>NZ_CBDEGB010000002.1:0-2377098 GCF_965237655.1 Candidatus Poriferisodalis sp.
TGCCGCGGGCATCTGCCTGGCCGGAGGCGTGGCGGCCAACAGCGCTCTGCGCGAACGCACGCTCGACATCTGCATGGAAGACGGCCTCAACGCTTACCTGCCCAGCCGTGCGATGTGCACTGACAACGCAGCGATGATCGCCGCGACCGCCTGGTATCGACTGGCCAGCGACGGCCCGTCAGCCCTCGACAGCGGCGCCGATCCAAACCTGCGGATCGACTTCGGGGACTGAGCAGCGACACCGCCTTCAGACCCATTGAAATCGGGTGTCTGGGAGGTTGTGGCCCGTTCCTTGGGCTCGTATCGTTAGCACTCGCCCGGTGAGAGTGCTAAGTGCTGCCGGGCAGTCCAATTGGACCCGTCATGAGCCACAGGAGGCACATCCGACCATGAACCTGAAGCCACTTGAGGACCGAATCGTCGTGCGTCCCAGCGACGCTGAAGAGACCACCGCCAGCGGGCTCGTCATCCCCGACACCGCCAAGGAAAAGCCGCAGCAGGGCGAGGTACTTGCGGTCGGCCCCGGCAAGCGTTCCGACCATTCGGGCGAGATCATCCAGATGGACGTCGGCGTCGGCGACACCGTCGTCTACAGCAAGTACGGCGGCACCGAGATCACCGTGGCCGGCGAGGACCTGCTCATCCTGAGCGCTCGCGACGTCCTGGCCGTCGTCGCCTAACTCATTACGCGACGACAAGAAAGAGAACCGACACATGCCGAAGATTCTGAAGTTCAGCGAGGAGGCCCGCCGCGGCCTCGAAGCTGGTGTCAACAAGCTGGCTGACGCTGTCAGGGTGACGCTGGGCCCCAAGGGCCGCAACGTCGTGCTCGAGAAGTCATTCGGGGCGCCGACGATCACCAATGACGGCGTGAGCATCGCCCGTGAGATCGAGCTCAGCGACCCGTTCGAGAACATGGGTGCTCAGCTGGTGAAGGAGGTCGCCACCAAGACCAACGACGTCGCTGGCGACGGCACGACCACCGCGACGGTGCTGGCCCATGCAATGGTGCGCGAGGGCTTGCGCAACGTGGCAGCCGGCGCCAACCCGATGGAGCTCAAGCGGGGCATCGAGGCCGCTGTTGCTGCAGCCGTCGACTCCATGGGCGCCATGGCCATCGACGTGTCCGATGACAAGGACAAGATCGCCAGCGTGGCTGGCATCTCGTCTGCGGACAGCACGATTGGCGAGACGCTCGCCGAGGCGTTCGACAGGGTCGGCAAGGACGGCGTCATCTCGGTCGAGGAATCCAACACGTTCGGCGTAGACCTCGAATTCACCGAGGGCATGCAGTTCGACAAGGGCTTCCTGTCGCCCTACTTCGTGACCGATCCCGACCGTCAGGAGGCCGTCTTCGACGATCCCTACCTGCTGTTCGTGAACGGCAAGATCGGCTCGGTGACCGAGCTGGTCCCCGTGCTCGAGAAGGTGATGCAGGCAGGAAAGGCCCTTGTGATCATCGCCGAGGATGTCGAGGGCGAAGCGCTGGCAACGCTGGTGGTCAACAAGATCCGCGGCACGTTCTCATCGGCGGCGATAAAGGCCCCTGGCTTCGGCGAGCGCCGTAAGGCGATGCTGGCCGACATGGCCATCCTCACCGGCGGTGAGGTCATCTCTGAGGAGGTGGGCCTGAAGCTGGAGAACACCACGGTTGACCTGCTCGGCACCGCCCGCAAGGTGATCATCACCAAGGACGAAACCACCATCGTGGACGGCGGCGGCGAGTCCGGCGACATCGAGGGTCGTGTGGTGCAGATCAAGCGCGAGATCGACGACACCGACTCCGATTGGGATCGCGAGAAGCTGCAGGAACGGCTGGCGAAGCTGGCTGGCGGCGTGGCGGTGATCCAGGTCGGCGCGGCCACCGAGGTCGAACTCAAGGAAAAGAAGCACCGCATCGAGGACGCCGTGTCGGCGACCCGTGCCGCCATCGAAGAAGGCATCGTGCCTGGTGGCGGCACCGTGCTGCTGCGGGCTCGTGCCGCTGTCGCAGCGCTGGACCTCGATGGCGATGAAGCCACCGGGGCCCGCATGGTGCACCGGGCGCTCGAAAGCCCCAGCCGTCAGATTGCACACAATGCCGGCTATGAGGGCGCCGTGATCGTCCAGCAGATCGAGCAGGCCGATGGCAACACGGGCTTCAATGCCGAAACCGGCAAGTTCGAAGACCTGGTTGCCGCCGGTGTGATCGACCCGGCGAAGGTGGTCCGTGCGGCGCTGCAGAACGCGGCGTCGATCGCGGCCCTGCTGCTCACGACCGAGACGCTGGTGACCGACAAGCCCGAGGAGGCTGACCCCGCAGCCGCTGCTGCCGCTGCTGCTGCCATGGGTGGCATGGGTGGCATGGGCGGGATGATGTAGCTCCCGCTGCAGCTCCTTACAACTCACGCACAGGGCCGGCGAACTCGTCGGCCCTGCGTCATTTCTGGATGCCGAATCCCGCAGGGCACCCTGGGCCCAGCGCTACCCTCGTTGTTTTCCCGAACGTGGCGCAGCTGCGGCGCCGGTCTTATGCCCCCACACTCGCCGGCGGCCAGCTCGGTCGCCCACCCAACGGTCCTCGTGGTGGATTTCGGCGCGCAGTACGCGCAGCTGATTGCGCGGCGGGTGCGCGAGGCGCAGGTCTATTCCGAGATCGTTCCTCACACGTCAACCGCTGCCGAGCTGGCTGAACGCTCGCCAGCGGCGATCATCTTCAGCGGCGGACCGGCTTCGGTGCACGTCGAAGGGGCACCTGGCATCGACCCAGACGTCTACGAGCTGGGCGTGCCGATCCTGGGCATCTGCTACGGATCGCAGCTGCTGGCTAGCGACCTCGGCGGGCGGGTGGACCGCAGTGGTCGGGGCGAGTACGGGCGCACGATGCTCGGCCGAACCGACGCGGCGTCGGAGCTGCTGGGTGGCTCGTCCCCTGGAGCACTTTCGTCGGAATCAGTGTGGATGTCGCACTTTGATGCGGTGACGGAGCCGCCTGCGGGATTCGTGGTCACGGCATCGACGCCGGACAGTCCCGCCGCCGTGATCGAGGACTTCGAGCGTCGCTTCTACGGAGTGCAGTACCACCCGGAGGTTCATCACACACCTGGTGGGCAGGCTCAGCTCGAGCGGTTCTTGCACGAGGTGTGCCAGGTCAACTCCGAATGGACGATGACGAATGTCATCGCCGAGAGCGTCGAAGCCATCCGTGCCCAAGTCGGCAGTGCCCGTGCCATCTGCGGATTGTCGGGTGGCGTGGACAGTGCCGTGGCGGCGGCGCTGACGCAGCGGGCCATCGGCAGCCAGCTCACCTGCGTTTTCGTGGACACGGGACTCATGCGAGCAGGCGAAGGCGAGCAGGTCACCGAGACGTTCCGGCGCACGCAGGGCATCGAGCTGATCCACGAACGCGCCGCAGACGAGTTCTTCGAAGCGCTTGCCGGGGTGACCGATCCCGAGGACAAGCGCAAGATCATCGGCGAGAAGTTCGTGCGCATCTTCGAACGGGCCGCAGGCGGCATCAGCGACGCCGGGTTTCTGGTGCAGGGAACCCTGTATCCCGACGTGATCGAGTCTGGCTCGCCCACCGCCGCGAAGATCAAGAGCCATCACAACGTCGGCGGGCTGCCCGAAGACATGACCTTCGAGCTGGTCGAGCCGCTGCGCAACCTCTTCAAGGACGAGGTGCGTGCCGTAGGCGCCGAGCTGGGCCTGCCGCCCGAGATCGTCCAGCGCCAGCCGTTCCCAGGGCCGGGCCTCGGCGTGCGGATCGTGGGCGAAGTCACGCCCGAGGCTGTCGAAACCGTGCGAGCCGCTGACGTCATCGTGCGCGAGGAGATTGCGACAGCAGGTCTGGACGGTGAGGTGTGGCAGGCGTTCGCCGTGCTGGCAGACATCCGCAGCGTCGGCGTGATGGGCGACGAGCGCACGTATGCCAAGCCCATCATCGTGCGGGCGGTCACGAGCGAGGATGCGATGACCGCCGACTGGGCCCGCTTGCCTCACGATCTGCTCGAGACGATTTCATCGAGGATTGTCAACGAGGTGTCTGGCGTGAACCGGGTGGTCTACGACATCACCTCCAAGCCGCCCGGCACGATTGAGTGGGAATAGGCGAATGGGACTAGGCGAGTGACGCAGTCAGTTGCGAGCTTGGCGGTCGAGACGCTCATCGCGAACGGCATCACCGACCTGTACTGCCTGCCCGGAGTGCAAAACGACCCGTTCTTCGACGTGCTCTACGACCGTCGCGACGCCTTGGCCCCGATCCACACCCGCCATGAGCAGGGCGCTGCTTACATGGCGCTGGGCGCTGCCATGGCAACCGGCGAGCCGCAGGCGTTCTGCGTCGTGCCAGGGCCCGGCCTGCTCAACACGACCGCCGCGCTGAGCACTGCGTACGCCACCAACGCCCCGGTATTAGCGCTGGTCAGCGAAATCCCTTCGGCCGCAATCGGCAAAGGGCTTGGCGCTCTGCACGAGATCCCAGATCAGCTCGGCGTGCTGCAGCGGCTCACCAAACAGTCTGAGCGCATCGCTGACGGCGCGACAGCTCACGCGGTGCTGCAGAACGCGTTCGCGGCACTTCGCTCGGGACGTCGAGGACCGGTCGGCGTGGAAGTCCCGACCGACGTGTGGAGCGCCGCTGCCCCAACACCTGCCGGCAGCCTCGCCACCCCCGCAGTCGCGGGTCCAGCGCCCGATCCGGCGGCCATCTCCGAGGCAGCTCAGCTCGTTGCCGCGGCCGAGCGACCGATGATCGTCGTCGGGGGCGGCGCCCAGTCGTTCTCAACCGAGATCTGCCGGCTGTCCGAGCGGCTGTCGGCCCCTGTTGTGACGTTTCGAAGTGGGCGCGGCGTGGTGTCGTCGCACCACCCCTTGAGCATCACCATGCCGACCGGTCACCGGCTCTGGCCGCAGATCGACGTGGTGATCGGGCTGGGCACTCGGCTCGCCATGCACCAGTCCACCTGGGGTGTCGACGACGACCTCAAGATCGTCCACATCGACATCGATGCCGAAGAGATCGGCCGCGTTGGGCCGCCCACGGTGGGCATCCATGCCGATCTCGCCGACGCGTTGCCGCTGCTCGCCGACGCACTGGGGGACGCACCGGCCGATCGCTTTGCGTGGCGCGCCATGATCGCTGACACCAAAGCCGAAGTCGAAGCCGTCTGCGCTGAGGCACTTGCGCCCCAGTACGGCTGGCTCGGTGCAATCCGGGCGGAACTGCCACCCGAGGGCATCTTCGTCGACGAGATGACTCAGTGCGGTTATGTGGCTTGGTTCGGGTTCGAGGTGTACCGCCCGAGGACCTACATCAGCGCCGGTTACCAAGGCACGCTGGGATACGGGTTCGCAACAGCGCTCGGTGCGGCACATGCGCGGCCCGACATTCCGGTGGTGTCGATCGTCGGCGACGGGGGAGCGCTGTTCACCATCAGCGAGTTGGCGACCGCCGTACACCACCAGATTCCGCTCACGACGATCGTGTTCAACGATCACGCCTACGGCAACGTTCGTCGCATACAGCACGAGCGCTACGACGGCCGCGTCATCGCCAGCGACCTCACGAGTCCGGATTTTGTGAAGCTGGCCGATTCCTTCGGTGTCCGAGGGCTGTCCGCCAGCACGCCCGACGAGCTGCGCACCCGCCTGCGTGAAGCTCTTGGCTCGGACGGGCCGACAGTGATCGAGGTGCCGTTCGGCGAGGTGCCATTCCCCTGGCCGTACATCGTCTTGCCCCGCGTCCGGGGCCAGCAACCCAGTCAATAGCACCTATCCCGTGTCCGCCGGGTGAATTGCCTGAGGCTCTCGGCGCAACCGCAACTACCTTGGCCCCACAGCCGCGGGCAGGCCGTGGAGATGCGTGCAACGAGGGTTCAACATGGTGTCTGCAGAGCTTCCGGATCCGGGCGCGACGGTCGACTTGCCGGCCGGGTTCGGCTGCCATGTCGGCAACATGGGCATGAAAGACGACACCGACGATGTGATGGTCTTGGCGGCTGATGGGGTGGCCGCTGCGGCGGGTGTGTTCACCAAGAGCCTGTTTGCCGGTGCCAGCGTGCGCCTCAGCCAGGCCAACGTCGCCGACGGGCGGTCGCAGGCGGTCGTGGTGGTGTCGAAGAACTCCAACGTGGCGACCGGAGAGCAGGGCGAGCGAGACGCAGCGAATCTGGCGCGGCGCGTTGCCGAACTCGTGGGCTGCCAGCCCGACCAGGTGCTGGTGGGTTCCACGGGTCTCATCGGCGTGCACTACCCCGAAGGCAAGGTTGATGTCTACTTCGACCATCTGGTTGCAGCGCGGGAGGGGGCACTGACGTCGCAGGACGCCACTGCGGCAGCCACGGCGATCATGACCACCGACACACATCCCAAGACCGCCAGCGCATCGGCTGGTGCTGCCACCGTGATCGGCATCGCCAAGGGCTCAGGCATGATCGAGCCCGACATGGCCACGATGATCTCGGTGATAACCACCGATGCCGAGATAGCCCCGGACCGGCTTGACGCCATGCTGCGCCGCGTGTGCGACGTGACGTTCAACGCGCTCAGCGTGGACACCGACACGTCCACCAGCGACATGGTGGTGATGCTGGCGAACGGTGCAGCCGGAGCGGTCGACGAGGCCGAACTGGAGTCTGCCCTCGGTGCCGTCAGTTTGGATCTGACCCGTCAGCTCGCCTTTGACGGCGAGGGCGCCGAGACACTCATCGTGGTGACCGTGAACGAAGCCCGTGACGACCCGCAGGCCAAGCGGGTCGCCAAGGCCATCGTGAACTCGCCGCTGGTGAAGACCGCTGTGCATGGCCGCGATCCCAACTGGGGCCGGGTCGCGATGGCTGTCGGCAAGTGCAGCGACGAGACCGACATCCACCAGGACAATGTGGTGATCCGCTTCGGCAACCAGGAGGTGTATCCCACGCCCGCAACTCCCGAGGCGCTCGCCGAACTCGAGGCCTACCTGGCGTCCGACGAAGTGCTGATCTCGGTGGACCTGGGCATCCAGACGTCGGACGTGGGCGGGTCGTTCACGGTCTACGGCTGTGATCTCACCGACCAGTACGTCCGCATCAACGCCGACTACACAACGTGAAGCGACCCGCATGAGCCAACCTGCGCCGAACCCTGCTTACGGGCGCCACGCGAACCGCGGTTGCCAGCCATGAGCGCAGACGACGACCCGATCCTGGCTCCGCTGAATGCCGGCCAGCGGGCCGCTGTTCTGCACGGCGACGGCCCGGCGCTCGTAGTAGCCGGGGCTGGGTCGGGCAAGACCCGGGTGTTGAGCCACCGCATCGCGTACCTGTTGGCACACCGTCACCTCAGCCCGCTCGGCCTGCTGGCGATCACCTTCACCAACAAGGCGGCGGGGGAGATGCGCGAGCGCATCGGCGGTCTCGTCGGCCAGGTGGCGCACCGGATGTGGATCTCCACGTTCCACAGCGCCTGCGCCCGGATCCTGCGCAGCCATGCCGACGTGCTCGGCTACCCCGCCACGTTCAGCATCTACGACCAGGCTGACTCGCGGCGGCTCACTCGCTACGTGGTACGCGACCTCGATCTGGACCCCAAGCGCTTCAACGAACGCGCTGTTCATGCAGCCATCTCCACCTTGAAGAACCGCCTCATCACCCCGCCGCAGGCAGCTGAGCTGGCCGAGGCCCCCGATGGCGGCGGACCGTTTGCTCGCGACGTGGCCCGGATCTATTCCGAGTACCAGAAGCGAATGCGGCGCGCCGGTGCCATGGACTTCGACGATCTGCTGATGCTCGGTGTGGAACTGCTCGGCGCTCATGACGACGTGGCCGAGCACTACCGGCAGCGCTTCGAGCACATCCTCGTCGACGAGTACCAGGACACGAACCTGGCGCAGGTGCGGCTGATCGGGCTGCTCAGCGGCCCCCTGCAGAATGTCTTCGTCGTCGGCGATTCCGACCAGTCGATCTACGCGTTCCGGGGCGCGGACATCACCAACATCTTGGAGTTCGGCGCCACCTTCAGCGACAGCTCGACCTACGTGCTGGATCAGAACTACCGTTCGAGCCAGGTGATCTTGGACGCCGCTAACGCGGTCATCCGCAACAACCTGGGACGGCCGACCAAGAACCTGTGGACCGATCAATCCGGCGGGGCGAGGCCGATTCGGTACCGCGGCACCGACGAGGCGGATGAAGCCCGGTACGTCTGCAGCGAGCTGAGACGCCTGCACAGCGAAGGTCAGATCGACTGGAGCGACGCAGCGGTCTTCTACCGATCCAACGCGCAGTCGCGGGTGATCGAAGAAGAGCTGGTCGCCAACGACGTTCCGTACCAGATCATCGGCGGCACCCGGTTCTACGACCGGCGAGAGATCAAGGACGCGCTGGCGTTCCTGCGGGCGGCCGTCAACCCATCCGACGAGGTGTCGCTCAAGCGGGTCGTGAACCTGCCTGCACGTGGCATCGGCGACCGCACCATCGCCAAGCTGGACGATGCGGCGGCGCGGGGCGGCACGTCGTTGGCAGAAGTCATCGACCGGTTCGAATCGCTCGGCGTGCGAGGCACTGCCCGCAACGGCTTGCTCCGGTTCCGCGAGCTGATGGGCCGGGCCGTCGCCCGCATCCCCGACGGCCCGGCTGCCGTGCTCGAAGTGGCGCTGACCGAATCGGGCTATGTGCAGGCGCTGACCGATGAAGGCACCATCGAGGCCGAAGGGCGGCTGGAGCATCTCGAAGAGCTCGCAGGTGCCGCCGCAGAGTTCGAGTCGTGCGACGAGTTCTTGGAGCAGGTGTCACTGGTCAGCGATGTCGATGAGATGAGCGACGCCTCACAGGTGGCCCTGATGACCTTGCATTCCGCCAAGGGACTCGAGTTCGACGTCGTGTTCGTCACCGGCATGGAGGACGGCGTCTTCCCGCACCACCGTTCGATGACCGACCCCTACGAGCTGGAAGAGGAGCGCCGGCTGGCCTACGTCGGCATCACCCGGGCCCGCGAGCAGCTGTACCTCACCCACTCGTGGAGCCGGATGCTGCATGGCCAAACCAGCTACAACCCGCCCAGTCGCTTCCTCGCCGAGATACCGCCCGACTTGATTGACGACCGCTCGGACGACACGCAGCGTCTCGGCAGCTCGTGGCGGCCCGTCACGAGCGACTGGGGCGCCAATCGCCGTGCCAGCGAGCCCACCGAACACAGCCAGCTCGACGAAGCCGAACTGGCCGCCCAACGCCAGCAGCGGACCGACCCTGCCCGCCGCGATGACAGCACCTCGAAGGGCCGCGAGTCTCGGCGGGAAGAGGCTCGCCGCCGGGTTGCTGCCCGGATGGGGGAGCCCAGGCCGGCACCGTCGGAAGGGCTCGACTACGGCGTGGGCGACGACGTCCTGCACGCCAAGTTTGGAGCCGGCGTCGTCCAAGAGGTGCGGCCCGACGGCGACGACTGGGAGGTCACCGTCCACTTCGCCGACGCCGGCACCAAGACCCTCGTCGCCAGCTTCGCCAACCTGCGCCGCCAGCACACCAGCGGCCCGGCACAGACGAACTAGCTGCGGAGGCGGCAGGGAACTCTGCGAGGTTGGAACCTGCTGGATTCCCGGAGCAGAGGGCCCTGCCGCCTCCGCAGCGGGCGACAAGCCTCCCCTCCTATGCTCCCCGCCGTGGATCTCTTCGAGTATCAGGGCAAGCAGTTCTTCAAGAGCTATGACATGCCGGTATCCGACGGCGAAGTTGCCTTCAGCGTCGACGAAGCAGTAGCCGCTGCGCAGCGCCTGGGTACGCCGGTGATGGTCAAGGCACAGGTGCACACCGGCGGGCGCGGCAAGGCGGGCGGCGTCAAGTTCGCCGCCACCGTCGACGATGTGCGAACCCATGCCGGCAACATCCTGGGGCTCGACATCAACGGCCACATCGTGCGGCGGCTGTGGATCGAACAGGCGTCCGACATCTCCGAGGAGTACTACGCCAGCTTCACGCTGGATCGCTCGGCCAAGAAGCACCTCGGGATGCTGTCCGCCGAGGGCGGCGTGGAGATCGAGACCGTTGCGGCCGAGAACCCCGACGCCATCAGCAAGGTGTTGGTGGATCCTGCCGAGGGACTCACCGCGCAGGCCGCTCGGGCCTGGGTCGAGGGTGCCAACCTCAACCCGGTCGCCACCGATCAGGCCGTCGAGATCCTGCAAAAGCTCTACACGGCCTACACCGAAGGCGACGCCGACCTCGTCGAGATCAACCCGCTCATCCTCACGCCCGACAACCGGGTCCACGTCCTGGACGCCAAGGTCACGCTGGATGCGAACGCAGTGTTCCGCCATCCGGACTATGCCCAGTACGACGAGACGCAGCCGCGTGACGAACGCGAGGAAGCCGCGCACGCCAAGGGCCTGCAGTACGTCGGCCTGGCCGGAAGCGTCGGCGTCATCGCCAACGGCGCCGGACTGGCAATGAGCACCGTCGACGTCGTGAACCAGGTGGGCGGGCGCCCCGCCAACTTCCTGGACATCGGCGGCGGTGCGAATGCTCAGGTGATGGCCAACGCACTCGAGGTGATCAACAACGACCCCGACGTGCGAGCCATCTTCATCAACATCTTCGGCGGCATCACCCGTGGCGAGGAAGTGGCCAACGGGATCATCGGGGCACTCGAGGCCGTTGAGATCGAGGCGCCGATCGTGCTGCGCCTCGACGGCACCAACGCCGCAGAGGGTCGCGAGATCCTCGCCCCCTATCTCAACCAGAAGCTGATGATGGAACCGACCATGCTCGACGCTGCCCGTCGAGCCGTCGCGCTGGCCGCGGCTGCGAGCTGAACGGGAGCTTCAGATGAGCATCTTCGTCGACAAAGACACCAAGGTCGTCTACCAGGGCCTCACGGGCTCCCAAGGGCGCTACTACGGCATGCTGAACCGCGACTACGGCACGAACGTCGTGGCGGGTACCAATCCTCGCAAGGCCGGCACCGACGTCGAAGGTGTGCCGGTGTTCGCCAACTGCACCGAAGCGGTCGCAGCGACCGGCGCTAATGCCTCGTGCATCTTCATTCCCGCTCCTCGCGTACTCGATGCCGTGCTCGATGCCGCCGAGGCAGGCATCAGCTTCGTCGCTTGCATCACTGAGGGCGTTCCGGCACACGACGAGGCCCGCTTCTTCAACATGCTGCGGCGCGACTACCCCCACGTCCGGCTGCTGGGGCCGAACTGTCCCGGGATCATCACGCCCGGGGAGTGCAACATCGGCATCACCGCGGGGCATATCGCCAAGGCGGGCGGCCCGGTCGGGATCGTGAGCCGCTCGGGCACGCTGACCTACCAGGCGCTGTACGAGCTGCAGCAAAAGGACATCGGCGTCACCACCTGCGTGGGCATCGGCGGCGACCCCGTGCCGGGCACCTCGTTCATCGACTGCCTCGAAGCATTTGAGGCCGATCCTGAAACCAAGGCCGTCATGATGATCGGCGAGATCGGCGGCTCGGCCGAGGAAGAAGCCGCCGAGTTCATCAAGCACAACATGACCAAGCCGGTGTCGAGCTACATCGCCGGTGTGACTGCTCCGCCGGGGAAGAAGATGGGGCACGCTGGCGCCATCGTCTCGGGGGGCAAGGGGACTGCTGCGGCGAAGATGGATGCTTTGCGCGATGCCGGCGTTCGGGTTGGGCTCAATCCGACTGAGGCTGGCGAGTTGATGGAGGAGATCGTCGCCGAGCTGTAGCGCACCGTCTCCGGGTGCAGCGCGAGCGCTTCCCGGGGCCAGCGGGACCGCCCCCCTGCGCAGGGAGATCCAGCAGGTCCCAACAGCGCAGGCTGGCGGCCCCGCCGACCCCTTGCGGTCCCGGTTCTTTGGCTTTCGTCTTCTACTTCTGACTCAGCGTGGCGTAGAGATCCAGCAGGGTTGCAGCGTGTGCTTGTGGGCTGAACGGTGCCAGCTCGTCCTGGCTCGCGGTTGAGAGACCGGGGTCTGACTGCATTGCTTGGGTCAAGGCAGCGGACAGTGCTTTGGGGTCGCCGGGGGCGACGAGGTGGCCGTTTGTTCCATCGGCAATGAAGTTGGGTGCGGCCCCGACTGCGGTTGCCACGACGGGGCGTCCTGCGGCGAGCGCTTCGGCGACCACCATGCCGAAGCCCTCGCGGCGGCTTGGCACGCACACCAGGCGGGCTCGCTGATACCACTGGCCGACCTCGCTGGGGGCCACCGCGCCGACGAACTGGACTGTCACACTGCGTCGCAGAGCCAACGCTTCGAGCAGAGTCCGGTCGGGGCCGTCACCGACAATGACGACTTCGGGCCGTTCGGCGGTCGGCATCAGCGCCACGGCCTCGATCAGCACGTCCAAGCCCTTTTCTGCCATCAGGCGGCCAACAGCGACTATGGGGCCGTCGGTGGGCGGCAGCGTGGGCGATCCGAGTCGCTCGGTCCTGACGGGCATGGACACCACTTGAAGCAGCGGCCCGGTTCTGCGGCCCCCTAGTTCGGTACTGGGCGGTGGGTGCGGTCCGTGGGATCGCTGCACCAGCGATTCTGCCCAGCTGCGCAGATCTTCTGAGACGGTGACTACGGCGCTGGCCCGGCGCAGCACCCGGCGAGCCAGCCATCGGTGCACTGCGTTGGTGGTGACCGCGGCGTCGGAGCCGTGTACATGCACCACGCTGACGGCTCGCCGACCAGCTGCGGCGGCAGCGACGGCAACGAGACCGCAAGGGAACCACCAATGGCCGTGAATCACTGCATCCCCGGCCTTCGAGCGACGGCGGGCCTGGCGCGCGGTGGCCAGGGTGAGCCTGGCGATCATTGGGATGACCCACAGTGCCGACAAGCCGGAGAAGACGCGGTAGCTCTCGCCGAGTGCCACCCGGGCCTGGACTCGGGAAGGAGCGAACCGAACCCGGCGCACCTCGATGCCACCCACGTCGTGGCGACGTGGTGCATCGGGATGAGCCGGGCACACCACGGTCACGTCGGCTCCCGCAGCGGCGAGTGCTTGCGCGTGGTGGGCCAGGAAGGGCTTGTGGTGATCGTTGAGCGAAGTCGGGAACCCGGGGGTCACCAGTACGACTCTCACCGTCCCAGTCTCGCAAAGTTCCTGCTGGCCCGGCGGCGTGGTGCCTGGAGGCGCTGTCAATACCGTGTGACCCGTGAGCGCGAGCGACTGAGACCTCAGTTCGCAATTCCCGCGTTGGGGATCATGAATGCCCACCAAACGAGCTGCACTGGCAGCGACGCCAGCCCGGCATAGCGCACGGCGCGGACGCGCAGGCTCCACCCGATCGCGACGATCGCTGCCATAGAAATCAGCGCGACGGACCAAGCGGCGATCGGGTTCGGCGGGTGCGGATCGTCCCAATCCCCAATGAGGCCCATCCACACCACTGCAGACGACCACCACCACACGAAAGCGCTCCAGAGCGCCCACGCGGAGAGCCTGCCGAACTTCGACCACCCGCCGAGTTCCTGAGGCGGCACGTTCGCAGGTGGTGCTGCAGGCAGGGGACGCACATGATCAGTCTCGCGGCGAAGCGTTCGTCGGTTGCGTCATGCTCTAGCGGGTGACCTCTCGAGGCCTCAGTACGCTCAGCGGGATGCTGGTGGGGGGCCATGCGGATGGCCTTGAGGGCCCACCGTCGTGAACGATCGGACCGGACCCAAGGCGCAGCGGACAGTTGGCACGGCCGTGCGGTGGGCGCTCGGGCTGGCGACCGCTGCAGTGATTGTCTGGCTGGCCGTCCGGAACTGGGACGACCTTCGCCAGATCGACCTGAGCGTCGAGGCCGGCTGGCTGATCGGGGCGATCGCCGCGTCATTCGCGGCGACGCTGCTGCTGGCGACCGGGTGGCGCGAGCTGATCGGCGGCTACGGCACATCGCTGGCGTGCCAGCCCGCGCTTCGCATCTGGATGCTGTCCCAAGCCACCCGCTACCTGCCCACTGGCCTGGTCCCCATTGCAGCCCGTGCCTCCCTGGCTGCCCCGTTGGGTGTCAACCGGGCGGCCGCGGGGGCCTCAGTTGTGGTCGAGACCGCCACCCTCGTCGGCTGGGCCGCCGTATTCGCGGCGCTGTGGGCCCCGAGCGACTGGCTGGGCACAGCCGGCGGCTGGCTTGTGCGCATCGTGATCGGAGCCGGCGCAGCAGTCGGCCTGGCGACGCTGCCGTGGACGCTCGCGGGTGCCAGCACGTGGTGGCGGCGCGTCGACCGGTTCATGCGCCGTGTCGTGCTCCTGCGACCGATCGCTGACCGCATCCCTCCCGACGCGCTCAGCGCGCAACCGTCGACGGTCTGGCAGGCGACGTTGATGTACGGCTCCTCGGTGGCGCTGCGGCTCGTGGCAACGGTGCTGCTGGCCCTTGCCGTGGTCGGAGCCGGTACCGGCGATGTCTGGCTAGTCGCCGGCGCAACGGCAGCCGGCGTGCTCGTTGGCATGGTCGGCATCACGCCGGCGGGACTTGGCGTGCGGGAAGTCGTCGTGGCGGCGATGCTGGCCGACCGCTTCGGCATCGGCGACGCGGCCGCGTTCGCCATCGCCGTGCGAGTGTTGGAATTCGCCCATGAGCTCGTGTTGCTGCCCATCGCCGCCGCGGCGGGCCGAGCGAGTCCGCCAGAAGCTCCCCGTTGAGCGATCCGGCGTCTGGGTCGGCAGGCTGTAGCGGTGCCGCACCGGGACATGATCGTGATCGGGGCTGGTCCCGCCGGTGCGGCGGCGGCCATGCGTGCCGCGGGCGCCGGTATCAAGGTGACTGCGTTCGAGAAGGCACCGCCGGGTCGCGACAAGGTCTGCGGCGACGGCCTGACGCCCCGTGCGGTCGCAGCGCTCGACGAGCTCGGCGTTTCGCTGGACGAAGCGCATCGCATTGCGGGGCTGCGGATGATCGCCGGGCGGCGTGTGCGCGAGCTGGACTGGCCCGCGAACGGGCAGTTCGGCCCGTACGGCGCCGTATGGCCCCGGCGCCGTCTCGACAGCGCTCTGTGTGAAGGCGCCGCTGCGGCAGGTGCCGAGCTGTGCTTCGGCACCGAGGCGCTGCCGATCGTCGAGGACGGCCGTGCGGTGGGGGTCACCGCCGGGGGGGAGCGCTGGACCGCCGATCTCGTCGTGCTCGCTGCCGGTGCTCAAGGCCAGGCCGCCCGCATGCTCGGCGCGCTGCGCGACCCCGCCGAGCCGTTCGGTCTCGCCATCCGCACCTACGCCGAGACGCCCCGCCACGCCGACGAATACCTCGAAGCGTGCCTGACGCTGCGTGACTCCGACGGCACCGCGGTGCCCGGCTACGGCTGGCTGTTCCCAGCCGGCGACGGCACGGTCAACATCGGCGTCGGTGCGCTCAACACCATGAAGGGCTTCGCGAAGCTCAACCTGAACCGGCTCTGCGACAGCTACCGCGACCTGGTGGCCGACAGCTGGCAGCTCGGCCCGTACCTGGAACGCCCACGTGCCTGGCGACTGCCGATGAGCGCCACGAAGCGGCACGGCCCCGGCTGGGTGGCCATCGGCGACGCGGCTGGGCTGATCAACCCGATGAACGGCGAGGGCATCGACTATGGCCTCGAGACCGGCATCCTCGCCGCCGACCTGTTCACAGTCGACCCGGCAGCGGTTGCCGACACCTACGACCGCATTGTCGCCGAGAAGTTCGACGCGTTCCTGCGCACGGGCCGACGATTCTCGTTCCTCATCGGGCACCCGCGCATCCTGCGAACCGGTCTGCGTCTCGCGGTCGGCACCGATGCGATCGCCCGCCTCACCCTGCAGGTGATGGGCAACCTCATCGACAACGAAACCCCCGGCACCGCAGGCCGGGTACTGGCCGCCGCCGACCGAGCGCTAGCGGCAGCGTCGCCTGCGCTGCGTCGCCTCCACAAGCGCCGCACCGCCCGCAACCGCAGCACTCAGTCACCGATGGTGATCAAGTAGCCCGCCGGTCCAATACAAGCAGCTCTCCGTCCATTCGTACCTCCTTGGGATCGGGCCTGCCGGAGGCCGCCACCTCGCCGTCGGGGGTGACAAATCGATGCGCTACGGCCACTCGCAGACCCGCTTCGCAATACCCGACGAGTTCGCTCACCGTGCCCGGCGGTTGACGAGATGCAGGTCCAGCTTGAGCGCTTGACAGCACCAGTTCCTGGAGTTCACCGCGCTCAGCCCGCGGCAGGACGATTGCGTTGAAGACTGCTCGCAGTTCAGCTGCCGAAGTGAATCGTCTGCTGTCCATCGGCAGCAGACTGCCTCAGCGATCCCGTTACATCGGAAAGAATTTTCGATCAAGACCGGCGACAGCCGGCACGTACAATCCTGTTCATGGCCCGGGCGCTCGCGAATTCGACCACGCAGTCGTCGTCGCTGCATAGGTCCGACGTCGGCATCATCGAGACATGGCTCACGACGAGGCAAGCGTCGGTATACAAGTTGCAGGCCGAGCTGTTGGAGGCGCTTGACACGACGGGAGGCCCGTCGACGTTGGCTGTTGAAACCCTGCGGATGGTTGCAGAAGCCACATCGGCAGGATGGACCGAGGCAGAAGTGCGTTCGTCGGCGACAGAGCTGCTGGCACGTCATCACCGAAGCTGAGCCAGAGACCGTTCTCTGACCCAGAGTCAAATAGCGCCACTTGAGGCCCGTGCGTTTGCTGGCGTGCCACTACTGTGCACGCCGTGACGGCAGTGCTCTTGGACGGTCAGGCGCTGGCCGATCAGATCAAGGACAGCTTGCGAGCCAGGATCACCGCCCAGCGATTGGAACCCGGGCTTGGCACGATCCTGGTCGGTGACGACCCGGCGTCGCAAAGCTACGTCGGCGCCAAGATCCGCGACTGTGCTGAGGTCGGCATTGACTCGGTGCACGAGCACCTCCCGGCCGACGTCACCCGAGCCGAGCTCAACGCCGTCATCGAACAATTCAACGCCGACCCGATGGTGCACGCCTACATCGTGCAGCTGCCCCTCCCGCGCCACCTCGACGAGGAAGCGGCGCTGCTCGCCATCGATCCCGACAAAGACGCCGACGGCCTGCATCCGGTGAACCTGGGCAGGTTGGTGATGGGCGCCGACGGTCCGCTGCCGTGCACGCCCCGTGGCATCCAGGTGCTGCTCGAGCACTACGGCGTGCAGATAGAGGGACGCCACGTGGTGGTCGTGGGCCGAGGCCTCACCATCGGACGCCCGATGGCGCTGCTCCTGGCGCTCAAGCGCCCGAACGCCAACGCGGCCGTCACCGTCGTGCATACAGGGGTGGCCGATCTCGGCGCCTACACCCGCCAGGCCGACATCATCGTTGCGGCGGCCGGCGTGCCCGGCCTCATCACGCCCGACATGGTGAAGCCGGGTGCGGCGGTGGTCGGCGGCGGGATTTCGCGCGAGGGCCGCCGGATCCTCTCTGACGTGGACGAATCGGTCGGTGAGATCGCTGGCTGGGTGACTCCTCGTCTCGGCGGCGTCGGTCCGATGACACGGGCGATGCTGCTCGTCAACACGGTCGACGCAGCGGCTGAGATCGGCTGAGACACGTCCGCACCCAGCTCGCTGGTGCTGCAAATGAGAAGCCGATGTGACGCGGGTGCGGTTGCCACGCTGCTGCGCTAGAAACGCCCGCAGCCCGGACGGGTTCCCGGTTTGCCGACCCAGGAGAGTGCAGTGAACGATCCAGCCGTCAAGAATCCAGTCCGGGTTGCCGTGACAGGAGCTGCGGGCCAGATCGGCTACAGCCTGCTGTTCCGGATCGCCTCGGGAGCGATGCTCGGCCCCGACCAGCCGGTTGAGCTGCGGATGCTGGAGATCCCGCCCGCGATGGGTGCGCTCGACGGCGTGATGATGGAGCTCGACGACTGCGCCTTCCCGCTGCTGGCCGTGTGCAAGGGCACCTCAGACCCGAACGAGGCGTTCGAGGGTGCCGACTACGCGCTGCTGGTGGGCTCGATGCCTCGCAAGGCGGGCATGGAGCGCAGCGACCTGCTCCAAGCCAACGGTGGCATCTTCACCGTGCAGGGAAAGGCGCTCAGCGACGCTGCGAACCCGAGCGTGCGGGTGTTGGTGGTGGGCAACCCTGCCAACACCAACTGCCTGATCGCCATGCGCAACGCGCTCAGCATTGCCGACGGGCAGTTCACGGCCATGACCCGCCTCGATCACAACCGGGCCATAGCACAGCTGGCCGGCAAGGCCGGCATGTCCGTCAACGACGTGACCCGCATGACGATCTGGGGGAACCACTCCGCCACGCAGTACCCGGACATCTTCCACGCCGAGGTGGGCGGTCACAATGCAGCGGCGCTGGTCGACGACCAGGCGTGGCTGGAGGACGACTTCATCCCGACGGTGCAGCAGCGCGGCGCGGCCATCATCAATGCCCGTGGCGCATCGTCGGCTGCCTCGGCAGCGTCTGCCGCCGTGGATCACATGCGCGACTGGGCGTCGGACACGCCCGGCGGCGACTGGGTGTCGATGGCCATCCCGTCCACCGACGACTACGGCGCTCCCGACGGGATCATCACGTCGTACCCGGTAACGGTGTCAGCCGGCCAGTACCACGTGGTGACCGGACTCGAGCTCGACGAGTTCAGCCGCGCCCGCATCGAAGCCTCCTGGGCCGAGCTCGTCGAAGAGCGCGACACCGTCGCCGAAATGGGCCTCCTGGGCTGATTTCGCCCGCTCCACCGTTCACGTCAACGAGACGTAGTGAACGGCAATCCCAAGGTTCGGCGCCCGGGCTAGTTTGCCGTCCGCTGTAATCAGTGGAGCATCGACAGTTTCGGCTGTGGCCACATACATGGCGTCGTAAGCGGAGACGTTTTGTCTGTGCTTCCACGCCGAGCTCGTGAGAAACCGATGCGAAATGCGATTGATGGGCCACGACGCGAGGTCATCGATCAATAGCTCAGCTTGTGCGTCGGTCAGCAACCCTGCGTTGACGTGTCGGCGCAGGGCTGACACGACTTCGGGATCAAGCATTTCTGGAGCGTCAATAGAAGCCGAGTCGAGCGTGCTGGCAAGCGCTGCTCCGACGGGCGATTGCATCAGGTACTCAACTGCCACCGATGCGTCCACAACGTATCGAGTCATGTGACGTAGCGACGTTCGAGTTCTTCGTCGCGTTCTCGGCGCACCTCAGCTATCACGTCGGCGGCGCTGATGCCAAGGTCGAACTTTGGCCGCGTCGCCCGACGCTCCAGCCAGTCCGACCGCTCGAGTTCGCGTTCGATGGCCTGGAGCACCATCGCACTCATCGAACAGTTGCGCTGCTGTGCGCAGCGGCGCAGGCGCTCGTGAAGTTCATCCGGCATGTTTCGCACCTGAATATTCGCCATTGCATGAAACTAGCATGAATACTTCATGCATCATGCCTGCATCGAGTTCGGCAATCTGAGCCTGAAAGACGCTGAAATCCATCGGACAAGTGTGACGCGTCCGACAGTGGCGCCCATCATGGATTTCCGAATAGGTGCGTCCCGGCTTTGCGAGAAGCTCGCCTGTGGAGGGCAGAGTGCGCTCTAGCAAGAGCCTGGGGTTGCGATGTGCCCATCGATGGCGTACGCGCCGGCCACATACATTCGCTGGTCAAGCAGTCGAGACCTCCCGGCGGAAGGATGTGCGTGAGAGAGCTGACCCTCGACGACATCGACGACCTCGCGCTGGGAGCCACGCTGCTGGGCACCGGCGGCGGGGGCGATCCATATGTCGGCAAGCTCTTGGTCAAGCAGGCGATCGCAGATCACGGACCGGCCCGGGTAGTGACTGTCGATGAACTGCCTGATGACGGACGGGTGCTGACGACCGCCATCATCGGCGCCCCCACCGTCATCTTGGAGAAGATCCCGGCGGGCACCGAGTTCCGATCAGGGATTCGGGCACTCGCTGCGTACCTGGGCGAAGACCCCGTTGCCCTTATGCCTATCGAGGTCGGGGGCGTCAACACGCTGGTTCCGATCGCTACAGCGGTCGAGATGGGATTGCCGGTCGTCGACGCCGACGGGATGCGCAGAGCCTTTCCGCAGATCGAGATGACGGTCTTCACACTGCACGGCCTGCTGGCAGCTCCCATGTCCATTGCGGACGAGAAGGGCAACATGTGCGTGTTCGAGGCGAACACGAACCAGATAGCGGAGTCGTTGGCACGTGCCGCCGTCATTCAGCTCGGCCTTGCTGATGCAATCAGCTGCTACCCGATGACGGTGGCAGACGTACGGCGGGCCGGAATTCACAGGTCGTTGAGCTACTGCACCGAGGTCGGCAAGCGCCTCGCCCAGGTGAAGCTCGGAACAGACAGAGCCTGGGACGAACTCCTCGACTACACCGATGCAGCGCTCGTGTTCAGCGGCAAGGTCATCGACATCGATCGGCGCACCACCGAGGGTTTCGCACGGGGCACGGTCGTGCTCGAGCACCTCGACGATCCCAGCCGAACTCTGCGCGTCGAGATCCAGAACGAGAACCTCATTGCCTTCGAAGACGGCGCCGCCGTGGTCACGGTGCCGGACCTGTTGTGCCTGCTCGACTACGAGTCGGCCGATCCCATCACTACCGAAGGCCTGGCGTACGGACAGCGCCTCAACGTCCTCGCGATGCCGTGTGCGCCCGAATGGCACCGCGACGGGATGCTGGAACTCGTCGGGCCGAGAGCCTTCGGATACGACATCGACTACGTCGATTTCCGGGAGCGAGTGCGATGAAGGACTTGCGGCTCGGCGTGGACGTCGGGGGCACCAACACCGACGCGGTCGTGGTTGACGGAGCGGGCCGCATCGTCGCCGAGACAAAGACCGCGACGACTCCGGAACCCATCGACGGCATCGTCGCCGCGATGACGGCCGTCATCGATCAGCTCGACGACGCCGCGCAGCTCGGCAAGGCGATGCTGGGCACGACGCACCCCACGAACGCAATCATCCGGCGCCGCGATCTTGATCGCGTCGGTGTGCTCCGCCTCGCGGCGCCCTCCTCGCTGGGCGTGCGACCGAGCGCCAACTGGCCCGAAGACCTGCGCGACATCGTGATCGGACGCAGCGAGATCAGCGAGGGCGGATTCGAGTACGACGGCTCGCCCATCGCAGCGCTGGACGAAGACGCGATCCGGCGGTTTGCAAGCTCCTGCGCAGGCGATGTGTCCGCAGTCGCCGTCTCGTGCGCATTCAGCCCTGCCTGCACCGATCACGAACTCCGGGCGGCGGAGCTCATCGCGGAGGAGTGCGGGGATGACATGCCCGTGTCCCTCAGCCACACGGTCGGGTCACTGGGACTGCTGGAACGTGAGAACGCCACGATTCTCAACGCCTCGTTGCTCACCGTGGCACGACGGGTCGTGAATGGTTTTCGGGACACCCTCATGGGGCTCGGACTCGACGTCGAGAGCTTCTTGACTCAGAACGACGGAACGTTGATGACCGTCGAGGAAGCCGACAGGTACCCGGTGCTCACGGTGGGTTCGGGGCCGACAAATTCGATGCGTGGAGCATGCGCGCTGGCCGGCCTGTCCGATGCTCTGGTGATCGATGTCGGCGGGACGTCCACAGACATCGGCATTCTCATCAACGGCTTTCCCCGGGAGTCCACAGCAGCGGTCGAAGTCGGCGGCGTTCGCACCAACTTTCGCATGCCTGACCTGATCTCGGTCGGGCTCGGGGGCGGCACCATCGTGCGCCAGGACGTCGATGGCGTCGCGGTTGGACCCGACTCGGTGGGGTACCGCGTCATCAGCGACGCACTGTGCATGGGCGGGACGACGCTGACGCTGTCCGATGTGTCACTGGCAGTAGGCCGTCTCACCGGATTCGGCGATCCGGCATTCCTGAACGGCGTGAAGAAGTCGGTCTGCGAGGCCGCCATCGCCTGGGTTGACGAGAGAGTTCAGGTGCTGTGCGAGCGCATGAAGGCGTCCAGTACACCGTTGCCGCTGATGGCGGTCGGCGGCGGAGCTCACCTGGTTTCGGCACAGCTTGATGGGATCAGCGAGGTCGTCTGGCCGCCGCATTACTCTGTGGCGAATGCGTTCGGAGCGGCGATCGCCGAGGCTGCCGGGTCGATCGACAAGGTCTACAGCTATGACGCGTCCAGCCGTGAGGACTGCCTGCGCAGCGCCACCGAAGAAGCGACGGACGCAGCGATTCGCGCCGGCGCCAACGCATCCGATGTGCGCATCACGAGCGTCGTGGAGATTCCGATGACCTACGTGCCGGGCGGAGGCTGCAGGGTCATCGTCAAGGCGGTCGGGCCGCTCGCAGCGTGAGCCTGGGCGGGATTCGCGTCGCCGATTCGCACAACGACTTGCTGCTTGCCGTCCTGCATCAGCGAGAGCGCGGCCATGTTGACCCCTTCGGGGACTACTGGCTACCCGAATTGCGTGGCGGCGGGATCGACCTGCAGTTCCTCCCGATCTTCACCGAGAACCAGCACGTGGGTGAGGGTGCCCTGCGGCGTGCGTTGCTCCTGCTGGAAGAGGCGCGGCATCTCGCCGACGTTCACGCCGCCGACGTCGCGATCGTGGAAACCCGAGACGAACTTGAGCAGGCACTGGCGTCGAATCGGATAGCGCTGCTGCTGGCCATCGAAGGCTCGGAACCGCTGGGCGCCGACCTCGCGTTCCTCGCGACCTTCTACCGGCTGGGTGTTCGCTGCATGTCGCTGACGTGGAATCGTCGCACGATGATGGCCGACGGCGTCGGCGAGGCGGCAACCGGTGCGGGACTGACAGCGCTCGGCATCGACGCCGTGGCGGAAATGGAGCGACTGGGAATGGTGGTCGACGTCAGCCACTTGTCGGCGGCCGGTGTGAGGCATGTCGCCGACATCGCCATCCGTCCATTCGTTGCGACCCATTCGTCTTGCCACGCCCTGTGCCCTCACCCTCGCAACGTCACCGACGCCCAGATGCATCAGATCGCAGCCTCCGGCGGCATCATCGGCATCAACGCCTTCGGCGGCTTCCTCGCTCATGAGTCGCCGACTGTGGCCGATTACCTGTCCCACATCTCTCATGCCATCGGCGTCGTCGGGGACTCGGCCGTGGGTCTGGGACCGGACTTCATCGACGACCTGCTGCACACGATCGACCCGATTCTGGGCGCCGGACTGGTCGACCCCGATTGCCTGCCGTTGTTGGACGGAATGCGGTCGCCATCTGATCTCGGGCCCCTGGTGGAAATCCTGTCCGCCAAGCTCGGTCCGGTAGTCGCTGGGTGCGTCGCCGGAGGCAATTGGATCGATTTCGTCCTGAACAGCCTGCCGTCACACCAAGCGCCCGAAGTCGCGGAGAATAGAACCGCCGAGGCTGCCTGCGTGTAGGAGCCGGTGTGTTGCATTCCAACTCGCGAGCTCGACCACTGACCCTGCGGCAACTGCTCGCCGCGGGTGTGTTCGGCGATTGTCGCGTCGTCTCGGGCGGCCGAGGCCTCGACCGTGTCGTCACTGACGTGGCGGTGGTTGAGCGCTGCGACATGGACACGCCTATGTCGGCCGGACTCCTGATCGCCCTGAACGCGAGCTCGCTGGCGCCGAATTCCTACGCGTTGGACATCGCCCTGCGTGCGGTGCGCGATGGCGATGGTGCCGGACTCGTGGCGCTCAACGCCGTGGCATCGCCTGGGCTCGCCACGCGCCGGCTAGCGGACCGTTTCGAAACCGTGCTCATCGAGGCCGCTGCGCCCGACGTGCTCGCCATGGCCGCCGCCGCACGCGAATTGCTACTGCAGCCCACCGTGCACCAAGCGGCGATGGTGTCCAGGCTGCTGAGTGGCCTGATCGATGTGGACACGGTGCCCGACACCCTCGCCCTTGTAGCGGACGTGATCGGCCGCCCCTGTTCGCTGGTCGAGGCCACCGGTGCGATCGTTGCGGGTCCGGACATGTTCGTCGAGACCGGGGCGCTACGGCACCGACCCTTCAGTTCGCCCCGCGTGGGCGGTAGCGGAACCCCGGGCATGACCTGTCCCGTCATCGTGGTCCCCGGAGAACCTGCCCGGTTCTGGCTTGTCTGCGTGCTCGACGAAGCCGACGAAGCGATCATGGGCACGGGTCTCGACATGCTCGGCGTGGCCTCATGGGCGGTCGGAGCCCACCTCGTGCGGGATCGCCTTGTCATGGAGCGCGACGCCCGCCACCGGTTGGCGCTGCTCAACGAAGTCGTGGGCGGCGGGGAACTGCCCGACGAGACCGTTCTGGCGCAGATGGCCACAGCCGGATGGTCGGCTGCGGGATGGGTGACCGCCTTCCACGTCGAGGTCTCCGGCGGTGTCGATGCCGCCTGGGTGCTGGTCAACACCGACACCTTTGGCGAGCTGCTGCGCTCGTGCGGAGTCGACGGTCCGCTCATCGAACGAACCGACGGCTGGTCGAGCTGGGTGAGTTCCCGCGCTGAACCGCCGGTCGAGGACTATCGAGGAATGGCGCGGCGGCTGCGCGAAGCCATCGGGCAGCTCATCGCCGGCATGGCAGATGTCATGGTGCACGCCGGTGTCGGGCGACCGTCGACGGGTCTGCCTGGTCTGCGGGCGAGCCTCACCGATGCCCGCCAGGCAGCCACTTTGGCAGGTGCCGGCGGACGGCGTGTCGCGGTCAGGCACATCGACGAGCTCGGCATCCAGCGGATCATGCTCGGCTGGTACGGCTCGGCCGACTTCGGGCGCGTGGTGGATGCGTTCTTGTCCCCGCTGGAGGCAACGGATGTCGACGAGACCCTGCTGCGCACCTTGGAGGTGTATCTCGACTGCCAGTCATCGGCGACCAACGCGGCCGGCATGCTCGGCGTCCACCGCAACACGGTGATGAAGCGGATCGACCGCATTTCCGAAGCCCTGCACGTCAACTTGAACGACCCGGACCAGCGGCTGGCGCTGCAGCTCGTCATGCGCAAGCACCGACTCGATCGGTCCCAGCAGTAGTGGCCCCGGTGAACCGACGGTTTGACGTCGTCATCGTGGGTGGAGGCATTGCCGGCGTTTCTGCGGCCTTCGAACTCGCAGGGCGCGGTCACGAGGTTGCCGTTGTCGAACGCGAATCGACGATGACGGCGCACAGCACCGGACGTTCCGCTGCTCAATTCCTGGCCTCCTACGGCGAGGACACCAACCGGCTGCTGAGTGCAGCGTCACGGTCCTTCCTTGACTCCAACGCCAATGGCCTCGCGGACAGCGACGTCCTGTTGCCGCGCAATGTGCTGTGGGTAGCTCCCACCGGGCACGAGGACCACCTCGTCGAGCGCCTGGAAGCCAACGTGACGACGTCGACCGCTTGCGAGGCGCTCGACATCCAACAGGCAACCGAGATCTGCGGCGCCCTCGACGCGGAGTGGCTGGCCGGGGCCGTCCTTGAGTTCGGAGGCTTCGACATCGACGTTGCGGCGCTCCATCAGGCGTACGTGCGAGGCGCCCGAGACCGTGGGGCCGCCATCCTGCGCCAGCACTGCGTGCGCGGTCTCGCCGGGGGCGACGATGGCTGGCAGGTGGAGACGGACGACGGTGTGCTCAGCTGCACAGTCGTCGTGAATGCAGCCGGCGCGTGGGCTGACGAAGTAGCTGCTCTGGCGGGCGCGCCCGCGCTCGGCATGCGGCCCCTGCGCAGGACGATCTTCACGTTCGGGACGCACTACGAATGCGATGAGTGGCCGCTCGTCATCTCGGCCGACGAGACCTTCTACTTCAAGCCCGAAGGCCCGGGCCAGTTGCTGGGGTCGCCAGCCGATGAACACCTCGATCGACCCTGCGATGCCCGGCCGCGCGAGATTGACGTGGCCACCGGCATCGAGGCCATCAACCAGGCGACGTTGCTGGCCGTGCGCTCGGTCCGTTCGACGTGGGCCGGGCTGCGGACGTTTGCGCCCGACCGCATCCCGGTCGTCGGGTTCGACGCTGCCGTTGCAGGGTTCTTCTGGTGCGCTGGCCAGGGCGGAACCGGAATCCAGACCGCTCCAGCCATCGCACGGCTGACGGCCGATCTCATCGGCGACGAGACTCCCGACGAGGCCCGGGCCAAGCTCTCGCCGCAGCTGAACCCGGAGCGGTTCGCCACCACTCGATAGTGCGAACACTTGCGTGCACGAACTGCACCGCAAGACCCTGCAATCACAGCGATCTGCCCATTGAGGGGTAATGAGCACGTCCTTACGGTCGCCTCCATAGGCCTGAACACCAGGCCCAAAGGGGATCCGATGAAGGCACGCCACTTGATGAAACTGCTCGGCGCCGTGCTCGCGTTCACGCTCTTGGCTGCAGCGTGCGCAGACGGCGACGACGACAGCGAGACGACGGAAGGCACTGCGGCAACTGCGCAGCCCGCCGCTGCCTCTTCCGACACCGGAGATGCCAGCGACGATGAGCCCGACGTGGGCGCAGACGACGGCCCAGCAGCCGCCGAGCCGGACGACGAAAGCCCTGCGGACACTGTTGCGCCCGAAGAGCCTGCGGAGGACGAGCCTCCTCCCGAGCCACGCCGGATCGCGTACCTCTCTGCGAGTTCGGCCAACACGTTCTTGTTGGCCTCCGTCGGCGAGATGCAGCGTCTCGCGGATGAGAACAACATCGAAATTGTCGAGTTCGATGCGCAGTTCAACGCTGAGCTCCAAACCACCCAGCTCCAGGACGTCATCGCCAGCGGCAAATACGACGGCATCATCCTGGTAGCGCTTAACGGGCCGGGTCTCGTGCCCGACGTGGAGGCGGCGCTGGCGGGCGGGATGCAGGTCGTGCTGTTCAACCAGATCGTCGGTGCCGACCTTTCCACCAACGAACCCCAAGTGGACGGCATTGCAGCCTCGGTGCTCGCGCCCCCGGTCGTGACCGGTGAGCGGGCCGGACGGCTCACCATCCAGGCATGTGAAGGGCTAGACCCGTGCCGGGTCGTTTACTTCTTCGGCATCCGGGGCATTCCGCTAGACGTTGCGCTCCGGCAAGGATTCGACAGTGTCGTCGTTGACCATCCCAGCATCCAGGTGGTGGCCGAAGGCGAAGGCCAGTACCTCGGGCCGGAGCGAGGGATCAATGCGATCCAGGACATCCTTCAAGTGCAGCCCGAATTCGATGTCGTCGTCGGTGCCGACCAGTCGCTGCAAGGCGTCGAATTGGTGCTCACTGAAGAGGGGATGCTCGGTGACGTCGCCCTCATCGGCCTCGGCGGCTCCTCGCCGGCAGTTGAAGGCGTGAGAGATGGACGCTGGTTCGCGACGGTGTTCTATGCGCCCGCGAGCGAAGGCCGCCTCGCCATGGAAGCGATGATCGCTGCATTGGCCGACGGCACCATCACTGGCGGCGTGGACCCGAACGCAGGCTTTCTCGATGAGGGCCTGGTCACCTCGGCCAACGTCGACCAGTTCACCGCGGAGTGGGATGGGTGATCTCCCGGGCGATTCCCGGACCCGTCCACGTTGAGCTGAAGGACGTCTCCAAGCGGTTCGGATCGACGCAGGCGGTGGACGGCGCAAACCTCGCCGTCCACCGCGGCTCGATCCACGCCCTCGTCGGCGAGAACGGCGCAGGCAAGTCGACGGTCGGCAAGATCATCTCTGGGCTGTATGCCGCCGACAGCGGCTCGCTCAACGTGGATGGCCGGGCAGTTCGGTTCCGATCGCCGCGGCATGCCTTCGACGCCGGCATCACCACCATTGCCCAGGAGCTGGCGCTCGTCCCGGATCGAACCGTCGTGGACAACGTGTTCCTCGGCGTCGAGGCGACGAGGTGGGGATGCGTGCGTCGCTCAGTGTCGTTGAGACGGTTTCGGGAGCTGGCCGACCGCACCGGCATCCTCCTCGATCCCGCGGCGAGGGTCGGCGAGCTCAGCGTGGCTGACCAGCAGCGAACGGAGATCTTGCGTGCCGTAGCCCGTCGCACCGAATTGGTGGTGATGGATGAGCCGTCGGCCCGCCTCTCGACCGCCGAGCGCAGCCAGCTTCACCGGCTGGTGCGCTCGCTGCGCGACCAGGACATCACCGTGTTGTTCATCTCGCACTTCCTCGACGAAGTGCTCGAACTCGCCGATGCAGTGACGATCATGCGCGATGGGCGAGTGGTGCGTACCTCGACACCGTCGTCGGAGACGGCTGACTCTTTGGTCGAAGCCATGATCGGTCGCGAGCTCGACGCCAGCTTCCCGCCGAAGCCGCCGCTTCCCGACGAGCAAGGAACCCCGGCCCTGTGTGTGAGGGGACTGCGGTGCTCGGGCTCATCGCAGAGCACAGCAGGGCTCGATCTCGATGTGGCCGCTGGCGAGATCGTCGGGGTCGCAGGGCTGGTCGGCTCGGGCCGAACGGAGCTTCTCAGAGCCGTCTATGGAGCAGATCCCCTCGCCAGCGGCGACGTCTCGGTCGACGGACGTGGTCTTCGACCAGCACGGCCCGATCGAGCGATTCGGGCAGGCGTGGGTCTCATTCCGGAATCCCGCAAGGACCACGGCCTGCTGATGGAGAGAAGCGTCCGGGAGAACGTGAGCCTGCCGCACCTGCGCCGGTTCGCCACGGCGGGGGTCGTCAATCTCAGCGCCGAACGTCGACTTGTCCGGGCCGCAAATTCCGGTGCCGGCGTGCGCGACGGCGGTATGGAGTCCCCTGTCCGTCTTCTGTCGGGCGGGAACCAGCAGAAGAGCCTCTTCGCTCGCTGGCTGGTGCCGGGGCTCAGGGTGCTGATCGCTGATGAACCGACGCGAGGTGTCGACGTCGGCTCCAAGCGCGCCATCTACGACCTCATCGCCACGGCTGCCTCAGAGGGTCTTGCTGTGCTCGTGGTCTCCTCCGAGTTGGAGGAATTGGTGGGTCTGTGCCATCGCATCCTCGTGATGCGCGACGGCCAGTTCGTCGCCGAGTTCACGCATCCAGACCTCGACGAGACCGAGTTGCTGCGTCATGCCTTCGGCGAAGCAACGTCGAACGGAGTGAGCTAGTGGCCGAATCGGCGGCCCCGCGGGCACCGGCTCCCAGTGCCGGACGCTACCTCGGCGTGCTGGGTCGATTCGGCATCGTCTGGGTGACGCTCGCGCTGTTCGTCGTGCTGGCGGCGACGACCGATGGGTTCCTGACCGGACCGAATCTTCGCAACGTGCTGGACCAGCAAGCCACGCTGCTGATCGCGGCGTCGGTCGCGACGCTCACGATGATCGCCGGCGGGTTCGACGTGTCCATTGCCGCTGTGGCAGTCGTGTCGCCGCTGGTCGCACTGCGAGTGGAGAACGCCACGGACTCGGTCCTGATAGCGCTCCTCGCCGGATGCGCGTTCGGTCTCGCGGTGGGTCTCGCCAATGGCTCGATCGTGGCGTTCGCCAGGATCAACTCGTTCATCACGACGCTCGCCACGTCATTCATCGTGTTCGGCCTGGGCTACATCGTCAGCGAGCGCAGCATTCTGCGGCCGGTCACCGAGAGCTTCCGGAGCATTGCGCGGACGCGCGTGCTGAACCTGACGACCGCGACTTGGATCTCGCTAGCGGTGGTTGCTGTGGCGTGGTTCGCCCTCGCAGGCACCCGTTTCGGCCGTCATGTGTACGCCACTGGCGGCAATGCAGAGGCTGCACGGCTTGCCGGCGTCCGGACGCGGCACATTGTCGTGTCGGTGTTCGCTTTGTCCGGACTCGCTGCTGGGCTGGCGGGTGTCGTTGCGGCCTCGAGAACCATCAGCGCGACGCCATCGGACGACTTCAGCTTCGTCTTCGGCGTGATCGCCGCCATTGTCGTCGGCGGCACTTCGATCGCAGGCGGCACCGGTGCCGTGTGGCGGACCCTGCTCGGCGCGTTCTTCATCGCCTTCATGGTCAATGGCTTCAACCTGCACCAAGTCGACCCGATCTGGCAGCGAGTCATCCAAGGCGTCGTGATTCTCGTCGCGGTGTCTGCCGATGCCTGGTCGCGATCGCGCCGGACCTGAAGACGGAATTCTTGACTCAATCGAAAGGACTTGCCATGAACATCCACATCATCGTTCCCATCACCTCCGATTCGTTCAACGAACTCATCGCCCAAGAGGCACGTAGCTTCTTGGGGCCGGACATCGAGATCGAGGTTTCGTGTCTGACAAGCGGCCCGGCCTCGATCGAGTCGTTCTACGACGAGGCCTTGGCCGGCCCGGGAATCGTCTCGGAGACGATGCGGGCAGCCGCGGCGGGGGCCGACGCCGTTTTCATTACGTGCTTCGGCGATCCTGCCGTTCCAGCGGCGCGAGAGCTTGTGGATATCCCGGTCGTCGGCGGATTCGAGCCTGCCGTTGCGACGGCGCTCAACCTGGGGGAACGGTTCTCAGTGGTCACCGTTCTGGAGAACGTCGTGCCGATGATTTCGGGGCTCGCGACGCGCATGGGCATCCGGGATCGAATGGCGTCCGTTGAAGTGATCGACACGCCGGTGCTCGAACTGCATGACGGCGATGCGCTGCTCGACAGCCTCACGGCGGCGTCACATAGCGCTCTCGATCGCGGTGCCGATGTGCTGGTGCTTGGCTGCACCGGGATGCTGGACGTTGCGGCTGCGCTGCAGTCTCGCCTTGAGTCAGAACGGGTGCGGGTGCCCGTCGTCGATCCGACTGGTGCCTCGCTTGGGCTCCTGCTCACGTTGCAGTCCATGGGGCTGAAGCCGAGCCGGCGCACCTACATGCCGCCGCCCGACAAGGCGCGAACCGGCGCCGCGGGCGCGTAGCTGGCAGGCAAGCTGCGCGAGACCTCGGATCATCGGTCCGTCAGTCGAGAGCGACGAGGGGATCGGTGTAGGGGACACCGATGGCGGCGGCCACGCGCGGCTCGGTGATTCGACCCTTGTACACGTTGAGGCCGTCCCGAAGGTGTGGATCGGCACGCAGGACGTCGAGCCCTTGATCAGCGATGGACAGCACCCGCGGCAGCGTGACATCACTGAGCGCGCGTGTGGCGGTCAGCGGAACCGCGCCTGGCATGTTGGCCACGCAGTAGTGGACGACCCCATCGTGGATGAACGTCGGTTCGGCGTGGGTGGTCGGTCGTGAGGTCTCAATGCAGCCGCCCTGATCGATGGCTACATCCACCACAACCGAACCGGCACGCATCTTGCGGATCATCTCGACTGTCACGAGACTGGGGGCACGGGCTCCGGTCAGCAGCACAGCGCCGATGACCAAGTCGGCGCCGATCACCTCCGACTTCAGCACCGCACGTGTCGACATAACCGTCACCACCCCAGTGCCGAAGCGCTGGTCAAGATGGCCGAGCACCTCAGGGTCGATGTCGAGCACTCGCACATCGGCGCCCATGCCAATGGCGATTTCTGCAGCGTTCTCGCCAACTACCCCGCCACCGATGATCACCACCCGTGCCGGTGGCACGCCAGGCACGCCGCCGATGAGGACTCCCGCACCTCCGTGCGCTTTCTCCAGCGCCCATGCGCCTGCCTGAACGGCCAAGCGGCCGGCCACTCTCGACATCGGCGCGAGCAGAGGCAGACCGCCACGCGCATCGCTGACGGTTTCATAGGCGACGCATGCCGCTCCCGACGCCAGCAGATCCGCGGCCTGCTCTGGATCGGGAGCGAGATGCAGGTACGCGAACAGGATCTGATCGGGGCGGAGAAGCTTCCGTTCTGACGGCTGTGGCTCCTTCACCTTGACCACTAGCTCAGCAGCTCTCCACACATCTTGAGCCACGGGGGCGATCTCGGCTCCCGCAGCTTCATAGTCGGAATCCGCGGATCCAATGCCTGTACCCGCCCCGGACTCGACGATCACTCCATGACGGTGACGCACCAGCTCGCCCACGGCATCGGGCGTCAGCCCGACTCGTTGTTCGCCGGACTTCGTTTCTCGGGGCAACCCAACGATCACGTGATCACCTCCATGATCTACACAGTGCAAGAAGATTCGGGAGCACCGGTCGGGAGTCCGCTCAGGTCACCCGGTTGTGCGCGCCCGTCGAGCCCAGGCGTCAAGACCGACTGCCACCAGGATGACGACGCCTTGTATGACCCGCTGCCAGATCGGGTCGACCTGGTGGATGTTGAAGCCATTGACCATGAAGGCGATGAACAACGCCCCGAGCACCGTTCGCCACACGGCGCCCTCACCGCCGGCGATGGATGTTCCGCCTACGACGATGGCGGCAATGACGGCGAAGACGAAGCTGAAGTCGTCCGACGGCAACGCACTGCCGGACCGGGCTGCATTGAGCGTGCCCGCGAGCCCTGCTGCGGCACCCGACATGACGAATGTCGCCGAAGTGGTGAGACGCGTATTGACGCCGGAAAGCAACGCTGCTTCGGCATTCCCGCCAGTCGCGTAGACGTAGCGACCGAACTTGGTCCGGCTGAGCACGAGCCACGCCAATCCGACTACGGCGATGCTGAACCACGTGGCAGCGGTGAGACCGAATATGCGCTCGCGTGCCAAGTCCGACCACGCTCGAGTCTCGGGACGCAATATGGAGCGGTCGCTGATCAGGAACCCGGCGCCGAACCATATGAACGATGTGGCGAGCGTCGCGATAAACGAGCCGATTCGGGCGTAGGCCACCACCACGGCGTTGAACACGCCGGCCCCTACCCCGAAACCCACCCCTGCCAAGACGCCGATCAAGATGGAGTGGGACGCGTTCAGCGCTTGGATAGCGACGATGGCGGAAGTGACGAAGACTGCCGCCTGGGAGATATCGAAGCCGCCGCCGATGATGGTCAGGGTGGCGAAGGAGGCCGCTATCAGGATCAGTGACTGCTGGTCGAGGACATTGCGGAGGTTCGCGCCCCGCAGGAATCCGTCCGTCGTCACTCCCAGGATCCCGAACAGAGCGATGGTCACCCACAGGATTCCGTAGCGAGTGAGCAGCACGCGCACCCGCCGGGTCCCGGCATCGAACATCGATACGGCCGCCAGTCTGGATGCGGAGACGTCTGTCATCGGGTCTCCCCGGCCGTAGTCGCGAAGGCGGCTCCGAGAATGCGGGTCTCGTCGAGTTCATCGCCTGCAAGTTCCAGCACGATCTGCTGATCTCGCACGACGAGGACACGGTGCGCAAGCCCCATCACCTCGTCGAGCTCGGACGAGACGAACAGCACCGCCAAGCCCGCCGAAGCGGCGTCGGTGATCAGGTTGTAGATGGCCCGCTTCGCACCGACGTCGATACCCCGGGTCGGTTCGTCTGCGATGAGCACTGACCTCGAGTTGAGGAACCAGCGAGCGAACAGGCTCTTTTGCTGATTGCCCCCCGACAGTTCCATCACGGCCTGTTCGATCGACGACGACCGGATGTCCACCACCTCGGTCGCTTTGGTGACGGCTTGGTTCTCGGGCTGTCGTCGCATCCAGCCCAGTCGGCTCAGGACGTCGAGATGGGGCAGCGCCACGTTGTCTCGGATCGAACGTCCCAGAAGCAAACCCTGATCCTTGCGCGACTCGGGAATCAATCCCATGCCGGCGCGTATGGAGTTGCGCGTCGATCGGCGCTTGACGAGTCTTCCGCACGCGGTGACCTCGCCTTCGGCGCGGCGATCCGCACCGTAGATGGCCCGGGCGATCTCTGATCTTCCCGAACCCACCAGACCGGCAAGACCGACAATCTCCCCCGCCCGCACCGTCAAGTCGATCTCCGGCCCTGTTCCGCCGCATCGGAGCCCACGAACATCAAGCACGATCGGTGCATCGGGTGGCGGAACTGACTTGGGCGGAAAGCTGGTGTCGAGCGTCCTGCCGATCATCGCTTCGACAAGCGTCAGTTCTGTCTCCTCCCTCGCAGGCCTGCTGCTGACAAGTGCGCCGTCGCGCAGCACCGACACCGCGTCAGCTGCCTCAAGAACTTGGTCGAGGAAGTGCGATACGAGTATCACCGTCGTGCCCTCTCGCGAAAGGCGGGCGACTATCGAAAGCAACGTCTGGGCCTCGTCAGTGGATAGCCGAGCAGTTGGCTCATCCATGATGATCAGGTTCGCATTGCGCCCCAGAGCACGAAGGATCTCGACTTTCTGTTGCTCTGCCACTGTGAGATCCATGACGAGTGCGTCAAGCGGGACGTCAAATCCGACTCGCTCGATGATCGAATCGAAGCGTCGCCGTTGCTCACGCGTTCGCACGAAGCCGGCTCGGGACGGCTCGCCGCCGAGGAAGACATTGTCCCGGACGTTGCGTGCGGGTACCAGCGACAACTCCTGGGCCACCATCGTGATGCCCTGTGCCAAGGCGTCGCGGGGAGATCGGAATATCACACGCTGCCCGTCGACGAGGATGCTTCCTACGTCGGGACGGTGAACGCCGGCGATGATCTTGCCAACGGTGGACTTGCCCGCGCCGTTCTCGCCGACCAGTGCATGCACCGACCCGCGGTCGATCGAGAGCGACACGTCGTCGACTGCTGTCGTCGCCCCGAACAGCTTCGACACGGCGCGCAGCTCGACGTGTGCCTCCGGCATCTTGTCCTGACTTGATGGAGGCCGGACCGTCGAGTGCGACCCGCGCGGGCGGGATCGGGCGGGATGCGCGCGCTCCGGTGTCGTGAATGACCGCATCCCGCCCGATCCGTTCAAGAGATCAACCGTCCCACTGTCCTGTGAACTGGTCCACATTCTCAGCGGTGACCAGACCGTTGTCCGTCACGTTCGCTAGGGGATTGATTCCTCCCGAGAACGTGCCTTCGGTCAGAGCCAAGATCATGGCGTTCATGGCATTGGCGCCTTCGGATCCCGGCGCTCCGAAGACCACGCCAAACCAGCGCCCTTCGGCCACGGCCTGCAGACCGGTGATCGACCCTCCGAGTCCGATGAGCTTCACGTCGTCCATGTCTTCGTCTCCGAGCACGATCTCGACGCCTTGGATCGACTGGTCGGCTCCCATGACCACGTCAAATGCGGGTTGTGCGATCAGGATGTCCTGAATCGCGTTGATGCCGCCTTCAGGTCCGAGGTACTGACCTTCGCCCTCCGCCACGATGTTCACGCTCGGGTTGCGAGCCAGGACGTTGTCGAACCCCTCTTTCAGTGCCACATCGAGAGGGAATCCCTTGATGCCGTAGAGGTACACGACCCGGCACGGGTCGATCCCCTCGCACGCCTGCACGGTCAGCTCGCCCATGCGCTCGCCGTTCTCTACAGGCGGCGCGAGTGAAGACGCTGCTATCCCTTCGACCTGCGGGGCGCCCTCTGCCAGGTCATCACCCACGACTGTGTTCAGCACGACGACTTGAATGCCTTGGGCCAGAGCGTCCTCGATGTCGGGTATGAGGCCGGGGCCGTTGACGGCCGCCACGATCACCCCGTCGTACTCGCCTGAAGCGATCACGTCCTGGAGCTGAGCAGTCTGAGCCGCTGGGTCGAACGCGGCATCGAATTCGACCATCTCGATGCCGTTCTCATCTGCGATTCGCTGCATCTGCTCACGCGAGCTCGCATACCAGGTGTTCGCCGAGCTGCCTGACAAGTAGGCGATACGGAGGCCTTCGGTCGAGGTGACCTGCTCGCTCTCTTCGGCTGCCGGCTCGGGAGTGGGCTCGTCCGGTCCCTCTTCGACTGCGGTCGTCTCAGCCGTGCTTTGGGTCTGTTGCGCAGCGGCGTCAGTGGATTCGACTTCGTCCTCGGCCGACGGCGTGTCGTCTCCGCCGCATGCAGCAACTGTCAACACGAACACACAGAGGAGTGCGCCTATTCGCGGCGACAGCCGCCTCTTTGTCCATCTCATTGCTGATTCCCCTTCCTCACACCTCTGGTGTGTTTGTCTCGTTGTGGAGCGCCTCTCACACGGTCCGCCGGCGAGACGGATCGACTTACTGCAGCGGTCCCGCAGCTTTGACTCGCAATCTCAAGACGTCGTCCTTCAGATAAGCCATCGTCAGTTCTTCCAGTGCCACGACTTCGGTCCGTTCGGGCTCGGCCCCCAAGGCGATGGCGGATCCGATGGCTGCGTCTCTGGCGCGCTTAATGACCTCGTCGCGACCGCCGGGGCCGAGGACCAACAGCTGGTCCACCTCGGCGCTGATGGGAGCGATCGCGGCGCCGATCGCATTCGCGACTTCGTAGTTTTCGGGCCGATGAACTTCGCTCACGCCGGCGAGCGAGTCCGGCAGCAACACACTGCCGCCGCCGACGGCGATGACCGGTTGCTCGGAACGAGTGAGCTTCATCCGGTCGATCGAGTCTTCGAACATTTGGTCGATGCGTGCGATGGCCTCGACGGCCCGCAGCCCACTGACCTCGTCGACCGGATGGTGTCCCATGGTCGCTCGGCCGGACCGGACCGCCATGTCGCTGAGGGTGAGCACCGGGCCACCGAAGCACAACGCCTCAGATGTCAGCTGATACCCCACGCTGTCCGGGCCGATCACGAGATCGCCGCCGTCTGTACGCACTCGCGTCCCGCCACCGAGTGCGATCGACAGCAGGTCAGGCATGCGAGAGTTCGTCTGCACACCGCCGATCTCCACCGGGATCGCCGACTCTCGCGGGAACCCGTTCGCCAGCACGCCGACATCGGTCGACGTGCCGCCGACATCCACGACAATGGCTTCGCGCAGGCCCGTCAGGTACGCAGCCCCGCGCATGGAGTTGGCTGGGCCGCTGCCCACCGTCAACACCGGAAACTCCAGCACCCGCTCGAGCGCCATCAACGTCCCGTCGTTCTGGGCGAAGTACGGCGTGGCCTCGATGGCTTGGTCGCGGAGCGCTGCGCTGAGACCGTCGACGATCTGCCGTGCGACGCGTCGCAGAGCTGCATTCAGCACGCACGCGTTTTCTCGTTCCAGGATGCCGATGGAGCCGATGTCGCAGCTCAACGAGATCGGCGTGTCCTCGCCGAGCACATCGGCCGCGACGGCGGCCGCGATGTGCTCATGTTCGGCGGAGACGGGCGAGAAGATGCTGGTGATCGCGCAGGCTTCCGGACGCTCGGGAAGTTCCTCGAGGAATCGCCTCAGCCCAGGTTCGTCGAAGGGGACGTGCTCGCGGCCGTCGAACTCGAAGCCGCCGTCCACGATGACCTCGCCGGCGGAGACGACGGTGCGGAGATCGGCCGGCCAGGTGGACAGCGGCGGCACCGACCGGGTAGCGGGACCGCCGATCCGGATGACCGTCACCGAAGCCAGGTCGCGACGCCGGAGAACGGCGTTCGTTGCGTGCGTAGTCCCGAGCATCACCCGGGAGATCGACGCCGGGATCACGCCGTTGGCCGACAGCACCATCTGGATCGCAGTGGCCAATCCCTCGTCGACGTCTTCGGTCGTCGGCGTCTTGACCTTGGCCACCAACTGCAACTCGTCGTCGAGCAGAACAGCGTCGGTATTGGTGCCGCCCACGTCGACCCCGATGCGATACTCACCGCGCATTGAGCTTCTCCAGTGGGCGGTAATCGAACGCGTAGTCGAAGGCCCGAGGTCCGGCGACAGCGAGGGCTTCCGGCGTCCGCCAGAGCTCATTGATCGGCAAACCGACGACAGTGACCAGCTAGCCGTACCGCAGCAGCTCGGTGACGATGGGGCGAGCTGTGTGCAGGTCGACTGCGGTGATGATGTCGGGAACGCTGGCCAGCACCTTGCCGTCCTCGATGAGCACGGTGTTCTCGTTCTGGAACTCGAGCCGGGCCATTCGGCCGGTGCACGCTCCGACGCCCTCAATGGTTGCCGACCCGCGAGCGAATCCTTCGGTGGTACGACGGTCTACGTCGACGACTTTTCCCTCGATGAGCGCTAGGCCGCCGAGGTGTTCGCACAAGGCCCTGACCGGATCGTCGGATGCTTCCAGCATCACTCGACCAGCCGAGATGGCGAGGGTGATCGAGTTCCTAACCGTGGCTTCCTTTGCCGTGCCGACAGTCATCGGGTAGAGGCAGATCGTCGCCTCGGCTCCCATCGCGGTGCACACCGAGCGCGCGAGGTCCTCGGTCCACTTCGCAGTCGTGGTCGACAACGTCACCACGTTGCCCCGTTCATCGGTCATCGCGGCCGGACTCACCGACACTCCCGCTAGTGCCGCCGTCGTCATCTGAAGCTCCGGGAAGGCTCGACCCATCAGATCGGCGTCGACAACTGGGAGCCCGGCCCAAGCAGCCCACGCGAAGGGGACAACGCCGTTGAGGCCTCCAAGCTCCAGGCAGCAGATGGCAGCGGCCTCGGTGCCGGTTCTTGTCTCGATGGCTTCCTGGAGTCTGAGCGCTTCGGATCCCGATCCAAACTTCTCGACCATCACCGTCGTCGCGCCCATCATGCAGATCGGCAGGATCAGCTGCTCTTCGGAGAGTTCGTCGAGGTCGAGCAGCTGAACTGGCCCTGTCCGCGCAATGGCCTGAGACGCCATGTGGAAGCCCAGCAGGGGATCCCCGCCGCCCCCGCTGCCGAACACGGCAGCACCCAGAGACAACCATTCGAGCTCGCGGGGACCAATTTCCAGCATCACCCCGACCGTAACTTCGATACCTTGACGGTTCGCCCAATTCTTGGTGCATTAATGAAGAAATTTGCTATTACTTGTGCTAAGCGCACAGAACACATAGGTTCACGGACATGCGCCTCGGAGAGCTGGTGAACCACAATCCGTCGATCAGCGTCCTGCAGGCATCGGCGGCAGCGCTGGACCGAGACGTGGGATCTCTTCAGATGATCGACAGCTATGACGCCATAGGGGCGGCGAACGAGGGCGCGCTGTTGGTGCTGGCACCAGCGCTTTCCGCTGAGGCTTCCTCGTACCGCTTCGACCTGGGCTTGGGACAGGCCCCTGAGGGCGTCGCCGGCATTGCGCTATCGGGACAGGCTGATGCGCCGTCGGCCACGGCGATGCGGGCTGCCGAACGACGGAATCTTGGGCTCGTGGCGCTTGCTCCGGGTGCCGACGTGGCGGCGATCGCCGTGCACGTGCGAGACGTCAATGTCGGTGGGCACCGCGAAGCGGTCACTCGCTTGGAGAATCTCTGCCGAATCGTCGACTCCCACGATCCTGGCACCGAGGATCTCTCCCAGCTGCTTGGCCACTTGTCGGCGGCATTGGACTGCGACGTAACCCTCGAATTCGAGCGTCTCAACGTCACAGCCGTGCCTCTCGACACCGGCTCGGGGCGGCCCATTTTCCTCACGCTCCATACGAGAACAACAGACGTCATCGCCCGCGCCGCGTTGACCTATGCCGGCCGTGCCATCGAGGAGACCCTGCGACGGGATTTCGAACAAGCCAACTTTCCCGTGCGGTCCCGCGGGGAGCTCCTCAACGAATTCCTTCTGAGCGACGCCAGCACGAGCGCGGAAGCCCTTGCGAGGCTTCGCCGGAGCGGCTTCGCGGTGGAGGGGCACCACCTCGGAGCCCATGTTGATCTCCACAATCTTGCTGTCGGCGGTCACGATGCGGCCGACAACTACCGGCGCCAGCTGCGTGCCGCCCGGGTGCTTATCGACAAAGTCATTGCCGGCGACGACTCGTGGACGTCCGCGGGGACGAATGCGTCAGTCCTGCTGATCATGAGTGAGCACCGCCACAATCCCCGGCACGCTGAGATCTTCGATGCCCGGCTGCGCTCGGGGCTCGCACAACTGGAAGAGGTCGAACCGAGTCTGGAATGGTCCGCCGGAGTCGGATCCGTGCAGGGCGGCGCCGCCGGGCTTCGCAACACAGCCGACGAGGCGTTCTCGGCGCTCCGGGCCGCGAAAGCGGGAGGCATCACCAACCAGCTCCACCACTTCGACCGGCTCGGCTTCGCCCGGGCACTCATCCGGTGGTACGAGGTTGACGATGTCCGGGCGACGATCGATGAGCTGCTTGCACCGCTGGCCGAACTAGGCGAAAACAAGATCGGCGAGGCGGTTCGCACGCTGCGGACGTACTTGGACTCGGGTCAGAACGTCAAGCTGACCGCTCATCGACTGCACGTGCACCGAAACACCGTCCGGTACCGCATCAATCGCATATTGGATGCCCTCGAGGTTGACCTCGCCGATCCTGAGCAGAGGCTCCTCGTAGAACTCGGCACCCGCGCCATGCGGGTGAGCTAGGGCTCACACTGACTCGCAGCGCAGCAACGCCGATGCGCTAGTGCCGGCTGTGTTTGATGGCTCCGGCACCCGTTGGCGTCAATGCCGGAACTGACGCTCGCCGGTGAAGAGCATGGCGAGGCCGAGTTGGTTGGCTCGGGCGATGACGTCGTCGTCTCGCAGGGCGCCGCCGGGCTGCACCACTACCGCCACGCCGGCTTCGGCGGCGGCTTCGACGCCGTCGGGGAACGGGTAGAAGGCGTCGCTGGCGCAGGCGCCGCCCGCGGCACGCCCGTCGGCCTTTGAGGCGGCGAGCTGGCCTGACTCCACCCGGTTCTGCTGGCCGGCACCGATGCCCCACGCCGTGCGGTCACGCGCCAGCACGATGGCGTTCGACGTGACATGCCCGCACACTCGCCAGGCGAAGCGGGCGTCGGCCAGCTCCTGCTCGGTCGGCCGGCGTTGGGTCACCACCTGCCAGTCCTCGGGCGCTGAGGCGAAGGCATGCGGCGACTGCGCCAACCAGCCGCCGTTGATCTGCCGCAGCGAGATGCCTGCGGCGTCAGGCCGAGGCCCCTCCAGCACGCGGGTGTTGCGTCGTTTCGCCGCGATGCGCTCGATCACACCGTCCTCGTACCCGGGCGCGATCACCAAGTCGGCCTGTGCCGCGGCTTCCAGGCGTTCGACCGTGTCCAGGTCGACCACCCGGTTGAACGCCACGATGCCTCCGAACGCCGAGCGGGCATCGCAGTCGTACGCCCGCTGGTAGGTGTCGGCAAGATCGTCGCCGGCGGCCGCACCGCACGGGTTGGCGTGCTTCACAATGACCACAGCCGGGCAGTCCTCGGCATCGCCCAGGTCGTGCACGATTCGCCAAGCCGCATCGGCGTCGAAGAAATTCAGATAGCTCAGCGCCAGCCCGCGGTGTTGGAAGGCGTGGTCCCACCAGGTCAGCTCGCCGACCGGGCGATACCGGGCTCCGAGGTGGTGCGGGTTCTCGCCGTAGCGGCACTCGTCGACCCGCTCCAGCGCCAGATGCACGGTGGGCGGCAGGGGAGCGCCCCCCGGATCGGTGGTCTCGGATTCCGCGTCGTCGGCCGGCTCGTCCAGCCAGCTGACAATCGCCGCGTCGTACGCAGCCGTATGTGCAAAGGCGCCCCGCGCCAACCGCCGCCGGGTCGCGGGGCTCAACGCACCCAGCTCAGCCAGCTCGGCCAGCACCGGCTCGTAATCGGCCGGGTCAACCACCACACCGACACCACCGGCGTCGTCGCCGTGGTTCTTGGCGGCGGCCCGCACCATCGCCGGTCCGCCGATGTCGATCAGCTCCGGACCCGGATCGGACCGGAACGGGTACAGGTTGCACACCACCAGGTCGATGGCCGCAATGCCGTGCTCATCCAATGACGCCAGATGGGCAGGCTTCGACCGGTCCGCCAGGATCCCGCCGTGGATCCGCGGGTGCAGCGTCTTCACCCGACCGTCGAGCATCTCGGGGCTGCCGGTCACGTCTTCCACCGCCAGCACCGGCACACCCGCATCGGCCAGTGCCCCAGCGGTCCCGCCGCTCGACACAATCTCCCAGCCAAGCCCCGACAGCCGAGTCGCGAAGTCCACCACGCCGGTCTTGTCCCACACCGAGATCAACGCCCTCATCGGGTCAGTCCCTCCTGAATCCTGTAATGGCTGCCAGTCTGCCGCCAGTCAAACCTCCGACCAGTGCAGCGCCCTCATCGGTCTCGCAGCGCTCCAAGAACGCCGCAATCGTCGCCGGGTACAGCTCTCGCTCCACGGTCTTGATCCGCTCGTGCAGTGTGGTCTCATCGTCGCCTGCCAGCACTGGCACTGCACGCTGCGCCAGCACCGGGCCCGCATCCACCTCTGAAATCGCGACATGCACCGTGCAGCCCGACTCGGTGGCCCCCGCAGCCAGGGCGTCGCGCACCGCATACCAGCCCGGAAACGCCGGCAGCAGCGACGGGTGCGTGTTCAGCACCCGCCCCCGGTAACGCCCGCCGCCCCACTCGAAGAACGATCCATCCAGCACAGTGCCGAAGCCGGCCATCGCCACCACGTCCACGTCTCGTCCGGCCAGCGCAGCCGCCAGCTCGCAGCTGTAACCGTCCCGGTCGAATCGCCGCCGGCCCGATCCACCCGACTCGCCGCCCGCACCAGCCCCGCCGGATCGCCCAGCCACCTCGACCATCCAATACTCACGCTCCACCAGCACCGTTTCGATCCCGGCATCGGTTGCAATCCTCAGCCCACGGCACGCCCGATCGGCCGCCACCAAGCCCACCGGCAGCCCGCAGCCCAGCATCGCTTCGAGGATCGAGCCGGTTCCCGAAACCAATGCCGCCAGGCGCACCCCGCCGAACCTACGCGCCTCGCCCGCCGACAGCGCGGTCCGCTGGCTGCGGCGCCCACGCGCCCCAGTAGCCTCGCTGCCGTATGCGTCCCCCCGAGGACATGCCGCCTCCCGCGTCCGAGCAGCCCCAGCAGCCTCGGCGGGTGCCGCGCCGTCGCAACATCAACCGTTTCCGCCTGATCATCGGCATCGTCATCGGCGCCGGGCTGATCCTGCTGCTGTCCATTCGCGGCCTGGCGGGCTTCTACACCGACTACCTGTGGTTCGACAGCTTGGGCTTCGCCTCGGTGTGGTGGAAAGTGCTGTGGGCCAAGATCGGCCTCGGCCTGCTGTTCACAGCGATCTTCTTCGTCCTGCTGTGGGTGAACCTGTTCATCGCCGAGCGCATGGCCGCCAAGTCGGCCCCTCCAGGCCCGCCCGAGGACATCGCCGCCCGCTGGCGCCAGATGAGCCGCCGGCGCCGCGGCCTCATCCGCATCGCCGTCGCACTGATCCTGGCCTTCATGGTCGGCTCGGGCGTCTCGGGCCAGTGGCAAGCGTGGCTGTTCTTCATCAACAGCACCGAATTCGGCCTCACTGACCCGCAGTTCGGCCGCGACGTCGGCTTCTACATCTTCCGCCTGCCGTTCTTCAACTTCCTGATCGGCTGGGCCTTCGCGGCCGTGCTGGTCACGTTCATCTTCACCACGATCTGGCACTACTTGAACGGGGCAATCCGGGTTCAGGCCCCCGCAGGCAGCCGGGTCATACCGCAAGTGAAGGCACACCTGTCGCTGCTGCTAGGTCTGCTGGCGCTCATCAAGGCCGTCGGGTACTACTTCGACAGATTCGAGCTGACGCTGTCGACGCGGGGCTTCGTGGACGGTGCCACCTACACAGACGTGAACGCGCAGCTGCCCGTCCTGCAGCTGCTCATGATCATCAGCATCTTCAGCTTCTTGCTGCTGATCGTGAACATCTGGCGGCGCGGCTTCACCTACCCGGTCATCGCGGTGGCGTTGTGGGTGGTCGTTGCCGGCTTGGCGGGAGCGGCGTATCCGGCCATCGTCCAGCGCTTCCAGGTGGAGCCCTCGGAGTCCACCCGGGAGGCCCTCTACATCGAGCGCAATATCGAGATGACCCGCATAGCACTCGGGCTCGACGACGTGACGCCGCGTGAGTTCAACTTCACACCGGAGCTGACCGCCACCGACATCGAGAACAACTTCGAAACGGTGCGCAACGTGCGGCTGCTGGACCCGGCCGTCATGCAGGACACGTTCCAGCAGACCCAGGGCATCAAGAGCTTCTACGACTTCCGCGACATCGACGTGGACCGGTACGAAATCGATGGCAAGGTCACCCAGATCGTGCTGGCGGCCCGTGAGCTGCGGCCCACCGAGCTGCCGACCGACACGTGGGAGACCGAGCACGTCGCCTACACCCACGGCTACGGCGTGGCGGCGGCGCCGGCCAATACGGTGGACTCCAACGGCCGGCCGGCGTACGCACTGGGCGACATCCCGAACGTGATTTCTCCGGGTGCTGAGGCCCTGGAGCTGGACGAGCCCGGGCTGTATGTGGGCGAGGACCTGCCGGGCTACGCCATCGTGGGCGCCCGGCGTGCCGAGGTCGACTTCCAGGACGATGACGACCGCACCAAGACGACTCGATATGACGGCTCCGACGGAGTGGGCATCGGCGGTTTCCTGCGGCGGCTGGCGTTTGCGATGCGCTTCGCCGAGCCGAACCTGCTGGTCTCGGGCGAGATCACCGGCGACAGCCGGATTCTCTACAACCGCGACATCTCCGACCGGGTGCGGCTGCTGGCCCCGTTCCTGTCCTACGACAACGACCCCTATCCGGTTGTCATCGACGGGAAGGTGAAGTGGGTGCTCGACGCCTACACGACCACGTCGCAGTTCCCGTATGCGCAGCGGACTAATTCGCGGGCGGCGACGCCGGGGAGCGATCTGCGTCAGCCGCTGAACTACGTGCGCAACTCCGTGAAGGCCGTGGTGGACGCCCACGACGGGACGGTCACGTTCTATGTTGTGGATGACGACGATCCGATCGTGCAGTCCTATATCAAGCAGTTCCCTGCGCTGTTTGCCGATGGCTCGCCGCCGGCCGAGCTGCGTGAGCACTTCCGGTACCCGGAGGACCTGTTCCGGGTGCAGACCGATGCGTGGGGCCGTTACCGCCTGGACAAGCCGTCGGAGTTCTACGACGCAGCCGGGGCATGGGCGGTTGCGCAGGACCCGGGCGATTCGATCGGGCAGACCACGGTCGAGACGGTGCGCGACGAGACGACCGGGCAGGTGATCGCGACGGTCGAGGCTCGGATTTCCCCGCAGTACTTGCTGTTCCGATTGCCGGGGGACGACTCTGCCTCGTTTGTGATCTTCCGGCCGTTCGTGCCGTTCTCCGAGGACGACTCTCGTAAGAACCTCGAAGGTTTCATGGTGGTCCACAACGATCCGGACCGTTATGGCCAGATCGAGGTGTTCGAGATCCGGTCTGATCAGCCGATCGACGGTCCGGCGCTGTTCAACTCGAACATCCAGACCGAGGAGGAGATCTCCGAGCGGCTGACGCTGCTGAATCAGAACGGCTCGGTGGTGCGGCCCGGCAACCTGCTGCTGATCCCGGTGGAGAACTCGCTGCTGTATGTGCGGCCGCTGTTCATTGCGGCGACCGGGCCGACGGCGGTGCCCGAGCTGCAGCTGGTGATTGCCGGCATCGGCTCGAACGTGGTGATCTCAGAGACCTTCGAGGGGGCACTCGAGAAGGCCATCGGCGGTGTTGACATCGACATCGGCAATGAGACGGTGAGCCTGACGGGTGCGGCGCCGGCCGTGACGCCTGATGATGCCCCCGACGAGCCGGCGGCAGCTGCGCCTGCCGACGACGAGCCAGAGCCGACGCTGGACACCGACACGGTGAGCAACCTGCTCGAGCGGGCCGCGACGGCCTTCAACCGGGCCGATGCGGCGCTGCGCGAAGGCGACCTGGCGGCCTACCAGACGGCCGTTGACGAAGCCGAGAGCCTGATCGCCAGGGCCGCCCGCATTCTCGAACAAGCCGCCACCGGCTAGGCCGCTCATTTGGCAGAGTTTGCCAACACCGCGGTATGATGCGTGTGTGGCAACGATGAACGTGTCGCTTCCGGTGGAACTCAAGGCGTTCGCCGACGGCCAGGTGAACTGCGGCCGGTATGGCTCGACGAGCGAGTACGTCCGCGAGCTGATCCGCCGCGACCAGGATCGGTCACGCTTGCGTGAGTTGCTGCTTGATGGTGCTGCAGGGCCAATCGTGGGACGGGCTGACGAGGAATACTTCGCCTCACTGCGAGATCGAGTTCGTGAGGCCGCCAACTCGAACTACCCGCCTGCCGCAGGACCAGTCGCCGACGCCACTGTGTAGACCTCGCCGACGATGGCAAAGGCGGTCGAACTCAACGCTGCCGCAGCGCGGGATATTGGGTTTGCTGTTGACTACTACGCAATCGAGGCTGGCGCGAGCGTGGCTCACCGCTTCATCTCGGAACTCGACCAAGCGTTCGACTACCTCAGCAGCCATCCGCTGTCCGGCTCAACGCGGTGGGCTCATGAGCTGGGGATTCCCGAACTCCGGAGTTGGTCGCTCCAGCGTTTCCCGTATGTCGTGTTCTACGTCGACAGACCATCTTTCGTCGACGTGTGGCGGGTCCTTCACGCCAGACGCGACCTTCCCGCCTCGCTCGCGCCGTCTGGCGGAGGCAGGTGAAGGTGAGCGATCTGGCAGAACCCTGTTGTACCGCAATCTCACCTCGGTCGGGCCACTATGCGAACGTCGGCGTAGAGAGCGTCAGCGATCCGCTGCAGGGTTCGTGCCGTGGGGCTCGTTGCACCGCGTTCGATCCGGCTGATGTCAGCTTGGTTCACACCGCAGCGCTCAGCCAACTGGGCCTGGGTCAGGCCATGTTTCTCGCGCAGTTCCACGACCTGTATGGCGATGTTGTACGCCTGCGCAAGCACCTCGCTGTGCGCTGCTGCGCCTGGCTCAACGCGCTCTCGGCGCGCAGCGACCACTTCGTCGTAGGCGCGTGTCATCGGACATCACCTCGCAACTGCTCAGTTTATGGCTAATTCACCATAGACAAAGCGCGCAGGAAGTTCATGGCCTTGCTGGTTTCGGGAGGCCGCTGGTAGTGTGGCTGCTCTCGCCGCGGGGTGGAGCAGTCTGGAAGCTCGTCGGGCTCATAACCCGAAGGTCGCAGGTTCAAATCCTGCCCCCGCCACCAAGAAGTTGTTGGCCAATATTTGTATTTTTGTTGGCCAGTATCCATGAAATCGGGCCGTTTCGGCCCGTTTTTGCGCGTTCTGGCGGGTGTTGAACCGCTCAACCGCGCCGAGTGGGGCAACTCGCGTGACGCGTGTCTTGGTGACGTGTGTCTGACTTAATGTCGCTTTTTTGGGTGGGTTTAGCCGGCATGGTCGGGTTCTTGTGATTGTCGGTTGTGATGGTATGCGATGCGTTGTTCGCGTGCGCGGTCGAGGCCGTGGCGTCGGGCTGCGCGCACCGTGTCGGCGTGGCCGTTGTGTTCCTGGTCGGGGGTGAGGTAGCCGATGCCGGCGTGAAGGCGGACGGTGTTGTAGTGGTTGCGCTGGTGTTCGAGCTCGGCGCGCAGCACGTCGATGTCGCTGATCAGCTCCAGGTGGGGCTGCTCGATTTTGAGGTGCCCGAACTGGCTCTGGGTCCAGGCTTGGTCGGTGGGTGTGCCGGGCCGGCGGTAGTGGGTGGCGAGCCAGCACAGGGCCATGAACTCCCGTGTCGATCCCGAGGCCGTCTGGGGGCCGTTGTCGCACAGCACGAGCAGCACCGGGATGTCGTCGCTGTCGGGGTCCCATCTCAGTGCGTCGGGGTTGCGCTCGTCGATGACGTCTTCGATGCCCTCCCAGCGCAGGGCCCGGCCGAACACGGCCTGGACCTCGATGCTGGTCTCGTCCCGGGAGGTGATGTCGGCGATCGGTTTGCGCGAGATCACGTCGCAGATCACTGTCGTGGCTGCCTGGGCGCGCGGCCAGTGGGTCGTGTCGCAGGTCCAGATCCGGTTCGGGGCCGACTCGGCCCACGCCGGCCACGGCCGCCGGGCAACGCGCGGGCTGCGCTTGGGGCCGCGAAAGCGCAGGTCACGGCGTTCCAGCACACGCCGCACCGTGGACGGGTCGGCCCAGAAGCGGCCCAGCCACGACCCGCGGTGGGCGAGCTTGCGATGCGACCGGTCGATGTCGGCCCATTCGTCGAACACCGCCACGATCTCGTCTTCCTCGTGCGGGGTCAGCCCATGGGACGGGTTCCCGCCCGGCGCTGAGCCGTCGAGGCCCGAGCCGTCGGCGACACAGCGCCGCCACCGCTGGACCCGACGCACCGACAGCTCCAAGCCCCCGCATGCAGCACCGGTGCTCCATCCCGCGGCCTCAGCGCGCCCGACCAGGCCCAGCAGTGCTGCCTTGTCGGCCGCGTCCACCCTGGCAGGGACCCGGCCGCTCAGCCCCAATGCCCTTTTCCCTCCAACAGCGTCAGCCGCACCGCCATCTCCGCCAACGCCGCACGAAGACGCTCCGCCTCGGCCCGAGCCTGTTCCAGCTCCACATCGCGCACCGAGTCCCGACGCCCAGGACGCGACGCCGCCAACGCATCGAGCGCGCCCTGCCGGGCGACCTCGCGCAGCTTCGCGATCGTCGAGCGATCCACCCCGGCACTCCCGGCCGCCTCCGCGACCGTGATCTCCCCGCGCACGAGCTGCATCCAGATCTCGTACTTCTCCTGCGGCGCCAAAAACCGCTTCCTCTTCTTGGCAGGCTGATAGCTCAACGGGCCTCCTCAAGGCTCGATCGAGAACCCTCCCATGCTGGCTGAAAACAACCCCAAACAACGACACGAAATCAGCCTCAACACAAATTGAAGGATGGCCCATTCTGGACGACTTCGAGCAGACCTTGGCGGGACACGGCCTTCCGAGCGCCACTGAACGCCGCACAGCCGCCATTGAGACGACTCGCAACCCAGCCGAACTCCAACGTCACGACTCGGAGACAGCAGCCCAGCCAAAGAACTCATAACCCTGGCCGCCGCGGAAGCGCTCAGAACCCCCGAAAACGGCCATTTCGACCCCAAGACGGCCTCCGAAACGCGCAATTGTGCACTTCCTGCTCCGCGTCGGAGCGCCTCGCGACGGTCTGACCAGGGGTTTTGCCCCTTCGCGACCAATGTGGAGATTCGCTCGATTTCGTGTGGAGATTCACGGGTCGGCTAGGATTTACCACCTCTGACCTGGGCCAACGCGACTGGCCAACATCCCACTAAGGGATGTTGGCCAGTACCCGATATGGACGTTGGCCAGTATCGATGAAGTCGGGCCTGTCGGGCCCGATTTTGTGCGTTGGGGCGGGTGTTGAGCCGTTCGTGCGCGCCGAGTGGGTCAGTTCGCGTGACGCGTGACTTGCGTTGTCGGTGTGGGGACGCGAAGAGGCAGACGGCTCAGCGGCCGTCTGCCTCGTTCATGGCGTGTGAGGTGACTTAACCGGGCCTTGTGCGAGGTTCGGCAGCGCTGGGATCGTCGGTGTCGTTCTCGGGCGGGGTCGATGGTTCGGGCGTGCAGGAATCTGTGGACGCGTGCGTCTTGGGGCGTTCTCGGTTGCCAGCGCGTCTGGCTCTCTTGGCTTCCTTGACGGCTTGCTCTCGCTTGCGGGTGATGTCGAGGTTGCGGTGGACGATCCGAGCGAGGACTGAGATCGCTCGGTGAATCACACCGGGTTTGGTGGAGGCTCTGTTCCTTGAGAGGATGGAGCGATGCCAGGAAATGGGAGATATCCAGCCGAGCTGCGTGAGCGTGCGGTGAGAATGGTGCTCGACAACGAGCGCTGCTATGGGTCGCAGTGGGAGGCGATCTGCTCGGTCGCCGACAAGCTGGGCCCGACCCCGGAGACGGTGCGGCTGTGGGTGCGCCGCGCTGAGATCGACGGCGGGACCCGGGCCGGGGTGACCTCAGCGGAGCGGGCTCGGATCAAAGAGCTCGAAGGCGAGAACCGTGAGCTGCGCCGAGCGAACGAGATATTGAAGGCGGCGTCGGCTTTCTTCGGGGCGGAGCTCGACCGCCAGTCGAAGCGATAGTGGCGTTCATCGACGCCCATCGCGACCGGTTCGGGGTCGAGCCGATCTGCGCTGTGCTCGCCGAGCACGGCGTCGGGATCGCCCCGTCCACCTATTACGCAGCCAGGTGCCGGCCGCCGTCGGCGCGGGCGCAGCGCGACGCCTGGTTGTGCGGAGAGATCGCTCGTGTGCACCGGGACAATTACGACGCGTACGGGGCGGCCAAGGTGTGGGATCACCTCAACCGCGTCGAGGGCATCACGGTGGCTCGCTGCACTGTGGAGCGGCTGATGCGCCAGCTGAGCCTCGAAGGGACCCGCCGAGGCGCCACGGTGCGCACCACCACCAGCGACCCCGACGCCTGCCGGCCCGCGGACCTGGTGAACCGGGATTTCACAGTGCCGGCCCCGAACCGGCTGTGGCTCGCCGATCTCACCTACGTGCGCACCCGCAGCGGCTGGGTGTACGTGTCGTTCATGATCGACGCCTATTCGCGCCGGGTCCTGGGCTGGCAGGCGTCGTGGTCGCTGCGCACCGAGCTGGCGCTCGATGCCTTGGAGATGGCCATCTCGGGGCGCCGCCGCGACGGCCACAGCATCGAGGAGGTGACTCATCACAGCGACCGCGGGTCGCAAGGCGGATTCAATCGGTCGTCGCAACACCTTGATGTGGAGGTGAGCGGTGAGCAGGCAGGCGGGGTGGTTGGTGACGCTGAGGGGGCGGCCGGCGATGAGGTCGCCGGGTCGGCCGCCGATCCGTCGGGATGTTGAGCGGGCGTTCTGGTGTGAGATCGCCAAGGGGCTCACGAGCGAGGATGCCGCGGTCGCGTGCGGTGTGTCGGGTCCTGTGGGGTCGCGCTGGTTCCGCGAGCGTGGTGGCATGCCGAGCATCGATCTGGGTCCGTCGTCGGGCCGGTATCTGTCGTTTCAGGAACGCGAGGAGATCGCTGTGCTGCGCGCGCAAGGCCGCGGGGTTCGGTCGATCGCACGCGTGATCGGACGGTCGCCGTCGACGGTCTCTCGTGAGCTGCGCCGCAACGCAGCCACCCGCGGCGGCAAGCTCGAGTACCGGGCCGGTGTCGCTCAGTGGAAAGCGGAGCTGGCCGCCCGGCGTCCCAAGACTGCGAAACTGGTCGCCGATGAACGGCTCCGCGATTATGTCCAGGACCGGCTCGCTGGCGTGGTTCACAGCGCCGATGGGGCGGTGGTCGGTCCGCCGACAGCGACGTGGAAGGGGCGCAACCGGCCTCGTCGGCAGGACCGAGTGTGGGCTACAGCGTGGAGCCCAGAGCAGATCTCGAACCGGCTGCGGGTCGACTTTCCCGCCGATGAGACGATGAGGATCTCTCCCGAGGCGATCTACCAGGCGCTCTATGTCGAGAGCCGCGGCGCTCTCAAGCGCGAACTGGTGGCTTGCCTGCGCACCGGGCGTGCGCTGCGGGTTCCTCGTGCCCGCGCGCAACAGCGCGCCAGCGGCCATGTCACCGATGAGGCCATGATCAGCGAGCGGCCGCCCGAAGCCGACGATCGGGCCGTGCCCGGGCATTGGGAAGGCGACTTGATCATCGGCGTCGGCAGGTCCGCTATCGGCACCGTTGTGGAGCGAACGACCAGATTCACCGTGCTCGTGCACCTGCCGCGCAAGGAGGGCTGGGGCACCCAGGAACCCGTCAAGAACGGGCCCGCTCTGGGCGGCTACGGCGCCGAGTCGATGCGTGAGGCACTAGCGACGAGCTTCGCGTCGATGCCCGATCAGCTGCGACGGTCGCTCACCTGGGATCGCGGCAAAGAGCTCGCCCAGCACGCCCAGCTCACGATCGACACCGGCCTCGCCGTGTTCTTCGCCGACCCCCACAGCCCCTGGCAGCGCGGCACCAACGAGAACACCAACGGACTGCTGCGCCAGTACTTCCCCAAAGGCACCGACCTCTCCCGATGGAGCAGCGAAGAGCTCGAAGCAGTAGCCGCGATCATCAACTCCCGGCCACGCAAGAACCTCGGCTGGCGCACACCCGCCGAAACCCTCAACGAACACCTACGCTCCCTCCAACAAACCAGTGTTGCGACGACCGATTGAATCCGGTCAATATCTTTCCATTCGCTACAGCCAGCGCCTCGACGACAACGACATCGTCGCCTCGGTCGGAACCCGAGGCGATTCCTATGACAACGCCATGATCGAGAGCTTCAACGGCCTGTTCAAATGGGAGCTCGTCTACCCCCGGGGACCGTGGCAAGGACTGCGCGACGTCGAGTTCGCCACCCTCGAATACGTCGACTGGTACAACCACCGACGCAGCCACAGCGCCCTGCTGCCCGGCCGCGGCAGCTACACCACCCCCGCCGAACACGAAACCGCCTACTACCGTCAAACCGTCACAGCCACCCCGGCCGTGACTCAACAACCCGAGTCTCTACTGAACCCGGGGTGATTCAACGAGGAGCTCAAGGCCGCTTTGGGCGAAGCCCATGTGGAGTTGCGGGTGTGGAGGAAAGGGGCGGAGTATCTCCCCCCGTCGAGGACCTCGAGATGATCCGCACTGGCGCGGGCATGCCCATCACGAGGTTCGCGGCTCTCATCGGCGTGCCCCGGCGGACCTATCAGCACCGGTTGGCCAAGCATCGCGCCGGTGACCCGCCCAAGGGGCCGTGGCCGGCGCCGGTCGTGGACCGGATCGAGCCGGCGGTCGCGAAGCTGGCCGCGGAGTGGCCGGCTTGGGGGCATCGCAAGATATGGGCGATGGGCCGCCATGCCGGCTGGGAGTTCGGGTCCCAATCATCGGCCGGACGGGCAATGGCCCGCCGGGGGCTGCTGGGGCCGGTCCGCTGCCAGGCCGAGCGTCGCCAGCTGGCCAAGGCCCGCAGAGCTGTCTTCGCTGACGTCCCGTCGAGACCGAACCGGGTATGGCAGGCTGATTTCTCCGAGTTCGAGACCGGAACCGAGGGCACCCGCCAGCTCGGCGGCGTGGTCGACTACGTCTCCAAGCTCGTGTTGGCCTGCCCGGTGACCGCGACCCAGACCGCTGGGGACCTGTGCGCCGCATTCGACGCTGCCGAGGCCCGCGCCGGCGAGCTGCTGGGACATCAGCTCGTCGAGGACTGCACCGACGGCGACACCGGCGAGATCACCCCGATCGTGATCGTGACCGACAACGGCCCGGCCACCAAATCAGCAGCCGTCGCCCGCTGGTTCGCCGCCCGGCCTCACATCGCGCACGTGCGGACCCGGCACCGGTCGCCCCACACCAACGGAGTGATCGAGCGCTGGTTCGAAGCGCTGAAATACGAACGGCTCTACCGCCACGACATCGCCACCGGCATCGACCTCACCACCCACATCACCGACTTCATCGACGAATACAACCGCATCCGACCCCACGAGAGCCTCGACTGGGCCCGCCCCCTCGACGCACACCAGCAAACCCCCGACACTCAAACCAAGACCCCCGAAATCTGAGCAAGAAACTTGACACGGGACAACCACGGTCATCCTCGGCTGTTTCACATCAACCCGCTTGTCCTGATCGATGAAGTGCGCCCCCACCCGAACGCCCCGCTCGATGACATGTGCGCCAAGATCAATGGTCTGCACTCAAAGGCCCTGAGCGCGCGACAGAACTGGCAATCCATCCAGATTCGCCAATCAGAGCTTCGGACGCTGCTGTGACCTGTGGGTCGTGTCAGATCAGGCGCGCCTTGAGTGTCTCGAACTCGGTTTCGCTGAGGGCTCCGGATTCGCGCAGCTCTGCCAGTTTCTTGATCTCATCGGCTGCTGAAGCCGTTGCGTTGGGAGCGTCGTTGGAGATGAAGCTGCGTTGATTTTGGGTGATGGCGCTCTCGATTGCGTTGATGAGAGGCTCGAAGCTCTTGAACTGTTTCTTCGTGACGACAATTGAGTTCTCGTCGCTCATCGCGTCGATGGTCTGCCGTCCGAGTTTGCTGCGCCGTTCGTTTCCGCCTGCGACGGTCAGCTGGACGAAGCCGTTGACCATGGCTCCCGGCGGCTTGACCTGAATCGCGGCGATCGAGCTGACGGGTATGCGCTTGTTTCCCTTGCCTACGGTTGATCGCGCCAAGAAGCCCTTGCGTTGGATCGTCACGAAGGCTCCATCGAACAGCATGGTGCCGTTATGCCCGCGGGCGCTCATCTCGGTGCTGTCCGGGGTTTCCATCACGATTGTTCCTCGTGAGCGTGACGCCGCAAGCTATCAGCCCGTAGATCGCGCAGAATTGTGATGGCGCCCGTCCGCTGATCGGCCCGACGAGTCTCATAGCCGGCGATTCGGCTCGTCTGAGTGCTGTGTGCCGCCCCACGACAGGTCGTCGTAGGTGCTAGACGAGTTCTTCATGGATGGCATTTTCGGTTCTGAGCGCAAGCTGCTCGCCGCACTGGGGGCAGCAGCCGTGACGGCTGCTGCTTTGTGGTTTCCCAGTCCTGCTGCTGCTAGCGAACCTGAGGTCGTGCTGCCGCCGGTTAGCTACACGACATCGGACTGCACTGATGCGGTGCCAATCGTGTCTGCTTCCGACACGGCAGCGCAGTCAGACTTGTACAGCGCCATCACGCTCGCGGGCGTTGTGGCGACCGACTGCATCGTCTTGGCGGGACCACGCGACGATCCCATGCCTGCTGAACAGATCGCACGCCTCGAAACTGCTGCGACGGGCGGTTTCGTAGTCGGCGGTGTCGCAGCAGTACCCGAAACAAAAATCTCCCGGTACGCGATGACACGCCTCGCCGGTGCCGACCGCTGGGAAACCGCCAACGCAGTCGGGACATGCGCTCGGCGCATCGCTGTGGGTTACAGCTGCGGACAAACCCAAGCCGAATCGGAAGAGCCGATCCGGTTTCCGCCGCAGCTGTGGGATGTCGAGAACCGCTGCCGGGCGTGGTCCACAGATGACAATTCGCCGACAACGCTCATCCTCGACGGATGGGGATATTGCCTCTACACCGTCGAGTGGGATGCCGTCACCGACGAGGACGCCACCTACAGCGTGCATGTCTCCCTCGTCGGCAATGAGAAGTGCATGTCATCCAGACCCCCTGCACACCCAAGTCCGCCCCAGTGCGAGCTCTCCTATCAATACTGGGCACCCGAGGGATTCTTCGTGCAGGTCAAGAGCCTGACGGACAGAGTGTGCGCATTCGGTGACCCCTACGGATGCCCCGAAACGGATCGCAACCCGCGTCAGTGCTACTACCAGCCACCACAGACACGGCCCGGCGACGGCCCGCCCAAGATCGCGTCCGGCACATGGCAGCTAGCCGAATTCGAAGGTTCACAGTGCCCCAGTCCCCTCGAAATCTATGTGTCCGCTGCCTGGTCGAACAGCGCGCTGCCGCGTGGAAACGCCAAATGGACGATTGCCTTCACCCCCCAATGAACCCGCCGGATTTGCGCATGGCTGCCGCCGGACAACCCGCAGCACTCGAATTCCCTCAGGTGCGAGACACCGAGCTGTCGGTTCGTGCGCCCGCTGAAGTGCACAGGAGGTCACCATGGCCAAGAAGCCATCTGCCGGCGCTTGCCGCGGGCGGCGTTTCGAGTCGGCGACGACTGGCAGTGCTGTCACCGATGTCAACAAGACAAATTGCCTGCTGATCTACTGACGCTGCACAGCGACTGGTGCCGTGGGCGCTGGTGGTGGGCGATTCGCACCATTGTCCAGCGCTCGACCGGCACGGAACGGCATTCTGGGGGTGCGGATAGTGTCTTTTGATGTGACAGTTCCTGACGAGCCGCCGGAGTCTGAGGATTCGAAGTGGTTTCCGATCGCGCCGGTTGTCGGAGAGGAATCACAGCGTCATGCTGAGGCATGGCGCAACTGGCGCAAGGGCGGTTACGACCCCGAGGTTCTCTACGAAGCGGGAATTTTCCAGCGGGGCTAGCTGAGCATGTGCGCGACTCCGGGCCGCGCAGCCTCGTTCTCATCGCACGGGCCGGCGTGCCTGGGCCTCGGTGGCGATCGGCAGCACCTGATCCGGTGTGAGTCCGCTGCCGTGCCAGTTGTGAGGACGCATCCAATCCAGAGCCGCTGCCAATGCCGGGTCCGTCTTCGCTCGCTCCGCAGCATCAGGATCATCCACAAAGTCGAACTGCTCGATGATGTCCTTCAGGGCGATGATGTCGATCTTGACCATGTGATGTACGTCTACCCGCCAGCGTCACGGCTGGGCAACCCCGGTGCCCACGAATTTCGTCTGCTCACTTAGGCCCCGCTCAAGGAATGAGAGCGAGAAGCAGGTGTCCAAACATCTATCGTCGTTCGACTGTCGGCGGCCATGAGATTCTGCCCGGTGGCGGCCATGTAGTTGCCCGCTGGCGGCCGACGGTTCTGCCCGGCGGCAGCCAACAGGACTGCCCGCGTTGAAGTCCGTCGCCCGTCGGGGTGCACCGCGGCGGGGTGCTCCTCCTGCTCGAATGGCCGGTCACCACAACGGTGACTGTCGAGCAGGGGGGACCGAGTGAAGTCTTGCGAGGAGATCATGAACATGTTGGAGGCGTTCGACCTGACTGGGTCGTTCCGGGATGCCGGCGAGTTGGCCGGTTGTTCGCATCACACCGTCGCCGCGTATGTGGCCAAGCGCGACGAGGGTCGGCTGCGGGGTGCGGGCCCGGTGCGGCGGGAACGGATCATCGATCCGTGGCTGCCGAAGATTGAGGAGTGGGTGGAGCGCTCCTGTGGCAGGATCCGCGCCGATTGTTGCCACGCCAAGTTGAAGGCGTTGGGGTTCGAGGGTTCGGACCGGACGGTGCGCCGAGCGGTGGCGGAGGCGAAGAAGAGCTTCGGGGCGGGTCGGCGGCGGGTGTATCGGCCGTGGATCCCCGAGCCGGGCATGTGGGCGCAGTGGGACTGGGGCGCGGGCCCGGTCATCGCCGGGCGGCGGACGAATCTGTTTTGCGCGTGGCTGGCGTGGTCGAGGTTCCGGGTGCCGGTCGCGACCTGGGACCGCACCCTGCCCACGGTGATCGCCTGTGTGGATCGGGCGATGGGAGCCTTTGGCGGCGCTGCGACGTATTGGCTCACCGACAACGAGCGCACGGTCACGATCGATCACGTCGCTGGGATCGCTGTGCGCCATCGGGAGATCGTTGCGGTCGGCGGCCACTACGGGATCACGGTGGCGACGTGTGTGCCGGCGGACCCTGAGTCCAAGGGCGGGTCAGAGGCGACGGTGCGGGTCGCCAAGGCCGACTTGGTGCCAACCGACGCGAACCTGCGCGGCGACTACGCCGGCTGGGCCGAGCTGGTCGAGGCCTGTGAGGCGTTCACCGCTGAGGTGAACGAGCGGGTCCATCGGGTGACCCGGCGGCCGCCGGTCGAGATGCTCACCGAGGAACGGCATCGGCTGCATGCGCTGCCCGAACGCCCATACACGGCGGCGCTCGGGGAGACCCGGAAAGTCTCTTGGAGCTCCACGGTCAGCTTCGGCGCGGTGACCTGCTCGGTCCCGCACACGTTGGCCGATGAGACGGTGTGGGTGCGTGTCGACGGTGACCAGGTCGTCGTCACCCACTGCGCACCGTCAGGCCCAATCGAGGTTGCCCGCCACCAGCGTTCGACGCCTGGGCATCCGATGATCGACGACGCCCACTACCCGCCGCGCCCGGCTGGGCCGCTCGCGCGGCGTCCGAAGCCGACGAGCGCGGCCGAGACCGAGTTCCTCGCCATCGGAGACGGCGCCCGCACCTGGCTCGTTGAAGCAGCTGCCGCGGGCACGAGCCGGGTGAAGGTCAAGATGGCCCAAGCAGTCACCCTTGCCCGCCTCCACGGCCAGATCCGCGTTGATTGGGCGCTCGGCCACGCCGCGACCTTCGGCCGCTTCGCAGACGGCGACCTGGCCTCGATCCTGGCCGCTGACCCGCCCGGACAACGCCGACGCGCCGATGACGTGCACTCGCTGCAGCCCGGCACCGCCGCCTGGGGTCGCCTCGGAGACGACCGATGAACCCAGCGCCGATCGACGAGGTCGTCGACCTGCTCCGCACCCTGCGCCTGCCCCACATGCGCGCCGCAGCACCGGAGTTGTTGGCCACCGCCAAGGCACAACGCTGGGAACCGGCCGAAGCGATGCGCGCACTGCTGGCCGAGGAGCTCGCCGGTCGCCAAGCATCCTCAATCCGGGCCCGGCGCAAAGCGGCCGGGTTCCCCACCGGCAAGACCTTCGACGCCTGGGACGCGGCAGTGTCATCGATCCCGGCCCCGACCCAGCGGGCGCTGCGCACCCTCGAATGGATCCACCGCCACGAGAACCTCGTCGTGTGCGGACCATCAGGCACAGGCAAGACGCACTTCCTTGAAGCGCTCGGCCAAGCCGCCGTCGATGCCGGCCACAAGGTCTCCTGGTTCAGTCTCGAGCACCTCGGCGCGCTCGTGCGCCGCCACAGCGCCGACGACACCGCCGCCAAGGCCATCCGGCGGATCATGCGCGCCGACGTCATCGTGATCGACGACATCGGCCTGCTCCCCGTCGCCACCGAGACCGCCGAGGCGCTCTACCGGGTCGTCGACGCCGCCTACGAGAAACGCTCCATCGCCCTGTCAAGCAACCTGCACCCCGCCGGGTTCGACGAACTCATGCCCAAGACCATCGCCAACGCCACCGTCGACCGGCTCATGCACCACGCCCACGTCGTCATGACCGCCGGCGACAGCATCCGCCTCACCCAAGCCACCGCCGGCAAGGGGGTGACGCCACTGACCAACTAAGCCACGGGCAGAACACCTGGCCACCACCGGGCAGTTCTGTTGGCCACGAACGGGCAGTCCTACTGTCCGCCACTGGGCAGATCCCGCTGGCCCTTGACAGCCTTCCACTGACGGCCCTGTGACCAGCGGTTACGCGAAATTGCACCAGCCCCGTTCTGCAGTCCTCCGCGCTGCCTTGCCGAGGGGCTTGTAGATTCTCCGCTCGGGGACATCAAGGCAAATGGCCCCACAACGGCCAGATGCCGCCGCGCCACAAATGACCACAATCCGTCGGCTCCATCGTGCACAATTCACCTGTGATCAGCAGGGGTCAACGATTCTTCGGAGATCTGCTCGTGGCACCGGTCGACACAACGGTGAGGCACCTGAGGGATTCGGTGCTGCACGGCGGCGCTGCGCGAGTGACTCGAGGAGCGCGCTCATCCTGCTGGCTGGAAGCAAGCTGAAAGAGGCACTGGAATCCGGACGATGAGCGATGGACCAATGAGAACCGGTCACCCAGGCACTACACCCGCGATTCAACGAGCGCCGTTTCGGAGAGCTCGAAAACCATCGGAGAGTGACAAGCTTGGACTCCGTGCCAACTCACATAGATGTAGTTTCTCAGAACACACGTTCCGGGTAAAGTCCTCAGCACCTTATGGCGCTATCAAGAGTCACCCTCGCTAAAATGGCCGCATGAAACGAGAACGCAACCAAATATGACCAACCTTCGGATACCTCTGCTTCACAGACAACCACTAATACGCCTCGCGTCAATGGACTCCGAAGAATACAACGATCTATATGAGAAATTTCTCAATCTAGACGAAACGCTTGTGACATCAGCAATCATCGCTCGGCTGGAAGATCTGCACGGATCACTCACCGATGGTGAAGCAATGCTAGACGCTCTACTTGGCGCATGCCTATATGACCGCCGAACAACACAAAGCCGCGAGCGCGTTGCATCTGATATTGCACAATCAGATGTTCTAGATATACAATCCAGTAGCCAAGACATACTTGCAGAACGCCTCGTCGATCTGTTTGAGACTCCCGTTCTCCGACTCCTCGCTCATGCAGCCTCACTACGTGCCGAGGATGACCGCCTGTACTGCACGTCACGGATCCTCTCTGATCTGAGGCCGCTATTTTCGAAAGATAAGGATGCAGAACCTATTGCCGCCCTGATCCGTCACACATTGAGATTCAATGTGCATGAAAATGGGCGTATAGAGTCGATTCAGATTTCTATTGGTGGGAAGGCACTAGCTGAACTAAAGGAGGCTATTGAGCGAGCATTGCAAAAAAGCGAATCACTTGCTCAAATCGCGCGCGCCGCTGAATTAATGATAGTGGAACATGAGGAGACACATTGATGACGCTTTCCTGGGGCACATACGAGGACGAACTTCTACCTCTCTTACCCGGCTCAATCGACTCTGTTCTACCTGAGGATGACTACTATGTAGCTCCTCGTTGCAATCGCAGCAAGTGGATGGATTCGAATGCTTCACCTCTTCGGGCCTTGTACTGGACTCTCGACGAACCTGTCCTTGAGCATGCGCCATCGACGCCGGAATTGTCGGACCCGTCCGGATTGCGTTTAGACGATGCAATTTCCGAGTGCCGTCGCGTCCTCGATAGTCTCCTCCGTGGGAGTGTTTCTTCGATCCACTCCGATGTTGACGAATACGGTCGGGTCGGAATACTGGCAAACCTAGCATCGCGACTTGCGCTAGAAATCGAGCAACGTTACGTGCCCCACCCAGCCACTAGCAGTGGTAGACATGCGTTGATAGATTGGGAATCTCTGAATCAGCGACAATATGCTGAAGGGATTCGAGCTACACATGGCGAGGATGGTGAGCCGTTGCATTTCTTCACTGCAGATCTTGTGCCAATGGAAGCATTTGACGATGGAGACGTCGAGCTGCTGAATGACTGAGTACTGGTATCCGGAATCGGAGGATTACTATGATACAGCAGCAAACGGTGACATTCCGGTTCGCCAGGGAGATCTCCTAATTTCCGGGTCTACCTGCCTAGATTCGAAAGGGCGCAAGTGGCACGGATGCATAGTAGTGCATCCGAGCTGCGATGTCGTTACAGGCAAAGTAGACCATATACAAGTGTGTCGAGTACGCCTACTGACCGATCAAAGTAGGAAGTATCAAGAGCTGATAGTTGTGGGCGAGCGCACGGACGAACAGGGTCGAAATCTGGTGGCAATGGCCCACACGTATTACATGGCACCTGTAGCTGACCATGAACAGTTCGGGCAACCAATGTATGCGGATCTTCTTGACGTCGTACGACTGCCTAAGCACGAGGTCACGGTTGAGAATAGAATAGCAGCTCTGACTCACGACGCGCGTAACTGCTTTATACGTCGTTCGCTATATTGGCGACAACGTTGGTTGCTGCCGGCATCTACAGTGCAGCAACTTGAAGCGCATCGAATTAGTCATGATTCTGAATTTCAGGGCCCGCGGCCTTCATGGGCATCTACTGCGCGGGAGTAGTCAACCACAGTTCAGTCACGAAGGATTTTTATCCTAGTATGACGCCAGTCTTGGAGTATTGGCGGTGGGGAATTGGAATTGCGAGGTTCCTTCGGGAGAGCGTTGGTGTGAAGTTCCTTAATCGCTGGTCAGAGATTCGCGAAAGCCCCGGTTGATAGGCGATCTTGCCAAAATTGGAAAACGATTGAGCGGGATGCCGACTTGACTGTGGTGGTACGCGAACGATGCTTCAGGAGCCTTGTAGGGTCTGCGACTTCTGGCTGCCGTGCGCTTCAAAGCCGAGGCGTTGAGCAGGTCATTGTGGTCGCGCGTACGTAGTGCTGATCTGTCCGTTGTCGACCGGTAATGCCCGTGGCCGTGCTGCTTGTGCTCTCCATGAGCCATCGGCGATGAGGCCAGTGACGACCGGCAGCACGGTGTCTGTTCGCGTGAGGTTGTGTGCGCGTGATGCGGGTGGGCCGCCGATGGTGGAGCAAGGACCTTGACCCGCTCGGCGTCGCAGTCTCGTTGCGACAGGGACAGCACGCCGCTTCTCGCTCGCAACTGCAAGCTCGCCGGCGGGGTCAGGCGGCTTAGGGCTTGCTCTCTGTTGAGTCGCCGCGATGTCAGATGGGACCGTCGCCGCGCCGGTCAACGGCGCTCGATCGAAGTTGACCGCTGATGAACCGTTCCCGCTGCTTCTGGCTGGCGTGCTCCCAGCAGACGTTGCCGATGACTCGTTCTGCGATGCATGTCGGTTTGGTGCAGGTGTGCTGTTTGCAGTATCGGATGTCGCCCCACTTTGTGGCCGGCTTGGGGGGGCACGATGCCGTCCATGACGTGCCGCCCACACTGATCACGAGCGCAGATCGGAAGGTTGGGATCATCGACTGAAGCTGCCATGTCGGAGTTCCAGTGTGGCAAGTCCCGAGGCAGGTTGAGGTTCTTCAGTTTCGTGCGGCCTTCACGCCGTGCCGACGGAAGCGACTGCATATCTGACACAGATCCTGAGCGGTCATTTCGCCCGGTGATGCCCGCGAGCGTTCAGCAGCGCCGACAACGTGCACAGCGCCACGTGCTGACCACTTAGGGAATTCTGTGGGCGTTCTGGCCGTAGTACTCCTTCACCTGCTCTTCGAGCCACTTGTCGTGCTCGGCGTGGAACAGGATGCGCAAGTGTCCCTCGTCATCGAAGTCCGTGAAGACCGTTTGTCGTCCCGAGCCGCTCGGGTCCAGCCCGTCGATCTGAATCAGCGGGCGCATGAACATGTTGCCCTTGTGGACCGCGATGATCGAGACGTGGATCTGCGAGTTCATGGACAGGTCTTCGGCGTGTATCTCGGTGCGCCAGGGTCTGTCGTCCGCGGTGATGTCCCTAGCGCCGAAGAACTCAAGCCTGTCTCTGGTCGGCATAACGACGTAAGAGAAGTCCTTTCGTCGCTCGTACTTGAAGAGGTTCGCCAGTTGCATCCCCTGATCGGGGTGCTCCGCGTCCCACATACGCAGCACCATCGTGTAGTCGTCCAGGTGTCGGAACGCTCCGGCAGAGTCCCGGTAGATCAGGTCGTATGCGCCTCCCCATGCGTCGAAGACTCTTTGGGGCGCCGCGAACTCCTGCCAGTAGACATTCGCCAACAGCATCAGATTGGCCATCAGAGTGTGGAACTCCGGATAGTCCGCTCGGCCTTCGGGAGTCTGCGTCGCGCCCACGCGGTAGGCGTCGAGCTGCCCGATCTCTTCGAGAATGCGCTCGGCGCCCGAGCCGATGGAGATGACCTTGCCGAATCGTTCACTCATGGCTTCGCGCCGCGCGACAGCTCCTCCTGTGAGCGATCCTCGCCAGTCGTCAGCCTCGACGAGAAGAATCACACCGATCTCCCGCATGACCGCTCTACCCGCAGGCTCCCCGGCGTAGTCTCGCAAGAACTGTGTGATCTCACCCCGCATGAATCCGGTCAGGTCGCGAAATCGACTCGTCAGAGCATGCAAGAACAATCTGATGTGCTCTACGGCGCCAGCCGCACCCACAGCCAGACGGTCACCAATGACGAATGTCTTTCGTCGCAACGAGTACGGATACTGACTCGGCACGAAGCCATCGGGGGTCACGATCCCGTTCGGTTGGGACGGGAGCCTCAATTGCGAGTGCCGCTGCGGCCCGAGCGTCGACACCAGCATGTCGCCAGCAAGCACCGGCATCTCGACGTTCGTATGGAAGATGACTGTCACACCTGCTGCCCCGATGCATCCTGCCTCGTTCGAGCGATTCATGCACCGACAAGGACGTCCAAGCAGGGAGGTTCTCTAGTTGTCGCTTCGCGTGAGGTTGTGTGCGCGTGATGCGGATGGGTCGTAAGGCCGGAACCGCAGCGCGCCGTGTACTCATAACCCTGATCGCCGCTGGAGCGCTCAGAACCGCCGAAAACGGCAATTTCGCCCCGAAATTGGTCTTCTGAAAGCCCATTAGCGCTGACTTTGGTCGACACAGGAGCAGCGCGCGACCCTCTGACCAGGCGTTTTGCCCCTTCGCGACCAATGTGGAGATTCGCCGAATTTCGTGTGGAGATTCACGGGTCGGCTAGGATTTGCCACCTCTGACCTGGGCCAACGCGACTGGCCAACATCCCACCAAGGGACGTTGGCCAATATTTGTATTTTTGTTGGCCAGTATCCATGAAATCGGGCCGTTTCGGCCCGTTTTTGCGCGTTCTGGCGGGTGTTGAACCGCTCAACCGCGCCGAGTGGGGCAACTCGCGTGACGCGTGTCTTGCGCTGTCGGTGTGGGGACGCGAAGAAGCAGACGGCTCAGCGGCGGTCTGCCTCGTTCATGGCGTGTGAGGTGACTAACCGGGCCGCGTGCGTGTGGGTGCCCAAAATATGGTCGTGTGCGCTGACCAGGCATGATGCGCTTGCATCCTGAGGTTCTATGTGTCGCATTCTGTACCTGTTGCTGGTGTCGTTGGCGCGCTTGGCGGTGCGCTCGGGACGCTCGAGGGACCTTGAGATCATCGTGTTGCGCCATCAGCTCGCAGTCCTGCACCGGCAGAACAACCGACCAGCCCTCGCCGATGAGGACTGGGCGCTGCTGGGTGCGATCGCGGCGGCCCTGCCCCGACGGCGGCGAGCTGGCTGGCTCGTCACACCAGAGACCTTGTTGAGAGTGTCAGATCCTCTGTGTAAGGGGGTTGGTCTGAGAGTGTCGTGTCGGTGTTGGATGCCGGGGCGACAGGAAGGACCGCAATGATTGAGATTGATCGAGAGAGGCTGCCGGCGAGGTCGGCGGCGGACACGACGCCGTTGGTGTGTGACGGGGCGCTGGACGCGGTGATGGAACGCGTCCGCGCCGAGGGCGCCGAGCTGCTCGGCGCGGACGGGCTTTTGACCCAGCTCTCCAAGGCGGTGCTCGAGCGGGCGCTGGCGCAGGAGTTGACCGGTCATCTGGGCTATGAGAAGGGCGACCCTGGGGGGACTCGCGCGACGGCGCCGCGCCCAAGCGTGTGCACACCGACGTCGGCACCGTGGACGTGGACGCTCCCCGGGACCGCGACGGCTCCTTTGAGCCTCGGATCGTGCCCAAGGGCGCGACGCGCCTGGAAGGGTTCGACGACAAGATCATCGCCTTGTACGCCAGGGGCATGACCGTGCGCGACGTGGCGGCCCATCTTGGGGAGATCTACGGCGTGGAGGTGTCCGGTGACCTGATCAGCCGTGTCACCGACGGGGTGCTCGACGAGCTCGAGGCGTGGCGCAGCCGGCCCCTCGACGCTGTCTGTCCGATCGTCTTCATCGACGCGCTGAACGTCAAGATCCGCGACGGCCACGTCGCCAACCGGCCCGCCTATCTCGCCGTGGGCGTCGATCTCGACGGCCGCAAGCATGTGCTGGGCATCTGGATCGGCGACAGCGACGGCGAGGGCGCCAAGTACTGGCTGGGGGTGCTCACCGAGCTGCGCAACCGAGGCGTCGAAGACGTGCTGATCGTGTGCTGCGACGGTCTGCGGGGTCTGCCCGAGTCGATCCGGGCGACCTGGCCCGCGGCCACGGTGCAGACCTCGTTGGTTCATCATGGGCGGGCCCGGAAAGGTTCCGGGTGTCATCCGCATCGGCGGAAGAGAACCAGTGCAGACCGACCCGGGAGGTCCAGACGCAGACCTGTTCCTTCCGTCGATGGCGGGCTTCGAACTGCAATCAGGAGTTGCGCTGCGAGCGCCGAAACGAGTGACGGTGGTGGCCTGTCGAGGCGGATGAGCCGACCTCGACGGAGGACAACACATGGCAACCTTTGCCGGCATCGACTGGGGCGGGGCTCATCACCAAGCCGCAGTCGTCGATGACATCGGGCGAGAGCTGACCAACCAGCGCTTCGCCCACGACCGAGCGGGCATCGACGAGCTCGTCGTTGTGCTGCGCGGTCACGACGAACTCGTTGGAGTCACGATCGAGCGAAGCGAGGGGCTGCTCGTCGAGCGGCTCCACAGCGAGGGCTTCGCAGTGTTCCCGGTGAGCCCGCGGGTTTCAGCAGCTGCCCGCGAACGGCACCAGGCCGCCGTTCGCAAGAACGACCGCTTCGACGCATTCGTGTTGGCCGACCTGATGCGAACCGACAGCTGGAGATGGCGGCCGCTCTCGCCCGCGTCGGCGCTGGGGGCCGAGCTGCGGGCCGTGACCCGGCATCGACGCCAGTGTGTCGAGAACCAGATCACCGTGGAGGCGCAGCTACGCGAGACCCTGATCGCGTATCACCCCTCTGTGACCGGCTTGTTCTCCAGCGTTGACCGCGACGTCACGCTTGCCTTTCTGCGTGACTACCCGACCCCGGCGGCTGCTGGCCGGGTCGGCGAAGCGCGCATGGCCGGCTTCTGTCGCCGTACGGGCTACTCGGGCCGGGTCCCGCCTGCTGTGCTCGCCGAGCGGCTCCGCACCAACCTGCTCACCGCAGCAGAGGGCAGCGTCGCCGGACACAGCTACGCGGCTCTGGCGTTGGCTGACCAGCTCGAGCTGCTGAACAACCAGCTCCGGTCCTACAACCGGCGCCTCGATGAACTCCTCGCCGACCATCCCGACCATCAGATCGTCGACAGCTTCCCCGCCGTTGGCCGTGTCACCGCGGCCGAGCTGATCTCAGAGATCGGCGAGGACCGCGGCCGCTACCCCACAGCCCAGGCGCTGCTCGCCGAAGCCGGCGCAGCACCGGTGACGCTGTCGTCGGGCAAGATCGAACGGGTCCGGATCCGGCGAGCCTGCAACCGCCGACTGCGAGCAACCACCACGAGCTGGGCCTACGTGCTCAAGCGAATCGACCCCATCTCAGCAGATCGCTACGCCCGGGCCTGCCAACGCGGCGCCACCAAGCACACTGCCCTGCGTGCCGTCGCCTCGAGCTGGATGCGCGTCCTGTGGCGCTGCTGGCAAGACCGCACTCTCTACGACCCGGCGATCCACCGACCCCAGACGCCCCGCTGACCTGACGCCACAACCCTCGCTCCGTCGCCGACCGAAACGACGTCGGCCCCGCCAGCGCGCCTGCCCCCAAACAACCAGCGTCAGGCCCAAGGTTGACAACAGGAGTCTGCGTGGTGCACCTGCTGCGGGCCTCGCACCGCTACGTCACCTGGAACGACCCCAAACAAGTCGCCAAGGAACTGCGGCCCGTGTACGCCGCCGTCGACGCCCAAGCCGCCGAGGCGGCGCTCGACGAGTTCGAAGCCGGCATCGGCGCCAGATACCCCGCCGTGGTCAGCCTGTGGCGGTCGAGCTGGGAACAGTTCATCCCGTTCCTGGACTGCCCCCCAGAAGCCCGCCGGGTCATCTGCACCACCAACATGATCGAGTCCATCAACCGCCGGCTCAGAAAGGTCACCAAGAACCGAGGGCACTTCCCCAACGAGCAAGCCGCCCTCAAACTGCTCTGCCTCGCCATGAGGAACATCACCACCAACACAGCAGGACCACAACGAACAGGAACCATCGGATGGAAACGCTGCTTGAACCAGCTCGCCGTCCGCTACCCAGGACGACTCCCGCTCACCCAAAATGACCAACCGACCGGCCCGCTTACACAGAACATCCGAGTGTCACTGTTGGGGTTGTCGGCGGCGAATCACCAGACACTGGACCCAACCCTCGAGGACGCCGGGCCGGCCATCCACCTCCGGCCCGCTTCGTCGCCTCATCGTTGAAATAGCCACCAACAACCCCACCTGGGGCTACCGCCGCATCACCGCAGAACTCGTCGGCCTCGGTCACCGCGTTGGCGCCTCCACCGTGTGGAGAATCCTCAAACAGCACCGCATCGACCCCGCTCCGCAGCGCACGAGCCTGACCTGGACCCAGTTCCTGCGCTCCCAGGCCGCCGTTGCCTGTGACTTCGTAACCGTCGACACGGCCCTGTTGCGCCGCTACTACCTGTTGTTTTTCATCGACGTCACCAACCGCGAGGTCTTCTACGGCGGTATCACCGCCAATCCGACGGGTGCCAGGACCACCCAAGCCGCGCGCAACCTCTTTGTGCGTCATCGCGACCGGTTCACCCACACCCGAGCACTCGTTCGTGACCGCGCCAGCCAGTTCGTCAACGACTTCGACGAGATCTTGCGAAGCGAAGGCCTCAAGATCTTGCGCACCCCGGTCCGCTTCCCAGTGGCCAACGCGTTCGCCGAACGCTGGATCGGCACCCTGCGACGCGAACTCCTTGACCGCACCATCATCTGGAACCAACGCCAGCTTCAGCGGCTCGCGATCGACTACATCGACCACTACAACACCCACCGGCCCCACCGCTCGCTAGACCAGCGACCACCCCGACACACCAACCCCGACGACAACACGACTGACCACCCGCTGCCCCTTCGACTCGTCCGAACGACCCGCTGCGATGGCCTCATCAACGAATACAAACATGCCGCCTGACCAGCCACAACACGGTTTTGGGCACCCACAGGTTCAGCCCGCGGCGGCACAGCACCCGATGCACCGTCGAGCCCGGCACCCCGGTCGCGGCCCCGATCCGCACCGGACCCCAGCGGCGGTGGCGCCGCAACGCGCAGATCCGCTCCTCGACCCGCTCGGGCGTCTTGGCCGGCGAGCTACGAGGGGCCCCGGCTGGAACGATCCGCCAGGCCCGCAACGCCCCCCTCGTCGAAGCGCTTGACCCACTTGTGCACGGTCTGGCGCGAACAGCCCATCTGCGCCGCCACCGCCGTCGCCGACTGGCCTGCTGCCACCCGCTCGACCAGCACCAGCCGCGAGCGAACCGACAGCGCAGGCCGCGGCACCCCACGAACCCTGATTGAACTACCCTCCGACACTGAGCCTCCGTTCGCAGCATGGGATTCCAACAGACCCCACACTGCCACGGAGGCTCAACTCGTCACAGCACCAGAACCGTCAACAAGGTCCATGGGCATTGCGTCTAGACGACGAGGTGCGACCTCAAGGATCGAGCAGGAGCCGAAGTTCATGGGATCAAGAGACCGCTCCAGGCCGCCGGAATTCGTCGACCGAAGGGACAGCGGTCACCGAGGACACCCTCGCCACTTCGTCCGAAATCTGGCCAGGGGAGTCGAGTATCTGCCAGCGGGAGTCGCGTGTGCGAGAACTGAAACTCTGTCGGCGCCCGTCGTCTGTTGGCGGTGGATGAGGTGAACGTCTCGGCTTGGGAACTTATCCTGCGACTCGTGCTCGCCCTCGGCTTAGGGGCGGTTCTTGGCATTGAGCGCGAAGCTCGCTTCAAGGCAGCCGGTACGAGGACTCATTCGCTGGTCGCGCTTGGCGCTGCATTGTTTACGGTCTCGGGGGTCGTTCTCGGAACCGACGACCCGCTCACGGACCGCACCCGGATCGCCGCACAGGTCGTGAGCGGCATCGGCTTCATCGGCGGCGGCGCCATCCTGCGCAGTGGGCTCACAGTGACAGGCATCACGACGGCGGCAAGTCTTTGGATGGCCGCGTCGTTTGGTGTCGCGGCCGGCGTCGGTTCGTATTGGGTAGCAGCCGCCGGAGGATTGCTCACGTTCATTGCCCTGTTCGGACTTGGTAATCTCGCCGATCTCTTGCTTCGGCGCCGGGGCTTGATGAATCTCGAAATCGATTACGAGCGTGGGCACGGGACCCTCGAAGTAGCTTTTCGAGGCTTGCGAGAGTCCGGAGGATTGGTCCGCGGGATGCAGCTGGTGGACGAGGGCGTCAACAGGCACGTGTCGCTGTCAGTGTCCGGTGCGAACTACCGGTCCATGAGTTCAGTCGTCCGTGACCTAGGAGTCCGCGACGAAGTGGCCCGTGTGGCGTTGAACGCTGGCGAGCGTTAAGGGCGAGTGTCGTGGACCGTCTAGTCGCGGGCACACTCAAGGCAATGTCCTGAGCATTTGATGTGACTCTCCGTCGTCGCCGGCAATCCAACGTTCCGGTCATGGGACGAAAGGGCGGATGTAAGGACCCGGCGATGCTTTGGCGCGACGCAGCCGACGGTTGCTCGGTTTGGGGACTACATCGGATAGTGCCCAACCGGACGGACTATTCGTCAGGCCATGTTGCGGCGGCGAGCGTTGTGAACGCCATCACGTATGCATCCGCGCCAGCGTCGCCGCACGGGTACTGGCCCTCACCGCAGCCATCCGGCACGACCAGACCAACCACCACCGACCCGCACGCTCACTCACCCCCTGCGATCACTGATCCCGCGGAACCAATCATCTAGATGTAACGGCCAACAAGGTTGTCAACTCGGCTAGTGGGCGTTGTGGGTGCCGGAAACTCTGCCGTGGTCGTTGACCTGCCGCGATGGGGCCGATGCTGAGTCCTCGTGTCCCGAATCTCGTACCGATTCCTGGTCCCAGGATGGAGCGCGTAACCGCTGGTCAGTGCCCACGACCGAATTATGGGCACCCACAGGCTTGGGGTTCATCGTTTGAGTAGCCGAGTTTCGCCCAGTTTTCTGCCCCCACCGTGCGCGGCGGGGTCGCCGTAGAAGCTGCGATACCAGGCCCTCGTCACGATGCGCGCGACCGTCTCCACGTCCACCGGCATCGTGTTGAGCGCGGCGTGGGCGAACGTTGTGTAAGCGGTCTGTTCGACCAGGGAGGCCATGGCCCGGGCGACCGTGGCTGGATCGAACCCGTCGAGCTGGACGCGGTCGTCGTTCTCCACCGCATGAACGAACCGGGCGACGTGGCGCTCGCGCATGGTCCACCAGATCGTGGTGAAGCGCCCCTCCACCGTCGTCGCCTCGATGAAGGCCCGCATCACGCCGCTGTTGGCGTGGTAATGCTGCAGGTATCCGAGGTTTGCTTCGAACAGAGCGGCCTCGGGGTCCTCGGCGATGGGCGTCGAGGACCGGCTCTGCTGGAAGAGCTCCTCGTGAATGTCCCGGATAACGCTTCTAAAGAGGTCCTCTTTGTTCTCGAAGTACCTGTACAGGCCGCCAAGGGAGAGCCCGGCCTGATCAGCGACATCGCTCATGCGGGCATCGACGTAGCCGTCTCTGGTGAAAACCTTCGATGCTGCGTCGAGGATCGTCTGTCGTGTCCGTTGACCCTTGGGCGTCGTCGGCTCAATGGCCATGGGCGCCTGCGTCGTCGGAAGACATGTGTGCGGTGTGAGGCACCTGACTGGTCCCTGCGTTGGTGGTCGCTTCGCGGGTCGTATCGGGGCTGGATACCCGCAATTTTCGATCCTACCGCCCCGTACGCGCCCCAACTAAACAAAAGCGATGTCGGTCTTGTGATAGTTTGGCGAATCTGCAGTACTGCGCCGAGTGAGCCATATCGGGAATGGTGAAGAGCAGTGGTCGATGACGTCGCAGAGCGCTACCGGCTCGCTGGATGGTGGACCGGCCGCCGGCTAGTCGACCGCTTCGAGTCGCACGTCACCGAGGGGCCGGACGAGCTCGCCCTGGTGAGTGGGGGCAGCACCCTGTCCCGGTCCGAGCTGTGGCACGCGGCCGGCGAGGCCGCCGACGAGATCCGTTCGGTCGTCGGCGCCAGCAGGCGGGTGGTCGTGATCCATCTGCCCAATTGCACGGCTTGGGTCGTCATGTTCCTGGCCACCTTGAGGGCGGGCCACGTTCCGGCCACGCCCCCGGTCTCCACGCCCGAGGCCCACCTGCGCCACATCTTCGGTCTGATTCAGCCGGCCATGGTTATCTGCGCAAGCCGGAACCGGCGGGCGTCGCCGGATGAGGTGATCCGGCGGGCCGCCGCCCGGGTCTCCACCCAGCTCGCTGTGGCTGTGGCAGACGGATCCCGGCTGGCGGTGCACGGCCCGGTGGTCCCCACAGCGGGGACCGTCGACGTGCCCGACACCACCGCACACCTGATGTTCACGTCTAGTACGACCGGGCCCCCGAAGGCCGTCAGTCACAGCGAGGACTCGCTGGCCGCTCTCAACGTGCAGTTCGCCGAGCGTTTCGGACTCGACCATCACACGCCCGTGTTCATGCCGTCACCGCTCGGCCACAGCGTCGGCGCCATTCACGGCGCCCGCCTGTCGCTGCTGTTGGGTGCACCGCTCATTCTCCAAGACGAATGGGACCCTCTCAACGCCCTGGAGCTGGTGGCCCGCCACCGCGCTGATTTCACTGCGGCTGCGACCCCGTTCCTGTTGGACCTCGTCAATGCCCGGTGGTCTGACTGCGAGCCCAAGCTGGCACCGTTGCGGAGCTTCCTGTGCGGTGGAGCCCAAGTGCCGCCGGCCCTCATCCGTCGCTGCCGAACCGAGCTGTCGAATACGTTCGTCACACCCCTGTGGGGCATGACCGAAGGCGGCCTCACCACGTGTGTGACCGGCTCATCAAAGACGCAGGTCGAGAGCACGGTCGGGGTGGGTTTGCCCGGGCTGGAGCTGCGAACCCTCGACGCCGACATGGGGCTGCAGGCTTCGGGGGCTGGCGAGCTCGTCATGCGCGGGCCGGGCGTGTTCAACGGCTACCACGGCCAACCCGAGCTGTACGCCGAGCTCATCATCGGCGACGGGTTCTTTCGCACCGGCGACCTCGCCCGTATCGATTCCGACGGCTACGTGTCCATTACTGGGCGGCACAAGGACCTGATTATTCGCGGGGCCGTGAACATCTCTCCCGTTGAGACCGAGAATGCGATCGCCGCCCATCCCGACGTGGTCGGCGTGGCCGTGATCGGGTGGCCCGACGAGCGTCTCGGCGAGCGCATCTGCGCGGTCGTGCAGGCTGGCGTTCCTCTCGATCTCGACGATGTCGTCGCGTTCTGCGCTGAGCAGGGCCTGCCGCGGCGGTACTGGCCCGAACGGCTGATGCAGGTCGATCAATTCCCACGAACGGCCGCAGGCAAGATACGCAAACAGCAGCTTCGTGATGAACTCGTCAGCGCCTCCGCCGTGACTGCCGCAGCGGGCGACGGCAGCGCAGGCTGGGATGGGGACGCAGGCCGATGAGCACCGTCGAGTTGGGCGACATCGTGGTCAACTACCGGCGGCAAGGCTCGGGGCCGCCGGTGGTGCTCCTGCATGGGCTGGCCGAGGACCATCGCTCCTGGAACGCCGTCGCGGCCCATCTCGGCGAGTTCACCGTCTACTCAATCGATCTTCGGGGACACGGTCGAACAACTCCCGGGCAGGGCGCTGGCACCCTGTCGCAGCTGAGCGACGACCTGGCGGCGTTCCTGAGCGCCGAGACCGGTCCTGCCGCCGTGGTCGGCTATTCGCTGGGCGGGACCATCGGGCTCAAGGCTGCGAGCGCTAGCCCAACCCTGATCGGTCACCTGATCGTGGTGGCCACGTCGTCGGTGGTCGGCGGGACCGCAGCCGAATTCTTCGAGAGCCGCATCGCCCAGCTCGAAGCTCACGACGCGGACGGCTTCGCCGCTGGCCTGCGCGACGACACGGCCCGCCAGATCGTCACCGAGGCCGACATTGACGCTGTGACCTCCCGGCGGAGAGACGCCGTCGGTTACGGCCACGGCTACATCAACGCGGCCCGAGCGATGGTCGGGATCCGCTCCGAGCCGCTGAACCCGCTGCTGGCGCAGATCGAAGTCCCCGTCGACGTCATCGGGGCATCGGGCGATGTCTTCTGCCCGCGCCGGGCATCCGACATCATCGTCGAGAGCGTCGACGACTGCCGGTACCACGAGGTGGCCGGCGCCGGTCATCTGGTCTCCGTCGACCAGCCCGACTCCTACGGCAAGCTGCTCGCCCAGATCTTGGGTGAGAGGGGACTCCCATGAGGCACCGCTACGGCATCTCCCTGGGTGTCAGCCCCCGCGAGCCCTTGAGCCGCACGGCCGAACTGGCCCGCGCCGTCGACGAAAGAGGTTTCGAGGCGCTGTGGTACATCGACTTCCAGCTCGGCATGAAGGACGTGTACGCGGCGATGAACCTGGCAGCGCTGTCAACCGAGAACGTGCTCATCGGGGCGGGTGTCACCAACCTCGTGACCCGCCACCCCACAGTGACCGCCAATGCCACCGCCGCGCTGGACGAACTCTCCGACGGCCGCGCTGTGCTCGGCCTCGGCGCAGGCTGGTCAGCCGTGCTCGGCGCCGGAGGCACGCCGTCGAGGCTGGCCGAGCTGCGCTCGGGGATCGATGATTTCCGCCGACTCTTCAGCGGAGAGCCGTGCGATCTCGACGGCAACGAGGTCCGCTTGGCCACTGCGAAACGCCAGATTCCCGTCTACCTCGCCGTCTCGCAGCCCGCCATGTTGCGGCTCGCCGGCGAGACCTGTGACGGAGCCGTGCTCATGGGCGCTGCGGACCCCGAGTTCTGCTCTTGGCAGCTCGACTACATCCACCAGGGGCTGGAGACCGCCGGACGCGACCGCGGTCAGCTGACCGTCGACCTGTTCGTCACCATGTCGATCGGCGACGACGAGGCGAGTGCCATTGACGACGTCAGGGCATGGGCCACCAGCCAGGCGGCCACCTTCCATCCATGGAAGCGGATGCCGCCCGCGTGGGAGAGGTTCCGTCCCGAGTTCGCGCGCGCCGCGGGCGCGTACGGCCTCGTCGACCACCTCTCGCTGCAGGCGGGGCACAAGCACACGGTGTCCGATGAGTTCGTCAAGTCGGTGGCGCTGGTGGGCGACCTCGACACGTGCGTCGACCGGCTCCGTCAACTGTGGCAGCTCGACATCGACCGGATCACGTTCGCGCTGCTGTCGGGCGGGCGCGAGCAGCGCCTGGCCCAGCTGGCAGACACCGTGATCGGTGCCGTCGAAACAGAGGGAGGAAGCTGATGGGGAACGACCCGCGGGTCGCACTGGTGACCGCGGCCGCCGGCGCCGGCATCGGAGCGGCGGTTGCGAGACGGCTCGCTCGCGACGGGCTGAACGTCGTGGTCACCGATGCCCATGAGCGCCGGTGCCGCGAGTTCGCCGACGTCCTGGCCGACGAGGTCGGGCGTGAGGTGAGCGCCTATCACCTCGACGTGACCGACCACACCCAGGTGCAGGCCGTCATCTCAGAAGTAGCGGCCGACAAGGGTGGGCTTGATGTGCTGGTCAACAACGCGGGCTGGTCGAAGATCGAGCCAGTGGCCGAGATGTCTCTGGAGACCTGGCAGCGCTGCCTCGACGTCGATCTGACCGGCACGTTCGTGTGCATGCGCTACGCGCTCGCCGCGATGATCGCCGCAGGCGGCGGCTCGATCATCAACATCTCGTCGATAGCGGCCTGGGAGATGTCAACCGAGCACGGCGCCGCCTATTCCGCGGCCAAGGCCGGCGTACTCGCACTCACCCGGGTGGCTGCCGCCGAGAACGGAGTCCACGGGGTGCGGGTGAATGCGGTGGCTCCGGGCCTGATCTACAACGATTTCTTGCGCAAGATCTACCCGCAGGAGTTCTTCGACAGCTACCTGTCAGACAAGGCGTTCCTGGGCCGCATCGGGCAGCCCGACGATGTCGCGAGCATGGTCTCGTTCCTGGCGTCGGATGAGGCGACCTATGTGACCGGCGAGGTGTTCACCGTCTCTGGAGGCGTGTCGGCTCGTGGATGAAGAACCCCTGTGGTGGCCGGTGCAGCGGCTTGTCGACGCCTACCGGAGCGGCAACGCCGGCCCTCTCGCCAGTGTCCCTGTCTCGATCAATGACGCTTTCCACATTGAGGGACACGTCACCACGCTCGGCTCGTTTGCCCACGCCAGCGACGTGGCCCGGCACGACTCCGGTGCAGTGCGCCGCCTGCGCCGCGCCGGAGCAGTCTTCGTCGGCAAGACCAACGTCTCGGAGTTCTGCCAGTCAGCCACGACGGACAACCTGCTGGGCCCCGACACTGCCAATCCCTTCGACCCTCGTCGAACCGCCGGCGGATCCAGCGGCGGTGCGGCGGCCTCGGTGGCCTCAGGCACCTGCACCGGAGGCCTCGGGTCCGACGGCGGAGGCTCGATCCGCATCCCCGCGTCGTTCTGTGGCCTCGTGGGCTTCAAGCCCACCTACGGGACCATCGACGACGACGGAGGGTTCCGCGCGTTCAGCCCGTTCATCTCCGCCGGGCCGCTCGTTCGATGCGTCGCCGACGCCCGCAGCCTGCACTCGGCGCTGTCCGCCGACGGCACCGGGACCAACGACGCCCCGGCCGGCAGGGGCCGACGCCGCATCGCTTGGTGTCCCAAGCCCGAGGGACGCCCGATCGACGCCGACGTCGGCGACGTGGTTGCAGCCGCGGTGACACGGCTCGCAGCCTGCGGCCACGAGGTGAGCCCCACAGAACTGGACTTCGGGGGCTGGGAGGAGATATTCGGTCCGCTCGTGCTGGCCGAGGAGGGCGAGCGCCGCGGCCACCTGCTTGGTGGTCCCGATGAGTTGACCTGGTATCACCGGCGGTCCTTGGTGGCGGCCGAGCACCTCGACCTGCGTGTTGTCACGGCGGCCCGTTCCGCCTTGGCTCGGTACCGGGAGCGGTTGGACCGCTACTTCTGTGACTACGACGTGATCGTCACTCCCGCCACGGCCACCACCGCCTTCGAGCTGGGATGCCGCCCGACGGCCATCGCCGGAGAGCCGGTTTCCCGGCTGTGGGGGGCCTTCCCGTTCGCGGTGCCCTTCAACGTCTCCGGACATCCTGCGGTGGTACTGCCCGCCGGGTTCGTCGACGGCTTGCCGGTCGCGATTCAGCTCATTGGACGGCACGGGGGCGACACCGAGTTGCTGTCCCTCGCCGAGCAACTCGAAACCGAACTGGACATACGTCCCTTCGCCCGCCTGTCGCCCCGCTGGTCAACCCCGTGAGCACCCGTCACGTCGGGCGTTCGGTGCCACGGCGCGAGGACCGCGGCCCGCTCACCGGACGGAGCCGGTACATCGCGGATCTGAAGATCGCCGGGATGGCCGAGGTCGCCTTCGTCCGCAGCACCGAGGCCCACGCCCGGATCGTCTCGATCGACACGTCAGACGCACTGGCCACGGACGGCGTGATGGCGGTGGTCACCGCTCAGGACCTCGCCGAGGTGAACGCCTTCCCTGACTACATCGGATACATCGGCCCGGTGGGGCAACGGCCGCTCGCTTCCGACAGGGTGCGCTTCGTCGGCGCCCCGTACGCCGTGGTGGTGGCGTTGGACCGCTACATCGCAGAGGACGCGGCCGCTTTGGTGGCCGCCGGAACGGAGTTCGAGTCACTGCCGACCGTGGCAGACCTCGACCAGGCTCTTGCACCGGGCGCGCCGAAGCTGTACGACCACTGGGACGACAACTGCTCGGTGGATCAAGCGGTCCACAGGCCCGAGGTGGACCGGGCATTCGACGAGGCGGACCACACCTTCACCGATACCTACATCAGCCAGCGCCAGTCGGGGCTGCCGATGGAGACGAGGGGCGTGGTGGCGGACGCAGCCGACGGAATGCTCACGGTCTGGTCCTCCACGCAGAGCCCTCACATCGTGCGGACCACGATCGCTCAAGCACCGGCCGCGGCTTCGGGGTTCCCGAGAGCACCTTCGTGATGGAACGCATCATCGACCGGGTGGCCCGGCTGACCGGGACCGACCGGGTGGAGCTGCGGCGCAGGATGCTGCTGCGGCGCGGGCAGTTGCCCTATGTCATGCACGGCGGCGGGCGCGTCGACTCCGGCTCGCACACCGAGTGCTTTGAGCGGGCTTTGGAGTTGGCCGAGCCCGCGCTGGCGCGGGCTCGATCAGCCCACGCCGACGATCCCGATGTGCGAGTCGATGTGGGCTACGCCAACTACATCGAGCCGACCTCGCCGAGCTACTTCCTCACGACCGGCCACTGGGCGGGCGGCGACGCGGCCACGGTGAGGGTCGATCCCGACGGCTCGGTGCGGATCGCAGCCGGGCTCAGCGCGTTCGGCCAAGGCGCAGAGACCGCGGCCGCTCAGCTCGCGGCCGACGCGCTGGGCGTCTCGCCGGACAACGTCACCGTCGTGCTGGGCGACACCGAGCGCTCGCCGTACGGCTTGGGCTCATGGGGAAGCCGGGGAGCGATGATGCTCACCGGATCGGTGCTGATGGCCTCGCAGCGGTTGATGGACAAAGCCCGTGCGATCGCAGCGCACATGTTGGAGGCGGCCGAGGCCGACATGGTGGTCACCGACGGTGCGTTCGGAGTGGCCGGCAGCAGCCGGCCCACGGTGAGCTGGGCGGAGGTGGCCACCGCAGCCTGGGTCCGCACGGTGGACCTCCCCGACGGCATGGAGGCTGGCCTGGAGATGTCTGGCCATTTCCAGCCGGCGAACCTGCAGCACGAGCGCGATGGCGCCGGCAGGGTCAATTCGGCCGCCGGCTGGTCGAACGGCACGCACATCGGGATTGTCAGCGTGCGGATCAGCACCGGCGAAGTGGCCATCGAGGACTTCATCGTGGTCCACGACTGCGGCACCATCATCAACCCGGCGATCGTGGAGGGCCAGGTCCACGGTGGGGTGGCCCAGGGGATCGCCGGCGCAATGTACGAGCACTTCCAGTACGACTCCGAGACCGCTTCCCCCAGGTTTGCGTCGTTCATGGACTACCTCGTGCCGACGTGTGCGGAAATACCGCACATGGAGGTCGATCACATCGAGACGCCCGCGCCGGAGCATCCGCTGGGGGTCAAGGGCTGCGGCGAGGGCGGCACGGTTGGCCCGCCTGCGGTGGTGGCGGGCGCCGTCTCCGACGCCCTGTCGGAATGGGACATCGACGTGACAGCGTGCCCGGTCACGCCGGTCGCGGTCCGCGATGCTCTCCGTGCCAAGGGAGCCTTCGGCGATGCAGCGGTCACAAGCCCGTGAAACCTGCACCGTTTGACTATTGCCGGCCAGCAACCGTGGCCGAAGCGGTCGAGGCTCTCCGTTCCGATGAGTCCAGCCGGGTGCTGGCGGGCGGCCAGAGCCTGATACCGACGATGAACTTCCGGCTGACAGACATCTCGCTGCTGGTGGACATCCGTTGCGTGGCAGGCCTCGAAGGCGTCGACACCGACGAGAACGGGGTGGTCGTCGGGGCGGCGGCGACCCAGAGCCAGGTGCTGGGCGACGACGACGCTGCGGGGGCCGTACCCGGCCTGCGGGCTGCGTTGCGCCATGTGGGGCACCACCAGATCCGCAACCGTGGCACCGTCTGCGGCAGCATCGCCCACGCCGACCCCGCTGCCGAGCTGCCCGCCCTCGCCGTCGCCACCGACGCCGTGATCGGAGTTGCGGGGCCGGACGGACACAGCGCTGTCGCCGCATCCGACTTCTTCTGTGGGCCCTTCTGGACCGCGCTCGGCGACGCCGAGCTGGTCACCGAGGTGCGATTTCCGTCCCCTGCGGCCGGCTCAGTGACCGTGGTGGACGAGATCTCCCGTCGCGCCGGCGACTTCGCCATCGCCGGGCTGGTCGCGGTCGTCGATACCGACGGCGGCGCAGTGCGCGCGGCACGCCTCGTTGGCTTCGGTGTCGGCGGCGTGCCCACCCGCCTGCCAACTACCGAAGCCGCGATCTCGGGCTGGGCAACAGGACACCGTGAGGGCGGACTCATCGAAGCCGTGATGGAGGACTCCGCCGACGCTTTCGACGACATCCACGCCTCAGGCCGGTACCGCCGCGAAGCGTTGGCGGCGTTGGTCGTGAGGACGGCACGGGGCGCGCTGGCCCAACAGGAGGCCCCATGACAGCAATCGAGCCAGTCTCAGAAGTCGACGTCGAGGTGACGATCAACGGCCGGCCTCGCCGGCACCGCGTCCCAGTCCGGCTGCTGCTGTCGGATTACATCCGGGACGTCGTGAACCTCACCGGCACCCACGTCGGCTGCGAGCACGGCTACTGCGGCGCCTGCACCGTCATCGTCGACGGCGACGCCGTGCGATCCTGCCTCATGTTTGCCGTCCAAGCCGACGGCGCCGAAATCCGGACCGTCGAGGACCTCGCCCCCGCGGGCTCCGATTCCCTCTCGCCGATGCAGCAGTCGTTCCACGATCACCACGCCTTGCAGTGCGGCTTCTGCACTGCTGGGTTCCTGATGACGCTCGAGAGCGTCGACCCCGAAGACTGGCGAGAGCCCGAACGCATCACCGAATTGCTGTCAGGCAACCTGTGCCGGTGCACCGGCTACCAGAACATCGTGACCGCGGTTAGCCAGGCGTGGAACGCCGAGCAGTCGTCGTCGATCAAGCGCAGCTCGATGGTGCCCACTGTCGTGTCGCCCCGGGCATCGGCGTCAACTCGGGTGGGAGCCACGCCCCGTTCCAGACTCTGCTGAAGGGTCCCTGCGATCGCTGCCAGCGGCACGCCTGGTTCGAACGTGGTCGATGCGATGCCGCCATTGCGCGCCGCGAGCTCGGCTGCCGCGAGCGCGCCAAGCGCGGCCACCCACGCCGAAGCCGGGAGCGCATGGATCTCAAGCGCCTCGCAGAACGCGCGCACTGCCGCGCCGTGATGGATTTCTGCGAACGTGACGTTGTGGGCGATGCGTTCGGCGGGCGAGAACCCGGCGTCGTCGATGCCGGCGGCGAGCGATGCGAAGTCCCTGGGGCCCCGAAACCACGCAGGCCATTCGGGAAAGTCTGGGATCGCGCTGGCATCTGCCGGGCGATCATGGCGCTGTACTCCTGCCGGGGAACGTCGGCCCCGCCCATGAACAGCGGGTAGAGCGTGCATCCGATCACGCCGCCGCGCGCCGCCACCGCATCGAGCACCTCGTCTGGCTTGTTGCGGGGCGCCCTGCGTCTTGGCGAGCTCGAGTTGTTCTGAGATGCTCTTGACCGGTCCGCATCGACCACGTGAGCCGCTTCAACACCGAGACGATCGATAGCGCTCAGTACTTCGGCGACTGAGGCGTCCTCCGCTATCGCCGCGGCGTCCTCACGCACCGTCTCGACCGCCAGCACGCGGCCTTGGTCGACATCCTGGACGAATTCGGCCACGTAGTCGGTCTCCGGCCGCATGAGGATGTCTTCGGGCGTGCCGATCTGATGGATTGCGCCGTCTTTCATGATGCACACCCGAGAACCCACGCGCAGTGCCTCGTTGAGATCGTGTGTGATGAACAGGATCGTCTTGTGGAGCTGGTCCTGTATCGCCATCAGCTCGTCCTGCATCTGGCGGCGGATCAGCGGATCCAGAGCACTGAAGGCCTCGTCCATGAGCAGGATGTCGGGATCGGTGGCGAGTGCCCGGGCCAGCCCCACTCGCTGTTGCATGCCTCCGCTGAGCTGGCGGGGATAACTGGACTCATAACCGCTGAGTCCGACGAGGGCCAGGGCCCTCTCGGCCGTAGCGTTCCGGCCGTCGACATCGAGGCCCTTCACCTTGAGCCCGAAGGCGACATTGGAGCGGATGTCCTTATGCGGGAACAGGGCGAAGTGCTGGAAGACCATCCCGGTGCTGTCACGGCGAAAGGCCTGGAGTTCTTTGAGTTCGAGGGCAGTGATGTCGGTGTCGTCGACAAAGACCCTTCCGGCGGTCGGCTCATGGAGCCGGTTCACGCAACGGATCAAGGTGGACTTGCCCGAGCCGGACAGGCCCATCACGACGAATATCTCGCCCTCGGAGATGTCGATGTTGGCGTTGCTCACACCCACCACATGGCCAGTGCTCTCTCGAATCACATCCTTCGAGTAGCCGGCCCTCAGCAGCGTCAGCGCTTCGCCGTCCGGCTCGTCACCAAAGATCTTGACGACATTCTCGATCTTGACCTTGGTCGACATGCGTCACCCGCATTTCGGAGCAGAGCAGGTGCAAGACAACGGGAGTGAGCCGTCGAGGCTCCTTCCGGCGGCGGCTCGTACGTCCTCGGCGTTCATGAACCTAGCTGTCCCGCGAGTAGCCAAGCATCGGAGGGGACGTGGACTGATCTGTGCCCACGGTCAAAGTGGCCGCTCTCACCAAAACATGATGTCACTTTCTTGTGGATCGGGCACTTCGAATTCGGTGCAAATGCGAATGCACGTCTTGCATACCGGAATCGACCGACACGCAAGACACGTCGAGCAGTGGCCTTCCGCGCCTACAGATGTGAGTTGACCCAGTTGCTGAATGCGGTCAGGACCATTTGGCACTTGCCGTGGTTCGTCATGAACGGTGCTCTGGAGATCTCGAGCTGCATCCATGGCATTTCGGCTCCGTGTGAGCGGGTGATGTAGCCGCCTCGAAAGGGATCGTTGATGTTCACCGGTCCGTCGAGGAGTTCGGCGAAGCACGCCCGCATGCCGTCAATCCAGGTCGGCGGGCAGGTTCCGTGGCCATTGCTCAGGCAGATCCACGGTCGCTCCTTGCCGTGGTCGGGTCCAACGGGAGGCCCGTTCGCGGCCATCGTGTGGCAGTCGACACCCAGGGGCCACCGGCCGCTCCGCCCCAGCTCGCTGAGCTGGTCGTGATAGGGGGCGTGATAGGCGCCCAAGAGTCCCTCGACTTCGGATTCCCGCAGCGGTCGGCGGTAGACGGGCACGTTCCAGCAGGTGTGGATCTTGACGACGCCGTCGGGCCGGCGGTCGTCCGGTGCCCGGTTCATGTCGACGATGGCGCGGGCCACGTCGGTGGTGACGAACGCTTCGACTTCGGCTTGGATCGAGTAGATCTCCGCAGCGCCGCCGTCGCCGTCGTCGGCGATTTCCTGGGCCGACAGCGAGCACACGTCGGTGACTTCGGCGGGAACCCGCAAGCCGGCGTGAGGCACCGAGATGACCAGCGGCAGTTTTTTCATGTGGGCTCAGGCGAGGGTGCAGCGGCGGGGCCGGACCCGGTACCGGGCGTCGAGGCAGACGCAGGCACAGACGCAGGCACAGATACGCAGGACCAGCCGCGGCGCCGTCGCGCCGCGGATCGGCCACGCCGATGAGCCGCCCGCCGTCTCTCATCACCAGCTGCGCGCAGCCGAGATAGAACGAATAGGGCTCCCGGCGATTCAGCACAAAGCCGGCACCCTCCAGCGCCGCGAGCACATCGGTGGCAATCCTCGACGCCTCCACCGAAACCTCGCCTTGCAGCGAGCAGTGGATGCGGGGCGCGTCCACCGCTGCCATCGGCGAAGAGTTCCGCAGACGCAGCAGCACCTGCAGGATCGTGGGCGGTATGCGCTCGCTGCCCGGTGAGCCGATCGCCAGCCACGGCTCGGAGGACCGGAACACGATCGTCGGGGCCACGCTGGCCCACGGCACGGCGTTGGGGCGCAGGTAGTACGGGTGGGTGACATCGGTGGTCTGGAAGGCACTCATGTAGTTGTTGTAGAGAAATCCGAGCTCCGAAGATGCAGCGCAGGAGCCGTAGACGTTCTCGATCGACTGGGTCAGCGCCACGACGTTGCCGTGCGCGTCCATGACCGACAGGTGAGTGGTCTCACCGTGTCCGAAGCGCTGCGCCACCCCGCTGGCGAGAGCCCGGGCGTACTCGCGGTTGAGCATCTGCTTGTCCGAGGCCGGGGAGTACAGATTCGGATCGAAGGGGCGGTCCTTGCGATCGATGAGCGCCAGCCGGATCGTCTCGGCCAGGCAGACAGCGCCCTCAGGCGTGTCGATGTCCTGGAGTTCCCGCGGGAGGCTCTGGTGAATGTTGAGCATCTCCACGAGCGTGCGTCCGGCGCCCGGCAGCGGCATCGTGAGCACCCGGTCGCGCCCGAAGCGAACCGACAGCGGCCGCCGTTCGATGGGATGGGGTATCTGGGCAAGATCGTCGGCGAGCACGATCCCGCCGTTGGCCTCCATGTCCTCACCGATGAGGCGAGCAGTCTCGCCGAGGTAGAAGTCCTCGAAGCCCTGCTCGCACAGACGGCGCAGCGTGCGAGCCAAGACCGGCTGGGTGATGATCGTGCCGGCGCGGTACGCCCGCCGCCCGTCCTGGAGGAAGAACTGACTGCCTGAATGAGCCGCCAGGCGCCTGCGTTCGCGCCGGGTGAGGCGGTACTGCAGAAGACTGACCTCGTAGCCCTCTTCGGCCAGCACAATCGCCGGCTCGCAAACCGTCGACCAGTCGAGCTTGCCGTAGTTCGCCAGCGCATGGGCATACACGGCGGGCGAACTCGGCACGGTGGTGGCGAGATGGCCCCGTCTGCGGTCCTCGGTGAGGTTTGCGAACCGCTCGACGAGTGCCCGATTCGGCGCCCTCGAGGAGCCGTCGAGGGCGATCGTGCGGTTCGAGGCGCCGTCGTGAATGACCATCATGGTCTGGCCGCCGAGCCCCGACGCTGCCGGTTCGCACACACCGAGCGCAAGCGCTGCCGCCACGGCGGCGTCGATGGCGTTGCCGCCGCGTTCGAGCATCTGCACGCCCGCTGCTGTCGCCGAGTAGTGAGCGGTGCTCACCATCCCGTGCTCGGATGCGGCAATGCGCTGCGGCTCGTGAATGCGCGTGTCGGACAGCTCGAGCAGTGAGGTATCGACCGACCCAGCGCGCCGCCTGCGCGGTCTCGCGGCCGGCGGCTCGGCAACGGCCGGGATGGATTGTGGCTCGCGTTCGATCATGCGGTCATCGTTCGAGCCGGCCGATGAGGTACTCCGCCAGCAGCAGCGTGCGCTGGACGAGGCTGATGCGCTGTACGGCCTCGTCGGGAGTACCCCGGTCTTTCACGATCGGGCCGATCCCGCAGACTACGGCCGTGGGGTCGGGCACGAGTCCGGCCACCGAGGACCAGCCCGACGATTCGTGCTCGATGGGGATGTCCCATTTGGATGCTGCGGCTTCGAGCGCCGCGACGGCATCGTGGTTGGCGGGTCGGTCGATCATCGGCGGCCGGTCGGTGAGCCGGGTGAGATTCCACCTGGGCCCGCGGCGTCCGAGAATCGACCGCATCGATGCTTCGGCTTCGTCGGCTTGGGCAGCGTCCAGGTACGACATCAACAGCGACGCCTCGACTCGATGGGGCACGAACATCGCGTGCCGCTCGGTTCGGACATCGAGCGCAGCGATCGACAGGCGCTTGTTCGGGGCGTTGAGTTTGCTGATCGCCACGAGCTTCTCGGCTGTCCAGTTGACCACCGTGCGCCGGCGCCCGACCTGGCCGGGGCTGAGGCTCTGGCCTTCCACGGTCAATTCATAGCGGCGGCTTCCGCGTCGCTCGGTGATGATGCCGTTGCCGACCGTGCCCGGCCTGCACACCAGCACGTGATCCGCTCGCGCCGCAGCCCGCCTGATGAGTTCCTGGCTCTGGGTGGCATCGCGACCCTCGTCGGTGTACAGCAGCACGCCCAGCGGCACTCGTCGCAGCGTCCGCACGTTGCGCAGCGCCCGCAGGGCGTACTCGAGCATCACCAGCGAGCCACGGGACCGTCCGACACCCTCGCCGTACAGCCATTCAGGGTCTCGGCGGTAACCCTGGCGAAGCGTGCTGCCCGTCGTGGGCACATCGAGGTGGGCGAGCAACAGGACACCGCCGCCGAACCCCCGTGCCGTTTCCCACATGTACGACTCGGGCTCATCGGTGAATTCCGGCACCGCCCGCATGCCGATCTCAGTGAAGATCCGCCCGGCTCGCTCGGCGGCACGTGCGAGCCCGAGCGGATCGTCGGTGTGGCTGGGAAGCCCCACCCATTGCTGCAGCGACCGCTCCATGTGGTCTCGGCGCTGGGTGATGAATGCGAACGCACGCTCGGACGGATCGGCCGCCTTGGCGTCGACCGGCGGCGGCTGCGGCGTCCCGAAGTATCGGGCGCTGGCAACCTCGACCAAGCGGTTGACGAACGCAGTGAAGTCCATGCCCACATGGGCGGCGCCCACCAGGTACGACCCGTGCTCGCCGAGGCTCGGCAGGCTGTTGACCTCGAGCACGTAGATGTTGTCGTCGTCATCCACTCTCATGTCGACACGGGCACAGTCGTAGAGCCCGAGCACCGAGAACGAGCGGAGGGCGATGTCTTGGGCCTGCTGGGAGAGCTCATCGGAGATCGGAGCCGGGCACAGGGGCTGGATGGTGCGCCCGCTGCGTCCGGTCTTGTCCTCGTAGGTGTAGATCTGGGGCCCGTCGGTGCCGAAGCTGAGCATGACGGGTGGGAAGGCCTCCGGCGGGGCGTTGCCCAGCACCCCCACGTTCACTTCCCGGCCCTCGATGTACTGCTCGGCGAGGACGGGCTGGCGGAACCGGTCAAAGATGACCTGCGCGGAGTCCCGCAGCTCCGCTTCGTGGTTGACCACTGCCAGCCCGAACGAGACGGCCTCGTTCTTGGGCTTGACGATCATGGGATACGCCAGATCGTCGGGAACGGGACTCCCCGGTGTGTCGAGCACCACGAAGTCCGGAGTGGGGATGTCGTTCTGGCGCAGCATCATCTTCGTCACGACTTTGTCCAGCGCCAGCGAATGTCCCAGCGGGCCCGACGCCACATAGGGGATGCCGATCATCTCGAGAATGCTCGGGACATGCGTATAGCGGGCCTGGCCCTGCAGCCCGTAGGAGACATTGAAGACCATGCCAGGCCGCTCGCCCTTGACGACCCTGGGCATGAACGACTCCAGATTGGAGATCAGCTCCTTGTCCGCCTCCAGCGCCGTGACCTGATGGCCGCCGGCTCGGAGTGCGTCGCTGAGCCGCTTGATGGTCTTGAGGCCGATCTTCTCCTGATTCGGCATGCCGAACAGATTGATGACGTTGCGGCTGTCGCGGTTGTAGACGATCGCGATCCTCATTGCTCGAAGCTATTGGCTGGCTGGATGACGCCACGCCGCCGCTTGTCGTCCCGCCTGAACGCGGATCAGCCAGTTCGCTGTGCGGGCGTGCCAGCATCGTGTCAGTGTTGATTCGAGCGCTTCGGTTCGGCGCGAGTGAGTGCGCCGAAGCTATGGAGCCGCCGACGACGCTGCCCGGATCCGGCTGGGTGTGGATCGATATCACGGCGGCGCCCGACGAAGAGGAAGAAGTCAGCGCCTTCACCGACGTGCTGGGGCTGGATGCGCTTGCCGTCCGCGACGCAGTCCAGGACACCGATCTTCCCAAGGTCGACGACTTCGGCAGCTCGGTGTTCGTCGTTCTGCATGCGCTGAGCGGCGAGCGCATCGATTGCTACGAACTGAGCTGTTTCCTCTCGCAGCGGTGCCTTGTCACCATTCACAGCGGGCAGTCGCCGTCGGTTGATGTGCTCTGGGACGGCGTCATGTGCCAGCCCGAAGTCGCCAACGGCGGCCCCGACGAGACTCTCGCCCGGCTGGCCGATGTCGCCACTCGCCGGCTCGTCACGGTGCTGGATGTCTTCGACGACCGCAACGAGGAATTGACCGGGCTCGCATTGCGGGCCGATGCCGACTTCCTCCACGAGATCACCGCAGTCCGCGCCGACTTGGCGGCGCTGCGCCGGTCCGTGCATCCCCAGCGCGAAGCACTCGACATCCTTCGACGCTCCACCTCATCGATGGTCACTGACGCGGGTCGGCGCCGTTTCTCGGACGTCTTCGACACGGCGTCGCGTGCCGCTCAAGGTGTCGACGGGGCGCGAACCGCGCTCGCGGAGAGTCTTGACGCCTACCGGGGCGCCGAAGCCCGCCAAGCAACCGAGGTGACCAAGGTTCTGACCGTGTACGCGGCGATCATGCTGCCGTTGACGCTCGTCGTCGGCTTCTTCGGCATGAACTTCGCCGACCTCCCCCTCCTCGGTCGGCCGGGCGGTTGGATCTGGGTCACAGCATTCATGGTGCTGGTTGCAGCCCTGTCGCTCGGGGTCTTCGTCTCGGTGGGATGGATTCGTCGCCCCTCGGGCCGGACCGCCGGAGACGTGCTGGGTCGAGGCCTCATCGAGGCCGCCCGCGCACCGGCGCAGCTCGTCGGAGCGGTCTTCGAGATCTCGGCCACGCCGCTGCGGACCATCGCGGGCTCAGTGGCTCGCCGTCACCGTCCCAACGAACCGAGCCACGACTGATCGTGCCACGACAGCCGCGTCCGAGCGCACGATCGGTCGAAGCCGAGCCCGCGCCGCCCGCTGACGCCGAAGGGTCGCGGACTGCAGATGCGCTGGCGTACGGGGGTGGGGCACTGGTTCTTGGTGTGCGTGCCGGCGATGCTGCTCGGCGCAGCGATCAGCTGGTGGTTCCGTTCGCCAGCCGCTGGGGCCTGGTGATGGGAGTGCTCGTGCTGTCGCTCAGCTTGACCGCGTTCGCACCCTTCGTGCAGCGGCTGCCCAACCACTTCTCGGTACGAGCCTGGCTGCGGATGATCTGGTTCACGGGGTTCTGTGCATCCTGCGTGTTTGCGTTTGCGCCGGGCGCTTGGCCGGCCGCGCGGGGGCAGTGGCCGCTGTACACCCTCATCTAGCCGCGACACCGTGCCTGCTGCGCTCACGAGAGCACACGTCACGACCACGTGGGCCGAACTCGTCCGATGCTCGCGAGTCGTGCGGCCGAGCGGATGGCGTCGATGTCGATGTAGCAGCCCTGCAGGTGCCGGTGGTCGGTTGATCGGAACGCCCGCCGGCCGTGCAAGATCCGACGGTTGTCGAACCCCACTAGCTCACCGGGGCGCAGGGTGATCTCGATCGCGAAGTCGTCGCGGTCGAGGAGGTCGATGAAGGTGCGGTACGCGCCGTAGAACGTCGCGGTTTCGGCTCGGTTGGCCGGCAGGGGCTCCATCGAGCGGTTGTTGACGCTGATGGCCTGCACTGTCCCGTCGCGGTCGAGTTCGATGAGTGGGCGCCGGGCCTGCAGATCTGCTTCCGCGCTGCGGAAGCGGAAGGTGACGTCGGTCGTCGTCAGCGTCCCGAACGCGGCGGGGTCGCTTTGTCGGAGGTGCGTGGCAGCGGCGAAGCCGTCGACGAACCGGCTGGCGCCGCCGTCGGCGGCCGCGGTCAGGCAGTGCAGCAACTGCACGGTCGGGCACGGCTTGCGATACGGGTTGTCGGTGTGGGCGGGCAGGCCGAGCGGGGTGTAGGCGAGGTTGACGGGGTCGGGTTCGGCGATGACGTCGAAGAGGGCGCCATAGTTGGTATCTCGCACGAACCCGATGGTGTTGCCGACCTCGAGGACCGTTGCGGGCTCGACCCCGCAATCACCGAAGAGGGCGATGCCGCGCCGGGCGAGTTGGTCGACGAACGGGACGTAATCACCGGTCCAGCTCGTGGCGTCGGCACGAAGCTGCTTTGCGAACGCCGGCGGCCACGGCTCGGCTTGCACGTCGGCGAGTTCTGTGGCGGGAATGCGGCAGACGTGCCGCTCACCCGAACGGTGATGCAGGGTGACGGTGAGCTCGTCGTCGGTGCGGTCGGTACGGACAGCGCGGTCGGTACGGACCACGGTCCATCCCTCCAACACCGTGGCATCGATGAGGTGTTGATCGTTGCGGGAGTCGCGGCACTCGGCGCACCGGCAGGCGTCGCGTGCCCACGCCGGATCGATCGGACGCTGCGGCGCGAGCGCTGCGGCAATCAGGCCCCGGTAGGTCTCGAGCGGAGCTTTGGCCCCGCCGTCGACCTTGAGACCGTCCACCTTGCCGACGTCGTCGTAAGCGCGCAGCCGAATTGCCTCGGCGGCGAAAGCGCCGGCTGCGAACGCCTCGGTGTCGTCTGGACCCAGCGGGCCTCCCTGCTCGGCCAACGACATCTGCGAGGCCTTGCTGAGGCGCTCGCGGTAGGCCGGCTCGACTGTCACGCGGTACCGCTTGGCGGTGACGTGGTGCCGGATGGGCTCGACGACAGCGGGGGACAGGAGCGGTCCGAGGGCCCGGGCCCCGACCTCGGCGTGGCTGGGCAGACCCCACTCGCCGGCGTTGCCCAGGATGTGTCCGAGATCGTGCAGCAGGCAGGCGAGCACCATCTCATCGCCGGCACCGTCCGCAGCGGCCCCGGCGGCGGTCTGCAGTGCGTGGTCGAGCATCGTCACCTGCTCGCCGTAGGACTCGAGGGCGGTAGCGGCCAGCAGGTCCATCAGGACGTCGGCGAGCGGGAGTTCCCGGCCAAGCAGCGTCGACCCTTCCCAGCGGGGGTCGGGCGCGAATCCGCACAGGTCGGCGACGGTCGGGGCGACATCGAGGGGCGAAGCGGTCGGCCAGCCCGAGGCGGCCGGGACGCGGCCCGGCGCCCGCACCACCACTAAGGTGTCCAGCACTTCGGGGACTTGGTCGGTGTGGTTGGTGCCGAGCCCGCCGTGGTCGGTGCTCACCAGCACCGATGCCTCGGGTCCGGCCGCGTCGAGCAGCCGGGCCAGCGCTGTGTCTGATTGCGTGGCCGCGGCGATGTAGGAGGCGCTGTCCCAGCCATGGGCATGACCGTCGAGGTCGGGCCGGCAGAGATACACGAACGTGAGGTCGTGGCGACCGTCGGTGATGGCCGCGATCGCGGTGTCGACCGTGCGGCGGTCGTCGTCAAGGTCATGGCCGCCGTCGATCACGAACCGCTGGTTGGCCGCGTCGGGCTCAATCACAGTGTCGAGCGGCAGCCAGCTGACGAACATCGCGGTGGAGCGACCGGCCTGCCGGGCCGCTTTCAGGAACGAGGGCGCGTCGGTGCGCAGTGGCGCCGGCGTGTTGTCGGTCAACCCGTGGGCGGCGGGATCAACGCCCCGGAAGATCGAGGCGTGGACCGGGAGTGTCCATGGCGGCGTCACAGTGCGTGCGTTGAAGCACGACGCCCCTTCGAGCGCCAGGGTGGTCAGCGCGGGCATGGTGGCACGCGTGATGTGGCGGGGAGCCAATCCGTCGATTGACACCACCAGCACGGGGGAGCGCAGAGCGGTCGTGCCCGCAGGATACGACTGCCGATCTGGAATTCGTGTGATGGCTGACCGTGGTGAGGCGACCCCTGTGATGGCCGACGGGTCGACGGAACGGACAGGCTGCGGCTGTGGTTGTGTTGGGGCTGGGAACTTAGCCGGCCGCGGGCTGTCTGTTTCGTGGTTGGATGGGGTTGCGGATCAGTGGGTAGTTCAGAGTTCGGTTTCGATGCGAAGGACTGCTGCTGCGATCATCACGACGTCATCGAGTGCGAGGTGATTCGTGTGCCCTAGCTGGCCAGTCGGCCGAGAATCCCTTGAAGGGGTTCCATCGACGCTGCGACGCGCTTGCGGAGACCGTCGTCGGCTCGACGGTTCTCGACGTGGCTCCGTATGGCGCCGGCCTCGCTGGGCGGACGGACGGCTGATCGGTCCGCGCGATGACGGAATCTCGAATTGGGTCAAGTTCATCGTGGGATTCTCGGCCGCCGCTGGGTTCTGGCTGCACGGACAGGCGGGTATTCCGACGAGCGCAGCGGTGCCTCATGGCAGGCTTGTTCTGGTGCTGTTGATGGTGGCGTCTGCTTGCTTGTTGCTGGTGTCGCATGCCCGATTTCGCGCTCTGGTTGCTCGTGAATGGCTGTCCGGGCACACGAGCGCCCCTGAGTTCGGCCTCGCGTACACCTGGCGGCACGTCGGTACGTTGCTGTATTTGCCGCTGGGGGTGATGGGAATCGTTTCGAGCCGGCGGGCCATGGCCTTGGCCGAGAGTGACGCAGCAGGCGGCCGCGAGGACGTCGCCCTGTCTGGCCGGGCTCCGCAACAAGTGTGATGTGCCGGAGTACAGCAGGCCCTCGAATCGATCCGTAGTCGCCGAACACAAGCCGTCGAGCCTGCCCGTGCGCAACGTTTCCGGGCCTTCTTGATTGTGGGCTGGGTTGGGTTGCGGATCAGTCGGGGATCCAGGATTCGGTTTCAAGGCCGAGCCCGTCGGCGATCCGGTTGGCGTACGCGTAGTAGCCGACCACCTCGACGATGTCCCCGATGTTGTCGACCCGGCCGTCGGTGCGATCAACGACCCGGGGATGAAGCTCGCCGAGCGCGCCGTTCAGTCGCCTTCATCGGGTTCCGGCGGCTCCTCGTCCACGTCTTGAATCACAGGCAGAGTCATCTTCCGACGACGTTCCCGTTGCGCGACATATCGGCCGATGAGGTTGACACCGACCAGTGGCGCGACAGCTGTGACAATGACGGCGATGCCGTAGGACGAACGATCAGTCATGATCAGGACGAATCCACAGAACAACGCGAGAACAGCGAAGATCCATGCGAGCAGCTGGCCCCGGTCTGCACGCCGGTCGTTTCCTCGGACTACAACGCGCTCAATTTCTTGGCGGTGCTGACCCTTGTCGATGATGTCGTCGACGATCTTGTGTGCGATATCCGGATGCCTGTCGGCTACGTCGCCGATGACCTGGATCATTGACGGCACGAACAGTTGCACCTGGCGCGTGATCTGGCTGATCGAGATCGCGGTCAGCGAGGTCTCGTGTCCCACGTCGGGCTTCGTCGCCTCGGACTCGGTGGGCTCGGGCTGAGCCGGTACAGGGAGTGCGTCGTCGGAGTCGTCAGCGTCCGAACTCGGATCGCTCACTCGGGATGGACTCCCGACGATGCCATGAGCGCCGCGTGCGCATCCTCCTCCATTGTCAGCCAGTCTTGGAATATCGCGAGCAGGAGGTCGTTCTCTGGTTCGTCGCTGAGGTTGTAGTCGTCGTAGACACCCCAGAAGTCGAAGATCCGAGCAGCGCCGTGCAACCCGCTCGGTGCAGCGAACAGGTAACCGGTCCGTGGACTGATTCTCGTCGCCATGGCGCGCACCCTACTCCCGCTCGAACTTGGCCTGCGCTGCATTTCCAAGGGTAGGCGGAAGCTCAATCTCGGCACCGTCGCGCACATGCTGTCGAGTGGTGGCCGACCCTCGGGCGCCATCGCGGACCTCGAGCAGCGTCAGCGTCGTGCCAGATCAGCGAACGGTTGGCAGCGCATGGGGAATTACCCATACTGGTCGGCAAGGAGGCATCCGCTGATGGCGCGCACATACGACGAAGCGACTGCGGCACGCCGAGCGCGACTTGGCCCAGACGCTGCGGTGCAGGCCGAGGTGCTTGCACAGGCGTACGAGATCGGGTTGCAGGTCGTGGCGCTGCGCGAACAGCACGATCTGATCCAGGCTGAGTTGGCTGAGCGCTGCGGCATCGATCAGGCTGACATCAGTCGGATCGAACGTGGTGCGACAAGTCCTACCACCCGCACACTGCAACGAATTGCAGCTGCTCTCGACGCCGACGTTCGTGTCGTGGCACGCGCTTCGTGACCAGTCGCGGGCGAGTTCGGTGATCGAGAGCAGCGACGGGCCGGAAGTCCCGGCCTCGGCGGTCCGAGGGCGCCGCACACCCACATTCAGCCTGGACACGGTGCCTGCCGCGCTGACGAAGGCACACGTCACGACCACATGGGCCGAACTCGTTGTGCTCGCCGGCTCGGTGCTCTTCGTCGACGAGACACCGCGGCGGATCGTCGCTACGGCCGGCAGTCGAGTCCCGATCGTTCCCCGCGTCCGCCACCACGTCGAGCCCGATGCGAGCGCCGAGTTCTACGTCCAGTTCTACGAACCGAGCTAGCCGTGCTTCCAGGCTCTTCTCATTGTGGGCTGGGTTGGGTTGCGGGTCAGTCGGGGATCCAGGATTCGGTTTCGAGGCCGAGCCCGTCGGCGATGCAGTTGGCATCCGCGAGCCAGGCGGAACCGGCGTGACGAGCCGCGTTTGCGGTCGCCCGATGCGGGCTCCACGGCTGACGCTGGCACCAATAGCCTCCAAGACAAATGCTGATGGCTGCGTCAGCACCACCGCTGTTGACCGAACTTGCGATTCTGCTGGTAGCAGGAACGCTGATCGCTTTCCTGTCTTCGCGGTTCGGTGTCTTGCCAATCGTCGGCTTCCTGATCGCGGGTGTGGTGATCGGACCCGGCGGCTTCGGCCTCATCGGCGACATCGATCTCGTTGACCAGTCAGCGGACATCGGCGTGATGCTGTTGCTGTTCACCCTCGGGATCGAATTCAGTCTCGATCGGGTACGCCGATTGGCGTCGCTGTTTCTGGGCGGCGGCGCCATTCAGGTGGTCCTGACCACCGGAGTCGTCACAGCGATCGTCGCCGCCTTCGGCGTCGATTGGCGAACATCGGTCTTCACCGGGTTGCTCGTCTCGCTCAGCAGCACGGCGATCGTGCTCAAGGTGCTCGCTGAGCGGCGTGCCACGACATCGCCGATGGGCAATATGTCGGTCGCCCTGCTGATCTTTCAAGACTTGGCCATCGTCGCCATGGTGCTGTTCGTGCCGCTGCTGAGCCGCCAGACGACGGGTCCCGCCGACGTGGGGGTCGCGTTGGCCAAAGCGGTCGGGATCATCGTCGCCGTGGTCTTCGTCGCCCGCACGCTGGTCCCCGCAATCCTGAGGCTCTTGGCACGGCACCAGTCGACAGAGGTGTTCCTGCTGACCATCTTGGCGATCTGTTTCGGGACCGCGTACGTGACCAGCCTGCTTGATGTCTCGATCTCATTGGGCGCGTTCCTTGCGGGGCTGATGGTGAGCGAGAGTCGCGTCGCGGCGAGGGCCCTCGGCGAGGTGATGCCGCTGCAGATTCTCTTCTCCGCGACGTTCTTCGTGTCGATCGGCATGCTCGTCGACGCCAGATTTCTCGCGAGCAACCTGCCGTTGGTGATCGGCTTGGCGCTCGGTGTTGTCGCCGTCAAGCTGTTCGCCACTGCAGTCGCCGGAGTGCTGCTGCGGCAGCCCCGAGCCGTAGTCGTTTCCTCGGCAATGGTGCTTGCCCAGATCGGCGAGTTCTCCTTCGTGCTCGAACGAGCCGGCGAGGAAGTCGGGCTGATGCCTGCGGGTCTGCAAGACGGCACCGATGCCTTCATATCGGTTGCCGTTCTGCTGATGGCACTTGGCCCTTACAGCGTGCGCTTCGGTGAGTCTCTCGCGGCGCGGCTCGAGACAGGCGACAGCGACGACTGGAAGGATCGCCCGCTAGGTCACTCCGCCCGCGAACCAGATCCCGGCGAGCACGAGCCGCTGCGCGACCACGCTGTCGTGAACGGCTTCGGGCCCCGGGCCCGCCGGATCGTGGCTGCCCTGGAGTTGGCGAACGTGCCCCACACCGTCGTCTCGATGGACCCAGCAGCACAGCAATGGGCAGCCGCGACAGGCCGCACGGTGGTGGCAGGCGACGTGTCGCGTCAATTCATCGCAGACCGGGCAGGCTTGCGTGACGCCCGGGTTGCTCTCGCCGTGGACAGCCCGCCGTTCGCCGTCGAACAATTCGCCCGCGTCGCACGTGAGCACAACCCTGAGATAGCGGTGCTCGCTTGGGCGGCCGACCCCGCCGACGCCGCCGATCTGGAGCGCGACGGGCTCGTCGACCATGTCGTCGCTGAGCGGCAGGCAGCCCTCGATGCGCTCATCGCCCATGCTCTCGGCCACTTCGAAGTGCCCGAGCCGGACAGCGAAGCTGTCACGCACGCGGTCTTGCATGACGACGACTCCGAAGACGATCGCCCGAAGCACTGACCCCCGGCGTTCGTCCGCGGCGACAGCGTGCGGTGGGGGCGCTCCGCTCGTCGTGCTGGCGGGCGTCGGCAGCCCGCGGCTCCGATTCCATGAACGTCGGTGTGAGGACCATCTGATCGCCGACGACGACGCAGTTGACAACCAGGTGGTGACCGTCGATCTGCCAGCCCCACGGCTCGTCCGAGGAGGGGTTGCCGAACACGGTCACGAAGTACAGCCACTCGCCGAACTCGTCTGGGCTTGCGGTGACGTCGCGGAGGAGCTCGTTCAGGCGCATGATGTCGCGGGCCTGGCCGAACCCCCGCGCCGACAGCGTCGCACGCAGCAGGTCGAGGGCCCGCTGGCGCCCTGCGAGGTCCAGGTCCTCGAGCATCACCCCGTGGCGGAAGAAGTTCATGTGCACGTTGATCCACGCGCGCCAGTCCTCGCTTTCGAGAGGCTGTTGTGCGCGAGCCCGCTGCTCGCTGGTGAGCCCGTCCAGGAAGGCACTTGCGGCTTCGGCGAGCGGGGTGAGCGATTTCCCGGTCGGCTTCAGCTCGAAGAGCCCTCGCCGGGGGTTCCCGTCGGTGGTGATGCCGAGGAACGGGCTGCCGCGCAGGGCGACCCGCTCGTCCACGAAGGGAATCAGCGGTGGAGCGATCTCGGTGACAACCGTGCGCCCGCTCATCGGCGGGTTGTGGCGGACTCCGAAGTCGGTCCAACGTGCCATGGCCCTATATCTTCGTCCTGCTATTCGGCGCTGAGGAACAGTTCGATGCGGTTGTCGAGGTTGAAGAACAGTGACACGTACCGCTGGACGTCGGCGGTGGTGATCTCGTCGAGGACCGCGAGCCGATGTTCGGGCGTGCCGACGAGTGCATCGTCGAGGTGGCGGCGTTGCAGCAGCGCCTCGATAATCTCGCTGTTGCGGTCGAGCTGGTAGCGGTCCCGCAGCGCCGATTTTGCTTGGGCCAGGTCGGCCTCGGCTGGCCTGCTGGCGATTAACGCGGCGACGGTCTCGACGACCGTCGAGTTGGTCTGCTCGAGGCTTTCCGTGGGGACTGACGCCCTGAGGTAGTTGTCCCACATGCCGACTTCGATGAGCGGCCACAAGGAGGCCCCGACGGTGTAGGGCTCGCCGAGTTCCTCCCGGACAGCGCTCTCGAGCAGGTCGTCCAGCAGGGTGGATATGAGATCGGCAATGACCATGGTCTTCACCGTGACTGGCACTTCGGCGCCGAACTGCAGGGAGAGGCCCGAATGCCTGTCATCAGCGTCGATCTCTTCCTGGGTCAGGTTGAAGTGGTACCAGGGGCTGTCTTGGTAGCGCGCGTCGTCCAATTCGACTACGGCGGTCCAATGCGGGTTGTTGTCGTAGTTGTCCTTGTGGGTCTGCAGGATTTCGACCTGCTCGGTGAGAAGCGGGCGCACTTGACCCCGTGGAGCTTGTTGTAGCCGTAGTTCCGGCGGGATTCTCGTCGAATTCCCACTCGTAGTAGTCGACCATGACGCTGGTGTTGACTGCGCCGGTGATGGCGTCGCGCAGCCCTGCGCTGCCCACCGGCAGCTGCGACTAGCCGCCCAGGCTCTGCGCCGTCATGTCCACGTAGTTGGACTCGAGATCGGAGGGGGCGAATACGACGCGGGTCCCGTTTGCGAACACCCACTCGTAAGCCCCTTCGAACAGGCTCACGGTGTGCTCGCGAATCGGAGCGACCGGATCGGGTGTCGCCAGCAGGGTTTCGATGCGCGCTTCGGAGGGCGGCGATTCGGCGGGGACCACCGCATCAACTACCGACGGGAGCTGTTCGGCATCATCAGGTTCGACGGGAGCATCCGCTGCATCGGACGAGCAGGGGGCCGCGAACAGTGCAACGGCGAGACTGACGACCAGCACAGCATGACGGGATCGAGACATCAGGCGGAGCATGGCCGCGAAAGCTAGTGCCACCCTGGAGGTCAATCGATGAGTTCCGAAAGGCGGCAGATGCACGGTGATCTCGTGCGCGGGCCGAGCGGCCGCCGACGTGTCGCCGACGTTCGTCCTGAAGCTGACTTTGCCCGACACGGTCGACGAGAACAACGCTGACGATCGTCTCGGCTCAGCTGCGGGCGAATGAGACGAGGTCGTCAATCTCACCCGCATCGGCCGAGTGCAACGCTGCGAGGTAGCGCTGGCGGCGTGTTTCTGTCGGCAAGCCGAGGTTGTGGCCCGAGCTGAATGCGGCCCGGCCGAGGTTCGCAATGAGCAAGTCGGCGCTGATGCGACTGTGCCTGCCGTTGCCGTTGGCGAAGGGGTGGATGTCGACAAGACGATGGTGGAATCGGACTGCAAGTTCGTCAGGCTCGTACGTCTTGTGCTCCACCCATGTGGCAGCGTCATCTACGACCTTCCGCACTTCCTCAGTGATGTACGTCGGTGGAATGCCGATGTTGGTTTCCGACCGCCGATACCGGCCAGCCCGGGCCAAAACTTCGCCGAACATGGCTTTGTGAAGGCCGCGTAGGTACCTGTCGTCGAGAAGCACCGGCAGTGTCGGCTGCGGGCGCAGCAGGGCCGTGGCGATGTTGCGCTGCTCAGCGGCGAAGAGTTCTTGTCGTGTCGCGATGTCCGGCTGAAGCAGGCCGGCTCGGTCATCGTCGGGCAGCAGCGTATGTCCGTCCCCGAGCGGGGCGGAGAGGTCGCTCATCGGCGGTTGTCGTGCGCAGTTCGCCAGAGATCACGCCGCTGTCGGAACTCAGCGGCGAGGTCCGCGATCTGAGCTTCAAGTTCGTCGGGAGTGACCTCTTGGTCCTCAAGCCGTGAATGAGCAGTGACGTTTCGCAGGTGCTTGATGGCCCTGCGCAGGGCCTGATCAGCGACCATTTCGTCGAGGCCGGTGCGAGGCACGAGTACGTAGACGAGATCGCAGTTCATGGCATCGGCAGCCCGGGCGAGTGTGTCGATCTTGATGGTTTGTTCCCGTTCACCGCGTTCAATTGCGGGGACGCGTGACTGGTGAACGCCCATGCGGCGAGCCAGGTCGCCGCTGGTCATCCCCAGCGCGTCACGCAGCGTTCGGATCCATCCTTGGGTGGGTGGGGCGAGTTCGGACAGGTTGCCGTGCCGACTGAAACGCTGGTCGAGGCGGCGTCGTGATTGGGCTCGTTGGTCTCGCAGCACAGGTCACCTGCTGGCATATTCTGATATATATATATATCATTATGAGATCTGAATGAGTATAGATATATCATTGACTCAGTGATCTTGCAATACACATAACGCTTCACAAGGAGTAGGCAGCTCAAGCGCGGCGGGGCCGCAGGTCAGTCTGAGAGCAGGCGGGATCGTGCCGCTTCGATCCTTCGCTGGGCACCGGAGCGCTGTTGTGCGAACCTTTCTGCGTCCGTCCGCCGGCCGAGTTCGGAAATCCGCAGGCCGTGGGTCTCGATAGGGGCGACACCGGAGTCGCACAGCCCCTGGTAGCGAGCGGCCAGGGCCTCTTTCTTGCGTACCTGGTGCGGCTGGAGGCCGTCGAATTGGCGGGGCGTGATGGGGTCGCCGAGCACGAGGTCTCCCGATGCGACAGCCGAAGCCACAAGTTCCTCGCCGACTGCCGTGCGGACGACGATGCCGTTGAACCCCTCGTCCTCGCCGGTTGGCGAACCCCCCGGCCAGACATCGGCCGCGGCGACATCGGCGGCTTCGCCCAGAGCGTCGGGGCACAGCTTGCAGCGGGTCTCGACGTCCCAGCCGGACTCGTCTTCCCACATGTCCAAGTAGGTCTTGGCGTAGCGATCGCCGGCGGCGGTCTCGACGACCGTCGGTCCCGGGTTGCCATGCCCGCGGTAGCGGAACAGCGTGAGTTCGCCTTCGTCGATGCCGAATTCGTGGAGGACCGCCTGCGACTTTGACAGGCGCGACTGGCCGCCGCAGACGAGCGCCAGGCGGATCACGCACAGCTCGTCGACACGCGGGTCAGACTTCGAGAGGGCGTGCACGGCCCCGAGGTCGCAGGGCTTCGCAATGATGGCGAACCGACGCCGGCGCTCCAGCGCTGCGGCGAGGCCGGAGAGCGGCGCAGTCGGTCCGTAGCGCGAGTTGGTGTTGGCCCGGATCGAGTCGGGGTCGGGCGACAGGACCCAACGGCTGCGCATGGGCCGTTCGGGGTCGGCCCCGACATGGAGCACGAAATCCGCCCGGCCGGTGTTCAGCGCATGGGCGCCCAATGCGGTCAGCACGCCGCCGGTCGCGGCGCGATGGCGCGTGTCAGGCCGGCCGGCCCACGCATAGGACATCCACCGGTGGGCTCCCCACACGGGATCGACAGCGATGCCGTCCTCGGCTCGAGCCTGCGCCACGGTGCCCGGGCACGCGGCCATGAGCTGGGTCTCCTCGTGGCGTGTGAACGCATCGGTAGGCGAGGGCCGCAGCGACCCCACCGGTGTCATCACCATCGCGACCCTGCCGCCGGTGAGCGCCTCGCACAGCCCGCAGCCGATGCACAGATCGTTGGCGACGACCTCGGAGATGGAGCGTGCTGTTTCGTTTGTCATGTTGCGGGTCATTCGGGGATCCAGGATTCGGTTTCGAGGCCGAGCCCGTCGGCGATGCGGTTGGCGTAGGCGTAGTAGCCGACGACCTCGACGATGTCGAGGATGTCCCGGTCCGAGAAGCCGGCTGCTCGCAGGGCGTCGGCGTCGGCGTCGTTCATTGCGCCCGGGGTTTCGGTGAGCTTGACCGCAAAGCGCAGCATGGCGGTGCGCTTGGGCGACAGCGGGGCGGTGGTCCAGTCGTGCTCGACGGCGGCGACAAGTTCGTCGTTGTTGATGAGCCGGCGCAGACCGCGCCGGTGGTGGACCACTCAGTAGTGGCAGTCGTTGGCGAGGCTGACGACCAGGGCGATGAGCTCGCGTTCGACCTTGCGCAGCGTCGCGGTGCCGGCCATGGCCGATTCGTAGAGGCTTTGGTGTGCTGCCATGGAGCGGGGGTTCAGCGAGTGGATGGCCAAGATGTGGTCGACCCGGCCGTAGGTGCGGTCCACGACCCGGGGATGCAGCTCGCCGAGCTCGCCGTCCCAAGCGTCGTCAGGAATGACCGTGATGCGTGCCATGGTGCAGCGTTTCACACGGGCGCGCTCCGCTTCGCGGAACCGAAGATCAGCACTTTGGTTCCGCTCATAGACTCCGCCCACGTGACTCAGGCGGTGGACCGCATCGAGCGGTTGATGAGGGAATGTCCAACTGGCGAGGTCTGGGCTCTCGTCGGCTATGCCTCGGCTGCAGGGCTGCGCTGGCTGAATGAACAAACCGTCGGGCGACCGGTCCGACTGCTGATTGGGGACACACGAACCGGGTTCGCGACTGACAGGGTCTCCCCAGCGGACCGTGCAGGGGCGATTCGCTTCATCAAGCGTGCCGACGTGAAGGTCACAAACTGGTATCGACGCAAGGGTGGCTACCGGACCGTGCATGCGAAGGCGTGGGCGGTGATGCCACACGGTGCCGGAGGTCGCCCGGCCGGCGTCGTCATAGGTTCAGCCAACCTGACCAATCAGGGGCTGCATCACAACACGGAGCTCGTAGCGCAAGTCGTCGGTGATGAGGCTCAGCGTGTCGCGAGCGAGATGGGAGCAGCGCTCGACGAGAGCTGGGACGCCAAGGCGAATCTCTTGAAGCGCTTGGAAGGCGGTGCCTGGAATAAGAGCCAAGACGGCCGACGGAGATCAACACAACCTGACCGCAAGTCGCCTCGCCCGGTGAGATCTGTGGAGGCTCCGAACACCGCTCCGTCGTCGCACCCCAATTCGACCGCGCCATTTCCGAGCCCAGATTCGATTGGCCAAGACCCGATCGCGGTGGGGCACGAACCCACTTTCCCGCGACATGATGCTCGACCGCCAAATGCCCCCTCGCCCCAGGAGCCCACGTCCCCGGTTCGCGCTTACCGCTCGAGAGGCAAGGAGCGTCGCGACCGACTGGGCAGCAATCCCACAGCAACCATGGCGCTCGTCCTCGGGATCGTGGCATTCCTGAGCAATGGGTTGACTGCGCCCTTCGGTGTGGTCATGGGCCACCTAGGTCGACACCGAGCGAAGAAGTTTGCAGTGAAGGGCCGGCGCATTGCGATGGCAGGCCTCATCTGCAGCTACGTGTGCCTCCCGGCGTTCCTTGGATGGTGGGTGCTGCCGTTGGTCAACGGGTCGTGACGTCTATTGAGTCCCCAAGGCTCGCTCAATGTCAGTCGATCGGGCTTCTTGGGGTGCGACATCGGCGGTTCGAGTCGGCGCGCTTCTCCACCGCAGATCGTCCCGAATTGAGGCAAGATCTCGGTTGACGACCTAATCGGTGACGGCACCACAGGAGCCAGGCATTGGAGATGACAACCGCCTACGCACCCGCATCGTCGCTTGGCTGGCTCGATCTCGATGACGCGGCACGCGAGCGAGTGGGCACGCTGCTGCGAGCGCTCGAGGGGCCCGGGACTCTTGACGTTCTGGGCCTCGGCACGGTACGCGACGCCTTCTCGGCGATACTCAGCCCGGGCACCTCGACCATCCAGACCAGGCTCCGTTACTTCATTTTCCTGCCATGGATCTTCGCCGGCCTCGAGACCCAGCGCGTTTCTCCGGCGGAGTACCGCCGCAGGCTCCGCGAAGACGAGGCGCGGCTCATCGATTGCCTCCGTCACCTGGGTTCCAACCAAGGGGTCATCGGCTACACCGCTGGCCGGGATCTCAAGCGCATGCCGAGCGAGGCCTACTGGGGCGGCATGGGGACTTGGGGCCTGAGACGGCTCGACTTCAGCATCACTGAATACGGCCAGATGGCAGCCACCCTTGGGCGACACCGGCCCGAACGCGATGACGACAACAACGCGGCGAAGCGGACGGTGGCAATGTGGGCGCAACTCCCGCCCGCCCCGGAGGACTTCTTGCAAGGCGACATCACCTTCGACCTTGGCCCCGATGAGGCGCATCTCTTGGCAGATCACATCCGACGGCATCACAAAGGCACGCTGCTGGCCGTCCTGTGCGGCATGCCGGGCCTAGCGGCCGACGTCGCCTACCCGTGGGAACTGCCGACAAACGGGATGCCCGATCAACTCGTCGAGGTCCTGCGCCACGCCCGCTGCTTTTCCGAGCTGACCGTCGGCCCACAGCACGTCTACAACGTGCTTCTTGCGCGCAAGGCGAGACAAGAGTTCGGCTGGGACACACACGAACTCGAATCGCGCCAGCTCGACCATCTCGTCGACTGGGCGCAGCTGATTGCCGACGGGCACGAGGACTTTCGCTCCTGGGCCGCAGACCTGCCCGAGTTCTGGAGCTTTCTGGCCGAACACGGTGTCAGCGCCGGTGCCCGAGATTTCGTCACCGCAATGGTCACGCGAGCAGTGGACGACCCTGAGGGCTTCGTCGACGACCCGGCGGTCCACCGACGCATCCGCGACCGGGAAATCCGCCTCAAGTCAAAGCGAGCCCGGCTGGCCCATCGGGCCGCTCTGGAGAACTGGAACCAGGCATCGTTTGGCGGCCAGTTCGACTACCGATGGGGCATCACTCGGAGCTATCTCGCAGACATTGCTGCGGGCTTGACGGCGGGCGCCTGATGCTCCAGCCCACGAACCGGCTGACCCTCATCGACGCGATGCGGCCACCGGCCGGCTTCTGCTTCGAGTCGGCGATGGCTGTTACCTTCACGCTCGACCTGCGGGCGCTCTTGGCGGCGCCTGCTGCGTTCGCGCTTACAGGGCCTGACGGCATCGTCTCCGACGGAAGCCAACACGAGCCCATCGAGCTGCTTCACGCTCTGCGGTCCCACGCCGGCAAGATCACCGTGTTTAGCCAGGTCGGCGACATCGCCATGCCGCCCTCGCGACGGGTCTTCGCCTTCCTTGAGCGGGCGGTTGTCCCCGTCGACGCCCCGAACCACGGAATTGTGCATCCCAAGGTGTGGGTACTTCGCTACGAGGCTCGTGATGAACCGGCGGACGGCCAAGCACCGCAGCAGCGGCTGCGTGTGCTGATCGCCAGCCGGAATCTCACATTCGATACGAGTTGGGACACGGTGCTCCGCCTCGATGAGACAGCGGATGCGACCGGTGCCGTGCTCGAGCCTGTAGGGGAATTGTTCCAGGTTCTCCTCACCGCTGCGGTCGGCGCTGTCTCGCCAGCTCACCAACAGCGCGTGCACTCGCTCTCAGCAGCGCTGCGGACCGCAGCATTCGCTCTGCCGACAGGTGTGAAGGATCTGCGGATTCATGTGCTGGGCATCACCCAACAGCCTTCACCGCTGCCCGGCACTGCCGAGCGGTCACTGATCATCTCGCCGTTCGTCAGCGACGGCTTCTTCCAACGAGTGCACCCGGCACCGGTCGACGAACTGGTCAGCAGGGCGGAATCCCTCGACCTTCTTGTGCCGGGCGCACTCGCCAACGTGGCCACGGCGTACACATTCGACGACGGCAGTGCAGCCGATCTCCTAGCTGAAGAAGGACGATCATCGCCCCAAGACCCGGGCCGTCCACTCGTCGGACTGCACGCCAAGGTCTTCGCCTTCGAGGACAAGGGCCGAGCACGCCTGTTCGTCGGCTCCGCCAACGCAACCTGGGCCGCATTCAACAGCAACGTCGAGATCCTCGTTGAACTGGTCGGACCCACAGCAGTGCTCGGCATCGATCGGCTCTGCGGCGGCACGGAGGACGAACGTGGCCTCCGCGATTTGTTCAATACCTATGGCGGACCCGAGCCGGTCGACAATCCGTCCGAGGCAGCGTCGCTTGTCAGCGCACGCCGCGCCATCGCTCGGCTTCCGATCGAGGGCTTCGTCACCGAGAGCGGTACCGAATGGGCCGTCACCTACCGATCAGCCGAGCCGGTGCCGGTTGTCGACGGAACGGAGATCCACTGCTGGCCGCTCGCATCGGCCGGCAATCGGCGACGAGTTGCCATGGGCAAGCCCTTCGAGGTGCGCTTCGAGACCAGCCTCGAGGCCATCAGCGGATTTCTCGCGTTCGAGCTCGCTCACGAGGACAGCACCCTGACCGGGTTCGTGATGCCGGTCCCGTTGGTCGACGTGCCAGAGCACCGTGAGCGGTTCTTGCTGCGCGCACTCGTCGGGAATGCGGAGCGTTTTCTTCGGTACCTCTTGGCGCTGCTCGATGAGGACTCGGGGCAGATGGACCTGTTGGAGGCGGTGGAGAGAGTTGGCGCAGACGCCTCTGGCGACGGGCACGGTGCTGCGAGCCTGCCGGTCTTGGAGAAATTGCTGAGAACGATGCGGCGAGACCCGGCAAAGCTCGCTGGGCTCCACCCGCTCGTGTCGGACCTGGCCGAGGATGGCGCGCTCCCACCAGGCTTCGCCGAGCTGTGGGCGGCCATCTATGACGTGGCAATCGCAGGAGCAGCCGCCCGGTGACTGGACAGCACATCGACGTCCAAGCGGTCCTCGGCGATCTCAAGGACTTCCAGCAGCGGACCGCCCGCTGGACATTCGAGCGGATGTTCGATGAGCAGAATCCGGCGGTCCGATTCTTGGTGGCCGACGAGGTCGGTCTTGGCAAGACCCATGTCGCCAAGGGCGTCATCGCCCAGGTCATCGATTATCTCGGAAGCATCGGCGATGCACGCCATGACATCGTCTATGTCTGCTCGAACGCGGCGATCGCCCGCCAGAACCTCCGCAAGCTCGTCCCCAAAGGCATCGAGCCGCTCGAGGACGTCGGCCGGCTCGCCATGCTCCCCCTGGCGGAGTTGAATGACGGTGACGGCACACAGACCGGCGTCAATCTGCTTGCGATCACGCCCGGTACGTCGCTGAAGTTTGGCCGCAGCACAGGCACGTTCCGGGAGCGATGCTTGGCGTACACGTTCTTGCGCGCCCATTGGGGTGCCGGCGTCATGACCGCCCCGGCTAGATGGATCTTCTGGGAAGGCATCACGGCTGGTGATCCCGATGAGCGCCTTCGCGCCAAAGAGCGCTGGTATCGGTCACAAATCGCAGGCTCGCTCGGGGACTTCACCGAGGAACTCGGGGTGGTTGACGAGTCACGCAATCGCCATGCCAAACCAACGCTGCGCGCACTGTTCGACAAGCTTGTCGATGGGTTGAAATGGAAGCGGGCCTTTCCTGACGATCTGTGGAACCTCCGACGGGAGCTGATCGGTGAGGTTCGCCGAATCATGGCGATCGTCGGCATCGCGGCGCTCCAACCCGATCTCGTGGTGCTGGACGAGTTCCAGCGGTTCAAGGACCTGTTGCAGCCAGATCCCGACAATTTCGCTGCCGAGTTGGCCCACCGCCTCTTCGACTACGAGGATCCCGAGACTGGCCGCGCCACCCGAACGCTGCTGCTCTCGGCGACCCCGTATCGCATGTACACGACGGCTGATGAGATCGACAGCGACCACTACGCGGACTTTGTTGACACGTGTTCGTTCCTGTTCCAAGATCCGGCGCGAGTCGAACGGCTGCAGAGCCATTTTGCCGCTCTGCGATCTGCGCTCACATCCGTCGAGTCATTCGCCGGCGCGGAGTCAATCTGCGGTGACATCGGGTCCGAGCTGCGCGACGTGATGGCACGAACAGAGCGGCTGGCGGCCACACCGGACCGCGACGGGATGCTCCGGGAGCTCGACGCTCAAGTAGCTGTGGAGCCCGATGACCTTCGCGCTTATTTGCGCATCGGTGACCTCGCCGAGACGGTGGAGCATCACGAGCCCACCGAGTACTGGAAGTCCGGGCCGTACCTCGTCAACTTCATGGAGCGGTACAAGCTGAAGCAGGCCGTCGTGAAAGCCGCGGACGAGGGCCGGCTCGCCGACGATGGAAAGTTCGATCCTGGTCCTGGCCTATTGAGTTGGGAGGACGTCGAGGCGTATCAGTGCATCGACCCCCAGAACGGGCGGCTTCGCTGGCTGCTCGACGATCTGGAGCGCCATCGTGCGTTTGAGCTGCTCTGGATGCCCCCGTCGCTTCGGTACTACGACACCCGATCGGTGTACGAGGCACCTGAGGCTGCCAGCTTCACAAAGCGCCTGATCTTCTCGAGCTGGGCAGTTGTGCCGAAGGTCGTCTCGTCGCTCGTTAGTTTCGAGGCCGAGCGTCACGCCTTCGCCGGACGCAGCCACGGTTACACAGCCGAATACGGGCGACGTGGTGGCCAGCGCCTCGATTTCCGCACAAGTGAGCGCTTCACCAGTGAGGCCAGACCCGGGGAGGCGCGGGCAGCCCGCCGGGCAGCGACGATGACAGCGTTTCTCTTCGTATGGCCAAGTCCGAGTCTCGCCGAGCTTGGCTACCCGCGACAGACGGGGCAAGGCGAGCGCCGCCAAGTCTCGGACGTGCTCACCGATGTGGCAGCTCAAGTAGCGGACGCCATCGCACCGCTCATTGGGTCTGGGCCCACCGACGGCGTCGTGGATCGAAGGTGGTACTGGGCTGCGCCCTTGTACCTCGACCAGCAGTTGCACCCCTCGGCGATCGACCTCCTGCTCGCCTCTGACGGCGCCTCGCACTGGGAGGGCGACCAAGACGGGAGCGCGTTCCGAGCGCATCTTGCCGAGGCGCGGTCGATGGTCGAGTACGGCCACACGGCTCTCGGCCGTCCACCCGATGACCTCGCGGAGGTGCTCGCCGAGGTTGCGCTCGGCGGGCCCGCGCAGTGCGCCTTGCGGGCGGTCAGTGCGGCCGTCGGGCTCCCGATCTCTCACGAGTCGACGGTGTCGAACGCTGCATGGATCGCCGCAGCGTTCAGGGGTTTCTTCAACGCCCCGGAAGTCACAGGCGTCGTCGTCGGCGGGAGGCCGGACGAGTCTGACTCCGAAGACGGCGTCGGCCGATACTGGCGCGATGTCCTGCGACACTCGATCGACGGCAACCTCCAAGCCGTACTCGATGAGCACGCCCATGTGCTTCGTGACTGGCTCGGCCATCTGAGCTTGAGCGACGATGATCGACGCATTGCGGCAGCCGATGACATCGGCTACGCGGTCGCGGAAGCCCTAGATCTTCGCACCTCCTCGTTCCGCGTCGACATCCCCCGCCGAGAGCGGAACGGCCAAGGCGTCGCCCTGGACAGACACACAATGCGCACGCGATTCGCTGTCGCCTTCGGCAACCAGACGCTGGACGGGGGCGGCGAGGCCCGGGTCGAATCCGTTTCCAGGGCGTTCAACTCTCCGTTCTGGCCCTTCGTCCTCACCTCCACCTCAGTCGGGCAAGAGGGCCTCGACTTCCATCTCTGGTGTCACGCAGTGGTCCACTGGAACCTGCCCTCCAACCCCGTGGACTTGGAGCAGCGAGAGGGACGCGTTCACAGGTACAAGGGCCACGCCGTCCGGCGCAACATCGCCGCGACGCTTGGCCCGGACCTCCTCACGAATGGCCTGGCCCCCGGCGTCGATCTCTGGAACGAACTGTTCGCCGCAGCGGCGGCCACTAGGGGGCCGACCGACGGAGAGATGGTGCCGTACTGGGTGTTCCACCGAGGGCCAGCGAAGATCGAACGCCATGTGCCGGTCCTGCCATTCAGCCGAGACGCAGCAGCGGTCCCGCAGTTGCGTAAGTCCCTCGCTGCGTACCGCCTCGCCTTCGGCCAGCCGCGCCAAGAGGAGCTGGTGGAGTTCCTCGGCGCCGACCGCACCGACGAGGAGTTGCTGCAACTGGCATCACGTCTGCGCATCAACTTGGCACCGCCCGAAGAGCACCCCGTCTGACCGGTAACCCGGCGTGCGACCGACGGCACCTTGTCTGTTGCTGCATTGCTGGACGGTGCACCCGTTGCTGTCCGGCGTGCTGCGTGATCCCGCTGGGGTCGAGCGCCTGCTCGCATCGTTCAGCCGAGCCGTCGCCACGCTTGAGCACCGGCCCGCTAACTGAGGTCGAGTTGCGGGCTGTCTGTGAACGGCTCAGCGATCGCAGGCGCGACGAGTTCATCCCATTGGGTTCGGGTCGTCTGGCGTTCATATGTGAAGAACCGTTCACATCCGTGGATTTCGGCCGATGCAAGATGAATCGCGTCGGCAGGTTTGACACTTCTCATGCCCTTTGACCGGGCAGTCCGGATGATGGAGCGAGCGCGTTCAGCGATACGTATCGAGATGTCCGTCAGCCTGATCGGAGACCCTGGGGACCAAAGCGCCTCGATCGCGCTCTCGTCGGCATTCGAGGCATCGGACGCGTGATCGCTCGCAATGAACGCGACTTCTGTCACTGAGAGAACTGATGTCAGCAGCTCAATGTTCCCGCGCTGCGCATCTTCAAGCAAGGCCGCCGCGACGCTCGCACGGCCGGCTTCGTCAGCCAGGTAGGCGATGATCACGTTGGCGTCAAGGTAGACGCGCTGTCTGCTATTGGTCATCCCGCACTCGGCGAACGAGCTCTTCAGCCGGTTCCCGCGTTTGGAGCACGCCGCGTGCCGAGCGGTAGGACGTGCCGGGACTCTCGTCGACGATCTCGACGCTGGTGACGTTTCGAATCGAGTGCGGCCTATCGGTCGCCGGGTCGCGTCGAACTGTGCCGGTCACGTCGGCAAGGTGACCCCACACGTCACGCATTGTGGGCTCCATGTCCTCTGCGGGAAAGCAGGCCACGGCAGAGTCGTTGACGAGGTCATACAGGCTGAAGTGAAGGCGGCGCCGATGCGAGAGCATCTCGACGCGGCCCCGGATCGTGCCCAACGACACGAAGCGGTCCATCTCGGCATCAGCTCGCTTGGCGGCTTCGCCAGAGATGAACTCAACCGCCCCGCTGGCGCATTCAATCGCGACTGGCCGATCGCCGCTCGCGAAGGCCTGCAACTTGGTCATGTGGCGGGTCACGGGCAATGCAACGTCGGCTTCGCCCCTCATGACTGCCTGCCCGGCCTCTACGACGCTCATGCACATGCGCAAGATGAGCGCTTCGGAGCGATCGTCAGCGGGGACGGCTCGCACCACGGCGGTGGCACTGCCATGGTCGAGCCCGGCAACGACCCAGCGGACGCTCGCGCCATGGCTCGCCTCGACGGCATCCAGCGCTCTGGTGAATTCCGCCAAGGCGCCGGACAAGAGCTCGATGGTGACCTCGCCTCCGACTCGGAGACGGATCTCGTCTTCGCGCATGCCGCGGATCGTATACCCGAGGCTCAACGCCTCATTTCGGGATATTCATCGCGTGACTCCCGTCAAGCGGCCATCGAGGCCCTTGGCGAATGGCATCGCGGCTTCGCCGAACCGATCAGTAACCCACGATCTGGGCATGAAGCTCGCCGAGCGCGCCGTCCCAGTCATCGTCAGGAATGACCGTGATGCGTGCCATGAGCCAGCGTCCCACACTGCTAGCGGACCCCGCGAACCGCCTCGGCACCCCATGTCAGCGAAAATCAGCCGCTTGACCCGATCAGGCTGGCCCCATGGTCGGCATGTGTCCGACGACATCGTGACGATGGCTGAACTTGAGAAGCTCAGTCTGGCCGAGCGCCGAACGTCTCGAGGTTGGGTTGCCACGCTCGAGACGTGCAGAAGTCCTGCGTCAGTCTCGGCCGACAAGCCCGATTGACGGGTGCCCGTTGGTTGTTCCAGCCGTTACGCGCGTCTGGAGGTGTGGCTAATCGGCGAAGTCGTCGCCTATGTGGTCACGTCCCGACAAGATCGGGGATGATGTCGTAGTCATGCCCACTATTTCTGAAGCGCTGTCCCGATGCCTGGCGTTAGACCTCGAAGTCGCTGGCGATGGCGGCCGCATCTACGCATTCGCGGGTGTGCGCGCCGACACCGGCCAGAGTGTCGTGTGGGCCAAGAATGCGGCCCTTCGTCTTTTGTTGGGATGAGGGTGGGTTGAGGGTCCGCTTGTAGGGGTCGAGGCCCTGCTGGGATCGGTGTTTGCAGACGCCGAACCCTGGAGGGCCTCGATGAAGCGTGATGTTATGTCGGTGCGGTTGTGGCTGCCGCGTGTCGAGGTGCTGGGGGTGGTGGTCGACGCGCCTGAGCGGCTGGTGGTGCGGGTGCGCTCGACGGTGCGCCGCCCGTGTTGCCCTGATTGCGGGACCCCGAGCGGGAAGGCCCATGACCGCCGGGACCGGGAGATCCGCGACCTGGAGGTGTCGGGCCGGCCGGTGGTGCTGGTGTTCGAGCAGCGGCGCATGGTCTGCGAGGTCTGCGGCGGCCGGCGGTTCATGGAGGACCACCCGGCGTTCGAGGGCCGTGTCACGGCGCGTCTGGCGCGCCGGCTGGTCAAAGACGCCCGTGCGATGACGGTCAGCTCGGCGGCCCGCCGTCATGGAGTGGGCTGGAAGCTGGTCAACGCGCTGGTGGTCGCCTATGCAGGTCTGGTCGGCGACCGCCGGCGCCGGCAAAGGTGTCGGGTGCTGCTGGTGGACGAGACCTCGATCCGCAAGCGGCACCGCTATGTGACGGTACTGGTGAACGGCGACACCGGCGAGGTGCTCGCCATGGTTCCCCACCGCAGCCAGGCAGCACTGTCAGGGTTCCTGGCCGCCCAAGGGCACCGATGGTGCCGGGCGGTGAAGGTCGTGGTGTCCGACGGCTCGGCGGCGTACAAAGCAGCGATCGACGCCCAGCTCGGCCATGCCCGCCACGTCCTGGACCGGTTCCACGTCATCAGATGGTTCCAAGCAGGGCTCACCGCGGTCCGCCGAGACGTCCAGCGCCGCCCCGAAGGCTCCAAGCCCGCTTTCGACCGCGACGTGTTCCGGGCGAGATTCCTGCTGATGCGCAGACCCGACAAGCTCGACGCCGCCGACCAGGCCCGCCTTGACGCCCTGTTCGCCGCCCATCCACGGCTCAAAGCAGCCTGGGAAGCGCTCGGCGAGCTGCACCAGCTCTATCTCGCCGACGACCACGACGGCGCGATGGCAGCCCTGGACCGGTTCGCGGACATCTACAGCACCGGCCAGATACCCGAGTTCAGCGACACCGTCGACACGTTCCTCGCCTGGCATGCCCAGATCCTCGACTGGCACCACACAGGACGGCCCAGCAACGGACGCATCGAGGGAACGAACAACCTGCTCCAAGTCCTGCGACGCCGAGCCCACGGCTTCACCAACTACGCCAACTTCGAAGCCCGCGGCCTGCTACTAACCTGACCCCGCCGAGCCCAGCAGCCCGAATCCCAAAAAAAGACGAAGGCTCAAGAATGCAAGATCGACTGCGCCCGACAATGCGAACCTCGTCGTCACCGAGGGTGACGAAGTCGTCGGGAAAAGGCGGGTCGATTCTGCCGATCAGGCACTTCGGGAGCTAGACGCACTGGCCGAAGGTGCCGAGTTTGTACTCGGCCACAATCTGATCAAGTTTGATCTGCCGATCCTGCGAACAGCAGATCCTGGACTGCGATTGTTGCAGTTGCCCGCCTTGGACACGCTGTGGATCAATCCTCTGGCGTTTCCTCGGAACCCCTACCACCATCTCGTCAAGCACTACAAGGACGCTCCGCTGACGCTCAGCGAACGCAACGATCCATACCTCGACGCACGGCTGGCGTTGCAGTTGTTCATCGATCAGCGTGAGGCGTTGCACGAAGTGCCGCCGGAAACGCTGGCGGCTTGGCACTGGCTGACCACCAGAGACCCCCAATCGGCTGGCTTCGACCTGTTCTTCGCTGCGTTGCGAGGCTCGCAGAGCCCCAGCGCGTCCGGGGCGCGAGAGGCGATCCGCAGCTGCCTCGACGACCACGCGTGCCAGACACAGCTTCGACGGGCGATCGCTGACGCCCCTGAGCACGGCTGGGTCCTCGCGTTCGCGGTGGCATGGATCTCGGTGTCGGGAGGAGCCTCCGTGATGCCGCCGTGGGTGCGCCACCAGTTCCCGGGCGCCAGTCGGCTCGTTCGGAGCCTGCGCGACAACGCATGCAACGACGAGCGCTGCGCATGGTGTCGCACTCACCACAACTCTGTGCAGGAACTCAAGCGATGGTTCGGCTTCGATTCGTTCCGAGAGCAGCCCGCTGACCCGGAGTCCGATGAGTCATTGCAGCAGCGGATCGTCGAGACAGCGATGGCGGGCCAAGATGTGCTGGCGATACTGCCTACCGGTGCAGGCAAGTCGCTGTGCTACCAGTTGCCGGCGCTGTCCCGTTACGACAAGACGGGTGCGGTGACGGTGGTGATCTCGCCGCTCGTGGCGCTCATGGCGGACCAAGTGGCCGGTCTCGAGAAGCAAGGCATCACCTCGTGCGTCACCGTCAACGGGTTGATGTCGCTGCCCGAGCGCGCCGATGCGCTCAACAAGGTCCGGCTGGGTGATGCAGCGATTGTGTTGATCTCCCCCGAGCAGCTGCGCAGCCCATCGGTGCGCAGCGCCATAGCGCAACGCGAAATCGGTGCCTGGGTGCTCGATGAAGCCCATTGCCTGTCGAAATGGGGGCACGACTTCCGCCCCGACTACCGCTATGTGGGGCGTTTCATCCGCGAAAAGTCCGACAGTGAGCGAGCGCCGCCGGTGCTGTGCCTGACCGCAACTGCCAAACCGGAGGTCAAGACCGAAATCTGCGAGTACTTCCGCAGACACCTCGGCATCGAAATGCGCGTTTTCGACGGCGGAACCCGCAGGACCAACCTGAACTTTGTTGTGTCGCCGACGACAACTGCGATGAAGCTTCCAGACATCAAGATGACCCTGGAGCACCATCTGCCGCAGCACCTGCGGGGAGGGGCGATCGTGTACTGCGCGACCCGCAGGCGCACCAGCGAGGTCGCCGAATTCCTCGGGGCGCAAGGAATCGACGCTGACCGCTTCCACGCCGGCTTGCAACCCGAAGAGAAGAAGACCATCCAACAGCGCTTCATCGGCGGCGAGCTTCGGGTCATCGCCGCCACCAATGCGTTCGGGATGGGCATCGACAAGCCTGACGTGCGACTGGTCATCCACGCCGATATCCCGTCCTCACTGGAGAACTACCTGCAAGAAGCAGGCCGGGCCGGCCGGGACCAGCAGCAGGCGCACTGTGTGCTGCTCTACACCGAAGATGACGTGGAGCGCCAGTTCGGGTTGTCGGCGAGGTCGCGTCTCACCCGGCGCGAGATCCACGGGGTGCTGCGGTCGCTGCGCGCCCTCGACCGCCGAAGCGGACGAACCGGTGAGGTCGTGGCCACGTCCGGTGAGATCCTCACCGAGGATGAAGCGGACGACTTCACCCGCGATTCATCAACAGATGACACGCGGGTGCGAACAGCAGTGGCATGGCTCGAAGAAGCGGAGTTGCTGACCCGCGAAGAGAACCGGGTGAGCGTGTTTCCTTCGTCATTGCGCGTCAGCACCGTCGAGGAGGCCCGCACGAGGCTTGGCGGTGGTGACCTCAACGAGGGTCAACGAATTGCGCTGTTGGCAATCGTGAAGGCGCTGATTGACGCGGACCCTGACGACGGCATTTCGACGGACGCGCTGATGGGAGTCGCCGGTCTCAATTCGGACAAGCTGCGAGCTGCCTTGTACGACCTCGAACAACGCGGGCTCGCCACGAATGACACCGTCGTGACGGCGTTCGTTCATGTCGGCGTGCGACGGCCGTCTCACAGCCGCCTCACCGAGGCCTCCGGCTTGGAGGAAACCCTGATCGGCTTGATGCAAGAGTCGGCGCCTGATCTTCCTCTGGATGGTTCTGCTCCGCTGAACTTGCGGGTAGCCGCTCAGGAACTTCACGACGCAGGTTTCGCCGACGCACGACCTGAGCTCATCGTCCGCACCCTGGGGGGCATTGCCCAGGACGGACGTGGCGATGGCGGCGGCAGAGGCAGCGTCACTGTGCGCAAGCACGGAGTTGAAAGCGTCTTGGTGACGCTCAAGCGTGAATGGTCCTCGCTCGAGAGCATCGCCCAGCGCCGCCGTGGCGCAGCCGGCGTGCTCCTGAAGCACCTGTTGTCGAAACTGCCGCCGGGAAGCCGAGGCAACGATTTGCTCGTCTCCACGACACTCGGCGACCTGCAGAAGGCCGTCGACGAGGCAATCGAGGTTGACTCGACGCTGCGTGCTGGCACCAAGGATGTCCGCAGGCTTATGGAGCGGGCACTGATGTGGCTCCACGAACAGGAGGTTGTCAGACTGAACAGAGGCCTCACGGTGTTTCGCCCCGCGATGACTATCTCGCTTGAGCCGGGGACACGAGGCTTCAGGCAAACCGACTTCACCGAACTTGACGATCACTACGGCGGCACTGTGCGGCAGATCCATGTGATGGCCGAATTCGCCGAGCAGGGCCTCACCAAGGTTGCCGACGCGTTGCGCTTGTCGCTCGACTATTTCGAGCTTGGCGAGGACGAGTTCGTGCGCCGCTGGCTGCCTCGGCGTCGCACCGAGATCGACCGTCCGACCACGGCGGCGTCGTGGAAGTCGATCGTTGGGAACCTGTCCAGCGCGCAGCGAGCGATCGTGGCAAATGATCGCGAAACCACGAATGTGTTGGTGCTCGCGGGTCCAGGCTCAGGCAAGACCCGGGTGCTGGTGCACCGCATCGCGTATCTCATTCGGGTGAAACGCCAGAACCCGCGGGGCATCTTGGCGCTCGCCTACAACCGGCATGCAGCGGCCGACGTTCGACGGCGTCTGCGCGAACTGGTCGGTGATGACGCGAACGGCGTGATGGTGCTGACATGCCACTCGCTCGCTATGAGGCTCGTCGGGGCCAGCTTCTCAGGGACTGCGAGCCAGACCAGCGACAGCAAATTCGAGGAGAAGCTCAACGAAGTCATGGCGAAAGCCATCGCGCTGCTGCAAGGAGATGAGCTCGAACCCGAAGAGGCCGAGGAGTCACGGACGCGCCTGCTGGCAGGTTTCCGGTGGATACTCGTCGACGAGTACCAAGACATCGGCGACGATGAGTACCGGCTGATCTCAGCGCTCGCGGGCCGAACCGCATCTGATGCCGACGCCCGGCTGACCCTGTTCGCTGTGGGCGACGACGACCAGAACATCTACTCGTTCAACGGGACATCGCCGGAGTTCATCCGACGCTTCGAGCAGGACTACGACGCCAAGACCGAGTACTTGATCGATAACTACCGCTCCAGCGGTCACATCATCGACGCCGCCAATGCGGTCATTGCCCCGGCGACCTCACGCATGAAGGCCAAGCACACGATCAGCAGCGACAGAGCGCGCCGACGCGACCCGGCTGGAGGACCTTGGAGTGAGCTGGATCAGGTTGCCGCGGGCAGGGTGCAGGTTCTGCCATCGGGGAACAGTTGGATCTCCCAAGCGCAAGCGGTGATGGCCGAGCTGGACCGGCTGTGCGGCCTTGCGCGTGACTGGGACTGGTCGCGCTGCGCGGTGATTGCACGCGAATGGAGCCAGCTCGAACCGGTTCGCAGCATCTGCATACGGGACAACACCCCGGTGCAGCTCGCGAATGAGAACGAGATGAGCCTGTGGCACTTGCGCGAGACCCAGGCGCTCAGACACGACATCCAACAACACGGCACAGCGCTGGTTCGAAACGGTGATCTCAGGGCGTGGCTGGACCGCCAACCGTCGGGGCCGTGGACAGAACTTCTGTCCCAAGCCATCGAGGAATATGACATCGAGACAGGCGGCGCCGAGATGCCGGCGGTCTCGGTCATTGAATGGCTGGCGGAGTGGTGCCGCGACACTCGACGGCGCCAGCGCGGATTGCTGCTGTTGACGGCGCATCGGGCCAAGGGCCTTGAGTTCGACCACGTGGCGGTGCTCGATGGAGGCTGGGACAGGCGCGGCCGCGACGAGGACGCCGACGCACCTCGCCGCCTGTATTACGTGGCGATGACCCGGGCCAAGCAGACGCTGACCCTGTCGCGCTTGGGCAGTGCCCATCCGTTCGGTGGGCCGCTCCAAGGCAGCGATTCGGTGCTGTGGCGCCGTCCCGTCAGACTGCCGCCGCCAACGGCGGAGCTGGGTCGCAGTTACCGCAGCCTCACCCTCCGAGATGTGTATCTCAGCTTCCCCGGTCGCAAGCCAGACGGTGACCGCATACATCGCAGCATCGCGGCGCTGTCACCGGGAGATCCCCTGCAAATGCGTCGTCGCAATGACCGATGGGAGATCCTCGACCGCCGCGGGTTAGTCGTCGGCGTGCTGGCCGGCGGTTTCGAGGTTCCGAACGGCATGCGCTTCGTTGAAGCCAGCGTTTCAGCCATTGCGACCTGGGGCAAGAACCAGTCTGACCCGCAGTACACAAGCGAGCTGAAGTGCGACCAGTGGGAGGTTGTGATTCCAGATCTTGTCTTCGAGCCGGGTGGTTGACCTCGGCTGCGGGTCAGTCGGGGATCCAGTCTTCGGTTTGGAGGCCGAGCCCGTCGGCGATGCGGTTGGCATACGCGTAGTAGCCGACCACCTCGACGATGTCGAGGATGTCCCGGTCCGAGAAGCCGGCTTCTCGCAGCGCGTCGACATCGGCGTCGTTCATGGTCGCGGCTGGGGTGGCGGTGAGCTTGACGGCGAATCGGAGCATGGCGGTGCGCTTGGGGGACAGCGGGGCGGTGGTCCAGTCGTGCTCGATCGGCTGCGACCAGTTCGTCGTTGTTGATGAGTCGGCGCAGACCGCGCCGGTGGTGGACGATTCAGTAGTGGCAGTCGTTGGTGAGGCTCACGACCAGGGCGATGAGCTCGCGTTCGACCTTGCGCAGTGGCGCGGTGCCGGCCATGGCCGATTCGTAAAGGCCTTGATGTGCCGCCATAGAACGGGGGTTCAGCGAGTGCACGGCGAGGATGTTGTCGACCCGGCCGTAGGTGCGATCCACGACCCGGGGATGAAGCTCGTCGAGCGGGCCGTCCCAGGAGTCGTCGGGAATGACCCTGATACGTGCCATGGTGCAGCGTTTCACACGAGTGGTGGAGCCAGCGAACAGCCCGCCGCGAGCCACTTCGATCGCCCGGGGTTCTGTGATTGCACAATCGCTCGTGACCATCTATAGCATGGCCAGCCTAGTCTCATTGATGTAATTCCATTCATGAAAGGCGACGATGGCAGCCAATCCATACCCCAAGGTACCGCTAAAGGCATGGACTACTTTGCGAGCCAAAGCTGCGACCGCGCCCTCAACGAAGTTCACCCCCGAGGTGGTTGGGGCGCTGATGGGCATGTCGAGTCCTGAGAGCGCCCTAAGGAACACAGTCAGTCCGATGCGACGACTTGGACTCATCGACGAGGACGGTGTGCTGACCGAACGGGGGAACAAGTGGCGCGTTGACACCTCGTACGGAGACGCCTGCCAAGAGATTCTGGATGAGGTGTATCCGAACGCGCTCGGGGCCATGATCGATGCCGACGGCAGCCCAGATGTCGCAGGAGTCAGAACCTGGTTTGATCACAAGGGCTTCGGCGAGTCGAGCGCACGCCAGATGTCGGCGACGTTCGTCATGATCGCGAGCAAGCAGATCCCCGAGCTGATTGTCATCGACTCAGGCAGGGCGGCCAAGAATGCGCCAGCAGCGAAGAAGGCCGCCGCAGTATCACCGAAGTCGGAGGAAACTCCAGCCTCTCAAGAGCTCCCGGGAAGCGAACCGCCGACGCCGCCAGAAAAATCCAACGGTGGGCCCACAGTCCACCTCGATATCCAGATCCACATTCCGGCCGATGCGACGCCGGAAAAGATCGATCAGATCTTCTCGAGCATGGCGAGGCACTTGTACGCGAAGTGACCGACAACCGATGGTCGGGACCGGCATCGCTCGCGCAGCGGCTTGTCGGCGAACTATCGGACTTTCGGCGGCCTGCAGCGGCTGATGACTCGCCCGTTGCAACCGACGTTGGTTCCAGGTTCGATCTTGATTCCGAATTTGACCGTCGCGTACTTGATCCTGACCTGTGCTCGGCGACTCGGTCACGATTCGTGACAAAGCACTACTCAGATGCGGTCGAGTCCGGGGTAAAGGCACTTTGCGAGTGCATCCGATCTCGGACCGGGAGAACTGAGGACGGTGACCCGCTCGTGACAACTGCGTTCTCGCCCAACGATCCTCTCTTGCGCATCAATCGAGGGCGATCCAAGAGCGATGAGAGCGAGCAGCGCGGCCACATGTTCCTCTGCCAAGGCGTCGTCGCCGCTTGGAGGAATCCGAGAGCACATGCGCTCATCGATGATTCGCCTGCCCGGGCTTTGATGATGCTTGAGGTCCTGAACGACCTTATTGCCACGACGAAGGCGGCTACTCGGACACGCAAGCGGCGCGCCCAGTAGGGACTCGGTGTTACTGCGTCGGCATGCAAACGCCCTCGTTCGATCGCCATGGACCGTCTCCGCGCCCTGCCGAGGTCGGCTTCGGGTAGCTAACCCTGATTTTTCGTGGGGTTCGCGGTTGGGGGTGTGCGCGTCCGCGGAAAAGCCCTTCTGACCTGCGACGATGTGTGCTGTTAGGGCACGATCGGTGCAAAAGAGAAGGGCACTTCCGAGGTGGACGCTGGCGGTGTGGCAAATGTGGGGTTGGACAGCGGCGGGGGGCGGATCGCGTCGGGTGCGGGGCTGTTCGTTCTGGGGGGTTTCGCGGACTCGCTGGGGTTGGGCGCGGCGCTGTCGGCAGCGGTCGGGCACCGCGGCGAGCGTGCGCCGGTTCATGACCGGGGAACGGTGTTGACGCATCTCGCTTTGGTGCTCGCGGGCGGCGGGGAGGCGTGCAGCGACATCGAGCATTTGCGTGCTGAGCCGGGCCTGTTCGGGCCGGTCGCGTCGGACTCGACCGCGTACCGCACGATGACCGGCATCGACTCCGCACAGCTCGACCGCATCTGGGAAGCGGCCGCGGACGTGCGCGCCCGGGCATGGTCGGGGCGCGTGGTTGACCCGGCTGTGGCGTTGGTGCTCGACATCGATTCCGCGCTGGTGGAGATCCACTCGGAGAACAAACACGGCGCCGCGCCCCATATCAAGGGCGGCTGCGGGTTCCACCCCATGGTGTGCTCGACCGACGACGGGGAGCCGCTGTGGGCCAAGCTGCGCCCCGGCAACGCAGCCGCGAACCGCATCGCGGATCACGTCGAGGTGCTCGACGCAGCCATCGCCGGGCTTCCCGAGCGTTTCGCCGCGGGCCACCGCCCCGGCGACGGCGCCGAAGCTGCGGCGCAGCCGATGCGGCTGGGGACCGACTCCGCGGGATGCTCGACCCATATCGCCGACGCGTGCAGGGACCGCAACATCGAGTTCTTCGTCGCAGCACGCAAGAATGAGCAGATCAGCGCTGCGATCGCGACGACGCGCGTCGATCCCGGCCGCTGGAAACGCGCTGCCCCGAACCCCAAGGCGCGCAAAGCCCGAGCGCAGATCGCCGAGCTCACCGACGAGGCCGACCTGTCGAGCTGGCCCGACGGAACACGCCTGATCGTGCGACGCGAGCCGCTGCACCCCGGCGCGCAGCGCTCCCTGTTCGACTCGGCGCACTTTCGCTACTGGGGGTTCCTCACCGACGCACAAGGCAGCCCCGTGCGCCTTGACGCCGTCATGCGCGACCACGCCCGAGTGGAGGACGCCGTCGCTCGCTGCAAGGACTCCGGGCTCAACCGGATGCCGTTCCGCGGCTGGGACGCCAACGCCGCCTCGACAGCGCTGTGCGCCACCGGCGTCGCTCTCGTGCACTGGTCCCGGACACTGCGCCTCACCGGGCCGCTCGCCAAAGCAGCACCCAAACGGCTCCGCTGGCAGCTCTGGCACACACCCGCTCGAATCGTGCGGACCTCCCGAAACACCATCGCGCGCCTTCCCGACCGCCACCCCGCCACCCCGATGCTTCTCCTGGCCCACGCCCTCAACTGACACCCCCGCCAACGCCGCCCCAGCACACCGGCCGCGGCCCCTCCACGCCCACGCACGCCCCGACGGCCGCCTCGCGCAGCCGTCCGGCGCCGAACCAGCACCGGCGACCCACACACACCCAACCGGCAACCCAAAAACAAGCCGCAACCGGCGACTCAACACCCCAAAATGAATGCCCGAGCATACTCATGAATAATCGGAGCTAAGACTGTGAAATCTGCGCCCCGGCTTCGTTGGTAGAGCCCGGGCGCAGTGCTTTGCAATATCACCCACCGCGTCCCGCGATCTAGGAGTCTGCTGATTTGTTCGGTGTGATTTCCGGGTGCGGGGTGTGGGCGCGCGGGACACTTGGGGGGTGCAGGGGACAGCGGATCAGGGTCGGGTGTTGTTGGACGCGGCGGCGGTGTGCGGGCATCTGGTGGCGTCGGGTTCGGTGCATGCGCTGTTGGCTGAGCATCGCAGCCGGCTGTTCGCGGGCTCGTTGTTCGAGGATCTGTTCGCGAGCGGTCGGGGCCGTCGGTCGGTGCCCGGCGAGGTGGTCGCGGTGGTGATGGTGCTCCAGGCGCTGGAGGGCCTGTCGGATCGTGAGGCGTGCGCTCGGCTGGGGACCGATGTGGCGTGGAAGGCCGCTGCAGGCCTCGCTTTGACTGATGAGGGGTTCCATCCCACGGTGCTGACGCTGTGGCGCGACAAGCTGCGCGCGAGCGGCCGTCCGGATCGGGTGTTCGACGCGGTGCGGGAGCTGATCGGCCTCACGGGCGCGGTGGCGGGCAGCGCTCGGCGGGTGCTGGACTCCGCGGTGCTCGACGACGCGGTGGCCCGCCAGGACACCGTGACGATGCTGGTGAACCAGATCCGGCGGGTCCGCAGGCTGGTGCCCGGGCTGGCTGATGTGTGGGTGCGCGAACGCAATCTCGACCCGGCGGGGCCGGTGGTGGACTGGGCGGATCCCGCGGACGCCGAGCGGCTGGTGAGCGAGCTGGTCGATGACGCGTTGGAGCTGCTCGGCGCAGCCGAGGGGCTCGAGCTCGGCGCGGCTCAGGCGGACGCGGCGGGATTGCTGGGGCTGGTCGCGGGCCAGGACGTGGAGCCCGCCGGGGGGCGGCCGGTGGCGGATCGCCCGGCGCACCGCCAAGAACCGGGTGATCTCGGTCGTCGATCCCCAGTCGCGTCACACCCACAAGACCTCTCACAGCTGCCGCGACGGCTACAAGGCGCACATCGCAGCCGAGCCCGGCAGCGGGCTGATCACCGCCGCCGACCCGTCCGCAGGCGACGCCGGCGACGCCGATACGGCGATGGGGCTGCTCGACGCCGAGCCCGCCGGCACTGTGGTGCTCGCGGACAGCGCTTATGGCACCGGGGCGCTGCGCGCCGGCATCGCCCAAGCCGGGACGGAAGCGGTGATCAAGCCCCCGCCGCTGGGCACAGCAGTCCAAGACGGACACAGCATCGACGACTTCGACATCGACTACAGCTGCGACCCCGCCGGCGGCGAGTTCTCCGGCACCGTGACGTGCCCCCAAGACATCACCGTGGCCATCACCCCCCGCGGCAACGCCCGCTTCGGCCGCCACTGCCGCGGATGCCCTCAGCGGGCGCGCTGCACCACCGCCAAGGCCGGGCGCACCATCAAGATCCACCCCCACCACGGCCTCCTCGCCGCGGCACGCGCCCAGGCCCGCACCGAGCAGTCCCAGCACGACTACCGCACGCATCGGCCCATGGCCGAGCGCAGCATCGCATGGACCGTCCGCCGAGGACGAAGATGCCCCTGCCTGGGCGTCACAAAGAACCGACACTGGCTGCGCCTGCGCGTCGCGGCAGTCAACCTCCAACGCCTCACCAGCCTCGGACTCCACCACAACGGCACCACCTGGGCCATCACCTGACCCAGCCCCACAAACCCAGCCGTCCCCGCAGCCCACAACCAGCCCCGGCCGCCACCCGCCCCACCGCCACAGCCCCCACAACACCCAATCGCCGCCACACCAAGCGACTTGCTCAGCAGTCTCCTAGCTACGCTCCGGGGTGCTGCCAGAACTGGCGGGCGACTGAGTACCCGACAGTCGTACCAACCACCGAAAGGAAATCAGGTGAGCGATGCAGATGCGCTCCCTCCTGCATATCGCTTGGAAGGTTTCGACCTTGCAGGCGGCTGGCACGTGGACGAGCTTATCCAACAGCCTGCAAGCGCTACAGGTGGAGAATTCTCAGCAACATACCGTGCGTCCAACAATGACCAATCTGGCAGCAACTACGGGCAAAAGGGATTCCTCAAAGCACTCGATTATTCCTCGGCATTGTCCAGTTCCGACAGAGCAGATGCGCTACGAGACTTGACAATGGCCTATACCCATGAACGTGATCTCATCGCTCTGTGTGCTGAGCGACGGATGCGTCATGTCGTCCGCGGAATCACATCAGGACAGTGCACAGTGCCAGATTCGGGTGAGTTGGGACATGTTGACTATCTCATCCTTGAGATCGCCCGCTCTGATGTTCGAAACGTCATGGACCAAATGACTAACAGAGATTTGGTGTGGGTATTTGAGACTCTTCATAACGTGGCCAATGGATTACGACAGCTCCACGGTGAGAACATTACACATCAGGACCTCAAGCCTTCAAATATCTTGGATTTCGGGACGCGTCGAAAAATTGCCGATCTAGGTCGTGCCCATTGCCCTAGTTCGGTGTCTCCGAATGATGATCTAGTAATTCCGGGAGATCGAGTCTACGCACCACCTGAGCAACTGTACACATATACTCATCCCGATGAGGCTTTCCGGCGTCGCGCAGCCGATCTCTATCAACTTGGAAATCTGATGCTCTATCTCCTTACGGGGATGAGTCTTAACGCAACGATTTACAGTCATATGGCCGAGAATCATCAACCCACGCATTTTGGCGGGTCATATTTTGATGTCCTTCCAATGCTTGAAGTTGGTTTTGTGCGCGCACAACTGAATCTTGAATCTGTGTTGCTGTGTACGCTTGTAGATAAAACAGTTAGTATCTTCACCCAATTGGCGCAACCAGACATTAGGCGGCGTGGAATTCTTCGACGTCCCAACGAAACACGAATGTGTGTCGAAGTAGAACACTACGTTTCTGTATTTGATCGCCTCAAGTCTGATGCGAGTATTGCGGCAGTTTGATGGCCGCGATACAACTCGCAGAGAATCGTCATCTTGTCCCTAGATGGCGTCCATTCCGAGATAGCATTACGCATGGGGAACTAGTTTACGAGAGAGCCAGTGACCGTCGTGACCTTGAGCAAGGCTTGGACGAGCTTGAGTACGACTGGCTCGCCATTGGTTCCCTAACCTATGCAACTGACTTTGCCGCGTCTGCGCTTATTGCCGGGAAACCCGAGCGAGCTATCGCGACACAAGAACTGTTGTTGAATGCAGGCGGAACGTTCAGAACACTGGGTCAGGCGCTTACCAAAGACCATCGGCCTTACGACATCTTGGTCAATGACCAACCCGGATCTATTCGATCATTGCTAAGAAGCAATCCACGGTTCGTATTAGCATGGGTAGAACTTGCTCGCATCCAGTACAGCCATGGTCATGTCGAGGCGGCAGGCAAGAGCCTTCGAGCCGCGGTAGCTCTCGCTCCTTATGATCGGCACGTGCTGCGATCTCAAGCCAATTTCTACGTCAGCATTCGAGAACCGGACCGTGCACTCCATGTACTGACGCCAGCAGCATCAGAAACATTCGATCCTTGGCTCTTGTCTGCTGAAATCTCGGTCTCCGAAGTGGCTGAGAGGAAATCGAAACTGAGACGGAAAAGCCGAGAACGGCTCCGCGCAGGTCAATGGCATTGGGGTTCAGTGTCTGAATTGGCATCGGAACTTGCCACGCTGGAAGACCCATCAGGAAAATCGTCGCGTGCACGCAATCTGCTCCAAATCTCCCTTCGTCAACCAACGGACAACTCAATCGCACAAGCAGTCACCATCGCACAACGGGACCACGCCCAGTGGCTAATAGACACACTTGTAAAGCATAAGCAGGATATATCGGAATCTGCTGAAGCAGCAGCATTGCATTCAGAAAGAATGGGAAACTTCGAAGATGCTGTGCGGCATGCTAGACGATGGCAAAAGGACCAGCCATTCTCTAGAACAGCAGCCAATTATGGAAGCTCCATCGCTGCACTTGGCTCTGAGGACTGGGCGTCGTCTCTAGATTTTGCTGTGAAGGGGAGAAGAATCCACCCCAATGACGCGTCACTAATGAACAACATGGCATATTCACTGATCGAAAGTGGACAAGACCTAGACGAAGCACACCGACTGATTCTGACAGCCGGCAAGAGCAAGAACATGCCGCCAGAGTTCCAAGCTGTTGTCACAGCAACAATGGGTCTGCACGCATACCGAACTGGGGACCCCGAGCAAGGACGCCGCATGTATGATCAGGCAGCGCTAATAGCCCAACAATTGAAGAAACATCGGACAGAGGCTTTAGCGCTCAGTTTGCATGCAAGAGAGACTGACGACCAAAGCGCCGCGAAGAAGATGTTGGAACGAGCAGACAAACTGATCGACAGTCGAGACAAACTCTCGTTACATGTTTACCAACGGAGTACGAATCTCATCAAGCGATAAGAGGCTAGCCGGTCTGCCTAACACAACTAACGCGGCTCTTCGTCTTTGAGCGTGGGATGACGTGGTCGCCCCCAATTGATCGATCACCTTGGGTTCCTACGGCGAGCCGTAGATCAGCGTGAAGGAACGCTCGCTTGGGATGTATCAGTAGTCTGGGACATCTGCCTATGTGATGCCGCTTCGTCGGGTCTCGATTCAGCGGCATTGATGCCCCATGACGTGGCAGCAACTAACCCTGATTTTTCATGAGTCTGGTGGGCTTGGGTGTGTGAGTCCGCGGAAAAGCCCCTCTGATCTGCGACGATGCGTGTTGTCGAGGCACGCGGTCGGCAGTTCAGGGGGGCATCTCCGAGGTGAAACTTAGCAGTGTGACAAACGCGCGTCTGGCAGGCGGCGGGGATCGGGTGGTGTGGGGTGCGGGGCTGTTCGCTTTGGGCGGTTTCGCGGACCGGGTCGGGCTGACCGAGGCGCTGTCGGCGGCGGTGCCGCGCCGCGGCGAGCGCGCCCCGGTCCATGACCGGGGCCGGCTTTGGACGCATTTGCTGTTGGTGCTCGCCGGCGGCGGTGAGGCGTGCACAGATATCGAGCATCTGCGGTCTCAGCGGGAGCTGTTCGGGGCGGTGGGGTCGGACTCGACGCTGTATCGGGCGCTGCGGGGCATCGACGCCTCGGCGCTGGGCGGGCTGTGGGCAGCCGCGGCCGAGGCGCGTGAGCGAGTGTGGTCCCAGCGCCGCGGTTCGGGTCCGTTGGTGGTCGACATCGACTCGACGCTGGTGGAGGTCCACTCGCCCAACAAGGCGGGTGCGGCGCCGCATTTCAAGGGCGGGTACGGGTTCCACCCGATGATCTGCTCGACCGCGGACGGGGAGCCGTTGTGGGCGAAGCTGCGCCCGGGCAACGCGGCCGCGAACAGCATCGCCGATCACGTCGAGGTGCTCGACGCTGCGATATCGGTGCTGCCCGACGCTGACGCGGCAGGCCATCGGGCAGGCGACGATCTGGCGCTCGCAGGACGCGAGATGGTGCTGCGCTTGGACTCAGGAGGCTGTTCGGCGCGTATCGCCGCGGCGTGCAGGGACCGCAACGTGACGTTTTTCATGTCCGCCCGGGCCACAGCAGGCATCGACGCCGCGATCGCTGCGGTGTCAAGGGCCAGTGGGATCTGCCCAGTGGCGGACAGCAGGACTGCCCGTTGGTGGCCAACAGAACTGCCCGGTGGTGGCCAGGTGTTCTGCCCGTGGGTCAGTTGGTCAGTGGCGTCACCCCCTTGCCGGCGGTGGCTTGGGTGAGGCGGATGCTGTCGCCGGCGGTCATGACGACGTGGGCGTGGTGGAGCAGCCGGTCGACGGTGGCGTTGGCGATGGTCTTGGGCATGAGTTCGTCGAACCCGGCGGGGTGAAGGTTGCTCGACAGGGCGATGGAGCGTTTCTCGTAAGCGGCGTCGACGACCCGGTAGAGCGCCTCGGCGGTCTCGGTGGTGACTGGGAGCAGGCCGATGTCGTCGATCACGATGACGTCGGAGCGCATGATCCGCCGGATGGCCTTGGCGGCGGTGTCGTCGGCGCTGTGGCGGCGCACGAGCGCGCCGAGGTGCTCGAGACTGAACCAGGACACCTTGTGGCCGGCATCGACGGCGGCCTGGCCGAGCGCTTCAAGGAAGTGCGTCTTGCCTGTGCCTGATGGTCCGCACACGACGAGGTTCTCGTGGCGGTGGATCCACTCCAGGGTGCGTAGCGCCCGCTGGGTCGGCGCCGGGATCGAGCTGACGGTTCCGTCCCAGATGTCGAAGGTCTTGCCGGTGGGGAACCCGGCCGCTTTGCGCCGGGCCCGGATTGAGGATGCTTGGCGGCCGGCGAGCTCCTCGGCCAGCAGTGCCCTCATTGCTTCGGCCGGTTCCCAGCGTTGTGCCTTGGCGGTGGCCAACAGGTCCGGTGCTGCGGCGCGCATGTGGGGTAGGCGCAGGGCGCGGAGCAAGTCGACGACCTCGTCGATCGGCGCTGGGTTCATCGGTCGCCTCCGAGGCGACCCCAAGCGGCGGTGCCGGGCTGCAGCGAGTGCGCGTCATCGGCGCGCCGGGGTTGTCCGGGCGGGTCAGCAGCCAGGATCGAGGCCAGGTCGCCGTCTGCGAAGCGGCCGAACATCGCGGAGTGGCCGAGCGCCCAATCAACGCGGACCTGGCCGTGGAGGCGGGCAAGGGTGACGGCTTGGGCCATCTTGACCTTCATGCGGGTCGTGCCCGCGGCGGCTGCTTCAACGAGCCAGGTGCGGGCGCCGTCTCCGATGGCGAGGAACTCGGTCTCGGCCGCGCTCGTCGGCTTCGGACGCCGCGCCAGTGGCCCAGCCGGGCGTGGCGGGTAGTGGGCGTCGTCGATCATCGGATGCCCGGGTGTCGAACTCTGGTGGCGGGCGACCTCGATTGGGCCTGACGGTGCGCAGTGGGTGACGACGACCTGGTCACCGTCGACGCGCACCCACACCGTCTCATCGGCGAGGGTGTGCGGGACCGAGTAGGTCACGCCGCCGAAGCTGACCGTGGAGCTCCAAGAGACTTTCCGGGTCTCCCCGAGCGCTGCCGTGTATGGGCGTTCGGGCAGCGCGTGCAGCCGGTGCCGTTCCTCGGTGAGCATCTCCACCGGCGCCCGCCGGGTCACCCGATGGACCCGCTCGTTCACCTCAGCGGTGAACGCCTCGCAGGCCTCGACCAGCTCGGCCCAACTGGCGTAGTCGCCGCGCAGGTTCGCGTCGGTTGGCACCAAGTCGGCCTTGGCGACCCGCACCGTCGCCTCGCTGCCGCCTTTGGATTCAGGGTCCGCCGGCACACACGTCGCGACCGTCACGCCGTAGTGGCCGCCGACCGCAACGATCTCCGGATGGCGCACGGCGATCCCGGCGACGTGGTCGATCGTGACCGTGCGCTCGTTGTCGGTGAGCCAATACGTCGCAGCGCCGCCAAAGGCTCGCATCGCCCGATCCACACAGGCGATCACCGTGGGCAGGGTGCGGTCCCAGGTCGCGATCACCACCCGGAACCTCGACCACGCCAGCCACGCGCAAAACAGATTCGTCCGCCGCCCGGCGATGACCGGGCCCGCGCCCCAGTCCCACTGCGCCCACATGCCCGGCTCGGGGATCCACGGCCGATACACCCGCCGCCGACCCGCCCGGAAGCTCTTCTTGGCCTCCGCCACTGCTCGGCGCACCGTGCGATCCGAACCCTCGAACCCCAACGCTTTCAGCTTGGCGTGGCAACGATCGGCGCGGATCTTGCCACAGGAGCGCTCCACCCACTCCTCGATCTTCGGCAGCCACGGATCGATGATCCGTTTCCGCCGCACCGGGCCCACACCCCCCAGCCGACCCTCGTCGCGCTCAGCCACATACGCGGCGACGGTGTGATGCGAACAACCGGCCAGCTCGCCGGCATCCCGGAACGACCCAGTCAGGTCGAACGCTTCCAACATGTTCATGATTTCCTCGCGAGACTTCACTTGCTCCTCCTGCTCGATGGTCACGGTTGTGGTGACCGGCTATTCGAGTAGGAGGAGCACCCCGCCGCGGTGCACCCCGACGGGAAATGGACTTCAACGCGGGCAGTTCTGTTGGCCGCCGCTGGGCAGAACCGTCGGCCGCCAGCGGGCAGCTACATGGCCGCCACTGGGCAGGATCTCATGGCCGCCGACACTGCGGCCCGCTGCGACCCAGGGCGGTGGACGCCGGGGGTGCCGAACCCCAAACAGCGGCATCCCAAAGCGCACGTCGCCGAGCTCACCGACCTGGTGGACCTGTCGGGCTGGCCAGCGCGGACACGGCTGATCATCCGACGCGAGCCCTTGCATCCGGGCGCGCAGCGCAGCCTGTTCGCGTCCGAGAACTTCCGCTACTGGGGATTCCTCACCGACGCTGCGGGCAGCCCCGCCCGGCTCGACCGTCTCATGCGCAAGCACGCCGACGTCGAGGACGCCATAGCCCGCCTCAAAGACAGCGGACTGGCCCGCATGCCCTTCACAGCCTGGGACGCCAACTGTGCATGGGCAGCGCTGTGCATGATCAGCGCCGCGCTCGTGCACTGGTTCCAGACACAGCGCCTTGCCGGACCGCTCAAACGCGCGGCACCCAAACGGCTCCGCTGGCAGCTGTGGCACCTGCCCGCGCTCGTATGCGAAACCGGCCGACGCACCTGGCTGCGGCTCCCCACCGCACACCCCGGCACCCGAAGCCTGCTCGCCGCCCAGCACCCCAACTGAGCACCCCGCACCCCCAGCCGCCAACAGCGCCGCTCACGCGGCGGCCGACCCGTCGCGCCCACACACCCATGTCAGGGTCCAACACCGGCCCTGCGACCACCCCAGCGGCACCAAACAACACCCACCGGGTCCCGTCAAGCCGACAAACCCGCCCGACACACCAAAACACAACCCATAAACCCTGAACAGGCATTCTCGTGAATAATCAGGGCTAATGCGGCGAGGAGCAACAGGGATAGTCCGCGTGAGAACCATGCACGTGCTTGCATCAGGTCGGTGTGTTTCTTCTTTGAAGTCCACAGAGCGAGTCTTCGGCCGGCCTCTTCTTCCTCGACCACAGTGACGACGGATTCTCGCGGTCCAGGCTGGGCAAGATCCTGCCCCTTAGCGTGCCTATAGAATCCAACGCGGTCAATCTGAGTGGCCTCGAATGCCGCTATTGCAAGAGATGCGAATGCTCCAGCCACAGGTGCCACGAGTGTAAGAAGCCAGAGGCTGTGTTCAAGCGCGAACTGCAGTTGATAGCCCGTGAGCGCTGCCGACACAGCGACAGTCGCGAGAGTTGTGCGGAGCAGGCGTGCCGCTTTGTCCTCCGCCGTGCGGGCAGCTGCTATTGATTCATCGTTTGCGCGGCGTACGACGGAGAGGGCCTCAGGAGATCTTGCCGCCAAGGACGCCCACGGCGGTTCCGCATATACAGGTGCGCGTGTACCATCATTGCTTGGTGCCTTGCCGGCGCGGCCTAGATCCCACAAGATGCGCTTGTGGGGCCTAGCCCAGTGCCCAGCAGTGAGTTCGGTTCGGGGCCTCTCACAGAGGTGGTCAGCGAGTGCCGGGGGAATGACGTCTTGCGAATCGCGGAGAAATGCCCATGCTCCTGCTGGATTTGCTTCCAAGAAAACCGGGCCTTCGGGTGTATCGAGCCAGTCTTGTACGCACGTCGTAAGACCAAGTGCAAGACATAAATCCACCGCGTCTTGCTTGATCGATGGATACGCTACGTGCTCGAAGTCGAGACCACTTGGGTCGACAGCACGCCAGTCGATTGTGTCAGCCTCGCGAATTCGCCGCCATGTCCAAGTTTGATTGCCGATAATAACAACCCTGAGGTCGGCCAAAGCGGAAACGACCAATTCTTGAAGTAGCACGGGTAAAGCACTGACGTTGCTGAGGTCATCGTGTGCAACTTCACTGACGTGCGGGACGATTCCTGCGCCTGGAGAGAGAGGCTTAGCTATAAGGCGCAAGTCGTTACAAAGACGCGTCGCCTCCGTGAGGTCATTGGTCACGAGCGATCGGGGAATCCTAATTTGAAGCCTGGATGCCGTGCCAAGTTGATACAGCTTGCGTTCAGCGCGGGCGACCCTGTGCGGCTCGTCCACCCATCTGACTCCGCAACCGACCAATCCGCCGATCAAGATATGGCGTGTTTCGTCACGTACCAGTTGTGCCTCATCGGTGTCGAATCCATCGACGTTGGGAGACCCGAGTCGGTGATACCACACAGAGGTCGAGGTTGACACCTGCCACTCCGCGGCGTCACGACGGATTCGAAACTCACCGGGTCGAATGTTCACGGTCGAGCCAAGGAGACCTGATGCATCGAGACGCAGACAGGTTGCCCCACGTGTAGTCACGGCATGCTCGACTAAGTCCGCATGTCGGCCACCGGGGTTGTCCAGTATCAGGACATCGAGTTTGGCCATCGTACGTGGGGGCACCTGGTATCTAGTCGGCGCTCTCACCTCGAGTACGCGTGTCGTCCTCACCGTTGGCGGCCGCCTCTCCGCGGACCCTGGTTACGTCGCGCTTTGGCGGATCGGGTCGTCGAGGTGATGGCCGTGACGGTTCGGGCCTCTTTGGTGCAGGTCGTGCAGGTGGTCGGGACGGATTCGGATTCGGCCGATTTGCATCGGTGATTGTGGCTGTCTCGCCGCGCGCGTCGGTCACTCCCCGCACGGCAATGACGCTGTGGTCAAGTAGCTCTGGGCTTGTCGTCCGGGTACCGCCATGCAAAGCGAGGTCAGCCGGTGGCTCTGGTGGTGGCTCGGGAGTTTCTCCACGCACGAAGGTGTCGTCTCCGTTGCCTCCGGGATTCTCTTGACCGTCCCAGAGTCTGCCCAGCACCGTTCTACGTGTCATGTCCGAAGACTACCGCCATGTGGTTTGCATACAGCTTGCCTTGAGGCCACAGCTAGCACGAGGCGTTGGACCGCTCCAGGGCGACCTGCTCGATGTCGTCGCGGTTGATGGGTCGCCATCAACTTTGGCTTTGCTGGTTCCTGGTACGCAATCTGGGACGAGTCGTACGCCGGAGTAGCGTGCGGCGCTGGCAGCGTGTGATTCGTAATGCTGCGACACCGTTGGTGGATCGGCTGAAATGGACGGTCATAGTGACGGGTGAGCTGAAGCGGCAGATCGATGCGGTGTGGAACGACTTCTGGTCGGGGGGCATCTCGAACCCGCTGGAGGTGATGGCGCAGCTCACCTACCTGCTGTTCATCAAGGCGCTCGACGAGCAGCAGACCCTGGCGGAGAACAAGGCGAACCGCACGGGCGAGCCGATCCCGGCCGAGGACGACATCTTCCCCGAGGGGCGGGAGTTCCGGCCTGAGGGGCGCACTGAAGGTCGGCCGTACGGCGACCTTCGCTGGTCGAGGTTCAAGAATCGCCCTGCAGCCGAGATGTTCGACATCGTGGAGAACTACGTGTTCCCGTTCCTGTCGAAGCGGGCCGGCGAGAGCACCCATGCCAAGCACATGACCGGTGCCAAGCTCACGATCCCAACACCTGGGCTGTTGCAGAAGGCGGTGGACGGGCTCGACGCAGTCGAGATGAAGGACCGCGACACCAAGGGCGATGTCTACGAGTACATGCTCTCGAAGATCGCCACGGCCGGCCAGAACGGCCAGTTCCGCACGCCGCGGCACATCATCCAGTTGATGGTCGAGATGATGGCGCCCCAGCCCGACGACGTGATCTGTGACCCAGCCAGTGGTACTTGCGGATTCCTGGTGGGCGCCGGGGGGTACGTCCGTCGCGAGCATCCCAGCGCTCTCACGAGCCCCGGCCCAGCGAAGCACTTCCACGACGGGATGTTCTCCGGCTATGACTTCGACAACACGATGCTGCGCATTGGGTCGATGAACATGCAACTCCACGGAGTGCAGAACCCGAACATCAGCTACCGGGACTCGCTTGCCGAGGACCACGCCGACGACGCCGAGGCCTACAGCCTGATCCTCGCCAACCCGCCGTTCGCAGGATCGCTCGACTACGAGGGCACGGCCAAGGGCCTCCTGCAGGTTGTCAGGACCAAGAAGACCGAGCTGCTGTTTGTGGCGCTGTTCCTGCGGCTGCTCAGGCCAGGCGGTCGTACAGCGGTCATCGTTCCCGACGGCGTGCTGTTCGGTTCGACCAAGGCGCACAAGGAGCTCCGGCGAATCTTGGTCGAGGATCAGAAGCTAGATGGGATCGTGTCGCTGCCCGCTGGCGTGTTCAAGCCGTACTCAGGGGTCTCGACTGCGATCCTCCTGTTCACCAAGACTGACTCAGGCGGTACCGACCTCGTCTGGTTCTACGACCTCCATGCCGACGGCTACAGCCTCGACGACAAACGTGACCGGCTGCTCGACGAAGCGAAGCTCGGCGTGCTCGTCGAAGAAGTGCTGACAGTGGACGAGCACGAGAAGAACAACCTCCCGGATGCGTTCGCCCGTTGGCTGGAGAGAAATGGCACAGAGTTGGAACGGGCGCCGACGGAGCAATCGTTCTGTGTGTCGAAGGCCGACATCGCGGCTACCGACTACGACCTCAGTATCAATCGCTACAAGGAGGTCGTCTACAACCAGATTGAGACACCGCCACCGGCGGTGCTGATTGAAGAGATCGAGCAGCTTGAGATGGAGATTCGAACGGGACTCAAGGAACTCAAGGTGATGATTTCGTGAGTCCCGAACTTGTTGCGCTCGGGGAGGTCTGCGACATCACCATGGGTCAAGCTCCCAAGGGCGACACCTACAACACTGATGAGCTTGGCTGGCCTCTCATCGCCGGAGCCGGCGATTTTGGTGAGTTGCATCCGGCCATACAAAAGTTCACCACTGCCGCCAAGGCACGCCTATGTGAGCCTGGCGATCTCGTTCTGGGCATTCGCGCATCGATTGGCGAGAAGGTTCTTGCCGATTCGGTGTACTGCCTCGGCCGAGGTGTTGCCGGGCTTAGGCCCAAAGAGCCGCTGGACACGCGTTACCTATGGCACTGGATCAGCTTTGGCTCACATGAGCTAGCGCAAAAGGGAAGAGGCGCAACCTTCAAGCAAGTCAATAGGTCTGACCTCGCCGGCTGGAAGATTCCATTGCCCCCGATTGAGGAGCAGCGGCGAATTGCGGCGGTGCTCGATGCAGCTGAGGCGCTTTGGGCGAAGCGGCGTCAGGCGCTCGCCAAGCTCGACATCCTGACGCAGGCCATCTTCGTCGACATGTTTGGCTCGGGTGACGGCGAGGTGAGATCGCTTGGGGACCTCGGCGAAGTGCAGGGAGGGCTCCAAGTATCGGCAAGACGCAAGGGGCGCCCCATTCAAGTGCCGTACTTGCGAGTCGCGAACGTCTACAGAGGCGGTTTGGAGCTTTCGGTGGTGAAGACGCTCCGGGTCTCGGCGCGTGAGCTCGCACGTACGCGCCTCGAGGAGGGCGATCTCCTCGTCGTTGAGGGGCACGGAAACAAGGATGAGATCGGACGTGTCGGGATGTGGGACGCGTCGATCGATCCTTGCGTGCACCAGAACCATCTCATCCGCGTTCGATGTGACCGCAGTCGACTGCTGCCGCGCTTCGCCGAGGCCTTCATGAACAGCTGGGTTGGCAGGCGAGCGCTGCTGCGAGCGGCGAACACCACCTCCGGGTTGAACACGATCTCGACAAGCGACGTTCGAAGTGTCGAAGTGCCCGTTCCAGCGCTTGCAGATCAGCAACGATTCGTTGGGGCCGCGAAGCGCATCGATCAGCACCGTCTGGTGCTGATGAGGTCTGCTGCCGAGATCGACACGCTGTTCGCTTCACTGCAGCAGCGGGCGTTTCGGGGGCACCTGTGAGCGAGTCGCAGTTCTCGTTCCTCGCAGCTGAGTTCAAGCCTGAATTCGAGTCGGCGTCGCAGGCCGAGGGTTACTCGCTTTCGGACCCGGGTGCTGCCGTCATCTATGCGAGGAAGTGCTTGGAATCCGCTGTCAAGTGGGCGTACCAGCATGACCGGTCGCTGCCTCAGCCGTATGACGACTCGCTCAACGCGCTGCTGAATGAGCCGGCGTTCAAAGCGTTGGAGGGTGGCCGGGTCTTCGACGTGGCGCGCAAGATTCAGCGAGCCGGGAATCGTGCGGTGCATGAGTCGAAGGCGCCTTCGAAGTTGGAGACGGTCGAGATCGTCTCGGCGCTGTTTCGATTCTGCTTCTGGCTGGCGTTCACCTACGGCCGTACCTCGAAGCCGGAATCGTCGCTGCGCTTCAATCCACATCGGCTGCTCGAAGCCGGCACGACCGGGCAGGCGTCGCTGCGTGAACGCCAGCAGCTTGAGGAGCGGCTTGCGCATGAGTCAGCGGAGCTCGCCGCTGCACAGATGCGGTTGGCCGAATCGACCCAAACCGCCGAGGAACTGAACGCCGAACTGGCGAAGCTGCGGGCGGAGGTCGCCGCGGCGAAGAAGAAGGCTGCCGAAACGGTTCCGCACGAGGCGTTCGACTGGTCCGAGGCTGAGACACGCAAGTTCAAGATCGACGCCTTGCTGGCTGAGGCGGGCTGGACCGGTTTCACCAAGGGCCACGACATCGAGTACGAGGTCCACGGCATGCCGACGGACTCGGGCGTGGGCTACGTCGACTATGTGCTGTGGGGTGCCGATGGGCTGCCGTTGGCGGTGGTGGAGGCCAAACGGGCGCTAGTCGATCCTCAGGTGGGCCAGCAGCAGGCGAAGCTGTACGCCGACTGCTTGGAGAACCAGACCGGGCAGCGGCCGGTCATCTATTGCAGCAACGGTTACGAGCACTGGCTGTGGGACGACACCCAGTACCCGGCCCGGCGAGTGCAAGGGTTCAGCACCCGCGACGAACTGGCGTTGCTCATCGGGCGGCGCACCGCCCGCACCTCGCCGGCGTCGCTGGCCATCAGCGAGCTGATCGTGGACCGCCCCTACCAGCAGCGGGCCATCCGCGCCATCGCAGAGCACTTCGAGCGTGACAATCAACGCAAGTCGCTGCTGGTGATGGCCACCGGCGCAGGCAAGACCCGAACGCTGATCGCGTTGACGGATTTGTTGATGCGCGCCGGATGGGTGAAGCGGGTGCTGTTCCTGGCCGACCGCACGGCGCTGGTGAACCAGACGGTGAACGCGTTCAAGGCGCACCTGCCCGATGCGGCGCCCGTGAACCTGGTGACCGAGGGCAACGTGGACGGCCGGGTATACGTGTCCACTTATCAGACGATGGTCGGCAAGATCGACGAGTACCGGGCCGACGGGACTCGCCGGTTCGGGGTGGGGCACTTCGACCTGGTGGTGATCGACGAGGCGCACCGGTCGGTGTACCGCAAGTACCGGGGCATCTTCGAATACTTCGACTCGCTGCTGGTGGGCCTGACCGCCACCCCCAAAGACGAGGTCGACAAGAACACCTACGACCTGTTCGACCTCGAGACCGGGGTGCCGACCGACGCCTATTCGCTGGACGAAGCCATCGACGACGGCTACCTGGTGCCGCCCCGAGGGGTGGCGGTGCCTCTCAAGTTCGTGCGCGAGGGCATCCACTACGACGAGCTCAGCGAGGACGAGAAGGACGACTGGGACGAGCTCGACTGGGGTGAGGACGACGACGGCAGCCCGCTGGCACCGCCCACCGAGGTGGATGCAGCGGAACTCAACAAGTGGCTGTTCAACAAGGACACCGTCGACCGGGTGCTCGAATATCTGATGACCGATGGCATCAAGGTGGCCGGCGGCGACCGGTTGGGCAAGACGATCATCTTCGCCAAGAACCAGCGCCATGCCAAGTTCATCAAGGAACGCTTCGATGCCAACTACCCGGCGCTGGACGCTGGGAACTTCGCTCGGGTCATCACCCACCAGACCAAGTACAGCCAGAGCCTCATCGACGACTTCTCCAACCGGTCCAAGGCGCCGCACATCGCGATCAGCGTGGACATGCTGGACACCGGCATCGACGTGCCGGAGGTGGCCAACCTCGTGTACTTCAAGCCGGTGCGCTCGAAGACCAAGTTCTGGCAGATGCTCGGCCGCGGCACTCGGCTGTGCCCGAACCTGTTCGGCCCCGGCAGGCACAAGACGCACTTCAAGGTGTACGACTTCTGCGGGAACCTCGAGTACTTCAGCCACCCGCTGGAGAATGCGGAGGCTTCGAGCGGGAAGTCGCTGAGCGAGATTCTGTTCTGCGCTCGGCTGGAGCTGTTGCAGGCGCTCGACGGCATAGCGGCGCTCGGCGACGAGCGAGCTGAGATCGCAGCCACGCTGCACCGGACCGTGGCGTCGATGAACCCCGACAACTTCTTGGTGCGCCCCCACTTGGAGCTGGTGGAGCGGTTCAGGCGCCTCGATGCGTGGGAGACGGTCTCGCTTGGGGACCTTGCCGCGCTGGCTGATCGGGTAGCCAAGCTGCCCGACCAGCTCGACGCCGACAGCGAGGAAGCCAAGCGCTTCGACATGGTGATGCTGAACGCCCAGTTGGGCTTGCTCACCCATGTGCCATTCGAACGGCAGCACACCCGCATCCTCAGCATCGCGTCTGCGCTGGAGGACCTCGGCACCGCCATCCCAGCGGTGGCTGCGCGGCTGGAGCTGATCTTGGACATCCAGACCGACGAATGGTGGGCCGATGTCACCTATCCGATGCTGGAGGATGCCCGCAAGCGGCTGCGTGACCTCGTTCACCTGATCCAGCACACCGCCAAGAACGTGCTCTACAGCGACTTCACCGACGAGCTCGGCCAAGCCACCGAGGTGGAGCTTCCCGGCACCGGTGGCGGCGGTGGCGGTGGCGGCACGGAGGGCGGCGATGCTGGCGACGGGACCGGCCGTGCGGGCAGCGACGAGTTCGCCCAATTCCGCAAGAAGGCGCAGCACTTTCTCACGGAGCATCTGGCCGAGGGCGTGGTGGCCAAGGTCCGCAGCGGCGAGCCGCTGACCCCGGCCGACATGGACGACCTCCAGCGAGTGCTCGTGGCCGCGGGCATCGGTGACACCGACACATTCGCCGAGGCCTCCCAGCGTGCGGGTAGCTTCGGGCTGTTCATCCGATCGCTGGTCGGCTTGGACCGGGCCGCCGCCAAGCGGGCCTTCGCCAAGTTCCTCGACGACAAGCGTTACAGCGCCAACCAGATCCGCTTCGTCGAGATGGTCATCAACTTCCTCACTGAGCACGGCGCCATCGACCCCGGTCGCGTCTTTGGCTCGCCGTTCACCGATGTCGCCCCCGAGGGCCCCGAGACCATCTTCGTGTCCGACGACGTGGACGAGTTCTTCGAGATCGTCAAGCACTTCCGCGACACCGCCACCGTGTGACCTGCTGACGTCGTGGTTCTTGTTTCTGAGCCTGCGCGGAAACGTGGGGATTGGGGTGGTTGAGGGTCCCTGAGCAGGGGTCGAGGCCCTGCTGGGATCGGTGATTGCAAGATCACGATCCAGGAGGGCCTCGATGGCTGCCGATGTTATGCGGGTGCGGTTGCACCTGCGTCAGATACGCGTGCTGAGTGTGCTGGTCGACGAGGTCGACGAGCTGTGTGTGGAGGTCGCGTCCACGGTCCGGCGGGCTCGGTGCCCGGGGTGCGGGCTGGGCGGCGCGGGGGTGCATGACACGCGTCGCCGCGAGATTCGCGATCTGGAGGTGTCGGGTCGGCTGGTGACGCTGGTGTGGCTTAGGCGCCGGTTCGTTTGCGGTGACTGCGACAGGCGCTGGGTGGAGGACCACCCCGAGTTCGAGGGCCGCTTGACGCGGCGTCTGGCGCGCAGGCTGGTCACCGACGCCAAGGTGATGCCGATCCGAGCGGTGGCTCGCCGTCACAAGGTGGGCTGGCACGCGGTGATGACACTGGTGGCGAGCTGGTCGGCGCTGGTCGCGTGCCATCGCCGCGGTCGCCGCTGCCGGGTGCTGCTGGTCGATGAGACCTCGATGCGCAAACGGCACCGCTATGTGACGGTGATCCAAAACGGCGACACCGGCGAGATCCTGGCCATGGTCCCCCACCGCAGCGCAGCGGCGCTTTCGGGGTTCCTGGCAGCTCAGGGGCCTCGCTGGTGCAAAGGCGTCAAGGTCGTGGTCTCAGACGGCTCCAAGGCGTACAAGGCCGCCATCGAGGACCGCCTCGGCCACGCCCGTCACGTGCTGGACCGGTTCCATGTGATCCGCTGGTTCAGCGCCGGGCTGACAGCTGTGCGCCGCGACGTCCAGCGCCGACAGCCGCCCGGCGTCAAGCCCGCGTTCGACCGCGAGGTGTTCCGGTCACGGTTCTTGCTGCTGCGCCGCGGCGACCAGCTCAACCCAGCCGACCGTGCACGCCTCGAGAAGCTCTTCGACGACCATCCCCGCCTGCGAGCAGCCTGGGAAGCCCTCCAGGAACTGCACGGCCTCTACCTCGCCGACGACGAACAAGGCGCCCTGGCCGCCCTGGACCGGTTCGCCGATCTCTACGCCACCGGCGAGCTGCCCGAGTTCAGCTCCGTCGTGGACACCGTCATCGCCTGGTCCACCGAGATCCTCGCCTGGCACCACACCGGCCGACCTTCGAACGGCCGAATCGAAGGTGCCAACAACCTCCTCCAAGTGCTGCGAAGAACCGCCCACGGCTTCACCAACCCCGCCAACTTCGCCGCCCGCGGCATCCTCACGACATAATGACCCCCACCGATCCCGGCAGTCCCAATCCCACAAAACCGCGCAGGGCCTTGTTTCTCGCTTGGAACCGCGCGCCGCCTGAGCTAGACCGTCAATGACCGCCGTCTGCCTCGGCTCTAGGCTCGAAGCTGCGACGCGGACCCGGAGGGGTGCATGGCTGGCCGTGATCTCAAGGAGCTGTTCCGCGCGTTCCGCAACGCTGACGAGTTGGCGTTTCGTCGGGCGGCGAACACGATCATCGAAGAGGAAGAGGCGCGCCATCACGTTGCGCTCGCTCGCGATTTGCGCAAGATCCTTGCCAGCGGTGAGTCCATCGACATCGGCCAGGGCGATGTTCGGCTGGTGCCTCCCCCGACCGACCCCGATCAAGGTTGGGATCTTGCGACCCTCCAGCACCCGGAGCGCTACCTCGGCAACCTTGTCCTCCGCCCCGCGGTACGGAAAGTGCTGACCGACCTTGCCAAGGAAGTCCCTGAATGGAGTCGGCTTGAGGGGCTCGGTGTGCCTCGTCGCAACCGGGTCATCTTCTACGGCCCGCCTGGTTGCGGAAAGACTTCTGCAGCCGAGGCGCTTGCGGCCGAGCTTGGCGTGCCGCTCGTCGTGGTTCGGCTCGATGCGATCGTGTCGTCGTACCTCGGACAGACGGCGGGCAATCTCAGGCGGATCTTCGAGTACGCAAGCTCCGCACAGTGGGTCGTGCTGTTCGACGAGTTCGATGCGCTCGGTCGTGAACGGAGCGATCCCAGCGAGCATGGCGAGATCAAGCGAGTCGTGAATTCGTTCCTCCAGCTGCTCGACTCGTACGAGGGTCCCGGCATGCTGATTGCTGCGACAAACCACGAAGAGACTCTGGACCGAGGACTATGGCGGCGCTTCGACGAGGTGGTCGAGTTTCCGCTGCCCACGGTCAGGGAGATCCGATCGCTCCTTCGGCGAGGCCTCAAGCACGTCAAGGCGGAGCCGCTGCCCATCGACGAGATGGGAACCGAGCTGCGCGGTCTGCCCCACGCAGCCGCCGAGGCAACTGCGTGGACGGCGATACGGATCGCAGTGAGAAACAACCGGACGGCCGTGTCGGTCGACGATCTCACGGAGGCGGTCGCAGCGACGAAACGGCGCCGCTGGTAATTCGTGCCGAGACATCTTCCGTTGCCGCGGCCGCACGATGTCGGATCACGCCGTGCACAGCTGGCGGGAGCCGGCGACGCGCCGCGGCCCGAGCACCGCTCCCATGGCAAGAGACTCCAAGCGAGTCTCGAGCTAGCGCTCGCCCCTCCACAAGTACCAGCGCGTGTAGGAGGAATCGACCCGAGGCTGGTGTTCAAGATTCGCGCGACTTCACGACTCACTGATAGCGACCTCCGGAACAAAGGGCTCCAGCACCTCGGTGAATCTTCGGGCTGGGACTACTTCGTCTTGCCACACGACGAGAATGCGACCACCTTCCGGGAGGCACTTGAGACGTACCGGCGCAGTGCTCAGGGCAAGTCGGTCTTCGAGCTGATCGACGACATCGAGCCGTACGGCCCCGAGGATCGACGAGGTCCAGGCATCGAGTCAGATCAGGCGCTCACGTTCCCGCTGCTGGTCGATGTTCATCTCTGGCCAGCTTCGACGGGCATGGAGGCGAGGGAGCGCCTCGCGGCTGTCCGGACCTTGCTGCGTGAACAAGAACTCGCGGCAGACGAGCAGCCCGCTTTCCTGCTGGTGCGTGCGTCGGTAGATGAAGCGACGCTGGATGAACTGCTCTTGGTTTCTGCAGTCGAACGTGTCCGCGTGCCGCCGAGCCCCTACTTGTCTCCCAGCGACTGGATAGGCCCATCAGCTCTGGACGCCGTCGAACAGCCGCCCTCGCGTTCCGGCGTTGTTGGCGTGATCGACGATGGTGTGTTGACCGGGCACCCGCTCCTCCAAGGACTTGTAGATGGCTTCGAGGTTCCGGCTGAACGCGCTTGGCAACCTCCCACACAGCACGGGACCATGGTCGCTGGCCTCGCGGCTTACGGGGACTTTGAGAGTGCTTTGGGGGATGGAGCCCCGCTGCCTTCGCCCATTCGGGTAATTGCGGCCCGAGTTGTCGAGGATTCGACGGGATATGGCGCGGCGACGTTTCCCACAGCGACACCGGAGCATCGGATCCTTGAGGCGGCGATTCGCGAAATTGTTCGGCGCGGTGCACGGGTGATCAACATTTCACTCGCAGACCGGTCGCGGTACGCAGGACCCCATGTGGATCACCGCACCGAGATGCTGGACCAGCTTGCGCGGGAACTGGACGCCGTCATTATCACGGCGTCAGGGAACGTAGGGGAAGCACTCCTTCCTGATGTCGAACACTTGCATTCCGGCCATCCGGATCACCTGATGTCCGACGAATGCCGGGTGGCCGAGCCCGCGATCGCCGCCAACTGCCTCACTGTCGGGAGCGTCGCACGATCCAGTCAAGGTGCGCATCCCGACGGTGATACGCCGCCGCAGCTTCGAGCCGTTGCCGAAGTCGACCAGGTGTCACCGTTCTCACGTTCTGGGCCGGGCTTCCGCCCTAAGGGCTCCGTGAAACCGGACCTCGTGCACTACGGCGGCAATCTCGTAAGCCAGGCCAGGCTGTCGCAGCGAACGCTGTCCAACACGAATGTTGGAGTTGCTGCGATCTCACTCGGGTTTCCCGACCTGTTCCATGCGTCGAGCGGTACGTCGCTTGCGGCACCGCGCGTCGCCAGAATCGCCGCCGTCGTTCGTGACGAGTATCCGGAGGCCTCGGCAAATCTGACCAGAGCACTTGTCGGGCTCTCGGCACGAGTACCGACTCCACACAAGACGACGAGCACTGCCAAGGCCGCAGAGGTCGCGAAACATCTAGGTCTTGTCGGTTACGGACTTCCAGATGAGCGACGCGCGGTCGAATCGCTTCAGCACAGGGTGGTGATGACGTTCGATGGAGACATTGAGACGGACACGAGCGTCATACATCCGATTCCCGTGCCCGAGGAATTCGCCGCGGGCAAGTCAGATCGGACCATCGCGATTGCCCTCGCCTACGATCCGCCGACGCGTCGCTTTCGCCGCGAGTATCTGGCAGGTCGTATGCGAATCGATCTGTACCGGGCATTCGACTTGGACGAGCTGCGAGCAATCATGGCGAGGCAGCCGACGAATGCCGACAAGTTGAACCTGCCGAGTGATCGGCGACGGGTGCAGCACTTGAAGCCATCCACGAACGCGGTCCGCTTCTCGACACTTCAAGTGCGACGGTGGCATGCGTCAGCTGCCACGTCCCTCGACCCGAACGATGGGGAGACCTACTACCTCGTTGTGACTCACGTCAGCGAACCTTGGTCTGAGCTAGCGGAGCCGGGATACAACCGGCAGCGTTACGGCCTCGCTGTGGAATTGGAGGACCGTGAACGGCAACAGATCAACATTCTCGAACGAGTTCGGGCACGCCTACGCGCCATTGTCTGAGCCTCGATGTTGGTCGTCGGCCGCTTCCGCGTGAAGCGAAGCTCGAGACTTCACGAGTCATGAGGTGAAGCGCCCGGCGTCGCTATGATCCGCTGTTCGTGGAGCACACGTCGAACGAACCGTCGCCACGTCCTGCTGAGAATCCGCCTGACTGTCCGCGTTGCGGTTCGGGAATGGTCCTGCGCACCGCTCGACGGGGGGCGAATCAGGGGAACCAGTTCTGGGGATGTCCGACTTTCCCGAAGTGCCGCGGTGTCGTCCCAGTTGCAGGTCCGGAAGCGGTCGTGAGCGGTGCCGACGGTCGGTCGGGCCCCACTGCTGAGAGTCCTGATGACCTGTCGGAAGCTGCCGAAACGGATGCTGACGCTGAACCGGAGGCACCGGATGCGAACGGCAGCGGCAGCGGCAACGAACGACGCCGTTTGCGCGACAAGCTCGCCACGGCCGCCATCGGCACGGTCAAGACGGTCGACAAGATCCGGCGATCCATGCTGGAGTCCGAGGAACCGGACGCATCGGGCCGCTGGAGTCCGGCGCATCGCCGCAAGGTGCTTCGTTACGTCTACGAGCGAGACGGTCGTCGCTGCGGCGTGTGCGGCGCCGAGACACGCATCGAAGCCGCCCATGTCGAGCACATCGTCCCGAAGATCTTCGCCTTCTTCGACATCAGCAAGCCCGCCAAGGCGGTGCAGGGCACTCGGTACAAGAGCCTGCTGCACAAGCTCGACAACCTCCAGGCGTCCCACACCTACTGCAACAAGAACAAGGGCAACACGGCGGATGTGACCCGCTGGCGGCATCCGACCATGCCCCCGCTCGCAGTAGCGCTCGCCGATGACGGTGCCGAGTTCCGGGTACCGCAGGAGCCTGTCAAGAGCCGCTAGCGGGCGGCGCTCCGAGCGGATTGCGACGCCTGCTGCCGATATTCGCTCGTCGATATCAGCGGAACCAATATGGATGTCACCTACGACACCCACTGCGGCGAGCCGGGGGCCAGCGCACATGCCCCAGGAGAACCACCGGGTCACCGGGCTTCTTGACCCCTGTCAGCACCGCCCGTCAGCGAACTGCCCGGTGTTCGTGGCTCGTCGTCGGGTTCGTCAACCGGCTCCTCGTCCTTCCCCTGCGATGGCGGCACCGGAGCCAGATAGCCGACGATCAACAGAAGGAATCCGACGCCGATGAACGAGGCGGCTTTCGGCAGCGTTGCCAGGTTCGCCAGATCGATCAAGAACAACTTGACCACCACGACGCCCATCCACGACGCGCCGACGATCCAGACGCGCCGGTCGGCGGCTCTCACACCGACGACCATCGCAGCCAACGCGGTCGCAGCCCAAAGGATCGACACCGCAACCTGCAACTCAGTGGAGTACACGAGTGATATCAGCTCGAACGGCACGCCCGTCCAATGGTGGACAGACCGAGCGGCGGTCATCGTGAGAGCTGCCACGCCCGCTGCGCTCAGCGCCGGGAGCCACGGTGCCGCAGCCACGCGCAGCAAACTCTCCACTGCCGGCGTCAGGCCGTCCGAATCGGCGGACAGCTCCGCGACCATCTCTCTTTTCCACCGCAGCATTGCGAGAACCGCTGCCGTCGCAAAGATGTCGATCGGATTCAGAATTGGCACGAACGGCAGCGGGTCGACGTTTCCGTGGTGCCGCAGCACAGCAATGCCAGCGCCCGCCGCAGCAGTCCACGCAACCGGCGTGATGCCATACAGCAGACAGCTACGCCAGCCGTCGCCCACGAACCATGACGCGTGCGGGCGAGCAAGCAAGGAGGCCCCCAGCCACAGCAGGACCGCCGCCGCCGCCCCGTACTGCGGCCATTCCCCATCGGCGACCTGTGCCAATTGGCCGTAGACCTCAGCGGTCAAGAACACGCTCACGACGCAGTACAAGCCGCCGTAGAGACCGGCGGCCTTGAGTCTGTCCCCACCGGTGCGCAGGAACACTGCGTACGCCAAGATCATGAACGGCCATGCTGTCCAGCCCCAATCAGCAGACGGATAGCCCTTGCTGATCACAGCGATCGCCAAGGCCACGACGAGCGACGGCAGCATCAGCACACCGGCCCACTCGAGCTCATCCCACTTCAGCGCCCGACCAGCGACCACCACCGCTGAGATGGTGCCGATCACCAGCAGCGACAGCGCCCACAGCCGGTAGTCGTCGGTCAACACCCACAGCTGCGCCGCAGCGGCGAACAGCCACCAGCCGACGCCCCAGAGTAACGACAGCCACATCATCGGGACTCGGGCATCTTCGAGCGCAGACGCTGACCTGTAGATGATCACGGCACTCGCGATGCCGCAGGCGGCCAGCAGAACAGCAACTCCGAAGTACTGGTTCGCAAACGGGGTCGAATCTGCCCAGAAGCTCAAAGCAGATGAGCGATTCGCACTGGCCTCGGCCAAGCGCGCCTCGACCAATTGAACGGCATAGACCCCAGCAGCAGCAAATTGCAGCAGCGTGCCGAAAATCGCGCCGGACACCAATCGGCGCCGAGTGGCGAACCACACCAGCATTGCGCCTTCGACTGCCCACAGGGCCGACACAGCGAACGGCCCCGCCCGCAGCCACATCTCCGTTGACTCGGCGAACAAGAACCAGCCCCCGCCGAGAGCCAACGCCACGTACATGACCCAACGCCAAGCATCGTCACGCGGGCTGACGAACCGGAAGACAGCCGTGGCGCTTGCGAATGCGCAGATTGCCAGCAAGACGGTCACGGCGAAGTATTGATTGACGACAGGCAGCGAGTCCGCCCAGAACTCGAACGAGCCAGGCGACAGGTTGTCCGCATCGTCGGCCATCTTGAGTGCTGCCGCGATGGAAGCTATGACCTGCATGGCGATGCCGACAACAGCAACCGGCATCGAACGGCGCTTCGACGCCACCCACAACAGCGCAGCACCCTGTACTGCCCACAACCCGACAGCGGGCATCAGCCCAAGTCGCAGCCAGACAACGGCAGTCTCGGCGAACAGGAACCAGCCCCCGCCCCACACCAACGCCACGTTCTGCGGCCATGGGTGCCAATCTTCGAGATGCGACGAGCGGCGCAGAAACTCCGCGCTGGCGAGCCCGGAGGCAACGAGCATGACCGCACCGAGCGAGTACGGGTTGAGGACAGGCGTGGCCTCGGCCCAGAACCCGAAGACCGCGGGAGAGTCCCAGTCGGTCGAAGCGGCCGCAATCCGCAGCACATACGCGACAGCAGCGGCCGCCTGCAGGACAGCGCCGCCCACCAGCGCCAGCCGTGAGCCCCATCGTGCGCTGGCCCACACGAGCACCGCACCTTGCACAGCCCAGATGGCTGACGTGGCGGACGCGCCCAAGAACAGCGGAACAGCGGTAGCGCTGAACGCCACGGCGAGTGCCGTATAGGCGACCACGATCTGCTTGTCTGCGGGTCTCAGAGAGCGGGCGAGTTCGCGGAATGCAACGTGCGCCACGGCGAGCACGGCGCTGCTGATTGCCACGCCGTAGCGCATATGGCCGACCAGCAGCGCTTGCATTGCCAGCCCTGCGAACGGCGTGCAGAACACCAGCGGCGCGTTCCATGCGTCTTTGAAGCCGATGGGTTCGGGGCGTGAGGACGCAACCGGCGGCCAGACCAACGGGACGAGTGCGTACAACAGCACGAAGAACGCGACGAATGGCTGCAGTTGCACCCAGTCGCTGTCGTCCTGTCTCGCAAGCAGCCACAGCCCGGCCACGACGAACGTGAAGGCGTAACCCGACAGCACCAGTGTCGGCCACGCCTTCAGCCTGCTCACGGCGACCACGGCCACGCCGAGAACCGCGTAGAAGCCGAACACCTCGAAGTGGTCTTGGGGCCACGCAAAGGCCAGCAGAGGAGCGGAGAAGCCGCCGACGAGTCCCAGCATCGCCAGTGTCAGTGAGTTCTGGACCATGGCGAGCGCGCCGGCAGCAACGGTGATCAGGACGACAGCAGCGAGAGCCACCGGCGCGCCCAGCAGGTCGTACAAGGCGTACGAGGCGAGCGTCACCAAGTACAGGACAGCGATCCCGCCGCCCTGCAGGCTGAGGCCGTAGATGGGACGTTTCGTTCGTTGATGCCAGCCGAACGCCAGCAAGGCGAACCCGAACACGGCTGCCGCTGCGAGGCGCATCTCGATGGTGAGGTCCACCCAGCCGCGGACTGCTGCTTCCCGCAGCAGGAATCCCAGCCCGATCAGCGAGAGAATGATCCCGATCTTCACGGGGGAGTTGCCGGTCAGCAGCCAAGTGCGTGCACGGGCAACAGCAACGGTGACCCAGCTGGGCTCTGACGGTCTCGCGGGCCGACGAGGCGCTTGCGGTGGCCTTGCTGCGGGCACCGCCGGCCGGGGCACGGTGGCGGGCATTGGAGCGGGGCGCGGTGCAGGGCGCGGTGCAGGGCGTGGAGCGGGGCGCGGTGCAGCGCGTGGAGCAGGTCCTGGCTTCGGCGGTTCTGGTTCGGGCTCGGACAACTCGGGCGGCGGTTCCGCAGCCCCACGAGCCGTTTCTGGCTCATCCGTGGTCTTTGGAGGAGCAGGAGAGCGACGCAAGACATCGACAGTCCGCTCGAGCGCGTCCACGCGAGAGCGCATCTCACGAGCCTGAACGTCTCGTCCGATGAGGTAGCCGATGGCGGCTCCTATCGGGATGCCTGCTGGACCAGCGGCAAGGCCGATCAGCGCGCCGGCGAGTGCAAGTACAGCAGGAAGCATTGGGTGAGCCTTCGCGGATTCGAGAGATTGAGGGTCCCAGTAGCGGGGCTGGAAAGACCATTCCCAGCCTTGGTGTCAATGCCGCTGCGGGAGTCGAAGGCGTTGTTGACAACAACCCGACGGATAGCCATCGCAGATCGAGCCTAGACGCCGTGTGTAATTGCCCTCATGTCGGTGCGAGTCACCCGTCGCCGTCACCAAGACGGCTCGCATGCGTGGCTGCGGCGCGGCGTACGGGGCAGGATGATCCGATGACCGACGCTGCCACCAATCGCTTCGCCCCATCGGAACTCTCCGAGCCCGATGTCAGCGACGCGATCGCTCGCATCGCGGCTCGTGACCCCGAGCTGGCTCGTGGCGCAGCTGACGCCTATGAGTCGATGACCTGGGGCGAAGGACCCGGCGTGCTGCGCCAGGCTGCCGTGCAGGAATGGCTCTGGTACATCGTGCCGACGAAGTACATCACCGACGAGATCGGCTACATGGGCCAGCTGGCGCGCGCCGCGGCAGCGCTGTTCGACGAGATAGGGCTGTACGGATATGGGGCGATCTGCCAATCGTCGGAGACGGCGAGGGTGCATGCTGCGTTCGATCGCAGCGACAGCGAAGGGATCACCGCGTTGCGCCAGGCGATGCAACGATCAGGAATCGTCCCGCCTGATGTGGCCGACTTCGCGTGGAGCGACGTGATGGGGGCACAGGAGGCAGCAGCTCGCTCGGCGGTCGAAGACACCCTTGAGCGTGCGATATCGGCCGGGGAGTTCGTCGTGGGGGGCCGCGGTTGGCGGGCCAGCCAAGCGCAGGTCGTGGCTGCCGGCCTGGACGCCGACCATCCGGTGCTACCGGGCCAGTCGTGGCGGACAGCGGTCATCACCGAACGGCTCGAACAGTGGGTCGCTGCTGCACAGCGGCGGAGCGAGCAGTTGGGAACGGCCCGGGCAGCGGTGGCGAACCGGCTGCTGCACTCCGTCGAGCCGCCGAGCGGCGCCGCAGATGCGCTGCGCCCGGCAATGTGGCTGCTCGCGCAATTCGGCGAAGAGCAAGCCTTGACCGCAGCCGGCTACCTCACGCAGTCGTTCGTTCGGGCGGTACAGCACGAGCGGCCCTGGAGCTACTCCATCGAGCCGGACCGGCCGCCGCGGAGCGAGACCGACGACGTGGTGCTGCTCGAGCTCCGGGAATGGCTTCAACAAGCAGGCGCGCTGCGCAAGCGCAAGGGCACGCTGCACCGCACCGCCGCCGGAGCGGACATGGCGGTGGATCACTCGAAGGCGTGGGGCAGGCTCACGCGGCATCTCGTGCCGTCAGGCTGGGACGGCTTCGTGTGCGAGACGGCGCTTCTGCACCTGGTCGACAGCGCAGATGAGATGCTGCACGACGCGCTGTGCGCCCGTGTGGAATCGGCGGCCGCGGACATGGGCTGGTCAGCGACGAGCGGCGGAGAACCCCATGCGCCGTCGATCCACGATGTGTCGTGGGCGCTTGGGGGCATGTTCAGCGTGTGGCGAGTGTGCGGCCTGGTGACCGAACGCGATCAGTGGCCCAACCGGCGTCTCGTGCTGACCCCGACAGGTGTCACAGCGGCGCTCACGTATTTGCGCCATGTCGGGGCGGGTCCACGCGACTCGCTGTGGTGAGCGGACCAGCGGGCGGTGGCCCCGGAACGCTGGAGGCTGCCAGGAGGCTGTCCACGTGTGCCGACGCTGGCCGGTGTCACGGCCGACTGCCGGAAATCCGTTGATTCCATAATTCGGGATATATTTCCCTATATATGGAAAGAACACCTACGCCGAAGTTGCTCCCGCTGCTGCGGTCGCGCCAGCAGGGCGAGATTCTGGCTCGGCTGCTCGGCGATCCTGAACTTGAGGCCAGCGTCACGGACATTGCTGCGATGGTGGGCGTTCCGATCAGCTCGGCGCACCGCGAGATCGAACGGGCACAATCCGCCGGCATCGTCACGAGCCGCAAGATCGGCAACGTCCGACTCGTGCGAGCCAACACCGACAGCCCTTACTACCGAGGTCTTGCCGATGTGCTGGTGAAGGCATTCGGCCCCCCGCAGGTACTCGCAGAAGCGCTCGACGGCATCGACGGAATCGAGGCCGCGTACATCTACGGGTCGTGGGCAGCTCGCTGGTCTGGCGCCCAGGGCGACCGCCCTGTCGGCGACATCGACACCCTGGTTCTCGGCGCGCCGGATCGTGACTCGCTCAATGCGGCACTCTCCGGCGCCGAGGAGCAACTGGGACGGCCGGTGCAGGTCACCGTGCGCCCAGCCGAGTGGATCACCAACGGCACTGGCAGTTTCCACGCAACCGTTACCGGCCGGCCCTTGGTCCGAATCGACATCACTCAGAGGTGAATGGCCTCAGGTCATTCTGTTCGCTGATCCGTTGAGCGCCATCCACTGCAGCTTTGGCCTTCTCGATCGCCCACTGGGTGTCCTCCCCCTTCAGCGCCGCCTCAAGTCCAGCTAAGGGCGTAGGCCGCGATGACTGCTCTCAGAACGTGGGTAGGTACCCTCGCCGCCACTGCCCACTTCGAGGCGTCGTCGAGTCCTTTGCTGGCTGGCACCGACGCCTAGTAGTGGCGAGACATTCCGGTTTCAGTTGGTCGGTGGTGAGGTTGTGTCCTACAATGGTCGTGTACTTTTACATCGGCGCATAGGTCTTAGGCCGAACGCCACGTCCTACGGTCGCCTTCGGGCGGCCGTAGTTGCGTTCTGAGCCATGTGCGTCTGTTATGTCGACGAGTCCGGCGGGTTCGAAGCTCCGAACTCCGGTCCCCGAACGCCGCTCATGATTTTCGCCGGGCTGATTGTTGCGGCCTCAGCGATCAGGCCTCTCACGGCGGAATTCCTTGCTCTCAAGCGAACGTTCTACCCAGGCGAGGTGTTGCAGCATCTCGACTACGTGCTTGCGGAGGTCAAAGGATCGGAATTGCGGAGGGCTGTTCGTAGCGGGAGCCACCGGGAGCGGCGGCACGCGTTCGGTGTTCTCGACGGCGCTATGCGGCTGATCGAACATCACGACATCCGGATCGTCGGGCGCGTATGGGTAAAGGAGCCTGCGAAGGCACTTGAGCCTGACTCCACCTATACGTATGCCGTTCAGGACATTGCCCGGCATTTTGACCACTACCTCGGACACCAGAACACCAGTGGCCTCGTCATATGCGATGGACGAGACCATCGGCGGGCTAGTGGTCAGTGACAAACTCGGCCGGCGACCGTCGCAAGCCTTGTACGACGTCCCAGAGGGAACGCGGCAGTAGGGCATGATCTCGGCTTGAACAATCAGGCGTCGTCCCGGTGCGTGCAGCCCTCGGGTCAACGGATCCACGACATCGGGATATTCCCGTTGATGGGCGAAGGCCACAAGGTCAGGGTGTGACGGGGTCTGCCACATCGACAAGTCGCCGAAGGCACTCTCGCCTCACTCGGCGGGCTAGCTCTCTTTGGGCTGTTCGGCTCGGAACGTCCTCAGGGTCACGGCGGTGAACAGGATCGCGAACCCGAGCAGCATCCCCACGACTCGGCCGAACCCCTGCTCGCCGGTGAGCACGCTGCGGTAGGCGTCGATTGCCCAGTACACGGGGCTGCCTGGTGCGATGGCCTGCACCCAGCCCGGCAGGGCCGTCAGCTGTGCGATGGTTCCGCCGGCGCCCGCCACGGCCATGGTGCCGATCATCGAGGCGGCGTTGAGCTGCGACACGGTGCGGCACAGCGACGCCAGCGCGATCGCCAAGGCACCTACATCAGCGAACTGGCCGCTGCCGCCGCGAGGAGCCGGGCCGCGCCGCCTGGCACGTCGACGCCAAAGATGGCAATGCCGAGAGCCACCAGGATGAGCTGCTGGCACACGTTCACGGCGAGCATCGGGATGGCCTAGCCGGCCACGATCTCGAAGGGCCGGATCGGGGCGATGCGCAGCCGGTCCCAGGTGCCCCAGCCGTGCTCTCGGAAGAACCAGAACCCCGTCGACGCGGTCCCCATGAGCGCGAACAGCGAACCGAGAGAGGGGACCGTATGAGCCGGCCCGCCGTTGCTGAGATGGATGACCGTTGCCGTGTCGCCGTTGGCCGCGAGCAAGTCCCCCAGCGGGCCGGCCGCGACACGGTGGCCGTGGTCGAGGATCACGAGCGTGTCGCACGCTTCGGATGCTTCCTCGAGGTAATGGGTGCTGAAGATGACAGCGGTGCCTTGGGCTGCGAGCCTTCGGAGCCAGCCCGTCGATGGCGACCCGCCCGCCGTCACCCGAGACCGTTACGATGAGCGCACCCCACCGGGGCGCGTAACCCCGGTCCAACGGCCCCGGCTTCTGCCGGGGCTGTTGAGCGTTTGGGCACGGATCGCTGGCGTTGCCGTTGCGGGGGAAGTACGGCCACATCCGAAGTTGCGCTCACCGATGCCACTACGCCTCGGCGCCGGGATCGCGTCGGTAAGTCACCGTGTAGCCAGTCATCTCCATAGCTTGCCCGTCCTGTCAGGACGTGACGCCCTCTGCGAGCGCAAGGAGCAGATCGATCGCGCGTTGGTAGTCGCCGGCGGCAATGACGTCCAGCGGTTTTCGATAGTCGAGATCTACGGAGGGCGACCGCAGCCAGAGCCGCACGGCGTCGTCACGCATCACCCTGCGAGCGAGATCAACCACAGCGCGCAGCTCGAGCAACCGCTCCTCGGCCTCACGGCGGGGAGTCGTCTCCTGCGTTCGCCAGCGAGCGACGCTGCGAGGGTTGGTCCCACTCACCCGAGCAAGGTCGGCAGTGTCCACGACAGCGCCGTCGCACAGGCGCTCGACGAGTTCCGCGATTGCAGTCATTGGTTGATGTCGCCCCTTCGTACTTTCGGGCCCTTCGTCTTTTGTTGGGATGAGGGTGGGTTGAGGGTCCGCTTGTCGGCGAGGCCCTGCTGGGAATGTCGCCGAACCCTGGAGGGCCTCGATGAAGCGTGATGTTATGTCAGCGGTTGTGGCTGCCGCGTGTCGAGGTGCTGGGGGTGGTGGTCGACGCGCCTGAGCGGCTGGTGGTGCGGGTGCGCTCGACGGTGCGCCGCCCGTGTTGCCCTGATTTCGGTCTGCGAGGTCTGCGGCGGCCGGCGGTTCATGGAGGACCACCCGGCGTTCGAGGGCCGTGTCACGGCGCGTCTGGCGCGCCGGCTGGTCAAAGACGCCCGTGCGATGACGGTCAGCTCGGCGGCCCGCCGTCATGGAGTGGGCTGGAAGCTGGTCAACGCGCTGGTGGTCGCCTATGCAGGTCTGGTCGGCGACCGCCGGCGCCGGCAAAGGTGTCGGGTGCTGCTGGTGGAGGCTGGCGGTGCTGAGGCGCCGGGCTCCAGTCCAGGCGCATCACCGCTGATGCCCGCAGTGGCCGTCTTCGCCGTTGCGACTCAGCCGTTGCCGACGACGGTTGTCAGGTCTGCGATTTCTTCGGCAATCGTGCGCACGATCAGGTCGTCGAGCGACAGCGACAGGTTCTCGTAGTCCTCTTCGGTGATGTCACTTGATGCGCCTGTTGCGCGGCCGGCCGCCCCGTAGGTGAGGAACACATAGCGCCCGCCGGTGAACTGTGCGAGCTGACGGAACACGAACTCTGCTTGGTCGTCAGTGCCCGATGACGACACCGGGAAGATCTTGATGCCGCGACCGGCAGCGTCGATCATCGATTCGTTGTACGGCACACGAACTTGACGGCCGATCTGCGGCGGGGCGTCTGCCACAAGGAACACCAACTGCACCGTGCCCGAAGCAGGGCGCCACGACGGGAGCGCCAATGCTTCCTCGAGCGCCTCATCGAGCGCTTCGGGGTAGTCGCCGCCACCATCGGCGACGACTTCGCCGAGCGCGTCCGCGAAGTCATCGACATAGTCCGTGAAGTCGAACGTGGCCGTGACGAACGAATCCTCGAGATCGCGGTACAGGGTCATGCCCATGCGGGTGTGGACATCGCCGGGCAATCCAGCAATCCGTTGAGCCACTTCTTGGATCGTCGCCTTGAGCTGGTCGATTTCATCGCTCATGGAGCCGGTCGCGTCGAGCAGGAACAGCACATCGAGGGCGACTGCGTCCTCTGCGCCCACGGTCGCCAAGTCGGTGTCCAGCAACAGTTCGCTGTCTCGCTCGGCTTCGGCGCTCACATTGCCTGCTGCAACGGTGAACGGGCCGTCGCCCGCGCCATACGCCTCCGCGTGAAATCTCACTGAGCCGTCTGCCGTGGTGAGCAGAGTGGCCGCTCCGCCTTGCCAGCCGACGTGCACCTCGGTGCCCGCAACAGGCAGACCGAGCCCTCCCGACACGGTGATGACGACACGTCCACTCGGATCGACGTCCCGGACCTGAATCCCCCACTGCAGCAACTGCTCGCGGTAGTCGAGATAGTCGCCGAAGTGCTCGTTGTCGTCGACTGAGCCGCCGGTGAGCTGCGACTGCCCATCACCAGAGTCGTATGCATCGTCTGCTGCGGTCTCGGCCACAGCCATCGCAGCGCGTTCGTCCACGCTGGCGCTGGCCCAGTCAGGTTCCCCATCGAGCCAGGCAGTGTCGGCGTCGGAGGTGCTGCACCCCAGAGCCAGCAGGGCGACCACGGAGAGTACGGCCAAGATCTTGATCGGCGGGATGTTCATGTGAGCACAGACCTCATGCAACCTTGGCCGGTTCCTGCCGGCTCAGCATCGTGGGAAATTCGCAACCCGACCGCAACTTCGCCGTCACAGCGGGGACCCGCAGGTCAGGAACGTCCGAGGTTTGATAGCTCATTCCTGTCAACCGATAGTGGGGATAAGGTGTCCTCGACAACCCCGAGGGGTCGCTCTGTGAGCGGCTTCCGGGGTTCAGTCGTTTTGGGTGACGCACATCGTTCGCTGAGGGTCCGGGCAGTCGTGGGCCGACGTTGACTTCCCGTGCGGTCGTGGCAGCGGCAGCGTTCGCGCTGGGGATGCGCGGAGTTGGCAGGATGGACAGGTGACAGATTCGGCCCGCAACCGCATCGCTCCGACGGAGCTTTCTGAGCAGGACGTCGTTGACGCGGTCTCCCGCATCGCGGCACGTGACCCCGACCTGGCCCGCTCTGCCGGCGATGTGTACGAGTCGTTGACCTGGGGCGAGGGGCCCGGCGTGTTAAGTCAGGCCGGGTTGCAGCATTGGCTGTGGTATGTCGTGCCGACGAAGTACATCACCGACGAGATCGGCTACATGGGCCGGCTGGCGGCGGCGGCAGCGGCGTTGTTCGACGAGTTGGGGCTGCACGCATATGCGGCGATCTGCCGGTCGCCCGAGACAGCAGCCGTCCATGCCGCCTACGACCGCAGCGACAGCGAGGGAATTTCGGCGTTGCGTAAGGCGATGCAGCGCTCGGGGATCGATCCGCCCGACCTGGCCGATTTCGGGTGGAGCCCGGTGATGGGGCCCGAGGAGGCCACGGCACGCTCGGCGGTGCAGGATGCGCTCGAACGGGCGATTGCGGCCGGGGAACTCGCCGTGGGCGGCCGCGGCTGGCGGGCAGCCCAAGCCACCGTCGCTACGGCAGCCTTGGACGGCGACCATCCGGACCTGCCGGGCCAGTCGTGGCGAACCGCTGTGATCACCGAGCGGCTTGAGAGGTGGATCGCCGCCGTGTCGGGGCGCAGCGAGCAGTTGGCCGCGATGCGAGCGAGGGTGGCGAATCGTCTGCTGCATCGGGTCGACCCGCCGGTCGATGCACAGGAATCGCTTGGCCCGGTGCTGTGGCTGCTCGAACGGCTCGGTGACGAACAGACACTGACCCAGGCTGGCTATCTCAAGCCGGCGTTTGTGCAGTCCGTGCAGCGCGACCGGCCTTGGACGTACCGCTACGAGCTGGATCGACCGCCGCGCACAGAGACCGACGATGCGGTGCTGTTTCGCCTTCGACGGTGGCTGCAGCGCGCCGGTGCATTGCAGAAGCGCAAGACGTCGCTGCGCAGGACCGCTGCAGGAACACAGATGACCGCGGACTGGCGACGGGCGTGGGACCGGCTCACCCGGCATCTCGTGCCGCCGGGCTGGGAAGGCTTCGTCGCCGAGACGGCGGTACTCCATTTGATCGACCGCGGCAGCGGGCTGTCTCACGATGAGCTGACCACCTCGGTGGCCGCGGTGGCGGTGGACATGAGTTGGGCATCCACTGTCGGCGGGGTGCGAGAGATGCCGTCGGCGATGGAGGTGTCGTGGGTGTTGAGCGAGTCGCTCAGCGCGTGGACGGCGTGTGACTTGGTCGTCGAGAGCGGTGACTGGCGGGACCGGCGCCTCGCGCTGACCGAGGTCGGCGTCGCGGCGGCGCTGACCTACCTGCGGCACGTCGGGGCGGGTCCTCGCGACTCGCCGTGGTAGGCGGAGCCGCTCAGCAGTCGGCCATGGCGGTCAGGGCTGCGCACATCTCAGATCGTCGATGGACCAGGGCGCAGACTCGCTCCGCCAGGTGCGACTTGAGCACGACTCGGAGGTTGTCGAACGAGGCTGCGCACGCAAAGGGGAGACCGTCGTCGGTGTCGAGCGGCATCTCGGTCGGGATGCCACGGACGGTGCGCGTGATCGGAGCGACCACGACCTTGTTGAGCACGGGGATCGCTTCGTTGCGAGTGACCACGAGCACAGGACGGCGTTCTTGTTCGCTCTCGGCCCACCAGACGTCGCATTGGGATGGCGTCACCACGTCTCCCAAGGTTCCTCGGAGATCATCGAACGCGTGCTGTGTTCGGCCCAGCGCAACTCTTCGGGCGTCTCGGGGACGCGCCGGTAGGCCTCCGCTATGGCCTCGCCTTCACGACGACGGCGTCGTTCGTCGATCATCGCCTCCAATGCACGTCTCACCGCATCCGAACGCGAGGCTGCTTCGCCGCTGCTGACGATCTCGTCGACTTGTGCGAGCAAACTGTCGTCGATCCGCGTCACCAGTTGTGTCATGCAAAAAGTATACGTTCATGCATTGCGCCCGATTGGGGCCCATCATGCGCGAGCGCCTCGGGACGTCGACGTGCTCCTGATCGGCGGTGCACCCGCCAGCCGCGTCAACGACTTCGCAACACACACTTAGCCGGCGAGTCGCTCCAGAATCCGGCGGTGGCGTTCCATTGAGGCCACAAGGCGCTCTTGAAATTCCTCATGGGCGCGACGACTCTCGATGTCGCTCGCCCTGGAGTTCCGCTCTGTCTCGGACACGCTGATGCGAGCTGCCGATGCACTGGACTGTGCGCTCGCCCCTCGACACTGACGAGCTGAGAGACAAGTACCTTGCAGCCCTGCGAACCGCTGACGGCGGCGATGTCGCTGATTTGCTGAGCTTCGCCCGGAGCTAGATGCGACTTCGAGGTGCCTCAGGCACAGGAGGAGGGGACGCTGTGACCGATGATGACGCTGCCGGTGACGACGCCGTCTACGACGACTTCTATGACGACGATTACTGCCTGCCCAACGGTCTGGCCGGCGAGGCGCTGGCGATTCCGTCGGCGAATCCCAAGAACTTCTTTCAGGCGATATCCGACACCGACGCAATGCCCCGCCAGAACCTGTGGGCGAAGCTCTTTCTGCCCGACGGGCCCGGTCAGCGGGGTCGGTCCGGTCGGTCTGGTAAATCCGGTCGGTCCGGTCAGCCCGGTCAGCCCGGGCGGTCCGATCAAGTCGACGAGCCCGGTCCATACCCGGTCGTGATCATTGCCCCGGGCAGCCTCGGGCTCCAAGAGCACCACCTGGCATACGCAGCCGAGCTCACCGACACCGCAATCGCAGCATGCGCCATCGACCCCTTCGGCAACCGTGGCGTCGTCAGCACCGTCGAGAATCAAGCCCAGTATTCGTTCGCGGCCAGCGCCTGGGATGTGCTCGCGACGGCTGAGCTGCTTGCGGCCCGGCCCGAAATCGACGCGGCGCGGGTGGGTGCGCAAGGCCATAGCCGGGGCGGCTCGGCGGTGCTGAACGCCGCTTCGGTGCACCTTGCGGCGCCTTCGGGTGCGCCGAAGCTCGTCGGGGTGTACGCCGCCTATCCCTGGTCGGGACACCAGTTTGTTGATCCCGCCGTCGGCGCCACTCGGGTCCGGGCGATCATCGGGGATCTCGATGACTGGTGCTCTCCGACCCAGGTACAGGCCCATATCCAGGCCATGCGGGTGGCCGGTGGCGATGCGACCGTGCGGATCGTGGCGGACGCCCGCCACAGCTTCGACCGCACAACTCCGCTCGAGCACATGCCCGACGCCGCCGTGGCACCTGCAGCGCCCACGCTCTACATCAATGATGACGGCGCCTTCATCCTCCCGACGTCCGACGAGCCAGATCCCGAACTGGTCGATCTCGACGGCTTCCTCTACGCCTTCAATGCGGGGTACGCCGTGCGGGGCGCCCATATCGGCGGGAGCCCCGAGCTCGCGCCGTTGTTCGTCGAGGACATGATGACGTTCTGGACCCGAGTGATGGGAGTTTGAGGCTGGCGCAGGGCTGGGGACGAACGCTTGTCACACCCCCCTTCTACGGTGCTTGCTATGTCCTCGAGCACCCGAGAGCTCCCGGTTGGCAGCCAGCGGTCGTCGCGCCGGCCGGTCGTGAGTGTGTGCCTGTCGGAGCTGCGTGCAGGATTGGCGCAGCGCTGCGAGACCGGCGAGGTGCGTGACTCGGTGGATGCGGTGGTGGGGCCGCTGCTGCAGGGTCCGCTGGTCGGCACCGAGGCGGTGCGCGCTACCGATGACGGGGATCTGGTGTGGTCCGCGCAGCAGGTCCAGCGTGCGCTCAATGCGCTCGAAGGCGCCCGCAGCGCGCTCGCGGCCGAGGCAGCGCGGCGCCGGCTGCATGTGCGCCGAGGGGAAGCATCAGTGGCCGAGACGCTGGCCAGCGCGACGGCGTTGAGCGGCGCAGCGGCGCGCCGTGTCGAACGCGACGCAGTGTCGCTGCAGGACCGCCCGCAGGTGGCTGATGCATTGGCGTGCGGGGAGATCAACGCTGATCAGGCCGCCGTGGTCGCCAGGGCGGAGGTACCCGAAGAAGTGCGCGGCGAGCTGTGCGCCGGCGCCAAGTTCGACCCGCTCACCGGGGATCGGATCAATCGTCGCTGGGTACGGATGATCCAGCGGAACTGGCGCAGTGACAAAGACCTGCCCAAGTCTCAGCGACGCAGTGTCGCCCATCGAGCTGCCGATGCGCTCGCCCACCTGCTCACCGCTGACAGCCCACAAGGTGCAAGCACCCTGATCGGCGGTGACTCAAGAGACGCAGATCCAATAGGCGCAGCCGCCCCAGGCGAAGGCTCGACAGACGGATCCGCGACCGGCAGCGCCGGCGACGCCGTCTCCAGCGACGGATCGGCGACCGGCAGCGCCGGCGACGCCGTCTCCAGCGACGGCTCGATGGACGGATCGGCGACCGACGGCGCGACTGCCAGCACAGGCACAGCCGGCGATCCGAAGACGAACACGAACGCCGGCAGCGAGCACTGGGTTGTGCCCAGCTCGACGCAGATGATCGTGCTCACCACCCTCGACAACCTCCGCAATGGCACGTCTGGCGCAGCACCCGTGCACCGCACCGGCCAGCAGGCGGTGCGCGATACGCCAGGCGCGATTGAGACATCCGAATCCGCCGGACTCGTCCTGCCCCCCGAATCCGACGCCTGGGCTACGGCGTGCACTCCCGTACCGCCATTGCTGCGGGCACCAGGTGTCAGTGGGGTCACCGAGACCGGTACCGAGCTGAGCGCCGCCGAGTTGCGCACCTTGGCATGCGATACCAGCGTCGTGCCCGTCGTTATGGGTGGCGCCAGCGAAGTGCTTGACGTCGGACGGGCCACGCGCATCATCCCACCGGCGATCCGGCGGGCGCTGATCGCACGCGATCAAGGTTGCGTGTGGCCGGGCTGCGAGCGAGCCCCCATCGGATGCGACGGCCACCACATCCAGCACTGGATCGACGACGGGCCCACCAGCCTGGCCAACCTTGCGCTGCTCTGCCACAGCCACCACCACCGACTCCACGAGCACAACCTGATGCTGCACCCCCCACCGGGACCAGCCCCACCCGGCACTGGATGGACCGTCACACCAGCGCCACCCCGCACACCCGCCCGGCCCAGCACCAAGCAGATCTGCTGAACCGAAGTGGATCACCGCGAGTCGCGAGATGCACACCGCCTGACCCGGTGCACCTCCCCGGCCCGGCACGCCCCCTTGGCTCCGCAGACGCGCCCGACCCGGTGCACCTCCCCGGCCCGGCGCACCGCCCGCCTCAGCACGCGTCAGATCTGCTGAACCGGGGTTTGCTGAACCGGGGCCGACCGACACGAGAAGCGAGACACGCACCGCCCGACCCGGTGCAAAACCGTGTCTGTGCCGACGATCTTGTCGAGGCGTAAGGACACACGACCCGCGTTGCGCGACAAGGACGCTGCGGCAACTCCCGGTCAGACGGTGCGGAGCGTTTCGGTGTTGCCGTCCACGCTGAGGACTTGACCTGAGACGTAGAGGGCTGCGTCCGAGAGCAGCCATGCGCAGGCTTCGCCAATGTCTGTGTCGGTGACGAGCGTGCGCATCGACACCTGGGCGGTGTAGCCAGCTCTGATCGCTTCGGCGGTGGCGCCGGTGGCCGCTGCTTCCCGCTCGATGACGCCATCCATGCGCGGGCCGTCGACGGTGCCGGGGCAGACAGCGTTGACTCGGATGTGACGCCCGCCGAGCTCCATCGCCCAGGTCTTGGTCAGGCCGACCACCGCCCACTTCGAGGCGGCATAGGGGCTGCGCAGCGGGTATCCGAAGATCCCCGCCGTGGAGACGATGTTGACGATCGAGCCCCCGTCGCCCAACAGCGACACCGCCGCGGCGGTGCACCGGAAGGTGCTGCCGACGTTGACACGCACGCAGTGATCGAACTCCGCCGGGTCGAGATCTTCCACCTGGCCCGTCGGGCCTGCGATGCCGACGTTGTTGACCAGCCCGTCGATGCCGCCCATCTTGGCGACGGCGGCTTCGAACAGCCGGGCCACGTCGGCCTCGTCGGCGACGTCGTAGTGCCCGTCGACGGCAGTATCGGGATCGATGTCGGCGCCGAACACCACGGCGCCATATCGGCGGGCCGTGGCCGCAATGGCTGCGCCGATGCCTGCGCCGGCCCCGGTCACAACGATTCGCTTGCCTTCCAACATGAGCGGCACGCTACGAGCCTGCGGGGATCCGCCTCGACGGCCGGAGTTTGTGGTGAGCAGGGGCGAGGCATCTACAGCCTCACCGCGTCATAGGGTGGCCGCGTGCGGTTCCGCTTCTTCGCCCCGCTGGTCGGAGCCGCACTGCTGGCCGCAGCATGTGCCGGCAACGACACGACCACACCGACATCGGCCATGACGCCGACGTCGGTGGCTGGGGCGGCCGAGGAACCGGTCCAGGAAGCGGCCCCGGCCACCACTTCGGCTGGCATATCGACGTCGGAGGCTGGATCGAGCCAGGATGCCGTGCTGTTGGACCCGCGGGAGACCGGATCGCTGCGCAACCACCTCGGGTACGCGTTCCCGCTCCCACCGGAGGTGCCGACGGGCCCGATCGCACAGACCGCAGTCGACGACCTCGAGTTCATCTGGTCCGGCTTTCAGACCGAAGTCAATTTCAGCGGCCTCACCGTCGCCAGACTCGCCCAGTCGGGCGATCCGAGACTGGCCTGGATTCTCTCGGACCTGCTCAGGTTCTTCCCCCGTGGCGACATCGCGGACGGGGCCGTCTCGGCCTTCCAGTCGCTGACGGGAGCGAGGCTGGCCGACGACCCCGTGGCCGCCCGGAGCCCGTGGCAGTCCGTGACCGATCACCTGCTCGCCTGGGATCTCCCCGCCTTCGACGGCTACGACGAATACAAGGAGCGGCTGTTCACGCTGGTCGAGCCGGGCTGGCAGCCGTTCTTCGATGATGCCGACGCCGACATCGACTGGCGCATCGTGAGCTGGGGCGGGGTGCTGATCGACAACCGTCAACTCGGCGACGCCCGCCCGTGTCCGCGGGGCTGCATCCCGGCCCTCGATGACCCTGCGGTCACCGACGCCTCCGCAGGCTCGTGGTACCCCGACGACGGCATCGTGTTCGCCGTCGTCATCGGCGATGAGACCCGGGCGTACCCCCGCCACATCATGGAAATCCACGAGATGGTCAACGACACGCTCGGCGGGCGCCGCATCGGCATGCCGTACTGCACGCTGTGCGGTTCGGCGCAGGCGTACCTGACCGATGCGGTTCCCGATGGCGTAGCAGTGCCCGTCTTGCGGACATCGGGGCTGCTGTCACGGTCGAACAAGGTCATGTACGACCTCGTCACCAAGTCGGTGTTCAACACGTTCACCGGCCGGGCGGTCTCGGGGCCGCTTCGTGAGCAGGGCATCGAGTTGCCTCAGGCCACCGTCGTCACCACCACCTGGGGCAAGTGGAAGGTCGCCCATCCTGACACGACGATCGTGGCCCGAGACGGGGGGACCGGCCGCCAGTATCCGTTCAACCCGCTGGGCGGCCGCGACGACCACGGGCCCATCTTCCCGGTCGGCGACGTCGACGGTCGCCGCAGTGTCCACGACCAGGTCTTCGGCGTGGTCCTCGACGACGGCACTCCCGTTGCATTTCCCGTCGCCGCAGCGATGGCTGCGCTCGAAGCCGGCGGGACCGTGGAACTCGGCAGTGTCACGCTGCACCTCGACGGAGGCGGGCTGCGGGCGGTCGATGCTGCCGGTGCGGAGATTGAAGGTCACCAGTCGTTCTGGTTCGCCTGGAGCCAATTCATGGCCGACACGCTCCTGTGGGAGCCCTAGGCCACGGTTCGAACCCGGAACCCACAGCCCGCGACACCCTGGGTCAGACCCGGGTCCGACTGCCGACCCGAACATCATGGCTGTATGCGCTGAGCAGACCGCTGCCGCCACACAGCATCAGTCTGACTGATATTAGCTAGACTGATGCAGGCTTGGGAAGTTGAGTTCACAGACCAGTTCGGTGACTGGTACTACCACTACACGACCATCGCTGACGATCTCTACGACACCCACCTAGACGAACTGCGAGCGGAAGGACTCATCTGATGCCGGGCACCAAGAAGTTCAGCGAGCTGCGCGACGAAGCACGGCGCGATCCCGAACGGTCACGGCGGATCGATGCGGCCAAGCAGCGCGCCGTGGAGGAGATTGCGTCCTATCACCTCGCCGAGCTTCGCCGGGCTCTCGGGGTGACACAGGCAGAACTGGCCGAGATGGTTGGCAAATCCCAGTCAGCGATCTCTCAGATCGAACACGGCGAGATCGGCCTGTCGCTCGCGCTGCTCAAGTCGATCGTCGGCCAACTCGGAGGGGAGGTTGAGATCACGGCCGTAATTGACAACCGTCGCATCCTGATCGAGGCCTGATTCGGAGGTGGCCATTCGGGTTGACCCCGGCGCAGCCGCCGAGCTCGTTGCGCTGAGCCGCCTATTGGTCCATCTGGACGACGAAGCTGGCCCTCGGCTTGGTCGTCTCCACGAGTTCAGCGTTCTTCTCGTCAGAGCTGTGCACAAACGACTTGGCCGCCTGCGGAGCCTTCCCGAATTGCACATGACGATCGATGAGGCGCCACCGCCGGATCGCATCGTCGAGCTCCACGTAGCCACACAGCTTGAGGAGATCGCTCAACTGTGCCCACGGCTGGCTTGCGAGCAGGAGGTAGTTGCCTTCGACGATGACCAAGCCATCAGTTGGGAAGATCGGTATGGCCCCGGCAATGGGTTCGCCGACATTGTGGTCGTACCGGGGGGCATATACGACTGAGTCGTCCGCTGGCCGAGCGATTCGCTGCACGAGCTTCACGAATCCCCAGGCATCGAACGTCTCGGGGGAGCCCTTTCTGCCCACGAGGCCGTTCTGTTCGATGATGTCTTGGGCGAGATGGAATCCGTCCATGGGCACCACAGGCGGAGCGGGAGAAATCGACTGTGCGAGATACGTCGCCAGCGTCGACTTTCCCGCACCAGGTGGACCAGTGATCCCGACGACACACCTTCGTCCCGTTGCTCGGAGCCTGTCAGAGAGTTGCGCAAACTCGGCGGGAGTTACTCGCCGGTCGTCGCATCCCGTGACGTCATCGTTGGACTTGGATCGACGCATCATTCCCTACCGCGTTCTGGCTGCAGCTCAGCGGCATCTTCGCGGGCTCCAAGAACGAGAACGAGGACATCGTTCTTTTCGACCACGAGAGCGTGACACAACCTGATGAGCTCTTGATCATCGCCCCCTTAGTTCTGCTTCTAGCTCACTGCGTGGGCAGCGTGTGGAGCGCGGCCATGGCGGCGGCGGTTGGGGCGTGGGGGTCTCGCTAGGCGACGTGGCCGTCGGGTCGGATCAGCACGGCGCCTCTTCGGACGATGCCGTGGGCGTCGGCCAGCCGGTCGTCTGGGTCTTCGAGGTCGACGCCGAGTTGCAGCGACCGCAGCATCGGGTCGGTGGTGGTAGCGGTTTCTTGATGTATCAGCATGTTTCAAATGTTTTTGTAACACCCCACCTTTACTGTCCCGGGCATGGAAACGACCAGTGGGACGGACCGGGTGTGCGTGGCTGCGGCGGACGTGGCCCCGTTGTCCGACGAGGGGCTGCGAGCCCGTCTGGGAGTGATCGGTCGGGCGGAGTCCGCGTTGGCGGTCATGAAGGCCGCTGTGCTGGGCGAGATTGCTCGCCGTGAAGATGCCGGGTGCGCCGAGCGGGCCGCCCGTGATCTGCTCGGTGCGCCACGGCGAGATGCCAGGCGAGACGTGGAGCTCGGGGTGCAGCTGCGCGACCTGGAGGTGGTGCAGCGGGCGTTGGATGAGGGGGAGATTCCGGTGGCGCATGCACGGCTGATCGCCCGTGCCGCCGCCGAGGGGCCGATCGACGAGCAGGTGCTGGCCGACGCCGCACGCTGGCAGAGCTACGAGCGGTTCGCACGTACGGTGCGGCGCCACCAGGCCGACCTCAGCGCTGATGACGGCAAGTCGCTGCTGGATCACCAACGCGAGAGGCGCTCGGGGCGAGTGTTCACCAGTCCTGACGATGGCATGTTGGTGCTGCGCGCCGAGTTCGACCCGATCACGGGTGCGCAGCTCGCCTCAGCGATCTCCGCCAAGGAACGTGAACTGTGGCGGGACGAGGACCCCGCGGCGCGGCCCAGCCCGCAGCAGCGCACCGCCGACGCCATCGCCAAGCTGATCCTGGAGTCAAACGGCAAGCGGCCTTCGGGTACCGCGCTGCTGATTGTTGCCGACTACGACGTGGTGCAGGGCGAGCTCACCCGTGCCCGCCTTGGCGACGGAACCCCCATTCCCATCGACGAACTCGTCAAGATGGCGTGCGACGCCGACATCCTGCCCGCAGTGTTCCGGGCCGCGACCGGCGACATGCGCCTGGGCCGGACGCGACGCACTGCAAGCGATGCTCAACGGGCCGCGCTCGCATATCGAGACCAGGGTTGTGTGGGCTGCAGCAAGTCGCCCGACTACTGCGAAGCGCACCACATCGTCCCGTGGAAGGCCGGAGGACGCACCAATCTGGACAACCTGGTGCTGGTCTGCCACCGGTGTCACCACCACATACATGACGACGGCTGGATCGTCCGTCGCAACCGGACGACAGGGCACTACGAGCTGCGAGCCGCGGCGGTTGCCCGTACAAGACGCCGCGGCCCGCCAGGAGCCGACGTCACCCGCCCGCCATCACGCGGAGCCGACGTCACCCGCCCGCCATCACGCGGAGACGACACCACTCGCTACGCCGCATGAGCCGGCGACTCCCGGGCGAGCGCAATGCCGCATAAGGCACTTGAGGCTGACACGGGTCCCGCATCGGCGGTCGTATCGTGCTCACGGCTGCTCACGGCCCCTCAGCCATCGCGGCCCGGGCGTGACTGAGCAATGGTGAGGCGCATGGTCGAGGTCCATCTGGAGTGGGGGCCTCGTGCGGTCGACGTGTTCGGAGACTGGGCCGACGTTGTTGTCGTGGTCGACGTGCTGAGCTTCAGCACAGCGGTGGACGTGGCGGTGTCGCGTGATGCGGCGGTTGTGCCGTGCGCAGTTGACCGTGCGGAAGCGGAACGACTGGGTGCGCAGCTCGGGGCCCATGTGGCCGTGCCCCGTCGCAAGACATCGCCGGTCCGGCCGTACTCGCTGTCGCCCGTATCGCTCGCCTCGCTGCCGGCGAACTCGACCGTGGTGCTGCCATCGCCGAACGGCGCGGCGTTGATCGCTCGACTCGTCTGGACCGACCTCACCGTCGTGGCGGGATGTCTGCGCAACGCGGCTGCCGTCGGCGCTCATGTGGCGAGGATCGGATCGCGGGTGGGTGTGCTCGCTGCGGGGGAGCGGTGGCCGCACGATGACAGCTTGCGGCCAGCGTTCGAGGATTTCGTCGGTGCTGGTGCCGTCATCGCCTCCATTGCCGGAGCTCGCCGGACGCCTGAGGCCGAGACGGCAGCGGCAGCCTTCACTGACGCTGCGGATGATCTGGACCGGCGCCTGTCGGAGTGTGTCTCTGGACGCGAGCTCACTGAGCGGGGCTACGACATTGACGTCACCTGGGCCGCGGCGGTCGACGTCAGCCAGACTGTGCCTCTGCTCGTCGACGGCAAGTACGTCTCAGCGTCGCCAGTTGGGTCGGCAGCGGTACCGGCTAGGTCGACATGAACTCGGTGGGCGCGAAGGAGTCTGATGCACCCCGATGCGCAGAACCGGTCAGCCCATCGCGCTCTACGGCGGCGTGAGCGCAGTGGAACCGATGGAAGCTGATACTCCGACCGAAGAGCACTGGCCGGTCTCGGTCAAGGGCGTGCTCAGCTGGAATGGCCGGGCTGTCGTGCTGAGGAACGACCGGGGCGAGTGGGAGCTGCCTGGCGGTCGCCTCGAGGCCTCCGATGATAGCCCACAAGATGCGCTTCGACGCGAGATCGGCGAAGAACTCGGGGTCGATGCCGAGATCGGCTCGCTGGTCGATTCTTGGATCTACGACGTGGAGGGCAAGCGAGTCCTGATCCTCACCTACGCATGCGAAGCCACCCAACCCGAGGTGCTGAGCCACAGCGACGAGCACACCGATGTCGGGCTGCTCACAGCCGCCGAGTTCTCCGACGCCCCCATCCCCAGCGGCTACCTCAGGTCCCTCGAAAGGGCCCTAGGCGACTGAACTCGACAGCCTGCGGCGGGAGGCGTTCTCGGCGGAGGATGGCGACACCGTCGATACGCCCGACTCCGCCTGCACAGCCCGGCTCGTCACCGTGGGCTCAAGCCGCACAGCCGCTGCCGCGGTCATGCGGCCGCTGAGTCTCCGGCGACCTTGGACAGCGTGGCGAGGGCGTCTTGCAACTGGGCATCGAGGTCGGCGTTGGTGAGAGTCCCCGCCGTCGTGTCGAAGTTCTGGTCGAACTTGGGAATCGACAGGCTGGCCAGTACCTCGTTGCCGAAGTACTGGGCGAGGTGGGCTGCGGACCGCAGCACGAAGCGGCCCCCGCCACCACCGGGAGAAGTGGAGAGCATCACGATCGGTTTGTCGTGGTACACGCGCATGTTGATCCGTGACGCCCAGTCGAAAATGTTCTTGTAGGCGACCGTGTAGGAGCCGTTGTGCTCCGCGAACGAGATCAGCAGCGCGTCGGCGGCGCCGATCGTGTCGTAGAAGTCGTGGGCCGGCTGGGGGATCCCATCAGCGTTCTGGCGGTCAATGCTGTAGATCGGTATCTCGAAGTCGTTCAAGTCGATCATGCGGACCTCCACCTCGCTGGCCGGGACGCCCTCGACCAGCCCATCAGTGAGCAAGCGGATGGCGTAGTCGACGAGCTGCCGGTTGATCGACTGGCTGCTGTTGGAGGCGGCGAAAGCCAGGAGGTTCATGTCAGGAGCTTCATGTCGTCATGTCCCGGTTCAGGTCGATCTCACCGACGTGGGCTGGCGTGAGCAGTGTGGCTGATGATGGCGTCGATGATGATCGGCCACAGCGGTTTCGGCAGGTCGTGGCCCATGTCGCCGACCAGCAGCAGGTTGGCGCCCGGCACAAGTTCGGCGGTGCGCTCACCGCCATTGGGCATGATCAACGGATCCTCACGTCCGTGGATCACCAGCGTCGGCACCGCCAGATTGCGAAGCCCCTCGGCCCGGTGCCCCGATCCCCGGACGGCCGCCATCTGCCGGTCGAGGCCCTCGGGATAGAACATGCGGTCGTAGGAGTCGGCCAGCAACTTGGCGGCAAGATCCGGGTCGAAGTAGCGACGGCTGGCGCTGATCTTGCGCGAGGCGACGCCGGCGGCGATGAACTCGTCGCGATCAGTCGGCCACGGTGCCATGAGCGCTGCGGCAGCCTCCGGCGACGCCTCGAAGTACCCGGGCTCACCCGTGGTCGACATGATCGAGGTCATCGTCAGCACCCGCTCGGGATGATCGATGGCCATCTGCTGGACGATCATCCCGCCCATTGACGAACCGGCAATGTGCGCTGCGGGGATTCCCAGGTGATCGAGCAGCCCCACCGCGTCGTCGCCGAACGTCGACAGCGTGTACGGAATGGGCGGCATTGCTGTGCCCGCCGCGGCTGCGGTGGCCACCGCTGCGAGGTCCACTTCGACCCCGTCGAGATGCGTCGACTGGCCGACGTCCCGATTGTCGAAGCTCACGACGAATCGCCCCCGCTCGGCGAGCTGCTCCCGGAACCCCTCGAACCACGCGATGATCTGCGACGAGTACCCGTTCACCAGCAGAAGCGCCGGGTCGGCTGGGTTGCCGTGGGTCTCGTAGTACAGCCTGATCTCGGTGTCGTCCTGATCTGTCCCTGCGAACTGGTTGACGGACGCAAAGGGCATGGTGGTCTCCTGCTGGCTGCCGGGGCGACGGCGAATCTCAGCATCCGACTCGACTGCTCAGCTCGGGTAGCCGGTTCCAACGGCGAGCAGTCTGCCGCGGCAGCGCCAACGTGCCACTGACGCAGCCGTTGGCACCGCTGTGCTGTTCCGCACGTCACGGCACGGAGACGACCGATGCAACGCCGCGAATCAGCCGGCCGGCGTCACCAGTTGCTGTAGGCAGTTGGTGCAGCTGGTTGGTGCGACCGGTCAGATCGCGCGTCGCTGGGTGCCGTAACGTGCGGGCTATGCGGCGCATGCACATCGGGTTGCAGGTCGACGACCTCGACGAGTCGATCGAGTTCTACAAGCGGCTGTTCGGCTGCGAGCCCACCCTGCGGCGCTCCGACTACGCCAAGTGGATGCTGGACGACCCCCGGGTCAACTTCTCGCTCGACGTCCACGGCGACGGCCCCCCCGGCTCGGCCCACTACGGCATCCAGGTCGAATCCCGAGACGAACTCGAGGACATGCGCACCCACATCGACGCGGCCGACCTGCCCCGTGCCGACCAGGACGACCTGGTGTGCGGCTACCAGCTCCAGCACAAGTCGTGGATCACCGACCCCAACGGCCTGTGGTGGGAGGCGTTCTTCACCGAAGGAGTGGTCGACGAGGGCTACGGCACTCCCGAGATGCCCGACCCCGCCTAGCCAAACTGCCCCGGCCGAGCCTTGGCCCAGCCCTGCCCAGCCATGGCTGGGAACGCGCCAAGCACCAGCGAACCGCCGGACGGCCCAGCGAGCCCTCCGCTAGCAGGCTGCTAAGACAGCCGGTTTCAGCTGCTTGACCAACTCTCTGACCAGCGGCTTTGCATCTGCCGGTCTGCGGTATCGGCACTTTTTCAGCATCCTGCTACAGGTACACAGGCTGCGCCCGCCGCGGTCTCGGGTTGAGCGGATTCGGAATGAACATCGGAACCGCGGCCTGGTAGCGGCTGTAGCCGGGGTATCTCGCGCTGGAGATCTTCTCGGTGAGCTGCGTCGAGCCCAGAACCAGCACCACCAAGATCACGCAACCCAGGCCGGTCCAGTGCCACAGCCGGCCGGAAGCCGAGATGGCGAACAGGTTGAACACCACCCACATCCCCATCTCGCACGCGCAGTTCGGATGACGGCAGTAGCGAAACAGGCCCTCGGTCATGAAGGGCCGCTCCACCTCAGCTCCCGATGCCACCAGCTGCTTCTTGTTCTGCTGGAAGCGCCACATCTGCCCATCGGCGACCCCCTCCAGCACCAGCAGGGTCAAGAACGCCACGATCGCGACATAGTCCAGCCAGCCCAACGGCACCTCGGCGTGCAGCCAGGCCTGGTGAATGGGCGACGTGAACCACCACACGATCGCCATCTGGATGAATGAGACCAGTGTCACGTTGAACAGCTGGAATTGCAGCTCAGTGAGCTGATCCTGGATGTAGGTCCACCGGTAGTCCTGACTGCCCGCGCGGTACCCGCCTCTGCGAGCCAGGTTGAACGTCAGCCGAGCCCCCCACAGGCACGCCAGCACGGTCATCACGGTGATCCGGGCGGAACCGAACCCCACGTCGGCAACGACGATCCCGCAGTAGAGCGCCGGCACCAGTGACCACAGCCGGTCGACCCAGGAATGGTCTCGCGTCACGATCGAGGCCATCCAGCACAGCACCACCAGAGCGAGGCAGACGTTCAGCCCAGCCCCGTACGGCGTGCCGACCAACCGATGGTCGATGTCGGGATAGACGGTGACGCCCAACACGAACGACACCACGCCTATGGCGACTGCGGCGAGCACGCGCAGATGGCGTCCGCGCATCACCGCCGCCCCCATCCGTCAGCAGCTGGCCCCCTTAGTGGCAGTGACCCTCTGCGCTGACGCCCCGCTCGATGTAACACATCACGGTGCTCTCGACGTTGCGAAGCGTGAACGATCCGCCGCCATCGCTCGGTGTCGCAAACAGGTGCAGCCGGAAGCCGCGGATCGAATCGTCAGGCTGACCGACGACATCCATCGTGATCTCGCTGACATCTCCGACAGTGGGGGCACCCGAGATCCTCACACGCGGCTCGGGCTCCTCCGATGTCACAGCCCCCGCAACGATCCGACCCAACGCCGTCATGTTGTCCGCGCTGGGCGTCTCGCCCAGGAGCGCAACGATCTGCGTCGTTGCGTCGATCGTCACACCCAGCGGTGTCACGTAATCGCCGCTGACCCAGCCGACGACTCCAGCTGCGTGCACCTCGTACCAGATCGCCGCGGACACCTCTCGAGTGGTGCCGGTGGGAACTATTCCCACGGCGTCCGAGTCGAGCTTGCCGACGATCTGGCCTCCGGGCGTCTCGCGCACGTTCAGCGTGCTGTCGTAGCCGATGCCCACGACGGCCAGCACGTTGTCCGAGAACTCGGAGTCGGCCATCTCGTCCGACTCGGCAGCCGTCGTGGCCGTCACGATCAGCTGGGTCGCGGCCGTCGTGGGTGCCGGAGCCAGCGTCTGAACGGTGTGCACCGTGGTGGTGGTCTGGAATGCTTGAGTCGTCGCTGGCGCAGACGCTGTGACGCTTGTCTCGGACTCGTCGCTGTCGGAGTCGCTGTCGGAGTCGCTGTCGGAGTCGCTGACGGCGACTACCAATGCTGCGATCGCTACCGCGAGCGCCAGAAGCGAGACGCCGATCGGGAGCCGGTCCTTGGGTTCCATGAACGAGTTCTAGTCGTTGGGCGACCCCGCGCTCGGGACACCCCCCGGCCCGAAGCGCTCGGGCGAAGCAGTCAGGCGAGACGGTCGTCGTCGTCGGAGAAACTCTCAGCGTCCAGCGGGGGATCGGAGCGCCCAGCATCGCTTTGTCCGCCCTGTCCGCCCTGTCCGTTCGGCCCGCGGGGTCCACCGGGCCCGCTCGGCCCGCCAGACCAGCCGACAACCGAGATGCGCTTGGAGTAGCGACGCACGAGCACCGAGCGAACAGCGATTCGGGTGGGTGGGAACAGCAGCAGCAGCCCCACCCCGTCGGTCAGGAAGCCGGGCGTCAGCATGAACGCCCCGGCCAGCAAGATCAGCAGCCCGTCCACCAGTTCGTTGCCGGGAAGCTCGCCCTGGGCCAATCGGGTGCGGATCTGGTTCAGCACGCCGAGCCCGGAGCGGCGCACCATCCAGGCGCCAACCACCGACACGACGAGCAACAACACGATCGTCTGGCCAGCGCCCAGCCCGCCGGCGACCTGCACGATCACATACAGCTCCAGCAGCGGAACCGATATGAGCAACAGAATCAGCACCGCCAGCACGTCACCAACCCTACGGCTGCCCGACGATGCGGCAGGGCCCAGCTGAGCTGCAGCGCTACCTCGAACTCGCCGGTGCTACGGCGCGCTCAGAGGTCGAGGCCGACCGCAGCGATCGGCGTGGTCATCTGCATCTGGGGCGGTGACGCCATGAGCGGCATGAACGCGGCCATCGCCTGCTGCATGGCTTCGGTCTGGCCATGGCCTTGCATCGACTCGGCATCGGTCATCAGGGCGAAGAACCAGAAGGTGTTCCCCTCGCCGCGGTGGTACGAGTAGATCTCCACGCCGGGCTCTTCGGTGGCAGCTTCAACCATCGAAGTCAGCACGGCCTCCATCTCGTCGCCCTTGCCGTCCTGGCATTCGAAGCTGCCGATCACCGTTGCCTTACCCATGAGAGCGCCTCCTTGGCTCGCCGAGCGTGCGGCGGGAGCACGATCGCGCCGGCATCTTTACCACGAAGCGAGCCGCGTCCCCCAGCGGCAGCGCCAGGAGCGCGTCTCAGTCGCCGGCCCACAGTGGCGGGGTTGGCATCGGGCCCCGCGCCGACTCGTACGCCGCCGCGAACGCGAGCGACAGTGTCTCGTCGCCGCCGCGGCAGACGAACTGCATCGACGTCGGCAATCCGCCGGGCGACACACCGGTCGGCACAGTCGTGCCACACAGCGCGAGGAAATTTGCCGCTCGGGTGAACAGCGCCGGGGTGTTCGTCTCGTCGGCTTCGTCCACTGGCAGCGGCAGCATCGGCGTGGTCGGCGTCACCATCGCATCGAAGCCCTCGAACGCTGCCGCAAATTCGGCAAGGTCGATGCGCCGCTGGAGCGTCGCCGCGATGTAGTCGGAGGCCGAGATGTTGGTCCCCGCCAGGACTCTCGCTCGCACCCGCTCATCCACCTTCGAGTTCGGGTCCTCCATGAGCGCGCCGTAGTAGTGGTACGACTCCGCCGTCACGATCAAGAACCTGGTGTTCTTCAACTCCTCGAACGATGTCGGCAGGTCGAAGGGCACCACTTCGTCACCCAGCCCGGACAGCACCTCGAGCGCGGCGTCGTAGGCGGCGAGTTGGGCGGCATCCACGCCTATGCGTTCGGCGTCGGTCAGGCAGCCGATGCGCCGACCCGCCATTCCGGCTTGCAGTGCCCCGTAGCGACCGGTGCCTGCCTGCCAGTCGCGCTCGACTTCGGCAGGGGAGGTGCCTGCCATGGCGTCGAACATGAGCGCGGCGTCGAGCACCGACCGGGTCAGCGGCCCGGGCGTATCCAGCGTGTGCGACAGCGGAACGATCCCGTCGATCGGCAGCAGGCCCTCGGTGGTCTTGAGCCCGACGATCCCGCACATCGCAGCCGGCAATCGCACCGAGCCGCCGGTGTCGGTGCCCACCGCGCACGGCACCATGCCCGACGACACCGCCGCGCCCGAACCCGACGACGAGCCGCCTGGCGTGCGGGCCACTTCGGGGTCCCACGGATTCCACGGTGTGCCCATGTGCTGGTTGGTGCCCCATCCGCCCATTGCAAACTCGACGGTCTTGGTCTTGCCCAGCAGGATCCCACCGGCATCCAGCAAGCGCTGCGCGATCGTCGCCGTCGTCGACGAGATCCGGTCGATGCACTCCGCCGACCCAGCGGTCGTCACCCGGCCCTCGACGTCCACGATGTCCTTCAGCGCGAACGGCACCCCCCAGAACGGCCCCAGCGGCTCACCCGCCGCCAGCGCCAGCGCCGTATCCGCAGCCTCCGCCGCCGCCCGCGCCTCGTCCGCGTACACCGCCTGCCAGGCGCCGACCCGCCCGTCCAACGCCGCAATGGCAGCCAGGCATTCCTCGGTGGCCTCGACGGGGCTGCGCGACCCGTCCCGGTATCCGGCAGCCAGCTCAGCAATCGTCACCGTCATGCAACCCCCTCGTTCGCAGCGCGCAGTCTCGCGCCCGCCAGCGCTCGTCGTCTGCGCAGCAGAGCCGCGCTCAGTCGGCTTCGGGGTCTTGGTGCTTGGCGTTGGTGAGCTGCTGCCAGGTCTCGGGCAGGTTGCCGATGGCGGGCAGCCCGTCGTTGTCCCGCAGCATCTTCGCTGTGTGCATCAGGTTCCACGACATGAAGGTGGTGTTGCGGTTGGTGAAGTCGTTGTCGTAGCCCTCGTGGCCGCCGTCGGGGCGGGGGTCGCCATAGCTGGGACCGGGCCCAGCCTCGCCCAACCAGGCACAGTCGGCCTGCGGGGGGACGGTGTAGCCGATGTGCGACATGGCATACAGCAGGTCCATGGCACACGCCTTGGCCCCGTCCTCGTTGCCGGTGATGATGCAGCCCGCCGTCTTGCCGTAGTACAGGTACTGGCCCTTGGCGTTGCGGTCGCCGCTGTAGGCATACATGCGCTCCACCACCAGCGTCGCCACGCTCGACTTCACGCCCAGCCAGATCGGCGTGCCGATCACGAAGATGTCGGCCTGCATGATCTTGGCGTGGATCTGCGGCCAGTCGTCTGCCATGCCGTTGACCGTCTGGTCCTTCTCCATGCCGAAGGCGATGGTGTGCTCAAGGGCATGGACAATCTCGACGTCGACCCCGCGGTCGCGCATCACCCCGGCGGCGCGGTTGATCAGCCGACGGGTGTGTGACTGGGCGGGGTCGTGCTTGATCGAGCAGTTGATGAAGAGTGCCCGCAAGCCGCTGAAGTCGGGAAGATCGTCCATCGTGCTCATCCTTGCTTGATGCCCCTAGGCGACTGTCGTTGCTTGCCGCCCTGCGAGCGCCAATGTAGATCCAGGTCCCTCTGGCGCAGTCGCGCCCGCCGCGAGCCAGATTCGACGATCGAGCCGACTGCTAGCTTCACAGCGGGTTGCGAATCAACCTGGGGAAGGCCGGCGATGACCAGCACAGAGGCTGATGAGGCTCAAGTTTCTGCAGACGGCGCCGCGTGGCTGTGGGCGCTCACACTCGGCGTCGGCATGGCGATCCTGTTCGCTCTCACCCAGTGGGGTGTCCTCGACGATGTGCCGGATTCCGATGTCACCGCCTTCGCAGTCGGCACACACAACGCCATCGGATTCCTCGCGATCGGTGGATGGAACGCGATCGGCGTGGTGGCAATTGGCGGTGCCAACTCCATCGGCGTTGTCACGATCGGGGGACTGAACAGCATCGGCCTCATCTCCGTCGGCGGATTGAACTCCTCGGGCCTGATCACCCTCGGCGGAATCAACTCCATGGCCGCAATCCGGGGAGTCCGGGTGCTCCGGTGGTCCCCGACGATGATCCGCCGCGGCAACTTGACCTGTTAGCTGCTGGCGGAGATGTCGACCGGACCTGGACCGCTGGCGGGCATCCGCGTCGTCGAGATCGCCACGTTCATCGCCGCGCCCGGCGGCACGCACCTGCTGGCGTCCCAGGGTGCCGAGGTCATCAAGGTGGAAGACATGGTCGTCGGCGACCCGCTGCGCATGTTCGGGTCGAGCCGCAACGGCATGTCTGGCTGGTTCGCCAACATCAACGCCGGCAAGCGCTCGCTGTGCATGGACATTGCCTCCGAGCACGGCAGGGAGGTCATGGCCGACTTGTTGACCACTGCAGACGTATTCGTGCAGGCGTACCGGCCCGGCGTTGCCGAACGGCTCGGCATCGGCGAGGCCGACGTGCGCAAGCGCAACCCGAACGTGATCTACGTATCGATCAGTGGCTTCGGCCGCGACGGCCCGTACTCGAATCGCCCTGCCTACGATGCCGTCATCCAGGCCTGGTCGGGCATCGCCAGCGTGCAGGGCGGAGACGGCGAGCCGCAGTTCGTGCGCAGTTTCATCCCCGACAAGGTCACCTCGCTCACGTGGACCCAGGCGGTCTGCGCGGCGCTGTTCGCCCGGGAACGAACCGGCCGTGGCGAGCACGTGGAGCTGTCCCTGCTCGACGCAGCGGTGAGCTTCATGTGGCCCGACGCGATGATGGACCACACGGTCCTGGCTGAAGACGCCGACCACCGCCCCAACCTGCTGGCTGACTACCGGTTGTTGGGTTGCCGCGACGGATACGTGGCAGTCATGCCGCTCACTGACGGGCACTGGAAGGGTCTGGCCGACGCGTTCGACCGGCCCGACCTGCTTGCTGACCCACGCTTCGCAGAAGCCGGGCTACGGGCAGCGCACTTCGGCGAGATGATCGACACCCTCGGCGAAGTCGTGGCCGGCGTCGCCCGCGACGACGTGGTCGAACGGCTCATCGCGGCCGACGTGCCGGTGGCGCCGGCGCTGCGCCCTGAAGAGGTCGCGACCGACGCGCAGGTACGGCACTCGGAGGTCGTGCGTGAAGTCGACCATCCGATCGTCGGCCGGATCCGCCAGCACCGCCCCGCCGCGCTCTTCGCAGGCGGCATGCCCGAGCTGCGCCACGCCGTCGAGCGCGGCGCCGACACCGATCAGATTCTGATCGAGCTGGGCAGGACACCCGACGCCATCGCCGAGCTACGCGCTGCAGGAATCGTGAAGTAGGAGCAGCGAGCCCAGAAAAGCGAACCTAAAGACGTGAAGTAGGAAGTGCAGTAGGAATAGTGAGATGAGCGCGACCGATGTGCCGGGAACAGCTGGGCCGAACGGTTCGGGCCTGGACTTGCGCATCGACGAGCAAACCGGCGCTGTGCTGACAGAGCACGCAGCGTGGAACGAAGAGCACCGCCGGTTGTCAGACAGCTCGCTGTCGGCGCTGCGGGACTCGGGCGCTCTGCGGCTGCTCGTGCCCGAGCGCGCCGGCGGCGACGAGCGGGAATTCGCCGACATGGTCGCCAACGTCCGCGAGGCCGCCCTGTACGACGGCGCTGCGGCGTGGGTGCTCATGGTGCTGGTAGGGCACAGCTGGATGCTCGGGTCGATGACCGAGGAACTGCAGGACGAGGTGTACGGCGTCGATCCCGACACGATTGTGCCCGGCTCGCTGGCACCGGTCGGTTCCGCCACCGAATGCGACGGCGGTTGGCTCGTCGATGGCCGCTGGCCGTTCACGAGCGGTGCGATCTGGGGCCAGTGGTTCCTGCTGGGCTCCCAAGTGCTGGCACCGGGTGAGCGACCGCGCCTCCTTCACGTGGTGATCCCGCGGGAGGACATCGAGATCGACGACAACTGGTATGCCATCGGGCTGCGCGGCACCGGTTCCTGCGACGTGGTCGCAAACCAAGCGTTCGTGCCGACGCACCGCTTGATCGACTCCGGGGACCTGCTGGGCGGACGCTCGCCATGGTCGGGCCGCCACCGCACGAGCGTGTACCGCACGCCGATCCTGCCCGGGTTGGCGGTGCATGTGGCCGCTACCGCGCTCGGGCTCGCTCGCGCCGGGCTCGACGATGCCGCCGACCGTTTCGGCGTCCAGGACGACCGCTACATGGGTTCGCCAAAATCCAGACGGCCGGGCCTGCACATGCGCCTGGCCGAGGCCAACACCGAAGTGCGCTCGGCGGAACTCCTCATCGAAGACACGGTCGGGCTGTTGCGCCAAGCTGCCGACGGAGCCGATTCCAAGCAGCTGCGAGCCCACGCCAAGTATCAAGGCAGCTACGCCATCGAGCTGTGCCGCCGAGCGCTCGACCGGGTCACCACGGCGGCGGGGGGACGGGCCGTGTTCGACGGCAGCCGCCTGCAGCAGGCGTTCCGCGACGTGACAATGGCCAGCCAGCACCAAGTCGCCGACCTCGACACGGTCGGCGAGGCCTACGGCCGCACTCGCCTGGGCATGGACCCCGGCGCCCACCCGTTGTAGGCAGGACATCTCATGGGGTTCAAGAAGCAGCTGTTCGCAGGCTTCATTGTCGCAGCAGTCATCGCAGCGAGCGCGTGCGGGAGTTCGTCTGATCAGGAAGTGATCGCGGGCGGCGTGGCCGATGAGCTGGCCGGCACGGGCAGCCTGGATACGGCGAAACTGGACGCTCGGGAACTCGTGCTCGCAGCCATGAACACCCCGCCGACTGTGGCGATGCGTGCCACGGTCACTTCCGATATGGGCCCCGCCGGCAGCACAGCGATCCACTATGAGATCGACAAGAACGCCAACATGCGGATGACGATGCTCCAGGATGCGGGTCTGGAGGATGCTGAAGCGCAAGTCGGTTCTGAGATTCTCATCATCGACGGAGTCGGATACGCCCGATTCATACTTCCCGACGAAGTTCTCGCCGAGTCGGATATCGAGATTCCCGTGGGCTGGCTGACCTTGGGCCGCGAGACGATGGAGCTGCTGGGCGTCAGCTGTGGGCCTCCGATTCCCGGTTCGGGGCTCAACAGCGAGGCATGCACGCCGCCGAACGACGTCTCTGAGATGTCTGATTATGTGCTCGCCGCCACCATCGTCGGCAGCGAGACAGTGCACGGCGTCGAGACGACGAGGATCCAAACGGCACTCGACTTCAAGTCGCTCTTGGAAGCAGCTCTCGACGAGAATTCCGGCGACAGTCTGATGGCGCTCATGCTCGCAACGTTCCCGGACGAAATCGCGACCGAGTTGTGGATTGACGCCGACCTCCGGATTCACCGGATGAGCCTCGACATGACTCTGGATGTCGCCGCCTTCGGCGAGGAACTCGGCACCGATATTGACGCCGATCGTGACGAGTCGCAGCGGATCGTCAGCGTGATGGAGTTCTACGACTTCGGCGCCGACATCACCATCGAGGCGCCGCCGCCCGAAGAAATCGTCGGCGAGTTCGGCGAGTGGCTCGAAAAGCTGGGATTCTCGACCGAGATCAGCGACGATCCCATCTCGTCGGCATAGCTGACAGCGCGGGCGCAGGCCGAAAGACCTGACCGTTTGCGGACATGAACTGCTGAGATACTGGCCGAAGGCCGGTTTGTGTCAGTGGTGCCCAGCGTATGGTGCCGCCGCTCCGGCAAGGAGATGATGATCGTGAAGGCTCGCTGGGTGAGACTTGCCGCCGGACTCGCGGCGCTGACGCTCGTCGCCGCCGCCTGCGGTGGTGGCGCTGACGACGATGGTGGAGGCGAAGTCGCAACTCAGGCGACGACTCAGGAGACCTCTGCACCGGCAACTACCGCTGCGCCCACAACCGCACCGGCAACGACGACCGTCGTGGCGGCCGAATTGCCTACTGATCCACTGGAGCTGCTCACGCATGCGTTCGAGTCGAGCGCTGGGCGCTCGGTGCGCGGCGAGATGCAGTCTGACTTCGGAGGAATGGCAGCGATTGCGCTGTCGTTCGAGGTTGACCCCGACGCCAACATGGCGATGACGATGAGCGTCGACGACCCGGCAGCGGGTGGTCTCGCCTTCGAGATCCTGATGGTCGACGGCGCCATCTACATCCGTTTCGTCATTCCCGAAGAGATGCAGGGTCTGGCCGGTGCGGCGCTGCCGGAGGGCTGGTTCACGCTCGACGCCACCGCAGCAGCGGGCATGGGCATCTTGTGCCCCTCGCCGCTGCCCGGTGAGGCCCCCCGCGTCGGCGCCTGCCCTGCGCCGAACGACAACTCTCACCTGATCGAGTTCGTGAACAATGTCGAAACCATTGGTTCTGAGGACATCGACGGCGAGCCGATGACCGTAGTCCGCTACACCCTCGATGCTGTGGCCTTGGCCGAATCGCAGGGGACTGCATCACAGGGGACTGGGCCCGACGGCGGTGGGGGGTCAGCCTCGTTCCCCGCGGAAATGTTCGGCGATGGCCTGGCCACCGACATCTGGATCGACGGCGAGGGCCTCACGCGGCGAGTCAGTCTGGATCTGGGGTCGATGTTCGGGGACCTCGCGGAGGGATTCGGAGCCGACGCCGAGGACATCCCGGAATTCGCCATCGTGATCGACTTCTTCGACTACGACGCCGACATCACAATCACCGCGCCGCCCGCCGATGAGGTCGTGGGAGATTTCGGCGACCTGATGGGCCTCGGCTTTGACGAGGGCTCGGACACCGCGCCCGGCTACGGCGATTCATAGGGCTGCTGCGGCGACCGACTCGAGCCGGTCACGCTTGTCGCCTGGGCCGAGCGCAGGCGCGGCATGTCAAACTGCCCGCGTGTACGGCGGCCGAGACCCAGGAGCGCGGCGATGACGGCAGACGCAGTGACGGCATTCTCCACAGTGCGGGTGGACGGTGACGGACCGGTGCGCCACCTGGTGCTGAACCGGCCCGAAGTGCACAACGCCGTCAACGCACAGCTAGTGGCTGATGTGCATGCGGCGTGTCTCGCGCTTGACGCCGACCCCGGCGTGCGGGTTGTGATCGTGCGCGGCGAGGGCAAGAGCCTCTCGTCGGGCGCTGACCTCAAGCAACAGCGCGGCAGCAGCCTCGATGCGATGCTCGGCTCGAAGCACGGCGCCCGCATGTACGACACGCTGATGCACCTCAACCCGATCACCATCGCCTTGTGTCACGGCTACATGATCGGCGGGGGAGGAGTGCTGCCCGCAGCCTGCGACTTCCGCATCGGCAGCCCGTCGATCAGCCTCACGCTCAACGAGGTCAGCATCGGCTTCAACCTGACCTGGCACTCGCTACCGGCGCTCGTCAACCTGGTCGGCCCGCACCGCGCCAAGGAAATGCTGATCCTCGGGCGCACCTACGGGATGGAAGAGCTGGACAAGTTCGGCTTCTTCACCGAGACGGTTTCGAGTGACGACGAGTTGGTGCCCGCTGGCGAACGGCTGGCCGCCGCGATCGTCAACCAGCCGCCGGTGCCGGTGACGGCGTCGAAGGCGTCCATCAATGCGCAGGCGATGCCGCTCGGCCGAGCGATCAACCACCTCGACCACGTTGCCGTCGGCTACATGGGCAAGAGCGACAGCTCGCGTACCGCCCGGCACACCTACTTCGACCAGAACGAACGCAACTGGTCCGACGATTGACATGCGCCGTCGAGATGTCGGCTGGCCCAACCAGCGGACACTGCTGCTGTACCTGCTGGGCGGATTGCTGATTGCGGCGATCCCCGTCGTCGTCTCGCGCTTTGTCGATCAGCCCGATCCCGTCACTCACACGATCGACATCCCGCCGGGCACAGCCGAGCGCTTGGCTGCCGGCGAGGACGTCGAAGTCATTCCCGACGAGCTGGACTTCAAGCTGCGCGACGTGCTGATCATCGTGAACCGTGACTCGGTGGCACACACCATCGGACCCTTCGAGGTTGGGCCGGGCGAAAGTTCCGAGCACAGCTTCAGTGAGGCGGCGGCTTTCAGCAGCTACTGCTCGCTGCACCCGTCCGGCAGCATCCGCATCTCCATCGGAGACGGCTGAGGCACCGCCGGGCGAGCGCCAAGCGTCGTCATGCCTCGGCGCAGGCCGGCAGGGCATCGGTGGCGAACTGAGCGATGGCGTCCTCGGGTTGACCCATGCGCAGCGCTGCGGTGTTCACCAGCACCCGCTGCACGCCATGATCGCTGTACACCTCAAGGCCTTCGAAGCCCTCGCGGTGGTAGTTCCAATAGGCGGTCAGGGACAGCTCGGCGGGGTCGCGGCCTTGGCGGTCGCATTCGGCGTGCATCTCGCCGATGAGCCGCTTGAAGTCGTCGAGGTCTTTGTGGATGACGTACCAGCCGTCCCCGCGGGCCACCAGGCGGCGAATGGCAGGCGGCGTTGTGCCGCCGATGAGCAGCGGCATGCGGGGCCGCTGCGCCGGCGTCGGGAGCATCGAGAACCCGGTCCAATTCAGGAACTCGCCGCGAAAATCCACGTCCTCACCGCTCCAGGCGGCCGTCATCGCGTCGATGTACTCGTCGGCACGCGCACCTCGACGGCCGAACGGCACGCCGATGGCGTCGAACTCCTCTTCCAGCCAGCCCACGCCGATGCCCAGCTCCAACCGTCCATCGGACAGATGGTCGAGCGATGACGCCTGCTTGGCGAAGTAGAGCGCGTTGGCCTGCGTGACGATGTTGACACCGGTACCGAGGCGTAGCCGCTCAGTCGCTCCGGCCACGAATGTCAGCGCGATGAACGGGTCGGTGAATCCGGCGTTCGTCGGGAGGCCCAGCTTGCCGCTGGGGTGGTACGGGTACCGGCTCTCGTAGTCGTGGGGCACGATGACGTGCTCGAACGTCCACACCGACTCGTAGCCGAGCTCTTCGAGCTGCTGTGCGAACGACCGCAGGAATCCGGGGTCGAGGTAAGCGGCGGAGTTGATGGGAGTGATGCCGACGTGCATCTGCGGGACCTTACGCGGACCGATCGGGATGCCGCCGTCGCAGCGGGACGGTGCACCGTGCGAGGAGCCAGCGCATGCGCCATGCTGTAGCGATGTCGGGGGGCACGGTGTTCGCAGTGCATCGCGCCTCCGCGTACTCGAGTTCGGACCAGATTCGCATTCAAAAGCGCACGGTCGTTGTACTGATCGCCAGCCAGGCCGCGGGCGGCTTCGGCCTCGTGGCGACCTACATCGTCAGCGCTCTGCTCGCGAAGGACATCACCGGCAGCGCGACACTTGCCACGATCGCCGCCAGCTGCTTGTCGATCGGAGCGGCGGTGGTCGCCGTGCCGATGTCGAAGTTGATGAACCGCCACGGGCGGCGCGTCGGGCTGCGTTTCGGGTACCTCGTAGGGGCCGCGGGTTCGACGCTCGCGGTGCTCGGCGCAATCCTGCTGAGCTATCCGCTGCTGTGTCTGGGCGTGTTCGGCGCGGGAGCCGGCAGCGCCGCCAACTTGGCGACTCGCTACGCAGCGTCCGATCTCGCACCCGAGCACCGGCGCGCCAGCACGATCAGCATGATCGTGTGGGCCACGACGTTCGGCTCGACCGCCGGCTCGCTGGTGTCGGGCTTCGCGAGCGACGTCGGCAGCTCAATCGGACTGCCCGACAAGACCGGCTCGTACGTGTTCGCTGCCTTCATGTTCCTGGTTGCCGCCGCAATCGTGGAGCTGTTCCTGCGGCCCGACCCGCTGGAGGTCGCGAACGAAGTCAGCGAATCACGCAATGGCGCCCGCGGCCGATCGGAAGCGTTGCCGACGCCAACGACGCGTGACGCGCTGGCGCTGATCTGGCAGAAGCCACAGGCTCGTTTGGCCGTGCTGGCGATGGTCGTCAGCCAGGTGACCATGGTGGGCGTCATGGCGCTGACACCATTGCACATGGATGCGGGCGGCCAGTCCCAGAACGCCATCGGGTTCATGATGGGGTTCCACATTCTGGGCATGTACCTGTTCTCGCCGGTCATCGGACAACTTACGGACCGCATCGGCAACTATCCGATGCTGTACATCGCGGGCGGCCTGTGCACCTGGGGGGCGTGGTGGGCGGCAGTCACCCCGCCTGCAGGCGCGGTGGGTGTGTTCATGGGGAACTTCCTCATCGGCTTGGGCTGGTGCTTCGGGGTGATCGCAGCGTCGAGCCTGCTGGTGACGCTGTACCCCATCCACCAGCGAGTCGCAGTGCAAGGCGTCGGTGACTTCGCCATGATCGGCTCGGGCGCATTGGCCGGGCTGACCTCGGGTGCGCTGTACGCGACATTCGAGTACCGGGGCGTGAACTACGCCAATGCGCTCTTCGGCCTGGCGCTGGTTGTGGTCACCTTCATCACCTTCACCGGGGTACGCCGGGCGACGCGGCGGCCGCAACCCGCCGGGGCCGTCGGCGGCGGTTGATCTACGGCGGACTGTCGGACTGCCGGCGCGGCACTGGGCCCTAGAGCGCGGTGAACGTGAATCAGTGCTGGTCGAATCAGTGCTGGTCGAATCAGTGCTGTTCGGTGACGGTGACGGTCTCGCCGGCGACGAGATCGTCGAACTGAGCTGGCTCGATGAGCACGACGGGGCAGTCGACTTCGTACAACTCGGCCGCGACCATCGCCCCGACGACGATGTTGGTGTCGGGCTCGGTGACCAGTATGGCTGCGGGGCCCGTGTCCCGCCGGAGCATCTCGCAGAGCGCGGCCGGCGTGCCGCTCGATCCGCGCGAACCCGGGAGCGCAACGATCTTCCCGGCGATCGAGGTGCCCATTTGGGGGTGGGCTTGATCGATGATCGTTCCGGACATGTCGATGCCGCCCCAGAAGCTGATCGTGTCGCTCAGCTTGGCCACCTCACCGCTCGCCGAGCCTCCGTGCAGCGAGCGGCCGTCGATCCTCACAGCACGACCTCGCCGCACACTGCCGACTCGACGCAGGCGCGGAGGCTGCCGAACGCAACCTCGACACCCAGCGTTCCGGGCGCGTAGTAGGCCCACTTCGCCGAGTTCGTCATGACGAGCCCGCTCACGCCAGTGGGTGTCGGCGGGTAATACGTGCAGGTGTCGCAGATCACTCGCACACCTGCATCGTCGAGCTGCTGCGCCCAGCCGAGGGCATCGATTTCAGCCACAGCGGCTCGGCTCGTCGTGACGAGCATCTGCACTCGGGTGCTGCGGCCGTCGAGCAATCGCAGCAGCTCGCCGAATTCTCCTACCGAGAAATGCGGCGTCCCCAAGCACACTGCGCTGAGCCGACCCGACGAGCGAGTCTGCAACGCGGCGCGGGCATCGGCGAGCATGCCGGCGTCGATGACGGTCTGCTGTGCGGGTATGCGACCCCCGGTGGCCGCTTCGAGCGTCGGCGCTTCGGGCGTCACGCCGACGACGTGGAACATCGCCACCGAGCCCGAGGATGCTGCCGCGGCAGCGACAGCCTTGAGCTGATCTTCGTCAAGCGAACTCATACCGTCGATCACCGGGACATGGGTGCCCGTCAGCCGACCGACGATGATCCCGACGAGATGCGCCAGCGATGCATCTTCGTGCTCAGCATCGGACGCCGAGTCGGGCAGCTGGACACGGAACAGGTGTGTCGCCCCTCGGCCGTCATCGGTGTGCAAACCAGCGAGCGGCACCGCCCCGACGATCGCAGCGCTCACGTCGAGGAAGTCGCCGTACTTGTTGGTGCGGGCGCCGAGGACTGAGTTGAAGAACGAGACAGCGTTCGACTCCGACGCAGCCACGTGCTGGCCGAAATCGGGCCGCCCGTCCGTCTGCTGGTACGGCGCACACGTCCACATCGGCGTCGCACCGAGCTGCTCGTAGATCTCCATGAGCCGTCGGGCGCCAGCCACCGACTCGGGATCGGTCGACTCGGGCCGCAGGGTCGGCGTGGCGCAGGCGATGAGGCTGGCATTGGTGTGCGTCGGCACGGCGAAGCGGGCGCTGTTGCGAAGCAGGAACTCGGCGAAATCGAGTGAGGCGCGGCCCGAGTAGTGGCAGGCGCTGATGTGCGCCATCTCGATGGGCACCAGCTCAGTTGCGCCGCTGATTTCCGCAGCGCTGACGACCAGGCGTGTTGCCAGCTGTTGTGCCCGGTCCCCCTGTCCGAGTCGCTCGCGCAGTTCGCTCAGCTGCATGGGGGTTCGGGATCCTGCAGCGACGCGAGCAGCGAGCCTTGGCGTCCTAGCGGAGTCACGCCGAGGGTGCGGAGGATCCGCCAGTACAGGCTGATGTCTGAAGAAATGACCGGGACGCCGATCCGTTCTTCGATGTCGGCTGCAAGGCTCACGAACCGCCGCGGTAGACCGTCGGTGCCGCGGTAGTTGGACATCCCGTTCACCAGCACGGCGTCCACGTCAGGGGCCTGGTCGAGCGCGTGCTGCGTCGACTTCAATGCGAGGTCGTCGGGGAAGATCCAGATGTGGTCGTTGACCTCTTCCTGGGTGGCGTACCAGCCCTGGTCGACGAAGTTCCCCGCCCACACGACGTCGATGCCCGCGCTGCGCAGGAAGCGCGCGACGCCGTCGCGCCAGTCGGGCCAGAAGTAGACGGCGTTGAGTGCGACCCGCTCGTAGCCATGCGCCTCGCAGGCTTCCACCAGTGTCAGGCCGGCCATGTGGAACGGCGTCTCGTACTTGTCGGACATCTCGGCGACGAACCGCCGGATGTCGGCAGCATCAGTGCCGCTGGCATGCACCCAGTTCGTGCCGACCTGCCCGACTACATCGGCGCCGCTGTTGGACAGGCAATGCACGGTCTCTTCGAGCAGGTGGAAGAGACCGGCTCGGTCGCTCAGGCGATGGGCGTAGTCGGGAGCGTGCAGCAGGCGCCCGTGCACGCCGACTGTGTCCGGGCACATGCGCAGGAAGTCGCTGGGAGCGGCGTCGAAATCCATGGGCGGCGCGGTGAAGCCCACCTGGTGGGGGAACAGCTTCTTGGCCGGGTCGGACCACTTGGCGGGTTTGCTCACTGGGCTGCGTTTCTGTTGATGGTTTCCGGGATTTGCTGCCGGTGTTTTTCACCGATGCCCGACGCTGTCGGCTGGTGCGGTTGCCGCCGGTCCTAGTGCGGTGGTCGTCGGCCGTAGCGCTAGGCGCTCCAGCCGCCGTCGACGTGGATGGTCTGGCCGGTGATGTAGCTGGCGCCGGCGCACAGGAACAGGCAGGCGTCGGCGTATTCGGGGGCCGTGCCGGGGCGGCCCAGCGGCAGCGACTTGGAGTCTTCGAAGACGGTCTCCCAGCGGATCGGGAAGTTGGTGGAATCGGGGTGCACGTAGCTCGGCGAGATGGCGTTCACCCGCACCTCGGGGGCCAGGCCTCGGGCGAGCTCCTTGGTGAGCGTGATGAGCCCGCCCTTGGCGACGCTGTAGGGCGAGCTGGAGCCGCCGCCTCGCCAGCCTGACATGGATGCCGTGTTCACGATGGCGCCGCGGGATGCCTTCAAGTAGGGCGCTGCGGCCTTGGCCGTGCGGAACGCGGAGAGCAGGTTGATGGACAGCGCCTCTGCCCACAATTTTTCAGTCTGCGATTCGAGGTCACTGGCGGGAATGGTCTGGAGCGTGACCGGATGCCCGGCGATGTTGAGCAGGTAGTCGATGCCGCCCATCCGGTCGGCTGCGGCTTCCACCATGGCAGCCACCGAGTCGTTGTCGCGCAGGTCGCATGGGGCTGCAAACACATCGAGACCCTCGGCCTGCAGTGTTCGCACCGTGCCGGCGAGGCGCTCGCCGGGCAGGTCCGCGATGGCGACGGTGCTGCCGTTGGAGGCAAACGTGCGGGTCACGCCGAGGCCGATGCCGCTGGCCCCGCCGCTGACGATGCTGCGTTTGCCGGTGAGATCGGCGCTGATCATGACGCAGCCTCCCTGTTGTTCTTGGAGTGCGGGGTTGGTGGATGCGGGGGTCGAAGGCGAGAGATGTGCCGAGGAGCGTTGTGTTGATGGTTGGTGCGCGCTGGCCGGGACACGGTCACGAGCCCTGTGGCAGGTACTGGTCGTGGGACCACGGGTCGAGCCGCAGGCTGAGCTCCCGCAGGCGGCCGTGGAATTCGTCGCGGGGAACGTGGCACAGGCGAATGTGGCGGCCGCTGGCCGGATCGAACGCCGTGCGGCCGTGCATGACGCGGTGGTTGTCGATCAGCACGCCTTGACCGGGCTCGACCCGGATCGCGGCCGTGAACTCGGGGCTTGCCATTCGATCGCTGAAGGCCCGGATGGCGTCGTAGAGCCGGTCGACCTCGTCGGCTGGTACGTCGAGCGGGCCCAGCGCCCGGTCGAAATAGCGGATGCCGCTCGGGCGGCCGAACTCGTCGAGGCGGATGAGCGGGCTGCGGCTGCGCATGTTGATCTCGCCCGGGTGCCGACGCACGTGGGTGATCGGCAGCGCGGTGAGCGCCTCGAATGCGGTGGGCTCCTCGTGGCGCAGTGACTCGGCGATGGCGAACCCGTCTACGTAGGTGCTCATGCCGCCGATGTCGGTATTGACCAGGCAATGGAAGACATCGATGCCGGGTGGGGAGTAGTAGAAGGCGTCATCGATGTGCGGCGCCTGGGCCATGCCGGTCTTGGCGCCCAGCTTCGCCACCGGTTCGGCCCGGACGTCGTAGATGCGGCCGTAGACGGTGGTTTCGTGGATGGGGCCGATGAGGTTGGCGAGCTGCTCGGTGCGCGCCGGGTCGGTGCCCAGGTTGTCGATGCGCACGATGCCGTAGTCGCGCAGCAGCCGGTACGCGTCGAGTTGGCCGGCATCGCCATCGCTGGCGTCGGCCCACTCGACGGTGGGGAAGTCGTCGGTCAGCTCGGACCGCCACGTGATCGGCTGCCAGGCGGCTCGTCGCTGGCGGGCCTCGTGGTCGTAGGCGTTGGCGGCCAGCCAGTCGCCGGCGTAAGTGGACCGGTGGCCGTCGGGCCAGACCAGCACAAGATCGCCATCGACTGTCTGTGCTGCCGCAGGCGTGATGTCGGCCGGGAAGCTCGCCACTGTCGTGAAGCGGATGCCGTCAGCCGGGTTGCCGCATTCGGGACACCAGCAGCAGTGCCGCAGCCACTGGCTGGAGAAGGTCCGGCACACGCCGTCAGTAAAGGTGACGTGTACCTGGCGCCCGTCGATGGTGGTGCCGGTCACTGCAGGGGCGTCGTCGATGCCGAGCCGGTTGCCGAGGTGCGGGTTGTGGGTGGTGATGTCGCCGACGGCCCCGTGTCCCGCCACTGCACCGGTCGACTCAACCGCCGACCCGTCGGTCGACCTCTCAGCCGAACCGTCGGCCGGCACCCAAGGCTCCGCCGACATCCCAGCCGACCCGTCCGTCGACGCTGGGATCGGCCTCGCCGACAACCCAGCCGACGGCTCGCTCACCGCTCAGTCGCTCCCGCCGCTGGCGGCGTCCAGCGTGTGCGCCGCGACCAGCTCGTCATTCAACTCGACACCGAGGCCGGCGCCAGTGGGAAGTGCTGCGTACCCGTCGATGATCTCGGGCTCAGGCGGGTGCACCAACTCGGTGCGAAGCCGGGACGGTCCGAGCCGTGACGACCGGAATTCGACCATCGGGATGGTCAGCGCCGCCGCTTGGAGGTGGAAGTTGGCGACGTCGGTGATGCCGGTGGCGAAGCTGTGGGGGATGAGCTGGGCGCCGTGCAGCTCGCACAGATCGGCGATGCGCATCAGTTCGGTGAAACCGCCGGCACGGCTGACGCCGGGCTGCACCAGCGACACGCCGCCAGTGGTCAGCCATTCGCGCACCTCCCAGCGGCCCGCTGCGAACTCGGCGCCGCCGACCCGCACGGGCGACACGGCTGCCAGCCGGGCATGACCGGCCAGATCATCGTGGCGCAGCGGTGCCTCGGCAAAGGCGATGTCGAAGTCTTCGATGCGCCGCAGTGCCCAAGCGGCGTCGTGCCAGTCCCACCAGCGGTACCCGAAGTCGAGTGCGATCGTGAGGTCGTCGCCGAGGCTGCTCCGGCAGGTGCGGACAAACTCGACGATGCCCCGGTCAGGCACTTCAGCGCCGAACAGCACCGGCACCTTGACGGCAGTGAGGCCCTGGTCGGCGGCAATGGCGGCCTGGCGGGTGATCTCGTCGAGCACTGCGGACATCGGTCCGTCGTAGATGTCGCCCGGGTAGCAGGTGGCATACGGCCGGATGCGCTCGGTCCGGGCCCCGCCGAGCAGCTTGTACACCGGCAGTCCAAGCTGGCGGCCAGCGAGGTCGTAGAGCGCGATGTCCACCGCTGAGTACGCTTGGATGAAAGTGCCGCGACGCCCGTGGTAGAAGCTGCCGTGGTACGCCCGGTCATAGAGCGCGGCGGCTTCGATCGGGTCGGCACCCACCACCACGTCCTTGATGCCCTGGCTCCAGAAGTGAATGGTGCGCTGGTCGATCATCGCTTTGACGACCGCCGGCGTGCAGACCGATTCGCCGATCCCGACCCGTCCGTCTTCGTCGATGACCTTGACCAGCAGGGTCTCCTCGGAGCCTTCGGCGAAGGCGTTCCCGACCGCAGGCACCGACACGATCAGGGCCTCGATCGCGGCAACGGGACACGGCTGGCGGGCGGGCATCACCACAGCGCTGCCCGACATGTCACCCATTGGTCCGGCGGCACTGTCGCCGCCGGTCACGTCATCGACGATCACCGCAGCGCTGCCCGACATGTCACCCATTGGTCCTGCCTGAGGTCCCGGCTTGGCAGTGCGTTCGGCGCAACGTGACCACGCGTCTCAGCCGCTCGGACGTCAGCCGATGGGGCTCTGTGCTGTGAGGCCACCGTCCACAGTAAACACGCTGCCTGAGATGAAGCTGGCCGCTGGGCCTGCCAGCCAGGCGACGACTTCGGCGACGTCGTCAGGGGTGCCGAGCCGACCGACGGGATGACGTTCGACTGACGCTGCGCGCGCAGCGTCAGGGTCCGCTTCGAGATCGAACACGGCGTCGGCGAGCGCCGTGGCGATCCAGCCGGGGCTGACCGCGACGCAGCGGATGCCCTGGTGGCCGTGGTCGACCGCAATGGCGCGGGTCAGGGCCTCGACGGCCCCTTTCGACGCGTTGTAGACAGCCATGCCGGCGTCGGCGTGGGTTGCGGCGATCGAGGCGATGTTGATGATGACGCCGCCCCTGGGCCGACCGGCTTCGCTGCCGGATTGCTGGCCCGTCATTTGGCCCGTCATCTGACGCACGGCCGCACGGCACATGTTGAACACGCCCCGCACGTTGACGTCGATGACGTGGTCGAACTCCTCGTCGGTGGTGTCGGCCACGGTCTTCTCGACCTGCACGCCGGCGTTGTTGACCACCACGTCCAGCGACCCGAACTGCTCGACGGCTGCAGCAACTAGCGCATCAGCCTGGACAGGGTCGGCAACGTCGGTGCGCAGCCATCCGGCGCCGTCAAGATCGGGTTCGTTGCGGCTCCCAGTCAGGACGTCCCAGCCGTCGGCCACGAATCGTCGCGCGATCGCCTCGCCGATCCCCGAGCTCGCCCCCGTCACCACCACACTGCTCACGGCTGATCCTTGGCCTCGGCTGCCACCGTCATCCTGTTCACGTCCGCCCCTTCCCGCCGATCAGTCGCCACAGTTGGCAGGCTTGCAGCATGACCGATGCGCAGCGTGCCACTCGCACACCTGCCGCCAGCGATGGAGCGGTCACATGAGGATCGTTGCCATCGATCACGTGCAGCTCGCGATGCCAGCTGGCGAGGAGGCCGCCGCCCAGGCGTTCTACGAGGGCTTGCTCGGTTTGCCACGCGTGCCCAAGCCGCCGCACCTCGAAGCCCGCGGCGGCTGCTGGTTCGAGCGTGACGCCGTCAAGATCCACCTCGGCGTCGAGCAGCCCGACGATGGCCCGTTCCGCCCGGCCCGCAAAGCCCACCCGTCCCTGCTGGTAGCTGGTCTCCCCGCACTTGTCGAACAGTTCCGAGCCGCCGGAGTCGCCGTCCGTGACGACGACCCGCTCGAGGGTTACGACCGGGTTTACGTCGACGACCCCTTCGGCAACCGCATCGAGCTGATGGAACCTCGCGCCTGAGCTCCGCACTCACTCGGGACCAGTGAACCGATGGTCCGTGTGCCGCCGTGACCTTGGGGCTCAAACCTGGATGACGTTCAAGTCGTCGGTTGTCTCAGCCGAGAGATCCACCAGGTCATCGGACAGTCCGGGATCGGCTTGGTGGGCCAGCACGTCCCGGACGAAGCGTTCACGGCTCATCCATTGCGGCCGGATCTCGAGAGGCCGCAGCTCGGCCACGGGGCGACCATGCGCGGTGATGCAGATCGACTCGCCGGCAGCCACTCGATCGAGCAACCCACGTGTCTGGTTGCGCAGTTCCCGCGAAGCCACTTCCTCCATGGACGAAGTGTCGCGTAAGTGCGACATCTGTAGCAACACCGGAGGCCTTGCCACTGTGGAGCCTTCGGACGGAATACGAGTGGGTTCGGCTGAGTCCGTTCGTATCTCACTCACGCCGGTGACCGTAGGGACGGCGCTAGGTCAACGCGGCATCGTTTTCTGACGGTACGCCTCGAGCTGATGAAGCCTCACACCTGAGTTGAGTGTTCGAACCCAGGAGCTCGCGTCAATCGTCAAACTGCGTGTGACGGTCTGAATGACTCGAACTTGAGCACTGGGTCGTTCCAGCCTTCGTCGCTGAACAGCGTTCCCGCGAATCGACCGATCTCATCGGCTGACTTCGCTGCCGAACCGCACCCGCCGATCGCGACCGCGACGCGATCATCGACCCAGTCGATCCATGGAAGACCGTGCGGGGTATCGGTGACCACACAGGGCTTCATGTCTCGGGACCGGATCGTGCGGTCGGGGAGGAGTTCTCCCAACCGCTCCTCGAGTGCGTCGGCCTCGGTCGGGCTCCCGCCGCTGCGGAACCAGTCCACGACGTCTGCGGGGTTTGTGGCGCACCCGACGGAGCGGTCGTAGCCGCCGATCTTCAACATCACCCGTCCGTCCGGAAACCGAACCGGCGGAACCCAGTAGACGTCGCGGCGAGAGTCCGCATCTGTCCTACAGATCAGGCTCGGAAGCGGCGGACCGTCGTCGAGCTCGGCGAGCAGGATCGTTCGAAGCGTGCGTTCGAGCGGCAAGTCGACCGCGACGAGCTCAGCCGCCCACGCTCCAGTGCACAACAGCACGTTGTCGGCGAGCATCGTGTCGTTCCCGAAGGTCAACTGCACGCCGTTGCGTGTCGGTGCTGCCACCGAAACAGGCGCGTCCACGATCAGGCCGCCCGCTGCACTCGCCAGCCGGTTCTGAGCCACGATCATGCGCCGCGGGTTGATGTGCCCGGCCGGTGCGGATTCGAGAATGATCGTCTCCGCACTCGACATGGCGATCCCGAAGCGCTCAGCGACCTCGGTCGCGGTGACCTCGCGCGCGTCGATGTCGAGTTCCAGCGCGAGAGCGAGATCGGCCCTCGGATCAGCCGAGGCGTAGACGAGTCCGGCACCGGTGTGAAACGGCACACCGGAGCGTTTTTCGATGTCTGCGTACCTGGCGATCGAGCGGATCGCAAGCTGGGACCAGGTGGGATCAGGATCAATCATCCGCGTAATGCGGCCCTCGTCGTAGTGGCTCGCGAAGGGACCCGACGACGTTGCGTAATCCGCCGGTTCACCAGGTCCGATCAGCGCCACCGAGTGTCCCGCCTCTGCGAGGTGCCTCGCGGCAGCACTGCCGATCAGACCTCGTCCGACAACCGCTACCTCAACGTTCGACATGGGTGCAACGTAGATGCTCTCTTGCCGGACGACCGGTACACGTTCCGCATTACCACGAGATCGCCAGCTCACGTAGTCCGGACAGGTCGAGCTTGCGATCGCGGCACCACCACCAGGCGTAGCTGCGGCACGCGGCATCGGTCATGTCGTAGATGTCGCCGACTTGGCGAAGGTCGTAAACCGACAGGTACGCCTCGGCATACGCGTACGCGGTGACGCCCGGGTCCCATCGTTGCGGGTCAGAGCTGGCCCATTCCCAGGCTTGGGCGTAGGTGGCGGTAGCCAGACGCCGTGCGATCGGCAGGACCTTCTCGTCCCACTCCCGCAACGAAGCGTTCACCTGGTCGATCTCGGCTTGAATCGGATCTGGCGAGTCCGGATCGTCGCGTGCGCTCAAGCAGGAGAAGAGCATCGCAGTGTGCTCCTGCTGGCTGGTCGTGGTCTCGGTGAGAGCCTTGCGGAGCTGTTGTCGGGTCGTCCTCACTGCCTGAGAAACCTCCGGCGGAGGCCACACCACCGGGCCAGGTGCGGTGTGCGCGAGGGCGAGCCCATTCGAGCTGGCGGCGCCGACGAGATGCGCGAAATTGCTCACTTCGAGGCAAGCGATATCGAGGCCGGCAGGCCACGGCCCCTCCGACGCCTTGATTGAGGCGAGAGGCACCTCGTGGTCATACAGGACCGGATCAGGTGTCCCGGGCTCGCCGGTGTCGGCGGCGTAGTCGTCGAGCGCGGCGTCCCACCAGCCCGGAAACGCGGCTCGGCAGAGTTCGTCGACCTCCGAGCACGAGGCGACCCGGCTCACGAACGTCCCTAGGAGCTCCGCCGCCATGCAGATGCGACGGTCGCTGTCCGGTGATCGGGCCGTGCGCTTCACCGGGCGCGACTGCCGGCCGCCTGACCGAGCAGCACCGCGGGATCCCGTGCAGCGCGCCAGCATCTCGTCACACGCCCGAGCTACCAGATCCGGCCACTCGAGTGGCTCGCCTTGGGCGAGGCAGGCATGCACCGCATCGTCTGCGCCGTTGACCAACCGAGCCGGACGCTTGTCGGAGCCATAGTGCGGAATGATCGGAATGAGTTGAGGTGTTGTTGTAGTCATGCGACGCAACGTACGAAGGGGGTGTCACAGCCATGATGTCGGGGCTAGTGGTTCGGGCCCGGGTCTGACCCGGGGCGGCTGACTCGTCCCTGGTGAATGTCAGCCGCTGGGGACGTAGACGATGACGCTGCCGGCGACGAGGTCGGTGATGGACCGCCTGTCCTTGCGCAGCAGGATGGCGGCGCTGTCTGCCAGGGAACCGAAACCGAAGGTGAAGGTCCAGAAGAGGACTCTGACACTCTCACGGAGAAACATCCGGCCCCAGCCGAACCGTGAGCCGTCTCTTCGCACGGCAGAGATCCCCGTGAGCTGTTTGCCCGGCGACTGCCCTCGGGCCAGCGCAAACAGCCACCACAGGAAGTACGGGAAGAAGAGCCACCACAACACGAGGATCTCCAGGCCGAAGAATCCCTCGATCAGGTGGGCGGTCAGGCGCCGAAATGGTCCTGCGGCGAAGTCTTCGAGGGAGACGTCCCCTGGCGGCGGCTCCAGTTCCATTGACGCGGGCAGGATTCTCGCAGACGGGGTGCGCGACGGCCATGAGCTGACGTCGGGCGCGGCTGCGCCGCGTTGTGTTGGCAAGGACGCACCGGCCGGGACGCGTACGGGCGCGTGGTGGGCTGGCTAGGAGTTCAGCGCCGAGACGTGGACGATGGTGCTGCCCGCGACCCGGTCCGCCACGGTGCGCGGCTGGTCGCTCAGCACCAGCAAGATGATGTCGACGATGACGCCAAGCCCGAAAGTGCCAGACCAGTAGATCTCCTTGAACACCTCGCGTACGAACATCCGGCCCCATCCGAAGCGCGTCCCGTCGGACTTGACGGCCACCAGACGAGCGGCGGCCCGCCGCATCGGCCGGGCCGCTTCCTCGTCGAGATATGGATTGCGCCGTGGCGGCTCAAGTCCCTCAGACACTGCGCCGAGTCTGACAGCCTTTCACGCCACCCGTCAGGACGGACAGCGCTTCCATTACAGCTACCACGGCTCGGCCTCGGTCATGGCGATCGCATTGGCCAGCGCGGCCGCATCATCCTCGGGGCCCTGCGGCACCTGGCGGTATGACTCGGCAATCGCTTCGCCTCCTAGAGCTCGCCGGATGCTGTCGACGAACTGGTCGACCGCTTGGCGAACCACATCGGATCGACTTGTGCCCACGCCTGCGGCGACCAAGCGATCGATGTCCTGCGTCTGACGTTCGCTGAAGCGAGTCGGAATCGGAGTTGTCACACAATGACTATGCGAATTGCTCTACGCGGACCCTTGATGATGTTCACAGAGCCACATTGCTGCCGATGCTGAAGAGAGCCGATCCACGAGTCGACGCGTAGGCTACCCCGAAACAACTGCTAAGCGAATGCCAGTATATTTTATGTAGATTGAATCCATGTCGCAGGACAAGCATCCAGACAAGGATGTCCGAAAGGCGGTCGAGGCACTCGTAGCTGCAGGTTGGACCATCAAGCGGCCCACAGGCCGCGGCGGTCACGCCTGGGGCATCGCCCGCTGTCCGCGGGGACATCGGGAGTGCAGCAAGTCGATATCAAGCACGCCGGCAAACGCCGGCAACGAGGCGCGTAGGCTGCTATCGCTGATCGGCAAGTGCGAGCGGAGGCACAACGGGTGATGGCCACGCACCATTTTGAGATCGTGACCGACGGGGCGGACTTGCTGGAGTGGGACACGCTCGAAGCTCTCTACGAGGCCGGGTGCAATGACGCGACCATCGGCCACAACACCGTCGAGTTCGACCGCGAGGCACCGTCGCTTGACGAAGCGCTGCGCTCAGCGCGGCGGGCGGTCGAGTCTGTTCCGGGCGTGCGGGTGTGCAGCATCCGGCTCGAACCGGCGCTGACATAGCCAGCTCGCCCGAAGTAGCTGCGACCACGTTCAGCCCAGCGCCTCGCGCAACGTCTCCTCCCTGCCGCCGAACTTGGGCGTGAGCCGCTCGAGGAGCTGCCGATCCTCGGTCTTGAGCCGCACGGTCGCCTTCGCCACGCCACCCGTCAGGACGGACAGCGCTTCCATTACAGCTACCTGAGCTCGGCCTCGGTCATTGCAATCGCATTGGCCAGCGCCGCGGCGTCTTGCGCAGAGGCGTGATAGCGGGCGGTTCACCAAAGTCGTACTCGGGCGTCACGCCGTCGACGGCGACGCCGTGTTCCGCGAGGCGGTGGGCGGCGGCGTGAACTCGTGACTGAAACGGGGCCGCGACCTCCGCGTTGAGCGCCCAGAACAGCGCGTAGTACGAGGTGGACATCGAACGACGAACGGCCGCTTCGGAAGTATCGCTGCCAGGCGCCCCGAGCATGTTCCTGGCGACTGCGACAAGTTCCGTTGGGTCGATCATTGTCGGGACGTACCGCTCACCATTTCGGCCGGCTCTGGCACCGGCTCGCCTTCGCGCTGGATCGGATCCTTCAGGTCTTCGGCGGTCCTGAATCGGCAGCTGACCGGCATCAACTCGCCGAGTGAGTACTCGACGGCTGTGTACAGCGGCTCGAGGATGTCTTGGGACCACACAAGAGCGGGGCGATATGGGGGCATTTCGATGACGACGTCGAGCAGACGCTCATCGGTGGCCGGGTGAGCAGGGAGCAGCCTCAGGTAGCGGATGACCGCATCGTCTCCGCGCTCGGCTGCGGCAACGGTGGGCTGAACTGGGCCGACGCGCGACCGCTGATCGAGGAAAAGCTCCAAGGCCTCGGGACAGAGGTGCACATCTATGCCCCTGCCGGCCGCTCCGGCTAGCGGCTTCTTGCGCGCTGCGGACCAGCCGAGCGGAACCCTCGGCCGAGTCGTGGCTCGGAATGATGCTGGATGCTGTCTCGAGCATGGGAGGCAGCCCGAGTATGGGATTTCACAATATTCTATGTTGTATCGGGTATTTCCACTATCTAATGTGCCTGAATGCTCACGACTTGCGGTGAGGGTCAGTGGTGCGAACGGTTCGCGACAGGCCAGAGATCGCCGACCTCGGACAGCAATGACGCGAAACAGTCAGGTCGTCACCATCGAATGTGTCAGCCGAGGCGCGTTTTGCACGATGCGCTTCACCAGTGTGGGGAGGAAGAACATGTCAGGCGATCGAGACACCTACAAGTATCAGTTCATCGGCCCGGACCACCGGATCAAGCACAGCGGCATCACGAACGACCTGAACCGTCGCGAGAGCGAGCTGCGCCGCGAATACGGTGAAGGCACTATCCGTCAAGTCGGGCACAGGACCACCCGCGAGGCTGCCCGCGAATGGGCCAATTCACACTTGGAACATCTCTTGTCCTCAAGGCCTGCGATAAGGGCACAGTATTTCGAAGGGAACGATTGAATTGCAGGCTCTTCGCGCTTGCGCGCGAAGCAACTCGGTGAGAGGCCCGGCGGCATAGGGAGGGATCCCCCAGAAACGGAGGCATTCGAAGTCCCGAGTTCAGGAGGATCGGGACGATCGGCTGCGAAGTACTTGGACGCCGCGCAGCTCGACTTCAGGCTGGAACGTCGCGTGCGTATTCGTCTGGAAGGTTGAGTGCGACGTGGTGGCAGCCCGGTGGCGGCGCATCATCGATGTCGACGTTTGAAGCGGAGTATCGCCAGGTGCTTCCGTGTCGCCCAAATGAATGCGACAGTGGCCGGTTCAAGCTCGGATAGGTCGACATCGCCGACGCGCATGTCCGACGCTCGTTCGCGGATCGGCTGGTTCCAGCCTTGGGCGATCAAGGGACCGGCCACTGCACGGGCCTGCTCGACGAGGAAGGCATATGCCGCGCCGACTGCTTGCGATTCGACAGCGAGAATGGCGCTGTAGCGGTTCAGCGCCCCCTGAACGCTTGAGAGTTCACGTGAAATCTCGCCGCTCTGCTCCTCACTTGCGCGGCGGCGGATGATGTAGGGGAACTCGCGGTAGTCCATGACGGCAGCTAGCGCCTCGCCGAAGAGGCGGCGCTGCCTGTCCTGCCGGGTCGAACGAGCGCTCTGCCAGATTCCGACAAGGGCGACCACTGCCGATACGGCGGCTGCGATGAGGATGGCCTCCCAGCGCCCGATTCCGGCGTTGGCAACGCACTGCGTGCAGTCGTTCACTGCGCAGCCTTGGCCTCGACGCCGTGGGGGACCTCTGCCCCCGGCCACTCACCGGTCTGCCGCCAGTTGTGCTCCTTCACCAAGTGCACGGCGATTTGCCCTAGGAGGGCGTGGAGGCCGTCGCCATAGGACCATCTGCGCTCCAGCGGGTCGCGGGGGTACCACATGCACAGCGAGCCATCTTCGTAGCGATGAGGTGATTCCGCCGGCCCATCGACGTAAACGCGTGGCACCCCTGGGGACGAGAGGCGGAATTCGATCCTCACCTGCCGTCGTTCGCATCCAGGAAGTGCCACATTCCAGCGATAGCGGACACCGCCCTGGTGTGGCCGCCGCGGAATCCGCAGCCCGACGACATGGCGCCTCGTGTCGCCTTCGAATCGAAGACGATCGGCGAAGCGGCCGTACCACGGCCCTGAGCTCCGACGGCGATATGCGGCGACATGCTGACCACCGTAGGAACGAGTTGGCTTGATGGACGTTGCGCCGGAAGTGATCCCTGCCACCAATGTGCCGGTCTTGGTGATCGACATGGGGTCACCGCTTGCGATGGCTTGATGAATGGTGGCGGCTGGGGACGGTGGTGGCCCGACGAGCTTCCAGAAGATTCCCGTCGCAGCCAATATCTCGTAGACCTTGGCGTCATCGTCGCCGGCCTCGATGGCAAGATCGAGGGCGTCGGCGACCGTCCCGAAGCGCTGCACCGCTCGCTTGCGGTCAGCGACTTTGATGGGAGCGCTGACCCCTGCGGGGTCCGCAGTCAAGTGCTGGACCAGCGAGGCGGCGGCGTAGTCGAAGAATCGTTGCAGCGCCCGATCCAGCGGTTCGGCCAACTCGATGCACTCCCAAGCGAGTGCTGCGATGTTGAACGAGCAGACAGCAGGCTCGCTGAACTGTTTCGCATGTGCCTTGGCCACTCTCACCACGTGCTGGCGGGTCTGCCGCAGCTGTGGCCAGCCCGACGTGAACAGTTCGACGTGGCGTTCGGGATGGCTCGGGTCCCATGGGTTGCGGTCGAGGTTGGGGATCCACAGGCCGGGAGCCTCGACACGGTTGAGCGCGACCACCAGGTCGACGGTGGGGTCCTCGCCGGAGGAGAGCGGTTCGTTGAAGCGCACCAGTAGGCCCCGCTTCATCTTTTCGATGCGGATACTCGGGTATCGCTGGACGAGCAGCGGGCGGATCAGACTGTGGACGCTGTCGACGAGCGCTCGCGGCAATTCACCATCGCCGTCGGGACCGAGAGCCGGGTGCTTGCGCCGGTCGATGACGAGGCCGCCGTCTGCGTCAGCGACGGGTCGGTTCGTGAATCGAGAGGCGAGCGAACCAGAGCGGTATGTGCGCAGCGCGTCGGGGTGCTTGCTTGCCGCGCCGAGCACGGCCCCGAGCCGGTCAGAGGCTTCTCGCAGCGATCGAGAGTCGGCGGCGATCTTCTTGCGGAGTTCTTCAAGCTGTGTCAAAGCAGTCATTGTGCTATCTTTCTGGTGGTGGCGAGTTCACGAGTTGTATTGCCAAATAAATTACCTATGAGGTATGTCAGATTATTGCAACAGCGTATACCATCGGCAGCCATAGCAGCGTTACACTCCGTCTGCGTTTCGCCGGCCGGTCCGCCGCCGTTCGGAGGAGTTCCCCTTGGAAGTGCTGTTCGCAACGCGCAGGCTGCAGCGGCGACTCAACTCGACAGCCGATACGCGCAAGGTCCACGGCGACGTGATGGCGAAGAAGATCGGGTTGCGGTTGCAGCAGATGGAAGCCGCTCGCTCTTTGGCTGACCTTCGAAACTTGCCCGGACGCTGGCACGAGCTGACAGGCGATCTCAAGGGATCGCTCGCCTGCGACCTGGTGCATCCGCATCGAATGATCTTCCGGCCAACCGCCGAACCGCCGCCGCGCCGCCCCGACGGAAGCCTCGACTGGTCAGCCGTCGACAGCGTGACGGTCTCAGACGTTGACGACTACCACTGATGACCACATTCAGGAGAAATCAGCATGGGCACCCGTAGCAAGCAGCGCTATGCCTACGAACCCGACACGGTCTTCCCGCCGGGCGAGACGTTGGCGGAATGGCTTGACGAGCGCGACATGACCCAAGCCGAGCTTGCAGCTCGTACGGGGCTGTCGGCCAAGCACGTCAATCAGATCGTGAAGGGCGCAGCGCCGATCACCACCGAGACAGCGCTGGGGCTGGAGCGGGTCACCGGCATACCGGCACACCTCTGGAACAGCTTGGAGATGTCCTACCGCTCGCACCTCACGTGCCGCGCGGAACAGGAACGACTGGCGGATGACGCCGAGTGGCTGGAGCAGCTGCCAGTCGGTGAACTTGTCAAGCGACGCAGGATCGAACGCCGGGCGGCGGTGGCGGAGCGTGTCATCGAAATTTGCACGTTCTTTGGCGTGGCCAATCCTGCGGCTTGGCGCAACATGTGGCAACAGCCAGATGCGGCTTACCGCGCATCGCAGTCATACGTGAAGGATCCCGGCGCAGTGGCAGCGTGGCTGCGCATCGGCGAGATTGAAGCGACCAAGATCGATTGCGCCCCGTTCAGCAAGTCAGCGCTTCTTGCTGTCGTTGACGAACTTCGGGGACTCACCAACGAGAGTGACCCTGGAACGTGGGTGCGGACGGCGCAGGCTCTGTGCGCGAGCGCCGGCGTCGCGTTTGTTGTCGAACAGGAGATAGCGAGGACGCGGCTCAATGGCGCCACACGATGGCTTTCGCCAAGCAAGGCGCTTGTTCAGATCAGCACTCGCCACAAGCGCCACGACATCTCTTGGTTCACGCTCTTTCACGAGATCGGCCATGTGTTGCTGCACTCGAAGAAGGGCACCTTCATCAACGATGGGGAGGAGCAGAAGGCCGGAGGCGTGGAGAAGGAGGCCGATGCCTACGCACAGCAGGTGCTCATTCCTCGTGAGCACGAGGCCACTCTGGGAACGCTGCACACCAATGAGGACGTCGAACGCTTTGCAACGGCGATCGGCATCGCTCCGGGCATTGTTGTCGGCCGTTTGCAGTACATGGGCTGGTGGAAGCACTCTGAGGGCAACGACTTACGTTGGCCATTCGACTGGCCCCCCAAGCCATGAGTCTGCGAGGGCAGCAGCGAATCTGCCTTAGCTAAGCACGTCATTGCGCGGAGCGACTTCAGCCGGCAGGTGTGCGAATGAAGGACGTGCGGCAGGATTGGGGGCATGGCGGATTCAGGACGGGTGATTGATCTGTCGGTCGAGGTGATCGGCGACATCGAGACGGTGTGGCGGGCCGTGGCGACGGGGCCGGGGATCTCGTCGTGGTACGTGCCGCACACCGTCGAGGAGCGAACCGGGGGAGCGGCGATCGCGTCGTTCGGACCGGAACCCGAGATGCAGATCCCTGGTCGGGTCGCGGCCTGGGAGCCGCCGCATCGGGTGCAGTTCGACGGCGGTGAGGGCGTCGAGGGGCTGTCGTTCGAATGGACCATCGACCCCCACGACGACGGCACGTGCACCGTGCGCCTCCACAACGCCGGCTTCGGCGACGACGATCCTCAGTACGAGGCCATGATCGACGGCTGGAAGCTGTTCATGTCCAACCTCGGGCTCCACCTGAAGCACTTCGCTGGGCAGACCGCAACGTCCGCGCTGCCGATGGTCATGTGGCAGATCACTCCCGACGAAGGCTGGGCGGTCCTCGTGGGCGGGCTGGGCATCGACGAGATGCCTGCTGTCGGCGACCGACTCGACGTGGGCGTCGACGACGTGACGAGGCTGGCGGGTACGGTGATCGAAACCGACGCTCGCCGGATCACTGTGCTGACCGACCAACCAGCGCCGGGAACGGCGTTCCTGACGTCCGAGGACGCCGGCGGATTCACGATGGTGTCGGTGTGGCTGTACCTCTACGGACCCGACGCTGCCGCGGTCGTCGAACGCGACAATCCCCGCTGGCGCGCTTGGCTCGCCGACCGCGCTCCGGCTTCGGGATGAATCGGCAGCAGCCTCAGCGCCGAGAGATGGAATCGCTGATCGGGACACAAGTGATCTTGGCGAAGGATGAGGCCTTCACGCAAGCAGCGGAAACGGAGCTGGCCGTAGTCGAAGACGGCATGATGCGTGGCGTCGAGAGGTCACGTCATGCCATCGGTGCCTGCGCAGCGGCAGCGGCGCTTGGTGGATTCGTTATGCCAGTGTGGTTGAAATAGACATCAATAAACTGTTGGTTTGTACATCAACCGCATGTCGAAGTGGTGATTTGACGGTACGCTCCGTGCATGGAGATGGTCCCGCGTGACCTGAAGCCGCAGGTCGACGCCGCGCTCGACACGTTCCGGGTCGTGGTGCTGCACGGCGCCCGACAGTGCGGCAAGACGACGCTGGCGCAAGCTGTCGCTGCAGAACGGGGAGGCACGTACACCACACTCGACGACCCGCTGGTTCGAGCGGCCGCGCTTGACGATCCACCGACGTTCTTGCACAACCAGCCCCATCCGCTGGTGATTGACGAGATTCAGCTCGGCGGTGATCGCTTGATCCGTGCCGTCAAGATGGCAGTCGACGACCAGGGCGAGCCGGGACGCTTCCTGCTGACAGGTTCGACAAACTTTCTCACCGTTCCGACCATCAGCGAGTCGCTGGCTGGCCGGGCAGCGATCCTGCAGTTATGGCCGCTGTCGCAAAGGGAAATCGCTACCCATGTCGCCATTGCCGACGATCCGGTGGTAGCCGGTGGCGTCGGCCCCGTCGCTGCCGGTGTCGAGTCCGCCATCTCAGCCTGGTTCAGTGGCGATGTGCATCTGGGCACCTCCGCTGCTACGGCACGGGATGCCTACCTACGCCTCGTGTGTCGTGGCGGCTATCCCGAACCGTTCGAGCTGACGGGGACATCGAGACGGCGCTGGTTCGACAGCTACGTGACGACGGTGCTGAATCGTGACATCGTCGCCTTGGGTGATCTGCGAGCAGGTCCAGCGCTCGGCCGGCTGATCCGGCTTGCGGCTGCCAGTACGGCCACCGAGGTGAACCTCTCGGACTGGGCTCGGCGCATCGGCCTCGATCGTCGCACCGTCGAGGGCTACCTCGGATGGATGCGCACGGTGTTTCTGATCCATGAGCTGCCGGCCTGGACGCGGAATCGTGCTCGCCGGGTGATCAAACGCCCGAAGCTGAACATAGCTGACACCGGCTTGGCGGCAGCGTTGCTGCGCCTCGATGCGAATGAACTGCGCGCGCCGAACGCCACGATGACCGGTCCGCTCGTCGAGACATTCGTCGTCAACGAGATCGCTCAACAGATTTCCTCTGCTGATGAAGCCATCGACATGTACCACTTCCGTGACAACACGGGCCGCGAAGTCGACATCGTGCTCGAACGAACTGATGGAAGCATCGTCGCCGTCGAGGTAAAGGCGTCTGCTTCGCCGGCCCCGAGCCAGCTGCGCGATGTCGCTTGGCTGCGCGACCGTTCGGATCAAACCGAGCCCGGCACTTTCACCGCAGGCGTACTGCTGCACACCGGCACTCATGCTCTCAAGCTCGGCGATCGTCTGTACGTGCTTCCCATTGATCGACTCTGGACATCATCGGGACCGAGCGTGCCGCCGAAGATGCCGACGAGCTGACCCTCGCCGTCGAGAGCGCCGACCCTCCATTCGACTGCCTCCATCCCCCAACAGGCGATCCTCGCTGGCACCTGGCTCGCCGACCGCGCCCCGGCAACCGAATGATGCGTGGCACAATTGTGCCCATGACCACTGAATCGCTGAGAACAGTGAGGGACCGCTTCTCTGACTTCGTCGAGCGAGTCCACAGCCACCACGAACGGATCGTCATCACTCGCAACGGAACGCCTGCGGCCGTCCTCATGAGTCCCGAGGATCTTGAGTCGATGGAGGAGACGCTGGCGATCCTGTCCGACCCCGAAGCGATGGCCGAGATCGCAGAAGGTCTACGAGCCTTGGAGGAAGGCGATGTCGTGCGCGGAGTGGAAGCCGTCAGGGCGCTTCGGCCAAGGTGAATGCGGCGCCATACGACCTCGTAGTCACGCGGCCAGCAACTGCAGATCTTGCGGAACGGCTTCCGGAGGCAGTTGCTGTCGCTGCCATTGAGTTGATCACGGGGCCGTTGCTCGATTCGCCTCGGCGCATCGGTGTGCCTCTGCGAGACAAATTCGACGGGCTTTGAGGCGCTCGCTTGGGGACGTACCGCGTCATCTACCGCACCGATGAATCGAATCGGCGGGTCGAGGTTGTCCGCATCTCCCATCGATGGGATGCTTACCGATCTGGACGCGCCTGAGGTCCGGATCCGACCATCGGCCACAACACCGTCGAGTTCGACCGAGACGACCCTTGCTGGCGAGCCTGGCTCGCCAGCCACGCCCCAACTCCTGATTGAACCGGTGTGAGCCCCAGCAACACGCAATGTGTGAGACTTGACACCTGCGTCGATGAACGGCTCGCAACAGGAAGAGTGCACCATGAACCATCAGTCTCGTTCGCATGGAACCGGCGAGGGGCGTGTCTACGACCGCCGAAATCCGAAACGAGGCAGCGTCGGACTCTGTCGCTGGCCGCTCGGCCTCGTGGTTGCGATGCTGCTTGGATTGGGCCTCGCCGGGTGCGGGGACGACTCAGGCGGTGATGAGCTGACCATCGCCGTCGAGAACGCTTACCTGCCGTTCAACTACCTCGACCCCGAGACGGGCGAGCCGACCGGCTGGGATTACGACGTGCTCGACGAGATCTGCGAGCGCGTCGGCTGCACGCCGGTGTTCGAGAACTTCCCGTGGGAGCCGATGATTCAGGCCGTTGCCGATGGGCAGTTCGACATGGCAGCCGACGGGATCACCATCACCGAAGAACGCGCAGAGATCGTCGACTTCTCCGACGGCTACATCAACGTCGATCAGCGGCTGATGGTGCGCAAGGGCGAAGATCGCTTCAACGACGGCGCCAGCTTCGCCGCCGGGGATTTCGCACTGGGAACTCAGATCGGCACCACCAACTACGACACCGGCGTCGAGCTGGTCGGCGAAGACCGGGTGCAGCCCTTCGAGGAGTTCGGCTTCGTAGTGCAATCGCTGATTGCCGGCGATGTCGATGCCGTCATCATCGACGAGACCGCAGGGCAGGGATACATCGGCGCGAACGCCGATCAGGTCGAGCTGATCGGCGGGTCGCTGTCATCGGACCAGCTTGGGTTCATCTTCCCCAAGGGCAGCGAGTGGGTGGAACCGATCAACGAGGCACTCGCCGACATGAAGGCGGATGGAACGCTCGAAACGATCAGTTCCCGGTACTTCGGCACGGCATTCACCATCACGTACGACGATCTCGAATTCCCTGAATACGACGAGGAATAGCCACAGCCATCGACGTCGGTCCCCAGCGGTGCCGGTGAACTCGCTGCGGACACGGCGCCAATCCCGTGCAGTGCGGCGCTCCTGACAGTGCGATCGCTGCGCCGAACGCGTCGAGGGCACACGCGAAGCCAACCCGGGGGTGGGCGCAGCAGATTCAGCGCCGAATCATTTCCCTACTGGGCGGTGCTGCTCGTCCTCATCGTCGGCTGGCTGGGCTGGCTGTCGCTGTTCACCGAGCGCTACCGCGACGCGTGGGACCGCATTGCCGTCGGCATCGGGTTCACGATCCGCACGACCGCGCTCGCATTCGTGATCTCGTTGGCTCTCGGGCTGCTGCTGGCATTGGGCCGGATCTCACGCAACGTCGTATTCCGCAACGTTGCCCGCACGTACATCGAGTTCATCCGGGGCGTTCCGATACTGCCGCTGATCTTCTTCTTGGCGCTGGTTGTCGTTCCCGACGTCGCCGCCTGGCTCGGCTTCGACAATCGCAGCATCAGCACCGAATGGCGGGGCGTGATCGCGCTGGCCATCATCTATGGCGCTTACATCGCGGAAGTTTTCCGCGGCGGAGTGCAGTCGGTGCCGCGTGGGCAGATGGAAGCCGGTCTTTCCCTCGGGCTGAGTCGTCGGGCGACCCTGCGCCGGGTGATCTTCCCGCAGGCGATGCGGGCCGTGATCCCGCCGCTCGGGAATGATTTCATCGCGATTCTGAAGGACTCGTCGCTGCTGTCGGTGCTGGCAGTCGGCGAGGTGACGCTGAGGGCTCGGCAGTACGCAGCCGGGAGTTTTCGCTTTCGCGAGAGCTACGTCGTGCTGGTGTTCATTTACGTCAGCCTCGTCTTGGTGCTGTCGTTCGGTCTCAGCCGACTCGAACGCCGCCTCCGCGGGGGCGAACAGCCTCAAGAGGCGCATCACTAAGCCTGAATCCACCGGTTGTACGACATCAGTCGGGATACACCTGGGTGCGGCGGCGCTTCAGCATCCGGTCCTTGACGCGCCAGCCGTCGGGCGTGCGCACCACCAAGTCGTGATAGGAGGCGGTGCCCACCTTCCCACCACCGATCAGCGCCAGGATGCGGAACTTCAGCTCCACGCCGTCCGCCGTCTCGTTCACATAGATGTTGGTCATCGTGTGGGTGCGGGGATGCTCGGCCTCATCGGCCATGAAATCCCGGATCGCAGCCAAGCCCTCCAGCCGCGGTGCACCCAGATCGGTCAGGTCGAACACCGCATCGTCGGTGAAGATCGTCCCCAGCCGGTCCCAATCGCGGTCGTCGATGATGTCGCCGTAGCGGCCCGGCAGCTCGTGCAATTCGAGACGGTCAGCAATATCCATGGCCGGACATTACGGCACCGCCCGCCACGCTCCCCGGTGACTCGCACTTCCTGTCGTACCGGCGCGCTACACCGCGAGGTTGGCTCGGACGCGGGGGATCACCTCGTTGGCCATGCGCTCCAGCGAGGCGTGCATGACCGATGGCGGCAGGCCTGGCGGGCCGCCCCAGGTGACCAGGTCGGTGACATCGTGGTCGCGGATCATCGTGGTCAGCTCGGCCACGCAGTGGTCGGCGTCGCCGGCCGTCCACACCAGCGGGTTGAGCGGATCTGGCTGGCGAGGACCGGTCCGGGCCGAGCGTTCGGCAGCGGCCTGCTTGTGGTCGGAGCTGGCCTTGATGATGCCGATGTACACGTCGCGCCGGTACCTCTCGGCGGCTGCAATCGCCTCCCAGGTCGGGTCGTCGTCGGGATCAGAGCCGTCGGTCACGTACACACCACGGATGATCCCGACACGCTTGTCGCCGAAGTCGCGCCCGTCGGCGGCCAGTGCTGCCTTCCATGGTTCGAGCACTTTGGACTTCGGTCCCTGCGGCAGCAGATTCGTGTCGAATCGGGCCGCCCGCAGCGCCCCGGCCTCGCTGGTGGCTGCCACCCACAGCGGCGGACCGCCCTCTTGCACCGGGTCGGGCGTGACCCGCAGGTCGCGGTAGGTGTAGCGCTTGCCCTTGAACGTGAACGGCTCGCCCGACCATGCCAGCCGCAGGATCTCGATCGCCTCCTCGGTCAGCGACACCCGCCGGCTCAGCGGCAGGCCGAACCCGGCGAACTCGTGCGCTGCGTAGCCCATGCCGATGCCCAGCTCCATACGGCCGCCGGAGATGTTGTCGAGCATGGCAAGGTCTTCGGCCAGCCGCACTGGATCCCGGAACGGCATGAGGCAGATGTCGGTGGAGAACCGCATCGTGGTGGTCAGCGCCGCCGCCGCGCCCGCCACCGGCACGAAGTTGGGCAGGTAGCCGTCTTCGATGAAGTGGTGCTCGGTGAACCAGCACAGCTCCATGCCGAGCTGCTCGGCATGGACAACCTGATCGAACGTCTCGGCGTACACCTGCGGCATCGTGACGTCGCTGCCCGGCGGGCAGCGGAAGTCGTGCACGATCCCGAACCTGAGCGACTGAGCCATGCGGCGACGCTAGTTGGACGGCCTGAGAGCAAGCCGGCCTGACGCGCCGCGAACCGCTCTGGCTACTGTGCGGGCACCGCGCAGCTCGCAGAACAACGGCCGCCACCCGACCGGAGGGAAACGCTTCATGTCGTACGAGAACCTGACCATCGATGCGCCGGTGGAGGGTGTGGCACGCGTCACCTTCAACCGGCCAGAACGGCTGAATGCGCTGACGCACGGCTTGGTGAGCGACCTCCACGATGCCCTCAGCGCCGCCGAAGCTGACTGCATCGGGCTCGTCAGCGCGGTCGTGCCCGACGACGACCTCATGGACACCTGCCTGGGCGGCGCCGCCAAAGACTGAGCTAGCCGGCCGGCTGGGCCACCCGGTCGGTTTTGAATTCGAAAACGTAGGGGTCGAGCGATTGCTGCGCAGCAAGGCGGAACTTGTGCCAGTAGCCGCCGCCGTAGTACGCCAAGCTTCCCGGCTGCGCTTCGCCGTGGCCGTTGTAATAGGACAGGCAGTCACGCAGCGGGGCGGTGGTGATGTCGGCCAATCGGCAGTGCTCGGCGTACTTCAACTCTGAATCGGGGGTGATGTCGACCACGTTGAGCGCCTTGTCGCGCATCTCGGTCAGCATCCAGATGATGTAGTCGCCGTGCTGGTCGATGGCGTCGGTGAAGTTGAAGCTGCCACCGCCGCCTTGGGGCCCCGACACGATGAACAGGTTCGGGAACCCGTGGCTGTGCAGGCCCAGGAAGGTCCTGGTGCCCTCGGTCTGCCACTTCTCGCTGAGCGTGATGCCTTCGCGGCCCCTGATCATGTTGAACGTCGCAGTCGCCATCCACTGAAAGCCGGTGGCATAGATCAGCACGTCCAGCGGGTACTCAACGCCGTCGTGCACCACGCCCCGCTCGTTGATCTGCTGCACGCCCATCGGCGCGGTGTCCACCAAGTGCACGTGCGGCAGGTTGAACGTGGGCAGGTACTCGTCGTGGAAGGTGGGGCGCTTGCAGCCGTAGGGGTAGTACGGCTTGAGCGCGTCGGCCGTCTTGGGGTCTTCGATGATGGCGTCAACACGGGCTCGGATCTGCTCCATGATCCGGAAGTTCGTGTTGAGCTGCTTCTGGACCAGCTCTTCAGGCGACAGCTTGCGCTCGTGCTGCTTGCGTTCCTTGAAGTCCGCGACGCGGCCGGCGAGGTAGTCGTCGTTGGCCTTGATGGCGGTACGGCCCGACGAGATGCGCGCGAAGCGCTTGCGGCGGGCCCGCGCCCACCCCGGCTCCTTGCTCCACTCGGCGATCTCGTCAGGGTCGGTCGTTCGCTGGTCACGCACGTCGATCGACGACGGCGTCCGCTGGAACACATGCAGCTCGCCGACCACCTGGGCGATCTCGGGAATCACCTGCACAGCCGTGGCTCCCGTGCCGATGATGCCGACGCGCTTGCCTTCGAGGTCGACGTTGTAATCCCAGCGAGATGTGTGGAACGACTCGCCTCGGTACGTCGCCATGCCGTCGATGCGCGCCAGCTTGGGGCTGGTCAGGATGCCGTTGGCCAAGATCACGTAGCGCGCCTTCATGGCGTCGCCGCGGTCGGTGATCACCGTCCAGCGGCCGGTGTCCTCATCCCACTCGGTGGCGTCGACAGTGGTGTGGAACAGGCAGTGGTCGTAGAATCCGAACTTGGTGGCCATCGCCTGGCAGTACTCGAGAATCTCGAAGCCAGAAGCGAACTTCATCGACGGGATGTACCCCATCTCCTCGAGCAGCGGCAGATAGCTGTACGACTCCACGTCGCAGGCAATGCCCGGATACCTGTTCCAGTACCAAGTGCCGCCGACGTCGCCGCCCTTCTCGCAGAAGCGGACATCGGTGATGCCGGCATCGCGCAGCTTGTGCCACAGCAGCAGCCCGGCAAACCCGGCCCCGATCACCAACACCTCGCACTCGTCGGTGAGCGCCTCGCGCTCGATCGGCGGCTCGGAGTACACGTCTTCGAGGTAGCGCTTGAACTCGCCTTCCATCGCCATGTAGTCGGCGGCGCCCCGGCGGATTTCCTTGAACTCCCGGTACTTGGCCTGCTCTTCGGCATTGAAGACGGCGCCCGGCGGGGGAGGCGGCAGTTCCTTCAGGTGCTCGTCCGCATTGACCGAGTAGCCCTTGCCCTGGATCTTCTCTGAGGCCTTTGCCGCACGTGTGTTGAAGATCTTCAAGCCGGTCTCGGGATCGATGCTGATCGCGGGTCGCGTGAACGTGTCCGTTGCCGTCTGGCTCTGCGCCATGAGTCCCCCGACTTCATTCGATTCAGTGCCCGTTCGATATTACGCGAGGCGCCCTCTGGCGTGCCGGGGTGTGACAGCCTTCCCAGCGTCATGCAGCGCGTCTTCGTCTGGTTCACAGTGGCGATGGCGGCCCTGATTGCCGTGCTTGCCGGCCATCTCGTCACTGCGATGTCCGCGGGCGGGCCAGTCGCCGTGCCTGACGTTCCGGCGTATCTCAGCATCGCCCAATGGGTCGGTGGTGACGGGCTAGCACCCACCGACGTGCCGTTCCAACCCGGGTACGGGCTGCTGGTGGCGCCGCTCGTAGCGGTGTCGCAGGTTTCGCTTCTCGGAACCCAGGGCGAGGTGGTGCACCTCCTGGGGTTGGTGGTGAACTCGCTGGCAGCGGTCGCCGCCGTCGTGGTTGCGGGCCGGCTGGGGTTCGTCTGGGCGCAGCGATGGTGGGTGGCGGGGGCCGCCGGGCTCATCGCAGCCGTGCATCCGTCGTTGTCGAGCGCTTCGCGCATCGCGTGGTCCGAGACGCTGCTCGGGCTGGCCGTGCTTCTCGCGGCGCTCGCGGTGGCCGGCGCGGCGCTGCACGCCGGTACAGCCACGAGTTGGCGCTGGTGGGGTCGCGCAGGGCTGCTGACGACCTTGGCTGTTGCGCTGCACGCCCGCATGGTCGTGCTGGTTGTCGCCGTCGTCATGACGGCGCTGGCGTGCCGGATCAGCCGCCGAGACTGGTCGGGGCTCGTCGGCGGACTGCTCGTCGGCGGAACTGCGGCTGCGGTGGCCCTCACGCTCACCCACACCTGGCCGACGGCCCGACTGAACGAAGCCGCGCAGCTCGATCGCGGAGTGGAACCGATCGTCACCGTGTCGGGGCAACTATTGGCGCTGGGCGGCGGCACCGTCGGACTCGGGCTGCTGGGCCTGATCGCCGGTCTGGGCATCGCTGTCCGGCTCGTTCGAAGGTGGCCCGGCAACAAGACCGGCAGCTCGAACGGCCTCGGTCCGCTGGCCGCGTCAGCGCTGTTTGTCTCGCTGGGTGCCTTAGGCGCAGTCGTGCTTGGCGGTTGGACGCTGACCGGCAGCGATCGTGCCGACGCATTGCTGTATGGCCGCTATGTCGATCCGTGGGCCGTGCCGCTCACTGCCGTTGCCATCGCTTGGCTCGCGACACGACGTGCACGGCGTCGTCGCGACTCGCATGTGCTGGCTATCAGCGCAGCCGTGGCGCTGGCTGCCTGCGCTGTGGTCATCGGGGCAGCCGATGCCTACGACGCACCATCGCGCCGCATCATGACCTTGTCGTTCAGCCCGGCATGGACTTGGCTCGATGGGCGCCTGCCCGCTGTCGCCGTGGCTGGGTTCACCGCAGTCCTGCTTGGTGTGCTGCTCGCGGCGGTCGCGCAACGCCGACACGGCGAGACTGATCCTCAAGCAACAATCCCGCCGCCCGACGCGGAGCCGGACAACGAGGCGGCGCAGGGGCGAATGGCGACGGGAATGGCCGGCTGCGGCTCTCGGCGTACTCGTCGCAGCAATGCTCGCGCTCGGAGCTACCGCGACCGTGCTGAACCACCGCCATCTCGCCGATGTCGGCGCCGTTGCCCGCGATCAGGTCACCGCAGCGCACACGGTTGCCGATGCCGTCGACAACGACGGTTTGGCCTGCCTCGCGCACGACCGGACATCGGTACCGGACTACGCACTGTGGCTCTACCGCCTCGAGCTGCCCGAGATCGCCCACGAACGGGTACGCCTTTCCGCTGGCGACCGGCCGTGCTCGGAGCTGGTCATTGCTGACGATGACCTGGGCGAGCGGTGCACTAACGCCCGGCACCTCATCGACGAACCCGCAGCGTCGTGGGCGCTCTGGCACCTGCCAGCTCGCGAGTGCACCGGCGCGTGAACCCTCTGAGCAGGGTGCGGGAGTAGCGTCGCCTGATGGCTCCACGACAGCGGCACGCCTCCCGGCTGGGGTCCCCGCCGGCACGACGGCTCGCTACCGGTTGGGTTCTGACTTTGCTTGCAGCGGCTCTGTTGGCCGGCGCACTGGGATGCGCGGACACCGCGTCCGAAAACGACCAATCCGCGCCTGACCCGACGGCCAGCTCCGCTCCGGCCACCACCGCTGCCGCCGCAGCCCCGGCGACCACGACAGCGGTGCCGATCATCGACCTCAAGGTCACCCAGATCCCCGGCGGTCCGCGCGAGTCCACCGTCTCGGCGTTGCGCGACGGCATGACCGCACCGCTGCTGCCCGAGCCGCTGGTGTCCCCCATCGACGTCCTTTCCGGCGGTCCGCCGCCCGACGGCATCCCCTCCATCGACGCTCCGAACTTCGAGCGAGCCTCTGATGTCGAGTTCCTGCAGTCCCAAGAGGCGGTCGTCACGCTCACGCTCAATGGCGACGCCCGCGCCTACCCGGTGCAGGTGATGATCTGGCACGAGATCGTCAACGACACCGTCGGCGGCGAACCGGTCACCATCACCTACTGCCCGCTGTGCAACACGGCCATCGGGTACCACCGGCAGCTCGGCGATCGGATCTTCGACTTCGGCACCTCGGGCCGGCTCTACAAGTCAGCGCTGGTCATGTACGACCGCCAGACCGAGAGCCTGTGGGCGCACTACACCGGGCAAGCCATCGCCGGCGCCCTCACGGGATCCCAGTTGGAGCTGATCCCCATCGCCACCGTGGCCTTCGAGACGTTTGTGGTCGAACACCCCAATGGCTTGGTGATGACTCGCCCCGGCGGTTTCGGGCGGTCGTACGGCAGCAATCCCTATGTCGGCTACGACGAGTCGGATGGCAGACCGACCTTCTTCGGCGACGTTCCCGATCCGCGCCTGCCTCCGCAGACCCGTGTGCTGGTCATTCGGCACGGCGGCGCTGCTGTAGCGGTGGAACTCGACACGCTGCAGGTCGGCGGGGTGATGCCGGTCGATCTGGGAGGCGTACCGGTGGTTGCCTTCCACTTGCCTGGCACTGCGACGCCGATCCAGAACCAGCAGGTGGCCTTCGGCCGCGACGTGGGCGCGACCGGGGTGTTCGACCCCACCGTGGACGGGCAGCTCCTGACATTTGTGCGTGTGGCCGACGCTGCAAGTTCGGCAGGGCCGGGAGCGTTCACCGACGATCAGACCGGCTCGACGTGGACAGTGCTCGGCCGGGCGCTCGACGGCCCGCTCGTGGGAACCCAGCTCCAGCCCATCGAGCACGTCGACACGTTCTGGTTCGCAGCGGCTGCCTACGATCCCGACATCGAGCTCATCGACACCCCGTAGGGAACGATCGTCGGCGTCAAGCTCCGTCGTCGATCTGTAACTGCCGGTACCGCTCAACGCATGGGACCGCATCATGGGCCTGCGGCTGGCTGATGTGTGCATAGACGGTTCGGTCCACAAGGCGCCTTGCGGCGGCGAAGGAACCGGCAAGAGCCCTGCCGACAGGCGAAAACTGGGCTGGAAGTGGTCCGCGGCCACCGACGCGGCCGGCACTCCGGTGGGATGGGCCGCTGGGGGTGCGAACCGCAACGACATCATGCTGTTCGAGCCGACCATTGCCGAGATCGAACGGCGCGAGCTGCACCACGACATCGACACCGTCCATCTCGACCGCGGCTACATCGGCGCCCGCGTCGACCGAGCCACCCACAAAGCGGGCATCACCGACATCGTGCGGCCCTCCAGACGCAAGCCCAACAGCAGCTCCGCCAAAACCGCCAGCGCGCCGCTGGGGCTGCGCTGGACCGTTGAGCGCACCAACTCGCGGCTGTCGAACTACGGGCAACTGCGACGCAACACCGACCGCCGGCCCGAGCACCGCCTCGCCCAGCTCGCCCTCGCCGTCACCTTGATCATCACCATCAAACTCATCGACCACCGCAACCGATGGCAACCCCAATGACCACCTATCCTAATGCTCTTATGCCGCTCGCCAGCCCGCAGCTCGGCCAGCGAACGCCGGTGGCGTGCTCCGGACGCCACCGGCATCTGATGTCGCTCTTCGTGCGATGCGCTGTCTGGGTTGCGCTGCTATGCCTTGGAGCGTGCGCGTCCGACGACGCGGTGTTGCCGGGCGACGGAGGGCAGGCCGTCGAAGCTTCCCCTGACACGGCCTCTGTCGCCTCGTCCGACATGACACATGCAGATGGGGTGTCGGCTGAGACGGCGCCGGGCGACGGCCCCGACGACGCCAACGGCGCCGCGTCGAGTGCGCAGGCGCCTTCGACGACGAGGCAGCCGTCTGCTGACCGGCCTGTGTGGAAGAATCCCGCGACCTCCGGCAGCGCGCCGAACTGCGCCGGCCAGAGGGCCCGGTGGCCCTCCGCCACGTCGAGCGGCACCACACCTCCCGCAGAGCCCTGGAACGGCCCGGCCGTGTTCGAGCTCGAACTCGCCATCAACGGCGCCACACGCGCCGTCGAGTTGGTGTCACAACCCGGCACGGGCCGTCTGTTCGTGGTCGGCCGCGACGGGATCATCAGCGAAGCCCGCGACGGCGGGCTGGTCGAACCCGCTTTCTTGGACATCGAGGCCGAGGTACTGTCTCAAGCCGACGCAACCGACGGAGACTCGGCGCCGCCCCCCGGCGCGGGCGTCGAGTCGCTCTCCTCCGAGCAGGGCCTGCTCTCGCTCGCGTTCCACCCCGATCACCAGGCCAACGGGCTGCTCTACACCTTCCACACCCGGTTCGGCGACGGGGACAGCGTTGTCACCGAGTGGCGGGCCCGATCCGACGGCGAGATCGACATGGGCTCGGCACGAACCGTCATCGTGTTCGAACAGGACCCGTCCTTGCCGGTACACAAGGCAGGCCAGCTGAGATTCGGGTCGGACGGGCACCTGTACATTGCCGTCGGCGACGGCGGAGCATCCGGCGACCTCGAGTGCCACGGCCTCAACCCGCACACGCCCTTTGGGGGGATCGTGCGAATCGATCCAGCGCCGTCGCCCGCCGGGCCGTACGCGATCCCGGCTGACAATCCGTACGCCGATGGAGTATCGGGCCATCCCGCCCTGTTCGTCAGCGGGCTGCGCAACCCGTGGCGCTTCACGATCGACGGCGATCTTCTGATCATCGCGGACGTCGGATGGAATGATCGCGAGGAGATCAACGCCGCCCGCATCGGCACCGATGGGGGCATCAACTTCGGATGGAGCGCGTTCGAGGGAGAAGTCTGCATCCGCGCCGACTTCTGCGATGTAGCCACTGTCCCGCCAGCCGTGTACTACAGCCACGACGAAGGGGTCGCCGTGATCGGCGGCCATGTGTACCGGGGCTCGGCGATCCCCGAGCTGACAGGCCGCTACCTGTACGCCGACTTCATCGCAGGATGGCTGAGGTCGGTCACCTTCGGCCCCGACGGCCGAGTCATCGAACACACCGACTGGACCGCGCAGCTATCCGAGCCAGAGATCCTTCAGGGCGTCTACGGGTTCGGCGTCGACGCCGCGGGCGAGATATACGTGGTAGCGGCCTGGGGCCGGCGCGCCTACAAGCTCGTCCCTGCGGGTCAGTCGGAATAACGCAGCTGCACCGTGTAGGCCGCGACCGCTTCGATCTGGGCCTCCGTCAGAGTTCCCGCGAACGAGGGCATCGATGGCGGATTCCCGGCCAGCACCTGGGCGGAGACCTCGCGGACATCGAGCGCGAGGGTCGTCAGCGCCGGTGCCCATTCGCTGCCGAGTCCCGCCGCGCCGTGACAGTTGGAGCAGATCTCCTGGTAGACCCCGGCGCCCGCGGCCGCGAGTCGAGCGTCGGGACGCTCAGCCTCCCACGCGCTCAGTCCCGTGGCGGAAGGTTCCGAGAGCGGAGCTCCACAACCCATTGCCGGCGCTGCTAAGACCAGTGCGAGCGCCATCGCGCGGAGCCGAGAAACACAGCCCGGCGCACGGGTGCCGGTCGCTGGCATCCGCACGAGACTAGTGGTCGATGACGGGAGACTCAGCGTGAAGGCCTCGCCCCGAAGGGTGACGCGACGACCGTCACGGTGCCGCCGTGGGGTTCGGCCACCCGGCGCACGATGGCCGGGTCGAGACCCGATGCGCGTCGGTCACGGTCGACCGGCTCGAGCACCTTCCCGAAGACACGCTCCGGGACTGAGAGGGCTTGTTCGGCCAGCTCGTCGTCTGTAGGACTGCTCGCTCTCGGTACCGAAGCTGCCGGCATCAAGCTGCCGCCTGACTCCCACAACCCAGGTCCAACAACAGGGATCCACGCCAAGGGCGCCGCTGGTGCTCGTGCCGCCCGAGGACTTGCGTGGGGAGGCGATCTCTCTGCTGCAATCCGCCGACGTCCAGCAGGCGTTGCTCGTCGGCAACTTCAAAGAGGCGAAAATCGGCCTGCTCGCGACGCTGGCTGAACTCGGCATCGCCGTAGAGCGTCAGACAGAGCGCGATGCCTCTGCGCTAGCAGCGGCGGTGGCTGAGCATGCGGGAGTGGGCACCGGCGCTGCACATTCCGGGGACGCCGTCATCGTGGTGAACGATGCAGAGCCGACTGGCGCAATCGCTGCGGCGCTGCTCGCGGCATTCGGATCGCTTCCGTGGCTCATCACCCCGGCCGAGGGACTGCATCCCAGCACTGCCGGGTTCATCGCCGATAACGAGGTCGGCCGGGTCCTGCTGGTTGGACCGGCAACCGATTTCTCGCCCGACATTGACGACATGCTGTACATAATCAAGTAATGCCGGTACATCATGTTCGAAGACAATCAGGATCCTGGACTCGATCGTGAACAGCCACGCGTCGGCTCGAAGGGTCCGCTGCGCATCGCCCTTGGATGGGGGTTGGTTGCTGCAGTGATTGCGGTGGCCGGGTGGGCAATCTCAGATGCGTTGTCCGCGGAATCGGCAGGGGCGCACACTTGTGGGGCTGGCCAATCCCACACGGGCGGCCCTAGCGGACTCACCAATCCGAACAACGGTCACCTCTACTGCTGGACCGACTCGACCCAGCCGCCGCCCACGACTGCATCTCCGCCACCCCCGACGACTGCTGCGCCACCCCCGCCGCGCTGTGCTGGCGGGCAGCATCGTCACACCTACCGCGGCTCGTGGTGTCACAACGACCACACAGCCGCGAACAACGACTGCCGCACCCACCGGGATAACGGCACTCACCAGGCCAATCCCTGTCCGACCACCGACGACGATGACGACGATGACGACGACGACGACGACGACGATGACGGCACTGACTCGAGCACGGTGACGCCGTGTCCGGGTGGTCGGCATCAGCACACCTATACCGGCAGCGCGTGGTGTCACAACGACCACACAGCCGCGAACAACGACTGCCGCGCCCACCGGGTTGACGGAACCCACCAAGCAGGACGGCATGCGCACCAGGACACCAACACGTGTCACGCGGATCATCCTGCGTGCTCGAGCGGCCAGCACCGCGATGACGGCCACGACGACCCCTGCCACGACGACCATCCGCCGCCGTGCGTGCCGACCGATGGCCAGCATCGGCACGCCTTCTCGAACACCTGCCACGACGACCACGACGACGGCCCTGACGACGGCGCCGGAACAGGGACAGGCACCGGAACCGGCACCGGAACGGGGACTGGAACCGGCACGGGCACCGGAACAGGAACGGGGACGGATTCGGGCACCAGCACGTGCGATGTGCAGATCGGTGCGCTGGCGCCGGGCTCGACGTCGTATGAAAACGATTGGACTTCAACGTGCAATTCCGAGACGCGAACGGTTTCGGGAACTGAGCATCGAACAGTGCGCTACCGGTTCAACATTGCAGCTGCGACACGCGTCACAGTTCGGCTCGTATCGACTACGGACCCATATCTGCATCTCTATGAGGGGCATGAGAACACGCCGCCCGATCCCGACACGGATCATGAGGATGATGACAGCGCGGGCAGCCAGAACGCTCTGCTTCGGGCCATCGAGCTCGAGCCCGACGACTACACCATCGAGGCGACGACCTTTTCCTCTGGTGTCAGCGGCAGCTTCACGCTGAGCATCACGGCAGTCACCTTGCCGTCGGTCAGCGATTCGTGCGCGTTGGATCTCGGCTCCGTCGACGGAACGCACCGGGCGGAAACGGCCTTGTCCAAGATCAGTACGTGCACGTCGATCAGCAGAAGGGTGACGCTGAACTCTGTCGGCGAATACGAGACGCTGTTTCTGTCGAACTACATCCGGTTCACGCTGGACGAGGAACAGATCATCTCCATTGACCTGGTCTCATCCGATGACACCTACCTGTATCTCCTTGACGGGAGTGGCGCCCGTCCTACCTTCCGGCGCAGCAACGACGACGGCGGCTTCTACCTCAACTCGCGTCTGTACGGGCGGCTCGTGGCTGGCGACTACACGATCGAGGCCACCACGAACTCGGCTCCGTCGAGCGCCAGCAGGGCGGCGTCGGTGGACGTGTACATCCGCGCCAGCGACTCCGAAGAAGGCAGCACCACGTACGGGAATACGTGTCCGCGTCCCGCCGATCTGACCTGAGCGGCCCGACATTGAGGTCCGGACCATGAGCAGTCAACCGCAGATGACCAGACGGCGATTCTTGGTGATCGTCGGCGGCGCAGCAGGCATGGCCGCGGTCGGCCGGCACGCCTACGCGGCAGCCGGCGAGGACGACAACGTCCCCAACAGCGACAAGGACGGCGCCCCTGACAGGGACGGCGCCCCCGACGAGCCCGAACCGCAGCGCATCGTCGTCGGCGAAGGGCTCATCGACGCCACCGTGTGGGGCGGCAGTCTCGTAACGCTTCGCAACGGCGACACCGGCTTCTTTGTGCGCGACGAGCAGCGTGAAGTCGACTACAGCATCGGCGCACCCGACAATGTGCAGATCTTCTGCATCGCGGCGAGCGGACGCCTACTCATCGCCGGCGGTCATCTCATCCGAGAGTTCGAGCCGGTCACTTTCAAGTCCGGCCAGCCCTACACCGATCTGCTGGCAAACGCCGGCGGCGAAGCCGAGCGTCTCAAGAACCAGCCCGGCGCGCCGCCGCAGCCGGTCGGCTTCACCTTCCGGCCCACCAGTCATCGGCCGGTGCTACTGGTCTCTCCCGACGGCGACGAATGGAAACAGGTCGAGTTCAGCCTGGACCCGCTGCCAGGCGGCACCGTGGGCGCCATCTTGGAAGCCGAAAGCGCCGTCGCCGTGCTGCGCTATGTCGACTCGTCCATCACCGACTCGGGCATCGCCGTCGACCTGGTCTCGCTCGACGAGGCCCTGCAGGGCAACACCGTTGAGCACGCAACATCGCTGCCGGTGTCCCACGGCGGCATCTGGGGCACCTACCAAGGCCCCAGCGGCAGTGTCGTGCTCACCACCGGGCACTCGGGTGTCCAAGGCCGGCTTCCCGCCGGCGACACCGCATTCGCCCTGCCCGACGAGGAGCACCTGCTGGGCGTGAACTACACGGAGGGCGGCTACCAGGTCGCGGTGCAGCTCCCCACCGGCGAACGCGTCCTCAAGACCTTCAAGACCCCGTACACCGCCACCGCTCAGAAACTCACTGCCGAAGACCTGGTCCTGCACGGCGTGTCACCAGAAGTCATCATCGGCAGCTCAGCAGGTTTCGCCAAAGCCGAACCGTACAAACCGACACGCAGCCTGAGGCTTCAATGACATGACCGATGTATGTGACTCAGAACAAGTTGGCAGCTGCAGGGAGAAGCCGGCCGTTGGCTGCGGCAATGTATCAGATCGTGTTTCGATCTGGTCCGTTGGCAATACGCGGTTGGCTGCAAACAGTTCGCATGAACGTGTCTCCCTTAACCGTTGCGCTCTGACGAAGGTTATTGCCGGGAGCTCAGTGACGATTAACCCATATGTCGATGCCACACTACTTGGGCCAAACACCAATCGTCGCGATTGCCATCAAGAATTTGCGCCCTCTTTGCGTGCATGGCTAACGAATCTGGAATACTTCGCAGATGCATACGGCGCTTACGGTTCGTTGACAAAGCTTGTATACGATGGCATGTATGTCAGCCACCGAACATCACCTTCGTTTCACAACACTGGTGAAGCAATTGACATCAAGTGGTTCGACTGGAGCAGTGGCACCGCATGCCGACCGTGCAACGCGGACTTTGACGTAAGTTCATCAACATCTGCGTATCGACGGATGGTAGGTGTCGAAGCATCTCTGCGGAAGTACTTCGGAAACGTAGTCTCAAGAGGCTACCGGGGGACCGACCCTGACACCGGCGAGATACTCCCATATGTCCACGCGGATCATTTCCATGCCGACACCGGATGCCCAGTGAGTTTCTCCACTGGAAAAGAGTCGAATCAACTGTTCGCGCGCGACTGTATTCGTGCGTTCACATTGGACACGACCACCGGTTACCTGAGCACCTCTGCCACAAATCCCAACCAATGGACGACGGCGCATCAAGCTAGTCTGGACGCCCTCCTCGCATCGCTCAGCATGGATTGCTTTGATATCGATACCAACATTTCTGAGTACCTGATATTCCTTGATTACATTATGATGCACGCGTTCGCGGATCGCGCCGCCGGACACTTCAGGTGGAGCGGTGCTCAAGACCTGTAGCGTGGCGCTCCACCGGGGCGCGGGACGGGCTTGATGACCGGGGACTCGCTTCGATGCCGGCGGCGAGGCACCGTGTTGCTTGCATCTGCGGTGCTGATGACCGCTGCATGCGAGGCAGCCATTCCCGTGAATGACTCGGCTGAGGCTTCCAAAGGTGACGATACGGCTTCTAGCGCACTGACCACTGGTTTATTGCCGGCGACACGCGAACGAGGAGACGCCGCAGAGAGACATGCACCCCCCCAGATACATCGAGCCAAGTCCTCGACAACTGAGGTTGGCGAGGAACCCGGCGCAAGAGTACGCACATCTGAGAGTGTGCCTGCGACGACGGCTCCACAAAGCGAAGGACAACAGCTCGAATCGGAAACTTCGGCGCCTAGTCAAGTCTTCGACGGCGATACTCGATCGCAGCCAGCACCTGAGCTTCCATTTGGTGGAATAGTTTACGCTGGCCCGAATCCGTCGTGGTGGAAAGACGAAGCCTGGTTGCAGTACTACAGGACCGGCGATTCAACTAGGTTCGACTTGACTCTGCCGTTCCAGTCGCCGTACTCGGCACCTTGCATAGTTTCGGCGAAGGAGAGTCCCGAAGGCTTGATGGTCAGCTATGGTGACCTCGCCGCAAGTGAGCCTCACAGGGTCTATGCGCCTTGGGGATCAGTTCCCGTCGTCCTGTCTGAACCAGGCGGCATCGTCGACAGCGAGCACAAGTCGTTGGACATACCTCAGCCGTTCATCTCAAGGACTGTCTCATTCGCGGACGTGGAAGTTGAACTCGTGCCGTTCGCGAATGGCTTCTCGATCCGACTCGGTTCCCAGTATCGCGAATACTACGTGCCGGTCTCCAATCCCATCGGTGAGGCGGGCACCCGCCACATGCGTCAGGGGCACCCTGAGCTGTTTGGCGACCCAAATCACAACGGCTATGTGCCCAGCCTTGTCGGATCTGATGGTGAACATCTCGGTGTCCGATTGACAACAGATGAACCGGCTTGCGGTGTCTCAGACACCTACCTCATTTCGCTGAAGGATGAAGCTGTCACGAGCTGTACAGTGCTTCGAAGTGGATTGATTGCATTGGTTGCCGCCCCAGAAGGCCCATGGCACGAAGACCCGCAGCTTCCGCCGAGCGGGCCATTCTTCAATGGATCCTGTACCCGCTATGACGGCGAACTTGAGTCGCTCGTTACCTCGAGTTCGTCGAGTGCGTCGGGTTCTTCGCCGTAACGTGACAATCGAGCCAACCAAACACAGCCATGACGCGTCCCGGTGCACACAGCGGTGATCTCTCAGGAAGCTGATATGAGCACGATGCTTCGCACGATGACGACCGGTATCGCAGTTGTGTGTGCTGGGGTGTCGTGCGCTCAGCCTGTGCCCTCGGACGGCGCCGAGGCACCGGTTGGGTCGGGTACTGGGCTAGGCGCTGTTCAGGTTGCGTGGCCGGCAACTTCTGCAGGGCACACGGCGCCGGTCGACAGCGACATCGATCTGGGGCCGATCACCTCGACGACATCCACGGCAGCGACGACCACCGTCGCGGAGGTGATTGTTGACGAGCACGCGGCCGAACCTGACGAGGACACAGCATCCGACAGTGACACGGCCTCCTCGTCGGAGCTTTCAAGTTCGGCGACGACCGAGCCGGCGCCCGACGCTCAAGACGACACCGCCGGCGCGATCGGACAAGTGCCACCACAGGCGCCGAACACGCACCTGCCGTCGGCCCCGTTCCGCGGGATCGTTCACACCCATTGGAGTTACGTCTGGGGAGCGGGCGAAGCCCCTCCTCGTCTGCTGTTGTTCGACACCGCCCGGGCTGAGCTGACCGAAACCGAGCTCGACCCCGGCGAATTCGGGCCCGCACCCGTTTTCGTGGAAGGGTGCCTGATGTGGCCGGTCGTGTCGCCGGTGGGGGTCGAATTGTGGTTCTACGGAATACAGATCACCGGTAACGGAGGGCGACAGATCGGGCGTGTTGTGTCCGCGGCGCCGTGGGGCGGACCGATGGTGGTGCACACAAGCGACCGTTCGGACTGGGACTTCCAGTATGCGTCGTTCGGGACGGCCGCTGCGTACGGCAACGAACAGATCGAGCTGACCGCGGACAGCGGCGGGTTCACGCTCACGCTCGGCTCGCAGCAGGCACATTTCGACTTGAATCCCGGGCGGCCTGCTGGGGCGCCGCCCACGACCCTCGACCCCGACTACCGACCCGAAGTCGAGGGAGGCTGGTTGTCGTGGCTGGCGGGAACCAACGGAGAATTCGTCGCCGTGGAGGCCTTCGACGGCCACGCCTGCGGCTGGCCCAATCGCCTGTACATCATCTCGCTTCGCACCGGCACCGTGGTCTCATGCACGTCGAGCTTCGACCGGTTCACGCTGGTCGCCACCGCCGACGCCAACGACACCGAGGTCTGGCTCGAAGACGCGCAACTGCCGCCGTCCGCCAACCTCTCGGGCATGCCGTGCGAACCCTACGACGGCAACCTCGCCGCGCTCGTCGCCCCGGGCTCGTCAGGAGTCTCGGGATCTTCTTCCGAATCCGACAATGAAACCAGTGACACACAGCCATGAAGCACTCGGTCGCAGTTCTCTTTGCCCTGGCGATCGTCATCAGTGGCTGCGCCACCGATTCGGACTCGCGCCCACTCGACTCGCTCCCGGCAACGACAACCGCGATCGAGCATTCAGCACCCGTCATCACCGAAGTTGGCGGCCAAGAACTCGCCGATTCAGGTGATAGCTCGCCTCGAGCTCCGATCGAAACGGCTGTCCCAACCACTACGACCGCGGCGACACTGGCCGAAGCCTCGGAGAGCGCTGATAGCGGCGGATCCTCCGCCGACGCAGAGCCGGATTCGGAAGTGTCGCAATCGGACCAAACGAGTGACCAAGCCGAAGCCTCACCGGCAGCGCAGCATCATCTGCCTGCCGACATCGAGAATCCCCCAGATCCCGAGCTACTGGCGAACAATCGCGTCACATCCATGTGGGGGCGGCTGAGAGCGCCACCCCGGTCGTACGGAAAATTGGTCCCGCAGGCACCGTTCAGGGGCCTCGTTAGTTCCGAAGTCGATTATGAGCCTGGAGATCACCACGGTGCTCCTCTTCTGCGGTACTTCGACACCACGAGCAAAACACTCGTAGAACTTCGCATCGGAGAAGCTGCTGTCACGAGCTGTTACTGGGCCATGTGGCCAGAACGCGACGGCCTGCACCTCAGTTTCGAGGAAGCGACGGGCGACAGCCTGTCGGTCGTCCTCGCAGAGTGGGGTAAGTCGCCACAAGCACTGCCCCGATCGGCGCTCGATGACTCCGAGTGGTGGCAACGCCGCGTCAGTGCCAATCACATGGTTTCGTACGCAAACGGACAGATTGAGCTTGAACACAGCGACACGGGATTCGTCTTGCGGTACGGGGACCTCGTGCGCGAGTACACCCTCCATCTGGATCAGCCGCTCAGCTACTACGGCGGCTCCTACCCGAATCGCTATTTGCCACGGATGGCGATTTCGCCATCTCCACTTGACGGAGGTGAGCTTGCCGACGCCGTCTACGGCGAGATAGGACGTCGCTGGTACCCCTACTTGGCCGGCACTGACGGGCAAATCCTCGGGATTGAGGTCGTTGCTGCCGAGCCTGCGTGCAGCCCCGTGAGCTATCTGTTCCTGATCTCGCTGCGAGATGGGGTAGTGCGGTCGTGCACTTGGACCTATGAGGGTCAGATTGCGCTTGTCACAACAGCCGATGCGGCCGATGAAGAGGCGTGGCTGGATGAGATCGAGCTTCCTCCGAAGGGATCGATCTATGACGGTTTGTGCACTGCATTCGATGGTGACTTGGCGTTGCTTGCGACGTTGGAGACGCCGCCAGACACGTACCGGACGGACGGTGAGCGGTGAACGGCCGGTCACGATGGCCTGGCAGGAGCGGCCTAGGCGGCGTTGCGGTCGTTGTCCTGTTCGGCGCGCTGCTCAGCATGGGTGTGAGTGCTGCGGTCGGATCATCAGCGTCGGCGGACCGAACCGACGTCCCGGCGAGCGGTCCAGAGATGCCGGGGCTGCCCCTAGCAGCTTCGGTCGCGCCTGCGGCATCATTCCGGGGAATCGTGCATGCAACCGCTACCGGGACGTGGGCTTACCCAGACCACACCTCGAACAGGGTGCTCCAGCGCTACGACCCGACGAAGCGTCGCATCGCTAACGTCCCAGAGGCGGGAACTGGACAGACGGCGATCGTCCAGTTCTACGACACCGAGCAACGTCAGCTCTCTGAAGTGCACGGTGGGCATCCTGCGCTGGGTCACGGCGTCGTTCAGCCGGGACGCGCGGATTGCTTTGCGTGGACCGTCAACGACACAACATCGTTGTACTTCGGCTACCTGCGGTTCGGCGACAGCTTCGTGGTGTACCGCAGCGAGTGGGGCGAGCCAATGCGGCTGCTGTCGTCGCGAGAGGTCACGCGCCGGTTCCGAGATGCGGAGTGGTTCAAGTACGAGGCGTTTGCCCGCACAGTTGACTACGGCGCCCGCACGTTCGAGCTCGACCAGACGGATGACGGGTTCACGATTCGCTTAGGTGAGACCGTGCGGGAGTACTTCATTGACGTAGACGCTCTTGCTCCCGCCGATGGCAACGACGCACCCCCTGGGGACGAAGGGAAGACGGGCTGGAGTGCCTGGCTTATTGGCACAGACGGCGACCATCTCGGCATTGAGGTCGTGCCCCATGAGCGCGACTGCCCGCTGCGCTACGTGATGATCCTGTCGCTGCGCGATGGCACGGTGGAGTCGTGTACCGCAGCATTCGGCAGCACATCCCTGTATGCCGGTGCCGGTGACAGCGCCACGTGGCTCGACGCAGTGCGGCTGCCGCCCAGCGGGATCTTGCACGACCGGCCATGCCCACTCTACGACGGCGACTTGGCATCGCTCGCGGGCCATGACGCGCCGACTCACCTCACCGTGCACTGGCCGTCGAGTCCGACTTCTCCGGTCGGCTCGACCGCTCAAGACGACCTTGACGAGCCCCATGGCAGCCCTAAGCGCATGACTCAGACCCCGGTGTCGTTCAGCGGGATCATCCACAGCGATGCACTCCCCAGTTCCGGCGGATCAGCCACGCCCCGTTTGCAGTACTTCGACACCACCCAGGCACGCTTTGGCGAGCTGAGGGAGACGCGTCTCAATGTCCACCCCTGCTTGGCGTGGAACGCACCTGGTCCCAAGGGCACCCAGCACAGCCTGCAGTTCGGATACGTGGATGTGACTACGTCCTATTCCGGGGACTTGGTGGTGGTGGATGCCGCCTGGGGTTCGCCGCCCGAGCCTCTGCACCGATCGGCCTATGACGAAGAGGACTACCTGAGGCGGTCACTGGCGTTGTCGTGGTCATACGCGCTCGACATCGGAGACGCTGCGATCGAGCTCATTCCCCACGACAACGGCTTCGAGCTTCGCCGCGGCGACCTCACACGGAGCTACCTCACCGAAGGCCCCGGCGGCGAACGTCCACCGGCGCCCTTGCTGATCAGAAGGGGCCCAGCACCAGTTCCGCACGAATCCACGACTGACTCAGTAGTGCTGCACGGCGACGGCACACAGGCTTGGTGGAGCGCCGGACTGGTCGGCACCGACGGCGAGCTGCTCGGTATCCAGATCGTCGACAATGACGCCACCAGATGTCGCCAGCGATACCTGTACATCGTCTCGCTTCGTGATGGCGCAGTGCTTTCGTGCACGGTCACCCGAGGCCGGTTCAGCCTGGTTGCCAACCAAACCACTGTCCCCCTCGACGAAGTGAAGCTGCCGCCCAGCCAGCATCTGTACGAATTGCCATGCGCCTCCTACGACGGCAACCTGCCTGCTGTTGTCGGACGGGACTACGCCAGCACCGGTGGCACGACCGTCCCAGCGAACTCAGACGACGTTGCCATTTCGCCGTTCTCGATCGGCAAGGCACCGTCGGCGTCATTCGTTGGTCTGGTTTACGTCGACACCGCAGAGGGTTCGCCGCGGATTCGCTATTACGACACGCGGCGATCCCGGCTGAGCGAGATGGCGTTACCGCAGTTGCGTGTGCTTCCGTGCACCGCTTGGATCAGGCCTGAACTCTCCCAACGACCGAGATGGATCGATTTTGGCTTCAACGGAGCTGCAATCACACACGCTGGCGACCTGGTTGTCGTACAGGCCGATTGGAGCGTTGCGCCAGAAGTGCGCCACGATTCGCTGATCGACGAGCGAGACTTTTTCCCTTGGGTCATCGGCGGCTTGAGAGACTCATCGCAACCGTATGTCAAGTACGGCGAGTGGCCACTCGAACTCAGGCAATTCGACAACGGGATCGCCATCAGCCACGGCGACGTACGCGGTGAGTACCTCATTGAACCTTCGGTGCTCACAGGAGCTGCTCAAGCTGGCGCGCTGAACCCCGACGCACCCGTCGAACTTGCTGGTGATGGATCGAACCGCTCTTGGACAGCGAGGCTCCAAGGCACCAACGGCGAGCTGCTCGGGATCGAGATCCTGCTGGATGAACCTGTGGAGTGCCCCCAGCGCTACCTCGTACTGATCTCGTTGCGCCACGGCACCGTGCTGACGTGCACCAGAGTGACCGCGACTACCGGCCTGATCGACGCTACCGGCTCACGGCGCCTTGACACGATCAAGGTGCCTCCCGACGGCCATCTGGTGAATCAGCCCTGTGTGCCCTTCGACGGCAGCTTCGAAACGCTCGTCGGCGTCGAGCGTTAGTCGCCGTCGCCGATCTGGCTCTGCAGGTACCGCTCGACGCCGATGTCTTCGATGATGCTCTGCTGGGTCTCGATCCAGTCGAGATGCTCTTCCTCGCCGACCAGCAGGTGCTCGAGCAGCTCTCGGGTGCCGGCGTCGCCGTGGTCCAGGCACAGCCGTACTCCCGCCCGGTAGCGCTCAATGGCGTGTTCCTCAAGTTGTCGATCCAGCGAGAGCTGTTCGGGCACGGTCTCACCGATCATCACCATTCCCAGGCGCTGCATATTGGGGAGCGCGTCGAGCAGCAGGATGCGCTCGATCAGCTTCTCGGCGTCGCGCATCTCGGAGATCGATTCTTCGTGGTACTTCGAGGCCAGCCGGCCGTAACCCCAGTTGTCGGCGATCTTCGAGGCGGCGAAGTACTGGTTGATGGCCGTCAATTCGGCCGTCAGTGCTTCGTTCAAGAACTCAATGACCTCGGGTGATCCCTGCATGGCACCACCCTATGCGCCTGCTGTGACACGACTGGCATGAGATTGCGCTGCGGCCGCGCACCGGGTTGACAAATCGCGGTGAGGGAAGCAGGCCTGTGACGATGTGGGTTGGGCCTGGTTTCGGCTGCTGGTTCGGCCGTGGTGGCTGTCGTGACGCTGCTTTTGATGTCACACAGTGTGTTTATAGTTCTTGTCATGAAGCGCACAGACGTTCGCAGCGGTTTGGCGGAGGGAATGCCGACAGGCTCGGTGCCGCCGGGCGACGCTGTCGGGGCGGTGTCGGCTGGGCTGGCACCGACTGTCGGGTCGGTGTCGTCGCTTGAGCCGGTGTCGTCGCTTGAGCCGGTGTCGTCGCTTGAGCCGGTGTCGCCTGTCGGGTCGGTGTTGTCGGTGTTGTGCGGGGCGCGTGACGTGGTCGCTGGGGCGTCGCGGGTGCCGTTGGGTGACGCAGACAGCGAGACGCTCATCCAGGTCATCGCCGCCGCCGCGCGTCTGCGCTCAGCGACACAAGCGCTGCTGCTGGGAGCGACCGCTGCTTTGGAAGCCGCCCGTCCCGGCTCGGGCCGCACGGCGCTGCGCGACCAGGCACGTGCGAGCGGGCGCGCTGCCAAGCGCACCGTGCAGGTCAGCGAACAGGTCGCCCAGATGCCCAACGTGGCACGCGGCCTCGCCGCGGGCGAACTCACCGCGGAGCACGCCGAAGTGCTCGCCGACACCGCCCGGCGCACCAGCCCCCAAGCCGTCAACGACGCCGCAGAGCTGCTGCGCGCTGCTGGGGAGGTCTCGCCTGAGACGCTGCGCCACGACGCCCGCAGCTTCGCAGCCCGCCACGACCCCGACGCCGCCCGGACCGTGCTGGACCGCCAACGCCGCGACCGATCCGCGGCGCTGTTCGTCGACAAGGCCACCGGCATGGGCGTGCTTAATGCCCGGTTCGACCCGGTCAGCTACGCACTGGTGCTCCAAGCAGTCGAGAACTACAACGACGCCCTGTGGCGCCAAGACGGCGGACGCGACGGCACTCCAGCCCAGATACGCGACAACCGCCAGCGCCTCGCCGACAGCGTGTTCGAGATGCTCACCGACCGAAACGCCCTAGCCACCATCGGACACCCGGCCGCCCGCGCCCAGCGCACGCACAGCGACACCACCCACAACGCCGACAGCGACGCCGAATCGGCCCACGCCGTCGCTGCCAGCCACGATGCCCACGCCGTCGCTGCCAGCCACGATGCCCACGACGGCGCAGCCAGCCACGATGCCCACGGCGATGCCGAATACCGTCCGCGCAGCGATACCGAGCGCGACCAGGGCGGCGGCGGCGGTCCTGGCGGGGACGACGATGCCGTGCCTGTGGGCACTGCGGGTCGCTCGGTTGAGCGGTGGCGGCCCGCACACGCACCCAACCAGCTCGTGATCATCGCCGACATCAGCGTCATCGACGGCACCAAACCCGACGGACTCTGCGAAGCCCTCGGCACCGGACCCGTCCCGCCCGAGATCTTGAACAACCTGTCGCCGGACACGCGTATCAGCGGCGCGATCTTTGGTGGACCTGGACAGGTGCTGTGGCTGGGGCGCGGCCGCCGACACGCCAGCATCGCCCAGCAGCTCGCCATAGCGATACGAGACCGCGGCTGCGTGCTGTGCCGAGCCCCCATGCACCGCTGCAAGTTCCACCACATCGACGAATGGCACGCCGACAACGGCAACACCGACCACGACAACCTCGCCGCCCTCTGCGGGGACTGCCACAACGATCTCCACAAGAACAACCAGCGCCTCCTCCGGCACCCCACCACCAGCCGATGGACCACCAAACCTCGCACCGACCCCGACGACACCTGCGCCCCGAGAGCGCCGCCTTGATGCAGCGCGGCGACACATCGTCGCCGGCAGATGCGTCGCTTGACGCAGTGCTAGACGCCGACGGCGATGGTGTCGAAAGCGATCGAGTGAACCGCCGTGTGCTCGGGATCCATCAACTCAAGCCTGCACTGTTCGAGCACGGCGCGGATCATGCCGACGCAGCTCCCGCAATCGGTGCCTGCACCGCACGCTGCACCTATTTCGAGCGCTGTCGTTGCACCCTGTGCAACGACGTGCCGGATGGCGGCCTCGTTCGTGGCAAGACACTGGCAGATGATCATCGAAGCAACGATCTCCAGTTCTGCACAAGCGGGCACCTGCGAGCGGCACACACGACCTTGATGCTCAATGTTAGGCACCGCTAACGCGGCGCGCACAAGCACCGACACCCAAGTACCGGCATCGGAGCATCACTCGACCGGCGCTCGATCTGTCTGCTGCGCAGGCGTTCGCGCTGCCGCTGGTCGGACGTTCGCGCTGGTGGTCGAGCGTTCCGCCGCTGCTCAGTTGTTCGCAGTGACCAGTATCCGGGCCGCGGTGTAGGCGCTGACGCCGACGGTGCCCTCGCTCATCTCCACCGTGGCGGTGCCGTCGGGCGACACCGACATCAGCGTGCCTGTGCGGCCCGGCATCAGCCCCGACTGCTCCAGGAATTCCAGCTGTCCGGGTTCGAATTCGAGCTCCTCGGGAATGCGTTGCACGATGAAACCACCGGTCGGCCCGACGTCGGCGAGCGGCTTCGCATTGACCGGCGCGATGTAGTCGGAGCCGGGGATGGGGTTGCCGTGCGGGCAGGTGTTGGGATCGTCGAGCACATCCACGAGCGCCTTCTCGACCACCGGAGAAATCACGTGCTCCCAGCGGCCCGCTTCGTGATGAGCATCGGCCCAGCTCAGCTCCAAAATGTCGGTCAGGAACCGCTCGGCCAGCCGGTGCCGGCGCACGACCGTCGTGGCGATCTGCTGGCCCTCGTCGGTGAGGGTGATGTGGGCATCGTCGTCGACCTTGACGAGGCCTTCACGCTGCATGCGGCGGATCATCTCGGACACCGCGGGCCGCGAGATTTCAAGCCGCTCGGCAATGCGGGCCTGGATGACCTCGACGCCGTCCTCTTCCAGCTCGTACACCGTCTCGGAGTACTCCTCGAAAGCAGGGTGGTATTCCACCGGCTTGTATGCCATGGTCGCCACCATAGCTGTGACCCCGAGAACCGCTGCACCGGGTTTGCGGGCAGCCGGTGCGTTCGCCGGGGCAGAGCTCTTTGCCGTCGCACCAGTACGGCCTCGAGGTTCGCGGGCGCTCACGTTCCGGCCGGGGCAGACTGGCGCAGCGGTTCGGCCCCGACGGCCGGTGAAAAACGGAGCACGCGATGGATTTGCAGTTGGCAGGCAAGAACGTCCTGGTGACAGGCGCAGGTCAGGGACTCGGCCTGGCCATCGCTGCGGCGTTCGCCGACGAGGGCGCCAACGTCGCCTTCGCCTACAACGCGTCGAGCGAAGGGGCCGAGAAGGGCGCCGCCGCAGCACAGGAAGCCGGCCGGGCGGCGCTCGCCGTGCGATGCGATGTCACCAGCCAGGAAGACGTCGAGCGCACGGTTGACGAGGTCGTGAGCGAATTCGGCGGCATTGACGTGCTGGTCAACAACGCCGCGTACACCGACACGGGACCGTTTATCGACATTGACCCTGACGAGCTCCAGCGCATGGTCGACGTCACCGTCATGGGCATGATGCGGATGACCCAGGCAGTCGTGCGGCACATGGTCGCTGCCGACATTGCAGGATCGATCGTGTCGCTCATGGGCGACTCGGGCCGGGTGGGCGAGAGCCGCTTGGCGGCCGTGGCCACGACACGGGCATCCACCATGGGCCTGATGAAGTCGTTGGCCAAGGAATTCGGCCGCAACGGGATCCGAGCGAACACGGTGTCGCTCGGCTTGGTGCGCTCGGAGCGGTTCGCCCATCACACCGGCAATGCCGACGACGAGCGCATGGCCCGCATCGCCAAGATGTACCCGCTGCGGCGAGTCGGCGTTCCCGACGACGTGCCACCGATGGTGCTGCTGCTGGCCTCGCCGCTGTCGGGTTGGACGACCGGCCAGACCATCTCGGTCAACGGCGGCTACTCAATGGTCTAGACGACCAATTCCGTCTAGCCGGCTCGCGCCCGCGCAGCCGGTCGGACGCCGGTCGGGGAGAAAACAGCGTGGCAGACGAGCCGTTCCGACTGGACGAGACAACGCCGACTGAGGGCGGCCCGTTCGGCCAGTCGATCCCGCGGCGAGAGGATCCGCGACTGCTGCGGGGCCGGGGCCGCTATATCGCGAACGTCCGCTACGACGGACAGCTCGCGGTCGCGTTCGTGCGCAGCCCGGTCGCACACGCCCGCATCGTGAGCATCGACACCTCCGCGGCACTCGACGCCCCCGGCGTGGTCGACATCGCGACCGGTTCCGACCCGGACTTTGCCCCCATGGCGCTGGTGGCCGAGTCAGCGCTGCGGACCCACGTCGCCACGCCCCAGCCGGTGCTGGCGGCGCAGAAGGTCCGCTATCAGGGAGAGGCGGTAGCCGCCGTCGTTGCCACGAGCTCAGCGTTGGCGGCCGACGCCGCAGAACTGGTGGACGTCACCTACGCCGAGCTGACCTGCCACGTCGACGCGGTCGCTGCAGCCGTCGATCCGGCCGATCCGGTGCACGACCTCGCTCCCGACAATCTCATCGTCACGAGGCTGTTCGACGCCGGCGAAGTCGACCGGGCACTCGCCGACGCGCACATGGTGATCGAGCGGGAGTACCGCACGAACCGCCACGGCGGGACACCGATGGAAGGCCGCGGCGCGGTGGCGCGCTGGAGCAGCGATCGGACCAAGCTGACGCTGCACGCGACCTCGCAGGTCCCGCACCTTCACCGCAACGGCATCGCGAAGGTGCTGGGTGTGCCCGACAGCGCGGTGCAGTTGCTGGTCGGCGACGTAGGCGGTGGCTTCGGCATCAAGGCGGTGCTGTATCCCGAAGATCTGGCGATTGCACAGCTGGCGCGACGGCTGGGACGCCCAGTCGGCTGGATCGAGACACGCTCGGAACATCTGCTGACCGCCCTGCACGCCCGGGACCACCACTACACGGTGCGGGCCGGCTTTGATCCTGACGGGGCGCTCATTGCCGTCGACGCGGTGCTGCACGCCAACGTGGGTGCATATAGCGCGCCGCCGTGGACCGCAGGGGTCGAGCCGCTCATGGCGGGCGGGCTCCTGACCGGGCCCTACAAGCTCGGCCATTACCGCTGCAACGTGCTGGGTGTCGCGACCAACACGACGCCGACGGGTCCCTATCGAGGTGTGGCGCGGCCCGCCACGGTCTTCGTCATGGAACGCCTGCTCGACGACGCTGCCGCGGCGCTGGGCCTCGACCCGCTCGACATCCGCCGCAAGAACCTGGTGGCACCCGACGACCTGCCCTATGTCGCACCCACCCGGCTGGTGCACGACTCGCGCACCTACCTCGACTGTCTCGAAGGAGTCGTCGAGCGTGTGGGTTACGACGAGTTCCGCGCTCTGCAGCGGGCGTCTACGGCACCAGGCGGCGACGGCCGGCTGCTCGGCATCGGTTTCGCTTGCTACAACGAGCTGACCGGTCTGGGCCAGAAGGCATCCGCGGGGCCACGGCTGCCGTTCCGCACCGGCCACGAGTCGGCCAGCGTGCGCATCGACCCCACCGGTGCGGTCACCGCTGCGATGGGTGTGACCTCCCAAGGCCAAGGTCTCGAGACCACGATGGCCCAGGTGGTGGCAGCCGAATTGGGCATCGACGTCGACGACGTGTCCGTAGAGATGGGTGATACCGATCGGATCTCCTTCGGGCTGGGAGCATTCGCCAGCCGCCAGGGAGTCATCGGCTCGGGGGCCGCGACCCTGGCGGCCCGCACCGTGCGAGCCAAGATGCTCACCATCGCCGCGCACCTGCTCGAAGCCGAGCCGGAGTGGTTGACCATTGACGACGGCCTGATCCACACAGCCGATGCGCCGGCGGTCGGCGTGACGGTGGCCGAGGTGGCTCGCGTCGCCTACTTCGAGCCGCAGCGCCTGCCACCCGGCACCGAGCCTGGCCTCGAAGCTTCCCGCTTCTACGACCCGATCACCGGCACCTTCGCCGCGGGCGCCCAGGCCGCCATCGTCGAGGTGGATCCCGACACCGGCGAAGTGGAAGTGCGCCGGATCGTGTGCGTGGAGGACACCGGGCGGACGATCAACCCGATGATCGTGAACGGCCAGGTCCAAGGTGCCATCGTCCAGGGCGTGGGCGGGGCGCTGTACGAGCACTTTGTGTACGACGGCAACGGGCAGCTGCTGTCGGGCACGTTCATGGACTATCTGGCGATCTCAGCAGATCGTGTGCCGCCGATCGAGCTCGGCCACATCGCCGATCCCGCCCACAACCTCAACGGCATCCGCGGCGTGGGCGAGGGCGGCACGCTCGGCCCGTACGCAGCGATCGCCAACGCCGTGTGCGACGCGCTCGCCCCCTACGGCATCACCATCGACGACTTGCCGCTCAGCCCAGCCCGCGTCCACGCCGCGCTGGCTGCCGCACGCCAGTAGCCGCTACGCGTGCTCCTCGCTGCGGCTCAGGCGTGGGTGCCTGAGCCGAGGTAGGCATCCACCACTGCTTCGTTGACCCGGATCTCCGCCGGCGTGCCTTCCGCGATGATCCGGCCGAATTCGAGCACGTAGATGTAGTCGCAGACTTCCAGGACGAGGCCCATGTCGTGGTCGATCAACAGGATCGACACGCCGCCCGACGCCACGTCGGTCAGCCGGCGGCCCAGCGCCCTGCTCTCGGTGTTGGTCAGGCCGGCGGCAGGCTCATCGGCGAGCACAACGCGGGGCCCCGGAGCCAGCGCCCGTGCGACACCGACAAGCTTCTGACGGCCGAGCGGCAGGTTCTGGGGCCGCGCCTCGGCGTCACCGACCCCTCGAACGTCCTCCAAGAGGTGACGCTCGCAGCCTTCGCAGATCCTCAGCCGCTCAATTCCCCGAGTCTGCTAATACATTCATATCTTCATGCAGCTAACCCTGATTATTCACGAGAACTGTGGTGATTGTCTTTTGGCGCTTTTTGCGGGCGGTTTCGTGGTGTCCGGTTGCTGTGTGTCGGGTTCGGGGATGCCGGGGTCGGGCGCGGTCTGCGGTTTTGGGTGTGACGGACCGGTCGTGGGCGGGTGTGGGCGTGGCGGGTCAGGGCCGCTTCGGCGGCTCGGGGGATGTTCAGGACTCGGCCTTGGGGGGTCAGCGGGGGTGGGCGACGGCGAGGAGTGCTCTGGCGCCGGGGTGCTGGTCGGGGAGGCGCAGCAGGACGCGTCTGCCGGTGTGGCACACGAGCGCGGGGAGGTGCCAGAGCTGCCAGCGGAGCCGTTTGGGGGCTGCTCGGCGCAGCTCGCCGGTGAGGCAGCAGGTTTGGAACCATCCCACGAGCGCGAGGCCGATCATGCACAGCGCGGCCCAGGTGCTGTTCGCGTGCCAGTCGGTGAACGGCATGCGCGAAAGGCCGCTGTGCTTGAGCCGGCACACAGCGTCTTCTATGTCGGCATGTGAGCGCATCAGCCGGTCCAGCCGCGCTGGGTCGCCGGTCTGGTCGGTGTAGAACCCCCAGTAGCGGAAATGGTCGCTGGGGAACAGGCTGCGCTGCGCTGCGGGGTGCAGCGGTTCGCGGCGCACCACCAGCCGTGTGCCCTGCGGCCAGCCCGACAGGTCCGCCAGGTCGGTGAGGTCCGCGACCTGAGCGCCGCGCCGTTTGCGTTGCTTGGGGTCTCGCTGGGCTGTGTGCCAGCGGCCCGGGTCGCCCAACGCGCTGCGGATCGCGGCTTCGACGGCTGGGGCGGAACGCGCCGACACGACGAAGCCGATGTTGCGCTTTGCCAGTCCCTCAGCGAGGGTCGCTGAGCAGCCCCCGGTGTCGATGCGCACCACCAGGGGGCGACCGACGAGGTCGGGGTCGTCGCCTTCGCGGTGCCCAGCCGCGTCGGCCTCAGGGAGCGTTTGAACTGCGGCGTCGAGCACTTCGAGATGATCCGCGATGTGGTTCGCGGCGGCGTTGCCCGGCCGCTGCTTGACCCACAGCGGCTCCCCGTCCGAGGTCGAGCAGATCATCGGATGGAACCCATAGCCGCCCTTGTAGTTCGGCGCGGCGCCCTGCTTGTTCTCCGAGTGGACCTCCACCAGCGTCGAGTCGATGTCGACCACCAGCGGCCTGCTGCGGCCACGATCGGCCCACAGCCGCTCGCGCACCACAGCCGCCGCCCCCAACAGCGCCTCGGGGCCGCCCGCGCCCAAGCCCCTGATCGTGCGATACAGCGTCGAGTCCGACGCCACGTCGCCGAACAGGCCCCGCTGGGCACGCAGATGCTCGATATCCGTGCACGCCTCACCGCCGCCCGCCAGCATCACCAGCGCATGAACCAGCACCCGGCCCCGGTCATGGGTCGGGGCGCGCTCGCCGCGCCGGGGCACCGCAGCCGACAGCGCCCCAGTCAGCCCCGCCCGGTCCGCGAAACCCCCCAAAGCGAACAGCCCGACGCCCCACACCACCCGCTCCCCGCCGCCGACCAGACGCGCGTTCGACACACTGCCAAGTTTCACCTCCGAGATGCCCCCCTGAACTGCCCAATGCGTTCTTAGAACACACGCATCGTCGCAGGTCAGAGAGGCCTTTCCGCGCACCCCAACAGCCCCGCCCGCCACACTCGTGAATAATCAGGGCTAATTGAACGCACGGCAAGCTCTACCGGTGGTTGCAAGTGAGTTGAGTGTAGATGTCGTGTGCTGATGCCCAGTTGTGGAGTCGGCGGGGCATGTGGTTGAGGTTGTCCTCGATGACTGAGAGCCGCAGCTGCGCGATGTCGAGGCTGGTGCCTTTGGGGAGCCATCGGCGCAGCAGCGCGTTGGTGTGCTCGTTGGTGGGTCGCTGCCACGGCGAGCGCGGCTCGCAGAAGAACACTTCGATGCCGAGCGCGGCTTCGATGTCGGCCCAGCGGGCCGTCTCGCGGCCTTGGTCCCAGGTGAGGGTGCGCACGAGCGCGGGGGGCTGGCGAGCGAGCGCCGCGGTGACCGCGGCGGCGACCTGGGGCGCGCTGTAGCCGTGGGGCAGCGCTGCGGTGACCGCGTGGCGGCTGGTGCGCTCCTCGACGTCGGCGGGCCGGTCGGCTATCAGCCGGTATTCCCCCAGCGGGCTGGGCTTTTGGGCCTGCGCGACGCTGCGCGGCCGACGGCGCCGGCAGCGCCGCGGCAGCTTCGCCCAGGTGCCCGCCGCCAGGCCGCTGCGCGGGTCGTTCGCGTAGCACGCCCGATAGATCGTCTCCGCGCACACGCTCATGCCCGCCTCGCGCAGGTCCGCCGCCGCTGCGTGCGGGGACCACCTCAGCTTCAGACGCTCATCGACCGCGTCGGCCAGCACCCGATCGTGCGCCAGCTTGGGCGTTCGCTCTCGTCGCGCCCTCGCGCGCCAGCTTGGGCGTTCGCTCTCGTCGCGCCCTCGCGCACGCCCACGCGTGCGCCGCGCGGGCGTCATAGGCCCCCCGCCCGCCGCAGCGGGCCAGCTCGCGATGCACCGTGGACCGATCACGGCCCAGCCGCTGCGCTACGTCCGCGACACTGCGGCCCGCCCCCAGCGACGACTCGATGAACACCCGCTCATCCAAACTCAGCCTCGCTGCCAAACTGGACACCTCCATCGGTCGGTTGCATGTGTTGGCAACGGTCATCATGACCGTTCACTTGCAACCACCGATGGAGTTCGCCGATCGTTGATCGGATACGCCGCTGGTGGTGTGACAATGGCTAGTGAATGTCCTAGTCCTAGGAGGGTGGTCGGAAATGGGTGTCAGGCTCAGACCGCAAGCCCCTGACCTACGGTTTCGCGTGCATCAAACCCCCGAAATGCGACTTTCCGACCAGCCTCCTAGGTCATGCGTATTGTTGCGCTCAATCGCCGGTTTCGGGTGCTGATGCGGTGGATGCTGAGCCTCTTGGTCGTAGGAGTCAGCTTGGCCGCGTGTCTGTCAGAGGAAGTTGAGACATCCACGCGTGTACCGGCCGATGGACGCGCGCTCACCGACCTCAGGGCGATCAGTGTTGGTGGGGGCAGAGCATGCGGACTGCGAAGCGATGGATCCGTGGGTTGCATTGGCTTCGGCGACGATCGGGTGATGTCGAGTCCTGATGGTGTGACATTTTCCAGTATTTCTGTCGGCAAGACACACACATGTGGCATTGATAGAGAGGCAACTGCTCATTGTTGGGGCAGCAATCGTCATAACCAATCGAAGCCGCCGCAGAATGAACGGTTCATCTCAGTCGCTGTTGGCGACACCCATACTTGCGGCCTTCGTGAGGATCGTAGCATTGTCTGTTGGGGCCAAGAATTCTCTGGAGTTGTTCCGGACTTGCCGCGTCACTTGAAATACAAGAGTGTTTCTGCTGGCGGTGAACATACATGTGCCGTGAGAGACAATGGGACTGGCGATTGTTGGGGTGTCCTTCATGCGGGCATCGGGGAGCCCGATCTCTCTCGTCAATATGTTCAGATGGCCGTCGGTGGAAAGCACGTTTGCGCCCTGCTGTCTGAGTCGAGCGCGGAGACAGGGAACGTGGTGTGCTGGGCTGCCAACAATTGGAATCAAGCGCGGCCTTCTGCGGGAACACAGCTCGTCGAGATCACCGCTGGTTCTACCTTTAGTTGCGGACTTCGCCCCGATCAGACTGCGGTCTGCTGGGGTGAGAATCGAACGGGGGGCTATCGGACGGCGGAAGGCGAGCGCCTGCCTGATCGGGTCAGCATCACGGCACCTGAGGGAATGCGTTTTAGCATGCTTGACGCTGGCAACTTCCACGCTTGCGGTCTCCGGGAAGATGGCACCATGCTCTGCTGGGGGTACATGGCCGAAATGTGACCATCGCATGACGCATAACTGGCAAGAGTCGTGGTCGATCACCGCGGTCGCTCAGGCATGGGCCCCTGAGCCGAGGTAGGCATCCACCACTGCTTCGTTGACCCGGATCTCCGCCGGCGTGCCTTCCGCGATGATCCGGCCGAATTCGAGCACGTAGATGTAGTCGCAGACTTCCAGGACGAGGCCCATGTCGTGGTCGATCAACAGGATCGACACGCCGCCCGACGCCACGTCGGTCAGCCGGCGGCCCAGCGCCCTGCTCTCGGTGTTGGTCAGGCCGGCGGCAGGCTCATCGGCGAGCACAACGCGGGGCCCCGGAGCCAGCGCCCGTGCGACACCGACAAGCTTCTGACGGCCGAGCGGCAGGTTCTGGGGCCGCGCCTCGGCGTCACCGACCAGACCCACAAGTTCCAGCGCCTCGTCCACCCGCGACTCGTCTGCAGGTCGCGTCGGCACCACCATGTCGGCTAGCACGGCACGGATCGACGACCGCTCGGCTGCGACCTGAACGTTCTCGCGCACCGACAGGTCGCCGAACAACTCGAGCGACTGCCACGTCCGCGTCAGACCAAGTCGCGCTCGCTGGTGCGGCGCTTGGTGGGCCAGTTCCTGCCCGCTGAAGGTGATACGCCCTTGCGAAGGGACAAAACCTGTCAGTGCGTCGACCAAGGTCGTCTTGCCAGCGCCGTTCGGCCCGATCAGCCCCACGATCTCGCCCTCACGGATACGCAGCGATGCCCCATCCACAGCCTTCAGACCGCTGAATCGAACCGTGAGGTCTTCGACGGTGAGCACCGTCGGTGCCGCATCGAAGCTCGACGGCCGCGCCGGCCGCTCGTCGTCTGCCACAACAGCGGGAGCGTCGACGAGGGTCGGGGCGGCGCCGGGGAGCTCAGCCGTGCTGCGGCCGCCTTCACGGACGGCCCTGACGGCACGCCTCGCGGAACGCATGGCCCTGAACTTCGCGAGGTTCTGGCGGTATGCACCGGCGACGCCTTCGGGGAAGAAGATCGCGGTCAGCACCAGTCCGATGCCAGCCAGGAACTGGTACCACCTCCCCAGCGATGCCGCACGGTCGGCCACGACGTAGCCGATGCCCAGGGGCGCAAAGATCCCGGCGATGATCGCCCCCGCAACACTGGTAATGCCGCACAGGTAGGCGAGCGCCAAGAAGCTCAGGCCGACCAGCACTGCGAAGCTCTCAGCAGACAGCTGGCCACGGCTGTAGCCGATGAACGCACCACCCACGCCGGCCAGGAACGAGGAAATCCCGAACGCCAGCAGCTTGGTCTTGGCAACGGAGATCCCGACCGAGGCGCCAGCGCGCTCGTTCGATCGCACTGCCAGGAATCGCCGTCCGGTGGCGCTGCGGGCAAGGTTTCCGACCACGACACTGCACACCGTCACCACGATGAGCACGAGGATCCCGAATTCCAAACGGGCGAAGTTTCGCCCCTCGCGCACACCCAGGTTGATTCCGAACAAGGACGGATCCGAAATGGGGTTTCCGAACAAACCGGTGATGGAGGGATTGCGGAAGACGAACTCCTCGAGCGCGACGGCACCCGACAAGGTGACCACGGCTAGCTGTGCACCCCGGATGCGAAGGGCTGGAATCCCGACCAGAACACCGAAGACCGTCGCCATGAGAGCCGCCAGCAGCGGCGAGATGGGAAACGGTATGCCCATCGAGTCGCCCAGCTTGCTGAGCGCGAAGCCTGAAGCCCCGGCGATGGCAGCTTGGGCCAGCGAGATCTGCCCGACCAGACCCGTCAGCACCACCAGCGACAGCATGACGATCGTCATGATCATGCTGGTGATGACGCCCAGCCGGTAACTGCCGTGGGTCACGACGGTCAACACGCCTGCCGCCAGCGCAACCAGCACGACCACTGACGGGCGCATCCGTGGCCGGACCACCTCCGGCAGGGGATCAGCCTCGACCGCACCTCGGGTCGGCAGCGAATGGCCCAAGCCGAACAGGGCGATCACGATGACCCCGAACGGCAGCGCATGGGACAGCCCGGTGATCGCCCAGTCCGGCCACCACGGGTTGGTGGTCTGGTACACGACGATCGACTGGAAGATGCCGAGGCCGAACGCGGCCGTCACCGTGATGGCGATGGACAACAACCGGCCGATGACCGCAGCGGCCAGCGCCGGCACGATGGCCAGCACGTAGGTCAAGGGATTCAAGGTCACAAGCGGCGACGTCAAGATGACGAGGAAGCCGACGACCGTGCTCGACAGCACCCAAGTCGAGCCGGCGAGGACCTGCGGCGAGTAGCGGGCGAGGCTGATGGCCCGCTCATTCTCGGTGGACGCCCTAGTGGCAAGGCCCAGGCGAGTGAACCGGAACCAGGCCCATGCCAACGCGGCAGTTACCAACACGACGGCGGTGAGCCACAGGCGGTCGCGTGAAAAGTTGATGCCGGCGAAGCTCACGGGCTCGTTCGGCAGGATCGGGCTGACGATGCGAGCCGAGCTCGTGAAGTGCATCACGATCAAGGCCTGGATCACCAACAACACGCCGACCGACGCCACGACTCGCGCCAGGATCGGGGCGCGTCGCAGTGGCCGGAACACGAGAAAATGCACCATCAGGCCGACGAGGCTGCACGACAGCACCGCAAGCACGATCGCTGCCGGGAACGGCACCGTGCCCGAGCTGCCACCCAGGCTGACCCGGTGTCGAACGACGACGACTGGCAGCACGAGGTCGCCTGTGCGGCTCAGCTCCTCGAAGACGTACGCCCCCCACATCCCCATCGCGCCGGTGGCGAAGTTGATGATGCCTGTGCCCCGGTATGTGATGACCACGCCCATCGACAACGCCGCGTAAATGCTGCCGAATCCCAGCCCGACGATTGCGAAGAGGAGGTACTGCTGCACTTCAGTCGGGCCGACCCCTCATGTCTGATTGCTCTGCGTGTCTCAGGGCGTCTCGCGTCTAGAGGCCGCTGTAGGAATAGGCGTCGAAGAATCCACCGCCGATCGGCACCCGACCCACCGTTCCGTCATCGCGTTCCTGGATCTGCCAGACCATGATCTCCGACGTGCAGTGCGAGGACTCCGCTGGCCATGGCGCTTGGCCGCAACGCAGGTTGGGACCGAACCAGCCGGGTGTCTCGCCTGCATTGTCAAAGGCCGCAATGACCGATTCGGCCGTGATCGGTCCTTCGATGGTCTCCAGGATGAACTCCAGTTCGCGCCACGCCGAGTACGGGGCCACAGCGAAGCCGTCGATCATGTTCGCGTAACCCGCGGCTGTCATGTCCTCCCTGAAGGCCTCGAGACGCTCCGCGATCTCGGGCGGTGCGAACTGTTGGATCGACGGAATCCACTGGTCGCCCTGGGTGTAGGTGCCCAGTGCGGCCGGGCCCAACAGGTTGATGTAGACGGTGCATGAGCCGGCGAAGATCGGCTTGTCGAAGCCGCTCGCGGCAGCTGATCCGACCATGCCGATACAGCCGAACTCGTCCAGCTGGCCCATGAGTCCTTCGACGCCCGCTGTCTGCGCCGCCGCGATTGCGGCGGTCCAGTCAGGTGCTGAGGAATCGACCACGATGCGCTCCATCTCGATCCCGTTGTGTTCGAGGACGGGCCCGATGATGTTGTCCAGGAAGTCCAAGCCGACGGGCGAGTCCTGGGTGATCACGCCGATGTGGTCGATGCCCAGATCCTTGAACGTCTTGGCCGGGCCCACGGCGTAGGCCCCGAATGCCGCGTGCAGCAGGAACGCGCCAGGACTGTTTCTCTCGGTGGGGCCCCACGAGTTTGACGAGACATAGGGGATGCCGGCGTCGAGCCACAGGTGGATCGCAGCCTCTGAGGCCAGCTCGACCCCCATGTAGGCCAAGACAATGTCTTCCTCAATGAGCTTCACGGCGCAGTTGATGGCACCTTCGGGCGTGCCGTCGGTGAGGCAGACGACCGGCTCGATCATCGCTCCGTGGATCCCGCCTGAAGCATTGATGACCCCGATCGCGACCTCGCCACCGACGCGCAGCTCCGGCAGGGAGATGGCACCTCCCTCGGTGTTGACGTAGCCGACCCGGATGACCTCGCCGGTGCGGTCGATGACGGGCGTGTCGTCAGCTATGTCATCGTCGCCGTCACCTGGCGCGTCGCCAGTTGCCGTGTCGTCAACGTCAGCCCCGTTATCGGTCGTGACGACGGTGTCCGTCGTGTCACCGGCATCGTCGGGTGCAGTGGTGGCCGCAGGTTGGTCAGCGTCACCGTCGCCGTAGCCGCCACATGCGGCGCCGGCGAGGCCGAAGGCGAAGAGCAGTGGGAGCAGTCGAGACAGTCGAGACAGTCGAGACAGTCGAGACAGTCGAGATGTCATGAGGTCCTCGACGCTACTCGTGGTCGAGTGTGCGCTCGCCGAGATAGCTGGCCTCGAGCACTTCGGGCCGTTGCGCCAATTCGTCGGCAGTGCCTGACAGCGCCAGCTCGCCATGATTGAGCACGTACGCCCGGTCGGTGATGGCCAGCGCAGCATGCACGTGCTGCTCCACGAGCAGCACCGCTGTGCCCGTCTCGTCGGCAATGCGTCGCACCGCCGGAATCAGCCGCTCCACAATGTTCGGGGCGAGGCCCAGGCTCATCTCGTCCACCATCAAGAGCTTCGGATCGGCGATGAGCTTGCAGCCCAGTGCCAGCATCTGCTGCTCGCCGCCTGAGAGCAGGCCTGTCCGGCGGTCCAGGAGTGGGTCCAGGGCAGGGAACCAGCCGATGATGTCGGCTTCGGTGACTTCGCTGCGACGGTGGCGGTGCAGGCGCAGGTTCTCCGCCACGCTGAGCTGGAAGAAGATACCGCGATCCTCGGGCAGCAACGCGGCGCCCCTGCGGGCCACCTGATGTGCGCTGGCACCGTCGAGAGGTATGCCGAGCACATCGATCTCGCCGTCGATGGGCTTCAAGACCCCTGCGATGGTCAACAGCGTGGTCGTCTTGCCGGCACCGTTGGGTCCCAGAAGCGCCACCACTTCGCCGGGATGGACGTGCAGGGACAGGTCACGCACGGCCGGCACGCCGCCCCAACCGGCAACCAGGTTCCGTACGTCCAGCGCCGGCGCCGTAGCGGCGCTGCCGTTCTGGGTCGGGGCTTCCCCTGGGTTCATGCGATCGGGCTCATGCGATCGGGCTCATGTGATCGGGCTCATGTGTGGACCTCGGAACCAAGGTAGGCGTCGATGACGGCCTCGTTCGCACGAATGTCGGATGGGGTGCCCTCGGTGATCTCGGATGGCGCAAACTCGGCCGATCCTGTGTCGCACCACGCTTGACTGTCGTTGGTGCCTGCAGCCTTGCGCTGCCATGGTGAAAGAGTCAGGCGAGCGCGGACATGACAGCCATGATGGCTGTTCGCATGCTGGGTGCCCACGACCACGACTGGTTCCGGGGCGTCTATTCCGAGACGTACCGGCCGTTGCTCGCGTACGCGCGTCGCCGGGTGGACCACGCAACCGCCGACGAGGTCGTCGCCGATACGTTCTTCACAGCGTGGCGCCGGCGCGACGACGTTCCCGACGGCTCCGAACGGCTGTGGCTGTTCGGTGTGGCCCGCAACATGATCCGCAACGCCGCACGCTCGAACTGGCGGCGCCAGGCAGCGCACGATCGGCTGCGCATAGCGAATCCTCCCGAGGCGATCGACAATGTCGCCGATGCAGCTGACGACCGTTCGACAATGCTGCGAACGGCATTGGGTTCCCTGTCCGAGGCCGATCGCGAAGTGCTCATGCTCGTGGCGTGGGAGGAACTCAGCCATGCCGAGATCGGACAGGTTCTGGGCATCTCGGCCAACGCCTCGGCGATCCGTGTCCACCGGGCTCGCAAACGGCTCGCGGCGCGCCTTGAGCACCTCGAGCATCTCGACCACTCAGAGGCGGGCGAATCGAACGCGAAAGAGCTGCGCCGACACGGACAGGCAGCAAGAGAACGGCCCGATGAGCATCAGCCAGAGCGGCCCGACGACGATTCGGCAAGGAAGGCGCAATGACCGGCACCGATATCCACGACGATCTGCTCGATGAGCTGCGCCGAGCCAACCCGGTCAACGTCGATTCGCTCGCATCGGCGACCGAACCGGATCCGGCGCGGACGCTGGAGAGAATCCTGGCGGACACCGGAGACGCACCACCGCCCGTTCGAGCGCTTCGCAGCGCGTCCCCATTCGGTCCACACGCTCATCCGCGGTGGATCAACGCCGCTGCTGCAGCCGTCGTGATCTCACTCGTAGCAGCGGCGACGATCGTCGCCTACGACACTGGCACCGGCCGCGACGCGACTGCTGCGGTGCACCAGGCCGTCGAGACCACGATCCAGGTGAGCGACTCAGCCACCTCGCAGACGACGGTCACGTTCGACTTCGACGACTTCGCTGAGCCATGGGAATTGACCATCGAGGCGACGTCTTCGGGCGGGAACTTCCAGTATCGGATGACACCTGGACCGGCGATGCCAGAAATGGGCATCCCACAGATGGACTCCTACACCGAGGTCATCGTCGACGGTCAGGCGTACCGCTCGGCTGCGGAGGGACCATGGGAGGGTCCGGTTCCGGTCGCATGGGAGCCAGATGCTCCGGGCCCCGGCGGACCTATCCAGTCCAACCTGACGTTCGGCGTCGCGATCGACGACCTCGGAGGTCTCTACGACTTCTCTGAAGTGGGCAACGAGGACCTCGACGGGATCGCAGTGGCGCACTACCGCACCCACACCACGCCTGCCGGCGCAGGGGCCGGCTTCCACATGTCGCTCGGCATGTTCATGATGATGACGAGCCAGGCGCCAGCCACCCAGCCAGACAGCATCCAGCTCGACGTCTGGGTCGACGGTGACGATCTCATCCGACGGGTGAGCTACAGCGCCACCATCGACGGCACCGGAACCTTCAGGGTCGCCACGGACTGGGCCGATTTCGGCGACGCCCCACCGATCACTGCGCCCACGAACTGAGCCCCGCCATCGTCACGTGCCGGCCGCCGCCGATTGAGCGCACACCCGGCTTGGGCGACCCCTGGTCTCGACTGCAATGATGAACCCCTGACGTGCTGGCCCAGCGGGCTGGCACCGCAAGGGGGGCAGTTCATGGAGATTCACGGGACGTGCAAAGAGGGCTTCGAGGCAGTTCGTGACGCCTTCGAGCAGAACTTCGCCGAAGATCTTGAAGTTGGTGCAGCAGCGGCGGTGACCGTTGACGGCGAGTCCGTCGTTGACATCTGGGCCGGTGACGCCGGCCCCAACGGCGAGCCGTGGGAGCGGGACACAATCGTCAACGTGTACTCCACCACCAAGACCATGGCGGCGACCTGCATGCTCGCCCTGGCAGATCGGGGCGAACTCGATTTCGACGCTCCCGTGTGCCAGTACTGGCCCGAATTTGCCCAGAACGGCAAAGAGGGTGTGCTGGTCCGCCACGTCATGTCGCACACCGCGGGGCTGCCCGGCTACGTACCACCGGTGACGGCTGCCGACCTGTACGACCTCGACGCCATTGCCGAGTGCCTCGCAGCCCAGGAACTCTGGTGGGAGCCGGGCACCAAGTCCGGCTATCACGCTGTCACCCAAGGCAACCTCGAAGGCGAGATCTTGTACCGCATCACCGGCGAGCGCATGGCTGACTGGTTCCGCGACGAGATCGCCGAGCCGCTGGGTGCTGACTTCCACATGAGCCTGCCCGCCTCTGAGGATCACCGGATGGGGGAGTTGCTTCCGCCAGAGGTCCTGTCTGAGGGACTGGAGATCAACGGGGTGAAGGTTGAGCTGGACTCGATCTGCGCACGCACGCTGATGAGCTGCCTGCTTGACGCCACCGAGCCTCGGACTCGGGAGTGGCGTGCTGCCGAGATCCCGGCCGCGGGTGGCATCGGCAATGCCCGCTCCATTGCACGGATCCACTCGATGCTGGCCTGCGGAGGCGAAGTTGACGGGGTTCGGATCATGTCCGAGGCGGGGGCGCGTAAGGGCCTCGAGGAGCAGATCGACAACGTCGACGACGTGCTGTACATGCGGTTGCGACACGGCATCGGCTTCGCCCGCGAGCTCGAAGGCTGGGTGAGCAGCCCGAACCCGAACCACATGTTCTGGGGCGGCTGGGGCGGCTCGGTCGCCGTCGTCGATTTCGACGTGCGGGCGTCGGTGTCCTATGTGATGAACAAGATGGACGCCGCCATCACCGGCGACCCCCGCGGCGGCCGCATCGTGGACTCGGCCTTCGCCAGCATCGCGGCCGCCGGCTGATCAGCCCAACGGCCCACAACCTCCAAGAAGACACAGGGAATCGCCATGCGCTTCAGCATCTTCTACGAGCATCAATTGCCGCGCCCGTGGGATGACGGCGCTGAGGCACGGGTAGTCCACGAGGCCCTCGAACAGGTGCAGCTCGCCGACAAGCTCGGCTTCAACACGGTGTGGGAGGTGGAGCACCACTTCTTGGAGGAGTACTCGCACTCATCGGCACCCGAAGTGTTCTTGGCCGCGTGCGCCGCGACCACGCAGAACATCCATATCGGCCACGGCATCGTGCCGGTGCTGCCTGGCTACAACCATCCCGCAAGGGTTGCCGAGCGCATCTCGACGCTGGACATCATCTCGAATGGTCGAGTCGAGTTCGGCACCGGGGAGACGTCGAGCGACATGGAGCTGTTGGGCTTCGAGATCGAGCGGGCCGACAAGCGCTCGATGTGGGAAGAGGCGATCGCCGAGATCGCCAAGATGATGTCGCAGGCGCCGTACGAGGGGCACACCGGCAAGTACTTTTCCATGCCGGCCCGCAATGTGGTGCCCAAGCCCGTGCAGCGGCCGCACCCGCCGATCTGGGTGGCGTGCAGCCAGCGCGACACGATCCTCATGGCGGGCAGTCGGGGCATCGGGGCGTTGAGCTTCGCGTTCATCAATCCCGACGAGGCCCGCCAATGGGTCGCCGACTACTACGCAGCGTTCGAGGCCTGTACCGACCCGATCGGTCTGGCGCCGAACCCGAACATCGCGGTGGCGACGGGCTTCATGTGCCACCAGGACGAGCAGACGGCACTCGACCGGGGTCTCGACGGCTTTCACTTCTTCGCCTACTCGCTGCTGCACTACTACCAATTCGGCACCCACACGCCCGGCGGCACCGACATCTGGACCGAGTTCGAGCAGAACCGTGCCGAGATGGGCTTCGAGAAGCTCAACGCACAGGTTGACGAAGCTCGGGCCGAAGACGGCACGGGCATCGAGGAGGGCGGGCTGGACTCGCTGCGGGGCTGCATTGGCACGCCCGGCCAGATCCGCGACTTCGTGCGCGCCTACGAAGACGCCGGGGTGGATGAGCTGATCTTCGTGAGCCAGGCGGGCCGGAACCGCCACGAGGACATTTGCGAGTCAATGGAGCTGTTCGCCCGGGAAGTCATGCCCGAGTTCGCTGAGCGTGCTCCAGAGCGCGAGGCCAGAAAGCGTGAGCGCTACGCGGAGACCATCGAGCGGCTCCAGAACTTCCACAACATCGACTTGGCCCCGCGCCTGGAGCTGGCAATCCCCGCCAACCCCAGCGTCTAGACCTCCAAGTTCACGGCCCCAGTGCGCTGATGGGTACGACCGTGGTGCCGTCGGGTCTGTCGTAGCCGTAGCCGGTGGCTGTGATGATCAGCAGCTTCGAGGGTTCGCCGATGCGCGCAGTGTCCACCTTGTCGCGCAGGGACAGCAGCGATCGAGCGGCCTGTTCGATGTTCTCGTTGCCGCCGAGCTTCACCTCTGCGGCGATCCAGCGACCGTCGCGGGCTTCGATGACGGCGTCGGCTTCGAGCTGGTCGCTGTCGCGGTAGTGATAGACGGTTGCACCGCTGGCCTGGGCGTAGATCCGCAGGTCCCGTACCACCAGTGACTCGAAAAGGAAACCGAGCGCTTGCAGGTCTGTCCGCAGGCGTTCAGGGCTCGCACCGAGAGCGGCCACCGCAAGTGATGGGTCGACGAAATGTCGCTTCGGGGCTGCGCGCAGCGTGGCCCTTGAGCGCAGGTGCGTGCGCCAGCACGGTGCGTCTTCGACGACAAAGAGCCGTTGCAGCGAGCGCTGGTATTCCGTCGCAGTCGTCCGGTTCAGCGGGCGGTCCCCGCTGGCCTCCGCGGCAAGCTTCGAGAACGACGCAGTGGTTGCGACGTTGCGCGCGATCGAAGCGATGAGCCGCGCAACTCCGTCAGGATTGCGCGCTACCCCGTCGACCTCCGCGACGTCGGTCCGGCACAGTTCCCCGAGGTAGTTGTCCAGGAACAGTTGCGCGTCGGTCACGGTCCGATCCAGCAACCGAGGCCAGCCACCCCGGCAGAGGGCTTCGACGATGTGTGCGAATTCAGCGTCCGGTCGCCGTGCCCCCACCGGTTCCGCATCGAGCAAGGATCCGATCGACACTTCTGCGGTGGACTCGCCCGTTTCCAGAAGTGACATCGGGCGCATGAGGACACGCGCGATGCGTCCAACACCAGAGTGGCGGGTGATGTCGTCGGCGGGCACGGCCGAACCGGTCAGGATGAATCGGCCGGTTCGTCGCCCCTCATCGCTGGCGTGCCGGGCCTGGTTCCAGATTTCTGGAGCGAGCTGCCATTCGTCGAGCAAACGTGGTTCGGGTCCGTCGAGAATGAGCCCGGGCACAATCGAGACTGTTCGGCGGGCGTTGAGATCGCGGTCGAACAGCACTTCACTGCGGGCGAACTTTCGACCCGTCCAGGTCTTGCCGCAGCCCTTCGGACCCTCGATGACGACGGTGGGCATGGCCGCCAACGCCCTCTCAACCGCCGAGTCGGTCACACGGGGTCGGTAACCGTCGGGTTCGAGCGTGTCTGACATGGTTGCGCTTTGCCGGTCGGCGGGTGATGGCACGGTGGGCCACGCACACCGAACCTACAACAGCTGGATATCTGAGCCTACAGAATATTCGACAGGCAGCCTACAGAATATGGAGATACTGGCCTGCAGATTGTGGGCGATGCGGGCTCAGGCGGTCGTCCGCTGGAGGCGTTTGCGGGCGCGGCCGCGGGCGGTGGCATCGATGACCGTCTTGCGGATGCGGATGGCGTTCGGAGTGACCTCGACGCATTCGTCGTCGCCGATGAATTCCAGCGCTTGCTCGAGCGACAGGACACGGGGCGGCGTCAAGCGGATGGTGTCGTCGGAGGCAGCGGCGCGGACGTTGGTCTGCTTCTTCTCGCGGCAGATGTTGACGTCCATGTCCTCGGTGCGTGGGTTCTCGCCGATGACCATGCCCTCGTAAACCTCGTCACCGGGTGCCACGAACAGCGAAGCCCGCTCTTGCACAGCAGCCACGGCGTATCCGGTGACCGAGCCTTTGCGGTCTGCGACGATCGATCCCGAGTGGCGGGTGCGAAGCTCGCCGAGCCAGGGTGTGTAACCCTCGAACACGTTGGCCATGAGGCCGGTGCCCCGCGTCTCGGTCAGGAACTCGGTGCGGAAGCCGATGAGGCCGCGTGCCGCCACGATGTAGTCCAGCCGAACCCATCCGGTGCCGTGGTTGGACATGGCGACCATGTCGGACTTGCGCTCGCCGAGTAGCTGGGTAACTGCCCCGACGAAGCTCTCGGGGATGTCGATGGTGACGCGCTCGGTGGGCTCGTGAAGCGTTCCGTCGATGGTGCGGGTGACTACCTTGGGCTTGCCCACGGTCATCTCGAAACCCTCGCGGCGCATGATCTCCACCAGCACTGCTAACTGAAGCTCGCCTCGCCCCTGGACCTCCCAGGTGTCGGGCCGCTCGGTGTCCAGCACTCGCACCGACACGTTGCCGATCAGCTCGGCGTCGAGGCGGTTTTTGATGAGGCGGGCGGTGACCTTGTCGCCGCCGAGACCTGCCATCGGGGAGGTGTTGATGCCGATCGTGATGGACAGACTCGGCTCGTCCACGGTGATGAGGGGCAACGGCTCGGGGTTGGTCGGATCGGCGAGCGTGTCGCCGATCGTGATGTCCTCGATGCCCGAGATGGCGATGATCTCGCCGGCGCCGGCCTCGTCGGCGTCCACTCGATCGAGGCTTTCGGTGACATACAGCTCGTTGACCTTGGCTGTGGTGGTCGTACCGTCGGTGCGGCACCACGCCACGCTCTGGCCTCGCTTGATGGTGCCGTGCATGACCCGGCACATCGCGATGCGCCCCACATAAGGACTGGAGTCGAGGTTGGTGACCCACGCCTGGAGCGAATGCTTGGGGTCGTGCAAGGGAGCGGGCACGGTCTCGAGCAGCGTCTCGAACATCGGACGCAGATCGGTGCCTGGCTGGCCGAGGTCAAGCGTCGCTGTGCCCTGGCGGGCGTTGGTGTACACGATCGGGAAGTCGATCTGGTCGTCGGTCGCGTCGAGGTCCAAGAACAGCTCGTACACCTCGTCGACGACGTCAGCGATGCGAGCGTCTGACCGGTCGATCTTGTTGATCACCAGCACGACGGGCAGCTGCAGTTCCAGTGCCTTGCGCAGCACGAACCGCGTCTGCGGCAGCGGGCCCTCACTGGAGTCGACCAGCAGCAGGACGCCGTCCACCATCGTCAGCGCGCGCTCCACCTCGCCGCCGAAGTCGGAGTGGCCCGGCGTGTCGACGATGTTGATCTTCGTCTTTTCGCCGCTGTCGCGCACGTAGCGCACAGCGGTGTTCTTGGCCAGGATCGTGATGCCCTTCTCGCGTTCGAGGTCCATCGAGTCCATGACCCGTTCGGCAACCGTCTCGTTGGCGCGAAAGGCCCCTGACTGCCACAGCATGGCGTCGACGAGGGTGGTCTTTCCGTGGTCGACGTGAGCGATGATGGCCACATTGCGCAGGTCTGCGCGCGCAACGAGATGAGGGGATGCAGCCATGGTGATCCTCGCAAGGAGACGGCGCCGACGCAGCGTTGGGTTGCAAGCTCACCGCAGGTGAGCGGAGTCGAAGGACTCCGGGCGCAGAACGGAGGCCCACCGAATCTGGAGGCTCTGATTCCTGCCGGATTCGAAGGCCTCAGCAGAGCTTGATTCTACGGGCGGGAGCGAACGGCACGTCCGCACGATGCGAACACGTGAGCACTTGCAAACAACGCAACAGAACGATTGCAATCCATGCATTGCGTACGTTGCAGTCCATGCAATGACCTGTGGCTGGTGGCCGACCGGCGCTTGTGTGTTCCGAACTGCTAGATCACGCCGTCCCAGAGACTGATCTCCGTGGCGGCGGGGCTATTGACAACGCGGCACTCGTCGTCGAAGAGCATCGTTGGGCGAGTACTCCGTTCCCAGCGGGGCCAGTCGGGCAGGCCGCTGTGGTTGGGGTTGCCGTCGGTTGCGAACCGGACCCATGCGTCGTGCGTGGCGGCAATCAGGTCGGCCGGCGGGTTGTTGCCGACGAAGCCGCGGCTCATGTCGTTGTCGGTTTGGTCGAATGCGAACGGCACCTCGATGAAGTGGTGCGCGCCCCATTCGCCGTCGCGCTCAGGGTTGTCCCAGTCGAATCGGTACGTCCACAGGTCGGAGTTGTGCGCGGCTTGGGCGTCGGCCATGCGGATGGCCGGCACGGTGAACATGCGGTCGGTCTCGACGGCCGCTGCCAGCTCGTGCGGCGCGGCGCCGGGCCGGTTGTCGCTATATACCTGCAGGGCCGTATCGCCGTCCTTGCCGGCCATTCCGAAGACCGCGCTGGTGCTGGCTTGCACCAGTTCGTCGCTGAACATCTCCTTGAGGTCCACCACGAAGATCAGTGCCTCTTCCTTGGTGGAACCGATCATCACCGACACGTCCGAGGCCGCACCAGCCGCAATGGCGTCAATCGGCCGTTGCGGCAGCTCCTCAGTGAAATAGGTGGGCTGGAAGGCCATCGGCACCGCCGCTGCCTCGCGGTACTTCTCCGGGTCGCGTGTTGCGCTCAGATCGTCGGTGATCGCGATCTGCGCAGCGAGCAGGTCGTCATTGCTGACGGCCGCCAGCGCAGCTGTGTCGCCCGGTGTGATGCCGACCGCGTCCAGCACGTAGCTGCCGATGAGCGAGGTGGTGTCGGCGCTGAGGCCGTTGTGAGCGGCGCCGCTCTGGGGGATGGCGGCCCGGAAGAGGCCCTTCGCTGCAGGCATCGCCATCAGCGTCGAGCAGCTCATGCCGCCCGCGGATTCGCCGGCGATGGTGACCTTGCCGGGATCGCCGCCGAACGCGCCGATGTTGTCTTGTACCCACTCCAGCGCAGCGATCTGGTCGAGCATGCCCACGTTGCCCGACGCGGCCAGTTCACCGAAGTGGCCGGCGAGGTTCCAATAGCCCTGAACTCCGAGGCGGTAGTTGATCGTCACGCAGACGACGCCATCGCGGGCAAACGCTCCACCGTTGTACACGTCGTCCACGCCGCTGCCGGCGTAGAACGCACCGCCGTGGATCCACACCAGCACCGGCATGTCGCCTGCTGTGGGGTCCGGCGTCCACACGTTCAGCCGCAGGCAGTCGTCGCCGGAAGGATTCGGGGGCGTGCCCAGCTCGCCGAAGATGCCCGGCATGGCCTGCTGCAGTGCCACCGGGCCGAAGGCCGAGGCGTCGCGCACACCATCCCAGCCGGCTGGCGCGACTGGCGGCCGGAATCGCAGGTCGCCCACCGGAGGCGCCGCATAGGGAATGCCTTTGTAGGCGTGGACGCCCTGGTCGTCGATACCTGCCAGTCGTCCCGAGGTAATCGTCACTTCTCCAGCCATGTCTGCCCCCTGTCGGTTCCCGGCCGGTTGCCGGTCGGATTTCGCTGCCGGAGCCGCGGATGGCTGCTTGCAACTCTCTCCACGGCAGGCAAGCCGTCGCCGAGACGCCGAGACGCCGAGACGCCGTGGCGGCGATGCTAGATGAGTAGTTCCAAGGGGTGGGGTCCGCCGTTGGTGTGGTGAGGGTGTCCAAGCTCGGGGTGTGAATACACGCCTCGATCCTGGAGGACCGGACCATGAACCCGGACTTGGACACTCTTGAATCACCCCGGGTTCAGTAGAGACTCGGGTTGTTGAGTCACGGCCGGGGTGGCTGTGACGGTTTGACGGTAGTAGGCGGTTTCGTGTTCGGCGGGGGTGGTGTAGCTGCCGCGGCCGGGCAGCAGGGCGCTGTGGCTGCGTCGGTGGTTGTACCAGTCGACGTATTCGAGGGTGGCGAACTCGACGTCGCGCAGTCCTTGCCACGGTCCCCGGGGGTAGACGAGCTCCCATTTGAACAGGCCGTTGAAGCTCTCGATCATGGCGTTGTCATAGGAATCGCCTCGGGTTCCGACCGAGGCGACGATGTCGTTGTCGTCGAGGCGCTGGCTGTAGCGAATGGAAAGATATTGCGACCCGCGGTCGCTGTGATGAGTCACCTCCTCGATGCTGTGGCCGTCGCGGCGGCGCCCCGAGATGGCCATCTCCAAGGCATCGAGCGCCAGCTCGGTGCGCAGCGACCACGACGCCTGCCAGCCCAGGACCCGGCGCGAATAGGCGTCGATCATGAACGACACGTACACCCAGCCGCTGCGGGTGCGCACGTAGGTGAGATCGGCGAGCCACAGCCGGTTCGGGGCCGGCACTGTGAAGGCCGGTTGCGCCCCTTCCATCCCGGTTCACCAGGTCCGCGGGCCGGCAGGCGTCGGGGTCGCTGGTGGTGGTGCGCACCGTGGCGCCTCGGCGGGTCCCTTCGAGGCTCAGCTGGCGCATCAGCCGCTCCACAGTGCAGCGGTTCACCAGGTCCGCGGGCCGGCAGGCGTCGGGGTCGCTGGTGGTGGTGCGCACCGTGGCGCCTCGGCGGGTCCCTTGCTCAGCTGGCGCATCAGCCGCTCCACAGTGCAGCGAGCCACCGTGATGCCCTCGACGCGGTTGAGGTGATCCCACACCTTGGCCGCCCCGTACGCGTCGTAATTGTCCCGGTGCACACGAGCGATCTCTCCGCACAACCAGGCGTCGCGCTGCGCCCGCGCCGACGGCGGCCGGCACCTGGCTGCGTAATAGGTGGACGGGGCGATCCCGACGCCGTGCTCGGCGAGCACAGCGCAGATCGGCTCGACCCCGAACCGGTCGCGATGGGCGTCGATGAACGCCACTATCGCTTCGACTGGCGGTCGAGCTCCGCCCCGAAGAAAGCCGACGCCGCCTTCAATATCTCGTTCGCTCGGCGCAGCTCACGGTTCTCGCCTTCGAGCTCTTTGATCCGAGCCCGCTCCGCTGAGGTCACCCCGGCCCGGGTCCCGCCGTCGATCTCAGCGCGGCGCACCCACAGCCGCACCGTCTCCGGGGTCGGGCCCAGCTTGTCGGCGACCGAGCAGATCGCCTCCCACTGCGACCCATAGCAGCGCTCGTTGTCGAGCACCATTCTCACCGCACGCTCACGCAGCTCGGCTGGATATCTCCCATTTCCTGGCATCGCTCCATCCTCTCAAGGAACAGAGCCTCCACCAAACCCGGTGTGATTCATCTCGCGACTGCACTGTGTGTGAAGGCCGATGATCTGTTGTGTGCGAACCCGCAGTGGGTTCCTGAGCGCCCGGCGGTGGGCATCGCGCCGAAGCTGTCCGATGCGGAGCTGGTGACGCTCGCGGTGATCTCGGCGCTGCTGGGGTTCGATTCCGAAGCACGGTTCGTTCGCTTCGCCCGGACGCATCTGGGGCCGTGGTTCCCGTACATCCCCAAGCGTCCGGGCTACAACAAGCGGCTGCGCCGCAGCGCCGAGATGATCGCTCGTGTCGTCGAGCGTCTCTCACGCGAGTGCCCCAGCTGGCACGACGACGTGTGGCTGGCGGACTCCGCACCGGTCGAGTGCGGCCGTTCCCGTCAGACCCAAAAGCGCTCTGACCTCGCGGGATGGGCCCAATACGGGTACTGCGCGTCGCACTCGCGCTGGTTCTGGGGGCTGCGCCTGCACCTTGTCACAACACCCTCGGGGCTACCGGTCGCGTTCGCCCTCGCCGGAGCGAAAGCCGACGAGCGAGACATCTGCGCGGACATGATCGACCATGCCGGCCTCACGCGACCCGGCCAGACCCTCATCGCGGACAAGGGCTATCGGCGCGCCAGCTTCGAAAGGCACCTCAGCGAGCGAGGCATCACGCTCATCCGTCCAGCGATGCGCACCGAGCCAGCGCGGCCCCACCAGCAGTTCCTGCGGCCGCTGCGCCAGATCATCGAATCGGTCAACCAGACCTTCAAATCCCAGATCAGCCTCGAACGCCACCGCGGCCGCACCCGCGCCGGCGTCGCCGCACGCGTCCTGGCCCGCATCGCAGCACTCACCGCCGCCATCTGGCACAACGAGACCTACCGCCACACACGCCCCAGCCGCTCACTCACCGCCTACGACCACTAACCCCTTGGAACTACTCATCTAGGTCCCACCCCTTCGGACAGCAGTCACTGCCCTCAGCCGCAAACAGCGGCGGTTCGGCGAACGAGATCGTCAGGGCGGAACTCGCGGACGCCGACAAGCGAGACCTGTACCCGGCCAGTCAAGGCGTTGCCGATCCGCTGTTCAAGACTCGCTGCGGCCATGGCACCTCGACCTTGAGCTCTTTCCGAATCGGCACTGTTGGTGCTGATCTTCTGCTGCCCGCACCGCTCGTGCGGCTTCGGCAGGCGGCCCTAGGGTGGGCGACGTGCTGGCAGTGCTGATCTTGCTGCTCGTGTCGGTGCCGTTGCTGGAGCTGTATGTGATTGTGCAGGTTGCCGGCGGGCTGGGCACGGGGCAGACGATCGTGCTGCTGCTCGTTGTTTCTGTGGTGGGGGCTTGGATGGTGCGCCGGTCCGGGCTGGGCGTGCTGAACCAGATTCGCACCCGATTGGCGCAGGGCGAGCTTCCCGGCAACGAACTGGTTGACGGGCTGTTGATCCTGCTCGCGGGGGCGTTCATGCTGACGCCCGGCTTCCTGACCGACGTTTTGGGTCTGTTCCTGCTCTTCCCGCCGACCCGGGTGGCCGTACGCTCGGTGCTCGTGCGCCGTTACTCCCAACGGATCACGGTCGCTGGCAGGACTGGCGGAGCAGGTGCTCCCGGCGGAACTGGCCGCAGTGGCCCCGCACTCGACGCAGAAAGCTTCCCGAACGACTCCGATGACCGATTCACCTGAGAACTACGGACCTCCCGACGCTGGGCGTTTCCCAGCGAACGGCTCGTACATAGGAAGGGAATGGCTACCGATCGGCGTTGCGCTGCTCGCACTCGCGGTGGCGATCGCAGCGTTGGTCATCGCCGTCGACGACTCCGACAGCGACGACCACACAGCCGTTGAACCCGAGTCGAGCGCCACGGCGACTGCGCCCGCGCCGGCGACGACTCAGGCATTCTCCACCACCACGTTGCCCACGGTTCAGACGCTGCAGCCTTCGCCGACGACGACGGCCGCGCAGCAGGTCGTGACGGCCACGTCGGCTGCTGAGTCTGACGAGATGTCCAGCGAAGGTGCTGAGGGCCGCATGGTGCTGGCTGTAGTTGGCATCGGCCACGACAGCACGCTGAACGTGCGCGAGACGCCCGGAGGCGCGATCGTCGGCAAGCTTGAGTCGCTTGCCACGGGAATCGTTCCCACCGGCACGACGCGTGAGGTGTCCGGGGTGACCTGGCACGAGGTGCACGCAACGGGGGTTGTCGGCTGGGTCAGCGGCGAGTACCTGGCGCCTCTTGGTGCGACCTACGACGCCACATCGCAGATTATGGCGATCCTTGGCGAGGTAGTGAGATGGGAGACGATGACCGATATGGGTCGGTCCGTGGCTGGTGCTGTGGCATCGACGGAGCCCGAGTCGCGGGTGAGAAACTCAGGTGCCGGCGTGGTCAGCGATGTCCTCGGCGAGATCACGATGGACATCGTCGGTCAGCCCGACGATTCGATCCGTGGCTTCCGGCTGCGAATAGTTGCGACTCCAGGTGAGGAGGGCGAGTCCTTCATACTCAGGAGCGTCGAGGGCACCGTGATGTGTTACACCGAGCGCGGCGTCTCCGCGGAGGGTCTCTGCCACTGACGACGCCGCAACTGACGACCCCGCAGCTGACGATGCTTCAAACGGTGGCACTGAGCACCGGCCGCCCGGAGTAGCGCCCATGCCGGGACATCGCCGGCGCGTGATCGCCGCTGGCGCGATCGGCCTGGTCTTCCTGCTGCTCGGCCTCACCGTTTATCCCAACATCGACCATCCCCTAGATGATTAGTTCCAAGGGGTTAGTGGTCGTAGGCGGTGAGTGAGCGTGCTGGTCGGATGTGTCGGTAGGTCTCGTTGTGCCAGATGGCGGCGGTGGGGGCGAGGAGCCGTGTCGCGATGCGCACGGCGACGCCGGCTTTGGTGCGGCCTTTGTGGCGTTCGAGGCTGAGCTGGCCTTTGAGGGTCTGGTTGATCGATTCGATGATCTGGCGCAGGGGCCGCAGGAACTTTGCGCCGGGCCGTGGGGCCTCGGATCGGGTGGCGGGGCGCAGCAGGGTGATGCCGACGTCGCTGAGGTCGGCTTCGAACGCTGTGGAGCGGTAGCGGTTGTCGGCGATGAGGGTCTGGCCCGGCCGGGCGATCCCGGCCGCGGCGATCATGTCGGCGCAGACTTCGCGTTCGTCGGCTTTCGCGCCTGCGACCGCGAACGCGACCGGCAGCCCCGCCGGGGTGGCGACAAGATGCAGCCGCAGACCCCAGAAGTACCGCGAATGCGACGCGCACCAGCCGTATTGGGCCCATCGGGCGAGGCCGGAGCGCTTTTGGGTCTCGCGGCGGGTGCCGCACTCCACCGGGGTGGAGTCCACAAGCCACACGTCGTCGTGCCAGGACTCGCACTCGCGTGCGAGACATCCCATGACACGAGCGATCATCTCGGCGCTGCGCCGCAGCCGCTTGTTGTAGCCGTCGCGGTTGGGCAGATACGGAAACCACGGCCCCAGATGCGCTCTCGCGTAGCGCACGAACTGCGACTCGTTGTCATAGCCCAGCAGCGCCGAGATCACCGCCAAGGTGACCAGCTCCGCGTCCGACAGCTTCGGGGCGAACCCCACCGCAGGCCGCCGCGGAGCCCACCCAGGGTTCTGTGCCAACAGGTCATCGATCCTCACATACAGTGCGGTCGCGAGGGTGTCCAAGTCCGGGCCCATGCTGAGAACCTCCAAGATCGAAGCGTGAATACACACCCCGAGCTTGGACACCCTCACCCCACAACCGGTGGACCCCACCCCTTGGAACTAATCATCTAGGCGCGAGGTGCGCTGAGCCGCTGCGCCGGTCCGGTTGTCGCCGGTGATCGGCTCCGAGCGGCCTGTGGCTCTGGCGTGGAACTAGCGTGCGGACGCTTATGGATGGACGGGGCTCGGGTGGGGACTGGCGCCGTGCGGTGCTCTACGTCGGCGGCATGATGGGGCCGCTCGGCACCTTCGTGATGCTGCCGATGATCCCCGAGCTGCGTTCGACCTTCTCGGTCACGACCGGACAGATCGGGTGGGCGTTGTGGTGCTACTTGCTGCCGTTCGCTGGACTCTTGCTGGTCTCGGGCACGATTGCCGACCGATGGGGCCGTGCCCGGACGTTGCGCTCTGCCGTTGCGCTGTACGCGGTAGCGACCGCTGCGTGCGCCATGGCGCCCTCGTACCTGTGGTTTCTCGTGGCCCGCGTCGGCCAAGGCTCGATGAACGCGTTCATTACGCCGCTGCTGCTGGCGACGTTGACCGAGACGGCACCATCGGGTCGCGTTGGTCGGATCGTCGGCCGATACGCAGCATGTCAAGCGTTCGGTCAGCTGGCCGCCCCGCTGCTCGGCGGTTTCGGAGCCGACCGGAACTGGCGTCTGGCCTATGTGGTGACGGCCGTCATCGGCGCAGCCATTGCGTTGTTGCTGCCGAACATCGCTGGCACCGGTGCATCGGGGCCACGTCAGCCGCTCAGCTCGCCGCTGCAGCTGCGCTCGCTGTTGCGTCGGCCGATGCTGCTGCTGGCGGCCACCACCCTGTTGAGTGCGTTCGGTCCAGTTGGGGTCAGGGTCCTGGTGAGCTTGAGTGGCCGCGACGTCATCGGGCTGACGGGATCACAGGTCGGCTTGCTCCTGTTTGGCGGCGGGATAGCCGGCATGGCGGCAGCGCCGCTGTGGGGGATCGTGCTCGATCGCTGGGGCGGGTTGCGCGCCGTCATCGTCTCGCTCGCCGTCTGCTCAGGAATCGTGGCGCTGCTCCCCGCAGCGCGCACAGCGTGGCTGCTGGCAGCCGTCTGGTTCGTCGGCGGCGCCGCGACTCAGGCAATCGTGGTCAGCTTCCAGTCGCTGGCCTCCGTGGCAGTCCCTGACAACCGTGCCGGCGCATTGTCGTTCACCCTTTCGCATCGTTTCTTCGGGCACGCTCTCGGCGCAATCGTCTGGCTCCCCGTATTCGCGATCAGCCCGACTGTGGCCTACCTGGCGTGTGCTGGCATTGGCCTCTTGGCAATCGTGACCGTTGTGGCGAGTCGGCTCGACACGCGGGGTGTTTGATCGACCGGTCCGGCCGCCGGAGCGCGCTCGCGGCGTCGGCCGGCTCGGTTCTCCGACGCTGGTGGCTCAGGCCAAATCGACCCAGAGGTAGGCGAATTCTTCGCCTCGAGGCTCGACCGACACCTGCACTTGATGACCGAGGCCGACTTCGCCGGGCTGCACGTCCCGCAACGATCCCACCACTCGGGGCCCTTCATCAAGCTCGACCACGGCGGTGATGTACGGCAGCTCGTCGACCCAGCCGCGATCGACGGTGAAGTGGTTGACGGCCATGGAGTAGATGCGTCCGCTGCCGCTCACCGGAGCGAAGTCGTAGTTGCGGCTGTGGCACGACGGGCAGTACCAGCGCTGCGGGTGACGGAACTGCTCGCACTCCGAGCATCGTTGGATGCACAGCAGTCCCGTTTCCAGACACGCCAGGTGGAACTCGAGGTTCAACCCCTCGGGCTGGGGGATGTACTTGCGGGCCGGCCTGGCCGGGCTCATCGGGTCGGGCTCATCGGGTCGGGCTCATCGGATGGGGCTCATCGGGTCGGGCTCATGGTGCCGGGTCCTCAGCCCCGAGCCAGCACGGCGATGCTGCCGTCGCCGAGGTCGCCGTAACCGGTCACCAAGCCCACCTCGGCGTCGGGCACTTGGGCGTCGCCGGCCTCGTGGCGCAGCTGTCGGGCCGCTTCCACGACGTGGTTGAGGCCCCATGCGTGACCCTGGGACAGCAGGCCGCCGTGGGTGTTCATCGGGTAGCGGCCGCCGAGCGAGATGTTTCCGTCGGCCACGAACTCCTTTGCACCGCCCTTCGGGCACATGCCGATGGCCTCAAGCTCCATCAGCACGACGTAGGTGAAGCAGTCGTAGATCTGCAGGAAGTCCATGTCGGACGGCTGCACGCCCGCCATTGCGAACGCCCGGGGAGCTGCGGAGTCGAGGCCCAGGCGGAGCATGTCGGGCCGGTTGGTGATCTCGTCGGCGGGGTACGGGTGCCCTTCGGCGCCGCCTAGCCACAGCACCGGCGTATGGCGCAGGTCTTTCGCCCGCTCGGGCGATGTCAGCACCACGGCGGCCGCGCAGTCGGTCTCCAAGCAGCAGTCGAACTTGCGCATCGGCTCGGTGATCAGCGGTGAGGCCAGGTAGTCCTCCATGGTCATCGGCCGGCCGCCCATGAGCGCCTTGTCGTTGAGGTGCGCATGTTCGCGGCAGGTCAATGCCACCTGAGCGGCATCGGTCGGCTCGACGTCGTAGATGTCCACATAGCGCTGGATGTACATCGAGTACCACTGCACAGCCGAACGCACGCCGTAGGGCGCATAGAAGTTACGGCTCACGTCCACGAACGGTCCCGGTTCCAAGCGCCGCTTGGTCGGACGGGTCTCGGGCCGGGGTCGCATGGCCGAGTAGCCGTTCCAGCCCATCGTGATCACGACGTTGGTGGCAACGCCTGCGGCGATGGCCATCGTGGCTGACTGCAGCGCTGCGACCGGGCTGGCGCCGCCCATGTGCACCGTGATGGCGTAGCGAATGTCACGAGCGCCGAGGTTGGCGGCGATCTCCTCGGCCGAGATGAACCCTGGGGGCGGCAGGATGCCGTCGATCTCGCTGGGATCGAGCCCGGCATCGGCGATGGCGGCCATGGTCGCTTCCAGCACCAGTTCGGGCACGCTCAGCGACGTGCCACGCATGTAGTCGGTCTCGGCAACCCCGACGATGGCAGCGGCTCCAGAGATATCCACGATTCACCTCAAGTCAGGAACGGTCAGATGCACAAGCGCCGCGAGGGGCCCGCTATCAGCACCTCAGGATCCATAGCCCAGGATCCATAGCCCAGGATCCCCAGCCCAGGATCGGCAGCTCAGGATCGGCAGCTCGGGTTCAGCCGACTCCGACCGCAGCGCGCTCGGTTGCGAACGAGACGCCCTCGTAGTCGTGGTCGGCGATCTCGTCGATGCGGCGCTTGTACTTCGGGGCGCCGCCGTTGTACACGAGGTAGCGGATGGTGCCCTTCTCATGACCGTCCACGTTCGAGTTGTAGCCCGTGAACCAGCCTTGGGCCTTGCGCATCAGCATCATGGCGTACATCTCGACGACGTGGTTGGTCCAATCCCGCTCGGCGTCTTCGTTGGCCTCGAAGCGGGTGTAGCCGTTCTCCCAGATGTAGTCGAGCATGCCGGTCACCCAGTCGACACCGATCTCGATGCCCCGCGGGTAGTTGGTGGACGCTGAGCCGCTCTGCGGTCCGGCGATGGTCAGCAGGTTGGGGAAGCCGTTGACCATCAAACCGAGGTAGGTGACCGGTCCGTCTCCCCACTTGTCGCGCAATTTCAGATCGCCGCTGCCTTGGAAGTCGATCCGATCGAAGGCGCCGGTGATGGCGTCGAATCCGGTGGCGTACACGATGAGGTCGAACTCGTAGTGCTGATCGGTGGTCTGGATGCCGGTCGTGGTGATCTTGGTGATCGGTGTCTCCTGCAGATCCACCAAGTTCACGTTCGGCCGGTTGTACGTCTCGTAGTAGTGCGTCTCGAGCGGGACCCGCTGCACGCCGAAGCCGTGGTCGGAGGGGACGAGCTTCTCGGCGATGACCGGGTCGTCAACCCGCTCGCGGATCTTGTCGCCAATGAACGCCGACAGCTCCGCGTTGGCCTCTTCGTCGAAGAAGATCTCGCGGAAGTTGGCCATCCAGATGCCGAATCCCGGCTCGCCGTACAGCTTCTCCCACATGGCGCGGCGTTCTTCGGGCGGCACGTTCCAGAAGCCGCGGCGGTCCGGCTCGTGCTCGAAGCCGCCCGGTGTTCGGGCGCACTTGTCGAAGATCTCGTCGTAGCGGGCTCGGATGCCTGTCATCTCCTCATCGGAGATCTCGCTGTTGTGCAGCGGTGCACACCAGTTCGGACGCCGCTGGAAGACCGTCAGGTGCTCGGCCTGCTCGCCGATGGCGGCGATGGCCTGCACGCCCGTGGCGCCGGTGCCGATCACGGCGACCCGCTTGCCCTTGATCTCGACCGGTTCTGCCGGCCAGTGGTAGGTGTGGAACGACGGGCCATTGAAGACGTCGGTGCCGTCGGCGTCGACGCCCTCGATGCGTGGATAGGTGGGTGCCGACAGCAGGCCCAGTGCGGTGAGCAGGAAGCGGGAGGACAGGTCGCGACCGTCGGCAAGGTGCAGCCGCCACATGTTGTGGGTGTCGTCGAAGTGCGCCGAATCCACCGTGCAGTCGAACTGCATGTACTTGCGCAGGTCGAACTTGTCGGCGACGTAGTTGAGGTAGCGCAGGTTCTCGGGCTGGCCCGAGAAGCGCTCTTGCCAGTGCCATTCGTCGAGCAACTCGTCGGAGAACGAGTAGCCGTAGGTGTAGCTCTCGGAGTCGAACCGGCAGCCGGGGTAGCGGTTCCAGAACCATGTGCCGCCCAGGTCGCTGCCCATCTCGAGCACGGTCGCATGGACGCCGCGTTCAGCGAGCCGGTACATCTGGTAGATGCCGGCGACGCCGGCGCCGATGATGATGACCTCGTAGTCCGGTATGCCGTTCGCCGACGCTGAGGTGACCTGCGAACCGTTGGTCGTGCCGTTCGTCGTTCCCTGCGCCATGAGCTGTGCCCCTTCGCGATCGTGATCGGGTCGTTGCGCCCGGCTGTGCCTCGCCGAGCGAGCCGCGGCCAGGCGTTGCGCGTAACCCGGACCCGCCTGTCCACGGTAGTCGAATCGTCTCCGAACGGCCCTGGGACGGCGCGGTGCGTCACCTCTGCCCCCTCGACCGGCTCGGTCGTAGTCTCCGGGGATGCCTCAACCCCTGCGATTCGGTATCGTCCACGATTTGCGCAGCCCGCCGGGCAGCGAGGTGCCGCTGCGTGAGATGTACGCCCAGGCGCTCGACCAGATCGAGATGGCCGACGAGCTCGGCTTCGATCTGGCGTGGTTCACCGAGCATCACTTCCTCGATGACGGCCACCTGCCGAACTTCGTGCCGGTTGCCGGTGCTGTGGCCGCTCGCACGTCGAACATCCGCATGTCGACCGACATCCTGCTGGCGCCGTTCGCCCATCCGATCCGGCTGGCCGAAGACCTGGCGATTCTCGACAACATCTCGAACGGACGCATCGAGCTCGGCATCGGGATGGGCTATGCGGCCCACGAGTTCCGAGGCTTCGGGATCCCGCAGTCCCGCCGGGTGTCGCTGACTGAGGAGCTGGTGCAGATCCTGCGTTTGGCGTGGAAGGGCGAGCCGTTCAGCTTCCATGGCAAGCGCTACCAGTTCGACGATCTGCTGGTGACCCCTGCGCCGGTGCAGCCCGGCGGACCGCCGCTGTGGATCGCGGGCATGAGCTCCAAAGCGGCCGTGCGGGCCGCCAGGTTCGACACGCACCTGTTGCCCCAGGGCGCCCCGGATGTCGTCATGGAGCCGTGGAAGGCGGAGCTGCGGGCGACCGGACGTGACCCTGACGACTACCGCGTGGGCATCATCCGCTCGGTCTTCGTGACCGACGACGTCGAGCGTGAGTGGAACCCGATCAAGCCAGCGGAGCGTTACCGGCTCGGGGTGTACGCCAAGTTGTTCGCCGAGACGCCCGACGAGTTTACTGCGTTTGATCTGACGAAGGGTGCGATTCCTCAGAATTGGATTGTGGGCGATGAGGACCATTGCGTTGCCGAGCTGGTCGACTTCATCACGCGCTACGGACTTACCGACGTGTGCACCTGGGGAGCCTCGCCCGGCATGGCCCCGTCGCTGTTCAACTCGTCGCTGGAGCGCTTGGCTCGCAACGTCATCCCGCGGGTGCGCGCCGCCGTCGAGGGCGGCGGCCGTTGAGCAGCCAGCCGATGGGGGTGTGGCGAACGGCGATGGCGTAGCTCGCCAGCAGGATCGCAGTTGCGCCCGCGACGATGGCGGTGAACTCGATGCCTCGGGGAAGATCGGTGGTGCGCGCCCAGGCCTGCAGCACGATGATCAGCGGCAGGTGCGCCAGATAGAGCCAGTACGACGAATCGGACAGGTAGCGCACCCAACGGCGCTCCCGACCGAGCATCACGCTGAACAGCCCGATCAAGCCCAGCGACATGCCCCAGGCGTAGGCGGCCTGGAATGCAGCGGCGACCGGCCATGGTCCGTCTTCGAAGGTGAGCCCGAGCCCGATGGGCAGCGCTACCAAGAACGTGACGGGCAGGACCCAGCGCCAGTGACGGCCCAGCCGGTCTGACATCAGCTTGCCGGTGGGTGTGCGGCGACCGTAGATCAGGGCCCCGAAAGCGAAGAACAACGCGTAGTAGGCCAGGACATGCGGGACGGGAACGAGGCCTGCTGAGGTGTCAGGACCGAACACCGGCCATTGACCGCCATCGCCCATTGCCAGTTGCGGCAGCAACGTCAGCGGGACCGTCAGCCAGATCAGCGCGGAACGCAGCATGCTGTGCGGGCGGCCCGATTGCGTCCGGCGTCGCGTGACGATGTCGATGAGCCAGGCGACGACGGCGAATGCCGCCATGTACCAGCACAGGAACCAGAGGAACCACAGGTGATGGAAGCTGGTCACCCAGCTGGAGAGGCCGATGTCATCCTCGCCGGACTCTCCGTTGCCGACACGCTGGTGGAAGGGCGAGTCGGCGGCGCCGTCGCCCCAGAAGCCGATCTTGTCCCAGTCGCCGCCGGGCTGGCGGTAGTCGATGTGGCCTCCTTCGACGATCACCTCGGCCACCTCGGGATGCGCGAAGTAGACGGCAATATCGAGCGGCGTGGCCCAGTCGGCGTTGCGGGCGTTGAAGTTTGCGCCACGTTCCAGGAGCAGTTCAGCCATCTCGGCGTCGTTGGTGACCGCTGCCAGGTGCAGTGCCGTGTTCTTGTTTGGATCTGCGGGGTTGACGGCGTTGACGTCGAAGCCGCCGTCGAGAATCGACTCGGCTGCGAGCACATCGCCGAAGTAGGCGGCGGCAAAGAGATCGCTGTCGTCGTCGATGCCGGAGGTGTAGGCCCACTGCGTGGTGGCGTCCATCAGGGGGACGATCGTGAACACGCCAATCAGCAGCGGCAAGCCGATGCGGCGAGCCCGGTGGGAGATCAGCCTGGCCACGCCCCGCCGGCGCCACAGCATTGCGGTGAAGTAGCCGCTGAGCAGGAAGAAGACCGGCATCCGGAAGCCATGGATGACCCACAGGATTTCGTCGAACGGCCCGGCGAGGCTGGCGCGTCCGTCGGTGACCGGCCAGAACGAGGGAAAGAACGCCAGCGTGACGTGCAGGACGATGCCCAGCAGCATGGCGAAGCCGCGGAGCGCGTCGAGGTCGTGACGGCGGGGGTCGGGTGTGGGTGCGCTGGGCGCTCCGGTCGGCTGAGCTGTGCCGGCGTCGAGCTGGGTCATAGGCCCGACACAGCAGTCAACGGCTGGCGTGATCGACCAGCCAGCGGAATGACGGGTCGGCCAGCGCTCCGATCATAAGCTCGGGGTGCCATTGCACGGCAATGATCGGCAGCTCGGCGTGCTCCATGCCTTCGATGATCCCGTCGGGAGAGTGAGCAGTGGCGATGTAGCCGTCGCCAAGCTGGTCGGCAGCCTGGTGATGTAAGGAGTTGACGGCGACCTCCGGTCCATACAGGCGTCGTAGTTCGCTGCCCTCGGTGGTGGTCACGACGTGCGGTGTTGCGTCGGGCGGCCCGTCGACAAATGCGTGGGTGGGCAGGTGGGGGTGCAGCGTGCCGCCGGCCGCGACCGTCATCAACTGGATGCCGCGGCAGATGCCCAGCACCGGCACGTCGGCGGTCACGGCGGCGTCGAGCAACTCGAGCTCGAAGGCGTCGCGCAGCGGTATCTGTCCGTCTGGCACGACAGCGTCGTCGGGCGTGTCGAAGGCGTTCGGGGCGCTGGCACCGGACCCGTCCCCAGCTTCGGTGACCAGCCGCTCGGCGTACAGGCTTGGAGCAACGTCCTCGCCGCCGGTGAGCAGGACTCCGTCGAGTCGAGGCGCAATGTCTGTGGGGTCAGCGTTGAGGGGCAGGTAGACCGCAATGCCGCCCGCCGCGTTCACGGCCTGGGCGTAGTGGGCGATGTACAGGTCAACGTCGACATCGGTGAACACCGGTGGGAAGCCACCGATTCGTGATCCTTTGCGTCGGCGTCCGACAAGCCCGATCAACGGTTTCGGCACCCGTCCACCCTAGATGGGTCGTTTCAAGACCCCCTCCGACATCTCGCTCACCGGCGCGCGCAAGTACGGTCGGGCCCATGGTGGTGCTTGGCTCGAGCTGCCGTAGCGATCAGGGCCGGGGAAGCTGCCAGGAGGCGTCTGGAAGTGCCCGCTGAGCCAGAAGACCCGGTGGTGTTGGTGCCGCTGGAGCCGGCCGACGGCGGTTCTGCGACGGTCGAAATGCAGCAGGGCACTGATGGGCCGCGAAAGCGTTGGTGGCTGGTCGCGACTGTTGCCGGCGCCCTGCTCATTGCCGCAGTTGCCGTCAATTCGCAGCTTGGAACAGACCGTGTCGCCGACGATGCTGAGGCGGCAGAAGATGGGGGTGACGAGAGCGCGGACGGATCCTCGCCTGATGAACTCGAGGCGCCGGATGCGACGTCGGCGGACTCGCAGACGCCGGCGCAGCCGGAGCCGGACCCCTCAGGCGACGAGCGAGCAGGTGCCGACGACGATCCTGGGGCGGAGTCATTGCAGGTCTTCGGCGAACCTGAGCATCCGGTCTCGGGTGTCGAGCCGCACATCCCGAGCCGCGTCCGGTCCGATGGGCCAGGTCCACCTGCGGAGATCTGTTCCGGCTTGCTCAGCGCAAGTCGAATCCAGCTTCCCCTGCGGTTTGCCAGCACGAAGCCCGAAGGCGTCGATCACCTGTCGTGGGCGCCGGACTGCCGGCGCATCGTGTTCCGGGTCGGGAGCACCTTGTGGGTGGCGAATGGCGATGGAACGAGCGACTTGCCGTTTCTCACCGCTCAGCATGGTCTGAGTGCGCCGGCGTGGTCGCCCGATAACGAGTGGATCGCTTTCTCGCAGGGAGCGATTGTCGACGGGGAGCGGGCGAGTCACATCTACATCGTTCAGCCCGATGCCCTTGGTCTCTCCCAAGTCACGGACGGTGTGGTCTTCGACCAAGACCCCGCGTGGTCGCCCGACGGGACCCGTATCGCGTTCTCGCGCCGCATTCGTGCGTCCGACGGCCACAACGAGGGCCAATTCGACCAATACATCGTGGTGGTTGAGCTCAGCACCGGCATTGAAGAAGAACTGACCGTCGGCGGCGAGCACGAGTCGGCACCAGCGTGGTCTCCCGACGGCGAACTGATCGCTTACCGGGTTGGCGACTCCCTGAAGATGTTGCGGCTGGACGACGCCGTTGAGTCCGAGCTGCTCGCCGGCGTGGCGGGGCGCGGTGCAACGTGGTCGCCGGATGGCTCGCGAGTTGCTGCATTCCGGGACTGGTTCGACGGCAGAGCGATGATCGTGGTCAGTGACCTGCCGGGGCTGTATCCCGGGGATCAGCATGTGATTGCTGTGGAGGGTCTCGAGCAGGCTTCGCCCACCGTGGTGCCGACGCTTCACTGGAGCGCTGACGGCCAGCGCCTCTTCTTCCACGGCTCCGATACGCCTGCCAGCCACTGGGCGTACTCGATTGCGGTACCGAGACCAACGCGCTCGGCGGAGTACTGGGCGATGCTGGATGTTGTCGAGACGTTCGTGCGGGACGCCGGGTACGACGTGATTGCCGTTCAGCATTCGGTTGAGGTCGAAGCCGAGTTCTCGGTCCGGGGCCGGGCCGGTGAAACGATGATTGAGGCGTGGATCGCATTCGAGCGCAGCGAGCCGCGTCGTTTCTTCGAAGCCATCGAGAACCCGCATTCGGAATTGCCGGGAATCAGCCGCAGTCCCGAACGGATCGGCGTGTGGTTCGCGTGCGGCCATCTCTACGGGGAAGTACTCACCGACTCGCTATCGGATGCCGACGCCCTCGCTGCCGAGCTGATATCAGCCGCCTGCGGGGACAACTAACCCACCGCACGCGGAAGTACGAGCACCGTTCGTGACGTCCTGTGGTGGCACACGTGGAGTGAGCGCTTCGCCGCGAAAGCGAACGCCAAGCTGCCTGGTGGCCGAGCCAGCGAAAGAGCGGCCGTGGGAGGCATGCCAGCGAATTTCGGTTACGAACCCGAGAGCCAGGAGCTCATCGTCGGCAACGGCATCTTCGCCCCGGTCAGCCCGGAAGTCTGGAACTTCGAGGTTTCCGGACTGCGAGTCCTACCGTCATGGCTCGGCTACCGGATGAAGAACCGCAAGGGCAGGAAGTCCAGCGAGTTGGACCTAATCCGTCCCAAGCGCTGGACCCAGTCCAAGGAACTGCTGCTCCTGTTGTCGATCCTCGAACACACCATCGAGGTCACTCCACGAGCCGCCGAACTCCTCGACCAAATCGTCAACGGACCCCTCATCCCCGCCTCCGATCTCCCCCCGCCCACCCCCGCCGAACGCAAGCCCCCGAGAAACTGAGACGCGTGGCAAGCAACAACGCTGGATGCGACTGGGATTTGGAAGACGCGGGTGCGCTCTTGATATCGCGAGTGCTAGGAGGGATACCTCGCCGACACGATCTCAACACTGGAACGCCCCAGCACGACTTCGATATCTGCATGCCTGATGGTTCGGTTACCGCCCTGGAGGTCACTCAGCATGTCGTCTTTGCTCGTGAACAACAGCGAGGCGAATTCGACAAGCGCTCATGGCAATTCTCGGAGCTACAGAGCGATTGGTTCGCCGACGTCGTCCAAACAGCCTCGGTCCGCCGGCTGCACGAACTGCTTCCGGGCCTCCTGGAGCAACTGGAGCGTCAAGGTGCCAGGAAGCCGATGTTGACGCACGCGGCACTCAGAGTTCCCGACGAGGCCATCGGCATTATCGACAAGGGATTGGCGCAACTCGGAGTGTTGTCGTGCCGGTCGTACGAATCGGATGCACCGTGCGGCTCGATTTACCTTGATCCGTTGGTCGAACCCACATCATCCGACGTAGACAGTGCTGCCGAAGTCGTGACGCGTCATGCTCTCCGCGCCAAGGACAACGCCCGCAAGCTCGGACTTACCAGCTCGGCCACAGAACGTCACCTACTGATCTGGGTGGACCACGCAGCGCTTGATGCCAGAGCGGCCATGGAGCACGGCGAACGACATCAGCAACATCCGAGCGAAGTGCCCGAACTGCCCGACGAAATCGATATCGCCTGGTTGGCATTGTCCGTGGTGAACCCGATCGTGTGGCGTTTGGATCACACAAGATGGCAGACGTTGGGACGTATCGAAGAATCAGAGCCCATTGAGTACGCAACTTCGGCGTCCGGAGCCCAACCGACCCGACCAAGGGATGCGTAGGCATCGACACGGCCGACGATGTGCTTGCCGCTGGAGTCGGCCAGTAGCGGATGCCACCATTGTGGCCTTTCTGGTCAGTTTGATATGACTAATCTAGTCATATGAGTTCCGGTGCAGTGTCCGTTTCCGAGTTGAAGGCGAACCTGTCCCGCTATCTGCGTGAGGTGCGGCGAGGCGGTGAGATACAGGTAACCGATCGAGGCACGCCGGTCGCGAGGCTTGTGCCGCCCGCGGAGCCCGAGGACGAGCATCTCAACCGATTGATTAAGTTAGGTGTGCTTAGAGCGGGGCAGGGAGATGCTGTCGCCGTGCTCGACGAACCTCCCCTGCAGATCCCGACCAGCCTCACGGAGGCGTTGGCCGAGGAAAGAGAGGATCGTGTGTGAAGTACTGGGACACTTCGGCGCTCGTACCGCTCTTCGTTGCCGAACCGACAACTGACGCAGTGCGGTCGTGGCTGGAAGACGACGGCGTCATCGTTACCTGGGCGTGGTCGCGGGTTGAGATCGCGAGTGCGGTCGAGCGGCGCACGCGTGACGGCGATCTGTCACGCGAGCAGCGCCGCAGCATCATGCGTCACCTGGACGGATTCAGCGCGACATGGCATGAAGTGGTCGAGATTCTGGCCGTGCGGTCGCGTTCGATGTTGGTGCTGGCACGGCATCCACTCCGGGCGGCCGATGCCGCCCAGCTCGGCGCGGCATTGCATGTTCAAGAACAGCTCGGTGCCCCGTTGCAGTTCGTGAGTCTGGACCGACGCCTCGCCGAAGCAGCCGAACGTGAAGGACTTGCCGTCGTCTCCGCATGAGCGGGCAGCTCCGTCGGCAATCAGATCTCCCCGCGCAGTCATGCTGGTTCCGCTCGCGAATGACAGGCTGAAGACGTGGGGAGCCCAGACTGGACGCAGTTCGCCGATGTGGCAAGCGTCGACGTCGAGACCGCCACTGCGAGCGAAGCATCGATTTGCCAAGTCGGCGTCGCCACAGTCGACGGCCGAGGGCAGATCACCGTCAATACCTGGTTGGTCCAGCCACCCGGAAACCGCTACGAAGCGAAGAACATCGGGATTCACGGGATCACGCCAGAGGAAACCGCCGACGAACCCACATTCGATGTCATTTGGCCGGAAGTCTGTGCTGTCCTGGGCCAACGGCAGCTGATCGCGCACAACTCGGAATTTGATCGCCAGTGTCTTGCTGCGACGCTTCGCCTGTACGGGATTGTGTGGAAGCAGCCTCGCTGGGGCTGCACGCTCCGCATGGCCCACTTGCTTTTGCCGAGGCGTACCCAGCCGTACAGGCTGACGGCGCTATGCGAGTCCTACGGCGTCCACCGAGGCAAGCAGCACGATGCGGGGGATGACGCAGCCGCAGCTCTCCAATTGGCAGCGCTCCCGCTTGCGGCCGACGGTGACGGTGACCTCAAGCGGCTAATTGACCGCTCAAACAGGGGATGGCAAAGCCGACGCGAGACTGCGAACCGCCGAGTTGCCTCGATGAGCACCGACCCGGCCACTGAACGTCAGCTCGCCTACCTGAGTGACCTGCTCGCCGAGCGGGCCTATCCATGTCGCTGACAGGCATCACCAAAGGCGAAGCGTCGCGGGCCATCGACAGCCTCCTGGCGGGCCGCCTGCCTCCACGTGCGCGAGCCCCACATCGAAGCGGATGCCTCGCCAATTCGCCGCGTGCTGCGTTACTCACCGTCGTGGCACTACTGCGGCAAATCATCTCTCGTCCTAGATGAAACCTCGGCTTGACCCTTGGCCACTCGGTTGCACTGTGGCCGGTGAGTGTGACACCGAGTTCATGGCAACTCAGTCGGTTCTATGTGAGACGAGAGGGTTCTGAAGCAGCCATGACGAACGCCTCCGACGATCTCCCGCCGGTGTCCGATGACGCAACCCCGGCCGTGCTACTCCGCCTCAGTTATCGGAGCAACGATGACTTTCGCAGCGGATACCACCCTCGGGATGGGATCGAACCTGTGACTGAATCGCTGCGCGGTTGGTGGGAGCTTGAGCCAGATGACATAGATGCACTGCACATCAATTACGTCGTGGCATTTCACCGGGGCCGAACGCTCGCCGTGGCGAAGATTGATCCAGACAGCTGGAAATGGCTTGAGATCGATGGCTCTGGTCATCACACGACGGCGGTGGACGCACTGGGCAACCCGCGCGACACCCGTCCGCGAGGCGGCGATACCCGCGTCCGATGGGCCTTCGACGTACCGTCAGGCGGTGCCCCCAGCGATGTCTGGGACGCCTGGGTCGGTAGTGGTGGCAAGCGGCTTCCCGAACGGCTGCATCACACCATCACCAGCTTCTGGCCTGCGTCGCCGGCCGACAGCGCCCACGATCTACTGGGCAAGGCCGTTCGCCTGCTCGGCCGTGGCCTCAGGCCGTTCATGCGACGGCACTTCCAATCCAGACATGGCGTCGACTGGCTTGAAACCCTCCGCCGTCGCCACGGTCTCCTCGCGTTTCACGATGATCCGGCGTCGCCCGAGGATCCGTATGTGAACCTGATGATCCTTCGTCGCGAGTGGTCCGCTGTGAGTTACGCCTTCGCCCGCTCGGATCGCGCTACCGGCCAGAAGCTCCTGAATGCCCGCAACCGCTGGGCGCACTTTGGGCCTGTCGACGCCCCAAACGCTCGTAGCGATGCAGCGAGCATCTTGGCGTTTCTCAACGAGATCGGCGCGAGCAACGAGTTCTGGCAGGTAGAGAGCATCGTGCGGGCGCTCGACTTGCAAATCAGCCGGTATGAAGGCAGGGACGCTCCGCAGCGCTGATGCGCGACGGCCTGCAAGGCAAGCGATGTCTAGCGGCGGTGACGAACTGGTGCTGAGGAATCCTCGTCGAATAAGGCCAACTGGGGTCCTGCGGTGAGTTCGTGGGTCTCCATCTCAGATTCCGAAACGAGTTGACTGTCGCCTCGGATGTGCATCACCGTCGGTGGGGCGTCGTCGTTGAGCAGTGCCTGGGTGATGAGTAGCCGTCGATGGCAGCGTGTCGGATCTTCTTCGCTGCACATGGCTGCAACCTGCTGGGTCGCAGCAGTGGCCATCAAACGACGCAGCCCATTGGCGAAACGTCTAGTGCGCGCGACGCGGTCGTACAGCACATTGCCGGCGTCGTCGTAGAGTTCCGGCTCCTTGGGCCGGCCGCCTAGCTCGTCACCCAGGAACAGGTAGCCGATGCCAATCTCCGACAGCAGATCCCGCAGGCGCGACTGCCTGAAGTGAGGTGAGAAGCGGCTGTAGGGCTGCGAGCGGACATCGACGACCGTCTCGATGCCGTGCTGTTGGAGCAGGGCGAGGAAGCGATCTGTCGGGTGATTGGAGTGACCGATCGTCCAAAGCTTGGTGGACTTGTTCACAGAGCGAGCCTTCACCAGGGGTTCGGTGCGGTCAACAGGAGCCCGAACCGTCCGTCGGGGACTGCCACTTCACGCCTGGATGCGCTGTGGCGGCTGGCGAGGGCCGGCGCTGCAGATCGACTCGCAGCCTGACGTGGGAGGGCTGCCGGGGCGGATCGGTGAAACCGAAGCCGAGCGGCCGGTCAAGCGAGGCGAGCGCCCCGAGGTCGGCACCGTCCAGGCTCGCTGTCGCGGCGACGATCCGGCGGGCCGTGCGGGTTCAGTACCACTCGACGACACCGGTCGGGCTGGTGCTATAGGTGCGCACATCGAGCAGCTTGCGGGCGCACCAGTTCTCGACGGTGGCAGTGACCCATTGGGGACGCAGCGGCAGGCTGAGTGTCGCCAGGCCGATCGTCATTTGCAGTTCCAGGCCACCCGAGCGAACGGTGTAGCGACGGCCGATGCGTTCGGTCGTGACCGGCTGGTGCTGAAGATCATCGAATGGGTACACGGAGTCGACGTACTGGGCAGCATCAGCCTCGCCGAGCAGGACGCGATGCCCGTCGGGCTGCGCCCACATGATGTCGGCGAACGGTCCGATGGGGCTGCGCCGCCAGTTGCCGATCACGAACCGATGACCCGAGGCGAATCCCACCGACGTGATCGAGCCCCACAACGTCTCGATCACAGGCATCTGCAATTCCCTCTTCCGTTCCATCATCGAATCATCCTCATGCCGCAAGCTTGAACTGGATTTCGTACCTGATGGGGACTCTCCAGAAGGTCGATCGCTACGCGACTTCGCCGCAGCTAGCTCGAATTCGAGGCGATTCCTAAACCTGTCGCAGCTTGGGGGTACGTTCGCCGTTCATGGTGACAAGAGTTGTGAATTGGAACATCGCCAAGAGGCATCAGCCGTGGCGCCAGCTCGTTGAGATGGATGCCGACGTCGCCCTCCTCCAGGAAGCTGGCAAGAGCCCGGAGGATGTCGCAGGCCGAGTCGATGCCGGTCCCGATGCGAGCTGGGACGCGCACCAGTGGAATTCGGACTGGTGGCACGGCCGCTGGCCGAAGCTGTTCGACCGGTGGCCGAAGGTTGTGAAGCTGTCCGATCGTGTTGGCGTCGAGTGGTACCGGCAGGTCAGCCCGATCGGCTGGGTGCTCGACGACGAAATTGCAGTCAGTGGCATTGGAACCATCGCGGTGGCTCGAATTGCGCCGGCCGGTCTCGAATCCATCGTCGTGGCGTCCATGTACGCACGTTGGGTCGGCGCTCATCCCTCGACCAATAGCCGATGGAAAGTGGGCTATTCGGACGGTTCTGCACACAGAATCGTCTCGGATCTCTCGGCGTTCATAGGCAACACTGACCCTTCCTCACATCGGATCCTGGTGGCGGGAGATCTCAACATGATCTATGGGGAATTGGACGAGCAACCGCAGAATCTCGCTTCTCGGACTCAAACAGTTTTCGAACGGATGGATGCTCTGGGGTTGGAGTTTCTTGGCCCGCAAGCTCCCGATGGTGGGCGTCAAGCCGATCCGACGCCCGCCGGACTGCCGCCTGATACTCGCAATGTGCCGACGTACCACACGACACGGCAGACGCCGGAGACTGCCGCCAACCAGCTCGACTACGTCTTTGCCTCGCGGGGCTTTCACGAGCAGATCAATGTCCGCGCTCTGAATTCACCGGACGAGTGGGGCTCGAGCGACCACTGCCGCATCCTCATCGAGATTGACGACAACTAGCGCGGGGCACTACGACTGGCCTGCGTGCCATGGGACAATTGCGGCCCGGTCGGCACCGGGGCGGGGCCACGGAGGGACTGCCATGAACGAATCGGCTGGGTCTCCGTCGGAGCGACGGCCCTCGGGTCACTGCCTGTGCGGCGGTGTCAGCTACGAAGTGCACGGCCCGATCCGCCAAGTGTGGAACTGCCACTGCTGGCGCTGCCGACGATGGACGGGCCATTTCATGGCGGCGACGGGATGCCAGAGCTCCGACCTCCGCCTCGTGTCGGACAGCACCCTGAGCTGGCACCACCCTGCCGACGACCCGAACGTGGCCTATGGCTTCTGCCGGGAATGCGGCGGGTCGCTCTTCTGGAAGGTGACGGAGGGCCCGCCCGACCAGGTCGACACCATCGCCATCTGCGCGGGCACCCTCGACCCTCCCACGGGGCTGCACACTGAGCGGGCCATATTCCTCGACGACGCTGCCGACTATCACCCCCTCGACCCGGCAGTACCCGGCTGGGGCCAGCAGTAAGCCGCTCGCGGCCGGGCTGGAGTCACGGCACGACGTTGACGAAACCAGCGGCGGCGAAGTCGCCGTCGAAAGCGAGGGCCTCTCGAAGCCGCCGTTGGCGCATCACTTCGAAGCTCGTGGCGTCTACGAACGAGTAGTTCCGCTCGTCGTGTGTCCGCAACCAGCGCAATGCCCGCTGCTCCTGGTCGCGGGTGACGTGGGTCACGACGAGTCCGTGCCCGGATTGCAGCGTCTCGATGCGGTCCAAGTAGGCGGTTCCGTATGCGTGTCCGGCACGTCGCCTCAGGAATGTCCATGTCTCGCCGACGACGTGATTGCTTGTGAGGATCTGCTCGGACCGGCCGAGGCGACGCCGCATCGCCAGTGCGTCGGTGTGTCGTGCGTCCGACGGCAGTGCCCAGGCCACCCACCAGCCCGTGTCGGCAAACTTCACGTGCCGTAGACGACTTCGTCGATCTCGCCCGGCTCGACGTTCAAGCCCTTCGGCCCGAAGCCCGCGAGCGCCGTCCAAGGATCGTCAGATGACACAGGTTCGCTGTCTTGGAGCATGTAGAGCAAACCCCGGCGAATCAGTTCGGACTTTGAGATGCCGCGCCGCTTCGCTTCAAGCCTCGCAGCATCATTCAGATGCTCGTCAATAGTGATCGAGATCGTCTTCACGTGTCCAATCATATATAGCAAGCGTGATGCTAGCTATATATGTGCGTCACTGCGGGAGGCCTTGCGACTCGACCCCGTCTCGCATTGGCCCCGAGTTACCTGGCGCGGCGGATGTCGGGTGTGCGGTTGGCGAGGCGGGCGATAGCAGCGGGGGTGGGGATGCCTTCGGTGAGGTCGGCTGAGGGGGAGGGCAGCTCGAAGCGAGTCGTCAGCGGGACTACGCCAGCCCACCAGTTGCCGGCCATGTCTTCTTCGTCGTCGGCGGGGTCGCCGGAGCGCACCTTGGCCGATGCCTCGGACAGTGACAGCTCCAGCACCAGCGTGGCCCGCAGATCGGCGTCAGTCGGCGGCCGGGAGGTGTCCCAGTTCGCAACGATGTGATCGGTCACCAGCTTCAAGGCACGTTCCTTCGCTACGGCGTCGTCGATGCGACGAGCTTGACCACGGACCACCACGCAGCGGTAGTTCATCGAGTTGTGGAACGGCGTGCGTGCCATGACCAAGCCGTCAAGATGGGTCACCGTCACGCAGATCCCGGTGCCCTCGCCGGAGTTCAGCAGGTGATTGGCCAGCGCCCCGTGCAGGTACAGGTTCTCGTCGTCGCGCCCGTAGGCCATCGGCAACACCAGCGGTCCGTCGGGTGTGTTCACGCCGACGTGCGCGATCAGCCCGGCGTCGAGAATTTCCACGACCTCGTCACGCTCATAGCGGCCGCGTTCAGCCATCCGCCGCAACTGGGTTCGTGATGAGGGAGCCTGCGTGCCGCTACCTGTTGATTCGCTCACATCTGCACGGTACGCGGAACATCGCAGCTCAGCACGCTGTATTCCCGGTCATGGCGCGCAGCCAGAATCCGCCGAATCTGCTCAGTCGAGCAGGTCGTCGTCGCGGACTCGGCTTTGCTCGGCTTCTTCATGCTCGGGCAGAACCCGGCCGAACAGCTGCCGTGTCCGCTCGACACGTCCGATGACACCGGGCTGGCGGGTGTAGGCGAAGATCGCTGCGTGCCGTGGTTGCGAGGTCGCGCTCACGCGGGTGACTCGGTGCAGCGAATAGCGGCCCCGGAACATCTGCAAATCGCCGGGCTCGAGGTCGAGTGTGTGGACGCCGTCACGAACGCCGCGTTGGAGCGCCGCAAGCGTCTCGAACCCTTCGTCGTCGGCCGATCGAACAGCAGGGGCGAATTCGAACAACCCGCCTTCATCGGCTGGCTGCACCAGCACCGTCACGGCGAAGTCGTTGGTGTCGAAGTGCCAGGGGAACTGCTGGCCCGGGTCCAAGATGTTCGCCGTCAGGCCTGCGAGCGGATCGTCGTAGCAGTACAACGAGTCGATCTCGAGGCAGTCGGCGAGCAGTTGGCACATCTGCGGCGCCCGGAACAGCGTGTCTATTGCGCACACCTGGGGCCAGGCGTCACCTGGGATGAAGCCGCTGGATCGCTCAGTGAACGTGTTGACCGGATGGTCGGTATCGAAGTCGGGATCGACATCGGTGTGGAAATAGGGGTTGATGACCTGCGTCGAGAAGTGGGTCCTCGGCTTGGTCGCGACGATCTCGTCGTTCAGCAGACGCACCGCACCCGCCGTGACGAATTCCTTCAGCAGGGCACAGCCGTCCGATCGCAGGCCTGCGCGTGCCGTGCGAACAGCTCGCCAGTACGTGGCGTGCCCCGGATCGCTGGGTGGCGCATCCCGGCCGCCGAGCGGGTAGCGCGCCGTGTCGATCAGCTTCTCGACCTGCTCGTCACTCAGCCCGCTCAGCCCAGTCGAAGCATCCTGCGTGGGTGCTTCCGTGGGTGCGTCCGCGGTTGTTTCGGATGCTGCCCCGCCCACCTGCTCATGCCTCCCAGTGCGGAACCCAGTCGCCGTCAAGTCGCAGCGAGAGCCCAGCGTCGTCCTCGATGCGGCGGGCCACGCTGAGCTCGGGGGCATCGAGGCCGTAGCGCTCGGTGGCTCGCTCAAATGCAGCGCGTACTGCGGTGGTCATGGGCAGGTCGGTACCGACGGTTTCCTCTAGTTCGACTAGCAGACCAAGGTCTTTCATGCACAGGCCCAGCGTGAACGACGGGTCGTAGTGCCCGGCAAAGATGCTCGGCGCATCGTGCCGGGCCACGAAGCTGTCCGCCACGCTGTCCTTGATCGCCTCCCACAGGTCGCCGAGTTCGACGCCGTTGCGAACCCCCACAGCCAGCCCCTCGGCCAGCGCGGCAGCGCCCACGAACCACAGCTGGTTCGTGACCAGCTTCACCACGCAGCCTGCGCCCAAGTCGCCGCAGGCAATCAACCGACCCAGTCGTTCGAGCACCGGGCGTACCCGCTCGACCGTGGAAGACTCGCCGCCGGCAAACAGCGTGAGGGTGCCGTTGCGAGCGCCGTCTACAGCACCGGTCACCGGCGAATCCACAACGGCAACGCCTTCCGGCGCCTCGTCGGCCAAGCGCCGGATCAGCTCGGGCCGACTCGTGGTCAGGTCCACCCAGACCGAATCTGGTGCCAAGGCCGCGAGCGCACCGGCGCCGCACATCACAGACTCGACATGCTGCGGAGCCGGCAGTGACGTCAGCAGCACGTCGACACCGGCTGCCGCTTCCGCTGCCGAGCCCACGGCGGTGGCCCCTTCCGCTGCGACAGCCTCGAGGGCCAGCGGGTTCAGATCGAAGGCCTGCACGTGATGGCCAGCACGAGCTAGGCGAGCGCACATTGGCCCGCCCATCGTGCCCAACCCGACGAATCCGACGGTCTCCATCCTTGACATTTCCTCGCAGTCGGTGCGTGACCAAACACTAGTGTTTGTTCCACGTCCACCTGATCTCGCGATCGCCCTCCCCAGAGACCCCGAACACGAGCCCACCTAGGATGGCCGGCGCCCCGCAACCCCCGGAGGCGTGTCATGAAGTTCGGGATCTTCTACGAGCTGCAGCTGCCGAGGCCGTGGAACGACGACTCCGAGTACGTGCTGTTCCAGCAGGCACTCGACCAGATCGAGCTGGCGGACAAGCTGGGCTACGACTACGCGTGGGAGGTCGAGCACCACTTCCTCGAGGAATACAGCCACAGCTCCGCCCCCGAGGTGTTCCTGGCCGCCGCGAGCCAGCGCACGAAGAACATCCGCCTCGGGCACGGCATCGTTCAGCTGCCCACAAACCATCCCGCCCGGGTCGCCGAGCGGGTCGCCACGCTCGACCTCGTCAGCGGGGGCCGGGTCGAGCTGGGCATCGGCGAGGGCTCCTCGGTCACCGAGTTGCACCCCTTCGATCGCCGCTTCCGGGACAAGCGCGAGGTCTGGGAAGACGCCGTGCGCTGCCTGATGCCGATGTTCCAGAGGGTGAACCACAGCTACGACGGCGAGATCTTCAAGTTCCCAGCCCGCAACGTGGTGCCGAAGCCCTACCAGAAGCCCCACCCGCCGCTGTGGGTGGCGTGCAGCCAGCTCGACACCATTGTCATGGCGGCTCAACGCGGCATGGGTGCGCTGGGCTTCTCATTCGTGTCTGCCGACGCGGCGAAGGCCTGGGTGAACGCCTACTACAACAACTACCTCAACCACCTCGACCTGCTCTGCGACTACCAGACCAATCCGGGCGTCGCCGTCGTCAGCCCGTTCATGTGCGCTCCCACCGATGAGGAAGCGCAGGCCAAGGCCGAAGGCTGGACCTTCTTCCAGTTCTCGCTGGTCTTCTACAACTCCCACGGCCCGGTGGAGCCGGGCTCGGTCAACCTGTGGGACGAGTACCAGGAGTGGAAAAAGTCGCCGAAAGGTCAGAAGGCCAGCAACAACGTCGGCCTCGTGGGCTCACCCGACACGATTCGCCAGAAGCTGAAGATGTACGAAGAATCCCACGTCGACCAGCTCATCCTGTTGAACCAGGCCGGCAAGAACACTCACGCGGACATCTGCTCCAGCCTGGAGCTGTTCGCCGACGAGGTCATGGGCGAGTTTCACGAGCGCGACGCCGAACATCAGGACTGGAAGTCAGCCGTGCTGGCCGGCGATGTGCTCCTGGAAGACATCGACACCGACATTTACCAGGTGATCACCAACCAGACGCCGGTCGAAAAGCGCACCGAGATCGAGCGCAAGCAGCGCGAAGCCCGCGCTCGCCAGGCAGTCGGACTCAGCTAGCGCCCTACCTGATCGAACTGCTGGATCAGCGGTTTCCCAGCCAGTCGGCGATGGCTTGGCCGATCTCGTCGGGGCTGTCCTCCTGGCAGAAGTGGTTGCCCACCACGGTCACCTCGGTCTGGTTCGGCCACGTGCGGCAGTACTCGAGCTGCGGGCCGTTGAGGATCGCACCCGGATCTGCGTTGACCAGCAGCTTCGGCACATCAGAACCTGAGAGCCATTCGCCGTAGTCGGTGACGATCTGGACCACATCGGCCGGCTCGCCCTCGATCGGGATCTGACGCGGCCACGTCAGCGTCGGACGCCGATGTTCAGGCTCGACGAACGGGCGGCGGTACTCGTTCATCTCCTCCTCGGTCAGCTTGCGCTGGATCGAGCCGGGCAGCACGGCCTCCACGAACAGGTTTTTTTTGATGACCATCTCCTCGCCGGCGGGGGAGCGGAAGCCCTGGAAGATGCGCGCTGCTGCATCGGGCCATTCGTCCCAGGTCATGGGGCACACGATGGCCTCCATGTAGACGAGGCCGGCCACGCGGTCGCGGTGACGGTTCGCCCAGTCGAAGCCCAGCGCCGAGCCCCAGTCGTGGATCACGAACGTGATGTTGGCGCCCAGATCGAGCTGGTCAAGCAGCCCGTCGAGGTACTCACGGTGCTCGACGAACCGGTACGAGTCAGGCCCGGTGTCGTCCAGCTTGTCCGAGTCGCCCTGACCGATCAGGTCCGGGACGATGACGCGAGCGTGCGGTTGCACGTGAGGCACGATGTTGCGCCACAGGTACGACGATGTCGGGTTGCCGTGCAGGAACACCACTGCATCGCCGGATCCGGACTCGTGGTACGCCATCCGCTTGCCATTGACGGTCGCGTAGGACTTGGAAAGCGGTTCCGCAGAGAGGGTTGCCATCGGTGCTCCTTCGTTTGGCCGGATCGGCGCCACATCATGCCTGACCCGCCCAAACGTTGCACCCGTCCCTAGGAAGCTCGTCGGCTGTGTCTGATGGTTCAGACGCCTAACGGCGTCTGAACAACAGCTGGAACTCCATTACGCCGTGGTCTTCGGCGGAGAGGACGACCGGCACCTGCGGCACGGTCACGTCGAAATCGGCGAACGTGACCTCGACAGAACCCACTACTGCGATCACGCTGCCCACCAGCTGCGCTTGGATGTCGACGACAACGGGTCTGGTGATGCCGTTCACGGTCAGGTCGCCTGGCGCCGACAGCATGATTGCTGTCCCTGAGACCGCAGCGCCTTCGATGTGCAGATCCTCGGTGAGCGAGAACGCGGCGGTTGGATGCCGGGAGGCGCCCAGAGCCCGTTGAACTGCTCCGTCCCGACGCCTGTCGTCGGTCTGGAGCGTGGTGAGGTCGACCTCGATCTCCACTGAGGTCACCTGCTCTGAGGCGATCTCCATCGTGCCGCTGACGTCGCCGGTGCGCCCCACAGCGGTGAACGCGCCGATGCTCGCCAGCTCCTCGTCGACGCGGAAACCGGCGAACGAGCCGGTGGCGTCTTCCAAGGTGAACGAGCCAGTCTCGGCGTCGACGTTCCAGCTGCCGTTGATGTCATCGATCGTGGCAACGTCGTCTGAAGGAGAGGCTGCATCGGCGTCGCTGTCTTCCGGGACGACCACGACATATTCTTGGTCTTGGTCTTGGTCTTGGTCATGGTCGCCGGCCCCGCCCTCGGGTGCTGCATCACTGCTCTCATCACCTGTGGCAGCCACCGTGGTCGTCGCACCCGGTGTGGCGTCTGCTTGCACGAGCTCGGCGTCAGCGACAGCTTCGGCCAAGCTGACTTCCTCAGGTGAGGAGCCGAGCACCCGCCAGACGCCGAAGGCCGCCGCGGCGGCGACGATCACCAGCAGCACAACGACCGTTGCCAGAGTTTTGCGCCGGGGCCTCATAGCGGGTCACGGTAGCTTGGGGCCGCTCATGAAACTGCGCGACCTGAGAACCGGACTGACCTTCGACGACGTGCTGATCGTGCCGCAGCGGTCGTCGATCCGCAGCCGCAGTCACGTATCGGTGCGCACCCGCCTGTCACGCAACATCCAGATTGAACTGCCGGTGATCGCAGCCAACATGGACACGGTCTGCGAGCACGAGATGGCCATCGCCATGGCCCGTCTCGGCGGTGCAGGCATCGTCCACCGGTTTATGCCGATCGACACGCAGGCGAGCCAGATTGCTGCGGTGAAACGGATCGACGACGGGGCGCTGGTGGTCGGCGGCGCGGTGGGCACCGATCACGACATGGGCGACCGGGCCAAGGCCCTGGTCGCAGCAGGAGCCGATCTGCTGGTCCTCGACATCGCGCACGGTCACGCCGATCACGCCATCGACGGCGTACGCCGCCTGAAGGACCACTTCGGCCATATCGACGTCATCGCCGGCAATGTCGCCACGATCGACGGTGCAATCGACATGGCAGAAGCCGGCGCCGATGCCATCAAGGTCGGCGTCGGACCTGGCGGGGTCTGCACGACACGACTCGTCGCGGGGGTCGGCGTGCCGCAGCTGACCGCGACCGACAACGTGGTCAACGGCCTGGCCGATGCCGGACTCGACGTCCCGGTCATCGCCGACGGCGGCATACGTAACTCGGGCGACATCGCCAAGGCACTTGCCGTCGGCGCGGAGACTGTGATGATCGGCAGCATGCTGGCCGGCACCAAGGAGAGCCCCGGCGAAGTCGAGCAGGGGCCGTACGGGCTGCGCAAGCGCATCCGGGGAATGGCCAGCTTCGAGGCCATCGAGGCGCGAGCCGAGCGCCACGGCGAGGAAATCGACGACGAGTACTTCGAGCAGCGGGCACCAGAAGGCGTCGAGGGCACGGTTCCGTACCGGGGCGAGGCCGGCAAGCTGATCGGCGAACTCATGGCCGGCCTCCGCAGCGCCATGAGCTACACCAACGCCCGCAACTTGGCCGAATTCACCGAGCGCGCCGAATTCGTTGCCGTGACACCGCTCGGGTTGGCGGAGAACACACCGCACGCCACCCTGTCCTACTGACCGGCAGCGGCACCTGCCAGTCGAGGAGATCCGCCATGGCAAGCGAACCGTCCAAGGACCTCATCGCGCTCGACGATCCCTACCCGGACCGCGACTACGAGGTGCGCTGCACGACGCCCGAGCTCACGTGCGTCTGCCCCGTGACCGGGCAGCCCGACTACGCCACCGTCGAGATCGCCTACATCCCAGATCGCCGCATCGTGGAGTTGAAGTCGCTGAAGCTCTACCTGTGGAGCTACCGAGACGAGCCCGTCCATCACGAGGCCATCACCAACCGCATCCTCGACGACTTGGTTGCTGCCGTCGCACCGAAACAAGCAACGGTCGAGACGCGTTGGCTGGTCCGGGGCGGCATCACAACCACCGTCACTGCCCGCCACCCCGCGCAGGCGTCACTGGGCTGAATCGTCGGCGCTTGACTAAAGGGTGCTCAGCAGCCTCAATACACTCGATCCGATGCCGTTATTGGCGCCTGCCGACAGGCGCATACTGCGTGAGCTGCTCGTCCGTGGGGGTACGGCCGAGATCGGCGAGATCAGCGCGGCTGCAGCTCTGGACAACCAGGTCGTGCAGGCGTCGCTGGGCACATTGCAGCGATCGGGCATCGTGGCGCCGGTGGGCTCGGTACCGGGGCTGCGAGGCGCTCGCTGGTCGCTGACCCAGCACGGCTTCGAAGTCGGGCCGTCGCTGGTCGGCAATGACCTCGGCGGCCGCGTCGATAGCCAGACTGCTCCCCAGGCGGTTGACCCGGCGGAAGGCTGGGGGTTTCCGTGGAGGCCGCCGAAGTCCGAGGCACCGCTGTATGCGACGGGGTTGAGTCGTCGTGCCCGCCGGGTGGCTGATCGTGCTGTCATCAGCACTGCGGGACGGCCCCACGGGCGCAGCCGTGGCGGCCGCTTGATCGCAGTGATCCTGCTCGCCGCGGCGACGATCGGGGTCGGGGTCGTGGCGGTCGGGGCGCTGCGCGTTACCGAGATCACCATCGGCGGCATCCATGAGGGTGCCATGTTGCAGCCCGGCCACCTCGAGGGAGCCGTCCTGGAATTCAGCGTGAGCGGTGGTGACGTCGAATCGGCCCAAATGCTGCTCGACGGATTGCCCGTGAGCGGCGTTCAGCGTTACGACAACCGGATCGTGTGGCCGGTACCCGGGTTGACTGAGGGCCTGCACATCGTCACCCTGGACGTGAACCGGCGCTTCTTCGGCACGTCTCAGGCAGCGGTGACGTTCACGGTCGACGGGACACCCCCGGCAATCGACCTGCCGAGAGTTCACGACCCGGTGCCGCTGGGCGAGCCGGTGGTCTTGGCTGGGCCTATCGAGGCGGGCGTGTCCCTGCAGATCGGCGATCAACAACTCGACACGTCGTCTGGTTCATTCAGCCTCACCCTGTCGAGCCCGCCCGGCGGCCCGCTCCCGGTGATCGCGACCGATGCCGCAGGCAACAGCACTTCGTTCGACCTCATCGTGCCCATCGGCTATCCCCACACCACCGGTGTGCATGTCAGCGCCGCCGCATGGGATCACGACGGGCTCCGTTCGGGCATCGTGGAGCTCATCGAACAGGGCCGGATCAATACGGTCCAGCTCGACCTCAAGGACGAGGATGGCTACATCGGCCATTCGACATCGATTCCGCTGGCGCGCCAGGTTGGCTCCTCGAAGGACCTATTCGACCTACGAAGTGCTATTGACGAGTTGCACGACATGGGCGTGCGCGTGATCGGCCGCATCGTGGCGTTCAACGACCCGGTGCTCACTCGCTACGCAGCTTCGACCGGCAACCTCGACTGGGTATTGCAGACCCCGGACGGCCGGCCGCTGCTGTCCGCCTATGGCGGCTTTACCAATTTCAACCACGCGGTTGTGCGGAAGTACAACTTGGACATCGCGGCAGAAGCGGCCGCTGCAGGCATCGACGACATCCTCTGGGACTACATGCGCCGACCCGAGGGAAACCTCAGCGGCATGCGCATTCCCGGTTGGGACGGCGGCGATCCCTCGCCGGTCATCGTGAGCTTCCTCGCGGAAGCGGGAACGATGTTGCGGGAGGCCGAGGTGTTCCACGGCGTGTCGGTGTTCGGCATCGCCGCAGACCGTGGCGAGTGGATAGCGCAGGATGTCGGCGCGATGTCAAGTCATGTCGACTATGTGGCGCCCATGGTGTATCCGTCGCACTGGGGCCGGGGCGAATATGGCGTCTCGCACCCCGAAGCGCAGCCTTACGACATCACGCGGGCTTCGCTTGCCGAATTCCAGAATGTGCTGGCCGGCACCAACACGGCGATCGTGCCCTGGCTGCAGGACTTCTCGTTGAGTGTCGACTACGGACCCGCTGAGGTGCGTGCTCAGATAGATGCCGCTCACGACCTTGGCATCAGCGACTGGCTGCTGTGGGACCCGAGGGTGACCTACACGACCGCGGGCATCCCCGTTTCGTACCCCTAGCGGGCGCCGGGCTTCGTCGAGACCGGCTCAGTCGAGACTGTCGCGCAGACGGTATTTCTGGATCTTGCCGCTGGGCGTCATCGGGAACTCGTCCACGATGACTAGGTCTTCGGGCCAGAACTGGCGAGTCACGTTCCGAGCGTCCAGAAATTCCGTGAGATCGGCGAGTGTGGGCGGATCGCCGACGGGCTGCACGAACGCGCAGCCGATCTCGCCGAGGCGCTCGTGGGGCTTGGCAACGATCGCCACCACGCCCACGGCGGGATGCCGCAGCAAGACGCCCTCAATTTCCTTGACCGGGACGTTCTCACCGCCGCGGATGACGAGATCCTTCGAGCGGCCGGCGATGCTGATGTAGCCGTCGGCATCCATGATCGCCCGGTCGCCGGTGTCGAACCATCCGTCGGGCCAGTGCTGGGCGGTGAACTCGCGCCCGGCCATGTAGCCGGCAAACAACGCCGTTCCCCGGCACTGCAAGTCGCCTTCGATGTCCAGCACAGGCTCGCCGGCCTCGTCGACGACGCGCACTTCGTTGTCGCGCACTGCTCGCCCATCGGTGAGGCGGCGCTCCAGCGGATCATCGGGCATGCCCACCGTCAGCAGGCCGCACTCGGTCATGCCCCAGCCCGGCATGACCGTGCAGTCCGGCAGCAGCTCAATGGCACGCTCGAGCACGGGACGGGGGATCGCGGCGCCTGCGCACAGGAAGCGTTGCCACGAGGACAGGTCGTGATCAGCCAAGCTCTCAACGCCGAGTACATCGGCCAGAAACGGTGTGGCGCCCATCGAGAACTGGATCCGGTGCTTCTCGATGAGACCCACGAACTCGACCGGATCCCACACGTCCTGCATGACGACGTGACCGCCGACATGCAACGGGAGCCGTATCCCGTAGAGGTAGCCGGTCTGGTGGCCGAGGGTGGAGGCCATATGGCTGACATACGCCTGCGGTGCCCCTGCACCGGGATGCGGCACAAGCCCTGCGCACACGGTGTCCAAGAACGCGTCGACGGCCACCTCCAGGATGTTGTGGGTGTGTATGACGCCCTTGGGCAACCCAGTGGTGCCTGAGGTGAACATCATTTCGCAGACATCGTTCGGCCCCGGCCGGCACAGGTCGACGGCGGCGCGGTCGTAGGACGAGAACCGGCCCTCCTCGATCAGGTCCTCCCAGGTCATCGCGTCAGCGGGCAGCCACGATTCGTCCTCAATCGAGGTTGACGGGCTCGGCACCACCACAAGTTCGGCCACCCATTCGCAGCGTTCCCGGAGTTCGGCGTGCATCTGCGCCAATCCGAAGCCTCGGTAGCTGTCGGCGGTGATGACGACCATCGGCCGGCCGAGCTCGCTCATGACGGTGACTTCGTTGTGCCGGAAGATCGGGGCAACCGGATTGGCCACGGCACCGATGCGATCGCAGGCCACCGCAGCCACGACGAAGTGGCGCCAATTCGGCAGTTGGAGTTGGACGATCACGCCTGGACGGACGCCGATCTCCAGCAAACCCTTGCTGGCGGCGTCCACCTCGGCACCGAACTCGCCCCAGGTCATCGTGCCGAAACGGTCGGTGATGACCGGTTCGCTGGACCGCTCAGCGGTCCACTTGGTGATCTGATCGTCAAGCAGCCGGTTCGGCCACCCCCCTGAAGCGCTCAGATCGTCGATGCGACCCGCTTCGAGCGTCGTCTCGAAGAACCGTTTTGCTGTCATGCGATCTTCACCCCTGCGCCTTGGTGAGGCTGGTTACTGGCCGCGGATCCTCCGAAGCACTTCAGCGGCCATGAAGCGCTCGCTCTCCTCTATGTAGTGCATCGGGGAGGCTGCGCTGAGCACGACGGTGCGGGCCCCGGCATCGATGTACTCGCGCAGGCGTGCAACGCAGCGGTCCGGGTCGCCTGCGATGGCGTATTTGTGGACGAGCTGGGAGAAATCCTGGGCGTACTGTTTGGACAGGCGTTCGGCTGCGTACCCGACGGCGGTGTCGTTGTCGGGGTGGCAGCAGAAGAACACGAACATGCCGGACTCGACCGGTGTCGCATTGCCCTCGTCCTCGCGGTACCCCGCAATTGCTTCGATCGATTGCGCCAGGCGTTCGGGCGTGTACATGTACGGCAGCCAGCCGTCGCCGTAGCGAGCCGCTCGCTTCCACGCAGCGTCTTGGCGGCCCGACACCCAGATCGGCGGCGGTGAGGCGGGCTTGGGCGCGAGCGTCACGCCCGACAGCGTGTTGAAGCGGCCCTCGAACGTCACGTCGTCGGTGGTCCACAGCCGCTGGATGATCTCGAGCGCCTCGTTGGTGCGGGCGCCGCGCTCACGCACCGGTACGCCGCAGGCTTCGAACTCGGACGGCATCTCGCCGCCGACCCCCACGCCGAGGTGAAATCGCCCTCCCGACGCCACATCCAGCGATGCCGCCAACTTGGCGCACAGCGCGGCCGGATAGAGCGGGATGAGCGTGATGGACGACATCAGCTTGAGGGTCGTGGTGGCACCTGCCGCGACTGCCAGCGAGATGAAGGCATTGGACGTCGGCACATGGAAGAACACGTGCTCACCGGTGGTGGCGTAGTCGTACCCAAGCGCCTCGATCTCGCGTGCCTGGCCGGCGATGTCGTCGCTGCGGCGAATTGCCAGCCCGAACTCGATCGTCTCGTTGGTTGCGGTGTCGTCTTTCATTGGGTCGTCTCTCATTGGGCCGTTGCTCATTGCGTCCCCCTTGTGCGCCGCGACTCAGGAATCGTGCGAGACGGTAGCCGCGGGTGCTAGGCCAAGGCCGTGAGCACTGCAACCCACACGTCAACCACCATCCAGCAATCCCGCATCGAGACCCTTTTCGATCGCTGCGGTCGCGAGATCGAATCGGGACTCCTGCCGAGCTGCCAGGTCGCTGTCGGCTTCGAGGGTGAGATCGTGGCGCAGGCCACTTACGGCGACGCCACCGACGACACTCGCTACTGCATCTTCTCGGCAACCAAGCCGTATGTGGCTTCGACGATGTGGCAGCTCATCAGTGAGGGAACGGTGGAGCTCGACAACACTGCGGCCAGCTATGTGCCATCCTTCGGCGAGAACGGCAAGGACCAGATCACCGTCGAACAGGTGATGCTGCACACGTCGGGCTTCCCGCACGCGCCGCTCAAGCCGCCGCAGTGGGATACCTCTGAATCGCGGCTGAGAGCCATGGCGAACTGGCGCCTCAATTGGGAGCCCGGCACCCGGTACGAGTACCACCCCACCTCCGCGCATTGGGTCCTCGCTGAGATCATCAACGCGGTCACCGGCAACGACTTCCGTGACGAGGTGCACAACCGGGTCACCGGGCCGTTGGGTCTGCCTCGCATGCTGGGTCTGGCACCCGAGGAGCAGGACGGCATCGCCGAGCTGATCCTCGTGGGCGAGCCGGCCACACCCGACGAGCTCGAGGTGACGTTCGGCGTCCGCGAGCTGCCGATGACCGAGGTCACCAACGAAGCGATACTGCGCTTCAACGAGCCGTCGGTGCGCGAAGTCGGCGTGCCCGGCGGCGGGGCTTTCGGCACCGCGGTCGACGTGGCGCTCTTCTACCAGGGCCTGCTGGGTAACCCGGATGGACTGTGGGACCCCGAGATGCTGGCCATCGGCACCGGCGAGGTGCGCAACACCCTGCCCGACTCGATGGGCATGCCCGCCAATCGCTCGATCGGGCTCTTCCTGGCAGGCGACGACGGTATGTCGAACATGCGCGGGCTGGGCCGCACGGTGTCGCCGATGGCCTTCGGACACAACGGCGCGGGCGGGCAGCTGGCCTGGGCCGACCCGGCTACGGGCCTGTCGTTCGGCTACACCACCAACGGCTACGACGAGCACGAGGTGCGCCAGCCGCGCCGCGACACAGCGATTGGCAGTCTTGCCGGATTGTGCACGACGCCCGATTGATCTGAGGCCCATCAAAGGCGTAACCAGCCAGCCCCTGGCGTGGTAGCAACAGGGGCGATGCGACTCCTCGTACTCCAGCACATCGACTGCGAGCACCCCGGCAGACTGCGCGACTTCCTGCGGGCCGACGGCGTCGAGTGGACCGCGGTGGAACTCGACGAGGGCGAGCCCATCCCGCCATTGGACGACTTCGACGCCATGTGGGTGATGGGCGGCCCGATGGACGTGTGGGACGTGGAGGAATGCCCGTGGCTGGTGCCTGAGAAACGGGCCATACGTCGCTGGGTGCGAGAGCTGCAGCGACCTTTCCTGGGGCTCTGCCTGGGGCACCAGTTGCTGGCCGACGCTCTCGGGGGAACCTGCGGACCGCAACGCCCGCCCGAGATCGGAGTGCTGGCCGTGGATCTCACCTCAGAAGGCCGGGCTGACCCGATCTTCGACCAGATGGGCGATCGCCAGCACGCCCTGCAGTGGCATTCGGTGCAGGTGGCCCAGCCTCCCGACGATGCCGTTGTGCTGGCTGGCTCGCCGGAGTGCCGGGTGCAGGCCATGCGGGTCGGGCAATGGGCGTGGTCGATGCAGTACCACGTAGAGGTGGAGGACGACACGGTGCGCAACTGGGGCGAGATCGACATCTACCGCGATGCGCTGGAGTCGACGCTTGGCCCCGGCTCGCTCGACTCCCTCGCTGCCGATGCGGACCGCTCCATGGACGGCTTCGCCGCCGACGCCGAGCAGCTCTACCGCAATTTCATGGCCGCAGCCGCCAGCTAGCCGCGGGCAGCCCCCGGCGCTGCACCCCTGAGACGAGTTCGGGACGCCATCGTCTGGCGCATCGGTGGGGGCTAGCTTCGGGTCGTCATGAACCAGCCCGCCCCGCGACAGAGCCGGGACCCGTCGGCGGCTCAGGGAGCACTGTCGGGACTGCGCGTCGTCGACCTGACCGGCGATCCGGGCCGCTTCGCGACGAAGCTGCTGACCGAACTGGGCGCCGACGTGGTGCGGGTCGGCACCGGTTCGCCGGGCTTGCCGCTGACTGATCGGGCTGCGGCCGCGCTCGGTGGTGTGGCCGATTGGTGGTACGACGGCGGCAAGCGCCGCTGCCGGTTGGACGTGAGCATTGCCGAGGGTCGAGACGCATACCGGCGGCTGACAGCGGCAGCCGATCTGGTGATCGAAACGGAACGCCCCGGGCGGTTGGCTGAACTGGGCATCGACTACGCGGACGCGGCCGCCGACAACCCTGCGCTGGTGCAGGTGTCGATCACGCCGTTCGGGCGCACGGGCCCGCGGGCGCAGTGGCTGGGCTCCGATCTGGTGTCGGCCGCCATGGGCGGGATGATGGCGCTCACGGGCCTGGCTGACCGTCCGCTCAACGTGTGGGGCCGGCAGGCCTACAACTACGCAGGGTTCGTAGCGGCCACCTCGGGTGTCGCAGCAGCGTTGTCGGCACGCTCGACAGGGCGCGGGGCGCATGTGGACATCTCGATCCACGAGACGGTCACCGGTTCGATCGAGAACCTGTTCATGCAGTACTTCTTCGACGACGTGTTGCCCCTGCCCAAGGTGGCTCCCCGGCAGGGTGCCCTGCACTGGCTGGGTGCGTATGACCTGGCTGAATGCCGGGGCGGTGACGGCGGCTACGTCATGATCACGCTGACGCCGACGCCCGACCTGCTGTTCGAGTGGATGGTCGAGACTGGCTTCGACGACGTAGCGCAGTGGCTCGGAGCGGATCCGACCGAGGTGCTGCTGAACGTGACTGAGGTCATGGACGCCGTCCGACGGTGGGTTGGGCCCCAGGACTCCCGCGAGTTGTGGTGGGAAGCGCAGGAACGCCATGTGGCCTTCGGCGGCGTGCTGGACATCGCCGAGGTGTCCGCAAACCCGCAGTTCGCCTACCGAGAGTTCTTCGCCGAGGTAGCGGCGCCGGGGAGGACTGCTGCCAATGGCTCGCATGTGCCCGCCGGGTTAGCGACAGGCGGAGCAGGTCCGGTGCGCGTGCCGGGCCGTCTGGTGCGCTGGAGCGACGCCGGCAGGTCCGGTTCGATCCCGCCTTGTCCTCCGGCCGTGGCAGACACGCCTCTCGATGAGATCTTGGCGTCATGGGCGGCGCCGGCGAGTGAAGCCCGAAATGGGGCAAGCCGCAGCCCGGTCAGCGCGGCGCTGAGCGAGGGTGCAAATGACCGGCGGCCACTCGACGGAATACGGATCGCCGATTTCACCTGGGTGCTCGCCGGACCGTCTGCCACGAAACTGCTCGGCGATCTGGGTGCCGACGTGATTCGGATTCAGAGCGAGGAGCGCTCCACGCTCGTCAACTCGCCCGACTTCCCCTACTACTTCGTGTGGAACCGCTCCAAGCGCAGTGCCACGCTCGACATGCAGCATCCTGACGCGTTGACTGCGGCCCGGCGGCTGATCGAGACGTGCGACGTGCTCATCGAGAACTTCAGCGCCGGAGTGCTGGATTCGTGGGGTCTCGACTGGACGACCGTCCACGAGTGGAACCCGCGACTGGTCTACGTGACGATGTCAGGCTGCGGCCATGACGGACCGTGGCGGCATGTCATCTCGTACGCACCGACCGTGCACGCGGTGTGCGGCATCACGCACCTGACCAACTTCGCCGACCGCGGCGACGTCGGCCCGGGTTTCTCGCTCAATGACCACCTGGCGGGTTTCGCCGGAGCGGTCTCGACAGTGGGTGCGCTGTATGCCCGCGAGCGCACCGGTGAGGGGCAGCGCATCGACATGGCGCAGCTCGAAGTAGGCACGTATGCGATCGGGGCGGCGATCATCCGCCAGTCGGCCGGCGTGTCACCGCCCAGGCCCGAAGGCAACCGTGACGGCATTGCCGACCACGTTCCCAACGAGGTGTACGCGTGCAGCGATGGCTTCGTGGCTGTGACCGTGACCGAGCTGGCGCAGTGGTTCGGGCTCTCGGGGCTGTTGGCCGACACGCGACTCGACGATCCGACGCTCGCCACCGAGCATGGCCGTCGCGATCGCCGCACAGTCATCGACCAAGTGCTCGGCGAATGGGCAGCGGGGCGCACCGCTGCCGAGGCGGCGGAGGCCTTGCAGGCCGCTGGGGTTCCTGCGGGACCGGTGCAGGACTCGCACCAGTTGTTCGCCGACGATCCCCAGCACGCGGCTCGTGGCTTCTGGCAACCCGCGGACCATGCGGTATTCGGCGAGCGCACCGTCGACGCCTTCGCCGGGCTGTGGAACGGCCAGCGTTGGTTCCCGCGCCATCTCAGCCCCGCCTACCTGGGCGAGCACAATTTCGACGTATGGACTGAGGTCGGCTACGACTTCGACGATGTAGCCGAAGGCATCGGCACCGGCCTGTTCAGCTGAGTCTCAGCCGGCACCAGGCGTCAAGCGGGCCGGTTACTGAGCACTCAGCCGGTGGTGATCTCCGCGATGAGCTCGAGCAGGGCGTCGGAGGTCTCGCGGTCCTGGGCGATCCGATCGTCGGTCCCGTAGGTGACCTTGCGGGCGATGCGAGTGCCCGAGTCGGTCACGGCTGCGATGTGCGCCCGGTCTTCGCCTCGCCGTGGCGGATCAGTCACCAGCGCGGCTGTGCACGAGACGCCGGCGAGCGGCCACGGCTCGGTTCCCGGCTTCGGTGTCGAAACGAGGTAGTGGGCGCGGGCCAGGCAGCCGTCGGCCATCGCCAACGCAGCCTCGTCGGACACGTGCGGCTCGAGTTCTGAGCCCATCAGCTCGTAGAGCGATTTCACCGAATACGGGACGCCGGCCTCGAGGATCGTGCGCGAGCCGCCCGGAATCGTCAGCAGGTCGCTCAGCGCCAGCACCCCGCCGCCCGTCACCGAAAGCACGATCCGCAACGGAGAGTCGTGAATCAACCGGATGGCTCGCAGTCGTTCGTCAGCGTTCATGTGCTCATTCCTCTCACAGACCGTTCGGCACTCAGCCGATGGCGCCGGCGACGGCAAGTTCGACGATGCGGTCGTCGTCGTAGCCGAGGATGTCCCGCAAGACCAGGTCATTGTGCTCGCCAAGGCTGGGGCCCGAGCGGGTGACGGTGTGGGGTGTGGTGCTGAGCTGCAGGCGGGGTGCCTCGACGATCATGCGGTCGTGCACCGGATGGGCCACCTCCATCCAGTGGCCTCGGTGGATGAGCTGCGGATCAGCGAGGCAGCCCAGACCGTTCTGATTGGCATGCGCCGGAACACCGACGGCTTGCAGTGCAGCTTCGGCGTCAGCAGGGGTGCGTTGCGCGGCCCAGGCGACGACGGCGGCGTCGACCTCGGTGCTGCGCGCGAGGCGTCCTGCTGCGTCAATGTTGGCGAGGTCGGGCGGCACCGGCTGGCCGTCGCTCTCAAGCAAGCGGCACAGCGATTCCCACTGGTGCTCGGTCTCGCACACCACGGCAATCCAAGGGTCCGGCGGTTCAAGTGGGTTGTCGGGGTCTGCGTCTCCGGGATCGCACGGGTACATCGCATGGGGGCACATGAACGCATCCGCGTTGCCGATCCGAGTCGCCGCTGCGCCGTTGACCGTGTGCTCGAGCACTTCGGTTGCCAGGAAGTGGACTGCAGCTTCGGCCTGTGCGAAGTCGAGGTGCTGGCCGCGGCCTTCGGGATCGGCATCACGAGCATCGAGCGCGGCCAACAGCAGCGGCACCATGTACTGCGGCGTGACGTAGTCGGTGTAGGCCAGAAAGGGTCCTGCGGGGGCTCGGTCGGGCCAACCGGTCATCTCGTAGAAGCCGGTGATGGCGCCAGCCAGGTTGCCGAAACCGGCGAACGTGGCAAGCGGTCCGGTCTGGCCCATCAGGCTGGTGCTCAGCAGAATGAGACTCGAGTTGCGCTCCGACAGCGTCTCCCACCCGATGCCCCAATCGTCCAGCGTGCCGGGCGTGTACGACTCCACGAAGATGTCCGCCCACTCGGTGAGATCGCAAAAGGCGTCGCGGCCTTCCGGGACATTCAGGTCCAGGGTCACGCCGAGCTTTCCAGCGTTGAGCGTTCCGTACTGGATCGACGCGTCAGGTCCCATGTCGCCCCGCAGCCCGCCTCCGCTGCCCCGGGCGCCATCGAAACGGGACGGCCCTTCCACCTTGATGATCGTCGCGCCGAAATCAGCGAGCACCCGCGTGGTGAACGGCCCGGCATACACCCAGCTGGTGTCGAGCACCTTGATGCCGTCGAGCGGGCGCGGCGCCGCGGCGTCGCTGCCCGCATCACGCAGTGCCTGCGCGGCGTCCAGCAGCGCCGAACGAGGCGTCGTCTTCACCGCTTCTGTGTGGACGCCGAGTTCGGGCGGTCCGCCGAGCGAGCGCAGGGGCGTGCGGCTGGGCTTGCACCACGCACCGGGGGTGACGACGCTGCCCCAGGCCGGATCGTCGACCGTGTCCCAGTAGCCGCGTTCGTTGAAGTGCTCGACTCCGGTCAGCTCCGCCGGGCTGTACACGGGCGCGAGCAGCAGTTCACGCTTCTGTGCCTCCGCGAACAGCTCGGCTCGGGTCCGAGTGCTGGTCAGGCGGGTGATCGCGGCCTTGGCCTGCTCGAGCTGCCCCGGCGCGCTGTCGGGCTCGGTGAACAGGCGCATGCCGAAATCGACCCAGTCAAGGTTGGCCAACTCGTCGTCGCAGCAGCCAAGCTCGGCTACCCAATCCATCAGCCGAGCGGTGAAGCGGCCGATCGTGTCACCGAAGAGCAGCGTGATCGAGACGTATCCGTCCAGCGTCGGGTAGACGAACTGGAGGTGAAAGTTGAGCAGCAGGATGCCGCCCGACGTCCGCCGCGCCGACGGGTACCCGTTCGGAGCGTGGACGTGTCCAGGAAACGCGATCTGCATCAGCGCCTGCTGCGCCGAGATGTCGACGTGCTGGCCATAGCCGCTGCGGTCACGCTGGCGCAACGCGAGCGCGGTGCCGACCGCGGCATGCGATCCGGCGTGCAGCCAGCTCTGCGGTGCCGTGATGCGCAGCGGTGCTCGGTCGGAGTCGCCGGTGATGGCAGCGCTGCACGCCGACGCGGCAATGGTGAGATCTGACGCTGCCCATCCGGCCTTCGGGCCGGTGCTGCCGAAGGCGGTCACGGTGGTGTGCACGAGGCCCGGGTTGACGGCGCGCAGCTCGTCGTAGTCGAGACCGAGGCCGGGGTCGGGTGATTCGATCAGCGCGTCGGCGCCCGCGGCGAGCTCCAGCAGCTCGTTGCGGTCGTTGATGACGCAGCTCTGCGCGCCGCGTCGCAGGTTCCACCAGCCCAGCGATGTGCCGTCGGGTCCGTGCTGGCGGTGGTCTCGTCCCCGGCCGTCGGGGCCTTCGACGAGGACTACCTCCGCGCCCAGCGAGCCGAGGATCGAGGTGCACATCGCGCCCCGGTGATCGGTGAGATCCAGCACTCGATATGGCTTCAGCATCGCCGTGAAGCTAACGCCCTCTCGGATCTCAGGCCGATGTTCTCGTGCGGGTCGCGATCGGGCATCGCTTCGCAGGGGGCGGCTAGCGTGCCGCCGGTGACAATTCGAGGGAAGGCATTCATCGCCGGGGTGTACGAGCATCCCGGGCGCGAGTTGCCCGATCGCACGCTGCCGCAGATCCACGCTGAGGTGGCCGCTGGGGCGCTGGCCGACGCGGGACTCACCCTGGCCGATGTCGACGCCTACTACTCCGCGGGCGACGCTCCTGGCTTCGGTGCGCTGTCGATGGTGGAGTACCTGGGGCTCGACTGCACCTACATCGACGACACCGAAACCGGCGGCTCCGCGTACCTGGTTCACGTCCAGCACGCTGCGGCCGCCATCGCCGCAGGTCACGTCAACGTGGCGCTTATCACGCTGGCGGGCAAGCCCCGCACCGGCGGTGCAGGACCGGGCGGCAGTGCCCGATTCAGCTCTGCGCCCGAGGCGTCCTTCGAGAATCAGTTCGGCATGTCGGTACCCGGCGGGTACGCGCTGGCCGCGGCACGTCACATGCACGAGTTCGGCACGACCTCCGAGCAGCTCGCCGAAGTGAAAGTGGCGGCGTCCACGCACGCCCAGCACAACCCGAACGCGTTCCTACGCGACGTGGTGACCGTTGACGAGGTGGTCTCGTCGCCGATGATCTCGGACCCGCTGCACCGGCTGGACTGCTGCGTCATCACCGACGGCGGGGGAGCGCTGGTGCTGGTCTCCGAAGCTGTAGCAGCGTCGCTCGACCGTCACTGCGTCCCGGTACTGGGCACGGGCACGTCGATCAAGCACACCTCAGGCGGGCGTATCGACCTCACCCACACCGGAGCGTCGCGCTCGGGCCCGCTGGCGTTCGCCGAGGCCGGCATCACCCCGGCCGACATCGACTACGTGTCGATCTACGACAGCTTCACGATCACCGTGTTGGTCACGCTCGAAGACCTGGGCTTCGCCAAGAAGGGGGACGGCGGGCGCTTCGTGTCCGACGGCGCTCTGCAGTCACCGGGCGGTGTGCTGCCGTTCAACACCGATGGTGGCGGGCTGTGCAACAACCATCCGGCCAATCGCGGCGGCATGACCAAGGTGGTCGAAGCCGTGCGGCAGCTGCGTGGCGAGGCTCACGCTGCTGTACAGGTGCCCGACTGCGAGCTGGCCTTGGCGCACGGCACCGGAGGCAGCCTCGCGACACGCATGGGAAGCGCCACCCTCGTCATGGGACGATCGCTGTGAGCGAATTGGGGCCGTCGGGCCTGCCGGTGCCGCCGCCGAATGCGAACCTCGAGACGCAGCGCTTCTGGGACGCCACGGCCGAGGGCCGCTTGGAGCTGCCCCGCTGCGACGACTGCGATCACGTCGTGTGGTACCCGCGCGAACGCTGCGACCAATGCGGTTCGATGTCAGTGACCTGGTTCGAGGCCTCGGGGCACGGCACCGTCTACAGCTGCACGGTCACCCGGCGGATCCCCGGCTCGTGGCGCAAGGCGGCCCCGTTCGTGCTGGCCTACGTCGAGCTTGACGAAGGCCCCCGCGTGGTCACCAATATCGTCGGCTGCGACCCCGAGACGGTCCACATCGGCCAGGCCGTGCAGGCAGTCTTCGACCCCACTCCAGAAGGCCCCGCACTGCTCCGTTTCACCCCCGCCTGAGCCTGCCCAGCGCCGCAGTGCTTCGGCTCAGACTTTGAGCATCAGCGTCACTGGTCCGTCGTTCGTCAACTCGACTGCCATGTATGCCCCGAACGAGTCGGTTGCAACCGTGGCGCCCAGGCGTCGCAGCTCGTCGATCAGCTCAGCGGCGAGGTCGGGAGCGGCCGCGGCGACGAACGACGGCCGTCGGCCCTTGCGGGTGTCGCCATAGAGCGTGAACTGGCTGACCACCAGCACTTCGCCGCTGGTGTCGGCCACTGACCGGTTCATCTGGCCGTTCTCGTCGGCGAAGATGCGCAGGTTCCAGATCTTGCCCGCAAGCTTGCGCGCCGACTCCCGGCTGTCGTCGCGCGTCGCTCCCACCAGGCAGCACAGCCCGGCGCCGATCTCGCCGATGACCTCACCGTCGACGCGCACGCAGGCTTCAGAAGCCCGTTGAACCAGAGCACGCACGCGCTCAGCGTAGGTTTCGGCTGATCGCAGTCAGATGCGCTCGATAGGCAACGCCGTCGAGGGCATCGGCTCCCGTCGTCACAGGAACTTTGCGCAATACAGTGCCTATACTCACCACGGCCAAAGGCTCAGCATCGCAAACGCCCCCAATGGCGGCGGCGAGCACTCCCGAACCTGACGCAGGCCAAGCGCTCTGAGCGGCGGAGCCGTCAGCAACGAAAGGAGAGTGCAATGCTGACACTCGGACTGGACCACGTAGCGGTCATCACTGGAGATTCGGACGCGCTGCAGCGGTTCTACATCGACATGTTCGGGGCCACGATCGAGTTTGACGGCGAGGAATACCCCGGCGGGCCTCGCATGACCGTGATCAACATCGGACCCAGTACCGAGCTCAACGTGTTCGAGATCGAAGGCAACGACCAGGCCGAGCACCAGACGCCGATGTTCGGTCGCGGCCGACTTGATCACATCGGTCTTCGTGCCGCCGATCTTGACCAATTCGGCCACATCAGGCGGCAACTGATGGACGCTGGCGCCACCGACGGCACCGTCACGGACTTCGGGCGCAAACTCAGCCTGTTCTTCCGGGACCCTGACGCCATGGAGTGCGAAGTGCTCGTCCCCAACCCCGAGCCCGGTCGCCACCCTGTCGGCTCGCGTTCTGACCTGTTTGAGTAGTCGGACTCATCCCTCGCGCCGCAACGGGGCGTCGGCGAACGTCTGCCGCAAGCGTCAGGAAATGATCGCGTCGACTTCGATCTCGATAACCAGGTCGGGATGAATCAGCGCCGACACCTCGACGAAGGTCGAAGCGGGTCGGATGTCGCTGAAGACCTCTCCGTGGGCACGGACGAAGTCCTCGGTCATGGCGATGTCGGTCACGAACGACCGTGTCCGCACGACGTCGCTCATCTGGGCACCCGCTTCGTTGAGCACACTCTCGATGAGCTCGAAGATCGTCTTCGCCTGCCTGTAGCAGTCGCCCGGGTGCGCCACGCCATCGGGTCCGAGCGTTGTGCTACCTGACACGGCGACATAGTTGCCCTGGCGCACCCCCCGTGAATAGCCGGCGACGGCTTCAAGCGGCCCGCCGCTCGAGATGTTCTGCCTGTCGGCGCCTGAAGTGCTGCTGTCGTTGTTCATGACGACATTGTGTGGCGCGGCAGGCACGCCGTGCTGCGCTGTCAGGTGATGGCGCCGGCGATGACGAGTTCGGCAACCTTGTCGGCGTTGTAGCCGAGGATGCCTTCGAGTACTTCCATGTTGTGCTCGCCGAACATCGGCCCGCCCCACAGCGGCCGTCCGGGCGTGCGCGACAGCTCGAAATTGCTGTCCTCCACCCAGGTGTGGCCGTGCTTGGCGTGCGGCACCTCGTCGAGACCATGGGGGGTGTCGCCCCAGCAGCGCACTGTGCCGTCGATCACCAGCCCGCAGGTGCGCGAATGCGACAACGCCCCGTTAGTGCTGATGCCGCCCAGATACCCGCCCGCGGACGCCTGGATCCACTCCCGGCCTCCCTCCAGCGCCGGGGCGTCGAGCTGGCCGTCGTCGTTGCGGCCCCAGTAGTCCAAAGACCCGTCATCGACCACTGCGCACGTGTGCCACACCCCCGCATCAACCGACACATAGCCCAGGTTCGTATCGTTGTGCGAGCGATCAGCCGGCGCCTGGCCGAACCGGTTGTTGCCCCAGCACTTCGCGGCGCCGTCGTCCAACAGCGCGCATGAATGGAACCCGTCTGCCGACACCATCTCGTAATGGCGGCCGCTGCCCGCCCCCGGCACCACGGCATCGCTGCCCAACGGCCCATCACCGCCCGAGCATTCCACCCGCGTCGAAGACCCCTTCCCACCCAATACACACGAGTGCTACCCGCCAGCAGACACATGGGCCACACCCCCCACCACAGCTCCCGACACCTCCACGTCGCCGATGCGGTAGGTGTAGATCTTGTGGTCGGCGTTGTCGAGGACGAACATGGTGATGGCGTTGGACCAGATGCCGTAGGGGATGGCGTTGTCTGTGCGCAAGGTGAACTTGGCTGCGGTGTTGCGGGTGCCGTCGGCGAGGTTCAACGCCTTGGCGGTGGTCTCGCCGGTGGCGACGGCCCACATGGTGGCGCCGTCGGTGAACAGGCCGAACGGTCTGAACGAGTCGCCGTTGTCGTCGAAGTCGAGATCGCGTCCGGTGTCGTTGGTGCCGTAGTCGTTCTCGGGGGTGTCGGGGTCGTCGAACAGGCGGAACGCCTGCACCACCGAGGTGGCGTCGGCCACCCACAGGTAGTTCCCGTCGGTGGCCATGCCCCGGTTGGAGTTCACCCCCGCGACGTTGAAGTCGGCGTCGATGTATTCGCGCAGCTCGAAGTCCGCCGCCGCCCGGGTGCGGCCCGGCAGGTCGTAGGCGTAGGCCATCGGGTGGGTGTTGCCGGTGGCGACGCCGTCGTCGCCCAACCACAGCCGGTCCTGGTGGCCGGTCACGTAGAACGCGTCGGTCGACGCCCCCGATATGTCCTTGGCCGAGTCCCGGTCCCCATAACCCCCCCGACAGCTTGTACGCGTAATCCTTCGCGTCGCTGTCGTCGCCCACCCACAACGTCGTCCCGTCCGACCACAAGCCGCGCGCATCGGCGTTGTCGGAATGCAACGAGAACTCCCCGAAACGGGTGCGGTCGAGGTTGTCGGTTGTTTGTAGTCGGGGTTGGACGTCTTGCGGCGGGGGGTTGTTGACGAAGACGATTTTGTTGCGGAGGACCTTGGCGGCGTCTGTCTCCTCGCTGTCGCCCCCGTCGTCTTTGCTGTCACCCCCGTCGCTGTTGTCGGGATCGTTCAGCGGGGGGGGGGGGGTATGTCGACTGCCGGCTGGTGTCGGCGGAGTTGATGGCTTTGACCCGGTACACGTAACGGGTGCTGGGGGTCACCTCGGCGTCGGTGTAGGCGGTGTCAGCGGTTCCGGTGTCGTCGGCGACGACGTCGAAGCGGCCCACGGCGTAGCTGTCGCGCAGGCGCCGCAGGATCTGGTAGCCGTTGATGGAGGCGTCGCCGGGGTCGTCCCACGCGATGGAGATCTGGTCGTGGGCGGCCGCCACCAGCCGAAGCCCAACAGGCCGGGCCGCCACCGCCACCGCCACCGCGAGCTCAGCCGCCGCGGGCGCTGTTGCGGGGGCGACCACCGTCAGCACCAGCACAAGAGCGGCAAAGACGCCGCGTAGGCGCCTTGTTGGGAATCTGCGCATTGCCGGCGGGCATATTGGATGTGTCGGCATTTCCCCCGCTGGCTGGTCAGTTGGCTAAGACGGGCTGGTTGCCCGAATCGCTCACAGCTGCGATGTGCGCCCAGTCTTCGCTCCGCCGGGGCGCAGCCGCACAATATTATGAACTACATTCACTGATGTGCACAAATCGGTTCATGTCCTCTGGAAGCGAATCGCCGCGGCGCTGTGTGTGGCGGTGTTCATTGCGGCAGTGCCGACACACGCGCAGGCGCAATCAGAAGTCGACGAAAATGTCGCAGTCATGGAGGCGCCTACCTGCTGTCTGTACTCGTGGGGAACTACTTGGATGTTGCTCATCTGGAGTCCTGAAGGAGATGTCAGCTCTGACCGTGCGGAGGTCCGCTATATACGTGAGGATGCGACGGACATGTCCGACGAGAATTGGACGGTCGAGACATCCGATACGGACTACTACCACTGGGTCGAGGGTCTGGAGCGCGACGTCAGATACGTGTTCCAAGTTCGGTCCGGCAACGAGTATGGGTTCGGTCCGTGGAGCGAATCGCTGACGGACCGCACCCGTACCCGCCCCGCACCGATCCACTAGCCGACCCTGACGCGCGGCAACAGCAGCCTGAAGGTGACGTGGCCGCAGTTCGCCGATGCCGACGACATCGACTACTACGTCTACTGGATCGACGCCACGGCTCACAGTCAGTTCCTCATATCGCGCTGGAACCGCAGCGACCTCATCTCGAGCGTTGACCCCTGCAGCGACGGCGACAGTCATGACGACTTGGAATATGTGATTTTTGGCCTGATTAACACTGTCGAGTACAAGGTGGTGGTTCGGGCGCAGACGTCGTGGGGCGACATCAGCACACCGTTCCACCTCAACCAGGCATCGTCTGCGCAGCCCTACGCGTACGGGGGCACCCTGACGGCGACTGTTCCGGCGGCATGCCCGCCGGACAATTCAGAGGGAGTCCGTACCCGATCTGATGCACAGCTTGGTCCGAGCTTCACGCTCAAATCGGCTGCGCTGCTTGAGCCTTCACCAGACGACGGCGACGACGGTGATGATGGCGACGACGGCGACGGCGACGAGGGCGACGCCCCGGTTCTGACTGCCGAATTCGTCGAGTCGACCGTTCCGCAATCCTATGCCGGCACGCGAAAGTTCACCGTACGCGTCCAGTTCAGCGAGTCGATCGCTGTGAGCTACCGCACGCTGCGTGACGACTTGCTGGAAGTGACCAACGGCAGAGCCCTCAAGTTCAAGCGCGTCGACGGGCGCAGTGACCTCTGGGAGATCCATGTCAAGCCGAGCGGCACCGATGACGTGACGTTGTCGCTCCCGGCAGCAACCGCGTGCGCGATGTCGAGTGACGGTCAAGCCCGCTCCCAGACCCAAGTGTGCACCGCCGCGGGCACGCCGCTCTCGCACGATCTCGAGCTGGACGTGCCCTACCAAGCACTTGCTGCGTCTGAGTAGTCGGTGTAGGCGAGGAACGGTCCTGCGGGTGCCCGGTCAGCCCAGCCAGTCATCTCGTAGTAGCCGGTGACCGCACCGGCGAGGTCGCAGAATGCGTCGCGACCTTGGTCTCCGCAGCGCGCGACGCCGCGTACTCGCCCAAGTTGAATAGTTCGAATAGTTCGGTGCGGACTCAACAAATTCTTCAGAATCTTCGGTGCTGGGCACAGCAGCTCCCCCGATGGCTGGCCAGCTCAGACTTCGAGCATCAGCGTCACGGGGCCGTCGTTCGTCAACTCGACGGCCATGTGGGCCCCGAACGAGCCCGTCGCCACGGTCGCGCCCAAGCGTTGCAGCTCGGCGACCAGTTCGTCGATCAACTCAGCGGCAAAGTCGGGAGCGGCCGCAGCGACGAATGAAGGACGGCGGCCCTTGCGAGTATCGCCGTAGAGCGTGAATTGGCTGACCACCAGCACCTCGCCGCTGGTCTCGGCCACAGAGCGGTTCATCTGGCCGTTCTCGTCGGCAAAGATGCGCAGGTTCCAGATCTTGCCGGCGAGCTTCCGCGCTGAGTCCCGGCTGTCGTCGTGCGTTGCTCCCACCAGGCAGCACAGCCCGGGTCCGATCTCGCCGATGACCTGCCCAGCGACGCGCACCCGGGCGTCGGAAGCCCGTTGAACCAGAGCACGCACGCTCTCAGCCCCACAGACCTGCGATCGGCACCGCCTCGATGCGATCGCCCAGGCCGTAGCGCCGGGCTCCAGTGTGGAAGACGACACCTCCAGCGAACTGTTCCACGGGCAAGTTGTCGCGCAACCATGCAAGGTGACGGGCGTCGCTCGCAGAAGGCCCGCTCGACGTCTTCACTTCGAACGCCGCCAGCCGCGTGCCGAACTCGACCACGAGATCGACCTCGTGTTCCCCACCCTGTGTGCGCAGGTGGAACATGGTGGTTCGACGCTGTGCCGCCTCAATCTCGACGCGGAGTTGCGCAGCGACGAAGGTCTCGACGATCCGACCGCGCACTGCAGGATCCCGCCTGATGGCGTCGTTATCGGTGCCGATCAGCCATGCCGCCAATCCGGAATCTGCGAGCAAGCGCTTCGGCATCGACGTCAAGCGCTTGAGCTGGTTCGAGTGCCATGCGGGCACGTCGGCAACGAGGCGGAGGACGTTGAGCGTGCCGTGGTAGCCGACTGCAGTGCGCCGGTCCATCCCGGCCGCATGTGCCAGTGCCGTATCGGGTACCACGCCTGCGGTGTGCAGTGCGCAGGCGCCCAAGTAGCGCCGCAGCGCATCGGGGTGTCGTCGTCGTCCGTGGGCTGCGGCGAGTTCAGGCAGGTCACGCACCACGGTCGTGTCGACGTATGTGCGCATCCAATCGTTTCGGGCGCCTGCTGCCGCAGCGACAAGAGCACCGGGAAAGCCGCCGTCGAGCGCGATGTCGAGGTAGTCGAGCAGGTCCGGTGGCGCGGGAGGCACAGTGAAGCGCGCACTGGAATCCCAGCGGTCGAACAGCGAATCGGCAGCGGCATTGCCGAAGCGTTCCCTGCCTGTGAGAGGCCACATGTGCGTGGCAAGCGAGCGGCCTACCAGAGGCCATTGACCGCTGTGCAGGTCATTGCGCGACGATCCGGTCAGGATGAACTGTCCTCCCGTGGGAATCTGCGTGTCGACAGCGCGCTTGACGGCACCCAGAACCTCAGGCGCGTGCTGCCACTCGTCGATGAGCAATGGGAACGGACCCTCGCGCAAGGCAACGTCAGGGTCGTCAAGGACCAGCCCGCGGTCAGATGTCTGATCGAGCCGCAGCGTGGATGCGGCGTGACGCAGCGCCGTCGTCGTCTTGCCCACGGCACGCGGTCCGGTGACGAACTCAGCAGGCCACGCCGCGAGATGGCGGCGCAGCACACTGTCGGCGACACGAGGGATGTAGTTGTCGATACGGCCAATGCTAGCGCGTTACCACAGCTATTCCTGTACGGAATAACAGCCGTTTATTGCCTATTTTCACGGATAGATTGTTGTATACAATCACGGCATGCGGCGACCTAATGGTCGATTGGCCTCGCTGGCGGGGTTGAGTGCCAGCGCCATCGCGTCCAGCGGCCTTCAGGGAATGATCGCGTCGACTTCGATCTCGATGACCAGATCGGGATGGATCAGCGCCGACACCTCGACGAGGGTGGAAGCAGGGCGAATGTCACCGAAGACCTCTCCGTGGGCACGGATGAAGTCCCCGGTCGTGCCGATGTCGGTCACGAACGACCGTGTCCGCACGACATCGCTCATTTGGGCACCCGCTTCGTTGAGCACACCTTCGATGAGTTCGAAGATCGCCTTCGCCTGCCGGTAGCAATCACCTGGGTGCGCCACGCCATCGGGTCCGAGCGTGGTGCTACCCGACACGGCCACGTAGTTGCCCAGGCGAACCCCGCGCGAATAGCCGCCGATGGCTTCATATGGACCGCCGCTCGAGATGTTCTGTCTGCCGGCGCCTGACCCGTTGCTGTCGTTGTTCATGGCGACATTGTGGGGCGCTGCGGGCGTGCCGTGCTGCGCTGTCAGGTGATGGCGCCGGCGATGACGAGTTCGGCGATCTTTTCGGCTTCGTAACCGAGGATGCCTTCGAGCACTTCCATGTTGTGCTCGCCGAACATCGGGCCGCCCCACAGCGGCCGTCCGGGCGTGCGAGACAGCTCGAAATTGCTGTCCTCCACCCAGGTGTGGCCGTGCTTGGCGTGGGGTACCGACAAGAAGTGCTCGCGGGCGATGATCTGCGGGTCGGCCATGAGATCGGCAGCGTCGTTCACCCGATGTGCTGGCACGCCGCACTGCTGCAGCGCCGCCTCGATGGCGGCTGCTTCTTGGGGCTCAGTCCAAGCGGCGATCGCAGCGTCGATGGCGTCGCTGCGGGATTGTCGACCTGCAACGTCCACGGCCGCCAGGTCAGCGTCTGCGCCAATCGCCAACAGGGCGTGGCCCAGATCGCTGTTCTCGCCTGCGGCCCCTACAAGCAGTCCCGCCAACGCGCTCCACTGCGCATCGGTCTCGCAGGCGATCGCGACCCAGCGGTCATCGCCGGCTGCGGGATAGACGCTGTGAGGGCACATGTGGCGGTCAGCGTTGCCATTGCGACCGGCAGTGCGCCCATTGATCTCCTCGTCGGCGAACTCGGTCGCCAAGAAGTGCAGCGCCCCCTCCATCTGGGAGAAATCGATGTGCTGGCCCCGGCCCGTTCGATCCCGCTCGGCCAGCGCAGCCAGGATCAGCATCACGCCCAGCTTCGGCGAGATGTAGTCGGTGTAGGCGGTGAACGGGCCAGCCGGGATGCGGTCGGGCCAGCCGGTCACCGGATAGAAGCCGGCGATCGCGGCGGCCATCGTGCCGAAGCCGGCGTACATGCGCATCGGCCCGGTCTGGCCCATCAGGCAGCTGGAGAACATCACGAGGTCGGGATTCACTTCGCGCAGCACGTCGTAGGTGAGGCCCCAATTCGCCATCGCCTTCGGCGAGAACGACTCGGTGAGCACGTCGCACGACGCAGTGAGGTCCAGGATCACGTCGCGGGCCTCGGGCAGCGACAAGTCGAGTGTCAAGTCCATCTTCCCTGCGTTGATCGAGTGGAACTGCAGCGCGTTCTCCTGCCCGCCTTCCTCGCCGATGAACGGATGGACGCCGCGCAGGACGTCGGGGTGCAGCTCGCTTTCCACCTTGACGACGGTTGAGCCGTAGTCGGCCAGGGTTCGAGTCGCACCAGGCCCCGCCAGCGCCCACATGAAGTCGAGGATCTTGACGTCTTCTAGCGGGCGCTCCATCGATCGCCCGGTGGGGGTGAGTTCTGCCCCCCGACGGGACGTGATCGCCGGCCCGGCCGCTCCATCGGCCGTCAAGTACCGCCCCGCGTGCTCCCCGAAACGCGGTGCGGCTGCAAAGTCTGGGAGCGGGCCGCCGGTGGTCTTGGCCATCGCGCCGCACAGCCGCACTGGTTCAGGACCGCTGACGCGAGGCACCTCGGTCAGCTGCCAGTAGTCGCGCACACCCAGGTGATCGAGCGCGAGCACGTCGGCAGTCGTCGTGACGGGCGCGATGAGCAGGTTGTCCGACAGTGCTCGCTCGAGCAACTCCGCCTTCGTCTTTGAGGCCGCAAACGCGGTCAAGCACTTGATGGCATGGTCGAAGGTGTCCATCGACTCGCGGCCTTCGAAGATGGCCATGCCGAAGTCGACCCAATCCTTGTCCCGCAGCTCGGCGTCGCAGTAGCCCTCCTCGCAGACCCATGTCAGGAGCCGGCTCGTGAAGGGTGCGATCATCGGGCCGAACAGGAACGTGATGGTCACGTAGCCGTCAGCGCACTCGTACACCCACGGGATGAGGAAGCCGCCCAGGTTGACGGCGCCCGGGAGCCGCACCGGGACCTCGCCGCCGGTGAGCACGGCCATCATCTGGAATTGCGTGCAGTCGACGAAGGACTGCTGGGCCGAGGCGTCCACGTGCTGGCCCAGCCCCGAGGTCTGCCGCTCGTGCAGCGCCATGAGGATCGCGCCGGCGGTGTCCACCGCAGCGTTGTGCCAGGTCTGGGGTGAGCCGATGCGCACCGGTGCCCGGTCACGGTCGCCCGTCAGCGACATCGTGCCGCTTGAGGCGGCGATCGTGAGGTCGGTTGCCACCCAGCCGGTCTTTGGCCCCGTTTCGCCGAACGGCGTGATCGAGGCGGTCACGAGCTGGGGGTTGGCGGCACGCAGCACATCGAAGTCGACGACGAATGCACCACACGAGATCACCGCATCGCAGTGGGCTGCCAGCTCGGCGATCTGAGCTGAGTTCTCGATGACCACCGAGTGCTTGCCCCGGTTGTAGACCAGAAACTCGATCGACCGCTCCGGATCCGTGACGTCGTCCACATAGGGGCCGCGGTGACGGGTGCGGTGTCCGCCGGGCGGCTCGGCGAGCACCACCTCGGCGCCGAGGTGTGCGAGCAGCATCCCGGCCAAATGCCCCCGGTCGTCGGTCAGATCCAAAATGCGGTAGCCGTCCAGCACCTCGGTGCGCTCCCGTGTCGCCATTTGGCCGGCATGCCCGGCCCCGAATCCCGCAAACTCTGCCAGACGCGTCCTGCAGGTGCTCAGAGGTCGAGCGGAACCGCAGCGGTGCCTGTCAGCCCGGTTCGCCTCGACTCTGTGCAGAAATGCCGCCACAGGCGGCAAAATTGCGCAGAGAAGGCGGGAAGGGCGCCGCGCCAGCCTTGACCGATGCCCAGCGGCCGCCTGCGGCCGTCAGCACAGCGTATTTTTCTGCCATGACAGCCACTTTTGCTGATGATCGGCCAACACGCGACGTGAGGCGTGCCAAGGCTGCGATGCCGCGACAAGCAACGCGACGACGCTGGGCTGCCGCAGCCTTCGCGACCACGCTGATGCTCACCGCGTGCAGCGGCACATCGGTCGACGAGTCTGGGCCTGCAGCCACCGACGGCGGGACGGCCGCAGGCAGCGGCACGGACAGCGCCGATGACGGCCCGGGCGGCGGCACGCGCGTGCTGGCGGTCGAGCAGTGGCCCGAGTGCCTGAACCCGGTGACGTCGTGCAGGAACGCCACGTGGACGCTGTGGTCGACGCTGATTCACGTGCTGCCTCGGCTGATGGAGCTGGACACGAAGAACACGTATGTGGCGTCGTCGTTGCTTACCGTTGAGCCGAGCGTCGGCAACGGTGGCGTCGTCACGGCCGACGACCGCACCTTCAGCTCACATTCCAGCTGAACCCCGCGGCGACGTGGAGCGACGGCACGCCGATCACCAGCAGCGACGTGTGGTTCACCTGGCGCGCTGTGCTCGACACCACCGGCACGCTCAGCACCCCGGGCTACGACCTCATCACCGACATCGACCACTCCGATCCGCACACCGCAGTGATCACGTTCAGCGAGCCCTATGCGCCGTGGCAGACGCTGTTCGACCTGGTTCTGCCAGCACACGAACTGGGGCCCGACACCGACATCGCCGACCAGTGGAACGACAAGATCACGTTCTCTGGCGGCCCGTGGATCCAGCACTCATGGTCGACCGAGCAGCAGATCCTGGTGCCGAATCGCGACTACTGGGACGCGGATCGGATCCCGCTGCTCGACGAGGTCGTCATGGTGCCTCGCGAAGACACCGACTCGGAGATCCTCGCACTGCAGACCGGCGAGGCGATGGCCGCCTTCCCGTAGCCGTTTCCGGGCGCCCGTGAGCGCATCACCGGCGATCTGACCTTCGTGGTCGGCGCAGGGACATTCATTGAGGGGCTCTGGATCAACCAGGACGCGCCCGATCGACGCTTCGATGTCACTCGCAACGTGCGTCAAGCACTCGCGTACGCCCTTGACCGGGAGCGCATCGCGGACGTCGCGCTCGGCTCGATCGTCCCGGACCCCGAAGTGCTGTAATGCACCGGTTGGAACCCCGGTTTCGGCGAGTGGTGCGACGACGACTTCGCCCACTACCGTCAGGACGCCGCCAAGGTTGCTGGGCTGCTCGAGGCCGAGGGCTGGACCCGTCCTAACCCCGACGGTCTGTGGGTGAACCCTGAAGGCGAAGAACTCGTGCTTGCGTGGAACACCGTGGCCGGCAACAAACGACGCGAGGACGTGCAGGCGCTCGTGGTCGAGATGACGGCACCCTTCGGCATCGGTTGGGAGATCATCAACTACGACGCGGGCGAGCTGTTCCAGAACCGGCTGCCGGTGCTGAATTTCGGTCCGGTGGCGCTGTTCGCAAACAGCACCGATCCAGACCCGTCCGTCACGGTGTACTACGACATCGAAGGCGTGCCGACCTCCGAGAACGGGTACTCCGGGCAGAACTTCACGGCCTATCGCAGCCAGGCTGCGAGCGATCTGGCATTCGCCATCGACGCGAGGTGGATCCGGCTGCTCGGCTGGTCATGGTCCATGAACTCGGAGCGCTGCTCGCGGATGACGTGCCGTGGATCCCGTTGTACGTGCTGCCGAACCTGTTGGCTTGGAACGAGACGGTGGTGTCTGGCCCGGGGGCGTACGTGTCGAGTCGCTACGGAGGTTTCTTCGACATGTACGACTGGACGGTCAGCGGCGAATGACTCCCTGATGGCCCGCTGATGGCTTCGGTCTCGGGCTGATACAGCGTCATGGTGGGGTACGCGCTCAGACGGCTCGCAGTCACGCTGCCGATCCTGGCTGTGATCTCGCTGGGCGCGTTCTAGGCAGCAGACAACATCACGAAGCCGACAGCGCTGTTCGCTGTCAACCCGCGGATCTCGGCTGCCGACCGCGCCGCATACGTCGAGGCTCTGGGACTCGACTTGCCGTTCTGGACCCGCTACTTCCATTGGCTGAGCAACTTCGTCACCGGCGACCTTGGCACGTCGCTGGTGCAAAACGGAGCCGAGGTGTGGCCGCTGGTGCGGACCGCTTTGGTGAACACACTGGTGCTCGTCGCTGTCGCAGTGACGCTGTCGCTGATGGTGGGCATCGTCCTGGGGACGCTCGGAGCCGCGCGACGCGGCTTGCTCATCGACTACGCAGCTACCACCACGTCGTTCTTCGGTCTCTCGATCCCGGTGTTCTGGCTCGGCTTGATGCTGCAGCTCTTCTTCGGCCTGTACCTCGCGAATTGGCTGGGAGTTACCCCGCCACTGCTGCCGACGGCTGGTCTGTATTCCCCGGGTCAGGAGGGCTTCGATCTGATCGACCGTGCTCGTCATCTCGCCTTGCCGACCATGGCCTTGTCATTGCAGCTGGTTGCCGTCTACAGCCGCTACATGCGTGCGGGGCTGCTCGATGCCCTCAGCGCTGAATACGTGCGCACGGCGTACGCCAAGGGTCTGTCCGAACGTGTCGTTGTGCTCCGCCACGGCGTGCGCAACGCCTTGATCCCGCTGACGACACAGGCTGCCCTCGACATCGGTTTGTTGGTTGGCGGTCTCATCGTGACCGAGCAGGTGTTTCAGTACCCGGGCATGGGCCTGCTGTTCCTTGACGCCCTGCACGCGGGGACAACGCAGTACTGCTGCCTGCGGTAATGGCCGTGGCAGTCGCCGTGTACGCCCTGAATTTCGTCGCCGACCTGCTGTACGGCGTGCTTGACCCGAGGATCCGGCGTGGTGCTCGCTGATCGCGCTCGTGCTCATGGGCCCCTAGCGCAGGCGTGTCAGCGATTCGCCCAGCATCGGCTCTCGGTCGTGGCGCTGGTGGCACTTGTGCTCGTCGCGGCGGTCGTTGCCGGCACCGACCTCATCGCGCCACATCCCGCGACCGAGCAGCATCTCGACGATCTGCTCGCTGGCCCGAGCCGCGACTACCTGCTGGGTACCGACACTCTCGGTCGCGACACGTTCAGCCGTGTTCTCTATGGCGGCCGCATCTCGCTGCTGGTCGGTGTGTCGGTGGCGATTCTGGCATCGGTGATGGGCACGCTCGTCGGTCTTGTCGCCGGATACCGCGGCGGGTTCGTCGATGCCGCGCTCATGCGGATCATCGACACGCTGCTCGCTCTTCCGAGCCTCATGGTGGTGATCCTGCTGGCTCGGATCCTTGGCGGGAGCGTGTTCGACGTGGTTCTGGTGCTGTCGCTGCTCGGATGGATGCCACTCGCGCGCATCATTCGCGCCAAGGCGCTGGCGTTGCGTGAGCACGATTACATCGCCGCTGCCCGAGCCATGGGATCAGGGACTCCGCGCATCTTGTTTCGGCACTTGTTGCCGAACTTGGTGGGCGAAATCACGGCGGCAGTCTCGTTGGCAGTCGCAGCGGCGATCCTGGCTGAATCAGTTCTGAGCTTTCTCGGCCTCGGCGTCAGCCCAGTGCACGGTGCCACCTGGGGCAACATGCTCGGCGGCAATGAGGGGCTGGTGACGACTGCGCCTTGGCTCGTGTGGGCCCCCGGTTTGGCCATTGTGATCACCGTCCTGTCGGTCAACTACGTCGGCGACGGCCTGCGAGACGCCTTCGATGTCAAGGTGGAAGTACGTCATCAAACGCCCGCCGATCCCCAGGCGTGAGGTGCGTCGGAGCCCTCATACCGGTAGACAGCGGGCCGCAATTCCACCACTTCGGCCTGTTTGTGTGCTGAGGTGATACCCCGAATCCCTTTGTGAGAGGAACTGGACCGTGGCCAACAAGGCAGAGACCATTAAGGCGGTAGCCGCTCAAGCCGGTGTAACTGCGGGCGACGCAGAGCGGACGCTGTCAGCGTTCTTCGATCTCGTCGCGGCGGAGGTGAAGGCCGGTGGCAAGATCACCTGGCCAGGATTCGGCGCCTTTTCCATGTCCGAACGTGGCGCCCGGATGGGACGCAACCCCCAGACCGGCGAGTCCATCGAGATTGGCCCGAGCCGCTCGTTGAAGCTGGCAACCGCGGCTGCCATGAAGAAGCAGCTGATGGAGGGCTGAGCCAGCGCTCAGCCAGTCGGCGCCTGCTGCGGCGCCGTACTTCGAGAACGGCGCATCGTCGCCATGCAGAGGCATGACGTGAGGGCCATCACCGCGATGACTCCGTAGGTCGCGTCGAAATTGCCTGTCCTGTCAGCGAGCCAACCGCTCGCCGCTGGACCGATGACGGCCACCGGGCCATAGAACATTGTCATCGTGCCGAGCACAGCCGCAAACGTGCGGTCGGCAACGTGATCGCTCACAAACGTGGCGGTAAGCGATGGGTAGGCGAACGATGCGCCGCCGAACACGACCACGGCGGCGACGATGATTGCTGCATTGGGAACGCGCGCCGCCAGCACGACACCGGTGCATGCGCTGATGGCCATCACGGTCGCCATCGTGGCGGGACGGCCCATGCGATCGCTGAGACGGCCGAACGCCAAAGCGCCGACCATCGAACCCGCCCCCATGCCGGAGAACACCAGCGTGGCGGCCAAGCGGTCGAAGCCGTGGTCGCGCTCGAGTGCCAGACCCAGGAAGTTTGCGAACGACGACGTCGTATAGGCGAAGGCCATGTACGCCACGACGGTCCGCTTCCAGCCCTGAATCTGCCGCAACGCTGCGAGTCCGCCGACGGCGTCTACCCGTTCGGTTCTCCCCACCCTGACGAACAGCGTCAGCGCAACGAGCAGCAGTATCGAGATCGCTGCCTCGCCCAGCCAGAGCGGCCGCCAGATCGCGTCGCTGCCAGCCACGTTGCGCATCGCCGCAGTTGCCAGGGGAACGCCGATGAATGCTGCGCCCATGGTGGCGGTGAGCACGCCGAGCGCGGCGCCGCGCCGAGCCGCAGGCACTCCCTCGCTGGCGATGACTGGAGCGGTGAGCCAGATACCCCCGCCGCCGAGGCCCGCCAGTGCAGTTCCGATCACCACAGCGAACGGAGACGACGCCGTTCCCACCACGACGAGGCCGATCGTCGACGTGACGATGCCGGCTCGCAGAAGCGTGAACGGTTCGACACGGCCCGCGCTGAACGTGACGATCACTACACCCGTGAAGTAGGCGCCCATATTCGTCGAACCGAGTGCGCCGACCAGCGTGTCGCTCAGCCCGAGTTCGGGGGCCATGGCGGGGAGCAGTACTCCGATGGTGGCCCGACCGAAGATGTGCGATACCACCCCGGAGAAGGCCACGAGCACGACGCGGCCCCAGCGCACGCGGTCGAAGTCGACCCCGTCGCCGACCGCATCGGCAGCTGCCGCCGAGCCCAGTGTCGGCACGGCATCGCCCAGTCCTGTCGCTGCGGGCGTGACCCTGAAGGCGTCGCGCAAGCGGCCCATCTGCGCAGTGGCTGGGGTCAGTGCCCCGGCGTGAACCTGATGGGCAGAACCGCCGGACCCCAGATCCCGTTCGAGAGCGGCTTCCACTCGACGTTGCCGTCGAGCTCAAGGTTCGGCATGCGGCGTGCGATGGCCTTGAATGCCTCCTGCAGCTCTGCCCGGGCCAAGAAGGCCCCCAAGCAGTGATGGATGCCGCTGCCGAAGGTCATGTGCGGGGTGCCTGAACGGCGCGTGATGTCGAAGTCTGTGGGCTCGACGAACTTCTCGCCGTCGTAGTTGGCGCCCACAAGGCTAGGGAAGATGAAGGTGTTGGCCGGGAACTCGATGTCGCGGTAGGTGATCGGCCCGCTGGCGTAACGAGCCGTGCCGCGTATCGCGCCGAGATACCGCATGACTTCTTCGACGGCTCCCGGTGCCAACGATGGATCGTCCGCCAGGACTCGGAACTGTTCAGGGTGCTGTGCGAACAGCGCCACCGCGCACGCGAGCTGGTTGCGAGTCGTGTCGGTGCCTGCCAACAGCAACGAGTTGGCGAGCGACAACAACTCCTCCGTCGACAGCCGATCGCCTGCTTCGGACACGGCGATGAGATCGGACAGCAGGTCGTCACGCGGCGCCGCTCGGCGCTCGGCGATGAGCGCCGTCATGTAAGCCTCCATCTCGCTCTGCGCAGCGACGATGGCCGGACCGTCCCGGTGGAGGTTGCCGTTGAAGATGCGGAAAATGTCAGTCGCCAAGCGTCCGAACAGCTTCCAGTCCTCGCGAGGAGCACCCAGCATCTCGCAGATGATCGGGATCGGATACGGCTCGCACACCTCGCTGACGAACTCGGCCTCTCCCCGTGCGCAGATCGGATCGAGCAACTCGTCGATGACCTCGGCCATGAAGGGTCGCAGTCGCTCGGCTGATTTCGGTGTGAAGGCGGGTCCGACGAGGCGACGGATCCGGTGGTGTTCGTCACCTTCCATGGCCAAGATGTTTCGGCCCGAGCGCCGCCTGAAGTCCGGGTCGTCGTAGCCCTGCATCTCCGCGATCAGCCCGATGGCCGAGTACCAGCGGTCGTCGCGCAGCATGGCGGTTGCGTCGTCGTAGCGAGTGATGACGTAGCCCAGCGGCGTCCGCGCAATCCAGTTGTCGTCTTCGAGCAGGCCGAGCAGCAGCTGACGCTGCTCCTCCCATGTGACCGGATCGAGGTCCAGTTCGGGCATCTCCACATCGGCAACCGGCACAGCCATGGGCGCACCCTAACCAGCCCTGCACTGGCCTCGGCTCGGGCACGCCGGGAGGCGCAGCCGTAGCATTCGCACGATGAATGACGCAGGCACACCGGGCAATGGCACATCAGGCAATGGGGAATCAGGCAATGGCACGGTCTCAGCTGAACGACACGGCAGCGTGCTGCTGGTCCGGGTGGACGACGGCAAGGCGAACGCGTTCTCGGTGTCGATGCTGGCGGCGCTGGACGCGCAGATCGATGCAGCCGAGGCCGATGACGGCATCGGTGCGGTGGTCATCGCCGGCAACCAACGGGCCTTCTTTGCCGGGTTCGACCTCAACGTGATCCGCGGCGGCGACCGTGCTGCGATGACCGAGCTGGTGTCAGCGGGTGGCGCAATGGTGCGGCGGGCCTACGGCTCATCGGTACCCGTGGTGGCAGCATGCACTGGCCATGCCGTTGCAGCGGGAGCGTTGCTGCTGCTGGGCTGCGACCATCGCGTCGGCCCCGATGCGCCCGTGCGGATCGGGCTGAACGAAGTGGCGATAGCGCTGACGCTGCCGGACTGGGCCATGGCGATTTCCAAGGAACGCCTGCCCAAGCGTCACCTGCAGCGCTGCGTGGCGAACGCCCGCCTGCTGGACGGCGTGGGTGCGACGCAAGCTGGCTTCCTCGACGAGGCGGTGGCGCCGGATGCGGTCGTCGAGCGGGCGCTCGAGGTCGCTGCGGAGCTGGCCGACACGCTGGACCCCCGTGCCTACGCCGGCACAGTGCGGGCACTGCGCGGCGACGTGCTTGCCGAGATGGACGCATCCGTCGAACGAGACCGCGCCTCGGCGGCATGAGAGACCGATGAAGGTCGGCGAATAGGGGCACTGCGATGAAAGCAATCGTCTTCTCGGAGCACGGCGACATCGATGTGCTGTCGTATCGCGACATCGACACGCCCGAGTTGCAACCCGGCGAAGTGCGGATCGCGGTGCGGGCCTGCTCGCTGAACTACCACGACGTATTCACACGCCGGGGAATGCCAGGGATCAGGGTGCCGCTGCCGGGCATCCCGGGCTGTGACGCCGCAGGGCAGGTTGCCGAGCTCGGTCCAGGTGTCGAGGGATGGTCGGTGGGCGACCGGGTGCTCGCAGACCCGGTCCATTGGGACCGCGGGAGCGGCAAGTTCTCCATGATCGGCGACACCCTGTGGGGCGCCTATGCCGAGTACGTCACCGTGAGCGAAAGCCAGCTGATCTCGCTGCCCGACGACGTTTCTTACGAGGATGCTTCGTGCCTGCCGGTCGCGTACGGCACCGCCCACCGGATGATGATCACCCGCGGCGAGGTCGGCCCCGACGACTCCGTGCTGATCCTGGGCGCCAGCGGGGGAGTGGGCACCAGCGCGTTGCTGATCTCGGTGTTGCGCGGTGCGAAAGTGATCGCTGCAGCGGGCACCGACGAGAAGTGCCAGCGCCTCGCTGACCTGGGCGCCGACGAGACGATCAATTACTCCGAGGTCGACATTGCCCGCTATTGCCGAGAACAGACCGGCGGCCTGTTCGGCGGGGGCGGCTACGACGTGGTGGTCAATTTCACCGGCGGCGACACCTGGGCCCGTTCGCTGCGATGCGTGCGGCAGGGCGGGCGTGTCCTGACCTGCGGCGCTACCGCTGGCTACAACCCGCCGACTGACCTTCGCTTCATCTGGACCGCCGAGATGGACATCCGAGGTTCCAACGGGTGGAAGCGCGACGACCTTGATGAGCTGCTGCGGATGGTGCAGTCGCGCGAGCTGGTGCCCGTGATCGATTCCCTGGTGCCACTGCCCGACGGCGTCGAGGCTCACCGGGCCATGGAGGAGCGACGCTTCTTCGGCAAGATCGTCATCACCGCCGACGCCCCCGTCTAAACGTCGCTGCAATGACCCCCCACGGGACGGTGGTGGCTGCCGACGGGGATGAGAACGAGCCCTTCGGCGTCATCGACTTCCGATTCCGGCCCATCGGCGCTCGCAGCTGGACGCCGTCCACGACCTATCACTACCTGGATCGGATGACTACGTGACCGCGCTAGCCCGCCAGCTGCCCGACCAGATCCTGTTCGGGAGCGTCTACCCCAGCTGCGGTCCGCTCACCGACCTGCGCCGCATTGTGGCCAGCTGGGACCTGCCGCCCCACATCGAGCGCAAGTACCTGCGCGACAACGCCGCCCGAGTCCTCGGCTTATGAGGTTGGCGCCGAACCAATCCGATGACGTCGCGCAGCATCGTCGGCATGCGTGTCTAGTACAGTTGACAGGTGACCGGCGACGAGCTGCTGCGCAGGTTGCGCCGGTCAGGGTGTCAGGTGTTGCGACGGCGAGGATCACATGTACGACTGCGCTGCGGTGACTGTCTGGCGACCGTGCCGGTACACCCAGGTCGCGACATTCCCGTCGGGACGCTGCGCTCCATCGAGCGCCAGCTTGAATCGTGTCTCGGGAAAGGATGGCTGAAGCGATGACGGCGTATGCGGTGACATACCGTCGGGATGCCGATGATGACGCATGGCTCGTCGAGATCGAAGGCATGGCAGACGTGCACACGTTCGGTCGAACGCTTGACGAGGCGGCAACCAACGTTCGTGAAGCCATCGCCGTCACTGTGGACGACGACCCTTGGCAATTGGAACTCGACGAGCACTTCGATGTTGTCGACGTCGATATCGACGAGCTGGCGAGACTTCGTGACCAGGCTCAAGAGCGGCAAGAAATCTATTTGGCCCGACAGCGCGCCGCGGCCTTGCGACTCGCCGATGCGGGTATCTCACGACGCGACTCGGCCCGGATGCTCGGCGTGTCGCACCAGCGCGTCCAACAGTTAGTCGCCGGGTGAGCTCGATTCCCATCTGGCCAGGCAGATCGTCTTCGATCACGACAGGTGCGTCGAGTCAGCCGCTGTCCGAAGTTTCTCAGCCCTCGGCGGCCTGACCTTGGACAATCCCGGCGCCACGTCGAACGCAACTGCGTACCGAACTCTGTTCGTCACGTCGCTCGTTGGCTTCATGGTGGCGCTCGAGATCACCGTCATCGCGCTGGCCCGTGATGAGATCGCGCAGGCATTCCCGGACGCGTCGGCGGCCATGCTGTCGTGGGTCATCACCGCGTACAACATCGGTGTCGCGTCGGTGCTGCTGCCCGCAGGCTGGATGGCTGATCGATTCGGCCGCCGGAAGATGTTCTTGTGGGGACTGGCAATCTTCGCCGTCGGCTCGCTGCTGTCAGGGCTCGCGATTTCCTCTGAGCTGCTGATAGCGGCGCGTGTACTGCAGTCCTTGGGTGGAGCGCTGCAGTTTCCGTCTGGCCTGGCACTGCTGCTGACAGCGTTTCCGATCGAGCGACGACAGATGGCCATCGGCGTCTGGGGCGCCATGGGCGGGCTGGCGGCGGCGTTGGGTCCATCAGTGGGTGCGCTTCTCGTCGACGCCCTGGGTTGGCGGTCGGTGTTCCTCATCAACGTGCCGGTGGCACTGATGGCCCTGCTGCTCGGACCGACCTGGCTTGCTGAGAGCAGAGGCGAAGGTGTAGCGCGGCGGGTGGACCTCGTGGGTGTGCCGCTGGCCTCGATTGGCGTCGGAGCCTTCTTGCTGGCCATCGTTCAGGCATCGGACTGGGGTTGGACCAGCCCTGGGACGCTCGCTGCGTGGGCAGCGGGCGCCGTGCTGCTGTGCCTGTTTGTCCTGCGCGCGCATCGCCACCCAGCGCCGCTGTTCGACCTGGGCTTGTTCCGGCTCCGCAGCTATCTCGTCGGCAATCTCGGCACCGTCAACTTCGCGACGGCCTTCTTTGCGTGGCTGATCGTCCTTCCCGAGTTCCTTCAGCGCGCCTGGGGCTGGTCGGTGCTGAGATCGGGATTCGCCATCGCGCCCGGGCCGATGGTGGCCTCGATGCTTGCCCCGATGGCCGGTCGGTTCGCAGATCGGCTCGGGCCGCGTCCGCTTCTCGTCGTGGGCGGGCTGATGGGTGTGACATCGGCTGCGATGCACTTGGCGTGGACCGGCACCGAACCCAGCTACCTGATGGGCCTGCTCATTCCCGGTGTGGCCATGGGCCTGTGCGCCGCGTGCGGTTTCGCGCCGCTCGTCGGTGCGACGATGCGCGATGTGCCCCCACCCCGATATGCGATGGCTGGCGCGGGCCGCACCACCATCTTCCAACTCTCGGTGGCACTCGCTGTCGCCGCCGCGATCGGCATCGTCGGCCGACCCGCGTCGCCGGCCGAGTTCCTCGGCGGGATGCGCTGGGTATGGCTGATGTCGCTCGTCCTGTTTGCCGCCCAAACGCTGCTGTTCGCGACGGCGTACCCCCGGCACGATGGCGTCCCCGTCGCCCAAGCATGTCGTTAGATGCGGTAACTACTTTGAGTTGCGAAGGCAAACGTCCTACCGTGGCAAGATGTTTGGCGTGGCGGAGCGGTGGACCCACCAACCGCGAGGATCGACAACCGCCTCGATGGGGGGCGCACCACTGCTGCCACCGCCGATGCGACCACGTAGAAGTGGTCGCCCCGTCGCACGTATCGAACACCTCGGAGCGGGTCGATATCCCCGATGCGCACATGACCGATTTCCACTAGATCCATCGCAAACAATAGGATTGCTCTCATGAGCGAAACGACCGAAGAAGTGCCGGTCGCCAATCAAGACCCACAGCACCCAATTTCGGCAACGACGCGGACTCGGATGACAGAATTAATCGCGAGTCTTTGCAGCAGCGCTCAAAGAACAAATACGTCAGCTAACCAAGCCGAGAGCTACTCGGCAGCTTTGCGTACGATTCGGACGCAGCTCAGCGGTAGTGGCATGGTAAGTGATCTCTTGAGGTCGAGGAGAGAGGAAGCAGCCAGAGAAGATCTGCGATGAGTGTCGTCTTGGATGCATCGGCACTCTTGGCCTATCTTCAAGGCGAGGCGGGCGCAGATGTGGTTGAACAGGCGATGCTGCAAGAAACTGCACTGTGAGGTGCAGCAAACTGGTCCGAAGTATCTCAGCAGATTCTTGCCGAAGGTCATGATCTTGGGCAGATTGCTGATTTCTTAATGGAGCGTCGATTGATTGCCATCGTGCCCGTTAATCGTGACGATGCGGAGTGGGCGGCTCGGCGATACGTTCGCGCTGAAGGACTCTCGCTAGCGGATCGTCTCTGTATGGCGCTTGCTCGTCGCCTGCAATTGGTACTGTTGACTGCTGACAGGGCTTGGGGATCGGATACGTTTATTCGACAAATCAGATGATGTGGATGGTGGATTGCGATTGATCTAATCCGTATGGAACTGATGCACTCAAAGCTATTTCTTACTGGGGAACTATAATGGCTGGCCGAGACGATCCGGGAGAAGCTATCTGGTTCAATGCGCAGGCAATTGCTGATGATCGAGCAATGAGCACCGAACTAGCTTCAGAGTTCTGGAACGATCATGCGGATGAATATGTCTCATTTGGCCAGCGGCGGGCGAAGTGTGATCAGATTTCTGCATACTGGCGTGAACTCTCGGATGCTTGGAAGGCGCTTGCTGACGCCGATCACGTAAGCCTACGACCTGATGTGTACCTGGCGGCAGACGAGGATGTAAGCCAGACAATTACACTGGGGAATCCGAATCAGGGATTGGGATTGTGATCAGCACTGCAAGTAATTGCGGCAGTCCATCGCCAGGATGCAGTAGAGCGATCGATGGACGAAACAATTGCTGCAATTGATTTGGCCTTGGGGCTCAGCAGCGACTGAGCTGCTCCAGCGATGTCACTGTCATGTGACCAGCGTTCCGGTCAAGACTGCTGAAGTGTCGTCACGAAGTCTTGGGCGTCGTAGGTTGCCGAAGCTTGACCAATTCCTGATTTGACTCAACGCGGCAGGACACCCTTCGCTGGGTCATCGTACGAGTGCCCTTTACACCGCTGGCTTGAGATGTAATCGCTCAGGCGTTCCTGGCGGCGACGACGGTTCGAGGCGGTTTGGCTACACCGAATAGGCGAAGTTACGCAGCGCAGCGGCGGTGGAGGCGTACACGTCGGGCAGGACGCCGCGGAAGATGACGTCGCCCGCGTGGCAGGTGCCGTTCAGCGTCCGAGCGACCGCTGCATTGCCTGCAGCGGTCAGCTTGCGGTAGTACGTCAGGCCCTCATCGCGCAGCGGATCGAGCTCGTTCACCGAGATGACGTGTGGAGGCAGGCCCTCCAGTTCTTCGACGCTGACGTGCATCGGCCATGCCAGCGGATTGGTCGCATTCTCACCGGACGGGTCGTACACCTTCGCGAGTGCGCCCAGGTTCTCGCAGCCCAGGAAGTACAGGTCATTCTCGTGCAGCGATGGCAGGTCGGCGGGTGGGTTCGCGTACATGCCCGAGATGTACGGGCACTGAGCGAACACGCCGTCGATGATGCCGGGGTAGCCGTCGCGCTTGGCCTTGAGCGTGGTCGCCAGCGTCAGGTTGCCGCCGCCAGACTCGCCCGAGACGGTGATCGTGGAAATGCCCAAGTCGGCCTTGTTGGCAGCGACCCACTGCAGCGCAGTGTCACAGTCGTTGAGCCCCGCCGGGAACGGGTGGTTGCCGAGCGCTCCGCCGCCGTTGCGGTACTCCACGCCCACCGCCACGAGGCCGAGAGCGGCCAGCTCGTCCCGCCAACGACAGAACGAGGCGTCGGCTGCTGTGAGGATCACCATGCCGCCGCCGTGAATGTGGAAGACGGCCGGCAGCGGTTCGTCGACGCCGGCGGGACGGTGGATGTACAGGCCGATCTCGTTGCCGTCGGGCCCAGTGATCGTGATGTCGTTCCGCTCGACACCCTCAATCGGCGGCAGGCCCGCATAGAGCACGTCGAACATCATCTGGAAGCCCGGCTCGGCCTCGTTGCAGTAGGCGTAGAGACCCTCGATGGGCGTGTCAGCGTTGACCGGCGTGGGCTCGCCGTGGCCGTCGAGGCCGAACTCGGCCATCACGGCGACCATCCGGCGATCGGCTCGCGGATCAGTCCCCAGCGTCATGTCCGGGTCGCCGAGCCGTCCAGGTCGGTGTACTTGCGCTGCGTCCATGAGTGGTCCCCTGTCCACCAGGCGGCACGGCGCCCCCAGATCGCGCTGACAGTAGTCCCAGGGCCTGTTGCCACGCGTCGCGTCTAGTCGAGCAGGTACCGGGCCGCTTCGCGGGCTTCATCAAGGGTTGCCACGATGTGCTCGTCACCGACTTGGCGCAGAACCTCCAGTGAGGCCAGGGTCGCCGTGGGGGCGCCGTCAAGGGCCATGACGATGCAGGTCGCGTCGCCGGCGGCAGCGGTGTCGATGAGCTGCTCGATCACCAGGGCGGCGCTGTCGTCGATGTAGTCGGTCTCGGAGAAGTCCAAGATGACGACTTCGTGGCCGACGATGTCGTCGCCGATGGTGCGGATGAGCTTGCTCGACGACGCGACCGTGAAGCTGCCACGCAGTTTCACGATGCCGACGCGTGCGGAGTAGGGGCTGATGGCGTGGGTATCGGGTGTCTGGTCGTGGAGGAAGATCTGGTCGAGCAGCGGCACCGACACGACGCTGTCGAGCTGGAGGCGCTCGAATTGGCGGGCACCGATCATGCCGGCCACGATCAGCCCGACCGCGACGGCTGTCACCAGGTCGACCAGCATGGTGACGCTGAACGTCGCCAGCATGATGACGAGGTGCTCGCGCTGGACGCGGTGAAGGCGCGCAAGGAAGCGCCAGTCGATGAGCTGCCAGCCGAGCACTGCGAGCATGCCCGCGAGTGCCGCATGGGGGATGAACTCGAGGTAGCGCGCCAGCCCCAGCACGAGCACCAAGAGCGTGAGCGCCCGGATCACCGGCGACAGCGGTGTTCGGGCGCCGAGCCGGTACGCCACCATCGTCGGGACGAAGGTCATGTGCCCCGGAAGACCGCCGATGAGGCCTGCTGCCACGTTGCCGGCTCCCACGCTGAGGAGCCCTCGGTCCGGGTCTTGCTGTGTCCGGGTTTGCGCGTCGACTGCGAGCGACGACAGCAGCCCGCGCACCGTGCTGAGCAACGCGACGGTCAGCGCCGGCACGACGGCACTCGCCAAAAAGCCCAGCGACACGACCGGTCGCTGGATCTCGGGCAGGGCGGACGGGATGCCGTCGATCGTCGGCACATCGACGAGCCAGACGACGCTGAGCAGAGTGCCGAATAGCAGCCCCGCAAGCATTGACGGCAGCAGCTTGCGCAGCTTTCGAGGCCACAGCAGTGAGACGACCAGCGTGAGAAGGCCGATCGCGAGCGCGCTGGCGTTCGCTGAGCCGATCGCATCGGGCCAGGCTCGGATCGCGTCGACGGGTTTGGTGATCTTGATCGGATCGCCGAGAAAGGACCCAACCATCGAGACGACGATCATCAGCCCGATACCCGATGTGAAACCGGCAATCACGGAGTAGGGCGTGTAGGAGATGTAGCTGCCGATGCGCAGGGCGCCGAGCACGATCTGGATGACACCGGCCAGCATCGCGATGGTGAACGCCTCAGCCATCGTGTCGGCATGCGTGGCGATGACGGTCGCCATGGCGACTGCCATAACGCTGCTGGTGGCTGCCATCTGAGGTCGTGCCCGCTGGAAGATGCCGACGAAGAGACCGACCGCTATGCCGCCGTAGATGCCGCTTGCCGGCCCCAGACCGGAGACGACGCCGAACGTCGCCGCTGGCGCGATCGAGATTGCGGCCGTCGTGAGGCCGCCCGCCAAGTCACCCCGGAATGTCTGCAGGTCGTAGCGCATATCGGAGTTGCCCGACCCCCCTCGAACGCCGACCAGATCGACGCTATTCGACGGGGTGTCTCGGCTATTCGTTTGCCGTGATGACGACGAGCAGTTCGCCGTTGTCGACCTGATCGCCGACAGCAGCGCGTACCTCGCTCACTTCGCCGTCTGCCGGTGCGGTGATCTGGTGCTCCATCTTCATGGCCTCCATCACCACCAGCACCTGGCCCGCGCTCACCCGGTCTCCTTCGGAGACATTGACCATCAGCACCTTGCCGGGCATCGGCGCGACCAGCCCGCCCTCGACAGCCTCGGCGTCCGGGTCGGGGAATCGAGAGCGCTCCCTTAATGTCGCGGAACCGGTGAGCGGCCCAGTGACGTACCAGTCGTGACCGCGACGGCTGATCTGCCAGGTGCCTCGCATCCCGCCGGTCTCGACGTCGAGTTCGGCATCGAATTGCTCGGCGGGGGGTGCGTCGGTCACCTCGCCAGCCAAGTCGTCCACGATCGGGTGGATCTGGATCGAGTGGGGCCGCACGACGAACTCGCTGGAGTCCGGCAGGCCCCCCTCGCCGTCGCCGTCGCCGTCGCCCCCGTCGCCGTCGCCCCCGTCGGTCTCGCCGTCGCCCGCGCCGCCGTCGCTGCGTTGGGGTTCGCCATCTTCTGGCGGCGCATACGGCGCGTCGTTCCGCAGCGGCGCCACGCGCAGCCGATAGCTGCCGTCTCGCTGCCGCCGGTAGGCAACGCTCACATCGACATCGCCTGCCACGGGATCGAGTGCCGTGAGCGGCAGCACCTCGTCGGGCATGACGCTGTTGCGGTACCCCGATGTCATAAAGCCCAGCGCAGTCGCCAGCTCACGATTCCGGGCCTGCGACACCAGCGCCACAGCCGATGCCGCTGCATGCAAGAACAGGCCGCGGTAGGGCGGCGAGTCGGTGGCAAGTCCTGTTCGGTCGATGAAATCGGTAGTGGTGTCGCCGGCGAGAAACTCGTCGCTGCGCAGCACCGCCGAGAGGAAATCGCGATTGGTGACAACGCCGCCCAACCGGGTGCGGTCGAGCGCTGATGCCAGTCCCAGCGCAGCCTCGGTACGCGTCGGCGCCGCCATGACCACCTTGGCGAGCATCGGATCGAACTCTGTCCCGACCACCGAACCCATCTCGATGCCTGAATCGAAGCGCGCTTGCGGCTCGCGTGCCGGTGCCCACAGCTCGACAGTGCCGGTTGCGGGCAGGAATCCGTTGGCGGGATCCTCCGCGTACAGGCGGGCCTCGACGGCGTGGCCGTTGATCGCCAGGTCAGCCTGCGCGTAGCCCAGAGGCTCCCCGGCAGCGATTCGGATCTGCTCACGCACCAGGTCGAGACCGGTGATCTCTTCGGTGACCGGATGCTCGACTTGCAGACGGGTGTTGACCTCGAGGAACCAGAACTCGGCGTCGTCGCCGCTGCCTTCCAGCAGAAACTCCACGGTCCCAGCCGAGTGGTAGCCAATCGTGCTGACGGCAGCGACCGCAGCAGCACCCATGCGCTCACGCAGCGCCGGTGTCACCGCCGGCGACGGTGCCTCCTCGATGACTTTCTGATGCCGCCGCTGGATCGAGCATTCCCGCTCGAAGCAGTGCACGACGCTCCCGTGCGTGTCACCCAGCACTTGGATCTCGACGTGGCGAGGCGCTGGCAGGTAGCGCTCAAGAAAGACAGTGTCGTCGCCGAAGGCTCCGGCTGCTTCCCGGCGTGCCGCCGCCACAGCATCCGCGAGCGAACTCGCCGAGTCCACGATGCGCATGCCCTTGCCGCCGCCGCCAGCCGAAGCCTTGACCAGCAGGGGATAGCCGACGTCAGTCGCCGCAGCAGCCAGGTCATCGGGGGACATGGTGTCGGTCACCGGGACCGACGGCAGCGTCGGGACGCCCGCGGCCACCATTGTCTCCTTGGCAGCCAGCTTGTCGCCCATCGCTGCAATGGCCTCAGGTGGCGGCCCCACCCAGATCAGCCCCGCGTCGATCACAGCCGTGGCGAAGTTGGCGTTCTCCGACAAGAAGCCGTAGCCGGGATGCACGGCATCGGCGCCGCTGCGCACAGCGGCAGCGATCACCTTGTCGATCGACAGGTACGACTCTGTCGCTGTCCGCCCGCCGAGCGGCACCGACAGGTCCGCGTCGGTGACGAACGGCGCTTCGGCGTCGCCGTCGGAATACACGGCAACCGTCGAGATGCCCATGTCGCTCGCGGTGCGGAAGACGCGGCGAGCGATCTCGCCGCGGTTGGCAACGAGCAGCCGCCGCAGCGGGCGTTGCTGTGTTCGAGTGTTCTCGCTCATTGCGTGCCCCCGCTGCATCCGGAAGACCCGTGTCGTGGCGGCGTCTTCCTGAGGTGTCGTTGCTCGCTCATCGCAGCCGCCCCTACATCCGGAAGACGCCGAAGCCGTCGGCGCCCTTCACTTCGTTGTTGTGGCACGCCGACAGCGACATCGCCACGACATCGCGGGTGTCGCGCGGGTCGATGACGCCGTCGTCGGTGACTCGCCCGCTGGCGTAGGCGGAGAGGGATTTCAGCTCGTGGAAGTGCTCGACCTGCTCGGTGATCTTGCGGTCGGCTTCCTCATCGAACTCGATTCCGCGCCGCATGGCTTGGCCGCGCCGCACGATCGACATGACGCCGGCGATCTGCTTCGGTCCCATGATGGCGATCTTGGCGGTCGGCCACAGGTACGTGAAGCGGGTGTTGAACGCCCGACCCGACATGCCGTAGTTCCCTGCCCCGTAGCTGTTGCCGAGGATCACGGTGATGTGCGGCACCATCGAGTTGGACACGGCGTTGATCATCTTCGAGCCGTTCTTGACGATGCCGCCCTGCTCGAAGTCCTTGCCCACCATGTAGCCGGTGATGTTCTGCAGGAACAGCAGCGGGATGTCCTGCTGGTTGCATAGCTGGATGAACTGGGTGGCCTTCTCGGAGCTGTCGCTGAAGAGCGGTCCGTTGTTGCCGATGATGCCGACGGGGAAGCCGTGTACGGAGGCCCAACCGCAGATGAGCGTGGTGCCGTACCGCGACTTGAACTCCTCGAAGCGGGAGCCGTCCGTGATGCGGGCGATGATCTCGCGGCAATCGATCATGGCTTGGAGGTCCCGCGGCATCAGCCCGAGCAGCTCTTCGGGATCGTGGACCGGCGGGTCGGCTGGCATGGTCGGGCCGGGACCCAGCTTGCGCCAGTTGAGGTGCGAGACCACTTCCCGGCAGATACGCAAGGCGTCCGCTTCGTCCTCGGCGAGGTAGTCGGCCAAGCCCGAGATCTCGGCGTGCATCTGCGCCCCTCCCAGCGTCTCGTCGTCGGAGTCCTCGCCGGTCGCCATCTTCACCAGCGGCGGCCCGCCCAGAAAGACCTTGGACTGGTTGCGGATGAAGATGTTGTAGTCGCTCATCCCCGGCTGGTAGGCGCCGCCGGCCGTCGAGCTGCCGAACACCACTGAGATCGAGGGAATCTTCAGCTTCGACAGCTCGGTCACGTCGTAGAACAGCCGGCCGGATTCCGCGAAGTGACTCTCTTGCTCGCGCATCTGCCGTTCGGGGTCGTCGTTGCCCCGCAGGTCGCCGCCGGCCGATTCGACAAACTGGATGTACGGCATCCGGTTGTCGCGGGAGATCTCGATGGCTCGCATGATCTTGCGGCCGGCGAACACCGTGATTGCGCCGCCCAGAACCGTCGGATCGTTGCCCTCGATCATGCACTCGACGCCGTTCACGACACCGATGCCCATCACCAGCCCGCCGCCCACGGCGTAGTTGGAGCAGTAGCCGGCCAGCGAGCTGATCTCGTAGAAGGGCGAGTCGCGGTCGACCAGCATCGAGATGCGCTCGCGGACCGGCATCTTGTCCCGGCTACGCATGCGCGCCATTGCCCGCGGCCCACCACCTTCCGCTGCCTGTTGCTGCAGCTCGTCAAGCTCGACGAGCTGTTCGCGCATGTCGTCGCAGTTCTTGGCGAACCACTCAGCAGACGTGTCGATGTGTGATTGCAGTACCGGCATGTGACTCCTGCGCAGTAGGCAAGCGGCGCGAACGCAGACGCGAACCCTCGCAGTCTGCTTGAAGCGAGTCGCTAGTGCCTACCAGCCGGTGTACGGCGAAGGCCCGGTGGCAATGTGCCATATCGGCGGGCACGTGGAGTGGGGCAGAGTGAGGAAGTCATCGCCGACATCGTCGATGCGCCCCTCGGCGCTGCCGCCGAACTCAATCTCGTCTCCGTCACGCATCAACTGCTTACCGTTCACAACGGCGGGGATTGAGGCATCGAAGCTGAGCCGCTCGGAGTGGGGGAACACGAGCGTCCGCTGTGTCGGCCCATCGCCGTACTCGGCCCAGATGCACTCATCGCCGATGCGCAGAGTGCCGCGATTCAAGTTGTCGGTCGACATCTGCACGAATGCGACAACGAAACGGTCCACCGCCGGCGGCGAAATCTCGTCGGGATCGAGCAGCCACTCGATCTCGTAGGTGATGCCTGACCGTCTGGGCAAGGCCGCTTCGACGGCCTCACGGTCAATGGGCACTCCGCCGACGAACGCCTGGCCAATGCGGGCCTCAACCGTCCGGGTCACGACGTAGCCCCCGTAGTCGACATTGCGTATGCCGAACTCTTGCAGGGTCTCCCAGATCTCTTTGGCAGCGCGCTGGATCTCTGCAGCAGTGACGGTGGACGATTGCTCGAATCGGAACGGAAGACCACTGGCGCGTGCCTCGGCCATCACTTCGGGTGGCACAGCACCGTTCCAGCGCACGGTCAGGTTGAAGGCCACGTCGAGTTCGTGGTGGTACTCCGTGCGCCAGCGTGAGGTGAAGGCGCCGGCTCGGTCTTCCTGGCCCATCTGGATCAGTGCCTGCCATGGCGGAATGCCGAAATCCGCAGCCATGTAGCAGGCCATCAGCACCGTCCCTTCGGGGGCGGTGAGCGCTTGAGAGTCTTGTTGGTCTTCTTGGTGTTCTCGTTCACCGCTGTCGGGCGGCGGCTCAGGATCGCATGCTTCGTGCGTCAAGGGCGCATCGGGGTCGTACAGCCGCCACGGCAAGTCGGGGTCAGAGCCGAGTACTCGCTGGGCCAATTCCCGCAGCGGCATCGATGCGGCACTCTCGATCGGAGTTCCTTCGAGAATGATGATGTTCGACTCATCCGAGCGATCGTCTGCAGATGCGACGTCTACTTCAGACGTCGAGCCGGTGGCGTCAGGGCCCGGGCCGCCGGCGACGATCTCGGTCTGAACGCTTGAGCAGGCAACCCCGAGCGCGACCATTGCAGTGAGGCCAGCGATTGCATGGCAGCGCTTCATTGATGCACCGTAACCTCGTCGCCGTGTCTCGCCAGAGCGCCTTCATCGAAGATCGAGTCGCGTCATACGCCGCAGCGCACTCGCTGCAGCCGACGGCGATCCAGCGGGAGCTGATTGCCGAGACGGCAACGCTCGGGCGAGTTGCGGGCATGCAGATCAGCCCGCTGCAGGGGGCGTTCATGAGCGTGCTGACGACGGCGTTGCGCCCCCGGCTCGCGGTCGAGGTGGGTACGTTCACCGGCTACTCAGCACTCTGCGTTGCGAGTTCGCTTGAACCGGGTGCCGAGCTCATCTGCTGCGATGTCTCCGAGGAGTGGACCTCAGTTGCCCGCCGTTACTGGGAGCGCGCGGGCGTGGCTGATCGCATCGACCTGCGCATCGGGCCGGCGCTGGACACACTGCGTGCCCTGCCGACCGGACCCCAGATCGACTTGGCGTTCATCGACGCCGACAAGTCCAGCTACATCGACTACTACGAGGAGATCTTCGGCCGGCTCTCGCCGGGCGGCGTGATTCTCGTGGACAACGTGCTGTGGGGCGGCACGGTCGCCGATCCCGCCCGAGTAGACGACGGCACCGCAGCCATGCGGGCATTCAACGACCACGTCGCGGCCGACGACCGGGCGCGCAGCGTGATGCTCCCCATCGGCGACGGCCTGACGATGATCACGCGCCGCCAATAACATCCCCGCCGTGCGTGACTCGGCCGCCTGGCCCATCGAGACCTACATCCTCCACCGTCGCGACGCCGACCGGACCTACCAGTTGTGGGTGGCGCTGCCGATGGGTTACCGGGCAGACGCTTCCCGGCCGTACCCGCTCGTTGTCTGTTGCGACGCGCCATGGACCTTCGGCACCGCAGTGGACACGACCCGGATCCTGTCGATGTCCCGGGAGACGCCCCGCTGCGTGGTCGCGGGCATCGCGCACGACACCACCGACATGCGCGAGATGCTCGACCTGCGGGCAATCGACTACACGGTGACGCCGGCCGAGGCCCCGCCGATGACCGGCATTCGGGCGCCTGCCGCTGAGACGGGTGGGGCCGAACAGTTTCGACAGTGGCTCGCCAGCGATGTGATACCGCTGCTGCGAGACCGGTACCACGTCGGCGAGACCACCTACGTCGGGCACTCGTTCACGGCGCTGTTCGGGCTCCACGTGCTCTTCAACAGCCCCGACATGTTTGCCCGCTACCTGCTCGCGAGCCCGTCGGTGTGGTGGGACTACGAGGTCATGTTCCGCCTGGAGGCCGAGCACGCTGCTGCTGGCGGCGATCCGGACGTCAAGGTGTTCATGTCGATGGGGGAGAACGAGACCGACGAGTACTCGCCCCAAGCCAAGTTCCACGACCAGCTCTCGGCCCGCAGGTACCGCAACATCGACCTCACCTGGCACGTCTTCCCCGGAGAGAACCACAACACCGTGGTCGGCCCGGCTGTCAGCCGCGGGCTGCGGGTTCTCTACGCCGTCTGATCCCGGCTACGAAGTTCCAGCTCCCCTGCGGCATCCCGAACTGCGCTGACCCGGCGTCATTCCGCGCCGATTGCGGGGGTGGGGCAGAATGGGCGCACTAGGGCAACGGGGAGGCCGGGACATGGCCATGACGCAGACACGCAAGGGACTTGGGCCGCTGGCGACGAACGGCAAGGTGCCGGTGTACGACGCTGATGCGCACATCGCTGAGCCGCCGTCGGTGTGGCAGGCATACGCCGATCCGAAGTTCCGCGACCGGATCATGCAATGCCGGATCATGGACGACGGCACCGACGCCGCGTTCGCCGAAGGCAAGAAGCTGCGCAACGGCATCGCGCCGGCGTGCATCCCGCACGCGTACGGCACCAAGGTCACCTGGAACGACATCGTGCCGGGCAGCTACGACCCAGCAGCACGCCTGTCGGTCATGGACGACGAAGGCCTCGACGCAGCGCTCATGTTCCCGTCGCTCATGCTGATCTCGGGCGACATCAACGACCCCGAGGTTGCTGTCGAGAACGCCCGTGCATATAACCGTTGGATGACCGATTTCTGCTCGGAGGACCCGAACCGGCTCTTCGGCATGGGCGTGTGCCCGCTGCAGTCGATTGACGGCGCAGCAGAGATCATCGAGGAAGTCGCCAACGCAGGGCTGACGGGGATCACCTTCCGCCCCGAGCGTTACGGCGGGCTGGAACTGTTCTCCGCCGACATGGACCGGGTGTGGTCAGCCGCCGAGCACCACGACCTCACCGTCGGCATCCACGGCAGCTTCGGCTCGGGAATGCCGAGCTTCGCCAAGACCCGCTATGAGAACCAGTTCTACGTCCACATGGTCTGCCACCCCTTCGAACAGATGGCATCGGTCATGGAGATGGTGGCGTCCGGCGTGCTTGACGACCATCCCATGCTGAGGGTGGGCTTCTTCGAGTCCGGCCTGGGGTGGCTGCCGTACTGGCTGGACCGCCTCGACGAGCACAAGGAAGCCATGGGTCACCTGGTGCCGAGGCTCAAGCGTGACCCCACCGAAATCTTCTCCGAGCAGTGCTTCGTGACGATGGAGGCCGGCGAGGGCGAGGCCTTCGAGCAGGTCGCCGCAATGGGCCTCGCGCACACCGTGGTGTGGGGCTCGGATTACCCGCACTACGACTGCACGTTCCCCGGCGCGCTGGCCGAGCTGAACGAGACGTTCGACGGATTCGGCGACGATGAGGTGCGCAGCCTGCGCGACGAGGTCGTCTACACCAACGCCCGCCGCTTCATGGGCCTGACCTGAGCCCTGTGTCCGACAACCTCACTGCGAACCTACCCCCGGTCAAGCCGTGGGAAGAACGTTCGGGCGGAGTATTGCCCCTGGCTGGCGGTAACCAGCTGTACTTGGATGCACTGGCGTGGATTGTGCAAACCTGCCAATCCAATCGATTGACCAAGGTCGAGCTCAAGAAGCGGTATCAGCAGCAATACGACTTGTCGCAGAAGACCGCAGGTAGTCAGATCGATGCGGCGTTCCGGTATGGCTTGCTCCAAGTGGCTGCAAGCGCGGTAGCGCCATCGGCATCAGTCGTCCGTTGGCGCGAGAGTGGACGGACAGAATTAATCATCGGAGCGATGCACGTCAATGTCAAACTCATCGGCGAGTTACTTGACGAAATCCGCGAACCACGCTCGAAGGAGGCCTTGCGTCAGCTGGCGAACAACCGCTATGGCTTCACTTGGGACAAGACAGCCCAAATCGATTTCCGGCTCTGTTGGCTGAGGTCGGCAGGACTCGCGCGAATGATCAACGGCAGCGAGTACCAAGCAACTGAGACGGGGCTTGCGTTTATTGAACAGGTCGAACTGTATCGACCACGTCTGCCGCGGCCGCCTCCGCCACCTCTGGCTCCGCCGACACCCCCGGCTCCGCCTCCGCCACCTCTGGCTCCGCCGACACCCCCGGCTCCGCCAGTGACATTGGCTGAGCGACTTCGGACGCTCTCTGTCGAGGGCAGCAAGCACAAGGAATTTGAGGTGGCGGTCCGTGACGCCTTCGAGTTTCTGGGCTTCGAGGCGCAGCTGCTGTCAGGAGCCGGGCAGACGGATGTCCTGGTCACTGGGGTTCGAAAATCGGAGATCGGTGATCACCTCTCGATGAATCGTTGGCAGTACAGAGCTGCCGTCGACGCGAAAGCCGTCAGCAAGGGTTCGTTGACTTCTGGGCAGGTGACGTGGCCCGCCATCGAGAAGCACCGAAAACAGCACCAAGCGGACTTTGCGCTTCTGGTTGGCCCGTCTCCGACTGGTCAGCTGCTTGATTTCGCTGCGAATGCACAGATCGGCGTTCTCGCCGCCGAACACCTCGCGGACCTTGTTGACGCGCACGCCGTTGTCCCGTTGCCATTAGCGGAGTATCACGGCCTGTTTGTCGATGAGAATGGCCGACCAGTTGGCGGCACCGTGGAGCTTCGGCAGATTGAGGCCGCTCGTTCTCAGCAAGCGCACCGCCGAGATCTGCTGTTGGCGGTACATGAGGCTGTGACCGACATCGCCACCAAGGGCTTGAAGGCCGACCAGTCGGCGATCTCAGTGACACTCAACATGCTGAAGAGAATCCAGGCATCTCCGGCGGAGGTCGCTGCTGCTGTGGAACTGTTGGCCGGTCAGTGGCTTGGAGCGATAGCGAGGAACGAAGACGGCGCCTCAGGTCAGGGCGATTTCGTTCCTACCGCGCCGGGACGCCTCGTGGCTCAGCGGTTGCGTTGGCTAGCTGACGCCTTTGACGAGCTTGAGGGCGACGCGACCCCACCATCCGGGTCTGGTTGACATCAATGAGGTGATTCGATCGGCAGCCGTTCGACGGGCTGGCCGGTGACTTCGGCAATGAGCTCGAAATCCTTGTCGAAGTGTAGGACGGTGAGTCCAGCGAGTTCCGCCGAGGCCGCAAGCAAGAGATCGGGAATCGACGGGGCGCGGTGAGGACCAGCTCGCGCCAGCGCCAGTTGCACTTCGATGGCCCGGTCCTCCGCTGCCGGTGTCAGGTGCTCGACCGGCATGGCACTGACAGGTAACCCCGCCAGGTCCCGGCGGTGATCTTCAGCCGTTCGGGCCGAATAGCCGAGTTCCAGCTTCGTGATCGTCGAGATCCGCACGAGTCCACGCTGGACCCGCATCGTCCATTCATCTGCGCCGAGCGCAATTTCCAACCGAACCAGCGCCGAGGTGTCGATGAGCCACTCGGTTAGCGCCATGCGGAGGCGATGAACTCGGGATCTCTCGCGTCCGCGCACGTTTCCGCAAGCCGACGAAAGTCGTCCAGGGTCACCTCGGGGGCACGAGAGCATTCGCGTTCGAGCATCCGACGCAGGTATTCGACCCGGGAGAGTTCGGCCCTGATCGCGTTGGCGTCGACGGCCGCGATGACATCGTCGGGAACGTTGCGAATCAAGATGTCTGCCACGTTCCGACCTCCGTCATCTCGGGATATCGCATGATATCGAAGATACTCCGACCCGACAACACCTGCACCGAATCAGCACTGCTTAGCATCGCATCAGTAACGCGCGCGGGTTCTCGACAAGCTGACTACCCGGCCAATCGATCAGCAGAGTCCTCAACCGTGACTCAATGTGACTGCATGACTGCTAGCATGCAGGCATGCAGCAGATCACTTGGCGAGCAGACGATGAACTCGTTGCTCGGGTGAAGGTGAGCGCTCAGCACCAACGCGTCTCGATGAACGAGTACCTCACGCGGATCGCGCAAGCGGCAACCGATCCCTCGCTCTTGTCGAACGAAATCGAGGAGATCAGATCGCGCCTCAGACTCGCTGGTCTTCTCTCTGACTTCGAAGCTCACGACGCGGTGCGACCCGACGAAGAGGTTGTTGAAGCCGCCCGCCGACGAGCGGGTCCGGGGACACCGCTGTCTGAACTGATTCGCGCCAACCGGTGACGGCCTTCCTCGATTCATCCGCTCTCGTCAAGCGCTACGCCGACGAGCCGGACAGCGACCTGGTGCAAGCTGTCTCGGAGCCGGTGATCGCCAGCGATCTGGCTGCAGTCGAGGTCCCAGCCGCGTTATGGCGCAAGCATCGGATCGGTGAAATCTCCGCAACCGATGCTCAGAACCTGTGCCGACGATTTCTGACCGACATCTCCGCTTCTTCCCCAGAGAGCGACGCCGTCCTCATCGAGGTAGGCAAAGACATCCTTCGTTCGGCAATCGGCCTCGTAGCCCGCCACCCGCTTCGCGCTTACGACGCGGTCCAGCTTGCATCGGCGCTGGCCGCATCTCGCCTCATCGGCAGATGTCCATTCGGCTGCTTCGATGAGAAGCTGAATAACGCTGCCGCAGCCGAAGGTCTCTTGCTCCTGTGGTGAGCGTGAGGCAAATCGCAATCTCCCAGAGGCGCCGCACCGATGATCGCGGGCGGGGGCGGGTCCGCTAGACATTGGCGCCATGGGACAGACGATCGAATTGACAGCTTCTGACGGGACGACTTTCAGTGCCTACCGGGCCGATCCCGACGGCGCGCCCAAGGGTGGCGTCGTGGTGGTGCAGGAGATCTTCGGCGTGAACGATCACATCCGCAGCGTCGCTGACGGCTATGCCGCTGACGGGTACGTGGCGGTGGCGCCAGCGCTGTTCGATCGGGTACGCGGCGGCGTCGAGCTGCGTTACGACGCCGAGGGCATTGACGTGGGCCGCAAGATCGCCTTCGAAGACCTGACGGTCGATCAGGTCATGGCCGATATCTCGGCGGCGGCCGATTGCGCCTCAGATGGCGGCAAGGTCGGCGTCGTCGGCTACTGCTGGGGCGGGTCGATGTGCTACGTGGCCTCAGCCCGCATGTCCGATGAGATCGCTGCGGTGTCTGGCTACTACGGCGGGCAGATCATGCCGCACCTCGAGGAACGCCCCGAAGCTCCGCTGCTGCTTCACTTCGGTTCTGAAGACAAGGGCATTCCGCTTGAGAGCGTGCGTGCAATCGACGAACGCTGGTCGCACATCGCCGTGCACATCTACGACGGCGCCGACCACGGTTTCAACTGCGACGCCCGCGCCAGCTTCCACTCCGAGGCGGCCGCCCTTGCCAAGCAACGCACGCTAGCGCACTTCGCTGAACATCTGAGCTAGCTGCGCGACGCGATCGCGTCCGATATCCGGCGATCCGCCGGGGTGAAGTCGCGTTTGGACTATCGCCTGAGATGATGACGCCGATGCACAGCTTGCTGGCGGGTTTGACGATCGCACTGGCGGTGTCGGCATGCAGTGCCACTGACGCCGAGCGCGCTGGGACAACGCAGCCGCCGACGACCATCGCAGCACCCGCTGTCACCGCGACCACCGCTTCGCCTCCACCGACCACTGCACCACCGATTCCGCCAACGACCGCTGCGACGCCGGAATCACCCGTCACCTCGGCGACCGCAGCGCTGGCTGTTCCAGAAGACGACCGTGACGCACCGCCACCACCCGGGGCAGGCGCCGGCGACAGCTTCTATCCCTGGCTGGGCAACAGCGGCTACGACGTCACCCACTACGACCTCTCGCTTGATGTCGACCCCGTCGCCAACACCATCGACGGCGACACGACTGTCCATGCCGTTGCGACCGAAGACCTTGAGACGCTGTACTTGGACTTATCCGGCCTCGAGGTGCGAGCGGTCAGCATCGATGGCACGCCAGCGGAGTTCGCACGCGAACGAGCCGAGCTGATCGTGCAGATAGCTGCGCCGATCTCTGCTGGCAGCAGCTTCACGGTCGAAGTTGCCTACTCAGGTACCCCACAGGGGGTCCGTGATCCAGGCGTGCCGTTCACGCCGATCGGCTGGTTCAACTTGAACGGTGTGGTGTTCACCGCCAACGAGCCTTCGGGCTCAATGTCGTGGTTTCCATCGAACAACCACCCGACTGACAAGGCCACGTTCACCATGCGCATCACCGTGCCGGAACACCTGACGGCGGCATCGAACGGGTTGCTCGTCGACGAGACCGTTGCCGACGGCCGGCGCACGGCGACCTGGCACATGGACGACCCGATGGCGCCCTATCTGGCGGCTGTGTACATCGGCGATTTCGAGCGGCACATCCAGGCGTTCCGAGACGATCTGCTTATCCGCGACTACATCTCGGGATCGCTGTCGGACCTTGAGCGCCAGGCGACGCTCGATGCGCTCTCTGTCACTGCGGGAGCCATCGAGTATTTCGAGGGGCTGCTCGGTCCCTACCCGTTCGATGTCTACGGCACGATCGTGATGCCGTTCGCCCTCGGCTTCGCCATGGAGAACCAGACGCTCTCGCTGCACGGCAGCCACACGCTGGACTCGCAGATCATTGCCCACGAGTTGGCGCACCAGTGGTTCGGCAACTCGGTGACGGTGGAAGATTGGAGCGACATCTGGCTGCACGAAGGATTCGCTCACTATCTGAGCTTCATGTACCTCGCCGAAGTGCAGGGTGAGGATCTCGATGACCTGATGGCGCAGGAACTGCTAGTGGCGATTGCGGGACAGGCGGCGCCGCCTGGCAGCATCGAAGTCACCCAGCTGTTCGACTTCAACTCGATCTACCGACGGGCGACGCTGACGCTTCACACCCTGCACCGCCGCGTCGGCGACGAGACGTTCTTCGAGATCCTCAGACGCCACTACTCACAAGCGGCAGGCGGCACCGCCACCACTGCCGACTTCGCAGCGATCGTCGCTGAGCTGGGCGGGTCCGAGGCCACCGACGTGCTTGACGCTTGGCTTTATAGCGTCGACGTGCCGTCGACGTTGGGTGATCCGCCTGTCAGCGACCTAAGAGGATGACGCCGCGGTCCACTGCAGGGCCGCCTTCCGCATTCAGCACATCGAAGCGAACGGCCTCGGTGGCGTCGCCATGATCGTCGACAGGTATCACCTCCCAGATGCGCACCGTGATCGTCGACGGCATGAGCACCATGGCGCGGAAGCGGCAGACGATGCGGCGAACCCTCATGGGGTCGCCGTCGGCAACAGCGTCGACGACGGCTGAGACGCCGAGGGCCAGGGTGGCGGTGCCATGCAGGATGATGCCGGGCAGCCCGGCCTTGCGCGCGACGGCGGCGTCGGTGTGGATCGGATTCCAGATGCGAGCGCACTCTGTGTAGGAATGTGCCGCTCCGTGAGTCACGGGCACCGGAAGCTCAATGAGAGGCTCGGCTGGCAGATCGCCGAAATCCGGCTCTGCGGGCGCGTCAGGGTCGGGGCGATCGGGGCCGACGGTTTCGACGCCGAGGTAGATGCCGCCCTGATACGTCGTTGCGATCGGGTCGCCGTTGGCGTCGACGGTGTCGAGCCGCATCGTCTGAAACGTGCCCGGCTTGCGTTGCTGCATGCCGGAGTAGGTGAGGCTGGTCGTCAGCCGGTCGCCCGGTCGCACCAAGCGGTGCACGGTCAAGTCGTGCGTGGCATGCACCGAGCGCCGGATCTCGTCGAGGCTGATGCCCCAGCGGGCCGAAACGTCACGGCCTGCCACGATGGCCGGCCACTCGGGACACACCGCGAACATTGGGTGCGCCACGATGCCGTCGTCAGAAAGCGTGTCGAAATAGCAATCGTGGGTGTCGCCCAGCGACGCTGCGTAGGCCATTGTCCAGCGGGCGTCCACGTCGTGGGTGATCGGCCCGATCACCTCGCCCACCATGTCTGTCGGTACTGGCATGGCGTCAAACCCCCGCTGTTCGCGGGCACGAGCGTAGTGATGCCGCGAGGTCCCGCCGACTGGCAGTCGGCGGGATCGTCGGTCTCAGTAACCGCAGGGCGGGCGCCGGACGGCGGTGAGCACCTTCAGCATGCGCCGGCACAGCTCGCTTGGCTGCGACGGGCGGGTGCAGACGGTGTGTCCGTCGATCCGACGCCGACGTGCGATCCGTTGCCGACGGATCTCGGCGTGATCGGGGATCGTCAGTCGGGTCATGACTTCACTGTAAGTCTGACCGCAGAAAAAGTGTTCGCGGTATTCGCCATTTCTTGCATACCTTTCTTGCGCGGTCCCCAAGTCGTCGCGCGGTGCCTTCGAAACGCCAGAATCACTGTGTGGCGAGACGGGCGAACAGATGGAGATTGCGCGGCCCAGGAGGTTTGCTGGCCGCCGACGGCACGGCCGGCTATCGGGCGTGGCGGGCGGCGCGCGGGCTCATTCGCATCGTGCTGTACCGAATGTTCCGCGTGCGCGCCACCGGGCAGGAGCGCCTGCGGGCGAACGGCCCATTGATTTACGCGCCCGTTCACCGCAGCCACCTCGACGGCCCACTCGTCGGGAGCCTCACCCATCATCGAGTTCGCTACCTGGGCAAAGAGGAGCTCTTCCATCCCAAGCCGCTCGGCTGGTTCATGCGCTCGATCGGGACCTTCCCAGTGCGGCGAGGCGAGGCCGACCTCGACGCAATGCGTGCGGCGCTGCAATTGTTGCGAGACGGCGAGGCGATGCTGGTCTTTCCTGAAGGGACGCGACAGCCCTCCGATGACATCGGCCCGATCTTCGACGGCACCGCGTGGCTGGCGGCCAAATCGGGGGCTCCAGTGCTGCCTGTGGGAGTCGCCGGCACACGCGAGGCCATGCCCAGCGGCGCGAAGTTCCCCAAGAGGACACAGGTGGCGATCGTGGTGGGCGAACCCCTTGCACCGCCGACAAGGCCAGACGGGGGACGTGCCCGGCGACCTGACATGACCGCGTGGACGGCGACGTTGCGGGACGCGCTGGAGGACTGCCAGCGGAGTGCACGAGCGCTGGCGAACGAGCCCGGCCGTGGGCGCACGCCTATGCGCGATCTTGTGCCGTGATCGGACCCGATCACCTTTCACCGGTGTGGCCGAAGCCCGAGCCCGGAGCGCTGGCCGGCATCCGCATCTGCGACTTCACCGGGCAGCTGGCCGGCGCTGGCGCCACCAAGATCCTGGCGGCCCTCGGTGCGGAGGTGATCCGCATTGAAGACCCCGTGCGGCAGGGCCGTTGGGACATCCTGCGGGGCACCCAGCCGTTCGTGGGCGAACACCGCGGCATCGAAGCCGGGGGCGCGTTCAACAATCACAGCGCCGGAAAGCTGGGTATTACGCTCAACCTGCGAGACGACCGGGCGAAGGAGCTGCTCGCTGAACTCGTCGCGGTCAGCGACGCGGTCACCGAGAATTTCGCAGCCGGTGTGATGGACCGCCTCGGCTTCGGCTACGAGGCGCTGTGTGCCATCAAGCCCGACATCGTCTACGTCTCGAACAGCGGCTTCGGTGCGAGCGGTCCGTATGCCAGCTTCCGGTCGTGGGGCCCGATTGCCCAGGCGGTGTCGGGCCTGACGTTTCAGTCCGGCCTGCCCGATCTGCCGCCTGCCGGCTGGGGTTACTCGTTCATGGATCACACCGGCGCCTACTACATGGCGATCGCGATCGGCATGGCGCTGTTTCATCGTCGGCGCACCGGCGAGGGCCAGTGGGTGGACTTGGCCTGCATTGAGGCGGCTGGCACCCTCCACGGCGCAGCCTCGCTGGATTTCACCGTGAACGGCAGGACGGCTCGGCGCAACGGCATGCCCAACAGCAACCGTTCGCAGTCCCCAGCGATGGCGCCGCACGGCATCTTTGCGTGCCGCGGCGACGACGAGTGGGTGGCGATCGCGGTGCGCAGCGACGATGACTGGCAGCGTTTCGCGCACGCAGTGAACGAACCGTGGGCGAACGAAGCGCGCTGGGAGCGGCTCGCGGGCCGCTTGGCGGACGAAGACGAACTGGATCGGTTGGTCGGTGAGTGGACGGCGGGCCGCACTAGGCAAGGTGTTTCCCAACACCTCATCGCGGCAGAGGTGCCAGCCGCGCCGGTGCTGCGCCCCAGCGAGCGCATCGACGGCGATCCCCGCACCGAGGACTGGGGAATGTGGGTCACCGTGCCGCATCGGGAGGTGGGCGACACCCGGGTCGAAGGTTTGCCGGTCCGCTTGTCGGAAACCGATTGGGCGATCGGCCGCGCCGCTCCATGTCTGGGCGAGGACAACCGGTACGTCTTCGGCGAAGTGCTCGGCCGCAGCGACGACGAAATCGCTGCGCTGGCTGCCGACGGGGTCATCTGATGGCCGGTGAAGGGGCTCCGCGTCCGCTTGACGAACTCCGGGTCATCGAGCTGACCTCGGAGCGCTGCGCGCTCGCGGGGAAGCTGCTGGCTGACATGGGCGCCGACGTGATCGTGGTGGAGCCGCCGAGTGGCTCACCGATGCGTGACTACGAGCCGTTCGCTGCAGACGAATCCGATCCCGAAGGCGCCCTGTGGTGGTGGCACTACAACACGTCGAAGCGCTCGGTGGTGATCGACCTCGACACCGACGAGGGCGCTCACGACTTCCAGCGTCTCGTCGGCACTGCAGACGTCGTGTTCGAAGCTGAACCGCTCGGCCGGCTTGGCGCGCTCGGGCTCGACTGGAACCAGCTCGGCGGGCTGGCGGCAGAAACATCAGATACCGCAGGGGACGCCGGACGCAACGAACGGCTCGTTTGGGTCTCGATCACCCACAACGGGCGTGAGCGTCCCGACCCGCCGGCAACCGACCTCACCGTGCTGGCTGAAGGGGGGCCCGTGTGGTCGTGCGGCTATGACGACCATTCCATCGCGCCGGTGCGTGGCGGCGGGAATCAAGGCCTGCAGATGGCCTGCCACTACGCCGTGGCCACGTTGATGGCGGCGCTGATGTGGCGGGAAGACTCGGGCCGTGGCCAGCTCATCGACGTGTCGATGCTCGGCGCCGCGAACGCAACCTGCGAGTTCGCGACCTACTTCTGGCTGAACCAGCAGGTCGATGTGCAGCGCCAGACCGGCCGTCACGCTCTCCCGCAGCTGTCTGAGCCCACGCAGGTTCGTTGCGCCGACGGCCGCTGGCTCAATACCGGGGTGCCGCCCCGGCGTGGACCGGAGTTTGCAGCGCTGGCTGGCTGGGTCGCTGAACTCGGACTCACCGACGAATGCCCGTACACCGAATTGCTGGCACTGGGCGAGGATTACGAGCAGATCGACGTCTTGCATCTGGCTGCGGACCCGCTCGGTGCTGAGGTGTTCGGCGCAGGCCGCGACACCATCAACTTCCTGGCCGAGCGCCTAGGCGCACACGAGCTCTTTGTAGGCCTGCAGTCGCTCGGGCTGGCCTGCGGCATCGTGTATTCGCCCGAAGAGATGCTCGCCGACGAGCATGTCGTGGCCCGAGGCTTCCCCGTCGAGATCGACCACGACGGGACTGCCGTCACCTATCCCGGAGCGCCCTACCAGTTCTCTGCGACGCCATGGCACGCCACGCGAGCCCCGCGCCTCGGCGAGCACCAAGGCCTGCTCACTGACTGAGCGCTGCATCGCAACGCCCGGCGTCGGTTGCGCGCGTTGGCTACTTGTCAGGGTTGTGGAAGCGCGCCGCCTTGGCCAGCTCACGCACTTCAGCACGCTCATCGGGGGTCAGGCACTCGAAATCGGGCGCGTGGAGCTTGTCGGTGAGCCCTTCGATTTCTTCGCGGGCATCGGCAAGGTGGCTGACGTCGGGATAGGGCTTCTCCCAGCCGAAGAACTCCGCGTTCCACTCGCCCGCTGGGCCTGACAGGATCGCCTCGAGTGGGCCCATCCCCAGCGCCTGTACTGCAACGGCGTGCCGTCCGAAGCGCAGCTCTCGCATGATCTGGGCCATGAAGAACGCGTGCGCTGGCCCTCCGGTGTCGGGCCGCGGCAGGTCTCGCCAGCCGACGAATGTCGGTGCCCCCTGCGGGACGGCGGAGTCCACGACGCGTTCGAGCAGTTCGCCGAGGTGTCCGGCGCCTTCCATGCCGGCGAGCCGCTTCTCGCCGTATTCGGCACAGATGTCGCCCCAGATCAGCGCTCCGTCGGACGGCTTCATGACAGCGCGTCCTTCTTCGGTCATCGAGCGCATCTTCTGCGGAGCCCAGAAGAAGGCGGCACCGATGACGTTGTCGACCGGGCATTCGCCCAAGACGCCCAGCCGACCCGTTGCATATGCGCCCATGCCTTCTGCCATGCCGCGCTGAGCCGCCTTTTCCAGCGTGGAGGGGTCCATCAACCAGTCCATCGCCAGCATTCCCACTGAGCCGCGCATGCTGCGGGCAACTGCGGTTGTCTCCATGGCCCGTCGTCCCTTCCCTGGGTCCTTGTGGCGCACAGTCTGTCCGATGCAGCCGACGCGCGCCGCAGCGAGCCCAAGGCGATGTGGCGTAGCCTCGATGACGCCAGAATTGCTGGATCACCCGAGCGCGGTCTCTAGGCCGGCGCCGGGTATCCGAACAGGGGAGCACATCATGCACGTGGGTTACTCGGCCGTCTTCCAGAACCCGGAGAATGCGCTCTCGGACCGCGAGGTCTGGGATCAGGAGATCCGCATGGTCGAGGAAGCCGAGGATCTCGGCTTTGACTCGATCTGGACCGTGGAGCACCACTTCACCGACTACACGATGTGCCCCGATCCCGTGCAGTTCCTGACCTGGGTTGCGGGCAAGACGAATCTTCAGCTCGGCACCGCAGTCATCGTGCTGCCGTGGCACGACCCGATGCGGGTCGCCGAACAGGTGACCGTGCTCGACAACCTCTCCGACGGCCGCCTCATCCTGGGCATCGGGCGCGGCCTGGCGCGTATCGAGTACGAGGGCTTCCGAGTGGACATGAACTCCAGCCGGGAGCGCTTCTTGGAGTACGCCAAGATGCTGATCGAGGGCCTCGAGCAGGGCTACGTAGAGCACGACGGCGAGTTCGTGCAGCAGCCACGCCGCGAGATCCGCCCCACCCCGCAGCACTCATTCAAGGGTCGCACCTACGCCGCTGCCGTGTCGCCCGAAGGCATGCCCCTCATGGCGCAGCTCGGCATCGGGCTGCTGGTGATCCCCCAGAAGCCGTGGGAGATCGTCGAAGCCGACTTCGCCGCCTATCACGGCGAGTGGGTCAGGCACCACACCGCACCGCCGCCGCCGCCGCTGTCGGGCGGATTCTGCTACGTCGACACCAAGGCCGACCGTGCTGAAGAGAAGGCAATGGAGCACATCTGCAACTACTACGGCACGGTCATGAAGCACTACGAGTTCGGCCCCAAGCGGCCGCACGAGGGCGTCAAGGGCTACGAGTTCTACGAGGGCATTTCCAAGTACATCGATCGCCATGGAGCGCGTGGCGCCGCCGAGGATTTCGCTCGGCTGATGCCCTTCGGCACACCCGATCAGGTGCTGGAGAAGATTCAGGTCATCAGGGACAAGATCGACATGGCGGCGTTCTTCCCGAACCTGAGCTTCGCCGGCATGACGTGGACCGAGGCTCGACGCAATCGCGACCTGTTCGCCACCGAGGTGCTGCCGGTGCTCAGGGAGTGGGACACCGCGCCGGTCGGCCTCGCTGCCACCGAGCTCGCCACTGCTGCTGCCTGACTTCAGCCCAGCGTTCCCGACGCCCTGCAGCTGCCTCGGCTCTAAGGCAGACACAGCCGGCAGTATTGCTGCCGCCGGAGTTTCTTCGTGCGCGATCCGTGCTGACCAGACGATTGCGTGCTGGGGACGCAACAACACCGGTCAGACGAACGCGCCAGCGGGACAGTTCGGAAGCGCGTAGTCCAAGGCTGGGTCACCACACGTCTCTGGGCCAGTGTCCCTACGCTCGGACGGTTGGTCACTTGCGGCTCGGCTCTCACTCTGAGCGAGCCGTGAGGTCCTGACCTGTCGGCCGATCCTCGACACACAGCGTCCTGCCGAGGGCCGTCAGGGCTGCTTCGATATCGGCGAGCTGGATCGGCCGACGAACGACCGTGGGGGACTGTAGGGCTCTTTCCCCACGCCATCGGTTCTGTCTCAACCGCCTAGCCATCCGTGCCAGCTGTTGACGCAGCTCCTTATGTCGCCCTGCGTGCTTGTGTCGAACGGTTCGCCGTTGAACTTGCGCGCCGTGCTCAGGTACTCGGTCATGCGGTCATAGCTGCGCGCTGGGCACGGCTTCGGCCACCAAAGACACGCCGAGAGCTGCGAGAGCGGCTTCCAGCGAGGGGAGCTTGACACGGCCATAGGGGTCGATGAGGCGACGGACCCGTGCGGGACGCACACCGAGTCGCACGGCGAGGCTCTGAGCCGTGACGCCTTGCGAGCGCATGGCCGTATACAGGGCGAGTCTCGCTGCTACGGCAGGGGACACGGCAATTAGGACCTGACCGGGCGCGGCGTCGCTCGGCTCGGGGAGGTCTTCGCTGTCGTGCAGATAGCCACCCAAGGCCACCTCGAGGCAGTCCTGCAGCCGATTTGTGATCTCTTCCACCGTCGATCCACAGGTGTGTGCCCCGTGGACGTCGGGAAATGAGGCGTTATACGCCTCGCGCCCGGTCAGGCGAGTTTCCTCTTCATCGGGCACGACATCGCACGGATAGGCATATCGCATCGCTCAGAAGTCCTTCTTGTCGATATCGAGGTCCCTCAGCATCGAGCGGAGCGTCCCAAGTCGCAGTTCGCCTCTCGGCACGAAGGTTCGCCGCCCTCCTAGCCAGATACCGGCATGGCTGCCCTTGCCGCTGGCTGGCACGTACTCGATTGGCAGCCCGCGTTGCCGAGCGTAGCGGCGGAGGCGGCGCAGGAACTCCCGGTCGGTCATGCGCTGCGAGCCCACAACGGAAGCCTCGCTGCGTCGATTGGTTTTCTGGGCGGGCACCCGCTACGCGTTTCGGCCATGATGTTCGGCGCTGTGCCGGCTCAGCGGCGCGTAGGGAGGCGAGACAGATGAAATTTGGTCTGATTTCTGCGAACTTGATGGAAAATGTCGAAGGCTCTTTGGCGGCCGAGACTGCTCAGACCGCCGAAGAAGTCGGTTTCGATTCGCTGTGGGCAATCGAGCATGTGGTCGTGCCCAAGTCCTACAGCTCCACCTATCCCTACGACGAGGGCGGTCGCCTGTTCAAGGGCGCGAGCCAGCTCGACCGTGCCGATCCTGGTCGGCGGCCACAGTGATCGTTCAGCCCGGCGAGCGGGCGAGCTCGGCGAGACCTACGGACAGATACTCGCCGACTATGCCGATGCCTGAGGTCGCGTCCGCTGACGCCACCGGACCGAGTTAGAGGAGTTCAGTGATGCCTGAATACGGCGACGGTGACGCGATCAGCCACGAGGAGCGAGTCGCCGACCTGCACGCCCGTGCTGAGGTGATCCGCGGCGACATGGGCGGCGCGTCCAAAGTCCAATCCATGGCTGCCGAAGGCGACCGGACGATCCGCGAGCACATCGATGCGTTCGTTGACAAGGGCAGCTTCCGCGAAATCGGGACGTTCACCCGGTCGCTGCGTCCCGAGATGCGTGACATCACCCCGGGGGACGGCAAGATCGGCGGGCACGGCGAGGTCGACGGCCGTCCCGTTGCCGTGTTCGGCGATGACATCACAGTGCTGCGCGGATCGAGCTCGATCGTGGGCACTCGCAAGGAGTCCCGCCTGTATGACCGAGCGCTCGCCATGGGCATCCCCATCGTGCACTTCGGCGAGACCGGCGGCGGCCGCATTCCCGACCTCATGGGCTCGGAGGGAATCTCAGAGCCAGGAGCCATGTTCGAGATGGCCCAGCGACGGCACCGGGTGCCGATGGCCACCATGATCTGTGGTCAGTCCTTCGGCGGTTCGTCGTTCCTGTCGGCACTCAGTGACTACGTGGTCATGGTGCGGGGCTCGTGTTTGGCGGTTACCTCGCCGAAGGTGTTCGAGATCGCGACCGGCGAGGTCATTTCGTTCGAAGACGTGGGCGGCGTGGACGTGCATGCCCGCATCACCGGGCAGATCGACCTCGGCGTCGACACCGACGAAGAGGGATACGCAGCGATTCGGCGGTGGCTGTCGTACTTGCCGTCGAACGCCACCGAATCGGCGCCGCGGGCCGAGCCACGAGGCGGCGACGGCGCTGACCCGGAGCTCGCCCGGATGGTGCCGGCGCGCCGTACTCGCGGCTACGACATGCGGCGCGTCGTGGCCCGTATCTGCGATCCGGAGTCAGTATTCGAACTGCAGCCGAATTACGCCCGCAATGTCGTCTGCGCTCTCGCCCGCCTCGACGGCTACGCGGTCGGAGTCGTCGCCAACAATCCGATGTTCCAAGCCGGCACCCTCGACCCGCAGGCTTGCCACAAGATCATCCGCATGGCCACCGTCTGCGACTCGTACAACATTCCCATGGTCTTCCTGGTCGATGTGCCGGGCTTCATGGTCGGCAAGCGTGTCGAGCACGACCTGATGCTGCACTGGGGAATGCGCATGATGCACGCGCTGCAGAATGCCTCCACGCCGACGCTGACGGTGTGCCTGCGCAAGGCATTCGGCCTGGCGTGGCAGGCCATGAACGGCTCACGAATGCCGAGCCATGGCATCTACTGCTGGCCCGGTGCCGAGATTGGCTTCATGGATCCCGAGGTCGGCGTCAACGTGGCATTCGGCTCGAAGCTCGACCGGATCGCCGACCCCGACGAACGCGAAGCCGAACGTCTGAAGCTCGTGGCCGAGGTCGGCGAGGCCACGAACCCCTTCGAAGCCGCTGGCACCATGCGCATCGACGAGATGATCGATCCCGCTGATACCCGCCGCGTGCTCATCTCCGATCTTCGAATGCTGGCCAACCGCGCAGTGCCCCCGCCCGAGCAGCGAGCCCTCAGCTACTGGCCGAGCTGCTGACGTTTCGTGCCGCCAAGCGCCGTGTACGCAGCCTGCGGCGTAACCCATCTGGGAGCTAGCCCGCAGTAGTGTCTCGCGAGGTTGTCGAGCGGCCATGAAGTCGGTCGAGAACATCGAGAGTGCTGACGACTGGGGAGTTCTGTGTCGTGATCGATCTCCAAGGTGTCACCAAGCACTATGAGGTGGGCCCCGTGTTGGTCACGGCGCTCGACGGCATCGACTTGCATGTCGACGCTGGCGAGTTCGTCGTAGTGCTCGGACCGTCGGGGAGCGGCAAGACCACCACGCTCAACATCATCGGCGCATTGGATACTGCATCGACAGGCAAGGTGACCGTCGGCGGCCGCGACCTCACCGACTCCAGCCGCGGCGAGCTCTTCGCCCTGCGCCGAGAGACAGTGAGCTTCATCTTCCAGAGCTTCAACCTGTTCCCGGGCCTGACCGCAACCGAGAACGTCGAGTTCGGAATGGATGTCTCGGGCAAGAGCGGATCGGCCGACCCCGCCGACATACTCGAATCCGTTGGACTCGGCCACCGCCTCGGGCATTTCCCGCACGAGCTGTCGGGCGGTGAGCAGCAGCGCGTGGCGATCGCACGGGCGCTAGCCACCGGCAACTCGGTGCTGCTTGCAGACGAGCCCACGGGTGAACTGGACTTCAAGACGGGTGCTCAGATTCTTGAGCTGCTGGCCGAGCAGGCCCAAAAGGACAGGGCAGTTCTCGTGGTGACGCACAACCGTGAGATCTCGCGGATGGCCGACCGCGTCGTGGAGATGAGCAGCGGGCAGATCATCAGCGACGGCCCGCCGGAAGGCGGCAAGACCCCGCTGTCCGAGCTTCACTGGTAGGTCGCGAACGTGTAGCTTCTCCGGCTGCGCTGGTCCCTGCGGGACGCGCGGGCACGCTGGATCCAGATCACCGGCATTGCGTTCACGATCGCCATCGGCATCGGCACCTACGCCGGACTCACCAGCGTCACTGAGTGGCGGACCGCTGCCATCGACGAAAGCCTCGAGCTCACCAACATGTACGACCTCCGTGCGACGGTCAGCGGGGGTTCCGATGTGCCTTCTGGATCGCTTGCGCACATCGCAAGCGAGATCGACGGCATCGACGAGTACAACGAACGACTCGTCATTGACACCCAGGTTGAAGCTGACGTAGGCGGCGACGCGCTGATCGTGCACGGGCGTGTTGTCGGTATCGATCTGTCCGCAGATGGATCAAGCATCACCGGACCGAGCGTCAACGGCGTCGAGCTCATCGAAAGCGATCAACTGCCGCAGTCGGGGTCCGACACGCCGCTCGTGTTGCTCGAAGGGAGTTTTGCTTCGTTCCACAGTCTGCCCGCGAGCGGCCAGGTGACGGTCGGCGGCGACATTGACGTCGACTATTTCGGCCACGCCGTGTCACCGGAGTATTTCCTGATCACCGAGGGGAATGGTTCGCTTGGCAAGTCCAACCTCGCGGTGTTGTTCGCACCGTTGTCGGTTGCCCAAGACATCACAGGCAGGCCGGGCGCAGTCAACGATCTCGTGCTCACGCTGGAGCCTGGCGCCGACGCTGGAGCAGTGACGCAGCAGTTGTTTGATGCTGCGGCTTCGCTGGACGGGACTCTGCTGGAAGTTGTGACTCGTGACGACACGCCCTCGTACATCGGGTTGATCGGCACGGCGGAGGTCGATAGGAACGTCTACAACGTCATCGCGCTCTTGCTCTTCGTGGGTGCCGCCTTTGCTGCGCTGAATTTCTCGGCACGGATGGTGGAAGCACAGCGGCGTGAGATCGGCACGTCCATGGCAATTGGTGAGACACCTCGATCAATCGCCATCCGACCAATGCTGGTCGGTATACAGATTGGCCTTCTCGGCGTCGTATTCGGCTTAGCCGTGGGCTTCGTGGTTTCGTTCCAGACGGTAAGCGTCATCCAGCAGATCGTGACGCTGCCGGTGTTCGACAAGCCGTTCCAGGGGGCGATCTTCGCTCGAGCAGCGGCGATCGGTTTCGTCGTGCCCATGCTGGCGGTGTTCGGGCCAGTCCTGCGGGCCGTCCGGGTTCGACCCGTGGAGGCGATCCGGTCGGGGCACTTGGCATCGCGCGGCGGCGGTCTCTCACCCATTATCAGCCGCTTGCCTTTGCCCGGCCGCAGCCTCGAGCGGATGCCATTCCGCAACTTGATGAGAGCCCCTCGCCGTACCTTCCTGACACTGCTGACCTTCACCATGAGCTTGGCGATCCTGTTCAGCATGGTGGGCTTGAGCAGCACCTTCGCAGCCACGTTCGACAGCGGCGACCAAGAGTTGCTCGGCGACGAGCCCGATCGCTTCATGGCGCGATTCGACTCCTTCTACGCGGACAACTCGCCTCAGGTGCAGGGCGTGCTCACGAACCCGACTGTGCAACTCGGTGAGCCGGGATTGGTCATGGGGGCAAGAGCCACTTCTGACGAGCCCGTCGGCGACGACGGCAGCGCTGAGCCCACTCGCCTTGACCTCATCGTCCGATTCACCGATTTCGGCAGTGATGTCTGGACGCCAACGGTGACCGAAGGAGAGCTGTCACGCGGTACGCCGGGAGTCGTGCTCGCCGACAAGGCCGCGCGGGACCTGGACGTCGGGGTCGGCGACGAGGTCGTCGTCACCCATCTAGTACTCGTCAATGGGGTGTTCACCTTCGATACGCGCTCGCTGCCGGTCGCCGGGATCCATCCCCATCCGCTGCGGATCAATGCCTACATGGACCTCTCCCAGGCGTCAGATTGGGGCTTGGGAGGACTCGCGAATATCGTCACCGGCGTTCCCCGGGGCGGCAGCACCCTGAACGATGTGAAGCGGGCGCTCTTTGGCACCGGCTCGGGTGTGGAGTTGGTGCAGGGACTCGACGAGTCGTTCAAGTCGGCGCAGGATTCGCTGGATCAGGTCTCGAGCGTCTTCATTCTCACTCGGATACTCGTGATCTTCCTAGTGCTGCTGATCGCGTTCAACACCGTCAACATCAATGTGGACGAACGAGCTCGCGACCATGCGACGATGTTCGCCTACGGCGTGCCGGTTCGCCGGGTCGTGGCCAACCTCTCGATGGAAGGTTTGCTGCTGGGCGTGGCAGCAGTGGTGCTCGGTGGCTTGTTCGGCTATGCGTTGCTGCTGTGGATGGCCCTGTTCTTGATGCCAACCGCCATTCCTGAAGTGGGCATGATCGTGTCGGTGCGCTGGGTGGAGATGGTGGTGTACTTCGTCTTGGCGCTCATTGCAATTGGGATGGCTCCGATATTTCCCGGCCGCAAGCTCAAGCAGATGTTCATCCCGGGCAAGCTGCGGGTCATGGAGTAGGGCCTCCCGGAGTACGGCGTCATCGAGTAGAGCCGAACCCCCCGCTCTGTAGTCGGGCCGGCTCGCTGCATCACATCGCTGGGGCGACGGGTGTCCATACCCACGGCTGCGTCGGCAGTGCCGTGGGATCGAAGCGCTCCGCCAGTGCTGGCAGGTCGTCGACGGTCGTGACGGGTTCAAGTCCCAGGCTGGTCAACAGCAGATTCAGGACATAGAGGGGTGCTTCCCCAAGCGCCAACCGGTCCGCCAGCGTCACCGCGCCGTCACGCTTCGCAAGGCGTCGACCCTGCGGGCCCAACACGAGCGGCACGTGCACGCATTCCGGCGGGTCGAGGCCGAGCAGGCGGGCCAGATGCACTTGGCGCGGTGTGGACGGCAACAGATCGTCGCCTCGGACGACTTGGTTGACGCCTTGGGCGGCGTCGTCGACGACAACGGCCAGGTTGTACGCCGAGGTGCCGTCGCCGCGCTGGATCACGAAGTCGTCGACGATGCCGGTGTAGCTGCCTAGCTGCCGGTCGGCGACCGTCAGCTCGAGGTGCTGAGTGTCTGGGGCATCGACGCGTAGCCGAATCGCCGGCGGTCGTCCCTCGCCCCGGCGCTGGGAGAGTTGAGAGCGAGTGAGCCGTCGGCAGGTGCCCGGGTATGCGCCCTCAGGCGACGGCCCGTGGGGTGCCACGACAGCTTCGGCGATCTCTCGCCGCGTGCAAAAGCACTCGTAGGTGAGTCCACGCTGGCGGAGGTTGGCGATCGCGTCCAGATAGACGTCTATCCGGTTGCTCTGGCGAATGGGTTCGCCATCCCAGTCGAGCCCGACCGCGGCTACGTCACGCAACTGCGATTCGTAGAACTGCGGCCGCACGGCGCTGTCCAGGTCTTCGAACCGCCACAGCAAGCGTCCGCCCGCCGAACGGGCGAACAGCCAGGCCAGCAAGGCCGTGCGCAGGTTCCCCAGGTGCAGATCACCGGTCGGGCTCGGAGCCCAGCGACCGATAGTCAGGCCTTCAGTCAAGCGTTGCCCTCGGCAAGCGCCTTGATTCCCTCCACGCAGCGAGCCATGTTTGCCAGATGTTCGCTCTGACGCCGCGAAAGGATGCGCGGCTCCTTGTCGGGCATCGCCTCGATGGCCGCGCTGAGCCCGGAGGGACCGGGGCCGATCCGCACCGTATGGCGCAGGCGGCAGCGCTGGCCGTGCAGGACGTCGATCTCGTAGCGCCAACGGGCCCCGGCGACATCTTCGGTCTCGCCCGTTGCCCAGCCCAAGAGCACGTTCGGCTCGAACTCGGTGACGGTGAGATCGATATTCCACTCGCCGATGGCGAGGTGCTGGTTGTGACCGATGAACTTGGCGCCCGCGGCGGGGGAGTCGTAGCCCGGGGCCCACTCGGCGCGTACGAACTCCTCGGAGAAGTTGGCACCGGCGTTGATGTTGCTGACGATCTCCCACACCCGTTCAGCCGGCGCGTCGATGTCTACTTCGACAGTGGCGCCGGGACCCTCGCTCATCGAACGGGCAGCCGACTCGTCGCCGCGTGCTTCCCAGGTTCGGCCCCAGCCGTCGACATATGCGATCTCGTTGGCGCGCCGCCGCGGCACCGCGCCGAACTCGGTTCCCTTGGACCACGCCAGCGGCAATAGCGCTATGGGGGTGACACCCTCTGGAATGCCGAGCACCTGGCGCAGCTCTTCCTCTTTGTTGAGGATGGCCGTAGTCCACGCCGTGGCGAGGCCCCGGGCCCGCGCCGCAAGGCAGAAGCTCCACGCCGACTGCAGCACCGAGTCGAACAGCCCGGGCTTGCCGCTGTCGTCGTGTACACCCCACACGCAGGGAATGACGATGACGGGCACCTCGGCCAGGTGTTCGGCGAGGTGTGCGGCGGAGCGCATCACCTGTTCCATCGGGTGTCCCGTGCCTGCGGTGGCGTCGCGGCCTCGCTGCATGAAGCTGCCGACGACCGAGTTGTACATCTCGCCGAGGGCCTGCCGCTGAGCTGCGTCACGAATCACCAGCCAGCGTCGACTGGCCTGGTTGCCGCCGCCGGGGGATTGCTCGGCGACATCGATGCAGTCGAGCACCACGTCGTGGGGGACATCGCGTTCGAGGTCCAGCCGGAGTCGTACCGAGCGGGTGGTGGACAGCACGCCGTCGATCGACGCGAGGTCAACTCCGGTGGAGTCGTAGCGGGCAGGGACGTGGGGGTTCAGCTCTGGTGTCGGCATGACCGTCAGTATTGCCGTCTCGGTCCGTAGTTTCTCCGAGCGTGACGAAACCCTCACCGGCCAGACGGCACGTCGCTCGACCGATCAAGGCCGGCGCAGTGCTGGCGTCTGCCGCCCTCGCTGTCCTTGCTTGCGCGTGCTTGCCCAGTCGTTGGGAGTTGGGAGAGACACAGGAGCCTGTCGCATCCGCCGACTCGGCGGCAACTGATCCCGTTGCGCCAGGGAATTCCGAAGCGCTCGAGCCCTCCGCGACCGCCCGTGACTGTTCCCCTCGGAATCCAGCGGACGACCTTGTGATCGACACCACCGCTGCTGTGCAGCTCAGTGTCGAGATATCGCGCACCCTCTACGACTGTGCCGACGAGATCGGACTGGCGTTCGCCCGGGATACCGAGGCGATCCTCACGCTGTCCGAGCGCGGGATACGCGGACCCCTCTTGCTCATGGATTCGTGGTCTGGCGCTGAACCGATGTCAGAAATTCGGCGTCTGGCGCCGGAGCGGATCGTGGCGGCTGGCTTCAACGAACAGGCCCTCCGACAACGGCTCGCCGGATTCGCCGTCGAATGGGTACCCGTTGATCCGGGGGCAGCGCCGCCGCAGGGAAACGTTCCGCATGAGCGCGTGTGGATGGTCGACAGCGCCGAGCGAGCAGCGATGCTCGGGGTTCTCGGGCGCCAGATCGGCGCGGCGGCGATGGCCGTGACCGGAGACTTGCGGGCCGTCGCCCCGGAAGAACGGGCGATGTTGCGCGAGGCGGAGAGTGTGGAGCTGCACGCGGACCTTGGCCCCGACACAGCGTGGCAACTGGAGGTCATACGCAGCGGCCACGAGCTGCCCGGCGGCGGCCTGCTCATGTTTGAGCCCGGCCGCGCTCGCCGTTTGGTGGCGATGTACGGCCACCCATCAACATCGCAGCTCGGCGTGCTGGGAGAGCAGGGCCCATCTGAGGGTGTGGCGCGCGTGCGGTCCATCTCCGACGGCTACAACACCGACGGATCAAACGTGGTGCTTGCCTTCGAGATCATCGCCACCGTTGCGTCATCCGGCGCTGGCCGTGACGGCGATTATTCCAACGAGACCGACCTCGATGAGATCAGGCCGTGGATCACCACGGCATCTGCCAACGACATGTACGTGGTGCTGGACCTGCAGTCGGGCCGAACCGATTTTCTCACGCAAGCCAAGCAGTATGAGGAGTTCCTGCGGCTCCCCCACGTCGGGCTGGCCCTTGATCCTGAGTGGCGACTCAATCCCGGCCAGGTGCATCTGCGTCAGATCGGCACGGTCGATGCCACCGAGATCAACCAAGTCGTGCGCTGGATGGCCGGTCTCGTCCGTGAGGAGGCCCTTCCTCAGAAGCTGTTGATTCTGCACCAATTCGGCTTCTCGATGATCACAAATCGCGATCAGGTCGAGACCCCCGCGGAGCTGGCGGTGCTGATCCACATGGACGGACAAGGCCCGATCAGTACGAAATACAGCACTTGGGATGCGTTGACCACCCAACCCGACGCCAATCGCTTCTACTGGGGCTGGAAGAACTTCTACGACGAGGACTTCCCCACCGCCACCGCGGAACAGGTGCTGGGTCTCACTCCTTCGCCGGTGTACGTGTCGTTTCAGTAGACCGCCGGTCACGTCCCGATGTTCCAGTCATCGTGCCGCGCGAGGGACGGCGCGTCGAAGTTTGAACCCGATGATCGCGCCGTAACATCCGCAGCGTGGCAAGGCTGCCATACCTGAATTCGCGCCTGCAGGGCTATCAGTCGACAATCTTCGCCGAGATGTCTGCATTGGCGGTGCGAACTGGTGCCATCAACTTGGGCCAGGGTTTTCCCGACACGGATGGCCCGACGGAGGTGCTGGAAGCGGCGGTGGCCGCGATCCGCAGTGGCGCGGCCAACCAATACCCGCCGGGCATCGGGATAGCCGACCTGCGCCATGCCGTGGCGCGGCACCAGTCACGGTTCTGGGGTTTGGACTTCGAACCCGACAGTGAGGTTCTGATCACGGCGGGTGCCAGCGAGGCGTTGGCGGCCAGCTTGCTCGCGCTGTGCGAAGTCGGCGATGAGGTGCTGACGTTCGAGCCTTGGTACGACCTGTACGGCGCGGTCGTCTCCATGGCGGGAGCGGTGCGCAAGGTGGTGACGCTGCGCCCGCCCGACTATGGCTTCGATCCCGACGAGTTGGCTGCTGCGATCACGCCACGCACCCGACTTCTGGTGCTCAACAGCCCGCACAATCCCACCGGCAAGGTGTTCAGCCGGTCCGAGCTGGAAGCCATCGCGCAGGTAGCCATCGAGCACGATCTCATCGTGGTCACCGATGAGGTCTACGAGCACTTGGTCTTCGACGGCGAGCACATCCCCATCGCCACGCTGCCGGGCATGTCGGATCGCACCGTGACGATCTCCAGTGGCGGCAAGACGTTTGCTGTGACCGGCTGGAAGATCGGCTGGGTCTGTGCCCGCCCGGAACTGGTGGCGGCAGTGCGCACCGCAAAGCAATGGCTGACCTACGTCAGCGGCGGCCCGTTCCAGCACGCCATCGCTGCCGGACTCGATCTCGGCGACGACTACTTCAAGGGACAGGCCGATGATCTGCGTGCGAAGCGAGACCGGCTCTCGGCGGGTCTGCGGTCAACCGGTCTCGAAGTGTTCGAACCGTCCGGCACCTACTTCATCACCGCTGACATTCGCTCGATCGGCCACGACGACGGCATCGAGTTCTGCTGGGGGCTACCGGAGCGAATCGGCGTCGCGGCAGTGCCCAATGTCGTGATGTACGACAACGCGGACGAAGGCCGGCATCTCGTCCGATTCGCGTTCTGCAAACAGCACGACGTCCTCGACGAAGCCATCGAACGCCTCAAGACCATCTGAAGCCGGCTTCAGCGGACTGCACCCGGCCTCGGCGACACGGCTCTCAACTACTCTAAAACATTTAGAGTAGTTGAGAGTAGGTCAGAAAACCCAGTGTCTATACGGGTTTCCGCGCTCCGAACTGTAAAGACCAGTTGAGACTTGTTGAAAGCAAGATGCCCTCAGCGGGTCTGCTCCCGCACTCGCCAATACGCCCACGGGTCATTGCGTGAACGCCCCAGCCACTCGATGAGGCCAAGATCCCGAAGCCGGCCGAGGTCTCTGAGCACCACTGGGCGGGACCAGCCACTGGCTTCGACGGCATCGCCAGTGGACAGCCCGTCATGAGCACGCAGCAGACCCAAGAGCTGCCGCTGCCTCGGCATGAGCTGCTGCTCGAGTTCCACGTTCACCGTGAAGCTGGACAGCGTGAGCTGCACCGATGTCGATGTCTGGGTGTACGTGGGGTCAGTGAGCCCGGCGCTGCGCATCTCATCGAAAATGCGCCGAATGCCTTCGCCGAGTTCCTGGCCAAAGCGCAATTCGGCGCACACGCGAGCTATGCGCGGGTTGCGCGCGAATCGCATCACCTCACGCGGGTCGGCCGGGTCAGACAGGCCGGGGAAACGCCCAGGGCTCCTCACCTCGACTCGATCGTCGAAGATCTCGACCCGGATGTGATCGCCGGCATAGCCGTACGAGCGATGCACTACGGCATTGACCACGCCTTCGAGCCATGCATCTGCGGGGATGATCGGCATGTCCTCGAATCGGCCCTCGGGACCCAAGGCTCGTCGACTGGGGACCAAGCTCGCAATTGCCTCTCGCGCGGCGCTGAGTTGGTGTGGCAGCGGGCCGTCGAAGCGCACGTCAAAGATGATCTGCTGGTGGCGCCCTGAGCCTCGTTCGCGGCCGCGATAGCGCACGACGCGCACATTGGCCTGAGGGAGCCAAGTCTGCGGGATCGGGGCGAACAGCAACGCCGCTGCCACTGTGACTTCGTCGCTGGCCGTCACGAGTCCTCGGGCGACCAGCAGTCGCCTGGGGTCACTCGAACCAGCCGCCTGTGCGTACTCATCCAGCAGCTCGGCATCGAGATCAGCCACGCTCACGTCCGGCAGCACGGTCGCCTCGTACGTTGTCTGCCCCTTGTCGGCGAGCAGTTCACGGCGCTGATCGAAGCGCAGCTTGCGCGTCTCGTCGCCGACTCGCAGGAACGCCGTGTCGTCGGTGGTGGTGTGCACGACGCCGGACGCTTCGACTCGCATCAGGAGAAGGCGGTCGGCCTCGCCGCGGTGATCGATGCATTCCACGAGCCGGGTCTCGCACGGGACGGTTGGCATCGTGAAGTCCATGGCGGCCTGTTGCCAGCCCGACAACGATTCGGGTCCGGCGGCGTTGATGCCCTCCACTCGTCCATTGCCGAGTCCGATGACGATGGTGCCGCCGTCAGCGTTGGCGAACCCCACGAGCACCTCGCCCAGTTGTCGCGCCCCGAGCCTTGGACCTTTTCGGTCGAACCATTGGTCCTCCGTCAGCCCGAGCAGGAGAGTTCCGCGTTGCTGCATGTCGGCGGCGAGGGCAAGGTCCGCAGTCTTGGCTGTCATCGGCAGGCTCCTGATGCCGCGTTCTGCATGCACAGCTTACTCTAAAATATTTAGAGTAGTTAAGAGCAGGCCACAAAACCCAGTCTTCATGCGGGTTTGCGGGCAACGGGCCGTTAACGGCAGTTGAGACTTGTTGAGAGCGAATTCGTCCCGCCTCCTACGATGCGCTGCAGGTCGGCAGGCGGAGATACCACGCGCGGGTTGCACGAGCGTGGCTTGAGGAGGCTGTGATCAGTGTTGGTTCGGCAGAACGATTGGGACGATCTCCGCAACGAGTTCTCGGCAGTCTTGTTTCGTCTCAGCTACCGGACGAATCAGGAATACCGAAGCGGATACCGCGGACCAGACGACGAATACGAAGGCGACGACGAGCAGCGGATCATCCGGTCCATGCGCGGCTGGTGGGAGATCGATGGGTCTGATGTGCAGGCATTGGCTGATCCGGCCGCTTTGGGTGTGCAGTACGCAGTCGCCTTTCACCAAGGGCGCACTCGGGCCGTGGTGCAGATCGATGGCTGGCACTGGGTTGCTGGCCTGGAAGGCGACGCGCACCACCTCTTGTCTGTCGATGACTTCCTGCACGGCAGCCAGGCCGGAGGATGCGAATCCGGTCCACTTGAGGATGAGCGGTGGCGCAACCAAGAGCGCGTTCGTTGGGCATTCGACGCCAGTCCTGCACCCGACCGGGTGCACCAGGCATGGGTGAACGAGGGTGGTACAGAAGTCAGCGGCATGCGTCGCGACACCATCGTCTCGGTCTGGCCCTACTCACTCGCCGATGACCAGCGCGACCTCGTTGACCGAGCACTGCGCATCTTTGGTGAAGTGCTACAGGCGCGCCTGGTCCGCGAATTCGGCCCTCGCGACCTGGATTGGCTTCGCCAATCCTTGCGTGATGGAGCAGGCAGCGCAGAAGCACGACGCGAGTTGGGGGAGCACCCCGAGCGATCTCTAGATCCGGAACTCTGGCTGAAGCTTGTCTCCAAGGACGAGAACTGGCACCGAGTGCGAGATTGCTTCCCATCATTCCGGCAACCCAGTTTCTTTCGACAGTTGCTTCGCATGAGACATCGTTGGGCGCACTTCGCATATCGGGAACAGGTCCGCGAACGCGAAATCGACAATCTCCGGCGCATAACCGGGCTACTGAACGACATCGGTTCGCAACGCGCTGCGAGCAACGTTGGCTTCATTCGTCGGGTGCTTGAGACCCACGTACAGCGCCGGGAGGCCGACGAGGCAGCCTGAGCCGACGCGTCGCATGCATCGCGACGTTGTCCCGCTTGCCGGTCGTCGTTGTCAGGAAGGCTCGGCGGGTGAGTCGTAGCGCTGTTGGGCTTCTGCCTCTGGCAAGCCGAGCAGTTCGCCGATGCGTTGCCATGAGACACCATCGGCGCGGGCCGCGCCGACCTTGGTGCGAACTAATTCGTCCGGGCTCTCGGGGTCGCTTGCGGCACAGCGGAGCCACCAGTCTGAGATTGGGCGGCGAACGGCGCGTTCGGCATCGAAATTCTCACACCAGCGCGCTACGGCATCCCAGTCTTCGTTGTCGATGAGCTCATCAATCGAAGGTTCGGTCATGGTTCTCCGTTCCATCGGCGCCGCAGAAACCTCGGACGGGCTGGCATGGCGTGAAAGACCTCGGGTATCGGTCCGCGAAACCGAATCATGAGTTCTAGGGGACGGCCCGAGCGATCTCCGCCGATGATCATGGCCGTGTCGTCGAATTCGTACACATCGAAGGCGTTGCGATAAGCGTGGAGGATGTCGGCGTCGCTGATGCCGTGCCGGCGAGCAGCGGGCCGAATGTTGGGTTCCACCTCACCCTACCTGTCAACGCGAATCTGGCAGCTATGTCGATGATGGACTCGCAGAGTCGGAAACATCCGCAGTCTCTATAGGGCTTGACAAGCTTTTTCAATTTATTTTAGTGGTTTTCAAATATGAATCCAGCCGGTCGTGACGGGAAGAGGGTGACGGCGAGGACGGAGCCGATCATGCCCCCACCGGTAGACAGCACGAGGTCGGCAACCGTGTCGTCATAGGTGAGATCCAGCCCACCGCCCGCACCGGTCTCGGCCACGATCCACTCGGCCGCCTCCCAGCCCACGATGGCAAGAGCGCCCAACCCGGTGCCGAGCAGCCACGCATCGGTTCGCGACAGCCGGTTTGCACCCCCGCCGCGCCGGTAGCGCCAAGCATGGAACGCCCCGACGAGCAGTATCCAATTGACCGCGTGCAGCACATCGTCGGTAGCGTCGAACGTGTCGTAGACGTAGGCCAAGTTGCCGAGCGTGTCGATCAGGAACGGGGCCACGATCAGTACGTCGGCGGTTGCGGGATAAGGCCCGAATCGTCCCCGCCATGCCAGCGGGACCACCACCGCCGACAGCATGAACAGCGGGAACCGGAACGCCATTCCCTTGCCCTCGAGATGATCCAGCGGCACGGCGATCGCCACCACGAAGCACAGCGCCAGCGCAACCTTGAACGCCATCGCCACGGCCACGGCACGGCGGCGGCTGTCCAGCGCGACCACGCTGGAGATCGGATCTGTCCCTGTCGCCTCGGTCATGGTGTGACGGCCATGCTCGGCCACGGGCTCGCAGGGCCGCGATCACCCAGAGCATTCAAGAAGCGGGGCACGAAACCGGTCCTCGCCCCGCTCACGGACGCGCCCGCAGCGGCGCGATCACGCCCTCGGCGAACTCGTTGAGCATTGCCAGTTCCTGGTCTTGGGTGAAGTAGCCGACGTGGTGCCACAAGAAGAACTCGGTGACGCCGAACTCTTCGTGCAGCGAGGCGACGTGGTCAAGCTCCTGTTCCCGGCTGCCGCGCCACACGCGGCCCATCGGCACGACATAGGGCGGGGCGTTGTAGGCCCAGTTGAACAGCTCTTCGAATCCCGCGTACAGATCGGCGGCTTCGGCAGGGGTGCGGCCCATCGTGAGGTGGCCGCCGATCGCGAGCGCATCAGCGGCGGTGGTGTCACGCCCGGTGTTGTGCGCTTCCTCCAGATAGATGTTGAGCGCTGTGCCGATGAAGCTCTGCCGCTCGGGCGCCACGAAGCTGACCATCTTGCCGCCCTCGCGTGCCCAGAACTTCGAGGTCTCCATGCTGTAGCTGAACGGCGCATAGACGGGCGGGTGGGGGTCCTGCAGCGGACGGGGCACGATGCCGATCTCGAGCAGCGTCTTGTTCTCGTCGACCGCGGTGGGGTCGAAGTCGTCAGTCGGCGGGAAGTGCCACTCCATCTCTGGCGGAACCTGCCAGAACTCTCCTTTGATCGACACCTTGTCCTGGGTCCACAGCGACTTGATGAGATGCCAGTTCTCATAGAGTGCCCGGCGGTTGCGCTGGTCGGCCTCGGACTTGTCGGACTCGGTTGATGTGATGCCCAGATGCTGGCCGAACGTGCCCGTCCAGCGGGGTGTGTTGCCGCGTGAGAACCCGACGAAGGTCCGCCCGCCGGTGAAGTGGTCGAGCATGGCGATGTTCTCGGCGAGCTGGATCGGATTCACGGCGGTGAGGTTCATCCCGAGCTGGCCGACCCGCATCCGCTCGGTGTGCTGGGCCACGAAATAGTCCCAGAACAGCGGGTTCGTGGTGGTCTCGATGCCTTCCACCTGCAAGTGCTGCTCGGTCATCGCAAAGCCGTCATAACCCACCGACTCGGCGAACTGCATCTGGGTTCGCACGTGGTCCATGAGGGTCTGCCAGCGCTCCGGGATCGATCCGGCGAGGCCGATCTGCTCGCCGCGGCGGCGCATGTACGGCACCACCAGGATCGTGAAGCGGAAGTCGGTCATCGGAATCCGGATTCCTTTCAGCGGGCCGCGTCTTGCAGAAGCGGCCGCACAGACTGCAACACTAGGAAGCCGACCCCCCAACTCGCCCACCCGACACCCTCTGAGCGCGGAAGGAACCGCCACATGCCCAAGTTCGAACCCGTTGCAGGGCGAGGCCTGCACACCATCGAGAATGCCCCGATCCCCGAGATTCGCGCCCTGCAGCTCGAGCGGATAAAGTGGAGCCTGGCGCACGCCTACGCCCACGTGCCGGTCTATCGGCAGCTGTTCGACCAGGCAGGCGTTCACCCTGCGGACCTGCGCAGCCTCGATGACTTGCAGCGGTTCCCGTTCACGTCAAAGGCGGAGCTGCGAGACAACTACCCCTTCGGGATGTTCGCTGTGCCCCGGGAACAGGTGGTGCGGGTCCATGCCTCCTCGGGCACGACCGGCAAGCCGACGGTGGTCGGCTACACACAATCCGATCTGGACATGTGGTCCCACGTGTTCCAGCGCTCGCTGGTGGCCGCCGGTGTGCGGCCCGGCGATGTCGTGCATGTCGCTTACGGCTATGGCCTGTTCACCGGTGGACTGGGCGCGCACTACGGCGCTGAGCAGTACGGCTGCACGGTGGTTCCCGCATCGGTCGGCCAGACCGCTCGACAGGTACAGCTCCTGGTGGATTTCGACGCCGACGTGCTGTGTGCCACACCGTCGTATGCCCTCGTGGTGGCCGACGAGTTCCGCAAGCAGGGCATCGACCCCGCGTCGACCTCGCTGAGGGTCGGCATCTTCGGCGCGGAGCCGTGGTCGGAGGCGATGCGGGCTGAGCTCGAGGACGCGTTCGGCATTGACGCCGTGGATATCTACGGCCTCTCGGAGGTCATCGGCGGCGGCGTGGCGAACGAGTGCGTCGAGACGAAGGACGGCCCGACGATCTGGGAGGACCACTTCTATCCCGAGATCGTCGATCCCGATTCGGGCGAGGTCTTGGGTGAGGGCGAGACCGGCGAACTGGTGTTCACGTCGCTGACCAAGGTTGCGATGCCGGTGATCCGGTATCGAACAAGGGACATCTGCTCATTGCAGCCCGGGACGGCTCGTTCCATGCGTCGCATGGGAAGGGTTGCTGCCCGCACCGACGACATGCTCATCATCCGCGGTGTCAACGTGTTCCCCAGCCAGTTCGAGGAGCTGGTGTCGGCACACCCCCGGCTCACGCCGCACTTCGTGCTCGAGGTGCACCAGCGCGGCCGTCTCGAGGGCATCACTGCCGTCCTGGAGCCGAAGCCCGACGCCACCGACCACGAAGCGATCGCCACCGAATTCGGCAACACAGTGCGTCAGCGCATCGGCATAGCCGTGGATGTGCGCACGGTCGAGCCCGACGGCATTCCCCGCTCAGAAGGCAAGGCCCAGCGCGTCCGCGACCTCCGGGGCTGACGGCTCAGCGCCGCGCTGAGGCTTCTGCCCCTCAGAGCGGCTCGGTGTCCTCGTCGAGGATGTCGAGGTATTCCGTGTACACGAAGACGCGATCTCGCGCACGTCCGGTTACTTCACGTGCCACGCCGAGCCCACACAGCCGACTGAGTGCTGTGGCCACGGTGGGCCGCGAGAGGCCAGTCTGATCGGCGACCCGGTTGATGTTGGTGACGGGACGCTCGCCCAGCGCACGCAACACGCGCAGTGTGCCACCGGTTGTATGAGCCGCCTGTTGCACTTGTGCTCGGTCTCGGTCGGTGACTTCGGCGATCCTCCGAGCCGTCTCGACTGCCGAGTTGGCGGCGACAGTGACGGCTTCGAGGAAGAAGGCAATCCATGCTTCCCAGTCGCCTCGTGTCCGCACAGCGTCCAGCAGCTCGTAATACAGCGAGCGATGCCGCTTGAAGTGCAGGCTGAGATACAGCGCTGGTGTTGAGAGGACGCCCCGGTCCAGCAGGACGAGCAGGATCAGCATGCGGCCGACGCGCCCATTGCCGTCCAAGAAGGGATGGATGGTCTCAAACTGGACATGCACCCGACCGGCGCGCACGAGTGCGGGCAGTTCGTCATCTTGGTGAAGAAACTTCTCGAGGTCCGAAATTGCCTCGGCCGCCTGTTCGTGCGGCGGCGGGACGAAGCGGGCGTTGCTGGGCCGCGTGCCACCAATCCAGACCTGCGACTTCCGGAACTCGCCTGGCAGCTTCTTGGACCCCCGAGTGCCGGTCAGGAGGATCTCGTGCACGCCCCGCAGCAAGCGATTGCATAGCGGCAAGCCGTTCGGGCTGTCCAACTGATCGCGGGCATGAACGAAAGCGCGTACGTAGTTGGACACTTCGATGTCGTCGTCGAGCGGCGCCCCTGCGGCTTCGTCGACTTCATAGCGCAGCAGGTCGGTAAACGTTGACTGCGTTCCCTCAATCTGCGAGCTGAGCACAGCCTCTTTGCGCAGGTAGGAATACAGCAGGAGCCCTTCGTTCGGCAGCAGCTGGGCCGCACCGTCGAGGCGGCCAAGCGCATTGGCCGCGTCATGCAATGCGTTGATCAGCGACATGCCGAAGTGCAGTGACGGATCTGGTGGCAGGGGGTCCGGCACAAACGCCCGCACTTTCTCGTCCTTGTAGTGCGTGATCACGTAGTGCCCAGTGGTGCGGTTCATCGGGGCTGCTCCTTCGGCGCCGTACCACGAGCGTAAATCTTGAGAAAAACTTGACAATTTATTTTCGTATTGGTCGTTCGAAGGCAGGGAATTCTCGTTGGCAGATATCGTATGAAAATACAGGAAGCAAATTTTCGCAACGATTTCCCGTATAGAACTTTCTTTCACAGCACTTGCCGATGCGGGCAGCGGTGCCCATCTGCCCAGCACACAGCGCTGACCGTTCGTGTCAGACTCGCCACGACGCGTGGACAGCCTGCGAACTACGGTGCGACGACCGCACCATGGGTGGCCGCGTGTGGAGTTCGTATGAGCGAGTGTCGAAGGAGAGAGCGATGAGCTTTGTGGAGATGCGGCGCTACCGGCTGAAGGTCGGCGCCCCCGAACGCTGGGTCAAGGCGTACTTCGACAAGGGCTACGAGGCGCAACGCAAGTACCTGGGCGAGCCGGTCGGCTACTACACGACCGAGTTCGGCGGCATCAACGAAGTCATCCACATGTGGCGCTACGACACGCTCGAAGAGCGGGCCCAGAAGCGCAAGGCACTCTTCGAGGATCCCGAATGGCTCGAGTTCGTGAATGAGATCGCGCCGCTGGTCGAGATTCAGGAGAACTCGATACTGCGCGACATCTTCGAAGCCTGAGCAGCCGGCGGCGTGCGGTCGGGTTGGGACCCGGTCCGAGTTGCTGCGCCGGTCTGAATTGACGCTGCATTGGCACGCTGAATTGACGCACTGACCCGAGACGGGAGCACACATCCATGCCGAACAACATGATGGACACTTGGGCAGCCGGGGACGAGACGCTAGGCACCTGGCTGTCCATGGCCTCCAGCCATTCGGCCGAGATCGCCGGGCGAGCCGGCTTCGACTACGTCTGCGTGGACATGCAGCACGGCGTTGCCGACTACCAGGTGGCGGTGGAGATGATGCAGGCCATCGAGATGAGCGGCGGCACGCCCATCGTGCGGGTGCCGTGGAACGAGCCCGGCGTCATCGGGCGGGTGCTCGACGCCGGCGCACGGGGCGTGGTTGTCCCGATGGTGAACTCGGTCGCCGAGACACAGGCAGCGGTCTCAGCCTGCAAGTACCCGCCGCTCGGTGCCCGCAGCTTCGGCCCGGTGCTCGTGGCTGCACGGGCAGCAGCGGGGGAGAACTACTTCGAGGTCGCGAATGCCACGACGGCCTGTATTCCCATGATCGAGACCCGCCAGGCGGTCGAGGCCCTCGACGACATCCTGGCGATCGAGGGCGTCGACGCCATCTACGTCGGTCCGGCCGATCTGTCCATCAGCTACGGCTACGGACCTGGTTACACCGATGACCACGCCGACTACAAGGCAGCGCTGGAGCACATAGCGGAACGCTGCGCTGCTCATGGCGTGGTGGCCGGCATCCACTCGACGGCCGCGCTGTCGGCCGACCGCCGCGGCAAGGGCTATCGCATGCAGACCATTGCCGGCGATGCCATGGCGCTCGGCCGAGGTATGGCCCGCGACCTGCGCACCGCCCGCGAATCCGGTGTCACCGAGGCCACCAGCGGCGCCGATTCCAAGATCTACTGACCCCTGCCGCGAAGCGCGGCGGCGACCCGCCGTCAGGCCGTAGGCGGGCCCGGCTCGTCGTCTTCGAGATCCACTGACTGGTCGCGATCAGCGGTTCCTTTGGCTCGTCTCGCCGCCGAGCCGATTGCCGAGGTTGCTGCGTCGGCGGTACGCGCTGCAAAGCGTCCGGTCGCCTTCGCGCCGCTGGCTGTCGCGTGACCGGCGGTCGCTGCCTGGTCGGCGGTGAAGCGGCCAACAGCCGACGCTGAGCCTGCAACGAGCTCTCCGGCCTTTGCCGTGCCGCTCGAGACCGTGCGTCCCGTATCAGCAGCGAAATCGCCGAGGACGGCAGCTTGCGCTGCAACCTGACCCATCACGGTGCGCGCTTCGTCCTTGACGAACTGGCAGACCGCATCGAGTTCGACATTCTTCGTGGCAGTGTGGGCGAGCACCCCCGCCGTGATGCCCGTCAGCATCGCAACGCCAGCCGGACCGCCTGCGACCCCCACGAGCGCTATCGCGCCGAGGCTGGTGCCGGATGCGAGCGCACCCTTGAACGCTCCGTCAGCCAGGTCGTCGTACTCGCCGGCCGAATGGGCTTTGTGGAACGCGCGTCCCAATGCGACTACCGCGATGGGCATGAGCAGGGGATTCGTGCTGAGCGCTGCACTGAGGGACATGGATACGGCGATCTGGGCAAACGTCTCAGTGTCGGCGCGATTCCAGCCGAAGATCACCGAGACCGCGCCCACAGTGGCGCCGAGCACGTCGGCTGCGTCGTAGGTGACGAGTTCGCTGAGCCAGCTCTTGGGGATGCCAAAGGTCGACTTCAGCGATTCGGCTACGGCGTCGTAGGTGGGCTTGTCCCATGTGGCCAGCGGCAACCCCTTGGGCGTGGAGACGTCTCGCAGCAGTCCCTGGATGGCACCGAGCGTCTCCTGGGTCAGCGTGTCGTCGGCTGAGGCTTGCGATGCGGCCTTGAATGCGCCGCTGATCGTGTGGCCCCCGTCGAAGAGACGGTGGTTGCCGCCACCGATAAAGGTATCGAGGTAGACGGCGTCCATGGCCTTGTCGTAGATGGTCGGCGTGCCTGTAACGGCAGAAGCGACCACATCGTTGACGCTCGCCGACAGGTCGCTGGCCACGAGCGCTTGCGCGGCCGAGAACACCTGGGCTGTCCGCTCAGTCGTCGAATCGAACAACCACCGAGCGCCCTTCCCAACGGCTTGTCCACCGGCAACTCCCGCTTTGGCGGTTCCTCTGCCGATGGCCTGCGCTGCTGATGCACCGGTTGTCACTGCTGTCTTGGCGCTATTGCCGATGGCCTGAGTCGTCGCTACTCCGGTCGAGCCGACAACCTCGGTCGCCTTTCGGCTTCCGGAGACCGTCGCGTCGGTCGCCTGCTTGCCGGTGGCAAGTGCGGTGTCGGCAAGACGCCTGAGACGTCCGGGCTCGTCATTTTCGAGATCTGGTTCAGCCGGAGAAGTGGGGTCCGGCGCGATCGGGTCCGGACCTTCCGACGGTCGTCCCTCCTCTGCCGGTCGGTGTGCGGCGACCTCGTCCAGATCCTGTAGCTCCTCGTCCATCTGGTTGAGGTTACGAGCGACGAGGTTCCTCCGGTCGATTCTCACATGCCGGGCACCCATGGTTGATGCTCCTATAGGCCGTAATTTGTCAAGCGGCTTGGTGGGGTCGGAGCCAGGTTTGGCAGCGGCGGGCGAGTTCGGCGTTGTGGGTGAGGCCGCGTTCGATCTCGGAGAGGCGGGTGGGCCAGGTGCTGAGCGCTTGGGCGGCGTCGGCGAGTGTGAGGCCGCTTTTGATGCGTGCGGCTCGCAGGTCGGCTCCGCGGGGGGCGGTCGCGGGGCTGGTCAGGAGGCGGAACATCTCGCGGGCAACGTGGCGCTTGAGGCAGCGGATGATCTCCCTTTTGGACTTGCCCTCGAGCGTGCGTCGTGCGACGTAGGCCTGGGTGCGCGCGTCGCTGGGCATGCGCACGAGAACGATGCGCCACAGGGCGTTGTCGGCCTGTCGGTCGCCGCCGCTGTTGAGCCGGTGGCGGGTCACCTTGCCGGAGGAGGCCTCGACGGGGCTGGTGCCGCACAGCGCAGCGAAGGCGGCTTCGGAGCCCATGCGCTTGGGGTTGTCGCCGGCGGTGACCAGCAGCGTGGCGGCGGCTTCGGGGCCGACGCCGTGGGCGGCGATCAGGGCCGGGTTGATGGCGGCGCAAAGCACGGCGAGCTGGGCGTCGAGTTCGTCGATCTCGCCGCTGAGTCCCGAGTGCCGACGCGCCAGGGTGCGCAGGGCGAGCTTGGTGGCCTCGCCGGGGTCTGTCGTGTCCCCCGTCCCGAAGCGGGAGCACACAGCGACGCGTTGGCCGGTGTCGAGGTTCCCCAGCCGGGATCGAAGCTGGTCGGGGGCGGTGAGGGTCAGGTCGCGGATCTGGTTGGCGGCCTGTGTGCGGGACTTGATCGCCGAGCGGCGAGCGAGGCGCAGCACCCGCACACTCTCCACTGGCCCGCCGCCCGCCTTGGGTGTTCCCGCCGCGTCGCCGTTGAGCGCCGCCCGGGCTGCGGCCTCGGCGTCGACGGTGTCGGACTTGCCGTGACGCCGGCGTCGCTGCCGGTCGGGGCGGTTGATCTCGGTGACCGTGACGCCTTCGCCGGCGAGGCAGCGGGCCAGGCCGGCGCCGTAGGAGCCGGTGCCCTCGACGCCGACCCCGACGACGTGGCCGTGGCGGCGCAGCCACCGCAGCAGTCCTCGATAGCCGGCGGGAGTCGCCGCGAACGACGACGTCGCCAGGATCCGCCCGGCCGCGTCGATGACCGCGCAGACATGGACCTCGCCGTGCGTGTCGACCCCTCCTGTGACCTGCCTGTCATGAACATGCATGCTGAACCTGCCTTCCGTTCGTGAACTCCCATGGATGGCACCACCGGCCGGGACGACGGACAAGACATCGACGGGGGAACAGCCAAGCTCCTCATGAGGTCACGTTCGTCCGACCAGCTGGTGCGCGTTCGATGTCTCGATGGACCGGCCGACGGATCAGTCACAAGGCACAAGGCCAGTCACACCCCGAGTCAGACCAGCCCATCGAGACATCGAACGCATCCTCCCGAGCCGGAGTCCGACCCAAGTGGACCCTTCGATGATGCTCCTATTGATGTCAAGCGGCGGGTTGGAGTGTGTTGAGCCAGTCGCGGTAGGCGGGCACGAGGGCGTGGTGGGGTGCTTTGCCTCGTTCGATCATGGAGATGGTTGCGGGCCAGGTGTTGAGCTGGTCGGCGGCGTGGGCGAGGCTGAGGCCGGCTGCTTGTCGGCGGTGTCGGAGTTCGCCTGGATCGCCGGCGCTGTTGGCGTGGTGGGGGTGGGCGAGCAGTGCGAAGACTTCTCGGGCGATGTAGCGCTTGAGGCATCGGATGATCTCTCGGCGCGATTTGCCTTCTGTTTGGCGGCGTTGGGCATACGCGCGTGTTCGGGGGCAGGTGGCGAGGCGGACCATGGCGATGCGCCACAGGGCGTGGTTGGCTTGGCGGTTCCCGCCGGGGTTGAGGCGGTGGCGGGTGGTCTTGCCTGAGGACGCCTCGATGGGTGATGCGCCGCACAGCGCTGCGAACGACGCTTCGCCGGTGAGCCGTTCGGGGTTGTCGCCGGCGGTGATGAGCAGGATCGACGCCGTGTCGGTGCCGATGCCTTTGGCGGCTCGCAGCGCCGGGTTGGCGGTCAAGGTGAGCTCGTCGAGATGGCGGCGCAGCTCGTCGAGATCGGCGTCGAGGACCTGATGTTGGCGGGCCAGGGTGCGCAAGGCGATCTTTGCCGCCTCGGCGGGCTCGGCGGGGTCGCCGGGACGGAACCGGGCGCAGCGAGCCACCCGCTGCGCAGTCGTGAGCGGCTCGAGGGCGCTGCGCAGCCGGTCCGGAGCAGTGACGACAAGATCGCGGATCTGATTGGAGACGCGGGTGCGATGGGCACGGGTCGAGCACAACGCGACCCGGATCGCCCGGATCGACTCCACAATCCCGTCGCTGCCCTTGGGAGCGGTGGTCGCGTCGCCGGCGAGCGCGGCGCGGGCCGCGGCCTCGGCGTCGACGACATCGGACTTTCCGCGGCGGCGACGCATCTGACGGTTCGGCCGGTTCACCTCGGCCACCTCGACGCCCGAGCCGACCAGATGACGCGTCAGCCCCGCCCCATAGGAGCCGGTGCCCTCCACACCGACACGCACCAGCGGCCCGAACGACCCCAGCCACTCTGCGAGCCGGCGATACCCCGCCGGGTCCGCCCCGAACGACGCCGTGGCGAGCACCCGGCCCGCCTGATCGGTCGCCGCAGCGACGTGGACCTCCTTGTGCGTGTCGACGCCTCCATAGACGCCGACTGGCTGATCAGCCATGATGAACCCCTGCCTTTCTCCCAACTGGGTGAGCGAGGCACCATCGGCCGGGACGGCGGACAGGACAGTCAAGGCGGTCTCCAAGGCTCCTATGAGGTCACGTCCGCCCGACCGGTCGGTGCGCGCCAGCAGCCGGGACACCAGGCCGACAGATCACGAACAAGGCACCAAGCCCGTCACACCCCGAGTCAAACCCAGGCCCGACCGCTGACCCTCCCATCATGACTGTCACACCCCCTCCGTACCTTGGAAATCAGTGAGGCGGTGGCCGGTAAGCGGCCCCGCATCCGGCAAGTTCGGCTTCGGAGCCGGATGAGTCGGGGTCTGCAGGAAGGGAATGAAAATGGGGTCAACATCAAGCAATGGGGCAACGAACGGGGAGCTCAAGCGGAGCTCGACAGCGCCGTGGGCAGGGGGTCGTGGCGGAACAGCAGGCACTGAGGATTCGCAGGAATCGAGTTGCACTCATTCGACAGCGGCAGAAGGCCGGTCGAAGGTGTGGATGCTGCTCGATCGCTCAGGTTCGATGACGGGGCTGGAAATCGCAGTCGTGAAAGGCGTGAACCGGTTCATCGCCGAGCAAGCGGCCGAGTCGGGCAAGTGCCGGCTGACCATCGCTCAGTTCGATTCGGAAGGACCGTTCGAAGTGCTGGTCGATGCCGTCTCGGTGCACAAGGCCCGACCGCTCGCGTTCGAGCAGTACCAGCCCCGCGCTGCAACGCCACTGTTCGACGCGATCGGGTCGTTGATCGGACGGGCTGATCGCCGAGCGAAGTTGCGGCACAAGGCCGGCAAGAAGCCCGAGGATCAGACGGTGGTGATCGTCACCGACGGGTTCGAGAACGCCAGCACCGACTTCACATCGGCAGACATTCACCGGCTCATCAGCAGCAGGCGCGAGCAGGGCTGGGCGTTCGTGTTCATGGGCGCCAACCAAGACTCGTACAGCGAGAGTCACCGCCTGGGCGTCGACCCGCGCAGTGTGCAGAACTACGAAGCATCCGACGAGGGAGTCGACGAGGCCTTCGGATCGCTGAGCCGTGCGCAGCGTTCGCGCCGCGCCATGGCGCCGGCAGATCGGACTGAGCACAGCGATGACTATTTCAGCGGCGTCCGCGAGGCCGAGGAAGGGATGCGGCGCCGCGGTCGAGGCGCCTGAACAGCGATCGGCTGATCACGCAGTGGCGTCAGCGCGAAGGCGTCGTGGCTATGTCGGTGTGAGTGAAGTCGTCGCCCACGCACAGGAGCGGCTGACCGGTCTGTCGTGCAAGCGCGTAGGCGAACGTGTCGCCAAGGTTGAGGGCTGCGCGATGCCTGCCCTTTCCGAACCGGCGCCAACACACCAGCGCCTCGCTGGCTTGACGCTCGTCGACGGGGGCAATGTGAACATCGGTGCGAGCGAGCAGTTCCTCGAGCAACTGGGTGCCCGCAGCCCTAGCTCGCGCTTCGATCACAATCCCCAATTCGACGCGGGTCGCGGCGGACATCACGCACGGTCCACGCAGGAGCTCGCGCTCGACCGCGTCGCTGCCGGGCTCTTCGAACAGCACCGCGACGACTGCAGAGGTGTCGACGACGGTCACCCCGGCAGTCCGTGTTGGTCATATCCCAAGATGTCGTCAATGCTCCGTTCATCGAGCGTCGGCAACCGCCGGAATCTCTCGACGATGTCATGGAGACTTCGTTCGCGCCGACGGAGCCTTTCGAGCGCAATCCGCGCCTCGAGAGAAGCAACGACTGCCTCGGTGATGGACTCACCCGTCAGGTCGGCCAGCTCCCGGGCAAGCTGATCAGCCTGCGCGCTCTTGATACTCAGCACCATAGGTAGAACTGTAGTTGCTGAGGTACCTAGGTACCTTCAGGCGCCCTGGCTCGCCAGAAGGTCAACCGGGCCGACCGAGCGGCGCACAACTAGGCTCGCTGGCTGATCACGGACTTGGGGGGAATGTGGACGTCGACTATCCGATTATCTCCGCTGACTCGCACATTGCGGAGGCACGCACCTGCTACACGGACTACATCGATCCGAAGTGGCGTGACGTAGCGCCCCGCGTCGAGTGGACCGAAGAGCGGGGCGATGTCTACGTCATCGACGGCATGAAGCGCACCATTGACATGGGACTCATCGCCGCTGCCGGTCAAAAGCCAGAAGACCTGAAGCGGACCGCGACGTACGAGGAACTTCCCCAAAGCAGCTACGACTCGACAACTCGCACCGCCGACCAGGATCGTGACGGCGTCTCCGCCGAGGTGATCTACCCGTCGGTGGGCATGGTGCTGTGCAACCACTCCGACCCCGACTACAAGAAGGCGGCCATGGACGCCTACAACCGGTGGATCTCCGACTACTGCTCGGTAGACACTGATCGGCTGTTGGCAGTGGGGCAGACGGCGCTGCGCTCGGTGTCCGAGGCCATCGACGACATCGTTGCGATGTCTGAGGTGGGCATGCGCGGCGTGATGATGTCCGGCAACCCGCACACAGAGTTCGACTTCGACGATCCCCGCTGGGACCCCTTCTGGCAGGCGGCCGTTGACCTGAACCTGCCCGTCTCGTGGCACATCCTCACCAGCCGCGGCCAAGGCCGGCCCCGAGGCCCGAAGGCGAACGCCTTCATGACCATCATCCGGGCCAACCAGGACATCATGGGCACGCTGGTATTCGGCGGCGTGTTCGAGCGCAACCCCGGGCTGCGGGTCGTCTGTGTGGAGGCCGACGCTGGCTGGGTGCCGCATTACATGTACCGGATGGATCACGCCTACAAGCGCCACCGGTACTGGCTGCCGCCGGGACAGGAGCTCTCGAAGCTCCCGAGCGAGTACTTCAGCGAGCACATCTACACCACGTTCCAGGACGACTGGGTGGCGTTCAAGATGGTGAACGACGTCAACCACCGGCGCCTGCTGTGGGCGAACGACTTCCCGCACTCGGACAGCACGTGGCCGTGGAGCCAGGAACTGCTCGACGAGCACTCCGCACACCTCACGCCCGAGCAGGCCCACGACATCCTCTGCAACAACTCGGCCGAGCTGTACGACATCGACCTGTCGAAGCTGCCGGTCGGCGGCGACCGGCTTGCAGCAGCCTCAGCCTGACCGGTAGCAAACGGGCGCCTGATCCGCCGCGATCAGAGCTTGAGCGAGACCAACTCCCGTGCCCCCGCGTGCCCCAGGCGCCAGCAGGCCGAGGGGTACCGTGGGCAGCGTGCGCCCCGCGCGTACGCATCCTGCGAACGAGGAGCCCCCGCCATGAAGAGCCACGAAGTCGACTACGAAGTCTTCGGCGATGACATGCAATTCGTCGAGGTCGAACTCGATCCCGGCGAGACCGTTGTCGGCGAGGCCGGCGCGATGATGTTCCTTGAAGACGGCATCACGTTCGAGTCGGTCATGGGCGATGGCTCCGCGCCGGACTCGGGGATGTGGGGCAAGCTCAAAGGCGCCGGCAAGCGTGTCATCTCCGGCGAGTCGCTGTACCTCACCCACTTCACCAACACCGGCGCCGCTGGCAAGGCCAAGGTCGGGTTCGCAGCGGGCTATCCAGGCAAGATCATCCCGGTGAACCTCGCGGAGATGGGCGGCGAGATCATTGCCCAGCGTGACGCTTTCCTATGCGCGGCCATGGGCACCAAGCTCGACATCGCTTGGCAGCGCGGCGTCGGCACGGGGCTATTCGGCGGCGAGGGCTTCATCCTCCAGCGCTTGACGGGTGACGGGATGACCTTCCTGCACGCTGGCGGCTCGATTAAGGCCGTCCAGCTGAACAATCAGACCGTCAGGCTCGACACAGGCTGCCTCGTCGCCCTGCAACCGTCGCTCAAGTACACGATCGAGCGGGCGGGCAACCTCAAGTCGATGTTCTTCGGCGGGGAGGGCTTGTTCCTGGCGACCGTGTCGGGCACCGGCTGGGTGTGGCTGCAGTCACTGCCGTTCGAACGACTGGCGTCTCGGGTGCTCGCCAACGCAACGGGACCGATGTCGGACGACTCACGCGGCTTGCTCTCGGGTCTGTTGGAGCGCAACTAACGCCGCACAGCGCTCTCACCGGCTGTCCGGTTCGTGTAGTCGCCATAGGGTCACGGCCATGCAGCTGACGTCGGGCCGTATCAACGTCGACGACCTTGCCGACGCGCAGGAGGCGTATCACTCACGCGGCTGGACAGATGGCCTGCCGGTGGTGCCCCCCACCGCCGACGCAGTGGCGGCTTGCTTGGAGTGGGCGATGCTGGCGCCGGACCACCTCATCGGCATCGAGCCCGTGAGAGCCCGGGCCATCACCGCAGAGAAGGCCGCCATCAACGCCGTGATGGCGGGTTGCCTGCCCCCGCACTTCCCGGTCGTGGTCACAGCGCTCACCGCCATGCTGGAGCCGGAATTCGGCCTCCACGGGCCGACGGCCTCCACCGGCGGTTGCGCCGTGCTGCTGATCGTGAACGGCCCCATCAGGCACGAACTGGCGATGGACGCCACCTTCAGCGTGCTCGGGGGAGCCGACCGGTCGCGGGCGGTCATCGGCCGGGCGGTGCGCCTCGTGCTGGCAAACGTGCTCGACGTACGGCCGGGCGGCATCGACCGCTCGACGCTGGGCCACCCCGGCAAACTCGGCTACTGCATCGCCGAAGACGAGGAAGCAACCGGATGGGTGTCGCTGGGCGACCAGCGGCTCGGCACCACGACCGCAGAACGCGGCCAGGTGTCGTCGGTGACGGCCGTGGCCTCGATGGCGCCCCGGCAGATCATGAACGAGTGGACGACCGACCCGGCCGAGCTGTGCGAAACCATCGCCGCTGAGATCCGGGCCAACCAGCTCAACTACTCCATCTGGCCCGGCAACTACGCAGTGGTGCTGCCGCCGCAGCTGCGCGAGCACTTTGACGCAGCCGGCTGGTCGAAGGACGACATTGCACGTTGCGTGTACGAGCGGGCACGGGTGCGCCGGGGGGACTGGGCCGCCGTAGGCAAGGGTGCGGTCGTCAAGGACCGGGCCGAGCGCGAGTACCCGGCGCTTGAGGCACCGGAAGACCTCTTGATCGTCGCAGCTGGGGGACCTGCGGGCGGCTTCGCTGCCGTCATACCGCCCTGGCTGGGCACTCGAAGCCACGCCGCCACCGTGGCAGTCGGTGCCTGCGTGGACTGTGAAGTGCGCTGAGCCTGAAGCCCGCGACCCCATCGGCCGGCAGTCGCGCCAGAATCGCACCATGGAAGGAAACTCCGGCTCGCACCAACCGAAGGACAATTACGACGGCCTGCTGGCCGAACTGCCGGACGACTACCTGGCGTCGGTCGAGGACTACCACCGGCTGGCGTATGCGGTCGTCGGCGAGGCGCGACGTGTCGCGACAGGCCGGTTCGGTCTGCGGAGCCTGATTGAGGGTCTCGGCACCCCGGTCTTCGACGTCCCCATGGGCCGCGCCGGTGAGATGGAGTGCCGGGTGTGGATCGCGGGCGACGAGCTGTACGCCGACGAGGGCGGCGTGGTGCGCAGCATGCACATCACGACGCTGGCGGCGGCAGCCGCCTTCGTCGGCGTCGCACCGGGGACCGAAGCTCGGGAGCACGACAGTCCAGAGCTGGGTGACACAGAGCGCTGGCTGAGGGTCAGCCCCGAAGTGGGTGCGCACCTCGAGTCGTGGTTCCGACTCGGCAACGACGTTCTGGAGCAGCTGAGGGCTTTGCCGGATGCCGTCGATGCCGACGAGGTTCAGCTATGGCCGGGGCACTTCGACATCGCAACTGCAATCGGCGGCGCGGAACGCGGAACCAGAGCGACGTACGGGCTGTCTCCGGGCGACGCTGCCCATCCGTACCCGTATGCATACGTCGGACCATGGGGCGAGGTGGACCGCGCCGACCCCTACTGGAATGATCCCGCATTCGGCGCCTCGCTTCCATACAGCGAGATGCTCGGAACAGCGAATCCCGCCGACGCTGCGTTCGAGTTCTTGTTTGCCGGCTACGACAGCATCAACGGCTGACCTGCCAGCCAGAGTGCCCGGCCCCGTACTGCGCACGCCGATCGGGGCGGTCCTCGTGGCACCATGTACGCAGCCGGTTGCTAGCGGGTGCGCGACCACGCCCGAGGAGGGTTGACGTGGAAGTACTGAACCCGACCCACGAACAGGATCCCGCCGGGTTCGCGGCGCCGGCGCGGCTGGCCACGCTGAAGGGCGCGACCATCGGCTTCATCTCCAACGGCAAGGAGAACACCAGGCCGTTCTTCGACCACGTCGAGCGTCTGCTGCGCGACTGTCACGGCGTGGCCAGGGTGATCCGGCGGACTAAACCCAACTACAGCGCGCCCGCGCAGCACGAGTTGCTAGCCGAGGCCATGGGCTGGGACGCCGTGCTCGCAGGCGTCGGCGACTGAGGCAGTTGCTCGTCGTGCAGTCTGCACGACGCAGTCGCCGCCGAGCGGGCTGGAGTGCCCGCCGTTAGCGTTATGACCAGCGCCTTTGCCGACGCTGCCGAGCTCATGGCGCGCGTCCAGGGTGTGCCCGACCACCCGTTCACCGTGATCGAGCACCCGATCGCAAGCGCCGATGATGCGGGGCTCGCCGAACGAGCCGAGACGGCCGTCGTGCAGGTCGTTGAGCTGCTTGTCGCCGACTAGCGTCGCACCACCCGCCCGCCCTCCGGCGGACCGAACTGCGATTCGCTGCATATGGAGCGAACAACGATTTGGAGCAGCTGAACATGGTTCAACCAATTCCCGACGACTACCCCCGCATCTCGGTCGGGCTGAGCGTGGACGGCGCCACAGACGCAATCGCGTTCTATACCGAGGTGCTCGGGATGACCGAGCGGATGCGCATCCCGATGGGTGACAGGATTGGCCACGCCGAGCTGACCCTGGGCGAATCGGTGGTCATGCTGGCCGATGAGTTCCCTGAGATGGGATTCGGCTCCCCGAAGCGACTGGGCGGGACGCCGGTCAACATGAGCGTGTACGTCGAAGACGTCGATGCGACATTCGCGGCTGCACTGGCAGCAGGCGCGACAGAGGTGCGGCCCGTTGTCGACCAGTTCTATGGCGACCGCTCAGGCATGATCGAGGACCCGTGGGGTCACCGCTGGAACATTGCAACCCACGTCGAGGACGTGGATCCCGAAGAATTGGCACGCCGGTCCGAGGCTGCCATGGCCGAGATGTCGGGGGATTGACCGGCAACATCGAGCGTCGAGCCCCGGCTCGACTTCCGACTCCGGCTTAGCCCTCCGCGCCGTTCGAGCGCCAGCTCCACCACCCACCACACCACTGCAGGCAGCCCCCACGCCAGGGCAAGTCCCTGGGTGCCTCCCGTCAGCAGGAACAGCCGATCCGGCCGATGCCGCACGGCGCCGCAGCCTAGGAACGCCCCGTCGGGCAAGATGCATCGAGTTGATGGAGCGAAAGAGCCCGCCCACGGCACCGGAGACGATCCCACGAGGTCTGACCGATGAGCACCACGACGACAACACAGCACCGCATTGACGGGGCGACGACGGCCTCGACGCCGAGCGGATGCGGGAGTACATCGAGGCGGTACGGGCCATTTGGCACACCTTCGAGACCGGTGAGAGGCTCAACCACCGCGGCGAGTTCTATACCCACGCCCTCATGACGCCGTTCTTCAGTCCAGGCCCGATCGGGATGGCGCCACCAGCGATCTACGTGGCCGGGGTCGGACCCCGCATGGTCGCGGTGATCGGCGCTGCGGCCGATGGCTTCTTCGTCCACCCGTTCCACACGGCCCAGTTCATGACCGACGTGACGCTGCCAGCGTTGGCGGCGGGCGCGGAGTCAGCAGGGCGTGACGTCAGCGACGTCACCGTTGCCTGCCTGACCATCGTCGCGATGGGGGAGAACGACGAGCAGATCGGCAAGGCGCGCCGTTCGGCAGCCGACCAGCTTGCGTTCTACGGGTCGACGCCTGCTTACGCCGGCGCGCTCGACCACCACGGCTACGTCGACCTGCAGCCACGGCTCAACGCACTGTCCAAGCAGGGCAACTGGCGAGAAACGACCGACCTCATCGACGACGATCTGCTCGACCTGGTCGTCGTGTCCGGCACACCGGCAGAAGTCGGCGCCCAGATCGCCGAGCGCAACACGTTCGCGGACCGCACGACGATGATGTTCTACGGCCCCACCCCGACACAGGACACCATCGCCGAAGCTGTATCTGCTGCCGGCAGCGCATGAGTGAGTGCTTCGCTGTGCGGTATCTCAGGAGCAGATGCAACGGTTGGTGAGTCGACGACTTACTTGCGGAGGCGCCGGCGCTTCTTGTCGTACCCATCGCTGGCTCCATTCTGTTGTCTCGACCTGCGACCGGCGTTGCGGAGCGTCTGCAGCGTGTCTTGAGGGGAACAATTGTCGCCGTCGTGGTTCTCGTCTGCTCCATCTTGGTGGCACGATGGGCAGTGCGCACATTCGTGCAAACCGAGGTACCAACTCAATCTGAGGCTGTCGAGACCGTAGGGCGGGAGGCCCCCACACGTGACACCCCATTCGTATGATCGGGCTCGTGACACCGGTAACTCCGCCGTGTGATCGGCCCGATGAACTAGGACGCGCGCATGGGCCAGGAGAACGAGACAGAGACGGGACAACTATGGCGAAGAACGGTGAACCCGGAGCCGGGCGCAGCGGTGCCGTGCGAGGACGATCTCAGGTTCGCAACCCGCGCACAAACCTTTGGGTGAAGCGGGACCTCTCGTCCGGACGCTTCATGAAGGCCAAGAAGGATGGCGGCTCGTTCAAGGGTGCGCGTCGCGAACGCTGAATACGGCCGCTTTACAGCCGACGCGCCCGATGGGTTGCGGCGGCGATCAGACGGATCGCTGGCGTGCTGGTGGGGCGAAGGCCATAGCGACTACGAGGCCTATCACGACACCGAGTGGGGCGTGCCGGTGACGGACGACGTGGGGCTCTACGAGAAGATGTGCCTCGAGGGCTTCCAGTCCGGGCTGTCGTGGCTGACGATCCTGCGCAAGCGGGAGAACTTCCGGGCGGCATTCAGCGCATTCGACTTCGAGGTGGTGGCTGGCTTCGGCGACGCCGACATCGAGCGGCTGCTGGGCGACGCAGGCATCGTGCGGCACCGCGGCAAGATCGAAGCGACGATCAACAACGCCCGTGCTGCACTCGACATGATCGGGGCACACGGCAGCCTGGCCGCCTTCTTCTGGTCCTTCGAACCTGCCCTCGGCGACCGGCCATCAGTTATCGACCACAGCACGCTCGCCTCGATGGCAACGACACCCGAATCGACCGCACTGAGCAAGGCGCTGCGCAAGCTCGGCTGGCGTTTCGTCGGCCCCACCACCTGCTACGCCTTGATGCAGGCCTCGGGAATCGTCAACGACCATCTCGAAGACTGCCATCGCCGACCCGTTGTCGAGTCGGCCCGTAACACGATGGCGCGGCCGGCGATTCCAGGGCGCTAGCTCAGGCCGAGCCGGCACCGGCTCCTACCGCGGCCACGCCGTCCTCGGTGGCGAGGTGTGTCATCGGCACGTCGTGAGGTTCGGCCGGGAGCCGGTCGAACACCAGTGACCCGGGGGTGACTCCGATGCGAAGGCAGTGCGACGGCAGCCGGGACAGCAATTCGTCGAAGTAGCCGGCACCGTGGCCGAGACGGGTTCCACGTCGGTCGAACGCAACGCCGGGAATGAGTGCCAGTGAGATGTGGCGGGGCTGCAGCTCGAATGCGCCTGCAACGGGTTGTGGGAACCCGAAACGGTGCTGTTCCATTGCACCGATGGCTGGGTGCAGCGTGAGCGGCCCGTCCGGCGGAGTCCGCGTCGCTGCGAAGCGCTGCCAACCCAGTGCTTCCGCCAGACCATCGAGCGAGAGCTCGTGCGGCATCGCTCGGTAGAACAAGATCAGCCCGTTGCCGTCGGGCATAGCGCCGCGGTCGTCGCGGTCGTCGCGGTCGGTGAGGTCGTCGCGCTCGCGCCAAGTGACATCGACAGACTCGATGAAGCGGCACAAACTCGCCACGATCGCAGCAGTGATGCCGGCATCGACGTGGGTCTGCCGATCGCGCAGCCAGCGCCGCCACGTGTCCTTGGATGCTCCCTCAGTGGGGGGCTCGCGCACCTCGCACACGCTAGATGCAACAGTTGCGACCGATCGGACTGAGGCGGGCGGCGCCAGCGGGGCGGCGGTCAAGATCGCTGTCACGGTGCAGAATCATCACATCTTCGATCTCAGCGTTCACACGGCGATCTGGGACTGATAACGGGAGCGCGGTGCCTGCTGGTCTGCAAATCATCACTCGGCAAGGGCATCCAGATTTTCTCGATCTGCCATGGGGGCAGCCGCTCGAGCTTTGGGGCGGCACGACAGACCGGCTGATCAGCGTCCGCCGGGGACTGAGCCGCCACGTCGTGCGAATGGTCTCCTACGACGGCAGGGTCTACGCGCTCAAGGAAACCGAACAGCGGCTCGCGGAGCGCGAGTATCGGGTGCTTCGACAGCTCGAGGACTCGCGCCTGCCCGCGGTCAAAGCAGTCGGCGTCGTGACCGGCCGCCGCAACCGCGACGGCCAGGATCTCAAGTCGGTGCTGGTCACCCGCTTCTTGGACTTCGCGCTTCCGTACCAGCACCTGTTTCGCACCACTGCGACCTCGTTGCTGCGCGATCGCCTGCTCGATGCCGCCGTCGTCCTGCTGTCGAGGCTTCATCTCGAGGGGATCTACTGGGGCGACATCTCGCTGGCGAATGTGCTGTTCAGGCGCGACGCGGGAGCGCTGATGGCATATCTGGTCGATGCGGAGACAGCCGAGTGCCGCCCGAGCCTCAGCGACGAGATGCGCGAGCACGATCTGGCGCTCGGTGTCGAGAACATCGCAGGGGGCTTGTACGACGCCATCAGCGAAGGACTGCTCGAGGCCGACGCCGACCCGATCGAGATCACCGATGAACTTCTTGACCGATACCGCTGGCTCTGGGCAGAGCTGACACGCGAGGACGACATCGCAGCGCATGAACGGTGGCGCATCCGCGAGCGCATCGAGCGACTGAACGCGATGGGGTTCGACGTCGAAGAGCTCTCCGTGGTGCAGTCGTCCGACGGCTCTCGGCTGCGGATCCGGCCTGTGGTGCTCGAAGAGGGCCACGCACACCTGCGACTACGGCGACTGACTGGTCTCGAGGTCCAAGAGAACCAGGCACGGACGCTGCTCAACGCGGTCGACGCGTACGGGCTGGCGCTCGAACGAGAAGCAGGTCATGTGCTGCCCGAGTCGGTGAAGGCCTACCGGTGGCTCTCCGAGCGGTACGAGCCGGTGATTGCTGCGATTCCAGACCGGTATCGGGACCGTCTCGACGACGCCCAGCTGATCTACGAGTTCATCGAGCATCGGTTTGAGCGCTCGAAAGCGGCTGGCCGTCAGGTCGAGAACGACGAGGCGATGGTCACCTTTGTCGACGAGGTGCTCGAGCGGCTGCCCCGAGAGCGGACGCTCATCGATCATGACGGAGGCAACGACCCCGGCGATGTCTTGCTGGGGGCGCCTGAGCTGGGGGCGCATGAGGCACCCACCCCAACCGCAGGCGAGGCGTAGGCTGCGCGCAGTGGGGATCGGGGAAGTCACGCTTCCGCCGCTGTACGAGCGTCCGCCTCGGCCGCTGGCCATGACGCGCTGGCTGGTCACCAAGTATTTCTGGTGGCAGAACGCGCTCTGGATTGTCATCGGCGTTGTGGCGTGGACGTGGCTGACGCCATCGCTCGACCGCTTCGCCGCGCCCGCCCCGTGGGCGGTCGCGCTGGTGTATGCGCGCAACGTCGGGCTCATGGTCGTCATCGTCGGCGGTTTGCACTGGTGGCTGTACATGCGGCGCTCCCAAGGGACGCAGCACAAGTACGACGAACGATGGTTGTCAGTCGGGCGGCGGCCGTTCCTGTTCCGGCATCAGACACGCGACAACGTGTTCTGGTCGCTGGTGAGTGCCTGCTCGATCGCAGCGCTGTACGAGTCGCTGATGCTGTGGCTGTATGCCAACGACCTGATCTGGACGATCCCGGCCCGCAGCAGCCTTCTGTATGCAGTTGCGCTGACGTTTGCCATGTTCCCGCTGGTGTCAGTGCACTTCTACGCCAACCACCGACTGCTGCACACCCGGCTCCTGTACCGCACGGCGCATTCGCTGCATCACCACAACGTGAACATCGGTCCGTGGACCGGCGTCGCCATGCACCCCGTTGAGCACGTGCTGTATTTCTCAGCGCCGCTCATGTTCCTGCTGATACCGGGCAATCCGGACCTCGTGACGCTGACTGCCACGTACCTGCTGCTGTCACCTGCACCGTCGCATTCGGGCTTCGACCGCTACATCGTGGCCGGCGGGCGCACCATCGCAGGCGGCGACCGCTTCCACACGCTTCACCACCGTTACTTCGACTGCAACTACGGCACGTCGCTGGTGCCCATGGACAAGTGGTTCGGGACGTGGCACGACGGCAGCGACAAGGCCACCGATCAGGTCAAGCAGCGCCGCGCGAAGAAGGCGAGCACGCGCTCGACCGGCTGGGTCGAGCCGCTGGCTCGACCCAGCCGTGAATTCGAGACGACGGGACGCGCCCGCTAGGCGATCGTCTCGGGTTCGGTCGTGACCAGCAGCTCGGCCACTGACGCTGTGTTCGGCAGTCGCAGGATGGTCGCGACCGTGTGAGCAAGGTCGTCCGCCTGGATCATGATCGAGGGGTCGACGCCGAATTCTGCGGTCATGTCGGTCTGCACGTAGCCAGGACACACTGCGGTGCAACGGATCCCGTCAGGGAACGTCGCGTGGCGGACCGAATGGTGCAGCGACATCGCGGCGTGCTTGCTCATGGCATAGCCAGGGGCGAAGGTGCCGCGCACCCGCTTGCCCGACATGGAGATCACGTTCACGATGCGCCCTTCGCCGCTGCGACGCAGGTGTGGCAGCGCGGCCCGGATCATGCGGAACGGGCCCTTCGCGTTGACCTCCCACAGCAGGTCGAGAGTCTCCTCGGTCAGCTCGTCGAGGGTGTCGGTCGAGGCGACGCCGGCATTATTGACGAGACAGTCGATGCGGCCATGGGCGTCGAGCGTCTCCGCGGTCCAGCGTTCGGCGCCGGCTCGGTCGGTCACCTCGTAGTGGTGCAGGCTCACTGCGGGACCACCGCTCCAATCGGTCCGATACGCCTTGGCCGACTCCTCGAGGGACGAGAAGTCGCGGGCCCCCAGCGACAACGCCCAGCCGTCGGCGTGCAGCGCCGCCGCGAGTGCTGCGCCGATGCCTCGGTTGGCTCCGCTGATCATCGCTACGCATCCGGTAATATTTCGCATCTCGCACCTCTTCCGGCGGGTCATCCGGGCATGCAGCAATGCCCCGCAGTAGCGTTCCCAAGCGGCCCCGGCGCCAAACCCGGCACGCCGAAGGGAAGGCTAGGGCGATGGTGCAGAGCTTGTCGGCGGGCGGCGAGGGGGCTACATACCTCCCAGGCACGCCCGAACGCGACGAACTGGCACGCCGAACCATCCGGGTACTGCAACTCGGCGTCATCCCCAGCGGACTGGCCATGACGGCGTCGTTCTCGGCGTCGACCCTGCTGGCCGACCAGATGACCGGCAGCGAGACGAAGGCCTCACTGGCGGCCGTATGCCTGAGCATCGGCGGCACGCTGGCCGGAATCCCGCTGGCCGCGCTGATGGCACGTCATGGTCGCCGCGCCGGACTGGCCGCTGGCTACATGACTGGTGCAATCGGTGCCACGCTCGCACTGCTGTCCGCGTTCGCCGGCCGGTACTCAGTGCTGGTTCTCGGCATGGTGCTGATCGGCACCGGCCAAGCTGCCAACTTGGCGTCGCGCTACGCCGGCGCCGATCTGGCCACTGACGAAAATCGGGCCCGCTCGATCAGCCTGGTGCTCTGGGCCAGCACCGTTGGGTCGGTGCTGGGTCCCACGGTGGCGCTCGGCCTCAAGAGCCTCTTCGCAGACACCGCAGGACTGAGCGGCTTCGCGCTGCCCTATGCGCTGGCCCTCGGCCTCTTCGTGCTCGCAGCCGTCAACATCTCACGCCGCCTGCGCCCCGACCCGCTCCACATCGTGGCTGCCGACACCGGGTCGAAGAGCGTCCAACTGCCGAGCTTGGCCGAGGCCGGACGCGTCCTCGCGCACCCGGTGGCGTCCATCGCTCTGATCGCGATGATGCTGTCCCAAGCCGTGATGGTCGGCGTCATGACGGTGTCCCCGATTCACATGTCCCAGGGCGACCAGAATCCCCTGATCATCGGCATCATGCTCTCGCTGCACATCTCGGGCATGTTCGCCTTCTCACCGTATGTGGGCTGGCTGGTCGACCGGATTGGCGGCCAGATGGTCATCTTGGCCGGTGCCGGGGCGCTGGCGCTGGGTGCCGAAATCGCCTCCAACGCCCACGCCGCCCACGCCGGCGGGCACCTCTGGGGATTGTTCTTGGTGGGCATCGGCTGGAGCTGCTGTGTCGTTGCCGCCAGTTCGCTGCTGACGGCATCGTTCCCCGTTGAGCGACGTGTCAGCGTGCAGGCCACGGCCGATGTGCTGATGACCGCCCTCGGCGCCGCGGCCGGCGTGGGCTCAGGCCTGGCAGTTGAACACCGTGACTACGCAGATCTCGCGCACTGGGGAGCGCTGGTGGGCTTGGCGCTCGGCGTTGTGGCCACTGTGGCCCTCGTGCGCCACTTGCGCGTCACTCGTCGGATCACGCTGTAAGAGGCTGAGCCGCTAGGCGACTCGGGTCGCCGCGCTCAGAACAGCCCGTCGAGGCAGGCAGCAAGCTTCGAGTCGGGCACCGGCGACAGGGCAGTGATGCGCGACAGGAATGACACTGAGACGTAGTCGTGCATGACTGCGCCGGTGTCGACGTCGACAGGCATGTCGACCGCATCACCCCAGTGCATCGCGACCCGGAACGCATCTGCGTTGTCGGAGTGCGGTTCGAGGCTGACCGAGGTGATCGAGCGCGGTGGCAGGGTGCCCACCTCGGTGAGTCGCCAGCCCTTCATGTCTGGGACCTCACAATTCGGAACGTTGAGGTTCACTGCCCATGCCGAGTCGTGCACGTCTGCGAGCAGGCCGCTGAGCACGACGCTGGCAACTTCGGCTGCTGAGTGCCATTTCTGGTCGGCGATGGCGTCTTCCCAGCCTTGGCCCTCGACACCGAATCCCTCGACGGTCTGGCTGACTGCCAAGCCTGGAATGTTGCCATTGCGGCCGGTCAGCACCGCTCCGACGGTGCCGGAGTGGTACACCGAACGACCTACATTCGCCCCTGGATTGATGCCCGATACGACCAGGTCGACGGGCCCAAAGGCGCCGAGCCGGGCGAACATCACGCACAACGCCGGCGCTCCCGACACTGCCCAGGCGTCTTCGATGCCTTCGAATCGCACCTTGTGAACCTCCGGATCCATCAGGTGCAAGGGACCGATCCCTGCACCAGCTCCCGAGTATTCGGAGTCGGGTGCGACCACTACGACGTCGCCGTGAGCCGTCATCGCGCTGGCGAGAACGTGCAGACCCTCGGATTCGATGCCGTCATCGTTGGTCACCAGGATCCGCACCGTGCAGAAGGTAGTGCCCAAGGGTGACATACCGACGTATGGCCTGCGAACAGGTGATGCCGCACGGCTGACACCCAGCTGACATGCGGTTTTCAACGGTGTCGTGCTCGTGGCTTGGTCCTGAAATCTCCGGCTGATGTCTCTGGCAGTGTGCCGTGGCAAGCTGTTTCGCTGTGAAGGGGCTGGCCGAGACTGGGACTCCCAAGGCGTTGCCCCCCACCGGGCACACGTTGCGGGTCCTGCACACGTCCGATGTTCACATCGGTCATGTCCGGGGACCCCAGGGGACGCACCGCGATGTCTGTCAGTGCCCCATATGGGCCCTGGCCGAAACCGCCGCGGCCCACGAAGCCGATGTGCTGCTGATCGCCGGCGACCTGTTCGACCACGCCCGGCTGAAACGGTCCGACGTTGCGCACACGATGGAACTGCTGGGCGGTGTCGACGCCTCCGTCGTGATCATTCCCGGCAACCACGACGTCCACGACGAGCGGACGCTGTGGGGCACCCACGCCGACCACGAACATCGCCTCGAAGTCACCGGCGCCGGCGTGATCTTCCTCGACGATCCCGAGGGTGCAACGCTGCACTTCGGCGAGCACGACCTGACCCTGTGGGGCCGCGCAATGGACTCACATGACTCCGACTACCGCCCTCTCGCCGGTGTGCCGCCCCGTCCCGATAGCGGCTGGTTCATCGCAGCGGGTCATGGACACTTCCAGCGCACTGCTGACGATGCGCATCGGTCATCGCCGATTGCCGCCGAAGAAATCGAAGCCACCGGCGCCGATTACGTGGCACTCGGCCACTGGCACGTGCCCACCGACGTCTCAGTCGGTGATGTGATCGCGTGGTACCCGGGCGCCCCTATGGGCATACCTTCGAACGGGACTGCCTGCTTGGTCACCTTCTCTCAGCACCTCGACGGCAGCGCCGGAACGGTCTCCGTTGACCATGTGGCTGTCACGCCGCCCCCCGACGGCTGCGCGGAGCGGTACTGAGACGACCGCTCGAATCCAGACTGCGATCACAGGCGGCTACAGGCCAGCCGCAATGCGGTCGATTCGTCGTTGCAGCGATTCGCACTCGGTCATGTGGCGCATGGCCTCGGACTTGGCAGTGCCATAGTCCTCGGCGACGCGGCGTGCGAGTTCTGGGTCGTCGTAAGTAGCCGGATCGCCGAGGAGCGCTTGCAGTTCTGCGATGCGGTGTTCGGCGGTCTCCCAGTCGCGTTCGGCGGCAGCCAGCGCCCGACGCAGATCCGCAGTCGCATCGTGAGCAGCCCGGCGCTTGCTGGCTCCCTCGCGGCGGCGCTCGGCCGCGACTGCCCGCGACGTCGATGCTTCGGGGGCGCCATCGGATCGGCCCCCGGTGATCCGAGTGCCGGTGCTCCCTCCAGCGGTCCGTCTCGTACTCAGCCCCGGCGGCCGCAGCAGATCCTCGTCGACGCCGGGGTGCAGGGTGGCGGTGCCGTCGCGCACAACGATCAGCGAGTCGGCCACACTGCGGATGAGATGGCGATCGTGGGTCACCAGCAGCACCGTGCCCGGATAGACCGACAGCGCATCCTCCAGCATGTCGCAGCTCGGCAAGTCGAGGTGGTTGGTGGGCTCGTCGAGCACGAGCAGGTTGACCGGGTTGGCCATAGTGATCCCCAGTGCCAGCCGCGTCTGCTCGCCACCGGACAGGTCCGCAACCTTGCGGTCCGCGGCATCGCCCGGAAACCCGAACCCGCCGAGCATCGTGCGCACGTTCCGACCTGGCTGGTCGCCAACTGATGCGGTGAATTCCTCCACCACCGAGCGGCGGGGATCCATGACTTCGGTGAGGTGCTGCGCGAACGTTGCCATGTCCACATTGCGGCCCCGGTGCAGCTCACCACCGAGAACCCCCAATTCGCCCTGCAGCACTCGCAGCAATGTCGTTTTTCCCGCACCGTTCGGCCCGACGACGCCCACTGTGGTGCTGCGTTCGATGACCAGGTCCACTCCTTCGAGCACCGGTGCGTCGCCGCCGGCATAGCCCAGAGCAGCGTCGATCAGCTCTACGACGACCCGAGACGAGCGCCGCGGCGTGCCGAAGCCGAAACGTGCGGCCAGTTCCTTGCGGCTCGGGATCTCGACCGGCTCCAGCTTTGCCAGCGCCTTGATCCGGCTCTGCACCTGGCGGGCCTTGGTGGCCTTGTAGCGAAAGCGCTCGATGAACCGCTCGGTGTGCGCCCGACGGCGCGCCTGCGTGGCAGCGACCGCTTCCGCGGCTGCAATGCGCTCCTCGCGAGCCGCGACGAACTCGGCAAAGCCGCCGACGTGCTCGTACGCGCTGACGCCGTCCATCTCGATGACCCGATTGGCGACCGCGTCGATGAAGTCGCGGTCGTGGCTGACGAACAGCAGCCCACCGTCCCACGAAGCGAGTTGTTCTTCTAGCCAGGCCACCGAGTCGACATCGAGGTGGTTGGTCGGCTCGTCAGCCAGCAGCACATCGGGCTTCGACAGCAACAGCTGCGCGAGTGCGACCCGCATCCTCCAGCCGCCAGACAGCTGTGCGACGGGGCGCTGCGCATCGTCGGGAGCGAAGCCCAGTCCAGCGAGCACCCGGTGGGCCTCCGCTTCGAAGCCGTAGCCGCCGAGCTGGCGGAAGCGGGCCTCTAGCTCGCCGTACCGTGCGAGCACACCGTCGTGGTCGGCAGCATTGACATCTGACAGGCGCTCCTCCAGCGAGCGCAGCTCGGCAGTCATCGCGGTGATGTCGCCTGCGCCCGCCAGCGTCGCCTCGAGCACGGTGCCTTCGGTGATGTCGTCGAGCTCCTGGGGCAGGTAGCCGAGAGTCAACCCGCTCTGGCGGTGGACCTCGCCCTCATCTGGCTCGCCGATGCCCGCCAGGATCTCGAGCAGCGTTGTCTTGCCGACTCCGTTGCCGCCCACGAGCGCCACCCGCCGCCCCGCAGCGAGCTGCACGCTGACATCAGCGAACAGCCGCCGCGGCGGGTACGACTTGGCAAGCGATGAGGCCCACAGCACGGCCTGAGTCTGCCGGTGGGCCGTCAGTTTGGGCGGATACGAGCCGGCGGGGGCTAGGCGAAGTGAGGGGCGACATCGGACATGAAGGCGCGCAGCGCGTCGAGGCGGCCCTCGATGCCGCCGCGCGCCACTGGGTCGAGCACTAGGTGCGTCACGCCGGTATCTGCGACGTGGCCCACGCTGTCGATCATCTGCTCTGTGCTGCCGGCAATCGACACCGCCGGCTTCATCGCCGACGCCGGGTCGAGGTAGTAACGCAACGACAGGGTGATCTCGTTGCGGTCGCGGCCGGCTGCATCGCACGCCTCACCCACCTGCGCCCAGCCGGCCGTTACGTCGTCCAGCGGTTCGAATGCCGCATGGAAGCCGTGTCCGTACTGCACCACACGCCGATACGCAGCCGCCGAATTGCCGCCCACCCACACTGGCACCGGGTCCTGCACGGGCTTGGGCTCGAAGCCGACCGCCGGGAATGAATAGAACTCGCCCTCGAAGCTCGGGTCATCCTCGGAGAACAACGTCCGGAACACTTGGAGCTGCTCGTCAGAGCGCTTGCCGCGGCGGTCCCACGGCATGCCCAGCACCTCGGCTTCCTCGCGCATCCAGCCCACGCCTACCCCCAGGATCAACCGGCCATTCGACAGCACGTCGATGGTCGCCAGGCGCTTCGCCGTCTCGACCGGCGGTCGGTAGGGAAGGATCAGCACGCTGAAACCCAACCGCAGGTTCTCGGTGACCGCTGCAACGAAATGCAGCGTGCCGATGGGGTCGAGCCATCCTGTCTTCAGCGGCGCCGGGAACGAACCGTCGTCTGTATACGGATACCGCGAGACCAGCTCGGCGGGCCAGCAGACATGATCGGACGCCCAGCCAGAAGCGAAGCCGAGCTGATCGACTTCCGAGGCGAACGTGATGAGCCCGTCGCGTGTACCGACGCGCCCCAAGTGCGGCAGAGTGACTCCCCATTCCATGGGTCGACACGCTATTCCGAGCCGCTCGAGCGTGCTGTGCAACCGAAAATCCATCGTCCAAGTCCGGGATTGTCACAGGATCGTCGCAAGTCAGCGAAAAACGCTCAGCGCAACGCGATTACTCTCGCGCGAACCGCCGTAGCGGTCTTTGGGGGACGGTTGAGGGCCACGGCCCTCGTCGTTCACCTCGCGATGCCGCGGTGGCTGCAGTTCCACCGAGGAGGAACCCATGCAACTATCCAAAAACCGCCTTCTGCGCTTGCTAGCGCTGCTCTTCGCGTTCTCGCTCGTAGCGGCCGCCTGCGGCGGCGACGACGACGGCGACGACGCGGCCGAGACGCAGACCACCGAGGCCATGGCCGAAGAAGAGGAGATGGTCGAAGAAGAGGAGATGGTCGAAGAAGAGGAGATGGCCGAAGGCGAGCCTGAGGAAGAGGCCGGCGGTCTCAGCCAGGACGTCATCGAGCAGGCGTCGCAAGAGGACGAGATGGCCGAAGAAGAGGAGATGGCCGAAGAAGAGGAGATGATGGAGGTTGACCGCTCCACCATCGAGGGCATCTTTGAAGAAGCCACGTTCCGTCGCGCGAAGGTCGTTGAGCGGCTGACCGCTGGCATCGAGTCCGGCGAATTCGGCGTCGGCGACGACAACATCCTGCGCGGCCCCGAGGGCTTCTCGATCGACTTGAACGAATGCCCTGACGACTGGTCGAACACCGAGGGCATCACCGATGACGAGATCCGTATCGGCCAGACGGGCCCGCAGTCGGGCACGCTGGCGCTTTACGGCAACGCTCGACTCGGCTGGCAGACGTATCTCGGGCACGTCAACTCCGAGGGCGGTATTGCCGGTCGCAATGTCGTGATGAAGTCCTATGACGATGCGTATGTCGCTGCACAGACCATTGAGTTCGTCGACGAGCTGATCGAGAACGACAACGTCTTCTCCATCCACACTCTGGGTTCGCCGAACACGCTGGCGGTGTACGACACGCTGAACGCCGAGTGCATCCCGCAGCCGTTCGTGTGGACAGGCCACCCGGCGTGGGGCGACCCCGAAGTGCATCCATGGACCACCGGCAGCATCCTGTCCTATTCGACGGAATCTGTGCTGTGGGGCAACTGGATCAAGGAAAACCTTGCCGGCGAGCTGCCGGTCAGGGTTGCCGGTCTGGTGATGGACAACGACTTCGGCTTGGCCTACGAGCTGGGCTTCGAGGACTACGCGCACAACAATCCCGACGTTGTGTCGGAGTTCATCCCCGTGCGTCACGACCCGGCATCGCCGACGATCACGAACGAGATCACGACGATCGCAGCAGGTGATCCGGATGTCTACATCTCGATGACCGCGGGCAACGCGTGCCTGCTGGCCATTCAAGAGGTGGCGGCTTCGGGTCTGAAGGAAGAGCTGTCCGCGGCCTTCACTCCGTCGGTGTGCAAGGCACCGGCCAGCTGGATCTCTCCCGCTGGAGATGATGGAGACGGCTGGTTGATCGTCGGCGGCGGTGTCAAGGACACCACCGACCCGGTGCTGATCGAGGGCGACGCCTTCATCCAGTTCGTCCGTGCGAGCTTGGAGGCGAACGATCTCGATCCTGACATCGCGATGTTCGGCAACGGCTACATGATTGGCTACCCGTACATCGAGGCGCTGCGCATCGCTGCGGATCTGCCGGACGGCCTCAACCGGACGAACTTCATGCTGTCCGTGCGGGCGATCGACATCCATCACCCGATCTTCCTGGATGGCATCACGTTCGCCATGAACGGCAACGCAGATGCGTTCCCGATTGAGGGCACGGACTTCAGCCAGTACGACTCGTCCACGCACTCCTGGATCGTCTCGAACGTCATCGACGTGAACGGCGCTTCAGGCAACTGCGTCTGGGACAAGGACGACGGCGGCTGCCGCTAGACAGGCGCCGCATCAGAGTCGGGGCTGCCGTTAGTCCTGACTGACTGAGCGAGACAGAGCGGCCGTCGCCGCCGGGATCAATCTCGGCAGCGGCGGCCGCTCGTCGCGTCTATGGGTCGATGAGGACGCCGGGGTTGAGAATGCCGTTGGGGTCGAGACGCTTCTTTGCGGCTCGGATGGCCTCGGCGAACAGCTCGGGGCGCTGGCGGTCGTACGCGTTCGGCCGGTGCATGCGGCCCACCGCATGGTGGTGAGTGGCGGTTCCGCCTGCGGACACGAGCGCTTCGTTGGCGGCGTCCTTGACGGCTTGCCACTGCTCGAGCTCGCCGCCCTGGGTGCCCATGCCCGACCACGTGTAGTACGGCGCCGGGCCGTCGGTGTAGACGTGGGTGAATCGGCACGAGAGCGAGTGGTGCTTGCCGAACACCTCAGCGAGCACCGCGCCCACCTTCTCGCGCACGACGGCGTCGAATTCGGGCCATTGGTCCCAGGTGATCGCAGTCTCGAAGGTGTCATTGATGAGGCCCAGCGAGGTCTCGACACCATTGCCGACCCCGATGAACGCATTGCGCCATGCCCCGACGGCACCGCCGCGGCCCGTCGGCGTCCCCGTGCCGTCGTCGATTTGGATCTCGTCGTCAGGAAGATGGCCGCCGCAGCTGCGTGCGATCTTGGCGGCTTGTGCGATGTTGTGGCGCTGGGTCAGCTCTGCTGACTCGAACGACACGATGACCAGTGCGTGCTGGCCGTCCATCCCGGCGGCACGGCCAGCCTCCGCGGGGTCGAGGATTCGCAAGTTGGCCGGCCACAGCTTCGCCTGGACAAGGTGTCGCACAGCGTCGTACCCGGATTCCCACGATGGGAAAGTGATGCCGGCTGTTGCTCGGAACGTGGGCCGCTTCTGGATGCGCATCCACGCCTCGGTGATGATCCCGTAGATGCCTTCCGAACCGATCACCATGCGGTCGGGGCTGGGGCCCGCTCCCGATCCCGGCAGGCGGCGCGACTCCCACCAGCCCGATGGTGTGATCATCCGCGCCGATTCCACGAATTCGTCGATGTGGGTGTGATTGGTGGCGTAGTGGCCGCCAGAGCGGGTGGCGATCCAGCCGCCGAGGGTCGAGAAGCGGAACGACTGCGGGAAGTGCCGCAACGTGTGCCCGCTGGGGCGCAGCTGGTCTTCGAGGTGCGGGCCGAATACGCCGGCCTGGATACGAGCCGCCCGCGACACGTCGTCGATCTCGAGCACTTGATCGAGTTGGTCCAGCGAGATGATGACGGTGGGACCGCGGTCTTCAGGCGGCGCGAGGCCCCACACCACCGACGAGCCGCCCCCATACGGCACGGCGATGTAGCCGTTGGCGTCGCACCAGTCGAGCGTGGCTTCCACCTCGGTCTCGTTGCGAGGGTGCGCTACGACGTCGGGCGGGTTCGGGAAGTCCAGGTTGAACGCTCGCACCCGCTCGGTGAAGTGGGCGCCGTAGGCGTAGCGGGCCCGGTCGTAGGTGCTTATGGAGCACCAGTCCGCGACCGAGTCCGGAATCGGGATGCGGGGTGCGCGCAGGTCGGCGTCGTCGACTGAGGGCACCGGCTTGGCCGTGACCTCAGTGCCGTACTGGGCCGACAGCTTCGCTGCCAGGGCCGCCCGATCGGCGTCCGTCGGTTCCTCCGATTCCAGGCACCACGCCCAGAATGACTTGCGGTCTGCCATCTCTCATGCCTCCACGTGCGTGAGCGTCAACCTAGGCGCGCAGCATCTCAGTCGTCGGCGAGCAGTGCCCTGCTGATGACCAGCTTCTGGATCTCGCTGGTGCCCTCGCCGATGATCATGAGGGGAGCATCTCGGTAGTAGCGCTCCACCGGATATTCGGTGCTGTAGCCGTTGCCGCCGTGAATGCGCATGGCATCCAGCGCCAACTCCGCGGCGGTCTCGGAGGCGAACAGCTTTGCCATCCCCGCGGCCAGATCGACCCGCTCGCCCGCGTCGGCCTTGCGGGCGGCGTCGTAGGTCATGAGACGTGCAGCGTGCAGCTTGGTGGCCATCTCGGCGATCTTGAACGCAATGGCCTGGTGCTTCGCTATGGGTTTGCCGAAGGCCTCGCGCTGCTTCGCGTACGCCACCGCCGCGTCGTAGGCGGCCTGAGCCACGCCGACGCCACGGGCGGCCACGTTGATGCGGCCCAGCTCCAGCGCAGCGAGTGCCCAGCGCAGACCGTTGCCGATGCCCCCTGCTCCATTGAGACCATCGCCGCCCAGCACCCGGTCGGCGGGCACGCGGTGATCCACGTAGGACATCTCGACGGTCTCGAGGCCGCGGTACCCGATCTTGTCGATCTTGCGGCTGATCGTGATGCCGCCCGAGGTCTTCCCCGGTGTCTTGTCCACCAGGAAGCAGGTGATGCCCGAACTGCCGGACGCATCGCCTTCGGGCACGCGTGCCAGCAGCGCCACGATGCCCGCGCGCTCGCCGTTGGTGACCCACATCTTCGTGCCGTTGATGACGAACTCGTCACCGTCGCGGACTGCTCGGCAGCGCAGGGCGGCGGCGTCGGAGCCGCTGTCGGGCTCGGACAGCGAGAAACAGCCGCGCAGCTTGCCGGTGGCCATCCGCGTTAGCGAGCGGTCCTGTTGCTCTGCGGTGCCGAACTGCGAGATGAGCTTGGCGCAGATGAGGTGGCTGTTGATAATGCCCGCCAGCGACATCCAGCCCCGTGAGAGTTCCTCGATCACCCGTGCGTAAGTGAGGTGGTCGAGTTCGAGTCCGCCGTGCGATTCACCGATGGTCGCGCCGAACAGACCGAACGCCTCCATCTGCTCGGCCATCTCGGTGGGGTACTCGTCGGCAAGCTCCAGCGCCGACGATCCCGGCACGACAACGTCGTCCACCCAGCGACGCAACGTGTCGATGATCTCGTCGGCAGTGTCGTCGACTGACCCGTCATTCGGGACCTCGCTGGCACCTGTGTGCGTTGCATCGCTCATGCGTCGGCCTGACGTCGGTGTGGTGTTGCTTCTAACATGCGCGCCGACCCCCCAGCGGATGGAGTACATCGATGAAGATATCCATGGCGATTGGAGCCGGTGCGAGCTTGGACCCCAAGCGGCTGAGCCGACATGTGGCCGATCTCGAAGCTGCCGGCGTCGACATGCTGTGGGGCGGCGAGATCTACGGCTTCGATCTGGTCTCCACCCTCGCGTACGTCGCGGCCAAGACCGAGCGCGTACAGCTGATGACCGGCATCCTGCCGATCTACTCGCGCAGCCCAACCATCCTCGCCCAGACCGCCATGACGATCGACACGCTGTCGGAGGGCCGTTTCATCCTGGGTCTCGGAACCTCGGGCCCGCAGGTGATCGAGGGCTGGCACGGCGTGCCGTTCTCGAAGCCGCTCGGCCGCACCCGAGACGTGATCGAGATCTGCCGCAAGGTGTGGGCGGGCGACAGGGTCGTCCACGACGGTCGGGCCGTCAGCCTGCCCCTGCCCGAGGGCGAGGGCAGCGGGCTGGGCAAGCCGCTCAAGCGCATGGGCAAGCCGTATCGCCAGGACATCCCGATTGCGGTGGCTTCGATCGGGCCGCGCAACGTGGAGCTGACCGCAGAGCTGGCCAACGTCTGGCAGCCGATCCATTTCCTGCCCGAGAAGTTCAACGAGGTGTGGGGCGAGTCTTTGGAGAACGGCGGTTCCCGCCGGGCCGACGACCTTGGCGATCTGCAGATCGTGGCCGGCGGCACCGTGGCGCTCGGCGACGGCCCGATGGTTGATTCGGTGCGCAAGAGCGTGCGGGACACAGTCGGCTTCTACGTGGGCGGCATGGGCGCGCGCGACAAGAACTTCTACAACGACCTGTTCAAGCGGTACGGCTACGTGGACGAGGCGGAGAAGATCCAGGACCTGTTCCTGACCGGCAAGCGCGACGAGGCGTTCGCCGCGGTGCCTGACGACTATGTCGACCGGGCCAGCCTCACCGGCGATCCCGAGCGGGTAAAGGAGCGTGTCGAGGTGTACCGCTCGGTCGGCGTGAGCTACCTGGATATCACCATCCCGCCCGAGATCGAGAACCCCCTCGAGGTCATCTCCCAGATCAAGGCGTGGGCTGAATAGCCAGACGGCGTCTGGGGCAGTGGCCGACAACAATCACATGAGCTCGGGGCGTGCGAGCGCTCGCGAGCGGTTCCTGGCCGGAGCACAAGAGGTGGGGATGGCGCCGGAGATCCTGCGCTTTCCCGACGGCACGCGCACGGCCGCGCAAGCGGCTGCAGCAGTGGGCTGCGAACTGGGCCAGATCGTGAAGTCGCTGGTGTTCCTGTGCGACGGCGAGGCCGTGCTGGCGCTGACGTCGGGTTCCAACCGTGTGGACACGGCTCAGCTCGGGACGTTGCTCGGCGGCACGATCACCCGAGCCGACGCTGACGGGGTGCGCGACGCCACGGGCTATGCGATCGGAGGTACGCCCCCATTTGGCCATGCTCGTCCGCTGCGGGCAGTGGTGGACCGAGCGCTGCTGGCGTACGACACCGTGTGGGCGGCGGCCGGAACGCCCGACACGGTCTTCGAGCTGACGCCCGATGAGCTGGTGCGCGCCAGCGGGGCAGAAGTTGCTGATTTCGTCGATGATTGATCGTCTCTGGCGGGGCGCCGACCGCTGAGACTCGCTGGCGTTGCGGTCTCGCCCTCAGGCAGGCCGCTCGGACTGCTCACGCAACTCGCCCTCGATACGAAGATTCGGGATGACCCGGTCGAGCCAGCGTGGCAGCCACCAGTTGCGGGCCCCGAGCAGTTCCATGGTGGAGGGCACGATGAGCATCCGTACGAGCGTCGCGTCGATGGCAATGGCGGTGGCCAGCCCCATGCCGAACAGCTTGACGACCCGGTTGTCCTCCAGCACGAAGCTGCCGAAGACCACCACCATGATCGCCGCCGCGGCGGTGATGACCCGAGCGGTGGCGGCAAGGCCGTCGGCGACGGAGTTGACCGGGTCGCCGGTGCGCTCGTACTCCTCTTTCATGCGCGACAGCAGGAAAACTTCGTAGTCCATCGACAGCCCGAACAGGACCGCGAAGAGCATCATCGGGATGAACGGCTCGATCGGCGCCGCCTCGATCCCGAGCACGCTGCCGAACCAGCCCCACTGGAACACCGCCACCAGCACGCCGTAGGACGCGCCGATCGACAGCATGTTCATGACGACGGCTTTCAGCGGCACGATGAGCGAGCGGAACACTGCCATCAGCAGCAGGAACGACGCTCCCAGCACCGCGGCGAAGAAGATCAGCATGCGCCCGGACAAGAAGTCGCTGAAGTCGATCTGGAACGCCACTGCGCCGCCGACCAGGGCGTCGACGCCAGTGCCGTCGAGGGTGGCGGGAATCACGTTGTCACGCAGCTCGTGCACCAGCGACTCGGTGTCGGCGTCCTGGGGGCCGGTGGTCGGCTGAACCCGGATCAGCGCCGCCCCGCCGTCGGGGCTCGGCACCGCCGGCGACGCAAATGCAACGCCGTCGGTTTGGTTCAGCGCCCCCGACAGCCCGTTGAGCGTTGCGAGATCGGCAGGGGTGGATGTCTCGGCCACGATGAACAGCGAGCCGTTCGCACCTGGACCGAATCCCTCGGCCAGCAGGTCGTATGCCTTGCGTGTGGTGGTGTCAGCCGGGAAATTGCCCTCGTCGGAGAAGCCGAGTCGCAGGCTCAGCACCGGAGCTGCCAGCAGGAGGAGCAGTGCCGTGCCGCCCAGCGCGAACAGCCACGGGCGCGCCTGCACCACCCGGCTGAGGCGGTACCACGCGGTGTCCCGTAGCGCCTTGGGCGGGCGGTGACGCAGGACGCGTCGCAGCGGGTTGCGATCGCCGCCGAACGCTCCGGCAATCAACACCGCAGCGGCTGCGGGGAGCGCGGCGAGCAGGGGGCGGATGCCGGCGCCGAAGCCCAGGAGGGCGACTGCCACCAGCGCTGCGGCCGTGATGCCGCGGACCCTGGTGGTGGTCATGCGGTCGCCGGTCAGACCCAGCACTGCGGGCAGCACGGTCATGGAGCCGACCATCACGATCGCCACCGTGACGGCCGCCGAGAGCCCGATGCCGGCCACGAAGGGCAGGCCGATGAGCAGCAGCCCCAGCAGCGAGACAACCACCGTTGCGCCAGCGAACACCACTGAGCGGCCAGCGGAGTCCAGCGCGGCGCCCACGGCCTCGGAGGGCTCGAGCCCTCTGCTGAGCCACTCCCGGAAGCGGTTCAGGATGATGAGCGCGTAGTCGATGCCCACGCCGAGGCCGATCATGACGCCCAGCGTTGGCGCGAATTCGGGCACGGTCACGGTGTTGCTGAGCGCCGTGATGGCCAGCACGCCGATACCGACCCCGACCAGGGCCGTCCCGACCGTCACGCCCATGGCGACCACCGAGCCGACGGCCGCGATCAGCACGAAGACGGCGAATGCGAGCCCGATGGCCTCGGTTTCGGGTGGCTCCTGGCGGGCCAGCCAGGAACCGCCCATCTCGACTTCGACGCCGTCCATGGAGCGCAACCCGCTGGCGTCGATGAGATCGATGATCTCGAGGCCCAGGGGTCCGGCTTCGTCCACGTTGAAGTTGCGGCTGAGCTCGACGTCGGCGAAGGCGTACTTGCCGGCGCCCGATCCCTGGGTGGCGATGCGGCGATCGCCGTCCCGGTCGTAGGGCGAGCTGATCGTCACCTCGTCGATGGCGTCGACCGTGGCGAGCAGTTCGGTCATGGCCGCGCGCACCGCCGGGTCGTTCACGCCGGACTCGGCCTTGAGCACGATGGTGCCGTTGATGGTGGAGCCGACGCTGCCGAAGTGGTCTTCGAGCACCTCGGCGCTGCGGTTGGCCTCGGAGTCGGGGGTTGACAGTGCTGCGCCGTAGGAGGCGCCAAGGGTGCCTGCGAGCACGGCGGCGGCCACGGCGAAGACCAGCCACGATGCGAGGATGCGCCACGGGTTGCGGAAGCACCATTGGCCCAGAGCTGCGTACACAGTCGTCTTCCTTCCGCGAGGGTGAGCGCCGTTGCCGCCCAGCGTGACGACCAGGGGCCGGGGTGCGGCGCCCGGAGGGGGGACCAAGCGGCGAAGCTACTGGCCTGAGTGGGCTGTGCTGTGCTTGGATCGGGCGGCTTGTGCGCTGGCTTCAGTGCTGGCTGGCGGGTTCGGCAGGCGCCGCTGCTTTGCTGGCGGCCAGACCATTTGTCGGGTGCACTGCCTTGCCTGTCTCCGCGACCTCGAGCTGGATCACCACCGTGCGTCCCGTGATGACTTCGAGCAGTGCGCTGCGGGCTCGGGCGGTGAACAGTTCCACCGAGGTATCGGCGCCTGGTGAGACCCGTGCTATCAGCCTGAGTTCATGGGGGGGCGCGTCCGCCACCCGCACGCGCGTCACGACCTGACGGTTGGAGCGGTCCAGGCCGATCGCCACCCGAAGCATTGCCGCCATCCACCGCACCTTGTTCTTGTCGGTCGAGCTCAGCGAGGCGAAGTCTGCGTGCTTGGACCTGGGCGCGCTCTTGCGGTGGTAGCGGGCCACCTGGGCGATGATCTCGATCTCGCGCTCGGTGAAGCCAGTCAGGTGCTCGCTGTTGCGGATGATGTAGTAGCTGTGGCGGTGGTGGGCGCTGTGGGAGATGAAGATGCCCACGTTGTGCAGCAATGAGGCTGCCTCGAACAGCTCCCGATCCTCATCGTCGAGCCCGTGCTGCGATCCCAGGCCGTCGAACAACTCGAGTGCCAGATCGGTGATGTGCTCGGCGTGCCCGAGGTCTTCGTGGTAGCTGTTCGCCACGTACATCACGCCTGAGCGCCGCAGATCCTCGAGGCGATGGAACGGGTCCAGCTGCGGCGCAGCGGTCCGCCGCATCTGCTCGAACAGGACGCCTTCGCGCAGTGCGTAGTCGGAGACCTCCATGCGCTTGATGCCGAGCAGCTTGAACGTCTGCTCCAGCAACAGCGCGCCGCCCACGATGATGTCTGCCCGGCGTTCTTCCAGCCCCTCGATAGCGAGGCGGTGCGCGGGTTCCGTGGCGTTTACGAGATCCGCGGTGAGCGAGCGAAGTTCCTTCGCCGTGAATGACAACCGCCCGGTACGACTGTCGCGATCGCCACGCCGGATCGCGCAAATGCGCGCAAGTGCCGCGATGGTTCCCGACGAGCCGACCGCGGTCTCGAAGCCAAGCTCCGCGATCTCGGACGGCAGGTGCCCGAGGAACGACTCGATGTAGATACGGCACTCCAGCACGGACTGCTCGCAGGTCCGACCTTCGGGAAAGAAGCGATCAGTCAGCCGGATCGAGCCCAGCTTCAGGCTGCGCAACAGCAGCGGTTCGGCGCCGTCGCCGATGATGAACTCGCTAGAACCGCCGCCGATGTCGATGAGCAAGTGGCGCTTGTCGAGCAACGGGACCGCCGCCAGCATGCCGAGGTGGATCAGCCGGGCCTCCTCGACACCGGACACCACTTCGATGTCCACTCCGGCCTCACTGCGGGCTCGCTTGGTGAACTCGTTGCGGTTGTCGGCCTCGCGCACAGCGCTGGTGGCCACCGCGGTGACGCTCGTCGCTCCGGCATGGGTAGCGATCCGTCGCATCCGGCCGAGCGTTTCGATGCCGCGATCCATGGCGTCGGGTTCGAGGCGCTTCATGTCTTCGCCGCCCGAGCCGAGCCGGATCGGCTCGCGCTCGCGGGTCAGGACCTCGAAATGGCCCTCGGCGTCGACGGAGGCGACGACGAGGTGGAACGAGTTCGTTCCCACGTCGATCGCTGCGATGACGCTCACGTACCGCAACGCTAGAGGGATCGGTGGGCGACCCGGAAGATGGCGGCGGTCGTTGCCCCCTAGCGTTGCGCCGATGGCGACCCACGCGACCACGATCGTGCCGCGCTTCGGCGAATTGGACCCGTATAACCATGTCAACCACGCGGTCTACGTGTCGTACTTCGAAGCGGCTCGATGCGTGGCGCTCGAGTCGGCCGACCTCGCGTTGCCGGACCTGTCAGATCAGAACGTGCAGATCGTGGTGACCAACCTCGAGGTGCGTTTCCGAGAACCTGCGACGGCGCGAGACACGCTGCGTGTCGAAACCGAGTTGGCGGAGCGTCGGCGCGCGAGCACGCGCTGGCAGCAGCGGATCATCCGCGAGGCCGATGACGCGGTGCTCGTGGAAGCCGACCTCGTCGCGGCGATCTGCGACAACGACGGCAAGCCCCGCCGTCCGCCCCCCGACCTGATGGGCAAGCTCGAAGCGCTGCTGGCCGGCTAGACGACGGGGGACAAGCCCCCGCAGTGCCGGTTGCGACGGCGGGTTGCTGTTTCGTCGCGCTCAGACGACGGGGGACAAGCCCCCGCAGTGCCGGTTGCGACGGCGGGTTGCTGTTTCGTCGCGCTCAGACGACGGGGGACAGCCCGCCGTCGATGTTGATGGCGGTGCCGGTGACGTAGCTGGCGGCATCGCTCGCGAGGAACAGGGCGAGGTTCGCGAACTCTTGGGCATCGCCCATGCGACCGGCGGGAATGCGGTCCCCGACCGCTGCGGTGAATTCGGTGAACGTGGTGCCGGCTCCCTCCCGCTCCCAGCGCGTACGCCACTGGTGAGTGACAAGCAGGCCGGTGATGAGCGCATTCACGAGGACACCGTCGGCAGCGAACTCCGACGCGAGCGCCTTGGTCATCGCCATGCCTGCCGCGCGGGTTGCAGCAGTCGGGCACGTCTGCGCGCTTGCGGCCTTCGCTCCGATGTTCAGCGAGTTGATGATGCGACCCCAGCCCTGGTGGCGCATGTGCGGCAGGCACAGCCGGCACAGCCGGATCGCGGAGAAGAGCTTCAGGTCGAAGTCGTCCTGCCAGTCGTCATCGTCGATCTCGAGAAACGGCTTGGCGTTCGATGTCCCGCTGTTGTTGACGAGGATGTCGATCGGCCCGCATGCGGCCACGGCCTCGGCATGCGCCCGAGCGACCTCTGAGGCCTGACGGATGTCAGCGGAGATCGCCGCATGGGCTGCATGGGGGTTCGCAGCCTGCAGTGCCGAAAGCGTCTCGTCGAGCACGTCGCGGTCGCGTGCCACCACCGCAACTGATGCACCCGCTGCGGCGAATGTCTCGGCCATGGCGCGGCCAAGACCCCGGCTGCCGCCGGTGATGAGGGCTGTGCGGCCGTCGAGTCTCAATTCCATGCGCGCACGATATGACGGGGCGCTGCTTCGCGCTATGTGCGGGCGCTGCCTCGCGCTTCGTCCGGTCGCTGCGCAGAGTGCCGAGCCGATCTCGGCGCGTACTGCTCGACGGCGCGCTCGTACTACATCGGTGCAAACGCGCCGGCCTCGGGCGGCTTCGCGCCGTTCATGGCAGCAAGCGCCGATCGACTGGTGCGGGTGCCCGACGAGCTCACCGACGACGACGCTGCAGTGATCGAGCCGGTCTCGGTGGCGCTGCATGCTGTACGCCGCAGCCGCATGCGCGCCGGCGATGTGGTGTGCGTTGTCGGCTGCGGCCCGATCGGCCTGCTGGTCGCCCAGTGCGCGCGCCTGGCAGGTGCCGGCAAGGTGATCGCCGTGGAGCCCGACGCCGACCGACGCAGGTTGGCGCTCGACACTGGTGCCGATGTGGCCGTCGAGCCCGGCGTACAGATGCGGGAGGCGGTGAACGAGGCGACGGGTGGCTTGCGGGCCGACATCGCCTTCGACTGCGCCGGCATCCCACAGACCATCCAGCAGTCGGTTGGCATGGTGCGTTACGGCGGCTCGGTCTGCATCGTGGGCGTGACCGGCAGCGATGCCACGATCCGTCCGAACCGCTGGCTGTTCAAGGAGATCTCGGTGGACACCTCACTGGCGTTCAGCCTTGATGAGATGCGGGCTGCGGCCAGCTTCATCGCTGACGGCCGCATCAGCGTCACCCCGCTCGTGAACGGCACGGTCACCCTCGACGAGCTGCCGCAGACGATCGACGATCTCGCCACGAAGCGCAACCCCGCCGTCAAACTGCTGGTTGACCCCACCGCCGGCTGATCTGGCTGCGCAACACGCGGTGCTCGGTCCAGGCGGGGTTCGCCCGAGATTGCTAGCCCGGCGGCCTAGACATCGTGCCCTCCGTTCATTTCGAGAATGTCCGCGAGTTCGTCCCAGAGCTTACGCGTGATGATCAGGATCGCAGCCTCTGAAACCCGCTGCTCATGCGCGCTTCGAGCTGCCGTTTTTGCGCTGTCGAGTGCGTCCAACACAGCGAGCGCCTCGTCGCGATTCAGCTCGATGGCACCGGGCAACCGAACGAACGGCGCATCCGCAGACACCGCTGAGACAGTCAATGGAAATGACATGAAAATCACTGTTGTTTTCGCAACGACCTGTCCACTTGGACACGAGAGCAGCAGCCCGACAGCAGCCAAACTCCGGGCAAGACACCTGCCAGAAGCAGCGCGCCCGCAAAGCACCTCGGCACTGCGCGTACCCTCAGGACACTTGGATCCTGCGGTCGCGTGTGAACGGCTGCGGTCCCATGACCCGAGGGGCGAAGGCAAGAAGAGGGGGCCGGATGGGCTGGGAGCCTGAGATTGCTGAGCTTCGGCGCCGGGAGGCGTTTGCCGAGGCGCTGGGCGGGCCCGACAAGGTCGAGCGACAGCACTTCTTCGGCAAGATGACCGTGCGCGAGCGCATCAACGCCGTGGCCGACAAGGGTTCGTTCCACGAGATCGGCAAGACCGCCGGCGTCGCGGAATACGACGATCATGGCAACCTCGTCCACCTGACGCCGTCGAACTTCATATTCGGCCTCGCCCGCATCGACGACCGTCCGGTCATCCTGTCCGGCGACGACTTCACAGTGCGGGGCGGCTCGTCGGACGCCACCATTCCAGAGAAGCGCAACGCAGCCGAGTCCATGGCCTACGAAATGCGGCTGCCGCACATCCGGCTGGTGGACGGCATGGGCGGCGGTGGATCAGTGAAATCCATCGAGATGGCGGGCCGCACGTACATCCCCGAGCTGCGCGGCTGGGACACCATCGTGAACCACCTCTCAGTGGCGCCGTCGGTGTCGCTGGCATTGGGCTCGGTTGCGGGCATCGGCGCCGCCCGGGTGGCTACGGCGCACTACTCGGCGATCGTGCGCGACACCGCGCAGATGATGATCGCCGGACCGGCCTTGGTGGAGCAGGCGTCACTGGGCGACCACGGCAAGGAAGAGCTGGGCCACGCCGACATTCACACCGCGAACGGCGCCATCGACGACGTGGTCGGCAGTGAAGCCGAGGCGTTCGAGCGCGCACGGCAATTCCTGTCGTACCTGCCCTCGAACATCGACGAGCTGGGAGAGCGCGTGCTCAGCGGCGACAGCCCGCAGCGCCGTGACGAGGAGCTGATCTCGATCGTGCCCCGCGAGCCGCGGCGGGTCTACAAGATGCGCTCCATCATCGAATCGGTGTTCGACCAGGGCAGCTTCTTCGAAATCGGGAGCCGTTGGGGACGCTCGATCATCACCGGCCTTGCTCGCCTCGACGGCTGGCCGGTGGCGGTGTTCGCTGAGGATCCCTACGTGTACGGCGGCGGCTGGACTGCCGATGGATGCCGCAAGCTGATCCGCCTGCTCGACACGGCCTCCACGTTCCATCTGCCGGTCGTGCACCTTGAGGATTGCCCAGGCTTTCTCATCGGCAAGGAGTCCGAGGAGAGCGGCACCATCCGGTTCGGATCGGCTGCGCTGGCGGCCCTCGGGCAGTTGACCGCTCCGTTCGCGTGCGTGGTGATCCGCAAGGCCTTCGGTGTCGCGGGCGCCGCCAACAACAAACCCGGCGCGCGCAGCTTCCGCTTCGCCTGGCCGTCGGGCGACTGGGGTTCGCTGCCGATCGAGGGCGGCATCGAAGTCGCCTACAAGCAGGACCTCGCCGACAGTGAAACGCCCGACGAGCTCCTGGAAGACATACGCGAGCGGTTGAACCTGGTGCGCTCGCCGCATCGTTCGGCGGAGTTCTTCGAGGTCGAGGAGATCATCGACCCTCGCGACACCCGCCCGCTGCTGTGCGAATGGGCAGATCTGGCCCGCCGCTCGCTGCGGCCCGGGCCAAGTACGTTCGGCTACCGGCCGTAGCCGAACCATTGGGCACGGCGGTTATAGGCCCGGAGCCATCGCAACCAGCCGCGTGGCAGACTCAGCGGCGAGCAATAGGGGAGCGCGACCATGGATCCCACATACACCGAAGAGGCGGAGGACTACCGGGAGAAGATCCAGGCGTTCCTGGCCGAGCACCTACCGCCCAACTGGGGCGGAATGGGCGATCTCTCCGAGGAGGCCCGGGAGCAGTTCGTCGAGGAGTGGCGTGCGCTCTTGTCCGAGAACCAGTTGCTGGCTGTGTCGTGGTCGATCGAATATGGCGGCGCCGGGCTCAGCGAGGTGGAGGGTGTCGTGCTCGCCGAGGAGTTCTTGAAGGCAGGCGTGCCGACGGGCGGTGACAACGACGGCTTCAGCATCACGATGGTGGGCAACGCCATCATCGAGTGCGGCACAGAGGAGCAAAAGCGCCACTTCCTGCCCAAGATCATCTCCGGCGAGCACCGTTGGTGTCAGGGCTACAGCGAGCCCGACAGCGGCTCGGATCTCGCCAACCTGGGCACTCGCGCCGTGCTCGATGGAGATGAGTGGGTCATCAACGGCCAGAAGATCTGGACCTCCAGCGGCCACACGGCCAACTGGATCTTCGTGCTGTGCCGGACGAACCCCACCGAGGCCAAGCACCGTGGCATCTCGTTCCTGCTGGTCCCGGTGGATCAGCCCGGCGTCGAGATGCGCCCGATTATCAACATCAACAACCGGCACGACTTCAACGAGGTGTTCTTCACGGACGCCAAGACGGCGAAGGAGAACGTGGTCGGCGACGTGAATGACGGCTGGCGGGTGGCGAACGTGCTGCTCGGCTTCGAGCGAGGCCACGGGGCCACCACCGACGCGCTCCGGTTCCGCAACGAGCTGGACCGAGTCACTGCGGTCGCCGTCGAGCGGGGGGTAACCGACGATCCGCTGGTGCGTCAGAAGCTCGCGCAGGCCCACTGCAAGGTCGAGATCATGAAGTGGATGGGCCAGCGCAACGTCACCAACGTGCTTGCCGGCAATGCGCCTGGGCCGGAATCGTCGCTGCACAAGCTGCTGTGGAGCGAGTACCACCACTGGCTCACTGAGTTCTCGCTGGAGATTCTGGGCATGGAAGCCACTGCCCCGAGCGGCCATCCGGCGGTGAACGGCATCAACACCGACGCGGTCGGCGCAGAGTTCTCCTCGCTCTCATGGGTGCAGACCTTCATGGGCGCGAGGCCGGGGACGATCTACGCCGGCACGTCCGAGGTGCAGCGCAACATCGTGGGCGACCGGGTGCTCGGACTGCCGCGTGAGCCGCGCGCCGACGGCGGTCCGTGGAACCAGATCGGCAGGAACTAGGGGACTGAGCATGGAATTGCGACTGGATGGCAAAACCGCACTGGTGACCGGCGGCTCGGCTGGCATCGGCAAGGGCATCGCGAAGTCGTTCGCTGATGCTGGCGCGAACGTGATGATCACGAGCCGCAAGGCCGACAAGTGCGAGGCCGCTGTTGCCGACATTGGCGGCGAGTGCGATTACATCGCCTCGCACATCGGCCATCTCGATCAGGCCGAGCGTGTGATGGGAGAGACCATCGAGCACTTCGGATCGCTGGACATCCTTGTCAACAACGCCGCGACCAACCCGTGGGCCGGTCCGATGGTCGATTGCGACGTTCCGCGGCTCGACAAGACCTACGAAGTGAACCTGCGGGCGCCGTTGCAGTGGACCCAGACGGCGTGGCAGATGTGGATGTCCACCCACGGCGGCTCGATCATCAACATTGCCTCGGTCGGCGGGCACCACACCTCCGAAGCGCTGGGCGTCTATTGCATGTTCAAGGACGCGCTCATGCACATGACCCGCCAACTCGCAGCCGAGTTGGGTCCCAATGTGCGGGTCAACTGCATCGCCCCGGGGCTGATTCGCACCGATTTTGCGCGAGTGCTCTGGGATGGGCCGCGCGGGAAGATAATCGCGAACCAGCTGCCGATGAAGCGGCTCGGCGAGCCGTCTGACATCGGCGAGGCGGCACTGTTTCTCTCGGCGGCCGCGACCTGGCTGACCGGGCACGTCATGGACATCGATGGCGGCGAGTGCGTGAAGATCTCGGGCGACCTGCCGCTCGAAGAGGGCTAGCAACGGTCCGGAAACACGCACGAGCGGCGGCATCATCAAGGTGATGCAGTCCACGAACAAGGCGCCGCTGCGCCCGAATGGCGCTCGATTTCCGCTGCTGATTCTGGCGGCGTGGACCGTGGCGATCTGGTTGACTCGCATCGTCAACGTCGCCCAAGCGGGCGACCTCGGCTTCGGGGGAACGCTGTGGCGCGTGCTCGTTGCCCTCATGTTTGTGAATCTCGGGCTCGCGACGCTGGTCTGGGCTGTCTCAGGCAAGTTCGGCCCGAGGTGGTTCGTGATGCTGGCAACGCTGTCGGTGCTCTACTGGCCCTTACGCAGCGCGCAGCTCTGGGCCGACAGCACGCAGACCACCGGATTCAAGCTTGTGCACACCGCGCTGATGCTCGTCACCATTGCGGCCGTGGCGCTCGCAGTCTGGGCGGTTCGCCGCGCTCGCCGGCTCCCGCCCGACGCTTCGCCTACCTCAGACTGAACTTCAAGAAGTCCCAGCGAATGCGGGAAGGGTCGCGAGCCACGCTGCGACAGCCCGAGGGTCCTCGACCATGGCGTTGTGGCCGAGGCCGTAGAACACGTGCGGTGTTGTGACCCCGGCGGCGAACGGGTTTGTCGCGGCAGTCGCGGCCAGGTCGTCGTGATGATCGGGGGCGGCGAGCGGATCGTGCTCTCCCAGCGCCATCACCACCGGGCACTTAGCTGCGGGCAGCAAGCCCGTCATTTCCGGCGGGCCGACGCCGACCGTGGCGGGATCCTGGGTGGTTCTCCAGAGCGAATCGGCGCCTACTGCGCCTGAGGCCTGATCGGCGATCACACCTGAGTCGATCGTTGCCGCGAGACGCGGGTCATCAGGTGCGAACACGCCAAATAGACCCGACAGCTTCATGAACCACTCGACGGCGCTGTCCCGGTCTTCGAACATGCGCGGCGGCCGCGCAGCGAGGTCGCCGATGCGGGACAGCTCCTCGTCGGACCAGCGCAGCTTCACCCCGATGGTGGCCACGTGCGTCGGCGGCGGTCCGAACCAGCCCGAGGCGAGTGCAAGCCCGACCGCACCGCCCATTGAGTGTCCGACGACCGCGTACGGCCCCCGGCCGTGGTCACGCTGCAGCGCCTCGGCCACGTCGGCCGCCATCGCCCCGAACGAGTAGTGCCCACGCCACGGTGCCTCACCGTGCCCGCGAAAGTCTGGTGCGTAGACATCGCCGCCCCACAGCTCGGCCACGACGTCCCACACGTGCCGGTTGGCACCCAAGCCGTGCAGCAGGACCAGCGTCAGGCCGTCGCCCGCCTGCCCTCTCATCGCGGCCGTTCGCCGTAGTCGCCGTGGGGAGCATCCCGCTCAGCGATGACCTGGCGGAAGCCCTTCGTCTCGAAATCCTCCACCCAGCGGTAGGCCTCCTCGGTATGCCGAGTGACACCGTCGAAGAACGTGCCGAGCAGCTGACTCGTGCGTAGTCCCATGTTCTCGAACGCCTGGTTGATGAGCAGCTTGTTGAGCGCCAGCTGATTCGCGGGGATGTGCGCAAGCCGGCGGGCGAACGCCTCAATCTGCTCGCCGAGCTCGTCGGGCGGGTACACGTAGGCGACCAGCCCGATGCGATGGGCCGTCTCGGCGTCAATGGCGTCGCCCGACAGCAAGAACTGCTTGGCGTGCTCGAGGCCCAGGCGGTAGACCCACATCATCGTGGTGGGCGTGCCGTAGATGCGTGAGGCGGCATAGCCGATGTACGCATCTGAGGCCATGAACAGCAGGTCGCAGCACAGGATCATGTCGGTGGCTCCGCCGATTGCCCAGCCGTGGATCTGCCCCAGCACCGGCTTGGGGCATTCCCAGATCTTCATGAACCGCTTCACGTTGTGGCCCATGAACTGCCAGTCCCGGACAGGGTCCCAGGCACCCTCGCGCGGCTTCGGACCAGGAGCGCTGTAAGGGCTGCCCCACGAGTCGTACAGTTCCCCTGAACTCGATTCTCCAGTGCTCGCTGTCACATTGCCGTGGCTGCCGCCACGGGTGCTGCCCCCGCCCGGGTTGAGGTCATAGCCCGCCGTCAGCGTTGGGCCGCTGCCTCGGAGCACGATCGAGCGGACGTCCCTCGATGCCGTCGCCCGATCGATCCCGTCCGCCACCCCCGCAATGACGCCCTCGGTCAGCGTGTTCATGCGCTCGGGCCGGTTCAGCGTTATGAAAGCGACCGAGTCGGCCTCTTCGTACAGCACCACCGGCTCGCCGGTGCTGCCGCTTGCTGCCGCTCCTGCGTCGTCCCCAGCAGTTCCCATGTCTGCGTTCATGGCGCGGACGCTAGTTGTTAGCTCGTGGAGGGCTCAGGTAAGGGCGTTGACGGTCAGCAGCACCCAAGTGGTCAGCGTCAAACAGGCCACGGTGATCATCAGCGTCCGCATCGGCCTTGATGGCGAGGCAGTCGGAAATGCAGCTCCAAATCCTTGATAGGACCTGCTCCAAATCCTTTGGGAGAGCCTCTCCAAATTCTTGATTCGGCTAGCTCGAGAGCGTGGCGCCCCATGTTGACCGGCGGATGGCGAGGATCGTGTCGGATCGGCTTGCCGAGGAGCCGGAGGTGGCGCTCCAAGGGCCGCGTACCGTGGGCAAGTCAACGTTGCTGGCTGAGATCGCCCGCTGCCTCGAAGACCGGATCTTCGTGGTCCCGGCAGACCGCCTGTGGGATCCCTGAAGTCACGACACCATCACCGCCCCTGGGGTCCGAAGAACTGCTGAGGTCTCCGACCACCATCGACGGATCACGCAGAGTTGTTTATCGGTCGTCCGGCAAATGTGCGCTTGCATTGTTAGTCGCATTTGAAAGAAAAAAGCCCGGCAGTGCTAGAATGACTTCATGGAGGCCGCGGCCCTCGGTACGCCCGAAGTCCTGATCTGCGAAGCGCGATGGAATGGCCCCGTGCCGGCGTGCCCGCACTGCGGCGGCATGAGGTTGTCGGTGGTTGCCCCTGATGGCTCGGCGTGGACCAAGTGGCGCTGCGCGGCTTGTCGCAAGCGGTTCACCGCTGCGACCAGAACGCGCATGCACGCGACGAAGCTCTCCCCGGCCGATTGGCTCCGCATCGTCGAGATCGACACTCTCTTTGCGGCAACGATCGCTGCCGCAGTCAGCGTGTCGCTGGTGACCGCCCGCAAGATCGTGGCGCTGCTTGCGCCGGTGGCGGAATGCGGGAGGTCCGAGCGTCTCCAGTTCCTCGTGGCGGCTCGCTCGACGCGCCCGGCGTCGCAGGACGGGTGGCAGCGCGATCAGCTGTCGGTGATTCTGCGCGCACAAGACAATCCGCTGCGGTCTCTGAGCGCAGGGGCTAAGGCGACCATGAACGCGCTGCGAGCTCGGCCCTTCGGGGCTACTGCGGCGAAACTCGCGCATCTCAGTGGGGTGTCGTATGCACAGACGCTGCGCTGCTTGGCCTCGCTCGAAGAGCGTGGCTTCGCTGCAGGCTCACCCGAAACGATCAGCTGGGGCAACGGGACCAGGAAGGTGACGCTGTGGCGGCTGTCCTGGTCCGAAGGCTGCATGCGTGTCCTTGGGTACCTGCGTGAGGTTCCGACCCGGCGGCCCGACGATCTCGAAGATCGTGTTCCTGAGAGGTACTGGCACTGCTTCTGGTCCGGGGCGGCGGCCGAGACGCTTCGCATCTCTCAGCACGGTCTGCATATTGCAGAGACCATGATCGGGGGTCGGGATCCCTGTGCTCGAGCCTGGGCTCTGTCGAATCTTCCCATCAGCGTGCTGCGCGAGTGCCGCACGGTTCGAGGATGCGACACCGGCTTGACAGCCGAGATGATCGACGCCGAGATCACGAGACGCGTTGCAGCGTGATGAGCAGCCTCGACGACTTGGCCGAAGTCCTGCCCGAGAGCCTGCGGCGACTCTGGCCACTGGCCGCACAGTGCGCTGAGCAAACCGACGGCGTCTTGATGGGTGGCACGGCGGTCGCCATTCACTTGCAGCATCGAGTGTCCGAAGACCTCGACGTGATGACGCTGAGAGCGTTCTCCGGCAAGTCGATCGAGCGTCATCTCCGCGAGGCAGCGGAGTCTGTCGAGACCATCGAAGTGGCGAGCAACATGTTTCACGGGGTCGTCGACGGTGTGAAGATCGACGTGTTCCGAGCGCTGGCCAGCAACGATGTCGATCCCTCCCAGATGAGGTGGATCCAGCAGGGTGAAGAGATCAACGGAATGCGTGTCGGGTCCATTCCGGATCTGATGGCAACGAAGCTCGACGCCATCTTGCGCCGGGCGAAAATGCGCGACTACATCGACATTGCTGCGCTCGACCAGACCGGGGCATGCCGCTTGGAGACCGGGCTGACCTTCTACTGCCAGCGCTACGGATATGGCCATCCGCCCCATGTTCTCGGGCAGATCATCAGGCTGCTCGAATCGCCCGGCACTCTCCCGTCCGATCCCGGCTTCGGGCAGATGTGCGACGAGGCGCTGCAACACCTCGCCGCACGAGTGCCTGAGGTCCAGGACCACCTCGCTGACATGCGCGATCGAGCGGCGAACGAGATCGAATCAGCTGCGCTCAAGCGTGCTCGAGACGCTGGTGCCGAACCCGGCCGGCAATCCGACGGCGGCGATTAGCTGCCCCTGGCAGGCAAGCTGCGTGCGTTCAACGAGGCGCAATGGCCGCTTACACCGCAGACCTCACAGATCACGCGTGTGTGTCGTTGTCCTCGTCTGGTCCGCTGAGCCCGCGAAATGGGGTGGGAAGGCTCGATCTGCAGCGGCTCGACCAGCGTCGCGCGCAGGCGGTGCTGGATGCGATGGCTGAGGTGGACGTCGTCGGAGTCGATGCCCGCGGCGGCGCAGGAGTCGGTGACGTGGATCGCGACATCGGCAGCGGCCGTGGCAGGTGAGGACGGGACGTCGTGGTCAAAGCCGTCAAACGGGAGGTTGGCGGTGTAGGTACCGGCTTGGCGGCAGATGTGGACCTCAGAGATATCGATGCCGGCGGTAAGCGCGGTCTATGTGTTTTGCTCGTCCGAAGGCAGCCGCGCAACGAGATGTGCGATGTCGTGCTCGCGGTGCGGCGGGGTACCTAACGGCTTCAGTTCACGACGGTCCCACAGGTGTCACGGCGATGCTGGGTGGCCCCGTGCCTTGTTTTGCGTAGTGTGTGAGTCACATTTGCGGCGTGCAGTAATTTGTCACAGTCGCTTGATCTCTCGGCTGAATGCTACGGTAGAGGCCCAGCCAGCAGTTACCAAGGAGGTGAACATGCGAGCGGTACTCGGACGGTTCTCGATTGATGAAGTCTGCTGCGGCGGGGTTGTCGTGCGAGGGCTCTGCACAGAATCGCTTGAGGTCATCACCGACAGCGATGATTGTGATCTGGTTCAGTCACCAGCTCCAAGCACAAGCGTTTCTGGTGTCGGCTCGAGTTCAGGCCGCGTATCCGAGACTGCGCCTTATTTGTTCGCAATCTTGCTGCAACTGCTCGCCCGAGGCTGGGCCACGCTCTGGTGTATCGGGTGCGGTCACGCCGAACTTGCGTAGTTGGCCCACGCATCCGTGCAGTGGTGACTGCCGTTGCATGGGCTTTGCCCTTGCCCTCATTGAAGACGGAGTGTGTGGGTCACATCTGCTGCGCTGCGTCGCTGCTCGCCGGAAGATTTTTTTCGGCCTCCATTGTTTCGCAGCGGCGCCGCTTCAAAGCAGGACCCGCGTCGCGCGTTGGTATTCGTGTCACACCCCTCGTTCATAGTTGAAATCACTTGATTGGTGGCTTCGTGCCGCCGGAAAGGACAGCAAATGTCTGAGTTGACCTACGAGACACTGCGGGAGGCAGTGGCGGGCGGAGCAGTCGCGCTTCGTTCGATCCTGGGCCTGCAACCGGCTGACGGCAAAGGCGGGAAGGTGTTCCCGCCCACTTACGTTCCGTCAAGCGGTGCCGCGCACAAGTACGCGATCGAGGAGCGCCAGATCGGGGACAGCGTGGTTACCACCGTGCTGTTGGACTCGGTGGCTTCCCAGGCGAACCGTGCAGAGCTGGGTTTGCTCGAAGGCGCCGAGTCCGGGGAATTGGGGTTTCCCGTTGCGTACGTCGACTTCAGCGACGCCGAAGGTGTCGAGGACATCGGTCGGGTGACCGTGCTCGAAGCACCGCACCGGCTGGCCGATGCCATTTTCCGCGACAGTCTGCTCGATGGAACCTTGTTCCGACTGTCCGACGTGGGACGAGCCATTACCGACGCTCATCCGCGCAACGCAACTGCGATGTTCCGCTATGCGCCCACGGCGCTGCTGTTCGGCCAATGGGATTCCACGGGCCCGAAGGGCGGGCTTGGTGCGAAGTTCCAGCGGGCGTTCGTCTCTGAAATTGTCGGACTCGATGCGAAGCGCGGCAACAAGGTCGGGAGTCGCATCGATCCGCTGCAGATTGAGCGCAATGCGGCCACGGTCTATGAGCACAGCGACGCCGAGCAGCGGTGGACGCTCGAGAAGGAGGACGCAGCGCAGGAGAAGGGCAAGCCCAAGACTGCCGGTTCGGACGGACGTCCCTCCGAGGTAAATCACGGCAACATCGCTCCCTCGATCGATGAACTCGCCGGTGGTGTGACGATCTCGTCGGCGCGGCAGACCACGGTTCTGTCGCTTGCGGCGCTTCGCCGATTGGGCTTCGCGGGCGCCACCCGAGATGCTGCTGTTGAAGCCCGCACGTCTGTGGCAGCGCTTGGCGTAGCTGCGATGGCGTATGGGCACGAGATGGATTTCGACTTGCGCTCACGCTGCTTGCTGATCCCAGAGCACGCGCCATCGATCGAGATCGTTGGCCGAAACGGTGGGGCACCCGTGGTCGTCGACATCGACCGGGACGTAAGTGCCCGTTTGGTCGAACAAGCCGCTAGTGCTGCAGCCCGAGCAGGGATCGGCTGGGAGACCGAGGAGATCCGGCTGGTCCCGGCGCCGAAGCTGATTGAGTTGCTGCGTCGCAGCCGCGATGTGTCGGCACGCGAGGGCGTCTCGGAGTCGGCGTGATTGCCATCGAAGTGACGTTGTTGACGGGCCGATACGTCGCCACGGCGCATCACGATCGGCGCGAGCACGAGTGGCCGCCGCATCCAGCGCGCCTATTCGCGGCGCTCGTTGCGACATGGGCGGATTCCGATGATCCCGACCCCGTCGAACGCCATGCGTTGGAATGGCTCGAAGGCCAGCCTCATCCGGCGATAGCGGCGTCGCGGGACGAGGACGTGGCTGTACGTCGCGCCCTCAGTCACTTCGTGCCGGTGAACGACGCAGCAGTGATCGCCGGAGCGCAGTACCGGAACAAGGCCGCGCAGCTCGCAGAGCTCTTCGATCAGTACGAGGACGAGTTGGAGTCGTCGAAGGGTGAGTTGACCAGCCAGGCTGAGTCGCTCCGGGACCAAATGGACAAGAAGCGTGATGTCGGGTCGATCATCGCATCCGTCGGCAAGACGAATCCGGACTCGGCGCGGCAGATGCTTCCAGACGGACGCGGCAAGCAAGAGCGCCAATTCCCGTCGGTCACGCCCGCTGAGCCGAGAGTCGTCTACAGCTGGACGACATCGCCCGACTCGGAGGTCGCCGCCAGCCTTGACGGCTTGCTCGATCGGGTAGCCCGAGTCGGGCACTCGTCCTCGCTGGTGTCGTGCCGTCTCGTAGATGACGCGCCACGCCCGACGCTGCGGCCCGGCACCGGCACACGGATGTTGCGCGGCACTCAGCGGGGCCAACTCGAGGCACTGGAACAGATGCACCTCTTGCACGCTGGCGTTCGACCGCGTTCGCTGCCATTCGTCGGTGTGTCGTACGGCGACGCTGAGCCAGATGATGGCGAGACCGTCGCTCCACCGAAGCCTGACATGGCGGGCGAAATGATCGTGTTCGAGTTGCCGCCGTCACAGCGCCGACACCCGATGTCACGTACCGTCGAACTCACGGAAGCGCTACGAGGAGCGGTATTCCATCACGCGACTGATCCGCTACCCGAAGGCCTGAGCGGCCATCTGCCAGATGGAACCCCGACTCGCGATGACCACATCGCATTCCTTGTGCTGCCCTTCGTCGGCAGCGAACACGCCGACGGCCGCATCTTGGGGGTTGCTGTGATGTTGCCTGCAGGCCTCGATGCAGTTGCCAGGACAGCGACGCTTCGTTCTATCGGCAACTGGGAATGGGCTGAGCCAGAGCGTCGATGCCGAATCAAGCTGAGCGGCGGACGAGTGATCGATCTCGAGCGCAAGCAGCCGCCCCTCGAACTACGCGGTCTGAGACCTCATACGTGGTCACGAACATCGCGTGACTGGGCAACCGCGACGCCGATCGCATTGCCGAAGAACCCAGGCCGGCTAGCGCAGGGGTCCGCTGCGGCGCGCACACGGGCTTGGACAGCCGCGGAGGAACAAGTTCGCCAGTCGTGTCTGCACGTCGGGCTGCCCGAGCCCGAGCAAGTTGCCGTGTCGCTCAACCCATTCATTTCCGGGGCACGGCGCACAGCCGCGTACCCCCCATTTGTGCAAGGCAGCCGACGCGGCGAGGGTGTCCGGAGACGCTTGGTGCACGCCAGGGTGCGATTTGAGCAGGCCATCGAAGGTCCGGTCGTGCTCGGCGCGGGCCGCTTTCTCGGGATGGGCCTCATGCGGCCGATAGAGGGGCCGCCGACGCAGCATGACTCGGCACAGAGGCGAGATGGCCATGAGCAATGAGGGATTGTCGGCTGACGATTTCGCCGACTACTTCGAGGCCGTTCACGGGTATTCGCCCTACCCGTGGCAAGTGCGTCTGACCAGACAGGTGCTCGCGGACGAACGATGGCCCGATGTGATCGATCTGCCTACAGGCACCGGGAAGACGGCTGTGCTAGACACCGCAATTTTCACGCTTGCTGCGAAACCGAGCGTGTTTCCGAGGCGGGTCGTGTTCGTCATTGATCGGCGAATCGTTGTGGATCAGGTTTACGAGCGGGCTGCGTGCATCAGCGACAGCATTCGCGACGGGACGAGAAGGGTGCTGCTTCGAGTCAAGTCCGCGTTCGACAACGTCGCCACCGGATTGGATCAGCCAGTGGGTGTGTCCGCGCTGCGAGGTGGCATTCCGCTCGATCGCGACTGGGCCTCCCGGCCCGATCAGCCGTGGGTGATGGTGTCGACTGTCGATCAGTTCGGCTCCAAGCTGCTATTTCGCGGGTACGGCGTGAGCCAAGGGATGCGGCCGATTGACGCGGGTCTGGCAGGCAATGACTGCCTGGTCATCCTCGATGAAGTCCACCTGAGCCGGCCCTTCGTGAACACGCTGCGGGATGTGGACGCCCAGCAGACCGTCAACTCGTTCAACAAGACGTTGCTGCCGCGCAGACGGTCGATCGTCGAGATGTCGGCCACTCCGACGTCATCGCAGGGAACACGCTTCCAACTTGATGCGGCAGTTGACCTCGACGGTCTGAGCGATGAGAACGCGCGCCTGCGCCAAATCGCACGGGCAGCCAAGCGGGCGCAGTTGGTTCTTGTCTCGGGAAAGGCACCCCACGTCGCGTTGCCCAAAGAAGTCCTACGCATTGTCAAGGACGAGTTGCATGAGAACGAGCGCAGCGTCGGCGTCATCGTGAACCGCGTGCGCACGGCGCGTGAGATCCAGCGGGCTCTCAGCGAGGCTGGTGTTACAGCGCATCTCATCACTGGGCGGATGCGACCACTGGACCGCATGCGACGCTTGGAAGAAATCGCGACGCTGGTTGACCCTGACAAGCGAGATGCCAACGCAGGACGGACCGTCGTTGTGGCCACCCAGGCCATCGAGGTAGGCGCAGACTTCAGTTTTGATGCGCTCATCAGCGAGGCGTGTCCCGTCGACAGCCTGCGTCAGCGTGTCGGCAGACTTGATCGCCGAGGCACTCTCGCCGCTGATACAGGCAATCCAGCGCGCTGTTGGATACTCGGCTTGAATGGCGACATTGACGGCAAGCGGCCGGATCTCATCTACGGCGATGCAGTCCGCGCCACTTGGCGCGAAATGGAGAGTCGGGTTAACGACAGGCACATCGACGTCGGCCCCGCCAGCGATCAGCTTGACGGGTTCCCGGCTGACGCCAGCGCCCCTCGACGTGACGCACCGCTGTTGCTGTCGACGCACATGGAGGCGTGGGCACAGACCAGTCCTGAGCCGGTCGTGCAGCCAGATATTACCGATTTTCTCCACGGCTTCGATGAGAACCCGCCCGAGCCCGAGGTTTCGATCGCTTGGCGGTGGGATCGTTGCCTTGACGCGTTGAAGCTGGTGCCGCCACGACCGGCCGAGTATCTGTCGGTGCCGTTCTCGGCTGCGAAGGCATGGCTCCGAGGATCCGACGAAGTCATGACCGCTGACGTCGGCATTGCCGCCGCTGATTCAGCCGCAAGCAAGGGCAATGCTGGGTCTGACGAACCCGCGGGTCGCCACGTCTTGCGGCTCGCACGCAGAACGGACCAGGCCGGCAACGCCGAACCATTTGAGTACGTGCTGATCAGCGAGCTCGGGCCAGGTGACACCCTCATCGTGGACCCTGCCGATGGTGGTCTCACAGCAGGTACGTGGGATCCTCGCCACATCGACAACCCAGCTCCCGAGCAGGACTCCGACAGCGCGGGAGTTCAGTCCACAGACACCGTGAATGATCTTGGTGACGAAGCCCAATGGGCGTACGAAAGGTGTCGAACGCTGCGCCTCGACAAGCAGTTGGAGATGCAGTTGCACGAATGGCTGGATGCTGAGGCACCAGCAATGCCTCGGCCCACCAGCGGCGGCGAGCGGTCAGACGCAGATGCTGATATGCCGACCCAGTCGAGAGAAGAGCGAGTTAGCGCCTGGATCGCCGCGATTCACGACGCTGGCGTCGGCAATGCACCCGAGTGGTTCAGGGACACGCTGGGCTATCTCACCCAGCCAAGCCGCCGCCGTATCGAACTCGTCTTGCCGACCTCGGCAGATGATGCGGCGACCGGCGATCGCCGTCAGATCGAGGACTACTACGTGGTTGTCGAACGTTCGGTCGACCCAGCGACGTTCGGCGGCGAAGACGACGCGCCTTCGCTCACCGGCACGGGCATCGGCTTGCGCAGCCATCTTGACGGCGTCGGCGAGCTCGCGGACGAATTTGCAAACCGGCTGGGCCTGTCGGCACCGCTGGTTGGCGACCTTCGTTTGGCCGGCGAACTACACGACCTCGGCAAGGTCGATGAACGCTTTCAGGCCCAGATGACCGGCCACGATCCGGTCTGTGGCGAGGCTCAAGATGAGCCGTTGGCCAAGTCACTGCCAGGCGCGCGGACTCGACGAGGCGAGTGGCCGCCAGTTCGACACGAGGTCGCGAGCGTGGCATTGGTGCAGTCCGCCGAGGGACTGTTGGTTCGCGCCCACGACGTAGATCTCGTCTTGCATCTAGTCGCATCGCATCATGGCCGAGGTCGACCACTGCCTCACATCGTTGCGGACCCGAGCCCGCGAAAGTTGTCCTACGAATTCGACGGTGTCCAGATGAGCGTCTGGTCCGAATTCAGCGATTCGTCGCTTGCTTTGGACACGGCCGATCGCTTCTGGAAGCTGACGGCCAAGTACGGACACCACGGGCTTGCGTGGCTTGAAGCGATCTTTCGTCTCGCCGACCACCGCCAGAGCGCCCGAGAGAGTTCGCCGGCAACCGAGCCCCGCCCGGAGGCATCGTCATGACCGAGATCGAACTACCAAGCCTCGTCGGGAGCAATCCTCTCGGATTCCTTGCGGCACTAGGCGTTCAGGTGGCACTGGAACAGGCGGGGGAGTCGCCGACGTTGCAGTGGTCTGATACCGCAGTCCCGCATGCCGTCGTTCGCACCCGCGTCGGTGCGGCCGGGATTGCCGAGCGCGCCCATGACCTGGCGCAAGAGTGGCTCGACGGCCCTGCGCTCAGCGAGGATGTCGACCCGAAGCTGAAGCTGGAGAGTGATGCGATCGCCCGCTACCTCGGCGAAGCGCGAGCCGCGGGCACGGTGGGTGTACTCGCGACGTGTCTTGTAGCCGAGAACAGCCTCGACAACGGCGGGCGGGCCAAGCCGTCCGATTTCTATTTCACGGCTGGCCAAATGAAGTTCGTGACGATGGCGCGTGAGATCCTCTCTGAGACAACTCAGGGTGAAGTGATCGAGGACATGACCTCACCGTGGCGGTACGAGAGCAAGCGCTCCTCGTTGATGTGGGACGCCGTCGATGACCGGGATTATGCGCTGAGAGCGACGAACCCTTCCTCTGAGAAGAAGCTCACCAACCCAGGAGCGGAAATGCTTGCGCTCCTGGGCATCAGCCGGTATCCGTGCTTTCGATCGTCAAGCGGGACCGAGACGCAGGGGTGTTCTGGCAGTTGGAAGCGTGGCACGTTCACATGGCCGCTATGGGACGGTTGCGCCAAACCTGGTGCCGTCAAGGCCTTGTTGGCCCACGCTTCTGGGCACCAGGCAGACGACGGTCGTCGGCGCAATGAAGCGGTGTCGTATGCAGCATGGAGCGTCCTTCGGCTCATGCAATCGCAGATTCGTCGCAGCGACCAAGGGGGCTATGGAACGTTCGGGCCTGCGAAGGTGATCTGGCAGCGTGACTGAAGTACCTGATCTCGTTCCGGCCAGGATGGTCAACGAGTTCGTGTACTGCCCTCGGCTGTTCTACCTGGAGTGGGTGCAGAGCCGCTTCGAAGACAACGCCGACACAGTCCATGGCCGCTACGTGCATCGAGCTGTCGACCGGGGCGGAGGCCGGATGGGGGAGTCCTCCGAAGACGACCCGGTGCGCAATGCCCGCTCGGTGCTCGTGAGTTCCGAACGGCTGGGGCTCATCGCGAAGACCGACATTGTCGAGGGTGCGGACGGCAAGGTCGTTCCAGTCGAAGTCAAACGCGGCCGACCGCCCAAGCACGGACCCGCTTGGGAGCCCGAGCTGCAGCAACTGGCTGCGATAGGGCTGATCCTGCGAGACAACGGCTACGACTGCGATCAGGGACAATTCTACTTCAATGAATCACGCGAGCGCACAACGGTCGACTTCGATGATCGACTCCTGGAGCGAACACTCGATGTGGTGGAGAGACTGCGTGCCGTCGCAGCAAGAGACGAATCACCGCCGCCATTGGTGGATAGCCCGAAGTGTCCTCGCTGTTCGTTGGTCGGCATCTGCTTGCCCGACGAAACCAACTTCCATACCGGTCACGTCGACAAGGCTCCGAGGCGCTTGACACCGCGTGACTCGGAGGCTCGCCCGCTGTATGTGACCGAGCAAGGGGCTCGGCTGGGCGTCAACCAGCGCCGCGTGGAGGTCAAGGTCAACCGCGAAGTCGTCCGCAGCGACCGACTCATCGACGTGTCGCAGATCAATCTCAGCGGCAACGTTCAAGTTTCCACGCAGTTGCTGCACGCAGCATTCCGCGAGGACATCCCTGTGTGCTGGTTCAGCTATGGCGGCTGGTTCCAAGGAATAGCTCACGGAATGCCGTCCAAGCATGTCGAGCTGCGCCGACGCCAGGTTGCTGTAGCAGCGCAGGCGGGCCTGTCGCTGGCTCGTCAGATGGTGGTCGGCAAGATTCGCAACTCGCGCACACTGCTCATGCGCAATTCCCGTGCGCCGGTGGAGGCAGCAGCACAGCAGCTCAAAGATCTTGCGGCGAAGGCTGGCGAAACCGATTCGATCGAATCGCTGTTGGGCATCGAAGGCGCTGCGGCCCGCTCGTACTTCGGCAGCTTCGCAGCGATGCTGAAGGACGATCGTCTCGGCACATTCGACTTCTCCGGCCGCAACCGCCGGCCTCCCCGCGATCCTGTCAACTGCTTGCTGTCGTTCATGTACGCCTTGCTCGTCAAGGATCTCACGGCGGTCGTGTTCTCGATCGGCTTCGACCCGTACCTCGGCGTCTATCACCGGCCACGGTTCGGACGGCCAGCGCTCGCACTCGACCTCGCAGAGGAATTCCGGCCGATCATCGCCGAGTCAGTGGTCGTCAACGCGGTGAACAACGGTGAAGTGTCGAAGGAGGGATTCGTTGTGCGAGCAGGAGGTGTTGCTCTTGAACAGCCAACGCGACGAGCTGTGATCGCGGCGTACGAGCGTCGCCTCGACCATGAGATCACTCACCCCACGTACGGCTACAAGATCACCTACCGCCGAGTGCTCGAAGTGCAGGCTCGGATGCTCGCTGCATGCATGCTCGGCGAGATCCCTGAGTACGTTCCATTCACCACGAGGTAGGCAAATGAGCAATCGCCGCCGCTACTTGGTGTCCTATGACATCAGTGATCCGAAACGCCTCCGTAAGGTACACAAGGCAATGAAGGCGTATGGTTGGCCAATGCACTACAGCGTCTTCATCAGCGATCTCGATAGTATTGAATTGATCGAGCTCAAGATGGAGCTCGGCGAGGTGATCCATCACACTGAGGACACGGTCGCATTCATCGATCTTGGGAAACCGACGGAACGAGGCCGCGACTGCTTCGATTTCCTCGGCAACGCGCCGCCGCTGCCCGAGACTGGACCTGTCATCGTCTGATGCGAGCGGTCCAGTCAGGCCCCAATGCCCGGGGAGCGCTCGCACCCCGCAAGTACGGGCCGATTTCGCTCCTTGACAACCGAATCCAAGCTTCCCTACGAGCGCTCCAGAACAGAGTGCTCGCAACTGCTCGCGTAACTGCTGGTCACACCTGGCAAATTTCGAGAGCGGTCTGGCGGATCAATTGATCCGCCCTTCATTGAAGCCCGATCACCTGCACATCGCCTCTGCCCAGGACCAGCACGTCTGGCGGATCAATTGATCCGCCCTTCATTGAAGCGGGTCGTCTTGTCGGTGCGTGGGCCTGGGTTGACCGGGGTCTGGCGGATCAATTGATCCGCCCTTCATTGAAGCCCGTCGCTGGGGCGCTGACATGGCCGGATGGTTCTCGGGTCTGGCGGATCAATTGATCCGCCCTTCATTGAAGCAGCGTCCCGTCGCAGTCGACGCTCAGCAGCACCTCCTGGTCTGGCGGATCAATTGATCCGCCCTTCATTGAAGCGCCTGCACCAGTCGCCTCCGCCACCGACAGCGACACAGTCTGGCGGATCAATTGATCCGCCCTTCATTGAAGCAAGGTCGCGTCCGAAGCGCGAAAGTATGCGATTCAGCGTCTGGCGGATCAATTGATCCGCCCTTCATTGAAGCTGCTACACTTGTGGTCATGGCAACCACCCAGCCGACCGTCTGGCGGATCAATTGATCCGCCCTTCATTGAAGCGAGACAAGTCGGGCCGCACACCGACTGTTACCCGGCCGTCTGGCGGATCAATTGATCCGCCCTTCATTGAAGCAACGGCAGAATGACCGCTTCGGTCGCGTCGGGTTGCAGGTCTGGCGGATCAATTGATCCGCCCTTCATTGAAGCGTCGTAGCGCTAGACGGAGTGGACGTCGCGGGGTTCAGTCTGGCGGATCAATTGATCCGCCCTTCATTGAAGCGCCCACTTCCGTCGACAGCCCGATCTCCCTGCCGCCTGGTCTGGCGGATCAATTGATCCGCCCTTCATTGAAGCAGCACGGCAGTCGGAGCGGATGTCCTTCTCGGCCGACGTCTGGCGGATCAATTGATCCGCCCTTCATTGAAGCCGATCTGGGTGTGCCGACGAGGCATCCGGGTTGAGGTCTGGCGGATCAATTGATCCGCCCTTCATTGAAGCTCCCGGTTGCCGACATCGACGCGGGCTGCGCCGCCGGTCTGGCGGATCAATTGATCCGCCCTTCATTGAAGCTTGGGTTGGGTCGCTGCGGTCGCGGTGTGGGTCGGCGGGTCTGGCGGATCAATTGATCCGCCCTTCATTGAAGCGCGGCTTACGCCGATGCACATACGTGTGATTACGGTCGTCTGGCGGATCAATTGATCCGCCCTTCATTGAAGCTATGAACCACGGCAGCACGTGAAACGGGAAGTCGGAGGTCTGGCGGATCAATTGATCCGCCCTTCATTGAAGCGGTGTGCGAATTCCGGTCTCTGCATCGGGGAGTCGGTCTGGCGGATCAATTGATCCGCCCTTCATTGAAGCCCGTAAGCACGGATCTTGTGAACCCGAGCAGGTTCGGTCTGGCGGATCAATTGATCCGCCCTTCATTGAAGCGACGGTGTCGGTGACGTGCTGGTGGGGCGATGACCATCGTCTGGCGGATCAATTGATCCGCCCTTCATTGAAGCGGCTGGATGGCGCAATGGCAGCTCGACGGGCAGCCGAGTCTGGCGGATCAATTGATCCGCCCTTCATTGAAGCTGTCACTGGACCGTCCTGTCTGTCGGGCCCCCGGGGTCTGGCGGATCAATTGATCCGCCCTTCATTGAAGCCGCAAACCCGTCGGAGCCTGCTGCACCGCCCCCTCGAGGTCTGGCGGATCAATTGATCCGCCCTTCATTGAAGCCTGGGCGGGATCAGGCGTCCTGACCGGCGCTGGCACGTCTGGCGGATCAATTGATCCGCCCTTCATTGAAGCATAGTGCCGGTCGCGGCAAGGGGCGTCGCATCTATCCGTCTGGCGGATCAATTGATCCGCCCTTCATTGAAGCTGGCGCAGGACGCCGCTGTTGTCGGCCCGAAACCAGGGTCTGGCGGATCAATTGATCCGCCCTTCATTGAAGCCCGGTCTGGGTGTGCCGACGAGGCATTCCGGTCGAGGTCTGGCGGATCAATTGATCCGCCCTTCATTGAAGCCCGTCCATGCCACCGCTGGATCCACGACAACCCCGAGAGTCTGGCGGATCAATTGATCCGTCCTTCATTGAAGCAGCGGAGCGGCGGAATGTGATGTGAATCGGTTGGGCAGGTCTGGCGGATCAATTGATCCGCCCTTCATTGAAGCCCGGTCTGGGTGTGCCGACGAGGCATTCCGGTCGAGGTCTGGCGGATCAATTGATCCGCCCTTCATTGAAGCCTTTGGACCGTCCGAATATTTGAGCCATCTCCCCGAGGTCTGGCGGATCAATTGATCCGCCCTTCATTGAAGCTTGCAGCCCGCGACGGCGTACCGGGTCGATGCGTCGGGTCTGGCGGATCAATTGATCCGCCCTTCATTGAAGCTCGTTGAACTCGGCGGCGGCACGCGCCGAATCCTCAGGTCTGGCGGATCAATTGATCCGCCCTTCATTGAAGCTGGCGTGTCGGCGAAGCGCTCGTGCGCGCCCAGGAGCGTCTGGCGGATCAATTGATCCGCCCTTCATTGAAGCGCGCAAGCTGACCCGCGCTGTGGCAGTGGTCGCAGACGTCTGGCGGATCAATTGATCCGCCCTTCATTGAAGCGCTGAGATCGACCACACAGGCGAAGACGACCCCATGGGGTCTGGCGGATAAATTGATCCGCCCTTCATTGAAGCGTGGTTGCCACCTGGTTCCTCATCGCGGCGATCTTGTCTGGCGGATCAATTGATCCGCCCTTCATTGAAGCTTCCAACTGGAGGACTTGTACGTCAGGCTCCCGAACGGTCTGGCGGATCAATTGATCCGCCCTTCATTGAAGCCGGTCGAGCACACCAGCACCCCGATGCCGGTCTTGCCGGGTCTGGCGGATCAATCGATCCGCCCTTCATTGAAGCCGCAACGGCGGCGGCGGCTTTGATCCTGAGGGCACGTCTGGCGGATCATTTGATCCGCCCTTCATTGATGCGCGCAGCGGCCGCTGGAAATTCTTGGTCAGCGCTTCTTTGAAGAGAGCCGCAGGATCGATGTCGAAGTCATCTGGCAAGTTGTTACTGAAGACATTCCGCGAGTCATTGGACTGGCGCACCCGAGCTGCCGTTTGTGATCAACAATTTCGCCTTGGCTAATTCGAGGCAGACGCGAGTGCCTCGGCGACAGCGTTGACGATGCGTTCGGCTACGTCGGCTGCGGCCCGGACATGCGTCCCGTCGTTTCCTGGAAGCAAAGTCTCCGTACTCAGCAATGGCGCGGTCTTGACGGATCTCGTCCGCATTGACGAGATCTTCGTCGGTGATTGCATCTGCCTATTGGTGGCGGGCGTAGTCGAGTGTGATTCGGTGAGTTCCCTCGCCGCCGCGTACGCGGAGGCCATTCGCGGCCATGTGGGCGGTCACGGCTTTGCGTACTGCGTCGCGGCACGCGGCCAGGGCGAGCGTTGTGTCGTCCTCCGCGAGCATCCGAGCCGAGCGGATATGTCGCCTGGCGTCGTTGACGCGCTCACCGGCCGCCCCCATGTTGGGCTTGACTCGCTCCAGGTCACGCGTGGCGATCGCCTCGGCGAGCCAGTCAACTGTCACGGTCGTGCTCCAACAGGATCGGTACAAGCGGCTGCTCTTTGATCTGGGCGATGAATGGCTCCGGCGTTCGGGAATCCCAGATGGCACGGTCGATCACGATCGGATTGATCTCGACGTGCAGATTCCGTTCCACCTTTCGACATGCCTGGCGAATCGATCGCAATTCAGCGCCGCCGACCACGACGACATCGACATCTTTCGGGTATGGACCCGGCTCACCTCTGTAGCGCGCTGCCCACGAACCGAACACGAACGCACTGTCCACTCCGCCCACGCCGCTGATCGCTTCGCCGAGACGCCCTACCACGCCGACGGTCTGCATGAGGATGGACCGCAGCTCCAGGGCCCACGGGAGACTCCAGTTGGGGCGGACCAGCCGATTGCGGCCGATCGTCCGCGAGACCACGAGGCCATGCTCTTCGAGGCGCGCCACTTCTCGGCTCGCTGTAGCCTGCGCGACATCGGCTCGTTCCGCAAGTTCCCCGATGCTGAGTTCGTCTTCTGCGCCAGCGAACAGGACGCCCAGGATGCGGAGCTGTTGATCCGACCTGAAGAGCGGGACGAGCGCTGGTGCCGATCTACTCACACTTTCGATCATATCATCGCGAATGTCGATATAAATATGTCAGCCGGGTCAGTCAGCCATGTGAGATCGCGGCAGTCGACTCGATGAGAGACCGACCGCAGCGGCGGCCAGCGACGGCGGGCTATTCCAGCGGGAACGGGAATTGGAGCCACCAAGGGCGGTCGACGGGGTCGATGCTGCTCACCCACTTGACCCACCAGAAGCCCCGCCTTCCAGGGGCCACCAGCCGCGCTGGGGAGCCGTGTCCGCGGCGCAGCGGCTCACCGCCGTAGCCGACGGCCAGGTACAGGTTGGCAGCGTCGCGAGCGGGGAACAGGCGGCTGTAGCCGGTCACCGATGTGACTTCCAACGTGGGTGCATCCACCGACGGCATCAGCTCGGCCAGCGGCACCGCGTCCCATGACTGGCGGCTCCACCACCCACCCGTGCAGTCGAGGACCGCCGGCACCGGCGTGGCCCGGGCCCCCAAGCTCTCGAGCGTCACCGGCTCGCCTGCGACAGTGAGGTCCCAGTCCGAAGCGGCCACTCGGGGCGACTGGTCGTTGAGCCACATGGTCGTTGGCATCTTTGACGGGTTGAACGAGGCGATCTCGTGTGAGCCGGTGAATCGCCGGTTGTCGCCCACCGTCAGCTGCTGAATCCAATACACCGCGCCAGCGGCCGCCAGTGCGATGCCCCCGCCGATCAGTGCCCTGCGGTCGAGGTCGGCCGCTTTCGGGCGACCCGGTCGGCTGACGATATGCCACACCAACAGAGGAGCCAGCAGCGCGGCCAGCAGAACATGGGTCCACAGCGCCGACCAGTAGCCCACCCCGTGCCACAGTCCGGTGGCATGGAGGACGCCGAGAACGACGGTGGCTGCGACCAACGTTCCCAGCAGCATCGACAGCCACCGGGTGGCGCGGCGGCGCTTCAGCCCGGTGCGCACCGAGCCCCGGAGCTTGGCCGGGGCCAGCGCCAGCAGGCTCAGGCCGGCGAGGGCGTGCATGACCGTCAACCAGCGGGCCCAGCCGGTGCCCACCGCCCAGGACGCCAGCCCGGACCCGGCCGCCACTGTCGCCGCGACAGCCAGGAGCAGATCCACCCGCCGAGCAGTGAGCCAGTTGCCAAGTCTCATGTCGTGTCGATGAGCGGGTTCTCGTCCGCCAGCAGTTCGACGGCACCGACGGCGGTGATGTGTTCGTCGAGAGCGAACCGGTGCGCGCCGGCGTGCACGACGAAGAGGTGGTCGAGATCTAGGTCGGCCAGGGCGCTGCGCATCGAGCGAGTCACCGAGGGACGCTCGGTCCGCTTGATCTCGATTCCCAGCGTCCGCCCTTCGACTTCGAGGCGTAGATCGAGTTCGGCGCCGCTGTGAGTTGACCAGACCGCCGCCGTTGCCTGGGCTGAGCCGTCGAGTCGGGCAAGGATTTGCTCGATGACCATGCCCTCCCAGCTTGCGCCAAGCTGCGGATGCCGCTCGAGCTCGACGTGATCCGCGATGCCGAGCAGTCGATGCAACAAGCCGGTGTCGCGTATGTAGACCCGGGGTGCCTTCACCTGCCGTTTTGAGATATTGGCGAACCAGGGTGACAGTTGGCGCACGACGAGAGCATCGGTAAGTGCGTCGAGGCACCGGCGCACGGTGGCTGCTGATGCGTCGATCGACCGAGCGACGGCGGCGCCATTCCAGGTCTGGCCGTGATAGTGGGCGACCATCGTCCAGAACCGCCGCATTGCAACCGCGGGGATGCGGAAGCCGAGGTTGGCAAGGTCGCGCTCGAGGAACGTCGCGATGTAGTCGTCGCGCCAGCGGTTCGACGCTGCCAGATCCGGTGCCAAGTACGAGGGAGGCAGTCCGCCGCGCAGCCAGAGGTTGTCGAGATGCCGTCCGCCGAGATCCTCCAGGCGGAAGCCCGAGAGTTCGACGAAGCTCACTCGCCCGGCGAGTGACTCTGCGCTCAGCCCGGTCAGATCCGGTGAGGCGCTGCCGAGGACGACGAATCGGCCCGGTCGCCGGTTCTCATCCACAAGGACCCGAAGCGATGCGAACAGATCGGGCATGCGTTGCGCTTCGTCGATCACGATGGTCTCGCCGTTGTCGCGCAGGGCGAGCATGGGCTCGGCAAGCCGAGCCTGATCGCGGTAGTCCTCCAGATCAAAGAACGCTGCCGGCGAGGGTTCGAGGACCCGACGGACCAGCGTCGACTTGCCCGCTTGGCGCGGTCCGGTGAGCAATGTCACTGGCGCATGCGCGACGGCAGCGCCTAACGCTCGTTCGTCAACCGGGCGAGGAATGAATTGCACGTCAACAACTCTATCCTTGAAAATCAGTTGAACAGTGGACGAAATTCAAGGTAATCTTGGACTGACGGCTGCGGGACCCTGCCCGGCGGTTCACCGTTCAGCACAGCTGCGGGAGGGAATTCTCTGCGTTCGGTGCGTGGCTTGTCTCCAATCCGATGACGATCCACTGCATGGTTTGTTCCGGCTGCGTCGCCAATTGTGCGCCTGCCGTGTCAACTGGCTCGGCCATGCCGAGTCGGCCGGAGGCGAGCGCGTCGGGGGGTCGCAGATCGAGGTTGTGCTCGTGCAGGAAGTTGTGGTGCCGGCGGCACAGCAGGGCCAGATTTGCCAGACAGGTCGGCCCCATGTCGGACCAGTGGATCAGGTGATGTCCCACGCAGCCGATCGGTGCTGCACCGCAGCCGGGCCAGACGCAGCCTCCGTCCCGTGCGATCAGCGCCCTGCGGATGGCCGGGGGAATGGTCCGCGACGCCCGCCCGACTCCCCTGCCCCCGCTCGCTCCCGGGCAGGTGCCCATCGTGGCGTTTCGCAGTGTTTCCAGCTCGACGGTCACGATCATCTGGGCATCCCGATCGTTGAACGGGTACGCCGGATGGCCGTGCTCGCTCGAAGCCGGATCGTCCTGATCTGAAGGACACGCCCCGACACCGGGGCTGCACAGCATGAGCACGAGGGCATCCGCGGCCCTTTGGGGGACGGTCCGCCGCTTCATCGCAGGCAAATCCTTGTCGGATCGCCACTCGCGCCCCATGACTCGCTCCAGCCGGCGCTTGACCTGATCGCCGGTCTCGGGGTCGAGCTTCGCCGCCAGGTTCCACATGCCGTCATGCTCGCTGATCCACATCGACGCTTGCCGCGCCGCGCGTTGGCGAGTACGCCGGGCTGCGTCGGTCTCGGACCGATGGGCTGCCTCGGATCGCCGGACTCTTCGGCGTGTCTGGTCGCCAGTCTGCTGGGCCGCGCCGTCCAGCAGTTCGCTGCGCACGGGTTCGGGCACGTCGTCCGAAGCGACCGCAGCAGCCTGATCGGTGGTGATCGAACCGCTCGACAACGCCTCAGCCACCTCGTCGTTCCCTGCAATTGCTGCCGCTTCTCGCTCGGCGCGCCGCGCCGCAGCCTGGCCCAGTGAGCCGATCGACATCAGCGTCTCGGCCGCTGAGACTTCGCCGCGCTGGGTGTGCAGCTGCCGCCGAGTCACTTCGTCGACGAGCGCCGCCCGAGCAACTTCGAGCGCATTCAGCGTTCGCTGCACGGCTGCGAGCGCACCCAACACCTGCTGGTCGTCGAGCTGCGCCCGTCCGGTCCGCAGAGCCCGGACTTCACAGACAACCCTCTCGAAGTCGATGCCCGGACACGGCCGATCCGAAAGGAGAGGGCGAATGCCTGTGCCGCCTGCAACCTCTGCGGTCTCGCGGTTCGGGGGTGATATGAACATGTGTTCGACACTACGAAACCCCTGTGACACGAATGCCGTCGGCCTCAGATTCTGAAGACATCACCGCTCGCCACCGCGTCGATCTACCGAGCATGCATGCGGTGCCTACTGCCGCGTCAAATGCGCCGGGTGCATCGGACGATTGCGATGCCCCCGCCGCGCAGTGAGCCAATTGCCAAGTCTCATGTCGTGTCGATCTTTGTAGCTGTCCCCTGATGGTCCGGACGGATGAACAGTTCAGGTCGGCCACCGTATGGGCGATGGCCTTTCCGAACTGTTGCTGGCATCAGTTGAATCAATTGATGCAAATGATGCCACCTGCTGATAACGTCAGCGCATGAGGCGCGTCACGGTGACCATTCCTGACGAGCTGGAGGCTGGCTTGGACCGGTTCGTCGCTGAGCAGCCGGTGCCACCCTCGGTGACTGCAGTGCTGCAAGCGAGCTTGGAGCAGTTTCTCGCCCAAGGCGGTGGACCTGGCCGCTCGACCCAGCTTGACCGAGTGTTGCGAAGCCGTAGGCACATCTCCGCGATCGCCCGAAAGTACGGAATCAGCGACATACGCATCTTCGGCTCGGTCGCTCGTGGCGAAGCGCGCCCCGACAGCGACATCGACATCCTCGTCTCAACGGGCCGCGGGACTGGGCTGTTCGATCTGGCTCGGCTGAGGTTGGAGCTGGAGCAACTCCTTGAGGCTCCGGTGCATCTTGCGACAGACGGCGGCATGACAGATGCTCAGCGTGAAGCGGTCCTCGCTGAGGCCATCACACTGTGACCGGCGCAGACCGGCATCGGTGGCAGCACATTCTGGAAGCGGCCGAGGCAGTTGCGCTCTATGCAGCAGTCGGCCACGATGAATTCAGACGCGATGCGATTCGCCAAGACGCATGCGTCTACCGGCTGCTCGTCATCGGTGAGGCCGCCACGTGGCTCGCCTCAAGTCTCGGTTCAGCGTCCGATCTTGACGAACTCCGAGCAGCGGCCGACATGCGGAACTTCCTGATCCATGAGTACTGGAAGACCGATATCGACGTGCTCTGGCAAGCGGTCACCGAGGACATCCCGCGATTCGCCGCGAAGATCCGGCGCATCGTTGACGAGGCCTGACCAGAGCCTGGCCCGAGCGTCACAAATGCTCCCCGCAAAGCGGTCTCTGGCCGACAGGGGCGACGGCGATTGACTCGCCGCCGCCCCCAAATCGGTCTGGTGAGTGCGCGAGTGGTTACTCGCCGCCGGGGAGCAGCTCGACAGTGACTCGCTGCCAACCGTCACCCACGACATCGATGCCGGCCTCCCGCAGATTCGCCACCGCCTCGGTGGCGATGTCGGTGCGGTAGGCGCCGTCGGTGGGTGCCGAGGCCAGAATGCCCTCGCCGGTCGCCACCTCGACGGTCTGCGCCCACAGGTCAGGATCCATGATGCCTGCGCCCAGTGGCGATGGCCAGATCAATGCGCTGATCTCGTTCATCTGCCATGTCTGGTGCGACTCGCCCAGCGTCGGGACATTGTCGAGCACGATCTGCACGCACTCGGCGGGGTTGTCCCGGCAGTGGATCCAGCCTCTCAGCGAGGCCTCAACGAACCGGACAGCCGCATCGCGGTAGGCCGGATCGTCATCGAGGCGATCGGCGTCGGCCCACAGAGCGTCCTGCAGCATCGCCGTGCCCACGTCATTCCAGTTGATGACGTTGAGGTCCTCGGGCTGGAAGAGCTCGCCGGTAGCAGGGTTCTCCGTCTCGAGCACTTGGGCGTACTCGTTGTAGATCATGGCCTGCGCCGCGTCGATCTGTCCATCGATCAGAGCCAGCATGTCGAAGTTCTGCTGCACCAGCTGAACGTCGGAGTCCGGGTCGAGCCCGTTCTTGCGAAGTCCCGCCAGCAGCTCGAACTCGTTGCCGAATCCCCAGTTGCCCACCGTGCGGCCCTCGAGGTCACTCACCCCCGAGATACCGGAGTCGACGAAGGACACCTGCAAGGTGGCGCTTCGCTGGAACACCTGGGCAATGTTGGTGATGTTGGCACCCTCTTCCCGGGGCACCAAACCTCTCGGCACCCATGAGACCGCGAATTCGGCGGCGCCTGAGTCCAGAACCGAGGCCGGCACGATGTCAACACCGCCCTCGAGGATCTCCACGTCGAGCCCGACATCTTCATAGAAGCCGAGCGCTTGGGCCGCGTAGTAGCCGGCGAACTGTGCCTGCGTGAACCACTGCAGCTGCAGCGACACTTCGGAAATGGGCTCGAATTCGGGCTCATCGGTTGCGTCATCGCTGCCGGTGCAGGCCGCGGTTAGTAGGCCGAGTGCCAGCAGCGGCGCCAGCGCCCGTATCAACGTTTTCTTAACCTTCATTATTCTCCCCCTGTTAGGTTCCCCAATGGGATCTCACGCACAACAATCGGTTCATGTCGTCTTCCGCGCTGCGAAGTACCACGGCATGATCAGCCGTTCGAGCACCGCAGCAATCGCGTACAGGCCGATGCCCACCAGCGAGCCCGCCAGCACCGCGGCCCACGCGTCGTCGTAGCGGGTCAACCCCGCTGAGTTGGTGATGACGTTGCCAAGCGCGTCCTGGCGGCCGCCGAAGTACTCGGCCACGATGGCGGCGATCACCGCCAGTGACGTGGCGAGCTTGAGCGCAGTGAAGAAGTACGGCATCGCGTTCGGGATGCGCACTTCGCGCATGATCCTCCACTTTCCGGCACCGTAGGACTCCATGAGCTCGACCTGGCTGGGCTCGGGCTGCCCGAGCCCCCGGGTCGTGTTGATGAACACCGGGAAGAAGACCAGCACCACCACCACGGCCTGGTTGGAGCGGGGCGACAGAATCCCGAACCAGGCGTTGAAGATGGGTGCCAGCGCGATGATCGGCACCGCGTTGACGGCAACAGCCAGCGGTGTGATCGTCTCGTGAGCCGAGCGAAAGGCTGTAACGAGCACGGCAGCCGCCGCTCCCGCCACGACCCCGGCGAGGAGTCCGGTGACGATGATGAAACCGGTGATGCCGGTCGCTGTCGCAATCGTGCCGAAGTTCTCGGCCACCGCACTGCCGATGCGCGAGGGCGGCGGGAGCACGAAGCCGTCAGGGCTGATCACTGCCAGGAGTGCCTCCCAGCCGCCGAACATGATCAGCGCGGCCACCATCGGAGGCAGCCACGAGCGAAGCAGCGCCTTGGCCGCAGTCACGAGGTGTGACCTCCTCGCAGTGCGTTTCGCACTGCCGTCACGTTGGCGAAATAAGCTGGGTTGTCGCGGGTTGCCTCGCTGCGCTCCCCAAGGTCGGTGTCGATGACAGCGGAGATCTTCCCCGGACGGGGCGACATGACCACCACCCTCGTGGACAGGAAAACCGCCTCGCTGATGGAGTGGGTCACGAAGATCACAGTGGTCTGTGTCTCGGTCCAGATCCGCAGCAGCTCGTTCTGCATGTGCTCGCGGGTCATCTCGTCGAGGGCGCCGAACGGTTCGTCCATCAACAGCAGCTTCGGATCGAACGACATCGCCCGAGCGATGGCGACGCGCTGCTGCATGCCGCCAGACAGCTCCGCCGGGTGGTACCTCGCGAACTCGTCCAACTTCACCAATTCGAGCATTTCGGCTGAGCGCTGCCGCCGGTCGGCCGCCTTCCAGCCCATCAGCTCGAGCGGCAGCTCAATGTTGCGCGACACGTTGCGCCAGTCGAACAGACCTGCCCTCTGGAACACCATCGAGTAGTCGCGGTCGAGACGGGCACGGTCGGCCGGCTTGCCGTTGACCTTCACCGACCCGTCGCTCACGTCGATCAGCGCAGCGATCAGCCTCAGCAGGGTGCTCTTGCCGCAGCCGGACGGGCCGATCAGCGTGACGAACTCGCCGGAGCCGATCCGGAGATCGATGTCGGTGAGTGCGAAGACCTCGTTGGGGCGCCCCGGGTTGAACACCTTGGAGACGCCCTCCACCTCGACGGCGGCCGCGCCGTCGAGGTTGTCCATGTCGCCCGCACCGCTCATGTGACAGCACCGCTCATGTGACGGCCTCCCGGCCCTTGCGTCCCACGAGCGCGTACTCGACGGAGGAGATCACCGAGAAAACGAAGATCCCGAGAAGCGCCGCACCCAGCACGGCCACGTAGAGGCGTTCGGGCCCTGTCGTGTAGCGCTGGGCCTCCAGCAGCACCCGGCGGCCCAGCCCGCCTTTCACCCCGGCAGAGATCTCGCCCACGATGGCGCCTACGACGCTGGCTGTGGCCGCAATCTTGAACGCAGCGAACAGGTAGGGCAGCGATGCCGGCAAGCGCAGCCGCCACAGCGTCTGGCCCCATCGCGCCGCGTAGGAGTCCATCAGCTCGAGGTTCTCGGGCCGGGGGGACAGCAGGCCTCGCAGGCCGTTGATCGTCACCGGGAAGAAGGTCAGGTAGGTGGCGATGACCGAAACCGACATCCAGTCCTGCCACTCGAAGGGCAGGAAGTCCAAGCTCTTGCGGCCCCAGATCACGATGATGGGCGCGATGGCGATCAGCGGAATGGTCTGGCTGGCGATGACGTGGGGCACCAGCGCGCGCTCCAAGCGCCCCGACGTGGTGAGCACGATGGCGATGCCCAAGCCGACCAATACCCCGATGGCGAACCCCACCGCTGCCTCTCGCAGAGTAAAGGCGGCTTCGGTGGCGATGATCGTCCAGAAGGCCTGGCCCGTGCCCCTGGGCTCAGCGAAGATCCCCGAGACGATGTCGGTCACCGGCGGCATCTTCAGGTCGTTGGTCTCGGGCAGGAACGACCCGATCACAGGCCAGCTGGACTGACCGTCGTCAATGGCTGTTCCCACCTTCTTGTAGGCGGTATAGGCAAGGCCCAGCAGGCACACGAACAGGGCCAGCACGACCACCTGCCGCAAGGTTTGGCGGGCGCGGGCGCGGCGGCGCTCGCGGGCCGCCTGCTGTCGAAGAAACTGGTCTCGGACGATCGGGTCGATCGTCGCCGGGGCAGTGGTGTCTGCTTGCACGACGCGCCGGTCAGGTTCCCAGCGCCGGAATGATCTGCTGGCCGTAGGCGCTCAGTGTCTCGTCTTTGGCGTCGTGCATCAGGTAGATGGCGAACTGGTCCACGCCCAGTTCGCGCAGCTCGGCGAGCCGGGCGATGTGGCTGCTGGCGTCGCCGAGAATGCAGAAACGGTCGATCACGTCGTCGGGGACGAAGTCAGTGTGGACGTTGCCGGCCTTGCCGTGCTCGGCGTAGTCGTAGCCCTCGCGCCCGGAGATGTAGTCGGTGAGTGCTTGAGGCACCCCGCCGCCGGTGTCGCCGTAACGCTCCACGAGGTCGGCCACATGATTGCCGACCATGCCCCCGAACCACCGGCACTGATCGCGCTGATGGGCGAGGTCGTCGCCGACGTAGGCAGGCGCGGCGACGCAAATGTAGAGGTCGTCGGGATTGCGACCGGCCTGCGCCGCGGCCCGCCGGACGGCGGCAACGGTCCACTCGGTGATCTGAGGGTCAGCCAGCTGCAGGATGAAGCCATCGGCCTGCTCGCCGCAGAGCTGCAGCGCCCGCGGCCCGTAGGCGGCCATCCAGATGTCGAGCCGACTGCCTGCCGACCACGCGAATTGCTGCTGGGTGCCGTTGTATTCGACCTCGCGGCCCTCGGCCAAGCCCTTGATGACCTTCATCGACTCGGCCAGCGTGGCGAGGCTGGTGGGGGTGTGCCCCAGCACCCTCATGGCCGAGTCGCCCCGGCCGATGCCGCACACCGTGCGGTTGCCGAACATGTCGTTGAGCGTGGCGAACATCGAAGCGGTCACCGTCGGGTTCCGGGTGCCCGGGTTGGTGACCATCGGGCCGACGACCATGCGATTCGTGGCCGACAGCATCTGGCTGTAGATCACGTACGGCTCCTGCCACAGCACGTGGCTGTCAAAGGTCCACCCGTAGGAAAAGCCCAGGGTCTCAGCCCGCCGGGTCAGATCGATCACCCGCCACGCGGGAGGATCCGTTTGCAGAACAACGCCAAAATCCATGTTCTCAGTCCTCCGATCCGGTCAGCGGGAATTGCGTGTGGTCGAGCTAGGTCCTGGCGTCGCCTCCTATTGCAGGTATTGGCAGAGGCCTCGGGGCAGGTAGTGCCCATCGCCGGCGCGGCCCAGGTATTGACCGTCGTCGATGATCCTGCGGCCCCGCGAGAACACGGTGTCGACGTGGCCGGTCACCTCGACACCCTCGTACGCCGAGTGGTCGATGTTCATGTGATGGTTGTCGACGCTGACGGTCCACCGCTTATCGGGGTCGTAGATCACGACGTCGGCGTCGGAACCCGCCGCGATGATCCCCTTGCGGGGGTACAAGCCCATCATGCGGGCCGGAGTGGTGGCGCACAGCTCGACCCAGCGAGCCAGGCCGATCTCGCCGGTGACCACGCCCTGGTAGATCATGTCCATGCGATGCTCGACGCCGCCGATGCCGTTGGGGATCGCCCGGAAGTCGCCGAGCCCCAGCTCCTTCTGCTCCTTCATGCAGAACGGGCAGTGGTCGGTGGACACGACGGCCAGGTCGTTGGTTCGCAGGCCCTTCCACAGTGCGTCCTGATGGCCTTCGGCCCGTGAGCGAATGGGTGTCGAGCACACGTAGGCCGCGCCCTCGAAGCCCGGTCGGTCGAGGTGTTCCTCCAGGCTGAAGTGCAGGTACTGCGGGCAGGTCTCGGCGAAGACATTCATGCCGGCGTCGCGCGCCAGCGCGACCTGCTCCAACGCCTCGGCTGCCGACAGGTGCACGATGTACAGCGGCGATGCCCCCACCTTGGCCAGCTGGATTGCCCGGTGGGTCGCCTCGGACTCCAGTTCTTTTCGCCGCACGTAGCCGTGGTTGACCGGTGCGGTCTCGCCCCGCTCGAAGGCCTGCGCGGCCAGCACGTCGATGGCTAAGCCGTTCTCGGCGTGCATCATGATCAATCCGCCGTTGCCGGCGGCCTGCTGCATGGCCCGCAGGATCTGTCCGTCGTCAGCGAGGAACACTCCCGGGTAGGCCATGAACAGCTTGAAGCTGGTGATGCCCTCGTTGACCAGCAGGTCCATTTCTTTGAGCGAGTCGTTGTCGACGCCGCCGATGATCATGTGGAAGCCGAAGTCCACAGCGCAGTTGCCTTCGGCCTTGGCCATCCAGGCGTCAAGGCACTCACGCACGTTCTCGCCGGTCTTTTGCACCGCGAAGTCGACGATGGTGGTGGTGCCACCCCAGGCCGCGGCCCGCGATCCGGTCTCGAATGTGTCGGACGCATAGGTGCCGCCGAACGGCAGCTCCATGTGGGTGTGCACGTCCACCCCGCCGGGCACCACCAGCCGTCCGGTGGCGTCAACCACCTCGGCGCCGTGCTCGGCCGCAACCGCGATGTCGCTGCCTGGTTGCAGAACGGCCACGATCTTCTCACCGTCTATGAGCACCTCGGCCGGATCCGCACCGGTCGAGCTGACAACGGTGCCTCCCTTGATCAGCGTCGCCATCGTCGTGTCCTTTTGGTTGTGGCGGGATAGTCGGTGATCCGGGTCAGGATCGCCCGGTTCAGGGCGCCGTCAGCGACCCGTAGGAGTCGGGGCGGCGGTCCCGGTAGAAGGCCCACTGGTTGCGGACCTCGTCGATCATCTCGAGGTCGAGCTCGCGCACCACGAGCTCTTCGTCCCGGTCCGATGCAGCCGTCTCCACGAGCTGGCCCCGCGGGTTGGCGAAGTACGACGTCCCGTAGAAATCGTTGTCGCCCAGCGGCTCGACGCCGACCCGGTTGATGGCCCCGACGTAGTACATGTTGGCCGCCGCAGCGGAGGTCTGTTCGAGCTGCCACAGGTAGGCGGACAGTCCCCGGCTGGTGGCGGAGGGGTTGAAGACGATCTCCGCTCCGGCGAGTCCGAGTGCCCGCCAGCCTTCAGGGAAGTGGCGGTCGTAGCAGATGTACACGCCGACCTTGCCGACTGCTGTCTCGAATACCGGGTAGCCGAGGTTGCCAGGCCGGAAATAGAACTTCTCCCAGAACCCCTTGACCTGCGGGATGTGGTTCTTGCGGTACTTGCCGAGATAGGTCCCGTCGGCGTCGATCACGGCTGCGGTGTTGTACAGGAACCCGGCCTTCTCACGCTCGTACATGGGCACGACCAGCACCATCTCGTGCTGCGCGGCGAGCTCACAGAAGCGCTTGGTGGTCGGGCCATCGGGGATGGCTTCCGCGTAGGAGTAGTACTCGGCGTCCTGCACCTGGCAGAAGTAGGGACCGTAGAACAGCTCCTGGAAGCACATCACCCTGGCACCGGCAGCGGCGGCCTCGGCGACGTTCTTCTCGTGCAGCTCGATCATGGAGTCCTTGTCACCGGTCCAGGCCACCTGGACGATCGCGGCGGTCACCTTTCGGGCCATGTGGTGCCTCCCTCGCTCGATCGGTGGACGAGTTTCCGTGGTGAATAGAAAGAAAGGAGTCTAGGTCAGGGTGCAGAGGGGCTTTTGCCCCCGACGCGCACCGGACCGGATCGGGCAGGATGTACCGATGTCGGGACGCACCACCACCTTCCGCGGATGGAAGGTGGTGAGTGCAGGGGCAGTGATCCAAGGGCTGCAGAGTGCGTTCGTCATGCACTCGCTGGGTGCCTACTTGGTGGAGATCGAGAGGGAGTACGGCTGGAGCAAGACGGCCCTGTCGGGCGCGTTTGCCGTGAACCGAGCCGAGACGGCACTGCTCGGGCCAGCGCAGGGCTGGCTGATCGACCGCTTCGGACCCCGTGTCATCACCCGGGCGGGTGCGGTGGGCATGGCGGTCGGCTTCGTGTGGTTCAGCCAGCTGCACTCGCTGTGGCAGTTCTACGGCGCGTTCTTGGTCATGGCGGTCGGCAGCGCGTTCTGCGGGTTCCTAACGGTCACCGTCTCGATCGTGCGCTGGTTCGAGCGGCTGCGGGCCCGGGCGCTAGCGCTCGGGGGCATGGGCCTTGCGGCGGGCGGCATGTGCGTCCCCCTCGTGGTCCTGTCGTTCTCGTGGTTCGGCTGGCGCACGACCGCCGCCGTGACCGGCGTCGCGGGGGCTGCCGTTGCCTGGTGGCTTGCCAAGTACCTCGACGGTCGTCCCGGCGACTTCGGCGAGGAGGTCGACGGCGGGAAAGAGGTCGTCGCGAACGGCAGGACAGTCCGCGCGGAAGGCGTAAGCGACGTCCACTTCACGGCCAAGGAGGCGATGCGCACAAAGGCGTTCTGGACGATCTCGTTCGGACACCTGAGCGCACTGTTCGTAGTCGGCGCAGTGATGGCGCACTTGCAGCTCTACCTGACTTCCGAGCGGGGCTACACCTTGCAGCAGGCCAGCTTCGTGGCAGCCGCGCTGCCCCTGATGCAGCTCGGCGGCATGGCCGTGGGCGGCTGGCTGGGAGATCGCGTCAACAAGCGGCTGATTGCATCGATCGCCATGTTCGGCCACGCCGGCGGCGTGCTGCTGCTGGCCTGGGCCGTCAATGTGTTCATCGTGGTGTTGTTTGTGATCCTGCATGGCCTCGCGTGGGGAGCGCGCGGTCCGCTCATGCAGGCGCTGCGTGCCGACTATTTCGGGTCATCGGCCTTCGCGGCGATCATGGGGGTGAGCTCGCTCATCGTGATGATCGGACCGATCGTGGGTCCGCTTGCCGCGGGCTGGCTGGCTGACACAACCGGCAGCTACGCGACTGGCTTCGTTGCGCTCGCCGTGCTGACGGCTCTGGGAATGCTCTTCTTTGTCATCACCAAGCCACCGGCACCGCCGCTGCGAAGCACTGTCGACAACACGGCCGCGACCACCCCGCAGATGCAGCCCAAGATGGCACGCTGAGCGCTATGCCCGGCTCCGGTACTGAGTTCCGATCCGATCTCGACCCGACGCCGCTGTTCGATCCGCGCACCTACCTCGACGGTGTGCCTCACGACCTGATTGCCGAACTGCGGGCACGCGCCCCGGTCCATTGGGTGCCCGAGCCCGAGCTCATGGGGTGGGAGGCCGGACCCGGCTTTTGGGCGGTGCTCACCCACGAGCTGATGAACCGGGTGCTCCGTGATCCGGGGACATTCTCGTCGCACCTGGGCGCTACGCAGATCCGCGACCCGCAGACCGCTGAAATGCTCGAGTTCGTCCAGCGGATGATGCTCAACCAGGATCCGCCGCAGCACACACGGCTGCGCCGCCTGCTGATGCGCTCATTCACGCCGAGCGCAGTGTTGGAGTTGGAGGCCACCATCTCGGCTCGTGCCGAACGGCTCGTCAGCGCCGTGGAGGACCGGGGACGTGCCGACTTCGCCAAGGACGTCTCGGCCGAACTGCCGTTGCTGACGCTCGCCGACATCATGGGCGTGCCGACCGAGGACCGGATGCTGCTGTTCGACTGGTCGAACCGGGTCATCGGCTATCAGGACGCAGAGTACGCGGTCTCGGACGTTTTCGACCCGGCGACCGGCACCGAGATGGCACGGCGTTCCCGGGAGGTGCGCGCCGAGATCCGCCCGGGGCCCGACGGTCGCATGCCCGACCCTCGCTCCCGCGAAGGCCTCGCAGACATGTACGCCTACGCGCAGGACCTCGCCACCTACAAGCGAGCGAACCCGGGCTCCGACGTGGTGTCGATCCTGCTGGCTGCACCCGACGACGAGGGCGGCATCACCAACGAAGAGTTCGAGACCATGTTCTTCCTGTTCGCGGTGGCGGGCAACGAGACGCTGCGCAACGGCATGCCGGGCGGCATGTGGGCGCTGCTGCGCCATCCCGACCAACTTGGAAAGCTGCTCGCGGATCCCGCTCTGCTGTCGGGCGCCATCGAGGAGATGCTGCGTTTCATTCCGCCGGTTGTGCACTTCCGGCGCACCGCTACCCGCGACGTTGAACTCGGCGGCTGCCGGGTCGGGGCCGGCGACAAGGTGGTGGTCTTTCACGTGGCGGCGAACCGGGATCCAGCCGTGTTCGCCGAGCCCGACCGTTTCGACATCGAGCGCACTCCGAACGACCACCTGACCTTCGGCGCTGGACCGCACTTCTGCCTGGGTGCGCACCTGGCGCGCCGCCAGATGACCGCCATGTTCTCCGAGGCGCTGTCGCGGCTGCCGAACCTGCGGCTCGATCCCGCCCGCCCGCCCGAGCGCCTGCTGTCGAACTTCCAGCACGGCTTCAAGCATCTGCCGGTGATCTGGGATATGACGCGCGCCGAGCGGGTCGCAGCATGAGAGCGGCTGAGCGCGCCGCTGTGCCGCCTATCCGGGTCGGTGTCACGCCCGATGTCAAGCTCTGGTCGCGACCGTGGGCTGAGCGCCGCCGCATGGTGGAGCTCGTCGCCGATGCCGGTATCGACTGCATGTTCTTCGCCGACCACGTCAGCTTCCGGATCGGGCACGGCAATGACGGCATGGTGACCGCAGCAGCGCTGGCCAATCTCCACCCCGAACTCGGCGTGTACCTGGGCGTATACGTCCTGCCGCTGCGTCACCCGGTTCCCGTCGCCCGTCAGCTGGCGAACCTGGCCGAGATGGCCCCCGGGCGAATCAGTTTCGGCGTCGGCATTGGCGGCGACGACCGGCACGAGGTCGAAGTGTGCGGCGTCGATCCCCGCACGCGCGGGCGACGGTCCGACGAGTCGCTCGACATCGTGTTGCGGCTGCTGGGCGGCGAGACCGTCAATCACCAGGGTGAGTTCTTCTCGCTGTCACAAGCCCGCATCATCCCGGTGCCCGACCCGCCTATCCCGACCTACGTCGGCGGGCGATCCGACGCCGCGATCCGCCGCGCCGGTCGCTTCGCCGATGGGTGGCTGGGCATCTGGTGCACCATCGAGCATTACGAGACGGCGCTGCGCCTCTACGCCGAGACTGCTGAGACCGAGCGGGCGGTTCCGGGTGCGGCCCCGGACGTTCCCGACCATGGCATCCAATTGTGGGTCGGCATTGGCGACAGCCGGGAACAGGCGGCGGGCTGTGTCGGCCCCGAGCTCGAACGCTTCTACCGCGTGCCCTTCAAGGCCTTCGAGAAGTACACGCCCTATGGCACCGTCGATGACATCGTGGATTTCTTCTTGCCGTACCTCGAGGCAGGCTGCCGGCACGTGAACATGACCCCGTGCGGTCCCGACCCCAATGAGGCGATACTTGCGGCGGGGGAAGTGGCACGGCGCCTGCGTGAGGCAGATCCGCTGGCGAAGGCCACGGCGGAGACCGTGCCCCGCGGGGCGCAGCACGGGAGCGAGGACCGATGAGCACGACAGCGGCACCGGGGTCGACGGCCGTTTCAGAACAGCCCATATCAAGACAGCCCAAACCAGAACAGCCCGGCGCAGGACTGCTCGACGTCCGGCCGCTCGCGGGCGCGCTCGGCGCCGAGCTGTGGGCGGCTGGGGGCGGCGCACTCAATGTGAACGCACTCGATGACGAACACATTGCATCGATCCGCGAAGCGCTGTGTGCCTGCCACGTGGTGGTCATCCGCGACCAGCACATGGAAGCCAGTGACGTGGCCCGCTTCGGACGTCGCTTCGGCGAGTTGGAGCGTCACCCATACCTCGGTGGCACATCGGACGAGCCCGAGGTGGTCCCCGTCATCAAAGAGCCCCATGAGACGGTCAACTTCGGCGGTGGCTGGCATTCGGAGATGTCGTTCTTGGAGTGCCCCCCGATGGCGACAGCCTTGTATGCGGTCGAGGTGCCGAGCTTCGGCGGGGACACGCTGTTCGCCAATCAGCAGGCGGCCTACATCGGCATGTCCGACACGATGAAGGGCTTCGCCGAGAGTCTCAGCGCGGTGCACTCAGCGGCCCGCCAGTACGGGCGGGGCGGCGACTCGGACCGGTACTCCGGGCGGCGCAGTGCGATGACGGTCAACGTGTCCGACGACGCCCATGAGCAGCTGACCCATCCGGTCGTGCGGACCCATCCCGAGACCGGTGCGAAGGCGCTGTACGTGAATCGGGCGTTCACCGAGGCCATCTCGGGCATGCGCCGGCACGAATCGAAAGCGCTGCTCGAGATGCTGTGGAGCCATGCAGTGGACGAGCAGTTCACGTGCCGGGTCCGCTGGGAGCCGGGAACGCTGACCATGTGGGACAACCGCAGCGTCCAGCACTATGCGCTGAACGACTACCACGGGCAGCGCCGGCACATGCTCCGGGTGACGATCGCCGGCGATCGGCCCCGCTGAGGGTCGACCGGGCGCTACAGGCAGGCGACGGGAGAGAACGCCGATGAAACCGCTGGCTGGCGTACGAGTGGTCGACATGAGCCGCGTGCTGGCGGGTCCGTTCGCCGGGCGGATCCTCAGCGACCTCGGCGCGGACGTCGTCAAGGTCGAGCCGCCCGAAGGCGACATCTCCCGACTGTGGGGAGTGACCCGCGCTGGGCTCGCGGGCTTCTACACGCAGCAGAACGTGGGCAAGCGCAACGTCTGCATCGACCTGCGCGCCGAGGGCGGGTCCGAGATGGTGAAGCGCCTTGCCTCGAAGGCGCATGTGCTCATCGAGAACTTCCGCCCCGGCGTCATGGCGCGTCATGGCCTGTCGTTCGCCGAGTTGTCCGAGGCGAACCCGGCACTGGTGATGCTCTCGATCAGCGGTTTCGGCCAGGAGGGTCCCGAATCGCATCGGGCGGCTTACGCGCCGGTGCTGCACGGTGAATCGGGCTGGTTGACTCGGGCGGCCGAGATACACCAGCAGCCGGTACAGGAGCCGTATCTGGCGGTGGCTGACACCTACGCATCGCTGCATGGGTCGGTCGGCGTCCTGGCGGCGCTGCGTATCGCGGAGCTGACTGGTCACGGCCAGCACATCGACATCGCCATGCTCGAGTCGTTTCTGGCCACCGACGAGGGCAGCCAGGCAGGACTCGACGGTGTGTCCTACCAGTCTCAAGGCGGGTTGGTGTGGGACGGCGTCGACGGACCGATCCTGACCGCAGGCGATTTCCGGTGGATCTGGAAGCAGCTGAGCGAGACCCATCAGATAGCCGATCCCTCGCCTGCTGATGCCGACATCGGGACCAAGCGGTCGTACCGCTCCGAAGCCATCAACGCTTTCCTGAGCTCGTTCGAGACTCGAGCGGAAATGCTGGCAGCCCTCGATGCGGCGAACCTGGCGTGGGGCGATATTCGCACGACCGCGGAGGCGCATGAGTCGCCCACGGCGATTCATCGTGGCTCGTCGGTGGAGATCGACGCTCGGGACGGGGGTACCCGGCGGGTGACCCAGACGCCCTACCGATTCACCGGCACCTCCGCGGAAACCTCGGTGACCTCCGGCATCACATCGGGAGCGCTGGCGTCTCACTTGGGCGAGCACAACGACGAAGTGCTGGCCGAATGGCTTGGCTCCGGTCGCGCAGAGATCGAGGCGCTGCGACAATCGGGTGTGCTCACCGAGGACATGTTCGCGGCGGAGGCGCGCTCCGACGAGCATTCATGAACGACACGGAACCGAAACGGTCTGGCGGGAGTCTGAAGGGGCAGGCAGTCTTCGTGGGGACGTGGAATGACTGGCGCGCTCGTTGCATTCGTAGATCTGCATTCGCCGATCGGTCACGGTCTGGTGGGCGCAGGCACGATCCGTACTGGATTGACAGTGAGCGCTGCTGAGGGTGCGGCCTCAACCGGATCCGCCCGGGCGGATGCCGTGGCGCTCCGGTTCGAGGACTTCTATGCGGCCCACCGCGACGAGATGGCGCGAGCGCTCGGGTTGGCGATGCGCGATGCCGCGCTGGGCGCCGAGGCTGCCGACGAGGCATTCGCCCGCGCCTGCCAGCGCTGGGGACAGGTCGGCGCCTATGCGAATCCGCAGGGCTGGGTGTACCGGGTCGGGCTGAATTGGGCTCGATCGTGGCTGCGACGGGCCCGGCGAGAGCGTGAACGCCAGCCCTTGCTCGCACAACCGCACTCCACCGAGGACAGGGCGCGCGATCTGGACCTTGAACGTGCGCTCGCGTCGCTCAACGAGGCACACCGCGCCGTGATCGTGGCGCGCTTCTACCTGGACTGGTCGGTCGCCGAGACCGCGGAGGCCTTGGGCATCGCGACCGGCACGGTGAAGAGCCGGCTCAGCCGGGGTCTCGAACAGCTGCGGGAAGTGCTGGAGTCGGGTTCCGACGAAGAAGAGGCGTCATGACGGCTGAGGATCGCCTCCGCAGCCAGCTGCGTGACGCTGGGGCGTCAATGCCGGTCGGCTCGGGCTCGCTCGCGGGCGTCCAAGCACGAGCGGCTCAGTTGCAGCGCCGGCGCAACGCGGTGCGTGGTGGGGTGGGTGCGTTCGCGCTCGTAGCCGTGGCGGCCGTCGGTCTCGTGTCGCTGCGAGACGGCGGCATCGAGGATTTTGCAGATTCCGTCGAAGCAGAGTCGCTGAGCGAACTCGAAGGCATGCCCGCAGCTACACAAGCGAGCAGCGCCGACAGCGTGGACCTCGACGAGATGGCGGAAGACGAAGTCTTCGAAACTGCCCCTTCGGAATCGATGAGCGCCGAGGAGTCTTTCGAGGAACAGATTGAGGTCGCGGCAGCCTCGGAAGACAGCGTCGCGGATCCCCCAGCAGTGTCCGACGGCGCCGAGACGTCCGAGGGCGTGTCCAGCAGTGCTTCCGAAGGCGCCGTGTTCGCCACAGCGGTGTCGGCGGTGTCGCCTCCGGCCCAAGCCGAAGGCGTCGCGATGCGCTATTCGTTCAGCGGCGCGCACGCGGTCGCTCAAGCTGCCGACGACTGGTACGCCTACGACGGCTCGCAGTGGCAGTCAGTGGGCTTGCCCGAGAACATCGAGGTAGTGGCGGTCGACCTGTCGGGGTCCGAGCGGATCGCGATCTTGGGTGTTGTGCGCCCTCTCGAATGCGCTATCGAGCACGTCGTCGGCGTGAATACTGCAGATGGCTGGAGCTTCGCACGCATTGATGACGACACCCCCCCGATGGTGAACTCCGAGCTGCTCGGGGCGCGCATACGTGTTACCGACTCTGCCGTCGAAGTGGAGCGGACCGAGCTGCTGACGCTGTTCGATGAGTGTGCCGATCCCGAGGAGTACGCCGACCCGTTCGGCGACGCTGCGAAGCTGGTGGCCGACTTGGAGCAGCTCGGCGAGATCCAGCGGCAAAGTTGGCTGGTCGCGGAGCTCGAACCGGACTTGGCTCAGCACTGGCCGCGGGTGGCAAGCGATGACGCGCCGGCGGCGGCGCTGCAGCGTTCTGAGTTGCGGTGGACGGCGGCGGAAGCACCCCTGTACACCGTCAAGGCGCGAGAACTCACTGCTGCGCGCTCCACTACGGACGATGTGATCGCAGTTGCACTGCACGAGACCACGATGCTGGAGGTCGCGACGAGCGTCGAGGTGTCTGACGGTATGGCGGTGCTGCGTCACGGCGACCAGACCTGGGATGTCTGCCCGATCCCGGACCCCGACGAGGCGCACGGGGAGATCGGCTGGGCTGGCGAGCATCTCGCGGTCGTGGTCGGCAAGCCCGAACAAACGCTGTTCGTCGTCAAGCGCGCTGGGTAGCGCTTCGGGCAACAGCGCCAGTCCACAGCGCTAGTTCACAGCGCCAAGCAGGAGCCTCAGGCGACGACATCAGCGGTCCTAGTGTGACCCGGGTGTCTGGCAGCACGACGAGAACACAAGAGTTTCCCGAGCTGGGCTTCTACATGCTGGCTGGTGAAGCTGATCAATCCGCAGATGCGTTGACCCAGGTCCAGGCGGCGGAAGAGCTCGGGCTTGGGCGAGCCTTCCTGGGAGAGCGGCCGAACCGCAAGGAGGCGGGTGCCATCTGCGGTGCCGCTGCCGCGGCCACCAACTCCATTGGCATCACCCTGGGAGTGACAAACATCAATACTCGCCACCCACTGCTGACTGCTGGCCTTGCGCTGACCGTGCAGAACCTCGCTGGCGGGCGATTTGTGATGGGTATCGGTCGTGGTGTCGCTGCGGCGCAGGACATGATGGGCCTGAAGCCCGTCACCACAGCCGAGATGGAGGAATTCGCCCTCTTGATGCGCCGGCTCTTCCGGGGCGAGATCCGAGCGACGTGAGCGTGTGGTCGTGCTTCGCGATCGTGAGCGACGAGGTGCCCTACGACTTGCAGCTGCGCAAGACGATCGGACGCCTGGCCACCTACTTCCAGTACTACGGCGACTTGCTCGTACGGATCAATCGATGGGACCCCGATGCACTGGCACGGTTCCGTGCGGATCCGCTCGTGGCCAGATTCCTCGCTCCGATCGACGGCACGGCCACCACCGCAGAGCTTGAGCACATCGGCACGCTTATTCCCGACGAATGGCTGGCCCCGATGGCGACCGGGACCCCGAGCGAGTGCGCCGCAGCCGTCAGACGCCAGATGGAACTCGGCTGCGACGCCGTACTCATGCACGGCGCAACGCCGGCCGAGCTGGCGCCGGTGGGCGATGCCTACCGGCAGAGCGCTGCGTGACCGCTGAGACCCCCTCCGGCAATGTGATGTGCAGGTCCTTCGCCGTACTACAAGGCCTGCACCTGCGTGAAGTCGACTAGAGACATCTTCATCCAGCTCGGAAACTCCCGCACTTTTCCGGTCAACTTGCCGTATACCGACGTCTTCTCGGCTGTCCATTTCGACTACCGGCTCGACAACCTGTTGGTTGGCACCCAGCAACAGGCCGGGAAGGTCACGGTCGTCGATTGGCAGACGGTGAGGATTGGCGACCCTCTGACCGACGTGTCCTATTTCCTCGGCGGGAACTTGACAACCGAGGTGCGCCGAACCGCGGAAGAGGATCTGGTCCGTTCGTATCACCAAGCGATCTGCGCTGCGGGCGTTGAGAGCCTCAGCTGGGAGGACTGCTGGGAGTCATACCGGCGCGCTGCATTCCACGGGTTCTGCATCAGCGTTTTCGGTTCGGTGGGCATGGAGCGAACCGAACGGAACCTTGAGTTGCTTGCCGTCGCTGCCCAACGGCACGCCAGCCATGCGCTCGAGCTGGGAGCTGCTGAGTTCCTCGATGGCGGGCCGGGCTAGTTTCGGCGCGGCGCAGGACTTACCCGCAGCACGGCAACACGTCAGGGGCGCGAAATGGCAACAGACGACCGGGCGGATGGCTCCGCGAGCCGTTCAATGGACGACCCAGGCCTGTGGAGCGCGAGCGAGCAAACAGTGGCCATCGCGGCTGGGGAGTTGTCGAGCCGTGAGCTCGTCAGCCATGTCATCGAGCGGATCGAGCGACTCGACGGCGACATCAATGCGGTGGTGACCCGCGACTTCGAGGCTGCGCTGGAGCGTGCCGCAGCCGCTGACGCCGCGCAGGCGAGCGGTGAGCGGCTCGGGCCGTTGCACGGCGTTCCGTTCACCGCGAAGGACGCGCTGATGACCGCAGGGATCCGCTCGACGGGTGGGGCGCGGGAGCTGGCTGACAATGTTCCCGATTCCGATGCTGCCGTTGTCGCTGCCGCCCGTGCCGCCGGTGCAATCGTGATCGGCAAGACCAACCTGCCGCGCTGGTCGGCCGACAACCAGTCCTTCAACGACTTATTCGGCACCACCAGCAATCCTTGGGATCTGTCGAAGGTTCCCGGCGGCTCCTCGGGCGGTGCTGCAGCCGCCACGGCGATGGGCTTCACCGGCTTCGAGATCGGCACTGACATCGGGGGCTCAATCCGCTTCCCGGCCTCGTACAACGGCATCTGGGGACACAAGCCGAGCTTCGGACTGATCCCGACCACCGGCTACTTGGATCACATCCGCGGCGGAACCACCGAGCCGGACATCAACGTCTTCGGCCCACTGACCCGCAGCTGCGACGACCTGGAACTGCTGTTCGACGTGCTGCTGCGTCGTGAGACGCCGTGGGTGCCGCAGCTGCCGCCCGCACCGGACGACGTGGGGTCGCTCCGGGTGGCTGCGTGGCTCGACGACCCGTACTGCCCCGTTGACGGGGACGTGCTGAGCGTGATGGGTGCAGCGGTTGATGCACTCGAAGCCAGTGGCGTGAGCGTCGACCACGAAGCGCGACCGGACATCGATCCGTTGCCGGCGTGGGAGAACGGCCTCTGGCTAGTGCGAGCGGCGATGACACTCGCTGGCCGGGGCGAGGGGCCGAAACATCGCGATTGGCTGGAACACCACATCACCCGTGAGGAATGCCGCCGGAAGTGGGCGGAGTTCTTCACCCGCTACGACGCGATCCTCATGCCGGTGAGCTTCCACCCACCCTTTGACCACATGCCCGACGGCACCTTCGCCGAGCGCCGCATTCCAGCCAACGGCGTCGAGCGGCCGTACATCGAGATGACCCGCTGGACGATCCTGACCGGCATGTCCTACCTGCCTGCGACCGTGCCGCCATTGGGCCTCACGCCCCACGGCCTGCCCATCGGCTTCCAGGTCGTTGGCCCCTACGGCGGCGATCGCACCACGATGGCTCTGGCCCGCCGCATCGGCGAGCTGACCGGCGGCTACCAGCCTCCTCCCCGCGCGCTGGGCTGAGCCGAGTCGCGCCGCCTGACCCGGCGAATCCGCTGCAGGGTTTGTGAACGGCCTATCGGCGCAACCCGTCAGGCGGCGGCATTCGATGCGACAGCTTCGACCTCTTCAATTGCGCTGATCAGATCGTGTCCGGCCAAGATTCCCGATCGTGCAGGCCTGTCGCTCGAGAGGAAGAGGAACACCACCTCGGAGACACGGCGCCCCGTCGATCGCTCAAGGCACCAGGCGTACGTGGCGCCCTGCAGGCGGTAGTCGTCAACCTTGCGCCGAAGTGAGGCCTCGTCGTCGACCCGGTCGGTCTTGTAGTCCACAACGACGAGACCTCCGTTCTCTCGCTCATAGAGCAGGTCGATGTAGCCCTCGATGACTGGGGCAGAACGGCTGCCCATGTGCGTGCCTCCGCGGTTGCTCGCTGAGTCAGAAGGTGCCGCCGTATAGATCTCACGCCAATGGCGTCCTCGTATGGCTTCCGCCACAGTCGGGCTATCGAGGGCAGAGCGCACATACCGCTCGATGGCACGTCGCTGATCGGAAAGACCCTCAGCTGCTGCGGCGGCCTGGGCCAGCGGCGCCAAGTGATCGCCGTTCCGCAGATCGACGTCTTGGAGCACGGCGTGAACAGCCCGGCCCAAAGACGTTCCGTAGCGCCCCCGGGAGCCGATCGCGTGTTCGACCCCAAGGTGGTCGTCGGGACCATCCTTGGCGAGTCCCGCCGCAAGATCGGTCGTGTCGGCATCGTCGAGAGGTTCCCCTTGCTGGGCACTGGCTCGGGCGATGGCGGTGGCGCTGAGCGAGGCCGCTGCCTCCGTGGACGCCAACGCCGCGTCGAGGCGGCCTCGCCATTCGGGGCGTTCGATCATCGGAACCGATTGCGCCGGACCACGGGCGGGAGACACGGCGTCGAAGTCACCGGACCAATCGCCTGCCCACACTGCGTGATCGATCGCGTCACCCGCACCAATCGCTTCGCAGATGACCTGCGCGCTGGTGAGTCGATGCTCTTCAGGCCTGGATGCCGCGAGCAGCTTGCGGTGGAGCGACACGACCAGATGGTCGCGGGCACGGGTCGCTCCCACGTACAGCAGGCGGACTCGCTCGTGGTGGTCGGCCACCTGCTCGTCGGTGACCCAATCGTCGTAGTCGGCGGTCTGCACGCCGCTGCGAAGCCGAATGGCCGGTGGTGACCCTGCTGCCCCAAAACCGACTTCAGTGGAGTCGCGATTTCCTCCAGCGGTGTTCTGCAGGCCCGCCACGATGACGATCGGGAACTCGAGGCCCTTCGAGGCGTGAATCGTCATAACCCGAACCGCGTCGTCATCGGACTCCGGCAGTACCGCTTCGGTCACCTTCGCGCCCTCGGATGCTTGACGGCGTGCCCAACGCAGAAAGCTCCGCAAGCCGCTGTGCTGGCTCTCGGACCACGCGCGCGCCTGGTCCACGACGAACCGGAGTTGTCGCCATGCCTCGCGCGTCCGCGGCCCGGCGACTGCCTGTTCGAACACCCGGCGATCGCGTAGCAACCGGTCGGCGATGACGGCGGGCGATACCAACGAGTGGGCCTCGTGCAACTCGCGCAAGTGGGCGAGGCCATTGGCAACCGGATGATCGGGGCCGTCTGGAACACCCTGGGGACAGGGTGAGAAGTAGTTCCACCCGGACGCGTGCTGCGCATACACGTACAGGTCGTCGTCGCCGCATCCGTACAGAGGGGTGCGCAGCGCGCTCACGATCGCCAGATCGTCGGTCGGGTCGGCTATCGCCTGCAAGCACATCATCAAGTCGCGGACAATTGCACTGCGCCAAACAAACGAGGATGCTTCGAGTCGATACGGGATGCCCGCATTCGACAGGCCCACTTCCAATTCGTCGAGGCTCGTGCGCGTCGGGATCAGCACTGCGACGTCCTCGAACCGAGCTTGGCGAGACTCGCCGGTGTGGGGGTCGGCAACGCTCCAGTGGCCCTCGACGACAGCCACGATCGCTCTGGCCACGTCAGCGGCTTCGGCGACGCGCACTTCGGCGGCCGAAGTGTCCCTGCTGTGCTCGTTGCGACCCAGCAAGGTGACCGGTGCACCCTCCTCGGCAGCAGGGCGCCACGGACGCAGGGGCGCGTAGTCGGGCTGGCTGGACGGGTGCGGCACGATCATGACGCTGAACACGCGGTTGATCCACTCGATGATGGGCGCTGTGGTACGGAAATTGACGCTGAGCGATGTCTGCGTGCCGGTGAGAGTTCCGAATCGTTCACGAGCAGCCAGGTACAGGCCGATGTCGGCTCGCCGGAAGCGGTAGATCGATTGTTTGGGATCGCCGACGAAGAAGAGCCGACCTGGCTCAGTTTCGACCCGCTGCCAGTCACGTGGTGATTCGTCGACGTCAACCGAACACATCAGCGTTGCAAGCTCGACTTGGATCGGATCGGTGTCCTGGAACTCGTCCAGCAGCAGGCGCCGGTATCGCTGGCTGAGCGCAGTGCGCACCTCCGAGCTTTGCGGCGAGTCGCGCAGCAGCCACCGGGCCCACACCAGCAAGTCGTGAAACTCGAGCGTGCCACTCGACCGCCGATCCTCCGCGGCGTCGAGTGTGAATGTGCGGATCTCTGTGGCGAGCTGCCCGATGGCGGCGTCCAGCACCTCGCATGCCGCTTCACTGCGCGCCTCGTCGAGCTCTGCGAAGCCATCCCGGATCGACACCACATCAGGCCAGTTGGCCTTGCTGCCGACCCTCCCGACCTTCGGGATGCCTTCGGCTCCACTGGCGAGCAGCACGGCCAGACGCTCTCGGTCGTTGCGCGCCGCATCGAGACGTGCGGTCCATGCTTCGAGCTGGCCGAATCGTGCCAGCAGCTTGTCGGTCGACTCGGTGCATTCGTTGCTGCGCAGGAGCAATCGTCGTGCGGCATCGACCAGTGATTCGACGGGGATCGATGGTGTCGCGGCAGTGCCTGGCGTCCAGTTCAGGCGATCCCAGTTGTCGTTGAAGTGCAGGGCCATCTGCCGCAGCGAGTCAATCCCCACGCCAGCGGCATCGACCATCTCGATGGCCCAGCGGCATCTGGAGTCTGACGACAGGAGTGAGTCGACGAATGCGCTCCAACGCTCGTCAAATTGGACCTCGCTCGCGATCGGGTCGAGGGTCTCGAACATGGGCGGCAGCCCGGCCTCGACGGGATGCTCGCCCAGCAGGCGCCGAGCGAAGCTGTGCAGCGTCGAGATGGCAGCCCCGTCAAGTTCATCGAGCGCAGATTGGAGCCGTTCGACGCTGATGGCGTCATCGTCCGAGGGATTGTCGACGGCACGGGTGAGTTCGACTTGCAGTTCGGCTCGGATGCGATTGCGCAACTCTGCAGCTGCTTTATCGGTGAAGGTGATCGCTGCGATGTTCGAGAGCGGGATCGCTTCGGGACCTGTCACAAGCGACAAGACCCGCCGGATCAGCGAGTTCGTCTTCCCCGTTCCGGCCCCAGCCTCAACGAACAAGGTGTTGCCCAATTCGTCCCGGACGCGATCTCGCTCGGCCTGGTCGGCCGGCAATACCCCAGGCTTGGCGGAGGCATTCATGATGAACCGACGCCCTCGGCATGAGTGAGATCTGCAGCCGCCTCGTCCGGCTCGGCCAGCTGAAAGAACGGGGCGAGGGCCGGGTCGCTTCGCTTGGCAATCCACTGCCGGCGAAGCTGTGTCGAGCCGAGCCCGTCTGGATCGCACGCAGGACAATGCATGCCGCTGTGACGGCCATCCGCAGCCGTGACATATCCCGGAAAGACGCCCGCGTCGATTTCCTCCAGAATCGTCCTGACAACTTCGGCAAAGCGCTGCATCGCCCAGTCCGTTACATCGAAGCCCATCCACTGCCAGTCGCCTCGTACCGACGTGATGAACCAGTAAGCGACGTGGGCGACGGAATCGCGGGGATCCGTGCTGCCGCCGAAGTGGTGAGCCGCGGCGAGTGCGTAGACGCCAAGCTGCAGTTTGGTGCCGCGCACGGTCGGATCGTGCGGACTGGCACCGGAACGACTCGGCGGCGCGACTCCCCGGTAGCTGCGGTGGCTGCCGGTCTTGTAGTCGATGACGACGAGCCGCTCGTCGGATTGCCGTTCGATCCGATCAATGGCGCCTCGCAAGTACACCTCGCGGCCGTCGCCAAGATCCCAGCGCACCGGAGGGGCAGAGTCATCGCCGAATCCGAAGCGATGCTCTGACGCGATGATCTGCCCAGAGGGACCTGATCGCTCGAGGTCTCGCTGCACGAATTCGCCGAGATCCGCCAGCATCGTGGCGCGATCGAGTTCCCACAACAACTCGAGCCCGGTCAATCCTCGCCGCTCGAGATCGGACGCAAGCTCTGCACCGATGCCCACGAGCTCGCTTTGACCGGGTTGCATCGCCGATCGTCGGATGCCGTCGCTGCGTGATGTCCCGGCGAGCAGATCGGAGAGGAATCGGTCGATCGCATCGTGCATCATCCGTCCGCGCTCGAACGGGCTCAGCCGCACAATGGACTCGGGCTCCTCGATCTCGCTCACTCTCAGCAAGCGGTCGAACATGTACTGCCGAGGACACCGCGCCCACTGTTCGATCCGCGTCGCAGAAAGGACACTTGCGGGCCCACCGGTTGGGACTGTGACGCCGCTCAGGTTGCCGTCGAAACGGGTGAAGAGGGAACTGCGACGTGCCGCTGCAAGCTCGACCCCTCGCCGGAACGCGACATCGACGCCGAACAGCGGGTGTCGATCGAACGTGGTGCCGTCGCCCCGGGCTGCGAGCAGGCTCGCAGAGTCGTATTCCTGGGCTGTCGCGGGGAACGGCGCGTTGCGCACGCTCCCGATCAATGACGCAACCTCGATGATGTCAGCGGCCTTGCGGTCTCGCGCTGCCGCAGCGAGATCATCCCCATCGAGGTAGTCGCGGACCTTCCGTTGAGCTCCCGATGTGAGCTTGCGCGCGGTCGGCAAGAGCCATCGTGACGGCACATTCTCGGCATTTCGTCGAAGATCGCCCCTCGGGAACAGCAGCGTGACGCGGCCGGAGGCATTCGAGAGTGCGGCGAGGAAGTCGCGATGCTGTTCAGCGGTGTAGCTCCCACTGTGCACCAGGGCGTTACCGAGCAGCTTGCGCTCTTCGTCAGCAACGAGTCCGTCGGTTCGCTGCCGCGTCGGAAACGTGCCTTCTGCCATCCCCAGCACGTACACGCGCTCGGTGACGAGATCGACCGCTCCGGCAATCTTGCCCACGAACACGCCGCGGCCCGTTGTTCCGCTCCGGCCATGGGGCTGGTCGAGTGCTCCCGCCAGGATGCGGGACATGACGGCCACGCTCGCCGCGTCCTCGACGTCGGCGAGATCTCTGAGCTCGCCGATCACTCTGTCGATGCGTCCCGAAGCAGTCACTTCCCACTCGGGCCACTCGGCGGGGTGGGACTCCGCGGTGACGGTGCCGAGGTAGCGACCGATCAGGCCACCAAGCCAATTGCACAACTGCGGCCACTGCTTGAGAGCACGCCCCTTATTGAGGTTGGCTGCGAGTTCTCGCATGAATGTTGCAAGGTCTTCGCAACGCCGCGCATCTTGTTCGAGCCGGTTGATTCTGGTTTCGGACGGATCGTCACTGGCACGCTCGCGTTCGGCCTCGGCGTTCAGCTCTTCGCGATGCCGAGCCAGTCGGTGCTCCCAGTCGTCACCTTCGACGACGTGTGCCGCGCGCGCCAGGCGTTCCCATGAACCCACGGGCACTAGAGCCGAGCTCCTGGAACTGTTCCGAGATCGACCCAAACGTTGGATCGGCACATCGGCCAGCAGCTCGAAGACGTCCGACCGATGCAGGCGCCGCCCGAAGGCTGTGGTGGCCGCCATGCCTGCCAGGCCCAGGACGAGACGACCGACCGCAGACTCGGCCAGCGTGCGACCCGAGTTGCCGTGCGTCGTGACTCCGACGGCCTCGAACTGTTCGGCCAGAATGCGTGCGTACGGCTCCGTTGGGCCGTGGAGCACGGCGATGTGACTCGGCGCGACGCCCTCGTCGAGGTCCGAGATCACCGAACGCACGACCGTCCGAACTTCGGTGTCTGCGTCGCTGACGCTGACGATGCGGTGTGCGGTCGTGGGACTGATTTCGTGGTGGGGGAGGGCCACGCTCAGCCGTCCACACACGGCTTCGGCAATCTCATCGGCTCCTGGCTCGCCCGTGAGGCCGAGCACGATGTGGACATCGCGCACCGGCGCAATCGCCCTCAGCAGTGCCGCTTCGTGCCGCAACAGCCTTCGGGGGAGGTGAATGATGAGCGTTCCGAGACCATCGATGAGTTCTGCATCGTCAGTCGAAGCCGCTTCCGATGCGGCCGGATGTCGCCGAGCCAGACGGGCTGCCTCGCGCAGCAGGTCGAATTCGTCGTACCAGTCGTCGGCGAGAATCTGGGAGGCGCGTTGGTGCAGGCGGACGACTTCACGAGCCCGCGAAGACATTTGCTGCAGGTGTTCGAGCTGGTCGGCTCGCAGATCGCGCAGTTCTCGGTGCACACGCGCGAGCGCTGTTTGAGTAGCGGGGTGATCGGCGACGGCTGCGAACATGCCGGCGTCTTCGGCAAGCGCACGCCGGATGGCTCCATCGACGATGTGGTTGGTGGCAGGGCGGCGACCGCGTACGTGCATCCTCGGCGCCGCCAACCGCTGCGCCAGTCCGAACATCGTGACTGCGGTGACCGCAGCCAGACCGTCTCCGAAGCTCGACACGGGACCACACGTCCCGGAGGCCAGCGCGCGCCGAAGCGCGACACCCGCATAGTTGGTCGGCACGACAACCGTCACTTCCGCGAAGGGATCGTGCGCCTTGGAGCTCGCGATGAGTTCGGCGAGTAGCGCGAGCGCGGGACCTCCGAACTCGACCGGGTGCACCTTGATGCCTGCCAACACGGACGGGTCAGCTCCTGAGTCGGAGGTGGTCACGACGGACAACCTAGGACTGCGGTGTCACAGCCATGATGTTGGGGTCAGCGGTCGGGCCCGGGTGTGACTCACGGTGTCACGGGCTCAGGTGCCCGCCAGCCGAGCTACCACGGGTGCCATGGCATCGACCTCGGGATCGTGGATGGCGATGTAGCTGGCGCCGTAGGCCTCACGGTGATGGTGCAGCTGCTCGCAGATGTCATCCACCGTGCCCGCCAGCACCAGGGGTACTTCACGCGCCTCGGCCAGCGTCAGACCAAAGCCGGGCGCGAACTGCTCGAGAATGCTGTCGGCGTCTTCGGTCACGAGAGCCATGAACGTGTTGAGCTGGATCTCGATGTCTCCGAATCGCTCGCCCGCGGCGTCGGCAATCCATTGACGCCGCTCAGCGAACTTCCCGGCCACCGAACTGCGTGCCGCATCGGCTCCCACGGTGCCTTCCCGCAGGTTCGGGTTCAAGCTGATGATGTCGGCCAGCCGGGCTGCCTCTGTCAGCACTCGCTTGCCACCGCCGCCGATGATGATCGGCGGCCCGCCCGGCGTGTGCGGCAGCGGCCGACCGACCATCCCCGAGATCTGGTAGTGCTCGCCGTCGTACTCGAACGGTTCACCGAGCCACAGTCCCTTGATGACCTCGAGAGCCTCGATCATCCGGTCGATACGTACGCCGGGCCGGTCCAGCCCGATGCCCGACTGCTCGTAGTCCTCAGTCAGCCAGCCGGCACCGATCCCGAACTCAGTTCGGCCCTCGGCAAGCAGGTCAAGCGTGGCGAAGTCCTTCGCCAGTACTGCGGGGTGGCGGTAGTCCGCAGCGAACACCAGGGTCCCGACCCGCAGCGTCGTGGTGATCTCCGCCGCGATCGCAGGATGCACGATCGGCGACCAGCTGTCCCAGAAGTGATCGTGGCAGTAGAGCGTCGAGTAGCCCAGGTCCTCGACCTTGCGCGCCATCTCTCGAAACGCCGCCGGACTCTCCGGTTTGCCGTACTGGACTGCGAATCTGAACGGATGCGCAGCGGCACGCAGGGAGGTCGTCGCCGTAGCGGTGTCTGTCACGGTGCCCCCTCCCCAACCAGGTGAGCCAGCATCGCAGACCAGCGACTTGTCATCCTGCCACCTAGCTTGTCGCCGTGGCGAGCATGCCCTCAGAACGCCCTGGGGCGACCGCGGATTCCCGGGCCCCAGCACCGCAGGGGGTCATGCCGCCTGGGCTGTACGTGCAGGAGCCGGGCGGGGTGCGCGCGACGGAGTTGACGCGCGGTCCTTGGGCACATCAGGTGATGCACGGCGGTGCCATCTGCGGGCTGCTGAGCTGGGCAGTCGAGCGCGAGCAACGGAACCTGGGCATTGCTCAGGTGTGCAGCCGGTTGACCGTCGAGATCCTCTCGGGCATGCCGATGGCTTCCTACGAGGTCACGGCAACCACCGTCAAAGCCGGCAAACGGACCGCGCTGATCGATGCCGAAGTGCGGGCCGCGCCGCCTGAGACAGGTGCGCCTGGAGATGGTCGCCTTGTGGCGCGCGCCACCTCGCAGTGGCTGGCGCCCACAATTCCAAGCGGTGAGCTCGTGAACGACGGGCAGGCGCTGCCGCCGATCCCGGCGGAGCGTGCCGACCCTGGCGCCAATCCCGACATCGACTACCCACGGCCCGGATTCAATGCCGACGCTGTCGACCTCAGATTCGTCGGCGGATCAACCGAGGAGCCGGGCCCCGGCCGAACGTGGGCACGGCTGGATCATCCGCTCGTGGCCGGCGAGGAGACATCGCCGCTGGCCCGGATTGCGACGCTGGCCGACCTCGGGGCAGCTGTCGGCTGGGACTATTCGCCGACGGGCGGTGCCTACATCAACACCGACGTGACGCTGCAGCTGCTGCGGCCGCCAGCAGGGGAGTGGATCTTCTTCGACGCAGAGACTCTCGGCACGCCACAGGGTCTGGCCGGTACCCACTCCGTGATCTTCGACCAGCACGGGCTGCTCGGCTGGGTGCTGCAGAGTCAGGTCACCGCACCCGCCGAGATCGACTTCCCCGGCGGCATGGCCGCCGCCCGCAAGGCCGCAGCCGGCTGACTAGCCGGCCCGTGCTTGCTTGTCGCCGATTACCCGGCGACCTCGGCGAGGAGGTCGTCGATGACGTGGGCCATCTGGCTGTAGTCAGGCCGCTTCATCACGAAGGCGTCGGCGCCGAGGTCGTAAGCCCGGGCACGGTCGTCGGCGGCTTCCTCGGTCGTGAGCGCAACCATCATCACCTTGTCGAACTCGTCAGCGGCACGTATCTCCGCGAGCAGGTCGAATCCGCTCACGATCGGCAGTTTCAGGTCGAACAGCACCAGATCGACCTCCGACGGTCCCACGGCGCGCACGAACGACAGCGCGTTGGCGCCGTCGTGGGCGACACGCAGCTGGTTGCGAGTTCCCGCCTCGGCGAGCGCCAGGGTGATGACGTCGACGTCGTGCTGGTTCTCTTCTGCCAGCAGCACGTGGACGGTGTCGTCGGGAGTGTGCAGCACGGGCGGCTCGAAGATCCCTGCACGGTCGACGGTCTGGGTTGCGGCCGAGATGTGCTCCACCGGCACACCGAAGCGTCGCTGGAGGCGATGCGGCAGGTCCAGGTGCAGCCACCGGCTGGCACCGGCGGGCAGCGTGCTCAGGATGATGAGGTCGGGGTTCAGCCGGTCGATCGCCAAGTTGACCGCTACGACAGGGTGTGCGGGACCCACTTCGCCGGTGACGCGGGCGCCGATGTCGTCGAGGGATTCGAAGGCCTGGCTGAGCCGACGGCGAGCGCCCGCGAGCGCCCGCGCGGGGTCGGGGCCATTGGCGCCCGTCGCGGGCACGACGATGTGGAACCGGGTTTGGGGGTCGACGGCCAAGATGTGCTCGACCCGCTCATGCAGGTGGCTGCCGACGAGGGTCTGGTTGGCCACGATCAAGACATGTCGCATGCCCGTGCCTCCTTGCGGAGAGAACTGTGCGGGCGAACTTAGCCTGAGGTGTGGTCGACGGTTTCCTGGGGCGGCATTCTCTGGGCGAGCTGAGGTGTTGTGAACCGCTCTGGGTTTGTTGGAGGCTCTGGGGTGCCTTGGGTTTGTTCGAGGCGGGCGATGCCGGGGCAGAGCAGGAGCACCGATCCCGCCCCGGCGGCGCGCCGGCAAGGGCATCCGCCGGTTCCACGGACCCCTTCAGCGGCGCAGGACCTTGGGGACGGTCGTGCCGAAGTCCGACGGCAGCTTCACCACCGTCACGCCGCACTCCCGCATGAGCTGCACCTTCTCGGCGGCCGACTCCCCGACGGTGGACACGATGGCGCCGGCGTGGCCCATCGTTCGGCCCTTGGGCGCGGTGAGTCCGGCGATGTAGCCCACCACGGGCTTGTACATGTGGTCGCGGGCGTAGTGGGCGGCCTGGGCCTCCTGAAGCCCGCCGATCTCGCCGATCATCACGATCGCCTCCGTCTCGCCGTCGGCCTCGAACCGTTTGAGGTGGTCGAGGAACGAGCTCCCGTTGATGGGATCGCCGCCGATCCCGACGCTGGTGCTGACCCCGATCCCCACCGTCTTGAGCTGCGACGCCGCCTCGTATCCCAGCGTCCCCGACCGGCTGATGACACCCACCGGGCCGCGCTCGTAGATGTGCGGGGGCATGATGCCCATCATGGCCCGACCCGGGCTGATCACCCCCGCGCAGTTGGGGCCGATCAGGCACATTCGCTTGGCGTGCTGGTAGCGGCGCAGGTAGCGCTTCACCCGCATCATGTCCTGCACCGGGATGCCGTCGGTGACGCACACGCAGTGCTCGATGCCGGCGTCGGCCGCCTCCATGATGGCGTCCGCCGCGAACGGCGGCGGCACGAACACGATGCTGGCGGTGGCGCCGGTGGCGGCCACGGCCTGCTTCATGGTGTCGAACACGTCGACGCCGCAGTGGGTCATCCCGCCCCGGCCCGGCGTGACGCCTCCGACGACGTTGGTGCCGTATTCGCGCATTTCGGAGGTGTGGAAGGTGGCGATGCGCCCGGTGATGCCCTGCACGACCACGGGTGTGGACTCGTCGAGGATGATACTCATCGCCCGACCCTCCCCAGGGTGCCCGCACGCCATCTGCGGCTGTCTTGCGTTACGTCGAGCATGATGCTCATCAGGCCGCCCTCCCCGCGATGGACTCGACCGCTCTCACGCCCGCCTCAGCCAGCGAGTCGGCCGTGATCACGGCCACGTCGGCCTCGGCGAGGATGCGCCGCCCCTCCTCCACGTTGGTGCCCGACAGGCGCACCACCACCGGCACCGGCACCTCGAGCTGCTGCAGGGCCTGCACCACGCCTTCGGCCACCCAGTCGCAGCGGTTGATGCCGGCGAAGATGTTCACCAGCACGGCCTTGACGTTCTCGTCGGAGAGCACCAGCCGGAACGCCTTCAGCACCCGCTCAGGGGATGCTCCCCCTCCGATGTCGAGGAAGTTGGCGGGCTCGCCCCCGGCCTGCTTGATCATGTCCATCGTGGCCATGGCCAGGCCCGCCCCGTTGATGATGCAGCCGATGTCGCCCTCGAGCCCTACGTAGCTGAGGCCCCGGTCGTTGGCCGTCCGCTCCCGGGGATCCTCCTGCGACTTGTCCCGGAGCTCCGACACGTCTTGGTGGCGGAACAGGGCGTTGTCGTCGAAGGTCATCTTTGCGTCCAGCGCCAGCAGGCGGCCGTCAGCGGTGACGGCCAGCGGGTTGATCTCCAGCATGGTGGCGTCGAGGTCGAGGAATGCCCGGTAGCAGGCCGTCATCAGATGCACGGCCTGGGGGACGAGGCTGGCGTCGAGACCGACGGCGAAGGCGATCTCCCGGGCCTCGAAGGCCTGGATCCCCACTGCCGGCTCCACATTGACCCGCACGATCGAGTCGGGTCGTTGGCCGCGATCTCCTCGATGTCGGTTCCCCCGGCGGCCGACGCCACCACCATCACCCGCTCAGCGGCACGGTCGAGCACGAATCCGAGATAGACCTCGCGCTCGCTCGCGACTGCCGCCTCCACATAGAGCCGGTACACGCCCTTGCCCCGCGCATCCGTCTGGTGGGTGACGAGCCGCTTGCCCAGCAGCTCGTCGGCGGCCTCCCAGATCTCACCCTCATGGCTGCAGATCCGTATGCCGCCCGCCTGCCCGCGGGACCCGGCGTGGACCTGGGCCTTCACCACCCACTGCTCGCCCCCGATCTCGGAGGCCCGGTAGGTGGCCTGCTCCGGGCTGTAGGCCAGCCCGCCCTCCGGGATGGCCACCCCGTAGTCGGCCAGTATCGCCTTGGCCTGGTACTCGTGTATTTCCATGAACGCCCCTCCGTTCATCGTTGGATGCGGGGTCCGCGGCTGCGGCCCGCTCTGCGACGTCTCCCGGCGCCCCCTCGGCTGCCCCTGTGTCCGACCCTTCGACGGCCCTGGTGCCTGCCGTCAGCCGGTGACGGCGGCGATGGCGTCGGCCGTCTCCACCACGTTGCGGGCCATCCGGGCCGACGCCGCGTCGATCATCCGCCCGTCGAGCTGGGCCGCGCCCCGCCCCGCGGCAGCCGCCTCATCCAGCGCCCCGAGCACCCGCCGGGCCTGCTCCACCTCGGTTGCCGGCGGCGTGAAGACCTCGTTGGCCAGATCGACTTGGGACGGGTGGATGGCCCACTTGCCGTCGTATCCGAGGGCGGCGGCCCGTCGGGCTCCGGCCATGAACCCCTCAGGATCGGAGAAGTCGCCGAACGGTCCGTCGATGGCGCGCAGACCGTTGGCACGGCAGGCCACGAGCAGGCGGGACAGGGCCGAGTGCCACTGGTCGCCGGGGTAGTCGGGATTGAGCCCGCCGATGGTCATGGTCCGAGCCCGGCATGAGGCCGCGTAGTCGGCCACTCCGAAGTGCAGCGCCTCCAAGCGGGGGCTGGCCGCAGCAACCGCCTCCACGTTGGCCATGCCCAGCGCCGTCTCGATCAGAGCCTCCACGCCTATGCGGTGGCGGAGGCCAAGGGCCTGCTCCATCTGGGAGAGGAGGGCGTCCACCGTGTACACGTCTCCCGGAACCCCGACCTTGGGGATCATGACGGTGTCGAGGTGCGCCCCTGCCTGCTCCACCACATCGACCAGGTCACGGTACATGTAGTGGGTGTCGAGCCCGTTGATCCGCACTGAGACCGTCTTGCCGGCCGCTCGCCAGTCGATGCCAGCCAGAGCCTCGATCACGTTGTGCCGAGCCGATTCCTTGTCGTCGGGCGCCACCGCATCCTCAAGGTCCAAGAAGACGTAGTCGGCGGAGCTCGCGGCCGCCTTCTCGAACAGCGAGGGAAGCGATCCGGGCACGGCCAGCTCGCTGCGATGCAGCCTGCGCCTCCGCTCGGTGATTTGGTGATGGCTCATGGGGTGCATCCGATCTGCCGGCCGGCCCAGGGGGGGTCAGCCCTGAAAATGTAATGGATTCTGTTCCACACAGCGGCTTCCCTGTCGGCGGATCGCGCGACCTTATCACTAATGTGGTGGGTGATATCACTAATCTGATGGAGGATATCTCAATGACGCAGCACAGCGAACGGATTCTCATGGGCCCCGGCCCCTCCAATCCGTACCCGGCGGCGATAGCGGCCTGCACCCGCCCGGTGCTCGGCCAAGGGAGACGCCCTGCTGGTGGCCGACTGCGTGACGTCGCTGGGCGGCATCGATGTGCGAGTCGACGACTGGGGGGTGGACATCGCCTACTGCGGCACCCAGAAATGCCTCGGCGTGCCACCGGGGCTGGCCCCCATCAGCGTCTCGCCCCGGGCGGTGGAGTGGATCCTCCACCGGCCCCGGTCCTGATACCTGGACATGGGGATGATCGCTGACACTCAGACTGGTTGGTCTCGTGGCCCGGGGCTTCGAACTGGGGGCCTTCGCGGGCAAGTGCTGGCGCATCGGCTGCATGGGCCACACAGCCCGGCCCCGCAACGTGACCCTCGTGCTGGCCGCTCTCGACGAACTGCTGGAATAGCGGCTGTCTTTGTCCCGTGCGTCCTATAGGTCCTTGCTGTCGCTACATGCGCACCTCATTACAGGGGCGATCCAACCATGGCACGGGTGGCCATCATCGGCGCCGGGTCACCCTGACCCTGTTCGGCGGTTTCCTCACGGACAACCGCATCACCCTGGTGCCCACCACCCTCGCGGTGACCATCGTGGACTAGCCGAGCGGCGACCGGGCTCACTCCGCTGAGGATTCGTGCACCGCGCCTTCGGCGATCAGCCTGTCGATTGCTTCGTCTGACATGCCAGCGGCGGTGAGCAGCTCGCGTGTGTGATCGCCCAGCTTCGGAGACGGTCCACGCGGTCCGACATCGGCCGTCGCGAACCGCATCGGGATGCCCACGCTGCGGTACTCGCCTATGTCGGGGCTGTCGAGCGTGGGGAACAGGCCCAGCGCTTCGGCCTGCGGGTCGTCGGCCACTTCGTGCAGCCCCAGCACCGGGCCCCAGATGATTCCCTCGGCGTCGAAGATCTGGCCCCACTCGTCACGGGTGCGGTGCGCCAGTGCCTCATCGATGCCGGCGACGATCTCGGGCATATGCGCGAAGCGTCCGCGAATGTCGGCGAAGCGCTCGTCTTCGAGCCAGTCGAGACGCTCGATGACCCGGCACAGCAGTGGCCAGGCGCTGTCCTGGGGCATGTTGAAGACCACCCATTTGCCGTCCCCGCAGGGGTAGCGATTGGCGGTCGGGATGATCAAGTTCTCGCGGGCACGCTGGCGCAGCGGTGCTTTGTCCATGGCGGTGATGGCGTAGTCGGACGCCTGGGTCCACACGGCTGTCTCGTACAGCGAGGTCTCAACCACCTGCGCTTCGCCGGTGCGCTCAGCGAGCCGGAGGGCCGCCAGCACCGCGCCTACCAGAGCCAGACCGGTGGTGTGATCGCCCTGAGCGGGGCGCGCCATGGGGACCGTCCCGTTGGGCCCTTCACGCATTGCGTCGTAGATGCCCGAGCGACCGAAGAAGGCGGTCACGTCGTAGCCCGGCCGCCACGCCTCGGGACCGGTGGTGCCGTAACCGGTCAGCGTGGCGTGCACGATGCGCGGGTTGACCGCCGTCACCGTGGCCGGATCGAGCCCGAAGCGTTCCTGGCGGTGGACGAGCAGGTTGCACATGAACACGTCCGCGCCGGCGATGAGCCGGTGGACCACCTCGCGGCCGGGTGCCGAGTCCAAGTCGACGGCGATGGAGCGCTTGCCGCGGTTGTCCACGTCGAACTGGAAGTCGTAGTCCTTGATCTCGGGCGGAAGCTTCGCCGGCCGGCTGAAGCCCCGGGCCGGATCGCCCTCGAGCGGCTCCACCTTGATGACGTCCGCACCGAGGTCGGCCAGGATCGCCCCCGCCGACGGCGTAGCCATCCAGCTGTCCACCTCGATCACTCTCACATCGTCCAACGGTGCTGCCACTGGCCCTCCAACGGTGCACTGACCTTCAGTGTCGACCGCACCAGCCTGACACTGCGCTACTCGCCGTGCTCCCGGCCAGCGGGACCCGACGGAGGGTATGTCAGCACGAAGCCAACGGGGCGGGCGCCACTACGCTGCCGGGCCATGGAGCTTGCAGGCAAGGTCGCTGTCGTCACCGGTGGGGCGAGTGGAATCGGGGAGGCGCTCGTGGAGCGCTTCGGGGCAGAAGGGGCGCGGGCGCTGGTCGTGGTTGACCGCGATGAGGCTGGCGCGCAGGTCGTGGCGGATCGGGTTGGCGGCACGGCCGTCGGGCTCGATGTCACCGATGAGGAGGCCATCAAGACGGTTGTGGCCGACACGGTGGCAGCCCACGGCGCACTAGATGTGTTCGTGTCCAACGCCGGCTACGTGACCCAGGGCGGCCTCGAGGTCTCCAACGACGAGATCCAGCGCATGTGGGAAGTCCACGTGATGTCTCACGTGTACGCGGCCCGGGCAGCCGTTCCCGTCATGGTGCACAACGGCGGCGGCTACCTGCTGAACACCGCCTCGGCGGCGGGGCTGCTCACGCAGCTCGGCTCGCTGCAGTACGCCGTCACCAAGGCGGCAGCGGTGTCGCTGGGCGAGTTCCTTTCGATCACCTACGGCGACAAGGGCATCGTGGTGTCGATGCTGTGCCCGCAGGCCGTGGAGACGAACATCTTGGCCAACAGCCCCGACCGCACCGGCAATGGCGACCAGGGGCGAGGCACGCCGGGGGCCGCAGCTGGTGACGGCATCCTGCAGCCATCGGAGCTGGCACAGACCGTCATCGAGGCCATGGCGCAGGAGCGCTTCCTGGTGCTGCCCCATCCCGAGGTGCAGACCTATCGCGAGCGCAAGGCATCGGATATCGACCGGTGGCTGTCGGGTATGCGCCGCCTCCAGGCTGGCCTGTTCGCTGATTCCGACATCACCCCAGCGGACTGGCTGCTCAGCTGATCGTTCGCTCCGCTGGCGGGTCGTTCAGCCGGGTCGGCGGGCCACCAGGCGCGCTTCGTGGCGCGTCGCGAACCAGCCCTCTTCGAAGCTGACTGTCTCGAGCCCACTGCAGAGGTCTGGCAATTCGCCCTGCTCGACGAGGTAGCTGCGGCTGGGGCGCGCATTGACCAGCAGGTTGTTGACGGTGACGATCTGCACGAAGGCGAGACCGCCCCGAACGAGCAACTGGTCCAGCGAATTGAGCAACGGACGATGCAGAAAGTTGCAGCACACAGCGGCGTGCCAGCCTTGTTCGCTGCCGAGTTCGCGAACGGTCGGCAGCGGTTCGGCTTCCAGATCAGCCCGCACTGTACGTAGCCGAATCCCCCGCTCGTCGGCAGCGCCGCGGGCGATCTCCAAGGCCCGTGGGGAGACGTCGATGAGCGTTGTCTCGATGCCGTGGCTCGCGAGCCACAACGCGGTGCCACCCGTGCCGCCGGCAAGATCCACCGCGGTCGGGTAGCCCGCGAGCAGCTCTGCGTGGCCCGTCACGAACTCCGAAGGTGACCTTGGCGCGGCGACATCGGCATAGATCGCGTCCCAGCGGTCGGCGGCGGTCACGCGCCGTAGGACCGGACTGCTCGTGCCCGGCGGCTGCGGACGTAGGCAGCAACCAGCAGCAGCACCGCGTACAGGAATGCCTCTGATTTCAGCAAGCCGATCCAGCCTCCTTGGGTCACCCAGCCGGGCCGATCGCCTAACCAGACCGGCAAGATCACCAGCACGGCAGCTGCTGGCACGGTCATAATGAGCCGACTGCCGCCGATAGCTGTGCTCCCGAAAGCGACCGCAAGTGCGAACAACTTGATCGACAGCACCTCCTGATACAGCGACTGGTCGTTGAAGTTGGTGGAGATGAGCATGAGACCGCCAGCCAGGCCGGCGAGCCCGCTGCTGACGCTCACGCCCGCCAGCCTCAGCCGGTACACCGATACGCCGAACGCTGCCGCCGCGATCGGCTCGTCCCGGCTGGCAACCAACGCCCGCCCTATCGGTCCCGCCAGCAGTCGATGCAGCAACCAGAAGGCGATCACCACCCACACCACGACAAGCCAGAACTCCCAGATGTGCTCGTCATTGGGGGCAATTCCCGTCCAGGCGGGCGGAATGAACTCGCCGTCCAGCGTTACCGGCAGTGGGCCGTCGAGCTGGCGCAGCACGATTGGAAATGCCACTGCAGCAGACAGCGTCAGCAGCGCCAGGTAGGCCTTCGGCAGGCGCAGTGCCGGTACACCGAGCAGCGCTCCCACCGCGCAGCCCGCGACGAAGCCCACTGCTGGCATCAGCAGCAGAGGCAAACCGAAGTCATTTGCAGCGTGCAGTGCTGCGTAAGCGCCACAACCAGTGAGCGCCCCATGGCCGATCGAGAGCAGACCCATTCGATGGGTGAGCAACCAAAGACCTGCAAAGACCAAGCAGAACGCTGCGAGTTCGGTGAAGTCGGTGACGAAGATGGACGACGCCTGAAACGGCACGATGACCGCCAGCACGGCGATCACCACAAGCGAGGCGACGGTGAGCACGCCAGGCAAACGCTTCCGTTCGCTCTGCCCCGGCGCAGCGTGTGCCGCGGGAACCAGCGGCTCCAGGTGGAACACCAACGGCTCCGGGCCCTGCTCCGGCGGCTGCTCGGAGTCCGTCACGTCTGCAACGTCTTGCGGGTCGACTTGCGAGACAGCAGCCCCGACGGGCGCAACGACAGCACCACGATCAGCACACCGAGCGCCCACACCAGCGTGACCTGGCTGTCGATGAACCCGACATAGCCGGACATGAGCGTCTCGGCCAGGGCGAACAAGTAGCCGCCGGCGAGCGCGAGTGACGGGCTGCGCAGTCCGCCGAGCGTGGCTGCGGCGAGGCCAAAGACCAGCAGGCGTTCCATCATGTTGGGACGCACATTGATCTCGCCGGCGATGAGGCCGCCGGCGAGGGCTCCCAGAGCAGCGGCGACGGCCCAGCCGCCCATCACGACCCGCTCCACCCGGACGCCCACCAGCGCGGCGCTGTCCCGATTGGAGGTGATGGCCCGGAAGGCCAGCCCGATCTTTGTCGTGCGCTGGAGGAGGGCCAAGATGCCCAGCGCGCCGAGCATCGTCAGTGTCAGGCCGATGCTGTCGAACCACAAACGGGCGTCGGCAATCAAGAGGCGGTCTGAGTGCTCTTGCGGGAATGGGGAGCCCAAGAAGCGTGTGCGGCCGCCGAAGTGTTTGACGACGAACACGCCGACAAGCAGGTAGAGCCCGAGCGTCGCGCCGATGGTCGGCACCGGGTCGCCAGCCATCGGGCGGATGACGGTGTACTCGAGCAGCGCGCCCAAGATGGCTGATATGACGACCGCCCCGGCAACTGCAGCCCAGATCGGCCATGGCGTCGCGAACGGCGCCAGCCAGCCCGAGAACGCCACCGATGGATCCGCGCCGGCTGCGAACACCACCGCGAGGTATGCGGACAGCATCGCAAGCTGTCCCTGCGCGAGATTCAGCACCCCGGTGGAGCGGAACACCATCGAGATAGCCACTGCCAGGGCCGCATACGCGGAGCCGTTGGCGAACGAGTCGAAGACCCGCTGCAGGAACAGGGTCATGAAGCCGCGATTGTGGCATGAGCAGACGCGTTGACGGGCAGGCGCGCACCGGTGCGAAGATGAGGACGTGCCGAATGATTCAGATGGCCGGACAGATGGCGCTCGATTCCTCGCCGATGTTGTGCTGACGTGTGACGAGGGTTTCTCGACGATCGAGCGCGGTGCGGTGGACGTGGGAGCCGACGGGCGCATTGCGTGGGTGGGCCCGGTGGCGGACGCGCCCGCGACGGACACGCCCGTGATCAACGTGGGCGGCCTGTTGATGCCGGGGCTGGTCAACACCCACGCGCACACGCCGATGACGCTGGTGCGAGGCGCTGGCGACGGGCTGCCGCTCATGGCGTGGCTGACCGACGTGATGTGGCCCCGCGAGGGCCGGCTGCGGCCCGACGATGTGTGGTGGGGGATGACGCTGGGAGCCGTCGAGATGCTGCGCTCGGGCGTGACCACGACGTGCGAGATGTACGCCTACGAGCAGGCCGTCACCGATGCGGCCCGCGAGGCCGGCATCCGGCTGGTCATGTGCCCGGGCGTGATGTCGGTGGTGCACGCCGACCAATCGGGCAGCGTGGCCGGCCGCATCGACGACATCGCTCGATTTCACGCTGCCGAACACGATCCCGACGGCCGCGTCACGGTCGGGTTCGCCCCGCACTCGGCCTACGACCTAGGTGTGGAGGCCTGCGCCGAGATCGCAGCCGCCGCCCGCGAACGGGACACGCTGTTGCACATCCACCTGGCCGAAACGCGCACCGAGGGAGATGCTCTGTCCGCTGCTCACGGCGGTGCCAGCGTGCCGCAGCTCCTAGCTGACGCCGGAGTGCTGGAGGGCAGGGTGCTGGCAGCGCACAGCGTCTGGCTCGACGACGCCGACCTCGACATCTACGAATCGACCGGCGTAGCCGTGGCCCACTGCCCCGTCAGCAACATGAAGCTGGGCTCGGGCGTGGCGCGGGTACCCGAAATGCTCGAACGAGGCATCACGGTCTCGCTCGCCACCGACGGGCCGGGCTCCAACGACGACTTAGACCTGTGGGAAGAGATCAAGATCGCCTCGCTGTTGGCCCGGGTGACCGCACTCGACCCCACATTGATGAGTGCACAACAGGTGATCTCGATGGCGACCCGCAGCGGCGCCGAGGCGCTGGGTCTGCACATCGGGGTGCTGGAGCCGGGCCGCTGGGCCGACATGATCCGGCTCGACATCGACGACGTGGCGTTCGTGCCGGTCACCTCGCCGCAGGAGTTGATTGCCCATGTGGCGTGGTCCGGCGGCAGCCGTCACGTCACCGATGTCTGGGTGGGCGGCGAGCGTGTGGTTGCCGGGCAGGTCTGCTTGACCGTTGACGAAGCACGGGCCCGCTTCGAGGTGCAGCATCGAGCGCAGCGGCTCGCTGAGGAGTCGGGGACGTGAACGCGATGAGCGAGGCTGGCGAGACGAGTGAGACCAGCCCGGAGCGCCCCCCGGTCGGGATCATTGCCGGGACGGGCTTCTACGAGCTGCCTGGCCTGACGGAAGTCGAGCACCGCATGGTGCAGACCGACTGGGGCGAGGCATGGGCGATGACCGGCCGGTGGCATGGGCGGCGCATCGTGTTCGTGCCACGTCACGGCGGCGACCACTCGATCCCGCCGTCCGCGATCAACTACCGGGCCAACATCGCCGCAATGCGCGACCTCGGGGCCACGGCCATCCTGGCCGTGAGCGTCGTGGGCTCGATGGTGCCTGAGCGCGGCACCGGTTCGTTCCTGCTGCTCGACGACTACCTGGAATTCACCACCGGCCGTGTCGCAACCTTCTTCGATCAGCCGGGCCAGGTCGTCCACACCGACATGACCACCCCGTACGACCCAGCGCTGCGTGCGGCGATGGCTGCCGCGGCCCTGGCCGAGGGCATCGACGTCGCACCGAGCGCCACCTATGTCTGCACGAATGGACCGCGCTTCGAGACACCGGCAGAGATCCGCATGTATGCCCAGATGGGCGGGAGCGTCGTCGGGATGACCGGCTATCCCGAAGTGGCGCTTGCCCGCGAGGTCGAGATTCCCTACGCCGGTGTGGCGGTCGTGGCGAACATGGCCGCAGGCATGTTCGACGGCGAGATCTCCCACGAAGAGGTGTCGACGGCGCTTGAAGCCACCAAGGACCCGCTGTTCGCCCTGCTGGGCCGCACCGTTTCAACGATCTAGCCATCCGACGGCGCCGGGGGGCCGTGTTCCACCGGTGTGGCAGCATATGTGCACAAGTATTGACAAACCGATACGGGCCCGCACATGACCGATCCCATCAGTGATGCCACGTTCTCTGCCTTGGCAGACCAGACGCGCCGGGCCATTCTCGGCCTGATCGGTGAACATGGCGAGCTCTCTGTGGGAGAGATCGCATCACGTTTCGATGGCGTAGGCCGGACTGCCGTCTCCTCGCATCTGCGGATCCTGCGCCTTGCAGGCCTGATCACTGAACGCCGGGACGGCCGCTTCCGGCACTACTCGCTGACATCGACCCCCGCCGACACGGTCGTGGCCTTCCTTGCCTCGGTGTACCAGAACTCGCTGGAACAACTTGAAGCAGCCATCACAGAGGCGGTGGCAGCCGCCGGCAACACGGTCCAGCGAGAAGACGAGCTGAGCGCCTAGGTGCGCAGCCATGGCTGAACTCGTTCTGAGCAGCGAGGCGCGGCTGGAGGCGTGCCCCAGCGATTTGTTCGCCCTGTTCGGTACGGGCGACCCGTCGCTGGGGTGGCTGTTCGGGTCGGAGGCCGATGCGCTGCGACCCGGCGCACTCGTGCGTCTCAGCCTCCCCATCGGAGATCTGGCACGTGCACCCGGAACGGCGCGGATTCTGCGCTGCAAGCCCGGGCGCCGGATCGATCTGGTGCACGAGTCACCTTGGGCTGGGCGTGTGGTGTGCCATCTCGATCCGCTCAGCGGCGGCGGCACCCGCCTGCGCATCCGCGTCACGATCGACGATCGCGAATTCCTGCGCCTCGGTGCCGACTTCGGACTCCTTTCCGGCGCCGACGTCGACGCCTGGGAGATTCCTCTCGGACTGCTCACGTCGTTGTCTGGGAGCGCCGGGATCCTCGGGCGCTCAACCGTGAACTGTGCACAGCTCGCAGTCGACGAGATCAATGCCGATGGCGGAGTGATGGGCCGTGACGTTCGCCTGGTTATTGCGGATGACGCCACCGATCCCGGCGTCGGCGCGATAGCGATGCGTCGCCTCTGCCGGGTGTCCGGCATGCCCGCCGTCATCGGCATGCACTCTTCGGCGACCTATGCGGTCACCTCGCCGATGGCCATCGCAAACGCCATTCCCTACCTCTACACCCCGACCAGCGAGGCGACGGCCACGCATCCGCTCCTGATCCGTTTCGGTGAGCGACCGCAGGACCAGCTGCACCGTGCCCTGCCGCTGATGGCAAAGACGACGGGTGGAACTCGCTGGTTCCTCACCGGAAACGATTACTCGTGGCCACGGGCGATCGGCACTGCGGCACGGGACGTCATCGAGCGCATGGGCGGCACAGTCACCGGCGAGGGCTACGTGCCACTGGGCACCCAGGACTTCGCACCGGTGATTTCTGCCATCGATGAATGCGGAACCGACCACGTCGTCTCGAGCTTCGTCGGGCAGGACCACGTTCGCTTCGAGTGCGATTTCTCTGAATCCGGGTTGCGTGGGGCGACTCGTACCTTTGCCCCGCTGATGGATGATGCCGTCGTCGAGCACCTGGGCCCCTCAGGGGTGGGCATCTGGAATGCCCTCGGCTACTTCGTTGCCATGGACACCACAGAGAATCGTGAGTTCCTGCGGCGATACGAGGACCGCTTCGGTCAGTGTGCCCCACCGGTCTCCGCTGCCGCAGAAGGGGTGTACGAAGCCATCCACACATGGGCCAGCGCGTGCCGGTCCGGTGGCGGCACCGAACCAAGCGCCCTGCTTGGAGGACTTCGCACGGCCGGTTTTCGTGGCCCGAGGCGCTGCGGCCGTGGCGGATCACTGGAGTCGCTGTTGCTGGGGGAGGCGACGCCGTCGGGCATCAAGGTGCTGGACGAACTTCCCGCCGCGACTCACTCCCGCTGACAGCGCTCGCCTCTCGGTTGCAGAACTCCGTGCTCGGATAGCCACGCCACAGGCGGCACTTGACCGCGCCCTCCCGATAAGACAATATGTCAACAGATACTCACATATAGGGGGAGGGCCAAGTCATGGGAACGCCAGGGAGCCCATGGAAGCGGTCACTCGGACGAACAGCGATCATCTTGGTTGCTCTGTTCTCGATGATCGCCGCCGCATGCGGAACGAGCGGCGACGAACCGACGGCGACGGAGCCGGCGACGACCGATGCCATTGCCGCGCCGACTGCCGACGACACAACCGACGAACCGGCGCCGGAGACGACCGAAGAACCTGCGCCTCCGGAACCCGATGAGCCCCAGGCACCATCAGGGGAGCCGGTGCGTATCGGGATCCTGTTCTCCAATAGCGGCCCGGCAGGCATCTTCGGTCCCCCGACGGCCAACATCGCAGAGCTCATCGAAGAGGACATCAATGCCGCCGGCGGCATCAACGGACGCCCTGTCGAGACGTTCCTCGCCGACGACGCCACCGATCCCGCAATCGGTCGCCAGGCGATGGAGCAGCTCATCGAATCGGACGGGGTCGACGTCGTGCTCGGCACGCATTCCAGCGCGACCCGTGAGGCAGCCAAGCCGCTCGCAGAGGACGCCGGTGTGCTGTACATCTACGCGGCGCTGTACGAAGGCGGCGAGTGCTCTCCGGTGATGTTCAACACCGGTGAGGTCCCGAGCCAGCAGCTCGCGCCGGTCATCCCCTGGATGATGTCCGAGACGGGCGGCCGGACGTGGTTCCTGCTCGGCAACGACTACGTGTGGCCTCGGCGGAGCTTCGAGCTGGCACGCGAGTACATCGAGGCCTCGGGCGGTGAGGTCGTGGGCGAGGAATACGTCCCGCTGGGAACGCAGGACTTCTCGTCTGTCGCTCAGCAGATTGCAGGCTCCGGTGCCGACTTGATCTTCCCGGCGCTCGTGGGCGGCGATGCGATCGCGTTCGAGACCCAGGCCGTGGACTTCGGCATCGGACAGGACGCCATTCCGCGTCTGGCAAACATCTATGAGGAAAATGTCCTCGGTGCGATGGGGCCGTCGGTCACGGCTGGCATGCGCGTCACGATGGGCTACTTCGCCGAAGTCGACAACGCTGCGAACGCCGAATTCGTGCGCCGCTACTACGAGCGCTTCGGTGCCGACGCGCCGCCGCACGCCACCTTCAGCTCGCACATCTACGACGCAGCCTTGCTCTATGCAGCAGCGGCGAATGCGGCAGGCACGACCGACACGGCGGCAGTTGCCGCTGCACTGGAGGGGCTGACGCTCTCGACACCCACGGGGGACATCACCGTTACCGACAGCCGTCACTTGGCGCAGCCGATCTACGTGGCCCAAATTCAGCCCGATGGTTCCCAGCTGATCGTCGAGTCGTTCCCGTCGGTTGAGCCGGACGAGATCTGCGACCCCTCCTAGCTGAGGGCCGAGACCTCCCTGGTGAAGATCCTGGGCAGTCGGTGCGACCAGCGAGCCCCAGCAGCCGCTCCCCCTGCCCGGATCTCAGCAAGACGTAGACACTGGGGCACAGTCCGTTGGATGCGCTAACACTGGAACTGCTCAACGGTCTCAGCCTGTTCGCGACCCTCGCGATCGTCGCGCTCGGACTCGGCATCGTCTTCGGGCTGATGGGCATCATCAACCTCGCGCACGGTGAGTTCGTGATGATCGGCGCGTACGTCTCGTACGTCGTACACGCCAATGACCTCAACCACTGGGTGTCGGTACCGGTGGCAGCCGCCGTGCTCTTCGTGCTGGGCGCAGTCATCGAACTCGTGTTGATCCGTCGAATTCACCGTCAGCCAGAGATCACGATCCTGGCCACCTTCGGCCTGTCGGTGTGCCTCCGACAGGCCGCTGAACTGGTCTTCACCAAGGACTTCCGGGGCGTCCCCAATCCCGTGCCAGGCGCGACACGGGCCTTCGGCGTCCTGTTTCCCACGTATCGCTACCTTCTGGTCGGCATTGCCGTCGTGGTCGTGGTGGCGACGCTGCTTGCGTTCACCAAGTCACGCTTCGGTTTGACCGTCCGAGCCATCGTCGCCGATCGAGATCTTGCCGAAGCATCCGGTATTCGGACCGGCATCGCCAACTTCTGCGCGTTCGGCATCGGCGCAGCGACCGCTGGCATCGCAGGAGCGCTGGTTGCCCCCCTCGGTGCGATCGAACCTCAGGCGGGGCTGCCCTATCTGCCCGGGGCCTTTCTCGTCGTGATCGTCGGCGGGTTCAACAAACTTTGGGGCGTCGTTGCCGGAGCATTGACGGTCGCCGCTGTGCAGATCGGCGTCATTCACTTCTACGACGCCGTGTGGGCTCAGATCGCGTCGCTGGGCCTCGCCGTCCTCGTTCTCCAGTTCCGGCGGCTCTCCGTGGAGAGCGCTTCCACATGAGCCGCGCACTTACCGTCGGCGCAGTCTCCGCCGTTGCGGCAATAGCCATGAGCGCGGCTCTTGGCGGTTTTCGAGCTGGGCAGCTCTCGCTGTTTCTGATCTTCGCCGTGCTCGCCGTGAGCCTCGACTTCGTGTGGGGATACACGGGCATTCTCTCGCTAGGCCAGCTGCTGCCCTTCGGCATCGCCGCCTATACGGCCGCGAAGATCGCCACCGCCGCGCCGTCGCTGAGCGTGCCTGCGCTCATCGTCGCAGCCATCGTCGGCGCCGCGATTGCCGCAGGAGTCGGCGTGGCCATGCTCCGGCGACGCCCGACGGCGGTCGTCGTGGGGCTCTTGACATTGGTGCTGTCGCTGACACTTGAGCAGATCGCCGAACAGTGGCGGGATGTCACCGGCGGATTCAACGGCCTGACGGGCGTCCCCCGCATCGGCGCGTTCGGAACCCAGTTGCCGGATGCCGCGCAGGACATCGGGATCTCAGTGCTCGCACTGGGGGTCATCACCGTTGTCGGTGTCGTGGTCAGCCGCCCGATCGGTGCGGTGCTCATCGGCATACGTTCCAACGAACGCCGCATGGAGGCACTCGGCTACGACACGGTCCGGATCAAGATCTGGGCATTCACCGTCGGCGGAGCCGTCGCCGGATTTGCAGGTGCGCTGTATGTGTATCGCACGAGCTTCGTGTCGCCTCAGATCTTCGGCTTCGCTCTCGCAACCAATGTGGTGCTGTGGACCCTCGTCGGGGGACGAGGCACGATCGTGGGACCGGTCATCGGTGCATTGGCGATCAACTTCGCCTCAGCGACGCTGGCCGACGTCTGGCTGCAGTACTGGACACTCGCCACCGGCGTGATCTTTGTGCTTGTCGTCGTGGTGATGCCCCACGGACTGGTCCCGAGCTTGCAGCGGCTGTTCCGCTTGCCGACAGCTCGCCGCCGCCAACCCAGACTGATCCGATCCGACAGTCATGCGGTCACGACGAGTCCGTCTGTGCGACGGGCAGCAATCTTCGAGGCGGTCGATGTCGAGAAGAACTTCGGGTTCTTCCGATTGCTCGACGGTGTCACGCTCACTATGGACGAGCCCGAGCTTCGATGCCTGATCGGCCCCAACGGCGCCGGCAAGTCCACGCTCCTGGACATCCTGGGCGGCCAGCAGGGCTGCCAAGCCGGCACCGTTGAGGTGCTCGGTCAAGAGTGCACCGGCCGTCGTCCATGGGAGTTTGCGAGACATGGCGTGGGCCGCAAGTTCCAGTCGCCGCAGCTCATTGACGACCTGTCCGTGGCCGCCAACGTCGCTATCGCTGCGTGGGGGACTCGTTCGTCGCCTTGGAGCCTCGTCCGCAGCAGCTGGAACGCTCACATCCCGCAGCCTGCGCTGGAGATTCTGGAACGAACCGGGCTCGACGAACGGCTCGAGACGCCCGCTGGGGAGCTCTCCCATGGAGACAAGCAGTGGCTCGAGATCGCGATGGCGGCGGCGGGAGAGTGCCGGCTCTTGCTCCTGGACGAACCCACAGCGGGCATGACCGTGGCCGAGAGCCTCGACGCAGCCGCACTGCTGCGGGAACTGCACGCCGAGCATCGACTGCCGATCGTGATCGTCGAACACGACATGGCGTTCATCCGCGCCGTCGCAGATCGCGTCACCGTGCTTGCGCTCGGTGCGGTGCTGGCGGACGGCACCGTCGCCGAAGTCGAGAGCAACCCCGACGTGCACGCGATCTATTCCGGGGTCGACAGCTGATGCGCCTTGAAGCAGAGGGGCTGCGTTCAGGACACGGAAATGTGCCAGTCCTGCACGGCGTCAGCTTCGGTGTCTCGGGAGGAGAGATCGTGGCGCTCGTCGGTCGGAACGGAGCTGGCAAGACCACCCTGGTCAAGACGATTGTGGGTCTGCTGCGGGCAACCGGCGGACGGCTGACGCTTGACGGCACGGAGATCACTCGGTTGCCGCCGTCGGGTCGCGTCCGGGCGGGCTTGAGAGCGGCGTTTCAGGAACGACCGCTGTTCAGCCAGCTCTCTGTGGGCGACAACTTGCGACTGAACGGATACCCGCCCACCAGTCACGACGAGGTACTCGCCATGTTCGGGGCGTCACTGGCTGGGCGTGCAGCTCAGCGAGCCGGGACCCTGTCCGGCGGCGAACAGAAGATGCTCGCATCGGCCTCAGTGCTCGCATCGACCGCGTCCCTTCTGGTGATGGACGAGCCAACTGAAGGCCTGCAGCCCTCCAACGTGGCGTTGCTCGGCGATCGTCTCGACGCGGCTCGGAACTCGGGCCGAGGAATACTGCTCGTCGAGCAGCATCTGGCGCTTGCAACCCGCATAGCTGACCGCTTCATCGTGCTTGAGAAGGGCGAGATCGTCGACAGCGGCTCAGCCCGGGATCCCACGTTGGCCGGCCGACTGGCCCAGCATCTCGCAATCTGACAGCAAAGGACGACAGCCATGACAGAACTGACTCAGATGAGCCTCGCCGAGGCGGCGGGAGCCGTGAGGGCTCGCGACGTGACTGCCGTCGAGTTGCTTGATGCATGCCTCGCGAGAATCGAACAGACCGAGCCCGCCGTCAGTGCGTTCGCTTCGATCCAGGTCGAAGCCGCACGCACCACGGCTGAGCAACTCGACCGAGGCGAGATTCGGGGACCGCTGCACGGCGTGCCCATCGCACTCAAGGACCTCTTCTTCACGGAAGGGGTACCGACCGAGGCGAACTGCGAGGCCTTGCGGGGATTTGCGCCCGATCACGACGCAACTGTCGTCGGTCGACTGCGAGACGCCGGCGCGGTGATCGTCGGCAAGACGAACACCCATGAGCTTGCGTTCGGCGTCTCCTGCCCGGCCTCGCATAACCCGTGGGATACGCAACGTTCGACGGGCGGTTCCTCCGGCGGCAACGCAGCGAGCTTGGCGGCACGCCAGGTGTTCGGCACGCTCGGTACCGACACGGGCGGATCGGTCCGCATCCCGTCGAACTGCTGCGGAACGACTGGCCTCAAGACGACGCGCGGAACCGTGCCCCGCGACGGCGTCCACCTGATCTCGTGGACCTACGACACCGTCGGCCCGATGGCGCGGACCGCCGAAGACTGCCGGATCTTGCTCGAGGTCATCGCTGGCCATTCACCGGCGGACCCGTTCACCTCCAAGACGCTGCTGAGAGATGCACGAGAACCGGGCGAACTGACACTCGGCGTACCCGACGACAGCTTCTTCAACGGGTTCGACACTGATCCGAACGTGCGCGCAGTGATGGATGAAGCGGTCGAGGTGCTCCGCTCGCTGGTGGCGCGGGTGGAATCGGCGCACGTGCCGAACAATGCAGAGCACGCCGAGGCGGGCATAGCGATCGTCTTTGCCGAATCGGCAGCACTGCTCGCGAGCGTGCGAACCGAACACAACGACCTGATCGGCGAAGAGGTTCGGGGAATCCTCGACGCCGGCACGGCGATCGAGGGCACGGCCGTCGCGAGCGCCCTCGCCCATCGGGTGGCGTTCGAGCGGACCTACCTTGACGTGTTCGACGACCAGGGAGTCGACTTGATCGTTGCCCCGGTCAATCCCAACCAGGTGCTTGAGCACGGCGCGGTCGAGCTCAACGGGGTGCCGCTCATTCCCGCGACCACGCAATTCACGTTCCCAGTCAACGGGGCCGGACTCCCCGCGATCGCCCTGCCGGGGGGCTTCGGCCCCGATGGGATGCCCATCGGCTTTCAGCTAGTGGGCCGGCCGTTCACCGAGAGGACCCTTTGCGTCGTGGGCGAGGTATTCCAGCGCGTGACCGATCATCACTCGCGCGCTCCCGAGTTGTGATATCACGCGATCAGCATCACGCGATCGGCATCACGCGGCTCAGGCGTAGCATTCGAGTAATCCGAGTTAGCTGGGGGGCACAGATGCGCAGCTGGAACTCGATGGAGGAGTTCGAGGCGTTCCTGGACGACGGCGATCTAGTTGAGCCTGACGACGACATGCCCGACGCGTACCGCGAGGCTGTCTTTCGGTTCATCGAGCTGCACGCCAACAGCGAGTACATGGGTGGGCTGACCGAGCGGGATTGGATCGCCAAGGCGCCGGGGCTGTCCAACAAGCTCACGGCGCTGGCCAAGACTCAGGACGAGATCGGCCATGCGCACCTGCTGTACATGGTGGCGGCGGACATGGGTGTGAAGACCCGTGACGAGATGACCGTCGACCTGCTGGCAGGGCGCACCACGTTTCATAACGTGTTCCACTACCGGGCCTTCACCTGGGGGGACCAGATCGCGATCGCGTACCTGGTGGACGCTGCCGCGCTCGCCAGCCAGCAGGCCGTCTTCAAGAACTGCAGCTACGGCCCCTACAAGCGCATCCTGCGGCGAATCATCGCCGAGGAGGGCTTCCACATGCGCAACGGCGAGGAGCTGCTGCTGAAGATGGCCAAGGGCACGCCCCAGCAGCACCAGTTGATGCAGCAGGGGATCGAGCGGTGGTGGTGGCCGTCGGTGCAGCTGTTCGGGCCTGACACCCGGCCGAACGATGTGCTGCTGCGCTGGCACATCAAGTCCGAGCGCAACGAGGTGATGCGCGACCGTTTCGTGCAGAAGATGGTGCCCCAGCTGCAAGCTGCCGGCTTTACCATTCCCGACCCGGACCTGCGCCAAGATCCCGAGACCGGGCGCTGGATCAGCGGCGAGATCGATTGGGATGCGCTCTCCGATGCGATCGCAGGCCGGGGCCCTGACAGCGAGCGACGCTTGCGCGACGCGCGCAATGCCTGGGACGGCGCGGCCTGGGTGCGCTCCGCGCTCGATGAGGCCGCGGCGGTGGCTGCGTGAGCAACACCCGCGGCTTGGACGCAGGCGTCGTAGATGCCGTGCGCGAGGCCGTGTCGTTCGTGTGCGATCCCGAGTACCCGGAGGTAACGATCGCTGAGCTGGGCATTCTCGAGAGTGTCTCGTTGAGCGAGGACGGCTCGGCTGTGCGAGTCGAGCTGGTGCCGACCATGCTCGGCTGTCCAGCTCTCGACGTGATTCGCCGCGACGTGCTCGCAGCAGCTCAATTGGTATCTGCCGGCACCGACGTTCCGATCGATGTGGTGTTCGTCGCCGATCCGGTCTGGACGCCGGATCGCATCGCGCCTTCGGCGGTGAGCTTCATGGCCCGCGAGTACTCCGTGGCAGTCCGTAACGCACGGGCCGAAGCGACGTGCCCGATCTGCGGGAACCAAGCGCTGGAGCACCGGTCGGACTTCGGGCCGATGCCGTGCCGCAGCGTCGAATGGTGTCCAGAATGCCGTAACCCGGTGGAAGTGGTCGGCCGCGTCGACATTTCACTGCCCACGGTGCCGGCGTGAAGACCTACGAGGTGTTCCTGAAGCGTCCTGGCAAGGATCCCTTCATCCACGTCGGTGCACTCGAAGCACCCGACGACGATCTGGCACTGAGCTTCGCCCGCGATTGCTACGCGCGCCGCTCCGAGGGGGAGCAGATGTGGGTCGTGGCCCGCGAGGACTTGCTGGTTGCCGACCCCACTGAGCTGCAGATGGCCGATCGTGAACACCGTCACAACGACGGCGCGCTGTTGCGGGATCTGAGACGGGCCCCAGACTCGCCGGCCTCATGAGAGACGTGGACCCTGAGAGCGTCGGCGGCGCGCACGAATTGGTGCTGGCGCTTGCCGACGATGAGTTGTGCATCGGCCAGAACTTGGCGTGGTGGATCGCTGTCGGGCCGTTTCTTGAAGAGGACTTGGCGCTGACCTCGATCAGCCAAGACGAGCTGGGCCACGCTCGGGCGCTGTACGGGTTGCTCGGCAACGACATCGATGCGCTGGCCTACGGGCGCCAGCCGCACGAGTACCGCTGCGCGCATCTCACCGAGCTTCCTTGCCGCGACTGGGGAGAGACCCTGGTACGGCACTTCCTCTACGACACCGCCGAGACCGTCCGCTGGGAGGCGCTGGCCAACTCGTCGTGGGAGGCCCTCGGTGCAGTCGCACGCCGAGCCTTGGCCGAGGAACGGTCGCACCTGCGCCACGCGTCGGGTCTGCTGTCGCGGCTGCTGCGTACCGATACGGGTTGTTCGCAACTGCTCCCGCTGTTCGACCAATTCGCGCCGATGGCGTGCGAGCTGTTCGATGTCCCGCCAGGCTGCTCGGACGAGGCTCTTGTCGCTTCGGGCGTTATGGCCCGCGGGTTGAGCGATCAGCGTGCCGAGTGGCAGGCAACGGTCGACGACGCGGTCGCTGCGGCTGGGTACCAACCGCAGTGGCCTGCCCACGACGGCACGCCAGCACAGGCAAGCGGTCGAGCCGGCCAGCGTTCACCCCATTTTGCGGCCTTGCACGCCGAGATGGTCGAGGTGCTCTCGATCGATCCCTCGGCGATCTGGTAGCGCGAACCCCCTTGGTCTAGGGCGGTCGGCGGTGCTTCTGGCACCGTGCGACACATGTGAGCGGGGCGCGGACCTGCCACAATCGCCGGGGCTCAGCCCCCGGACGCGCAACGGAGCGACTTCATGGCATTACGAGGAACATCTGTCGTGCGACGCGAGGACGCTCCGTTGCTGCGGGGTCAGGGACAGTTCGTCGCCAACCTCAACTGGGACGGCATGGCGCACGCCTGCTACGTGACCTCGACCGTGTCGCATGCCGTGATCGCCGGTCTCGATGTCGGCGGGGCCCGCAGCGCGCCCGGTGTCATCGATGTCGTCACGGCAGCAGATGTCGATCTCGAGCCGTATCCGTCGCCGAGCCCTGCATTCGACGCCGCCATCGTGCGCCCGATGCTGGCCACCGACCGGGTGAGGTTCGTGGGCGAGCCCATCGCCGTCGTACTGGCTGACACCCCGGCTGCGGCGGTCGATGCGGCTGAGCTGGTCGTGGTCGACTACGAGCCGCTGAGGGCGCTCGTCGATCCCGAGGCTGCGCTGGACGGGCCGGCGCTGTTCGAGGGCATGGCGGAACCGAACGTGGTGGTTCGCATGGCGCTCGAGGGCGAGCAGGCCGACTTTGACTCATGCGAAGCGGTCGCCGAGGTCCGCACGATCAACAACCGCATCGCACCGTGCCCGCTGGAGCCTCGTGTGGCCGCGAGCCGATGGGCGGATGACGGGCGCCTGCACCACGTCAACGCCGGCCAGGGACCCCACCCGGTTCGCGCCGGTCTCGCCAAGATCCTGGGCCTGGATCGTGAGCAGCTGCGTGTGCTCTCGCGCGATGTGGGAGGCAGCTTCGGCGCCAAGGCTCGGCCGCATCCCGAGGAGGCCTTGCTGGGCTGGCTGGCAGCGCGCATAGGCCGGCCGGTCATGTGGGTGCCCTCGCGCAGCGACGACATGGTGGGTCTGGTCCACGGGCGCGGGCAGATCCAGTACTGCCGAATCGGCGGCACCCGTGACGGCCGCATCACCGCATTCAAGGTGCACGTGGTGCAGCAGGCCGGCGCCTACGGGAACATGGGCGCGGCGCTGCCGAACAATGGCCGGGCGATGCTGACGGGCTGCTACGACATCGCCACGCTCGGATTCACCTCGGTCTCGGTGCTGACCAACACCACGCCGACCGGTCCATACCGCGGTGCCGGACGTCCAGAGGCCGCAGCCGCCATCGAGCGCGCTGTCGACGTGTTCGCAGCCGAGATCGGCATGGACCCTGCGGGGGTACGGCGGAAGAACTTCCTGCAACCTGACGTGTTCCCGTTCGAGACTCGCACTGGCATGCCCTACGACTCAGGCGCCTATGAAGCCAGCCTCGACGCTGCGCTCGAAGCGGCCGACTACGCAGCGCTGCGTGCCGAGCAGGCCCGCCGCCGCGCCGACGGGGACGTCAAGCTGCTCGGCATCGGTCTTGCGACCTACGTCGAGCGCACTGCGGGCATCGGACGATCGGAGTACGGCGCAGTGGAGCTGGTGCCCGGAGGTCGCATCGTGGCCCGTACCGGCTCATCTCCCTACGGGCAAGGCCACCACACCTCCTGGGCGATGCTGATCTCGGACCGCACGGGTGTGCCGATGGACCAGATCGACATCGTGCACGGCGATACCGACGAAGTGCCCCGTGGCGAGGTGACCGGCGGATCGCGATCGGTGCAGTTGGCCGGCTCGGCCATCTGGGAGGCGTCGGGCACGCTGGTGGATCAGGCCCGCGCTGTGGCGGCCACGCTGCTTGAAGCTGATCCGGCCGACATCACGCTCGACACCGCCTCCGGGGCGTTCCACGTCGTGGGCACCCCGGCGGTCTCGGTGGACTGGAGCGCGGTAGCTGAACACCTCGCTTCGACAACTGGCGAGGCGGGGCCGCGACTGCTCCACGCCGAGGAGGTGTTCGACTCCGAAGCGCCCACGTTTCCCTTCGGCACCCATGTGGCCGTCGTGGAGGTGGACCGCCACACCGGCGACGTGGAGCTTCGACAGCTCGTCGCCTGTGACGATGCCGGCACCATCTTGAACCCGCTGCTGGCAGCGGGTCAGGTTCACGGCGGCCTGGCGCAAGGAGCGGCGCAGGCGCTGTTCGAGGAGTTCGTCTACGACGACGACGGCAATCCCCTCACCGGGAACTTCGCCGACTACCCGATCATCTCAGCCGCGGAGCTGCCGTTCTTCGACCGGGTCGTGCTCGAAACCCCGACGCACATCAACCCGCTGGGTGCCAAGGGCATCGGCGAGTCCGGCACGGTTGGTGCAACCCCGGCAGTCCAGAACGCCGTGATCGACGCCGTTGCCCATCTGGGCATCCGTCACATCGACATGCCGCTCACCCCGCAACGCGTCTGGCAAGCCATCACCGAGGCAAACACAGTCGCGGACCAGGGCCTTCAGTGCCGCATGGCAAGAAAATGTCACGGAACCCGTGATATCGTGAGTTCGTGAGAAATGTCACGGTAAGTCTCGACGACGAGACCGCCCGCTGGGCGAGGATCGAGGCGGCGCGTCACGACTCGAGCCTGTCTCGATTCGTCTGCGATGTACTTCGAGATCGGATGCACGACCGCGGAGAGTACGAACGAGCAGCCGAGTCGTACTTGAGCCGAGAGGCCTTAACGCTCGGCGAGGCCGGTAGGCCCTATCCGACTCGCGCCGATCTTCACAGCCGCTGAGCCAGAGTGCCGGTATTCGTTGACACCAATGTGCTCGTGTACGCGAGAGATGCATCGGAGCCAGACAAGCAAGCGCTTGCCCGGGTGTGGATGAGCGCACTGTGGGCGTCAAGAGAAGGCCGACTGAGCACTCAAGTGCTCAACGAGTACTACGTCACCGTGACGCGCAAACTCACCCCGGCGATGCCCGCGCCCCAAGCCCGAGCCGACGTGCGCGATCTGTGCGCGTGGCAGCCAACCGTGATCGACGCCCATGTTTTGGCGCAGGCATGGGAGGTCGAGGAGCGTTTCGGCCTGTCGTACTGGGACGCGCTCATTGTCGCTGCTGCGCAGACTGCGAACTGTGACCATCTCCTGACCGAAGACGTCTCCGACGGCCAGCAACTCGGCAGCGTCAGAGTCGTCAACCCGTTCGCCCACACGCCGGACTCGCTGCTCTGATTGAGATGGGCGCTTCAGGCTGAGCGTGGTGACGCCGGGGCTACCGCAGATGCCCGTCTTCGTCGCCTCATCCTGAGTCGGCGGGGCCCAACTCAGGGGCGTTGACCGCGCGCACGTCCGGCTCGACCAGGTTGGGCTCGTTGAGCTCGTCGTTACTGCTGACAGAGCCCAATTCACGGAAGCGTCGAGCCTGCGGCAGCACCATGCGCCCGAACGAGCCCACACTGTCGTTGTAGGCGCCGACCGCGCTACGTAGGCCGCGACCCATCTTGTCGACGTGCTCGACGTACTTTGAAAGCCGGGAGTACAGCTCGTTTCCGAGGTCGGCGACTTTCTCTGCGTTGCGGGCGATGTCTTGTCGCTGCCATGCCAATGCCACCGTCCTCAAGAAGGCGATCAACAGGCCGGGGGTTGCGATCAGCACTCGGTGTCGGTGCCAAGCGTTCTGCCAAACATCGCCGTCAGCGTCCATGGCCACGTCGAGCATCGGGTCGGTCGGCACGTACATGAGCACGAAATCGGGCGATCCTGATACCCAACGGCCGTAGTCGCGGTCGCCAAGCTCCTTGGCGCGCTCACTGAGAGCCGCGGCATGCTCAGCCAGCGCCTGCTGCTGCTCAGCTTGATCCGAGGTCCGCACAGCCCGGTCGTATGCGGCAAACGGCGTCTTGGCATCGATCACGACGCTCGCGCCCCCCGGCACCTTCACCACCACATCAGGTCGCAGCCGTCCTTCGGCGCCAAGTTCGCCGACGGTGGCTTGCTCGATGTAGTCGATGTGGGGGCTCATACCTGCGGCCTCGATGACGTTGCGGAGGTGCTGCTCACCCCATGCGCCGCGCATCTTGGAGTCGCGCAGGATCTGGCGCAGACCACTCGTCTCGGAGACCAGTTGATCGACGCTCTGTGAGACCTTGGCCGTGTCCTCCACTCGGGCCTTGTCGGCCTTGTTGACGTGGTCCCGCAGTTCCCGCAGACGTTCCCGCATGGGCTCGACGAGTTCCTTGACGGTCTTGCCTGCGTTGACCGTTTGCTCGGTGGTGAGGTCGCGAAACTCCTTCATGAAGTTGGCGCGCGTGGTCTCGCTGACCTGGGCGGCAATCTCCTTGAAGCGACCCTCGATCTCAACCTGTTTCTTGGCCATCTCCTCGACGCGCGCGTCGCGGTCGGCTGTCGCTGACGCCAACTCGGCTTGCAGACCGGCGTTGACGTCGCGGTGCTGCGATGTCTCAGTGCGGGCCACATCGCGCTCGCTGGTCAGCTCGGCGACTCGCCGCTCCATCGAGTCGTGTGCTGCACCCGCCTGCGCCAGCCGGCGTGACAGCACCGAACATGCGATGCCCCCGCCCACGGCGAGGCCCGCCGGCACTCCTAAGACGACTGCGAGGCCGGTGGACATATGGATCACTCCTTGGTGGAAGCTGGCGACAGACGGTCAGGGGATGAGCCCTGCCCGAAGGCGCCTCTCATTGTCTAGCGAGGGGGTGCGACGCGGTTGCGCCGATGAACACCCGCGCAGCCGGGCCCCACCGTCGCGCCACTAGCGTCGGCGTCGGTGTATTGCATGATCGCTGGCGAGCGCGAATGGTTCACGAGCGGCGAAGGCTGCGGTTCCTGAGACCTCGGCGCGCCCCCACGACGGCCCTCGTAACGGTCCTGCTGCTGGTTGCGGCCTGCAGTCCGGGCGCCGAGGAGGCGGCCGAGTCGACCGTCGCTCCACCGGCGACCCAACTCCCCGACGACACCTCCGCCGTTGCGCCCGCACCCACCACCGAGGTGCGGCAGGCCGTTGCGCCAACCACACAGGCGCCCCCGGACACAGCGCCGCGCCGCGGCGGGACGCTGCACGTGCTGATGGCCGCCGACCCGACGCCCATCACCGGCTGGACGCCGTGGGACCACGTGTGCGCATGGTCGTGTCGCAACGTGCTGGACCACGTTCTCGAAACGCTCACGGTGGTCCTCCCGGATGGTTCTGTCGCGCCGTGGCTGGCGGAGTCGGTCTCGGCCGATGCGTCGCTGCAGCGCTGGACCGTCACGCTGCGGCCCGACATCACCTTCACCGACGGCGAGCCGATGGACGCGCTCACCATCAAGACCGGCGTCGACGACTACCTGCGTTCGGGCCGGGCCAGCGGCGGCCATTTGCGGGATGCCCGCATCGCATCGGTCATCGTTGCCGATGAGCTCAGGTTGATCTTCGAATTGAGCGAGCCCAACGCCGGGCTGCCGGTGGCGCTCGCGGGGCCCGTCGGACGCGTGTTTTCCATCGCAGCCGCCGAAGCGGACCCGGACATCTTTGCCAGAGGACCGGTCGGCACTGGACCGTTCTTCTTTCGGCGCTGGTCGGCGGGTGAGCCAGCGGTCCTGGAGGCCAATCCCGACTACTGGCGTACCGCAGCCGACGGCTCGCCTCTGCCGTGGGCTGCTGAGATCCAATTCACCGAGATTCCCGACGAGCGTGAACGGCTCGCCGTACTGCTGGGCGGTGGCGGCGACATTCTGATGTCGAGATCGGCGGAGCTCTCTACAGCCGCAGCCGTCGCAACCGATGGCGGAGGTCGCCCGCTCAACGTGATCGGACGCTTTGACGACAACGCTGGCGTCGTGCTGTTCAATCTGCTGCGAGCGCCTCTCGATGACATCCGGGTGCGGCGGGCGCTGATCGCGGCGGCCGACCAGACCAAACTGCTCGAGGCGCTAGGACCCGATGTCGAGCGGCTCGCGGCAACGCAGTGGTGGGCGCCCGGCAGCATCTGGCATTCCGCTGAGGTTGCGGAAGCCTGGCCGGGTCATGACCTGCAGCAGGCTCAATCCCTGCTGCGCGAGTACACGGAGGATCCCGAGCGTTCCGACGATCGAGATCCTGGCGAGCCAGTGCGGATCCGCGTCTTGTGCACCGACGATCTCGCGCTAGCGCAGATGACGGCAACGCTGGAACGCCAGTGGGAGGACACCGGCCTTGTCGATGTCGACGTCGAGACAGTCGCCCGCACGGGGCTCATCAGCCGTGTCATGGGCTCGGTGGTCCAGAGCCCGTCCTTCGCTGGCGACTTCGGTGCCACGTGCTGGCGGGTTGGCGGCGAGTCCGATCCAGCGGTGCTGGCGTCCGCAGCTGTCGGACCGGTCCGCACCACGCCGCTGAACGTGTCCAACTTCACCGGCGAGCATCTCGCGGCGTTGGCGAGCCTGATCAAGGCGACCGACGCGGGGGACGACCGACGACAAGCCGTAGCGAAGCTCATGCTGGAGCTCACCAACGAGGCTCCCTACGTGTACCTGGGCTACGCCTCGAGCGTCGTGGCAGCGACGGCGGATGTTGCCGGGCTTGGCACCACGACGCTGCCCGACGGCAGCGTGGTCCAAGGCCAGCGACTCGGTGTCGGCCGTTATGACGAGGTGTGGCTGCGCCGTGAGTGACGGCACTGAATCGTTACCGCCGCCGATGCCGAACCCCGAGCAGCTGGGCTGGTCTCGACGAACCGGACCGGCCCCCCAGATCCCGAAAGGTCACACCGTGAGCCGCGTTGGCGTCGAGCACCGCGGCGCGTATGAACTCCTTGACGACGAGGGCCCCAGGATTGGGGCGCTGGATGCCGCTGTCCGCGATGCAGCCCGAACACCGTTGGATTATCCGACCGTCGGCGACTGGGTTGTTCGCTCGCTGGAAGTCCGACACAACCGCCGCGTCGTGATCACCGACGTGCTGGAGCGCACCTGCTTGCTGTGCCGTCGCGCCTCTGGGCCACGAGCACGGCCGCAGCTGGTGGCGGCGAACGCCGACATCCTCGCAGTCGTCACCACGCCTGCTCCAACCAGCGACTCCCCTTCGACCGAAGCGGCCAGCGTCGGCCATCGGATCGAGTGGTATCTGACTGCGGCGTTCGCCGGAGGCGCTCGACCGGTGATTGTCGTGAACAAGATCGACACGGTGTCGGGCGCCGAGTGCGAGGCGAGCGTCGATGCCCTGCGTCACCGCCTGGGCGCCGCAGCAGCCGAGGTGCCGATCCTGGTGACGAGCGCCGTCGATGGTCGCGGCCTTGACGGCTTGGGAGCGTTGGCGAGCGGCGGCGCGACTGTGGCGCTCAGCGGGCCGTCGGGTGTGGGCAAGTCGTCGCTGGCGAACCGGCTCGCAGGGGCCGAAGTAGTACCGGTCGCCCCGCTGAGTCCCGATGGTCGAGGCCGGCACACCACCGTGCGGCGCCAGCTCGTTCCCGTCGGCGGGCCGGCCGGAGGGACGCTCGTGGACACCCCGGGCTTGCAGGATCTGATCCCCTGGGGCGGCGATCTGGGGTTGCCCCGCTCGTCAGGCCCGCTTGACGGGCTTGCGATGGCATTCGGCGAGATCGCCGCACTCGCGCAGAGCTGCCGCTTTGGGGACTGCGCGCACACCGTCGAGCCGGACTGCGCTGTGACGGCTGCAGTGACAGCCGGCGAGCTGCCAACCGAGCGCCTGAGCACCTACCTCGAACTCGTGGCGGACATGGATACCGGGGATCCATTCGGCAGCTAGCGCGCGTCTGGCTGAAGTACTGCCTCAGCGCCGCGCTTAGCGGCCCTTGAATTCGGGCGGGCGCTTGTTCATGAATGCGTCGACGCCCTCTTGGTAGTCGTCGCTGTCGAAGCAGGCCCGGATCATCGCTTCTACCTCGGCGAAATCGCGCTGAGACTCCGGCTTCTGCCACTGCGTCAACGCCGCCTTCGCCGCCGCAATGGTGAGCGGTGCGTTCTGGCCGATCAGCTCGGTCCATTCGTCGACGGAAGCCTCTAGGTGCGCCTTGGGCACGACCCGGTTCACGAGGCCCATCTGCAGTGCCTCCTGCGCTCCGAAGCGATCAGCCAGGAAGAAGATGCGCTTGGCCGCTGATGGTCCGACCAGACGCATCAGCGTGCCGATACCTGCGGCGCCATAACCGAGTCCCAGGCGAGCGGCGGGGATGGTGAACTGGGCGTCCTCGGCCGCGACGCGCAGGTCGGCCGTCAGCGCCACCGCGAGCCCGCCGCCGATGCAGTAGCCACCGATGGCGGCGATGAGCGGCTTGGACAAGCCCAGCAGCGCTGCGTGCGCCCGTGACGTCGTGTCGTCGTAGCTGCGGTTGCCGCTCGCATCGGAACGCTGCGCGCCGAATTGGCTGATGTCGGCACCTGCTGCGAAGGCGCGCTCGCCGGCCCCTCGGATCACCACCACCCGGATCTCGTGGTCGTTCTCGAGCTCGGAGGCGGCAGCGGTGATGCCGTCCCACATCTGCGCGCTGATGGCGTTGTGCCGCTCCGGATGATCCAAGATGATGCGGCCCACGTGGCCGTCACGTTCGAGATGCACCTGTCCGCTCACGGCGGCCGACGCTACCGGTCGTGCCGTGGCCATGACGGGAGCGATAGGCATGGCTGCCCTACCGGCGCCCGAGTCTCTGCCGCGTTGCAGGCAATTGAAGAGAACGAAGTCACTCCTCGGGTGGGACCCAGCTGGCGTCGCGGCGTTCCCGGAAGGCGGCGATGCCCTCGGCGGCCTCGTCGCTTTGAAAGAGCCGCTGGCTGAGTTCCGTCGTCCACTCCCAGGCCTCGGAGCGGGGCATCTGCGGCACCCTCGCAACCAGCTGCTTCGTGTGTGCCAGCGCGTTGGGACCGCCCCGCACCAACCGCCGCAGCGTCGATGCGACTTCGTCGTCGAGCAGCTCTCGGGGTACGGCACGGTTGATCAGCCCGGCCGCTGCGGCACGCGGTGCGGGCACCCGTTCGCCCTCGAGGAACAGCTCGCTGGCATCAGCACGGCGCAGCTTCGGCAAGCACACCACCGAGATCACCGCAGGCGCCACGCCGATGCGGACTTCGGTGAACCCGATGATTGCGTCGTCGGCCGCGATGGAGATGTCCATCGCCGCTGCTAGTCCCACGCCGCCAGCGGTGACGTGACCGGCCAGCCGGCCCACCACGGGCTTGTCGCAGGTCATGATCTTCTCGAGGATCTCCACGAAGTTGTAGCGAAGCGTCGGCTGAGGCACCCCGGGCTGGGCGGCCCGCAAGTCGGCGCCGGCGCAGAACGTGTTGCCGACATGGGTGAACAGCACGGCGCGCACCTCGGGATCGGCAAGCGCAGCCTCGAAGTGGTCGCCGATCGCGTTCACGATCTCGACGCTGAGCGCATTGCGGTAGTCGGGCCGGTTCAGGGTGATCGTTGCCACCCCGCCTGCCACCGAATAGAGCGCAGCAGCGTCAGGGTCGTCGGTGGGTGTGCGGGCGTGAGCGTCTTTGCCAGCGTTGTCCTGAGTCATCGCAGCGATGCTAGGCACCGAGCCCCTGGCTCACGGGCTTTGGGGCGACTCCTAGGCTGCCCGGGATGACCTCACTCCTCGCTCAGGCCGAGTCCGCTACCGATGCGGTGGATGCACTCCTAGAAGCCAGCCGCAGTACGGAGGTGTGCGGTACCGAGCCCAGCTGGATCTGCGAACGCCTACTGGATTGGACGGGCAGCGAGGGGCTGGCGTCGGCGTCGGTATGGATCGTGGACAAGCCCCTCACGGTGCTGGTGATCCTGCTGCTCACCGTTGTCGCTCGCCGAGTCATGCGGCGCGCCATCGACCACATGGTGGAGCGGATCGCCAGCGACAAGAAGAACGCAGAGCAACATGAGGCCGCCCGCACTGCCGAAGAGGGCCGAACGTGGGATCCCGACCGGCTCGCGGCCAAGATGAGTCAGCTGCGGGAGCGAACGGTGCGCGCCAGCCAACGGGCGAAGACTCTCGGGACGCTGTTCAAGAGCGTCGCCTCCACGATCATCTGGGCTGTCGCGCTGATGATGCTGCTCGGCGAGTTCGACGTGAACCTCGGCCCTCTCATCGCAGGCGCCGGCATCATTGGCGTCGCGGTCGGCTTTGGTGCCCAGTCCCTCGTGCGAGACCTGCTGACGGGCGTCTTCATGCTGATCGAGGACCAGTACGGCGTCGGCGACGTGGTCGATCTCGGCGATGCGGTCGGCACCGTCGAGTCCGTGGGGCTGCGGACCACACGTCTTAGGGACCTGTCCGGCACGGTCTGGCATGTGCCCAATGGAGCGATCGCCCGGGTCGGAAACATGTCGCAGCTGTGGGCTCGCGTGCCGCTCGACCTTGACGTGGCCTATGACACCGACCTCGACGAGGCAATGGCGATCATCAAACGGGTTGCGGATGACGTATGGCACGAGCAGGGCGAGAGCACCACGGTCCTCGAGGAACCCAACGTGGTTGGCGTGCAAGCCTTCGGTGCCGACGCGGTCACCCTCCGGGTCATGGTGAAGACCGAGCCCGCTGAGCAGTGGGCCACGGCACGCCTGTTGCGCAAGCGCATCAAGGACGCCTTCGACGAGGCCGGCATCGAGATCCCCTTCCCCCAGCGCACTGTCTGGGTGCGCAATGGCGAGCCAGACCAGACCGCGCCCGCAGCAGCGGCCGCATTCGATCGTCCGGTGGCGCCAGCCTCAAGCGAGGCCGGGCACGCCGAATCCGACAGCGACGGCGGCGACTCAGACCTGTAGACCCCAAAGAGCGGCGCTCGTCCGAGCAGCGCTCACCGCAGCGGCGCTGGGACCGAGCTGCTCGGGACCGTCTTGCGTCAGTCTGCGTCGCCGAGCACGACGGCGACCTCGGGACGGGTCGCCGATCCGTTGGCGCGAAGCGAGAGCTCGCCGATGCGACCGGCGTCGGTGAGATCGCTGCGAGTGAGATCCAGCAGCGCGATGTCGGCGGCCGAAGCGGTGACCGTGACGTGGTCCGCAGGCACTCGAAGACTCCGCTTCGCCTCGGTCTTGGCGCGGCGCACCTCGCTCAGCACTGCAGCAGTGACGGACAAAGCGCCAGAGTGATTGCCTGAAGCGAGTGCTGTGAGGTCTTCGGCGTTCGGCCAACTGGCAGCGTGGACCGAGCCGTCGCGCCACCACGACCAGATCTCTTCGGTGACGAAGGGCAGGAACGGCGCGAACAGGCGCACCAGGGTGTCCAGCGTCACGGTGAGCGTGCGATGCGCGTCTGCTGCCGCCTCGGCACCTTGACCGCCGTACGCACGTCCCTTGACCAGTTCGACGTAGTCGTCGGTGAACTGCCGGAAGAACTGCTCGGTCCGTTCCAGAGCCCGCGCGTAGTCGAATAACTCGAATGCGTCGGTAGTGGCGCGCACCAGATCTGCGAGCGCAGCGAGCAACGCAGCGTCGAGCGCATTGCCGACTGGTTCGTCGGGGCGGCTGCCGTCGCCGTGGGCGGCATCGCCCGCCAGTGTCAGCGCGAACTTCGCGGCGTTCAACAGCTTGATCGCCAGGCGGCGCCCGATCTTCATCTGGCCTTCGTCGAAGGCGGTGTCGGTGCCGGGCCGTCCGTTGGCTGCCCAGTAGCGAACGGCGTCGGCGCCGTAGGTGTCGAGCAGGTCCACCGGCGTCACCACATTGCCCTTGGACTTGGACATCTTCTTGCGGTCCGGGTCGAGGATCCAGCCCGACAGTGCACAGTGCCGCCACGGCGCACAGTCGTGGCCGAGGTGACTCCGCACTGCAGTAGAGAACAGCCAGGTGCGGATGATGTCGTGACCCTGGGGGCGCATGTCCATCGGGTAGGTGCGCGCCCACAGATCAGGATCCTCACTCCACCCGCATGCGATCTGGGGCGTCAGTGACGATGTCGCCCAGGTGTCCATCACATCGAGATCCCCGACGAAGCCGCCGGGCTTGCCACGCTGCGACTCGTCGTAGCCGGCCGGCACGTCGCTGCTCGGATAGACCGGCAGAGCACGATCGTCGGGGACGAGCGGCCGCTCCCAGATCGGCTCGCCGGCGTCGTCGAGCGGGTACCAAAGCGGGATCGGCACGCCGAAATAGCGCTGACGGCTGATCAGCCAATCGCCGCTCAGACCTTCGATCCAATTCGTGTAGCGGCCCTGCATGTACGGCGGATGCCACGTCATCTCCGAGCCACGGGCGATCAGCGCGTCACGCAACTCGGCATCACGCCCGCCGTTGCGGATGTACCACTGGCGACTCGACACGATCTCGAGCGGCCGGTCGCCCTTCTCGAAGAACTTCACCGCGTGAGTGACGGGTCGTGGCTCGCCGATGAGCTCGCCCGAGTCGCGCAGCAGCTCGACGGTCGCAATCCGAGCGCCTCCAACGGTGCGGCCTGCCAGGCGCTCATACGCCTCGCGCCCCGCAGGCGAGTCGATGCCCGGAGGCGGATCCGCAGCAATGCGACCCCGGCGGTCCACGATCGCCCGCACGGGCAGGTCCAGCTCGCGCCACCACGTCACGTCGGTGGTGTCGCCGAAGGTGCAGATCATGGCGATGCCGGTGCCCTTATCGGGCTCGGCCAGCTTGTGGGCAACCACTGGGACTTCCACTCCGAACAGCGGCGTCACCACGGTTGAGCCGAACAGCGGCTGGTAGCGCTCGTCATCAGGGTGGGCCACGAGCGCCACGCACGCGGCCAGCAGTTCCGGCCGGGTCGTCTCGATCTCGACTGTGCCATTTGACGCTGGGCCACTCGATGCTGGGACGTTGCGGCCGCCTTGTGAGTCCATGCGATGGAAAGCGATGCGGTGGTATGCGCCGGGCCGCTCGCGGTCTTCGAGTTCGGCCTGGGCGACTGCGGTGCCGAAGGTGACGTCCCACAGCGACGGCGCTTCGATCTGGTACGCCTCGCCACGCGCGAGGTTCTCCAGGAATGCACGCTGCGCGACTCGCTGGCAGCGTTCGTCGATCGTGGCGTAGGTCATCGACCAGTCCACGCTCAGTCCGAGTTGGCGCCACAGCTCCTCAAAGGCCCGTTCGTCGGTGGCGGTGAGCACATGACACAGTTCGATGAAGTTGCGCCTCGAGATCGCCAGTTCGCCGCGTGCCTCGACCGCCGCCGGATCGCCGCCGTCGGACGGAGGCGCGAAGCCCTCGTTATAGGGGAGCGAGGGATCGCAGCGCACGCCGAAGTAGTTCTGCACGCGCCGCTCGGTCGGCAGGCCGTTGTCGTCCCAGCCCATCGGGTAGAAGACCTCGTCGCCGGCCATGCGTCGGTAGCGGGCGATGTTGTCGGTGTGGGTGTAGCTGAAGACGTGGCCCATGTGCAGCGAGCCGCTGACGGTCGGCGGTGGCGTGTCGATGCTGAACACCTGCTCGCGGGTGGCAGTGCGATCGAAGCGGTACACGCCGTCGGCTTCCCAGCGCTGCGACCACTTCGCCTCGAGCCCGTCGACCGTGGGCTTGTCGGGCACCTGCGTCATGCGCGGCAAAGCTACCGGCGCGCTCGGGCGGTGGCCGAGACTGAGCGACCGCCCCGCACGCGAGGTGAATCCCAAGAAAACAGAACTGTTACAGAATTGTCACAGAAGCGCAACGACATTGACTAGTGTGTACGGTGGTTGTCGACTGCGGAGGCGGAAGGCAGCTGCAGTCAAGTACTGCCGACCAAAGGGGGGTCGATAAGCATGATGACGACAATTTTGACGCTGATCATCCTGGGCATGGTGTTCCAGGGAGCGATGGTCGTCGTGGACAGTGTCCTTGACACGGCCAAAGTGAACGACACGCTGAAGTCCATACCGATTATCGGCAGCAACCTGAATCTGATCTGGGCCTACTTGTTAGTACTGGTTTCGCAAGCCAATGACGGCGGAGCCTTGTTTGGGTACGGGGCCAGTTTCGAAGTGCTGTCACTCGGACGCTTCGGTATGGATGTGGCCACGGCCATCGCCATTGTTGCGTTCATCCCGGTTCGAGACGCTGCAATCAGCGCCTTGAAGCAGGGCATTGGAGGACGCGGCGACTAGCCAGCGTCATGAGCGGCGCCAGTGAGGGCGCCGCGCTATCGGCAACGAGCCGACGTAGGGGCACCCCTTCAGGGGGGTGCCTTTTGCGTTGCCCTCCATGAGTTCGGAACGGCTGGGGGCTCGACGTGACCGCTAGCCCGGCACGACAATGACGCCCTCGTCTCGCAAGCCGTCAATCTCGGCCGCGTCGTAGCCGAGCTCGCTGAGAATCTCGACCGCGTGCTCGCCCAGCAGCGGTGCATGACGGCGCAGGCGCGTCGGCGTCTCGGAGTAGACAACCGGGTCAGCCACGTAGCGGTACGCCCCTTCAGTGGGATGCTCTGAGATGCTCACCAGGCCGACAGCCGCCAGCTGAGGATCGCCGTCGAGATCAGCCAGGTCCATGACCCTCGCGGCCGGGATCGAGAGCTCGTCGCAATAGGTGATCCACTCGTCCGTCGTGCGGCGCACCGAGAGCTCCCCGAAGAGCGCATACAGCTCGTGGACGTGCGCAATCCGGGAGTTGTGACTGGCGAAGCGCGGATCGTCAGCCAGTTCGGGCCGGTCGACGAATGTGAAGAAGGCCCGGCATTGCGCATCGTTGTAGGGCAGCAGGCACACCCAACCGTCGGCAGTGGGGTAGGGGCGCCGGTGCGGAGTCAGCAACCGGTCGTAGCCGAAGGGTCCCTCTGGTGGCTCGAAGACTGCGCCGCGGTAGTGCTCCACCAGATTGAACGCCACCATGGTCTCGAACATGGGCACCTCGATGGTCTGGGCCATACCGGTGCGCTCACGGTGGAAGAGGGCGGCGAGCACGGCTTCGACGACATGCAGTCCGGTGACCTTGTCGGCAATCACGGCAGGAACGAAGCCGGGTTCGCCAGTGATACGGCCGATCAGATCCGACAGGCCCGAAGCGGCCTGGATCGCGTCGTCGTAGGCGGGTTTGTCGCGATATGGACCGCCACTGCCGTAGCCGCTCCCTCGGCAGCAGATGAGCTGCGGGTGTTGAGCCCGCAGGGTGTCGGCATCGAGACCGAGGCGTTCTAGGGCCGCCGCTCGCATGTTGGTGATGAGCACGTCAGCGCTGGCCAGCAGCCTTTCCATTGCCTCACGCCCGGCCGGGGACTTGAGATCCAGCGCCAGCGAGCGCTTGTTGCGCTGAATGTTGAGGCTGAACCCAGACATGCCAGCGGATCGGGCCGGCAGGCCGTTGCGCGTGGAGTCGCCGACGAGCGTTTCCACTCTGATGACGTCGGCGCCGTGATCTCCCAGCATCCGGCATGCCAGCGGTCCCATGAGCACCGTCGTCAGATCGACAACGCGTATGCCTTCGAGAGCGCCTGAGTGCGGGTTGTCGCCCGCAGTTTGCGCCATTCGATCCTCGTTCACTGTGTCGATCTGGTCGCCGCGGCTCGACGCTCTTCACGCTCGGCGGCTTTGATGCCGTGGCTTATGACGATGGTGGGCGCAAGCAGCATCGATCCGACCACGAGCGCCACGGCGATCAGCGTGGCGAGCAGCGGTGTGTATCCCCAGCGGATGCCGATGGCCCCGCAGACAAGCGATGCCACATACAGGCCGTACCCCGTCCGTTGTCCGAGGCTGGAGATCCGCTTCAGCCGTGCTCGCCGGACGAGAACATCGTCGAAGGGATCGCCTGCCGCATGCGCTGGGCCGCGATCGATGTCAGGTATCTCGCGATTGGACTTCCGGGCGGTGGCCACGGCCCCCCATTATCTCGTCACGGATCACGGCACAGGCATCGTCGTGCCGTCGTAGGCGCGGTACTACGTCGGCGCCGCAGCCGGAGACTGCGGATAGGCGGCGATGCCTGCCTGCCCCGACCGCCCTAACTCTGTGCAGAAATGCCGCCACAGGCGGCAAATTTGCACACAGAAAGCTCGAAAGGCCTTCAGGCTCCGAAGAGCTGCGGATCGTGAGCTTCGGTGGGCTCGCCGCTCGAGGTGCGGTCGGGGGTTTCGATCTCATTGGGCCACGGGGCCGGGGCCGGCCACGGCGCTGGTTCGACTCGCGATGCCCACGCCGGCTCGTTGTGTGCCGGCACTGGGCTCGGCGGTTCCGTCGGGGCTGCGGGTGCCGTTGGTGCTGGCGACGCTGGCGACGCTGCTGCCGCGCCGACCAGCGGCGGATGCTCCAGGGTTGTGGGCGGCGCCACCGGCCTGAGCATGACTGTCCCATCGTCGTAGTCCTCAAACTGGCTTCCCGACACCGCTTCGAGCCGTCGTAGAACCCACGCCGCCGGCCACATGAGCCGGAATCCGACGTTGGCCAAACCGGCGGCGGTCACCAGATCGCCCAGCGTGATGACATCTCTCAGCGGTGCAAGCGGGATTGCACCGCCGAGCCACGCGGCAATCGTCGCGTCGTCGGACCACCGGCGGGCAGCGCCGAGCAGTACCCGGTCAAGTCCGTCGAAGTCGATGATGCCTGCAGCCACCACAGCGCCCTCGTTCACTGGCAGGTAGCCGTTCACGAGGAGCACTGCGAGGTTTGCGGCAATGCCGATCGCAGCGATACGCGCACCGGTGATGTGTCGGTTGAGCAGGCAACCTGCGAGCAGCAGCGCAAGCGAGACGCCCAGCGCGAAGCGGCCCGCGAGCATGTTGGTGTCCAACCCGACAGCGAGCGACAGGACAACTCCGAGCGCGAACACTGGCCAATGGTTGATCCGAAGTGCTCGCAGCCTGCCGAAGATCTCGCGCGGCGTGCCGCCATTGACAAGGGCGACAGCGAAGCCGATGCCAATTCCGATGGTCGCCGCGAGCACGATGAAGAACACCGCATGTCGACAGTACCGACCGGTTCGCGCGCACTTGTGGATGGTGAAGCGCCAAGAATGACGCCGCAGACAGAGGTGCCAGCCACGAGATCTGGGCGTTCGGTCGCCGCCTCGATTAGCTTGGCGCAGGCTTTTGGCCCGGGTCCGTGGAGGAGAAACGACTTGTTGGACGTTCGAGCTGAGTTGACTGCGACCGTGTGGAAGGTGGTCGCCGACGTGGGAACCGCCGTCGCTGCCGGCGACGAATTGCTCATCCTCGAGTCCATGAAGATGGAGATTCCTGTCACTGCTCCCGAGGGCGGCACGTTGGCGGAGATGCACGTGGCCGAGGGCGACACCGTCGCCGAGGGCGATGTGCTTGCGGTGGTCGCCACGCCCTGAGCGGCCGAACCCACCCGTAGCCTTGACGCTCCGTGGCAGCTGCCGTTGCCTTCGAGGGCGTCGTGGCCCTGTTGGACCGCTTTCCTGCATTGGCGGGTGTGGACCTCACGGTGCAAGCCGGCGAGATGGTCTGCCTGAGGGGTCCCAACGGCGCAGGCAAGAGCACGTTGTTGCGGGCGTGTGCGGGTCTCGTGCCCTTACGAGGCGCGCGAGCCGAGGTGCTGGGCTTCGACCTCATCGCAGACCGTCGCTCAGTGCGGCGTCACGTCGGATTGCTGGGACATCGGGCCCCGCTCTACGGCGATCTGAGAGTTGACGACCAGCTGCGCCACTGCGCGGCCCTGCATAGCGCGGCCTCCGCCGAGGTCTCAGCCGCGGTCGAACGCTTTGCACTCGGTGGTCGCCTGACCGCAGTTGCCATCCGACGGCTCTCTGAGGGTCAGCAGCGGCGAGTGGCGCTGGCCTGCCTGACCATCGCCCGCCCGCGGCTGTGGCTGCTGGACGAGCCGCACGCTGGACTTGACGAGTCGAGCAGGGACGCGCTCGACGAGATGCTGGCCTACGCCGTCGAGGCGGGAGCCACGGTGATGTTCGCGACGCACGAGACGGGCCGTGCACGGGTTGCGGCCGCTCGCCAGGTAGTGCTCGCCGGCGGCCGGGTCGAGGCGATCGCTCCCGCGCCACGCACGGACGGTCCAACCGATGTGGCGTGAGATCTGGCTCGTCTGCCGTAAGGACCTGACCGTCGAGCGACGGGCCCGTATAACGCTCATCCAGATCGTCCCGACGGTGCTGCTCATCCTGGTGGTCTTCGCATTCGCATTCGACGCAAATCCGTCCTTGCTTGGCGCCGGGGCGGGCGGTCTGTTCTGGGTGGCCGTCTTGTTCGGAGGCGTGCTCGGGGCGAAGCGCAGCTTCGACATCGAGGCCGAAGGTGGGAACCTGGACGCGCTGCGCCTCGGCGGGCTGGTGCCCGCGGCCATCCTCTGGGGCAAGGCGGCAGCGCTGGCCATCCAGCTCATCGTGGTAGCCGTATTCACCGCCGCGGGTCTGCTGGTGCTCTACTCGGTCACCGTCGACGACTGGCTCCTGGTCGTTGTTGCAGGGCTCTGTGGCACAGCTGCGTTTGCCATCTGCGGGACGCTGTACGGGGCGATGACGGTAGGTCTGCGGTCGGCGGATACCCTGCTCCCGCTGCTGCTGATCCCGGTGGCAGCACCGGTGCTCTTGGCCGGAACCCGGGCGTTCGACGTGGCGCTCGGGACCAGCGCCGACCAAGGCTGGAGCTGGACAGCACTGCTGGCAGTGGTGCTGGTTACCTACATCGCAGTGGGTTGGGCGGCGGCTGGTCCGCTGCTGGAGGACGCCTGAGTCATGAACGCGGGCTCACGATGATCGGGACCGCTGAGCCCGACCTGCGCCAGCAGGCGCAACGCACCGCGTCGCTGTCGATGACCGGCAGCGTCGCGACCCGGGTGCTGGGTGTGGTGGCGATCGCGGCAGTCGCCGTGATGGCACTGCTGGCGCTGTGGATCTCGCCCGCCGACAGGGTGCAAGGCGACGCCGTCCGGCTGATGTACGTGCACGTGCCCTCGATCTGGGTCGCCTATGGCGGCTTTGTGCTGACCGCATTCGCCAGCGCCAAAGTGCTGTGGCGGACCCGCAGCGGCGCCGGAGGCTTGGAGGGCGTCATCGCGGATCGACAGGCGCGGCAGTGGGACCGCGTGGCTGGAGCTGCCGCCGAGCTCGGCGTGCTGTTCACCGCACTCACGCTGGTGACCGGGTCGCTGTGGGGGAAGGTGACCTGGGGCACCTACTGGCAATGGGACGCCCGGCTGACCACCACCGTCCTGCTGTTCGTGACCTATCTCGGCTACCTGGCGCTGCGGCGCCTGCCCGCCGAACCTCGCTCGAGGGCGCGGCGGTCGGCGGTGATGGCCCTCATCGCGGTCGTCAACCTGCCGATCGTCCACTACTCGGTGGATTGGTGGCGCACGCTGCATCAAGAGGCCAGCTTGAACCTCGGGCTCGGGGGCGACCGCAATTTCGCCGGCGAGATCTATTGGACCCTCCTGTATTCATGGGCCGTCTTCACTGTGGTGGCGCTGTGGATCGGCATCCACCGCTACCGGGTGCTGCGCCTCGAAGAACTCGCCGAGGAAGCAACCCTGGAAGAGCTCCTCGAAGAGCGCCGCAGCGAACAGGCGGCGGGACGATGACCTACGCAGCAAACGTGCTCACGGGTTACGTGTTGGTGGCGGCCGCAGTTGTGACCTACGCCCTCTGGCTAGTCCGCCGCGGCCGCGCACTCGGTCGGGACCTGGGGATTGGCAAGACAGAGTCTGCGGGGGATCCGAGCAACGAGACCGCACAAACATGACGGACCTCAGCCCCCGGCACCCGCTCGAGGAGGCTCCCGATCGTGCAGCGGCACGCAGGGAGATGGGGCGCCGACGCAAGGCCATGGTCGGCGGGTTCGTGCTGCTGCTGCTCATCGCGGGCGGCGCGGCAGCGATCGCCGGACTGCGCAACGCCACCCTGTTCTTCCGCAACGCCGATGAGGCCATCGCCGAGCGCGTCGAACTCGGCGACCGCCGGTTCCGTCTGCAGGGACGGGTGGTGCCTAGGTCGGTGGAACTCGACGGCGGCGTGACCACCTTCGAGGTGATCCACAACTGCGCATCGGTGTCGGTGCGGCACTCCGTCGACCCTCCAGACCTGTTCGAATCGCCGTGGATCCCGGTGGTGCTCGAAGGCCGCTGGGTAACCGGGAGCGTCGTGACGGTTGCCGGTCGAGACACGCACTTCTTCTCGAGCGACAACATGCTCATCAAGCACACCAATGAGTACGAGGCGGCGAACGCGGAACGGATCCCAGATCCCGACGAACCGCCCGAGGGCTTCCTTGACAGCTGCCCGTTCGAGGTGCCCCGGCTGTGATCGCCGTGCTGGGCACGCTCGGCGTGGCCGTCGGCCTCGTCAGCGCGCTCGGCGGTGCCGGAACGCTGGTCGCTGCGAGAGCACTGGGGCAGCCCGAGCGGTGCCGCCAGGCGCTGGCGTGGATCGCGGCAATGGCTGCGGGCTGCGTGCTGGCCGTCGGCGCGATGGAGTTCGCGCTGCTCAGCGACAATTTCTCGGTCGCCTACGTGGCGCGCAACTCCACCATCGCCACCCCGTTCATCTACAAGATGGCGACACTGTGGGGCGCGCTCGAAGGGTCCATCCTGCTGTGGGCACTGGTGCTGTGCGGCTACGTCGGCACCGCCGCGTGGCGATTTCGCGGCCGGACTGCCGAACCGACGGTGGCATGGGCGCTAGCGGTGATGCTGGGCGTCTGCATCTTCTTCTTTGCACTCCTCGCCGGTCCGGCGAACCCGTTCGCCACGCTGGCCAACCCTCCCGCAGACGGCGGCGGCTTGAATCCGCTTCTGCGCAACCACCCGCTGATGGCGATTCATCCGGTGATGCTGTACCTCGGCTACGTCGGCTTCACCGTGCCATTCGGGTTCGCTGTGGCTGCGCTCGTCACGGGGCGGTTCGACAGCCGCTGGCTGGCCGATACACGCCGCTGGACGCTCGTGGCATGGGGCAGCTTGGGCACGGGAATCATGCTGGGCGCCTGGTGGTCGTACGAGGTCCTGGGCTGGGGCGGGTACTGGGCGTGGGATCCCGTCGAGAACGCCTCGCTGCTGCCGTGGCTGACCGCCACAGCGTTCGTGCACTCGCTGATCACCCAGCAGCGGCGCCAGATGCTGCGTGTGTGGAATCTGTCGTTGCTCATTGTGACGTTCGCGTTGACGATCTTCGGCACGTTCCTGACCCGCTCAGGCGTGCTCGAATCGGTGCACGAGTTCAGCGAGTCCTCGCTGGGGCCCCTACTGCTCGCGTTCTTCGCCGTGATCGTGGCGACCGGCGTGGTGCTGGTGGCGTGGCGCGGCGAAGCGCTGCGAAAGCCCGCGAGCCTGGGATCGATCTGGTCGCGGGAAGGGTCGTTCCTGGGGAACAACCTGCTCTTCGCGGTGGCGGCGTTCGTGGTGCTGCTTGGCACGGTGTTCCCGCTTCTGGCCGAAGCTGTGTCGCAGGAACGGCTGGCTGTCGGGCGGCCGTACTTCGATCGGATGCTGGCACCGGTGGGCATTGCACTGCTCGGGTTGATGGCCCTGTCCCCGGCGCTGAATTGGCGCGACACGCCTGCTGAGCTGCGTTCGCGGCGGATGCTGTGGCCGGCTGCGATCGGCTCGCTGACCATGGTGCTGGCGGTGTGGGCCGGTGCGCGCGGCCTGTGGCAGGTGCTGGCGCTGGGCTTGGGGGGATTCGTGATCGGCAGTGCCGCGCGGCTGTTGTGGCTGGGCGTGCGGCGCAACGGCTGGCGTGGCCTGCTCGGCCGCACCGGCGGCGGCATGATCGCCCATATCGGCGTGGGCGTGATCGCATTCGGTTTCATCGCGTCGAGCGCGTACGGGTCCGAAGGCGAGTTCACGCTGTCGCCGGGTGAATCCGGCGTGGTTGCCGGCCACGAGGTCACGTACCTGGGCCTGACCGACACGATCGAGAACGGCAACCGGGTGGTTCGGGTGCGTGTGGACGTAGAAAACCGGGGCACCTTCGAGCCTGCGGTGACGCGCTTCGCCGAATTCGGCCAGCCGATCTCGACGCCGTCGGTGGCGACGAGCCTGGTCGACGACGTGTACCTGGCGCTTGCGACCATTCCCGAAGAAGGCAGCAGCGAGGTGGCGCTGCGTGTGCTCATCAAGCCATTGGTGGCGTGGATGTGGCTGGGCGGCGCCGTGCTTGCGCTGGGCATTGCTGCGGCATTGGTGCCGAACCGCATCGGAGCGCGGGACCGGGTCCCGCGCGGGGGCGGTGCTCGCCCAACCGTCGACTCTGCACAGGAGCGAGCCGGTGCGGCTACAGGGGAGCGCCGCTCGTGACGCCAGAACCTGAAGGGATGTCGAGCGCGGAGCCGCAAGCGCCCCTCGACAGCGACAGCGGCAGCCGCCAGGTGGCGCCGCGTCGCCGAGCCTGGGTTCGGATCACGGCGGTGTTCGTCGGACTGGCGGCGGCGGGCCTGATCGCGCTCCTGGCGACGCGAGACTCCGACGGCGGCAGCATCCGGGCTGCCAGCCCGCTCATCGGCGAATTGGTGCCACCGCTTCGAGGCGAGCTGATCTGGCCGCAGGAGCAGTTCGTGCAGGCCGGCGGTGCGCAGGCGATGCCGGGTGTGCATATCGGTCCCGACGGTGTGGCGCGCTTCGACATCGATGCAGCGTCGCCCCGGTGGGTGCTCGTCAACTTCTTTGCGTCGTGGTGCGTGCCGTGCGAGCGTGAACACCCTGCGCTGGCCGAATGGGTCTTCCGCCATCGGTACGACGGCGCCTTGATTGCCGTCCCGTTCGGCGATCGGACCGACGATGCCGTCGCGTTCTATGAGCGTCTCGGAGGCAATTGGCCGGTCATCGACGATCCCGATTCCCGATGGGCCGTCGAGTTCGGAGTGTTGCGGCCGCCTGAGTCGTTCCTGATTACGCCCGAGGGCATCGTGGCGGCCCGCTGGCAGGGTCAGATCAGCGCTGACGATCCCGACGTTGTCATAGCGCTGCTGCTGGGTTCCGCTAGCGAGGGCGCAGCGACGTCGCAGCCCGGTTCATGAGCGCAGCATGAGCTCGCCCGAGAGCACCCCGCCCGCCGCGACGACCCGGCCGCAGCACCGTGGTCCCAGAATGCGGCGTATCGGCTGGCTCGTCGTCGTTGCCGTGGCGATCATCGCTGCCGTCGTTGCCGCCACGGCGTCACGCCCGCCCGCGACGGAGGCCGAGCGCGCCTACGAGCTGAAGCAAGCCACGCTCTGCCCGGTCTGCGACGGCCAGAGCGTGCTCGAGTCGAACGCGCCAGCGGCCGCTGCCATGCGGCGCCAGATCGATCTCTGGGTGGACGCCGGTCGCAGCGACTCGGAGATCCGGGCCGACCTCGCTGCCGCCTACGGCGACGATGTGAACGCGCTACCGCCAGGGGAGGGAGTGGGCACGCTGGTGTGGGCGCTCCCGGTGGCCGCGTTCGCCGCGGCTGTGGCAGGCCTGTGGGCCGCAACTCGTCGCTGGCGGGCTCGGGCGCGTGCTGACGAACCACCCCGAGACGGCGCCGGGGAAGCTTCTGCGCCTCAGCATCCGCCTGAAGAGCCACGGCCGCGGCGATTTCGCTTTGTCTCGGTCGTGACCGTCGGCGCCCTCGTGCTCGTCGGCGCGCTGGCTGGCGTGCTCGTGGCGCGTTCGGTCGGGCTGCGCCTGTCGGGCGAGACCATCTCGGGAGATATCGACCGCTCGGCCCGTTCGCTGCTGGTCGATGGTCAGCGCCAGTTCGCTGCGAACCAGCTCGACGAGTCCCGCGCCACGCTGGAGGAGATCTTCCGCCTCGACCGCGACCTGCGCGGCGCACTGGTGTTGTCTGCTCGCTTGCACCTGCGTCACTGCGAATCGCTGTCAGCTCAGGGCTCGTCCAGTTCCGGCGAAACCGCCGATGCACTTGTCGCCGGCTGCGACCTGCAGTCGGCGCTGGTCGATCTCGACCGGGTGCTGGCCGAAGATCCCAACGACACCGAGGCCTTGGCCCTTCGTGGCTGGCTGCTGGTGCGCATCCTCGATCCCGAGCTGATCACCGCGGGCATCGCATCGCTCGATGCGGCCGTGGCGCTCAACCCTGGCGAGTTCGATCCGTGGGTGTTCCGCGGCTACACGGCCCGCTTTGTCGAACGCGACCTGCCTGCTGCCATCCGTTACTACCAGTCGGCGCTCCAGCGCAACCCGCCCCCCGCCATGGCAGCGGCCCTCGAGAGCGCGATCACAGAGATGCAGGCCGAACTCGAATAGCTGACCGTAGGGCGAGAGCAAAGACGCGCAGTCGAACACCTCCGAGCGCGGGTCCACTCCGGTTGGCGCATCGACCGCAGGCCGAGCGGATCCAGCGTCACGCCTGCGCAAGCCGAATCGCCGACAGCTTCGAAGACAAGACGCGTTCAGCATCGGCGGGCGTTGTACTCGACGATGCGCCTGTACCACTCGCTGTACTTGCGCTCACGCTCAGCTCGTCGTAGGTACTTGGCATCAGATTTCTTGCCTCCGCTGGCTCTCGCCGTCGCGGCTCGAGCCAGGAACTCCTCCGCTTTCCGATCGCAACTCCGAATCGCGTAGTCGTCGAAGTGGCTGAGCTGGTGGTTGATCTCTTCCTTGAGACTCACCTTGACTCGATCCCGCCCTGCAACGCCGAGAGCTTCGACCCGACGCACGGTGCGACGCAAGCGGATCCGTGCGATGAATTCCAGCGCAAGGTTGCTCGCGATACTCATCGGTACCAGCACCCACCACATCGCCCATCTCGAAGTGACCATCCACAGGATGGTCACTGTGATCGCCGACGCCATGGACAACAGGTGGAGGCCAAACGCGACATGGTCCTGCCGATAACTGGCGAGACGTCCGTCAGACCAACGGACCCTGCCGAGCACTTCCGTTACCCATGTCATCAACCGATTTCAGAATCCGAGGTTCCGCGGCGCATGATCATAGAACACAACGACGTATCGCAGCGATGATTAGCACCCGCTCGGGTTTCTCGCGTTGCACGTCGGAGTATTCCTTGGGCGGCCGCCGCCAGATCCGCCACAGGGTCTCGTGGCGGCGTTGTGGACGTGTCCCGTGTCAGGCTTTTTGAGACAGGTCATGGTTTGGTGCTGACCTGAAGGAGAACCCTGATGGGCCGTCAGCCCACCAAGTCCGTGGAGGACAAGACGAGAATCGTGCTGGCTGTGTTGCGCGGCGAGATCTCGATCGCAGCAGCAGCCCGGCGAGCACGAGGTCACCAAGACTCGCTCGCAGAGGTCCGTCGTTGCGGCGTTGTATTCGCCCTGGTGACTGGGCGTCATCAAAAGCCAATGAGCTCGCGACGCAGATAGTCGGCCTGCTCACGCCCGCGCTTTGGGTCGCGCCGGAGGTCGAGAAAGAGCCGGAAGCGATTGGTGGTCCATACGCCGTTATCGCGGGTGCGAAATGCCAACGGCGCATCACCTGGTTCTTGGAGGAATACGACATTCGGACCCGAAGCGACCTCCAGCGCACCGAGGTCTTCACAGACGGCGCTGGGGTCTGCGGTGGCCTCCAGCCAGACTTCTGCGACAGCGACGTTGGTGACTAGTGGCGCGATACGCGCGACCGCTGCCGCTCCGGTCAGGGCGTAGTCGATCGCGGTCGTTTCGAGTCCATCGCAGAGCGCGTCTGCCAGGTTTCTGTCGGTGGGCGTAAGCAGGAATGCAGGTCGTCGCAGCGGCCGGTCACGGTGCTCCTCCGCCCACAGATCGAGCAAGGCCGCTGGGTTGGCGAGGCGCCGAGTCTTGGTCGGTCCGGCACCGTCAAATTCGACGACACCCTCTCCGTCGAGGCGCTGCAACACTCGATGCGCAAGTCCGACCGACACCCCGGCTCGCTTTGCCAAGTCAGTAACGCGCCAGGGGCGTTTGGCCTCAAGGAGCATCGCTTGAACCACCAGACTGGACTTGCCCGACAGGCGGGTCGGGGGAGGGGCACGCTTGGGACGCGGCTCGCCGGTGATTCTCATGATGAGTCCGGGCAAGTTCAAGCGGATATTGCCGAGACCGTCGATCGACCCGATGTCTTCCGTGCCGAGGATTTCGCGAGCCCTGTCGGTCATTTCGCGTGCGATGACCACCGTCGGTATCGAGAGCTGTCGTGCCTGATGAGCGATGTGATGGGCGGCGGCGCTGCTGACTCGGGTCTTGACTTGAATCGCTATCGGTGTCGCTGAGCCACCGTGGCGCACGACGGCATCGGCGTGGTGAATGTGGCCTTGCTCCACCGTGACGCTGAATTCTGGGATCGCTCGCAGGATGCGGAATACCTCAGCTTCAAGTTCTGCCCCTAGATGCCACTCAATATTGTTATTCACATTCATTGTGAATATAGTACCAACTGTGAATTTCCTCCCCTTGCCATGTAGTCAGCTTGATTCACATTCGCAGTGAATAGAGAACAGTTGTGAACTGAATGAGTGGGCTGATTGACGGTCGCGCCAGTAGCGTGCGAGGCGGGCCGCTGGTGCGGCTGCAACGCCGGTGCAGTCACCACGCGGCAATCGATCGCAACCGGTCAGGGGCACCCAGTGAGGGCCAAGCGCCGAGATTCAGCCACCGACAGCCGAGCAGCGACCGTCACCGATCAGCAGCTGGCCGCCGCTGTGGCCGACGTGATCGACCCGGAGCTGCGCCGGCCCATCGGCCAGATGGGCATGCTGCGCGCTGCGGCCGTCGCGGGGCGTGCCGCACAGGTGCTGGTCGCCCTGCCGTCGCGCGATTGGCCCGCTGCCGGACACGTCTCGCACGCTGTCAGCGAGGCCGGGTGTGCGCTCGACGGCATCGACGACGTGGTCGTGGAATTCACCGTGATGGACGAGGCCGAGCAATCGGCGCTGCGGGCTCAGCTCATCGGCGATCCTGCTGCCACCGCGGGCACCCACGAAGGTCACGGTCACGCCGAAGGGCGGTCCGTGCCGTTCGCCCAAGCTGGCAACAAGACCCGAGTACTGCTGGTGGCCAGCGGCAAGGGCGGCGTCGGCAAGTCCAGCGTGACGGTCAATCTCGCGATCGCGCTGGCCCAACGCGGCACGCGCACCGCAGTCATCGACGCCGACGTGTGGGGCTTCTCCATTCCCCGGATGCTCGGCGTGAACCGTCCCCCCACCGTGATCGACCAGATGGTGGTGCCCACCGAGGCGCACGGTGTGCGGTGCATGTCCATGGGCTTCTTCGCCCGCGAGGACCAACCGGTCATCTGGCGCGGCCCGATGCTGCACAAAGCGCTTGAACAGTTCCTCACCGATGTCTTCTGGGACGATCCCGACCACCTGCTCATCGACCTGCCGCCAGGCACCGGCGACATCTCGCTGTCGCTGGCGCAATTCCTGCCCCGCTCGGAGCTGCTGGTGGTGACCACACCGCAGCCCGCGGCCCAGAAGGTCGCTCAGCGTGCCGCCCACATGGCCTCGCGTGTCAACCTGCAGGTGCGGGCGGTAATCGAGAACATGAGCTGGTTCACCGGTGACGACGGCAAGCGCTACGAGCTGTTCGGTTCGGGTGGCGGCCAGGCCCTGGCCGATGAGATGGATGTGCCGCTGCTGGGTCAGGTGCCGCTGGTGCCGCAATTGCGTGCGGGCGGAGACGAAGGCATGCCGATCACGGCTGTCGACCCCGACAGCGAAACCGCCGGCATATTCCGGGACATGGCGCGCCTGCTCTGCGAGGAACACCTGCCGACCCGCCGCTACAACGAAGGATTGAAGCTGTTGTGAGCACATCGGCGGAGCCGATGGTTGGCTCAGGGGCGGAGCCGATTTCCTCGCTGGACGAGGTCCGCTTCGACAACCGCTTCACGTCCTCGCTCCCGGCCGATCCCGACACCGTCAACCACCGCCGGCAGGTGATTGGCGCCTGCTACTCGCGGGTCGCGCCAACACCGGCGCCCACGCCGCACCTGCTGGCACACAGCGCCGAGATGGTCGACCTGCTGGGGTTCGACCCCGACCTGGTGAGCGATCCCCAGTTCGCCGCCGTGTTCGCCGGCAGCACGCTGCTCGACGGCATGGACCCCCACGCTCATTGCTATGGCGGGCACCAATTCGGCTCGTGGGCCGGTCAGCTCGGCGACGGCAGGGCGATTGCGCTCGGCGAGATGGTCGACCGCAACGGCCAGCACCAAACCCTGCAGCTGAAAGGGGCCGGGCCGACCCCGTACTCCCGCACGGCTGACGGGCTGGCGGTCCTGCGCAGTTCGGTACGCGAGTTCCTGTGCAGCGAGGCCATGGCGCACCTCGGCGTGCCCACCACGCGGGCGCTCAGCCTCGTGGGGACCGGTGACTTCGTCATCCGCGACATGCTCTATGACGGCAACCCGGCGCCTGAGCCGGGAGCAGTGGTCTGCAGGGTGGCGCCCTCGTTCGTGCGATTCGGCAACTTCGAGATCTTCGCCTCCCGGGGCGACATCGAGACGTTGCGCACGCTGGCGGATTTTGTCATTGGTGCCGATTTCTCCCATCTGGCGGGCGAACCCGCACCCGGTCGATACGTGCAGTTCTTCGACGAAGTCGTGCGGAGCACCGCGGAGATGGTCTGCGAGTGGCTGCGTGTCGGCTTCGTCCATGGCGTGATGAACACCGACAACATGTCGATCCTGGGCCTCACCATCGACTACGGCCCCTACGGCTGGATTGACAACTACGACCCCGACTGGACCCCCAACACCACCGACGCGGCCCACCGCCGTTACCGGTTCGGCACACAGCCGGCGGTCGCACAGTGGAACCTCATGCAGCTTGCCAACGCGCTGTACCCGCTGATCGGCGAGGCAGAGGGCCTGCAGGCGGCGCTTGACGGCTACGTGCCGTATTTCGAGCAGAAGTGGTCGGCGATGATGGCCGCCAAGCTGGGGCTGCCCGCTATCGATTCCGATGCTGACCGTGAGCTGGCCTCGGGCGTGCTGGCGGTGCTGCGGCTGGTCGAGACCGACATGACGGTGTTCTGGCGGCGTCTCGCCACGGTGGTCACAGCCGACGGCTTGGATTCGGCTGAGCGCATCGCCCCGCTGGCAAACGCCTACTACCGGCCCGCCGAGGTGACCGACGAGCACCGCTCGGCGACAACCGAGTTCGTCGAGCACTATTCGGCGCGGGCACGGGCACTGGGCATTGCCGACCCGGCCCGGACCGAGGCAATGAACCGGGTCAACCCCAAGTACGTGCTGCGGAACTACTTGGCGCAGCTGGCCATCGACAGCGCAACGCAGGGACGGCCCGATGCCATCGGCGAGCTGCTCGACGTCGTGCGCCGTCCCTACGACGAACAGCCTGAACGGGAGTCCTACGCCGCGCTGCGCCCGGACTGGGCGCGCACCCGCGTCGGCTGCAGCCAGCTCTCCTGCAGCTCCTAGCGCGTCGGCCGCTGGGCCTTGAGTCGGTTGGCAGCTCTGAGGTCTCGCCGGCCGGGCCCGCTGATGGTGCGAGAAGTAATGTATACTCCATATATGCGGCGTATACAGCTATACATTGAGCCAGACATCGACGATGCGCTGTCGGCGGTTGCCGCCCGACGCGGGGTCTCGCGTTCGGCACTCGTGCGCGAGGCCGTCCGCCTTGCGCTGCGTGGTGATGGCGGTGTGCTTGCCCCGGACCCGCTGGACGCGCTCGTCGGCAGCATCGACGTCGCCCCTGACGATGATCTGGACGCGGTCATCTACGACACTGAGTCGTGAGGTTCGTCGACACCTCTTTCTGGATCGGTCTGCTGGTCCCCGGCGATCGCCGCCATAGCGACGCAGCCGCGTTGTGGCCGGGCAACAGTCCGCTGCGGACGTCCAACTTGGTGATGGGGGAGACCTGGACGTGGTTGCGCCGCCGTGCTGGCCATTCGGCGGCTCTGCGCTTCGTCAACCTGGTGAGACAGTCGCCGCGCGTCTCGATTGCGCTGGCCGATTCCGCCGTTGACGAACGGGCCTGGGAATGGCTGGCCACCCACGACGAGCGCTCGTACTCCTATGTCGACGCCACGAGCTTCGAGATCATGCGCCGCGAGAGAATCACCGAAGCGCTTGCATTCGACGGCGACTTCAGCGCAGCGGGCTTCGTCGAAGTGCGCCCCTGACGGAGTCTCGCCCGCTGTCCAACTTGGCCAGGGCTTGGGCTCTCTGCTCGTCGGGGCATACGGCGCCGTAGCCGGACTTGCAGGCCACGCCTCAGTTCACGTGCTCGCCAGCCGAAGGCCTCCCGGAAGCTGACAGCTACCTGAAACCGCAGTTCAGAGGCGGTTTTGGGGTGTGCGTGAAACGTTCGTATTGCTAGCGCGTCCACGTGGGCCTGTCAAGCCAATTCGCCGCGTGGGCTCTGCTGGCATGCCGAACAGCGCGCGATAGCCGCAAACCCGCGTAGCCGCTGAAGAACGCCTGCCCCGGCGTCGCGCACCCGCGCGACCAGCCGGCTCTCCGTGCCGTGTCTGTTTCTGTCCGATTCCCGCGTGCGCAAAACGAAGGAATCCCACACAAACCGGAGGTACCCGCCATGATCCGACGCAGCCAGCGACGCCGAGCCCCCTGTGCGATATTCCTGCTGTTCGCCGCGGTGCTGGTGACAGTGCCCGCAGCCACCGCCGACGAAGCCGCCGCGCACGACCAGACCGAGCAGCGCTGCGACTACGACCCCCTCACCAACGTTCCCTTCAACTGCCGACAGGTGCCGGTGACCCACACGCACACCGCCCCGATCATTGCGCCGCCGCCCGACACCACGCCCCGCCCGCCGTCGTGCCCATCGGGGCAGCACTCAAACGGCGGAGCCGGCCGCAACTGCCACGCGCACAGCTTCACCCCGCCATCGTGCGGCACCGGGACATGGAGCCCGGGCCACGGCCACACCCCGGTGCCCCGACGCCCCTGCCCGCCGCCGGAGTGCAGCTCGACTCAGCACGACCACGGCACCACCGACTGCCACACCGAGACCCCCGCGAACCACCACTGCACCAGCACCGCCGCCCACCAGCACCCTCATGGCACCGGCACCTGCCATTCGAGCACCCCGTCGAATCACCATTGCAGCAGTACCGCGCACTACCACGACACCACGAGCTGTCACCCCAAGACGCCGGACAATCACCACTGCACCGGCACCGACCACGAGCACCCTCATGGCACCGGCACCTGCCACGCCAACACCGCGACCATTCACCACTGCACCGGCACCGCGCACACTCACGGGAGCACCAACTGCCACACGTCCACCCCGACTAATCATCACTGCGACGCCGCCGAGCATCAGCACACACACGGCGCGGGCGGATGCCACACGAACACCGCGACGAGCCACCACTGCACCGGTACCGGGCACTGGCACGGCTCAACGAGCTGTCACCCCGAGACCCCGGCTAACCACCACTGCGAGACGACCGAGCACCAGCACCCCCACGGCTCAGGCACCTGCCACGCCAACACCGCGACCATTCACCACTGCACCGGCACCGCGCACACTCACGGGAGCACCAACTGCCACACGTCCACCCCGACTAATCATCACTGCGACGCCGCCGAGCACCAGCACACACACGGCGCGGGCGGATGCCACACGAACACCGCGACGAGCCACCACTGCACCGGTACCGGGCACTGGCACGGCTCAACGAGCTGCCACACCGAGACCCCGGCTAACCACCACTGCGAGACGACCGAGCACCAGCACCCCCACGGCTCAGGCACCTGCCACACCTCAACCCCTGCCGACCACGACCACGACAGCACCGAGCGCCCGGATTGCCCCGGCGCTTATAGCTGGAATGCCGATCGGCAGGGGACTGTCCGGAATTTTGTGTATCGGGCGTGGTCTGAGGGTCCGCAGCTGTGTGCTGTGGGCCGGGAAGGATCATGTCTGTGACTGATCAGAATCTGTCGGCGTTGCCGGCTGGCGACGCTGCGGGCGAGGCGGCGATGAAGGACTGGGCCGAGCTGTTGGTCGCCAGGGCGCGCACCGAGGGCGTGGAGCTGACCGGCGACGGGGGGCTGCTGACGGGTCTGGTGCGCCAGGTGCTCCAGACCGGCCTGGAGGTCGAGATGGCCGAGCATCTGGGCTACGAGCGTCATGCCCCCGAGGGACGCGGGACGCCGAACTCGCGCAACGGGTCGACGCCCAAGCGTGTGAAGACCGAGATCGGCGAGGTCGATCTGGCGGTGCCTCGCGACCGAGAGGGCACGTTCGCGCCGGTGACGGTCCCCAAGCATCGGCGCCGGCTCGAGGGCCTGTCGGGGAACGTGATCTCGCTGTACGCGAAGGGCCTCACGACCGGCGAGATCCAGGCGCACCTGGCCGAGATCTATGACACGTCGGTGAGCCGGGAGACGATCTCGAAGATCACCGAGGGGATCGTGGCCGACATGGCGGTGTGGCAGAACCGGCCCCTCGATCCGGTGTATCCGGTGCTGCGTTCGACGCGATCGTCGTGAAGGTCCGTGACTCCCAGGTCGCCAACCGGCCCGTGTATGTGGCCATCGGGGTCGATCTTCAAGGCGAGCGCGACGTTCTGGGGCTGTGGCTGGGCCCCGCCGGCGGGGAGGGCGCCAAGCAGTGGGCTGCGATGCTCACCGAGCTGCGAAACCGCGGCCTGGCCGACGCTTTGATCGTGTGCTGCGACGGTCTGCGGGGTCTGCCCGAGTCGATCCGGGCCACCTGGCCCGACGGCCACGGTGCAGACCTCGTTGGTTCATCATGGGCGGGCCCGGAAAGGTTCCGGGTGTCATCCGCATCGGCGGAAGAGAACCAGTGCAGACCGACCCGGGAGGTCCAGACGCAGACCTGTTCCTTCCGTCGATGGCGGGCTTCGAACTGCAATCAGGAGTTGCGCTGCGAGCGCCGAAACGAGTGACGGTGGTGGCCTGTCGAGGCGGATGAGCCGACCTCGACGGAGGACAACACATGGCAACCTTTGCCGGCATCGACTGGGGCGGGGCTCATCACCAAGCCGCAGTCGTCGATGACATCGGGCGAGAGCTGACCAACCAGCGCTTCGCCCACGACCGAGCGGGCATCGACGAGCTCGTCGTTGTGCTGCGCGGTCACGACGAACTCGTTGGAGTCACGATCGAGCGAAGCGAGGGGCTGCTCGTCGAGCGGCTCCACAGCGAGGGCTTCGCAGTGTTCCCGGTGAGCCCGCGGGTTTCAGCAGCTGCCCGCGAACGGCACCAGGCCGCCGTTCGCAAGAACGACCGCTTCGACGCATTCGTGTTGGCCGACCTGATGCGAACCGACAGCTGGAGATGGCGGCCGCTCTCGCCCGCGTCGGCGCTGGGGGCCGAGCTGCGGGCCGTGACCCGGCATCGACGCCAGTGTGTCGAGAACCAGATCACCGTGGAGGCGCAGCTACGCGAGACCCTGATCGCGTATCACCCCTCTGTGACCGGCTTGTTCTCCAGCGTTGACCGCGACGTCACGCTTGCCTTTCTGCGTGACTACCCGACCCCGGCGGCTGCTGGCCGGGTCGGCGAAGCGCGCATGGCCGGCTTCTGTCGCCGTACGGGCTACTCGGGCCGGGTCCCGCCTGCTGTGCTCGCCGAGCGGCTCCGCACCAACCTGCTCACCGCAGCAGAGGGCAGCGTCGCCGGACACAGCTACGCGGCTCTGGCGTTGGCTGACCAGCTCGAGCTGCTGAACAACCAGCTCCGGTCCTACAACCGGCGCCTCGATGAACTCCTCGCCGACCATCCCGACCATCAGATCATCGACAGCTTCCCCGCCGTTGGCCGTGTCACCGCGGCCGAGCTGATCTCAGAGATCGGCGAGGACCGCGGCCGCTACCCCACAGCCCAGGCGCTGCTCGCCGAAGCCGGCGCAGCACCGGTGACGCTGTCGTCGGGCAAGATCGAACGGGTCCGGATCCGGCGAGCCTGCAACCGCCGACTGCGAGCAACCACCACGAGCTGGGCCTACGTGCTCAAGCGAATCGACCCCATCTCAGCAGATCGCTACGCCCGGGCCTGCCAACGCGGCGCCACCAAGCACACTGCCCTGCGTGCCGTCGCCTCGAGCTGGATGCGCGTCCTGTGGCGCTGCTGGCAAGACCGCACTCTCTACGACCCGGCGATCCACCGACCCCAGACGCCCCGCTGACCTGACGCCACAACCCTCGCTCCGTCGCCGACCGAAACGACGTCGGCCCCGCCAGCGCGCCTGCCCCCAAACAACCAGCGTCAGGCCCAAGGTTGACAACAGGAGTCTGCGTTGTGCACATGGTCCGCAACAGCCTCCGCTACGCGTCAAAGAAGCACTGGGGCCAGATCACCAAGGCCATGCGCGAGATCTACACCGCGCCCACCGTCGCCGCCGCCGAGGCACGCTTCGAGGCGTTCGCCGACGACTGGGAGAACACCTACCCCGCCATGATCCGCTCCTGGCGCCAGGCATGGGACGAGTTCGTGCCGTTCCTGGAGTTCCCGCCCGAGCTGCGCCGCGTCGTGTACACCACCAACGCCGTCGAGTCGCTCAACGCCAGATTCAGAAGAGCCGTGAGACACCGAGGGCACTTCCCCAACGAACAGGCCGCGATGAAGATCCTCTACCTTGTCGCCACCGCCCGACGCAAAACCGGAGGCAACCTGATCGGCAAGACCAACGGCTGGAAAACCATCCTCAACACACTCACCGTCCACTACGGCGACCGGATCGCCGACCACATCCGATGAACACCACCACAGCCAGATACACAAAAAATCTGACAGGCCCATCGGCAGCTATGTGAGCTGGCTGGCGATGTCCGGTTCTTGCAAGATGCGGGCCGCGTGGTCGTGGATGTCGAGGGAGAGATCATCTGCGCGTTCGTGGCTGGGGGTGCCGCGACCAGAGTCGTGAACGCCATTCTGAGAGGCGTCAGCGAAGCAGCGCAAATCGTCACCAGACTTGCCATCGAGGCGACCATTGAGCACCCCTGCGATCAGCTATGGGATGACCTCACAGACTGGGCGGACCGCACCTTTTACGAGCCCGACACGACCGTGCCCGGTGACGGTGCCAACTGCGACTCCGACTCCGGCACCGGCTGCGAATCCGGCGGCAGCAGCGGCACCAGCACCACCACGCCGGACCCGCCGAGCGGCAGCTCAGACGATGACTCCGACACTTCGACGGGCACCTACTGCGCGCCGTGGGAGTCGTTCGCAGCCTGGGGGCTCCCCAATATCGGCAGTGTCGACCTTTACGTCGACGGCACGTCGATCACCCAGTACCAGGGCAGCCGGCAATGGGCCACAGCACGCTGCGCGGCTGCACTGGCCGCTCTCGATTGACGACGGCCATGAGCCCCGCGAATTACCCTGACAACATGGGCGACAACATAGGGAAACCAGCCCCGTCGCGAGAGAGAGCCAGTGCTCGGGTTTGGACGCCCTCGTTCATTGCCGCGATTGTGCTGCTCAATATCGTGCAACGGCTCTGGCCTTGGCCTTGGTGGGTGCTCTGGGCACCAGCAGCGGGCATCTCAGCGCTCGTTCTGGTCTACGCATGGGGCAGGCGGAGCCGCGTGGCTGCTCGCAGCGAGGCCGAGGCGTCGGCCAGTCGTGCGTCTGACGGCTAGAACCTCAATCTGAACACAAACGGGAGGGGCCGAAGCTTTGTGCCTCGGCCTTTCGCATTGTCGGCGAGGGTGCGGCGGAGGGGACTCCTTCCGGGCCGTTCCTCGGCTCCTGAACGGCCACACGCGCGCCGCGAACTACCCTGAGACCATGAGCGCCCGCACCGAGACGTCGCACCAAGCGCACGGATGGCGCGAGAGCCCTTGGCTTAACCGGGCGAAGCTGGCCGTGCTCTTCTGCTTCTGTCTGGCGGCCCTTGAGTGGCTGTCGCTTTCGCAATCACAGGGACGTATGGTCGTTCTCGGCCTCCTGTTTGCTGGCCTGGCCTGCACAGGGGCGGCACGCATCCGCCGCCGCAGGGCCGAAGCTAAGACCACCTCTGCACCTAACGGCTAGACCTCGCAATCTGAACACAACACGAGGGGTCGGGGCTTTGTGCCTCGGCCCTTCGCATTGGCAGCGAGGATGCGCAGGAGGGGACCCCTGCGCCGATTCCTGAGCGTCTGCGCGGGGACCGTAGGGGTGGCTCCTCCGTGCTACCAGATTGCTCCGAGCCCGGTGCTCGAACCGGCCTGAGCCCGCTCGCCTGGTGTCGCCGCCGAACACGCGAGAGGGGCAAGAGATGAGCTTCGGGCGATACGTGAATCAGATAGGGCGGGCGGTAGCGGCTTCGAGCCGGGAGCGTCAGCGACGGCAGGAGCGAGCGGCCAAGGATTGGCAGAAGACCGTCGACGCCATCAATGCCGAGGTCGACAAGATTGCCGCCGAGTGGGACAAGATCATTGCCCGCGTCGACAACTACGAAGCCGCGCAAGAGCAGGGCAAGCGGGCAACCCGCCGTGCCGACGGCCGCAGGGACGATCTGTCCGGCTCGAGCTGCTCACCGGAGCGAAGCCGCACGGCCCGGTACGGTTTCGGTCATGACGCTTGCGCAAGCTCCCCCAGTTGCAGACGATCTGATCTCTGAGAGTCGGCGCGCCGAGTACGAGGCGAACGGCTACCTGTGCTTGGGGGGCTTCGTGGGAGCGGCATGGCTCGACGAGCTTCGCGCCGTGACAAACGACTTCGTCGAGGCCAGCCGGTCGGAGACTGCATCGGGCAAGGTCTTCGACCTCGAGCCCGCACACACCGCAGCGCATCCAAGGCTGCGGCGTCTCGTCTCCCCGGTCGATCAGCACCCGACCTATGCGCAGTTCACCTTCGAGGGCCCTCCGGCACAACTCGCCTCAGCATTGCTGGGGGGACCGGTCCGGTATCACCACTCGAAGCTCAACTTCAAATGGTCGAGTGGCGGCGAGGGAGGTGAAGTGGCATCAGGACATCCAGTTCTGGCCCCACACCGATTTCACCCCCCCTCACCATCGGGGTGTATCTCGAAGACGTCGATGCTGAGATGTCCCCGATGGGTGTGCTGCCCGGCAGCCACCGCGGCCCGCTGTACGACCAGTACGCACCGGACGGGAAATGGGCGGGGTCCATGAACGAAGCGGACGTCGCTGCTCTGGATCTCGATCAGATGGTGTACCTCGGCGGCCCTGCAGGATCAGTCACCGTGCACAACTGCTGTAAAGCCGGGCCGCTCGAATGCGATCACATCGTCTCTCTCGACTCCGATCCCTCCTAGGACGCCTACGACCCTGCGAACTGCCAGGCGCTCTGCCCGGGCTGGTCACGTAGCCAAGACCGCCCAGGAGCGCCGAGGTGCCCCCACAACCCCGCAGGCGGCACGCCAGGCCGCCGACCAAGCCGCCGAGTGGCAGGCAGGCCTCATCTTTGCCACGGTGCTGGTGACAGTGTCCGCGGCCACCATCGAGGAGGCCGCCGCGGACACTCAGACTGAGGAGCGCTGCGACTACGACCCCGTCTCGAACCAGCCCTACAACTGCCGCACGGTGAACGTCGCCCACACGCACCCGTGTCCGACCGGCGAGCACGACCACGGCGGCCACGGCTGCCACCTCGCCATCGAGATGCACTGCCCCGCCGGTCAGCACTCCCACGCCCTGGGCACCTGCCACTCGGCCTCGCAGCTTCACTGCGGCAACGGCGAGCACTACCACGGCAGCTACGGGTGCCACTCGAAGACGCCGATGTACCACCATTGCTCATCCGGCACTCATGCCCACCACAGCCACCAGTCGTGCCACGCGAACACAGCGACCGGCCACCACTGTTACTCCGGGGCGCATTCCCACGGCACCACGAGCTGCCACACCTCGACGCCGAGCGACCACCATTGCAGCAGCAGCGAGCACAAGCACGGCTCCTACGGCTGCCACAGCCGTACGCCGACCTATCACCGTTGCTCATCCGGCACGCACGCTCACCACAGCCACCAGTCGTGCCATGCGAACACAGCGACCGGGCACCACTGCTACTCCGGCGCCCATTCGCACGGCACCGATCCTGACGACGGCACCTGCCTGAGCGGAACCTTCGTCAGCGGCGACTGCCAGCCCCGACCCGTCGACTCGACCCCGAACGCCTGCGATGCATGGGTGACTGCCACCCGCGACGGGCTCAACAACCTCAACGCTGACGGCTCCTACAACGTCACCCCTGCACCGGACGATTGCGAGATTTCGACTCAGGATGTCATTGACGGCCTGGGCGATTTCTTCGCCAGCATGGGGGACCGCCGCATCGAGAACTCCGAGGCCAGGCGTCAGGCGTACGCGGAGCTTCGCGAGGCGATAAGGGACGCTTGGGACTACGAGATTCCGGCCCTCAGCGAACTCAACGACAACCTCGACACGACCATCGATGTCGCTACCTGCGCTGGCCTTGGCTACGTCTTTGTCAAGAGCAAGGGCAAGGCTGCGACGGCTCCGGGTTGGACGCAGGCCGTCGCTGCATTGGGATGCGCGAACTACATCGCAGGGATCACGATCGATGACAGCGACCCCGACGACAGCGACGGCGGCTCCGACAGCGACGGCAGCTCCGACATCTCCGGCAACGACGATGCCGTCACTTCGACGGGCAACTACTGCTCGGCGTGGTCATCGTTCGCGGCCTACGGGCTCCCCAATCTCGGCAAGGTCGACCTCTACGTCAACGGCGTGTCAACCATCCAGTACCAGGGCAGCCGGCAATGGGCCACAGCACGCTGCGCGGCCGCCCTGGCCGCTGTCGACTGACGACCGCTACCAGTGCCAGCAGAACCCGGGCTCGTGCTGAGACGACGGCCACGAGCGCCGCGAACTAGCCTCAGACCATGAGCACCCGCACCTAGACGCCGCAGCAAGCGCACGGATGGCGCGGGAGCCCTTGGTTCCATCGGGCGAAGCTGCCCGTGTTCTTCTGCCTCAGCCTGGCGGCCTTTGCGTGGCTGCCGTTCTTGAGACCGGGAAATGCGGTCGTTTTCGGCGCTCTGTTGCTCGCTTGGGGCTACGTCCTCGCGCATTGGGCGCTCCGGCGCAGGGCCGCAGCGTCGGCTAGCTCTGCGCCTGCCCGCTAGACCTGCAATAAGTACGCTCACGCCATGACCGAGGCACCGCCTTAGTGGGGGCGGTCCGGAGCGGCTGCAGCTCGACCAGGTGGGCGTCGCTCGAGGAGCATGGAACCCCCGATGTACGCGGAACCCGATTGCAACTCTGCGGGTGGCAGTAGCGGGCTGCATGGCAGTTACCAAGGTGCGCTGAGCCGTGGAGTAACCGTCTCGGGGGCGTGTTTGGGGGCGGCGTCATGGCGTCGACGGCGCGGGCTTTCGCGTTCTCGGCGGCGGCGGGCCCCGGTCCGTGAATGGGGTTTACGCTGAGAAGCTGTGGACGTCGACGCCGCGCGAACACCGCGACCGACCACCACTGCACAACCGGCGCGCACTGGCACGGCACCACCAACTGCCACACCTCCACGCCGGCCAATCACCACTGCAGCGCCAGCGAGCACGTCCACGGTTCCAACGGGTGCCACAGCCGCACCCCGTCGGATCATCACTGCAGCAGCAGCGAGCACAAGCACGGCACCTACGGCTGCCACACCTCGACGCTGACGAATCACCACTGCAGCACGGGCGAGCACCAGCATCCTCACGGCTCGGGCACCTGCCACAGCTCGACCCCGGCCGACCACCACAACGACGACGGATCCGACGACGACGAGGACGGCAGTGGCTCAGGCAACGGCGACGGTGAAGAGGCCGGCGACGACGACGAACAGGCCGGCAGCGACTCGGGCCGTCCGGGCCGGTGCGATACGAACCCGCCACAAACCGGGTGCAGCCAGCAAGGCAGCGACTCCGACGACTCGGGCGGCACCACCGACCCGGTCGCGGCAGCGTGGGGATCGCTCAAGAGCGCGCTTGAGGCGTCCGGGGAAGCTCAGATCGCGCAGTCCGAGGCGTACGAAGCGCTGGGCGAGGTGCAAAAGGAACAAGTCAGGGCGGTGGTCGATGCCCTCAGCGAAGCGTTCCGCGACATGGGCGAGTCGGGCGTCCGGCCGGGGCACCCTCTGGCGGGCCACCTGTACGCCGCCGAGGCGCAGGGGATAGCCGATCTGTGGAACGCTCTCCCGGAACCGGCACAGAGCATTGTCGTCGGAGGTGTCTGCTCCGGCATCGGTTTCTTTGTAGGCGGCGGGCTGCCCGGCGCGATTGGGTTCGGCTTGGTTTGCGCGACGGCCTTTGAGATTCAGCAGTACTACACGCAGCCTTCGGCTGACGACGACTCCAGCGGCTCCGACGACGACGTCGACACAGACGACGAAGAGGCCGACAACGCCGACACTGACGTCGAAGAGGCTGACGACGCCGACACTTCGACGGGCACCTACTGCTCAGCATGGACATCGTTCGCGTTCATGGGGCTCCCTCATCACGGTGAGGTCGTGCTCTACGAGAACGGCGTCGGCACCACCTCGATTCAGGGCTCGCAGGCATGGGCCACGGCCCGATGCCCGGCTGCGCTGGCCGCTCTCGGCCAATGACCCGCAAAGGCGAGTTGTACGATCCCGCCATGACCGCGAACCCGCCCGAGGCGGCACCGGCGGCGTGGAAGCCTCGCGGGTTTCGCAGCAGGCGCGAGTTCGCGGCGGGCCTAGTCATGTTGGCTGTGACGCTGGCGGTGCATCAGTCGCTGGTGAGCATCGAATGAACCAGGTCAACCCCAAGTACGTGCTGCGGAACTACTTGGCGCAGCTGGCCATCGACAGCGCAACGCAGGGACGGCCCGATGCCACCGGCGAGCTGCTCGACGTCGTGCGCCGTCCCTACGACGAACAGCCTGAACGGGAGTCCTACGCCGCGCTGCGCCCGGACTGGGCGCGCACCCGCGTCGGCTGCAGCCAGCTCTCCTGCAGTTCCTGACGGAACATCTCGGCAGAACAGACATTGCAGAGGCTCAGCATCCCGGCGGGGTCCGCGACGTTGAAGTCGAATCTGCCTGCACCCGATTGCCCGTAGGACAAAGGTCGCAAATACACTAAATATTTCAAATACACTAAACAGCACAAACAGGCGCTCACGACCGCACCCCGACCAAGGAGGTGGTCTCGGCCATGAATGCACCCAACCCGTTCGCGCCGACCTTCGGAAGCGTGCCGCCGGTCATGGCCGGCCGCGATGACATTTTGGACACGATCTATGAAGCGCTCGTCACCGGGACGACTCACCCCGACTACACCACGATCTTCTTCGGTGTTCGTGGCGCAGGCAAGACGGTCATGCTCAATGCTGCTGAAGATGTCGCCCGTGAGCAGGGTTGGCTGACGATCTCCGAGGACGCCAGCAGATCCGGCCTGATTGCACGGATCGAGCGGGCGGCGATCCGTCACATTCGTACACTGGCCGGACCGCCGAAGCGCCGTGTCCGCTCGGTGCAGGCGTTCAGCCTTGGAGCGGACTTCGGGGATGCGCCACCGCCTGACGCCGCCGAGAGTCTGCGCGAAGCGCTCAGCGAACTAGGCGATCTTCTCGCCGGCGAGGGCACTGGTCTCATGATCACGGTTGACGAATTGCTCAGCGCAGATCGGAACGAGATCCGGGAATTCGGCTCGGTCATGCAGCATGTGTGCCGACGCGAGCAACGGCCGATTGCTTTTGCGGGCGCAGCGTTGCCGCCATTCGAGGAGTACATCGAGACCGAGGACCAGTCCGCGTTTCTGCATCGCTGTTCACGCCACGACATCGGCCAGCTCAATCACGCCGACACCCGCTTGGCGCTCTCGGTGCCCATTCAGCAGCAGGGCCGCACGATCGATGACGAAGCGCTCGAAGCAGCAAGCCTCGCGACCTCGGGCTATGCGTTCATGGTGCAACTCGTCGGCTTCTACAGCTGGGCCGCAGCACCGCCCGGGTTGTCATCGCTTGCTCGCGAGCATGTCGAATCCGGCATCGCCGAGGCGAACCGACGCGTGAGCCGTCTCGTTCTGGCGCCGATCTGGCGGGACTTCTCGCCGATCGATCGGCGTTTCCTGCGAGCGATGGCAGCCGATGCCGGCGAGTCGCGCCTTGCGGACATAGCGCAGCGTCTGGGCGTAGACGTCAACTACGCAGGCGTGTACAGACGGCGGCTCATTCGCGCTGGCATGATCGTGGCGACCACACGCGGCCGCGTCGACCTCGCCCACCACGCAGCACGTGCGTGGATCCGAGACATGCCGCTTGACCCCAGAGAGCTGCCGTCACCGTCGTTCGACTGACGACGAGTCCGCGCTAGTAGCAGCAAACCCTCCCGCAGTTCCCAACTCTCGGATCCCAACGCTCCGCAGTCACCTAAAACTGCTGGTCAGAGGCGGTTTTTTGGTGTGCGTGAAACGTTCGTATTCTTAGCGCGGCCGCGCGTGCCTGTCAAGCCAATTCGGCACGGAACCGACGCGGGCCCGCCAGGGCGCTCCACATAGCCGCAAACCCGCATAGCCGCTGGCTTTCCGACAGCCAGCGCACCTGACACCGCGCAGCGGCGCGACAGCCGCCCTCGCGCCCTTTCGGGCTCGATTCCCGCGTTCACAAAACGAAGGAATCCCCTACCCGAAAGAGCCCGCGATGACTATTCCCGTTCCGTGCCGAGCCGTTCGCTCCGAGCGACCGCGTCGAAATCGACCCGCGAAGCGACCGAGACGTCTGCTCGGCGGTGTTGCCATGTTCCTGGTCATCGTGAGCACGCTGGTCATAGTGCCACTGGCCCAGACCGACGAGCCTGCCGCAGCGCACACCCAGACCGAGGAGCGCTGCGACTACGACCCCATCACGGGGCTGCCGTTCAACTGCCGCGACGTGCCCGTGTCCCATACCCACCCGTGCCCCACCGGCCAGCACCGCCACGGCAGCCAAAGCTGTCACCCTTCCACGCCGCCGGATCATCACTGCACCTCGACCGAGCACATGCACGGCACGCACGGCTGTCATTCGGCGACGCCGCCGGACCATCACGGCGGCACAACCAACCCTGGCTGCGACGGCAACAACCACGAGCACGGCAGCCACGGCTGCCACGCCTCGTCGCCGTCGGACCACCATTGCTCGACAGGTGAGCACAAGCACGGCAGCGTGGGCTGTCACGCGTCGACGCCGTCGGATCATCACTGCAGCTCGACTGAGCACATGCACGGCACCCATGGCTGTCATTCGGCGACGCCGCTGGACCATCACGGCGGCACAACCAACCCTGGCTGCGACGGCAACAACCACGAACACGACAGCCACGGCTGCCACGCCTCGTCGCCGTCGGACCACCATTGCTCGACAGGTGAGCACTACCACGGAAACACTGGCTGCCACACCTCCACCCCAGCCGACCACCACTGCAGCTCCACCGAGCACAAGCACGGCACCGCCGGCTGCCACACATACTCGCCGGCCGATCATCACTGCAGCTCGACTGAGCACAAGCACGGCAACGTCGGCTGCCACACATCGACCCCGGCGAATCACCACTGCAGCACCGGCGAGCATCAGCACACTCACGGCTCGGGCGGCTGCCACAGCTCGACGCCAGCAGATCACCACTGCGACGGCAACAACCACGAGCACGGCAACTACGGCTGCCACTCCACCAGCATCGTGCACTGCCCCAGCGGCCAGCACGGCCACTTCGCCCACACCAGCTGCCACGCGTCGACCCCGGTCGACCACCACTGCAGTACGGGCGAGCACTTCCACGGCACCACCGGCTGCCACACATCGACCCCGGAGAACCACCACTGCGACACGGGCGAGCACCAGCACACTCACGGCTCAAGCCGTTGCCACGTGTCGACCCCGGCTGATCACCACTGCAGCACCAGCGAGCACTTCCACGGCACCACCGGCTGCCACGACAAGACGCCGGAGAACCACCACTGCGCCTCGGGCGAGCACCAGCACACTCACGGCTCAAGCCCCTGCCACGTGTCGACCCCGGCAGACCACCACGGCAGTGACCCTGAGTGCTCGCAGGTGAGCCATTCGGTGCATGGCGGCATGGTGGACGCGCACCGTCACCTGCTCGGAGCGCAGCTCAACCAAGGCGGCGGCACCATGTCGGACTGCCACTGGGTCAGCCGCTCGCACTGCAACACGGGCCAGCACGAGCACACTCACGGCTCGCAGGAATGCCACGACCCCGGAGGCACGCGCTACAGCCACGTCGCCAACCACAGCGGCCATACCTACCACTGCGCCTCTGGCCAGCACGAGCACACTCACGGCTCGGGCGACTGCCACGAAGAGGACACCATCCACTGCCACGCCCACTCGGTGCCGTGGAATCCCGAAGGCGACCAATGCCACGATGCGGACCTGCTGCACTGCGGCCTTAACGAGCACGCGCACGACGGGCTCAACTGTCATTCAGTCAGCATCAACGTGTGCACCGGCGGCCTGCACGAGCACGTCGAAACGGTGCCCTTGGGCTGCCACTCCCCCTCGCTTGTGCATTACGAGTTCAACGAGTTCGACTATGACTTCTTGCGATGGACCACGTGCGGCCCGATCAATCTCCTTCCCGCCCGTTGGACCGTCCTGGGCTTAGTCCTGGGCGAGGGTTGTGCGGAACTGGTGGCATGGGCTGGGCGAGAGCAGGAACGGCACATCGCCGAGCTGAACCGACTGCACGACGAGGCCGCCGACGCCACCGCTGAGACCGATGACGCCGGCGACGGGCCTGCCCAGACTGCGCTCAACTACTGCGGACCATGGACCGGGTTCGGGTTCTTCAATGCGAACGGCGAGGAGATCGGGGAGGTCGTGCTCTACGAGAACGGCGAGGGCAACACCTCCTACCAAGGCACCCAGGAGTGGACGACGGCAACATGCCAGGCCGCTCTCGCCGCCCAGGAGTGAGGGCGGCACCGACGGTGAAGTACGATCACGCCATGACCGCCACCGAAACCGAAGCGCACGCGGCGGCTAGCGAGCAGGGTCTGTGGGCGAAGCTCACCCGACGCCGCACAAGAGCCGAGTACTGGATCGGCGCCATCGTCGCGTTTGCGGGCTGGGTGCTGCTCCAGAGCATGGATTCGGCAGCGAAATGGTTCATCCCAGTCGCGATATTCGTGAGCTGTGATGTGGCGTGGAGGCTCATCCGGCCCATGCCGACCGACGCTGAGAGCCGCGGCGGCCGCTCCGACGGCGGCCCTCCCGACGTCGACGACTGAGGGAGCCGAGGCGGACGAGCCTGCAGGCTCGGGCTTTGACGTTCGTGGCCGAGGCCGATGACGACGCGGCCGAAACTGCGACCACGTACTGCTCGGCATGGAGCGGGTTCGGGTTCTTCAATTCGGCGGGCTTTGCGAATCCAACGCAGCGAACGACAGCGCCAAGCGTCCCGCCCAACGAGAACGGAGTCCGCTCCTGTGCCACTAGTCAGGAGCGGGCTCTGTCGCGTCACAGTGCGACGCAATCAGGGGGGCTTTGCCGCGGCGAAGTCAGACGCAGAACACAGGGGCCAGCGCGTTTGGACGACAACCCACCGGTCGTCGATGTGGACCCGCTGTGGTCCGGGGAAGTTTTCCAAACCGACGACGTGGCGGCGTCGTTGACAGATCTGCCGGGCGTTGCGGCGGCGGACCCCCTCTGTCAACGTGGTGTGAGACAGCTGATGGCTGGGAGTCGTTGATCGACTGGGCTTGCAGGTGTTGGCACTACCGACCCCTACACGTTCCTCGGCAGCCGACCGGTACAGATCGCCCCAGCGGCAACCCTGCACAACGGTTTGTCGGTGGTGGGTTTGCGGTCGCTCCGATTCACCGACTCACTCGACGTACTCGCTGCGGTATTCCGTGCCAACCGCAGCCTGAGCGAGACAGATCCGAGCGTGGTGCAGCGCATCGACGACGTGCGCGATCTCACCGTGACGGGGATCCGTCCGTTCGGTCACCAGCTCGACGGCGACCACCTCGGAGCCGTCGATGAACTCCGCATCGAGTGGGTGCCCGACGTGCTCCGCCTCGCTATTCCGGTCGCCGCGCCCTGACATCAGCGACCAAGAGACGCTGAGAACTCAGTCGGAGAATCCCGATTCTCGGCGACAAGCGGGGACTCTGAAGCTCATTGAAATGGTCCAAAACCGCTGGTCAGAGGCGGTTTCTTGGGTGTACTTGAAACGTTCGTATTCTTAGCGCGGCCGCGCGTGCCTGTCAAGCCAATTCGGCACGGAACCGACGCGGGCCCGCCAGGGCGCTCCACATAGCCGCGAACCCGCATAGCCGCTGGCTTTCCGACAGCCAGCGCACCTGACGCCGCGCAGCGGCGCGACAGCCGCCCTCGCGCCCTTCGGGGCCCGATTCCCGCGTTCAAGAAACGAAGGAATCTCCGACAGAAAGGACGGATTCCCTCATGATCCTCAATGTTCGAGAGAGACTCGGCGCGCTCAGCGTTGTTCGGGTGCGAAAGAAACTGGCTGCGCTGGCAACGGCGCTGCTGCTGGGCGCGGTGTCGTTCAGCGTGGCTGTGCCAGGAGCCGGAGCCCATTCGGCTACCAAGCAAGTCACCGGACAGAAGCAGGTCTGCACGACCGAGTGGGTACAAGTGCGGGTCGCTACTAACCGCAGCACCGCCGGCAGAGGCAACAGGATCACGTACACCTACAAGAACGAGCTGCGTGAAGTCTGCTCGTGGGTACCCACTGTGTACACCGTCAACCGTGCCCACCTGCACGTGACCGACACGACATGTAGGTGGATAGAGGCAGCAGGTGTCAAGGGCCAGTGGGATCTGCCCAGTGGCGGACAGCAGGACTGCCCGTTGGTGGCCAACAGAACTGCCCGGTGGTGGCCAGGTGTTCTGCCCGTGGGTCAGTTGGTCAGTGGCGTCACCCCCTTGCCGGCGGTGGCTTGGGTGAGGCGGATGCTGTCGCCGGCGGTCATGACGACGTGGGCGTGGTGGAGCAGCCGGTCGACGGTGGCGTTGGCGATGGTCTTGGGCATGAGTTCGTCGAACCCGGCGGGGTGAAGGTTGCTCGACAGGGCGATGGAGCGTTTCTCGTAAGCGGCGTCGACGACCCGGTAGAGCGCCTCGGCGGTCTCGGTGGTGACTGGGAGCAGGCCGATGTCGTCGATCACGATGACGTCGGAGCGCATGATCCGCCGGATGGCCTTGGCGGCGGTGTCGTCGGCGCTGTGGCGGCGCACGAGCGCGCCGAGGTGCTCGAGACTGAACCAGGACACCTTGTGGCCGGCATCGACGGCGGCCTGGCCGAGCGCTTCAAGGAAGTGCGTCTTGCCTGTGCCTGATGGTCCGCACACGACGAGGTTCTCGTGGCGGTGGATCCACTCCAGGGTGCGTAGCGCCCGCTGGGTCGGCGCCGGGATCGAGCTGACGGTTCCGTCCCAGATGTCGAAGGTCTTGCCGGTGGGGAACCCGGCCGCTTTGCGCCGGGCCCGGATTGAGGATGCTTGGCGGCCGGCGAGCTCCTCGGCCAGCAGTGCCCTCATTGCTTCGGCCGGTTCCCAGCGTTGTGCCTTGGCGGTGGCCAACAGGTCCGGTGCTGCGGCGCGCATGTGGGGCAGGCGCAGGGCGCGGAGCAAGTCGACGACCTCGTCGATCGGCGCTGGGTTCATCGGTCGCCTCCGAGGCGACCCCAAGCGGCGGTGCCGGGCTGCAGCGAGTGCGCGTCATCGGCGCGCCGGGGTTGTCCGGGCGGGTCAGCAGCCAGGATCGAGGCCAGGTCGCCGTCTGCGAAGCGGCCGAAGGTCGCGGAGTGGCCGAGCGCCCAATCAACGCGGACCTGGCCGTGGAGGCGGGCAAGGGTGACGGCTTGGGCCATCTTGACCTTCATGCGGGTCGTGCCCGCGGCGGCTGCTTCAACGAGCCAGGTGCGGGCGCCGTCTCCGATGGCGAGGAACTCGGTCTCGGCCGCGCTCGTCGGCTTCGGACGCCGCGCCAGTGGCCCAGCCGGGCGTGGCGGGTAGTGGGCGTCGTCGATCATCGGATGCCCGGGTGTCGAACTCTGGTGGCGGGCGACCTCGATTGGGCCTGACGGTGCGCAGTGGGTGACGACGACCTGGTCACCGTCGACGCGCACCCACACCGTCTCATCGGCGAGGGTGTGCGGGACCGAGTAGGTCACGCCGCCGAAGCTGACCGTGGAGCTCCAAGAGACTTTCCGGGTCTCCCCGAGCGCTGCCGTGTATGGGCGTTCGGGCAGCGCGTGCAGCCGGTGCCGTTCCTCGGTGAGCATCTCCACCGGCGCCCGCCGGGTCACCCGATGGACCCGCTCGTTCACCTCAGCGGTGAACGCCTCGCAGGCCTCGACCAGCTCGGCCCAACTGGCGTAGTCGCCGCGCAGGTTCGCGTCGGTTGGCACCAAGTCGGCCTTGGCGACCCGCACCGTCGCCTCGCTGCCGCCTTTGGATTCAGGGTCCGCCGGCACACACGTCGCGACCGTCACGCCGTAGTGGCCGCCGACCGCAACGATCTCCGGATGGCGCACGGCGATCCCGGCGACGTGGTCGATCGTGACCGTGCGCTCGTTGTCGGTGAGCCAATACGTCGCAGCGCCGCCAAAGGCTCGCATCGCCCGATCCACACAGGCGATCACCGTGGGCAGGGTGCGGTCCCAGGTCGCGATCACCACCCGGAACCTCGACCACGCCAGCCACGCGCAAAACAGATTCGTCCGCCGCCCGGCGATGACCGGGCCCGCGCCCCAGTCCCACTGCGCCCACATGCCCGGCTCGGGGATCCACGGCCGATACACCCGCCGCCGACCCGCCCGGAAGCTCTTCTTGGCCTCCGCCACTGCTCGGCGCACCGTGCGATCCGAACCCTCGAACCCCAACGCTTTCAGCTTGGCGTGGCAACGATCGGCGCGGATCTTGCCACAGGAGCGCTCCACCCACTCCTCGATCTTCGGCAGCCACGGATCGATGATCCGTTTCCGCCGCACCGGGCCCACACCCCCCAGCCGACCCTCGTCGCGCTCAGCCACATACGCGGCGACGGTGTGATGCGAACAACCGGCCAGCTCGCCGGCATCCCGGAACGACCCAGTCAGGTCGAACGCTTCCAACATGTTCATGATTTCCTCGCGAGACTTCACTTGCTCCTCCTGCTCGATGGTCACGGTTGTGGTGACCGGCTATTCGAGTAGGAGGAGCACCCCGCCGCGGTGCACCCCGACGGGAAATGGACTTCAACGCGGGCAGTTCTGTTGGCCGCCGCTGGGCAGAACCGTCGGCCGCCAGCGGGCAGCTACATGGCCGCCACTGGGCAGGATCTCATGGCCGCCGACAAGCAGGCATCGTCGCTGGTACGGCTATTGTCGGCACGGGAAGCGGGGGTACTGCCGCGGCTGCCGGCGCGGCTGCTGGTGGCCTCGCAGGCCACTACGTATGCAAGTCATTACCGAGTATCGTGTGGTTGGCGTGAAGTTCACAACAACTCAGAAGCTGGTAGTGCGGCGAAACCGTTTGGTTGCCAATGCCCCTGTCTTCATTGCGATTGTGGCTGTGGCGGTGTTGGGCCTCGTGTTCGAGGAGTTGGCCTTCGGCTGGTGGCTGACTTCAGTCGTCGTCGCAGGGCTGATCGCAGATTTCGTCACACGGCGCCTTCGTCAGGCGCGTCAGTCCGGGCTGTCACATCGGGGCGATGCTCGCAACGATGTGTCCGTCAGGTGTTGACACTCAGACTGCTCACACTTGCCGCGATCAATGCTCTCGCAGTTTCGTGTTCTGCGGGCGGAGTGGCCTGTCAGGAGTTGGCTCTAGAGCAAGCCGCCGCCGAGGACGCTTGGGGTACCGCGCTGCAGGAGCATGCTGAAGCTGACGAGGCGCTGCGCGAGGGTGCCGACGCCCAGTCGTCGGCGGCCCACGACGGCGAGCACTCGCTGCTGCTCGAGGCCCGGGCGGCGGTGATCGTTGCCACAGCCAAGGCAAGCGCAGCCTGTGGGTGACGATGATTCTTGCGGAGGCTGAGACTCGGCGGCAGTGCGGTTGAGGTTGCCTCTGGAATCAGTGGCCAACTTGCTTGGCGGCGTAGCGGGCGGAGTTGGCCTCGGCTTGGCGGTCGAGCTCAACGGTGCGCAGGAGCGCCTTCACAGTTGACGGGTACCAGTTGGGCTTGCCGGTGGCGGTGCGGATACCGGACTCAGTGAGCGCGGCGGCGATCTTCCGCAGACTCTCACCGTCGGAGCGCATCGCCACGGCGAGTTCTTTGGTTTCCTGGGGCTGGCGGCTGGGGCGCCCGAGTCGCGTGCCTCGGCTTCGGGCGACTTCCAGGGCCGCTGTGGTGCGTTCGCTGATGAGGGCGCGTTCGAGTTCGTTGAACGCGCCGACCACGGTGCGCAGGAACGAGCCGACCGGCAAGTCGGAGTTGACGGGGACATCAAGGCTGACGAATTCCCAACCGCCGTCGGCTGAGAGGTCCAGCAAGATCTGCAGGTCTCGCATTGAACGGACGAAGCGGCCAAGGCGCGCCGCGGCGATGACGTCGGCTTCGCCGGCATCGAGCCGCGCGAGCGCTGCTCCCAGCTGGGGGCGCTGCCGGGGTTCGACGGTGGCTGACACCGCATCGTCGGTGTAGGTATCGATGATCTGCCAGCCCCTCTCGGCCGCTGCGGCTCGAACGGCGCGGCGTTGCGCTTCGATGCCCAGCCCGGAGGCTGCCTGGGCGCCAGTAGAGACACGCGCGTAGGAGATGACGCGCTTCACTTCGGATACATACACTTGTTCATTCATCGGGCGTAGCATAGTAGCTGCGAACAAACGATTCAACACAATTACTGACTATTATTCAAGCATTGGGCTCATGCACGCTCGATGCGGACCGGCACTGCCGGCCGGCCTCGTCGGTGCGCTATTGCGGTGGGAGCTGCACGGTGCGCTGCGATACCCAGGCCCTTGCAGTGGGGTACCCGAACGTGACGGTGTTCCTCGCGGTGGTAACGATCATGCCGGCGCGTTCCAGCCGACGCCGGTAGACGTGGGCGTAGTTGGTGGAGACGCCCATTCGCTGTGCAATGGCGGCGAGCGTGGAATCGCCGGTGTCCTCGGTCATGGCCGCAAGGAAGCGCCGATCGGTGTTGGAGAGTTCGTTCCACGTCGGCGCAATGACCAGGCGGCCGATTCTGCTCTCGGCGCGGTTGATGCCGACTGTGACGTCGGCGTCATTGATCCCTGCCGCTGGATCGTGGGCGGCTTTCCATGTGTAGAAGCCGACGAGTTGCACCATGAACGGGTAGCCGTCGGCGGCCTCGACGGCGCGCCCGAGGGCACGGTCCTCGATCGTCGCCGCTGACCGGATCATCGGAGTCTCGAGGGCGTTCCGCGTGGCGGCGGCGTCGAGCGGCCCGATGTCGTAGCGGGAGCACCGCTGCAGGAATGTGGCCAGCTGGCCCCGTAAGAGCTCGTCCTCGATGTACGGCAGTGCTGCACCAGCGAAAGCGATGGGTCGGCCCTCGCGGCGAGTGACATGCTGGAGGATGCCGCCGAGTTCGCGCACTTCGCCGAAATCGGCTGCATGCAACTCGTCAACGGTGATGAGCAAACCGCTGCCAGTCTGCGCGAGCCGGTCGCCGAGGCTGCCGAGAATGCTGCGAAGGTTCTGCGGTCCTTGCGACGAGGAGCGGTGCTCGAAGGCGATGCCGACACCGGCCGCCTGCAGCCCGCTGACACGGCGCGAAGGCTCGTTGTCGAACTCGGCGAGCAAACGTGCGGCACCATCTCGCAGGCGTTCAATGAGGCCGCTGGGGTTGCCTTGTTCAGCGACCACGAGCCAGCCTCGCTTGCGGACCATGTCCTCGGCGGCATTGAGCATCGCCGTTTTGCCGGTACCGCGAATGCCGATGAACAGCACGGTGTAGTCCGGGTGTGACGGTCCAGTCTCGAACGCCTCGTCGAGGTCTTCCAAGATTGCGTCTCGCCCTGCCAGCGCAGGAGGCGAGGTGCCGAAAGTCGGCGAGAACGGGTTGTTCTTGGCCACGGACTCAGCGTACTCGGGATCCACTCGCAGCAGTTTTGTGAGATTTGTCGCCTTTGCAACATTTGTTGCGTTTGCAATCTTTGCAAATCTTGAATCGCCGGAATTCTGCGCGGCAGCCACCTAGAGCGGATCTCTAGTTCGGCAGGGGTCGCGGGTACCACCGGTAGCCTGCGGCCATGGACATCCGGATCGGCATCACGCACGGTGGTCGGGAGCTCAATGTCGAGATCGACGATGATGCCGCGGCAGATGCGGCTGCAGCGCTCGAAGCCGCATTGAGCGGCGACGAATCGGTGCTTTGGCTGAATGATCGCAGCGGACGCCGCGTCGGAGTGCCCATCGACAAGCTCGCATTTCTCGAGTTGGGCCCGACCGGCGACCGGCGCATCGGCTTCGCCGCGGACTGAGGCTCCTATGCGGGCGCCCGCCGACCGGCCGCGCCCCGCAGCGAACGTGCGCGACAGCCCGCGTGAGCACCTGCGACGCCTCATGGCGTGGTGGTCGCTGCTGGCCGACCTGTCGTTCTCGGACTTGCTGCTGTTCGCGCCCGGGCAGGTGACGTCGCTCGACGAGCTGCCCGACGACGTATCGGACCCTGAACCGCACGACGACACCAGCACGCCCCGTCCCTGGCGGCGTCTCGGCCCCGATGCTCCTTTGACCGTGATCGGTCAGATCCGGCCCACCACCGGCCGCACGCTGTACCGCGACGACCACATCGGGCTCTGCGTTGCCGCCAGCGAACGGCCGCTGGTGTCGGAGGCCTTCGCCCGTGGGGTGATCGTGACTGGCGAGGGCCTGCGGGTGCCTGGGGACCGGCGGGCACGCATCACTGCGGTGCCGGTGACGTTCGATGGCGTGACGATTGCTGTGATGAGCAGCGAAGTGACGCCGCGCTTCACCGACATCCGCGACCCCGGCGAGCTGGAGCGGACCTACATCGCCACGTTCGGCCGGCTGGCCCGAATGCTTGCCGCAGGCCTGTTCCCCTACCGCGACGCCGATGTCGCCGACGAAGAGGCGCCGCGAGTCGGCGATGGCCTGTTCCTCACCGACGACACGACTCGCATCGGATTCGTGTCGCCGAATGCCGTGAGCGCCTTGCACCGCATCGGCGTCGGGGGCAACGTGCAAGGACGGCGCGTGCGAGATCTCGATCTCGGCCCGGACGTGGTGGGGCGCGCCATGAGCGGCGGCATCCCGGTCGTGGGCGAGGTCGAGCACCGATCCGTGACCGTGCAATTGCAGGCGCTGCCGCTGACCGATACCCCCGTGCGCAATGCCCTAGTGCTGCTGCGCGACGTCACCGAGCTGCGCCGCCGCGACCGGCTGCTCATCTCCAAGGACGCCACCATTCGCGAGATTCACCACCGGGTGACGAACAACCTGCAGACGGTCTCGTCGCTGCTGCGCATCCAGGCCCGCCGCCTGGAGTCCCGCGAGGCAAACCGGGCGCTCGACGAGGCGGTACGGCGCATCCGTGCCATCGCCCTTGTCCACCAGACGCTGTCGAGCGAGACCACCGACGATGTCGATTTCTGCGATGTCGCCGAGACGCTGACCGAGACGATGCGCCAGAGCATCACCTTCCCCGAACGACCAATCGACTTCAGCGTCACCTGCGAGGCGGGGATGCTGCGGTCGCAGACTGCGACATCGCTGGCGGTGGTGCTCAACGAGTTATTGCAGAACGCTGTCGACCATGCGTTCCCCCGGTTGTGGGAGATCGAGGATCACACGCTAGAAGCCGCGCCGGGACTCGACGAGAGCCCCATCGGGAGCGTGGAGGTCGAGATCACCCGGCCGTCGACGGACGTGCTGTCGATGGTCGTGCGCGACGACGGCATCGGCATCCCAGACGAGTACGACACTCAGCGTTCCGGCGGCTTGGGCACCTCGATCGTGCGCGCACTGTGCGGGACCGATCTCGGCGGCACCTTCGAGGTCAGGCGTCGGACGCCCCCGCCGGGTTCCGAGGCGGTCGTGCAGATCCCGCTGCGAACGATCGCCTGAACGAACGGCGGTCGTGGATGCCTGACCGTCACGAAACATGTTATAGCTGCGCAGGTGATGTGCCCGAGCTTGCGTAAGTTCGCCCCAGCGCTCACGGAGACCGGGCCGCAGACCTCCACGGGCAAGACCGCCTGGACCCACTCCTGCGAACCGCCCGACTTGATCAGGAAGCCGAAACCGACGCCGCCCGCTACGCGGCCGAGCAACGAAGTCGTTGACCTGAGCCGCCGTCGCAGCCACTCTGCCGCCGTCGTCTCGGGCGCGGCGCTACAGGTCCGTCCGTTTCGGTTCCCTCAGCGGTCGATGGCACAGGGGCCGCCGTCGGAGCGGCCGCCGCACAGCACAGCGCGGGGCCGCAGCCCGCACCAACGGCAGCGCTCTGAGTCGTACTTGGACGCAGGGGTGCTTCGCTTGCGCCGCCCGACCAGACGGTCAGCCGGTGGTATGGGACGGGCGAGCATCCACACTGGCCAAAACACGGGTAGCGCGCTGCCGTAGATCAGCCCCACGGTGCGGGTGAGCGCGAGGATTGTCAGACCGCAGATGAGCCCGATTGCGTACTCGGCGCGGGTCTGTCGCCGAGAGAGCTTCGCCCAAAGGCTCGGCTTGGGTGCTGTCCCGGTTTCGGTGGCAGTCATGGTGTGTCAGCAACGGCCCTCAGTGTCGGGCGGGCCGCCGCCGCCAGAGTCGCCAGCAGAGTTCGAACGTCACCCACGAGACGAGGCTAAGCGCGAGAAACGCCGTGACACTGATGCCCGTTACGAGCAGCAGCCACATCGGCACCAACAGCGTCGCGTAGTGGATCACCAAGTACGCCGCACGCTCGCGGCCGCTGCGAAACCGCGGAGGCTTCGAAACCGACGCCGGTGCTGCCTCGATTCCCCCTCTGTCAATGTGGTGTGAGACAGCTGATGGCTGTGAATCACTGAGCCCCGGGGGCGGGGAGGGAAGATGACTGCGATGGTTGCGTTGCATGGCTCGATCGAGTCCGCTGGCGTGATGGATGGTGACGAGACTCCGGACTTGGAGGTGTCGCCGAGGGCGTCGCGGCGCCGGTTCGCGGCGGAGTACAAGGCGAGGATCCTGGCTGAGTACGAGCGGCTCCCCGATGGGGAGAAGGGCGCGTTGTTGCGCCGGGAGGGCTTGTATTGGTCGTTGATCTCGGAGTGGCGCAAGCAGGCTGCTGGTGGCGCGGTCGAGGGGCTCAGCAACAAGCGCGGCCGGTCCGGTCCCGACGCCAGGGATCATCGCATTGCCGCGTTGGAGGCCGACAATGAGCGTGGCCGGCAGCGTCTGGGGACCGCCGAGAAGGTGATCGAGGCGCAGGGAAAAGTCTCGGCGCTCTCCGAAGAGCTCTCCAAGAGCGCGGACACCGATCCGAGGTCGAAGCCGTGATCGCGCCCGCCGTTGCTGAGCTCGAAGCGCACATGGCGACAACGGCGGCGTGTGCTGTGCTGGGCCGGTCCCGGGCGACGCAGTGCCGGCGACGCCGACCCGAACCGGACTCGGCCGCGGTCATCGAGCGGCGCCGGGCAGCCCATCCCCGAGCGCTCAGCGACGACGAGCGGGCCGAGGTGCTCGAGGTCTTGCACTCGGACCGGTTCGTGGACGAGTCCCCGACCACGGTGTGGGCGACTCTGCCCGCGACGAGGGCACGTATCTGGCGTCGCCGGCCACGATGTACTGGCTCCTGCGAGCCGCCCATGGCACCGTGATCGAGTGCCGCCGCCAGGCCGCCCACCCGCCGAGGTCCCGCCCCGAGCTCGCCGCGCAGGCCCCCAACGACATCTGGTCATGGGACATCACCGGGCTGCGCGGCCCCGCCAAACGGAACTTCTTCTACCTCTGCGTGCTGTTGGACCTGTTCTCGCGCTACGTGCCGGGCTGGATGCTCGCCACCGTCGAGAACGCCCAACTCGCCCGCCGCCTCATCGACGAGACCGTCGCCCGCCACGACGTCGACCCCAAGGCGTTGACGATCCATTCCGACCGAGGCGTCCCCGCCGCGAAACCAGTCGCTCAGCTGCTCGCCACCCTGGAGATCACCAGATCGGTGACCCGGCCCCGCACCCCCAACGACAACCCGTACTCCGAATCGCAGTTCCGCACCATGAAATACCGGCCACAGTTCCCCGGCAGGTTCGCCGGCATCGACGACGCCCGAGCCTTCAGCGTCGGCTTCTTCGGATGGCACAACTACCAGCACCGCCACTCCGGCATCGGCTACCGCACTCCCGCCAGCGTCTACTACCGCACCGTCGCCGAGATCCGCCAACACCGCACCCAAGTCCTGAACCAGGCGTTCGCCGCCCACCCCGAACGCTTCGTCGCAGTGCGTTGCGTCTGATTTCGCCGCGGAGAGTTGGTTGATAAATGATCCAAGTCTGGTTGTGTTCTCGCTGACGCGTGAAGGAGCATCTGATGACGATCAGCGAGGGTCGGCGTCGACCCAAGAGGCTGTCCGCGGAGACGAAGTGGGAGATCTGCTTGCAGGTCACGAGCGGAGCGGTCGCCCAGGCCGACGCTGCCCGGAGGTGGGGGGTCGATGTGTCGACGGTGATCACCATCGGCCGCACGGTGAAGGACGCGGCGCTGGCGGCGCTGGCCCGCAGGCCGGGCCGGCCGGCTGCCGAGCGGAACTGGGAGCTCGAAGAAGCCCAGGCGGAGATCGGCCGGCTCGCCGAGGCGGTCAAGGCCCAAGCGATCGAGTTGGCCATCGTGCGGGGAAAATCCGGCTGGGACTGAGCGGGCCGGTCCCCGCAGGAGTCCCCGCCGAGGCTAAAGAGCTGGTCCTCAACACCGTCGACGACGCCGTTGCCGCCGGGTTCTCACACACTTGGGCTGCGGGCGTGTGGCAGGTCTGCGACGACCGGGTGCACCGCTGGCGGGCCCGCCGGCGGGAGCTGGGCACCCTGTGCGATCTGGCCCCCGCAGGCGCGCCGGTGCACGCCTTGCTGGCCGATGAGGTCGCGGAGATCCTCGTCGTCGCCGAGGAGTGGGGGCCAATCGACCGATCACACCGCAAGCTCGCCCACCGTGGCTCCTATGTGGACAGGGTGTGGGTGGCACCCTCGACGTTGCGGCGTGTTCTCGCTGCTCACGGGCTTGTGCTGCCCGAGCGGGCACCGGCGCCGAAGCGGCCGAGGACACCGTGGCCGCACTGGCTGGTCTGGGAACCGAACCGGATCCGGGTCTGGGACGTGACCCGCCTCGGGCGGGCCCGGCGCTGCGTGTTCGCGATCGTCGACATGGTCTCGCGCTGCTGGACCGCCACGCTGGTCTCGACCGAGGAGACCTCCACCCAAGTGCGTGCCGTGTTCGACCAGGCGCTGGTGGCCCAAGGCCTCGACGAGCTGCCCGCCGACGACCGCCTCGATCTCGACGTCGACGACCCCGACCGGCCCATCCTGCTCGCCGTGTCCGACAACGGCCCGGCCATGACCAGCCACGACACCCGCGCCTGCATGGCGATGACGGCCATCGCCCAGCACCACGGCCGGCCCCGCACCCCCACCGACCAAGCCTGGATCGAGAGCTTCTTCGGGCACATCACCCACGAATGGCCCCACCTGTGCTCGATCACAGACCCGGCGCTGCCCGGCATCGAGCCGGCGCGCGTCCGGATCGACTACAACGAAGTCCGACTGCACGAAGCGATCGGCTGCGTCACCCCCAACGACGAACACCACCAACGAGGAGAAACGATCCGCGAGGCCCGCCGGCGGGGCCTCCAGCGAGCCCGAACACGACGGCTCGAACACAACCGCCGGACCGCTGCCAACAAACCTGAGAACACGGCATGACTTGGTTCATTTCTGAGCCGATCTCCGCGGAAGAGTCAGACACACCTCAGCTTGACAAGGGAGCGTCTGACAGTCTCGGTGCTGGGCGTGCCAGCGTGCGCCGCGGTACGCCGGTCGTTGTAGCGTCCAGTCATGGACTGGGTGAAGGGGAACCGCGAGCAGCGCAGGTTCCACAACATGTTCGGTCTCGCTGCCGGCCTGCTCGTGGTCAAGCTCGCCATCATCTCTCAGCTCGTCGGAGGCTCACAGGTGTGGTACTGGGGGGTCGGCGTTGTCGGCATTGCGCTTTTCACCCTGTTGGAACTCCGCTGGCGGCGACACGTCGAGCAGCACTCATCGAACTGAGTCGCACCCTCTAGTGTCCTGTTTGGGGAATTCGGTGTAGATATGAGGCGAGGGTGTCGAGTATCTGGTCTGCGGTCTTGTGCCAGGTGAACGGTTTGGGGTCGTTGTTCCAGTTGTCGATCCAGGCGTTGATGGAGTCCTGGAGGTCGCGCACGCTGGTGTGGGTGCCGCGTCGCAGCCATTTTGTGGTGAGCTCTGAGAACCAGCGCTCGACGAGGTTTGTCCAGGAGCTGTAGGTGGGGGTGAAGTGGAACGTGAAGCGGGGGTGGCGCACTGCCCAGCGCTTGATGGTCGGGGTCTTGTGGGTGGAGACGTTGTCCAGGACGATGTGCACGTCGAGGTGGTCGGGGACTTCTTTGTCGATGAGGTTCAGGAATTTGCGGAACTCCTCGACGCGGTGCCGCGCTGACATCGCGGTGATGACTTTTCCCGAGGCGGTGTCGAGCGCGGCGAACAGGTTGGTGGTGCCGTGGCGGCGGTAGTCGTGGGTGCGCCGCTGGGGGGCGCCGGGCATGAGCGGCAGGATCGGGGCGGTGCGGTCCAGGGCCCGGGCCTGGGTCTTTTCGTCCACGCACAGCACGACCGCGGCCTCGGGCGGGTTCAGGTACAGGCCCGCGATGTCGCGGATCTTGTCGATGAACTGCGGGTCCGGGGACACCTTGAACTCGTGCACCAGATGCGGCTTGAGCCCGAACGCGGTCCAGATGGCATGCACCGACCACGCAGAGATGCCCGCCTCGGCGGCCATCGACCGCGTCGACCAGTGCGTCGCGTCCCGCGGCGCCGACTCGAGGGTCTTCACGATCACCTCCTCGACCTTCGCGTCGGTGATCTTGCGCGGCGGCCCCGGCCGCGGGTCGTCGCTCAGCCCGTCCAGGCGCCGCGACGCGAACCGGTTGCGCCACTTCGACACCGTCGCCGCGTGGCATCCCAGCGCCGCCGCGATCTCGTTGTTGTGACGCCCTTGGGCCGCTGCGAGCACGATCTTGCACCGCAGCGCCAGCGCCTGCGACGACTTGGGCCGCCGCGCCCACCGCTCCAGCGTCTCGCGCTCCTCGCCGCTCAGCTCCACCACCGACGTCGGACGTCCCCGCCGTGCACCCATCGCCGCCTCCGATCACCCAGGCGAGCACAGCCCCGCCGCCCCACCACACTAACGCGACGAATTCCCCAAACAGGACACTAGCAGGGTGTTGAAAAAGTCCCCTTCGACGCGATGCGCAAGCCTCTGACCTGCGGCTTCTTGTCCCCAAGATCGGAGATTCGGCACTTCTTCAGTACCCTGCTAGAGGCCCCAGTCGCTCGACTGCGGCTGGGGAGACGTCGACCAGGCGGCAGTTGTAGTTCTGCCCCGAAATGCGGTCGTAGTCGCAGCGCTGCTTCTGCTGAGTGTGCGTGGGGGCGGCAGCCGCATGGGGCAAGCTCAGATTTCGTGAAGTGGTGCCCGAGGGCGTGCACAGGAACCCGCAGGTCGGCGCCATATTCCCGATCCGGTCACACCTCTGCTACCCCTCGTGCCATCGGGGCGGCTCGCGTGAAATGCTGAACGGCACGAACGGTGCCGACAGTTTTCGTAGCTGTCGAAGCACCATCGTCGGGGCACCGCCGCCCCTGATTGCATCGCACTGTGACGCGGCAGAGCCCGCCCCTGTGTTGTGGCACAGGGGCGGGCTCTGTACTCGTGGGGCGGGACAGTTGTTCGCTACGGTGGATTCGCAGGGCCCGCCATCGGAGCGGCCGCCGCAGGGGGCAGCGCGGGGCCGCAGCCCGCACCAACGGCAACGGCCCTCAGTGTCGGGCGAGCCGCCGCCGCCAGAGTCTCCAGCCGACACCGAGCGCAACCGCCCAGAGGGCGGTGAGCACCAAGTACGCCGTGACACCGACGCGTTCGATGCTCACCAGCGACTGATGCACCGCCAGCGTCACAGCCATGGTCACTAGGAACGCCGCGAACTCGCGCCTGCTGCGAAACCCGCGAGGCTTCCACGCCGCCGGTGCCGCCTCGGCCTCGTCCGCGGTCATGGCGGGACCGTACTACTCGCCTGTGCCGGTCATTGGCCGAGAGCGGCCAGAGCAGCCGCGCATCGTGCCGTTGTCCACGACTGCCTCCCTTGGAAGGAGGTGTTGCCGACGCCGTTCTCGTAGAGCACGACCTCCCCGATCTCCTTGCCACTCGAATTGGTGAACCCGAAGCTCTCCCATGCTGAGCAGTACGCGGTCGAGGCCTCAGGCTCGTCACCAGTGATCTCGTCCAACGTCTCGGGCACCTCTTCAGCAGCGAGCAGGAGACACGCCAGTTTCACCTGCCACGGTGCCGGTGCCAAGCACACACCACCGAGCAGCACGCTGGCGACCCAGTCCGGCGCGAGTGCGGGGTTGATCTGCATCGCTCTGTCGGCGCACTCCTGATCGCATTCCGCGTAGTCGATGAGGCAGGCGCCGTTCTCGTCACGCTGGTCGCCTGTCAGCGGCGAGCACTCCCCAGGCAGCGGGTCAGGCTCGTGGTGGTCTGCCGGGGTCGACACGTGGCAGGGGCTTGAGCCGTGAGTGTGCTGGTGCTCGCCCGAGGCGCAGTGGTGATTCTCCGGCGTCTCGTCGTGGCAGCCGTGGTCGTCGTGGTAGTGCTCGGAGCCCTCGCAGTGCGGCAGGTCCGCATCGTGGCATTGGTCGCCTTCGGGATTCCACGGCACCGAGTGGGCGTGGCAGTGGATGGTGTCCTCTTCGTGGCAGTCGCCCGAGCCGTGAGTGTGCTCGTGCTGGCCAGAGGCGCAGTGGTAGGTATGGCCGCTGTGGTTGGCGACGTGGCTGTAGCGCGTGCCTCCGGGGTCGTGGCATTCCTGCGAGCCGTGAGTGTGCTCGTGCTGGCCCGTGTTGCAGTGCGAGCGGCTGACCCAGTGGCAGTCCGACATGGTGCCGCCGCCTTGGTTGAGCTGCGCTCCGAGCAGGTGACGGTGCGCGTCCACCATGCCGCCATGCACCGAATGGCTCACCTGCGAGCACTCAGGGTCACTGCCGTGGTGGTCTGCCGGGGTCGACACGTGGCAGGGGCTTGAGCCGTGAGTGTGCTGGTGCTCGCCCGAGGCGCAGTGGTGGTTCTCCGGCGTCTTGTCGTGGCAGCCGGTGGTGCCGTGGAAGTGCTCGCTGGTGCTGCAGTGGTGATCAGCCGGGGTCGACACGTGGCAACGGCTTGAGCCGTGAGTGTGCTGGTGCTCGCCCGTGTCGCAGTGGTGGTTCTCCGGGGTCGATGTGTGGCAGCCGGTGGTGCCGTGGAAGTGCTCGCCCGTACTGCAGTGGTGGTCGACCGGGGTCGACGCGTGGCAGCTGGTGTGGGCGAAGTGGCCGTGCTGGCCGCTGGGGCAGTGCACGATGCTGGTGGAGTGGCAGCCGTAGTTGCCGTGCTCGTGGTTGTTGCCGTCGCAGTGGTGATCTGCTGGCGTCGAGCTGTGGCAGCCGCCCGAGCCGTGAGTGTGCTGATGCTCGCCGGTGCTGCAGTGGTGATTCGCCGGGGTCGATGTGTGGCAGCCGACGTTGCCGTGCTTGTGCTCAGTCGAGCTGCAGTGATGATCGGCCGGCGAGTATGTGTGGCAGCCGGCGGTGCCGTGCTTGTGCTCGGTGGAGCTGCAGTGGTGGTCGGCTGGGGTGGAGGTGTGGCAGCCAGTGTTTCCGTGGTAGTGCTCACCTGTCGAGCAATGGTGGTCCGACGGCGACGAGGCGTGGCAGCCGTGGCTGTCGTGTTCGTGGTTGTTGCCGTCGCAGCCAGGGTTGGTTGTGCCGCCGTGATGGTCCAGCGGCGTCGCCGAATGACAGCCATGGGTGCCGTGCATGTGCTCAGTCGAGCTGCAGTGATGATCCGACGGCGTCGACGCGTGACAGCCCACGCTGCCGTGCTTGTGCTCACCTGTCGAGCAATGGTGGTCCGACGGCGACGAGGCGTGGCAGCCGTGGCTGCCGTGCTCGTGGTTGTTGCCGTCGCAGCCAGGGTTGGTTGTGCCGCCGTGATGGTCCGGCGGCGTCGCCGAATGACAGCCGTGCGTGCCGTGCATGTGCTCGGTCGAGGTGCAGTGATGATCCGACGGCGTGGAAGGGTGACAGCTTTGGCTGCCGTGGCGGTGCTGGCCGGTGGGGCACGGGTGGGTATGGGACACGGGCACGTCGCGGCAGTTGAACGGCAGCCCCGTGATGGGGTCGTAGTCGCAGCGCTCCTCGGTCTGGGTGTGCGCTGCGGCAGGCTCGTCGGTCTGGGCCAGTGGCACTATGACCAGCGTGCTCACGATGACCAGGAACATGGCAACACCGCCGAGCAGACGTCTCGGTCGCTTCGCGGGTCGATTTCGACGCGGTCGCTCGGAGCGAACGGCTCGGCACGGAACGGGAATAGTCATCGCGGGCTCTTTCGGGTAGGGGATTCCTTCGTTTTGTGAACGCGGGAATCGAGCCCGAAAGGGCGCTTCGGCGGCGCCGAGCAGTGCCGCCCGTGTCAGGTGCGCGGAACGGCGGAGACTCAGCGGCTATGCGGGAATGCGGCTATCGCAGCCGTTCTGGCGCACTCGCGCAGGCGCCGTATCGGAATGACTTGACAGGCACGCGCGGCCGCGCTAGGAATACGAACGTTTCACGCACACCCGAAAACCGCCTCTGACCAGCGGCTTTAGGAGATCGCAGAGCTTCAGCGTCGGCGTTTCAGGAACTGCACGAAAGCTGGCTGCAGCCGACGCGGGTGCGGGCCCAGTCCGGACGCAGCGCCGCGTAGGACTCCCGGCTCGGGCTGGGGGTCGTAGGGACGGCGCATGACGTCGAGCAGCTCGCCGATGGCTTCGGGCCGTCCCTCGGTGGCGCTGTCGATGGCCAGCTGCGCCAAGTAGTTCCGCAGCACGTACTTGGGGTTGACCCGCTTCATTGCCTCGGCCCGAGCCTCGTCGGCGATGCCCAGTGCCCGCAGCCTTGCCGCATAGCGCTCGACGAACTCGCCGGTTGCCGAGCGGTGCTCGCCGATCAGCGGGCACAGCGCGTTGGCGAGCTGCATGAGATTCCACTGGGCGATGTGGGGCTGGGTGCCGAACCGGTAGCGGCGGTGGGCTGCGTCGGTGGTGTTGGGAGTCCAGTCGGGGTCGTAGTCGTCGAGCCAGCCATACGGGCCGTAGTCGATGGTGAGACCCAGAATCGACATGTTGTCGGTGCCGGGCGGCAGGTCCACAGCAGGTGATCGGGCTCGTCCCAGAAGACGTCGGTGAGGAACTGCTCCAGCGCCTCGTGCAGCACCGGGCCGCGCCAGATGACCGGCTGGTCCTCTCGGGCGAAGAAGCCCATCGACATGCACCGCACACCGTGCGCCTCGGTGGGTGGGCACCACCATCTGGTCGATCACAGTCGGCCGTCGTTGCACGCCCAGCATCCGGGGAGCAGCGTTCGTAGCTGTCGAAGCACCATCGTCGGGGCACCGCCGCCCCTGATTGCGTCGCACTGTGACGCGGCAGAGCCCGCCCCCGAGCAGCGGCACAGGGACGGGCTCCGCACTCGTTGAACGGGACGCTAGGCGCCGTCGCTCGCTGCGGTGGATTCGCAGGGCCCGCCGCCGGAGCGGCCGCCGCACAGGACAGCGCGAGGCCGCAGCCCGCACCAACGGCAGCGCTCCGAGTTGTCTTCGGTCGCCAGAGTGCTTCGCTTGCGCCGCCCGATCAAACGGTCTGCCGGTGGCATAGGACGGGCAAGCATCCACACGGGCCAAAACACGAATAGCGCGCTGCCGTATACCAGCCCCACCGGGAACCCCACAGTGCGTGTAAGCGCGAGGACTGCCAGACCGCAGATGAGCCCGATTGCGTACTCGGCGCGGGTCTGTCGCCGAAAGAGCTTCGCCCAGAGACTCGGCTTGGGTGCTGTCTCGGTATCGGTGGCAGTCATAGTGTGATCGTATTTTACCGCTGGCACCGCCATCAGTCGAGGGCGGTGAGAGCGATCTGGCACCTGTTCTCGGCCCATGGTCGCGTGCCTTGGTAGGAGTTAGCACCCTCGCCATTCTCGTAGAGCACGACCTCCCCGATCTCGTCGCCATCCCCATTCAAGAATCCGAATCCGCTCCATTCTGAGCAGTAGTTGCTCGTCGAGGTGTCGGGCTCGGTGGTGGGCGGGTCGCTGATTGCGTCGTGCGCGTCGATGCGGGCCTGGATCTCCGCTTCGACCGCATCCGAGTAGGCGTCCATCGCGCGGGGGCAAAGCGCGCCTAGACCCTGGGTCAGCCAGCTAGGGATCAACTGCAGACCGCCGCAGATGAGTATTGAGCTGCCGTCCCAGATCGCTCTTTCGATTTGTGAGATTTGGTGATGGTGCTGGAGGTCGGGATCGTGGCAACCGGACCACTCCGGGTGCTCATGAAGGTCGCCGGTGCATGCGTTGACGCCGAATGTATGGCAGCCGAGCCCGTCGTGGAAGTGCTCGCCGCTGTCACAATGCAACAATCCCTCAAGGTGGCACCACGTGCTGTCGGGATCGCTGCGCAGCGGGTGGTGGTGGGTGCCGCCCTCACAGTGGGGGTCCGTGCGTTGGTGGCACGTTCCGGAGCCGTGCTCGTGCTCGTGGTGGCCGTCGGGGCAGTGCAGTTCCGTGCTCGGGGTGTTGAGGTTGTTGAGGTGGCAGGCCCCTGAGCCGTGGACGTGCTCGTGGTGGTCCTCGGCGCAGTGCAACACGCTGGGCCTGTGGCAGGACGACATGGCGCCGCCGTAGGCGTTGGAGTGGCGGTGCGTTTGCAGCCAGCCAGCGCCTCTGGGGAACCACTGGACGGGGCACCCGTCTTCTGTGACGTCGTGGTGGTTGTCCGGGGTCGAGGTGTGGCAGCCGTCTGAGCCGTGAGTGTGCTCGTGCTCGCCCGTCTCGCAGTGGTGATTGTCCGGGGTCGAGGTGTGGCAGTTATAGGTGCCGTGCTTGTGCTCGGTGCCGTCGCAGTGGTGATCGGCCGGGGTCGAGGTGTGGCAGTCGCCCGCGCCGTGAGTGTGCTCGTGCTCGCCGCTGGGACAGTGCTCGTCGGCGCGGGTGTGGCAGCCGCGGGTCGCGAACGAGAAGGCCCGGGGCGCGGCCCCGAGCCTCTCAGGCAGTCTCGGTCGCGCTCGACTTGCGAAGGTCCGGCCGCAGGCCCGCCGGGGGGGGGCGTGTAGCGCCATTGCTTAGGGGGCATCGGCGGGCGAGGCTCCCTCGCCCGGCGAAGCTTGGGCGTCCGCAGCCGAATCCAAACGAGCAGCGCCACATAGGCAAGTGCGTAGTAGCCGAGGATGCCCGCCCAGCTGGGGTCGAAGGCTCCGGTGAGGATGATGGCGCCGGTGAGTGCCACGACCAGACCGGCGCGCTCGCGCCAATCACGCAGGCGGCCCAGCCAGATCCTAGAAGTCCAAGTCCTGCGGCTCATATTCGCTCAATCCAGTCGCTGCCGTCATCGTCGTCGGTGTCGGCCTAGGTGCACGCCGTCGAGTGCGCCAAGTACAGCTCCGCCGCGGTGCTGCCCCGGTCTCGTTCGCGGCTATGGCGGGATCATTCCTCTCGCTCGTGGCGATCATTGGCCGCGGGAGGCGAGAACACTCTGGCAGAACGATGTCGTCCACTCCTGTGAGCCCTGGATGGACATAAGGCGGGCGCCGTTCTCGTAGAGCACGACCTCCCCGATCGCGTCGCCATTCGGAGGGCCCCGGCGCACTTCGTCGCGTGCCGGGGCCCTTAGACGTCCGGAGCGGCCCCGCAGCGCCGCAATGTGCACGGTTTCGGGCAATTTTCGGCGTTTCGCCGGTACCGGGGATACCGCCAAGCGGCTGTGTCAAGCCGACTGCGGGGGGCTGGCCGACGCTTCGGCCCTGCGACGCCTCGCCGAAGGTGTGAGCTCTGAGAGGAGCAGGGCGGCTACGCCGACGGCGCACACGGCCATTATCACCTGGGGGACCGCGTCCGGTCCCCAGCGCAGCAAGGGCAGGAGGGGCACAAGGACCGCAACGAATAACAGCCGGGTCCGGAAACGGAAACTCTTGGCCCGCTTCGGCTCAGACTCCGGCGACGTTGCCGCCTCTGCCTCGTTTGCGGTCATGGGGCGACCGTACCTCCTGCCTGGGCGGCCGCTCAGCTCGACGGCGGGGAGCTGGCCGACGCCGCGGCCCTCAGAGGTCGCCGCCAGCCGCCAGCGAGTGCCGCCGCCCTAGCGCGGCGCTGCCGGGCGCCTGCTAGGCGTGACGTCTCTGAGGTCGTCGGCCTGCTGATGCGCCGTGCGGGTGATACGACGGTCGATGAGGTAGGCCACGATGGCTACGGCGTAGAACGCCAAGAACCAGTGGCGGGAGCCGCCGAGGACGTAGTTCACGAACATTCCGGCGAGCATTGGCCCGCTGACTAGGGCAATTCCGAAGGTTTTTTGGCGACGGGTCTGGTTGAGCCGCATGGGGTGATCGTATCTCCGGCCGGTGCCGGCCATCAGCCGCGACGGGCCAGAACGCTCTGGCAGTACGCCGTCGTCCACTCCTGCGAGCCTTGGATGGATATAAGGCGGGCGCCGTTCTCGTAGAGCACGACCTCTCCGATCGCGTCGCCATTCGGAGCGGTTCTCCCTAACGACCTCCATGCCGAGCAGTACGCCGTCGAGTCGTCGGAGTCGTCCGAATCGTCGGAGTCGTCGGCCTCGGGTGTGGTGGTGCCTGTGGGCGGAGCCGCGTCGTCCGAATCGTCGGAGTCGTCCGATGGGGGGACCATGTTGCCGCGGCTTCCGGGATCATCGTCGGGGCTGATGATGCGGCCCACGACGGTGACGATGGCGCTCTCGATGTAGGGCACGGAGTAAACGACACCGGCGCAGAACAGGCCGAGGCCTCTGCTGACGGTTGTGATGTAGGTGCATCCGGCGAGGCCGATGGCGTCCTCCGCGACATCGGTCAGCTCGATGTCCTCCCCCTCGATGGCGTCGACGGTGTAGCTCGTGGCGATTGTGGTCACTCCGCAGACAAGATCGACGCGGCCGGTCGTGTCAAGTTGCGCAAGGAACTCGCACCCGGCAGTTGCGATCAAAGCCTCCGCCTCATCGAGGTCGACATCGCCCCCTTCGTCGTCCTCGTTGTCGCCGTCGCCTTGCTGGGGGCAGCCGGCGAGTGGCGGGTGCGTATCGCACCGGTCCGGCCTTCCCGAGTCGTCGGCATCGTCGGCATCGTCGGCATCGTCGGCGTCGTCGGCGTCGTCGTCGTCGGCAGGCCTGGGCTGGCAGTCGCCGCTGACGAAGGTGCCGCTGAGACAGGTGCCGTCGTCGGAGTCGCCGTCGTCGGAGTGGTGATTGGCCGGCGTGGAGGTGTGGCAGCTGGCGGTGCCGTGGGAATGCGCCCCGGCGTAGCAGTGGTGGCCGGTCGCGGTGTTCGCGTGGCAGGTCTGGTGGCTGTGGTGCGCGTGAGTGCCCGAACTGCAGTGGTGGTAGGTCGGCGTGCGGCTGTGGCACCCGTTGGTGCCGTGGGCGTGCTCCCTGCTGCTGCAGTGGTGATCCGTCGGCGTCTTGGTGTGGCACCCGTTGGAGCCGTGGGAATGCGCCCCGGCGTAGCAGTGGTGGCCGGTCGCGGTGTTCGCGTGGCAGGTCTGGTGGCTGTGGTGCGCGTGAGTGCCCGAACTGCAGTGGTGGTAGGTCGGCGTGCGGCTGTGGCACCCGTTGGTGCCGTGGGCGTGCTCCCTGCTGCTGCAGTGGTGATCCGTCGGCGTCTTGGTGTGGCACCCGTTGGAGCCGTGAAAGTGCTCGCTGGAGCTGCAGTGGTGATCGCTCGGCGTCGAGGTGTGGCATCCGCTGGAGCCGTGGCGGTGCTGGCCGGTGGGGCAAGGGTGGGTATGGGACACGGGCACGTCGCGGCAGTTGAACGGCAGGCCTGAGAAGGGGTCGTAGTCGCAGCGCTCCTCGGTCTGGGTGTGCGCTGCGGCAGGCTCGTCGGTCTGGGCCAGTGGCACTATGACCAGCGTGCTCACGATGACCAGGAACATGGCAACACCGCCGAGCAGACGTCTCGGTCGCTTCGCGGGTCGATTTCGACGCGGTCGCTCGGAGCGAACGGCTCGGCACGGAACGGGAATAGTCATCGCGGGCTCTTTCGGGTAGGGGATTCCTTCGTTTTGTGAACGCGGGAATCGAGCCCGAAAGGGCGCTTCGGCGGCGCCGAGCAGTGCCGCCCGTGTCAGGTGCGCGGAACGGCGGAGACTCAGCGGCTATGCGGGAATGCGGCTATCGCAGCCGTTCTGGCGCACTCGCGCAGGCGCCGTATCGGAATGACTTGACAGGCCCTCGCTAGCGCGCTAGCAATACGAACGTTTCAAGTACACCCAAGAAACCGCCTCTGACCAGCGGTTTTGGACCATTTCAATGAGCTTCAGAGTCCCCGCTTGTCGCCGAGAATCGGGATTCTCCGACTGAGTTCTCAGCGTCTCTTGGTCGCTGATGTCAGGGCGCGGCGACCGGAATAGCGAGGCGGAGCACGTCGGGCACCCACTCGATGCGGAGTTCATCGACGGCTCCGAGGTGGTCGCCGTCGAGCTGGTGACCGAACGGACGGATCCCCGTCACGGTGAGATCGCGCACGTCGTCGATGCGCTGCACCACGCTCGGATCCATAGCGCCGAGGCTGCCACTTGCGCGGAATACCGCTGAGAGCACGTCGAACGAGTCGGCCAGGCGCAGCGATCGCAAACCCACCACCGACAACCCGTTGTGCAGGGTTGCCGCTGGGGCGATATGCACTGGTCGGCTGCCGAGAAACGTGTAGGGGTCGGTGTTCGCCACCACGATGACGAAACAGCCGTCCACCTGCGTCGACTCTGGCCCCGCAGTGCGGGCGGTCAACGTCCCGGTGCGCCGGTCGTAGTGACGCAGCAGCGTGTCGACACCCGCGAGCAGGAACAGCGGATGGCCCAGGTAGCGCTTGAGGGTGGGGTGGCGCTCGACCCGCTCCACGATCGCGGCATCGAGTCCCATGCCGCAGTGGAACAAGAAGAAGCGGCCCGATGTGCGACCGAGCCCGGCCGAGGTGATGCTGCCTGCTTCGAGTGCGTCGAGGACTGCCTCGGTCGCAACGAGCGGATCGTCGGGCGTCCCAATGGTTCGTGCGAACACGTTGGTCGAGCCGCCCGGCAGCGCGGCAAGCACGCAGTCGGTTCCGGCCACGCCGTTGGCCGCCTCGTTCAGCGTGCCGTCGCCGCCGAGCACCACCACTGCATCGGTGCCGGTCGTCGCGGCACCGCGTGCGAGGCGAGCGGCGTGCCCGCGGCGGTTGGTGAACGCCACCTCGGTGTCGTGGCGCTCCGAGAGCACAGTGTGAATCAACACTCGCGTGCGAGCAGTCGTTGACGACGCCGAGTCGTTGACCAGCAGCAGGACGCGCACGGCGCAAGTCTCACCGATGCGGAGTGGAAGACCTGCCACAAATCGGCAGACTCTCGGTTCATGAAGGTCGTTGTGTGCGTCAAGCAGATCCCAGACCCGGCTATCCCGGGACAGCTCCAGTCCGATACCCGGACGCTGAACCGGGACGACAAGCTGATTCTGGACGAATCCGACTCCTACGGCGTCGAGATGGCGCTGCAGCTCGTAGAGGCTGCCGGTGGCGGCCAGGTGACGCTGGTGTCGATGGCGCCCCGCTCTGAGACCAGCGGGTTGCGGACTGCGCTAGCGATGGGCGCCGACGACGCGGTGCTGATCAGCGACGACGCGCTAGCCGGCAGCGACGCACTCGCCACCGCCAAAGTGCTGGGTGCAGCTATCGGCGAGCTCGATGCCGACCTCGTACTGGCCGGCACCGAGTCCAGCGACGGCTACACCGGCACCGTTCCCGAGATGGTGGCCGGCGTCATGGGAATGCCGTCGGTCACGTTCGCGAAGCACATCGAGATCACCGACGGCATCGCGAGCGTCCAGCGCCAGACCGAAGCCGGCTACGACCAGGTGGAATGCGCGCTTCCAGCGGTGGTCTCAGTGACCGCAGGCGTGGTGGAGCCTCGCTACCCGTCGTTCAAGGGGATCATGGCGGCCAAGAAGAAGCCGGTCGATGCGAAGGATCTCGCCGCGCTGGGCATCGATGCGAGCGCAGTCGGTGTGGCAGGCGCCCGCCAGGAAACGGTCGAGGTGACCGATGCGGCCGAGCGTGAGGCCGGCGAGATCATCACCGATGACGGCGATGCGCACACCAACATCGTCGAGTTCCTCACCGAGCTGAAGATCATCTGACCTGACCGTCGTTCCCAACCGGCTCGCCCGCTACCCGAACTACTGACCTACGAACCCCACAGGAACCACTCGCAATGACGCTTGCACAGATTCTGCTTCTCGCTGAAGGCGACGCCGACGGACCCTCGGGCCTCACGCTCGAGTTGGCCACCAAGGCCCGAACACTGGCCGATTCCGTGACCGCGTTCGCCCCGGTGCACGGCGAGGCCATGGCCGCCGAGCTGGGCGCGCACGGCGTGTCCACCGTGTATGCACTCGAAGGACTCGGCGACGGGCTGGTCGGCGTTCATGCTGCGGCCGCGCTCGCAGGCCACATCGAAGCCACCTCGCCTGATGCCGTGTTCTTCGGCCAGACCGCCGACGGGCGCGACACCGCCGCCCGGCTCGCGGTGCTGGCAGATCGTCCGGTGTCCACCAACAACGTGGGCGTTCAAGTTGTCGACGGGGCAATTGTCACCGAGGAGCCGATCTTCGGCGGGACGCAGAACATCTTCACCGCCTACCGTGCGCCGGCGCCCGCATTGGCGATGTTCCGCCCGAAGAGCTTCGAGGCCGAGCCAAGCGGCGGCGGCGCGGCTGGCGTCGAGGCCGTGGGGGCAGTCGACCCGGGCGAAGCAGGCCGAGCCGTCGTGACGGGCCGCCACGCTGAGGAGCGCTCGGGCCCACAGCTCGACGACGCTGCCGTCGTGGTGTCCGGCGGTCGCGGGCTGGGTCAGCCCGAGGCGTACTCGATGGTCGACGAGTTGGCAGGGCTGCTCGGAGCAGCGTCGGGCGCCTCACGCGCCATCGTGGACGCCGGCTGGGTTCCCTACGCCAAGCAGGTTGGGCAGACCGGCAAGGTCGTGAAGCCGAACGTCTACATCGCCTGCGGCATCTCGGGGGCCACGCAGCACCTGGTTGGCATGAAGGGCTCCAAGAACATCGTTGCGATCAACAAGGACCCTGAGGCACCGATCTTCGGCGTGGCCGACTTGGGCATTGTCGGCGACGTGCACAAGGTGATGCCGGCGTTGATCGAGGCGCTCAAGTCCCGCTAGCTAGACCAGCGGCTGTCGAATTCTCGCTGGTTAGACCAGCGGCCAGGGCCAGCGACGGCCGCCGTCGTCGTCGGGGAACTTGCCGAAGTTGGCGAGCCACTCGGCTCGCTCCGCCAGCGCGCTGAACTCGTCGGGCCGCAGCCATTGCGACAGCGCGGGCGTCGGCTGCGCTGCCGATCCGATGGCCTCGGCGAGATCGTCGTCGAACGGTTCGCCGCCGAAGTCCCAGATGACCGTCCGCAGCTTGAAATCGCTTGCGAAGCACAGACCCTGATCGATGCCGTAGATCGGTCCCCAGCGCGACGCCAGGCAGTGCCCCGACTTGCGGTCGGTGTTGTTGGCGATGAGGTCGAAGGCGCAGATCCGCCGAAGGTCGGCATGGTGCCGATCTTCGTTGACCAGGGTGAAGTAATGCTCTTCGAAGTTGGCGTCGATGAACAGCTGGATCGAGCCCACGCCAAAGGGCCCGTCCCGCTCGACGGTGGGCGGAATGACGTGCCAGCCAAGCGCCTCCGACAGCTCGAACGCGGCAATCTCCCGCCGGTACAACCCGGAGGGGAAATCCCAAAGCGGACGCTCTCCCCGCTCGGGCTTGTAGATCGCTGCGGTCGGCATCGTGGGGTGGTCGATTCGCACCAGGAACGTGGCGTTGCTGCTGTAGGGCATCCGCCCCAGCACCGAGATGTCGCCCGTGCGCAGCACACCCAGGGCATCCGCCACGGACGCGTCCCAGATGACCGGCAATTCGAGTTGTGTGCCGTCTTCGTTCTTCGGCAGCAGGTGATGCGGGGCCAGTTCGCTCACGCCGGCCAATCAATCTCGGGGCGGGCGGTGCCCATTGCGCTGGCCGAAGTCGCGGCCTTCGGAGACCAGCAGCAGCGCTTGCTGCGCGAATCCGAGCGCCATCGCATAGTCGAGGTGGAAGCGAGCGCGACCGCCAGTGCGCTCGTCGTCATCAGCCAGTTCCTCGCCGACCGAATCTTCGTCGTCGTCGGGATCGTCGCTGTTGTCGTCGCTGTCATCGAGCTCGTCGCTGTTGTCGTCGCTGTCATCGAGCTCGTCGGCAATGACCACGATGACCTTGCCTTCGGTGTCCATGCCCGTCGCGAGACGGCCGACCGTCCATGCGGCGGTCACCGGCTCGACCAACTGGCCAAAGGTTGCCGCAGGACCCTCGTAGCTCTCGCCTTCGAGAAGTTCGCTGAGCAGGTTTGCCAGCGCCCAGACCTGCCCCTTTTCCAGCTTCAGCGAGACGACGTGATCGGCTTCTGTGGCCTGCAGGAAGAAGATCCGCTGGCCAGCCGGCCCGACCGTTCCCGCCACGAAGGCGTCCGGATTGCGCAGGTCGAAGTCGTCAGTCATGCCGGTGAGAGTGCCGCGAGGTCTGCAGTGCTGTTGGTAGCCAGCACCACGGGGCCGTCATTGCTGTACAGGATCGCAGTCACCGAGCACGGCGACACGACGATCCGCTGGAAGAGGTCGAGATGGGTTCCCATGGCGTCAGCCACCAATGCCCGTATGGGGTCGGCGTGGCTGACGGCGACAACCGTCGCGCCACGATGGCGGGCTGCCAGCTCACCTGCAGTCGCAGCGATGCGCGCCTGCATCTGGCGGAACGTCTCGCCGTCGGGGAAGCGGAAGCCGCTGGGATAGTGCTGCACCTGTGACCACGCGGCCAACTTGCGCAACTGGCTGAGCTTGCGACCTGTCCAGCGGCCCATGTCGAGTTCGTTGAGGCCGTCGTGTATACGCACGCTGCGTCCGAGGGCCGCACCAATCGGGGCGGCGGTCTCCTGGGCCCGTTCCAGCGGGCTGGCATACACCGCCGCGACGCGGCGTCCCCCCGCCGCAATGCGCTCGGCGGCATGCTGCGCCTGCTGGGTGCCGGCGTCGGACAGGTGCACTCCCGGACGACGGCCGTACAGCTCGACGCCGGTCGTCGGGGTGAGACCGTGGCGAACGAACAGCAGCAGCGTGGGTCGAGGTCGGGCTGGCACCGTGCCGAAGCTACTTGTCTGGGTCGCCGCGCAGCGGCGCCAGACGGCACGCGCGTAGCGCCGGCGACTGGCACACTCGCAGCGATGAGCGTCGCATCCCCTTCGTCCGGTAACGCCTCTGGCGGCGCAGCGCTGCGCTTGCTGAACGACGAGGTCGCGGCGTGCAGGCGCTGCGACCGGCTCGTGGCGTGGCGCGAGCAGACCGCTGCCGACAAGCGAGCAGCATTCGCCGACGAGGACTACTGGGGGCGAGGCGTGCCCGGCTTCGGAGATCCGGCGGCAGCGATTGTGTTCGTCGGGCTGGCGCCGGCTGCACATGGCGCGAACCGCACCGGTCGGATGTTCACCGGCGACCGTTCTGGCGACTTCCTGTACGCGGCCCTGCACCGCTGCGGCTTCGCAAATCAGCCGACCTCTGAGCGCGCAGGCGACGGACTGGAGCTGCGTGATGCGTACATCACCGCTGCGGTTCGCTGCGCGCCGCCAGCGAACAAGCCCACCCCGGCTGAACGAGATGCCTGCCGGCCGTTCCTCGAACGCGAGCTGGCGCTGCTCGTCAATGCCCGCGTTGCGGTCGCCCTCGGCGCCTTCGCCTACGGCGTGCTGTGCACGCTTGGTGGTGTGCGGCCTCGGCCCCGATTCGGCCACGGCGTGACCGCCGAGGTGTCCGCTGTCGGAGGATCGAGCGGCTCGGAAGCGTTGGGCGGGATCGCCCGCATCGTGTGCTCGTTCCACCCCAGTCAGCAGAACACGTTCACCGGCCGCCTCACCGCCGACATGGCCGATACGGTGCTTCGCGATGCGCGCCGGCTGGCGAATCTTCGATCCGCCTGAGGCATGGCGGCCTCTGCTGCTGCGGGGCGCGCGTCGGGTCGCAGCGGTGTTGGCGTTGGCGGGCGTTGTCGCATGCTCAACGACCGTGATTGAGGTGGCGCCGGCGACCACCCGAAATGGCGCAACGGATTCCGACGCGCCCCTCGGCAACCCCGGCACGCTTGCCCCGCCGACCGTTCCCGGCGACGGCGCTCCCGGGGTGCTCGCAATCGAGCCGCTGATCGCCTTCATGGATGCGTGCGTCGCCGACGCTGGGCTCGTGGGACCGTGCCACTGCGCCGCCGACCGCATGGAGGGCAACCTCACTGTCATCGATCTCGAGGTCTTTGAGGATCGCATGTCGGGCGCCCTGGAATTCTCTCCCGATCTTGCCGCAGCGCTCGTCGACTGCCGTGAGGCTGGACCGCCGGCGCAGTGGACCGAGGCCCAGCAGCAGGCCTACCTCAACGAGTGTTCTGCTGGCTCGGACCGCTTGCGCAGCTTGTGTGCTTGCTCGCTGGCCCGAGCGCAGGATGTGGTGCCGGCCCACCGGCTGAACCACTTCATGGCCAGCACCGAGGTCCGACCCGACATCGTCGACTTCATCAACCTCTGCCTGTGAGCTGACGCCGGCTGCGGCGGGGGCTACCTCTTTGTGGGCTCGGGCAGCAGCGCAGGCTTGTCCCAGGCGAACTTCGGCCAGCGTGCCCGCGACTTCTCGCTGAGCTTGTGCATGAGTGCGATAGCGCCCGGGTCTTCGTCGCCAGGACGCCCGATGAGCGAGCCGTCCGCAAGCATCTTCATGATGATCTCGCGGCCGATGTCGGTCCGGACGATGGTGAGGGTCCAGTCGCTGTACTTGCCGATGCCGCCGGTCGAGATGTCAGCGTGCTCGGCGGCGAAATCGGGGCAGTGGTTGCATCCCTCGCGGGTCCAAGCGTGGCATTCCTTGAGGTTGATCTCGTAGTAACCGCCGTCGTGCGTCCAGATCTGGAAGACGCCCTTGATGTTCGTCTTGCGGATGAGATGGCGGTCGAGCCCGTACTTCTGCTCGAACAGCTCCTCGAAGATGGCCTCGTCGAACGACTTCGAGCACAGCAGCCCGATGTTCAGCACGAACCGGTTGCCGACCTTGCCCACCTTGCGGGACTTGGCGACCGGCACGATCGAGCTCTGGCAGCTCATGCCGACCAGAGCGAGCTTCTGAGCGCCGGCCTCGATCGCCTCGTTGTAAGCGAGCGTGTTGGCCGAATAGGTGTAGCGGCTGCCAGCGCCACGCAGCACGTCGTCGCGGTTGAAGGCGACGCCCGGCGAGGCTGTCCACTGGTTGCCCTCGCCCTCGCCGACATAGGACGTCAGGGCGGCGTCGATGTAGCCGTGGTCGAGCGCCCAGATGAGGATCGCCGAAACCAGCCCGCCGTCCTGGCCGATCTCGTGGACGAAGTCGTCAGAGGCCCTTGTCAGGATGATGTCCTTGAACACGCCCGAAGGCTCTTCGCCCGTGCGGTGTCGGCCGAACATGAAGTCGTCGGCTTCGTCTTCCCAAGTGCGGAAGCGGGGGCAGGCGCGGGTGCAGCTTGTGCAGCCTTTCTGGCCGTGGCCGCAGTCTTCGAGCCCGAGTTCGGATTCGAGGTGGAACGGCATGAAGCCGCCCTGGACGTGCTCGTAGCCGATGACGTCGTGCGGGCAGGAGATCACGCAGCCGGCACAGCCCGTGCACAGCCCTGTGGTGATGACCTCGTCGTACAGCTCCTTCCACTGGAAGGTCCAGCGTGGCGGCGCGCCGCCCGATGCCGGGGGAGCCCCAGTCGTTGCCCCAGTCATTGCCATGGCCCAAGACTATGGCAGGTGCCTCGCGGACGGTCCGGGACGACCTGGTTCGGAGACCGTGGGAACATTGGCGCTCAAGTGCTGGATCGACGCCGCGGTGCTTTAGGGTGGCCCGCCGTGACCGAGGCCGAACTGCTGGCGCTGCTGTGTGAGGGTCGGGTGGCGACGCTAGCGACGATCCGTGCCGACGGGCGCGTCGATCTCGTGCCGTGCACGTACGCATTCGAGGACGACGTCGTGGTGACAGCCGTCGACCACAAGCCCAAGACGACCATGGACCTCAAGCGGCTCGACAATGTTCGACGCTTTCCCGAGGTCACGATGTTGATCGAGCACTACGACGACATGAACTGGGAGCGCCTGTGGTGGGTGCGCCTGCGCGGCCGCGCTGTGGTGCACACCGAGGGTGCGCAGCACCGACATGCGATCAAGCTGCTGTGCGAGCGCTATCCCCAGTACGCCACGCAGCCGCCGGTCGGCGCTGCCATCGTCATCCAGCGCACCGAGTTGACCGGGTGGTCAGCGGACAGCTGAGCCGGCGCAGCGCCCTCGGCCAGCATGGAGCCGGCGCAGCGCCCTCGGCAGGATTCGAACCTGCGCACATGGCTCCGGAGGCCAATGCTCTATCCCCTGAGCTACGAGGGCTGAAGGTCCGGGCTGAACTCGAATGTCCGGACTCAATGTCCGGCAAAGCTACCGACCGCTGTCGCGCCCCGCTCTGGCGAAGACGTCCAGCCGCCAACGCCGCACAAGGTTGGCGCGCCGGCTGCGAGGGTTCGCCGACGAGCCGTCGGGCACGGCTTGGGCGTACAGCGGCCGTGCCACGCGACCGTCGGGCGTCATCACCCTGCGTGCGGTCCCGAGCACCACGACAGCGACCGTGAACGCGACGCCCCCCAAGATCAGGAACATCACGATCATCTGTGCGGCGACGGCGTCGAGCGGGTCGGCGCCCGCCAGGATCATGCCGGTCATCGCGCCGGGCAATGCCACCAGGCCCACCACGCTGGTGCGTTCCACCTGAGGGACGAGCGCTGATCGGATCGCCTTGCGAACCTGCGGGCGGATTGCCGAGCTGCCGTCAAAGCCCAGGGCGAGCATGGCGTCGATTTGACCGCGTTCGTCGGACAGCAGTTCCTCAATACGTGCGGCTGCAGCAATCGTTGTCGGCAACGAATTGCCGAGCAGGATGCCGGCGACGGGCACCAGCGCTGTCGGCGTCAGGTCGAATACACCCAGCCCGAACGTCACTGCGAGGCAGACGCTCAGCGGCACAAGCACGGCCGTCACGATCAAGATGGTTGAGGGCTGGAACGGCTTGAGGCGCCGTGTGCGGCGCCGCACCACACCGGTCGCCAGCACCACCATGGCGGCCACCCACAACCACGACCACACGAGGGCGGCCTCGGGTCGCAGCACCACGATGAGCACGCCGCCCACGACCGAGAGCTGGACCGCTGCCCGTGCTGCCGCCACGACGACACCTCGCGTGATGCCGAGGCGCAGCCATGCCGATAGCACTACGACAGCGGCCACCAGAGTCAGGCTGGCGGCAACGTTTACCCACGTCAGGTCGAGATCCATAGCGCGAGGTTGTCACGCCGCCGAATCGCGCGGCATTCACGCCGCCGAATGTTCGGGGACACCCCGTGCGGCGAATTACACCGCGCCGAGAGCCGGGTGCGCTGGAGGCTCGTACATCGTCGGTGCCGGCGAGAAGGCAACGACAAACCACGGCTGTTCGGCCGCAATTGAACCCGGGATCAGCGTCCAGCAGGGGTAGCTTCGCAACGGTGATAGAGCAGGCGCTCACCGGCGCGATCGCAGGTGCCCTTGCGGGTCTTGGCATCGACGCCGACGGGTCACGTCTCCGTTTGGAACGTCCATCGCGAGCCGATCACGGCGATTGGTCGTCGAACGCTGCCATGGTGTACGCAAAGGCGGCAAAGATGGCTCCGCGCGAGCTGGCGGAACGCGTCGTGGCCCAGCTCGAGCTCGCGGACCTGCCGCACCTCGAACGCGCCGAGGTCGCCGGCCCAGGATTCGTCAACCTGCACCTGGCGCCGTCGTGGCTGCACGAGCTGCTGGTCTCGGTCCTGCGCGAGGGGACCGAGGGCTACGCCTGCCCCGACATCGGCCAGTCCCAGACCGTGATCCTGGAGTTCGTCTCCGCCAACCCAACCGGACCGCTGCATGCCGGCGGAGGGCGGTGGGGTGCGTACGGCGACAGCCTTGCCCGCCTGTTCCGTCGCTGCGGCTACGAGACCGTCACCGAGTACTACGTGAACGACCTCGGCGTGCAAGTGCAGCTCTTTGGACAATCGCTGGTGGCACGCATGACCGGCGAACCCGTGCCCGACGACGGCTACCACGGCGATTACGTCGGTGAGTGGGCAAGCGAACTAACAGCCGAACTGCGTTCAGGTTTGGAGGCAGAAGCCGATGTCGCGCAGTTGTTGCGGAAAGCGGCGCTCGAGGCGGGGCATGCGCCGATTCCTGTCGGAACCCCCATCGAAGTTCAATTCGCTGCGAAATCGGGCATGAGGCGCGCCCTGCGCGACATTGGCGAGTCGCTGTCGGCCATGAACGTCAGCTTCGACCGCTGGCAGAGCGAGGCCGCGCTCGTGGACTCCGGAGCCATGGACGACGCCATGGGGCGGCTTCGCGATGCCGGGTGGGTGTATGAGGAAGACGGGGCTGTCTGGCTGGCGACCAGCGAGCACGGTGACGACAAGGACCGGGTGCTGTACCGCAGCGACGGCGAACCCACCTACTTCGTGCCCGACATCGCCTACCACGACGCCAAGTTCAGCCGCGGCAGTCACGTCATCGACGTCCTGGGTGCCGACCACCACGGCTACGTACCTCGCATCGCCGCTGCGATGCAGATGCTCGGGCACCCGCCCGATTCCTACGAGGCGATCGTCGGCCAGAACGTGACGCTCATGCGTGACGGCCAGGTCATCGAGCTGTCCAAGCGCACCGGCACGATGGTGGAAGTGCGCGAGCTCATCGACGCGGTGGGGCCCGACGTGGCGCGCTTCGCCTTTCTGCTGCAGTCGATCGACTCGCGTCAGACCATCGATATCGACTTGCTGTCGGCGCAGGCCTCGGAGAACCCGGTCTTCTACGTGCAGTACGCCCACGCTCGGATCGCGTCGGTGGCTCGACGGGCTGAATCGGATGGGGTCGCGCCCGTACCGCCTGCCGGCACTGATCTGTCGCCGCTCGACGGCGAGCGCGAGCTGGCGCTGTTGCGAGCGCTCGAGGTGCTGCCCTCAGTGGTGGAGATCGCGCAGCGAGAGCGGGCGCCCCACAAGGTGACGACATGGGTGCGCGACCTGGCTGGCGCCTTCCACGGCTTCTACCACGACTGCCCGATCCTGCTCCGCGACGTGCCGCCGGAGGTTCGCGACGCTCGGCTTTGCCTGACTGAGGGCACGCGCATCGGCTTGGCGATCGGGTTGGACCTCCTCGGCGTGGACGCGCCGTCGGCGATGTGAGCAGGAAGTGACGGTCCGGCCATGAGCCCTGATTCACCCAGCACCGCAGCCGGTGGCACCGATGCGCCCACCGACGATCCCAGCGACCCGATCCCGTTCCGGCTGCTGCCGCAGACCTCCGAGGTCTCCGAGGAGGGGCGCCTGCGTGTTGGTGGCTGCGACCTGGTCGACCTGGCAGCTCAGTTCGGCACGCCACTGTTCGTCTATGACGAAGCGCACCTGCGTGCGCGCTGCCGCGAGGCCGTATCGGCCTTCGATGGGGGAGCGGCGTATGCCGCCAAAGCGTTCTTGTGCGCGGCCATGGCGCGGTTGGCGATCTCCGAAGGCATGGACATCGACGTGTCGAGCGGTGGTGAGCTGGCGACCGTGCTGCGGGCGTTCGATGGCGACACCGCCGAGAGCCTGGCGCAGCGGATCGTGCTGCACGGCAACAACAAGTCAGTCGCGGAGCTGGGGATGGCTCGCGCAGCAGGTGTGGGCCGCATCGTCGTCGATTCGGCGGACGAGCTGGACCGTCTCGACGAGCTGCACCGTGCCGACGGGATGGTGCAGCGGGTGTTGCTGCGGGTCACGCCCGGCGTGCGGGCTGAGACACACGAGTACATCTCGACCGGGCAGGCCGACTCAAAGTTCGGCTTCGGCATCGGCCAGGGCATCGCGGCGGCTGCCGTCGAGCGGGCGGCAGCGATGTCGTCGATCGAGCTCACTGGCATCCATTGCCACATCGGCAGCCAAGTGTTCCGCGTGGAGAGCTTGGCAAAGGCGCTGGACGTCGTCGCCGAATTCGCGGCTCCGCTGTTCGGCAGCTCGGGGCCGGCTGCGGGACGCCTCGACGAGCTGTCGATGGGCGGCGGCCTCGGTGTCGCGTATGTGGAATCCGAACGCGCACCCACGATCACCGAATGGGGAGCTGCCCTGTCGAGCAGGTGGGCTGCGCTCAGCCAGCGGCACGGCCTCGACGCGCGACTGGTGGCCGAACCCGGACGCGCCATCGCCGCGGCGGCTGCAGTGACGCTCTACACCGTGGGCGCGCTCAAGGAAGTGCCGGGCGTCCGGACGTACGCGGCGGTCGACGGCGGCTATGGCGACAACCCGCGCCCGATGCTCTACGGCAGCGACTACACGGCGTTCATGCCCGCCCGGGCCGCCGAGCATCGCCCCGACCGCGTGCGCCTGGTGGGAAAGCACTGCGAATCGGGCGACGTGATCGTGCGCTCTGCCCCGATGCCGGCGGGATTGGTTGCGGGCGACCTGGTGGCCACGCCGGTCACGGGTGCCTACGGCTACTCGATGGGTGCCCCGTACAACCGCATCGGCCGACCCGCCGTGGTGTTCGTAGCCGACGGCGATGCCCGGCTGGTTGTCCGCCGAGAGACCATCGACGACATGGTGGCGCTGGACATCCACTAGATGATTGGTTCCAAGGGTTTGGCGGTCGTATGCGACGAGTGAGCGCGAACGCGGCCGGAAGTTCTGCGGGGTGGCGAGCAGGTGCAGTCGCAGCCCCCAGGAACAGCGCGAGTGGGACCAGCAGTAACCGTATTGTGCCCATCCCGCGAGATCGGAGCGCTTGGCGGTGTCGCGGCTGCGGCCGCATTCGAGACGATGGCGTAGGGGTCGCATCGGAGGTGCGCCCGCTGCGGAGGCGGCAGGGGCTCGCGACAGCGACGACGACGGGCAGCCATTCCGGTGCGGTGAGCCCTGTGTCGTCGCGGCGGGGCGAGGCGTCGCTCGCGCAAGTCGGTCTCCATGTCACGCGAGGCCGAACTGCGAGTGGGCGCCGGACGGCTGGTCGACGGCGCACCGGTGCTCTCCGGGGAGGTCGACTGGGCGGTAGGCGTCGAGGCCGCCATGACGGTGGAAGACGTCATCTACCGCAGGACACTGGCCGCCTGGTTCCAGCCGCATCACCGAGCTGAACTGGCTGCAGCCGTCGCCGATCGCATGACGGAATTGCTGGCGTGGAGCCCCCAGCAGCGCGAAGAACAGGTTCATTCCGTCCAGCAACGATTCGCCGGAGAGTTGGAATTCTCTCGGGCCGCTGACAACGACGCCTGAGAACGACCGATGAGCCGTCAGCCGTTAGCCCACCGACCTAAGGCATTGCAGCGTAGGTAGTCGCCCGCCAATCGCGGTAGGGACGTGGCCACCGTGCGATTAGGCCTTAGCTACATAAGGCTCAATCGTGAAATAGGCCTCACACGTGACTGAGGGCGATGCTTGCGAGGCCGGATGTGCAGGGCAGGGAGCGCCACGCCGGGAGCTCCAGAGCCGAAAATGCTGCGGGAGCGCACGCACACTGCCGGTACCGTTTCGGCCGTGCCCGAAACAGCCGCCGAGCCCATGCACCACTCCCGCCGATGATCCGGGCGCGCCGCACCCGCTGCGCGTCGGCATCTTGGGCTGCGGCAATGTCGGGGCAGCGCTGGTGTCGCTGCTGCAGCGCGACGCCGACCATCTCGTTGGCCGCACGTCGCTGGGCTTCGAGGTCACCCGGGTAGCAGTTCGCAATCTCAGTGCCGAGCGATCGGTGGAACTGCCCGCTGGAGTGCTGACCCGCGACAGCGAATCGCTGGTGGTGGCCGATGACGTGGATGTGGTTGTCGAGGCGATGGGCGGCATCGAGCCTGCCCGGCACCTGGTTGCCGCCGCCCTCAATGCGGGCAAGCCCGTCGTGTCCGCCAACAAGGAGCTCATCGCCAATGTCGGTGAGGAGCTGTTCGCCGCGGCCGCGGCCAACGGCGTGGACTTGGCGTTCGAAGCGGCCGTAGCGGGCGGGATCCCGCTCATCGGCGTGCTGCGCAACTCGCTCGTGGGCGAGCGCATCACCCGGGTGATGGGCATCGTCAACGGGACGACCAACTACATCCTCACCCGGATGACCGAGGACGGGGCCGACTACGCGGAGGTCCTGGGCGAGGCGCAGCGCCTGGGCTATGCCGAGGCCGACCCGACGGCTGACGTCGAGGGATTCGATGCCGGTGCCAAGGCGGCGATCCTGGCGATGACAGCATTCGGCGCCAAGGTCGTGGCCGGCGACGTCTACGCCGAGGGCATCAGCGGGATCGGCAAGGATGACATCGCCGCGGCGGCCCGGATGGGCCATGTCATCAAGCTGCTTGCAGTCGCTGAGCGTCAGAACGGCGAGATCGCTGTGCGAGTGCATCCGGCGATGGTGCCGATCGACCATCCGCTGGCCTCGGTGCGTGACGCCTTCAACGCAGTCTTCCTCGAGGGCGAAGCCGTCGAAGATCTCATGCTCTACGGGCGGGGAGCGGGCGGCTTCCCGACCGCCAGCGCCATGCTGGGCGACCTCATCACGGTGTCGCAGAACCTGCGCCGGGGTGTCTGCGATGGCTTCGGCCCGCTGGCCGCGGCGCGGCTGCGGCCCATCGACGAGACCTACACCGCGTATCACCTGCAGTTCGACGTGACCGACAAGCCCGGTGTGCTTGCCGCGGTGGCTGGCGTCTTCGGCCAGCACGGGGTGTCAATCCGCTCGGTCGAGCAGACCACACGGGGCGGTGCCGCCGACGGCATCGCGCACTTGGAGTTCATCACCCACCGCGCTCGCGAAGCCGACGTGGCGTCAACGCTGCGCGACGTGCGCAACCTCGACGCCGTACGGAGCATCGGCAACGCGATCCGTGTGATCGGCGAGTAGCCGGCGGGATTGACTGGCCTAAGCATGCGTTACATCAGCACCCGGGGCGACGCCCCGATCCTGGAATTCGGCGATGTGCTGCTCGAGGGCCTGGCCTCCGACGGCGGGCTGTATGTGCCCGTTGAACTGCCGGCGATCAACGCGAGCGACTTGGCCGACTTTGCAGGTCTGGAGTACCACGAGGTGGCAGCACGGGTGCTGGCTCCGTTCGTAGCGCCGTCACTCAGTGTCGATGATCTGGCCGCACTGACCCTCGACGCGTACTCCACCTTCACCCATCCCGACGTAGTGCCGAACAGCCGGTTGGCGGCGGGTGAATACCTCGTGGAGCTGTATTGGGGGCCGACGCTGTCGTTCAAGGATGTAGCGCTGGCGCTGCTGGGCCGTCTGTTCGAACACGAGCTCGCCCGGCGCAGCACGACCATGACGATCGTGGGCGCCACCTCAGGAGACACCGGATCGGCAGCCATCGATGCGTGCCGCGATCGTGAGGGCATCGAGCTGGTGATGCTGCATCCGGCTGGCCGGGTCACCGAGATCCAGCGGTGCCAGATGACCACGGTGGACAGCCCGAACATTCACAACGTGGCCATCGACGGCACTTTCGACGATTGCCAGGACTTGGTGAAGGCGCTGTTTGGCGACCGACCGTTGCGCGAGCGGATGCGGCTCGGAGCGGTGAACAGCATCAACTGGGCCCGCGTGGCTGCGCAGACCGTTTATTACGTGACCACTGCGGTGAGACTGGGCGCACCCGAACGGGCCGTGTCGTTCTGCGTTCCGACCGGCAACTTCGGCAACGTTCTTGCGGGCGACGTGGCCCGCCGCATGGGCGTCCCGATCGACCGGCTCGTGGTTGCCACCAACCACAACGACATCCTGGCTCGCACCCACCGCACCGGCGATATGGCCATCAGCGAGGTGCGGCCCTCCACCAGCCCGGCCATGGACATCGGAGTGTCCAGCAACTTCGAACGACTGCTGTTTGAGCTGGGCGGCCGCCGCGGCGCTGCACTCGCAGCCGACATGGCTCACTTCCGTGCAAAGGATTCCTTGGCATTGGCGCCTGATGTACTTGCTGGCCTGCGTGCGGGCTTCGATGCCGGCTCCGCGAGCGAGGACGAGGTGGCGGCCACGATTGCCGCCGTCGACGAAACCGACGGCCGGCTCATCGACCCGCACACCGCAGTGGCACTCACGGTGGCGCGCCGTGACGCTCCGCCCGGCGGATGGACCACTCCGATCGCCGTCATGTCCACCGCCCATCCGGCCAAGTTCGGCGAGGCGGTAGTCGAAGCCACCGGCCGGCAACCCGAGCTGCCACCGTCGCTGGCCGCCCTTGCCGACCGAGACGAGCACCTCACCGCCCTCCCGAACGACCTCGCCACCCTCCGCGATTTCGTCACCGCCCGCTGCACACCTTGATGGTGCTCGGAATCGGCGGAACTGCTGGCTTCTGCGGAGATTTGACGGGGTTGTGATGGCGATGAAGAAGCCACGGAGGCCGTGGGAGATTCATGAAATAGCGTGATGCTCGCTTCGATCGTGGGGTGCCTGCGAGAGAGAGGGTGTGCGATGCGAAGGCTCGGGTTTGGAGTTGGGGTGTTGTTCGTGGCGCTGGGTGTGCTGATGCCGGTGGCGTCGGGCGCTCAATCCGACAGTGGTCCTGCGCCGGAGACTTCAACGTCGCCGAACTTCAACGTCGCCGTCGAACACAGTTCCTTCGTTCGCGTGTCCGGACGATCAGCACGAGCACACCTACACGGGCAGCCCGTGGTGCCATAGCGATCACACAGCCGAGAACGGTGACTGCCGTATTCATCGGCCTGACGGCACCCATGCGGACGGCCGCCATACGCACATTTACACGGGCAGTGCGTGGTGCCATAACGATCACACGGTTGAGAACGATGATTGCCGTACTCATCGATCTGACGGCACACACGCGCCTAACCCGTGCAGACCCGACCCCGCAACCGCGAAGTACATCATGCTGGCGCCTGGCGGCTCGCATGCCTGCGGCCTGCAAGTCGAGGGGACGATCGGCTGCTGGGGTTCGAGCGGTGTCGGCCAGACCGATGCTCCGTTAGGCACGTTCCGGTCGCTCGCTTCAGGCGGCAGTCACACGTGCGCCGTTCGCACTAACGGCACCCTCGCGTGCTGGGGTTGGAACAAGCAGGGCCAATCGGAACCTCCCGATGGTGCGTTTGCCACCGTGTCCTCAGGCCCTGCACACTCCTGCGGCTTGCGAGTCGATGGCACGGTCGGATGCTGGGGCGACAACGACAGTGGCGAGGCGGACGCGCCAGTCGGACGATTCACAGCCGTTGAGGCCGTCTGGGACGCAACGTGCGGCCTGACCATCCGCGGCGAGATTGAGTGCTGGGGAGGCAACTTCATCGGGCGGAGGGGGGCACCCGCCGGGCCGTTCTCAGTCATGTCGGTCAGTGATGACGGCGGTGTGGCTTGCGGAGTGCGCGACGACGGCACGGCAGAGTGCTGGGGTCGCGACTACGCGAGCGTCTCGAACCCGCCATCGGGGGAGTTCACCACGATCGAGGCGAGCGGATTTCATGCGTGCGGGCTCCGTGTCGACGGCACGGTCAACTGCTGGGGCGACGACGACCTTGGCCAAGCCTCAGCACCGGCAGGACGGTTCAAGGCGATCACCGTGGGCAACGATCATTCATGTGCTGTGCGCGTGGACGGAGCCGTCTTCTGCTGGGGGAATGTGAAGGAGTCCCAGGCCCAGCCTCCGGCCGGGCAGTTCACCGACGTCACTTCCCGGTGGGACCAGAACTGCGGCCTGCGCATCGATGGTGCAGCTGTGTGTTGGGGCGCGGGCTACGACCGCCGCGATATCGCGCCTGGGGGCAGGTTCAAGTCGATCGGCACAGGCGACTGGCACGCTTGCGGAGTACGTGACGGCGGCGCAGTCGAGTGCTGGGGGTGGAACTTTGCACGACAACTCAATGTGCCCGAAGGCCACTTCACCTCGGTCAGCGGCGGCAGCTACCACACGTGCGCGCTGACTGTTCAGGGAAGCGCCACCTGCTGGGGCGAGTTCGGCACTCCAGAAGCCCCCGGCTACTACAGCCCGGAGGAATCGTTTGACTCTCTCGACTCTGGAGGTAGCCGCGCGTGCGGCCTTCGCGCCAGTGGGACGGTCCTGTGTTGGGACGATAGGGGCCCGGTGGACGCGCCCTCGAAGCAATTCTCGTCCATTTCCGTCGGCGCGGGGCATTCGTGCGGAGTCTTGACCGCTGGCGAGATTGAGTGCTGGGACTTCAATGACCGCGGCCAAGCCGAGCCGCCTTCGGGGCAGTTCTCGTCGGTGTCTGCGGGCGAAGGGCTGTCGTGCGGGTTGCGCACCGACCACACCGTGACCTGCTGGGGCTGGAACCAATGGGGACAGACGAACGCGCCCGCGGGTCACTTCACCCAGGTAGTTGCAGGAGCTTGGCACGCATGCGCCCTCCGCCCCGACGGCGGAATCGTGTGCTGGGGCGACAACAACGACGGAGAACTCGAGGCGCCAGAAGGGAACTTCGCTCATCTCGCGATTGGCCGTAATTTCGCATGTGCGATGCGCCCGCAGGGCACCGCGGAGTGCTGGGGCAACGGCGGTCGCGGCAGATTCGCGCCCGCCCAAGAGGCTGCAGCGTCGGCAACGACACTGACCGGCGCACGCGCGCTGATAGATGTCAGTCTCACCCATGCCTGCGGGCTGGACGGTGACGGAACGATGACGTGCTGGGGAAACGTCGATGCTCAGCCGCCGTCATCGCAGTTCTCGACGCTGGCGGTAGGCGACGGGTTCTCCTGTGGCCTGCGCGCCAATGGCGCCATGACGTGCACGGGAGCGCTCAGCGAGATCGCCTTCGACGGCGGAGGTCGTCGCTACCGGTCGATCTCGGCCGGGACGTCCATGCTGTGTGCGCTTGGCGTCGACCGCGGGGTCGCCTGCTGGACCCGTGAGGATCGGGGATCTCACATCGCCGCGCCCGGCGGCACCTTCGTCTTCGTCACGGTCGGGCACCAATCTGGCTGCGGGATTCGTGACGACGGTTCGGTGGATTGCTGGGATTACCTGTCGACGGAGAATGGCCTCAATCAGGTCAACCCACCGGCGGGACCGTTTACGACAGTCTCGGTCGGACCGGACGGAGTTCTGGCGTGCGGCATCCGCGAGAATCAGACCGTCGCCTGTTGGGGTGATGACCATTTCAGCCGGACCAGGGTTCCTTACGGTCGCTATACGCAGCTCGCCATCGGCCGGAATCACGTCTGCGCGCTGCGAGCAACAGGCGACGCCGAGTGCTGGGGCAACGGGTCGTTCCCAAGAGGGCGCCCGCCGGACGACCGTTTGATCGCGATTGCTGCTGGGCAGGATCACACCTGCGGTCTGAGGCCGAATCGAACGCTGGTGTGCTGGGGCGACAACGACCAAGGACAGACCAAGGCGCCCAGCGGCAATTTCATTGCACTGGCGTCCATGGGTGACCGCACGTGCGCACTGCAAGCCGACAGATCTGCCGTGTGCTGGGGCAAAGGGTTCTCATAGCCCCCGCACCGCTTCTGCCCGAGGTGGCAATCCAAACGACTGCATTGCCTCCAACAGCCACTGGTAGCCGTCGGGAATCGTCGCCGGTAGCGTCAGCACTGATCGACGGTTCCTCAGTGCAGGGCTCGCTCGGGCGTCACGGGACCGGATCGCTGTGTCGGGCGCCAAGGCCCGGCACAGGAAACGCAGACTCATTTCGCGGCCCGAGCGGCGTCGCGAAAGCAGGCCGGAGCTTCTGAGGTAGCCATGTCGGACATGCCGGATCGTGCCTTGCTGGAGGCCAAAGAACGGGACGAACTGCTTCAGATCGCCGCGGCGCTCGGCATCGAGGTAACACCCCGTGCCCACAAGAGCACGATCATCAGCGCCATCCTTGCGCCCGAAGGTGCCAGCGATGCTGGCGGAGACGAGACAGAGGATCCCGCCGACGCCGACGCCGAAGCTCCCGTGGTCACGACACGCACCCGTACCCCAACACCGCCGCCCGAACCTGTCGCTTCGAGCGATGCCGGCGCCGATGCCGATGCCGATTCGCCACCGGCCGTCGATGATCGGGGCGCGCCAGCAGCGGATGCCAGCGATACGCAGCCCGACGATGAGGGATCCGGGCCCGATGTGCCGGTGGCCGAGGAGGGCAATCGCCGCAGCCGCCGCCGCGGTCGAGGCCGCGACGACGCACCGATTGTCGGCGAGACCGTGCATTGCGATGGCCTGCTGGACCTGCGAGACGAGGGCTACGGCTTCCTGCGCACCAACGGTCCGCTGCCTTCGGCCGACGATGTCTATGTCGCGGCCCGGCAAGTGCGTCAGCACGACCTGCGACGCGGCGACCGGATCACCGGCGTCAGCCGTCCAGCGGCCCGCAGCGAGCGCAACCCTGCGCTGCTGCGTCTCGACACGCTCAATGGCGAGTCGCCGCCCGAAAAACCTGACCGACCGCTGTTTGATGACCTCACGCCGGTGCTGCCCACGGACGCATTGCCGCTCGCGGGCGGACAGAGCGCAGGAACGCTTGCGGCCATCGACGACCTCGCCCTGATCGGAATGGGCTCTCGCGGCCTGATCACGGCGAGCGGGACGCGCTCTGCATCACCACTGGTGGCGGCAATGGCCGCTGCCATTGGCGACCAACATCCAGACATCCACCTGATCGTGCTGCTCATCGAGGAGCGGCCCGAGGACGTCACCGAGTTGACCCGCCGGCTGGAGACCTCGGGCGAGGTTCTGGCATCTACGTTCGACCGGCCGCCCGAAGAGCACCTCGCCGTGGCGGAGCTCACGCTGGAGCGCACGAAGCGCATGGCGGAGTCTGGAGACGACGTCGTGATCCTCTTCAAGGGATTGACGCGGCTTGCACGTGCCTACGCGGCAGGTGGGAATGGGCGACACCAGCCCGCCGACACCGTGGGCGCAGCCATCACGTCGACGCTGCGGTTTTTCGGAGGCGCCCGGAACCTGGAAGACGCCGGCTCCATCACCATGGTGGCAACGGTGCGTACGTCAACGGGCAACCAGGTCGACGACCTGGTTGCGGCGCGGCTGCGCGAGGCGGCGAACCTCGAGATAGCGCTCACTGGGGGCCTGCCCGGAGTCGCTGATCTGGAGGCCGGCGAGATCTCCTTGGACCGCGACCGCAGCTTCAGCCTCGGTGAGCACCGTTGATCTGCACTCGATGCGGTTGCACCCCCGGCGCCTTAGACTGATTGCCCCGGAACCTTCGAATCAGGGAACACGATGAAGAGCGACATCCATCCGAACTACCGGCCCGTGGTGTTCCGCGACGCCAGCGCCGACTTCGCGTTCCTCACCCAGTCCACGGTCGAGACCAACGACACGATCGAGTGGACCGATGGCAACACCTACCCGCTGGCCCACGTTGAGCTGTCCAGCGCCAGCCACCCCTTCTTCACCGGGCAGATGAAGATCGTCGACACGGCGGGCCGCGTGGAGCGCTTCGAGCGCCGCTACGGCCAACGGAAGCGGCGGAGCTGAACGGGCCACCGGTTCGGCGCGGCCGGCGGGTGCTACGAGCATCACCGATGGGCCGGCACCGCAGTCTCGAAACGCCCCACGCCTGACGGCAGCCACCATGGCGCTCGACGCTGATCGCATCCGGGCCCTTCACGCGGCGAAGCTGCGAGCCCTGGCCCGTGCCGTGCTTGACGTGGATCTGGCTGAGGTCTCGGGCACCGATGACGGAGCCCTGGCCGTTGCCTCCGATGCCGAGCCGGCAGTGGTGTGCCTTGCCCAGGAGCGAACGCAGCGAGCGTTGGGTGGCGCGTTGGCGCTGGCGGTGCGCTCTGGTTGCGACGGCGTGCATGTCTTTGCTGAGAACCACAGCGACGTGCTCGCTCGGCGGGCAGCGTGCTTTGTCCCAGCACCGATCGTGTGGCAGATCGAAGGGTCCGGTGCCACCATCGCCGAGGCGGCGCCGCGGTCGACCGAGCCCCCACCTCCGCGTGCGCCTGAGCTGGTAGCGCTGCTCGGCGCTGCCGGTGTCGAGGTCACGGTCGAGCACGGCGTGATCACGGGCGAGGTGGAGGGTCTCGAAGTGGCCCGCATCGTCGCTGTGCCCTCCAGCGGCGACACGGGAGCCAGCGACGACGACGGCGATTCGGGCGATGTACGCGAAACCTCGGCGGAGTGGCAGATCGAGGTCGGAGTTGGTGCTCACGATCGCGAGGCCTTCTCGTTGCTGCACGCAGATGAGCCGACAACCGAGGCCATCCGTCGCGTCGCCGACATAGTGCGGAGCCATCGCACGCCGGGAGCGTCTCCCCACCCGCTCAACCGCATGGGTGCGGCTCGCTGGCTTCGCTCGCTGCTGATACGGCGACCGGATCTCGTGGGTGCAGGCAGGCTGCGAGCGGCGTCGTCGCCGCTGCCTCGAGGGGGTCCAAAGGACCCGGCGCCCGCTGTGGCCTACGGCCTGACGCCCGACGGCCGCCGCTTGGTGGTGGTGGTGTGCGTCGGCATCGACCTGGACGTGGTGCCGTTCGCAGCCGACGCTCGGTTGTTCCTCGATCCTGACGCCGAACTGGTGGTTGCGCTGCCTCGTCGCGACGCCCACGAGGTCATCGCAAACATGGCGGCCCGGCTTCGCAGGCCTGCACAGATCGTCGAGGTCGACGACGGGTGGCGCACTATCACCGCCATCGATCACTGATCCGCTCACTACCCCCGCAGTTAGCCTGAACGCGTGTTGGGCGCTCTCGAAGCCTTCGAATCTGAACGGCTTGTCGCGCTCGAAGCCGAGCGGGCCGAGCTGGAACGGAAACTCGGCGAAGGCGCTGCCTCGGGCGACCGAGCGCAGTTCGCCGAACTCGGCCGGCGCCTCGCGCGGATCGGCGAGATCATCGACGTCGCCCACGAGGCTCGAGATGCACAGGCCGACGCCGAAGCTGCCCAGGACCTTCTCGACGCCAGCGACGGCGACGATGCGGCCGAGGCCTCAGAGATGCTGGAGGTCGCGACCGAGCGAGCAGCAAGTCTCGACGAGCGGCTGAAGGATCTGCTGCTGCCCCAGGATCCAAACGACGAGCGCGATGTCATCGTGGAGATCCAAGGGGCCGAGGGCGGCGAGGAAGCCAACATCTGGGCACGAGACCTGTTCGAGATGTACCGGGCGTATGTGGCCGCGCAGTCGGGATGGTCGTTCGAGCTGCTCGGCAGTCAGGACAGCGACATGGGCGGGTTCACCAACGTGACGTTCGCAGTGCGCGGACCCGGGGTGTGGCGGACGCTGAAGCACGAGGGCGGACCGCACCGAGTGCAGCGAGTACCGGTGACCGAATCCCAAGGCCGCGTCCACACATCGTCGGCGACAGTGAGCGTGCTGCCCGAAGCCGAGGAAGTGGACGTCGAGATCGATCCGAATGATCTCATCGTCGACACGTTCCGCTCATCGGGACCGGGAGGCCAGTCGGTCAACACCACCGATTCGGCGGTGCGTGTCACCCACAAGCCCACCGGGGTGGTGGTGTCGATGCAGGACGAGAAGAGCCAGCTTCAGAACCGAGCCAAGGCCATGCGGGTGCTGCGCTCGCGGCTCCTGCAGCTCCAGCAAGAGGCCCACGCTGCCGAGGTGGCAGCCCACAAGCGGGACCAGGTCCGCGGCGGAGGCCGCTCCGAGAAGATCCGCACCTACAACTTCAAGGAGAGCCGGGTCACCGATCATCGCGTCGGTCTCACGATCTACAAGCTGGACCGGGTGCTGGCCGGCGAGCTGGACGAGATCGTCGACGCTCTCGCGAGTGCTGAGCGCGAGCAGCTCTTGGCTGCTGCGGTCGCCGACGGCGGTGCTTGACACCGTCGCCGGGGGAGGGAACGGAGCTCGGTCATGGCCCATCCCGACGGGCTGACGCTGGGCGACCTGTACCGGGGACTGCGTGCGCAGTTCGAGGCTGCCGGTGTGCCCGAACCCGAGGTGAGCGCGCGCCGCATCGCGGCCGAAGCCAGCGGGCGCGACGCCGCCGTGGTCGCCCTGTCACCGCACACGCCGATGACTGTGCGCATGGTGGCGCACGCCGACGCCATGGCCGCCCGTCGGGTGGCGGGCGAGCCGCTGCAGTACGTGCTCGGCAGCTGGGGTTTCCGCAAGCTCGACCTGGCCACCGACCGCCGTGCGCTCATCCCTCGACCTGAGACGGAGGTGGTGGCGGGCATCGCCATCGATTGGCTCCAAAGGACAGTGCGCCGCCGTCGTCTGGCAGAAGTGAACGTGGCCGATCTGGGCACGGGGTGCGGCGCGATCGCTTTGTCGATCGCACACGAGGTGCCCCAGGCCCGCGTGTTCGCCACCGACAGTTCAGCCGACGCGCTGGCGCTGGCGGCAGCGAACATGGCTGGTCTGGGGAGTGCAGCCACCCGTGTCTCACTGCATCAAGGGAGCTGGTTCGAAGCACTCGAAGGACTGCACATCGGGAACGACTGCGTGACCGAGCTCCGGTTCCAACGACTTGATCTCATCGTGTCCAACCCTCCGTATGTGGCCGACGGCGATGTGCCTTCCGCTGAGATCGACGACTGGGAGCCACACGAGGCGCTCTACGCCGGACCGGACGGACTCGACGCGGTACGCACGATTGCGCGTGACGCCCGCAGCTGGATGGCACCGGGCGGTCTGCTCGTGCTGGAGATCGCGACGGCACAGGCACCGGCGGTCGCGGCCATGGCGGTCGCGCGCGGTTACGAAGAGGTGCGAATCGAGCGCGACTTGGCGGGCCTCGATCGGGCGCTCGTTGCGTCGCGCCCGCGCTCTGAACCCGACGCATGGACCATTGACCAAGCGGCCGAACGGCTGCGCGCCGGTGAGTTCGTGGTCGCACCCACCGACACCCTCTGCGGGGTCATGGCCCGCTACGCCGACACCGACGCGGTCGCCCGTGTGTGCGACGCCAAGGAGCGTCCCCACAGCGAGCCCATGCCGATCCTGGTGTCCGGCCTCGAACAGGCCGACGAACTAGTGGAGCTGTCCCCACAAGCCCGCGCGCTCGCGCAGCGACACTGGCCGGGTGGTCTGACGCTGGTGGCACGGCGCCGAGGGGGTCCAGACCCGTTGCACGGCCGGGAGACCTTGGGAGTCCGAGCACCGGCGCTGGGTTGGCTGCGATGGCTCATCGACGAGGTCGGACCGGTGACTGGCACGAGTGCCAACCGTCACGGCTACGAGACGCCGGCCGGCGCCGTGGAAGCAGCAGCGAGCCTCGCTACGCGTCCGGGCGAGATGGCCTCGCCTGGACGGATCATCCGCGGACGGGCACTCGGGGGATTCGCCTCCACCGTGGTGGATGTCACCGGAGACAAGCCCGTTGTCCTGCGAACCGGTGCCGTGCCCGCCGAATCACTCGAATTCCCAGAATTTCCCGAAGAATCTGGCGCCTGAGGGGCAACGGCGGCTGCGAGACTTACGCGGTGGCTCACGACAATTTCCCGATCACGCCTGCGCCAGTGATTGCGCTCGCCGCCGATCACGCTGGCTGGGAACTGAAAGATCGCTTGGCGGAGCACCTGCGTGCAGGCGGTTACGACGTCGTCGACCTCGGCACGAACGGCCCCGATTCGGTGGACTATCCCGACTTCGGTGCAGCGCTGGGCGAAGCTGTCGCGGCTCGAACGGCGGAGCTTGGCGTGGCCGTGTGCGGCAGCGGCATTGGCATCGCCATGGCCGCCGGCAAGGTGGCGGGCATCCGGGCCGCCACGGTCCACGACGAGACCTCGGCCCGGCTCGCCCGCGAGCACAACGACGCCAATGTGCTCTGCCTCGGCGCCCGCCTGCTCGATACAGACCTGGCGACAGGTGCGCTTGACGCCTTCCTTGGAGCGGCCTTCGAGGGCGGGCGCCACGAGCCGCGGGTCCGCAAGATCGACGGGAATCCACGCAGCCCCGCCCACCCGCGGTCTGCGAGCTGGGCACCGCTCGCCGATCCCGAGATCGAAGCGGTGCTCGAAGCCGAACTCGAACGCCAGATGACCTCGCTGCAGCTCATCGCGTCGGAGAACTTCGCCTCTCCCGCAGTGATGGCCGCGACCGGCAGCGTGCTCACCAACAAGTACAGCGAGGGCTACCCCCGCCGCCGCTACTACGGCGGCAACGCGAACGCCGACATAGCCGAGCAGCTCGCCATCGACCGGGTGAAGGGGCTCTTCGGCGCGGAGCACGCGAACGTGCAGCCGCACTCGGGCTCGCAGGCCAACGCTGCGGTGTACTTGGCGTTGCTCGACACCGGCGACACCGTGATGGGCATGAGCCTCGACCAGGGCGGTCATCTCACACACGGGTCGCCGGTGAACGTGAGCGGGCGGCTCTACAACTTCGTCAGCTACGGCCTGACGCGAAGCGACGAGCGGATCGACTACGCCGCGATGGCCGAGCTGGCCCGCGAGCACCGGCCCAAGCTGATCGTGGCGGGCGCAACGGCCTATCCGCGCCGCATCGACCCGGTGCCGTTCCGCGAAGTGTGCGACGAGATCGGCGCGGTGTTCATGTTCGACGCCGCGCACATCGCCGGGCTGATCGTGGGCGGCGTGCACATCAACCCGGTGCCGTACGCGGACATCGTCACGTTCACCACCCACAAGACGATGCGCGGACCACGCGGCGGAACGATTCTGTGCACTCAGGAATATGCCAAACGCATCGACTCAGCGGTGTTCCCCGGCAGCCAGGGCGGTCCGCTTGATCACGCGGTTGCCGCCAAGGCGGTCGGCTTTGCCGAGGCCGCACGCCCGGAGTTCGCCCAGTACCAGGCCCGAATCGTCGAGAATGCAGCAGTGCTGGCTGACGCGCTTGGCAGCCACGGTTTCAGGCTGGTCTCGGGCGGCACCGACAACCACCTGCTGCTCATCGACCTGCGGACGTTCGACGCCGACCTGACGGGCAAAGTGGCGCAGGAAGCACTCGATGCGGCCGGCGTGACACTGAACCGGAATTCGATTCCCGACGATCCCCGTTCGCCGTTCGTCACCAGCGGCCTGCGCATGGGCACCCCGTCGGTCACCACCCAAGGCATGGGACCGACCGAGATGGCCAAGATCGCCGAGTTCACCGCACGGGTGCTGCGGGCCCCAGATGACGAAGGAGTCATCACCCAGGTGCGCGCCGAAGTAGCCGAGCTCTGCGCCGCTTTCCCGCCCTACGACCGCTGACCACGGTCTGCGGCTGGGGCGGCAGCGCATTTGCCGAGACCGAGCGGCTGTTTCCGGCCGAGAATTCGGCTCTCCACACTCTCATCGCTCACAAAACCTGCTGGTCAGAGACATTTTTGGCTGCGCCTGAAACGTTCGTATTGTATGCAGCCCCGGACGTCTCGTCAAGCCGCTTCTTGCGCCGGTTCTCCGCCGGGGTGCTGTGGAGGCGATTGGGTGCCGATGTCCCGCTGCTGTCGGGCCTGTCGGTGGGCTTTTGCGGCTGCGTCGTGGTCGAGTGTGCGCAGCAAGGACGCGACCGACGATCGGCTCCATGCGGTGCTGCCGGTGGGCGTGGGGATGCTTGCTTGGGTGAGCGCGGCTGCGATCTGGCCCTGGCTGTGGCCTGCTGAGCGCAGCTGCGCTGCGAGGGCCTTGGTCGATTCCGCGTGGCGGCTGGGACGCCCCAGTCGCTGGCCGCGCAGTCGTGCTGCATGCAGTGCGTCGGTGGTGCGCGCCCGTGCCATGGCGGCTTCGAACTCCGCTATGAGGGCGCGAACCCCAACGAACAAGCGGCTTTCGGGGCCTGCTAGGCCCGCAGGGGCGTCGAGGGTGACGAGCTTCCAGCCCTCGGCCTCGGCGCGCTCGTAGAGCCCCAGCAGCTCGATCACCGAGCGCGCCAGCCGGTCGCCGCGCGCGGCCGCGAGCACGTCGGCGTCGCCGCGGCCGAGTTTCTCGAGCGCTTCGCGCAGCTGCGGGCGGCGCTGGGCGGGGGTGGTGCCTGAGACCGCGTCGTCGGTGATGCGCTTGACCACATGCCAGCCGCGTGCGGCTGCCTCTTGGTCCACGGCGTGGTGCTGGGTGTCGGTGCCCAGGCCCGACTCGGCCTGCGCGCCGGTGGACACCCGCGCGTAGGAGATTGCTCTCGCACAGGGGTTTGCATACGTTCGTTCAGTCATAGAACGACTGTACCTGAAAGGAACGGTTCAGACACAACAAGGAGAACCGTTCATGACGGCATCAGCCCGCAGCACTCGGCCATGGCTCCATCGGATCTCGAAGACCAAGCCGCCGATCCGAAGACGGCGGCCGCGTCGAACCTTGGGCGGCCTCGGCATCTTGCTGATCGTCATGACGACCTTGGTGGTAGTGCCATTGGCAGAGACCGATGACGCTGTGGGCGCTCACACGCTCACGGAGGAGCGTTGCGATTTCGACACCATCTCAGGAGCGCCATTCAATTGCCGCGATGTGCCCGTCTCCCATACCCACGACACGTGCGGTCACCCGTCACAACACGCTCACGACGGTCGCGGCTGCCATCCAAGAACGGATGTGCACTGCTCATCGGGACAGCACGCTCACGAGGGCGTGGCGGGTTGTCATGACACCGGAACCGTGCACTGCGGCAACCCCACCCAGCACGCCCACGATGATCGCAGCTGCCATTCCCGGAATGAGGTGCACTGCCCATCTGGACAGCACAGCCACGTCGGGCACACCAGCTGCCATGGCACCGGAACCGTGCACTGCGGCAGCCCCACCCAACACGCCCATGACGGACGCGCCTGCCACGCCCGTACCGACGTCCACTGCCCCACCGGACAGCACAGCCACACCGGACACACCAGCTGCCACACCACCAGCACGGTGCACTGCGGACATCCCTCCCAGCACGCGCATGATGGCCGTGGGTGTCATGCCCGTACCGAAGTGCATTGTCCTTCGGGTCAGCATTCCCACAGTGGCCATGTGAGTTGTCACTCTTCAGGCACGGTGCATTGTGGGCAGCCGTCTCAGCACGCGCATGATGGCCGTGGGTGTCATGCCCGTACCGAAGTGCATTGTCCTTCAGGCCAGCACAGCCACAGCGGACACGCGAGTTGCCATGACACCGGCACGGTGCATTGTGGGCAGCCGTCCCAGCACGCGCATGACGGCCGCGGGTGTCATGCCCGTACCGAAGTGCATTGTCCTTCAGGCCAGCACAGCCACAGCGGACACGCGAGTTGCCATGACACCGGCACGGTGCATTGTGGGCAGCCGTCCCAGCACGCGCATGACGGCCGCGGGTGTCATGCCCGTACCGATGTGCATTGTCCTTCAGGCCAGCACAGCCACAGCGGACACGCGAGTTGCCATGACACCGGCACGGTGCATTGTGGGCAGCCGTCTCAGCACGCGCATGATGGCCGTGGGTGTCATGCCCGCACTGATGTGCACTGCGCGTCGGGGCAGCATTCCCACAGCGGTCACACCAGCTGTCACTCGACGGGGACGGTGCATTGCGGTCAGCCATCCCAGCACTCCCACAGCGGTCACACCAGCTGCCACCCGCGCACCCAGTCGCATGACGACCCCGATCCGCCGCCTCCGCCGTGTGATCTGACTTCGGCGACGCCGACGGTGTCGCATCGTCACAGCGGTGGATCCCGCAGCCATACCGAGTGCCAGAGCCATACCGAGCTGGCCTGTTCTGATCAGCAGCAGACGTGGTCGCCGGGTCACGGCCATCCCCAGCAGACGATCGCGCCGTGCCCGGTCGTTCCGCCGCCTCCGCCGTGTGATCTGACTTCGGCGACGCCGACGGTGTCGCATCGTCACAGCGGTGGGTCCCGCAGCCATACCGACTGCCAGAGCCATTCCGAGCCGCCATGTACCGGCGAACAGCAGAGTTGGCCCCCCGGACACGGCCATCCCGAGCAGACCATCCCAGCCTGCCCGTCCGATCCGCCGCCTCCTGAGTGCGACGTGACCTCAGCGACACCCACGGTGTCGCATCGGCACGGCGGCGGGCCGCGCAGTCACACCGACTGCCGTAGACACGCTGAGCCCCCGTGCACCGACGACGAGCAGAGTTGGCCCCCCGGACACGGCCATCCCGAGCAGACCATCCCAGCCTGCCCGTCCGATCCGCCGCCTCCTGAGTGCGACGTGACCTCAGCGACACCCACGGTGTCGCATCGGCACGGCGGCGGGCCGCGCAGTCACACCGACTGCCGTAGACACGCTGAGCCCCCGTGCACCGACGACGAGCAGAGTTGGCCCCCCGGACACGGCCATCCCGAGCAGACCATCCCAGCCTGCCCGTCCGATCCGCCGCCTCCTGAGTGCGACGTGACCTCAGCGACACCCACGGTGTCGCATCGGCACGGCGGCGGGCCGCGCAGTCACACCGACTGCCGTAGACACGCTGAGCCCCCGTGCACCGACGACGAGCAGAGTTGGCCCCCCGGACACGGCCATCCCGAGCAGACCATTCCAGCCTGCCCGTCCGATCCGCCGCCTCCTGAGTGCGACGTGACCTCAGCGACACCCACGGTGTCGCATCGGCACGCAAGCATTGCCAACGGAGCACACACCGACTGTCGAGTACACGACACCCATGATTGCACCGACGCTGAGCAGACGTGGAGGCCACTACACGGACACGACCCTGTCCGAATACCCCCATGCGAAAGTGACGACACCGCCAGCCACATTCCGAACGACATCGAGATCGACGGCCAGACCATCTCCGATATCGTCGGCAGCACCGAGGTCACATTCTTGTGCCAACTCGCGGCGGAGATCGAGACGGACTCTGTACCTAACCGTCTCCGTGGCCAGCGGCTCATCGAAGCGCTCGGCGAGTGGGGCCTCGCTCTGGTGTGCGGAGACGGTGCGCAGTCGTACTGGTATTACTTGCTTGACGGGGACACCTCGCCCGAGGCGTTCGCCGAGTTCGGCATCAATGTCGGCCTCGAGATCATCTGCGGTGCAATCGCCGTAGGCACCGTCGCCGCTACGTCAGCACTCACGACGCCGCTCGGTCGGGCACTCGCAGGAACGGCAGTTGCGATTACCTGTAGTGATGCCGCGGGTGAAGTAGCGGTTTGGATCGTCGAAGGCATGGACTACCTGATCCAGGAGTTGAACGAGTGCGGCAATATTGCTCCACCGAGTCCCTTGATTCCGTGGACGCCATTGGCGAGTGCCGGGGCCTGTCTGTCGGACGCGTTCGAGCCGGGAGACGAGACGACGCAGCAATCGCATGCGCGTATCACCGAGACGCCCCCGGTCTGCGCACGTATTGACGGCGATTGGCTTGAGGTGACTTGGGATGAAGTCTCGGCCCAATCAATGAGCCGGCTTCGTGGCTGGATCGTGTTTTGGTCGGTTCACATGGACGGAGGCGGGTCCATCCAGACTCGAGACAACCTGCTCGTCACAAACGTGCGCGGCCACCGATTCCTGAAGCCCGGTTGGGTCACAGGCGGAAGCTTGGCGGAAGCGGACTGGACAGTTGGAGTCATCGCCTCCGCGGGCGTCGGCGGCTTTGAGCCATGGGCGAGCCAGCGAGTAGCTGCTGAGGGCGGCTGGTCCGGATCGAACGGGGTCGGTAGTTGCTGACACTGCCACCAATACGACTGCTGGTCCTGGCCGGGGTGCTGTGCGTTGGCGCTGCCCCCGGCCATCAAACTAGTGCCGTGTCAACAAACGTTTGTGCGGTTGACGATTTCGTTGAGTGCTTTGGCGGTGGCGTTCTTGTTGCGCCAGCGGATGTAGCGGCGGATGATCGATGCCTGTTCTGTGTGGGTGGCGTGGTCGGTGCCGTCGACGCAGAAGTAGCGCAGGGCTTGGAAGTGGGCTTCGATGCGGTTGAGCCATGACGCGTAGTGCGGGGTGTAGGCCAGCTCGACGTTGTTGGCCTCGGCCCATTCGCCGACGCTGGCGTCTTTTTTGGCTGACAGGTGCGGCGAGTAGTTGTCCAGGATGATCGCGATGCGGATCTCGGGTGGGTACAGGGTGCGCAGGTAGCGGCAGAACTCGAGGAACTGGGTGCGGCCCTTGCGTTTTTTCATGTGCTCGTAGAGCTTGTCGGCGGTGATGTCGTAGCCGGCGAGCAGGTGCCGCACACCGTGGGGACGCGTATAGGTCGCTCGCCGCCGCCGTCTGGGCGCCCGGTGGGGGTCCGCTGCCTTGCCGCCGACGCCGGCCCACTGCCGCCCGGGGTGGGGCTGAAGATTGAGCGGCCCGAACTCGTCCATGCAGATCACCACCACCGGATCGCCGGGCTCTGGCTCTTTCTTGGCGTCCGCGATGTCGTACAGCGCCAGGACCCGGTTCTTCTTCGCTTCGAAGTCCGGGTCGTTGGACTCCTTCCAGGTCTTCACGACTTGAAACGACACGCCCTCCTCGCGGAGCAAACCGCGCAGGCCTTCATGGCTGATGTCGTCGACCACCCCCTTAGCGACGAGATGCTCAGCCAGCTTGGCCAAAGACCACGTCGAGAACGGCAGCCCGTAATCAGCAGGCCGCCCCAAAGCGACCCGGCGGACCTCGCTGCGCTGAGCAGCGTCGAAACGCGGCGGACGGCCCCCGGCGTACCTCGGATACAACGACCCGAACCCGTCCTCGTTGAAATTGTGGATCACCTCACGCACCCGATCCTCGCTGGAAAACGCCAACGGGGCGATCTGGCCCACATCCATCCCCTGCGCCGACCACAACACGATCTGCGCCTGCCGCCACGTCACCACCGACCCCGACGAACGACGCACAATCCTCAACAACCGATTGCCCTCACCACTGTCGATCTCCCTCACACGAACACGCTCAGCCATGCCCCAACAACACCACAACCCGACAGCCCACACGCGGACGCGCCACCCCCAACGTTGCCTGACACGGCACTAGGTTCATTCGTGCCATTGATACCGATGCGTGTACCAGGTGCACGTTTGTCCCACTCACCCGAGGAAAACTCATGAGCTCCAGCTCGGAAGATCGCGATGCGTTCGCTCGGCCGCGAGACGTGCCGCGGTGGGTCACGGCGAAGCCTTCGACCGCAGCGTGGGTCGCGATTGTGGTGCTGTACGGCATATTTCGTCGAGGGTTCGAGCCTCAGCTCATCGATGCCCCGAACTGGAGCCGCGGCCAGTACTCCGCTGCGCTATATGCGGCATGTACCGTCTTGTTCGTTGTTGGCGTCGTGCTTGACCGCGGGCTCAAGAAAAAATACGGGTTGTCGAACGATTCTCGGTGCCGCGAACCTGGGCAGGACGCTTCACCGGCGAACCGGCAAGGCACCGAACCGATGACAGCGCTGCGAAGAAGGACGGAGCGGCGAGCATGACTAGTGGATCAAGCCCTGACAGCCCACAGCGGCGCACGGAACCCTTGGTCGATGGCACTGGGCAAGTGGGTTCGGCAGGCGACAGTGCGTCGGGAGACCCCACGAGAAACGCGTCCAAAGAAGATGTCGAGGCAAAGCCGGCGATTCCGAGGTGGATGGGGATTCCTCGATTTCGTACCCTGTTGCCCATCTACGTCGTGGTCGTCGTGCTCTATCGACGAGTTCTCGTTCCATACTTGGGCGAGCAAGGAGTCTCGAGAGGCCAGTTCTACATCTGGTTCTTCGTGATTCTGGGAGTCGTCGCGTTGATCGGGTTACCAATCGAACACAAGTTGAGGAAGAAGTACGGCCTCACGTCACCGCGAGGGATCAAAGAACGAATCGCAGCCGCTCGCCAGGCTCTACGTTGGTAGTCGTCAGGTGCACCGTTAGCAGGACTGGGACATCCTCTCGGGATGCCAACGGCACGATGCAGTTGCAACTGAGCGCCGTTTGGCGTGGCGACGTGCCGGCTGAGGCCGTAGATTGCGGGTGGCCTGGCTGGCGCTCGGCCCGGAATCTCGTGCGGAACTCGTGGCTAATCGAGGTGCGCGTCAACACACGCTCGTCAGCATCGGAGACCTCCGGACCCATGCGATTGCACGCCGCGCGCAAACAGACCTAGGAGGGTGGTCGGAAAGTCCGGGGGTGGGTCCTCGTGTTGGGGGGCGTGATCGCGGATGATGGTGGGGTGCGCGGTTCGGCTGATGGTCAGGGTTCGATTTTCGATGTCGGGGTGTTGGTGGGCGGCCTGCTCGACACCGAGGGGTTCTTGGTGACGTTGGGGCAGGCTCGGGGCGAGCTGTTCTGTGATGCCGATTTTGATGCGTTGTATGCGTCTGGCCGGGGTCGGCCGTCGCATCCGCCGTCGGTGGTGGCGGCGTTGTTGTTGTTGCAGTTGTTCTATGGCGTGTCGGACCGTGAGGCGCAGCGGCGTTCGCGGTTCGACATGTCGTGGAAAGCGGCTTTGGGTTTGCCGCTGGAGCATCGGGGGATTGCTCATGTGGTGCTGGTGGAGTTCCGGGCGCGTCTGGTTCGCGCCGGGATGGAGTCCTTTTTGGGGGATCGTGTCAAGATCGCTGCCAAGCGCGCCGGGGTGATCGGCCATCGCCGCACGATGGACTCGACCGGTGTGGCGGACTGCGTGCTGACCCAGGACACGATCACGCTCATCAGGTCCGGGGTCCGCAGGTGCGTCGGGGTGCTGGGCGGGATCGACGCCGATGCCGGGGCGGAGCTGGCGGGGCTGTTGTCGCGTGACGACTACGACCGGGGGGCCAAGCCGCAGATCATGTGGGCAGACCCCCAAGCACGGGCGGCTCTGGTCGCGGAGCTGTTCGGCGACGCCGAGACCGTCATCGGGTTCTGCGCCCGTTTCGGGGACCCGGGCCTGGCTGGGGCGGTCGAGCTGTTGAGGGTCGTGGCGGGCCAGGACATCGAGATCGCCGCCGACGACGACGGAGCCCAGACCCCGCGGATAGCTCAACGGGTGGCCCCGGACCGGGTCATCTCCACGGTCGATCCCGACGCTCGGCACGGGCACCGTTCGCGCACCGACCGCTACGACGGCTACAAGCTGCACGTGTCCGCGGATGTGGACTCGGACCTGGTCTGCTCAGCGGCCGCGACGCTCGCGACCACCCACGACGCCGCTGTGATCGAAGACCTCATCGACGCCGACCCGGTCCCGGTCGCCGAGATCATCGCCGACACCCACTACGGATCGGGGCCCACCCGCCAAGCGATGGCCGACCGAGGCATCCACCTCGTCGCCCCCGCCCAGCCGATCCCGGCCCGCGGCGACAAGCTCACCAAAGCCGACTTCGACATCGACCTCGAAGCAGCGACGGTCACCTGCCCGCAAGGGAACACCGCACCCATCCCGCCGCCGCGCGGCGCCAAACGGCGCCAGGCGCGGTTCGCAGCAACCGATTGTGCAGCATGCGAGCTCAAGCCCCGATGCACCACACGCGACGGCGGCCGAATCGTCGAGATCAACCCCCACGAAGAACTCCTCGCCCCCGCAAGAGCGCAACGATGGACACCGGAGTTCCTCAGCCGATACCGACTGCGAACCCAAGCCGAACGCAAAATCGCTCAGATCAAGTCCCGCACCAAAAACGTCCCCTGGCGCGGCCTCGACAAGGCCAACCTGTGGCTCGACCTGCGAATCGCCGCCCTCAACCTCGACCGCGCCGGCCGCCTCGGCATCATCAGGTAAAACACCCGCCCCGACCGGCGACCCCGGCCCCCACTGGCCGACCGACGATGCGCCTGGGCATCATCAAGCAGAACACCCGCGCCCAACCCACCCCGAACCACCGACCAGACAACCGCGCACGCTCAACAAACAACACACACCACACCCCAATTGCCGACCACCCTCCTAGGCGGCCAGCAGCAGGGCGAACAGCAGGATCAGTCGGAGCAGGATCAAACACAACCCGAAGAAGGTCATCCCGGCGGTACCGCCAACGAACGAGACGACCTGCCCGACCCGCCGGACGAGACCCCGCCCGGTGCAGGTCATCCCGGCGGTACCGACAACGAACGAGACGACCTGCCTGATCCGCCCGACACCACCCTGCCCGGTGAGGGTCATCCGGGGGGCACTGACGACGAGCAGGACGATTTGCCTGATCCGCCCGAACACGATGAAGGCGACGAGACTGGCGGCAGCCAGACCCCTGCCGAAGGTGAAGGAGACGGCGCGGAGGAAGCGGAGGAAGAGGAATCCGACACAGATTGCCTGAGCGGCACCTTCGTCAGTGGGAGCTGTCAGCCCAGGACCGAAGGCGAACCCTCCGGCGCAGACGCCGAAGGTGAAGAGGAGTCCGAGGAGGCCGACGCCTCTAGCCATATCCCGAACGAAACTGAGATCGACGGCCGGACTGTCGCAGACGTCGTCGGCAGCACCGAGGTCACATTTCTGTGCCAGCTGGCCGGGGATGCCGACTCAGATGCCACGCCAAACGTCCTCCGCGGCCAGAAGCTCATCGAAGCGCTCGGCAAGTACGGCCTCGCCGTGATCTGCGGAGACGGTGCCCAGTCCTACTGGCACTACGTCCTTGACGGAGATACATCGCCCAAGGCATTCGCCGAATTCGGCATCCATGTCGGCCTCGAGATCGTTTGCGGTGCCATCACCGCCAGCACCGTGGGCGCCACTTCCCTGTCAGGACCGGTCGCACTTGCAGTGGGCACGTACGTTCTCATCAAGTGCGGTGAGGCTGCGGGAGAAGTCTCACGCTGGATCGTCGACTGCATGGACTACTTGGTCCAGCGCTTGAGTGAATGCGACGGCGTCATCGATGACGACGACCTCACGTTGATTTCCATGGGCGGGATCTATGCGCCGTGGGCACACATCGGGCGTTGTCTTGTGCACGACGACGGGTCGGATGATTCAGATCCGGAACCGGAAGCTGGACCGCCATCAGCTCACATCGCCGAGGTGCCGCCAGTGTGTGCCCGTATTGACGGTGACTGGCTTGAAGTGACGTGGGGCGAGGTGTCTGCTCAGTCGACGAGTCGCCTGCGCTGGTGGACGGTGTTCTGGTCAGTCCACATGGACTCGGGCGGTTCGATCCAGGAAAGGGACTATTGGCTCGCAACGAACGTGCGCAGCTTCCGGATTCCGAAGCCCCCGTGGGTCACGGGCGGCAGTCTTGCTGAGGCCGATTGGACGGTCGGGGTCATCGCCTCTGCAGGGGTCGGCGGCTTCGAGCCGTGGGAGAGCCAGCGGGTCACGGACGATGGCGGCTGGGCCGGTTCCAACGGGGTCGGCGAATGCTGACATCGCTCGCCCGCTGAGGCACTCGGGTGGCCGGGCTGCAGCTTCTCGGTGCTGCAGCTCGGCCGTCCTGGTTCATGAGCAAGTTGAGAAACTATGATCAACGCAGTGGCAGGTGCGCATCCGCGAAACTCATGCGCAGACCTTGGATGAACGCGTGAATTCTGACTCGGAAAACCGCGAGACGACTTCTCGACAGAGAGACGTACCGTGGTGGATGAAGACGCCGTCATATCGGAGTCTGTTCGCCTACTGCATCGTCGTCTCGCTCGTGTGGCGTCCGATCGGGCCGGCAATCAGCGACAGTCTCGGCATGAGTGGCGGTCAGTTCACGCTGCTTCTGATCGCTGTATTGCCAATCGTGCTCGTCTGCGTGTTCCTATTGGATCGCTGGCTCAAGAAGAAGTACGGGCTGTCGACATCGTCTAAGCGCAGGGCGTTTGCTGAGTCCGACCCTTCGCCCTCGGCGGCAGCGGCGACTGAAGCCACGAAGCCGGGGAAGCGAACCGTGCGTCAGCCATGACAAGCAATTCCGACGATCGCGATCCCGTGCGCCGAACTGCACGAGGTGACGAAGCCGCGGCAGCGCCACCGATTCCTTGGTGGTTGCGACCACCGCGGTTTCGGACCATCTTGCCCTTCTGTATCGCTTTTTCGCTGCTTTATGGTCGGGTATTGCGGCCGCTTCTGGATTCAACGGGAGTCGGTCGATGGCAAGTCAGCCTGTGGGCGGGTGTCGCCGCCGGCGTCGTCATCTTGGTGTGGTGGCCAATCGAACGGGCAGCGATCAAGAAGCGTGGGCTCGGGTCGAGACGGGAAACAAGGGAACGAGTCAAGACCGAACGCGATTTGCGTCGGCTCCAGCGAGTGCCGGGCACTCTTAACTCGGCCGGACGAAGCCCTGAAGTCACTGGCGACACGGTGCTGCTCTGCCGGTGCGGTCGAGCGTGTGCGGGGGCTGGATTTAGGGCGTAGATTGCGGGCGGCTTAGCCAGCGCTCGCCCCCGGAATTCGTGCGGAATTAGCGGCTGATCGGGGTGCGCGTCGACACTCCCTGCGGCATCGGAGACATCCGGACCATGCGATCGGACAACGCGCGCGACGAGCAGCGGGATCGTCGCAACGGCACCGGCAGTGAGGACGGTCTGGCCAAGGCCATCGAGATCGTCGTGACGCCGGCCATTTTCGCGGCGGCAGGGTTTGGACTGGACCGCTGGTGGGATACCGGACCGTGGCTCGCGCTGAGCTTCGGCGTGGTGGCGTTCATCGTGAAGCTGCTGGTCGAGTGGTATCGCTATGCCGAGCGCATGCAGCTCCATGAAGAGGAGCTGGCCTCGAACCGTCCCTCCAAGCAGCGGGGTATCGATCGCGCAACCGGCTTCGACGAGCCGACATCGTTGCCGACTGGCGTGTCGCTTGAGTCCGACACCGACTCGACGCCACCGCAGCCATGACACCGGCGACGTCCGACGAGCGAGCCGAGACCGGCAACGGCGCCTATCCCGCCAGCGACGACCGCTCCCCTGAGCGCGACATCGCGTTCGACATGGCGCGCCGGAGCCTGTGGGTGATTCCCGCCTGGGTCGTCGTCAGCGGGTTCATCTGGGGCATGGGCGGAGCGCTCTCGTCAGCGCTGGGTTATGCGCTGGTCATCGGCAATCTTGCGGCTGCCGCTGCGCTGATGGCGTGGGGCGCTCGCACGTCGCCGGTCGCACTCATGGGGGTGACGTTGGGCGGCTTCATCGTGCGTCTCGCGGCGCTCGCCGGCATCGTGCTCGCGGTCAGCCCGCTCGGCTTTTTTGAGCCTGTGCCTATCGCGATCACCATCGGGGCGAGTCACCTCGGTCTGCTCGCGTGGGAGATCCGATATGTTTCCCTGCGGCTCGCAGCCCCAGGCCTTGATCTTCAACGTCCCGGCAAGGAGCAGAAGTGAACCTGCTAGCGCTGACCTTCCCTGACATCGGGCACCTCTTGGAGTGGCCGAACATCCTGCCGGGTCTCGATGACAACTCGATCTTCGCGCTGAACAAGGTCGGCATCATCTACATCTTCGCTCTGGTGGCCCCGGTCGCGATCTTCATGATGGCCAAGCGTCGTTACGAGCGGACGGAAGTCATCACGGCACCCAGCGGCATCCAGACGGTGGCGGAGACGTCGGTGACGTTCATCCGCGAGAACATCATCATGCAGACCATCGGGCCCGACGGTCTGCGCTATCTGCCGTTCCTGCTGACGCTGTTCTTCTTCATCCTCTTCTCGAACATCACCGAGGTGTTCCCGTTCATCCACTTCCCGGCCAACGCCCGCATGGCAATGCCCGTTGTCCTCGCAGTGCTTGTCTGGGTGGTGTTCAACGCCGTCGGAATCAAGAACCATGGACTGTTCGGTTACCTCAAGAACGTGGTGATCCCGCCAGGCGTGCCGAAGGCTCTGCTGCCGCTGGTGGCCCTCATCGAGTTCGTCTCGACGTTCATCGTGCGACCCTTCTCACTGGCGGTGCGGCTCTTCGCGAACATGCTCGCCGGGCACTTGCTGCTCGTGACGTTCGGCGTGCTCACTGCTGCGCTGTGGGACACGAGTCCATTGGCAGCCATCGTCTGGGCGCCATTCGTGGTGCTCATTGGCCTGACTGGGTTCGAGATCCTCGTCGCATTCCTGCAGGCATTCATCTTCACCATCCTCACCGCCGTGTACATCGGCGGTGCCCTGCACCCCGAGCACTAGGCCCAGCCCCCAGCCCAAACGATCCAGCCCGACCGACCACCAGCCTCACCGTGCCTCAGCGCTGCGGCCCCTGCCCCAAGAACCCGTACAACACAGGAGAAACGAGTAATGGAATTGCTCGCACAAGCGGACAACGCACTCGACGGCCTCAAGGCGCTCGGCGCCGGCCTCGGCTACGGCCTCGCGGCCATCGGCCCGGGCGTCGGCATCGGCCTCGTCGTCGGCAACGCCATCACCGCGATGGCGCGCCAACCCGAGTCGGCGGGCATGGTCCGTACGACCATGTTCCTGGGCATCGCGTTCACCGAGGCCTTGGCCCTCATCGGTTTCGTGGTGTTCATCCTCCTCAACTTCACGTAGGAGGCACACATGAGCGCCACTCTGAGCAATATGGCATCCGGCCTGCTCGCGGCGACCGAGGGCGAGGCCACCTCCAACCCGATCATTCCCGAGTGGAATGAGGTCATCTGGGGCTCGGCGGCATTCCTCATCCTGCTCATCGTGATGTGGAAGCTGGCACTGCCGCCCATCCGCCGGGCAATGGAGGCTCGCACCGAGCGCATCCAGGGCGACCTGGACGCGGCCGCGAGCGCCAAGGCCGAGGCCGAAGAGCTGCGTGCGTCCTATGACTCCCGTCTGGCTGAGGCCAACGCCGAAGCGGCACGCATCATCGAAGAAGCACGGGCAGCTGCCGAGGCAGTGCGCCAGGAACGGCTCGCCGCGATCGAACCTGAGATCGCCGAGCGCCGTGCCCAGGCCGAAGCCGACATCGAAGCGGCTCGAGCACGGGCCATGGCCGAGGTTCGGGCCGACATCACGTCGATCGCCGTGGGCGCCGCCGAGCAGGTGGTGCGCGCCAGCATCGACGAGGCGGTCCACGCCCAGCTGATCGATGACTACATCGCACGGGTGGGGAACTGAACGTCCTGCGTCACGCCCGTTGCCGCCCCCTGATCGGGGCCGGCGACCGGTGCGGCTCGGGACAGGAGATGAGCAGATGACCAGGATCGACCAATGAGCGAGCGAACCGAGGGGTACGCCAGCGCAGTTGTGGCGATCGCGCAGGCCGAGGACGTGCTCGACCGCGTGACCGAGGAACTGTCCGCAGTCGGTCGGGCCGCCGCGGAGAACGAGGAACTGCGCCGCGTGCTGACCGACCTCACGGTCCCGGCCTCGCGTCGCATCGGCATCATCGAGGACCTGCTGGCTGCGCAGGCGTCGCCAGTCACCCTCAACGTGGTGACGATGCTGGTCGGTGCCGGCCGCGGCGGCGAAATCGATGCGATCGCGGACGAAGCCCTCACGCTGGCGGCTGCCACGCGAGGAGAAGCGGTGGCCGAAGTCCGCTCGGCCGTCGCACTCACCGATTCCCAGATCGCCCGGGTTGCCGAAGCGCTCACCCGGGCCAGCGGCCGCAATGTGACCGTTCATGTCGTAGTGGACCACGAGATCATCGGAGGCCTGTCGGCCCAGATCGGCGACACCGTCTTCGATGGCTCAGTTCGCACTCGGCTCGACAAGATGAAGGAGCGCCTGTCGTGACCGACCTTTCCATCAACCCGTTGTCCATTGATACGGGCGATATCACCTCGGCAATTCGCCGGAACCTCGAAGGTTTCGACCCGTCGATCGAGTCTGGCACTGTCGGGCGCATCCTCGAGGTGGGCGATGGCATCGCCCGCGTCTCAGGGCTGCCGGGCTGCTCGGTGAACGAGATCCTGGAGTTCTCCAGCGGAGACGTGGGTCTTGCACTGAACCTCGACGAGAATTCCATTGGCGCGGTCGTGCTCGGCAGCGTCGAGTCGATCGAAGAGGGCCAGGCCGTGAAGGCAACTGGCCGCATCCTGTCGGTGCCGGTCGGCGACGCAGTGCTGGGCCGCGTCGTCAACGCGCTGGGAGAGCCGATCGACGGGCGAGGCGAGATCACCGGCGCTATCGAGCGCCGCATGGAGATCCAGGCACCTGGCGTGATGGGTCGCAAGCCGGTGCACGAGCCGCTGCAGACCGGTATCAAGGCCATCGACTCGATGACTCCGGTCGGGCGAGGCCAGCGCGAGCTCATCATCGGTGACCGCAAGACCGGCAAGACGTCGATTGCCGTCGACACGATCCTCAACCAGGCGGGCCTCGGCGTGAAGTGCATCTACGTGGCGATCGGGCAGAAGGGTTCGACGGTTGCGCAGGTGGTCAACACGCTGCGGGAGCGCGGCGCCATGGAGTACACGGTCGTGGTCTCCGCGCCTGCTGGAGATGCTGCGCCGTTCAAGTACCTGGCTCCCTATGCCGGCTGCGCGATGGGCCAGCATTGGATGGAGAGCGGCGACCACGCACTGATCGTCTATGACGACCTCTCCAAGCAGGCCGAGGCGTACCGCCAGATGTCGCTGCTGTTGCGCCGTCCGCCGGGACGCGAGGCTTACCCGGGCGATGTGTTCTACCTGCACAGCCGGCTGCTCGAGCGTGCCGCCAAGCTGTCCGACGTCAACGGTGCCGGCTCACTGACAGCGCTGCCGATCATCGAGACGAAGGCCGGGGACGTCTCGGCGTACATCCCGACCAACGTGATCTCCATCACGGACGGCCAGATCTACCTCCAGGACGACCTGTTCAAGTCCGGAGTTCGCCCCGCGGTGGACGTGGGCATCTCGGTGTCGCGCGTGGGCTCTGCTGCGCAGACCAAGGCCATGAAGAGCGTGGCTGGCACCCTCAAGATCGACTTGGCTCAGTTCCGCGACCTCGAAGCATTCGCCACATTCGGCTCCGAGCTCGACGCCGTGTCTGCCGCCCAGCTGGGCCGTGGCTACCGACTCGTCGAGCTGCTCAAGCAAGGGCTCAACTCGCCCATGCCTGTCTCCGAGCAAGTGGTGGTCATCTACGCGGGCACCAACGGCTACGTGGACGGCATCCCGGTTGAGGACGTGAACCGCTACGAGACCGAGCTGCTGGCGTACATGAGCACCCGCCACAGCGCCCTGATGGAGGACATCCGTTCAACCGGCGCGCTTGACGAGGCGGCGCTTCAAGCGGCTGTGGAGGCATTCGGCGCCCAGTTCGTGACGTCGGACGCCGCTGGCAGCGAAGACACTGCCGACGCCGTGGAGAGCTGATCCTCTATGGCAAGCGGTCAGGAGCGCATTCTTCGGCGTCGCATCAAGTCGATCGAGGCCACGAAGAAGATCACGCGCGCCATGGAGCTGATCGCGGCATCACGCATCGTGCGGGCGCAGACCCGAGTACGCGCAGCACGGCCCTACAGCGAGAAGGTAACCGCGGTCATTGCCAACCTGGCGTCCGCGGGCGGCGAGGCCGATCACCCGCTTTTGCGCGAGCCGGTCGACGTCGCCAAGGTGGCCTACGTGGTCATCGCTGCGGATCGTGGCCTGTGCGGCGGCTACAACAACAACGTCCTGCGAGCCACCGAGCGTGCAATCGCGGCTGACGCCGCTACGGGCCGTGGCTACGAACTGGTGCTGTCGGGCCGCAAGGCCCAGGGCTACTTCCGATTCCGGGACTGCCGCATCGCTGCCGGCTTCGAAGGCTTCAGCGACCAGCCGAGCTACTCCGATGCCCAGCGGATTGCTGAGGCGGCCACGGCGCTGTTCGAGAGAGGCGAGTGCGGCCAGGTGAAGCTGGCCTACACCCAGTTCCACTCCATGGGCGTCCAGGAAGTGGCGATCGTGCCGTTCATGCCACTGGACTCCGGCGACTTCGGCAGCGGTGACGCGGATGCGGACGGGTCGGCCGGTGGTCCTTCGGGCGGCTATGAGTTCGAGCCCGAGCCCGCCGCCATCCTCGAGCGTCTGCTGCCGCGCTACGCCGAGGCCCGGCTGTACTCGGCTCTGCTTGAAGCCTCGGCTTCGGAACATGCGGCCCGCCAGCGAGCCATGAAGGCGGCCACCGACAATGCTGAGGACCTGAAGACCAACCTGACGCGCGTCATGAACCGTGCCCGCCAGGACGCCATCACCACCGAGATCATGGAGATCGTCGGCGGCGCCGAGGCACTGTCCCAGACGGCCGGCGGCGAAGTCGACTTGCTCTCAGACACCATCGAAGCTCGTACTGCAAACCTGTTCCGCGCACGCGAGTAACCAGACCGAACCCCGCCTCCGAGGAGAGACAGCGATGACGATGACCGAAGAGAGAACTGGCGCAGAAACTGGCGATCACGCCGGTGGACGCGTCGTGGCCATCGCCGGGCCGGTCATCGATGCGGAGTTCCCGTCGGGGGCGCTCCCCGAGATCAACACCGCCGTCGAGATGCATGTCGAGCTGGAAGGCGCACCCGTCACCATCACTGGCGAGGTCGCCCAGCAGATTGGCGACAACCGCGTTCGCATTGTCTCGATGAAGGCCACCGACGGACTGACCCGCGGCATGACGGTGACAAACACCGGCCGGGGCATCGCCGTACCGGTGGGCGACGGCGTGCTCGGCCACATCTTCAATGTGCTCGGTCAGCCGCTTGACGGTGCCGATTTGACCGAAGGCATCGCGGATCTGTGGGAGATCCACCGTCCGGCGCCGGCCTTCGACACGCTCGAACCGAGAGCGACGATGTTCGAGTCCGGCATCAAGGTCATCGATCTGCTCGAGCCCTACGTGGAGGGCGGCAAGATCGGCCTCTTCGGCGGTGCCGGCGTGGGCAAGACGGTGCTCATCACCGAGATGATCAACCGTGTCGCCTCCCAGCACGGCGGTGTGTCGGTCTTTGCTGGAGTCGGAGAGCGCACCCGTGAGGGCACCGACCTCTATCTGGAGATGGAAGAGTCCGGTGTGCTCGAAAAGACAGCACTGGTCTTCGGCCAGATGGACGAGCCGCCTGGTGTGCGGCTGCGTGTTGCGCTGTCGGCGCTGACGATGGCGGAGTACTTCCGCGACGTACAGGGTCAGGAAGTGCTGCTGTTCATTGACAACATCTTCCGATTCGTGCAGGCCGGCTCGGAGGTGTCCACGCTGCTGGGCCGTATGCCGTCAGCGGTGGGCTACCAGCCCAACCTGGCTGACGAGATGGGCCAGTTGCAGGAGCGCATCACTTCGACGTCGGGCCACTCGATCACGTCGCTGCAGGCCGTGTACGTGCCGGCGGACGACTACACCGACCCGGCGCCGTTCACCACCTTCACCCACCTCGACGCAACGACCGAGCTGAGCCGGCAGATTGCCTCGCTGGGCATCTACCCGGCGGTGGACCCGCTGGCGTCGACCTCCACCATCCTCAGCCCCGAGGTGGTGGGCGACCGGCACTACGCCGTGGCGCGGCGCACGCAGGAGATCCTGCAGCGCTACAAGGAGCTGCAGGACATCATCGCCATCCTGGGTCTCGACGAGCTGTCCGAGGAGGACCGCATCACCGTCAATCGTGCCCGCAAGATCCAGCGCTTCTTGAGCCAGCCGTTCTTCGTGGCCGAGGTCTTCACCGGCCTGCCGGGCGTCTTCGTGCCAGTCTCGGAGACCATCGAGTCGTTCGAAATGCTGTGCAACGGCGATCTCGACGATCTGCCCGAGCAGGCGTTCCTCAATGTCGGCAACGCCGAGGCCGCAATGGCCAAGGCACGAGACCTGGCCCAGGGCGGGGCCTGAGGGCTGCCTGCGCACGCAGCGGACTCGGGTATCGACGGCAGCGGCAGAGCGGCACAGGGAGTCACACGGGATGCAGGTTGAGCCAAATGCAGGTTGAACTCGTCTCGCCCGAAGCGGTGCTGTTCAGCGGCGAGTGCAGTCAGGTAGTGACTCGCACAGTCGACGGCGACATCGCGTTCTTGGACCACCATGCTGCGTTCATCGGCGCGCTCGACATCGGGCAGACCCAGCTGTGGGCCTCCGATGGCATCGTGACGCTGGCCCTGAACCGTGGCTTCGTGGAAGTCAGCAACAACGTCGTCACCATCCTCAGCGATGCTGCCTTCGCAGCCGACGAGATCGACGTGGCAGCCACTCAGGCAGACCTCCAAGCCGCCCAGGCTGCACTTGCGGCAGACGCAGACGACGACGAAGCCAAGGCTGCGCTCGCTTGGGCCGAGACACGCATCGCGGTCGCCGGAGCCGCTTGAGCAAGTCTCGTCGTCGCGGGGTGATCCGGGCGTCTGCGAACATCTGAGAGTCCTGCTGCTGCACTGAGAGGACTCGTCATGATCGAACTGCCTGATCAGTTCGTGTTCAACACGTTCATGTTCCTCGTCTGGGGATCGCTGATCATGTGGATGGCGGCGGCTGGCTGGCCCAGCAGGGCGTTCAGGACTTTGCGGGCTCGACGATCGTGCACAGCACCGGCGGGTGGGCAGCGCTGGCCGGCGTGCTGGTGGTTGGTCCCCGACTCGGCAAGTTCCGCTCCGACGGCACGGTGAGGCCCACGCCGCCGTCGAATGTGCTCATCGTGACGCTTGGCGTGTTCATCCTGTGGTTCGGCTGGTTCGGCTTCAACGGCGGATCCCAGCTTGCGCTCGGCAGCGTCTTCGACGCCGTCGCCATGAGCAACGTGCTCGTCAACAGGAACCTCGCGGCCGCAGCGGGCGTAGTGGCGGCGCTTGCGGTCTCCCGGTCAGTACTGGGAAGGGTTGACCTCTTCGCGGGTCTCAACGGAGCCATTGCCGGCCTGGTCTCGGTAGGAGCGTTCGTGTTCATCGCCTCCTTCATCGTCTGGAAGCTCATGGATCTCGCGATGGGCCTGCGGGTCTCGCGCACCGTCGAGCAATTGGGTCAGGACTCCGGGGAGCTCGGCATCGAGGCTTACCCGGAGTTCGTGCTGATGCCCGAGAACTTCGACGAGTAGCAGTGCTGATTCAGCTGTCGAGACAATTCAGCTGTTGAGGTGGCGCAGCTGGCTCGAGTCGTCCAGAGCGCGGTAGTAGCAGCCTGGACGGGCTGAACCACTGGCGTCGCGGGTGTGACACGCTCCGCCTGCGTCGCGCCGCACCCGGTACAGCAACGAGTTCTGCTCGCAGTTCACACGCACGTCGACGAGTGAGAGGGTGTCGCCCGAGGTGGCGCCCTTGTGCCAGATCTCGTTGCGCGAGGTGGAGTACAGCACGGCACTGCGTCGCTCGAGGGTCAGTCGCAACGCCTCGTCGTTGGCGTAGCCGATGAACAGCACGTCGCCGGTGTCGACGTCCTGCAGTACGACCGGCACGACCTGGTGGCTGTCGCGGCCGATCTGAGCAACCTTGCCGAAGTCGATGCGGGCGACCGTGCCTTTTTCAAGGTCGTCGAGCGCTGGCTCCGTCTGGGGCGCGATATCGGTTCGGGAGTCAGGCATGGCTCAGGTGAAGTCCACAGCCGCGTAGGCGCTGAGCTTGTCGATGTCGTGGGTGGCTTCGATGCGCCGCACTGTGCCGCTGCGCGAGCGCATCACCAGCGAGTCGGTGGTGGCACGCTGCGCGGTGAACTTGACACCCCGCAGCAACTCTCCGTCGGTGATGCCCGTGGCGGCGAAGAAGACATCGTCGGACTGCACCAGATCGTCGATGTGCAGTACGCGCTCGAGGTCGAAACCGGCCTCTACGGCCGCTCGCCGTTCGTGGTCGTTGCGCGGCCACAGGCGACCCTGCAACTCGCCGCCGAGGCACTTGAGCGCCGCCGCGGAGATAATGCCCTCGGGCGTGCCGCCGATGCCGAAGAGCACGTCAGTGGTATCGCTGGCCGCCGCGGAAATGGCCCCGGCGACATCGCCGTCGGGAATGAGCCGGATGCGGGCGCCGGTCTCTCGGATCTCCCGGATCAGCTCACCGTGGCGGTCGCGGTCCAGTACGACCGCGGTCAGGTCTCGCAGGCCTTGTCCGGTGACTTCAGCGATCGCCCGGAGGTTCTCCGACGGCGAGCGGTTCAAGTCCACTACCCCCTTGGCGTCGGGACCAACAGCGATCTTCTCCATGTACACGCACGGGCCGGGATCCAGCATGGTGCCTCGCGGCGAGACCGCGATGACCGAGATGGCGTTCCCCCGGCCGAGCGAGGTCAGCGTGGTGCCGTCGATCGGGTCCACCGCTACATCGGTGAGTGCGCCGGTGCCGTCGCCGATGAGCTCGCCGTTGAACAGCATCGGCGCTTCGTCTTTCTCGCCCTCGCCGATGATCACGATGCCGTCCATGGGCACAGTGCTCAGCACCACTCGCATCGCGTCGACGGCGGCGCCGTCGGCACCGTCCTTGTCGCCGCGACCCATCCAGCGAGAGGCGGACATGGCCGCTGCTTCTGTGGTGCGAACCAATTCCAGCGCCAGGTTACGGTCCGGAGTCTGGCGGGCGAGATCCGGACGGTCGTCGCGGCCTCGATCGCCGAACGATCTGCGATTGTCATTCATTGCAGCCGACCATAGTGCTGCCGCCGTATCGAACCCACGGCGGCGGGCCGTAGACCGCCGCGTAATCAACTCGGCGGCAGACCGTAGACCGCCGCGCAATCAACTCGGCGGCAGACCGTAGTCCTTTCGATTGGCCCGCTAGCTTCGCTTCGATGACTAGCGCCCGGTCCCCGTCAGCCCGCGCGGATCTCGCCGTGGTGGGGGCGGGGATCATCGGGCTGGCGACCGCGCACCGCTATCTGGCAGATCATCCCGGTCGCCGCGTGGTGATCCTGGAAGCCGAAGACCGGCCGGCGATGCACCAGACGGGCCGGAACTCCGGCGTACTGCACTCGGGTGTGTATTACCGGCCCGGTTCAGCCAAGGCGGAGTTGGCGGTCGCCGGCCGCAGTTCGATGGTCGAGTTCGCCCGACAGCGGGGCATCGCTCACGAAGTGTGCGGCAAAGTCATCGTGGCAGTTGACAGCTCCGAGCTAGAGCGGCTCGCTGCGCTCGCCGAGCGGGCCGTGAGCAATGGCGTTCCCGCCGAGCTCATTGACGCTCGGCGCTTGGCTGAGCTGGAGCCGTATTGCGCTGGGGTGGAGGCGCTGCTGATTCGAGGCACTGGGATTGTCGACTTCGGCGCAGTGTGCGACGCGTTGATCGGCGAGATCGAAGCCGCGGGCGGCGAGCTGCGCACGGGTACGGCGGTGGTCGGGCTCAGCGAGGGCGCCGACGGCGTGCGGGTCACCACGACGACTGGCAAGCTGGTGGCGAAGAGCCTGGTGAACTGCGCGGGGCTGCGCTGCGATCAGGTGGCAGCGCTGGTGGGTGCAAGGGGCGGTTACCGGATCGTCCCGTTCCGCGGCGAGTACTACGAACTGGTGCCCGAGCGCTCGCATCTCGTCAACAACCTCATCTATCCCGTGCCTGACCCGAGCTTTCCGTTCCTCGGGGTGCACTTCACCCGCATGATCGACGGCACTATCCACGCCGGCCCCAACGCCGTGCTTGCGTTGTCCCGTGAGGGCTACCGCTGGAGCGACATCAGCGGGGTCCAGCTGCGCGAGCACGTCACCAACCGCGGCCTGTGGCGTCTTGCTCGGCGCTATTGGCGCACGGGCGCGGGGGAGGTGTGGCGGTCGCTGAACAAAACAGCGTTCACCCGGGCGCTGCAGCGGCTGGTGCCCGACATCGAGTCGTCCGATTTGATCCGCTCGGCCGCTGGCGTGCGTGCCCAGGCCATGGATCCCGGCGGTGAGCTCGAGGACGACTTCGCTGTAGCGACCGCTGGGCGTAGCACCCATGTGCTGAACGCCCCGAGTCCCGCCGCCACCTCCAGCCTGGAGATTGCCAAGATGATCGTGAAGCGGATCGACGGCTGAGGCTGGCGACAGCTCAGCCCTCGAGCCCGTCCAGCCAGTTCTCGACGTGTTCGACGACGGCGCGGCGTGCAGCGATGGTGTTGGGATCGTGTCGAGCGCCGTCGATGAAGCGGAGTGTGACCGGACCTGCGAGAGCGCTCGTGTGCTCGCGCAGCTCGTCTGGCGTCGCGAACGGATCACGCGTGCCTGAGATGAACAAGCACGGCACCGTGATCTGGCCGAAGTGAGCGCTGCGCAGACGCTCGGGTCGCTCGGGTGGATGCAACGGGTAGCTGAGGAGCACGAGACCAGCTGCGGGAGCGCCGGCAGCGACTGCCATGGAGCAGACACGGCCGCCGAAGGATCTGCCGCCGAGGAACATGCCTGCTGGCGGCACGCCGAGTTCGGCCGCGATCTTCCGCAGGTCCTCCAGCAGTTCATCGACGACGTTCTCCGCGCGGGGCGGTGCTCGCCGACCGGCCCGCCGGTAGGCGAAGTCGTGTCGCCTCACCGGCATCCGGTCGGTCAAGGCTGTCTCGATGTCAACGAGCGTGCGGTGGTCCGCGCCACCGCCGGCACCCGGTGTCAGCAGCAGTCCTCGAGCGTCGCTCATCGCAGTCTCATCTTGACCCGGTCAGGACTGGTCGTGTACCGACCTGTCACATCGCTGCTGGGGGCGGCGCAGGGGGCCGCAGCCCTTCGGAGTCCGCAGCAGCGTCGGCCGGGTGCAGTTCCTCGAGTTCGTGGCCGCTGCGTTCGACCAGCCACAGCACGGCGATGGCTGCTGCGACAAGCGGCCCGACCCACAGCAGCGCGATGACCTCGCCGAAGCTGCCCCACGCCGTACGTAGACGCCCAGCGATGAGCACGCCGGCGGCCGCGCCGCCGACACCCATGGCACCGGTCAGTGTCGCAGCGCGTGCCCGCACGGCGGTCGGGAACAGCTCGCCGCGGTACACACCGAGCGAAGGCAGCAATCCTGCCGACAGCATCGCCCCGACGAGGCCCAGCAACCACAGCGCCGCCCCGGACACGTTGAACATCACCACGAGGGAGCCCAGGCCCGCCACCGAAGCAATGGCCAGGATGACGCGCCGGCCCCGGGAGTCCGCCAACCGGCCCGCCGCATACACGGCGAGACCCGCAGGCGTCGCCGTGCCCAGCACGAACAGCGACACCAACGTTGCGCTGAAGCCGTGCTCGTCACGCAGGTATTCGTTGCGGAACCAGTCGATGGGCCCCAGGAACAGGCCGAATGCCAGGTAGATGGCGCCAAGGAGCGCGATCGGACGCCAGTACCCGCTCAGCCTCACTCCACGGCCGCGTCGTTCGAAGCGACGGCTCTCGGGCAGCCTGCGCAGCAGCGGACGAGCGGCGAACAGTGCGAAGAGCGGAACGCTGAACAGCAGTCGCCACGCCCACGGGGCCAGGTCGGACAGGGGTTGCAGCCAGACGACCACGCCGGCGCCCAGCGCAGCCGCCATCGCCAGCACTGACAAGCACCACGCTCGGCAGCCCGCTGGGATCTCCTCGAGCGCCATCACGACGATCGTGGCGCCGAGTGCCGCGTTGGCGGTGCGACCGATGAGCCAGAACGCGCCGAGCCATGCCATAGAGGGCGCCAGCGCCGCCAGCGCCGCGCTCGAGATGCCGACGAGCATGGCGCCGGCCACGATGCGCCGCCGCCCGTAGCGATCCGCAAGCACCGACACACCGATGGCGAGCAGCGTTCCGATGCGCACCACTGCCCCCAGCGTTCCCTGGGCGGATTGATCGGCCCCGAATTCGTCCGCTGCGTAGGTGTGGAGTTCCGATGGAGCGTTGGCGAGGTAGCCGCTCAGCATCGCCGCGGCGGCGAGCATGGCCATGATGGTTGCCGAGCGTGGGGTGAGGCGTTGCGGCGGTGCCCACACCGGCTGTTTGCCGTCGCCTGTTCGCGAGGTGCGCATGGCGCGCCGGACAGCAACGTTGATGGCCGGTCCGAACCACGGCACCGCCAGTTGCCACTCCAGCGTCTCGGTCACTTGGTGGCGCGCTGTGCCTTCCATGGGGGTCACGCGCACCGAGCGGGCATAACCCTCGAAGGGACCCTCTGCGAGATCGAAGGTGCGTGTGCCGTCAACGGCGGGGCCGGGGGCCTCGAGCACGATGTCGTCTCGCGGGCGCAGCAGTTCAGCTACCTCGTCGGAGTCGGCAACGAAGGTACGTACCTGCCGGGTCACGCTGGGGGCCTAGCACAGCTGCACTCTGAGCCGGTACATACTGCACTGGCCCCGCGGCACCGCATGGGTGCCCGGCAGTGGTATCGGTAGGGCGATGAACGAGCCGGATTCGGGCGAGCTTGACACGATCGTGGCTCAGCGCAGCAGTGCCCTCGAAGGCGAGGTCCACATCGGCGGCGCCAAGAACAGCGTGCTCAAGCTGATGGCAGCGTGCCTGCTGGCCGAAGGCCGACACGTGCTGGCCAACGTGCCCGACATTTCCGACGTGACGCTCATGTGCGAGCTGCTCGAAGCGATGGGTGTGACGGTGACGCGTGCCGATCACCGGCTCGTCATTGACGTGCCGGAGGAGTTGGACACAGCGGCGCCGTACCACCTTGTCGAGCGCATGCGAGCCTCCATCGTGGTGCTCGGCCCGCTGCTGGCGCGATTCGGCAAGGCCCGTGTGGCGCTGCCGGGCGGGGACGACTTCGGACCGCGCCCGATCGACATGCACCTGAGGGCGTTGGAGAGCCTCGGGGCAGTGTTCAGCACCGCCCACGGCGACATCTCGGGCATCGCGGAGGTGCTCACCGGGACAGAAGTCGTGCTGGAGTATCCCTCGGTGGGCGCGACCGAGAACGTGCTGATGGCTGCGGTGCGAGCCAAGGGCCGCACGCTCATTCACAACCCGGCCCGCGAACCAGAGATCGGCGACCTCGTGAACTTCCTCAACCAGATGGGAGCGCAGGTGGGCTGGGCAGGGGATCGCCTCGCGGTCGACGGGGTGGAACGCTTGGCGCCCGCCAGATCCACCGACGGCTACCGGGTGATTCCCGACCGCATTGAGGCAGCCACATTCCTTGCGGCGGTCGGCATGTGCGGTGGGTCGGTGTTCCTGCGTGACGCGGTGGCTGACCACATGACGATGCTGATTCGCAAGCTCACCGAGATGGAGGTGCGCATCGTTTCCGACGCGGCGGGGGTGAGGGCGACCGCGACCGGTCGGCTCTCGGCCGCGGACGTCTCCACGCTGCCGTATCCGGGCCTGGCGACCGACTACAAGCCGTTCCTCGTCTCGATGCTCACGACGGCGTCCGGCGTCGGGATCGTCACCGAGAACATCTTCACCGGGCGGTTCCGCTACATCGATGAGTTGCGGCGCATGGGTGCCGACATCCGCACAGAGGGCCATCATGCCGTAGTGCGCGGCACCGAACGCCTCTCGGGAGCGCCGGTACGCGCCCATGACATCCGAGCTGGCGCGGCACTGGTGGTGGCCGGCCTCGCAGCCGAAGGCGAGACCGAAGTGGCAGGCGCCACGCACATCGATCGTGGCTACGAGGATCTCGTCAGCAAGCTCGCCGGCATTGGCGCGACCATCACACGCCGCTAGAGCGTGCCACCTTCGGTGCGCATCGCTACCGTCGGCGCGCCGATGACGCCCACCGAAGGTTCCCTGACTGCCGATGTGGCGAGCCTGCTTGAGGCTGCTCGCACGGGGCACCGGCGCGCCCTGGCGCGGATCATGTCGCACGTCGAGCGCGGGGGTCCGCAGGCACGGGAGCTGGGAGCGCTGACGTTCGCCCAGTCAGGCAACGCTCACACGGTCGGAATGACGGGTGCCCCTGGGTCCGGGAAGTCCACCCTCAACTCGGCAGTGGCCGGCGTGGCCCGCGAGCGCGGGGAGCGGCTTGCCGTGCTCGCCATCGATCCGTCGTCGCCGTTCAGCGGTGGGGCGATCCTCGGCGACAGGGTGCGCATGTCCGACCACACCTTCGACGAGGGCGTCTACATCCGCTCGATGGCCACCCGGGGCCATCTCGGCGGTCTCACGCTGGCGACGCCGCTCGCGGCGCGGGTGCTGGATGCGCTGGGCTGGCCGTGGGTGGTCATCGAGACAGTCGGCGTGGGACAGGTCGAGACCGAGATCGTCGGCGCCGCCGATACCACGGTCGTGGTCGTGAATCCGGGTTGGGGCGATTCGGTGCAGGCCAACAAGGCGGGTCTGATGGAGATCGCCGACATCTTTGTTGTGAACAAGGCCGACTGGCCCGGCACGTCGGAAACGAGCAGGGACATCCGCCAGATGCTGGACCTCTCTGCGCCGGGTGACTGGGACCCGCCGATTCTCACCTCGGTTGGCACCACCGGCGAAGGCGCGGCCGAGCTGTGGGACGCCATCTGCGCGCACCGCGATCACTGCACGGCTTCGGGGGAACTGGAGGCGCGCCGAGCGGCTCGTGTGGAGACCGAGCTCGATGAGGTCTTGCGGGCCAGCATCGCTGAGCGTGTTAAGGCGCTGACCGATGGTCCTGCCGCAGAACAGCTCCGCGAGCGTCTTGCTCGGAGAGAGCTGGATCCCTACGCCGCTGCCGAAGTCCTTCTCAGCCAGGCTCGCTGAGTCGCCAGAGTTGATCTTGTGGACGCCCTAGCGCTGCGGGACTCAGTCGAGTTCGCCGCGGGCGAGCGCGAAGACCGCCTCGCGCTCGTTCGGGTGCAGGTTGCGGTCGAGCAGCCGCAGGTCGGCCGCGGCGCGCAGGCGCGAGAGAATCTCGTCGGCGCCGAACGCCTTGAGGAAGGCGCGCGCGAAGCGGGTGCGGAATGCGTTGATGACCGCACGGGCGGCGGCGTGGTTGTCGGGCGAGCCGGTGCGCAGCCGCACGTAGGTGGAGGCAGCGTCGAATCCGCAGTCGCCGGCGGCTGCGTTCGACCAGTCGATGACGACGGGGCCGCCGGGGGTGAGCTTCACGTTGTCGGGCTGCAGGTCGAGATGGACGACCGAGCTGCCGCCTGAGACCTTGACCCAATCGCCGGGCGCCGGTACCTCGCCGAGTCGTCGGTGCAGTCTCGCCAAACCCTTCGCGTGTCGCGACAGCAGCCACGGCTTTGCCGCTAAGTCGTCGAGCATGGTGGGTCCGGAGAGGCGCTCCATCACCACCGAGTGATCGTCGGGCACCGAGATCACTTTGGGCGCAGGAAAGCCGTACGTCCGCACGTGGCGCATCGCTTCGGCTTCGTGGCTCAGATCTCGCCCGCGGAGGCTGACACGAATGATGTGCGGGCCGTAGGCACGCACTTCGGAGTCGCGTCCCATCCCGAGCAGCGGTCCAGGCTCATGGCCGGTCGGTCCTTGCTGCCGTTCGAGAATCCGGGCCCGCAGCGTGCGCAGATTCTTCCGCCACATGCGCTCGAGCACCAACGAGGCGGGCTGCTGCCCGAATCGCGCGCCGAAGTACCACGGCAGCATGAGTTCCTCGTTCCAAGTGAAGCGTGTGCCTTCATCAATCGGCGTGAGCGTGAAGCGGCCAGTGCCACGCACGGCTCCGTGGTGCTCGACGCCGAGCGTTCGCGGCGGGTCCCACTCGACGACTTCGATGCGATCCGTTGTCTGCAGCGGGCCGAGCCTGGTCACGCAGTCGAACGTCGTGCCGACACCTTCGGTCTGATCGGAGGTGAAGGTGATCAACTCGGCGTCAACCATCCACTCCACATTGCGAGCAAGGTCCGCCGCGAAATCCCAGACCTCTTGTTGCGATGCGGGAATGTCGATCTTGACCTCGATGCCCATGTCGCCGGCTGCCCTGTCGTTGCCCGTCGCAAATGCGTCGCACCCAATGGGTCTCGTAGCCCGGCAGGGGACCAAGGCCAGCGAGTGCGAACGCTCAGAGAGTGTGGCACCGCAATCGGCCGCTGTCATTCCGCGTCTGGCGCATCTCCAGGTTCCTGGCTCGCTGCAGCCGGCGGCGAGGTGTTGTTCAGATCCGCCAGCCGTTCCGCAATCAGGACAGCCAGATCGCGGTACAACGGCGCGGCGGGCGACCGACCACGCCAAGCGAGTGCCAGCTGGCGGCTCGGGATTGCGTCGCTGAACGGGCGGACAACGATTCCTGCACCCCGTCGCGCCTCGATGGGGGCGGCGCTCCTGGGCAGCAGCGTCACACCCATGCCGGCCGCAACCATCTGGCAGATCGTCGTCAGGCTGGTACCGCCCTTGCCGACCTCACGGGCGCCAGCGTCGCGGCAGATCTCGAGCGCTTGACCACGCAGACAGTGGCCATTTTCGAGCAGCAGCACCGTCTCATCAGCGAGTTCGTCCGACGTCACAGCGGGTCGGCGCGCCAAGCGATGCCGGGGCTCCATTGCCAGCAGGAAGGGATCTTCGAGCAACACGAGATGTTCGATGTCCCCGGACGGAATCGGCAATGCCAGCAGCCCAAGATCGAGCTGGGCCGTGGTCAACACGTCGACCAGCGCAAGTGTCTTGAGCTCGTCGAGATGTATCTGCACGTCAGGGTGTCGCTCGCGGACGATGGGCAGGATTCGCGCCAGCAGGTACGGCGCTGCCGTCGGGATCGCGGCGATTCTCAAGGGGCCGATGAGTTCGTCAGTGCTGCTGCGGCCCCATTCGAGGAGCTCGTCGGTATCGCGCAGGACGGTCCGGGCACGGTCCGCCAGCTCGCGACCTATAGGAGTCACGACGATGCCGCGGCCGACCCGTTCGGTGATCGCGACGCCGAGATGGCGTTCGAGCTGCCGGATCTGCGTACTCAGCGTGGGCTGGGAGACGTAGCAGGCCGCTGCCGCGCGTCCGATGTGCCCGTGCGTGTCGAGTGCCGCTAGATACTCCAACTGGCGCATGGTCGGTCGACCGACAGCGTTGGTATTCGGACGTGTCGCCGACGGGGGACTCACGTGACGCTTCCGGCTGTCGGCGATGGGGACGTCCGACTCACCAGTGAGGTGATGTCCATGAAATTCCTTACTCCGGCTGAAGAGGTCGGTTGCGGTTGTCCCCACATGCATTGTCTCCCGGCTCCGCACGCAGGTGGTCGCGCAAACGGCCCCAAAACCATTCGTTTGTCCCTTCGTGTCGATTAGGCCAAAGCCATGAATGAGTGCTCGGAGTGGCACATCTGCGCCCGCCGGCGGACGGCCTTGGGCAGCACCCGTAACCTCACGATGTGAACGTCGACGGGATTCGGACCGCTGATCGGCCCGCCTATCTCGACTGTGCTGCGTCGACGCCGATGCGGCCGTGTGCCGTCGAGGCCATGACGCCGTTCTTTGAAACCCAGTTCGCCAATCCGTCGGGAGCTCACCGCATGGCGCGCAGGTCAAGGTTGGCGATCGACGACGCCCGCGAGATTGCGGCCCACGCGCTCGACTTCGACCCGCACGGCATCGTGTTCACCAGTGGCGGGACCGAGGCCGACAATCTCGCAGTGCGCGGCGTCACGGCTGCGACCCGAACGACCGCACTGTGCCCGGCGACCGAACACCACGCAGTGCTGCATCCGGTTGAAGCGGTCGGCGGACGGAAGGTGCGAGTCGATTCCGGCGGCGCGGTCGATCTCGAACATTTGGCATCACAGCTGGCTCCCGATGCGGGTCCGCCGGTCGGGTTGGTCTCGGTGATGCTCGTCAACAACGAGTCAGGCGTCGTTGCCGACCTCGATGCGGTCGCCGAGGTGGTGCGTGCGCACGCCCCCGAGGCGCTGCTGCACACCGATGCCGTGCAGGGCGTCAACTGGATTGACATCGCCGCAGCGGCGCGCCCCGCAGACCTGCTGTCGTTGAGCGCTCACAAGTTCGGCGGCCCCAAAGGCGTCGGCCTCTTGGGCATCCGGCCCGAGGTGCCGCTGTCGGCGCAGCTGCTCGGCGGCGGACAGGAGGCGGACCGGCGCAGCGGCACGCACAACACCGCTGGCATCGCCGCGCTCGGCGCAGCGCTTGCAGAGCTGACCGAGACGCGCGATGCCGACATCTGCCGCATAGGCGCGATGGCAGATCAGTTGGCCGACGGACTGCTCACAGCAATCGACGGATGCGTCGAGACCGTCACGCGGTCTCGCCGCGCCGCGGGCATCTGCCAGTTGCTCCTCGAAGGCATCGAGACCGAGGCGTTGCTGGTGCTGCTCGATCGATATGACGTGATGGCCTCCGCAGCGGCCTCATGTGCATCGGGTGCCATGGAGCCCAGCCATGTGCTTGCCGCCATGGGCGTCGACCGTCAAGTCGCAGCTGGCTCGCTGCGCCTGTCGCTGGGCTGGCGCACCGAACCGTGGGAGATCGAGCGGGCCGTCGAAGCGATTCCCGGCTGCGTGGAGCAGCTGCGATGACACAGCTGCGTGGAGCAGCTGCCAAGACACAGCTGCATGGAGCAGCGACAAAAAGCAAGGTACTCGTCGCGATGTCGGGCGGCGTCGACAGCTCCGTCGCTGCCGAGCTGTGCCTGCGCAAGGGCCATGAAGTGGTCGGCGTCACGCTGAAGCTGTGGGGAGGGCCCCAAGATCGAGGCTGCTGCGCGGTGTCAGACGTGGACGATGCCCGCAGGGTGTGCCAGCAGTTGGGCATCGACCACTTCGTCTTCAACTACGCGGCCGAATTCGAGCGCGATGTCGTCGAGACGTACGTGGATGCACACCGCAGAGGTCTCACTCCAAACCCGTGTATCGCCTGCAACCGGCATGTCAAGTTCGATGTGCTGTTGGACCGAGCCCGTCGCTTGGGCTTCGACCGCTTGGTCACCGGACATCACGTGCGCATCAGCTCCCGAAGCGGCGGGTTGGCGCTGCAGCGCGGTACCGATAGCGCGAAAGACCAGTCCTACGTCCTGTACATGCTCTCGGCGTCAGATCTGGCGGACGTGTGGTTCCCCGTCGGCGACTACCGCAAGGACGAGCTGCGGGCAATTGCATCCGAACTCGGACTGCGCACGGCCCAAAAGGCCGAGAGCCAGGACGTCTGCTTCATCACCGAGACCGCGGGCAGGGAACGCTTCCTGGCTGAACGCATCGACCTGCACTCTGCGGAACTGGTCGACGCGTCGGGCCGGCGCATCGGCACCGCTCCGGCGGTGGAGTTGGTTACGGTCGGCCAGCGCAAGGGTCTCGATCTCGGCGGCGCGCCGCAGCGTCGATACGCCATCGAAGTAGACATCGGAACCCGTCGTGTCACCGTCGGCGGGGTCGATGATCTGGCAGCACGGGGTGTCCAGCTGGTCGACCATCGCTGGGCCAACAGGTCCGTTGCCGGCGACGTACTCGCCCAGACCAGCGCGCACGGGCACGCGCTGCCAGCGAGCCTCGATGCTGAGGGTCAGTTGCACTGGATCGAACCTCAGCGCCGCGTCGCTGCCGGACAAGCTGTCGTCTTCTACGAAGGTGACGAGGTGCTCGGCGGTGCGACCGCCGCCGGACATCTCGCATGAGGCGCGCGAGATCCGAGGGCAATCTCAACGGCGACGATCCGCCCGTTCCCTGGGCGTTGCGCAAAGGTGTCTCCACGGCCATCACGTTTGGCGTGCTCGCCGCTGCGGCGGGCGTCGTGCTAGCGGTGTGGCTGACTCGCGGAGGCGAGTCTGCTCCGCCATATCCGAGCGGCCTGCAGACAGTGACGCCGGTGCCCGGCGCTCAAGTGCCACACCAGAGCCCGATCGGTGCTCGTCTCGACCCCGGCTGGAGGCCGACACTCGTCATCAACGGGACGACCATTCCCGCTGGACAGCTCGACGCCGGCACGACCCAACTCGGTGAGTACTTCTTTGCTCCAGGGACTGGCAAGGTCATCGAGAAGCTGCGCAGCGGGCAGACGTGCGCTCGTGTGACCGCCACTCCGACGATCGACATCGAAGCGGCCGACTTCAGCTTCGAGTGGTGCTTCGCGACGTTCTAAGGCTCGGAGTCCAGGCCAACTCGTCCAGCACAAGCAAGAGTGCCCGGGCCAGATCAAACTCCACACATGCTCAACCGCCTGAATCGTGGCGCTAGAGTCGCCCGATCCAAGCCACATTGCATGGAAACGTGAGTGCGATGAATCATCCACCGTGGAATTCTCGATTCAGCGATTCGTTCGTAGCGCTCGACTTCGAGACCGCGACAAGTGCGCGGAATTCGGCCTGCGCTGTCGCAGCAGTCATGTTCGAGAAGGGAGCAGTCTCCGACAGCTACGTCTCGTTGATTCAGCCCCCCGGCAACGAGTACGACCCTTTCAATATCTCAATTCACGGGATCAGGCCGAGTAATACGCGATCGTCTCCGACATTTCCGGAAGTCTGGAGAGATATAGAGGCGTTCACCCAAGGCTCACTCGTCGTCGCGCACAATACGGCGTTCGATATGTCCGTACTTCGGAGAAGCTCAGAACACCACGAGTACCAACCCGGTGGATTCGCTTTCGCGTGCACCTATCGGCTCTCGGCGTCGCACATGCCAGAGGTGGGCGCGTGGAGACTTGACGTGCTCGCCGACGAATTTGACATCCCGCTGGTGCACCACGATCCGATGTCGGTTGCGGAGGCAGCCGGAAAGTTGTGGGTTGCACTGTCTCATTTCGCAGCGTTGAGCCACAGAGACCTTCTGGATCTTCACGGTTACAGACTTGGGAACTTCGACATCATCGATTACCTCCCGTTCTCGAACGCCAAGTCCTCTGAGGCAAGCCGGCCTGAGCGGCGCCGGTTCGCAGCAGACACAGTGATTGATCCAGATGGACGGCTACACGGCAAGAACGTCGCCTTGACCGGCACCCTCGCGTCCATGCCGCGAACAGATGCGTTCGATGCGATTCTTGGTGTCGGTGGCAATCCGGCCAAGAGGGTAAGTGGCAAGACGGACTACTTGGTCGTAGGTTCCATCAACTTGGCACAGGTTGGTCCGTCCGGCATGAGCACCAACCACAGAATGGCATTCGAGCTCCAACAATCAGGGCACCGGATTCAGATCATCGACGAAGATGACTTTCATTGCCTGCTGGCCAACGAACCTATCTAGACGATGCGATTTACGTAGCCTTGTGTCCGCTACGGAGAGGTGATTTCGCCCGATTCAAGCAGCGTGCTCAGCCCTTCTTCGTCGAGAATCGGGACACCGAGTTCAGCCGCACGATCCAGCTTGGCCTGGCCCGCTCGGTCGCCTGCGACGAGCGCGTAGGTGCTCTTGTTCACCGATGCGGTGGACTTGCCGCCGCGCTGAACAATGGCACGCTTCGCGTCTTCACGCCCAATAGACCATGCGTCGAGATTGCCGCTGACGACAACCGAACAGCCGGAGAGCACTTGGGGCACGTCGACTTCGGCGCCGAAGCCGACGACGACATCGAAACTGACACCCATGCGGCGCAGCTCTTCCACGAGTGCCCGGTTGGCGTCGTCGGCGAAGAAGCCTGTGACGCTGGAGGCAATGATCGGTCCGATGCCGTCGATTTCCGCGAGCTGCTCCGCAGTGGCATCCATAATCGGATCGAGTGAGCCGAAGCGTATGGCGAGCAGCTCGGAGGCAGTCGGACCCAGATGCTCGACACCGAGACCGATGAGCAACCTGGCGAGCGGAGTTCGGCGCGCCTCGTTTATCTCGGCGATGAGGCTGGCGGCGGATTTCTCGGCGAACTTGTCGAGGCCGTGAATCGCGACAGGTCGCAACGCCAAGAGGACGCAGCCTTCTGCGGCGCCCGCACGCAGCAGTTGCTCGTCTCCGGTCACATCTCGAAAATGGAGTCGGAATAGGTCGGCTGCGTCGGCGATGAGACCTGCCTCGTGCAGCTGGCGAACTGTCCGTTCCCCCAGGCCTTCGATGTCGAGCGCGCCCCGGCTCACGAAATGCCCGATGCCCTGAATCACCCTTTCCCGGCATGATCGGTTCACGCAGTAGGTGTTGGCGTCGCCCTCTTCCCGGACCAGCGGTTGGGTGCAGACGGGACAGGCGGTGGGAAACGTCCACTCCGCCAGGCCTCCGGGACGCTCGGCGAGCACCGGGCCGACGACTTCGGGGATCACGTCGCCGGCCTTACGGACGATGACGGTGTCGCCAGGGCGGACGTCTTTGGCGGCCACCTGGTCTTCGTTGTGCAGCGTGGCCAGAGTCACGGTGGAGCCGCCGACGAACACGGGCTCCATCTGAGCGAACGGCGTCGCGCGGCCCGTCCGCCCGATCGAGACCATGATCTGGTTCAGCTTGGTCGTGCGTTCTTCGGGCGGGAACTTGTACGCGACAGCCCAACGCGGCGCACGGCTGGTGGAACCGAGCTGTGAGCGAAGCTCAAGGTCGGCCACCTTCACCACGACGCCGTCGATCTCGTATTCGGGGCGGTGGCGATCGCGCTGCCACTGGCTGCAGAAGCTCTCGACCTCGTCGAGCGAGCTGAACGTGCGAATCTCGGGATTCACCGGCAATCCGAGCTGGCTCAGGTAGGCGAAGACCTCGCCGGCGCCCGCCAACTCGGGACCGCCAACCATCTCGCCGAGGTCGTAGCTCCAGAACGACAGGCCTCGCGTTGCGACAATCGATGGATCCTTCTGGCGCAGGCTGCCGGCGGCAGTGTTGCGAGCATTTGCATAATCCGGATGACGGCGCTGCGCGTCTACGTTCGTGAGCTTTGCCAGCATCTCGAGCTTCCGATGCTCCCTCGCTGGAATGTCGGCATCGGCATCGGCATCGGCAAGCTGCCGTTTGGCACTGGCCGCTGCTTCCATGAGGGCATCGCGCGCCCGGGCCTGCGCTTCGTTCAATTCGCGGAATCTGTCAAGCGGAAGGTAGATCTCGCCGCGCACCTCGATGACCACGGGCGCCTCTGCTGCAGTGCTCAGCTCTCGCGGAACTGCTGCGATGGTGACGACATTCGCCGTGACGTCTTCGCCGACGCGGCCGTCGCCGCGCGTGGCTGCTTGGGTGAGGCGGCCGTGCTCGTAGCGGAGCGAGACAGCCAGTCCATCGAACTTCAGCTCGCAAATCAGCTCCGGTTCGGGCACTTCAGCGGTGGTGACCTCCCCATTGCCGATGTCGGTTTCGACATCGAACAGCGTCGGTTGGACCGCCGCCAGACCGCGCATCACCCGGCCGTGCCACGCCCTCAGCTCGTCGAAGTCCATCGCATTGGCGAGCGACATCATCGGCCTGGCGTGGGTCACTTCGGTGAACTGCGGTGAGATCTCGGCCCCCACCTGCGCAGTGGGTGATTTCGGATCGGCAGCATCGGGATGACGTGCTTCGAGTTCGAACAGCTCGCGTTTCAAGATGTCGTATTCCGCATCGGGCACAGACGGCGAGTCGTCCCGGTGATACTCCACGTCGTAGCGGCTGATGAGTTGACGTAGATGCGCTATGCGCCGTAGCTCGGCGTCAGCGGACGGGTTCTCGGGTTCGCTGGCAGTGACATCCATCGCACCGCCGAGAGTAGCTAGGGGGTGTCACGGCCATGGCGCCGTCCGTGATGGCCCGGGGCGTGGCTATGAGGTGCAGGAGGTAGCAGTCGCCGGGCCTATGTCGACCCGGGATGTGGCTATGGGCTGCGGGCTGTGGCTGGTGCTCTGGCGGGCGGGCCGGAGTTGTCGTGCTCGGGCGGCATCAGTCGGGGGCGGCCGTCGGGTGGGGTGTCGATCTGCCGTTCGTGCTGGTGGAGGTCTTTGTGGCACGGTTCGCACATCGACGCCAGGTTTCCGATGTCGGTGAGGCCGCCGTTCTCGAAGTACTCGATGTGGTGGGATTGGGTGTGCTCGCTGGTGAACTCACAGCCGATGCAGCCCCCGTCGCGGACAGCGAGCACCAGCCGCTGGGCGTCGCTGGCATTGCGGCTGCGCCCCAGGGCCAGTTCGGACCAGTCGGCGCTGAACACCGCCGGGAGCACCTTGGCGTCCACGGTGTGCTCAGCGAGCTGTTGTGCTGACAAAGGGGTGCCGTCGTCGAGGCGAGGGTTGGCGAGCCGGTCGTTCACCGTGTCGTAATCCGCAATGATCATCAGGCTCGTGTTGGCCCGCCGCATGTTGGCGGTGCCGGCGATGAGTTCGCTGATCGCATCGGCGGTGAGCTGAGCCCGCGTCGGCTCTGCGCCGTCGGCGCCGCTGTCGCTGCCGGTGTCGTCATCGGCTCTGCGGCGGCGCTGTGACCGCACGGCGGCTTGGATCGCGGCGCTGACCTGGCGACCGGAGATGAAGTCCAGCTTGGCGAACAGATGCCACATGCCGTCGCTGCCGAGACGCATCGACCCGCTGCGCTCATGGCGCTGCAACGCAAGCTCCGCGTCGATAGGGCCCAGCCCCGCCGCGTTGGCCTCGGCTTCGAGATCGGCGTACACCTCCAAACTCGCATAGGCCAGTGGGTGACGGGCGACCGTGTCGGAGGAATAGACGCGGCACAGCTCCAAGAACTCTTCTTCGCTGCGCCGGTGCTTCTTGGGAGCTTCGCGGGCGATCACCTTGGCATGAGACGTCTGGATCTCACCGGACTTGAGCGGTTCCAGCGAGGCAGCCATGTCGTGCTCGACGAGGCTTTGGGCCAGCCGGGACTCCGAGCGTGCCTGAGCTGAGTTCATCCGGGTCAGCTCCCGCAACTGATGCGCCGCGGCCTGCGCACCCACACGTGACGCCAGCTCACCCAAAGCAGCCAGATACTCCCCCTCGACACGGGCGCGTTCCCCGGTCAGATCCACCACCCGGTCCTTCAGATCCCGATAGCTCAGCGCCCCCAGATCGACACCATCGCCAGCGTCATCGGCTGATGGCCCACTCGCCGCACTGCGTAGCGCAGCGGCAACCGTGCCCGACATCTCGGCGGCCAAGCTGCACACCGGATGGGGTGCATGGGAAGCGTCGCTGCCGAAGCTTCGCTGTCGACCGCTTTCTCGATGCGCCGAAGTATGGACCGAGATCGAGAACTAGAGCCACGGGCAACGCCGAAGATCGGGTCACTCTGAGTTCGACTGAACGCTCTATCTCCGGTCTCCTCGGGCTGGGATACAGCCGGCAGGGCATCGCCCGAGCGCCCAGTTGTGGGAACTAAGCGGTGCCGTGTGACACTCAGATGGGGGTGTTCGCGACGTCCAGCGGCGAGACTTCAGCCGTGGGAGCAACGCTTCGCGCGCACCCGACCCTGTGGTTGCTGCGGCTGCTGTGGTTGACGATGCCCTGGAGCGCGGGCGCAGCAGCAGCGGACGCGCTCGGTGCTTGCTCCCAAACGTCGGCGCGAATCCTGAGCGCCGAACTGTGGGCTGCATGGGCACTCGTGCTGACGGCGACACTCGTGCGCCGGCCATGGGCCCTCACCATCGTTCGCATCGCGACGCCGGCAGCAATCGGCGTGGCGATCGGTTCGGTCGTGGCCGCTGTGGCATGGGACGCCAACCTTCCAGCGCAGCGTGCGGCGACGGCCATCGTCGGGGCGGTCGTCACGACGGCGATAGCGCTGCTTCCCGAGACAGGCAATTCCTTCGTGGACGGTCTCAGCTACGGCAATGAGCGACGGATGCTGCTGCGCACACCGTTCCTGCTGGCAGTCGCTCCCATCCCGATCGTGTGGGTGGCTGTTGTCGCCGGGACAACGGCGCCGTTGGTGCTGTGGGCCATCGAGCAGTGGATCTGGGCTGCCGTTGCCACGGTCACAGGATTCACCGCGGCGACGCTGGGCTTCCGATCGCTGCATCAACTTGCCCGTCGCTGGGTCGTGTTCGTTCCCAACGGATTCGTCCTGCACGATCGCATGGCGACGCGCGAGCCGTTCCTGCTGCGCCGAGCCGATATCGCGTCGCTCGGTCCCGCTCCTGCCGATATCGATCTTGGGGCGGACGACCTGGCGGACATCAGCGGCAACGCACTCGGCCCGGTGCTGCTCGTCACCTTGGACGGCCAAGTCGAAGTGGTGCCGCGCACGACAGGCACGGCACAGGTGATGGCGGTGTCCCGGGTTCTGTTCAGCCCAACCCGCCCAGGCGAAATGCTGTCCGAAGCCGCCAGCCGACGAATTCCCCGCTGATCCATCGCTGATCCCCGCTGATCCATCGCTGAACCACCGTTGATCAGTCACTCATTCGTGGCCGATTACTCGTTGCCGAGGCACCGGTACCCTGCGGCCTGCGATGGGAGAAGCGACGCCCGCGATCAGCACGGACCAGGTGGCGCATGTGGCGCGGCTCGCGCGTATCGAGCTCACTCCGGCCGAGATCGAGCACTACACGGGCCACCTTGGGCGCGTCCTGGACCACGCCCGCGAGCTGGAAGATCTTGACCTCGCGGAGGTGCCGCCGCTGGCGCACCCCTACCCCCTCCGCAATGTCTTTCGTGACGACATCGCCGGTCCGTCAGTGGACCGGGACGAGGTGCTGAACCAGGCGCCCGCCGCATCGGACGGACAGTTCGAAGTGCCGCCGGTGCTCGGCGGGGAGTCCTGAGCCGGTCATGACCCACAAGGCGAGCCTCCGATGAGCACAGCCAACGCCATCGCGCAGGACGTACGCACGGGCAACCGCCGCGCAACCGATGTGCTGGAGGCATTCCTCAGCCGAATCGAGGCCCACGACGGCGACGTTCACGCGTTCAACACGGTGACCGCCGACCACGCCCGTGCGACCGCAGCGGCAGTGGACGCCGCCGTGGACACAGGTCGCGACCCGGGTCCTCTGGCAGGCGTCCCCGTCGCTCTCAAGGACAACTTGTGCACTCGCGGCGTGGCGACCACGTGCTCATCGCGAATGCTCGAGACGTGGTCGCCTCCCTACGACGCCACGGTAGTGCAGGCGATGACGGCCGCCGGTGCGGTGATGGTCGGCAAGACCAATCTGGACGAGTTCGCGATGGGCAGTTCCACCGAGAACTCGGCATTCGGCCCCACACGCAACCCCTTCGACTTGAGCCGGGTGCCAGGCGGCTCCAGCGGGGGCTCGGCTGCCGCTGTTGCCGCTGGTTTCGCGCCGCTGGCGCTCGGGTCTGATACCGGCGGCTCCATCCGGCAACCCGCTTCGCTGTGCGGCATCGTGGGCATCAAGCCGACCTATGGCCGGGTGAGCCGTTACGGGCTCGTTGCCTTCGCCAGCTCGTTTGACCAGATCGGCCCGTTCGCAACCGACGTCGCCGATGCGGCGCTCGCTCTCGGGGTCATCAGCGGCCATGATCCAGCCGACAGCACATCCATCCCCATTGCGGTGCCCGACTACGCCGCCGCGCTGAGCCGGGGTGTCGAAGGTTTGAGGGTGGGCGTTGTCAGCGAGCTGACCGGGACTGGTGGCAGTGCGGGCGGCGCGCTGGACGGGATCGACGCGGACGTCACTGATCGGGTGATCGAGGCTGCCGATGCGCTTGCGGCCGCTGGTGCGACCGTGGGCCGGGTCTCGGTGCCTGCGGTCACGTACGGCCTCACCGCGTACTACCTCATTGCGCCTGCGGAGGCCTCAAGCAACTTGGCGCGTTACGACGGAACCCGCTACGGGCTGCGCATCGATGGCGCTGACGTCTCCGAGATGAACCGCCTGACCCGCCGGGCCGGCTTCGGCGACGAGGTCAAGGCACGCATCATGCTGGGGACCTTCGCCCTCAGCGCCGGTTACTACGACGCCTACTACGGCAAGGCTCAGCGAGTCCGCATGCTCACGAGGCGAGATTTCGACGCTGCCTACGCCAACTTCGACGTGCTGCTCTCGCCCACCTCGCCGTGCGTGGCGTTTCGCTTCGGCGAACGCTCCGACCCAATGACGATGTACCGCTGCGACACCTGCACTATCCCGTCCAATCTTTCAGGCGACCCGGCCATGTCGGTGCCGTTCGGAACAGGCGCCGAGGATCTGCCGGTGGGCGTGCAGGTGATGGCACCGGCCTTGGGCGAGGAAACGATGCTGACGGTGGCTGCAGCACTCGAGCGCGCTGCGCCGCAGCTGCCAGCACCGCAGTTGACCGCAGGCACCCCCTCGAGGGGCACGTGATGCCGGCCGCTGATCAGGACGCCGCACGGGCGACGCCGACAGACTGGGAGATCGTCGTCGGGCTCGAGGTCCATGTCGAGCTGGCGACCGATACGAAGCTGTTCTCCGCGGCGCCCAGCCGTTTCGGCGACGAGCCGAACACCAACGTCACGCCGGTCTGCTTAGGCCTGCCCGGCTCACTGCCCGTGCTGAACCGCCGCGCCGTCGAACTGGCCATGGCGGTGGGTCTCGCGCTCAACTGCGAGATACGGCCATCGGTGTTCCACCGCAAGAACTACTTCTACCCCGACATGCCGAAGGACTACCAGGTCAGCCAGTACGACCAGCCAATCTGCTCGGATGGCTGGCTGGATGTGCCCGGCGGGAACCGGGTGGGCATCGAGCGGGCGCATCTGGAAGAAGACGCTGGCAAGACGACGCACTTGGGGAGTGCAGATGGCCGCATCCACGGGGCGGTCGGCGCGCTCGTGGACTACAACCGGGCGGGCACACCGCTGCTGGAGATCGTCTCACGACCTGACATCGGATCGGCCGCCGAGGCCAGCGCCTATGTCACCGAACTGCGGGCGATCCTGCTGGCGCTCGGCGCGTCCGACGCTCGGCTTGAGGAAGGCTCTCTGCGCGTCGACGCAAATATCAGCGTGCGGCCCGCCGGCTCGGGCGAACTGCGCACTCGCTGCGAGGTCAAGAACCTCAACTCGCTGCGGTCGCTGCGCAGCGCCATCGACCACGAGGCCCGGCGGCACATCGGGCTCTATGAAGCGGGCGAGTTGCCGATTCAGGAGACCCGGCACTGGTCCACCGACGGTCGCACCCACTCGCTGAGGTCCAAGGAAGAGGCCGACGACTACCGCTACTTCCCCGAGCCCGACTTGGTGCCGCTCGCGCCCGAGCCCGACTGGATCGAGCGGGTGCGCTCTGCGATGCCAGCACTGCCTGCCGCTCAGCGCGAGCGCCTCGGTGCACTGGGTGCCGACCCCGACGACGCGGAGGTCATCGTGAGCCGCGGCATGGCCCCGCTGGTGCTGGGAGCAGTCGAGGCCGGCGCTGATGCGGCCCGCACCGTCACGCACGCCGTGCAGAACCTGGCGCTCGAGGGGGCCGAGCTGCTCGACGTCACGCAGCTGACGTCGCTTGTCGCAATGGAAACGTCGGGCCAGCTCACGGCCACGCAGGCGAAGACCGTGCTCGGGATCATGTGCGAACGGGCGCCTGGCGCCGGTGCCGAACCGGGCGCGATTGCAGCAGGGTTGGGCTTCGAAGCCATGGACTCCGGAGAACTCGAGGCCCTGGTGGACCAGGCCATCGCCGAGAACCCTGAGGCCTGGGAGAAGTTCTGCGCTGGCGAGTCCAAGGTGGCCGGGGTCTTCGTGGGTGCAGTGATGAAGGCCACCCGCGGCCAAGCTGACGGCAAGGCCGTCAACCGGCTCCTCGCGCAGCGCCGCGAGGCCTGATCGCCCGCTAATGGAGGAGCAGAGACACGTACGCGTCGTATCCTCGCGCGAGGTTCCGCCGATCAACTCCTAGCAACTTGAGGACGTACATGGCCGTCAGCGAGAGCGATGTGGTTGCCGCAGCGGTCGAGCTGCCTTCTGGAGCCGGTTTCGTTCGCTGTGCCTTGCAGGTGAACCCGCACCACTATGGCGAAAGCTATCGGGGCTCGCCAATCGATGGCAACCCGGAGAGCTTCGCGGCGGAACTCGTGAATCGGGCTAGCGAACTTCAGATCTCCGTGTTCGCAGTGACGGACCACAACAGCGTTCGAGATGTGGATTCATTTCGAGCAGCCGCGCAGGGCACCGACATAACGGTCCTGCCAGGCTTTGAGGTGGAATCAACAGACGGAATCCATGTCCTGTGCATATACGACACCGATACCGATACCGCGCAGCTTGAACGCTACCTCGGCAAATTGGGCATCCTGAAGCCCGAGCCGTCACGAGAGCCTTGCGGCAGCGACTTTGCGAGAATCCTGTCGACAGTGTCCAGCCAGGGCGGGATCGCGATTGCGGCACACGCCACCGGCGCCAAGGGACTGTTCCAGGCGCTTCAGAAAAGCGCGCGGGCGCGGGCTTGGAAGAACGAAAAGCTGCTGGCAATTCAGATTCCCGCGTCGATCGACGATCTTGACGAAGGAGAGCGTTCGATCATCAGGAACGAAGTGCCTGAGTACGCACGCGGCTACAAGGCTGGTCAGCGTCAGGCGATAGCCGTCGTTAATGCGAAAGATGTCGCCGGTTCGGACGATCTGGATGACGAGAGAGCGACCACCCTGATCAAGTTCGCAGGCCGGCCTAGCGTTGAGGGATTACGACAGGCCTTCCTGGATCCCGATTCACGTATCCGCCTCAACTCGGACGACACTCCTGAAGAACACTCTGAACTGGTGGCGCTGACCTGGATAGGAGGCTTTCTGGACGGCGGAGCCATCCATTTCAATCCGAATCTAAATGTCTTCATCGGCGGCCGCGGTGCAGGCAAGTCCACTGTCGTCGAGAGCATTAGGTACGTGCTGGATCTCGAACCAGCCGGCGACCTAGCGCGCAGTGCGCACCAAGACATTGTTCGTCACGTGCTTCGCAGCGGCACAAAGGTGTCGCTCCTGTTGCGATCATTGCATCCTGCCGAGCGTCACTATCGCATCGAGCGAACGGTCCCGAATCCGCCGATTGTTCGCGACGCTGAAGGTCAAGTCTCCCACCTGCGGCCTCGTGATGTGCTGCCCAGCGTTGAAGTCTTCGGTCAGCATGAGATTTCTGAGCTCACGCGTAGTGCCTCCAAGCTGACTGGTCTTCTGCGCCGGTTCGTGCGTGCCGATATTGACCTGGATACGCGCAGAGCAAAGATCCTTCGCGATTTGCAGACCTCCCGACAGTCACTCCTCAACACTGATACCGATCTTGCATCGATCGATGAGCGACTTGCTGAGCTACCCCATCTCGAAGAGACGTTGGAACGATTTCAGGAGGCCGGACTCGAAGAACGTCTTGGTGAACAGAGCTTGCTGGTCCGAGAATCCCGCATCGTCGATTCCATTCCGGAGCGCCTTCAGTCATTGCGCGATGCCTTGACGATGCTCCGCCAAGAACTCCCTCTGGATCGGACATTCCTGTCAGCGCGCGCGTTGGCCGGTCTGCCGGGCGGACCCATCCTCGACAGGACGAACGCGGTGTTTCAGGAGTTGAGCGACGCGCTCGAGTCCGCCGCGCAGCGCATCGAAGACGCCTTGAAGCAAGCCGACGAACGCATCGCTGTAGTCGCTTCTGAATGGTCCGAACACAAGTCAGGAATCGATGAGCGGTACGAGGCGATTCTTCGCGAGTTGCAGAAGTCGGCCGTCGATGGTGAGGAATTCATCCGATTGCGTCGCAGCATCGAGAATCTGCGTCCCTTGGAGGAACGACGGTCCGGGCTCATGCGGCTTCGTACGGAGGCCCATCAGCGAAGGCGCAATCTGCTCGATGAGTGGGAAAACCTCAAAGCCGGACAATTTCGCGATCTGTCTCGCGCTGCGAAAGAAGTGAACGAGAAGCTCCGCGGATACGTCAAGGTCGAGGTCATGGCGGCCGGAGACCGGTCACCACTAGCGGAGTTGCTGAGGGACGAGGTGGGCGGCCGTTTGACCGAGTCGATCAGACAACTGGAAGCGGAGGACGACTTGTCGTTGCCTGGTTTCGTGTCACATTGTCGGGGAGGGGCGGCCGAATTGGCGAAACACTACGGGTTCACACCTGGCCAAGCTGAGAATCTGGCAGGTGCCGGCGAGAGCACCTTCCTGAAGATTGAAGAACTGGAGCTTGCGCCGACGACACGCCTATTCTTAAACACATCTGGGGATCAGAAAATCGAGTCATGGCAGTCGCTCGATCAGCTTTCCAAGGGCCAGAAGGCCACAGCGGTGCTGTTGTTGCTGCTGCTCGATTCTGATGCGCCGCTGATCATCGACCAGCCTGAAGACGATTTGGACAATCGATTTATCAGCGAGGTAATCGTCTCCAAGATGCGGGAGAACAAGCAGCGGCGCCAATTCGTTTTTTCGACCCATAACGCAAACATTCCCGTCCTCGGCGACGCTGAGCTCATTGTGGGACTCGATGCGAAGGGTGATGCTGAACTTGAAGATGCAACGGGTCAGGCGTTCATCAGGCCCGAGCACATGGGGTCCATTGACACGCCTTCGGTACGGTCGCTAGTCGAGGAGATCCTGGAAGGCGGCAAGGACGCGTTCGAGCGGCGACGCCGCAAGTACGGCTTCTGAAGGCGACCGGTGAATCGAACCGACCTACTCCAACTGATTGCTGGCGGGGAGAACTCTCGTGTCGAGTTCAAGCGCGACGATGTGCCGCCAGACAGGCTGGCGTCACGATTGGCAGGTTTGCTCAATCTCGATGGTGGACATGTGCTGCTCGGCGTAGAAGATGACGGCTCGATCTCGGGACTGTCGCGCCCGCCCGAGAAGGCTGAGGAGTGGTTGATGCAAGTGGCTCGCGACCACCTGCAGCCCCCAGTAATTCCGGCGTGGGAAGTCGCCAAGCCCGAAGAAGGCGTCGTCGTGGGCATAGTGACCGTGCCAGCCAATGCACCCGACAAGCCGTACAAGGTCAAGCAGGGATCGCACTGGGTCTCCAAGGTTCGTGTCGGCACGACGACGCGCGATGCCACCCGCGAGGAGGAACAACGGCTGTACCAGCAGTCAGGCGGACTGCGCTATGGCCTCAAGCCGGTACCGGGGACTTCTCTGAGCGATCTGGATTCACGGCGGTTGCGCGACTACTTGACTCGTGTGCTGGGTGACAGCGACGCGCCCATGCCGGGCTCTGAGCAGTGGGCACGACTGCTGTGCAACCTCGAATTGGCAACCGAGTCAAACGGGCAAACGCTTGCGACGGTGGACGGCATGCTGCTCTTCGGTCTCAACGTCGGCCGCTTCCTCCCTCACTCCGGCATCCGGGCCGTCTGCCACCACGGTCTCGAGCCGGACTATGCGGTGCGCGCTGACGAGACGATCAGGGGACCTCTCGTGCCCCTGCGCGGCGACGATGGCGCGCTCTTTGAATCGGGCGTCGTTGACCGAGCGTGGGATTTTGTGCGCAGAAATATTGAGGTGTCGGCTGTACTCGACGGCCCTCAGAGCGTAGAGCGATGGGACTATCCGGAAGAAGCGCTACGCGAAGTACTCGTCAATGCGTTGGTCCATCGCGACTACAGCATCACGGGCACCGATGTGTTGCTCAGCATCTTCAGCAACCGCTTGGAAGTCCAAAGCCCAGGGCGGCTGCCCAACACGGTGACTGTCGACGGCATGAGGTCGGGTGCGCGGTACGCACGAAACCAAGTGCTCGTCAACTTCATGCGTGACTACCGCTATGTCGATGCCCGTGGCATGGGCATACGCAACAGAGTGCTTCCGGCAATGCTGCAGCACAACGGAACCGAGCCAGATCTCATCGAAGAAGAGCATCGCTTTACGGTGTGCCTTTGGAAGTAGCGGGCGCGGCGCTCAGGCGTCGCCGGTGCGGAGCCAGGCGTTGCCTCGGAAGCGAATCCACTGGGGCGCAACGCGCAGGCACATGAACAGGACCAGCGCGGCCCACAGCCAGCCGAGTCCCAGGTCCAGCACGCGCACAGTCCCCCCGACAATCGTGAATCCCGCCGCGGCGCCAGCCATTGCCCGTGCCAAGAAGCCCAAGTCGCCGGCGCCGATGAAGATGCCGTCAAAGGCGAAGGCGGCGGCATTGACCGGCTGCATGGCAGCCACGAACAGCAGCACGAAACCGCCCAGGGAGACCACTTCGGGATCGGTGCTGAAGATTCCCGCGAGCGGCGTGCGCAGCAATACGAGTGCTGCCCCGAAGATGAAGCTGAGCTGGAGGCTCATGCCGATCATCCGCACGCTGGCGGCGCGTGCCACCTCGGGCCGACTGGCGCCAAGCTCCTTGGCCACCATGGCTTGACCCGCAATCGCGACCGCATCGAGGGCGAGGGCGAGCAGCGACCAGATCTCCGCACCGATCTGGTGGGAGGCGATCTCCGTGGTGCCGATGCGCGAGGCGAATACTGCCGCCAGCACGAACGAGCCCCGGAGCGCGCTCGTGCGCACGAACATCTGCAGGCCAACACGGGCATAGCGGCGTGCGGCGGCCGCGACCAGCCGCAACGAAGCGCCTGCGGCCCGTGTCCGGCGGTGGATCGCTACAACGAACACGATCGCCGCGCCCCACTGCGCAACAACCGTCGACCAGGCCGAGCCGGCGATTCCCATGTCGAGCTCGAATACCAGCACGAGCTCGATCAGCAGATTCGCGAGAGCAGACGCCACGGCAACGATGAGCGGCGTGACCGTGTCCTGTGCGCCTCGCAGGTAACCGGTGGCGGCCATGGCGGCGAGCAGCGCAGTGAAGCCGATCAGGCTGATCCGCAGGTAGGTGAGCGCCAGCTCGGCGACCTCGGGCGTTGGATCGAACAGACCCACGAGCCAGTCGGATCCCGCCCACATGGCCAGGCTGACGGCGATGCCGAAGCCGACCGACAGCCACATGCCAGCGATTCCCTGCTCGGCTGCCCGCTGCGGCGAGCCGGCGCCGACCAGCCGACCGACCAGCCCCGTCGTGCCGTAGGCCAAGAAGATCAGCGCGGCATGGGCGCTGAGCAAAATGGCCGATGCAATGGCTAGCCCTGCCAGCTCGGGTGTGCCAAGCCTGCCCACGATGGCCGTGTCGGTGATCACATAGAGCGGCTCGGCAATCAGCGCGCCGAACGCTGGCACGGCCAGCAGCAGGATCTCGCGGTCATAGACCGTGCGGCGCAGCACAGCTATGCCCCGGTTGCAATCGATGTTTCTGGCATCATCCGGCGAAAGAATCGGCGGTGAGTCGCCACACGCCGGTTTCTATGTCGATGACGTACAGCTCGCCGGCTCCGTCGACGGCGAACCCGACCGGCCGCGGCGTGCTCACGCCCAGATGCCAGACCTCGTCGGGCTGTGCACGGGGCTCTACCGATGCGGCGTAGATGTCGCCCCCGCAGAAATCCGCCAATACGTAGCGACCCGCCAGCCACTCCAGCTCGCTGCCGCGGTAGACGTGTCCCCCGATCACCGCGCACAGGCCGCGCCCGTGCCGGTACTCGAAGTCCGGTGCCCGGTGGTTGCTGAGCTCATCGCCCACAAAACGCCGAGTGCCCTCGTAGGCGTTCCACCCCAAGTTGGCGCCGCCCTCGTCGGGTGCGAGCACGTTGACCTCTTCGATGCACTGCTGGCCCACGTCCGAGACCCACAACGTGCCGGTCGCCTCGTCGAACGACATGCGGTACGGGTTGCGGGTGCCGTAGACCCAGATGTGCGGATCGCTGCCGGGCCCAAGGTCCGGGTTGCCCGGCGCGGGCACCAGGCGCCAGTCGTCGGAATCAGTGCTGCCGCCGGTATCGAGGGCGAATCGCAGCACGGCCCCCAGCGGAGTGGCGAGGTTCTGGCCGTGATGACGAGGGTCGCCGAGGCCGCCGCCGTCACCGAACGACGCATACAGCAGCCCGTCGGGACCGAACAGCAAGTCGCCGCCATTGTGCTGTGCGTTGGTTTGACTTACCCGCAGCACATCGGTGTAGTCGCCATGCAGCGCCGTGCGGTCAGCGGTCGGCGTGAGCACAGTGAGGACACTGGAACCGTGCCGGTCGGTGCGGTTGATCCACAGCCGGCCGTGCGGCCCCAGTGTCATGCCTACCAAGCCCTGATCGTGCTCGGCCGCCGTGTTCGACGAGAAGTCGGCCACGGGCTCCGCGCTCAAGACCGCACCGAATCCGGGGCCCCTCTGTACCGCCATGCTGGGTGCAAATCGCCAGATGCGGCCCCTGCGGTCGCCGACAAAGCCACCGCCCGCGCTGCTGGTACCTGAATCGCCAGTGCCCGATGTCGCCCTGTCAAACACCATCACGGTCGCCTCGACCAAGTCGATGTACGGCGCGAGCGTCACGACACGCCCGGAGGCCGCCTCGCTGAGTGGGACCGCCCCGAGCTCGGGCAGACCCACCGGGCACGGCGTGTTGGACGCCAGGTACTCGGGGGTCTGCGTCAGCGGCAGCGTGGTGGCAGGCACGGTTGCCTCGGCGCCCGTGCCGTCGCCCGGACTGCCGACGGCAGGGCCTGTGCCCTCGTCAAGCCCGATGTCCGAGCACCCGGCCGCCATCGCCCCAGCAGCAATAGCCACGGTGCAGGCAGCGACGCTCAGCAGCCGTCCGCCCTGCACCCGGCCAATGTACGCCCACCCAGCGGCATGCCGGCCTGATTTCGACCATGCGTGCGCCCGAATCAAGTTGTGGCTGCGGGGCAGGCACGACAGAATGGGTAGATGCGCTCACCAGCAAACCAGTTCGGCTGCCCGGCCGAGCCCGCGAGGCGCAATGAGGTCGTAGGGGTACTTACCTAAGGCGAGCCCGTTTCGACGCGCTCGCCCTGCCTCCCGCTCGGGAGGCATTTGCATTTCAGGATTCGTTGCAGGAGAAACTTCATGGAGCTCACGGGCGCTCAGGCCTTGATGCGAAGCCTCGAGACGAGCGGTGTCGAGGTGATGTTCGGCCTGCCTGGCGGGGCGATCCTGCCCGTGTACGACCCGGTGCTGGACTCGCCGATCCGCCATGTCCTGGTGCGCCATGAGCAGGGTGCGGGCCACATGGCGCAGGGCTACGCGCACGTCACCGGCAAGCCCGGTGTGGCGATGGTCACGAGCGGGCCGGCTGCCACCAACATCGTGACGCCGCTGTGCGATGCCTTCATGGACTCGGTCCCGTTGGTGGTCGTGACCGGCCAGGTGGCGATGTCGGCGATCGGCTCGGATGCCTTCCAGGAGTGCGACACCACGGGCATCACCATGGCGGTCACCAAGCACAACTACCTGGTCACCGAAGCGGCCGACATCCCGCGCATCGTCGCCGAGGCGTTTCACATCGCCACCACGGGCCGGCCGGGACCCGTGCTGATCGACCTGCCGAAGGACGTCAGCAACGAGATGATGACCTGGTACTGGCCAGACAGCGTTGACCTGCCCGGCTACCGACCTCGAAACGAAGTCGATCCCGCGGCCATCGCCGAAGCCGCCGCGTTGATCCGCACCGCTCAGCGCCCAGTGATCTACGCGGGCGGGGGCCTTCTGAAGGCACGTGCGGCGGAGGCGTTGCGTGAGTTCGCAGAGATGTGCGATATCCATGTCGTCACGACCTTGATGGCCCGCGGAGTGTTCCCAGACCGTCATCGTCTCTGCCTGGGCATGCCCGGCATGCACGGCAACTACTCGGCGGTGACCGCGATGCAGCAGGCCGACCTGCTCATCAACCTCGGGGCGCGCTTTGACGACCGGGTCACGGGAAACCCAGCACACTTCGCCCCCGGTGCCAAGGTCATTCACGTCGATATCGACCCAGCCGAACACGGAAAGGTGCGCGTGCCCGACGTCGCCATTGCCGGTGACGCCCGGGTGGCCGTAGTGGCGCTGATCGCTGCGCTGCGGCCTGCCGACGGCACCGACGTCACCGATGCCATGGCGGACCGGTCGGTCTGGAAGTCGACGATCTCGGGCTGGCAGGAGCAGTATCCGCTGAGCTATGACCAGCCCTCGAGCGGTCACCCGCTCAAGCCGCAGTACGTGGTGGAGCAGCTGCGCGATAACACGCCCGACGACACGATCGTCGTGGCGGGTGTCGGGCAGCACCAGATGTGGGCGAGCCAGTACTGGAAGTTCGACCACCCCTACACCTGGGTCAACTCGGGCGGCCTCGGAACCATGGGCTTCGCGGTGCCGGCTGCCATCGGTGCCAAGGTGGGCCGGCCCGACCGCACCGTGTGGGCCATCGATGGCGACGGCTGCTTCCAGATGACTGCGCAGGAGCTGATTTCCGCAAGCGCCGAGAACATCCCGGTGAAGGTGGCCATCCTCAACAACGCCTACCTCGGCATGGTGCGTCAATGGCAGGAGCTCTTCTACGCCGAGCGCTACAGCCAGGTGTACCTCAGCGCAGATCACCCCGACTACGTGGGCTGGGCCGAAGCCATGGGCTGCGCAGGCATCCGGGTGGAATCAGCCTCCGAAGTGGTGCCCGCAATCATGAAGGCGAACTCGATCAACGACCGCCCTGTGGTGATCGACTTCCGGGTCGATACCGAGGAGAAGGTGTACCCGATGGTGCCGGCCGGCGGCTCCAACGACGACATCATCCTGGGGCCTGAAGGCGATGCCGAAGCTGCGTTGAAGGGCTCAGCGCCGTCGTGAGCGCCCCACAGGAGCCGGACCTCCACATCTTCGCGGCCATTGTGGAGAACAAGTTCGGCGTGCTGGCGCGCATCGCCGGTCTCTTCAGCCGCCGCGGCTTCAACATCTTCTCCCTTGCGGTCGCTCCGACGGGCGATCCCGACTACAGCCGCATCACCATCGTGGTCGACGTCCACAACACCGACGTCACCCAGATCGCGAAGCAGCTCGACAAGCTCATCAACGTGATCCACATCAGTGAGCTGCACCCGTCGGACTCGATCGAGCGCGAGCTGATGCTCGCACGCGTCGGGGCGGTCGATCTCGCAGCAGTCGTCGAGGTCATCTCCGAGTACGGGGGGGAAGTGCTTGATCACACCGACGGCGAGGCAATTGTGAGCGTCAGCGCCCATCCGGATCGGCTCGACCGATGCGAGCGCCAACTACGCCCGTTTGGCTTGCATGTGCTTCAGCGCACCGGCCGCATCGCGCTGCGAGCGCTCGATGCCTATGAACCCGCCGTCGGCATACTCCATCCGCACGATTCCTGAACGATTCACATAGGTCGAGGAGCGACAACGATGCCTGCAACCATCTACTACGAACAAGACGCAGACCTGGGCCAGCTGGCAGGGCGCACCGTGGCCGTCATGGGCTACGGCTCGCAAGGCCACGCTCACGCTCTGAACCTGCGCGACAGCGGCGTAGACGTCGTCGTGGGACTGCGCGAGGGCTCGGCGTCGCGCCCCAAGGCTGAGTCAGAGGGCTTGCGTGTCGCCGATGTTGCAGGCGCGGCTGCCGAGGCCGACATCATCATGATGGCGCTGCCCGACACCGACCAGGCCGCCATCTACGACTCCTCGATCGCTCCGAACCTGAAGGCCGGCAACGCCATTGCCTTCTCTCACGGCTTCAACATCCACTTCGGCCAGATCAATCCGCCTTCCGATGTTGACGTGTGGATGATCGCCCCCAAGGGTCCCGGCCACAACGTGCGACGCACCTACGTCGAGGGCGGTGGTGTCCCGGCGCTCGTGGCCATCCACCAGGACGCGACCGGGAACGCGATGGCAGACGCGCTGGCGTACGCGAAGGGCATCGGTGGTACTCGCGGGGGCGTGCTCACCACGACGTTCGCCGAGGAAACCGAGACCGACCTGTTCGGCGAGCAAGTGGTGCTCTGCGGCGGCTTGACCGAGCTGATCCGGGCTGGCTACGAGACGCTCGTGGAGGCCGGCTACCAGCCCGAGTCCGCCTATTTCGAGACCCTGCACGAGGTGAAGCTGATCGTCGACTTCATCTACGAGGCCGGCATCTCAGGCATGCGGTACTCGATCTCGACCACGGCCGAGTACGGCGACATGACCCGTGGCTCGCGCATCATCACCGACGAGACCCGTGCGGAGATGAAGCGCATCCTGGCGGAGATCCAGGACGGCAGCTTCGCCCAAGAGTGGATCGATGAGAACCGCAACGGGCTGCCGAACTACCGCCGCATGGTCTCCGAGGGCAAGCAGCACCCCATCGAGCAGGTCGGGGCGGAGTTGCGGGCGATGATGCCGTGGATCACCGCGGGCCGCCAGGACGTCACCGCCGCATCAGGTGGCGCCGTTTCCTGAACGACGTCAAGCTACATGTGCTCGGAGCATGTCGCTGAGAAAGCTCGCGCTCGGGCGACGGGCTAACGCACGGCATGAGAAAGTAGGTGGACTGTGGCGTCACAATCAGTTCCCATCACGGGCTCGGTGCTCAGTTGGGCGCGCGAGGAAGCGGGCTTGAGTGTTGACGGGCTCGCCGAGAAATTGTCGGTCGCTCCGGCTGACATAGCACTGTGGGAGTCGGAGGAGGCTGAGCCTTCCAAGGGCCAGGTCACCAAGCTAGCTGATGCCTTGAGGCGCCCTACGGCAGTGTTCTTCCTGCCTTCGGTTCCTTTGAGTGCATCGGTGTCTCCTCGGCTCCGGTCGGCTCCGGGCCTAGGTGGCAAACCGCTGCAGAGCGGCGATCTACGTGTGATCCGTCGGGCGCAGCGTCGACAGGCCATGTTGTCGTGGTGCATCCGTGACCGCGGTGACCCGCCCGTCGATATTCCAAGGCATGAGATCGACACCGACGCGTTGGTTGCAGGGCAAGATGCTCGCCAGCGCTCGGGAATAGCGGTTGGTGAACAGTTGGACTGGGACAGCGATCGGACTGCATTTCGATCATGGCGAGCGGTTCTCGAGCGCTTCGGGATCTTCGTCGAGCAGTCCTCTCTCGGCCGCGGTGGAATCCGCGGCTTCAGCACCTGGGACGAATATGCACCGCTCATCGTGGTGAATTCCGCCTACGTCCCGGCGGCCCGCAGCTTCACCCTGATGCATGAGTTCGGCCACCTACTTAACCGGGGTGATGCTGCATGCCAGGACTTTGTTGGATCGCTTGACGACGACCGTGTTGCCGAGCGTTGGTGCGAACGGTTTGCCGCCGCGTATCTCGTGCCCACAGAGGCGTTGCACGAGGTGGCAGGCCGGACCGGCGTGACGAGGTCGGCGCCGGCGGCAAGGCCGAAGGAGGTACGACAGATCGCAAACCGTTTTCGCGTAAGCGGGCGCGCGGTGTTTAAGCGGGCGCGCCATGGCGATCAGGCTTACTGATGCAGGTCTTGGAACACGTGACTTGTACAGCGTGTATTCCAACCGGTCCAAACTCCGCGATTGGAATCCGCAGAGCAAGCGAAGTGGCGGCGGCGAACCGAAGATCCAAAAACGACGGCGCGAATTGGGAGTCAGAACGCTTCGCACGATGTTGGAAGCAATGGACAGCGGTCGGCTCAATTTGCGTGATGCCACGGACTATCTTGGCCTATCCCCAAATGAGATAGACGATCTCACTGCGCAGCTTGCAAGTGAGTGAGCATGGCACGCTTCGCTTCGGTCATCCCGACGTGTGGGTTGTTGATTCCACAGCACTGATTCAGATCAAGAAAGTTGTGACAGCAAGTCACCAATGGTCGCTGTTCCGGCGAATGGAGCAGATGGTTGCCGAAGCGGAAATGGCATCGCCCCGGCAGGTGTATCGAGAAGTCAGCAGCGTCACGCACCCTGATGCGCCCGGTGTATGGGCTGCTGGTGTCCGAGATACCCAAGTGCTTCCGCTCGATGTCGAATCAGGGATCATGCGGGACGTGACGGCGCGTGTGCCCAATCTCGCTGACATCAGCAAGGATGAGGAAGATGCGGACCCCTACGTCGTGGGCCTCGCTCGCCAATTGAGCGAGCAGGGAAACGAAGTTTGCGTGGTGACTGAGGACATCGTGGACCGCGTCAGTACATCGATTGCGACAGCTTGCGCCTCTCTCAATCTTCAGTGCATCCGGCCACGGGAATTCTTGGCCATTCTTGGCACCCCCTATCGAGCGGAGCCATAGGAAATTGGGGCTCCTGAGTCGCTGCGACGCAGTGGCAGAATCGGGGCGTGGTCGAAGTCGTCGTGACGCCGGTGCGGGTGCCCTCTGCGGGCGACCTGCTCGTGGCGACTCCGCGCTTGGTCGACCCCAACTTCGACCGCACCGTCGTGTTCGTGATCGAGCATCAGCAGGCAGGCACGCTGGGCATCGTCATCAATCGCGTCTCGGACATCTCGTGCGCTTCAGCGGTTCCGCGCTGGGCGTCACGCTTCACGGAGGGAGCTGCGGTCGGGCTCGGCGGGCCAGTCGAACCGCAGGGACTGCTCGCTCTCGGGACGGCTGCCGCTCCTCCTGCGGCGCAAGCACAGCAACCGGAGGGCACTGGCACCGAGTCGTCCGAGACCGGCGGCGCATGGCGCACAGTGAACGGCGAGGTCGGCCTGGTTGATCTCACCGCCGATCCGTCCGAACTCGAAGCCGAGGTTGTCGCCGTACGCATCTACGGCGGGCACGCTGGCTGGGGGCCCGGCCAGTTGCGAGGCGAGTTGGAGGCCGGATGCTGGTGGGTGTTCGATTCGACACCGGGCGACCTGGCCGCCGATGCCACCGCGCTCTGGTACGACGTGCTCGCACGCCAGAGGCCGCCCGCCCGCCTGCTCGCGCACTATCCCGACGACCCCGCGCTGAACTAGCGCGTTGGGCTGTATCCCGGGACATACGCGGCTGCGCGAACGACAGGGGCACGCTCGCGCAGCGCGCTAGGTTCGTTCGCGAATCTGTCGGCCACCACATCGATGGCGGAGGTCTTCCATGAGCGATTACAACGAGCCGCCGACCTCCGACGAGGGGCGGCGGACTGGCTGGGCTGAACTCGCGACCGGCGAGACCGTCGAGCTGGCAAGACCAGGGACACGCTTCGGTGCACGGATTCTCGACGGGATCATCGTCGTCATCTTCTATTTCATTCTCGCCGCAGTGGCTTTCGGAGGTTTTCTCTCCGGAGACGATTCAGGGGTTTATTCAGGCGGTATCGCCGTGATGTTCCTGGTTGGTCTGGCCATCGGTCTCGCATATGAGGTCGTGCAGATCGCTGTGTGGGGCCAGACTCTCGGCAAGCGGATGACCGGCATCAAGGTGGTCAGCGCAGCGCACGGCGGCGTGCCGGGCTGGGGCAAGGCTGTCGGCCGCTGGTTGATTCCGGGCCTGGTCTCGCTCATCCCATTCGTCGGCTGGCTCTTAGCCATCCTGTGCTACGTCAGCCTCACCTGGGACCGCGTCTACCAGGGTTGGCATGACAAGGCGGCTGGCACCCTCGTCGTCCGGGCTTGACCAGGTTCCCCGGGTGGCCCTCAACTGAACATCGAGGCTGGAGCGAGACTCTTGAGCGAGTATCACCCCGAACCGATGTCCGACGGCAGTCGGAGGACCGGATGGGCGGAGCTTGGTGGCGGTGAAACCGTCAAGCTGGCGTCACCAGCCGCTCGCTTCGGCGCACGCGTGTTCGACCTGCTGGTGGTGCTGGCCATCAATACGGTGACCCTGCTCATCAGCATCGACTGGGACACCGTGTTGGACGAGGCCCAGTCGGCTACGCCGGACTTTGCTGATCTCGGCCTGGGACCCGGCATCTGGTGGGCATGGGTTGCCGTCTGGCTCGTCTATGAGGTCGTGTCGGTAGCCGTATGGGGACGGACGTTGGGCAAGCGCATCGTCGGGATCAAGGTCGTGCACGCCGTGAGCGGGGAACGGCCCAGATGGGGCAAGGCGCTGTTGCGCTGGCTGGTTCCCAGCGTGCTCGCTGCCATGCCGTTTATTCCGTGGATCGGCGAACTGTGGTGGGTGCTGTGTCAGGTGAGTCTCACATGGGACCGGGTGTATCAGGGCTGGCATGACAAGGCCGCCGGCACGCTCGTGATCAAGGCCTAGGTGGCACATGAGCGACATCGATGAGAGGCGCGCCGCGCCGCGCAGGTGGCGGACCGGCTGGGTCGATGTGCATGACATCGGAACGGTGCGGCTCGCGAGTCCTGGAACTCGATTGGTTGCCCGGATCCTGGACGGAGGGGTCGTGTGCACGCTCTGGTTCATCGCTCGAGACGCTGTCGGCATGTACGTCGTTGACTCCAGGACTAGCGCCGCTGGCAGGCTCTTCGTCGGCCTTGCGATACTGCTGTTCTTCCTCGTCGGCTATGAGGTCATGCAGACAGCGCTCTGGGGCCGGACGCTCGGCAAGCGGATCGTGGACATCAGAGTGGTGAATCTGTCAACTGGGGGGCATCCCGGTTGGGGCAGGTCGCTGATCCGCTGGGCGGTACCGCTGGTGCCAGTAGCCGCCTTGGCGCGGGTCCTCCCCCCGCCCGTAGTACTCGCGGCATTCGTCGGCGCAGTGCTGTGCCCTCTCAGTCTCGTCTGGGACCGCAAGAACCAAGGCTGGCACGACAAGGCCGCGGGCACCGTCGTCGTCAGGACGGGCAACCTGTTCGTCGAGATTTGAGGTGGGTCGTGCTCCACTCATCAGTCGCCTGGGCCGGGCGCCGGCTGGGCTCTATAACTGTTCCACCACGTAGTCGATGCAGGCCGTCAACGCTTCGGCATCGGCCGGTTCTATTGCTGGGAAGGCCGCGATGCGTAGTTGGTTGCGACCCAGCTTGCGGTAGCCCTCGGTGTCCACGATGTCATTGGCGCGAAGCGTCGCAGCGATGTCGTCAGCACTGACACCCTCGAAGTCGACGGTGCACACGACGGGGGAACGCATCGCGGCATCGGTGACGAACGGCGCGGCGAAATCACGCTCGGCCGCCCAGCCGTAAACGGTGCCACTGGATGCTGCCGAGCGGGACGCCGCCCAAGCGAGGCCGCCGCCGTCGAGCATCCACTCGGCGGTTTCGAGCGTCAGCAGGATCGTCGCCAGCGCTGGCGTGTTGTAGGTCTGATCTTGGCGGGAGTTCGTGACGGCAATGGCCAGGTCGAGCGTGGCGGGCTTGTAGCGACCGGTGGCATCGATGCGTTCGATCCGTTCGATTGCCGCCGGCGAGCACAGCGCAATGAACAACCCGCCGTCAGCGGCAAAAGCCTTCTGCGGGGCGAAGTAATAGCAGTCGACATCGGTTGGATCCCAAGTCATCGCGCCAGCCGCAGAAGTGGCGTCGACCATCGACAGCGCTGGCGCCGGGCCGCTTCGGGCTGCCGCCAGCTCGTGATGGCGCAGGGGCATCGCAACGCCGGTCGAGGTCTCGTTGTGCGTCAGCGCGTACGTGTCGATCTCAGCCGGGTCTGCAGGCTCGGGCACCGGATGCCGGCCGTAAGGGGCCGTGATCACCATTGGGTCGTGGAGGTGGGGCGCTGCGGTCGTGACGACCGAGAACTTCTCGGAGAACTCGCCGAAGGTCAGGTGTTGGGCCCGGCGCTCGATGAGCGAGAAGGCGGCGGCGTCCCAGAAGCCCGTGCTGCCGCCATTGCCCAGCACCACCTCCCATCCGTCGCCCAGACTGAACAGCTCAGCCATCGCGGCCCGCAGCCGACCCACCACCGAACGCACGCCGCTGCGGCGGTGCGATGTACCCATGTAGTCGATCGCGCGCGCTGCGAGTGACTTGACGGCTTCGGGACGGACCTTGGACGGTCCCGAGCCAAAGCGCCCGTCGACAGGCCGCAGTTCTGCGGGAATGGAAATTGATGAGGGAGACACAGCCATCGGCTGCCACTATTGCGCCCGGCACTGCTGCCGACAACCACATTTTCCCGACAATTTTCCGAGACGCCGGTCTGTGGGGCTCGCGGCGCGTCCCTCACGCGCCGGAATGCATGACTTGGCAGCGAGACTGTCGGGCGCTCGCGGCCGCGCAGTGCCCTCGAAGCAGCAGGACAGGAGTCATCTCATGCCTACCTCACCAGGGTCCAGCCGAGCATTGGGCGGCAAACGGGTTTCGGAAGCGTTGGCGGGCATCGCCCCGTCGGCGACCCTGGCAGTTGATGCCAAGGCAAAGGCACTTCGGGCTGCAGGCGAGAACGTGATCGGATTCGGCGCCGGCGAGCCTGACTTCCCAACGCCCGAACACATCGTGGACGCGGCGGTAGCGGCGTGCCGCGACTCGGCGAACCACCGCTATTCGCCGGCTGGCGGTCAGCCTGCGCTGAAAGCCGCCCTTGCCGCCAAGACCAAGCGCGACAGCGGTCTCGACCGGGACGCGAGCCAATTCTTGGTCACCAATGGCGGCAAGCAGGCCGTCTACAACACCATGGCCGCGCTGGTGGATCTGGGTGACGAGGTATTGCTGCCGGCGCCGTACTGGACGACGTATCCCGAAGCGATCCGAGTATTCGGCGGCGTCCCAGTTGACGTGTTCGCCGGCATCGATTCAGGTTTCCGGGTCAGTGTCGACCAGCTTGAGGCGGCGCGGACCGACCGCACCAAGGCGCTGCTGTTCGTGTCGCCGTCGAACCCGACCGGTGCCGTGTACCCCCGTGACGAAATCGTTGCGATCGGTGAGTGGGTGATCGAGCACGGCTTGTGGGTGATCACCGATGAGATCTATGAGCACCTCACCTACGGCGATGCCGAGCATCACTCGCTGCCTGTGCTGGTGCCCGAGGTTGCCGACCGCTGCGTCGTGCTGAACGGTGTAGCCAAGACCTACGCCATGACGGGCTGGCGAGTCGGGTGGATGGCCGGGCCGCCTGACGTGATCGCTGCGGCCACCAATCTGCAGAGCCATTCCACTTCCAATGTGTGCAACGTCGCACAGGCAGCAGCGCTCGCAGCGGTCTCGGGAGACCTTGAGGCGGTTGCGATGATGCGAGCCGCGTTTGACGTGCGGCGCCAGCGCATCACCGAAATGCTCAACGCCATCGAGGGCGTGGAGTGTCCCGAACCCGAAGGCGCGTTCTACGCGTTCCCGAACATGGAAGGGCTGCTGGGACGCCGATTCGGCGGCACAGAGGTCACGAACACGCTGGAGTTAGCGGCCGCAATCCTCGAGCACGCCAAGGTGGCGTTCGTTCCAGGTGAGGCGTTCGGCGCCCCTGGCTATGCGCGCTTCTCGTTCGCCCTGGGTCTCGACGATCTGGGCGAAGGCATCAGCCGCATCGCAGATCTGGTTGCGTGACATGGCACGAATCTTGGTCGCCGAGGAACTGGCTGATGCTGGCCTCGACATGCTGCGTGCAGCCGGCCACGACGTCGATGTTCGCATCGGGCTCAGTACCGACGAACTGCGCGACGCCATCGCCGCGGCGCAGGCGCTGATCGTCCGCTCGGCAACGCAGGTAGATGCTGATCTCCTCGCGGCAGGTGATGCACTCGTTGTCGTAGGGCGTGCCGGAGTCGGACTCGACAACATCGACGTCGCTGCTGCTACCGAGCGCGGTGTGCTCGTCTGCAATGCGCCGTTGAGCAATGTCGTGTCGGCTGCGGAGATGACCATCGCATTGATGCTGGCGCTGGCTCGCCACATACCGCAGGCTCACCAAGCGCTCTCGAATGGCCGGTGGGAGCGCAGCCGCTGGGGGGGCATGGAGATCTACCGCAAGACGGTCGGGATCCTGGGCCTCGGCCGCGTCGGCCTCCTGGTGGCACAGCGGATCGCCCCCTTCGATGTTGCGCTCATCGCCTACGACCCCTATGTGAGCCCCGAGTCTGCTCGAGCGGCAGGGGTCGACATGGTGCGGTTCGAAGAGCTGCTTGAGCGTTCCGACATCATCACGTTGCACATGCCGCGGACGCCCGAGACGGTCGGCCTGCTGGGCGCCGAGAACCTCGCCAAGTGCCGCCCGCACGCATTGATCGTGAACGCCGCCCGGGGCGGCATTCTCGATGAGGCGGCAGCAGCGGCCGCGCTGGAGGAGGGACGGCTGGGCGGCGTGGCAATGGATGTCTACGCATCCGAACCAGCGACGCAGTCACCGCTGTTCGGCCGGCCCGACGTGGTGGCAACCCCGCATCTCGGTGCCAGCACCAGCGAAGCTCAAGACCGAGCTGGTATGCAGATCGCCGAGCAGGTGAATCTGGCGCTGGCCGGCGATCCCGTGCCCTACGCCGTCAACGCCTAACGCTTCTTCAACCCGGCAGGTTGCCCAGTGCACGACCCCGCAGCTGCGGGTAGCTGAATTCTATCGCTATTGCTTGTGGCCGTCAGAGAGGACCTTGCCATAGATCTTCTCGTTGGCGCCGGAGGTGCTGAAGCCCGTGTTGCCGCGCGTCGCGTGCATTGCTTCCCGTACGCGACGCGCTGCCGCCTTGCGGGGATCCGGAGCCTGCGGTCGATTCTTCGTATGCGCGAGCACAGCAAAGAAGTGGCCGAGGCTCTTCGCGGCGCTGCCGATGCGCTTCAGAGCATTGCGGAACATCTCGACTCCTCAACGGGTCAGATCCGGTTGAGTCCACCCTATCTCGCGCCGGAATCCGGCCATCCGCCAAGCACTCGACCTGGCTGCGATCAGCGCTGGGCGGCGACAGCAGCTGCGTCGGGGTGATGCAGGTAGCGCTCGGGGATCTCGAACCCGAAGATGCGGGCAGCGTTGAGACCAAGGATCTTGGCCCGCTCGCCGTCATCGAGATGGCTCATCGTGCGCTCGATCGCTTGGGCGGAATACGGCCAGGAGCCCTCGTGGTGTGGGAAGTCGTTCGCCCACAGGAAGTTGTCGATCAAACCGTGCTCGCGGGCAAGATCAAGGCCGGCGGCGTCCTCCTGGAAGCTCGCGAAGCCTTGGCGCTTGAAGTACTCGCTGGGCAGCAGCTCCAGCTTCGGACGCACCCACATGTGGTGCTTGAGATACGCCTCATCCATGGCGCCCAGCATCCACGGCACCCAGCCGATGCCGGCCTCGATTGCGCCGAAGCGCAGGTTCGGGTGTCGCTCCGCCACGCCTGAAGCACAGATGTTGACGAGCGGCTCCATGGTCGGCGCCAGCGAGTGCACCGCGTAGTTGATGACAGCCCCGCCCTGGCTGCGAGCGGTGCGCGGGTCGCGACCCGTAGAGACGTGGAACGTGACCGGCAGATCGACGTCGTCGATGCAGTCCCACAACGGCTCGAACTCCCGCAGGTTGTAGTTCGGGTCGTCGACGTCGGGTGGCCCGAAGACGGGCTTGCACGGCAGGCTCAGTCCCTTGAACCCGAGCGCCGCACAACGCTGGATCTCGGCGATTGCCTTGTCCAACGCTGCGGGAGCAATGCAGGCCATCGGCGCCAGCCGGTCGTTGTAGGCCTCGAACTCCTCCCAGGCCCATTCGTTGTAGGCCCGGCACATTGCGTGACTGAAGTCGGCGTCGGGCGTAGCCCAGATGGTCAGGCCCTTATTCGGGAACAGGATCTCTGTGTCGCAGCCGTCCAGTGCCAGGTCGCGCACACGTGCTTCGGGGTCGCGACCTGACCGGTTGCGCAGCTTCTCGTGGCCCTCGAACGGCTTCGCCCAGTTGAGCTTGGCCGGACGGAAGCCCTCTGCCGTTTGGAAGAACTGCTCCTCGGAAGTGTCGTTTCCGGCTGCGTCCTTGTCGCCCTTGCCATGGGGATCCATGTCCTTGCTGACGGCAATGGTCGGCAGCCGATGGTGGTACTCCGGGTCGATGCGATCGACAAGGAACGGGTTCGGCTCTTGGACGTGACCATCGGCAGAGCACATGAAGAACTTGTCGGCCGCATCCGGCCGAGCTGAACGCAGCCAGCCCTCGTTGCCCGGCGTCTCGAGACGCCACACGTTGTTGACATCAGGTTCCGGAATGAGCGTCGTCATGTCAAGGCTCCAGAGTCAGCGAGGTGGGGACGGTGAGAGCCGAGTCGGTCCGGCCCCAGACGATTCTGGCACGCCAAGGCTTCGCTTGAGCCAGTCGGCCCGCAACGTGCCGCGCCGGGTAGATCACGAATGGCTCGGAGGCGCCAGGTGTGTCTGCGTTCATCGGTCTTGCTCCTCTCGTGCCACGCTGTGCTCGATGTTCGTGGCTTGCGCCACGCTGTGCTCGATGTTCGTGGCTTGCGCCACGCTGTGTTCGATGTTCGTGGCTTGCGCCACGCTGTGTCCCATGTTCGTGGCTTGCGCCACGAAGTGGCCGGGTTCGATCTCGGTGAGCACGACTGACTCGGGCGCGGTGCCGGGTTCGAACACCGGGCTCGGGATCTCGTCGGTGCGCACCGACCGATCAGTACGGCGCTGGCGCGGATCGGCGATCGGCACGGCCTCCAGCAGCCGCTGGGTGTACGAGTGTGTCGGGTTCTCGAAGATGGCCTGGCGCGTCCCCAGCTCGACGATCTGGCCGAGATACATCACACCCACGCGGTGCGCGATGCGCTCCACGACCGCGAGGTCGTGGCTGATGAACAGGTACGACAGGCCCAGTTCTTCTTGCAGGTCCATCATCAGGTTGATGACTTGGGCCTGGATCGAGACGTCCAGCGCTGACACGGCCTCATCGACGATCACGAGTTCGGGGCGCAGCGCCAACGCACGGGCCATGCAGATGCGTTGACGCTGCCCGCCCGAGAATTGGTGCGGGTACTGCGACATGTCGTCAGCAGACATGCCGACGCGCTGTAGCAGCGTCGCCACGACATCATCGATGTCGCGGCGCGGCACAGCCCGATGAATCACGAGCGGCTCACCGATGGCCTTGCCGATGGGTCGACGCGGGTCCAGGCTGGCGAACGGGTCCTGGAAAACGATCTGTACCTTGCGCCGATGTGGGCGCAGTCGCGTGGCCCCAGACCGGTGATATCGGTGCCGTCGAGGCGGATCGTGCCGCTCGTGGGATCGAGCAGCCGGATGATGAGGTACGCAAGCGTGGATTTTCCGCAACCGCTTTCTCCCACAATCGCCAAGGTCTCGCCGCGGCCGACCTGAAGGCTGACCTGCTCGACTGCATGAACACGAGCCTTGCCAGGAGCCGGGAAGTGCTTGGTCAGCGCCTCAACCTCGACGATCGGCGTTGCGGGAGCCGGCGCGTTCATGCGTCCACAACCGGATCAGATGTTGTCGCAGCGACAGGTTCGGGGTCGCCGAATCCACCCGTGTCGAGCAATTCGAAACGACGGGGCCCGCTCTCGCCGGTCATCGAGCCGAGCCGCGGCACCGCCGAGAGGAGGGAGCGTGTGTAGGTCTCCTGCGGCCGCTCGAAGACATCGTGGACTTCTCCGCGTTCGACTACCCGCGACGCTTGCATGACGACCACTTCATCGGCGATCTCGGCGACGACACCCATGTCGTGGGTGATGATGAGCACAGATCGGCGACCTGACCGTCGTCATGCCTGAACAGCACCGCTCCGCTGTCGATGGTGGCTCTCGTTCCGATCTCGATGAGCCGCATGATCGACAGAGCAGTCACCGACTTGCCCGAACCCGATTCGCCGACCACCGCGAGCGTCCCGCCGTCGTGGAGATCGAATCCGACATCGCTCACCGCCGTGAACGCGTCGAAACGGACAGTGAGTCCCCGAACCGAGAGCCGCGGCACGCCGAAGTTGGGAAACACTGCTCAGCGCTCGCGCAGCTTGGGGTTGTAGGCGTCCTGCAGGCCGTCGCCGATGAGGCTGAAGCTCATATCGAGGGCTGCCGGTGCAGCGAGATCAGCCAGCGTCGACATCTCAGACACGGAACTCCTCCCGCGGCTCTGGGTCGCCGGACCCGCTCTCGCCGATGATGATCGTGGTTGGATCGCCTGGCGTGATGCGGATGAGAAGGAAGTCGGGTGCGACCACAGCCAGCAAGATCTTGACCGGGCTCCCGTGGGGCCGGCGCTACCGTAACCGACGTCGCCATCCCCCAGCGCAGTCGGCGCCCGTTGTCTGCGGAGCCCGGCGCGACGTTGCAAGCGAGGTGCTCGGCCGATGAAGGTCCACTGGTTCTTGCCCACCGGCGGCGATTCCCGTGACGTGCTGCCCGACGAGCCGGGCGCGCATTGGCGGGCGCCGTCGATGGACTATCTCGCCCAGATCGCGACTGCTTGCGATCAGCTCGGCTACGAGGGGATGCTCACGCCGTGCGGGACGATGTGCGAGGACGCCTGGCTCTCCACCATCGCCCTGGCGCCGCTGACGCGCCGCATCAAGTTCCTGGTGGCGTTCAGGCCCGGATTCCTCTCGCCGACGCTCGCCGCACAGATGGCTTCCACCTACCAGCGGCTCACCGGCGGCCGATTGCTGCTCAACATCGTGACCGGAGCAGAGCCACGCGAGCTGAATCGCTTCGGCGATTGGCTCGACAAGGACACTCGCTATGCCCGAACGGGTGAGTTCCTGCAGATCGTGCGCGAGGCATGGAGCGGGGACCCGTTCGACTTCGACGGCGACTTCTACAAGGTCGCCGGGGCAACGACCCGCGATGTTCCCGATCCGGTGCCGCCCGTGTACTTCGGCGGAGCGTCGCCCGCGGCCGAACGCATCGCGGCGGCTCACGTCGACGTGTATCTCGCCTGGGGCGAACCGCCAGACATGGTGACTGAACGCCTGGGTCGCATGCGGGCGCTGGCGGCCGAACAGGGACGCACTCTGCGGTTCGGCATCCGGTTTCACGTCATCACCCGACCCGATGCGGCTGATGCCTGGGCCGTGGCCGACGACATGCTCGCCCACATGAGTCCCGAGGCAATCGCTTCGGCCCAAGCCGACTTCGCCACCACGATGTCCGAGGGCCAGCGGCGGATGGCCCAGCTGCATTCCGAACAGGGCGGCCGACTCGAGATCCATCCCAACGTCTGGGCCGGCATCGGGCTGGTGCGGGGAGGCGCCGGCACAGCGTTGGTGGGCAGCTACGAAGAGGTTGCCGACCGTATTGCCGAATACCACGGACTCGGGTTCGAGGAGTTCATCCTGTCGGGCTACCCGCACCTCGAAGAGGCCTACTGGTTCGGCGAAGGCGTCATGCCGATCCTGCGGGAGCGTGGCCTGCTCGAACCGCTCGCTCACGGCTCGGACAGCGCCCTCGTCTCGTCGTTCCGCTGAGCTGACGATGCCGCCCACCTCACCAGGCGTGCACCGGCCGCTGCGCTTGGGCCTGTTGCGCTGCGACGATCCCGTGGGCGAGCTGAGGTCGATCTGCGGCACCTATTCGGACATGTTCGCCGACGTGATTGCGAGGGTCGACCCGAGCGTCGAGATGGACACCTTCAGCCTTCCCGATGGCGAGTGGCCCGACGACCTCGACGCCTACGACGGCTGGATGACCACCGGCACGCGAGCCTCCGTCTACGACGACGTGCCCTGGATCACCCAGTTCGCCGACTTCGTGCGGCAGCTGCACGCTGAGCGGCGCAAGATGTTCGGTGTCTGCTTCGGCCACCAGATGATCGCCCACGCGCTCGGCGGAGCGGTGCAACGGGCACCGCATGGCTGGACGGTCGGCGCGAACGTCTGGAAGATTCACGAGCACCGCGAGTGGATGGATCCGCAATCGGACGAGATCCGCCTCATTCACAGCCATCAAGACCAGGTGGTGTCACTGCCCCCCGGTGGCGTCGTGTTGGCAGGCGCCGACCGGTGCCCGATCGCGATGCTGGCGGTAGGGGACCACCTCATCGGACTGCAAGGTCACCCAGAATTCCAACCCGAATTCGTCGGGCCGCTGTACGAGAGCCGCACGGAGTTGCTGGGCGCGGACGTCGTCGCCGAGGCCAAGACCAGCCTGTCCATGCCCTGCAACCAGGAGCTCGCCGCAGGCTGGATGCTTCGCTTCTTCAGCGGCCAACCTGAGTGCGCCAGACGGGGCGAGCGGGACAATCAATCAGTGCCGTCGAACCAGTCGTAGCTGGCTTCAACGGTTCGTTGAAGACCCTCGGAGCGCTCGACAGCTGCGCCGATTGGAGCGGCTGTCACTCCGCAATAAGCCCGGCCGCTATCGCCATTTCCAAACCGCGCACGATCTTCACCGGTGAGCGGTCGCGGGTCGATGATGGATGTCTCGTACGGGATGACCTGCTCCATCTCGAAGTCAGCCCACCAAAGGACCTTGTTCAGCTTGACCGCACCGCGGCCACCTGGATCCTGCTCCAGGCATTGCGCCCCGCCTGAGCTGCTGCGCAATCAGGTCGTGGGCATCCAGTTGGGACGGGTCGGCTCGTAGCCGTCGATGTCGGCCACGCTGCGCATCGTGATGCCGATGTCGTCAAGCCCTTCAAGGAAGCGCTCCTGGGTGGCGTCGTCCATCGGGAACGATTCCTCGATGCCTGCAGCGGGGGCGCTGAGCAAACGCCGCTCCACGTCGACGGTCACGACCAGGTCCGGGTCTTCGGCCACCGCAGCGCGCAGGCGCGCTGCGGCCTCCTCGGACACCTGCACCGGCACAAGGCCGTTCTTGGTGGAGTTGTTGCGGAAGATGTCGCCGAAGCGGGGCGAGACCACCGCGACGAAGCCGTAGTCCATGAGCGCCCATACTGCGTGCTCGCGTGACGAGCCCGTGCCGAAGTTGGATCCGGCCACCAGCACCGTGGCTCCGGCATAGCGCTCGTCGTTCAGCACGAAGTCGCGCTCGTCGCGCCACTCGCTGAACAATCCCTTGCCGAAGCCGGTGCGCTCGACCCGCTTCAGCCAGTCGCTGGGGATGATCTGGTCGGTGTCCACATCGGAGCGGTCGAGCGGCACTGCCCGCCCCTCGTGCACCCGTACTGACTCCATGCTGTTCCTTCTCTCTCGACTCTGTCGCTCTGTCGTGCCCGAGGCCGCCGCTTGCCGCAGCCGTTCAGGCGAGATCGTCGGGGGTCACAAAGCGTCCGGCGATCGCCGTGGCGGCGGCCACTTCCGGCGAGCACAGGTGCGTCCGGCCGCCCCGCCCCTGCCGACCCTCGAAGTTGCGATTCGACGTCGACGCCGAGCGCTCGCCGGGCGCGAGCTTGTCGGGATTCATCGCCAGGCACATAGAGCAGCCGGGTTCGCGCCAGTCGAACCCAGCCTCGGTGAAGATCGCATCGAGCCCTTCGGCCTCGGCTTGGGCTTTGACAGCGAACGAGCCGGGCACCACCAGCGTGCGGACGCCGTCGGCCACGCTGCGTCCGCGGGCCACCGCTGCTGCCGCACGCAGGTCCTCGATGCGGGAATTGGTGCAACTGCCGATGAACACCGTGTCGACCCTCACGTCTGCCAGCCGGGTGCCCGCGGCGAGCCCCATGTAGTCGAGTGCCCGCTGGGCAGTCGTGGCTTCGACGGGGTCCTCGAAGTCGCTGGGTGCAGGTACGGCGCCGTCGATCGGGATGACATGTGCAGGATTGGTGCCCCAGGTCACATGCGGGCGCAGCGATGCGCCGTCGAGGGTGACCGTACGGTCGAAGGTCGCGCCTTGGTCGGTGACGAGCGACCGCCAGTCGGACACCGCTGCGTCCCAGTCGGCACCGGTCGGCACATGCCGACGACCTGCCATGTACTCGAAGGTGGTCTCGTCGGGCGCCACCATGCCGGCCTTGGCACCCGCCTCGATGGACATGTTGCAAACGGTCATCCGGCCTTCCATCGACAGCGCACGGATCGCGGACCCGCGGTACTCGATGATGTGCCCGATGCCGCCGCCGGTGCCGATCCGGCCGATGATCGCGAGCACGATGTCCTTTGCAGTGACACCGGCCGGCGCGGTGCCGTCGACGCAGACCTCCATAGTGGAAGGCCGGGTCTGCGGCAGCGTCTGGCTGGCGAGCACGTGCTCCACCTCCGAGGTGCCAATGCCAAACGCCAGTGCGCCGAACGCTCCGTGGGTCGAGGTATGACTGTCGCCGCAGACCACGGTCATGCCCGGCAGCGTGAGCCCTTGTTCGGGGCCAATGACGTGCACGATGCCCTGACCGGGATCGCCCATCGGGTACAGCGTGATGCCGAACTCCTCGCAGTTGGCTCGAAGCACCTGCACCTGCTTGGCCGAGACCGGATCGGCGATCGGCAGGTGCAGATCGGCAGTGGGGACGTTGTGGTCCTCGGTGGCCACGGTCAAGTCCGGGCGTCGCACGTTGCGCCCAGACATGCGCAGGCCGTCGAAGGCCTGAGGCGAGGTCACCTCGTGGATGAGGTGCAGGTCGATGTAGAGCAGGTCGGGCTGCCCGCCGCCGGTGCGAACGACGTGGCGGTCCCAAACCTTCTCGCTGAGCGTGCGCGGCCCCGCCGCTGTGGTGTTTGTCACAGTGTCAGTGTGCGCCTGTGGCGTTACCGCTTCCAACCTGCCGCCTGCATGGCTCGTTCCGGCGTGCGCGGGATGTTGTGCCAAAGTCGTGACGCCGACGGGTTCTCGCCCTGACGCCCCGCATTCGTGACGAACGAGCCTCCACCCCCGCGACCTGTCCCGCCACCGCCCGGGCGTCCCCCCGCATCGGGCCCGCGAACTGTCCCGCCGCCGACGTCGCGTCCTCCGACACGAGGCCCGCGACCAGTCCCGCCGCCGCCGGTTCGGCCCGTCCGCCCCGGTCCCCCGAAACGTCAACGTCTTCGGAGAATGGTCACCATCTTCTTCAACGACGGTGGCGTCGGTGCTCCTGTTCGGCGGAAGCGCCGGGACCGGCGCCGTCCGCGACCCATCTCGCCGTCGCAGGCCCCGCGCGTCGATTCCGCTGCGACACCGGAACAGCGACCCGGTCCGCACCCAGCCCTCGCGCCTGTGGATGTTCGGCCGCCGTTCGGAGCGGCGCCTGTACCTGCCCCCGCCGTGCAACGGTGCAGCGGTTCCTTCTGGGGTCATCTCAACCCAAAGGTGTTGATACGGCCCGAATGGCATCGATGCCACTCGCCTCAGCACAAGGTCGGCGCGCTGGCCATCCTCCTCGCCATCGAACTCGGCGGAGCGGTGGCACTGCTCATGGTCTCCCGGGCCGTGCTGGCCATCGGCGATCTGCGGAGTGGGTTCACATTGCCCGAATCGGTTGTCGAGGCGGATGCATCACTACTCATCTTCGCTGTCTCGGCAATCGTTTATGCCCCTATCGCTGAGGAAGCGATGGTCCGATGGCCGTTCGCGCAGCGGCCCCGGACGTTCTTGCTGTTCCCCGGATTCTTCATTGCGGTTGCCGCGTTGAGTGGCATCTACGGCCCCCGTCTCGGCTACGCCGGTCGGCTGCTCGTCGATTTAGCGATCGTCGGTGTCGGCGTCGGATTGCACCTGCTGAGTGATCGCATCGGAGTCCTCGCTTCACTGGATCGCCGTGTCGACCGGTTGTTGCTGCGCTGGCCGGCCGTGCCGATCTGGCTGCTGATTGCTTGTTTCGGACTGGCGCACGTCGCCCCGTACGACATTGCATGGTCCGGCACGACGATCCTGGCGATCCCGTTCGTCGTGTTGCCGCAGCTGTGGTTCGGGGCGCTGGCGAGCATTGTCCGCATCCACTTCGGCTGGTGGTCCGCCGTCGTGCTGCACGCCGTGGCCAACCTGTCGATCGTGCTGCTTCTGCTGCTGGTGGGGTTTGCCTGGGCGTTGTGAACTCAGGATTGGATTTGGTGGACTCTGCCGCAACGGTCCGGCATCGGGCACCGCCGTGATCCGTGTTCGGCTGTCAGGCCTCGATCGCGACGACTTCGATGCTCAGCTGGTTGCCATTCGCCTCGTAAGTGACCGTTTGACCCGCGCGAGCGCCCTCGAGGGCCTGGCCCATCGGCGAGCCCGGCGAGACGACTTCGATGCCCGATCGGCGCTCCTCGATCGAACCGAAGAGGAACTGCTCGACTTCATCGTCACCCTTGAAACGAATAGAGACGACCAAGCCCGGTGCTACAGCGCTGTCGTCGAATCCGACGACGATCTCGCAGTTCTCCAAGATCGACTTCAGCCGCATGATGCGGCCTTCCATCTTCCCCTGTTCCTCTTTGGCAGCGTGGTAGTCGCCGTTCTCGGACAGGTCTCCGAGCAGCCGGGCCGTTTCGATCTGCGCCGCGATGTCGATGCGACCTCGACCGGTCAGATCGGTGAACTCGGCTTGCAGCCGATCATGGGTCTCCGCTGAGATGTGATGGATCTCGGGCACCCGCGCGAGGTTACAGAGGGCTTCTCAGGGCACACTCACTGTCGCGATTGCGCCTCAGGGCGTGCCTGAGGCGTTGACGGCAGGCTTGCCAACACGATCCGGCAAAGGACACCACAGTGACTCATCGCATCGCAGTCATCGGAGGAGACGGAATTGGACCCGAGGTCATCTCGGTCGCGCTCGATGTGATTAGCGCCGCCGGCGCCGGCATCTCGACGACCGAGTTCGAGTTGGGCGGTCACCGCTACCTGCGAGATGGCACGGTGCTCGACGACGAGACCCTGGAAGAGTTGCGTACCTTCGACGCCATCCTGCTCGGCGCCGTGGGCACGCCGGAAGTCCCGCCGGGCGTCATTGAGCGCGGCCTGTTGTTGAAGGCCCGCTTCGAGCTGGATCTGTACGTGAACCTGCGCCCGTTCACCCTGTCCGACGGCCACAGCTTCACTGTGATCCGCGAGAACACTGAGGGCACCTATGCAGGCGAGGGTGGGTTCCTGCGCAAGGGCACACCTCATGAGATCGCCACGCAGGGCTCTGTCAACACCCGCATGGGGGCCGAGCGCGCCATTCGATACGGCTTCGAGCTGGCGCGCACCCACCAACGCCGTCATCTGACGTTGGTCCACAAGACCAACGTGCTGACGTTCTCCGGCGACCTGTGGGAACGCACCTTCAACGAGGTCGCCGCCGAGTATCCCGACGTGGAGACTGCGTACAGCCACGTCGACGCCGCCTGCATTCACTTCGTGGAAGATCCGCACCGCTACGAGGTGATCGTCACTGACAACCTGTTCGGCGACATCCTCACTGATCTCGGCGGCGCCGTGGCGGGTGGCATCGGGCTTGCGGCCTCGGCCAACCTCAACCCGGACCGAACGGGCCCGTCGCTCTTCGAGCCGGTGCACGGATCGGCACCTGACATCGCCGGCAAGGGTCTTGCGAATCCGATTGCGGCAGTTCTCTCAGCTGTGCTCATGCTCGAGTTCCTGGGAGAGTCAGACTGCGCAGATCGGGTTCGGGCGGCGTGCGACGCCGTAGTTGCCGATGAATCCGTGCCCGACATCGGCACCGACGAGATTGCCAAGGCGATCCTGGCCGGTGTCGAGGAGGGATGACGCCTGACATGAGTTCGAACCGAACAGGCGGCGCGGCCGGTGAGCCAGGCTCGGCGGCACCGCTGGACCGGGCCGGAGTGCGCGACCCATCGTGGCCCTCCAAGGTCGAGATCTTCGACACCACGCTGCGCGACGGCGTGCAGTTCGAAGGCATCTCGGTATCGCCCGACGACAAGCTCAAGGTGGCCCGTCAGCTCGATGCATTGGGCATTCACTGGATCGAGGGTGGTTGGCCCGGCTCAAATCCCAAAGATGAGGAGTTCTTCGCCCGGGCAGCCAACGAGCTCGAACTGGAGCATGCGACATTGGTGGCATTCGGCTCGACCCGAAGGCCCCGCGGCCGCGTCGACGACGACCAGACCCTGGCTGCGCTCGTTGCAGCCGGAACCTCCACCGTGTGCATCGTGGGCAAGTCATGGGACTACCACGTCACCGAAGCTCTCCGGCAGCCGCTCAGCGAAGGCATCGCCATGGTCGGCGACTCGGTGGAGTTTCTGAAGGGGGAGGGGCTGCGCGTCTTCTTCGACTCGGAACACTTCTTCGACGGCTACAAGCGGAATCCCGAGTTCGCTCTGTCGGTGCTGGAGGCAGCGGCGGTCAACGGCGCCGACTGCTTGGTGCTGTGTGACACCAACGGGGGTTCGCTGCCGCATGAGGTCTCCACGATCGTGCGCAATGTGGTCCAGCACTTCGAAGGCGTCCAGATCGGCATGCACACCCAGAACGACACCGGCTGCGCCGTAGCTAACGCCGTTGCGGGTGTCGTCGCTGGTGCAACCCACGTACAGGGCACCGTCAACGGCTACGGCGAGCGCACGGGCAACTGCGACAACACCGTGCTCGTGCCGAATCTCACACTCAAGATGGGCATCGAGACCGTGCCGCAGGAGTGCTTGACCCGCTTCACATCGGTGGCGCACCACGTGGCCGAGTTGGTGAACATGCCTCCACAGAACCAGCAGCCCTACGTCGGGGCTTCGGCATTTGCTCATAAGGCGGGCCTGCACACGAGTGCCATTGCTCGCCGACCCGACAGCTACGAGCATGTCGACCCCGCCGCTGTCGGCAACAGCACCCGGTTCCTTCTCGGAGACCTGTCGGGGAGGGCGTCGGTGGAATTGAAGGCAGCCGAGCTCGGCATCGAGATCGACAAGGCGGCGATGTCGGGTGTCGTGGACGAGCTGAAGCGACTCGAGCACGCCGGCTACCACTTCGAGGTCGCCGACGCCTCGTTGGAGATGCTGCTGCGCCGGGCCGCTGGGCAGACGTTCGACTACTTCAACGTTGAATCGTTCAAGGTGCTCGTTGAGCGGGGCCGCGAGGCCGAATTCGATACGGAGGCGACGCTGCGCATCATCGTGGGCGGCGAGCGTCAGGTCACCGTCGGCGAGGGCGACGGCCCGGTGAATGCCCTCGACAACGCCTTCCGACAGGCGGTGCGCAACGACTACCCGGAGCTCGATTCCGTACGCCTGACCGACTACAAGGTCCGTGTGCTGGACGCCGACCGCGGCACTGAAGCGGTCACACGGGTGCTCATCGACTCCACCGACGGTGAGACGACGTGGACAACCATCGGCGTTTCGGAGAACATCATCGAGGCGTCGTGGCTGGCTCTGCGCGACTCGCTCATCTATGCCCTGATGCGCCACCGCCAGGGTGAGGACACAAGCGGGTAGCGGTCGAGGCGGCAGGTGCTGACCACGGTCGGCCCCGCCGTCACTTCCTAGACTGCGCGGAAATGGCTGCGCCACGCCACGTCCGGGTCGGACCGCTTTCGGAGGTCCGCGCGTACTCCTCGCCAGAGGTGACGCCCCGACACTGGAAGGCCGCACGTCCCGGCGACCTTGCCGCTGGTCAGCCCACGGGGGCGTTGCGGGGACATCAGGGGCCCGACCAGGGCTACGCGTACGGGCTGGTTCATCTGTTCGACGACCGGGTGTACCTCGCCGACGGCGAGGATCGTCGCGACGTGGACACCGGCTGTGTCGCGGTGGCGCTCAAGCGCGCCTCGATCTTCAGGCGAGCGCCGGTCGTGTGGGACCTCGAGGCGGGGTACCTGGCCTTTGGCTACCTCGACCAGCACCCCCCGGCGGCGTTGGTTGCGCGCCGTGAGGCACTCTTCGAGGGTGCAGCCGATGCACACCACTACAACCGCGTGCGCAAGCTGGTCGCCTGCGTCCCGACAGACGTGCTCGCCCTGACACCAGCAGAGATCAAGCGTCGCTACGAATCGGATGCCCTCGGCTTGACGCGAGATCCAGATGCGTGAGCGCAGGGCCCCGGGCGGGCACTCAACGAACCGACAACGCCGGCCACCACGACACTGACTGAGATACTCATGGCCCAGATGACGAACGCCAAGACCACCACTCCACCCACCATCTCGACCATGCCGATGCCAACCGACCGCGAGCTGTTGCGGTTGCACCGCCGGGCGTGCACCGATTTCGCCGCGCGGATGCGGCTGCCTGCGTGGGAGCACATTCCCATGCCGCTGGCACCGCCTCTGGGCGCTTACACGGTGGCTGACCTACTGGCCCGCGCGGCCCATGGGAACTTGGTAGCCGCGGCCCAGATGAGCGGCCAGCCAGTACCGCCGCCGGTGCAGCTCCCCACGCCTGCTACTGGTACCGGGCGCGGTTTCGGCACTCGCAGCGCCGATCGTCCCGATCCGACGCAGCCGATCATCGAGAGCGTCCGCACGGTGCTCGCTGTAGCAGCCGGCCTCGATGCCGGTGCTGGCTTCAGCCCCCGGCTGCGCGAGCTGCTGTGGACGCGAGTTGTGGAGCTGACGATCTTGGGCTACGACCTGCAGCAAGCAATCAGCGCCGGCGCCGGGCTCGATGAGCTGGTGGTGGACCGGGTGCTCGCAGCAGCACCCGGCGTGCGGGTCTGGCCGGGCCTCGAGGTGCCCCCGATCGACCTGTCCACGCCGCCGCTGCAGCGCCTGCTCGCGATGGCCGGCAGGCCGGTGGGCCGGTGGGCCGATTCGAGCGACCCGAACTGCAGCACCGGCCAGTGCTGAGCGGCGCCTCGAGCGCTCATGACCCACGTCTTCGGGTGGCCCCGTGTCTGCGGTGAGCACACCATCAGCCGGCATGTCGGTGCCCGTGCGGCCCCGGCTGCGATTCGCGCCCGCACCCACAGGGCTGCCGCATCTGGGCACAGCACGTACGGCGTTGTTCAACTGGCTCCACGCCCGTCACTGCGGCGGCGAAATGGTGCTGCGCATCGAAGACACGAACGCCGAACTCGCGACAACCGCTCACATCAACCAGATCCTTGAGATGCTCGACTGGCTGGGACTGGATTTTGATGGCGAGCCGGTCTTCCAGAGCGAGCGCGGTGCCCTATATGACGCTGCCGTGGCGCGCTGGCTCGACGCAGGGCAGGCCTACCTCGATGAGGGTGCGGTCCGATTCTCGGTTCCCGATGACGGGGTGACGGCCTTTGACGACATCGTGCGAGGTCGCGTCGAGTTCCCGAACGCTTCGATCGAGGATTTCGTCGTCAGACGCAGCGACGGCAGCGCGACGTTCTTCGTCGCCAACGCCGTGGACGACCTCGATCTGGACATCACGCATGTGGTGCGAGGCGAGGACCTGCTGAACACGACCCCGAAGGTGCTGCTGCTGCGAGCTGCGCTGGGCGCGACGGATGTGCCGACATTCGCCCACCTGCCGCTTATCGTCAACAAGCAGCGAAAGAAGCTCTCGAAGCGACGCGACGACGTGTCGCTCACCAGCTATCGCGACCGGGGCGTGTTGCCGGCGGCCATGGTGAACTACCTCGCGCTGCTGGGCTGGGGCCCGCCCGATGGAACCGAGGTGCGACCGCTCGCCGAGATCGTCGAGTTGTTCGATCTTGTCGACGTGAATGCGGCACCTGCCATGTTCGACATGGACAAGCTCACTGCGATCAACGGCCAGTACCTGCGTTCGCTCGACGACGCAGGGTTCGCTGCAGCGATCCAGCCTTGGGTGCGCGCCGAGCCCTGGGGAACTCATCTCGACGCAGCGACGTTGAGCGACGTTGCCTCGTTGATCCGCGAGCGCACGCGCCTGCTGTCCGACGCTCCCGACCGCATTGCGTTCCTTTTCGCCGAACCCGAGATCGATCCCGACGACTGGGCTGCTGCGATGGCTCCGCCAGCAGGCGACATCCTCGACCGCGCGCGTGCCGCATTTTCTTCGGCGGATTGGAACGCTGCGACATTGCATGCAACGCTGCGAGGGATTGGCGAGGAGTATGGCCTGAAGCTGGGCAAGGCGCAGGCACCAGTGCGCGTTGCGATCACCGGCCGTGCCGTGGGTCCTCCGTTGTTCGAATCGCTCGCCCTGCTCGGTCGAAATGTCACGCTCGCTCGCCTCGCCGCAGCGCAGGCGAGGCTCGTACGCTGATCCGATGCGTGAAGAAATCCCTGGGCTGCGCAAATGGCCCCAGCGCTAGCCTGTGTGCGCTTTCGGGGATGGTGTAATTGGCAACACAACTGGTTCTGGTCCAGTCATTGGGGGTTCGAGTCCTCCTCCCCGAACCAGGCGACGGCGGGCACCCCTCGGCCGTTGAGCACTCGTCAGGACGGGCGCACTGCGGCGTCGGCGGTGTTCCCGACCCGATTTGCACTTGTTGCGCGTTGGCGGCCTAGCATCACCCGCTGGCTCGGCCCGCATCAGGCTCCATACGGAAACTCACTAAGCCGAGCCGACCTGATAACTTGCCTGCGGCCGGTCTCCTGATCGGCTCGGACCGGAGGGGGTTCAGCGCGTGGCATTGCTCGAAGTCTCAGACATCTCCGTGCAGTTCGGCGGCATCCGCGCGCTTGACGATTTGTCCTTCACTCTGGACGAAGGACAGATCCTCGGGCTCATCGGACCGAATGGCGCCGGCAAGACCACCCTGTTCAACGTGGTCAGCCGGATCTACGACCCGACGACCGGCTCTGTGACGTTCGACGGGCATGACCTGCTGGCCATGCCGGCGCACCGGATCAGCCAGGTCGGCGTCTACCGGACGTTCCAGAACCTGGCGCTCTGGCGCGGCATGACGGTGATCGAGAATGTCATGGTGGGCGATCACACCAGCACCAAGGCGAACTTCTTCACGGCCGCATTCCGTCTCGGCACCCGCAGCGAAGAGACCAATCTGCGTCGACGAGCCTGGGATGTGCTTGAGGAACTCGACCTTGAGCACTACGCCTATCACCCCGCCGCCGGCCTGCCCTTCGGCACGCTCAAGCGCATCGAGCTGGCCCGGGCGCTGATCTCGAATCCGCGTCTCATCATGCTGGACGAGCCCGCATCAGGACTCACCCACCAAGAAGTCGACTTGCTCGCCCAAGACATCAAGGACATTCGCGATCGGCATAACCTGTCGGTCCTGCTTGTCGAGCACCACATGCGCATGGTGCTCAACATCAGCGAGCACCTCGTCGTGCTCAACTTCGGCCGCAAGATCGCTGAAGGTCACCCCGATGTCGTGCGCAACGACCCGGAGGTCATCGAGGCGTACCTGGGGAGCTCTTCATGAAAGAGATGATGCTGAAGGTCGAGGACCTCCACGCGCGCTACGGCGCGGTGGAGGTGCTACGCGGCCTCAACTTCGAGGTGCCTGACGGCAACGTTGTCGTGATCCTCGGCGCCAACGGTGCGGGCAAGACGACAACGCTGCGCGCAGTGTGCAACATGTGCACGACGTCCGGCACGATCTTGATGGAAGGCGACGACATCTCGCGGTCCAAGACGGCCGACATCGTGCGGCGAGGCGTAGCGCACGTGCCGCAGGGTCGAGGCACGTTTCCCGAGCTGTCCGTCTTGGACAACCTGAAGATCGGCGCCTACACCCGCAGGGACAAGGAGGTCAACGTCGACATTGATCGTTGGTTCGAGATATTCCCCCGGCTGGAAGAGCGACGCGAGCAGCTCGCCGGCTCGCTCTCCGGCGGCGAGCAGCAGATGCTGGCGGTGGCCCGGGCACTGATGTGCCGGCCGAGGCTGCTGCTGCTCGATGAGCCATCGCTGGGCTTGGCTCCGCTCATCATCGAGGACCTGTTCGAGCGTTTCGCCCAGTTGAACAAGGAGACCGGGTTGACGATGCTCCTCGTCGAGCAGAACGCCAACCTGGCCTTGGACATGGCCGACTACGGCTACGTGATCGAGAGCGGCGAGATCGCTCTGCATGGACTCGCCGATCAGCTCAAGAACGATCCTGCAGTGCAGGAAGCGTACTTGGGCGCTTGACGCGAAGGGGCTGGATCAGACCGTGAACTGGAACTTCGACATTCTCCCGGATTTCATCTTCAACGGCCTTCGCGATGGCGCCGTCTACGGCGCGGTAGCGCTGGCGCTGGTGCTGATCTTCAAGGCGACGACGCTGGTCAACTTCGCCACCGGCGAGCTGGCGATGCTCGGCGCGTTCTTTGTGTATGTGCTCAACATCGAGCGGGGCTTGTGGCTGTGGCTGTCGATCCTGGTGGCGATGCTCGCGAGCGCAGCAATCGGCGCCGCAGTTGAGCGAGCGCTCGTCAGACCCTTCGACCCCGACGACCACCTTCCTGTGGTGCTCATCACGCTGGGCTTGTTCTTGATCATCAACGCCGTAGCGGGCGATATCTGGAACTACCAGGTGCGCCGTGTGAACGATCCGTTTGGCGCATTCCCGAGCTGGGTGCCCAACGGCAGCGAACTCAAGACTACAAGCGATGGGATGATCTCTTGCGCCCGCAATTCCGAAGGCGTGTTGCGAGAGGTTGCTGCGGGCACCGTCGACGCGGAGGCCTGCGACATGGTCGGCCGGACATTCTGGGAAGTGCTCGGCGCTCGCCTGCACTACCGCACGATCGGCACGTGGGTCGCCCTGGCGCTGGCGCTGGTCGCCCTCGCCATCATCCTGGGCAAGACCAAGGCTGGGCTTGCGTTCCGGGCGGTGTCGTCCAACGCCGAGTCTGCCCGGCTCGTGGGTGTCAACACCGGCCGCACGCTGGGCTTCGGCTGGGCGTTGGCATCGGTGTTCGGCACGCTTGGTGCGGCACTCGTCGCACCCGCGCTGGGCGGTGTCAACCCCAACATGATGCTGACCATCCTGATCTACGCATTGGCTGCCGCAGCACTCGGCGGGCTTGACAGCCTCGGCGGCGCAGTGATCGGCGGCCTATTGGTCGGGCTCATCAAGGCGGTGCTGGTCTCGTGGTTCGGCGTCGTGGTGATGGGCCAGGCCTATTTCTCGATCTTGCAGCTGGCAATGGCATTCCTGCTGATCCTGATCGTTCTGCTGTTCCGTCCCGCGGGGCTCTTCGGAACCCGCCGCATCGAGCGCGTCTAGCTCAACGACCCAAGGGGAGTTGCTGAGGTATGAGTTCACCACTGCTCATCGTTTCCAAGGGGAGCACGCAGCACCGTCAGTGGCAGTTCCTGAGCTGGGGCTACGCCATTGCGCTGGCGGTCCTGGTGCCGCTCGTGCTGCAGCCGTTCGAGATCGGCAAGATGAACCGCGCACTCGTGCTGATGGTTGCAGTTCTTGCCGTCAACCTGGTCGTCGGGTTCAACGGCATGCTCGCCTTGGGCCACTCGGCGTTCATGGGCATCGGCGCGTTCGTCGCGGCCTCGATGGTCCAAGACGAGCGCTGGGACTACTGGATGATCATCCCGGTCGTCCTGGTTGTTGGATTTGCCATCGGGGTGGTCGTCGGTCTGCCGGCACTCCGCGTGAAAGGTCTATATCTCGCGTTGGTCACCATCGCGCAGGCAGCCGTGTTCCCAACTCTCGTCAACATCGACGAATTGGGCATCGCACGTCGCACCGGTGGACCAAACGGGCGAGATGTCGCCGAGGAAGTCGACCGGCAAGAGTCTGGCTTCTCCAGCTTCTTCGAGTGGCTGCCGGGTGTCAACGGCGCTCGCGGCGCCAATGCGTATCGCTACTGGATCCTGCTGGCCATCGTCGTGATGGCGCTGATGCTGGTCCGCAACATCATGCGAAGCCGGCCCGGCAGAGCAGTCCTTGCCATTCGTGACAACGAATCCGGTGCTGCTGTGTACGGCGTGAACTTGCCGCTGTACAAGACCGTGAACTTCGCGCTGAGCGCCTCGCTCGGTTCGCTGGCGGGCCTCATGTGGTGCTTGGACAAGGGCTTCGTGGCTGGCCAGGACTTCACCTTCCTGCTGGCAATCGACCTGATCATCGGCTTGGTGATCGGCGGTGTCGGCACCCTGCAAGGATCGGTGTTCGGCGGCCTGTTCGTTGTGTGGGTGCGAGACCTCACCAAGCGCATTTCGATCCCGCTGGGCTTCTACACACTTGATGGCGATGGCCCGCTGTCGGCTGCCATCTTCGGCCTGATCCTCATCTTGTTCACCTTCTTCGCTCCCGGCGGCATTGCCTCCATGGTGACTGCGGTCCAGAAGAAGATCATCCAGGTTGTTCCGCTGACACCGGATGGCGATCCCATCGCATCGCTTGATGATCTGGATCCAGGGCCGTCGTCAACTCGAGCGACGTGGGCGCTTCGGTTCGCCGTGCTCGGCCCCGTGTTGCTGGTCATCGGCTGGGTGCTGATGAACGTCGACAACCTGATTCTCGGCACGCTGGCCTTTGCGCTTCGATTCGGCATCGTCGTGCTCGCACCGATCGTCGTGTTTGTGTCGATGAACGAGCTTCGAGCGGCCAAGTCCGGCCGACGTGGCGAAAACGCAGCTGCAGTGATCTCGCAAGCCACGACGGCCGGTGTGATCGGCGTGCTGAGCTTTGCGTACATCAAGACCTTGGCCTTGAACATCGCGCTGCGAGCCCACCACGTCGGGCACCTTGCTCGAGAGGCTGTGACGGTCAATCCTGACGGTAGGACGGTCCCCGCAATTCCTCTTGTCAACGAGGCCCGGAAGTCGAAGGACTTCGTGGGCACGGCTGGCGATTTCTGCGCCACCTTGCCGGAAGGCGAGATCAGCTCCATGTCGGTCGCCGAGCTGTGCGAGATCGCACGACCTGCCATCGACGCTTCAGAGACGCCGGTTGGCATCTGGCTGGTCGGGTGGCCAACGCAGAGCATGCTCGCGCTGGTGTTGAGCGTCATTTCCATCGCAGTGGTGGTTGTCGTCGGGCTGCGGTACTTCGTCTTCGCCGAGCCCAAGGCTGAGTCTGCCCCCGCCCCCGAACCTGAAGACGTCGGCACCTCGGCGTAGCAAGAGTTCAGCGGCGAACCTCACGCCGCCGCTGGGTTGCTGGGCATCGTGGGGATCGCTGTCGGGCGACGCGCTGGGCTGCTTCTCCGAGCGGCGGCTTGTCGGGCCATGGGCCAGGCGACGGCAAGGGTGTCGAGTCAGGTGACAGTCAAGAACCGAGGAAGGCTGAGCAGCTGAGATGGATCTAGCTCTGCTGCTGCAGCGAATCTTCGACGCCCTGTTCAACAGCGCCATCTACTCATCACTGGCGTTGGCGCTGGTCATCATCTTCCGGTCCACCGGACTGTTGAACTTCGCCCAGGGCGAGATGGCCACCTTCTCGGCCTATGTCGCCTTCGTCCTGCTCGCCGGGGCGGCACCCGGCGTCACGGGGGGCGGGCTGGCGTCGTGGATCGGGGCGCCGCTGGTTACACCGTTGGCGATCGCCCTTGCTGTCATCATCGGCATCGCGGCCGGAGCTGCGACCGAGCGTGTGCTCATTCGGCCACTGCGAAACGCACCGGAGCTAGCACTCGTAAACGTCACCATTGGCATCCTGCTGGCGCTGAATTCGCTGATGGGGCAATGGTGGGGAACCGGGCCGCGCGTTTTCCCGACGTTCTTCCCGTCCTCTCCCGACGACCACTTCGGCATCGCTGGGGCCCGGCTTCGATTCTCGACGGTCGGAGCGTGGCTCGTGCTGCTGACGCTGTTGGCACTGCTGGCCTTGCTCTTGCGCTACACGCGGGCTGGCCTCGCGTTCCGGGCAGTTTCGATTGATGCAGAGTCGGCGGCGCTGAACGGGATCCGCATCGGACCCACGCTGATGTATGGATGGGCACTGGCGGCAGGGCTCGGAGCCATCGCGGCGAATATGAGCGCCAACTCAGTGTTGCTCGAGCCCACGATGATGGTGCGGGTGCTGGTGTACGCCTTTGCGGCCGCCACCCTCGGAGGGTTGGACTCGCCGAAGGGGGCGCTGATCGGCGGCGTGGTCATCGGTCTGAGTCAGACGCTCATCCCCGCCTATGTCCCGTTCATCGGCTTCGAGCTGAGCGTGCTGCCTGCGATGGTCGCGATGGTGGTCGTGCTCATTGTGCGGCCGGCCGGCTTGTTCGGCACTCGGCAGATTGAGCGGGTGTGAGCGGCGACGGGTGGCCGACTCCGTTGCCTCGCCCAGGCGACGACGATGAGGTCTCGGGAGCCGATGCCAGCGTCTTCGCAGTGTTTGCCCCACCGGGGGAGGCGGAGCAAGCGGCGACCGGCGCGTCCCAAGCCGTACATGAGCAGCCAGTACCCCCCAGCGCTGGAGTTGTAACGGACGGTTTCCCAAAGGACCCATCGCAAGCGCCCCCGGGGCGTCGGCGGATAAGCCCGCTCAGCGGGATCGGCGCCCTGCTGGCAGGAGCGTGGCTGATCGTGATGCCGCTGACCAGCACGGTGACCGAATTGCGGCAGAACACTCAGATCGTGGTCATGGTCCTTGCGGTGCTGGGCGTGAATATCGCCACGGGCTATGGCGGCATGATCAGCCTGGGTCATGGGGTCTTTGTGGCGGTCGGTTCGTTCGCTGCGGCATACGCCGTTGACGACATGGGGTTGCCATGGCTCCTCTCAATCCTCGCGGGGGCCGCTGTTGCGGGCGCAGTCGGTGCGCTGGTCGGCCTCCCGGCCCTGCGCATCAAGGGCATCCACCTCGCGCTCGTGACCCTCGGGCTTGCCATCGTGTTCCAGCCGCTCGCCAAGCGCGTCCCTGCATTCTCGGGGGGCGTCAGTGGCCGGGCGGTGGGCGCCGAAATGGTGCCACCAGAGTGGTTCGGCACGAGTCGCTGGGCTGAGGGGCTGTATCGCTACCTGATCTGCTTGGCGATCGTGGCATTGGCGATGTGGGTGACGCACAACGTCATCAACAGTCGGCCGGGTCGGGCGATGCGTGCAATTCGGGACAACGACACGGCCGCGGCTGTGTACGGCGTCAACCTGGTGGCCACCAGGGTCAATACGTTTGTGGTGAGTGCGTCCCTGGCTGGCCTCGCAGGAGCCCTTGGCATCGTGCTCGTGCCGTTCACGTCGCAGGAGTCATATCCGTTCCAGGAATCCTTGGTGCTGTATGCCACTGCCGTGCTCGGCGGATTGGGCTCGCTGTGGGGCTCAGTGTTGGGCGTTGCCATCCGGGAAGTCTTCTCGTGGATCGGAGAGCTCGTCGGCGGTGTGAGCGGGCTCGGTCCGGTCAGCGAGCTCCTGAGCCTGCTCGATGAAGAACAGTTCGTGTTCGGTGTGCTGCTGGTGGCGCTGACGTTCGTCTTCCCTCGGGGCCTTGTCGGGATGTTCGCACGAGGCCGGGGAGTAGGGCGTCGGTGACGACGGCGTACTGCGTGGACCTGCAGGCTTCGAGATCGACATGAACGCGTGTCCCGACGACTGGTCGGACACGACGGGCATCACCGACTCGCAGATTCGCATCGGCCATACCACGGCTCAGTCGGGCAACCTTGCTGCGTACGGCAACATCGCCTACGGCTGGGAGAACTACTTCGACTGGATCAACGAGAACGACCCGATCACGGTCGGCGGCTCGGCGCGTGACCTGACGCTGATCGTCAAGGACGACGCCTACGTGGCCGCTCAGACGATCGAGTTCGTGGACGAGCTGATCGAGGCGGAGAACGTGTTCTCGATCCTGACGCTGGGCTCGCCGAACACCTTGGCGGTGTACGACAAGATCAACGAGGAGTGCATCCCGCACCCGTTCGTGATGACCGGCCACCCCGCTTGGGGCGACCCCGTCAACCACCCGTGGACCACCATCATGCAGATGTCGTACTCGACTGAGTCGATCCTGTGGGGTGCTTGGATCAAGGAGAACCTGGCTGACTTGCTGCCGGTGAAGGTTGCCGGCCTGGTGATGGACAACGACTTCGGTCTGGCCTATGAGCTTGGCTTCGAGGAGTGGGCAGGTGCCAACTCCGACGTGGTGAGCGAGTACCTGCCGGTGCGTCACGACCCGGCTGCGCCGACGCTGACCAACGAGATGACGACCATCTTGGCGTTCGAGCCTGATGTGTTCATTTCGATGACGGCGGGCAACCCGTGCTTGCTGGCCATCCAGGAAGCCGGTCAGAGCGGCCTGTACGACGACATCAACGCCAAGGGCGGCGCGCTGTTCACGCCGTCGGTGTGCAAGGGCATCGAGGCGTATATCAAGCCGGCAGGCCCTTGCGCGTCCTGTCACAGGATCGCGAATTCGAAATCGTTGCAGAATTGACATGGGCCGGCTGGTGACCAGCCCAACGCCGAGAACTAACGTCGCTCTCTACCGGTTGGGGTTTCTGTGCGATTCCGTTTCCGGTTTGTCTTTTGTAACCGAAGGGGGAGACAACATGACCAAGCGTCGAATGTGGCGCTTGCTGGCCCTGCTATTCGCGTTCTCGCTTGTTGCCGCTGCGTGCGGCGGCGGCGATGACGACGCGGATGATGGCGGAGCCGGCGAGACAGAGACTGAAACCACCGCCGCGGCAAGCGAAGACGAGGCGATGGAAGAGGAGATGGAAGAGGACGAAGACGAGGGTGCCACTGGTGCTCTCGGCGGTGCCGCTGCCGAGGAGGACATCGAGGCGGCTGTTGCCGGCGAGACCGAAGAAGAGGAGATGACCGAAGAGGAGATGGCCGAAGAGGAGATGGCCGAAGAGGAGGAGATGATGTTTGATCGCTCCACCCTCGAAGGCATCTTCGACGAGGCCGCTGCTCGCCGCGCCAAGGCTGTTGCAACGCTGACCGAGAAGATCGAGGCCGGTGAGTACGGCGTCGGCGACGACGGCATCCTGCGCGGCCCTGAGGGCTTCGAGATCGACATGAACGCGTGTCCCGACGACTGGTCGGACACGACGGGCATCACCGACTCGCAGATTCGCATCGGCCATACCACGGCTCAGTCGGGCAACCTTGCTGCGTACGGCAACATCGCCTACGGCTGGGAGAACTACTTCGACTGGATCAACGAGAACGACCCGATCACGGTCGGCGGCTCGGCGCGTGACCTGACGCTGATCGTCAAGGACGACGCCTACGTGGCCGCTCAGACGATCGAGTTCGTGGACGAGCTGATCGAGGCGGAGAACGTGTTCTCGATCCTGACGCTGGGCTCGCCGAACACCTTGGCGGTGTACGACAAGATCAACGAGGAGTGCATCCCGCACCCGTTCGTGATGACCGGCCACCCCGCTTGGGGCGACCCCGTCAACCACCCGTGGACCACCATCATGCAGATGTCGTACTCGACTGAGTCGATCCTGTGGGGTGCTTGGATCAAGGAGAACCTGGCTGACTTGCTGCCGGTGAAGGTTGCCGGCCTGGTGATGGACAACGACTTCGGTCTGGCCTATGAGCTTGGCTTCGAGGAGTGGGCAGGTGCCAACTCCGACGTGGTGAGCGAGTACCTGCCGGTGCGTCACGACCCGGCTGCGCCGACGCTGACCAACGAGATGACGACCATCTTGGCGTTCGAGCCTGATGTGTTCATTTCGATGACAGCGGGCAACCCGTGCTTGCTGGCAATCCAGGAAGCCGGTCAGAGCGGCCTGTACGACGACATCAACGCCAAGGGCGGCGCGCTGTTCACGCCGTCGGTGTGCAAGGGCATCGAGGCCTACATGAAGCCGGCTGGTGATTCCGCCGATAACTGGTGGATCATCGGCGGCGGGTCGAAGGACTCCACCGATCCGAAGTTCATCGATGAGCCGTTCATGTCGTTCGTGAACGCCAACCTCGAGGCGGGTGGCTTGGACCCGGCGGTGTCGCTGTACGCCATCGGCTATACCTACGGCTATCCGTACGGCGAGGCGCTGCGCATTGCGGCTGATCTTCCGGGCGGTCTGAACCGAACGAACTTCATCCTGGCGGTGCGTTCGATCGACGTCTACCACCCGATGCTTCTCGACGGCATCATCACCCAGCTCAACGGCAACGCTGATGCGTACTTCGTCGAGGGTTCGGACTTCAGCCAGTTCGACGCCACCGTGCAGACTTGGAACCAGGTCGGTGACGTCGTGGACGTCAATGGCAAGTCCACGAACTGCGCTTGGGACAAGGACAACGGCGGCTGCCGCTAGGCAACTGTCGCTGGGGGACTAGATGCGGCTGCATCTGAATCCCTAGCTGACCGAACGGTCAACGAAGAGGGCCGGCGGGCACTTGCCCGCCGGCCCTCTCGCGTTCGTCCCGTGCGCGCAGAGTGCAGGATTCCCTGGATCACTCGCCGTCGACGATGGCCTTGACGCCTTCGACGACACGCTGCATGTTGGCTCGCAGGGTTTCCCGCCGCCGGTTCAGCACTCGCTGCTCCTTCGCCGGATCACGGAGTGCGATCGGCACGGTGCCGTTGTTCTCCTGGCCGATCAGCATCGAAAACCGAAGCCGGCTGCCGGCGCCCTGCTCGGCGAGGTCGAAGCGCCACACCGCACCGGGGTTCTCGGTGTCGGTCACCCGCCACTCGAACGCTGTGCGCTCCTCCCAGGCAGTGACGATGCAGTCGGTCTGCCAGTCGAACACGTCCGGAATGGAGTTGCGGCCCCTGAAGGTGGATCCGACGCCGACAGGGCCGTCGGATGTCCACTCGGCACCCAGGAACTCCTCTGAGAACTGTGCCGGCATGTTGATGCCGGAGATGACCTCCCACACCGCTCGGGGTCGCGCGTCGGTGTCGATCTCGGCGACGACGCCCTGACCGTCTGCAACCCGAGCAGTGCCGTCGGCGCTCGGCTGCTGGCGAGTAAAGCCCCACTGGTCGAAGTAGGTGATCTCGCTCGCCGGTCGCCGAGGCGCTGGCGAGAACTCGGTTCCCTTGGTGTAGGCCACCGGGAAGCACACGAGCGTGGTCAGGCCAGGCGGCATGCCCAACAGCTCGGCCACTTCGTCGGATTTGTTGTTGAGCATCGTGGCGTAGGCGGTGCCGAGACCGCGGGAGCGCAGGGCCAGGTTGAAGCTCCATGCCGATCCGATGGCGCTGTCGAACAGTCCCGGCCGGCCGCTATTGTCGTGAATGCCCCAGATCGCCAGCATGACCAGCGCTGGCGCCTTCGCATAGTTCTCGACGAGGTAGGCGCTGGAGCTGACGATCTGCTCCTTGGGGTGACCCGTTCCGTCGAGACGCCCGCGGGCGTTGATGAAGATGGTGCCGACTTCGGCGTACAGCTCCCCGAGCTGGCTCTTGAGCTCCTGGTCCCGGATCACGATCCAGCGGCGGCTCGCATCGTTGCCGCCCGTAGGCGCTTGTTCTGCGAGATCGATGCACTCGAAGATGAGTTCGTCGCTGACCCAGCGGTCGAAGTCGAGTCGTTTGCGCACGGCCCTCGTGGTCGTGAGCAGACGGTCCACCTGATCGAGATCGAATCCAGCTTCTGAGATGCGTTCACCCATGGCGGTACGTTAGGTCGCCGCGGGCCAGCGGTGCCTTGACCACGATGCACCCCGCCACGGGGAGCCCGCTTCGGGGAGGGCGCAGTGCAGTTGACTGACGAGCAGCAGCAGATTCGCGACGTCGCGCGGAGCTTCGCCCAGCGCGAGATCGCTCCCTTTGCGGCAGCGTGGGATCGCGATGGGGGAGCGCCTCGGGAGCTGTACCGGCGGATGGCCGGCGTCGGGCTCATGGGCGTGATGATCGATCCTTGCTGGGGCGGTGCGGGCGCCGATTTCGTGTCGTACGCGCTGGCCATCGAGGAGATCTCAGCTGCCGACGGCGGGATCAGCAACATGATGGCGGCGAACAACTCGCCCGTGGCTGCGGCGATCGAGCAGTCCGGAACCGATCAGCAGCGCCGCGACTACCTCACCAAGCTCACGAGCGGTGAGTGGCTGGGCTGCTTTCACCTCACTGAGCCGCACACCGGTTCAGACGCAGCGGCGATCCGGACGCGGGCCACCCCAGACGGTGACGAGTACGTGTTGAACGGCCACAAGGCCTTTATCACTGCAGGCTCCAGCGCCGATCTAGCGATGATCGTGGCGGTGACCGACTCCGCAGCCGGCAAACGGGGCATCACGACGTTCGTCACCCCGACCGACAATCCCGGCTACCAGGTGATCGCCACCGAGACCAAGCTCGGTCACCGCACCAATGACACCTGCCAAGTGGTCTTCGAGAACATGCGGGTGCCGGTCAGCGACGTTCTCGGCGAGCCCGGCCGCGGCCTCGGCATCGCACTGGGAAACCTCTCGCTGGGTCGCATCGGCGTGGCTGCCCAGGCCACCGGCGGGGCGCGAGCTGCGCTGCGGGCCGCATACGAGTACGCCTTGGAACGGGAGACCTTCGGTCGTCCCATCATTGAGCACCAGGCCATCTCATTCACCTTGGCCGAGATGGCGACCCAGATCGAGGCTGCCCGGCAGCTCTACCTGCACGCCGCCCAGATGCGCGACCAGGGTCTCGAGTGCGCCCGGGAGGCCTCGATGGCCAAGCTGTTCGCGTCGGAGATGGCCGAGCGAGTGGCCTCGAAGGCCATCCAGATCCATGGCGGCTACGGGTTTTTGGCCGACTACCCGGTCGAGAAGATCTACCGCGACGTGAGGGTGTACCAGATCTACGAAGGCACCTCTGAGGTTCAGAAGATGCTGATCAGCCGCATGCTCGATGGCACCGACTGGTAGGTCGCTGCGACAGTTCTGGCTACTCGATGCCGAGTTGGCGACCTGCCCGCCAGGACTCCGCGACATCGCACATGCGGGCGTAGCTCACGCCGAGATCGGTCATCTGTTCGATCCAGCGCTCCATCTCGTACATGCGCCCGCCTCGGCCGATGGCTTGGGGGTGGAACGTGACCGTGCACACGCCGTGTTCGACTTCGTTCACCATCCACTTCACATCCGACAAGAAGGTGTCAAACATCGTGCCGGGGTTCTCGAGCCCGGTCAGGATCGTGTTCTTGAAGGTGACGAACTCCAGATGGACGTAGTCGTCGAGGTGCCAGCTGAACGGCAGCTCGACGAGGTCCACCTGCTCGCCGAACTCCATGGGCCCATCGGTCGGGAACCGGTCACCGCTGCGCAGCCAATAGGGCGCGTAGTCATGGCCCATGAGCGACGAGTCGTAGCTGAGGCCGTACTCGGTGAGCAGGTCGATCGTCCACGGATTGATGTCGCCTGAAGGGGCTCGATAGCCCTTCGGCGGAGCACCGGTGAGCGTCTCGATCTGTGCGAACGTCCGCTGGAGAATGGCGCGTTCCTCCTCTTCGCCGAGCCGGGGGTTGTACTCGTGGGCGTAGCCGTGCAGTCCCACTTCGCAGCCGGCGTCGACGACCATCCTGGCGGCGTCGGGGTAGGTGTCGATGGAATGGCCGGGAATGAAGAACGTGCACGGGATCTCGTGGCGGGACAGCAGCTTCAGGATCCGGGGCACGGCGACCGCCCCGAATTCTCCCCGCGAGATGGGGTTCGGTGTGGTCTGGCGACGGGCTATCCACAGCGACGGTCCGTCGAAATCGAACGTCAGGCACACATAGCCCGCCGGGTTGTCAGGTATCGCGTCGGCGCTCAGCCCGTTGTCCATGTCGCTTCCCCCTTCGGTGTGCCGCAGCCGCGGCAGCGCATCCCGAGCGTCGTTCTAGTCCAACAAGCCCGACTGTGGCGCAGCGAAGCCCTGCCATAGGCTCGCCAGCCATATGCGAAAGCTGGTCTGCGTGGCCGTGGCCGTGAGCGTGCTCGTCGCCGCGTGCTCGACTTCGCAGGAGGACCCCGACGGCGCATCGGTCGCCGAGTCCACGACCACGCTGGCCCCGTCCGGCGGCGACGTGGTCGACGACTCAGAGATGGTCGAGGATGCGCCAACAGAGACTGCGCCCTCGGACACAGTGCCCTCTGACACTGCGCCCACTGAGACAACGCCCCCCGACACAGTGCCGCCGACGACGACCAAGCCGTTCTTCCCCGGCACCGAAGACGGGCGGCCATTTCTCGAGCTCACCCTGCTCGAGAAAATCGACGAGTTCCTGGAGCTTCCCAACACGGCGTTCGCAGCCAACATCGCAGGAGAGATGGGCCTGAGCGGCGAACAGCACTGGGTGCCGTGGATCCTGGACGTCATGCGCTTCGGCGGCACGCAGGACGTCACGCTGGCATCGATGCGGGCGCTTCAGACGCTCACCGGCATCGAGAGCACCCAGGACTTCAGCTCCGACTACGTCAGGTACGGCTCGTGGTATCGCACGAATGGCATCGATCCTGGTGAGGGCTACAAGATCTGGAAGCAGACGCTGTATGCGTACGTCGAGTACCAGTACGAAGACTTGTTGGCGCAGGTCACCGACCGGGTGAAGCTGGGCGCCATCCAGTGGGGCGGTGTGCGCCGTGGCGGCATACCGGAGCTGAACAACCCCGAGCGGCTGACGCCTGCCGAGGCCGACTTCATGACTCCCGAAGAGCTGGTGCTCGGCGTCGTGATAGGCGGTGTGGCCGGGACCTATCCGGTGCGGTTCCTGGCGCGCCATGAGCTGCTGAACGACGTCGTCGGGGGCGTGCCGGTCGCGCTCGGCTACTGCACGCTGTGCTTGACAGCGCTCATGTTCGACCGGCGGCTCCCGAACGGTGACGAGCTCACGTTCCAGACATCAGGCCTGCTGGTGGACTCGAACAAGATCATGATCGACAACGAGACCGAGAGCCTGTGGAATCACCTCTCGGGCACCGCGTTCGCTGGTCCGCTGGCCGGCACGAAACTGGACCAGTACCCGGTCGCCACCGTGCGCTGGGAGGACTGGCTCACCGATCACCCCGATACGTTCACGCTCGACACACCCCCGCCGACGTACTACCCCGAGCTGCCCGAGCGTCCGCCGATCACCTACGACTACACACCGGGTGCGGCCTACCGCACGTACTACTCCAGCGAAGATCTCTGGTTCCCGACGTTCGAGACGCCGGACGTGTTCGCGCTCAAGGACGAGGTGGTCACGATCGACCGCAACGGCCACGCTCTGGCGCTGGGCCTGACTGCGCTCGAGGCCGAGGACTCGTTCGTATACGTGCTGGGCGGCGAGCCGCTGGTGATCGTGCCGAACCAGGGCGGGGCCAGGGTCTACAGCGCAGCCGACGTCGAAGGAGTGCCGGCCGCGGCGTGGCGTCACGGAGCCCCAGTCGAAGTGGCTCCCCAAGGTGTGTTGCACGACCTGCTGCTCGTCAACGGTCTCGACGGACGCAACCGTGTCGACATCAGGCTGCCGCGCATGGTGTCGTCACAGTCGTTCTGGTTCGCCTGGTACGGCCTGCATCCCGACACCGAGATCTGGCCGCCGGTCGACGAGAAATAGGGACGAATCGGGCGGTGGATATGCTGGCGAGTCGCATCGCAACCAGCCCCCATCGTCTAGCGGCCAAGGACACCACCCTCTCAAGGTGGCGGCACGGGTTCGAATCCCGTTGGGGGTGCTCCATGTCAGCTCAAGTCGGGCGGCGCATTCGTCAAGAACCCAGCGGGCACGCGTCTCAGTGGTCCAGGCATCTGCCGCCCGGACGCAGTGCTGCCGACGTGGATCTCGCTGTGGGCGGGACCTTGCCTGCGGTGTGGCTGAACCGTTGGACGGCCGATTCGCGACGCACGGTGGTGAGGGATTCGCACGATGGCTGGGTGACCGGCGCCCAGCTGTTTGAACGCGCCCAAGGAGTCGCTCAGCGTTTGGCCGGCGCAGGCATTGTGCCTGGTGACCGGGTGCTGATGAGTGGCCCGAGTTCCTCGCGGCTCGTCGCGGCACACGCTGCGTTGCTGGGCATGGGCGCGGTGGTGGTTCCGCTGAACGGTGCCTTCCGGGCCGACGAGGTGCGCGGCGTGGTGGCCGACTGTCGTCCCGCAGCTGCTCTGGTGGAGGGTGTCGGCAACCCCGGCGAGTGGGAGCAGTGGGTTGCTTCAGCCGATCCGGCTGTATTGGTCGGCGACTTTGACGCGGCCGATCTCGAGAGCGGTGCAGCGGAGGCTGACTTCGACCTGCCCGCAGAGGCCCGCCTGCGCCTGCCCTCCGACCCCGCGCTCATCGGATACACGTCCGGCACGACGGGGCGTCCCAAGGGAGCGGTGCTGAGCCACGCAAACCTGCTGGCATCGGTGCGAGCGCTGGAGCTGGCGTGGCGCTGGACGCCCGATGACGTGCTGGTGCTGGCGCTGCCGCTGTTTCACATGCACGGTCTCGGTGTCGGGCTGCACGGCACGCTGAACGTGGGGGCTCGGGCGGTGCTGCAGCCGAGTTTCGAGCCAAACGCTGTCTTCGATGCGATTGCCGAGCACCAAGCCACGCTGTTCTTCGGCGTCCCAACGATGTACTCCCGGTTGTTGGACTCGTTGAGGGCAGCCGAACTGTCGGCACTGCGACTGTGCGTTTCGGGCTCGGCGCCCATGCCCGCCGAGCTGCATGACGCCGTACGACAGGCCAGTGGTCAACATGTCATCGAGCGTTACGGCATGACCGAGACGGTGATGCTGGTGTCCAACCCCTACGACGAGTCACGTCGCTCCGGCACCGTCGGCTTTCCGCTGCCGGGAGTGGAAGTACGTCTCGATGCTGTCCAGGCCGCCGACCAGACGTCTGTTGATGAAGCCGCCGAAATCCTGGTGCGAGGTCCCAACGTGTTCTCGGGCTACTGGGAGCGCCCCGACGCCAACGCCGAATCCTTCACCGACGGCTGGTTCCGAACCGGCGACCTTGGTCAATGGGATGACGGCTACCTGCGGATCGTCGGCCGTGCCAAAGAGCTCATCATCTGTGGCGGGTTCAACGTGTATCCCCGGGAGGTCGAAGAGGTCATCGGCGCCCATCCCGATGTGATCGAGTGCGCTGTGGGCGGCGAGCCGGACCCGGAGTGGGGCGAGGTGGTGGTGGCGTATGTGGTCGCCGAGCGGGACTTCGGCGACGACGAGCTGAAGGACTTCGTGGGCGAGCGCCTCTCCTACTACAAGCGGCCCCGCCGCACGCATCGGATCGCGGCGCTGCCCCGAAACGCGCTCGGCAAGGTGCAACGGCACGAACTCGCCACCGCAATCGGCTGCTAGGACGGGGGGTCGCCTGCGAGCGGCGCATCTGACACCCTTGTATGGGCCATGTTCCAGCTTCATCCCGTTCAGCGGGCGTCCCCGCTGCCGTCCCGATTTGTCGCACCCGGCTCGCTTTCCGAGGCGGCCGACCTGCTGTCATCACACGGCGCCGCGGCGCGGCTGATCGCCGGCGGCACCGACCTGATGCTGGAACTGAGTCGCGGGGCCCGTTCGGGCGTGGAGCTGCTCATTGACATCTCCGGCTTGCCGGGCCTCGACCAGATCTCCTACGACGGCGCCAGAGTCTCGTTGGGGCCTCTCGTCACCCATGCCGACGTCATTGCCTCGGCACCGATGCTCACCGCGGGGCTGCCACTGGCCCAAGCGTGCCTGGAGGTGGGTTCGCCGCCGCTGCGCAACCGAGCGACTGTGGTGGGCAACATCGTCACGGCCAGCCCCGCAAACGACACCATCTCGGCGCTTGTGGCCCTTGGCGCCGACGTCACTGTGTTGTCAGCAAGGGGTGAGCGCACGGTCCCCATCACCGAGTTCTTCACCGGCTTCCGCCAGACCGTCCTCGAACCCGACGAGATCGTCACCGCAGTCACGTTCGAAGCCCTCGACGGTGTGAACCGGCTGGGCGTGTTCGTGAAGCTGGGTCTGCGCCGGGCGCAGGCCATCTCGGTGGTGCATGCCGCCGTGGTGGCGGAGACCGACGGCGGCAGAGTGGCTGATCTTGTCGTCGCCCTCGGCAGCGTCGCGCCCACGATCATCACAGTGCCCGAGGCCGCCGAGCTGGCGCGAGATCGCGAATTGACCGAAGCAGCGGGCGACATCGTCACCGCAGCACGCCGGGCGGCGACGCCCATCGACGACATCCGCGGCACTGCCGAGTACCGGTCGCACGCCGTCGGTGTTGTGATGGACCGCGCCATTGCCGCGCTGGCCAGCGGCACCGCGGCCGAACGCTGGCCGCACGAACCGCCGCGGTTGGCTCCGGCGGCTGCCCAAGACCGATCTGCGTCAGCGTCGACGGCGCTGGACGGGCCCGACGACGTCGTCACGGCGATCGTGAACGGGGAGCGGCGCAGCGCAGCAAACGCTTCGGGGAAGACGCTGATGGACTGGCTGCGAGACGATCTCGGGCTCACCGGCACCAAGGAGGGCTGCGCCGAGGGGGAGTGCGGCGCATGCACGGTGCACCTCGACGGCGCCGCGGTGTTCTCGTGTTTGGTGCCCGCTGGCCGAGCCGACGGGGCAACCATCACCACCGTCGAAGGAGTGGCAGCGCCCACCGGCGGTCTGCATCCGTTCCAGCAGGCAATGGTGGACACAGGCGGAGCTCAGTGCGGGTTCTGCACCCCCGGCTTCGTGATGAGCGCCGTGGCACTGCTCGACGAGTTCGCCGAGCCCACCTCCGAGCAGATCACCATCGGATTGTCAGGCAACCTCTGCCGCTGCACCGGCTACTGCTCGATTATCGAGGCGGTGCAAACCGCCTCGGTCGAAACGGGGGCGGTGCAAGAAGCAGCCGGCACGGGGGCTGTGTGATGAGGGACGGCGCCGCCCCCGGTGCGCCCGGCGCGGCCATCGAACTCGAGATGGCGACGCACGCCGCGGGCGGTCTGGGCCATTCGCCGCCGCGCGCCGACGGCCCTGCCAAGGTTTCTGGCCTCGCCGGTTATCCCGCCGACCGCATCCCCGCAGATGCGCTGTGGGCCTTTGTTGTCTTCACAGATCAGCCCCACGCCCGCCTCCGCCACCTCGACCTCGGCCCTGCGCAGCGCTGCGGGGGCGTCGTTGCGGTGTTCGGCTCTGCTGACGTGCCTCGCAACGAATACGGACTGACCAAGTTCGATCAGCCGGTGTTCGTCGGGCTCGATCACAACGGGAGCAGCTCGGTGCCCTGCGATGTATCCCGCTGGGAAGCCGATCACCTGGCGCTCATCATCGCCGAGAGCCTCGCCCAGGCTCGTGCCGCCGCAGCTGCAATCGACGTCGAGTGGGAACTGCTGCCGGTCGTAGCCGATCTGGACGCGGCGTTGGGGGCTGGTGCACCGCTAGTGCACGCTTATGACGGCGTCGGCTCCAACCTGTACGAGTCGATGCGCACCCGCAAGGGCGATCTCGACGCCGGTTTCGAAGCTGCCGAGGTGGTCGTGGAGGCCACCTACGAAGTGCCCTATCAGGAGCACGCGTTCCTGCAGCCAGAAGCGGGAACCTCGTGGGTCGCCGCCGATGGGACTGTGTGCGTCGAGATAGCGGGCCAGTGGGCACACGAGGATCGTGAGCAGATCGCGCACGCGCTCGACCTGCCCGAAGACCGGATCCGGGTGCGTTATCCCGCCATCGGCGGTGCGTTCGGCGGGCGCGAGGACATGTCGCTGCAGATCATCCTGGCGCTGGCTGCCTACCGGCTGGCAGAGCGCGGCATCGATCGGCCCGTGGCGATGCAGTGGTCGCGTGAGGAGTCCATCGTCGGTCACCACAAGCGTCACCGGGGGCGCATCTGGGCTCGCTGGGGTGCCGACCGCAACGGCAAGATCACCGCCGCGCAGGCCGAAGCGTGGCTGGACGCGGGCGCATACAACTACACCTCGAACAAGGTGATGGGGAACCTGCATCTGGGCCTCGGCGGGGCCTATGAGCTGCCGAACGCCGCCATCGACACCCATGTCGTGTACACGAATGCCACGCCGGGCGGAGCGTTCCGGGGCTTCGGGGCACCGCAGGCGGCCTTTGCCGTGGAGTGCCAGGTGAACAAGCTGGCCGAGGCGCTGGGCATGGACCCCATCGACATCCGCCGCGTCAACACGCTGCGGGAGGGATCGCCGAGCATCGCTCACACCCCGATGCCGGCCGGCGTGACCATGCCCGAAGTGATCGAGGCGTGCGCGCACGCCGCTGCCCTGCCTGCCCGCCCTGCCGGCTCTGACATCGACGGCTCAGGGCTCTTCAGCCCGTTCGGATCGCTGCCCGCTCGCCCGTCGTCGTTGCGTCGGGGCAGGGGCTTCGCCTGCGCGTTCAAGAACGTCGGGTTCTCGCTCGGTTTCCCCGAGCGCTGCGAGGCCACCATCGTGCTGCACGGCGAGCCCAGCGACGAGACGCCGTCGGGGGCAGAGCTGTCCCATGCCGGCGCTGACGTCGGCCAGGGTGCGCACACTGCGTTCCTGCAGATGGCTGCCGAGGCAACCGGTGTGGATCCAGCAAGAGTGGCAGGTCGCTTCAGCGACACCGGCACATCGGGCGACTCAGGCTCGGCATCAGCGTCGCGCATGACCTGGATGGCCGGCAATTCAATCCTCGGAGCTGCCGAGGAAGCCGAGAAGGCGTGGCGCGAGGGCGATCGGCCGGCCATCGGACACTTCCGCTTCACCCCGCCACCGACCACCGAACTGGATCCCGAGACCGGCGAGGGCATTCCCAACTTCGCCTATGGCTACGTCGCGCAGCATGTGGAGCTGACGGTCGACATTGACACCGGTCACATCCGCATCGACCGGGTGATCAGTGCAAACGACGTGGGACGGGCCATCAATCCTCGTTTCGTGGTCGGCCAGATCGAGGGTGCGGTGGCACAGGCGCACGGCCATGTGCTCAGCGAGCACCTGCAAAGCCGGGACGGTCGGCTGCTGAATCCCCGGTTCAGCACCTACCTGATCCCCGGCATCGGCGACATTCCCGTCTCCACCGAGAGCGTGGTGCTGGAATTGGCTGATCCGCTGGGTCCCTTCGGCGCCCGCGGCATGGCCGAGATGGGCGTGATTCCCTACGCGCCGGCGGTTGTCGCGGCACTGGCGGATGCAACGGGCGTGTGGATGGACGACTTCCCGCTGACTCCGGAGCGGGTCTGGGCGGGGCTGCGGGCGGCCAGCGTCAACACTTGACACCCGGTCTCATACCGCCCGACGATCGGCTCCAGAACTCACCCGGTCGCCCGATGAGGCAGTCCTACACTCCCGAGGGTGGCGACGCGATCACGGCCGGACGCAACCGAGCGCGTGATGGAACTCATGATGTACCTGCTGGCTCGCGACGTGCCCAAGACCCGCGAAGAGATCTGGCGGGACACTGGGCTCTATGCACCCGAGGGAAACACCGACCGGCTCCTGCGCCAGAGCGCCCGCGCCTCATTCGAGCGAGACAAGGCGCTGATCCGCAACCTCGGTGTGCGCATCACCGAGACGATCGAACACGACGGTGCCATGTCGTACACAGTCCGGCGCCAGGACTACTTCCTGCCTGACCTGCAATTGACTCCCGACGAACAGCTCGCGCTGCGCTTTGCGGCAGCGAGGGTGGACATCGGCGAAACGTGGGACCTCGAGGCCGTCGCCAAGCTCACAAGTGCCGAGGCGGCGTCGGTCCGCGACTTGGAGCCACCCGCCGCAGAGGTGGCGCTGGAGACTGCCGCCGCGAGCCAGAAGTCAGCCGGCGCGCTGCTGCCCGCGTTGGCGGCTGCTGCCGCGGAACGCGCTGCGGTCCGGTTCACCTACGGCGGCCGTGAGCGACACGTGCAACCGCTCGGTCTGCTGTGCCGGGCCGGTTACTGGTACTTCGCCGCCATCGAAGACGGCACGGCCAAGACGTTCCGCGTGGACCGCATGGAGGGCGACGCGGAAGTAGGCGAGCGGGGCGCATTCTCCAGAGCCGATGTCGACATGGCGGGACTGCTGCCGTCCGAGCCGATGGAGATCGATTTCGGCGACGACTTCGTGGCCCGGGTCCGGATCGACGCCACCATGGCGCACCAGCCCACTGCTGAGCGAGGCAAGGTCGTAGTGCGGCACGACGACGGCTCGGTGACGGTCGAGGCGTGGGTCCGCAACCGGACGGCGTTCCGTACGTGGCTGCTGGACATGGGCCGACATGCCGTCGTGGAATCGCCCCCCGAGCTGGTGGACGAGATCACGTGGTGGCTGCGAGCGCTGGTTTCCGGAGCAGAAACAGACCCGCGATGAGGGGCCCGAGCGCTTCGGCGAAGATCGAGCGGCTGCTGGCCATCGTTCCGTGGGTGGTCGAGCGAGGCGGCGCCACGGTGGGCGACATTGCTCAGCGCTTCGATATGGGGCCGAGCGCGGTGTATGACCTGCTGCTGGCGGCCATGTGTTACGAGGTGGCGGGCGCTGGCGTCTATCAGAACCTCGGTGTGGTCGTCTTCGGCGACGACGCTGACAATGGCGACGCAGGCGAGGCCTGGGTGCACGTCGAGCCTGGAGCCATGCTGGACCGGCCGCTCAACCTGTCGGTGCCGCAGGCGTTCGGCATCTTGGTGGCCGGCCAGTCGGCACTGGCGCTGCGCGGTGCTGACCGCTCGGGAGCCCTCGCGACGGCGCTCGACAAGCTGCGCGCTTCCTACGGCGAGCGAGTGCGGGTGTCGGTGGACCTGCCCGTGCCACGCCACCTGCCGATCCTGCGGGAAGCGCTGCGCACTGGGACCACGGTCAGCATCCAGTACTACACGCCCAACACCGACGCCCTCACCGAGCGCCAGGTCGACCCACTGGCGGTCTCGCTGCATGACGGCCACTGGTACCTGCGGGGCTGGTGCCATCTGCGCACTGACCTGCGCTCCTTCCGAATCGACCGGATCGACGAGTGCGCCGACACGGGCGCGCCGCACGGCCGCACCCCCGAAGCGGGGCAGGTCGCGGACGTCGCACCCGCCGAGTCCGACGAGACCACCGATGTCGTGCTGTCGATTCCCCGCAGCGACCTGTGGCGTGTGGAGGCCTACCCGTCCCGTGAGGTGACCGACGACGGGGATCGGTGCGTTGTCACCTACGCGATCCGCAGCCCGTGGGTGCTCAGCCAGATGCTCTTGCGCCTCGGGGCCAAGACGCACGTCGTCAACGCAGCAGAGCTGCCGCCCGAGCTGGCTCAAGCGGGACGCACAGGTGCTGCCGCGATCCTGGAGCTCTACGAGACCTAGCGGCCCGGCGTGCCTCAGTCGACGAGATCCACCGCCAGCCCGTAGTGGTCCGACGGCACCACGCCGTCGATCGGCTCGGTGCCGATGAGCTGGATGGCCGAAATGTTGCCCACCGGGACCGGTCGGGGCGTGGAGACGAACACGTAGTCGATGCGGCGGTTCGGCCACATGGCTTGGGACAGGTAGGGATTCTGGCCGCTCCAGGTGTGGCCCGGCCCGTCGCCGGCCTGAGCCCACGCATCGCTGAAGACCAGCTCAGGCACTGGCGGGGGACGCTCGCCGGTGAGCAGGCGGATCTCTTCGGACGTAGGCACTGCGTTGAAGTCGCCGGCCAGGATCACGGGGAAGCCTGCAGGATCGTGATGCGGCGCAGCCAGCTCACACAGTGTGGCCACCTGCCCCTGCCGGATCTCGCTGAGGTGGAAGCGATGCTCGAGGTGCGTGCAGATGACGGTCATCTCGCCGTCGCCGCGGGCGATGCGCGCCACGACAGCACTGCGGTGGCCCGATTGGTTGTCGACGGCCAGCGTGTGCACCTCTGAGGCCAGCGTGTGCACCTCTGAGCTGAGGATCTCCGACCGGCTCAAGATGGCGTTGCCGAACGATTCGCCCCTGCGACCGAACCTCGGCTGATGTGCGACGTGCATGCCAAGGCGTTCGGCCAGCACCGCCGATTGGTCCATGCCGTCTTGTGTGGCCCAGATCTCCTGGCAGCACACGATGTCGGGTTCGAGCGCTTCGAGTGCGGCAGCAGCGGCGGAGTGACGCGCCTGCCAGTCGTCCCCAAAGCGCCACCACAGGTTCCACGTCACCACTCGCACAGGCGCAACGGTAATTCGACGAGTCCCCTATCGTCGGCGGCCATGTCGACCGACGAGAACGCTGACTCCCAGACAGACCAGATCTATCTGCGCGACGCCTACCAGACGAGCGTCGAAGCAACCGTCGTCGCGGTGCGCGACGACGCAGTCGCACTCGACCAGACCGTCTTCTATGCGACCGGAGGCGGCCAGCCCCATGACACAGGCACGCTCGCCGACGGGAGCGGCAACGAGTGGCAAGTGCTGAACGTGCGCAAGGACGGTGGTCTCATTTGGCACTGGGTAGATCGGGAGCCGCCATCGGTGGGAACGGCGGTCGCAGGCTCGATCGATTGGGACCGGCGGCTGCAGCTGATGCGTACGCACACAGCGCTGCACATTCTGTGCGGCGTCATCTGGAACGAGTGGGGCGTGCTGGTGACCGGTGGGAACATGGAGCCGCTCTCGGCCCGCATGGACTTCGAGTTCGGTCCGCTGCCGGAGGGCTTCGCTGCGCGTGTCACCGAGTTGGTGAACGCCGAGATCGCTGCGGATCGTCCGATCGAGGTGAGCTTCCTGGACCGTGGTGCGGCGTTCGCCGATCCCGAGCTGATCCGCACGAAGGTGAATCTCATCCCGGAGTCGGTCACCAATATCCGGGTGGTGGACATCGTCGGGCTGGATCGGCAGGCCGACGGCGGTACGCACGTGGCGTCCACCGGGGCGGTCGGTCGCTTCGAGATCACCAAGACCGAGTCGAAGGGCAAGGGCAACAAGCGTGTGCGGATGGTGCTGCACGACGCCTGAACCGGCGCGGTCACCCCGATGCGCGCGTTTGTTCCAATTTGGTACTCTGTGACAAATGGCTCCCCGGGAGACATTGGGCGGAACGCGCCTTGTCACGCCGTCCGCTCGCCGTACGGTCACGTCGCGATTTGGTGCCTCCCGGCGCGAGGGGCACGACGCGTCGGAGTTCTACGCCCGCTTCACCCCACCGAATCTTTGCGATGACGACACGGTTGCGCGGGGACCCGAATTCGACCCTGACCTGACCGAGCGTCTGGGTGACGGCTGCATCTGCCGCGACGCCCGGCAGATGGCTGAGCTGCCGGACGCCAGCGTGGCATTGGTAGTCACCTCACCGCCGTATTTCGTTGGCAAGGCGTACGAGGACGCGCTGGCTGCTGCGTCTGACGACCGGATTCCGACGAGCTATTTCGACTACTTGGGCATGCTGCGAGAGGTGTTCGCCGAATGCGTCCGGGTGCTCGAGCCGGGCGGGCGCATCGCGGTGAACGTGGCGAATCTCGGCCGCAAGCCGTATCGCAGCCTGTCGGGGGATGTGGCGCGCATCTTCGAAGAGCTGGGCCTGCTGCTGCGCGGCGAGATCGTGTGGCAGAAGAGCAAGGGGTCGAGCGGGTCGTGTGCTTGGGGGTCGTTTCGCAGCCCGTCCAATCCGACGCTGCGTGACACCACCGAGCGCATCATCGTGGCGAGCAAGGGGCGCTTCGATCGAGCGCGGTCGGCGTCCCGGCGTGAAGCCGAAGGGCTGCCTTACCGCAGCAGCCTGTCCACGGACGAATTCATGGAGGCCACGCTCGACGTGTGGGACATGGGGCCCGAGAGCGCCCAGCGTGTGCGACACCCCGCCCCGTTCCCGCTGGAACTGCCACGTCGCCTGATCGACCTGTACACCTACGAGGACGACCTCGTGCTGGACCCGTTCATGGGTTCGGGCACCACGTTGGTGGCCAGCGTGCTGTGCGGTCGGAGGGCAGTCGGCTACGACCTCGATCCCGACTACGTGAAATTGGCGCGCTCCCGGGTCGCCAGTGCTCACGTCGCGTGGAAGCAGCGCCAACGGCCCACACAGCAACCGGCGTTATTCAGCGCGCTTGAGTCCGCCGATGAGTCGGAAGCGGCGGCAGGCGCGATTGCGGATTCGATGAGCGCGGACAATTTCGTGCGACATGCCGTCGAAGCTGGTCGCAAGGCACACGACATCGCCGCGGAGCTCTTGGAGGGCTTCGGTTTCGAAATACTGCGCAGCCCGGCCAAGGTACGTGGCGGCGGAGTGCAGTTCAGCTTCCTGCTCGCTGACCAAGCGGGAGGCGAGTGGTGGGTCGATATAGCGGGCGCATTCACGACCGTGCGGCCGGGTCTGTTGCGGGCCGACACGTTGTGGAAGGCGCTCGGTCGGGCGTCAGTGCTCGCTGGAGCTGATCCCGACGCGAAGCTGCTCCTGCTGACCCCGCACCTGCCCCGTCCGGGGAGCGAGGGAGACCGGGCGTTGCACACGCTGGGGCCCTCCGCCGTGTTCGATGTCATCGAGCTGTTCGGCTACGAGGCTGCAGCACGGTTGGCGGGCTATGCCCTTGGTGCTGTGGCGCCGCGAACCGGCTATTGGGACAAGGCCGAGATCGACGCTGCGCTCTAACGGCGTAGCTGCGCCGCGGCCCTACAGGTTCTTGATTCGCTTGAAGAGCTCGGCGTAGGCGAGCCCGGCAGGCTGGCCGCTGGCCACCGCCACGGCGTCCACCCAGTCGGCGAAGCGCTGCACCTGGGCGGCGTCGTCGGGGTCGGTGATGTCGTGGGTGGTTACGAATTGGCTGCGATGGCACAGCAGAGCGGCGGTCTTGGCGGCCGTCCAGCCCTCGGCGTTCTCGGCGTGGTCGGGCTCGTCGGCTTCGAACAGCAGCAGCTCGTCGGGGCGATGCGGCGGGAGGTCCTGCTCGGGGAAGAAGAACGGGTCGCGTGCGGCAACTACGCCTTCGACGGCCAGCAGCCCGGCATGCCGATGATCGGGATGCAGCCGGTAGCGCTTCCACGGGTCATGCCCCAGCACAACAGCGGGCCGCAGCTCGCGGATGACTTGGGCAACCTGGGCCCGGGAGGAGAGATCGCTGTCCAGCTCGCCGTCGATGTGGCCGCCGAAGCGCACCTCACCCGTTGCGCCCAGAGCCGCAGCGGCGGCGCGCTGCTCGCCTTGGCGGGTCTGCACCAGCTCGGCCTGGTCGCAATCGGTGTCCCAGGTGCCCTTGGAGCCATCGGTGCAGATGAAGTGATGCACGATGGCGTCGGCGGCAGCCCACTTGGCCAGCGTTGCGCCGCAGTCGAACTCGGCGTCGTCGGGGTGTGCTGCGATGACGAGCGCCGAGTCAGGCACCGGCAGGTCCACCGTGAACTCGGGCTCGGCGAACTCAGCTTTAGGGGGCATCGGCCGTTGTTGGCAGGGAGAGGCCGGCGGCGTCGAAGTCGTCGGGCGTGTCGATGTCGAATTCGAGCGCGGCAACGCGGTGTACGCGCAGGTCGAGGCCGTGGAGCAGAGCTTCGGCGCAGTGGGCGTTGAACGAGCCAGGCCCGTAGTGGAATTCGAAACCAGTCCCCAGCGGGAGCGCCATCACGTTGGTGCCGTCGAGATGCCGGTCCGGGACGATCGTGACCGTGCCGGCTTCTGCCAGCCCGGCGAGTGTCTCGGCATGGGGCAGGTCGGCGTGCGCGATGAGCACATGACCTGGGCTGTCGTAGTTGCGGCCTTCGGAAGTTTCAAGTTCTGCGACGGCAGCAGTGAGGGCAGGATTCAGGCCCTTGGCCTCGATCCACAGCACATCTGCGCCGACGGTGCGGGCCCAACGCGACACCTCGTCGTTGTCGCAGACGACCTGCACGGGCAGTGATCCGGCCGCCTTGACGACCTGTGCGGCCATGTTGCGTGCCAGCTCGTCGCGCTCGGTCTCATTGAGACGCTCGGCGAGGCGGCCCTTCGCAAGCCGGAAGCCCTTGACGGGGATGAGCACGGTCGGCCTGACGCTCGTTGCAGTCACCCGCGGCGAGTGTATGGCTGCTCAGAGGTCCGAGCGCAGCCGCAGCCCGCGGACACGACCGAACGCGGCACACCCATGCAGAGGGGTCGCGACCTCGACCTGATAGGACGACAGGATGTCCAGGCGGCGAAGAAGGGATGTCACCCGCACCTTCCCGTCTCGAGGGGCGTGGCGCTGGCCGCTGCCGCGCTTGCCATCATTCCTGCAGTTCCGGGCTCGACGGCACCAGTGGCGCCCTCCGAAGCCAACCGAGCCGCCCGCCGATTGGGTCGGGCCGTGGTGGGCCGAACGCCAGCGCGACCCCGACTCGCCGGCATACGCGCCACAGCGCAGCAAGTTCCGAATGTGGATCGGCGACGAGGAGTTCGTCGCAAACGTCCTGACCAACACGGTCAGTCGCTCATGGACAGTCATTGGAGTGCCCGAGAGCTACGAGCGCGCTGAGGTCGACCCCCGGGGTCTGGTCGTATCGGGGCCGTGGTCGATGGATTGGTGGGTACGGGCCGGTGATCAGTGGGTGTTCCCGTCGCGCGCGCCCGCGGTCCGCCAGCGTCTGGCAGACAACATGCCGGTCGTTGAGACCGTGCTGCGTGTCGGAGGCGGCGATGTCGTTCACCGGGCAGCGGCGGCGCGCAGCGCGTCGAGCGATCAGGGTGCGTCAGAAGCGCTGCTCATCGAAATCACCAACGAGACGGGCGCGCCCATCGCTGTCGCGACGGCGGCCAGACCGTACGAATTGAGCGCATACTCCCAAGTGCACGGCGGCAGCATGGAGTGGGACAACGGTGGCGTCATCGAGGGGATCACCGTCGATGGGCGCAGCTGGAGCCTGAGAACTGGCTGGCATCGGCAGGTGATCTTCGACCGGCTGCCCGGCGATGTCATTGCTGCAAGCGGAGGGGTCGACTGCGCGGCGTCGCTCGTCGCGGCATCGCAAGCCGATGTGCAGCACTCGACTCCCGTTGCCATCCGCCCCAGCGGCCCAGCGGACGATGGCGGGATGGACACGACGGTGGAACCCGACGCTGCGGCGCCTGTCTCGGTCGAGAGCCCGGATCGACTTGCTACTGCGGCCGCGGTCTTTCCCCTGGTTGCCGGATCGACGCTGCGGGTCGCGATCATTGCGCGCAACTGGGGGGATTGGTCCGATACGCCCGCCATCGGACCCAAGGCGGCCGACCTCTTCGATCGGTTGCCGAGCCTGGAACGAGTTGCCCATGGGTGGCGCCGGCGCTTGGATGCCGGCTGCCGGCTTGAGCTGCCTGGTGGCCGGTTCGCCGATGCGGTCGAAGCGGCGCGCGCGTCGCTGTTGCTGAGTACCTGGCCAGCTGACGACGGCCACGGCACGACCGGTCCGATGTTGTGGCATCCCGCGTTCATCGTCGATCAGGAAGACGGCGACGATCTGGTTCAACTGCTGGGGTTGATCGAGGGCGGCTCGCCCGAGTTGGCGCGTGACCTGCTGATACGGCAGGCCCAGGTGCAAGATGCCTCGGGCTACACGACGAGCTTGGGCCGTACGGTCACGGCAACGTCGCTGGTACTGGCAGAGCACCTGCTGTCGCTGCATGGCGACCAGGAATTGGCCGAAGCATTGGGAGAATTCGTGACCTCAGCGGTCCGTTGGCTGCTGACGCGCGACGCCGAATGGGAACAGGCGTGGGCCAATCGGGAGGGGCTGCGGGCCGGCTACCGCATGCTGCGACGGCTGGGTGCTGATCGTGCTGCCACCGAGTTGCGGCGCGCTGGGAAGTCGCTGCCGCCACACAGAAGGCTGGACGTCAGTGCGGAGCCTGACGCACCCACCTTCTACCTGAACTTCCGGGGTCACCTGCCGTGGGAGATTCCAGAGCACGGCCAGAACGAAGCCTCGACGAAGCGACGGTGGGAGTGGGAGATGCGTGACGGCGGTCTGTGGGTGCACGCGGCCGTCCCTTGGTCGCCGGCGCTGCCCTTTGTGAGTGGTGAGCCTCCCGAAGGCACGCCGACGGACTTCGTTCCCGATGCCGAAGCGTCGCGCGGTCACGACCTGATGGCAACTGCTCTGCTGGCGTTTGCCGAGGCGCGTGTGGCGCCGGCTCGGGCTTACGAACGCCTAGAAGCACTGGTGTCGGTGGCATCGCCAACGTTGAACTGGCCAACCTTCATGCATCCACAGCTGCGCACCGGCACCGACGGGGCTGGCCAAGACCTGCGAGTGGGCGGACTGATCGTGCGCACCCTGTTGCGGCTGCTTGTCGATGCCCCCGACGACGGCGGGTCGAACTCAAAGGAGCGGCCGAAGTTGCGAATTGCTGCGCACTGGCCTGCGGCTTGGCTCGGACAACCGGTGGAGGTGCATGACGTCCCGACCCGGATCGGCACGGTGTCGTGGGCGGTGCGCTGGCATGGCGAGCGGCCTGCGCTGTTGTGGGACGTGGTGCCCCGCGACTCGGGCGGCGAGGCGCCGAGCGTCACTGCGCCAGGCTTGGACCCGGCGTTCACTGCGACGCAGTGGCGTGGCGAGACTCTGCTCGCTCCGATGCCAGCGCCCTAGAGGGTGCCCGTGGGTTCTGATCGGGACAGGGTCGGCAACTAGGTTCGATTCCATGACGGCACGGCCGAGCCTCACGTTCGAGCGGCGGTGCTGGGAGGCGGGCGAGGCCACGGTCGTCGGCGTGGACGAGGTGGGCCGCGGAGCCTGGGCCGGACCGCTGACGGTCGGTGCGGTGGTGGTTTCGTCGCATGGGCGTGTGAACGGCATCCGCGACTCGAAGGAACTCCGTCCCAAAGTGCGCGAACAGCTCTTCGAGCGCATCGACGACTGGGCCCGTGCGTGGTCGGTGGGACACGCCACTGCAGCCGAATGCGACGAGCTGGGCATGACCGATGCGCTGAGGTTGGCGACACGTCGGGCACTGGATGTGCTCGGAGCCGAGCCGGATCGTGTCCTGCTCGACGGCAGTTTCAACTTCGTGGACTGGCGTCCGAGCACTGCTCTGGTGGAGGGCGACCGGCGCTGCCTGTCGATTGCTGCGGCGTCGGTCATGGCCAAGGTGGTGAGGGATCGGATCATGTCAGGGCTGGCGACCGAGTTTCCGCCGTACCGGTTCGAGTCGAACAAGGGGTATCCGGCGCCGGTCCACCGTGCGGCTTTGGCGACGCATGGCCCGTGCGCCATTCACCGGCTGAGCTGGTCGTTCGCCGATGCGCTGCCCAACGCCGAGCCGGTGCCGAGCGCAGCGCACCGTGACACAACCAGCGCGTTGGCGACCTACGAGCGGGCGTTCGCCGGCCCTGGCGAAACCTTGTTCTGACCGCCGTTGCGGGTATCAGGCTGTTCGGAAGCCTCTGGCGTGGCCTGCTAGAAGAAGGCAGCCTCAGAAAGGGACCAGCGTGAGCGACGACCCCAACGCGGACCAACGAGAGTTCTGGCGCAACGCGGCGGTGTGGGCCGACCAGCAGGAACGACTCGATGCGCAGCTCGCCCACCTCGGCGTTGCGGCAATGGGCGTTGCCGAGCAGTTGCGGGCGGGGGCACATGTTCTCGATGTGGGTTGCGGCTGTGGCCAGACGTCGCTGCAGTGGAGCGAGCGCGTGACCGGTTCGGTGCTGGGTGTCGACATCAGCGATGCGCTGATCGAAGTGGCCCAGCGGCGGGCTGCCGACCACGCCACGAAGCATCCGGAAGCGGCACCGATCAGCTTCGCCGTGGTCGATGCTCAGACGGCCGACATTGCTGGACTGGCTGCGGGCCCGGCTGCCGACAACGGCAGCTTCGACGGCTTCGACCTGGTGTATTCCCGCCTGGGGGTGATGTTCTTCGCGGACCCGGTCGCCGCATTTGCGAACCTGCGGGCAGCGACGCGCCCCGGCGGTCAGCTCTCGTTCGTCTGCTGGCAACGGGCGCGGAATAACCCGTGGCTGATCTCGGTCAACAAGGCAGTGCTCGAGGTCGTGGAGTTGCCGCCTAGTGACGGCCCGGCCGTCGATCCGTTCGCCTTCGCCGACCCCGACCATGTGCGGGGCATCCTCGACGCAGCTGGCTGGTTCGGCATCGCCCTCCGGCCGCACGACACCGAGCTCGTCTTCAGCGGGGGAGGCACCCTCGAAGAGACGGTCGACTTCGCCATGGATCTCGGTATTGCTCGCCGGGCCCTGAAGGGCCACCCGCCAGAGGTCCACGACCAGGTCCGCGAAGCCGTGACCGCTGTGCTGGGGCCTCGACAAACCCCTGCAGGCGTCGTCTTCCCCGCAGCTACCTGGATCGCCACCGCCCGCAACTGATTCTCGGGCGAACTGTCCCAAAAGGGCCGTGGCAGCGGACAAGGCCGACATGGCGTCTTGACACGTTGAGTTTGTAAGGTAAGATTACTAACAATATGGACGACCGAGCGCGTTCGGGGGGTCTGCGGCTGCTGAGCGGGCAGAGGATCGCTGACGCGATGTTCACAGCACACCCGCGGCAGATGTCTCGCGCTGGCATTGCCCGGGCCACCGGACTGTCGAAACCGACGGTGTCAGCCCTCATGGCTGACATGACGTCGGCGGGACTGGTGCGTGTCGCCTCGGAGGGCCACAGAACCGGATCCATCGGGAGGCCGGCGGCGCTCTACGAACTCGTCCCGACGGCACGGCAGGTGCTTGCGGCCGACATCGGCGCCACCAAGATGCTGATCGGCGTCGGAGACCTCTTCGGGAACCTCATCGTTGATCGCGAGATGGAGACAGGACCGGATGCTCCGACGGCGTTCGAGCGACTCGGGCGAGCCATCTCGGCGATGCTGGACGCCATTGATGAGCCGTGCAGCGCCGCGTGCATCGGTGTGCCGGGCATCTACCGAACCGGCAGCGACCGCGTTGAGCAGGCACTGAACCTGCCCGGATTCGATGAGTTGTCGCCGCGTGCATGGCTCGCCGAGCAACTCGGAGTCACGGTCGATCGAGTCCATGTCGACAATGACGTGAACCTCGCTGCGCTCGGGGAGCTCGCCCATCTGGACGACGATCAGCCGGGCGGCGACTTCGCTGCGATCTCGATCGGCACCGGCATCGGCGGTGCGATCGTGGTCGACGGGGAGCTGTATCGAGGAGGTACCGGGTCCGCAGGCGAGATGGGCTCTCTGCTGCTGCAGCACCCAGAACCTGGCGAACCTCCAGTCACGCTCGAAGATGTGGCCTCAGCGCCGTCCATTCGCAAGCTCTTCGGCCGAGCAATCGAGGATGGCTACGACAGCGGGCTGGCTCCCAGCTCTGACGTTCCTGACATCCTTGCCGCGGCTGAGGCGAATGACGCCGCCGCACGCCACGTCCTGCACAAAGTTGCGGAGTCGATGGCGCTCGCCGTGTCGCACCTCTGCCTGATCGCGGATCCGGCCCGGGTCGTGTTCGGCGGCGGAGTCGGCGTCAATCCTGTCTTCGTCGATGCCGTGCGGGAACGGCTCGAAGGCCTCGTGGGGGCACCCCCCGAGCTGGCTGCGTCAAGTTTGGGACGTCGGGCCGCTCTCGCAGGAGCCGTGTCGATGAGTCTGCGGATCGTGCACGAGACCCTCGTGCCAGAAGTCTTGGGAGACCAGCGCAGATGAGTAGCGCCGCCGCGCTCGTCGCCGACGCGGTGGACGCTGACGCGGTCGTAGAGCTGCTGCGGCAAGCCGTCCGCATCCCGAGTGTCACGCCCAATGAGTCCGACGTCGCCCGCTGGGCGCTGGGCTGTCTCAACGAATCGGGAGCATTCCACGCAGCAGAGATGATCGAATGCGAGCCGGGCCGGCCGAATGTGTACGGCAGCGCCGGGGGAGACAGCGGCCGGTCACTGCTGCTCGCTGGTCATCTTGACACGGTCGCCGTTGACGACTGGGAGCGGCACTGGGCTGGGACCGAGCGCGCAGACCCATTCCAGCCGTGCGTCATCGACGGCGAAATCTGGGGACGAGGTGCCGCCGACCAGAAGGCGGGCATCTGCATCATCATCGAGGCGCTCCGGGCATTCAGCAGGGTCGGGCTGCGTCCGGCCGGTGCAGTCTCCACGTGGTTCGTCTGCGACGAGGAATCCGGACAGCCGGGGTCTGGCGTGTCGCTCGGAATGCGCACGGCGGCGAGCGACAGTCCACGAGGCGTCGCCGACTTCGCCATCTATACCGAGCCGACGACATCGGCCATCTACACCGCGCAGATGGGATTCCTCATCGCCGACATCGTCTGCATTGGCAAGTCTGCGTACTTCGGACGACCCGAACTCGGTGTGGATGCGCTCAAGGCCGGCCACAGCTTGCTCAGCCGCTTGTGGGAGCTTTCCGACGAGCTGCGAGCAATGGTGCCGGCCCATGAGTTGCTCGGCGAAGCCTTCCTGCTGGTCACCTCGGTTTCTTCGGGTGGCAACATCGCCGTGCCGGGGCGTTTCGAGGCGTCGCTGATTCGAAAGATCAATCCGGGCGAGAGTCTCGACGCGGCCGCTGAGCAGATTCGCAGCGTTGTGACGGACGCCGCGGCAGAGCATTCCGTGGAATGCAGCGTGGACTTCAGCGCTCCCCGGGATCACGTCGTCGGCGGCACACCCGACGAAGTCTCCGCCGACCATCCGGGAGTGGCCGCTCTCGCCGCATCGATCACCTCGGTAACCGGCGAGCAGGCCCGTATCGAGGGCGCTCCCTACTGGTCGGAAAAGCCATTCCTGCGGGACCTGGGCATTCCTGGCGTCTATTTCGCTCCCGGAGACATCTCGCACTGCCACACACCGTTCGAGCGGGTCGCCATCGACGAGCTGGTGACCGCAACCCGCACGCTCGCTCACTTCATTGCCGAGTGGTGCGGTGTCGAGGACTCATAAGCCGGACCCGGAGGAGGGACCCATGAGAACCAAATCAGAAAGACACACGACCAAGTCTCGAGTGCGAGCGCCGAGGCGACTCTTGCTCTTGTGCTTGCTGGCGGTGTTCGCCTTGCTCGCTGCTTCGTGCACCGGTGACACCGACAGCGATGCGGACGGCGGTGCCGCTCCGGCGACTACCGCTCCCGCCGATGACGACATGGCTGACGACGACATGGCCGATGACGACATGGCCGATGACGACATGGCCGATGACGACATGGCCGACGATGACATGGCTGACGACGCACCCACCGCACCGGTCACCCAAGGCCCTGGTGGCGAGGAGGCGGTCGCGTCGAGCGAGATCACGCTCAGCGATGACGAGATTGCGCAGGTGCAGGCAGGTAGCCACACGGCCGCTCTGCTCTGGCACACCGCGGGCGCGTTCACCGATGCAGTGAGCCAAGGCGCACGCGATGCCTTCGCAGAACTCGGAATCGAGGTGATTGCCGAGACCAATGCCTCGTTCGACGCTGCTCAGCAGGCGAACGATGTCGAGACGGTCATGGCGCAGAATCCCGACATCATCATCAGCTTGGCCATCGGACCCGACGCCGGTGCGGCAGCATTCCGTCCTGCAACCGAAGCCGGCGTGCAGTTGGTCTTCCTCTCGAACGTCCCGCAGGGGTACGTCCATGGCGAGGACTACGTCGGCATCGTGACCGATGACCTCGCGGCGATGGGCATCACCGCAGCCAACCTGCTTGGCGAGGCCCTCGGTGGCGAAGGCGAAGTGGGATTCATCTTCCACGACGCTGCGTACTACGTCACCAACCAACGGGATCAGGCATTCAAGTCGTGGATCGAGATCAACTATCCAGGCATCGAGATCGTCGCCGAACAGGGGCTCGCTGATCCGGCCGCTGCGGAGGAGATCGCCGCGGCGCTGCTCACGCGTCACCCAGATCTCGACGGCATCTATGCACCTTGGTCCGCCGGCCCAGCCGACGGCGTGTTGGCGGCGCTCCGCGCTGCGGGAGCATCCGATGTTGCCGTGGTGACGATGGATCTGGACACCAACGTGTCGCTCGATCTGGTCGAGGGCGGCAACATCGTCGGCATCGCTGCCGATGAGGCCTACAACCTCGGCCGCACGATGGCATTCGAGGGCGCCTACGGCCTGCTGGGCAAGGCGGCTCCGGCATTTGTCGTGGTGCCTGCAATTGGGGTGACGGCCGACAACATCGTCGACGCCTATCGTCAGTCCTTGGCCGCGGAACCCCCGAAAGAGGTTCTGGACGCCCTCGGCAACTGACGCAGACTCGTCCTTTCGGGGGCGAGCTGAGGAACCCATCGTGACGCAGGACTTCGGCGCCCCGGGCCAGTCAAACCCTCCCAGGGGTCTTGGGCGGCTCTTGTCCAATCGCCAGGACTCAGGATCTCGCGGATACGTCGTTTACGTGGCGTCGGCGCTCATCTTCGGAGTCTTCGCGGTGACCTTGCACGACGATGGGTTCCTCAGCGCGTCCAACCTGCTCAATATCGGCCGGCAGGCAACACCGATAGCCGTCATGGCAGTAGGGATGGCATTCGCCCTCGCTGCCGCCGAGATCGATCTTTCCGTCGGCTCGATTGCGGCGCTTTCGTCGTTGGTGGCCGCAGAAGCGGTGGGCGGTTACGGATTCTTCGCTGGAGCCTTGGCGGCGGTCGCCGTCGGCGCGGCAATCGGGTTGGTCAACGGCCTGATCACTGTGAAGGTGCGCATTCCGTCATTCCTCGTCACCTTGGGGATGCTCGGGATTGTCAGCGGCATAGCGCGCAACATGAACAACCTGCAGTCGCTGCCGATACGAAACGACACGTTCTCGGCGGTGTTCGGCGCGGGCTCGCTGGGTCCCGTGTCCTCGCTGCTCATCTGGACCGTGGTCGTTGGCCTCATCGGGCATCTGGCACTTCATCAGCTTCGTTGGGGCCGCCACGTCCTGTCGGTCGGAGCCGACCGTTCCGCGTCAGAAGCGGTGGGCATCAACGTGGACCGCATCCGCATCGCGGCGCTGGTGACCAGCGCTGCAGCGGCTGCATTCGCCGGCGTGCTGCTGGCTGGCCGACTGGCCATCGGACGCCACGATCTTGGCGAGAACCTGCTGCTCACGGTGATAGCCGCCGTCGTCATCGGCGGGACCAACCTGTTCGGCGGGCGTGCATCGGTCGCCGGGGCGATCATGGGCTCGGTCATCATGGCCATGCTCAACAACGGCTTGATCCTGATGGGGCTGCGAGTTGCCGATCAGTTGATCGCAAGGGGCGTCATCATCATCCTGGCCGTCGCGCTGAGCATGCGCGAGCAGCGGGAGCGCTGAGGAGATGTTCCTTCGATCCCTGCTCGACCGCAATCCCGGGTTCGTCGAAGCCGCTGTCGAATTGCACCAGGCGGGGAAGATCCCGGCGAACAGCTACGTGCTGGACCTCGACGCCATCGAGGCAAACGCAAACGTGCTGTGCACTCGGGCCCGGACACTCGACCTCACCGTGTACGCGATGACCAAGCAGATCGGCCGGGCCGCCGGCGCGATGGCGGCCATGGCGGCCGGCGGCGTGGACGGCTTCGTTGCGGTCGACATGGCGTGTGCCCGCCCCATCATTCGCAATGGCCACCGACTCGGTCACCTCGGACACCTCGTTCAGGTTCCTCGCTCCGAAGCGGGCGAGGCAGCCACGATGGCGCCCGAGTACTGGACGGTCTTCTCCGTGAACAAGGCGGCGGAGGCCGCGGCAGCAGCACGTGACAGCGGTCGAACTCAGCGCCTCCTGCTGCGGGTCTTCGACCCGGGTGACACGTTCTATGCCGGTCACGAAGGAGGCGTGCCGCTCGGCGACCTTCTCTCGGCGGTCGACGTCATCGCAGCGCTCGATGGGGCCGAGTTCGCCGGACTCACGACCTTTCCGGCCATGCTCTTCGATGAACGACGGGGCAGCGTCGCTGCCACCCGAAACGTCGAGACGCTGGCACGGGCAGCCGACCTCGTACGACGGCACCCGGCCTGTCCCGCTCACCTCGAGATGAACCTGCCGGGGACCACCTCCACCGAAGTCCTCGGGCTGCTCGCCGAGTCCGGGGCCACCCAAGTCGAGCCCGGCCACGGACTCACCGGCACCACGCCGCTGCACGCCGTTCGGGATCTGCCTGAGCAGCCAGGGGTCTTGTACCTCAGCGAGGTGGCCCACATTCATCAAGGTGTGCCGCTCTGTTTCGGGGGCGGTCTGTATGTCGACCCGGTGTTCGGCGAGTACCAGGTCCGTGCAGTCGTGGCCCATGACGCTGCAGAGATTTCGACGTCGTCCGTGCCCGTGGACATGCCTGATCCGGCAGCGATCGACTACTACGCCCGCTTGCACCCCGACGCTGGCTGCACCGTGACGGAAGGCGCGACGGTGGTCTTCGGCTTCAGGATCCAGGCGTTCGTGACCAGGGCGCTTGTCACTGGGCTGTCGGGAGTGTCGCAAGGCCAGCCTCGGGTGGTCGGAGTGTGGAACGGCTTCGGGGATCGGGTCGAGGTGAGCTCGACATGACTGCCGTCACAGCCTTGGAAGCCACGGGCATCTGCAAGTCGTTTCGTGCTGTGCGGGCGCTCGACGATGTCACGCTGAGCTTGCGCTACGGCGAGGTGACCGCGTTGCTCGGCGACAACGGAGCCGGCAAGTCCACTTTGGTGAAGTGCATCGCTGGGGTGTACCGGCCTGACGCCGGAAGTGTCTTCGTCAATGGACACAGGCGCGAGATCGGATCACCGGAAGGAGCCAGATCGCTGGGCATCGAGACGGTGCATCAGACGCTGGCGGTGATCGACCCGCTCGATGTCGTGGAGAACCTGTTCCTCAACCGCGAGCACACGCGTGGGGGACGTTTGGGGTCATGGCTCGGAGTGCTCGACAAGAAGCGCATGCGCGTCGAGGCCGGGAAGATTCTGGGTCGCCTCGACATCCGACTCCCTTCGCTGCGGCGCCCGATGAGCGCGCTGTCGGGCGGCCAGCGCCAAGCAGTCGCGATCGGCAGGGCTGCCGCATGGGGACAGCAGATCGTGCTGCTCGACGAGCCCGCCGCTGCATTGGGTGTCGAGCAGGCTGCACGCGTCCTGGACCTCATTCGCGGATTGCGCAGCGCCGGCGTGGCCGTCCTGCTCATCACCCACAACATGGACAGGGTCATGGCAGTGTGCGACCGGGCGGTCGTGCTGCGTCAGGGGCGCACAGCTGCGGAGGTCGATGTCAGCGCGGTGACCAAGGATGACCTCGTTGCATACATCACCGGTTCCCGCCACGACGGTCCGGAGCCATGAGCGACGACCTGGGCGTGCGACCCGAATCGGAGGTTGAAGACGCGGGCGAATTCGGGTCGTCGCGAACCGTCGCCGGCAACAGCTCGCTGCAGATCGGCATCGACGTGGGCGGAACGAGCATCAAGGGAGCTGTCGTGGATGTCGCCGTGGGGGAGCTGTCAGGGCCCGTCCTGACCGAAGCCACGCCTCCCACGGCAACACCGCATGACGTGATGGCGGCAATCGGTCGAATCATGTCGGCGGTCGGATGGTCGGGACCGGTCGGTGTTGCGCTGCCGGGTGTGATCGACGGTCTGTCGTTGCGACATGCGCCGAACCTTGGCGGTTCCTGGGAGGACGCCGACGCACTGTCTTGCTTGCGTGCGGCGTCTGGGGCCAACACGGTGCTGATCAATGACGCTGATGCAGCCGGCCTCGCAGAACTGAGATACGGCGAGGCCACACTGAGGACGACCGGGCTCGCCATCGTGCTGACGTTCGGGACCGGTGTCGGCAGCGCGCTGCTGCACAACGGCAGTCTCATCCCGAACTCCGAGTTAGGCGGCCTGATCGTCGGCGGGGCTTGTTTCGAAGAGGCGGCCTCTGGGCGTGCGATATCCACCGACGGGCTCACACCAAGTCAGTGGGCGGAACGGGCACAGCCGTTCTTCGAGATGATCGAAGCGATGCTGCACCCGTCTTGTTGGGTCGTCGGCGGAGGGCTCAGCAATGACTTCGACCGGTTCGCCTCGGAACTCGACCTCTCGAAGCCGATCACGGTCGCACACCGAGGAATGCATGCCGGCATCGTCGGTGCCGCAGTCGCAGCCATGGTCGGCTTGGAAGCCGAGCGTGCGCCCGGAGCCGACGAGGGTCTCCGCAGCGATGACGTTGGCGCTGGCATGCCGATCACGCAATGAGGATCATCGTCGCTGAGGATCGAGTGGCTGCCTCAGAATGCGCAGCGGACATTGTCGAACGCTTCGTGCGCGACCAGCGACGGGCAAGCCTTGGGGTTGCAACCGGGCGCACGACCGAGGCGCTGTATGACGAGCTAGTTCGACGCCACCAACATGAGGGTCTCAGTTTCGCCGGCGTCGACGTGTACCTGCTTGATGAATACGTGGGCCTCGATCCTGACGATCCGTGCCGCTTTCGCAGCGTCGTGCAGCGGGAGCTAGCGCAGCAGGTCGACCTACGCCGTGATGCAGTTCACTGCCCCGATCCTGACGCGCCCGATCTCCCACGCGAGTGCTGTCGCTACGAGCACTTGGTTCGCAGTGCACCAATCGGCCTGCAGATCCTGGGCATCGGGTTCAACGGGCACATCGCCTTCAACGAACCAGGTTCTGCATTTGACAGCGTCACTCGCATCGTGGCCCTCAGTGAGCAGACCCGTTCCGACAATGCGGGCTGCTTCAGCGACGGCCGACCCGTTCCTGAGCGTGCCATCACGCAGGGGATCGCCGCCATCCTTGCGGCGACTGAGCTGTTGCTGCTCGCGTGCGGCGAACGCAAAGCAGCGACTGTGGCAGCCGCAGTGGACGGCCCGCTGTGCGAGGCGGTCCCCGCCTCAGCTCTGCAGCTCCATGCAAGCGTGACGGTCGTCCTCGACCCGGACGCCGCATCGCTCCTTTAGCGGTTGCTCGCCGATCCGATCCTCAACAGCGGGGAACCGAATGGGTCCGAACTGCGTCTGATTTCACAAAGAACGCCTGCTCGGGTTGAAGTTCATTGGCTGATTCATCGAATTGTTCGAACAAACTGCCGAAGATGCTCCGGCAGAGCCGAGAGAACCAACGCGACGCAGGCGCAAATCGCAGCTATCACGGTGGGCCACAGGGAGGGCAGACCATGGCGACGGCCGCGCTCATCGACGTCCTGGCGCACATGGCTGTCGGCGATGCCGTCGGGATCGTGTCGGTTCACCCCGAGTTGACTGTCCCGCAGGCAGCCGACCTCTTGGTCGCCGAAGCCCGCCGCCTCCGCTTCGACTGCTGAGAACCCTCGGCTTCGGCTGATTGGGCATCGGGAAGAGCGTGGTATCGAAGTGATACCATACGTCCATGGCGATGACGCTCAGGCTCACCGACGACGAGCAAGAAGCCCTGCGGAGACGAGCGGCACTCGACGGCATTTCTATGCAGGAAGCGGCTCGGCGGGCGGTGCGGGAGTACGTCACCAAGGCCGAGCATCGGGACCGGGTCGCTTCGGCGGCCGACCTCATCATGGAGCGTCATGGCGACGCGCTCCGGCGCCTCGGCGAGTGAACGCAAGCTTTGAGTACCTCGACACCGAGGATCTTGTCGAGTTGGCGCGCCGCCTGCTCGGCGACCCGCCACCGATTCGCGACATCGGCCTCCTTGGGGCGGCAGCGGCGCGACCACAGGCCTCCGCGTTCGGCGAAGATGCCTACCCCGACGTCTGGTCCAAGGCCGCGGCGTTGCTGCACTCGGTGGTCAACAACCATCCGCTCGTCGACGGCAACAAGCGTCTCGGCTGGCTCGCGGCGGCCGTGTTCTTGGAACTCAATGACGCGAGCGTGAGCGCCGCCACCAACGACGACGTCTACGACCTCGTCATGAACGTTGCATCGAGCGACATGGGCGTGGAGGAGATCGCGATGGCTCTACGTGCCATGGATGAGCGTGTGTAGCCGGTAGGCCGCTTCGAGGTTGAGCCACAGTTGGGTCGATGTGCCGAGAGCTGCGGAGAGCACTTGGGCCAGATCCGGCGTGATCTCAATTTGGGCCTCAAGGATCTCCGACACGACATGAGATGGTCGACCCATCATCTCGGCCAGTTGTGCGACCGTCCAGCCACGCTCAGTGAGTTCGTCACGCAGATGCTCACCCGGCGGAAACGCCTCTGCAGGAACAAGTTTCGAAGGCATGGTGACGCCCCCCAACTACTGACAGCCAATCGACTTGAGATGAATCACGGTCGGTCCAGAATCACGAATCCCGGCAGGCCGAAGTGAAGCGTCGCCGATCGGGACATGCCGGGTGGCGCTTCCGCCGACCAGTGCGAGATCGTACGATGACCGCTGGTGCGGTTTGGTGATCTTGATACGGGGACTCCATGACTGACTACCTGGCCCCCGAGCAGATGGCCCGTCGCGATATCGACGAGCAGCTGGAAGCTTGCGGCTGGGTGGTGCAGGACTACAAGAGTGCAGCGGTGGCCGCGGCTCAGGGTGTCGCCACCAATGACTCGGTGTCACGCCACTGCAGCAGAATTCCGCCCTCCGTCTCGACGGGAACACCGTCTCGCAATGCGGGTGCGGCGGTTGGCAAGCATCGCAAGTCTGCAAAGCGCGCCATCTGCAGCTCGCAGGCCGCGTAGCTGCGGCCGAGACGAGCGACACGGCAAGGGCTCCGTCGGTCGCTGGGGCGCTAGTCGCAGTTGCCGTCGTTGCCGACGTCGCGGTGGCTGTAGCACAGGGGTGTGGCCGCAACACTTCGCAGCGTGTACGGGCCTGCATCGGTATTGATGTCGCCGTCGCTGAGGGCGGCCATCCAATCTCCGGCGGTCTCAGCGGTGATCCACAAGCGATAGCCGCGTACTGCGTCATCGGGCTGGCCGACCACATCGACAGTGAGTTCGGCCAAGGCTTCAAACGCACTCGTCGCGGACGTGAATCTGATGCGTGACGGTGGTTCGTCGGAGGCGAATTCGGCGGCGACCTGGGTGGCGAGTTCGGTCATGGTCGGTGCCGACGGGGTGGGGCCGATGGCACCCAAGACTTGTGCGGTCACATCGAGCCGGGTATCGGGCGACAGCGGGGCGAGGTAGTTGCTGCTGGCCCATCCGGTGACCGGGCCGGCTTGTATCTCGTGCCAGGTGCTGGTGCGCAGGTCGCGTGTGCGACCTGTGGCTGTCACACCTACGACGTCCAGTGTCGCAATTGTCTCGGTGGCTTCGGGACTTCCGACCAGGATCGACTGCTCGCCACTGGCCGAGTTTGCGATGCGCAGCGTGAGCGTGGCGACGACATTGCCGTTGGGCACGTCGCGGACGTTGAGGAAATCGTCGTGGCTGACGCCGACAACGCCGAGTTGCGTGCCCGCTGCTGGTCCGACTGCCGACGGCGTGCCGGGAAGCGGTGCCGTCGTGGGCGGTGTCGTGGCAGCCGTCACGGGCGGTTCGGTAGCTGTGGGCACCGTGACGGGGGCAACTTCGTCTGGTGCGTTCCCAGCCAGAGGGGCGACCGTCGTGCTTGGTGCCTCGATGGCAACAGAAGCGGTCGTCGGCGGGGCAACCTCGGCGGCTGGCGAGGTCACTTGATCGTCGGTGGCACCCAACGCGACGAAGAGCGACAGTACCGATAGCACCAGCGCTGTGAACGCCATCGCAGCGACGAATCTGTTTGTCATAGCTGCGGCCATCCCTCGAGAGCGGTCGTGAGACCCCCGGTATACCGCGGCTTGGTCTCGCCGTGGTGACGGGGACGCCTGTGGGCGGGCCGATGCTGATGCGTGGTGTTCAGCCTTCGGCAACATCTGCTCTGATGCCGACATCATCCACCGTTGGTCCAAGATGTATCACCAGTGATACATTGAGGCCATGGGCGAGGTCACCATCCGGCAGCTTCGCAACCATGGGGGTGATGTTGTGGATCGTGTGCAGGCGGGTGAACGGCTCACGGTCACCCGGTCGGGTCGGCCGGTGGCGGAACTGCGTCCCTTGCCCCGCCAGGCGCTCGACGCCTCGACGTTGCTCGAACGCTGGCGTCACCTTCCGGCCGTTGACCCAGTGCGGCTTCGTTCCGACATTGACGACGTGATGGACCCGTCTTTGTGAGCGCCCCGCACCTGCACGTTCGCGGGGTGCTTGACACCAACGCGGTGATCGCATTGCCGCGGATCGCTGACGCCGGGATGCTGCCCGCGGAGCCAACCATCACGACGATCACGCTCGCTGAGCTGTCGGTCGGGCCACTGGCAGCCTCCGACGCCGCCGAGCGACGGAGACGCCAGGCTCACTTGCAGCAAGCGGAGGCCGACTTCGATCCGCTGCCCTTCGACGATGCCGCCGCCAGAGCCTTCGGCCAGGTTGCCGCCGACCTGCGGGCATCGGGGCGCAAGCCCGCAGCACGCGCCTACGAAGCGCTCATCGCTGCCACAGCAGTCTCCAACGGTCTGCCCCTGTACACCGCCAATCCCGCAGACTTCGAGGGCATCACCGATCTCGAAATCGTCGCCGTGTCCGTGCCAGGCGCAGCAGTCCCCGGCCATGCGGGAGCTGCCGAGTAGGCCGAGCGCGTACCGATGCCTGCGCACGACCCGAAGGCGACGATGCAGACCGGGCTGGTCAGCCGCCCGCTATTGGCGTGTCGGTAGGACTCTTGGTCAGGCCCGGGCGAGCAAGTCTTGGAAGGGTCTGAAGAGATCGACAGGATCTAGAGGGCCTGACTGAAAGTAGACCGGATGGGTGATTCGGATGGTTTCCTCAGAATCGGCACCGAGGAGTACGACCTCAATGTGGGAGCGATCCTCGTAGTCCTGCTCAGTTGCGTTGTAGGCCGCAACAGCTGACCGGCTGTCGGTGTAGGTCTTCAAGGCGAGCTGCTCGCGTTCCTGATGGTCGTAGACGATCAGGAAGTGGGTAGTGGTTCGATGACTCATGGCAACTCACCCGGTTTCCGTGACCAGCTCGGTCAATTCCTTGGCCGCTGTTTCGAGCGCAGCGTACATCCAGTCGCGTTCGGGCGCGGTCGCGGGACCAAGCTGCGCCTCGTGTGCAGCCCACCGGGTGCCCAATTGCGTTAGGTAGCGATGAACGTCCTGTCCCCCTGCGCCGTTCTTAACGTCGACACTGGTGGCACTGGTTACGGCTTCAACGATGATGGCCCACGCGTGCTGCAAGACCGTGCGCAGCTGCACCTCGACAAAGCGCTCTTGATACCGGGTGTGGATGTGCACGGCGCGATAGCCCGATGATCTCGGTGACGTGATGTAGTCGATGAAGCGGTCTGGTCGCCCGTTGCGGATGAGGCTGTTGCGTGAGAACCGCACCGCGACCTCGTCCACATCTTGCCGATGCAAGAACACCGCTCGGCAGCCGCCGATGTCATGCATTTCGGCGAGAGCCATCCTTGGCTCCCGCGTCAACTTGTGGAAGATCGTTTCGAGACGCTTGAGACGCTGTGTCAGCAACAGCACCGTTGCCTGTTCCGAACGAATGCATGACGCCAGTCCGGTTCGGGCACTGACGAGCGGGCTCTGATGAGCTTCTCGAAATGCGTACACGACACGACCTGCTTGCAAGAGCCGGTCACGATCCAATACCGGTTGCGCCTCCGCGAGATGTCGCCGCAGCGTCTTTCCTGCCTTGTTGACCTGACTCTTTGTCGGCGGCGACGACATCGTGCCACGCTAGATGTCGACCGTCGCGAGAGAGCCTTCCAATTTGTTGGTACCGGTCGAACGGAGATTGCTACCGCGAGAGCGCCGCTGATGGGGCGTCGCGTGAGCGGGTGCCCGCACACGATCCCAAGGCGGCAGTGCAGAAGCTGTGGGACTTCTGCTACGTGCTGCGGGACGACGGACTGTCCTACGGCGACTATTTGGAACAGCTCACGTATCTGCTGTTTCTGAAGATGGCCGATGAGCAATACGTGATGCTCGGAGGCGACCGAATCGTGCCCGTCGAGCACGACCGGCAGTCGCTGCTGAGCCGTTCGGGCACGGAGCTCGAAGCCCACTACAGCGATGCATTGGCCGCACTGGGCACGAGCGAGGACATGCTCGGCGTGGTCTTCCACAAGGCCCGCAACCGCATCCAGACGCCGGCCAAGCTGTAACAGCTCATCAAGGAGTTCATCGACCAGCACCCCTGGATGAGCTACGACGCCGACCTCAAGGGCGACGCGTACGAGGGCCTGATCGAAAAGACCGCCCAGGAAGGCGCCAGGGGAGCGGGCCAGTACTTCACGCCCCGAGCGCTCATCAACGCCATCGTCGACGTGATGGCCCCCGAGCCGGACCACCGCATCTGCGACCCCGCCTGCGGCACCGGCGGATTCTTCCTGGGCGCCTACCGGTCGATCGTCGAACGGTTCCCGCACTTGGAACCCGACCAGGCCGCTCACCTGCGCTCGGGTGCGTTCACCGGTTGGGAGATCGCCGACCTGCCTGCTCGCCTGTGCGCTATGAACATGCTGCTGCACGGCATCGAGAGCCCGGAGTCCGACTCGCCGATCATCGTTGACGACGCCGTGCGGGATACTCCTGGCAAGCCGTTCGACATGGTGCTGACCAACCCGCCCTTCGGTCGATCGTCGTCGGACAGCTACGAGCGGGACGATTTCTGGGCGACCACCCGCAACAAGCAGCTCAACTTCGTGCAGCACGTCGTGAGCCTTCTGCGGATCGGCGGCAGCGCTGCGGTGGTGGTGCCCGACAACGTGCTGTTCGAGGCAGGCGCCGGCGAGACGATCCGCCGCCGGCTGCTGCACGACTGTGAGGTCCACACCCTGCTGCGCCTGCCCACGGGGATCTTCTACGCCCAGGGCGTGAAGGCCAACGTGCTGTTCTTCCGTCGCCGCGAGGGCGCCGCAGAGCCGTGGACCCGCGAGCTGTGGGTATACGACCTGCGCACCAATAAGCACTTCACTCTCAAGCAGAACCCGTTGACGCGGGCCGACCTGGACGACTTCGTGACGTGGTACCGGCCGGAAGAGCGCCACAAGCGCAAGGAGTCCGAGCGCTTCAAGCGCTACACCTACGACGAGCTGATCGCCCGAGACAAAGTCAGCCTCGACCTCTTCTGGCTACGCGACGAGAGCCTCGAAGACACCGACGACCTCCCACCCCCAGCAGTCCTCGCCGCCGAGATCGCCGAAGACCTCGAATCCGCCCTCGCCGAGATCCAAGCCCTCGCCGACAGCCTCGCCGCGACGGCCGAAGCGAAGTGATCATGAGCGAGCGGACGGGCATCGAGTGGACTGAGGCGACGTGGAATCCCACCACCGGGTGTGACCGCACTTCGGTGGGCTGCGACAACTGCTACGCGCTCACGCTGGCGAAGCGTCTGAAGGCGATGGGCAATCTGCGCTACCAACGTGACGGCGATCCCGCCCTGAGCGGCCCAGGCTTCGGTCTGACTTTGCACTACGACCTGCTCGACCGGCCCCGGCACTGGCGCAGGCCCCGCCTCATCTTCGTGAATTCGATGAGCGATCTGTTCCATCCCGACGTGCCGCTCGACTTCGTCCAGAAGGTGTTCGCCGTGATGGCCGACACACCTCAGCACACCTACCAGGTGCTCACGAAGCGGTCGAAACGGCTTGCGGCTGTCGCAGGTGATCTGGAATGGCCTTCGAACGTCTGGATGGGCGTCACGGTTGAGACGCCCCGCTACGCCTTCCGCATCGACCATCTGCGCTCGGTAGGCGCTGCGGTGCGTTTCATTAGCGCCGAACCGCTCTTGGAGGCGCTGCCGAATCTCGATCTCACTGACATTCACTGGCTCATCGCCGGAGGCGAGAGCGGTCCAGGCGCCCGACCGATGGAAGCCGATTGGGTCAGAGACCTTCGCGACCAGTGCACCGCCCCAAACGTCGCGTTCTTCTTCAAGCAATGGGGCGGCCGAACTCCCAAGGCTGGCGGTCGCCATCTTGACGGTGCAATTCACGACGCTCTTCCGGAAGCGACGACGTTGGCTTGTGGCTTCGCTGAGAGCCTCAGCGGATAGCCGGCGATGCCCGGTAGCCCCGACGCCTGGACTTTGCGCAGAAATGCCGCCACAGACGGCAAATCTGCACACAGAAAGCGTCACAGCAACTCTCCGAGACGCCACCACCTATCCGCGCGGCCCCTAAGCGCCAAGTGAACCCACTGCTGGCGAACCGCATTCTTTAGCTGAGCGCTGAGTCGAAGAGCGTTCCCTGTTCAGTCACCGCCACGAGCGGTGGCGGATCGAGGGTTGGATCAGCTTCATCACCGTCGAGCAAGGCATCGAGCCCTTCGATCTCGGATACCGGCACGGCACCGCGTCGTTCGAGACCCTCGTTGCCCGGCCCTTCGCCGAGTCCTCGCCAGACCGCGACCCGGCCGAATTGGCACTCGAGCGCCTCAGTTGCGCCCGTCCAGGTGCCGCCTGAGCCCTTGTCGCTCGCGACCACAAGCGTGACTGCGGCCTGGGCATAGATGAGCTTGTTGCGACCCATCGCGTTGCCGGCATTGAAGCCGGCGTCGGGGCTGTAGGGCGCGCACATGACGGCCCGTCCATCATGAATCGCTGCGCGGACGTGGGCGTCGCGGAGCTTGCGTGACAGCGAGTCCGCCAGCACGCCGACAACTGCACCCCCAGAATCCAGTGCCGCATTCATTGCGAGCTGATCGACGCCGCGAGAGCCGCCCGAAACGAGTGGAATGTTGCGAACGGCTGCGCACTTGGCAGCCTCGACGGCAACCTCGGCGCCGGTCGGACTTACGTCGCGGCTGCCCACGACACCGAGACCTGCGATACCGAGCAACTCGGTTGTGCCCGCCGCATAGAGCAACGGCGGCGCCTTGTGCCCGAGGCGCTCGGGCCAGCGTGTCGGGTAGTGCAGGTCGAACGGGGTGAGCGTCCGGATACCCGACTGCTCGAGCCGCTCCAACTCGAACGCGAGTGCCGTGGCTCGGCCCATCAGAGCACCGATGCGATGAGCGAAATCGCCTATGAAGTCGTGCGCCGCTGCGAGATCGTCGGCCTTCATTCCGAGCAGGCAACTCGGTCCCTGGCCCAGGCGAGTTGACAGCTTCCAGAACTCCGATGCCTTCAGCGGCTGCACTCGGTCAGCACACAGCCGGCTGACGAGAGAGATCGCCGCCAGAGCGTCGTCTCCTCGCCTCACCCGCCCGCCCTCTCGGACGTCTCGGTTAAGGCCAACGGGAACACACGACCCGCTCCGGCGGTGCGCAGCTGCGCCCCCACGACCGTCAGCGTCCAACGGGAATCGACCACATCGTCGACCAGGAGCACCGGGCCTTCGGGCACCGGTCCGCTGATACTGAACGCCCCGTCAACGTTGCGGAACTGCTGATGGCTGTTCCGCATCGACTTCTGTGTCTGCGTATCGCGAACCTGCACGACCGCATCGTGACACGGCAGCCCAAGCGCGTCCGCAAGCCGGGTGGCGAAGTCGGAAACGAGTGTCGGGTAACGGCGCGATGGCACGAACGTGACCCAGGTCGGTGCGGGTACGGGCTGCCATCGGTCGCTGATGAACTCTGCGACTGCGTCCACCAAGCGGTCGTCGAATCGGCCATCCGACTGCTTGCCATTGCGTACCAAATTGCCCCAGCCGCCATCACCCCATCTCGACAGCGCTCGACCGTCTTCAAGTCGAAGCTCTGCCGGGATCGACTTGGCGCTCGCCCACTGCTTACGGGACTGGATCACCATGCTCTCGCTGCGCAAGAACTCCACTGCCCGTTGCACCTCGGACAGATCGAACGTCAGCGCCATGGTGTCGCCGGTGCAGTTGTCGCACGAGCCGCAGGGCTCGCTTACCGGATCGTCGAGATGCTGCCTCAGGAGCTGCATTCGGCACTGGTCGGTGTCGATGTACTGGCGTACCAGTTCGAGTTCGGCGCAGCGCAACGCAGTTACCGCTTCGACTTTGTCGTGATCGAAGCTCCAAGGTCGCAGCGACCGTTGCCACCGGCTGCCGACGCGCTCGATTGCGCCATCCACTTCCAGATTCTTCAGGAGATTCTCGAGACGTTTGTTGCCGACGTTCACCTCCGGGAGCAACTCGTTGAGCCGCATCGGCTCGTGGCGTTCTTCCAGCAGTCCGACGACGTGCTCAGCGAGCCGGGGGTTGGGGAACGACGTCTCGATGAAGTAGTTCTGAATGTCGGCGTCTTCGGTGCCCCGCAACACGATGCCCCACGACTCCGGCACTCCCCGGCCCGCCCGTCCGACCTGCTGGTAGTAGGCGACTGGCGATCCCGGCGACTGGTAGTGGATCACGAACGACAGGTCTGGTTTGTCGAAGCCCATGCCTAACGCGGAGGTCGCGACGACTGCCTTGATCGAGTTGCCGAGCAGTGCCTGTTCGATCTCTGGCCGCCGGGACGATTCGGTCCCACCGCTATAGGCCACAGCATCGATGCCTTCGCAGATCAGCCAGCCAGCGACGCGTTCGGTGTCTCGAATGGTGGAGCAGTACACGATGCCGGTGCCCGGCAGCTTCGCCAGCGTCGCCGCCAGCCATGTCAGACGCTCCGGTGGCGACAGGATCGTCAGGGCATGCAATCGCAGACTGTCCCTGCCGAGTGGCCCGCGCACTGTCTCGAACTCGGACCCGAGCTGCGTGATGACATCGGCGACGACCCGGTCGTTGGCCGTTGCGGTGCAGCACAGCACCGGTATTCCCTGGGGCAGCAGATCGAGCATAAGAACGAGCCGCCGATAGTCCGGCCGGAAGTCGTGACCCCAGTCGGAGATGCAATGGGCCTCGTCGACGACAAGCAGGCCGCATCGCGCAGCTATGACCGGAAGCACCTCGCTGCGAAATTCGCGGTTCGCCAGCCGTTCGGGTGAGATCAGCACGACATCCCCTTCGTCTGCTTCGATCTGTGCGATGACCGCTTCCCATTCGTCGCGGTTGGAACTGTTGATGGTGACGGCGCGTACGCCGAGGCGTTCTGCCGCCTCGATCTGATTGCGCATCAATGCGAGCAGCGGCGATACCAGCAGCGTCGGGCCGAAGCCTGCGCTGCGCATCAGCCGGGTCGCGATGAAGTAGACCGCGCTCTTACCCCAGCCGGTTCGCTGCACCAGCAGTACTCGCGCACGCTCGGCGACCAGACGACGGATTACGCCGAGCTGTTCGTCGCGGAATCCGGCCTGTGAGTCCCCGGTCAGCTTGCGAAGCAGGCCGAGCGCATATTCAGTTTCCGGGACGGGGCTCATCAGTAGACGATGTCCATTGCGTAGCGAAGTGCTTGATCGAGTTGTGCCTGCTTGAGGGCACCGAGCTGGCCGACTGGTTTAGGGTCGAGGCGGGTAATCGGCACGGTGACGATGTTGTCGCAGCTGATGACGCACGACTCTGGCAGACCCTCGTCGACGCCGATCTCCACCTCCGAGCGGATGCCGCGCATCGTGCGTGTGATGGAAGCGCAGGTGATAGCCGTCAGTACTGAAGCCGCCGCGTCCCTCGTCAGCACGCACAGGGGCCGCCGCCCGCCGGGTCCACTGAGATCACCCCAGTAGATCTCGTTGCGCGCTACCACGGTGGCGCTGTCTCAGCCGCCAGTCGCGCCGCTGCTTGGATGAGCGCTGGATCCTGCGGCTGGCGGCGATACGCAGCAACAAGTTGGGCGTCGGCAGCGGCCAGATCGGCGGCTTCGATGACAGCACGCGCACCGAGCCGCAGCAAAGCAGACCTGCTCGTTCCCTCAGCGGCGGCGATCGCCGCCAGCCGTTCGATGAGTTCGTCATCTAGCTGAACCAATACCTCGCGCCGGGCCATGACCATATGGTAGGGCATATGGTCTGCTCTCGGTGAACTACTGTCGGAACCGGTCACGCCGTCAACGTAACGACGCCAGCCAGAGCCACACCAACAGGTTTCTTCAGGTCGACTTGCTGACCGACCTGCCGAAGCGGTCCGCTGAACCGGGATCAGTCGGCGAAGGTGTCGACTAGGTGCTGGTTGCGGTCGACGAAGCGCTGGTGCTTGTCGGCCTCGTCGGGGGCGCCGAAGACGGTCCGTTCGACGCCGAGTTCCTGGTACAGCTCCAGCTTCTCTTCGGTCGGCCGGCTGAAGCAGTACATCGAGATCGGCACACCATCAGGATCTCGCCCGTAGGACTCCACGGCAGCCCGGAAACGGTCGACGGCCTTGCGGGCATCGCGCAGGAAGTCGTCGAGCGGGCACCACCCGTCGGCGTATTCCGCGGCATGCTGCAGGCCGATCCGACCCTGGCAGCCCATCAGCACCGGCGGACCCGGCTGCTGAACCGGCTTGGGGTACACCCACGACGGCTCGATGTGCACATGCGTGCCCGAGTACCCCGCCTCGTGCTGGCTCCACTGTCCACGCAGCGCCTCGATGGTCTCGCGCATGGCCCCATAGCGCTGCGACCACGGCACCGGCGACACATTGGCCAGTTCTTCACGATTCCAGCCCACGCCGACGCCGAACAGGAATCGCCCGCCCGACACCTCGTCCAGCGTTGCCACGCTCTTGGCCAGGTCCAGCACCTCATGCTCGAGCACCAGGCACACGCCGGTCACCAGCTTGATCCGTGACGTCACCGCAGCCGCCGCCCCCAGCGAGGTGAACGGGTCGCGCATATGCCAGTAGAGCTGGGGCAGATCGATGCCAGCCGGGTGCGGGGTCTCTCGGCTCGCCGGAATGTGGCTGTGCTCGCCTACCCACAGCGAGTCATAGCCCCGCTGCTCCGCCTCGACCGCCATGTCGGTGGTGCGCTGTCCATAGTCGCTGTTCGGTGTCGCCAACCCGATCTTCATGTGTCCCCGCCCTTGCCAATGCGCGGCGAACCTAGCGCGCCACCCGCTTCACCTCATGGGGTCTGCCCAATACGCGGATGGCTGTGCGTGCGCTCTGCCGAAGTGCGGCGCGAAATCCAGACCTGCACGCACCTGGCCTCGCGTTACGTTCCGCCCACGCAAGCCCACGAACGAAGCCAGCATCCGGCGAAAGGGGTCCATTTTCATGTGTAAAACTCAACACATGCGTTTACACATACAGCTTGACGACGATCTTGTCGCTGAGCTCGACCGGCGAGCTGGACCCCGGCGCCGGAGCGCATTCATCGTGGCGCTCATCCGCCAGTGCCTCGACGACGAACGACGATGGGATGAGATCGAGGCGACGCTGGGCGCGCTCGATGACCATGGCCACCCTTGGGATGCCGATCCCGGCGAGTGGGTCCGCCAGCAACGTCACGCCGACGAGCGACGCTCCGGCTGACCGTGTCACGCCTCGTCTTGGATTCCACGGTGCTGATTGATGCACTGCGTGGTCGGCCCGCTGCCGACCGGCTTCGAGGCCTCCGTCGGCACGGCATCGAGCCGTGGGTGTGCGCGATTTCGATCGACGAGGTCTGGCGGGGACTGCACGCTGACGAAGAGCCAATTGCCCGGCGCCTCATCGGTGCGTTGCGGCACGCACCCATCGGCGCTGCTGAGGCAGAGCGTTCAGGCCGGTGGCGACGGGACTTCGCGCAACGTGGCGTCACACTCCACCAAGCGGACTGCCTCATTGCCGCTGCGGCGGTCGGCGCAGGCGCGTCGCTCGCCACAGCGAATCTCGCGGACTTCCCCATGCCAGAGCTCGACCTCCAACACTGGCCGGTCGGCGATTGAATCCGGCTCACTGAGTCGCCGCGCTCGACATGTCCATCGTCCGCTCGGTCTGTTGAGCCGCATCACTCACCAGCGTCACATGCTCACGACAATGCAGCGCGACTGTCTCGCCCTCGCGTACCCACACGGTGGCGTCGCCGGTCAGCGGCCCGGCCAATGCAGCGTCGAAACAGGTGACAAGCAGGGGCAAGCCGAAGATCGTGTTCTGGAAGTTGTACGCGGCCCTCTCGGTCTCACAGACCACCAGGAGCGGGAGCGGCTGCCCCTGCCATACGCATTTGCGGTACGGACCCAGCTTGCGGTGCACCTCTGACGGTGTGGTCGCATTGCGCTCGTACTCGACGCAGTAGCCGCCTGCGCCGAAGGGCCCCTCCGCGACCAGGACGACGAAGTCTGGCCTGACCTGCGTGATGTTCGGAAGGTTGACCTCCGCGCGCCATCCGCCGAACGCTGCGGCCCCTTCGCGCGCGAACTGCACGACGAGCCGATTGATCCCGTCGTTGTGCGCTGCCTCATGTTGCTGGTAGTCGGATTCGAGCAGGGCGCCATGGCGGCTGTGAATCACCGTCGGCAGCACCCGGCTCAGGTTGGCCGCGCGCAGCATGCCTCGCTCCGCAAGATAGAAACGCCCGTCGAATTCGGCGACAAGCCCAAGGTCGACGAAGCGGGCAAGCAACTCGTCGACAGCCTCTGCTGATTCGCGGACCAGTTCGCAGAGCCACGCTGCGCGCATTGCCGGGAACTGCGCGATCGTCAGGAAGATCCGGTATGCGGCCGGACCCTCGATCGCTTCAAGATCGAAGTTCGCAGACGTCCAGCGTTGCATGTCTTCCACGCAGCCGAGCTGAGGATGCCCCGGCGGATCCGATACCCGGTCGCGGGACGGCCGTACTTCCACGGCATCTCTCCATCGTCCGTCGGCGGTGCAGATGAGCGTGGGCGCTGTCTCGACAAGGGTGCGGCGAGCAAGATCCGCCGCCCAAGCGTCGGCGGCCACGATGACCTGCGCCGAAGGCTCGACCGTTTGCTCCGGATCTTCGTAGAAGACCCGGTTTGCGATGCGGAAGCAGCGGTCTTGATGAGCGACGTAGCAGTCGATTCCCCAGAAGCGGTGTTGTTGCTTGCGTCTCAGCACTCGTTCTGTCGCGTGCAGGCCCACATAGGTGAAAGTCACCCAGATCGGTTCGCCGTATCGGGCGACCGCGTGGAAAAGCCGCCATGTCGCAGCAGGCGGAAGTCGGTCATGTGCAGCTCGGCGTCCGCGGGAACGCCGTCCGCCGGCCAGATCGTCGAACCGTTGCGCATCAGGTCTGGCGCGATCCGGTACACCGCTTCGAGCATGGGCAGCCGCCGCAGGCACGTTCTGATGCCTCGCGCTGTTGCTGTCCACGGCGGATGCTCATGGAGGCTTGTCGAGGTGCCGCCTGCGGTGACCGGAGGGACGAAGGGCGACAAGCACGGCTCCTCGAGGTGCGCCAGGTGCTCATGATCCGGCGCGAAAGCCCCTCCGGGTGCGCTGGGTACACCAGCGTCGCGACGAAGGCGTGCGGCCCGTGGGGCGCGAGCCCCTTCCCGGGGAGTGAGATGCGTGTGGTCGGTTGCGTACACCGACGGGATCGCTTGGCTCGTCAAGAACCAGCGATCCTGCGAGTTCTCGCTCATCCCGCGCCGGGTTGACGCAACCAAACCTGCGTTGCGCAGCGAAGCGAGCTGTTGGCGGAGCTGCGGTGCTGCGACATCGATGACCGCCGTCAGATTATCGACGCTCGCGAGCGGCATACGGCCGATGATCCTCAGAAGGCGCTGCTGATTGTCGTCTGTACCGGTCACGCATTGCCGGAATGCCCGTGCGTTTCGACGGCACCGAGCCGTGCGGGGCGCCGTCGCGATCAGCACGTAGCCACTTGCGTCCGGCGGCGCGGGATCGTCTGGATCGCCGCTTTGGGAAGCTAAGTGTCAGCCGACCGCGAGAAGCCGGTAAACGACGACGAGTTCGTGAGCATCTCGCACGACTGGAATGAGGGGCTCGTTGTGTGCCGCTGGTGGCTCTATGGAGCCATCGCTTGGGGTCTTGACCCACGACTCTGATCTGTCAGCTATTGAGCGGCGTCGTGTTCGCGGTCGATCCAGGTGCTCGCCGACAGTCGGCCGCCGAAGTCGTGGTCCGGGTTGCCATTGCTGTCGAGGCCGTACAGGGCGCGTATCTGGTAGTTGTGCCGACGCGGACCGACCAGCGCGTCGTGGCTCTGGTCAGTGAACGCGAGGTCGTTACTGCCGACCGTGCCGATGAGGTAGGGCTGGCTGTCCGACAGCAGCACCTCAGCGCCGTTGCGGTTCACGTGACCGAACGAGGTGCGGTAGATCTCAAAGCCGGAATGAGTGCGCTGGTCGGCGCATTTGTAGAGGGGACGCGACGTCGTGTCCACCCATGCTGTGAGGCTGTCAGGACGAGTGATCCTCTTGAAATCCGGCGGGGTGCTGCCGACTCGTTTGTAGCTGGCGCATGCCGTCAACTGACTCGGGAGTCGCCATGTCAGCGTGATACCGTCGGCCGTCAGCTGCGTGGTGCCACTGCGGGGCACGAAGTTCTTAGCGGAGTAACTATCAAGTACCGATGCGACGAAGCCGTTCGGGTGCTCATGGGGACGGGGGTTGCCGCCGAGCGGGCTGGGGTGGCTGGCGGGCAGGCCCGGCAGGGTCGAGCGGTCCTGGAACTGGACGGATTCCGTGTTCTGGGGCGAGGACCGCGGCACGACGCTTTCGCCCTCGTCGGGCGGGGGCACGAATTGCTTGTTGTCCTGGTTGCTCTGCTGGTAGCTCACGTCCGACTTGACCGACACCGCCGAATCAGCAACACCCCCGTCGTTGTCGTCGGTGGGCGCGTTCCAGCCCAGGGTGACCACGCCATCTTGGAGCTGAGCGAACAGGCCCTTGGGATGCAGCGAGCTAGACGAGGCTCCCACGGCAGGAGACAGCACTGCTGCCGCGAGCGCCATCGCCGCCAGCGCTGCGGGCACAGCCCGTCTGCGCCTGCGGGGCCTCATTCCTGGGGGGGGGGGGGGTATGGGAACGCAGTGCGTCAGAGGCCACGGGCTTCACTCCAAGAGGGCTTCAGGGCCTTGGCAGGCCCACAACAGCTCGCTGCCGCACAGCACCACGCCGGGACTCGAACTGACATTGACTGAATGACGCATGAACGATAGCGCATGTAAACATGTATTTAATTCACATTTGCAGGCCGCAGATACTCTGGTCACCAACGCCCGTCGGGGAGCACATCCAAGAGCGCTGTGACCTCGCACGATGGGCACAACTCGGCGACGCCGAGAGAGAACCGCTCAGACAGCCGTCCTAGGCGGTTGGGAAAGTCGTTAGGGGGCTGCTGTCAGCGGCGGCCGTGTTGACTATTCGGCGCGCTGAGTGCCGACCTTCAGCTCGCGGAACGGGCTGGTCGTGTCGATGCCGGGCTCCTTGGGCAGCCCCAGCACGCGCTCGCCCACGATGTTGCGCATCACCTCGTCCGAGCCCCCGGCGATGCGCATGGCGGGGAAGCCCAGCACGTATCCGGCCCACGAGAACGTGCCCCACTCGCCGGTATCGACCGCCAGCTTTTCCCCCAGCGTGTTGCTCACGAAGTTGCAGGTGGCGTTCATCTGGCGGATCAGCCCCATCTTCGACAGCGACATCTCTGGCCCAGGCGTGCGGCCGGCGCGCAGCGCATCCATCGTGCGCTGGTTCGACCAGCCCAGCACCTTGCCGTGGGTGTAGATCTCGGCGAGCTTCTGGCGGGTCAAGGCGTCGCTGCTCACGCCGTAGTGGGTGGCCATGGCGGCAAGCTTGGTGAAGCTGCCGCCGCCGCCGGACCCTCCGCCGATCGCCGCGCGCTCGTTCATGAGCGTCGTCAGCGCCACACCCCAGCCCTGGTTCACGTCGCCAAGGCGGTGGCTGTCGGGCACCCGCACGTCGGTGAAGTACACCTCGTTGAAGTTCGCCCCGCCGGTCATCTGCCGCAGCGGCCGCACGTCCACGCCGGGTGCGTTCATGTCCACGATGAACCCGGTCAGGCCCTGGTGCTTGGGCAGATCGAAGTCGGAACGGGCGATCACCTCGCCGATCTCGGAATAGTGCGCGCCCGAGGTCCAGACCTTCTGGCCGTTGAGGATCCATTCCTCTCCGTCGCGGTCGGCCCGCATCTGCAGGCTGGCCAGGTCGGATCCCGCACCCGGCTCGGAGAACAGTTGGCAGCCCACGATGTCGGCTCGGAACATCTTGGGCAGCACGTCAGCAGACACCTCAGGATTGGCGTGCGCCAGGATCGTGGGGGCCACCATGCCTAGGCCGATGCCGAAGAAGCCGCCGTCGGGTGTGTCGAACTGGCTCTCGAGCTGGCCCCAGATGCGCTCGTACTTGCGGGGCAGGCCGCTGCCACCCAACTCCGTCGGCCCGCCGATCCAGCCATAGCCGGCGTCGAACTTGGTGGCTCGCCACGCCTTCGCCTGGTCAAGTTCCTGCCGCTCGCGCTCGTGGTCGATCTCTTCGAAGAGCGCTGCATTGTCGGGTCCCACGCCCCAGACGAACTCGCGCCGTTCGGCCTTGCGCTTGGCATTGGCCTCGAGGAACGCTGTTGCCTCGGCGGTGAACTGTTCCTCGGTGATCTCGGCGGTGTTGGCAGCGGCCATGTCGGGCTCCTGTTTCGTAGGAAGAACTGCGGGGGAAGTCCGGCTTGCGAGCGGCCCCAAGCTAGTGGTTTGTCTCGCTACGCTCATCGGCCATGGGTCAGCCCGTTCGAGTAGCAGAGCGACCATCCACCGCACGTCCGGGCACGGTGCGCTTCGAGACCGACCGTCCGCTGACGGGGGCGGGCCACCGCTACTACAACAGCGCCGACGATGCGGCCAGCGCCGAGGACCCGGCCGACCTGCTGGCGTGGCGCCTGTTCCAGCGCGGTGGCGTCGACCACGTACACGTCTACGGCAATGTGGCCACGATCGACATCTCGCGGGGCCACACCTCAGACGGCATCACCGAACTCATCGAAGAGCTGTTTGCCCACTACCGCTAGCTCGCTAGCGGTAGCAATGGACACGGCGCTAGCTCGCTAGCGGTAGCGACAAGCTCGGCCGCTAGCGACGCCCGAGGGCTACCGTTGCGGCCATGACTGAGGACGAGTTTCGTACTGAGCTCGCGGCGCGTGGCTATGGCGAGCCGCGCAGTTTCGTGTTCCCGCCCGATGCCGACGGGGAGTTTCACAGCCACGAGTTCTCGGCGATGGTGATGGTCACCGAGGGCGAGTTTCGTCTGGGGTTTGAAGACGAGATCCGAGTCTTCGAAGCAGGGGAGTGGTGCGAGGTTCCGGCCGGCACGGTGCACCTCGAGCAGGCTGGCCCGATCGGCGCCACGATCTTGGCCGGCACGAAGTAGTCCGGCGCGAAGTAGCCCGGCCGGACCGTCCCGCCGTCTGCAGCCAGCGAGCGGGCCTTCGAAGAGGCTCGCAAGGAAAGCAGCTTCGGAAACGATTGTTCGTCTAGTCTGTCGCGATGGCAGTGCAGCTGCGTGACACAGCCGACTCTTGTGGGGTCGGCGCATTGGGCACAGCCGGCCCTCGTGGGGTCGGCGCATTGGGCACAGCCGGCCCTCGTGGGGTCGGCGCATTGGGCACAGCCGGCCCTCGTGGGGTCGGTGCGTTGGACCTAGCACGTGTTGCAGACATCAGGCACGATGAGCGGCTGCTGCCCGTCGCCGACGAGCTCGCCTCGCTGCTGACTCAGCCGGGGCTCGTTCCCGGATCGGTGCTGGCCGCTCAGGGTCCCGGGGCGTTGACCTTGGCAACGGCTTTCGCGGCAGAGGTCTCACGCACGGGCGGATGGGTGACCGCTGTCGGGCTGGGACGCATGGGCGTGTCGGCAGTGGCCGAGCGAGGGGCGTCGCTGGACCGGTGGGCGTTCGTGGACGAACCCGGCGACGCCGCAGCCGAAGTGCTGAACGCCCTGATCGGCAACGTCGACGTGGTCTTGCTGGCCGCCGGCGTGCGGCTGGCGACCGCTCACAGCCGGCGCCTGCGTGCCCGCCTACGGGAGCGGGGGACCGTGGTGATCGAGGTCACCGAGGAGAAGACAGCCGGCCCTCGTGGGGTCGGCGCATTCAGCTCAGCCGGCCCTCGTGGGGCTGGCGCATTCAGTCCAGACGTGACCCTGACGGTGGAACGTGCCGCGTGGACCGGTCTCGGGCAAGGTCATGGACGGTTGCGGGAGCGGCGGGCCGAGGTGGTCGCTGCGGGCCGCGGCGCGGCGTCGCTGCCGCGGCGGGCCGTCCTGTGGCTGCCCGATGCCGACGGCCGCATCACCGGGGTCCGCGGTGCCATTGACACTGTCTCCTGGCCTGCCTCTTCCTGGCCTGCCTCGGCCGATTCCTCCCAGACCGGCATCTCGGCGGCTGGCATCTCGGCGGCTGGCATCTCGGGAACCGGCACCGATGTGGTCGTCCCTTTGCAGCGCCGTGCGGGATAACCGAGCTCACCTCGCCGACATCCCACCGCGGATGCTGGTGGTGGAGGTCGAGCACTGGTCTGCGATCGCGGCGGGACTCGACCCGGCCACGCCTGCAGCGGTGGTGTCTGCCGGGCGGATCACCGCGCTGACGCCCGCTGCCGCCGCGGCCGGGGTACGCACGGGGATGCGCCGCCGTCAGGCCCAGTCCGAGTGTCCCGCCTTGGAGCTGGTCGAGCGTGACCCCGATCTCGACGCTCGACGCTTCGTTCCCGTAGTCACTGCGCTGGAAGACCTGACGCCAAGGGTCGAAGTGCTGGCACCTGGATGCTGCGTCGTCGCCACTCGAGGCCCGTCGCGCTACTACGGCGGCGACGAGGCCTTGGCCGAGCTGGTGCGCCAGACCGTCGCCGGGGTGCTGGTCGATGCACAGACTGACGTACCTGCCAACACAACCATCCGTGTCGGCATCGCTGACGGCTTGTTCGCCGCCGGTCTTGCCGCCCGGTTGGCATCGGCCCGAGATCCATCAACGCAGGTGATGGTGGTGCCTGCGGGCGCCAGTGCAGCCTTCCTCAGCCGGCTGTCGCAGCGAACACTGGCCGGAGCGTTCTCGCCGCTGGGAGACGACCCTGACGCAGCCGCCGACTTCACCGATGTGCTCAGGCGGCTGGGCTTGCGCACCTTGGGCGACGTGGCGGCCCTGCCTGTCACCGACCTCATCGGCAGGTTCGGCACACAGGGCGAGTGGGCGCACCGGCTGGCCAGCGGGCGTGATTTCCGGCTGAGCCAACCTGCCGCTGCGGGGCCTGAGCTCAGCGTCGAAACCGAGATCGATCCGCCAGCGGACCGGCTCGACACGGTGGCATTCATGGCGAAGTCCCTGGCAGATCAGCTTGATGCCCAGCTGACCCGGCTCGGCCAAGCGCTGGTGTGCGTGGAGATCAGCGCCGAGACCGAGCACGGCGAGACTTCCAGCAGGCGGTGGCGTCACGGGTTCCGTTTCAGCCCGCCCGATGTGGTCGACCGTGTGCGCTGGCAGCTCGATGGCTGGCGCAGCGACAATCGCAGCCGACCCAGCGGCCGTATCTCGCTCATCGGGCTGGCAGTGGCCGAGACAGCTCCCGATGAAGGGCGCCAGCTCGGCTTCTGGGGCGGTCAGTCCGAGGCTGACGAGCGGGCCGAGCGAGCCATGGGTCGGGTACAGGCGCTGGTGGGCTTCGACGGGGTCACCGTGGGCCGCCTGGGCTCCGGCCGCCGCTTTGCCGATCTCGAACAGCGCCTCCCGTTCGGCACCACTGGCCAAGCCGAAACTGCATCGAACACAGCCGGCCCTCGTGGGGCCGGCGCATCAAGCACAGCCAGCACAGCACCCCCATGGCCGGGACGGCTGGGTGTACCGGCCCCTGCTGAGGTGCTGGCTGAGCCCGAGCCGCTCGCGGTGCTCGATGCGAACGGCGAGCCGGTGGGTGTGAGCGGCAGGGCACAGGTCAGCGCACCTCCCGCCGTGCTGCGCCGAGCAGATGGGCGCGCCAGCGCCATCACGGCATGGGCAGGACCCTGGCCGCTGGACGAACGCTGGTGGAGCTCCCGATCACGACGCCAGGCACGATTCCAGTTAGTGCTTGACGATGGCACCGCTCATCTCTGCGCTGTCGAAGGCAGCCGCTGGCAGCGCGAAGCCACCTACGACTGAGCCCACGAGCGCAGCGACGCCGAAGCCACATGCAACCTTGCCAGGTCAGTTGCCGTTGGTGGACCAGTGCCAGGGCTCGCTGGGCAGGTTGTACAGGCCATACGTCTTTGCGTTGGCCTTCAGCCACCTGAATGCTGTCGATTTGCGGCTGCCGATCGAGCGGCCGTTGTGCCGGAAGTCGATGGCGAGGCCGCGCTCGTGCATGGATCGACCGGGCCGGGCGGTGGGCGGGCGGCACTGGTAGGCCGGTTTCTGGTAGATCGCCCACTGGCTTGTGCCGCAGTGCGCCCGGCGCAGCAAGATCTGCGAGGCAGCGCTGCGATAGCCGCCGCCAGCCAGCCTGATCCCGTCGCCGGCAGCGTGCTCCAGCAGGTCCTGCACCTTGTTGGCGATCGACACGTGCACTCGGATGCCGCCCACCCAAGCGAGATCGCTGGCAGGAATGTTGTTGCTGGTGGGCTGCCCGACGGTGCCTTCGAGCTCCCGGCGCCTCCGCTCCTCCGCTTCGCGCCGACGTCGTTCCTCTTCTGCCTTGCGACGTTTCAGCTCCGACTCGATGCGCCTTTGCTCGGAGATGGCACTGGCGACACGGTCGGCCGTCTCGGCGACGTCTGCAGCAGCGGCATCGTTCCACTCCTGCAGCGCCTGCTGCTCGTACAGCAAGTTCTCGAACTCGTGCTCGAGTTGCGCGAGCACGATCGCCTCTAGTTCCACGACGTCGAGCAGATCCTCCAGCGCCCGTTCGGACTCCACGCGGCGGATGTCTCGAAGTTCCTCGGCGCGCTGGAATTCGCGCACTGCCAGCTCTGCATCGATCGTGAGCGCCCGCAACTGGTCAGCGGTCTCGTTCAGGTCGCCAAGCGCCGCGCCGATCAGCACGCGGATGCGGGCGGCGTCGTAAATGTCACCGGTGCGCACCAAGCCGTAGGAACCCTCGACCGAAGCGTCGTGCCCGATATAGGTCTGCACGATGAGATCGATGACCCGCTGGCCCAGCTCGTCGTGCTGGGCATCGAGCGAAATGACCCGCCCGATCGCAGCCTCCACCGACGCCTCCGCAGCAGCGAGGGCCAACTCGGCCCGGTCGAGATCGGCCCGCTGCTCGTTCACCAGCAGCTTCAGCTGGTCGAAGGCCTCCAGCACCTCGTTGACATCAGCCTGCGCCAGGTCAACCGCGCCGATCTTCGCAAGCAGCTCCGCCTGGGCCTCATCGCGGATGCGCCGCTCCTCGGCGAGTTGAGCTTCCAGCTCCTTTTGCTGCTGTTCCAGCTGCTCCTGGCGCTTCTTCAGCTCAGCGTCAGACGGCTGGGACTGCGCGCCGGTACCGGCGATCGGCACAACGCTCACCACGAGGGCAAACGCGAACGCCGCCAAACAGCGGCGTGCCACCCCTCGGTGTGACAGTCGCCGTAAACCTCGCAACGGGAGCGTCCTTGCTGAAGCCGGCGCAGGCCAGCTTCGTCGTCGAGTCATGGCCGTCGCGGGCGACGACAGGAACCTCCGGCCCAAGGTACCGATGAGCGGTCGGCTGTGGGTGTCGCCCGGCGAATTCTCAGGCTGATCTCATGCGGCGTGGGTCAGGTCGGGCCGCGTGGGATTATTCGTCGATCACCTGATTGCGCAGGACGCCGATTCCAGGGACCTCAAAGGCGATCTCGTCGCCGGACTTCAGCCAGCGCGGCGGCTCGTGCGACCCGCCGGTGCCTTCGGGTGAGCCTGTGGCAATGACGTCGCCAGGTTCGAGCGGCATCACCCTTGACATGTAAGCGATGATCTCGCCGACCGAGAAGATCATTTCGCCGACGCCGGCCCGCTGTCGTTCCTCGCCGTTCACACGGCAGATGACTTCCAGCGCCGCAGGGTCGGCGATCTCGTCAGCGGTGGTGATCCACGGACCCATGGAACCGGAGCGGAAGAAGTTCTTGCCCGCCGCCACGCTGTGGCGCTGCCAGTCGCGCACCGAGCCGTCATTCAGCACCGAGTAGCCACCGACGTGGTCGAGCGCATCCGCGATGTCGATGTGACGGCCCGCCCGCCCGATGATCACCGCCAGCTCCACCTCGTAGTCGAACTGGATCGACACCGACGGCCTGACGAGATTGTCGCCGTGGGCGACGAGGGTGCCGGGAGGCTTGTTGAAGTAGACGGGCTGCGCCGGGGCCTGCACGTTGCCGCCCAGCGGGTACTTCTTGTGATAGTTCGCCCCGGCACACAGCAGGCGGGCGCCGGGATCGACCGGCACGGCGAACGTGATGTCGTCCCAGGCGTACCCGAGGGGCGCTTGTGCGAGTGCTGCCGTATCAGCCAGGGCGGCGGCGACCGCCTGTCCGATGGTGGTGATCGGCCCGCCGCCCACATCGAGGCCGTCGAGTCGCGCCACGCCATCGGCGGTCGCCAAGCCAATATGGGTAGAGCTTTCCTCGGCAATCCTGTAGCGCAGCAGTCTCACGGCGCGTCACCGTAGTTGTTGACCGCGCCGAATTCGGGGCCGTCAAAGGTGGCTGGGACCCCGGCGAGACTCAGTCGGTCGCCGTGCGGCGCAGCGGTTCGCCACCGGCCGCCCGGATAGTGGTCTCGAAGCCGTCGACGTCGGTTCCGCTCACGTGTCCGGTCCAAGGCTCGCCGACGCCCGTGTCGTCCACCGGCGGCTCGACGGTGACTTCCACCCGCGGGCTGTCCGTGCGCAGCACCAAGGTGGCGTCGGTACCGGTCTGCCAGCGGGCGACGATGACGGCCCGGCGGAAGCTGATGTCTGCCAGAACGAGCCCCTCGTCGGTGGCTGCCAGCAGGCGTTGCACGTTGAACAGCAGTTGGTGAGCGACCACCGCGGCCACAATCAGCAGCCAGCCGATGCCCCATGAAATCGCCAGGGCGGCGCCGAGAGCGAATGCGACAACCCGGACGGTCATGACGCGCCGGTGTGCCCGGGCGGTCTCGGCATCGGTGACCACCACCGCGCTGCGCACCCTCACGCCGGCCTCGCCGAGCAGCTCCACTGCTCGGGCGAGCGCCCGCTCTGGGGGACTCACGGCAGTTCCAGCGGCAGGTCGCCGAGAGGGATGAGGCCGCCGGCATCAGCGATCTGCTGGGCGATGGCCAGCAAGATCTGCTCATTGCCGTGCCCGGCGTGCAACTGCACCCCCAGCGGCAGGCCGTCGGGGTCATGTGCAGTCGGCAGCGAGATGGCCGGCTGCCCGCTCACGTTCGCCTGGTTCACGAATGGCGCCAGGTCAGCGATGCGCCGGGCGCCGTCGAGCGGATCGGACAGGTAGCCGAGCGGCGGTGTGACATCAGCCAGCACGGGCGTGAGCAGCAGGTCCCAGCGACTGTGGCCCGGCGTCCCCGGTCGGCCGAACGGGCTGGGGTCCCAGAACGACATGACGCGCCTGCGCCAGCGGGCGAGCTCTTCGAGTGCCTGCACATAGGCGGAGGCGGGCAACGACCTGCCCAGTTCGGCCGACCACCAATTGGCCGGCTCGATGTCGTCGGCGGTCATCGGGCGGCCGAGCCGTTCTGCCCACCCCGCAACCTCAGTGGCCATGCCGACGGTGCGCACCACGATCATCTGGTCCGCGATGTCAGGGCTGAACCAGCCGTCCGGCGCCGTGTCGGTCTCGATGCGATGGCCCAATCCGTCCAGCAGGCTTGCGACCTGCTCGGTGGCCCGCCGCACCGGTTCGCTCGCACGGTTCGGGATTCCTGTCGACACTGCGATGTGCAGCCGCGGCAACGGGGTCACCAGTGCGTCGGCGAAGGACGCACCCGGCTCCAGCGGGGGAGCGACATATGGATCCCCGGGTGCCGGGCGGCTGATGGCATCGAGGCACCGCGCAGCGTCGCGCACCGTACGGGTGAGCATCCCGTCGACGGCGAAGCCGCCGCGGTGCTCGCCGAGACGTGGTGCGGTCGACACCCGTCCTCTGGTGGGCTTCAATCCCACGAGGCCGCATGCCGCGGCGGGAACACGGATCGAGCCGCCGCCGTCGTTGCCGTGCGCGACCGGCACGATGCCCGCTGCCACGGCGGCCGCCGAGCCGCCGCTGGAACCGCCCGGCGAGCGGGTCAGATCCCACGGGTTCGCCGTCGGGCCATAGGCGGCCGGCTCGGTGGTGATCGTGGTGCCGAACTCTGGCGTGTTCGTGCGCCCCACTGAGATCATGCCTGCGTCGCGCAGCAGTCGGTACAGGTGGCTGTCGAGCGTGCCGCGCCACTCCAGGTCGACGAGGAATCGTGCCCCGGCGTGATGGAATTCGCCCGCTTGCTCGCAGCCGAGGTCCTTGACTGCCATGGGCACGCCGTCGAGCGGCATGTCACCGTGATCGCTGGAAGCATCGCGCCGTTTCGCCCAGCGATGCGACGCCTCGGCAGCTTCGGCCAGCGACCGCTCGGGCCTCGGATGGATCACTGCGTTCAAGGCGGGATTCAGCCGCTCCAGCCGGTCGAGCGCAGCCTGCGTCGCCTCGACCGGATCTGTGTTGCCAGTTGCGAATGCCGCTGCCAGCGCCGTGGCGTCGTGGTCGCGGCGATCAGCAGGCATGTTGGCTGCGTCAGCCAGTCCCCGCCCACACGGGCGGGGTGCGGCCCGCCCATGGGGCCGCCAGCTCGAGCTGGCCGGCCAGCGACAGCAGCATCTCCTCGCTGGCATGTGGGCCCACGAATTGCACGCCCACCGGCAGGCCGCCCGCAGTCCAACCCAGCGGCACCGACATCGCCGGCTGCCCGGCCACGTTCCACTGCGCCGTGAACTGCAGCAGGTCGTTCAGCCGGCCGCGGCCGGTCTCGGGGTTGCGCAGCTCGCCTAGCCTTGGGGGCGGCTCGGTCATGATCGGCGAGACCAGGACGTCATGGTCGCCCCACCATTCGGCCAGCCGCCGAGTCCATGCATGGCACCACTCGACTGCCGACACGTACTGCGAGCCCGCCACGTCCCGGCCCAGTTGCATCAGCGCCCATGTGTCGCCTTCTGTGTCGACGCGCGCCATGGGCCGGCCCAGCGCGGCTTCGAAGCCGGCCAGCATTGCCACGTTGCACGCCGACACGATCGTGCGGAAGTGCTCGAAGAAGTCTTCATGGAACAGCTCGTCGGGTGCCGAGTAGTCGATCTGATGGCCGAGGCTCTCGAGCAGCCGCCCGGCATCTTCGACTGCCTGGCTGCACTCGGGATCCACCGGGCCCCACTCTGAGTGTGCGCACAGACCTACCCGCAGCGTCCGCGGTTCGCGCCCCGCTGCGGACTCAAACGTGCCCGACGGCGGCGGTGCCCAGTAGGGATCGCCCGGCCACGGGCTGCTGATGCCGTCGAGCACGCGGGCGCTGTCGCGCACACTGCGGCTGACCACGCCGTCGACGGTGAACCCGGACCAGCCGTCGCCCGAATCGGGTCCCAGCGAGACCCGCCCCCGATTCGGCTTCAGCCCGAACAGCCCGCAGTTTGCAGCAGGCACGCGAATGGAGCCGCCCCCGTCGTTGGCGTGGGCGATGGGCACGATGCCCCCAGCAACCGCCCCGGCGGACCCGCCGCTGGACCCGCCCGTCGAATGACCGGTGTTCCAGGGGTTGGCGGTGGGGCCGTACGCGAGCGGTTCGGTGGTGATGGTCAGGCCGAACTCGGGCGTGTTCGTCCGTCCGAAGTTGACCAGGCCCAGCTCGGCGAACATGGCGGCGAGGTGAGCGGTGCTCGATGCGGTGTGGCCGGCCTCTTTGAGTGCTGCGTTGCCGGCGTGGTAGGGCTGTCCCTCGGTTGTGCAGGTCAGGTCTTTGGTGAGGAACGGGACACCTGCCAGAGAACCGCCCGCCTCGCCTGCGTCGCGTGCGGCATCGAGCCGTTCAGCCGCTCTGCGTGCGCTGTCGTCGAGTCTCCCGATGATGGCGTTGATCTCGGGGTTCACCCGGTCGGCCCGGGCGATGGCCTCGTCGAGCAATTCGACGGCTGAGGCCTTTCCCGAGGCGAACAGCTCGGCGGTGGCCACGCCGTCGGGCAGGTCTCCGGCTGGTGCGCCAGTAGATGTGCCAGTGGATGCGCCAGTGGGTGATGTCTCAGCCATGGACGCAACGTAGTTCGGTTCGGTCTCGGGGTCATGAGACGCGGTGACCGCGCCGAGGTGGCCGCGCCGAGGCAGGCGAGGCGATAGAACTTCTGTTCTCAGAACTCTTGTTCTGAGAACTTTTGTTCGTTAGTGTGGCGCCGTGGGTTTCACGAATCCGGGAATTTCCTGGCGGGAACTGGAGCGGCGGCTGTCCGACCGGCCACCACCCCACGGCCGGCCCAGTAAGGGCCGGCGCATTGAGCACAGTTATGGCAAGAGCGTCGCTGTCGACGGCGAGCGGTTCGAACTTGCCGCTCGGACGCAAGCCCCGCCTTCGGTGGTGCCGTATGCGGAACTGCACGCTCACTCGAACTTCAGCTTCCTGGACGGGTCGTCGAGCCCGGCTGAGCTGGTGGACGAAGCAGTGCGGCTGGGGCTCGACGCGTTGGCGCTGACCGATCACAACGGGTTCTACGGCGTGGTGCGCTTCGCGGAAGCTGCCGCCGAGGCCGGACTGCCGACGGTGTTCGGTGCTGAGCTGACGCTCGACGCATACGGCGTCACTGAGTTGATGCCCGGCGCTCATGGCGCCGGCGAGCTGATGTCCGGCACTCAGCGCCGAGTACAGCCGCAGCGCACCGGGTGCGCCGACCCTGCGGGATCCCACGTGGTGGTGCTGGCGCGTTCGCCGTCCGGCTACGCCTCGCTGGGCGAGTTGATCTCGGCAGCGCAGATGGCGGGCCGCAAGCACGCCCCGCGCCTCGACACGAGCGAGTTCCTGGCGGCCGCCGCGGCGCACCGCGACGAATGGGCGATCCTCACCGGGCACCGCAAGGGCACCGTCCCCGCAGCACTCATCGCTGAAGGGCCGCGCGCAGCAGCAGCCCAGCTTGACCGGCTCACAGAAGCAGCCGGCCGCCACAACGTCTTCGTCGAGCTGTGGGATCACGGCGACCCGCTCGACAGCGAGCGCAACGACGCATTGGCTTCGGTGGCCATCAGGGCCGGGGTCGAGCCGATCTGCACCAACGGTGTCCACTACGCCACTCCCACAGGGCGGCGGCTGGCCACTGCCGTGGCCGCCGTGCGTGCCCGGCGCAGCCTCGACGAGCTGGATGGATGGCTGCCGCCGTCGGCCACGGCACACCTGCGATCCGGTGCCGAGCAGGCCCGCCGGTTCGCCCGCTGGCCGGGCGTGGTGGCCTCGGCCTCGCAGCTCGGCCGCGACTGCGCGTTCAGCCTGTCGCTGATAGCGCCGAACCTGCCGCCGTATCGGTGTCCCGACGGTCACGACGAGATGTCGTACCTGCGGCATCTCACCTCCCAAGGCGCACTGGAGCGCTACGGCCCCCCAGAGGCCGAACGGGTACCGGGCGCTTGGGCACAGATACGCCACGAGCTCGACCTCATCGACCATCTCGGCTTCGCCGGCTACTTCCTGGTCGTGTCCGACATCGTGTCGTTCTGCGGAAGCCGCGACATCTACTGCCAGGGCCGCGGCTCAGCCTCGAACTCGGCGGTCTGCTACGCGCTCGGCATCACCAATGTCGACTCGGTTGCGCTGGGGCTGCTGTTCGAGCGCTTCCTGTCGCCCGAGCGCGACGGGCCGCCCGACATCGACGTCGACATCGAGAGCGACCGCCGCGAGGAGGCCATCCAGTACGTGTACGAGCGCTACGGCCGCGCCCACACGGCGCAGGTGGCGAACGTCATCACCTACCGGGCGCGCTCGTCGGTGCGTGACATGGCCCGAGCGCTGGGGTGGGAATCCGGCCAGGCCGATGCCTGGTCGAAATCGCTGGACCGGTACAGCCCGTTGCCTTCGGTGACCGGGCCCGACTCCCCTCAGCGCTCGGGCAATCGTCCGCGTGAGCGCGACTGGCGTGACGCGGGGCCCGAGCCAACAGTCGAACAGCCCAGTCGCAACGAGCCCAGTCGCAACGAGCCCAGTCGCAACGAGCCCAGTCGCAACGAGCCCAGCATTCCCGCCGACGTAGCAGAGCTGGCTGCCGCGCTCGAAGGAGCACCGCGCCACTTGGGCATCCACTCAGGCGGCATGGTCATCTGCGATCGGCCGGTGACGCAGGTCTGTCCCACCGAATGGGCGACCATGGTCAACCGCTCGGTGCTGCAGTGGGACAAGGACGACTGCGCAGCGACCGGGCTGGTGAAGTTCGACCTGCTGGGGCTGGGGATGCTGTCGGCCCTGCACTACGCCGTCGACCTGATCGCCGACGCGCACGGCGTCGAGGTGGACCTCAGCATGCTGCCGCAAGAAGACGAGGTGTACGACATGCTCTGCCGGGCCGACAGCATCGGCGTTTTCCAGGTGGAGTCACGTGCCCAGATGGCCACCTTGCCGCGGCTGCGCCCTCGCTGCTTCTACGACTTGGTGGTGGAGGTTGCGCTCATTCGCCCCGGCCCCATCCAGGGCGGCTCGGTGCACCCCTACATCCGGCGGCGCAACGGCACCGAGCCGGTCACTTACCTGCATCCCCTGCTCGAGAACTCGCTGGCCAAGACATTGGGCATCCCGCTGTTCCAGGAGCAGCTCATGCAGATGGCCATCGACGCTGCCGGGTTCACCGCGGCCGAAGCCGACAAGCTGCGCCAGGCCATGGGTGCCAAGCGGTCCCGCGAGCGGATGGGCCGCCTGCGTGAGCGCCTGTTCGAGGGCATGTCCGAACGGGGGCTGGTCGGCGACGTGGCCGAGCGGGTCTGGGAGAAGATGGTTGCCTTCGCCGACTACGGCTTCCCCGAGAGCCATTCGGTGTCGTTCGCCCACTTGGTGTACGCCTCGGCGTGGATCAAGCTGCACTATCCCGCAGCATTCTGCGCTGCGCTCCTGAACGCGCAGCCGATGGGGTTCTACTCGCCGCACTCGCTCTGCCAGGACGCTCGCCGTCATGGCGTGGTGGTGCACACACCTTGCATCAACCTGTCCTCTGAGATGGCCACGCTGGAGCTGTGCGACGCCTCAGCTGGGGGAGTGGCAGTCCGGCTGGGGCTGTCGTCGGTGCGGGGGGTGGGCGACGAGTTTGCCGAGCGGACTGCGGTCGGCGGTCCTTACCGCGATATGGAGGACCTGTGTCGCAGGACCGATGTTGGACTGCGGGCGCTGGAGGCGCTGGCCACCGCTGGGACATTCGACTGCTTCGGGTTGTCGCGGCGCGAAGCACTGTGGACGGCAGGGGCCGTGCATCAAGCACGTGCGGATCGGCTGCCTGGAGTTGTGACCGGGGCATCGCCGCCGCCGCTTGTGCCGATGTCGGGGATCGAGACCGCTGCTGCAGATCTGTGGGCGACAGGTGTTTCTCCCAACGGTCACCCCACGCGATTCCTGCGGGACGGGCTGTCAGCGGCAGGGATCCGCACGGCAGCGGAACTGCTCACGTGCCCACCGGGCAAGATCCGCGTCGCCGGTTTGGTCACGCACCGCCAGCGCCCCATGACGGCTGGGGGCACAACGTTTCTGAATCTTGAGGACGAGACAGGTCTGGTGAACGTAGTGGTATCGAAAGGATGCTGGATGCGGTACCGCTCGGTGGTGAGGGATCTGCCCGCGCTGGTGGTGTCAGGCCGTCTCGAGCGTCATGAGGGTGTGGCGAACGTGATCGCCGAGAGGTTCGAAGCGCTCGATGTGGCTGCTTCGGTAGCAAGCCGCGACTTCAGATAGCTCGTAGACCGAGCAATTGCAGTACGCGGAAATTGGACGCTTGCTCTGTCTCACCCCTTCCTACAGTGGCGAGCTTGTGTGGGAAGTGCTTGACACCCAGGAATACCGGGAATGGCGCGCCTCCCTCTCCGATCTGGACAAGGCAGGCGTCGGCGGGCGCTCTTGGTACAACAAGATGGTCCGCCAGGCCGATGCTCTGTTCGACAGGCACTTGGCAACAAGCTCATGAAGCGGATACGCGCAACATCCGATGACAGCTCTCGGCGCTAGCGTGAACGTGATGGCATTGTTCCGCCGACGCCAACAGCTTGATCTCCGTCCCACGACGGAATGGAACGAGAAGTTCATTCGAGGGCATCCCAATGCCGACCAGCTGTTGGCGGAGGCCGACGACTATTTGGCCCAACGCGAAGCGGAATATGAGCGTGATTCGGAGAGCCGAGCCGAAGCCGAGGCGGCATCGATAGCTGCAGCTCGCAACGACTGACAGCCGTCGGGCAGGTCAGCCGAGCGGTCGGCCGAAGGGCAGCTCTTCCTGCCAGGTCGTCAGGAACGCCTCAGCCCTGTAACACGCGGCCATGAACGGGCCGTCGTCATGGCTGGCGGTCTCCGACATGATCGCATTGACGGTGTCAGCCGTAGCGGCACGCAGGTCCTCATGTGTGAGCGCGGGGTCAGCCCACCACCCCAGCGCCGGCCCGACGGCGGCAACGAAGTCAGCAGCGACCGGGGTGCCAGCGGCGCGCAGCACTGCCAGCGCCTTCGACGACACCGCTGCGGCCGAGAACGCGACCACCGGTGTGGCGCCCGCCGTCGATGCGCCGTTGCCAGACATGGCCGCAGGCTTCGAGCCGCAGAACAGCACGTCGACGTCGTCCTTCCAGACTGTCCACGGCTTTGCCGGCTCGCCATTGCCCGACAGCGTGGCCACGCACATCTCGCCGTCAGCCAGCCAGGCCTCGGCGAGCGTCACCGGGTCGAGCTGGCCGTTCGCACACCCCTTCGCCGTGGCGACACGGACGATGATGGCACCGGCGGCCGCGGCTTCGCGTGCGATGCCGAGACCGGCCGGACCGAATCCCTCGATAGCGATGCGCTTGCCGTCGAGGCCGCCTACGAGGCTGGCCGCCGCCGAAGTGGCACCGACTCCGATGAGCTCGCTGTTGAACGAGATGCCGTCGCGGTCGTCGTTGCCGATGAGATTGCGCTGGTCGTGCGCGAGCGCCGGTGCCAGCAGCTCGGCATCAAGCCGCAGACCCGGCCCGGTCGAGAGTTTGCCGCTGGTGAAATCGTCGGCCAGTTCGGTCGCCAGAGCCTCGACGGCGCCGGCGGCGTCGGACGGGTCGGATTTCAAGCCGACGCTGGCGCCGCTGCGCTGTTGCTCGAGGGTGGCGAATACGTAGGTGATGTGCCGCACCAGCATCGTCGCGTTGCCGGGGATGAGGCGGCTGCCGAGGCGGGTCTCCCCGACGTAATGCTGAGCGCCGGGCAGGTCATAGAGGACGAAGCCGGGTGTCGATTCGAGCTGGCGGGTCTCCACGGGCCAAGTCTGCCATCGGTCGTCCATCAACCCCCGGGCTCGCGTCTCTCGTCCGAGTCGGGCGCCGTCGATGTGGTGCCTAGCCTTGTCGGCTATGCGGCGAGCCTTGATCGGTCTGTGTGCGGTGGCGTTGGCAGCGGCCTGCGGTGGTGGAGAGCCGGCGTTACCCGCTGACACGGCTGCTGGAGCCACGAGCGCACCAGCCACGTCCGCGGCCACGATGTCTGTGGAAGACACGGCATCTGTGGAAGACACGACACCAGGTCCGACGCAAGTGTCCGGCACCGCGCTGCCGAAGTTCGAGCAACTGGAGGACGACCCCGCCGTCGGCCGCACACCGCCGGTCGTGGTTGGCACCGACCTGCTCACCGGCGACGCAGTGCGTATCGAGAGCCAGGGGCGTCCGATCGTCATCGCCTTCTACGCCCACTGGTGCCCGCACTGCCAGGCCGAGGTGGCCGATCTCACGGAGTGGCTGGAGACAAACGAGTTGCCCGCCGGTGTGGATTTCTTCGCAGTCTCTGTGCTCGAAGACTCCACACGCGGCAATCATCCGCCGGAGAAATGGCTGCGCGACAAAGGCTGGCAGCACCCTGTCATGGCCGACACGTCGGCGCTGTCGGTCGTTGATGCATTCGGCCTGGCGTCGGTGCCGTACCTCGTGGCCGTCAATGCGGATAACGCTGTGGTGTTGCGGTTCGCCGGCAATGTCGGGCCGACCGAACTCGCCGCCTTCTTTGCGACCCTGCTCGAACCTTCCGGCTGATTCTCGCTCGACCGCTCATCCCGAACCGACCGCGAGTTCCCGGGGGCCGGGATCACATCTCGCGCGTCGGGTCCTGCGGCTGCCACCCTTTGGCGTATGGCCGAGGGCGATTCCGCGTCGCGCCGCGCCCCGAGGCGCACGAGCAGGCAGACCCGGCGCGCCGCTGCGGGGGCCGGCCGTGGTCTGCTGCGCCCGAGCCGTAAGAGGGCGCGTCGAGCGCCGCGGATTGCACAGACTCATCGGCTGCGCCGGGAGAGTGCCCGGTTCGGCCGCGAGAGCGTCCGGCTGGGCCGCGAGAGCGCTCGGTTCATCGGTCGTGCCGGAGGGCTCGGACAATCCAGGGTGCTCCAGCCGGTGGGCAAGCTGCACCCGTTGGGCTTCCTGCGCGGTCTGCTCGGCCCTGACGTCACCGGCGCCCGCCAGAGCCTCACCGCACTCGCCGTCAGCAGCCTGACTGCCACCGCAGCCGGCGTGCTGCTGGCGGCGGCCACCGGCACACTCGAGCGCCTGCCGGGTCTGCTCGTGCTGGTACCTGCTGCCATCGGCATGCGCGGCGACATCTTCGGCGCACTCGGCAGCCGGCTCGCCACGACAATTCACGCCGGCACCTTCCGCGCCACGGCTCGCAGCGACACCATCGTCGGCCAGAACGTCATTGCCGCGGCCGTGCTGACGCTCGTGACGGCCGTGACGCTCGGCGTGATGACCAAGGTGCTGGCCCCGGTCTTCGGGCTGTCGAACATCATCGGCATCACCGATCTGATCGTGGTGTCGGTCGTCGGGGCCGAGCTGGCATCGGTCGTCGTGCTTGTCGTCACGCTCGGGCTCGCGGCGAGCTCCACTCGGCGCGGATGGGATCTCGACAACGTCAGCGCCCCCCTCATCTCCGCAGTGGGCGACGCCGTGACGCTGCCTGCGCTGTTCCTGGCCAGCTACCTGGTGGGAATCACCGCCCTGACGCCACTCATTGCGGTGGCCAGCGTCATCGGAGCGGTCGCCGCAATGGTCTGGGCGTGGCGGTCAGGACTGGAACAGCTCTGGGCGATCCTGCGCGAGTCGGTACCCGTTCTGAGCGTCGGCGGCCTGGTGCTCATCGTGGCGGGCGTCGTGATCGAGCACCGCCTTGAGGATTTCGTGGAAAAGCGGGCGGTGCTCATCCTGGTGCCCGCTTGCCTCGCAGCTGCGGGCGCCATCGGCGGCATCCTGTCGAGCCGGCTGTCGAGCAAGCTGCATCTCGGAGTCATCGAACCCCGAGCGCTGCCGCAGCGAGGTGCCCGCCTCGACATCCTGTTCGCCTTCACCCTCACCGTTCCGGTATTCGTCCTGAACGGCGTACTTGCCAACGTCTTTGCCTTTGTGTTCTCGATGTCGTCGCCAGGCTTGTTCCGGCTCGTGGCCATCTCGCTGATCGGAGGCATGATCGCCACGGCACTGGCGGGTGCAATCGCCTACTACGGCACGGTCCTCGCCACGCGCGTAGGCGTGGACCCAGACACCTACGGCATCCCACTCGTGAACAGCACGGTCGACCTGGCCGGTGCGGCAGCGCTCGTGCTGGCCGTCAGTTGGGTCGGCCTGTCGTGACAGGCGAGATGCGATCGGCCTGTCGTGACAGGCGAGATGCGATCGGCTGTCACGACCGCATTCCCCGCCCCCATGCCGCTGTGCCTACGCTGTGGGCAGCGGCGCAATCGTGTCCCCAAGTTGAACGGAGCTCGTCGCGCTGCCTGCTGACGATCTGAAATGCGATCAGACCCTGAAGAGAAACCTCGAAATCTGAAGTCCATGCTCTCGGAGGCCAAGGACGCCTCCGAGCTCATGGTCGATTTGGCATACGCCGCGCTCTACTTCGACGACGAGGGCATGGCCGATGCCGTGCTGGGCCTCGAAGAAAATATGTCCAACCTCGTACACGAGATGCGATCGCTGGCGATGTTGGCCGTCCGGCATCCGCGCGAAGTGGACGGCATGAGCTCGGTGCTGCAGGTGGTGTCGTCTATCGAGCAGATCGCGAACGCTGCCGTCGACATCTCCAAGATCGTGCTGCACCACTTGGGCATTCCCCGGGGGCTCATCGTGGATCTGGCGCAGGCCGCCGAAGTCTCGCATCGGCTCGTGGTGGCCGAAGGCAGCCACCTGGCGAACCGGCCGCTGCGCGACATGGAGCTGCCCGTGGCGGTCGGCATGCGCGTGGTTGCCATCCAGCGCGGGCGCCGCTGGCTGACCGATGTGGGCGGCGACAGCATCATCGAACCGGGGGATGTGCTGTTCATGCGCGGCGATCCGGCGGGCATCGTGCGTTTGCGCGAGCTGGCGGCCATGGAGCGCTGGAACCCGCCCGAGCCCGACGCGGCGCCGGTGCTCAGCGATCTCGACCGGGCCGTGGACACGCTCGTCGAGATGAAGAACCTGTCCGAAGCGGCCATCGGGCTGGCCTATTCCGCGCTCGTGCTGGATGACCTGTCGCTCGCCCGCGAGGTGCGATCCATGCAAGAGCGACTCGACGGCATGAAGGTCTCCATGCAGACCTGGGTGCTGCGCGCAGCTGCGGACACAGCCCACGCGGCAGAGGCCGACCCTGCGGGACTGCGCGGCCTGCTGCACGTCGCCGAGGCTGCCGAGGACATCGGCGATCAGGCCCGCAACATCGTGTCCCTCGTGCTCGAAGACGAGGACATACACCCGGTGCTGGCGCTCGCGCTCGGCGACACCGACGATGTCGTGGTCCAGGTGCCGGTGGCGCCCGGGTCAGAGGCCGACGACTCGACGCTTGGGTCGCTCGGGCTCGCGGTGGACCCCGGCTATCACGTGTTGGCCATCCGCCGCGCCGCCAGCTATATCTACAACCCGCCCCGCACGGTGCGGCTGTGGGTCGGCGACGAGCTGATCGCGTCAGGTCCCGAGGAGGGGCGCGATCGTCTTGCTGCGATCTTCGGCTACTCCATGGACATCGATGAGGAAACCGGCCACGTGGAGCTGACCCCGGTAGGTCTTCCGCCGAGATCTTGACGGGCGGCATCCGACGGAGGGTCGGAACGGAGCTGACCTCGATAGGTTGACCGCCGATGTCGCAGGACACTGGACTGTCAATTCTCGCGGTGCACGCCCACCCTGACGACGAAGCGTCGAAGGGGGCAGGCACCATCCGCCGGTACGCCGATGAGGGCATCCGCACGACGCTCGTCTGCTGCACAGGCGGCGAGGAGGGCGAAATCCTCAACCCGGCCATGGACCGACCCGAAGTCACAGAGAACCTGGCCGAGATCCGGCGTGCCGAGCTCGATGCCTCCGCAATGGAGATCGGTTACGACGAGGTGGTCATGCTCGGCTACCGCGACTCGGGCATGCCCGACACGGAACCCAACGCCCACCCTGACGCTTTCGCCAACGCCGACCTCGACGAGGCAGTCGCCAGGCTGGTGACGGTGATCCGGCGAGTTCGCCCGCAGGTCATCCTGACCTACCCGCTGGTGCAGTCCCGTTACCCGCACCCCGACCACCTGCAGGTCACGGCGATTTGTATTCCGGCGTTCGCCCACGCCGGCGAGCCCGCCTGGCGCCCCGAGTGCGGACCGCCCTTCACGCCACTGAAGATGTATGCGCCGCTGTGGTCCCACAAGCGCATGCGCCTCATCCATCAGGCCTTCTTGGACTTGAACCTTGAATCGCCCTTCGACGAGAAATGGCTTGGGCGGCCCAGCCGCGACGACCGCATCACCGCAGTCGTCGAGGTCAACAACGCCGTGCGGCGCAAGGCGCTGCTGGCCCATGCCACCCAGGTCGATCCCAACTCACCGTTCTGGTTCGGCCTGCCCGACGACGTGGCCGACTCCGTCCATCCCTATGAGGAGTACATGCTGCTCGAGTCGCGCATCTCGACCGAGCCCATGGAGAACGACCTGTTCGCCGGGCTGCGCCGGTGAGCTTTCTCGACGAGGAGTTCTTGACGAGCTGGGCCGCAGCCGGCCACGAGCCGCTCGGCGGCGTGTCGGGCACTGTGGTGATGAAGACCGCTGGCGGTCCCGACGGCAAAGTCAGCGCCAGCTTGACCTTCGAATCCGGCGTCCTGAAGTCTGCAGCTCCCGGCACCACCCGGGGCGCCGATCTGACCCTCGAAGCCCCCTGGCAGCTCGCCGCCGACGTGGTCTGCGGCGACGCCGACCCCGCCCCGCACTACATGGCGGGCGATCTCAAGGTCTCCGGCGACATGGCGCTCTGGCTGGAGCTGCTGCCGGCCTGGCGTGCCGCTGGCTCGCTCGGAGCGCCAGCGCTGATTCAGCCAGGGCTGATTCAGATAGGGCTGATTCAGGCAGGGCCGGATCGCTGCAACTGCCGCAGCTCCCGATAGCCGATCAACCGGATCCCGCTGCGCTCGATATGGGTGCGCAGCTCGGCGTTGTCTCGCAGGTGCAGCAGGTCCTCCACACGCGATCCCCAGTCGGCTGTCAGCGACCGCAGCTCCGGCAGGTCCGCCGCCGGCTGGACCTGCAGTTCGGTCAAACCAGGTTCGAGCGAGTCCAGCAGCACCTCGATGCGCCGGTAGCGGCCCATTGTCCCGGGCGCGATGCGCATGACCCGATCCGGGGTCACTACCCCCTCAGACGCGATCAGCTCCTCCACGGGAAAACCCAGTTGCCGCCGAGCCTCCGAAGAGATCAGCCGCACAGGCAGCCCGAACTCGACCGCCAGCTCCAGGTACACGTCGAAGAATTCGGGGCGCACGCTCAGCACATCGAGGTGGCTGTCGAGGTGCGTGACGTCGAAGCCCCACAGGATTGCCCGTTCGATCTGTGCTCGGCATTCCCGCCGGACCTCGTCCAGATCTGCGTGGTCCCACACATCGCCCACCGTGCTCGGCATCCCGCCGTTGCCGTCGAGCAGAGACGGGGCGTAGGTGATCGGCCCCCACCGGTACAACTCGAACTCAGCGTTCAGCGTGAGCGCGACGCCGATGTCCTCGCCCCGGAACCTCGCCGCCGCCTCGCGTGACCACGGGCATGGCACCAGCAGTGTCCCCGTGGTTGCCAGGCCGTCCCGCAGAGCCGCGTACACGCCTTCGTTCATCGCATGGCAGCCGCCGAGTCCAGCCGCGCTGATGATCAGCAGTCTGTCGTCGGGGCCGTATCCGAGCCGCTGGGGCAGCGGTGCCACGCCGACACGCTAACTGGCGCCCTCGAGTTGCTGGTTCGGGCCGCCGCAGTCGACCCAGATTCCTCGACCGGCGGCCCGAGCCGCGGCCTCGGCGGTGTCGAGCACAGCCCGGTGCTGTGTGTTGGGCTCGAAGTGCATGGTGCCGGCGTATCCGTCGAGCACGAGGTAACGATTCACGAACAGCCCATCAGAGGCCCGGTAGACGTAGGCCAGCAGCCGGTCGTACCGGTCGTAGAGCTCCTGGTCGCGCTGCAGGTGCACTTCGGTGCCGGGAGGAAGCAGCTCGGCCGTTCGCAGGGTGGCGGCGTCGCCGCCGCATTCGGCCGGCAGGTAGCCGCCGGTCTTCTCGGGCGTGTCGATGCCGATGAACCGCACCGTTGCGCGGCGCCCGCCGAGATCGACGTCCATCGTGTCGCCGTCGATGACCGTGAGCACGACGGCATTGGGTTCGAGCGCAGGGATTCCCTCGTCGGGCGCAGCGTCGGCGACAACGGACAGTGCAGCAGTGGGGGCCGCAGCATCCGCCGTAGGTTCGGCTTGATCGAAGTACTGCCAGCCGGCCCAAGCGGCTGCACAACCGGCCGCTAGCGCCGCGACACGAACCGAAGTCCGGTCGCGAAATCTGTGACCGGGGGCCCCGGGGCGGGCCCGTCGGCCGACTCGGTAGTCGGCCTCGCCGGGCGGAGGGCTTGCTGGCGCGTCGCTCAGAGTCGCTCGATGATGGTGCCGGTGCCCAGCCCGCCGCCACAGCACATCGTCACGAGTGCCGTGCTGCGGTCGGCCCGGTGCAGCTCGTGCACCGCCTTGGTCAGCAGGATCGCACCAGTTCCACCGAGCGGATGACCCAGCGCGATCGCGCCGCCGTTGGGATTGACGCCGTCCATGTCGGGATTCACTTCGCGTTGCCAGGCCAGGACGACCGATGCGAATGCCTCGTTGATCTCGACGATGTCGATGTCGGACATCTGCAGGCCGTTGCGCTCGAGCAGGTAGTTCGTGGCCTCGATCGGCCCGGTCAGCATGAGCACCGGGTCGCTGCCGACCAGGCAGGTGTCGACGATCCGGGCCAGCGGACGCAGACCCAGCTCAGCGGCCCGACCGGCACGCATCAGCAGCACCGCCCCGGAGCCGTCGCTGATCTGCGAGGAGCTGCCTGCGGTATGCACGCCGCCGTCCATCACCGGCTTGATTCCGGCGAGCCCCTCGGCCGTCGTGGGCCGGATGCCGCCGTCGCGCACGACGTGGCGGATCTCGTCGGTGGGCTTGCCCTCGTCGTCGAGCACGGGCGCATCGATCTCGACGATCTGGGTCCCAAACCGATCCTCTTCCCAGGCACGGGCGGCGTTGTTCTGGCTGCGCAGGCCGAAGGCGTCGCACTCTTCGCGGCTGATGCCCCACTGCTTGGCCATCAGCTCGGCTCCTTGGAACTGTGTCGTGTACTCGTAGTGCTCCTTGTAGCGGGAGGTCGCGGTGCGCTGGCCCTTCTTGTAGCTGGAGCCCATCGGGTTGCGCGTCATCGACTCAACCCCGCATCCGATGGCTGAATCGACCACGCCGCTGCGCACCAGGCCGTACGCCAGCGTGTTGGCCTGCTGGCTCGAACCGCACTGCGCGTCAACAGTGGTGGCGGCCACTGAAAGCGGATAGCCAGCGCCGAGCCACGCGGTGCGCGCAATGTTGGCCGTCTGCTCGCCGGCTTGGCTGACGCAGCCGCCCACGATCTGGCCGATGCTGGCAGGGTCGACGACCTGCGTGCGCTCCATCAACGAGGTCAGGACGTCGCTGAGCAAGTCGGATGGGTGGATGCCGCTCAGGTCGCCGCCACGTCGGCCGACGGGAGAACGAACGGCGTCCACAATGACGATGTCGTCGGGGTGCTGTGTCGCAGGTGCGATGCTCATGGTCGGCACTGTACTTGTGCCTACGCCAGCCCCGCCCAGCGAATTGTCCATCGGTTGCCGGCCGGAACCCGCATCAGGCGGCGTCAAGATCGATTTCCGGCGGGCGCGGCGTGGCGGCCAGTGCGGCGCGTGCCCGAGCCACGCCTTGGAGGCCGACTTGGCGCGTTGCGCGGCTGAGCCGGTGCGGCACCCGACTGGTCGACACCAACCGGAGCTGAGGCCCGAGATCAAGCTGTTCTGCCATGTGCCCAGTGTGGACAGGGGGTGTTACACGAATGCCCGCCGAGCCGCCTCACTAGCCTGCGCGGCGTGACCGATCATCAACACGACTGGCGCTACGGCATCACCGTCCCCTTCGGCGAACCGCTTCACACTCAAGCCGACCTCTACCGCGAGCTTGCCGACCTGGGCTATACCGAGTTCTGGAGCTCTGAAGCCGACGGCACCGACGGCTTCACACCACTGGTGCTGGCCTCGCAATGGGTGCCCGACGTGCGTCTCGGCACCGCCATCATCCCCGCCTTCACCCGTGGCGCGGCACTGCTGGCTCAGCAGACAGCAGCCATGTGCGAGGCCGCACCCGGCCGCTTCGCCATGGGCATCGGCGCCTCCTCCAACGTCATTGTCGAGCGCTGGAACGGCATCCCTTTCGACGAACCCTTCAAGCGCACCCGGGACACCGCCCGGTTCCTGCGACAAGCCCTCACCGGCGAGAGGATCAGCGAGTCCTACGACACCTTCGAGATCCAGGGCTTCCGCCTCGGCCGTCCACCCGAGATCCAGCCCCCGATCCTGCTGGCAGCCCTGCGGCCCGGCATGCTCCGGCTTGCAGGCGCCGAGGGCGACGGCGCCATCATCAACTGGCTCTCGGCGGACGACGTCGCAACCGTCCGGCCGTACGTCGACGAGGGCGGCGACGGCAAGGAAATCGTTGCACGCATCTTCGTGTGCCCCAATCCTGATGCCGACGTCGTGCGCGCAGGATTCCGGCGAGCGATCGCTGCATATCTGAACGTTCCCGTCTATGCCGAGTTCCACCGCTGGCTCGGCCGCGGAGAGCTTCTCGCCGCCATGTGGGAACGCTGGTCCGAGGGCGACCGCAAGGGCGCACTCGAAGTCATCGACGACGACCTCGTCGACGAACTGCTTGTTCACGGCCCTCCGGAGGCGTGCCGGGAGCACATTGACCGCTATCACGCCAACGGCGTTGATGTCTCGGCCATATCGATCATGCCCTTTGGCGGCATCGACCCCGTCCAGGCCGCCCGCGATCTCTCGCCAGCAGCCCGGCGCTAGGCGGGTCGGCCCATCGCGAAGCCGCGTAGTCTCCCCAGCACCCGCGAAAACGCAAGAGGAGCAGCCATGGACCTGTCAACGATTACCTACGGCGTGCGCGACGGCGTAGCACACGTGCGTTTCAACCGTCCCGAAGGTGCCAACGCGGTCAATCCACAGTTCTCACGTGAGCTGCGGTCCGTGATGCTCGAGATCGAGTGGGACGACGCCGTGAAGGCCGTGTCGGTCACCGCCGAAGGCCGCGTGTTCTGCGCCGGCGGCGACCTCAAGGAGTTCTACGCTGCGGGAGACGGCCTGCCCAAGCTTGCCTCCGACATGCTTGTCGACTTCCACGGCGCCATCTACAAGATGAACCGCGTGCCCAAGCCATTCGTTGCCGGCGTGGGCGGCGCGGCAGGCGGCGCCGGCATGTCCATCGTGAGTGCTTTCGACTTGGTCGTGGCCGGCGAGTCGTCCCGTTTCACGATGGCCTACACACGGGCGGGGGTCACTCCCGACGGCACGTCCACCTATTTCCTCGCCCGGCACATTGGCGTCCGTCGCATGCTCGACTTGACGCTCACGAATCGCACGCTCAGCGCGGCCGAAGCCGAGCAGTGGGGCATCGTGAACCGGGTGGTGCCCGACGACGAGGTCGATTCGGCCACCGGCGATCTGGCCCAGTCGCTCGCAGACGGCCCGGCATGGGCGCTCGGGCACGCCAAGCGCATCGTGTACGAAGGCTTCGACACGCCGCTGGAACAGGCCGGCGAGGTGGAGGGCACCACGATCACCGCCGCAATGCGCACCCACGACGGGCGCGAAGGCATCGCAGCGTTCGTGGAGCGGCGCGCGCCCAACTTCACCGGCAACTGATTCACGCGGCGGCGAGCAGGGCTGCCTGCCAAACCCGGCGCAGCCTTGCACTATCTCGCATGAGTGCGGGGGCGACTGTCCTAGCGCAGAACGCTTGCGCGCACTAGACAGAGTGTGAGTGGCAGCGGCGGCACCGTTGCACGTGCACGAGGAGCGCACACCATGTCCCGGAGGGAGATCGCCCCGGAGCCCTTCCCTTGGCTGGACACCAGTCGCTATTCGTTCTCACAGGGCATCGAGGCCGCAGGTGCCGCGTGGCTGGCGGGCCAGACCGCGGGTGCGTACGACGCCGAGACGGGCCGGGTCACAGTGCGCGGCGATGGGGCCGAACAGGCCAGTGTGTGCTGGGCCAAGGTAGAAGCCGTGCTCGACACGGCCGGTCGAGATATCAGTGCGTGCACCGAGGTCACCGAGTACATCACGGTGGCCGGCGCCCCTGAGCGTGATGCGATCGCAGGGGAGCGACCCCACAGCTTGGGTTCGGCGGTCGGCGGGGTGCGACCCTCGACGTTCATCGTGGAAGCGTTGGTGCGGCCCGAGGCACTGGTCGAAGTAGAGGTAGTGGCCGGTCGGGTTGACGGCCTTGTCCACATTCCGCAGGTCATGCCGGTGGACGACGACGGCAACGTGGTGCTGCCCGGCGACTTCGTGGGCCAGTGCGAATGGGCGCTCGAAGAGGCCGGACGACGGCTTGAGCGTCACGGCATGGATCTGTCCCATGTGGTGCGTGTGGTCCAGCAGACCACACCGGCCACCCGCCGCCGGTACAACGACACGGGCGAGGCGCGTCGGCGGCTTCTTGGACCGCAATTCCCGTCTTCGACCGGATTGCTGATGCCCGAACTGCCCCATCCCGATGCGCTTGTCGCGCTCGACATGTGGGCATCCGCACACCCCAAGACGGTCGTGCCCTACCAGGCCGAGGTGTACTCGTCGCTGACGTTCAGCCCCGCAGTAGAGGCCGGCGGACTGCTGTTCATCTCCGGCACGACGGCCTTCAACATGTCGGCGGGCGAGACCGTCGCCGAGGGCGACATCGGCGGCCAGGCCGAGTTCGTGTACAGCGAGATCGCCAACATCTGCGAGATGGCGGGCACCTCTATCGACAACCTCGTCAAGACCGTCGAGTACGTGACGCCCGACGGCGTCGACGGCTACCGGGCTGTCGGAGATGTACGCCAGAACGTGCTCGGGCGACCGTTCCCTGCTTCGACCGGTGTTGTGGTCTCGGGGCTGCTGAGTCGCAGGTGGCTGATCGAGGTAGAAGCCATCGCGTTGATGCCCTGAGCCGGGGAATGACCGGGGCATGACACAGCTGCTGACCGAAGAGGTGCGAGCGACGCTCGGCACCTCCGTGACCTATGTCGCACCGGAGCAGCTCAGCCGGGCCTCGATCCGGTACTTCGCGCTGGCCATCGGAGCCGATCCCGAGCGGTGGCGCGACGAGGCGCCGCCGACGCTCATCTGCGAAACGGCACAGCTGACGGGCCGCTCGGCACCAGACGGGAATTCGTATCTCGGCCACACCTGGGAGCTGCCGCTGCCGCGGCCGTGCGCGATGTTCCGGGGCGGCAACGACTACAAGTTCTTCCGGCCTGCCCGGTTCGACGACGTGATCCGCACCTCGTGGACGCTGGTCGATGCGACTGAGCGGCGCAATCGGGCAGGCGATCCGCTGTTGTTCGTGACCGCCGAGGCCGCCTACACGGCTAGTGACGATCTCCTGGCGACGAACGCCGAGACGATGATCTTCCGTCCGCTCGGATCCGCTCAGCCCGAGGGGGCAGCCTCCGATGCCGAGGCCACGGCATCTGCGAGCGAACCCGAGGCCAGCGCTCCCCACACCGAGCAGCTGACATCAGCGGGCGAACCCGAGGCCAGCGCTCCCCACACCGAGCAGCTGACATCAGCGAGCGAACCTGAGGCAAGCGCCTCCCACGCCCGACGGCTGGCACCGGGGGAGTGGCCACACGTCGGCACCGAAATCCCGCCGCTGAACCGCCGCATCGCGCTGCCCGACATGGTCGCCTACGGCGCAGCAACCTGGGACTGGCACCGGCTGCACTACGACCCCGCACACGCGCTTCGACTGGGCGCACCGGCCCCGTTGGTGGACGGCCAGATGCTCGGCGCACTGCTGGCCGAGTGCGTGCTGCGCTTCGCCGGACCGGGCGCCTGCCTCACCCGCCTGGCCTACCGAAACCGAGCCCCTGTCCTGGCCGGCAACGCAGTGTCGTGCGCCGGCACCATTGCGACCGTCGATGACGCCGGCTTCAGCGTCGACATGGCAGTGACTGTCGGAGACCGACTCGTCGTCGCACCCGCATTCGCCCAACTGGCCTGGTCCAACCCGCCATAACCTTGCCGAGAGCCACCTCGGAGGACACTCGGGTGCCAATCAGCGACGATGAGCTGCGGACGCGTTTGCGACTTGGCGAGGACTCGCGCTGGGAGTTCAAGCAATTCGAGTTCAGCGGCGACCGTCCGGTGTCACCGAAGCGTGACGACCTCGCGGAGGAAATCGCTGCATTCGCCAACGCCCAAGGCGGACTGCTTCTCTGTGACGTGACTGACAGCGGCGACGTTCAACCCACGAGTCGGGCCCAACTTGACCAGGTCGAGTCACTCGTCGTCGAGATTTGTCGAGACTCCATCGAACCGCCGCTCGTTCCCGGCATCCACCGACGTGAGCTGGACAAGCGCGCTCTCCTTGTCGCCGAAATCCCTTCTGGAACGACCGCGCATGAAGTCAGGGGGCGAAGCTTTGTGCGCGTCGGAAGCTCGAAGCGGCTGATGACCAGCGACGAGCGGCTGCGATTGGCCGAGCGCCGTGCACAAGGCCGGTATCTCTGGTTCGACAAACAGCCGGTGTCAGGCACGGGATTTGGGAGCCTTGATCCGGCACTTTGGCAACCGTTGCTCAGTGCTCAGGGAGCGTCGCATCCAGAACAGTCGCTGATGCAGATGGGAATTCTGGTCGAGGACTCCGACGGTGCCTTGCGAGCGACTGTTGCAGGGATTCTGCTGTGCAGCGAGAGGCCCCATGACTGGCTGCCCCAGGCACGCATCACTGCCACTCGGTATGCAGGACGATCGCAATCGTCGGGCCAATCGGATGCCCGCGAGATCTCAGGTCACTTGCGGAAGCAGATCGTCGAGGCGATGGCATTCGTGCGACGCCATAACCAGATCGCCGCACGCAAAGCCCCAGATCGCGTCGACATCCCCGAATACAGCACCAAGGCGATCTTTGAGGCTGTGGTGAATGCGGTAATTCATCGTGACTACGCCATTGCAGCGAGCGCAATCCGCCTCATGATGTTCGACGACCGGCTGGAAATTATCTCGCCTGGAACTCTGCCCAATGGGTTGACCATCGAGAGCATGGCTTCGCGGCAGGTGACGCGCAACGAGACCATCGCCTCCATCGTTCAGCGCATCGAGGTTGGCGCAATCGACGGTGCCGGCGAGCGACGATTCCTCGTCGAGCGGCGCGGCGACGGCGTTCCGATCATTTTGAACGAGACCCACGCGGCGAGCGGCAAGGATGCCCAATACCGTCTCATCGACGACACCGATCTCGTATTGACAATCCCCGCCGCATCGCTTGACCCGACCCCTGCGACGACAGTGGTGACCGTGTACGGGGATGCAACGCCGCTCGAAGGAGCGGAGGTTCTGGCCTTGTTCCCGAACAAGACCCACAAGCGGGCCACGACCGACGGCAATGGCGAAGCGATGCTCGACCTGTACGCGACGCACTTGCCGCTGACCGTCTTCGCCGCGGCGCCGGGCCGCGAAGCGGGTCACAGTGGGCGATGGGTGCCCGCTGACGGAGCGATGTCGTTCAATCTCGAAGCACTGGCCGACGGCGGTTCGGCGATTTTCGCCGAGTCGACCGGCCATCTTCCGGGCTTGAACGGCCGACTGAATCCGATCCTCGACAACCTTGGACGGACTTACATCTATGCGAGCAATATCGCTGTCAACCAGGGTCTACAGCAGCCGGTGAACTTTGCGTTCGGCGACCCGCTCGACATGGTTGACTCCGACGGGAGTCGGTTCGAGGTAGTCGTAGTTGACATCGTGGGCCGTTCGGCTCTGCTGCAATACCGTCGCGTGCTGTTGACCTGACTGACGACACAAGGGGGCGGGGCGTGGACTTCTCCATGAACGACGAGCAGGCGATGATCGTCGAGACCGTTCAGCGCTTTGTGGAGAGTGAGATCATTCCTCTCGAGGCCGACCTGGATCCCGACGCCGGCGAGCTGGCGCCCGACGATGCCGCCCGGCTGACGCAGATGACCCGCGACATGGGCTTCTACGGGCTCGACATACCCGCCGAATACGGAGGACCGGGCCTCGACACCACCACGCGGGCTCTCATGGCCATAGAGATGTCCAAGCATCGGGCCGGGCTCTACAACCCGTGCTACGGGGTGTTCGGCGGCGCAGGTCTGACGCAGCTCTACGAGGCCACCGACGAGCAGAAGGAACGATGGCTCTACCCGACCCTGCGAGGCGAGAAAACCGGCTGCTTCGCCCTCACCGAGCCGTCGGGTGGCTCCGATCCGGGTCGAGCCATCCGAACCCGGGGCTTCAAGGACGGTGACGAATGGGTGCTGAACGGCTCCAAGCTGTTCATCTCCGGGGCCGACAAGGCCGACTACGCGCTGCTGTTCGCCCGGACGTCCGACGACCCGGGGCGCAACGGCGTGACAGCGTTCATCGTCGACACCGACACCCCGGGATTCAACGTTCGCCGGGTGGTGCACACGCTGCGGGCAACCCGTTACGCCACCGAACTGGAGTTCGTCGACATGCGGGTGCCCGAAGACCAGGTGCTCGGCGAGCTGAACGGCGGTTTCGGCATTGCCAACGACCGGTTGAGCCGTCAGCGAATCCCGTACGCGGCGGGCTGTCTGGGTCCGGCCATCAAGGCGCAGGAGATGGCGATCGAATGGGCCCGCAGCCGAGAGACGTTCGGATCGGTTCTGGCCGAAAAGCAGGCAATCCAGTGGATGATCGTCGACAACGAGATCGACATCCGTCACGGGCGCTGGTGCGTGCTCGAAGCCGCCCAGAAGGCCGACCGGGGCGAGCGTTTCCGCACTGAAGCGGCCATGGCAAAGCTCGTCGCCTCCGAGGCTGCTGGACGTGTGGTGGATCGCTGCATTCAGATTCACGGCGGCATCGGCGTCACCAAGGACTTGCCGCTCGAGCGCTGGTACCGGGAGCTGCGCATCCGCCGGATTGGCGAAGGCCCCAGCGAGGTGCAGCGGCTGATCATGGCCCGCGACATCCTCGGCGGCAGCTTCAAGTGACCCCCGCAGACGGGCTGTCCCGCCCGCTGCCCCTCGAGGGCATCACGGTGCTCGATCTCGGGCAGATCTACCAGGGGCCCTACGCCGGGTTCCTGCTGGCGATGTCGGGGGCGCGAGTCATCAAAGTGGAGAACACGAGGGGCGACACCCTGCGTGCGTTGGGCGACTCGCTGCCCTACGCCATGATCAACTCCGCCAAGGAAGCCGTCACGCTGAACCTGAAGGCGCCGCGGGGCAGCGAGCTGTTCCTGCAGCTGGCTGCGGCGGCCGACGCGGTGCTGTGCAACTTCGCCCCCGGCGTGCCCGAGCGGCTGGGCATCGATGCGCCCTCGCTGTAGAAGGTGAACCCCCGGCTGGTGTTCGCTCAGGCCAGCGGGTACGGCCTCGACGGACCCGATGCGGAGCGCACCGCCATGGACATCACCGTGCAGGCGCACATGGGGGCCATGGCCATCACCGGCTATCCGGACCGGCCGCCCGTCAAGTCGGGAGCGGCGTTCGTGGACTTTCTGGGCGGTTCGCACTTGTACGGCGCAGTGGTGACGGCGCTGTTCGAAGCGCAGCGCACGGGTGTCGGCCGCATGGTGTCGACGTCGATGTCCGAAGCTGCGTACTTCACGCTGACCACGGCCTTGCAGGCGTGGCGCAAGACCGGAGCGGCGCCGCGCACCGCCAACCGCAACTCGGCGATGAGCGTGGCGCCCCAGAACGTGTACCCCTGCAGCGACGGCTACATCGCCGTGATCTCCACCTCGAACCGTCACTGGCGCGTGATTCTGGAGGTCATCGGCCGGGACGAACTGATCGGCGACGATCGGTACCGTCACAATGCTGACCGGGCTGCGCGCATGGACGAGGTGGATGCGCTGGTGTCGGAGTGGACATCGGGTCGGTCGCGGGCAGACGCTGCGATGACGCTGGCAGCAGCGGGAGTGCCAGTCCAGCAGTGCAGCTCAGGCAGGGCTGAGGCGGCCGACGCGCTGCGCCTGATCGCGCTGAGGCGTCGGCAGCTCGCCATAGTCGGCGAGGTGCAGCATCAGTAGCTCGTCCCAGCGGCTGCGGTAGTTCGACGTGAACTCACAGCGGAACTGTCTGGCAGCTTGGCCGAGCTGTTCGATTTCCCGGCGGAGCGCAGACTGCATGCCGAACGGCTCACGGGCACCGGCAAAGCCGACCGACAGCACCGTGCTATCGGCGTCGGCCACGTGGTACACGCCCAGCTGCGCAGGCAGCACTGCAATTACCTCGTCGTGGAGCCGCTGCCACGGTTTTTCGAGCCGGATTCCCATATCTGATCCCTGCGTGGCCTGCCGGATGCCCGACCGCTAGGACGCGGCCGCCGGTACGTAAGCAGCCGTGCCCATGAGGTCCTCGAAGTTGAGCCGGAAGAAGCGTTCCTGAAGGTCGGCGGGCAGGTGCTGCACTTCACGGTCGAAACGCCGCAGCGGGTTGCGGCCGCCCTCCACGTGCGGGAAATCCGAGCTGAACATGCAGATCTCGGGATCTGAGTTCTCGATGATCCAGCCAGTGGGTTCGGTGGGGTAGGGCGTGACCCGCACTTGACGCCGCACGTAGTCCGAAGGGCGCAGGTTGAGCTTGCCCAAGCGTTGCTCGTGCCGCTCGAAGGCGTCGAACGCGGCCTCGAGCTGTCGCAGGAAGCCAGGCAGCCACACCGCGCCCAGTTCGATCACGCCGATCTTCAACGCAGGAAAACGCTCGAGCACGCCGTCGAAGATCAGCATTGACAGCGCTTGGAGCGGCGCGGCACAGATCGCCATATACGACACGGAGCGAAAGTTCTCGCCGCCGCCGTGAAAGTCAGGCTCGGGCGGCAGGCCGTTGTTGCGATGCTGCGGCGGCATCACCAACTCGGGAATGCCGACATGCATGACGACCGGGATGCCGGCTTCCTGGGCTGCAGCCCACACCGGGTCAAAGCCCACGTGACTGTGAGCATGGAGCTTGGGCATCCGGTTTGGGATGAGCAGCGCCGCTGCGCCGCCGTCGATGGCCTGGCGGGCGTGCGAACCCGCATGCTCGATCGATTGCAGCGGCACCGAGCACACCGGGAGCAGGCGCGGATCGCCCGAACAGAACGCGACCTGGGCACGGTTCGCCGCCGTTGCCGTGGCGTAGGTGAGATCGGGCTCGGCTTGGTGCTCCATCTCTTCGATGAGCGTGTTCGGCATGGAGGGGAAGATGAGTTGGCTGGAGAAACCCAGATCGTCGAGCGCCTGGGTGCGATCAGCGGAATCCCACGCGCCGGGCGCGAGGTAGTTCTTGCGCAGCATCACTTCGGCGGCAGCCCCGGCGCGGAACTCAGGGTCGGCCTGGCGAGCGCGTGCTTTCTCGATGTCGGCGAGAGCCTTCTCGTTGTCGCCGATGGAGAAGTGGTCGAGCGCATACCGGACTACCTCGGCGGAAGCGAACGGTTCCAGCCACTCGGGCGGCTCCATGGTGTGAGCGTCCGCGTCGTGGATGATCCTGTCCTCGACGTAAGCCATGGCAGTTCCCCCCTGATTCCCCTGCGGCGCACTCGACGTTACCCGAGGCCCTCTCGGTCCTCCCGAGACCGCCATACGGCGCGGTTCCGATCCTCGTCCCTCAATTCGACGTCGGTAGCAGGAACGCTGACATGAGATCGATCCGAGGGCGCACGCCGCGGCGATCGACCTCGATCAGGCCTGCGTCCTTGAGACGGTTCAGATCGCGGGCGATGGTGCGCGGTCCAGTGCGGGCGTACATCTGAGCCAGTTGCGGTGTCAGCCCGGGTACATCCACACGTGGAACCGACTCTCCTTGTTTCAATGCGATTACCAATGCGTGTTGGCGCTCCGAAGCGGGACTCGTTGGGAACGTCGACATCACTTCTGCTACGTAGCTCGCCCAAGCAAGATGGAGATGCTGTTCTCGTACAGCCGCTGAATGGTCGGACAGACCGTCGACGAGCCCTTCGACTCCGTACGCCAGAAAGCCGAGTACGTCTCGCTCCCGACTTGCAGCAGCAAGGCGCTGGCAATACCTGTCGCGAGTGAGGTTGAAATGATTCGCCATGAGGTTTGCCGCGGCCAAGGGGATCATTCCTGAGCGGGCGAGGATCAGGTACTCGAGCAGCCTGGCTGTGCGGCCATTGCCGTCGGCGAACGGGTGGATCCACGCGATGTAGACGTGCGCGAACAGAGCACTCAAGACGCAGAGCGCGAACGCGTCGCGCCGCTCTTCGGCCCCTCCCGATTGCGGCCGAAAGGCATCGCTATCGATCCAATCGACGAGTCGCTCCAATAGGTACTGACAGTCCCGGGCGGGGGGTCCGAGATAGAGGCCGGCGGCAACGGAATGCGTGCGGATCGTGCCGGGCTCAGATTCGACGTCGGGATCAACGCCGTCAAGTACCCACCGGTTCAGGTCGCACACCAGTCCGCTGCTCAAGCGAATCTCGCGGTCACTCATGACCATCTCGTTCAATCGGACGAATGCGTCCAGCACATTGCGCACTTGACGTTCCTGGTACGCACGCGAGTCAGGCGCTGAGAACGCCCCTGAGCGGATGCCTTCGACCTGTTCGACGGTCAGGGTGTTGCCTTCGATGGCTACGGTCGCCTGCGCGCCGCGGACGAGCGCGACTTCGTGAAGTCTCGCTGCCGCGGCGGGAACGAGCGGCGTGCCCGATAGCTCGGCGCACAGCGCATACGCCTCGCCGATGCGCATCCACGAACGTGCGTCCATGCGCTGCACAACACCGGCATCAAAGTCGATCCATGGGTGCGTGCTCATGTACTCGCGGTCATTGTCGCAATTTGTCACTGAACTGCTGACCGTCGGATTGTGCTCATCGGCATAGCTTAACCAAGGATATTACGTTAACTACCACTAGAATTGTCCATGAAATTGACCTATATATTGTCAGCAGCGATGACCGTTGGGCACGAGTGGTCTGCGATGTCACGGCCCATCACCATCGAGACGCCGGGCAGGGTGATGGGGCTGCCGACGGCTTGCACGCCCAGGAGCCCGACGGCACAACTCAGAGCTCCCACAGGAACGACAGTGGCAGGGCGAAAATGCGTTCGGAAAGCCTGATGGGCTGTCTTCCGGTGTGCAGGACGATGCCGAGCTCGAATCGATCGCCGACCAAGTCACGCAGCCAGGCCATCCACTTGGCGTCGGCGGGCCGGACCGTGGCACCCGCTTTCACTTCCACTGCGATGAATCGTCCGTCGGGGCGCTCGATGAGCAAGTCGACCTCGCGTCCGCGGGAGTCGCGGTAGTGGGAAAAGCGCAGGTCTGGCGCGATGGCCGCCGCTTGTCGGCGCAGCTCGTTGACGGCAAACGACTCGTGGAGCGCCCCGCGGCTCGCTGCGGTTGGATTGCTCAGGGACGCCGCGGTCACGCCGAGCATCGCTGCAGCGAGGCCCGTGTCGGTGACATGGACCTTCGATCGCTTCTTGGCGCGAGTTGCAGCGCCGGTGGCCCAGCCAGGGAGCCGGGCCACGAGGTGCGTCATCTCCAAGTACGACAGATAGTCGGCGGTGGTCTCGATGCTGCCGAACTCAAGGTCTCGGTGCAGGTCCGCCATGACGAGTTCTCCGGCAGTACGCGCAGCAATCGCCCGCAAGAGTCGGGGCAGCTCGCTCGATCGCCTCGCTCCGGTGAACTCGACGACATCGCGGGTCACCGCCGTGTGGACATACGCGCTGAACCACAGTCCGCGATCCGCATCACTCAGGCCGATGGCCTCGGGGTACCCACCGCTGCAGATGCGTTGCGCGTACTCGAGTTGTGTCACGGTCGAAGGTGGAGCCTCGAGCAGGCGTGAACCGGCGGATGACGCGGTACCCCGTGTGAGGGCATCGAGCACGACGCTCAGCAATCCGGCATCGCTGCGGGCGATCTCGAGCTGCGAGAATGGGGCCAGATCCAGGAACACGGCGCGGCCTGCCAGCGATTCCGACAGCACAGGCACCGTCAGAAAGCTCGTCGAGCCCGTCAACAGGAATCCGCCTGGAGACGGATCCGAATCAACGGCCAGCTTTACGGCGCGCACGAGATCGTCGCCGCCGCGTTGTACCTCGTCGATGATGACGGGCCGTGCCCGGTCGGCGATGAGCCCTGTCGGGTCGTCGAGCGCCAGCGGCAACAGCGCCGGATCGTCGAGACTGAAAAACGTTCCGCCGCCGACGATGCGGCGAGCGAGCGTCGTCTTGCCCGATTGTCTAGGACCTTGCAGCACGACCACTCGGAACGTGCCAAGTGCGTGCCGCAGCGCCGGTTCAATTCCTCGTTGCAGCACTGCGCTGTCGACCATGCCTAAGTGCCTCCAGGCAGCGTGCGTTCCTCAGCAGACGCCCGACTCGTACTGATAGCTATTTCAACAAGTTATCAGTAGGTTTGCCGTAGGTCTACTGGTAGATTTCTCCCGCCTACGGTCGTCTGGCACGTGCCGATCTCAGTTCTTGTGGAGTTCGGGATTGATGCCTTCCCAGCGGGAGGGATCGGCGACGCGCATCTCGATGGCGCCCGTCGTGCTGTTGCGGATGAGCAGCATGCCCGAGCGGCCCGAGATGTCTCGGCCCTTCACAACTGAGCCGTCGGGCAGCGTGACACGGCTGCCCGCTGTGACGTACAGGCCGGCTTCAACGGTGCAGTAGTCGCCGAGCGCGATGCCGATGCCCGAGTTGGCGCCAAGGAGACAGTGCTCGCCGACGGACACGATCTCTTTGCCGCCGCCCGACAGGGTGCCCATGGTGGACGCACTGCCGCCGAGGTCAGAGTGCGCCCCCACGACAACGCCAGCGGAGATGCGCCCCTCGACCATGGCGGGACCGAGCGTGCCGGCGTTGAAGTTGACGAAGCCTTCGTGCATCACGGTGGTGCCGTCGGCGAGGTGGGCGCCCAGCCGCACCCGGCCAGCGTCGGCGATGCGGACTCCCGACGGGATCACGTAGTCGACCATCCGCGGAATCTTGTCGACCGAGGTGACCGTGACGGGCTGGCCGACACCTGCGGCAGACGTGCGAAGTGCGTCGACTCGATCGGGCAATACGGGTCCCGCGCTGGTCCAAGCGCAGTTGGTGAGCAGGCCGAACACCCCGTCGAGGTTTGCGTCGTGCGGCCGGATCTCGCGACGGCTCAGCAGGTGGAGGCGAAGGTAGGCGTCGGCGAGGTCCGCGGGCGGAGCGTCGAGGTCGTCGATGGCGACGGTCATGGTCTCGCCGACATTGACGCCGAGTTCAACCGCCAGGCATGACCGGGCTGGCGGCGCATCGTCGCTCGCCCCGACCGGGAACCAGGCATCGAGCCGTGTGCCCGATGCGGCGTCCAGATAGCTGTGACCAACGGCGCTGATGCTGCCCGAGATGCTCATGGCCGCATCCTGCCATCGCAAGCCGCAAACCCGTCGCTGCATTCCGCCACAGAGTCAGCCCGCCAGGTACCTACGATCCGCTAGGTGAGTCCCCGCAGTGCTGTTCAACGGTTCGTGCCGATCGCCGCGCTGCTGGCCGCAGCAGTTGCAGCATCGAGCCTGCCCGGCTGTGGCTCGGGCGATGCGGATGTCCCTGCTCCTGCCGATCTGTCCGCGGGCCCCGTACTGCAGTGGACCGATCTGGATCTCGAATTCGACTTCCCGCTGTCGTTGGAGACCACGAGTGACGGGCGCGTCGTGGCCGTCGGCGGAATTTCTGACGGGGCCTTCGTTGCCCACGTGACCGGCAACGGCGAGGTTTGGACGGCGTTGCCGCTACCGGACGGCATCGCGCCGCTCGCAGTGGATGGGACCGACGATCGCTGGGTGATGATCGGCGCTCCGCCAGGCCTCCACGACGTTGACGAGGGTGTTTTCGGGCGCGTGTTCTTCACAGACAACGACGGATCGTCCTGGACCGAGGCGATGCTTGGTGGCCACCTGACGAGCCATTGCCCGAGTACGCGACCAGGTCGACGCGGGTGGTCGAGGCGCTTACGTCGGGCGACCAGATGGTCGTTGCCGTCCTCACCTACTCCGGCTTTGACCTCGAGTCGCTCCTCGCCGACCGGGGCCGGATACCCGACGGTGAGTTCATGGCGTATTGGGAACCGGATGAAGAATCGCTGACGGTCTGGTTCAGAGACCTTGGGCCAGTTGACGGCAGGCCCGATGAGACCGAGGTCACACTGACCTACGCCGAACTCGGACTGACGTCCGCACAGGTGGAGATCGTCCGGAACGTTGAGAGCGACGCGCTCATCCATCTGTTTGCCGGCGACGACGCGGTACTCGGCTGGGTGGGGTCCTTCGGCGGATCGGACGCGGTGGGGAGGTGGACGAACGAGGGTTTCGTGCTGTTGCTCGATGACTGGTCGCATGTGCCGCCGCGGCCGCGTGTGCCGAAGGGACCAGATTCCGAAGGCGTCATCCTGGTCGTCGCCCGGGATGACCCCAGCCGGCTCTCGTCCGCGGATGGCCGTGCCTGGCGAGCTGACCCGCTGAGTCCGTACGCGGACAGTTCGCGTCGCGAATCCTCAGTGGTCGACGCCACCGGCACGGTCTGGTCGACATGGCGCGCGTCGGATGGTCGCTGGGTGAGTATCCGTACCGACGGCGACAGCGGATCGCCGCAGGAGACGTCCCGCTTCGAGGGCATCCGCCTCATTGAGCCGCTGGCCGTCGGGGAGGCGGGCCTTGCGGCTGTGGCGTGGCCGCACATGCCAGACCGCTGGTCCTTTGCGCGCGCGGGTCGCATAGTGAAGGACGGATACCAACTGCGTTACGACGAACCCGAAGGGGGCGTGACGCTGTGGAACCTGACGGCCGACACAACGGAGCGTGAGTTCTCCAGCAGGAACATCGAAGCGCCGGAGGGCGTCCGGCAGGTGGGTCACGGGCAGTCGTATCAGCTCATATTCGAGAATCTCGACGTCGGCGATGAGCTGGTGACGTTTACCGCGGCCGATCTCGAGGCAGTGTTCGGTCGCTGTTGGTGGACTTCGGGAAGACCCAATGTGTTCTCGACGCAGGCTTCCTGGGGTGCCGGTGTCTTTCCCGAATTCAGGGAGTGGGTGGGATGGTCCACCGATGGATCCGAATGGGGCTGGCAGTCGATCACCGATGCGTTTGATCTGTGCGGGGCGGGAACAGACATCAGCTTTGCCGTCGGCAGCGACTTCGTCATCGCGCTCGCCCAGGGATTCGACCTATCGCCGAGCATTCCCAACAATTCCGACGACGAACACGAGGCCCAGACCTCCGGCATTCACCAATGGTTCATCGCCCGCATTCCCGGTCCTGCCTAGTCCGCCCCGGTGCACGGACCGCGATCCGCGATGTCGGGCGCGCACATATGCTCGGTTCGGTGGGTCGTCAGTGGCGTCTGAGCGCAGTGAAGCGCCTGCCCATGCTCGGTTCGGTGGGTCGTCAGTGGCGTCTGAGCGCAGTGAAGCGCCTGCCCACGTTGTCTGCGACGGCTGTCGCTGTCTGGGCTCTAGTGGGCTGCGGAGGCAGTGGCCCCGTTGTCGTCGACGCGGAGGGCGGCGACGAGCAGGTACAGGTTCAGGAGATCGACGGAGAATCGAGTGGCGCGGAACAGGAGGTCATGACGGTTGGCACTGAAGCGCCCGCGCTGGGGGACACCGAACAGTCAGGAACCGAGGCATCCGTGCCGGCGTCGGCTGAGATCGACGTGGATGATTCAGGCGCATTGTCGCCGGAGGGATTGTCCACCGGGCCGGTGCTCCAGTGGACGGAATGGGAGTTTCCATTCGATGTCGACTATGTCCACGCGATGGAGTCTTCCGCAGGCGGCCGCATTGTTGTTGTCGGCGGTCCGCTCCCGACCGCAGTGCAGGCGTTCGTCAGCGACGACACCACCTCGTGGACACCGGTGGTGTTGCCCGAAGGGATATTCCCGTTCAGCCTCGATCTGTCCGGCCCGCGCTGGGCACTCGCCGGGTGGCCAACCGGAGGACCGCTTGAGAGCGAACGGAGCGACGACAACGTCTCGCTTCCGGTCTTCATCTCCGACGACCAAGGATTGACGTGGGACGAAGTCACATTCCGCGCAGCCTCACGTGATCCTGAGCTGCCTGAGCATGCCAGCCTGACGCCCGGTGTGGTCACGGTCTACACCTCTGGTGAACGGGTCGTTGCAGCGGTCCAGAGCTTCGTCGAATTCGACCAGTCGGCGTTGTCGCCCGAACAGCAGCAGTTGGTCGATGACCGGGAAATCGACACTCGCCTGCGGCTCTTCGCAGGCAATGGCGTCGAACTCACCGAGACGGGCTCCTTCAAAGGATGGGCCGCTGGCGGAGCCGCCACGACTGACGGCTTCGTGCTGCTGTTGCGAACCGACGACGGGCTGGAATTGCTGACATCGCATGACGGGTCCGTCTGGAGCACCGAACCACTCGCGGGCGGCCAGGCAGGGGAATTTCCCGGCACATATGCCTTTGCCGACGACGGAACAGTCTGGGGTGCCGTTCCACACGCTGAGGGAACTCGGATCGAACGCATTCGCCGCGGCGAGACTGCGAGCGCGTCGGCGTTGCTGGGTGGCCTCGACGCCGTGATCCGGTTGTCGACGGGTCCTCCGGGACTCGCGGCGCTGGCATGGCCGTCGCTGGACTCCGACGTGAGCAACGCCAACATCGTTCCCTCGGGACGATTGGCGAAAGACGGCTACGAGTTGCGCTTCAACGAGCCCGTCGGAGGCTTGACCCTGTGGGATCTCACGGCCGACGCCGCCGTCTACGTGTTTGATGCCGAGGACCTTGCCAGCACCACGGCTCCCGAGGGAGTCAGGGAACAAGACGGCGCATCTTCCGACATCACGTTCGTGGATCCTGACACCGGCGAAGATCTCGTGACGTTCACGTTCGAGAAAATCGACGAAGCTGTAGGGCTGCCTTCAGGGGACGACATCGACGCGCCCGAGTACTGGGTGGGCTGGTCGGCAGATGGCACCGAGTGGGGATGGGAGTCGACCCGGGACGCGTTCGGCCTCGACGGCGGTGAAGTGAACGTCAACATTGCCGTCGGCGGGGACTTCGTCATCGCCATGGTGCAGACGTTCGACTACATCGAGACGACCACCGAGACAAGTGACGGAGCGACAGTCGTCGAGTCGCGCCAAGCCGGCCCCCCGTCTGTCCGCTGGTTCATTGCCCGAGTGCCTTGAGCTCGGCGTTGTCGCAAGATCACGACGGTCCCCAAGACCCAGCTCGGCCAACACGTCGGCCGCCTCGGCGACCACGACATGACCAAGCTCGGCCGCGCCTTCGTGGTCTTCTTGGGGCTGGCCTGAGCTACTGCAGGAGGGCCACGGTCAATTCGCCGGAGGTGGCACCCGGACGATCTCGATTCGCTGGCCGTTGCCGAACAGCGAGCGTGCCAAGTCCCGCATCTGCGAAGCGGTCACGTTTGCAGCTGCTCGTTCGATGCGCGACGACGTCGGCAAGTTCTCGTCGCCGACCACCCGGCGCATCTGCAGCAGGTACGGCCTCCACAAACGGCCGCCGAAGTGTGCGTCGTTCGTCACGATGCTGATCGCTTGGTCGAGGTCCGATGCACTCGGGCCCACCGTTGAGAGATGCTCGATGATCTCGTGGATCCGTCGGTCAATGTCGGGCAGCGCGTCACCAGAACCGGTTGCAGAAATGTACGACCACAGCCTCGGTTCCGGCTCGTACAGCGGAACGACGAACACCTGGACGGCGTAGGTCTCTCCGAGATCTTCGCGAACGCTCTGCAAAAGATGCTCGTTGAGCGTTGCAGCGAGGACATCGGCGGTCGCGACGAGCTGCGGGCTCACCGAAAGGGACAACTCGTAGTAGTAGACAAGGCCCGACTCGGCGGCGGTATCGGCGGGCACTTCAATCCGGCGCACACCCGGTGGATGAGGCGGTCTCCGGTCGACCCCGGCATCGGCGGGGCGGTTGGGCAGCGAACCGATGTAGCGAGCGGCAAGATCCCCAACCTCGTTGGCAAGAACGTCTCCCACGATCGCGATCGTCAGATCGTCGACACCGACGAAGCGCTGGTTATAGAGCCCCAGCAGCCTGTCCGCCGTCATCGTGTCGATCTGGTCCGTTGACGGATGCGGCCAGAAGTACTCGCTGTCGCCGAAGCGCGCAGTCGCATAGGCCGCCTGCCCTGCATGCACGGCCGACGAGGCAGCTTCGGCTGCTGCGTTGCGGGCGTTCTGCTGGGCAGCGCGAGCCGCCCCGTCGCTGACCCGCGGTTCGGTGAGCAGCAGATGCACGTACGCGAAGAGTGCTTCGAGCCCGGAGTCGTTCACTTGGCCGATAAAGCCCTCGGTGGTGTGCTCGATAAACGGCGTCACCGAGATGCCGGACTGCTCAACCAAGTCGGCTACCTGAAAGGCCGACAGGTCGCCAAGTCCGCTGGCGGCGACCGCCTCGAGCGCAAGCGGTGCGAGAGCTGCATCAGCCGGGTCCAGCAGCGACGTGCCGCCCTGCGATTCGATCATGACGTGGACGAGGTTTCCGCCGTACCCACGGTCGTCGAACACGACGCGGGCACCGTTGGCGAAGGTCCATTCACTCACGATGGGTCCGTCGTATGCCTCGATGCTGAAGGTTTGGGAGCCGGTCGGAGGAACGGGATCCGGCGCCTTCATGAATGCGGTTGCCGTCTCGTCTACTGGGGGAGGCGCCGCGGGAGCGACAGCTGCAATTGCGGACTCGAGTTCACTGATCGGTGGCAGATTCGCCTCATCGGATCCTGCAACGACGACGACCGGGGCCGCGCGGCTCATGACCCACCGGTGGTAGTTGTTGAGTTCTGCTGCGGAGATCGACTCGAGGACTTGGGTAACGCTGGACAAGCGGTCAGCCGCAGCGCGTAAGTCGGCACCCCGCACGAAGTGGGCGGTGAAGTCTGCCGCGTAGCTGGAATCGTGCCGCCATGTGACTCCCTCGGTTTCGCGTTCGATTCCCCTACGAACGCCGGCTGTCGCTCGCTCCAGCTCGGTTCGGGTGAACGGGTGCATCTCGGTACCGCGCGCGACTGACCAGAAGTCGGCAGTCGACCGAGCCAGGTCTGAACCCTGAACGTCGGCCGTGTAGTACTGCACTCGGGCCGCAGGGTTCATCAGGTCGACATCGGGCGCGTTTGCCTGGGAGAGCCTTCCGGTCTCGTGTGCCCGAGACAGGCGCGCATCGAGCATGCGGTGAACGATCTGATCGAAGATCCGGAATCTTTCCCCGCACGCGGTTCCCCGGCGCCACACTGGTGTCTGCCAGTTGATCGAGACGTAGGGGACGCCCACGTCGGCATGCACAGCGTGGGTGAACTGAGGAACCTGGGCAATCGACGCTGGCCAGCGCTTCGACGCTGGGACCGGCGGGCGCGACGGCAAGCGCTCGAAGTGGCGCTCGACGAGGTCTTGCAGCTTGGACTCGTCAAGATCCCCGACGGCGATGACAGCCATGTTCCGCGGCACGTACCAAGTGGCGTAGAAATCGAGGAGGTGCCCCGGCGCGATTGCGCCGAGTGATGCATGCGTGCCGCCGATGCGTACAGCCTCGTAGGGCGTCCCGACGAACATGAGATCGTTGATGGCCTGACGCACATGGCCATCTGCACTGCCGGCGCGCAGATCGAGCTCGTTGCGGACGATCCCTCGTTCGGCGCTCACGTCATCGGGAAGGATCGTCGCCGAGGTTGCCCACTCGCTCAAAATCTCGAACGGGACGTCCAGCTTGTCGATGAGTTGCTCAGTGCCACTTGTCGTGATCGACATGAAATAGACGGTCGAGTCGTACGTGGTGAACGCGTTCTCGTCGGGTCCCAGTTCCAGCCCGATGTCTCGGAGCGTTTCGTTCAATTCGTTTCGAGGGAACGACTCAGTGCCGTTGAAGAGCATGTGCTCGACGAAGTGAGCCGTGCCCTCAGCGCCAACGGGATCGTGCATTCCGCCGGCCCGCACAATGAGGCGCAGATCCAGGTGTCCTGCCGGAGCGTCATTCGACCTGACGTAGTACGTCAGGCCGTTCTCCAGAGTGCCCAGGATCGTGTCGTCGTCGGGAGGCAGCAGCTCGTGCGTCTCACCATTCTCGAGGCAGTCGTGGGCCGCCACCACGATGGGGCTGGCATCGACTGCAAGCGTGGCCGTCGTCGCCTGGGGCCGCGCTTCGCGGACCTCCGGTTCCTCTGCGGCCGGTGAGCATGAAGCAAGCGCGATTGCCATGGCAACGACTGCACCGAGCGCTCGCGTCAGATGGCAGTGTTCCTGCCTCAGCGGCATCATGCTTCCCCGATTCCCCGGCACACCGAACGGCCATTCTGTCCTGCCTCCGCATGAGGCGGCTCGGTGCGTCCCGGCTCAGGCCGGTAGTTTCGGGGCATGAAGACACCTTTGTGCGAGATGCTGGGCTGTGACGTTCCGATCGTCGCATTCACCCATTGCCGGGACGTGGTGGCGGCAGTGACCAAGGCGGGCGGCTTCGGCGTGCTCGGTGCCGCGGGTCACACGCCTGAAGAACTCGATATCGACATGGGATGGATCGTTGACGAGGTGGGCGGTCGGCCCTTCGGTGTGGACATCATCGTGCCGGCCAAGTACGAGGGCAAGACCGAGGGCGAGCTGTCGGTGAAGGACCTCAAGGCGATGATCCCGCCGCAGCATCGCCAGTTCCTCGACGACATGATGGAGCGCTACGACGTGCCGCCGCTGCCCGCGGATGACGGCGAGAAGGCGTCGGCGTACGACTCCGAGCCGCCGATGACCTATGCGCAGGCCGTTCCGCTGATGGATGTGGCCTTCTCGTACCCGATCCGGCTGGCCGTGAATGCGCTCGGTCCGCCGCCTCCCGACATGATCCAGCGGGCGCACGGCAACGACGTGCTGGTGGGAGCGCTGGCCGGCAAGAAGGTTCATGCTGAGCGGCACGTGGCTGTGGGCGTTGACATCGTCATCGCGCAAGGCCATGAGGCCGGCGGCCACACGGGCGACATCGCCACGATGGTGCTGGTGCCCGAGGTGGTCGACGCCATTGCCCCGGTGCCCGTTCTCGCCGCTGGCGGCATCGGCAACGGTCGCCAGGTCGCTGCGGCGCTCGCACTTGGCGCGCAGGGCGTGTGGTGCGGCTCGGTGTGGCTCACCACCCAAGAGGCCGAGACGCACCCGGTCGTGAAGGAGAAGTTCCTGGCTGCAGGATCGTCGGACACGCTGCGGTCGCGCTCTCGCACCGGTAAACCGGCCCGCCAGCTTCGCTCGGCGTGGACCGACGAATGGGAAGGCGACACTTCGCCGGGGACGCTGCCCATGCCGCTGCAGCCGATGCTTATCGGCGCCGCAAGCCGCCGCATCGACCGGGCGGCCATGAATCCCTCCAACAAGGGCGCCGTCGAGCTCGCCAACTACTTCGTTGGCCAGGTGGTCGGTCAGCTGAACGAGTCCATTTCCGCCACGAGGGTCGTGGAAGAGATGATCAGCGAGTACCTCGACGTGATGGACCGCTTCGACCAGCTCAACTCTTAGCTCGTACTTCGTCTCGGCGCTGCGGACATCGCAGCCCGTACTGTTCGGGCTGGCCATACACGGCTCGCGGGGGGCACAGCCATGGAGACCATGCAGGGACGCGTCGCGGTGGTGACGGGCGCGGCGTCGGGAATCGGCAAGGCGCTGGCGCTGGGCTTTGCGGCCGAGGGTGCCAACGTGGTGCTGGCCGACATTGAGGAGGCCCCGCTGCGGGCTGCCGAGGCGGAGGTCGCCGACCGGGGGGTCGAAGCCCTGGGCGTCATCACCGACGTGACCGATGCCGACTCGGTCGGAGCGTTGGCGCGTGCGACCATCGACCGCTTCGGCGCCGTGCACATGGTGTGCAACAACGCTGGCGTCGGCGGGGGAGGGCTGATCCGCAATCAGCAGCTCGTCGACTGGAAGTGGGTGGTCGACGTCTGCCTGTGGGGCGTGATCCACGGCGTCCATCACTTCCTGCCCCATCTCATCGAGTCCCCCGAGTCGCACATCATGAGCACCGCTTCAGTTGCGGGACTCATGTCGGTGCCAGGACTCGGCCCCTACAACGCCGCCAAGTACGGCGTGGTGGCGATCATGGAGACGCTGCACCTGGAAATGCAGCATGACCGCAACGCCGACGTCGGCGTCTCGGTGCTGTGCCCAGGCGTGGTGCGCACCAACATCGCCACTTCTCAGCGGAACCGGCCAGAAGAACTGCGCCGGCAACGGCGAGAGCGGCCGGCCGGTGAAGCTCGTACCGAGACGGCCGACGCCCGCCGGCGCAACGCCAACATCGCGGCGGCGCTCGAGCGCGGCATGGATCCGTCCCAGGTCGCCGCCAAAGTGATCGAGGCGATGTACGAGCGGCGCTTCTGGGTGCTGTCCCATCCCGAGCTGCTCGCCGACGTCAACCACCGCAACCAGCAGCTCGCCAACCTCGAGAACCCGACCGTGCGGGCGAGCTTCACCGACGGCGAGCAATAACGCTGTACGCGCCGGGCAACCGGTGCCGGGCGCCCTCAGCGCGTGTGCTCAACGGGTGTGCTGGCGTGTGGGCGCGTCTAGCTCGGCTTCGGACACCTGACGGCTCGGGGGCCGGCGCAGCGCCCTGATCACGCCGGTGACGAACAGTGTCGTCAGCAGCATCACGACGGTAGCGAGCGCCATGGTGGCTCCTGCGGCCGTGTCGTGGTGGTAGCTGACCAGCAGGCCGACCAGCGCCGCTATGGCGCCGAGCCCGACCGCGGTCATCATGATGCGCGGTACGCGTCGCACGAGCAGGCTCGCCGTGGCGGCCGGGGCAACCAAGAACGCGAAGACGAGCAGGCTGCCGACGGCCTCGAATGACGACACGATTGCGATTGCCAGCAGCGTCAGCAGTGCAGCATGTGCCAGCTTCGGGCGCATCCCGGCGATCTGCGCTTGGGCCTCGTCGAAGGTGGTCACGAAGAAAGCCCGATGCAGGAGCACAGTGGTGCCGACGGAGATTGCCGCAGCAATGGCCTGACGGCGAAGATCGTCGTTGTCGATTCCGGTGATCGAGCCGAAGAGAAATCGTGTGAGATCGCCCGAGTAGGCGCCGGCGCCGGAGGACATGATCACCACCGCGAGTGCCAGGAAGCCCACGAACAGCACCCCGATCGAGGTTTCCTCGGATAGCGGGGAGAAACTGCGGATCAGGTGAATGCCGCCCACGATCAGCAGCGCGGCACCCAGCGCCCCGATGGTGGTGCTGAAACCGATGATGTACGCGAGCGCGATGCCGGGCAGCACCCCATGTGCGAAGGCATCGCCCAGGAATGTCATGCCGCGCAGCACGACCCAGGTACCGACGACCGATGTCGTGAGCACTGCGAGCAACGCCGCCCACAGCGCGTTGCGCATGAACGTGTTGTCGACAAATGGGTCGATCCACCAGGCGATCGGGTCGGTCAGGAATTCCACATCACTGCTCTTTGCCGCCCGACTGCAACGCAGTGACGATGGCTTTGGCGTTGGTCGTCAGCAATCCGATGTAGCTGCTGTGCGCGCTGCGGGCGGGTCCGAGGCTGTCGGTGTGCAAGCTCACCACCACGACGCCTGCCTGTGAAGCCAATTCATCGAGCGTCGCCGACGCATGAGTCGTATCGCCGAAGATGGCCACGACACCTTCGTGTTCGATGACGTGAGCCAACTCTTCGAGGCGAGCGATGCTGGCTTCCGCTGCTGTGGTTGCAGCCGGAATCACGGTGCCCACTACCCGGAAGCCGTACCTGTCGGCGAAGTAGCGAAGCGAGTCGTGGTTGGTGACCAACACGCGCTGTTCGGGCGCCAGACCCTCGACGAGATCGACGATGTCGGTGTGGGCGTCGCGCAATGCGTCCTTGTAGTCCTGTGTGCAGGCCGCAAGTTCGGCTTCAGGCAGCCCCGTGGCCTCAGCGATGGTGTCGGCAAGCTCATCGAGGGTGCCCGAGATCCGCACGGGATCGAACCAGATGTGCGGGTCGGCACCGCCTTCGTGGTCGTGGCCATGAGCGTCCGCCTCATCGGCGTGGTCGTCTGATTCGTCGTCGGGGGGATCGTCGGACTGGTCATCTTCGCTGTCGGCAGCGGTGAGAGGCTCGATGTGGTCGCCGATGACGAACACGGGCGTTCCGTCTGCGGCAACGGCATCAAGCGTGTCCTCAAGCGAGGCTTCGAGCCCCAGACCGTTGACCACGATCATGTTCGCGTCATCCATCTTGGCGCGATCTCTTAGCGACGGCTCGTACGTGTGTGTATCGACGCCGGGAGGCGCGAGGGATTCGACTTGAACGAGGCCGTTGCAGGTGACGTTCTCGACAACATCGGCCCAGATGCTCATGGACGCTACGACCGTGGGGGTGCGGTCATCTGTGCTGGCATCAGTCACGTCGTCGCTCGCGCACGCTGCTGCAAGCAGGACACCGGCACCGATCAGCACCGCGAGACGGCCGGAGCGGCGCCGTCGGCCGCGTCCGGATTCGCCGGGGCGAAGCGGAGGCGGCACTCGCCCGCGGGAACGCGTCGAGGCACCCATGGACTCATGCACCGCCGTGACTATAGTGAGACTCATTCTCATCTTCAATCCGGTGACCGGATGGACGAGCAGATGATGAGTGAGGTACGCCGCCGCGATGTTCACGCTCAATGACGTCAAGGTGTCCTTCGGCAACCGACAGGTCCTCGACATCGACTCGATGAGGTTCGACTCGGGCGCTGCGGTGGCGCTCATGGGCTCGAACGGCTCGGGCAAGACGACGCTGCTGCGGCTGCTCGGTGGCCTGCTTGTACCGACCTCAGGCGACGTTCACAAGGACTATGAGATCACGGTCGGCTACGTCAGCCAGCACCACAGCCCACACGCATTCATGCCGATGACGGTGAATGAGGTGCTGATGATCGGGCGATTCCGCGAACGGGGTCTGCTCGGCCGTATGCGCAAGGTCGATCATGATGCGATGGACGTGGCAGCCGAGCGATTGAAGGTGGCAGATCTGCGGAGGCGGTCGTTCGGTCAGCTCTCGGGTGGGCAGCGCCAGCGCGTCCTGATCGCGTCCGCGCTGGCTTCCCAGTCAGACTGCTTGCTGCTTGACGAACCCATCACGGGCCTCGACATCCCGAGCCAGGACATTGTCCTTGAAGTCGTCGATGCCGAGCGGATGCGCAACAAGCTGGTAGTGCTCTCGACGCATCACCTCAGCGAGGCCCGCCTGTGCGAGCGGATCGTGCTGCTCAAGGGCGCTGTGCTCGCGGACGGCACGCCCGAACAGGTGCTCAACGAGGAGAACATGGCCGCGGCGTTCGGTGCCAATGCAGTGACCCGGCTGGAGTTCGGCGAGGGCGACGACATGTCGTCGCTGCTCGTTCTGGAGGAGCCCGGGCCTGCCCGCGACGCCGACTTCGGCCGCGCGAGCCAGATCGCTGGAGAAGCGGTGTCGTCGCTCGGGCCGCGGACGCGGCCGTGACCGAGCAGTCCGCGGACGCGGCCGTGACCGAGCAGTCCGCGGACGCGGCCGTGACCGAGCAGTCCGCGGACGCGGACACCAGGTCGAGAGATTTCGGCGAGTTGCACGTCAGTGTCGCAGCGCGACTGCGAGAAGCCGATCAGCGCTACACCGGCGGCCGACGGCGACTGGTGGAAGCGCTGGCGCGTGCGGCGAGGCCGGTTCGGTTGCCCGATATCGAGTCGATGGTGCCCGATCTGGCCCGCAGCACGGCGTACCGAAATCTCGAGGCTCTCGAGCGATGCGGGGTGGTGCAGCGTCTCGAGACCGGAGGCGAACGCGCCTACTTCGAGCTGGCCGAGTCACTGCTGGGCCATCACCATCACCTGATCTGCGTGGCCTGCGGAGCAATCTCCGACATCGAGCTGGACAGCGAGACCGAGGCACGCATCGACGATTCGCTCGCTGTCGCTGCGCGCGAATCAGGCTTTACGCCATTGCGCCACAACCTGGACCTGTACGGACGGTGCGGCGACTGCGCGGCTGAGCGCTGAGTCCGGTGTCATGACCGAGCGCGTGCCCGGCAATTCAGCACACCTGTCATAGGCTGAAGCGCATCTCACAGCAGCATCAACACGACTTGCGCGAAGTGTCCCGTCGCCGCCTGACGGTGGCGTTTGCGCTGACGCTCGCAATTGCTGGCTTCGAGATTTTCGGTGCTGTGCTGTCGGGGAGCTTGGCGCTGCTCGCCGACGCTGGACACGCCTTTACCGACAGCGCTGCCATCGGATTGGCCCTGCTGGCCTCCTGGGCGGCACGCAAACCGGCCTCGGTCAAGCGTACCTTCGGCTTCGAACGTGCCGAAGTACTGGCGGCGGCGGTCAACGCAGTTGCGCTGTGGGCGGTGGCTGTGTGGATCGGCTGGAAGGCGGCGCTGCGCTTCCTGGACGGTCTTCGGGGCAACCCGGTCGAGGTCGAAGCGGGCTGGGTGCTGGTAGTCGGCAGCATCGCGCTCGCCATCAACGCCGTTGCGGCCCTGCTGCTGCGCTCGGGATCGACCCGCAGCCTCAACATGGAGGCGGCGTTCCGTCACGTGCTCGCCGACCTCTTAGTTTCGGTCGCTGTGATCGTGTCGGCGGTGGTCATCCTGCTGACCGGCTGGTGGTGGGTCGACCCCGCGCTGAGCATTGTGATCGTGGTGATCGTGGTGATCAGCTCGTGGAAGCTCGCCACGTCGGTGTTCGAGGTGCTGATCGACGGCGTGCCCAAAGATCTCGACATGGATGCGCTCTGCTCGGACATGGAGGGAGTGGCAGGCATCACGGTGATGCACGACATCCACGTGCGCATGGTGACGTCGGGTTACGTGACGATGAGCGCCCATGTGGTCACCGATCCCGAACTCGGCGCCGATGCCGATCGGGTGCTCAGCGACCTGAGGGCGATTGCAAAGGATCGGCACGGCATCTCGCATCTCACGTTGCAGCTCGAGCGCTCCGAGGCCGACTGCACCGAAGACCACCACCTGGATCGGGACAGCTCCCGCCAACGCACCTAAGAGCCTTCGCACTCATACTGGGGGTGTCCCTGACGGGCGCAGTCCTGACTCGAGCCTTCGCTGGCTTCGTGCCTTGAATCCGATCTGTCGGGCTGTCGCTTGTCGGGGACGCGCACCAGCCGGTCACCGACCTCGCACCCTACGTCCCCGTCAGGACCGGGATGCTGGCCCCACTCAAACAAGTCAGGAGCGTTGTCGCTAGCGCCGTGAGTGCACTGTCCGTCATCGCGGCCGGTGGTGCCTGATCCGTCGGATTGCTCGAAGGAGGGCAGAACCATTATGTCAGAACATCAAGCGAGTGTGGTCGGTGGGGTGGACACTCATCGCGACACTCATGTGGCGGCGGTGATCGACACCGCTGGGAGGCTGTTGGGTGTGGGGTCGTTCCCGGCGACGCGCGCCGGCTACGGCCGGCTCGTGAGCTGGATGGGCTGCTGGGGCGAGGTCGAGCGTGTCGGCGTGGAAGGCACCGGCAGCTACGGGACGGGCCTGGCACGGCACCTCGCGGATGAAGGCGTGCGGGCGGTGGAGGTGATCCGCCCCAGCCGCTGGGCCCGTCGCGGGGGCAAGTCCGATCCCGCTGACGCCGAAGCGGCTGCGCGCGCGGTGCTGTCGGGGGTGGCGTCAGGCCGCCCGAAGTCCGCCGACGGCCCGGTGGAGGCGATACGGCTGCTGCGAGCGGCCCGTCGCTCGGCGATCAAGGCTCGCACGTGCGCCATCAACCAGCTCAAGGGACACCTCGTCACCGTCGATGAGCAGATCGCAGGCCCGCTGCGGGAACTGCGCACCGCGGCGTTGGTCCAGACCTGCGCACGCCTGCGCCCCGGCCCCGCCAGCAGCGAGCCCGTCGCCGCAGCCAAGAGATCGCTGCGCATACTCGCTCGCCGCTACCAGGCCCTCAGCTCCGAGATCGCCGAACTCGACGCTGAGATCGCCCGCTTGTGCGCGCAGGCCAACCCTGCCCTGCTGGCCGCTTGTGCGCGCAGGCCAACCCTGCCCTGCTGGCCGCTTGCGGCGTCGGGCCAACCCTGCCCTGCTGGCCGCTTGCGGCGTCGGGCCTGAGGTCGCGGCAACCCTGCTCGTCGCCGCCGGGGACAACCCGCAGCGCATGAGAAGCGAGGCGGCGTTCGCTGCGCTGTGCGGCGCCAGCCCCATCGAGGCCTCCTCGGGCCGAACCGTGCGGCACCGCCTCAACCGAGGCGGCGACCGCCAAGCCAACAACGCCCTGTGGCGAATCGCCATGGTCCGCCTGCGCCACGACGAGCGCACCATCGCCTACGCACAGCGGCGCACGGCACAAGGCAAGACCAGCCGAGAGACCATCCGCTGCCTCAAGCGCCACATCGCACGAGAGATCCACCGGCTGCTCACGAGCCCGCCTGTGGTGCCCGAAGGCGCAGACCTGCGCCGGCTCCGACACAGCGCAGGCCTCACCCTCCACCACGCCGCACAAGCCATCGACGCCTGCACCAACCGCCTCTCAGAACTCGAACGAGGCACCCGACACAACCTTGACCTTGCCCTCCGCTACCAAAACTGGCTCACCCAACAAGCGGCTTGACAAACATAGGAGCATCGGATAGGCGGCGATGCCCGGCAGCCCCGACGGACTGGACTTTGCGCAGAAATGCCGCCACAGACGGCAAATTTGCACAAAGAAGGCGTGACAGCAACTTTCCGAGACGCCACCTTTCCGCGCGGCCCCGCAGTGTCGGCGGGCTCCCGCGGGCTAGAGCCGACGTCAGAAGCGGGCCCTCTTGGATGCGCGCCGTGTCCACAGTTGGCAGGTGAGGGCCAGGGCGCCATAGGCGAAGTAGCTCACGCCAATCGGCATCACGTCGCCAGCGATCGCTCGGTCGGTGATGGCGGCGAGCAATGCGCCCAGCCCGGTCGAGCAGAAGCCCACTACCGCAGCAGCCGTGCCTGCCAGTGCGCCCATCGGTTCGAGCGCCAGGCTGATGGCGACGGGCGCGAACCCGATCATCGAAGCATTCGCCAGGCTGAACAGCAGCATCCATACGCCGATCCTGGGCAGCCCGCCCGCTGCGGCAGTGACAGCCAGCAGCGCACCGGAGGTCACCATGAATGCGACGCCGGCAACGAGTGCAAGCGGGCGCGCTTCAACCCGGCGCAGCATCTGGTTGTTGGCGATCGACACGCCTGCGGCGATTGCGCTCATCGTGGAGAAGTACGGAACGAACCAGATCGGCCGGTCATAGACGTCGACAAAGATCAGTTCCGAGCTGGCAAGGAATGAGAAGAGCGCGCCAACGCACCTGCGCTCACTGCACCGAAGAGCAAGGTGTAGCGCCACGACCCCAGCGCCATGAGCAGGATGAATTCGCGTTCGCCGATACGTCTGTGCGGGCGGCCGGCGCCAGCGGAGGCGCTAGGTGACGACGGCGTCGAACTCAGGCCCGGGCCTGCTCGTCGGTGACGATCGGCGGTTCGGTCGACCAGGGGAAGTTGATCCATTGGTCGGTGCGGCGCCACACCCAGTCGCAGCTGACGGTCGACCAGGGCTTCTCGTACAGCACGGCGGTGCGGACGTTTCGTACCCGCGGCAGGCAGAAGTCGTACACCATCTTGAGCGTGTGGCCGGTGTCGGCAACGTCGTCGGCGATGAGGATGTCCGAGTCGCGGTGGTCGACCAGGTCGGGCGTCGGCGGCAGCATGATCGGCACTTCAAGGCGCTCGTCGACGCCGGTGTAGTACTCGCAGTTCATGACGTAGATGTTCTTGACCGACAGGACATAGCCCAGGGACCCGGCGCAGAACAGCCCGCCCCGCGCAATGGCCAGGATCATCTCGGGCCGGTAGCCGTCGTCGGCGATCGCTTGGGCCAGCTCGCGCACCGCCACCCCGTACGCCCGCCAGTCGAGCACTTCGCGTTCTTCTGCATCCGTCGCCTCGCTCACGCACCCTCCCGAAGCACCGTGGCCAATGCCGCCCGAAACCTAGCGCTCACGCCGTCGACGTTCTATTCCCCTTCTTTTCGAGGGGGTGTCTGTGAAGTGCTGTAGAGCTCTGACCTGAGGTTTTGCATCCGCGTCGGTCGGTCCCAGCACTATTCCCGCATTATTCCCGTTCTTTCCGAGGGGGTGTCGTCCGAACCTGCCGTACGTGTCGCTGGCGTATCTGGTGACCGATCACGTTGATGATCAGGGCCATGCCAACGGCGACCACTGAGCCGCCGACGATGAGCACCGGGTCGATGTCGACCCAGATGCTGTCGGCCATCGCGAGGAGCCCGATAGCAATGAACAGCAGGCCGGCCACGAACGAGATGGCATCGAATCGCCTGGGCCGATTCTTCGGCGGCTGAGACTGAGGGGCGGCATCGCGCATCATTGCGTCTGCCAGGTCATCGGCTCTCATCGGTTGTCCTCCGCGGTCGGCGCTGCGCCGGTGATGAGTTCTGCACGACCGATGCCGATGTCGATGTCGAGTCGAAGCTCACCCGCCAAACCGCCTTCGGGAGGCATTTCGATTCGGCGGGTGAGGCCGAGTCCGTATTCTCTGACTTCGCGGGGCCTATCGGACGCCATCGATTCCAGAAGAAGACCGCGGAGAACGTCGCGTGGATCGATCCCACCATCTACCAATACCGATGATTGGTCGGGGAGCCAGCGGTCGAGGATCTGCTGTTCGAAGCGGGTGATCTGGTGTCCGCTGTAGCTCTCGTAGGCGTCCAAGTACTCGGTGACGCTGTCAATGCTGTCATCTTCGCCAAAGGGCAGGGTCTGTAGTTCCTCAAGCCGATAACTGATGCCTCTCAGGTCCTGAGACCGATCCGACGTTGACCGATCGGAGATGCTGAGGCCCCCTGCCCCCACCTTGACATCGGCGATGGTCCTGAGGTTGTCTGGCACATAGATCAGCGCCTCGCCCATTCCGACGCTGACGCCCAGCGAAGTAGTCGAACCGTCAGCATCGAAATCGCGCAAGTCCACGATGAGCCGGCCGATGTTGTGGCGGTAATCGCTCGTCAGATCGTTGGGCTCGCTGGCGTTCACTCGAACTTCACCCACCCCAGATCCCCACCCGACGTCGGTTCCCGAGAACAGCAGAACTGGGGCCACAATCACCACTCCGAGCGGGATCAGGCCACGCGCAGGCCCGGCAAATGCAGCGATCACCAACCCGAGGCCGGTGATGACCAGTGCGATGGCGAAGAATTCGCCGATCTCAAACTCGAAGCCACTGAGCGTGCCAAAGATCACTGTCGCGCCCATGTAGATCAACAGGACGGCGATGGTGAGCGGTCCGATCACGGAGCGCTTGCGCTTCGGTTTGGCTGTTGGGGCGCGCGACGGCTCCGTAGGCACCGGTGTCCGCGTTTCTGAGAACACAACCGGCCCTGGTTGGGCTGCTGGAGCCTGGGAAGGCGCTGCGGGTAGTGGCGTCGGTGGTTGGGCTCGATCTGAACGTGATCGGCGGGCGGGGCCCGGCCAAACGACCAAGGCCACGCCGACGGCTATGAGCATCAGGGCCAAGTAGGGGGCAGCAGTCCACACCTTGCCGAAGAGGCGGAACAAGTCCTCGCTGAGGGCGGCCGCCATGAGCAAGCCGAGACCGATCAGCGCTACGGCCGCGAGGCTGCGGAAGCGATGGGGGGAATCGCCGCCCAGTGCTTTGGCGATGACGCTTGGCGAGTTGTCGCCGGGTAGCGCGAGCCAACCGAGGAGGTAGAGGAATGCGCCGGCACCGCCCAGGAACGTGAGCACGATGAAAGCGATTCGAACGATCACGGGATCGATGCCGAAATAGTCACCCACCCCTCCGGCCACACCGGCAATCACGCGGTCAGCGGTGCTGCGGCGCAGAGGACGGCGCTGGGTGGTCTCGCCGATATCGGCGTCTCGATCTCCGTCAGATTCCGGCTCCCGGACTCCGGCCGGTTCCTCGCCGGTCGGTTCCTCGTCGGCCATTTCTTCATCAGCCGCTTCTTCGTCGGCTGATTCGCCAGTCAATCCGTCGTCTGAGTCGCTGTCAGACGGCTTCTCGTCGGCCATAGGCCCCATTGTGGAAGTCGGACTCGCAGCGTCCAATAGGGGATGTCCCTGAGCGGTCCCCCATGAATCGACCGATGTCAGGGTTAGCCCTGACTGCCGGACCGGGACCGTCGTGTCATGATCGACTGATGGTGTGGCGTCGTGCTGGCTGGCCGGTGAGATCCCGCTCCGACCGGCTGATCGCAGGCGTGTGCGGCGGCATCGGCAATCGGCTCGGCATCGACGCGACCATCGTGAGGATCGCCTTCGCGTCGCTCGCCTTGGCTTGGATCGGCGTGCCCCTCTACCTGTTGGGCTGGGTACTGCTGCCCCAGTCCTCTGCGGTCCGGACCGAATTCGCTGGACCTGCGCCTCCAGCTCGCACAGTGACCAGGCGCGCGGCGGGATTGGCCTTGATCGTCATCGGGACGGTGCTGCTGGCCCGGAATCTGGGCGCAGCGCTGCCCGACGCCGTGATTTGGCCAGTGCTGTGCCTCGCGTTCGGATTTGGAGCGGTGGTCTGGAGGGCCCAGCCGGTCGCGGGCCTCAACCGAGCAGGGGCAGTGCGGATCGCGGCCGGAACGATCCTGCTGGCCATGGGAATAGTCGTCGTCGTCGCTGCCAACCTCTCGCTGTCGGCAGTTCGCGACGGGTTGCTCTCAACAGGTCTCGTGCTGGGCGGGCTGGCGATGATTCTCGGGCCTTGGGTTGCGGTGCTGATCCGCGACAGTCGCGAGGAGCGCCAACGACGCATTCGGGCCGATGCGCGTGCCGACATGGCCGCCCATCTGCACGATTCAGTGCTACAGACGCTCGCCCTCGTACAGCGCACCGACGATCCTGCTCGCGTGTCGGCTCTCGCCCGTCGCCAAGAACGCGAGCTGCGCAGCTGGCTCTTCGGCGAGACGGGCGAGCCGCACCCGTCCACGGTGGTCACGGCCGTGGAGCATCTCGCTGGGGGAGTAGAGGACCGCCACAGCGTCGTGATCGACGTGGTAGCCGTCGGCGATGCTCTGCTGGATCCGGCGATGGAGTCTCTGGTGGCTGCGGCCGGCGAAGCAATGACCAACGCGGCCAGATGGTCGGGATGCCCGACGGTGTCGGTGTACGTCGAGGCGACAGCGACCGCAGTCGAGGCATTCGTGCGCGACCGCGGCGTGGGTTTCGACCCAGAGGGCGTGGACGAAGGCCGCCACGGCATTCGCGATTCGATTCACGGTCGCCTCGAAAGAGCCGGGGGCGAGAGCGAGATTCTCAGCTCGCCCGGCAACGGTGCAGAAGTGCGATTGCGGCTGGACCGGCAATGACGGTCCGGATGCGGTCGTTGTGGGACCCGTGCTGAGAGCCCGGGGGCCGCGGTTACGTTGACGCCTGTGGCAGCGCCGAGTCCACGGGTGGTGATCGTCGATGATCACAGATTGTTCCGTAGCGGCGTGCGCGCTGAAATCGGAGATCGGGCGACTGTGGTAGCGGAGGCCGATGATGTGGGCTCGGCCGTGGAGGAGATCGAGCGTTGGCGGCCCGACGTGGTGCTATTGGATGTCCATCTTCCCTCAGGCTCGGGACGCGAGGTGATCGAGGCGGTGGCCGCGGCCGGCATCGAGACACAGTTTCTGGCCCTGTCGGTGTCGGATGCTCCCGAAGACGTGATTGGGGTGGTGCGTGCCGGGGCACGTGGCTATGTCACCAAGTCGATCGGCGGCGACGACCTAGTAGACGCCATCTTTCGGGTGCGTGACGGCGATGCCGTGTTCTCGCCTCGCCTCGCCGGATTCGTGCTCGACGCCTTCGCCGCTGGGGCCGTAGTGCACGCGGGGCCAGAGACGGACGAAGACTTTGACAGCCTGACGACGCGTGAGCGCGAGGTGCTGCGCCACCTGGCTCGGGGCTACACATACAAGGAGATCGCCCGGCAGCTGTCGATCTCGGTCAAGACGGTGGAGACCCACGCCTCGGCCGTGCTGCGCAAGCTTCAACTGTCGAACCGCCACGAACTCACCCGCTGGGCCGCCGCCCGCCGCATTTGGTAGACGGCCAGCCTCGCAATGCTCTACTCAGTAACTGTGATCTCCCGCGTGCCCGGCTCGTCGCACGCAGGCCTTGCCGGTGCGCACGCCCACATGCCCGCATCGCGGCATGGGTTTCAGGCTGGTCCCGTGCTGCTTCGCGATCTTCGCTGTGATCATCTCATGCAGGTGATCGGCGACATCGGGTGAATCGCCGGTGTTGAGTGCCCAGCCCTGGTCGAGCAGGTCGCTTCGGCCGTCAACGACGGACAGCATCGCCGGCACTTCGAACGTGCGTGACCCGCTCTCGGAGTCGAACGTCTCGGTGATCAGGGCGGAATCGACGAGTTGTCGCAGCCCGCGTGCGATTGAGCGCGACGGGCGGCCGATCACCTCCGTGAGGAACTTGTGCGTCGCGGCTGGCATAGTTCGCATGACTGCCAGGATCTCCTTGGCAGATGAGTTCTCTCGGAAGCCGGCATCGTCGCTTCGTCGGATCCAGTCGACGATGGAACGAGATGCTGCCTCGGCGTAGTCGCAAGCGACGACCGCTGCATCGGCGATGTATTCCACTGACGCGTACATCGCTTCTGCGCGAGCGGGGGCATCCTGGTCGCCGATGAAGGTCTGGTACGGGCGCAGGCTTCGGTAGTAGTCGTCTCGGCGTGCATCGATGGCTGCCGACAACGGCATCGGCAGTGTCAGATGGCCGTCTCTGCGCAGCACGAAGTGCATCAGAGCGCGGCCGACGCGACCGTTGCCGTCAGTGAACGGATGGATCGTCTCGAACTGGGTGTGGACGATTGCTGCTTTGGCTAACGGCGGACCCCATGTCGCTCTCGACATGTGTCCGGTGAGGTCGCTCATCAACGGGCGCACCATGTCGTGTGGGGGAGGGATGTAGTAGGCGCGCTCGGGGGTCGCATGCCCTGCGCCAATCCACACCTGCTCATCTCGCAGCCGGCCAGCGCCGAAGGTTTGCTCGGTGTCGGCGAACAGTCGGCGGTGAAGTTCTTCGATGTCAGCGATGCTCACCTCGCCCCCGGCGCGCTCCCCGAGCGCAACTGCTTGGGCGTTCATGAGCACGCTCCCGAGCGCTTGGCGATCCTTGGCATCGGTCGCCTGGTGGCGTCTGCCTCGCAGCGACTCCAGCAGGCTCAAGGAACGCAGCGTCGTCGCGATCCCCTCGACGCTGCTCGACGCGATGCCCTCAGCGCGGTTCAAGCACCATCTCAGCGCGGGCGTGTCGACGACGGCACGATGCAAGCTCGCCAGCCTGCGCTCGGCGCGCGCAACGCGTTCGAGCACGTCTGGCATCGGGGCGTGCAGCCAAGCCCCAAGCGTGTGCGGCACATACGCCTCGTACGGCAGCGAGGCCATCGAGGTGCCCCGCCAGTGGCGGAATTCCAATCGAATGAGCCGCCCCACGCGTCGTGAGCCTATCAACCGAACCTGAAATCAGGTCACTTAGAAACGCGAAACGCCTTCAGTTTCGGGAAAATGGTCAGTTGCCCAAGACCCCACCACTCCACGGGACCCAGCCGGGTGCTATCCGGCTGATAGGCGGTCAATCAGATGACGCCGCCCCAGGATGTCGGCGCGGAACAAGAAAGGGACCCCGTGCGTTCCGGGGTCCCGTTGCCGCGGTATTTCGGCTGCATTCGGCTGACACCTACTAACAGGATGCTGAAATTTGGCGGTTTTGGTGTTTGGCGAGTGTGTGGCGGGTGGGGCGGGTTCAGGCGGTTTGGGTGTCGAGCTTGGCTATGCGGACGAGGTTGTAGGTGGCGGCGGCGACCAGGTACCAGCCCCGGTTGCGGTCGCGTCCGTTGTGTCTGAGCTTGTGTCCTCCGGCGATGGTCTTGATCCATCCGAAGGGCTCTTCGACGCGTTTTCGGGTCCGCTGGGATGTTGTGTACCCGGCGTGGCGGGTGGTTCGCCCGTCGATGGCAGACCAGATCTTCGAGACCATGGCCGCATATCTACAACGAATTCCCCAAACAGGACACTAGACGGTTCGCTGTGTATGGCGTCGTGCACCGCAGCCCCTTCGGCGTCAGTTCGTCGGGCGGGGATCGGCTTGGGCAAGTCGCATGCCGGGTGTCAATTGGTGCCCGTCTGGCGCGCAGTCGGGCTTGCCCAGTCGATGCGTGGGCTCAGGGCGGCAGGTCTGGTGGGGACTCCGCACCGTCGCTATTGATGTTGCACCCCGCCACGAGTATGGGGCCGCGGTTAGAGAAGGTGAAGATGCGCATGTCCGGTGAAGCCCCGTCCCATGGCACGCCCGATGTCGTCGGATGGCATTCGTGGTGGAGTGATGTCGACTTCGTTGACGATGAATCGGGTGAGGTTGGTTACCACTTCGGGCCAGTCACATACGTTGAGTTTGCCGACGGCACCGGACAGCGGTACCAAGCGCTGACGGTGGGCGAGCTCAATGGACAGATGGCCCATCTCGGCATCGAGATCGAGTGTCCTCCTGATCGGCTCGATCAGGAGGAGTGCATCTGCAATCGCTGCATACACGTTGACGACGAACGGCCATCGCCAGTGGAATGACCCCAGCTGGCAGTCGGTGAATCACACCGGGTTTGGTGGAGGCTCTGTTCCTTGAGAGGATGGAGCGATGCCAGGAAATGGGAGATATCCAGCCGAGCTGCGTGAGCGTGCGGTGAGAATGGTGCTCGACAACGAGCGCTGCTATGGGTCGCAGTGGGAGGCGATCTGCTCGGTCGCCGACAAGCTGGGCCCGACCCCGGAGACGGTGCGGCTGTGGGTGCGCCGCGCTGAGATCGACGGCGGGACCCGGGCCGGGGTGACCTCAGCGGAGCGGGCTCGGATCAAAGAGCTCGAAGGCGAGAACCGTGAGCTGCGCCGAGCGAACGAGATATTGAAGGCGGCGTCGGCTTTCTTCGGGGCGGAGCTCGACCGCCAGTCGAAGCGATAGTGGCGTTCATCGACGCCCATCGCGACCGGTTCGGGGTCGAGCCGATCTGCGCTGTGCTCGCCGAGCACGGCGTCGGGATCGCCCCGTCCACCTATTACGCAGCCAGGTGCCGGCCGCCGTCGGCGCGGGCGCAGCGCGACGCCTGGTTGTGCGGAGAGATCGCTCGTGTGCACCGGGACAATTACGACGCGTACGGGGCGGCCAAGGTGTGGGATCACCTCAACCGCGTCGAGGGCATCACGGTGGCTCGCTGCACTGTGGAGCGGCTGATGCGCCAGCTGAGCCTCGAAGGGACCCGCCGAGGCGCCACGGTGCGCACCACCACCAGCGACCCCGACGCCTGCCGGCCCGCGGACCTGGTGAACCGGGATTTCACAGTGCCGGCCCCGAACCGGCTGTGGCTCGCCGATCTCACCTACGTGCGCACCCGCAGCGGCTGGGTGTACGTGTCGTTCATGATCGACGCCTATTCGCGCCGGGTCCTGGGCTGGCAGGCGTCGTGGTCGCTGCGCACCGAGCTGGCGCTCGATGCCTTGGAGATGGCCATCTCGGGGCGCCGCCGCGACGGCCACAGCATCGAGGAGGTGACTCATCACAGCGACCGCGGGTCGCAAGGCGGATTCAATCGGTCGTCGCAACACCTTGATGTGGAGGTGAGCGGTGAGCAGGCAGGCGGGGTGGTTGGTGACGCTGAGGGGGCGGCCGGCGATGAGGTCGCCGGGTCGGCCGCCGATCCGTCGGGATGTTGAGCGGGCGTTCTGGTGTGAGATCGCCAAGGGGCTCACGAGCGAGGATGCCGCGGTCGCGTGCGGTGTGTCGGGTCCTGTGGGGTCGCGCTGGTTCCGCGAGCGTGGTGGCATGCCGAGCATCGATCTGGGTCCGTCGTCGGGCCGGTATCTGTCGTTTCAGGAACGCGAGGAGATCGCTGTGCTGCGCGCGCAAGGCCGCGGGGTTCGGTCGATCGCACGCGTGATCGGACGGTCGCCGTCGACGGTCTCTCGTGAGCTGCGCCGCAACGCAGCCACCCGCGGCGGCAAGCTCGAGTACCGGGCCGGTGTCGCTCAGTGGAAAGCGGAGCTGGCCGCCCGGCGTCCCAAGACTGCGAAACTGGTCGCCGATGAACGGCTCCGCGATTATGTCCAGGACCGGCTCGCTGGCGTGGTTCACAGCGCCGATGGGGCGGTGGTCGGTCCGCCGACAGCGACGTGGAAGGGGCGCAACCGGCCTCGTCGGCAGGACCGAGTGTGGGCTACAGCGTGGAGCCCAGAGCAGATCTCGAACCGGCTGCGGGTCGACTTTCCCGCCGATGAGACGATGAGGATCTCTCCCGAGGCGATCTACCAGGCGCTCTATGTCGAGAGCCGCGGCGCTCTCAAGCGCGAACTGGTGGCTTGCCTGCGCACCGGGCGTGCGCTGCGGGTTCCTCGTGCCCGCGCGCAACAGCGCGCCAGCGGCCATGTCACCGATGAGGCCATGATCAGCGAGCGGCCGCCCGAAGCCGACGATCGGGCCGTGCCCGGGCATTGGGAAGGCGACTTGATCATCGGCGTCGGCAGGTCCGCTATCGGCACCGTTGTGGAGCGAACGACCAGATTCACCGTGCTCGTGCACCTGCCGCGCAAGGAGGGCTGGGGCACCCAGGAACCCGTCAAGAACGGGCCCGCTCTGGGCGGCTACGGCGCCGAGTCGATGCGTGAGGCACTAGCGACGAGCTTCGCGTCGATGCCCGATCAGCTGCGACGGTCGCTCACCTGGGATCGCGGCAAAGAGCTCGCCCAGCACGCCCAGCTCACGATCGACACCGGCCTCGCCGTGTTCTTCGCCGACCCCCACAGCCCCTGGCAGCGCGGCACCAACGAGAACACCAACGGACTGCTGCGCCAGTACTTCCCCAAAGGCACCGACCTCTCCCGATGGAGCAGCGAAGAGCTCGAAGCAGTAGCCGCGATCATCAACTCCCGGCCACGCAAGAACCTCGGCTGGCGCACACCCGCCGAAACCCTCAACGAACACCTACGCTCCCTCCAACAAACCAGTGTTGCGACGACCGATTGAATCCGGTCAATATCTTTCCATTCGCTACAGCCAGCGCCTCGACGACAACGACATCGTCGCCTCGGTCGGAACCCGAGGCGATTCCTATGACAACGCCATGATCGAGAGCTTCAACGGCCTGTTCAAATGGGAGCTCGTCTACCCCCGGGGACCGTGGCAAGGACTGCGCGACGTCGAGTTCGCCACCCTCGAATACGTCGACTGGTACAACCACCGACGCAGCCACAGCGCCCTGCTGCCCGGCCGCGGCAGCTACACCACCCCCGCCGAACACGAAACCGCCTACTACCGTCAAACCGTCACAGCCACCCCGGCCGTGACTCAACAACCCGAGTCTCTACTGAACCCGGGGTGATTCACGGTGTCTCCGAATCCGGCTCGATCAACATTCGGAGTCGCACACAACTCGGCTCGCCGACAGCAGCGAACTCAAACTCTCGCAAGCAGATTGGTGAGCGGGTCGGGACGCTGCGATGGCCATCTCGGTTGTGATTCGGTCCGCGAGCGATTGAGCCGTGACTGCTTTGCACTAGGCCGTCCCGATGCTGAAGCTACGGTCGCTTAGGTGAGTTCTTCGAATTCCGGTCGTTCAGAACGGTTGGACCCAATTCAGGGCGTGCTGGAAGTCCTTGACCGAGCTTCGATGACCGGTACCAACAAGCTTGGTCTGCTGCTCACCTTGCTCGACTTGGCTCCGACGCTCGACAGCAATGCTCCCATAATCAGCCGAACCGCAATGGCGGAGCGCTACCTCGATATCCACTGGGAGCACGCCCGCCCCTTCGGAGGCGTCACGCTGCGCCAGAGTTCGGCGCGCAAATCGCGTGCCGACGGCACAACTGCCGATGACACGACCGTCATGCAGGAGGTCCACCGACTGAGAAAACTGCTAACAGACCGCAAACGGGGAGATCTCCGGGACAATCCACTCGGCATCGTCAGGCTTCGGGTTGAAGACGCCGAGTGGAACTCGGAGTGGGAGGAAGCGGTGGAGACGGCGCTTGCACGCGTCCGGGCAGCCTTGTTGAAGAACCCCGTGCGCCTGCTTCAGCAGCTGCCGGGTGATCCCGAACCGTTCCTGTATCACGTGACATCGGACAAGACGGGGTTCATGCTGCTTCCAGGCGTCGCAGAGAGCCTCACAAGGTTCGCGGGTGTCTTACGCCCCCTGGTCGAGTTCAGATTCGCTCAGGCAGTCGTGAGGATCAACCACGAGACGCTCAATCTGCCTGTCGACGATGTCCATTCCCACTTGTTCGGCCGTGACCGGATCATGCCGCCCCCCAAGATGCGTGAACAGCTCGGTCAGATTCAACAGGGGCGCTGCATCTACTCGGGTGATTCGTTGCCGACATCCAGCGGATCGTTGGACCATGTAGTGCCTTGGTCGCGAGCACGCCTGTCGCAAATCGAGAACTTCCTCATGACCACACCGAGCGTCAACAGCAAGAAGGCGGGCTCGCTGCTCGCACCTGCCGCGGTGGAACGATGGCTACGTCACGTCGACTCGAAGTCCGGGGAGATTCAGGAATGTGCACAAGACCACAATTGGCTGGCGGACTTCGACAGCGTCCGCCGAGTGGCACGCCACATCTATGAATCACTTGATGCAACAACCGGCGTTTGGCACTTCGAATACGGGATTCAGCCGCTCGGACGCCAAGGCAAGCGCTATGTGCTCGGATTGCTGCAGTAGTTCTGCTTTGTCGACTCGCCGCTGCCCGTGACGCGACGGGCGGTGGGTACTGTTGCGCCGTCACCCGCGTGTCCCGAGCAAGCGAGGAAACCCATGGAACTTGGCGAGGCAGCACTCACGTCGATGACGACGAGGTACTTCACGACCGACCCGGTGTCGGACGAGACGCTGGAGCGTGCGTTCGACTATGCGCGTCATGCGCCCCAGGGCGGCAACCGCCAGCCGGTGCGCTTCATCGTGGTGCGCGATGCCGACAAGAAGCGTCAGCTTCAGGAGTGGTACCTGGAGCCGTGGAAGGCCTACCTGGCGCTGGCTCGCTCCGGCGACATCGAGATTGTCGGGGACAAGGCGAAGCGTCTGCTGGACAGCGCTGACTACTTCGCCGAGCACTTCGCAGAGGTGCCCATCATCGTCGTGGCCTGCGGCTACATCGACGGGGTGCATCCCACCGACACCGAGCTGGGACGCCTCAGCATCGTCGGCGGAGGCTCGATTTACCCGGCCGTGCAGAACTTCCTGCTCGGGTGCCGCGAGGCCGGTCTCGGCACCGCCCTCACGACGCTGCTGTGCATGTACGAGCCGCAGGTCGCGGAGATGCTCGACATTCCCGAGGGCGTGGCCACCGCGGCCCACATCGCCGTCGGCTACCGGTCCACCCCCTTCCCGCGCAAGCTCGACCGGCTGCCGCTCTCGGAGATCGTCTTCGACGAGACCTGGGGCGAGTCGAACTACTAGCTGGCTCACAAGTCACCACGGGTGCCGCTGGCGCGAACGCGAAATACTTCGGGGTTCGGCTGAATAGATGGCTGCATCGCACCGCAACATCACTGAAGACGAGTTGCGCGCTCGCCTCTCAGATGAGCTCCAGTCGCTCGGACGGGCTGGGCTGTCCGAGGACGAGGCGTTCCTCATCGCGGCCAAGCGTCTTGCGGCGACTGATGCGGAAGTACGCGCGCTGGCGAGGGAGCACTTCGCGGGGCTTTGGGATGATGCCGAGCCGGTACCAGAAGACAGTGCGGCCACAGCCTTGCCACCCGAGCCTGTCATTGAGCCGGCCAACCGGTCCGACGAAGGCGCGCCGACAACCGACGAACTTGCTCGTGGGCGGCGGGGTTTCTGGATCATGGCTGCTTTCGCCGGCGTGGCTGGGGTGGCGGTACGGCTGCCGGAAGCATTCGGGGTCGGGCTGACTGACTCTGACGACAGCATCTTCTATGCACGAAACATCGGCCTGTTCGTGCTGGCTGCGTTGGCGGGCTGGTTTGTGTGGGCGCGGCGTCCGCACAAGTGGTGCGTCGTTGCGATGGGTGCGGTCTTCGCCGCTTCGGCGGCGGTCGTGAATGCGTATCCGTTCGACGAGGGCGGATCGACCGACATCCTGGCGATAGCCCACCTGCCGGCACTGCTGTGGCTCGTCGTGGGCGTCGCGCACACCGGTGGCGACTGGCGGTCGTCGGCACGGCGCATGGACTACGTGCGCTTCACCGGAGAGTGGGTCGTCTACTACGTGCTCATTGCGCTGGGAGGAGCGGTGTTCAGCGCCTTGACGGTCGGCGTGTTTGTCGCCCTTGATGTCGACACCGGGTGGATGACCGAGTGGGTAATGGTTGCTGGGTCTGCCGCTGCGGTCGTCGTCACCGCTTGGCTGGTCGAGTTCTGGGCGGGCGCCGTCCCGAAGATCGCCTCGATGCTGGCGCAAGTCTTCACGCCGCTCTTCGCAGCAATGCTCCTCATCTTCCTGGTTGCCGTGGCTGCCAGCGGTCGAAGCATCGAGAACGACCGGGACGTGCTCATCCTGTTCAACGTGCTGCTGGGCCTCGTCGTGGGCCTGCTGCTGTTCTCGGCTGCCGCGCGGCCCGCCGACTCCCGACCGGGCGTCTTCGATCTCGCTTCGGCAGTGCTTGCGACAGCGGGTTTGGTCACCAGCGTGCTCACGCTCGTCGCCATTGTGGGGCGCATTGCGGACTTCGGCTGGAGTCCTAACCGAACCGCGATCGCAGGCATGAATCTCATCCTCCTCGTGAATCTGGCTGGCAGCGTGTGGCTGTACTTCCGACTCTGGCGACGGCACGGACCGTTTGCGAACATCGTGCGCTGGCAGACGGCCCACTTCGGCATCTACGCCGCATGGGCTGCTGTGGTCGTCGTGGCTTTTCCGCCGATCTTCGGCTTCGCCTGAGCCGCAGCGCTGTCGCCATGTGAAATTCATTGGATGTATCTGAATCAGCGCGATATGACGTGCAGATGTCGCAGGCCGATGCACTGGTCCCGAGTAAGATTTCCTTACTTTCTGACGAAGGTAAGGAAACAGGCATGGATGTCATGGCCCGGGTCACCTCCAAGGGGCAGGTGACGATTCCCAAGAGAGTCCGTGAAGCGCTCGGCATCGGCCCGGGCGATGCCGTGCTGTTCAAGGTCGAGTCTGAGCGGGCGGTCATGAAGCGCATTCCCGATCTCATCGAACTCGCAGGAAGCGTCGAAGTGCCCTTGTCGAAGCGCAACACGCCGTGGGAAGAGGTGCTTGCGGAAGCGCATGAAGCGTGGGCGCGTGAGGCAATGGATATCGACGAGTCGTGACGGCGTTCGTTGACACCAACGTCCTCGTCCGTCAACTCACTGGCAGCCCGCCCGATGCCGCGGCCGCCTCCGCAAGGCTGCTGGCGTCCGGAGAGACACTGTTGCTGCCGGATTTGATCTTGGCCGAGACCATTTATGTTCTCCAGTCGTTCTATGCCATGCCGCGCGTTCGCGTGGCCGAGTTGGCTCAGGGTGTCTTGGCCACTGGAGCTGTTCACGTGGAGGATCCGACGCTGTTGTCCCGCTCCATTGAGGTTTACGAGGCCTACCGTCTGAGCTTCGCGGATGCCTACCTCGTGGCCTGTGCGGAGATAACCGGCATCGGCAGGATTGCCTCGTTCGATCGTGGTATCGACCGGGTGCGAACCGTCGAGCGGGTTGAGCCGTAGGCACGATCTTCTTGCCGCCGACGATACTTGACGGGTTGTCACCGACGCTGCCGTCCCAATTGGCACGCGCCAACGTGCGATGTCGTGATGTCATGATCTTGCGATGCGGGTAACGCTGGACCTGGATGACGACGTGCTGACGGTGGCCCGTTCGCTGGCCCAGGAGCGGGGCATCTCGATCGGAGCTGCGATGTCGGAACTGGCCCGCCGCGGATGCCTGCAAGGCCCGCCCACGGCTGCACCTGGCGTGCCCGGATTCGAAGTTGAGGCCGACAGCGGTCCGATGACGCCGGAGATGGTTCGTGCTGCGAGCGAGAACTGGTGACGGAGTCGGCGGCGCTGTATCTGATCAATGCAACGTCCGACAGACTCAGCGCCGTCTACTTGTCATTCTTGCCATCTCGTATCCGTCATTTCTTGGCACTCACCGCCGGTCGAAGCACGCGGGTGCGCCGTGGAAACGCTGCGCGCTACGGCGGCTCAGCCTCTATCTTCGGCGGCGGGCTGGTGACCAGAGGCGCTCGGATGCCTCAGGCGGGGAGCACGACATGGCGATGACCGACGAGCAGCGGCGCGAGGCCGCTGCGGCACTGCTTCATGCCGAGAACACCCGCGAGTGGATCGATCCGATCACTGACACGTACCCGGGTGCCGACATCGAGGACGCCTATGCCATCGGCCAGTACGTGACCGATGCGAAGGTGGCGGCGGGGCGGGTCATCAAGGGACACAAGGTGGGGCTGACCTCGAAGGCCATGCGCTCGACCAGCGGCGCCACCGAGCCCGACTTCGGCACGCTGTTTGACAACTGGTTCCTCGATGAGGGTTCGATCGTGCCGGCGTCAATCCTGAACGTGCCGCTGGTGGAGATCGAGATCGTCTTCGTGCTGAAGTCGGACCTGGGCGGGCCCAGCACCAACGCCATCGATGTGATGCGCGCCACCGACTTCATCCTGCCTGCCATCGAGGTGGTGGACCGGCGCTACAACCGGCGCAGCACGCAGGCTGGCGTGGTGGACAGCATCGCTGATGCTGCCTCGTGCGGGTTCATCATCGTCGGCGGCCGTCCGACCAAGCTGACCGACGTCGACATCCGGCACATCGGCGGCGCGCTCTATCTGAATGGCGACCTGGAAGAGTCGGGCACCGCAGCGGCCGTCATGGGCAATCCGCTCAACTCCGTGGCCTGGCTGGCCCGCAAGCTCAGCGAATTCGGCGTGACCATGTCGGCAGGCCACGCGATCCTGTCGGGCTCGTTCATACGCGCCCGCACGATTCGCCCCGGCGACGCCATCGTCGCCGACTTCGGCCCCCTCGGGCAGATCAGCTTCGGGGTGGGGCAGCCCGAAGCCTGAGACTCAGCGGCGTCGGAGACGCCGAAGCCTGAGATTCAGCGGGGTCGGGCAGCCCGAAGCCTGAGACTCAGCAGCTCAGTCTTCGACGTAGGCCACGAAGTCGCAGGCGATCTGATTGGGCCCGCCGCCTTCCACCTTCATGCAGTAGCGCGCCGGCCGCGAATCCGGGTCGGGGAAGCGCTCAACCCATGGCCCGTTCAGCGCCTGTCGGGATACCGCCGGGTCGGTGACGTAGAACGACATCTTCACCATGTCGTCCCAGGTGGCGCCGGCGCCCTCAAGCATCTGGCCGACGTGGGTGAACAGGTTGTCGATCCGCTCTTCGAGGGTGTCGGGGACGTCCCGCGTTCCCGGATTGGTCGGCGGCGTGATGCTGCTCATCACGAGCGGTCCGACACGGGTCGCTGCGGGTATCGGATTGGTGTGCTGGAAGCTCTCGATCTCAATCGATTTGCGGCTCATGGTTGGTTGCTCCTCTGTGCTGATTGCTTGCTTGGTGTATTGAGGGGGCTAGGCGCCCTCGACGGCGACCATCTGGAACTCGGCAGCACCCGCTCGCACCGCCCGGGCTTGGACGTACAACTCTGAGTCGTAGAACGCCTTGGCCGAGTCGATGTCGGGGAATTCCAACACAACCAGGCGGCGGTCTTCGATGGGACCTTCGAGCGTCACCGACTCGCCGCCGCGCACGATGAACTTCCCCCCGTGGGCGGCCGCCGCTCCCGGCGACAGCTTCTTGTATTCCTCGTATTGGGCCGGATCGGTGACGTTGATCCGCGTGATGACGTAGGCAGCCACAGTGCTCCTTTGGGTACAGGTGCCGGGGTGGACTCGCTAGCCGACTGTGTTGTTGCGCCGGCTGCTAGCCGAATGTGTCGTTGCGCCGGCTGCTAGCCGACCGAGTTGAGGATGGCGTCGCGGCCGTGCTTGAACCCAGCACTCTCAGCCGTGTGGTTGAGCGCCAGCTCGGATTCGAGCTCGCCGGCGATGCGCGAGTGCCACATCTTGCGGGGCTGGGACATATCGAACGGCACGCCCTGGTGCATGAGCCGCCGGTTGTCCCAGATGACCGCCTCGCCCTCTGTCCACGCATGCTGGTACGTGCGCGGCAGCTGGCAAGCCTCGCGGTTGAGGCGGTCGAGCAGTGCCACGGACTTGTCCGGGTCCATGCCCACGATGTCGTGAGCGTGCCGACCGATCAGCAGATTTGGCCGACCCGTGTCGGGGTGATACTTCACCATCGGCCGGACCGAGATGTCCAAGTCGTGGTAGCCGTACATGCCGTAGGTGCCGTCGTCCTTCTTCTCGGGCAGCAAGCCCGCCCGGCCCTGGCTGTAGTAGAGCGAATGGTGTGCCTCCAGCGTGTGCACCAGCTCACGGTCCTCATCGGACAGGACCTCATACGCAGCCCGCATATCGGCCCAGCCGGTGTCAGCCCCGCCTGCGGGGACGAGCTCGGCGGTGAATACGGCGCCCTTGGCCTGCAGCGGCATGTAGGTGCTGTCGTGATGCCAGCCCCAGTTTCCCTTCAGCGACTTCACGAGTTCGTCGGCGGGCTCGTAGTGGACTTGGCCGTCCTTGCCGACGTTCGAGATTGGCGCCGCGTTGAATTCCAGATTGCCGAACCGCATCGCGAATGCGTCCTGCTCGTCGTTGGTCAGGAACTGGCCCGAAAAGATCAGCAGTGCGTATTCCAACCACGTCTCGTGCAACGCTTCGAAGGTGACATCGTCGATGGACCGCAGCTCGATGTCGTGCACCCACGCACCAAACGAGGCATCGACCGGTTCGATGTTCAGCGTGACAGCCGTCATGGCCGGATCGTACCACCGGACCCAAAGTGGCTTCAGAGTGGCGATTCGGCCGTACGAAGCCGGTTCGCATCAGCCGACAGTGCGTCGGCTATCTGGCGAGCGCGCCGCGGGCAGGCAAGACTCACCCGGGCCGCTAACCCCGAGCACCCAAAGGAGCAGTCCATGGTTGATGTCGCATCGAGCAGGGGTTCCGCCGACCGGGGGACGGCGGTCGAGCGCATCGAGACGCTGTCGTGCGACGCGGCGTGGCGCAACTACTACTTCTTGAAGATCACCACCGCCGACGGCGTCGTCGGCTGGGCCGAATACGACGAGGGCTTCTCCTCGCCTGGCCTCACCACCGCAATCGAAGCTCTGGCACCGCTGGTCATCGGCCGATCAGTCTTCGATCACGAGCCCATCTACCAGTACCTCTTTGCCCGTACCCGCCAGGCGGCGAGCGGCATCATCGGCGAAGCCATCGGTGCCATCGAGAATGCGCTGCTCGACGCCAAGGCCCGCAACTTGGGCGTGCCCTGCTACGACCTGCTGGGCGGCAAGGTGCGAGACCGCATCCGTGTGTACTGGTCGCACTGTGGGACCTGGCGCATCAACCTCCCGCACATCTACGGCAACCGCATCACCGACCTCGACGGCGTGCGGGCGCTCGGCGCCGAGGTTGCCGAGCGAGGCTTCACGGCGCTCAAGACGAACATCTTCCGCCAGACGCCCGATGGGCTGCGCGGCTGGCTGCCGGGTTTCGGCACGCCATTCGCGCCCGAGTTGAACGTGTCGCGCCAGCTCATCGACGAGATCCGGGCGACCCTGCAGGCATTCCGGGACGGCGCCGGCGACGACATGGACATCCTGCTCGACCTGAACTTCAACGCCCGCACCGAGGGCTACGCCCGCATCGTGCGCGAACTGGCCGATTTCGGGCTGTTCTGGATTGAGATCGACTCCGACCATCCCGACGCCATGGCGCACATCCGCTCGAAGGCGGGCTGCACCATCAGCGGGGGAGAGTCGCTGTTCGGAGTGCGCGAGCTATACCCGTACCTGCAAGCCGGATCGCTCGACGTGCCGATCATCGACGGCATCTGGAACGGCTTCTGGCAGTCCTCCAAGATGGCCGCAATGGCCGACGGCATGGGCCACAGCGTCGCCCCGCACAACTTCTACGGGCACCTCGCCACCATGATGAACGTGCACTGGGCAGCGGCTACACCCAACATCATCATCATGGAGACCGACATCGACCGGATTCCGTGGGACGACGAGATCGTCACCGTCGCGCCGAACTATGTCGACGGTCACCTGGTGCTGGGAGACGCGCCCGGCTGGGGAACCGAGCCCATCGAAGAGGCTCTTGCAGCGCATCCTCCTCGGCTCAGCGGCCTGCGCGAGCGCCGTCCCCCGGCGGGCGATGACTGAGGACACGGCACCAACGACCAGCAACGCACCAGAGGTCTTCCGACTCCGATTTGCTGACGGCGCGCCGCGCCTGACGCCGAGCGCAGGCTCAGCTCACGCGGGCGAAGCCATCCGGCCGCGCATCGGACGCGTCACGCCAGCGCGCCCCCCGCTGGCACCGAGCTCACAACCCGAGACACATACCGCCGAGCGTGTCTCAAGTCGAGCACGGCTTGCGCTCGCCACCGGCTCGCTGGCGTTCGTGCTCGGCGCCGTCAACGTCACGGTGACGAACGTTGCGTTCCCCGACATCGTGCGGGCCTTTCCGGGCAACTCCGGGGCGGTCACCGGTTGGATCGTGAGCGGCTACGCGATCGCATTCGCTTCCACCATCATCGTGGGCGGCCGTCTCGCCGATCGCTATGGCCGCCTCGTGGTGTTCCGGATCGGCGTGCTGGGCCTGTTCGTGTCGTCGATTGCAGCAGGGCTGGCGCCCGGCATCGAGCTGCTTCTCGTTGCCCGTGTGGTGCAGGGGCTGTGCGGGGCGCTGACAGTGCCTTCCTCACTTGCGCTCGTGCTGCCGCAGTTTCCCGCGGCGCGCCAAGCGAGCGTCATCGGAATCTGGGCTTCGGCGGGCATGGCGGCGTCGGGCTTGGCACCGGGCATGGCTGCGGGAATCCTGGAAATCGCGAACTGGCGCTGGGTGTACCTCGCAATTGCGCCGATCGCTGCGCTGGCCTTCCTGGGTTCCCTGTGGTTTCTCCGAGAGACAGCGGAGCCTGACCGCAGCCGGCCGCTGGACCTGCTGGGCGTCGCGATGGGGAGCAGCGCGGTGTTCCTGATCGTGCTGGCAACCTTGCAGGGTCGCCACTGGGGATGGGGATCGGCCAGCACGCTGGCATGTTTTGTCGGTGCCGCGGTGCTGCTGCCGCTGTTCCTCTGGCGCTCAGCCGGCCACGACGAGCCGCTGTTCGATCCGCGGCTCTTCCGAGTTCGCAGCTTCGCCGTCGCCAACATGGCGGTGTCGTTGGCGATGGTCGGAGCCTTCACGAGCTGGTTCCTGTGGCCGCAGTACCTGGTGGGGGTCTGGGACTACAGCCTGTGGGCCGTCGGCCTGGCGTTTACCCCGGCGCCGATCATCTCGGCGGTTGTGGCGGTGCTCGGCGGCCGCTGGGCCGACAAGCACGGATTTCGTGGGATGATGGCCTTGGCGTCGGTCATCGCCACCGGCGGCCATCTCTGGCTGCTGTTCTTCCTTGACGAAAACGTGCGTTTCTGGTTTGCGTTTTTCCCCGCAACCGTGTTCTTCGGCCTGGGGATGGGCGTGTTGGCCAGCCACCTGAACTCCGCAGCGCTCGCGGATATCGAGCCGGCCTCCATCGCGACCGCGAACGGCGTGCATCAATCGCTGCGGTACAGCGTCGGGGGCATCGGCGTGGCTGTGTCCATCGCAGTGCTGGGCGGCGCCCACGAGGTGCACCTCTACAACTGGCTATGGCTGCTGCTCGGTGGCCTGCAAGCGCTCTGCATCCCGCTCATGGGATTTGCCTACCCCCGCAAGCACCCGGCAGCGGCCTAAGCGACGCTGCCGCCCGCCGTTTCTAGCTCCGCTGGCTACAGCAGCTCGTAGACCTCGTAGACGAGCTTGCCTTCGGGAAACGAACCGATGCCGATCGCCTGGATCTTGTTCATCCAGGCGTAGTCGCCGTCCATCGACGCCTGGAACGTCGGCGCGGATCGGGGCGTGCCGTCGTCTGTGATCTTCCCCTGGTACTCCATCAAGATGTCAGCGTCGTCGTCGGTGCGGATGGAAATGCGCACGTCGAGATGCATGGATCCGTCGGCCCAGCGGTACAGCCAGTCGCCAGACGGGCCGATGATCGAGCCATTGATGCGCTCGCCGGTGACGGTGCCGCTGTCGACCGAGACAATCATGCGACTGCCGGCCGGACCGCCCTTGATGCGGGCTGCGCTGGACATGTCGGCGTCGATGGCCATGGTGAACAGGTGCCGTACCGGCAGTGAAGTCTCGGGCATTGGAATGCTCCTTGCTTGTCGAAATTGAGGGCTTGTCGAAATGGGGTTGTCGGTTGAGAAATGGATGATGCGGCGGCTGCAACCGCCGCTGATTGCTGTGAGCTACCGAGCTACATGGTGAAACGCAGACTGCGGGCAGCGTGGGCGCCGATTTCGGCGTCTCCCGACCAGCTCACGAGTCCCGCAGCGATGGGGACCTCAGGATCGATGCGACCGCAAGTGAGATCCATGAACGCCATCGAGTCGCAGTGCAAGGTGACGGTCGGATCCTCGACATGGTCGACCTCGCCAGCGCGGCCATCGACCGCGACGTAGATGTCGCGTTCGACGGCGCCCGTGATCTCGAAGTGCATGGAGGCGCCGTCGGGCAAGCCGACCCGCTTGCCGGTGATGTAACCGATCGACAGGTGCACCTCGTTCAGCGCCATCTCGGCTGTCGGTCCGCTGTTGTCGGTCGGCAGCCCCAACGGTGTGCGGCAGTCGCGCTCGTGCATCCAGTGGTCGAACTCCCGGATCGCCATGAAGCGGCCGTACGTTGCCGGGCCGACTGGCGTGATCGATCCGCGGTCGAAGACCTCATCGTCGAGCGCTTCGAGTTGTGCAGCACGCCCGGCCCACACCTCGGTTGCCAATTCGGCCAGGTCGGGCCCGCTCATGGCCATGGCGGCTGAGATGTACCCCGCTATGTCGCCGAACGGTGGCGGCGTCTCGACCGATTCAGGCAGCCAGCCCGACAGCGCCTGTTCCACCGAGACTTGGTGGGCCAGCACGCCGTGGACCGTCCAGTCCGGGCAGTGCGACTGCACGTCCCACTGGTCGCCCTCAAGCGAGCCGTACAGCTCGTTGCAGCTTGCCCAGCAGGCCTTGAGGTTGTCGATGATGAGTTGCGGCTGGCTCATGAGGTCCGTCCCGTGATGTGTTGTCCGTGTTGGTGATCGAGAGAGTCGTATTCGAGGGAGTAGCCCATGTGCTCAGTCGACCTCGGCTCGGATGCGTTCGAGGATCTCGCCCAGCCGCTCGATCATGGCATCCACCGAGCGCGCACCGGATTGGAAGATCGCCGTGACGTTCACCGAAGCCCAGTCGAAGCCCATTGCAGCGACGATGGCGGCACGCTCGCCGATCGCGTCCAAGTCCTTGTAGAAGCCCTTGTCGGCGTCGGTGCGCGGCGGCGGGGCCAGCATCAGCTGCATGCCGATGGACGCGGGATCTCGGCCGAAGTCCTCTTCGGCTCGACGGCGAATTTCTGCCATGCACTCGAGCGCTCGCTCGTCGCTGACGCCAGACGCCATCCAGCCGTCGCCTTTCTGGGCGGTCCGGCGCAGCGCGGCTGGGCTGTCGCCGCCGATCCACAGCGGGATCCCAGCGCCCTGTGGCGAAACGGGCTCCATTCCCATGTCGTAGCTGTTGTAGTGCTCGCCGGAGAACTCGATGCGACCGCCAGTCCAGTAGGTCCGCATGAGGTCAATCGCCTCGTCCATGCGTTTGCCACGCGTGCCGAAGTCCTCCCCAGAGCGTCGTACTCGGAGTCCTGCCAGCCCACGCCGATGCCGAGCCGCACGCGCCCGCCCGACAGCGTGTCCAGCGTCGAGATCTGCTTCGCCACCAGCACGGGCTGACGTTGAGGCAGCACCAGCACTTCGGTGGACAACGACACCCGCTGGGGTCCTTCCCGAAAGACGATCGACGGGAAGTCGACGGCGATCTTCATGCGTGGTTGTTCTCCGGCTCGGGCCCTGTGCTCAATCGGGATCAGGGGGCAGGCGGACCCTAGCTGTCGCCGGCATGAGCAGCCTTCCGTCGGAGGTGTGTTCGGCGATCTCCAACTCCACGACGCCCGACTGGGCATCCACCGCGGTCACCGTGCCCGAATACACCAGTTCTTCGCCCGCGAGCGCGCTGGCGCGGTTCTGCCAGGTGACGTTCTCGAGGCGTGCCTGCGGTCCGGCCCAGTCGGTCACATACTGCGTGAGCCATGCGCCCTGCAGGGGACCGTGCACGAGGATGTCTTCGTACCCTTCGAAGCGGGCGTAGTCGCGGTCGTAGTGGATGCGATGCGGATTGTGGCTCGCCGCGCTGTACAGGAAGAGCTGCGCCTCGTCGGGGAACTTGAAGATCGTCGGCAGTTCGTCTCCGACGCTGAGGTCCCCAAGACGGGCCGTTGCGTTGAGATCGTTGTCGAGTGTGCTCATGGTGCAATCCGGATTGTCTGTGTCATCGGGCGATGCCGATCAGGCGGGAACGGGCGACTTCGTCGCCGAACTGGTTGACGAAGGTCGTCTCGCGAACTTGCCGGACGAAGGGCCCCTTGCGTCCCTCCTTCTGGTCAAGCGCAGCGAGCCGGGTGACGGCGGTGATCTCATCGCCGATGCAGACCGGCTCGATGAAGTCCCATTCCTCGCCGCCGAACATCATCCGATTGACCAGCAGCCGCACGCCGGTGCCATCGCGGTACAGGCCGTCCGTGCGCAGGTCTGATGCGGTTTGCGGCTGCATCACCGCATGGGTGACGTAGGTGGGCGGTGCCGCCAATGTCCGGTACCCGGCAGCTTGGGCTGCAGCTTCGTCGAAGTAGATGGGATTCTCGTCGCCGACGGCGTAGGCATAGCGCTGCGCTTCCCGGCGGTCGATGACCACGGTGACCGGCCCCGACAGCACCTCGCCTACGCGAGCCAGCGACTCGGCTGGAATCAGCGACTCGCTCATGTTCCTGACACTAGGTCGCTAGCGTTTGAGGCGCAGCAGGAGGAAGCCAGCGTGGCGTTGTGGTCGAGGAAGCTGGAGATACCGGACGCCGAGAGGGCGCTGCCCGGGCGCAGCCAGACGATGCCGGTGGACCCAGCGCACGTCGTGCTCGGAACGCCGATGACGCCGCCATTCCCCGAGGGGTTCGGGCACCTCGTGGTCGGCATGGGCTGTTTCTGGGGCGCCGAGCGCATCTTCTGGCAGCTGCCCGGCGTGTACACCACAGCCGTGGGCTACGCCGGCGGCACAACGCCGAATCCCAGCTACGAAGAGGTGTGCTCGGGTCTGACCGGCCACACCGAAGCCGTGCTGGCTGTCTTCGATCCAGCCATCACCAGCTATGAGGCCATGCTGAAGGCGTTCTGGGAGGGTCATGACCCCACGCAGGGCATGCGGCAGGGCAACGACATCGGCACCCAGTACCGATCGGGCATATACGTGGCGGACGAAGACGAGTTGGCGCGCGCCACCTCGTCGCGGGACATGTTCCAAGCGGTGCTCGACCGTGCCGGACTGGGCCCCATTACCACCGAGATCTGCCTGGCCGGGCCCTTCTATTACGCCGAGGACTATCACCAGCAGTACCTGCACAAGATCCCGTGGGGTTACTGCGGCTTGGGCAGCACCGGCCAGACCTGCCCGGTCGGGGTCGCAACCGCCGACTGAGCGGCTGAGAGGCCGGGTGGCTTCGCGGCCGAGAGGCCGGGCGCCCGGTCGACCGTCAATCGAACGCGTTGGCGAACGCTTCCATTGTCTCGTCGGCCACAGCGCGCCTGTCCTCACCCCACGGCAGCGGCATCAGGACCGGGTGCTCCACGCCGGCGTCGACATAGGTCCGGGCGAACTCGCCGATCTCCGCTGGCGAACCGATGAAGTCGATCGCCTGGATCATCTCGTTCGAGATCGCTGCCAGCGCGCCTTCGCGATCCCGCTCGGACTGGCGAGCGCGGGCTTCGTCCACTTCGTCGCCGAAGCCGGCCGCACGAAAAGCGTTGGCGTAGCCGTCGGCCATCGCGTAGTTGAGCAAGTCGCGCTGGGCTGAACGCGCCGAGCGTTCCAGGTCGCCCGCGGCGGCGTGCACATAGCAGATGATCTGCGCGTCGCCGCCGGCGCGTACATCCGACACTGCCGCGGGAACATGAGATGCCGGCAGGTAGTTGAGCAGCACCCCGTCCGCCACCTCTCCCGCCAGGCGCAGCATCTGCGGGTTCAGCGCCGCCAGCACGATCTTCGGGCGGCGTTCGCCCAGCCGCACTCCGAGACGGAAGCGGCGGACTTGCCAGAAGTCGCCCTCGAATGTGACCGGCTCCCCGCTCATGCACTCGCGCAGCAGCGCCACGTACTCACGCATCATCGCAATGGGCCGATCCGTCGGCGACTCGCCGTGCTGGCGGAGGATGCCGGGTGCCGACACACCCAGGCCGACGAGCACATCGCGATCGTCGCTGAGCGACTGCAGCGTGGCGGCCGTCATGGCCACGAGCGTCGGGGCGCGCAGCTGCACCGGAATGATGCCGGTGGCCAGATCGAGACCTGGGGCGGCGTGCGCGACGGCGCCAAGCATGGAGAAAGCGTCGGTTCCGGTGGCTTCGACCGTCCAGATTGATGAGTAGCCATGGGCTTGCGCGGACTGGGCGATGTCGACGATGGCAGCCGGACCCAGCACTCCCAGGCTGCCGAACGTCACGCCCAGGGGCGGTCGCCCTCGTGGTTCAGTCGTGCTCATGGCGGCGCACCGTACCCGCCTCCCGAGCGGGCCGCCGAGTGCCTGAGGGCCGCTTGGAGCAGTTGTGTGACGTGTTGGTGAACTGACGGTGCCGGGCGTCAGGTGCGAGATAGGGTGAGGAACACAACCGGCAGCGACGCCTTATCAGGCGCCGAGCGCGGGGAGGGAGCCGAGATGACCGAGACAACCGAACCGACTCGGACTGCTGAGCCCCAGATCATTTCCGACGCGCTCGAAGTCATCGACAGCGCACTGGGAGACTTCTTCCAACGCGAGCTGGTCTCGTCGGGCGAGATCACCGATGTGCTCCTCGATGTGCGCACGCTGCTGCGTCGTGGTGATGAGGCTGCAGCGGTGGCTGCCATCTCCAAGAGCGACCAAGACGTCGCTCGGGCCTGATCCCCGCTCAGCGCCGCATCAGCCGAGCGGCAACGCGCCCGACTACCTCGCCGACAAGCGCCCCGGCAATGACGTCACTCGCATGATGCAGGCGTACGTGGATGCGTGATGTGGCCACGATGGTGGCGAGCAGTCGATAGAGCGGTCCCAGCCGAGACCGGCGCGACAGCACGGCTGCAGCGCAGAACGCAGCCGAGGCGTGCCCCGACGGGAAGCTGGACGTGATGGGCTGCCGCAACCGATGGTTTGTGGGGTTCTCGGCGGCCGTACCAGGCCTGCGCCGGGCAAACAGCCGCTTGATGCCCTGATTCACGACCAACGATTCGAGCGCCATCAGCGCGCTGAACCGCAGTGCATCGGAGGCCTCCCGGCGTGGCCCCAGGGCCCGAATTGCACCCAGCACGTGCCACAGCTGGCTGAACTCGCCGACGTCTGAGGCGCCGTACATGACGCGGTCAACCCACTTGCGGCCACGTAGGACTTCCCACCATCGGTCGACGGCATCGTCGAAGCGCGCAATCTGTCGTGCTGCGTTCATCACCCAGATCCCGGGGCTGTGACGGGCGGCGCCGTGGTCGTCGGCAGCAGCGGCGGAAGGATCGGGTCGGTGGCGGGTGCGATCGTGAGCGCCGGCCCGGCGTTCGGATGGGCCGGCGGCGGGATCAGCAGGATCTGACCGACGAAGATCTTGGTCGGATCGGCAATGTTGTTCACGCGCACGAGATCGTTGAGGTGAATGCCGTGCCGGTCCGCGATCTGAATCAGCGTGTCACCACGCACGACGGTGTACGGCGTCAGCAGTTTCGGCTCTGTCGTCGTCGTTGCCGGTATCGCCGGCGTGGGAACTGTCGTGGCGGAGACCTCCGTGCGCGGCTCGCCCGGCAGGAGGGTGCAACCGCTCGTCATGCCGGCAGCGCCAAGCGCGAGAGCCACCGCCATCACGCCTCGTCGCCCTGCTGTGAGAACACCACGCGCCTCCCTCACGGTCAGTTGTCGGCACCGACCACTGTCGGCGGGATGACGAGCTGCTCGCCGATCCGCAGCAACGTGTCTTCCTTGCCGTTCTCTTCCATGAGCGCCTGCACCGAGACGCCGAAGCCGTTGGCGATCTTGCTGAGCGTGTCGCCCGGCTGGACCACGTAGATCCGGCGTTGCGGAGGCGGCGGCGCAATTGTCGTGGTCGTGAGCTGGGGACGCAATGTCGTGAGCACGGGAAGCGTCGTCGGGATCGGTTCGGCGTCGGGCTCTGAGGCACAACCCGTGGCGAGCATCACCGCCGCGCACGCAGCTACTGCCACGGCACGCAACCGCCCCATCGCTCAGCCGGCCCGTACGGCCAAAGTGCTGAGCTGCCGGGGCCAGTTGCCCGGTTCGAGCCGAGCGGCGAGATCTCCGGCCATGAAGGGCTGTGGCTCGTCGTCGGCCACGGTCAGCAACTCGGCACCGCTGGCAGTGACCACCACCGTGTGCTCGAACTGGGCCGTTCGACTGCGGTCCGCGGTCATGGCGGTCCAGCCGTCGGGCCACAGCTGGGCGCGTGGCGTGCCCATTGTGATCATCGGCTCCACGGTGAAGGTCAAGCCTTCAACCAGCTCGGTGCGTGCGCCCGGGTCGTAGTAGTGGGGGATGTTGGGCAGCCGGTGGAAGATCTGCCCGATTCCGTGCCCGACGAACTCGCGCACCACGCCGTACCCCGCAGCTTCGGCATGGCTCGCAATGGCACGGCCGATGTCGCACACCTGGGCTCCGGGCCCTACGGCGGCGATGCCGTGATACATGGCTTCGCGAGTCACCTCCACAAGCCGTCGAGACTCAGTGCCGACATCGCCCACCAAGAACGTCTCGGAGTGATCTCCGTGGACGCCCCCGACGAAGATCGTGACGTCGCAGTTCACGATGTCGCCGTCGCGCAGAGGTCGATCGTCGGGGATTCCGTGGCAGATGATCTCGTTGACCGAGGTGCACAGCGACTTCGGGAAACCGTTGTAGTTGAGCGGGCTCGGGTAACCGCCCTCGGCGATGCAGGTCTCGTGGCACACCTCGTCGAGATGTTCACCGGTGACGCCTGGTGCAACTTCGGCCGCCACGGCCGCCAGCACACGTCGCGCAGCCGAGCCCGCCGATCGCATTGCCTCGATCGTGGCGCTGTCCGAGGGCTCGATGGCGTTCGTGGCCGTTGGGGACCTGCCACTTCGCGCATAGGGCGGCGCTTCGATATGTGCAGGCACCGCTCTGCGCGGCGAGACACGGCCGGCGCACACCGGCTCGAATCCTGAGGGTCTCATGCGCGCCGCTGGCACCCGACGCTTGCGCCTGCCCATTGTGGTCACGCTACCCGTGAGCCGGTGGTACTTCGCGAGCGCGCCATCAGGGCTGCGTTTGTCGAACTGAGCGCCCGCCTGCTCGGCGAGATCGGCGAGCGCTGTGTCAATGGTCCTCGACGAGATAGCCGAGCGCTGTGTCAATGGTCCTCGGCGAGATCGCCGAGTACTTCGTCGTTGTGTTCGCCGAGCTTTGGTGCGCGGCGGTAGATGCCGGGCGGCGTGGCACTCATGCGAATCGGCGGGGCGATCTGCACGATCGGCCGCCCGACCGGCTGGTCGACCGCCACCAGCATGTCGCGAGCGGCCACATGGGGGTCCTCGAACAGGTCGCCGGGGTGATTCACCGGCCCGCAGGGCACCTTGCCGCCGATCGCAGCGAGCACTTCGGCCTTGGTGTGCGACGCGGCCCACTCCGTCAGCGCGCTGATGATTTCCTCTCGATGGTGGAACCTCGCGCGCAGCGTGCGGGTCTCTTCTGCCCAGGCCCACTCGGGCCGCCCGATGGCGACCGCCAGTTCGCGCCAGTGGTTGTCGGTGGGCGCGCCGATGGCAACTGCGCCATCAGTCGTCTCGAAGACATCGAACGGCACGATGTACTGATTGCGGTTCCCGCTGGGCGGCGTGTCGGGCTGGCCCATCACGCTGTAGCGGGTGACACCGACTTCGCAGAGGGCCATCACCGCATCCACCATCGACACGTCCACGAACTGGCCCTCACCGGTCCGCTGTGCGTGGAAGAGCGCCGCGAGCACCCCCATGGCGCCGATCGTGCCTGGGTAGGTGTCGCCGATGTAGGGACCGACCACGTGGCGGTCATCGGGGCCGCTGCCAGTGGCGGAGACCATGCCTGACATGGCCTGGGCCACGACGTCGTACGCGGGCCAGTCCACGTAGGGGCTCTCACCCGATCGCGGGTCGCCGAAGCCGCGAATCGCGCCGTACACGAGCCGCGGGTTGCGCTCGTGGAGCACTTCCCAGCCCACGCCGAGCGCATCCATCACCCCGGCGCGCATGTTCTCGACCAGCGCGTCGGCACTGTCGACGAGCTGCAGGAACTTCTCGCGGTCGCCGTGGTCGGTGAGATCGAGCGCGACGCCGCGCTTGTTGCGGTTGTAGTTGGCGAACCCGGCGCCGAAATTCCGCTCGGAGTCCTCACGGGTGAACGGTGCCATCTTGCGGGCAAGCTCTCCCCGCGGCGGCTCCACCTTGATGACGTCGGCGCCCAGGTCGGCCAGCATCATCGTGGACCACGGCCCGGCAAGGGCGTGGGTGCAGTCGATGATGCGCACCCCTTGAAGCGGACCTGAGTTGTGGGCAGCCATCGGGGCAACCCGCTCGTGTGCGGTCAGGTGATCGCTGTCGGGTGGGTCCAGCAGTGCCATGTTGTCGTCCCTGCGGTGCCGCGCTGCGATCAGGCGAAGTTCGGGCGGCGCTTCTCGACGATTGCGGCGTGTCCCTCTCGAACGTCGGACCCCGTGAAGCCCAGCATCTCCAGGGCCGCAGACGTGTCGAAGATCGGTCCCGCCATCCGCATCCAGTTGTTGAGGCTGTACTTCGTCCAACGAATGGCGCTCTGGCTGCCCTTGGCCAGCTTGCGAGCGACGGCGAAGGCCTCGTCGACCACCGCATCGTCATCTACAGCCTTGCTGACGAGGCCCATGGCATCGGCCTCTTCGCCGGTGATGGTGTCGCAGGTCAGCAGGTAGTACTTCGACTTGGCCATTCCGCACAGAATCGGCCACACGATCGCCGCATGGTCGCCCGCGGCCACGCCGAGCTTGGTGTGCCCGTCCACGATCCGCGCGCTGCGACCGGCAATGGAGATGTCGGCCATGAGTGCCGCCGCGAGGCCGGCTCCGACCGCCACGCCCTCGATCGCCGACACGATGATCTTGGAGCAGTTGATCATGTTGTAGACGATGTCTCTCGCCTCGCGCAGGGCCCTCTGGCGCGTCTCGAAATCGTCCATGATCTCCTGGATCATGTCCAGGTCGCCGCCGGCGGAAAATGTGCCGCCCGCTCCCCGGATTACCGCCACCCTCGTGTCGGGATCGGTGTCGACCTCCCGCCACACATCGGCCAGCGCCAAGTGTTTCGGCGCGTCGACTGAGTTCAGACGACCCGGCGTGTCGATCACGATCTCGAGCACGCCGTCGTCGTCGGGGCCCGTGATCTGGAGCGCGGAAAAGGATGCGTAACGGTCGTTCATGAAGGCTGACGCTAGTTCCCTTCCGCAGCAGTCGCCCGGGGTTGCGAGCGGTGATGAAGCGGACTCGCAGCGATGTTGATGCGCCCTAATTCTCTGGGGTGGCAGTCAACCGGGGCTGCGAGTCCGCTGCGCTGAGCATCCGGTAGGCCGATTCGATCTCGCCTGCCGGTGCGAAGATCCGCTCCCACGGGTGCAGCAGCCGGTCGCGTCCATAACGGGGAATGACGTGGACGTGGAAGTGAAACTGCGTCTGGTCTGCTGCGGCACCGTTGTTGTTCAGCAGGTTCACGCCCGCGGGCGCCAGCCGCTCGCGCACCAGGTCCGCCACCCGCCGCACTGCGCGCATTACCTGCGCGGCATCGTCATCAGTGAGATCCCAGACGTCGGTGACGTGCCGGCGGGGAATGACGAGGCAGTGACCGACGGTCATCGGCAGGCGGTCCATGAACGCCACTGCGTGCTCGTCCTCGTAGAAGCGCAACGCCGGGATATCGCCAGCCGCAATCGAACAGAAGGCGCAGCCCGGCATCCGGTCCGCAGCCATTTGATCAGGGGTAGTAGAGCTCACCGAGGGACCGGATCGCAGCCGTCTAGTGATACCGGAGCTCGACGTGGTCGACGACGTGGTCGTGGCCCTTCGCCAGCACCAGGTCGGCCCGAGCGCGCGTCGGAAGAATGTTCTCGCGCAGGTTCACGAGGTTGATCGAACGCCAGATCGTGCGAGCGACGGCGTCAGCAGCTGACGGCGGCAGCTCGGCAAACTGCGCGAAGTACGCAGACTGCTCACGGAAAACCGTCTTGCGCAGCTGCTGAAAGCGCTCGACGTACCACTCCTCAAGGTCTTCGGCCTCGGCGTCAACGTAGATGGTGAAGTCGAAGAAGTCCGAGACGAACGGCGTGTTCGACGGCGGACCGGTCTGGAGAACGTTCAGACCCTCGACGATGAGGATGTCTGGCTGGTTGATGAGCTGGACCTCATTGGTGACGTCGTACAGGCTGTGCGAGTACACGGGCGCGGCAACGTCGGGTTCTCCGCTGGAGATCCGCTGGAGGAAGTCCCGTATCTCGCCACGGCGGTATGACTCCGGGAAGCCCTTGCGCCCAAGAATGCCGCGCGCGGTCAGTTCGGCATTGGGCAACAGGAACCCGTCCGTGGTGACCAGATCCACTTCGGGATGGTCCGGCCACGAGGCCAGGACGGCTTGCAGGATGCGTGCAGTGGTGCTCTTGCCCGCAGACACGCTGCCGCCGATGCCGATGAGGTAGGGCCTCGGCGGCAACACCCTTCCGAAGAAGCCCTCGGTAGCGGCGCGGAGGTGGCGCTTGGTCGCAACCCGCAGATTCATCAGGCGCGACAGCGGCAGATAGATGTCCTTCACCATGTCAAGCGTCACCGGCTCGACGAGACCGGCCAGTGCCTCGAGTTCAGCCTCCGTCAGCGACAACGGCGTGGCATCTCGCAGCTTCGCCCACTGCTCGCGGGTGAACCTGCAATGCCGATCATCGAAGCCCGGCTCGAGCGTTGCGCCGTCCGTCACCCGCCTAGCTTGGCGAACTTATGGCATCGGCCGCAACCGGTTGGGATCTGGGACCGTATGCGCCTTGCGGTTTGGCGATGCCCCGGTGCCAGCGCCGAGGCGTCGCGACGGCCGCGCGCGGGTAGTCCTCGAACATCCAGCGTGCAAACTGCCGGCGAGTCCAGCCCGACAGATCGACCGCACCCAATGCCAGCTCGGCCAGCCGTTCATGGGCCAGCACGCGGCTGAGGGTGCGCGCCAACCCGTGGTCCAGCGTGAACTCGGCCTGCGAGTCGCGCACATAGCGAGCGGTCACGCTGTGTGGGGGTCCGCCGCGAGCGATCGCCGCCGCCGCCATCCGTCCCATCTGAATGGCTTGGCCAATGCCTTCACCTGTCAGCGGGTCGGCGGCCGCCGCAGCATCGCCGCACAGCAACGTGCGCCCTCGCGCCAGCTCCAGATCTCCCAGTCGCGCAGGAATCGGCCACGCTCTTGTCGGCCCGTCGGCCTCGTGGTTCCCGAGCACGCCCGCAATGTGACGACGCTCGGTGAGGCTCGCCCAGACAGCTGCGATCTCACTGCCGGCGAGTGTGCCCGTGCCGTTGGAAGAGTTCGGGCTGCCGGAGCTGCGCGGCACACCGAAGCCGACATTGACGCGTCCGTCGCCGAGTGGGAACGACCAGGCGTAACCCGGCAGCAGGTCGGGCTCGAACCACACCCACATGTCGCGAGCCGCATCGCCGCTTGCGGTCAGGTAGCCCCGGAACGCATGCCAGTCGCCCCGGTAGCGGAGCGGGCCGATGCCGAGCGCTTTGCGAACACTCGAATAGACGCCATCCGCGGCTACGACGAACCGGGCCTGTGTGCGACTGCCGTCGCTGAGCCGGATCGAGGCCGTGTTCGCTCGCTCGCCGGAGTCCTCGAAGCCATCGAATGCGATGCCGAGGCGGACATCGGCTCCTGCTGCTGCAGCGAGCTCGACGAGCGCGGCATCGAGTTCGGTGCGGCGGCACAGGGCGGCGAACTGTCCGCGCCCGGCAGGCAACGGCAGGCGAATGACACGCCCGCGAGGCGTACGCACGCAAGCGGCATCTACACCCATCCACGAGTCCAGCCGTTCAGGCCGCAGGCCGAGACATTCGAGTTCACGCAGTGCGAGCGCGGTGAGGCCGTCCCCGCAGCACTTGTCACGTCCTGGCGCTGCGCGGTCGACGAGCACCACCTCGAGGCCTGCGCGCCGGGCCCACACGGCAGCGGATGCGCCAGCCGGGCCGGCGCCCACGACCAAGACATCTACGACCGACATCGATTCAGGACTCCTCGAGCTCGCCGGTTTCTGTGTTCCCGCCGTTGTTGCTGGCCTGCTCGTTGACAGAGCCATCGGGGTTGTCTGGGTTGTCTGGTTCGCTCGTATCCACCGGGTCCTCGCCGGGCTCGTCCTCGCCGGGCTCGTCCTCGCCGGGCTCGTCCTCGCCGTCGGTGCCGTCGCCGGGCTGGGTCTGGTCGTCCTCGCCGTCGGTGCCGTCGCCGGGCTGGGTCTGGTCGTCCTCGCCGTCGGTGCCCTCGCCGACGTCGCCCGACTCGTCGGGTGGGACCAGCGTGCTCAGATCGACGCCGAGGCAGGGATCGTCGGGATAGCGCGGCAGTTCTGAGTCGCGTTCTCCGGGCCGTTCTTCGCACTCGACCGACGGGCACTCCACGATGGATCCATCAGCGCGCTCGCTGCCGTCATCGACCATTTCGAGCTCGCTATCGCCGGGCGCCCCCTCAGCGCCGTCCGGCGTCTCTGCGCCTTCGGGGGACCCGGGGGGCACCAGCAGCGGGTCCACGCACTGGCGCGGAACCGAACGTGTGCCGTCGCAGTCGCGGCCTTCCTCGGGCCGGTAGCGAGCATTGAAGGTGTCCTTCTTTATGGTGCCGTCTGAGAACACTCGCGTTCGATCCGTGCGGACCCGGCGGCAGAAGTCCTGCATGTCCTCTTCGGGCTCGCCGATCTTCACCTGGACGTTGCGGGTGGAATAGAGCTCGATGGTGATGGAAGTGTCGGTGTAGGTCGGCCACACCAGCACGCCGTACGGGGTGGGATTGGTGAACTTCAGATCGGGCTTCGGGTACGAGATCGTGGGGTCCAACCCGAACGGGTAGCGGCTGAGGTACAGCGAGTGCGTCTGGTACTCGTCGATGCCCATGCCCGCCAGGATCAGGGAGTTGAAGATCGTGGTGGCGAACTGCGACACCCCGCCGCCGATGTCGTCGACGAGAACGCCCTTGTCGATGAAGCCGCCCTCCACGAAGCCCTTTTCGGTGGTTCGTCTGCCGACGTGACCGTTGAGCGACAGGCTCTGGCCGGGTTCGACCACCACGGCGCGCATCAACTCGGCGAAGCGGTGGATGTTGTCGACACGTGACTGGCAGCAGGCATGCCTCGTGGTGAACGTGGCGACCAACTCGACGATGCCGAGGGATTCTAGGTATGCCTGCTCCTCGCGGCTCACCGCAGGGCGCGATGGCAGCACGAGCGGGTCCTCGACGGGTGCGATGAGCGCTTGTTCGATCAGGGGTCCCACTTCGTCGGCACAGCAGGCGACGCTGCCATCACTCGCCACCACCGTCGGCACGCCGTCGACGACGGTCATGGCGGCAGCAGTGAAGGGTGCCGAGGTTGCGGCGAACGCCTCTTCGAGGTACGGCCCGACCGCAGTGTCGTCGAAGGTGATCACCGGTGGCGCCGCGTTCGGGTCCAGATTGAGCCAGCCGGCGACCGTCTCGATGGTGAACTCGTGGGTCACCTCGCCGTACGCCACGACGAGACTGCGTCCGTAGTTCTCATGGGCGGCGTTGACGGCCTGCTGCAGCTCAGGTGTATGGGCGAGCGGTTCGCTCTGTGTCAGCTCGGCAGCGATCTCGATCCGGCTGAACGAGCGGGCTATGCCCTCGAGGACCTGGTCGACGATTGCATCCGCATCCACGACCTGACCGGGCTGGCCGAGGTCGACGGCCAGCGTATTGTTGACGACGGTGACAGCTGGGGGAGTGGCGGTCACGCCAAGATCGGTGGCGTTGGCCAGCGTGGATCGTGCCTTTGACCGGTCGACGCGGAAGCGGCGCTCGCTGAACTGCGGGTCAGTGGACATCGCGGTCCACGGCTCTTCTGCCGATCCGGCGACGTCAACCGAACCGGTTCGCAGTTCCCGGACTGCGTCGTAGGTGGCGTCGATCTCCAGCGTGATGCCGAGGTCGGCCACCGTCAGGGCCACCTCGCCGGTGTCGGTGCGCACCACGACCGGTGTGGCGGCCAACTCGGTTGCGAGCATGGCAATGCGAAGTCGCAGCGCATCGGAGCTCACCTCCGATGGCGTGCCTGCGGCCGTCGTCGGAGCCACCACCACGGCGGCGGTTGCGGTAGGTGCATCAGTTGCGACGGAGGCAGTCGGATCGGGCGCATCCGCCGAGTTACTGACGGCAAGCACGGCCGTTCCAAGGATCGACGCAACCAGGATTGCGGCCGCAGTGATAATCGACCAGCGGGGGGCCCACGTCGGCCAGTGCACGACCGATGAGCGTACGTGTCAACTGCCGCTGCCAAGCGTCAAGCTCGAACACTGCCCGCGGCGTGTCGACAGTCGCCGCCTGCAGCATTCCAACTCTGCGGAATGCACGGCGGGCGTGCGATACTCCGAGCCGCTGGCACTGCAGGGACGGCTGCGCAACGGTGCCGTTTGCGTCTGCAGCCACACTCAGGGAAGGAACTCACAACGTCATGAGCAAGCTGTGCGAAGGTCGGGTCGTCATCGTGACCGGGGGTGCCCGGGGCATCGGGCGGGAGCACTGCCTCATGCTTGCCGAGCATGGGGCAAGGGTGGTTTGCAACGACCTCGGCGGTGCCCGAGACGGCACCGGTGCCGACATGAGCCCCGCCGATGAAGTGGTCGCCGAGATCGAGGCGATGGGTGGAGAGGCTGTCGCCAACGGCGACGATGTATCGGACTGGGAAGGCTCTCAGCGGCTCGTGAACCAGGCCATCGAGACATTCGGCGACCTGCACGGCGTGGTGAACAACGCCGGCATCTTGCGTGACCGCATGCTGGTGAACATGACCGAGGCCGAGTGGGATGCGGTGATCAAGGTTCACCTCAAAGGCACATTCGCACCTGCACGCTGGGCCAGTTCCTACTGGCGAGAGAAGTCGAAGGCAGGCGAGCAGGTCAACGCGTCGATCGTGAATACGACATCGGTCTCGGGCCTCTACGGCAATCCGGGCCAGACCAACTACGGCGCCGCCAAGATGGGCATCGCGGCGTTCACGATCATTGCTGCGCGTGAATTGGCGCGTTACGGCGTTCGGGTCAACGCTGTGGCACCGGGTGCGCTCACGCGCATGACCGAAGACTTGGACATGGGCGAAGCCTCCGAGGAGGACCAGGCGATGATGCACCCGCGCTACATCGCACCGATCGTGACCTGGCTGTGCTCAGCCGAAGCAGCCGGTGTCACGGGTCGAGTCTTTGAGGCTTCCGGCCGGATGCTGGCGGTCGCCGAAGGCTGGGAGCGGGGTCCGACCGTCGATGCCATCGACGACCCGGCTCAGATCGGCGACGCAGCCCGGCAGCTGGTGCGCGATGCTCGCCTCAACAGCGGCATGAACGGGGCGCCTGCCGACGGCGGCGTGGCCGACTGAGCCAGCGGCTCCCGCAGACGCAGCTAACCAAGAAACTCATCTCGAACTCTTCGGAAAGGACATCGAACATGGGACTCAATCCGGATGCAGTCGGCGCCACCGGTACGCCGACCAAGCGGTCGTGGACCTTCCGCGACTCGCTGCTCTACGCCGTCGGCATCGGTGCAGGCGCGCAGGATCCCTTCGGATCCGAGCTGGAATTCACCACCCACAACTCCAAGGACATCACTCACAAGGCGTTCCCGACTCAGGGCGTCGTCATCGGCTTCGGCGCTGGCGGCGCCATGGCCAACGCTGGTGACCTCGATTGGGGCAAGTTGCTGCACGGCAGTCAGGGGATCAGCGTGCACCAGCCAATCCCGACCGAGGGATCGGTCGAGATCACCGATCGCATCGCCGGGATGTGGGACAAGGGCGAGGGCCGCAACGCGATCATCGAGACCGAGGCCAGTGCGGTCAACCCTGACACCGGCGACGTCATCTTCGAGTTGCGCTCTTCGGTGGTGATCCGCGGCTCGGGCGGCTTCGGCGGCGAGCCGGGCAGCACGGCGCCGTTGGTCAGCGCACCCGATCGCGACGCCGACTTTGAGATCGTCTACCAGACGCGCTCCGATCAGGCGCTCACCTATCGACTCAGCGGCGACTACAACCCGCTGCACAGCGACCCCTGGTTCGCCACCGAGCTCGCCGGCTTTCCCAAGCCGATCCTGCACGGACTGTGCACCTACGGCTTCACCGGTCGAGCGTTGTTGCACACCCTGTGCGACGGTGACCCGGCCCGCTTCCGTTCAATGGATTCCCGGTTCTCTGCGCCGGTATTCCCGGGTGACGAGTTGACCATTCAGGTGTGGGACGACGGCGAGGGCCGCGCGATCTATCGCACGATCTCGAGGCGCGGCACCGACTCCGAGCGCGTCGTCATCGACAACGGTCTGTGCACCTACGCCTGAGGGACGCGTCACCGCCCCTGGTGCGGCACAACTAGAACAGCTTGAGAGCGTCGCTGGTGATGCCGCGAAGCTCGTCATAGTCGAGCACGACACAGCGGATGCCCCGGTCGGCCGCGAGCACTCGAGCCTGGGGCTTGATCTCCTGTGCGGCGAAGACGCCGTTCACGGGCGCCAAGCGAGCATCCCGGTTCAGGTACTCGAGGTACCGGCACAGTTGCTCCACGCCGTCAATCTCGCCCCGGCGCTTGATCTCGACAGCCACGGTGCCGCCGTCCGCACTGCGACACAGCAGGTCCACCGGACCGATGTCGGTTGGGTACTCGCGGCGCACCAGCACCGTGCCTTCGGCCAGAGTCTCGGGATGCGCGGCCACCAGCTCCTGCAGGTGGGCTTCGACGCCGTCCCGCTCGAGGCCAGGATCGATGCCCATTTCATGTGTGGTGTCGCTGAACACCTCGGCGAGGTGGATTTCGAGGCGCTCGCCCCGATCGTTCGTGACACGCCACAGATCGGGCTCGCAGACGAGCCGGTTGGGCGCGTTCATCCAGTTGAGCGGCTTGTAGGCGCCCCCGTCGGCATGAATTGCCACGCAGCCGTCGGCCTTCACCATGATCAGTCGCACGGCGGAGGGCAGGTGCGCGTCGAGCCGGCCCGAGTAGTCGACCGTGCAGCGTGCGATGACCAGCCGCAACGAACTAAGAGGCTGAGCCGGCAGGCGAAGCCGTGGCCCGAGCGGCCCGTGAGCGTAGCGAACAAGAGCGGGAAACGACAGGTGCCGCAGCGGGAAGGTTGAGCAATCCGCGCATTCTCTAGGCGGCTGCAGTCAGCTCGTAGACCGACGTGAGCTTCGGCTCACCGCCGTCATCGAGCACACGCGCTCGACCGCTCTCGGTGAGATGGAGCATGTGCGCATACACCGAGCTTGCGGCGGGATACCACAGCCGCTTGTCGTAGGCCTCGTACATCTTCGGCACGAAGTCCGCGATACGGCACGGGCCCTGACGGAGGTATTCGATGATCTGGCGTTCCCGGTCGCTGCGGTGGGCGATGAACGAGCGCACGTATGCGGTCGGCTCCCCGATGGGCGGACCGTGGGTGGGCCAGTACTGGGTGTGGTCGAACTCGAGCAGCTTCGCTAGCGAGTCCAGGTAGTCCTGCATCGATCCGTCGGGTGGCCCCACCACGCTCGTCGCCCAACCCATCACGTGGTCGCCTGAGAACAGTGAGTTTTCCTCCAGCAGCTCGTAGCACAGGTGGTTCGAGCAATGTCCAGGCGTGTGCACGGCGCGCAGCGTCCAGCCGTCGCCGGCAACGATGTCGCCATCGACCAGGGCCACATCGGGCACGAAGTCGGTGTCGGCACCTTCCCGCTTGAGTTCGTCGGGCAGCTCGTCGAACTCGGCCTGGTACTTCTCCTGTTCCTCGGCGCTGATGTAGTCGGAGAAGTCGACGCGGTCGTCGGGATCGAGCTTCCACACGCTCGCGTGCGGTCCGTAGCCATAGCTCAGCGCCCCAGTAGCGGCGACCAGATCGCGAGTGAGGGGCGAGTGATCGCTGTGGGTGTGCGTCACCAGCGAAGCGCCCACCGTCTCGCCAGACTCAAGTGCCCCCAGGATGTCGTCGAGGTGGCTTGCCAGCGGCGGACCGGCGTCGATGACCGCCACCTCGCCGCGGCCGACGATGTACGTGCCGGTGCCGCGATAGGTGAACGGCGTTGGGTTCTTGCAGATGACGCGGCGGATCAGCGGGGTTACCTGATCACAGGCGCCGTAGTCGAATTCGCCGAGATCCCGGTAGTGCTCGATGGTCACCGGCATCGGCCACTTCTCCTGTGGTGATTGGCCCACGTGCTGCGCGGGCTTCGGGCGAGCGGGGTAAGTCCCGGTCTGGAATGGCAAGGGTAGGCGCGCCAGCCGGTCGACTTGCTGGCGTCGCGCCCCTGGCTGCGAGCGTGCCGCGGCGAACATGGTTCGAAGTCGTCCCTTTCGGCCTAGCATCACATCACGGCCTGGCCGGGCAGCCGCCATGAGGGGGAAGCGGCTGCCCGGCCCGCTTCGTTTCCGGCCACGCCGCGTCCCTTCGATCGACGTGGTACCTACCGCCGCGACGCCGCGCGAGGCTGTGCGGTGCATTGCGCGCCCACCGAAGGCGCGCGAGGGAGGCGAAATGTCAGGGCAGACAGATGCGAGCGGCGCTTACTTCGTCGGTACCAAGCCGTCAGACCGGTTCCCGATCTGGACACGAGCGAACGTCGGCGAGGTCTTTCCCGACCCGGTGAAGATGAGCACCTTCGACTTCGCCTTCCAGAACGACGAGGGCATCCGCATGTCCGAGCTGGCGTTCCGGGACGCCTACGTGCAGATCGGTGCGTTCACCTACGACGAGTTCGACCCTGACGAATGCGTATTCCTCGGCGTGTTCGGCGGCTACACGTACCTGAACGCAGCCGTCGGGCGCGTCTTCGGCGCCCGAGCTCCCGGCATCGACGTGGAGACCGTCGATCGGAACTTTTTTGGCGAACAGCCCGGGATTCCGCCCTACGAGTCGCACCCTGACGATCCCAGCCCCGAAGCCGAACAGCGCATCGGCGAGACGTTCCTGTTCCTGTTCGCAGCACCAGCGCTGCCGGAGATTCACGAGGACGAACGAAACATTGCCGAGATCCGCGCGCAAAGGCCTGACTTCGCGCAGATGGGCAACCACGAGATCGCTGACTGGATGATGCACTTCCTCGAGTCGGGCTACGTGGACGGCGCCGGGTTCCGTGAGCTGTTCGCGCGCCACCTGAAGGTGTCGTTCCTCGCAGCTGTGCCGCTGGGCGCGCTCGAGCAGGTGTGCATTGCACTGGGTCGCCCCGAAGACACGCTCAAGCTGGTGGCCGGGTACGGCGACGTGGCCTCAGCAGCGCCGTCGGATGCGATGTGGCAGCTCGGCCGGCAGGTCGCAGCGTCGACCACGCTCGGCGAGTTGTTCGACAGCGGCCCAGCCGGATTGGCCGAGCGCCTCAGCGCGGCAGCGGCCGAAGATGCCGGCGGCGACGCAGCAGCATTCAGCGAGGCCTTCGCACAGTTCCTGTACGACTTCGGCTCGCGAGGTCCCAACGAGTGGGAGATCAGCTGCCCATCGTGGGAGACCGATCCCGACATCGCACTCGCAGCGATCGACCGCATGCGTCTCGCTCCAGCGGACGTAGACCCCGGACGACGCCGCGCCGAGCTCGCGGCACAGCGCGAAACTCTGGGCGCAGAGATCTCAGCGTTACTCGCCGGCGACCCGGACACCCAGATGCAGTTCGACCTGGCTCGGGGAGCTGCTGCGGTGTACCTGCCCGGGCGTGAGCGCACCAAGACCAACTGCGTGCGCTACGTCAACGAGACGCGCATCGGTTCGCGTGTGATGGGACGGAGGTTGGTTGAGCGCGGGCTCTTTGCGTCTGAAACCGACTTCGCCATGCTCCGCTTCGGCGAGATGCACGAGATGATCGACGACCCGGCCGATTGGTCCGACGTCATCGCCCAGCGCCAAGCGGTCTGGGATGACGCAAATGCACGACAGGAGCCCTTCGTCATCGTCGGTGACCCGCCGCCGATGTCGCAGTGGCCGCTCCGGGGTGCGAACGAATTTCCCCAGCTCGCAGCGGGGGAGGTGCTGGCAGGGCTGCCCGGCTGCCCAGGCATCGCCCGGGGCCGGGCTCGCGTGGTGCTCGACAGCAGCGACCCGACGGCGCTGGGATCCGGCGATGTGCTCGTGGCGCCGCTCACCGACCCGTCGTGGACTCCGCTGTTCGTGAGCGCGAGCGCGGTCGTCGTGGACGTCGGCGCGGCGCTCAGCCATTCGGTCATCGTGAGCCGCGAGCTGGGTCTGCCGTGCGTCATCTCCGCGACCGGAGCGACGGGACGCATCCCCGATGGCGCGCTCGTCGAAGTGAACGGCGACACCGGCATGATCACTGTGCTGGAGGTGTGACTCAGGGCGTCACTGTGCTCGAGGCGTGACGCAGGGCGAGAGCCTTCAGCGGGACGGCCAGTCGGGCAAGCGTCGCTCGGTGAGTGCTTGGACACCCTCGAGGTAGTCGGGGCTGGGGATCATTTCGTCGAGCAGTCGATCCGACTCCGAGACGGCGGTGCCCACGTCCCGGTGTTGGTCCAGATAGATCTGCCGCTTCGTCGTGGCGAGTGAGCTGGGCGCTACCCGAGCCGCCATGTCGTGCGCGTACGCGTAGACGTGGTCCATGAGCTGGGGGCCCTCGAGAATCTCGTTGAACAGACCCCAGCCTTCGGTCTGCGATGCCAGGAACTTGCGGCTCGACAGCAGCAGGTCGTTGGATCGCGTGACGCCTACCAGGCGGGGCAGCACCCATGACAGGCCGTACTCGGCGGGCAGTCCGAGCGGGCCATGCGCGGTGGTCAGTTTGGCGTCCGCGGCAGCGAAGCGCAGGTCGCAATAGCAGGCCAGCACGAGCCCGGCGCCCGCCGCAGCGCCGTTCACGGCTGCGATGGTCACGGTCTCCAGCGCCATCATGAACGCAAAGTTCTGGTCGAACTGCGGCGCCACGCCATAGCCCGGCATTGCCAGGTCAGGGGCCGTGCCCGGGTCGTAGCCGCCCTTTTGCGCCATGACCTTCCAACGCCTGGCTGTCGGCGCCCACGCAGAAGTCGCGACCCTCGCCGGTGATCACGATGACCCGGACCTGCGTGTCTTGTTCCGCTTGTTCCAGCACCCAGCGCAACTCGGTGTGCATCCGCCCGGTCCACGCGTTTCGGCGGTTCGGTCGTGACAGCGTCAACGTCGCGACGGGACCGTCGATGGCGTACTTCGTTGCCTTCAGTTCCACGGATCCCTCCTTTGGCTGCGGGCCAGCCGGCGATCTCAGGCTTCGCCTTCGATCACCTTTCTCAACGCCTCGAGGGCGTCTGTTGCGTACTCGGGGCGGCAGATGAGCAGATCCGGCAGCCAAGGGTCGGCGAAGTTGTACGCCAGCTCCGAACCGTCGCACCGGCTGGCGTGCAGGCCGGCTGCTCGCGCCACCCCAACCGGGGCGCAGTTGTCCCACTCGAACTGTCCACCCGAATGGGCATAGATATCGGCCATGCCAAGCACGACTGCCATGGCTTTAGCGCCCGCCGAGCCGAGCGTCATCAATTCGGCGTCGAGCGCTTGGGCAACGATGATTGCTGCCGCCGGCGGGCGCGATCTGCTGACGACCATGCGCGGGCGGCCGTTGTGGGGCTCCGGCAACTGCGGCTCCGGTTCAGTGCACAGCGTCTGGCCGACAGCGGGCAGTGCCACCGCGGCTGCGGTCGGCACGCCGTTCTCGACCAAGGCGATATGAACAGCCCAGTCAGTGCGGCCCGGTTCGGAGAACTCGCGGGTTCCATCCAGCGGGTCCACGATCCAGACTCGATCTGCGGTAAGTCGCGCCAGGTCGTCGTGTCCTTCTTCGGACAGGATCGCATCACCCGGCCGCGCTTGGGACAAGCGGTTCACGATGAGCCGGTGGGCCTCGTTGTCGCCGGTGTCGCGGACCTCCCAGGTTCCGGCTCCCGATGAGAAGAGCCGCTCGCGGATCTCCACCAGCAGGGTCCCGGTCTCGGTGGCCACACTCGCGGCAAGGGTGTGGTCGGCTGACTGGGCCATCGGCCAAGTGTGCCCCCTCGATGCTCCGCCACCACTTGAGACGCCCGCTTGGGAGCTGTCCAAGCCCTCTGCGAACCTTCCAAAACCGAATGCTCCGAGGACGAAGTCATGTTTCTATCTCACGTTTCTTCATAATTTGTCTCATATTTCTTCGTAAGTAAACGGTGTCGGGCCGCAATTGGAGGCGGGTAGTCTCGCGGACCGTCGGGTGTAGTGGAGCGCGTAATAGCGCGTATCGCACCCGCGTTCTGTACTACCGATGGAGGGAACGTTCTCAATGAATAGACGTATCGCGCCGATTTCCCGGCGGTCTGCACTGCGACTCGGCGGCGTGCTTGTTGCGCTCGCCTTGATGGCCGCTGCGTGCGGCTCGGGCGATGGCGACGACCAGGATGTCGATGGCGACGAGCCAGCTGCCACGACCGAGGCGGCAGAGCCTGAAACTGAAGTCGCCCTGGTACAGGACACAGGCGACTTGCTGGCGACTGTCCAGGATCGCGGCTCGCTCAACTGCGGCGTCAGCGGTTCGGCAGTTGCCTTCTCCGAAACGCAGCCCGACGGCAGCACGACCGGCTTCGACGCCGACTACTGCCGTGCAGTAGCAGCAGCGATCCTGGGTGATGCCGGCGCTGTGAACTTCGTGCCGCTGACCGCGGCCGAGCGGTTCACCGCGCTGGAGACCGGCGACATCGACCTGCTGGTGCGTAACACCACCTGGACCCAGAGCCGGGACACCGACCTCGTGCTCGACTTCGGACCGACCACCTACTACGACGGCCAGCAGATCATGGCCCGCGTGAGCGACAACTTCTCAGGCTCGTCGTCGGTGGCCGATCTGGATGGTGCCACGGTGTGCACCAACGCCGGCACCACCACCGAGAAGAACATCGCTGACGCGGCTAACGCAGCCGGCATCGAGATCACGCTGTCGACGTTCGAGGACTTCGACATCGTCACCGAGAGCTTCATCCAAGGCGCATGCGATGCGATCACCACTGACGGTTCCGCCCTCGTCGGCCGCAAGGTCAAGCAGGAAGGCGATCAGGAGTGGGTGATCTTCCCGCCGACGCCGATCTCGAAGGAGCCGCTGGGTCCGGTCTACCCGCAGAACCAGTCGACCTTCGGCGACGTCGTCAACTGGACCGTGTACGCCACGATCATCGCTGATGAGAAGGGCATCACGTCGGAGAACATCGACTCAATGCTCTCGGGCGGCAGCCTCGACGCCGAGGCGATCCGCATGCTCGGCGGCGAGGGTGAGCTGCAGACCAAGATGGGTCTGACGGCCGACGCGTTCTACAACGTGATCAGCCAGGTCGGGAACTACGACGAGATCTACACCCGCAACCTCGGCCCGGTCGGCCTGAGCCGTGACGGTTCGGCGAACGCGCGCTGGACTGCGGGCGGACTCATCTACGCACCACCTGCTCGCTAATCGCTGAGCCTGCCGGCTGGGGACCTCCCCAGTCGTGTGGGTGAGCGAACACATGACAAGCGAACGGCCCCCGATCCGACCGGATCGGGGGCCGTCGCTTGTATGAGCACAATGAGTAGCAAAGCCCAATAGCCCGATGTGAGAAACACCGTCGCGTAGGGTGACCTGCGGTGAGCGACCCTCGAGCACCAGCCCGTGACGACTCCCTTGCCACGTTGGGGAGCCGTCCGCCGTTCTACCGGGACGCCACCGTCGTGCGCTGGATCGCCCAGGTCGCCACGCTCATCCTGGTCGTGGCGGCGATGTGGTTCCTTGCCACCGAGGCGGGAGACAGCCTGCGCGCCCGTGGCGCGAACATCGACTTCGACTTCATCTCCGACCACATCGGCATCAAGGTCGGCTGGGGCATCGACACCAATCCCGATTCGGGCGGCCGAGCGCTCTGGGTCGGCATGGTGAACACCATCCGCATGGCGGCTGCAGGCATCGCTCTCGCCTCGGTGGTCGGTGTCCTGGTGGGTCTGGCGCGGCTGTCGTCCAACTGGCCGCTTCGCCGTCTGGCGGGCGTGTACGTGGAAACCCTGCGGAACATTCCGTTGCTGGTTCAGATCCTGGTGTACGCCGCGGTTCTGGCGACGCTCCCGAATGTCTCCTTCGGGATAGGGCCGATTCCCGGTTGGGTGCACCTGTCCAACAAGGGCCTGTCGATCCCGCGCGTCTTCGTCGCCGATGGCTTCTACCAGTGGGCCGTCATCTTGGTGATCGGCGCGGTGATCGCCCACTTCGTATTCCGGCGGCTTGCAACCAAGCGGGAGATGACCGGCGCGCAGACTAACGCTGGCGCGTGGGCCACCGGAATCGTTGCTGTGTTCGCCATCGTGGGCTGGTGGGTGCATCCCACCTTTGGCTGGTTGGGGAACATTCTCGGCGGTCTGGCTGACGCGGTCGGAGCCATCCCACAGGGAGCTGTGCAACTCGTCGCGGCCGTCGCTGCGGTAGCGGTGGCGGTGTGGTGGATACGCCGCTTCCTCGCTCAGCACCGCACGCCCGCAGGTCGCACGCGGCTCACCGACGACGACTGGTTCCGCATGATCTTCGCCGTGGCGGCAGCGGCGATTGTCGTGCTCTTCGTGGCGGTGCTGTGGCCCGGATTGTCGAGTTGGGTCGTCAACTCATCGTCTGACGGCCTCGGCGTGCTCGCCGACAAGTTCGGAAATGGCCGCACCGGTCCGCCTATCGATGCAATGAGGCCCGACATCGTGCAGCCGGGCAACTTTCCCAACTACGGACCCGCCGGTCTGAACCTGCCCATCGGTTTCGCCGCCGTCTATTTCGGCGTGGTCTTCTACACGGCAGCGTTTATCGCAGAGATCGTGCGCGGCGGCATCCTGGCAGTGCCCAAGGGCCAGAGCGAAGCCGCACAAGCACTGGGTCTGCGACGCTCGACGGCGTTGCGGCAGGTGATCTTGCCCCAGGCGCTGCGGGTGATCCTGCCCCCGGTGGGCAATCAGTACCTGAACCTCACCAAGAACACATCGCTGGCAATCGCCGTGGGCTACAGCGACCTCGTCCAGATCGGCCAGACCGTCTACAACCAGACCGGCAAGACGCTGCAGGTCATGGCGGTGTGGATGCTGTTCTACCTGGCGTGCTCGCTGACGATCTCCGCGGTCGTCAACTTCTTCAACATCCGGCTGCGGATCGTGGAGCGCTGAGGTGACCGATCCGATGCAGCCCGCTGCCTTGACGGTCACGGCGGCCGAGCCGGTGGGCCCGGCGACGAGCCCGCCTGACCGCCCGAGCCTGCCGCCAGGTCGCTGGATCCGCGAGAACCTCTTCCCCAACGCCCGCAATTCGATGCTCACCGTCTTGGCGGTGCTCCTCGCACTGTTCGCATACCGCGGCCTGTTGAACTTCGTGTTCAGCGAGGAGCGCTCCTGGATTGCCGTGCGCACCAACCTGCGTCTCCTGTTCACCCAGGCCTACCCCGAGCACCAGTACGTGCGCATCTGGGTGGTGGTCGGAACGATCATGGTGCTCGCGGGAGTGAGTGCCGGCATCTGGGCTCGCTGGGGCGGGGTGACCGTAAAGCGATTGATGGGCTGGCTGATGTCAGGGGCCGCCCTCATCGCGACTGGCGTGGTGCTGCGCGAGCCGAGCGTGCTCACCGATGCAGCGGGCGAGGCGCTGCGCGACGGTGCCGGCGAGCGGGTGCGCGAGTCCTTCGCCTCCGCGATGGCGGATCGATGGGTGTGGTGGGTCGTTGCGTTGGTGCTGTTCGGGATCAGTCTGGCCCTGTGGCTGTCACTCGATGATCTGCGCCGTCGCACGACCGAGGTCCCGGTCTCCTGGCTCATCTTCGGCGTGCCGGGGCTGCTGGTGGCGTCCACCTGGGTGGTTCGCTACGGTCACTACGGATTCACCGAAGGCGAGTTCATCGCTGAGCCTGGCCGCATCGTGGCGATGAGCACAAGGCTGCCGTGGACAGTCATGTGGCTGCTGTTGGTGGGCTGTTTTGCCCTTGGACGACTCGCACGCGACCGCGCCATCGCCTTGTCACAGGCGGCCGCGGACGCCGATGATGCCGACGGCGCCGATGAGGACGCCGCATCGGTGCTGCCACGCAGATCCTTGGCGAAGACACGTGCAACGGTCAACTTGTTGTGGCTGCTGAGCCCGTTCTTCCTCTATTGGGTCGTCATGCGCGACCCCGAGATCGACTATGCCCATGTATTCTCGACCATGCTGCCGATGGGGTTGGCCTTCGGGGTAGCGGGCTCGGCTGTGCTGTGGTGGATGACGCGGACCGACGCCGGCGAGTTCGGGCGGTTGGCAGCGATCGGCCTGCTGTTGCTGGCCGCGTTCCAGTGGGTTGCGGCGTTCTTCGGCTGGTACTCGATGCTGCAGGTTGCACGCATCGGTTTCGTTCTGCTGGCGGTCGCAGGGCTGTTGGCGCCCAACTTCACAGGCGTTGCCGCCCAGCGTCGCAGGCTGGTGGGAGCGTGGCTGTTCGTTGTGCTGCTCGTCTTCTACGGCGCGACGGTCATCAACTCGCCGTCGACTGTGGAGACGCCGACGAACATGTTCATCGGGGGATTCAGCGTCACATTGCTTGTCTCGGTGCTGACGATCATGCTGTCGTTCCCGATCGGGGTGCTGCTGGCGCTGGCACGAACCTCCCGCCTGCCGATCTTCCGGGTGCTGTCGACGGTCTATATCGAGGTGATCCGCGGCGTCCCGCTCATCACGTTGCTGCTGTTCTTCTCCGGCGTTGTGCCGCTGTTCCTGCCCGACGGCATGGAGCTAGCGGAACTGGCCGCAGCGATCATCGGTTACACCTTGTTCTCGGCGGCGTACCTGGCCGAGAACGTGCGCGGAGGGCTGCAGTCGATCCGCCGCGGGCAGTACGAGGCGGCCGATGCCGTCGGGCTGACCGCCGTCCAGCGCACCGGATTCATCGTGCTGCCCCAGTCGCTGCGGGTGTCGATCCCGCCGCTGGTAGGACAGGTCATCGCTACGTTCAAGGAGACGTCGCTGCTCGCCATCATCGGGCTGTTCGACTTCCTGCGGATGGCCAACTCGGTGGTCCCGAACCAGTCGCAGTTCCTGGGTGTTAGACGTGAGGGACTGCTGTTCGTCTCGGCTGTCTATTGGGTTGTGGCGTTCGCTATGTCGAAGTACAGCCAACGACTCGAGCAGCGAGTGGGGCTGGGCCAGCGATGAGAATGAGGCACCGGTCGACAGGCCGGCGATAAGGGGGAGTTGACCATGAGTTCGAGCGCACAACCGGCCCACGGCGACGCCACCATTGCTGTGTCCGACGAGCTCGCGGCGCGCGACGACATGATCGTGTGCCGCGACGTCGACAAGTGGTTCGGTGACTTTCAGGCCCTCAGCGGCATTACTGCCACGATCAAGGAGCAGGAAATCGTGGTCGTGCTCGGGCCGTCAGGCTCGGGAAAGAGCACCTGGATCAGGTGCATCAACCGGCTGGAGGCCCATCAGAGCGGCCAGATCATCGTGGACGGCATCGAGCTGACCAATGACCTGCGCAACATCGAGAAGATCCGTTCCGAAGTCGGCATGGTCTTCCAGCAGTTCAACCTGTTTCCGCACCTGACCGTGATGGACAACATCTCACTGGCGCCGATCTGGGTGCGCAAGAAGTCGCGGCCCGAGGCCGAGGAACTGGCGGAGTCGCTGCTCGAACGAGTCGGCATCCCCGAGCAGGCGCAGAAGTTCCCCGGCCAGCTCTCAGGAGGTCAGCAGCAGCGCGTGGCGATCGCCCGGGCGCTGGCGATGGAGCCCCGCGTGATGCTGTTCGACGAGCCCACCTCGGCGCTGGACCCCGAGATGATCAAAGAGGTGCTCGACGTGATGGAAGGGCTGGCACGCTCGGGCATGACCATGATGGTCGTGACTCACGAGATGGGCTTCGCCCGAGAAGTCGCCGACCGCATCATCTTCATGGAGGGCGGCGAGATCGTCGAGGTGGGTACGCCCCACCATTTCTTCACCGATCCGGCCGAAGAACGCACCAGGCTGTTCTTGAGCCAAGTCCTCTAGCCGCGAAGAGCGGGTTCTTCTCTGCTGATGGTGCAGGCTCAGTCGTTGGGCTCGCCGTAGGGGCTGTCTGCCTCCTCGTAGCACGACGGGTGGTAGTGCTCGACACGATCCCAACGGTTCTTCGCGTAAACGTTGCATATGATCTGCTCAGCCCGGATGCGCGCCCGGAACTTGATGAGTTCATCGCACACGGCGCAATAGGCCGAATTGCCCGCATCGACGGTCCGCGACACCGCCCTGCTCTTCCACCGCTTGCGTCTTGGAGCTGGGGCCTGCGTTGGAGTCGATGACGACGTCGTTGTGTCCGTAGCCATGGCGGGACCCTAGCGAACGCTCGCGCGCTCATGGTGGATATTCGCGCGTTTCGCGCGAATATTGGTACGCTACGCGCGATCTCTGCGAAGGACTCGCGCGCTAAGAGGCCGCGCGGATAGGTGACGTCTCGGAAAGTTGCTGTCACGCTGTCTGTGTGCAAATTTGCCGTCTGTGGCGGCATTTCTGCGCAGAGTCCAGGACATCGGGGCTGCCGGGCACTGCCGCCTATCCGCCAAGGCTCTAAGCGCGAAACCTCGACCGCCGGCTGGCAGAGGTGCCCGGCGGCGAACAGGCCCAGATAGCGTGCCGGGCCGTGTCCGACCGCCGATCCAGCACCGTCGACACTGCCGAAGTGGCTGCGAAAACCGCTGCAGGCGGCCAGTTCGCGCCAGCAGTTGTCGATGCGGTGCTCTTCGACTTCGGCGGTGTCATCACTGAGAGCCCCTTCGGGTCGTTCAACCGCTACGAGGACCGCATTGGCGTACCTCGCGACACCATCCGGCAGATCAACGCCACCAATCCCGACACCAACGCGTGGGCACGGCTGGAGCGCAGCGAGGTGAACGTCGACGAGTTCGCTGGCCTGTTCGAGGCGGAGGCTGCCGACCGGGGATACGAGGTGTCGGGCTCACAGGTGCTGGCGTGCCTCAGCGGCGGACTGCGACCGCAGATGGTGCGCGCACTGGAGATCTTGGTGGAGCGTCTGCCGGTCGGCTGCATCACCAACAACGTGCGGACCGGCCATGGTGCCGGGATGGCCCGGGATGCCGCCGCGGCAGCCGCAGTAGCGGACGTGATGAAGCTCTTCGGGGTGGTGATCGAATCGTCGGTTGTCGGACTTCGCAAGCCCGATCCGCGCATCTACGAGCTGGCGTGCTCCGAGCTGGGCATCGACCCGGTCCGCACGGCCTACCTGGACGACCTGGGCATCAATTGCAAGCCGGCCGCCGCGATGGGCATGAAGGCGATCAAGGTGACCGATCCTGACGCTGCTCTGCGCGAACTCGAGGCGCTCGTGGGTTTCGACCTGCGGTGATGCCTCCGGTGTCGACGCGCTGATTGGCTGCTGGCGTGGCTGCCGAGTTCATCTACACGCTGCGCGCCCTCGGGCGCTACTACCCGCCCGACCGCGAAGTGCTGCGCGACGTGACGCTGGCGTTTCTGCCTGGGGCGAAAATCGGCGTGATCGGGCACAACGGCTCGGGTAAGTCGTCGCTGCTGCGGATCATGGCCGGACTCGACGACGGCTACAGCGGTGAGGCCCGCCTGGCCTCGGGAGCCACGGTGGGACTACTGCCGCAGGAGCCGGAGCTGGACCCCACGCTCGACGTCGAGGGCAATGTGATGACCGGCGTTGCCCAAACAGCCGAGCTGTTGACCGCCTACGAGGAAGTGATGGCCGGCTGGGCCGTGCCCGACGCCGACTTCGATGCGCTCGGAACCCGTCAGGCGGAGCTGGAGGATCGGATCGCGGCTGCCAATGCCTGGGACTTGGACCGGCAGGTCGCCATCGCCATGGAATCGCTGCGCCTGCCGCCGTCCGATGCCGACGTGTCGACGCTGTCGGGAGGGGAGCGGCGCCGCGTGGCGCTGTGCCGGCTGCTGCTGTCGCATCCGGATCTACTGCTGCTCGACGAGCCGACCAACCATCTCGATGCCGAGTCGGTGGCATGGCTGGAGCGCTTCCTCGCCGATTACTCCGGCACCGTCGTGGCCATCACCCACGATCGCTACTTCCTCGACAACGTCGCGGGCTGGATCCTCGAGATCGATCACGGTCGCACGATGCCGTTCGAGGGCAACTACAGCGCCTGGCTTGAGCAGAAGTCGGCTCGGCTGGCTGCCGAGCAACGCGAGGCCGATGCCCGGGCCCGCACGCTGGCGAGCGAGCTGGAGTGGGTGCGCATGTCGCCCCGGGCACGCCAGGCCAAGAGCAAGGCGCGCATCAGCGCGTACGAGGATCTGCTGGCTGCGCACCAGACCGCTGCCGATCGGCAGCGTCGGTCCGATCTGCAGATCACCATTCCCATGTCGAAGCGCCTCGGCTCGTTGGTCATCGAAGCAGACGGTCTGGCCAAGGCGTTCGGCGACAAGCTGCTGTTCGACGACCTCACCTTCAGCCTGCCGCCCGGCGGCATCGTGGGCGTCATCGGAGCGAACGGTGCCGGCAAGACGACGCTGTTCCGGATGCTGGTCGGCGACGAGTCGCCCGACGCCGGCGCCATCACGGTCGGCGAGACGGTGGACATCGCCTATGTGGACCAGTCGCGGGCACGGCTCGACGACAGTCGCACCGTGTACGAAGAAATCACCGACGGGCACGACACGCTGCGCATCGACGGCGTAGGGGGCGCTCGGGAGGTCAACGGCCGGGCGTTCGTGGCATCGTTCAACTTCACCGGCGCCGATCAGCAGAAGCGCGTCGGCGAGCTGGCGGGCGGCGAGCGCAACCGGGTGCACCTGGCTCGGACGCTGACGTCGGGCTGCAACGTGCTGCTGCTCGACGAGCCCACCAACGACCTCGACGTGGACACGCTGCGGTCGCTGGAAGCCGCCCTCGAGTCGTTCGGAGGCTGCGCGGTGGTCATCAGCCACGACCGTTGGTTCCTCGACCGGATTGCCACCCATGTGCTGGCCTTTGAGGGCAACAGCGTCGTGCGCTGGTTCGAAGGCAACTTTTCTGAGTACGAGACGTTCCGCAAGCGTGAACTCGGCGCAGATGCGGGACCGCACCGGATCACCTACAGGCCGCTCGCCCGCTGAGGCGGGCCGTTAGCGTCGGACCGGTGCGAATTGCGACCTGGAACGTCAACAGCCTGAATGCCCGGCTGGAACGGGTCGACGAATGGCTGGACTACGCCGAGCCCGACGTGCTGCTGCTGCAGGAAACCAAGATGTCCGACGAGCAGTTCCCGCACCTGCATTTCGAGGCGCAGGGCTACGCCTCGGTCCACCATGGCGAGGGGCGCTGGAACGGCGTGGCGATCCTGTCAACCGTCAGGATCGAAGACCCGATTGCGGGCTTTGCCGACGGCCGAGAGCCCGACCCCGACGCCCGGATCATCTCGGCCCGCTGCGGCGGTGTGACGGTCAGCTCGGTGTATGTACCCAACGGCCGGGCCGTCGACCACGATCACTACCACTACAAGCTCGATTGGCTCGGGCGCTTGCGGGCACACCTCGAGGCAACCTGCGATCCGGCGGCACCGGTGCTGGTGGGGGGCGATTTCAATGTGTGCCCCGACGACCGCGACGTGTGGGACCCGGACAACCCCGAGCCGCGCACCCACGTCACCGAGCGCGAGCGGGCAGCGATCCGCGACGTGTGCGACTGGGGGCTGCGTGACATCTTCCGCGAGCACTACGACGATGCGGGCCTGTTCAGCTGGTGGGACTACCGCGACGGTGCCTTCTACAAGCGCCATGGCCTGCGCATCGACCTGCTGCTCGGCACCGAGCCGGTGGTGGCGGCCGCCGAGTTCTGCTTGATCGACCGCAATGCGCGCAAGGGCACCAAGCCCTCAGATCACACCCCGGTGTTCGTCGATCTCGCCCCGTAGCGGTCGCATCGGACGGGCCTCGCCCGGCCGCATGGGGCTTGCTGTGCGCTGTCCCGTGTTGTCGTCTTCTGCCTGAGAAGCGAGCGGCCGTCCACGAGAGCTTGCAGAAGCTGCGCAGCAGAGTCGACACCACTGCGGTCGGCGAGCCGAGGAGGTGTGCGGGTGACCAGATATCGCCGGATTCGGCTACTTGTCGGCGGAGGTAGCGAGGATTTGCTCGTCCTCGAAGGGAGGCGGGACCAGGTCTTCGTACATGGCTGGGTCGGGTTTGTAGATGCCGAACTGCCCGTCGCGGCTGTACGCAACACCCGTGCCCGTCTGGTGGGCAACCAGGTGGGCTTGTTTCGCGGCCTGAACCAGCGATCTGGCGACGCTCGCCACGAATTCGTCCCCGGAGAACTGGGGCGCCCCGTTGGCACTCGGACCGTCTTTGCGGCGGTCAGCGGCGTTGGCGCTGGCGACATCAGGCAAGAGTGCTGCTCCGTTCGATCATCTGCGGGCGGTTCCCTTGGTTGTCAAAGAGTAGCCACTCGTCCACCACAGGAGCGTACTCGCGACGGAAGTTGGCGAGACCCGCGCGGTATCGCCTGCGAATGACATCGGCTGGCACGTCGTGGCCTCCGAGGGCGACTCGCTGAAGAACCCTCGCGACGGCGTGCTCGGCGGACGGCAAGGAGAGAAACAGCAGTGTGACGCGATAACCGTCTTGACGCCAACGGCGTATCCGTCGGAGATGGCCCCTGCCCGAAAGGGTCGTTTCGAATGCGAAGCTCTGGCCGCTGCTGGCGAGCCGGTCGAGCTCGGCGAGCATCAGGCGGCCAGCCCGAATGCCAGCGCGGGCGGGTTCACCTGGGCAGAGTCCCACGGCGATGAGATCGGCATTCACGTAGGTCAATTCACCGGTCGCAAGACCCGGATAGCTGGCCGCGAACGTGCTCTTACCAGCGCCGTTGGGTCCGGCGACAATCAGAATCTCCTTGCGGCTCACGACGGCTCACCGTAGCCACGGCACTGCGCTGGTCCGGTGCGAGTTCTTCTGCGGTGCCCGGTGAGGCAGTCGGCTTCTCTCACGAAATGCTGCGGCATGTCATGGATCCCGGGTTCCCACGAGCATCCCCGACCCACGGTGTCAGTTGTGGGGTTATGGGTCGGTGGTGAAGGTGACTGTGCCGACGAGGTGTGCGGGTGACCAGATGCCGCCGGGGTAGAAGCCGCCGTCCCAGGTGGGGATGAAGTTCTCAGCCTTGACGCCGGCGCCCTGACCGCCGATGAACTTCTCTTCGGACACGAGCCGGAACAGTGCTTCGGCGCTGTAGTCGGTGCCGGGAGTCAGGTCCCCAACGGTGACGTACGCGTCGTCGGTGTGGGTGCAGTTGCTGGCGGGGCTGAGGTAGCGGGCTTGAGCGGCTTGGTAGCCGTAGGGGGCCCCCTCGTCGCTGACGACCACCATCACCGGGTCGATGGAGAGCCCGTCATAGGCGTTGTCGCTCTGCGCGTCGATCACGGTGTGGGAGATCCACCCGGCATAGTCGGAATCAGAATCGGAGAGCGTGCCCACGGTCACTGTCTTGGTGATCTTTCCGTTGACCGCGTCAGACGGGCTGAAAGACAGGATCACATCCGAGCTGCCGTTGATGCGTATGCGATTGTCAACGTTGGGGCGCAGCCTCATCTTCACGATCGTCGCGGGAACGTCTTCGAGCGTCACGGTGTAGGTCGCCGTGGCACCCGGAGCCAACTCGACGAACGTCGTGCTCACGGTCACTTTGTCGGTCGTGTCGGTCGTGTCGGGGTTGCCGATGCAGGTGTTGTGTCCCCAGCCTGTGGTGCCGATGCTGACGTGCAGGAGCCGGTTCTCGGGGCTGCTGCGCGGCGGGGACAGGGCGATGTGGTGCTTCGCGTGGTTGCCGAGCTGGTTGCCGTTGGCGTCGGTGCCGGTCATGTTGACCCGGATGGTGGCGCCGGTGCGCCAGGTGTCGGTGACCGTCACGAGGCCGTCGGCGGGGAGTTGGCGTTCCGAATCGGTGGACACAGCTTTGGTGGGGTTGCTGCGGTCGGTGCCGCGCACCGCGATCACCCGGTAGGAGAACTGCGTGAGCGGCGCGAACTCCTTGTACTGGGTGCCCGATCTGACCTGGAACGTGGTCACGTCGTCGCTGGTGTCGGCCCATTGGGTGGTGCCGGTGATGATGGCGATGTCAGCGAAGGGCAGCGCGCGGTCGCTCTGGGTGACGAGGCGCCGTTGGGTCACGTAGCCGGTGACCGTGGTTGTGTCGGTTGTGGACGGGTCCCAGTCGAGGTTGATGGCCAGGGCAGTGCCGTCTGCGACGTCTTGTTTGGTGGGGATCGAGATGGTGAGGTTCTGCGGGGAGCGCGCGTCGGGTCGCGCAGCGTCGCGCTAGCGGTGGATGAACGCGCCCTCGGACAGGCGGCTGCCGAAGTCGCGGTCAGGATCGAGGCTGTTGACGGACCCGTACAGGGCGCGTACCTGGTAGTTGTGCGAGCGCGGGCCGACCACAGCGTCGCGGCTCCGGTCGGTGTACGCCGCATGCCTGCCAATGTCGATCGAGTAGGGCTGGCTGTCCGAGAGCAGCTCCACCGTGCCGCCGCCGCGGTGCACGTGCCCGAACGAGGTGCGGTAGATCTCGAAGCCCGTCAGGTTGCGCCTGTCGGTGCAGGTGTACTCGTAGTAGGCGCCGGTCTCTGTCACTTCCCAGGTGTTGTGGCCGCTGGGGTGGGTGACCTTTTTCAAGGTGCGGGTGCCGGGCACCCGCTCGATGTCGTAGCTGGCGCAGGCATCTTGCTGCGACGGCCATCGCCAGCTGATGACGATGCCGTCATCGGTCAGCTTCGCGGTGACATCGCGGGGCTGGAAGTGCTCGTAAGTGAAGTCTGCGATCACATCAGCCGTCTGCGGATCTGGGTCAGCGAAACCGAGCGCGTTCGGGTAGCTGGAGGGCAGGCCGGGCAGTGCGGAGCGGTCCTGGAATCCCCCGGTGCCGGTGTCGGGATCACAGCCGGTCTGTGGGTCCCCCGGCACGTAGCCGGCGGCGAGGTCGATGCGTGAGTAGTTGCCCCAGCGGCTGAGCTGGTCGCCGCGGCGCGCTTTGACCCGATAGGTGTAGGCGGTGCCGGGCTGGTCCGCGCAGCGATCCACGAACGAGACGTCGGCGGTGGCGGTGTCTGCGGCGATCACATGGAACGTGCCGACTGCGTCCACCCCGGGGCGGCGTCGCAGGATCTGATAGCCGGTGACCGACCCGGCGTCGTCAACCGGTGCGTTCCAGCTCAGCGTGACCGTCCCGTCCACCAGCGACGCGGACAGCCCCTTGGGATGCAAAGAGCTAGACGACGCTCCCACGGCAGGCGACAGCACTGCTGCTGCGAGCGCCATCGCCGCCAGCGCTGCGGGCACCGACCATCTGCGCCTGCGGGGCCTCATTCCGCGGGGGGGGAGGGGGGTCTGAGACAGGCGGGCGTCAAACATCACGGACAAACTCCAAGACGGCCTTGGGACCCTGAACAGGCTCGAAGCGGCTCATGACCGCACAGCGCCGGGGACCCGAACTGATTGCTGACTGCGGAACCCTACACGAACTGTCCAGTATAATTCAATTACATATGAGTGCAACGCATATATCGACCATTTCGCCAGCACACCCGCGCACGCAGACAGGCCGGTTCGCTGAGCGCCTGTTCGCGTTGACTCAGCGAGGTCGAGTTGTGTCGAGCGCGGCTCGAGCCGCGGCCACCCGCGACGCGGCGTCGTCAGGCGACAGCGCCGGGGGCTCTGCGGTAGCCGCGGAGATGAGTTCCAGCCAGGGTGAGGGGCTGCGCAGCCCGCCCGTCGCACCACGTCCAGTGCGGTGGCGTACCCAGGTGAAATGCAGCGTGTGGGTGGCCCGCGAAACGGCGACGTAGAACAGCCGCCGTTCCTCGGGGTCGTCGCGGCGCAAGGGCACGAGACCGTCCTCGACGCCGGCGATGACGACGTTGCGCCACTGCAGACCCTTGGCGGCGTGAAAGGTTGCGAGGGCCACGGCACCGTCGCGTGGGTGGAAGGGGGTGCCTGATCGGTCGCTGTCGAACAGGTCGGCAGTGAGTTCGCGATCGCTGCCCGACAGCAGCCCCACCCAGGTCGCAAAGCCCTCGCCGGTGGGGCCGCTGCGCCCCGATTGGCGACTGGAGGTTCGTGACATCTCGGTCAGGTAGGCATCGGCGAGTTCGAGCACTCGCATCAGCACTGGTTCGGGGGCCGTGCCCGGCTCGGCATTGAGCGCATCGGCGCGCAGGTCCTCGACGACGGTGGAGAAGTGCGCATCTGCCGTGCTGAGGTGCTTGAGCAGTTGCTGGACGGCAGGAAGCTGCAGGAACGGGCTTCGCTGCCCGCTGAGACGAGCGGGGATGCCGCGAGCCTCAAGGGCTGCAGCGATGTCTCCGAGCTGGGAGTTCGTGCGGGCGAGCACGCCGAATGAGTCCCAGCGCACGCGGCCGACGTGTCGATCCGCAATCCAGCGGGCAATGCCGGAGGCCTCGGCCGCAGGGTCCTCGAACGCCGTCACGGTCGGCGCAGGGCCGGTCTCGTGCGGGCGCGCCGGCGTTTGTGCATGGCCGCCGACGCTTGTGACGCCCGAGTCGGACTCGGTTGCCATGACTGCCTGTGCCGCTGCGACCAGCGATGGGTGGCTGCGGTAGTTGAGTTCGAGCCGGACGACCTGCGCGCCTTCGAAGTGCCGGTCGAACTCGGCGATGTAGCGGCTGTCGGCGCCGTTCCAGCCGTAGATCGCCTGGTCGATGTCGCCGACGGCGCAGATATCGGCAGTCTGGTTGTGCACTGCCTCGGCGCCGCCGATCCATTCCCACAGCAGGTTCCACTGCAGCCGGTTCAGATCCTGAAACTCATCGACGAAGAAATGTCGGTGCAGCCAACGCTGAGCCGCAGCGAAGTGTTCGTCGGAACGCATCAGGCGAGTGCACTCGGCGAGCAGGTCGTCGAAGTCCAGCAGCCGGCGACGGGACTTGGTGCGCTCAAAGTGCTTGAAGAGCTCCGCCGCTGCTTCGCCGCCCTCGCGTCCCAGCCGCGCCAGCGCGGGCCCCTCGCGATAGTCGGCAACCGACAGGTCGCTTGCCTTCGCCCAGTCGATCTCTCGCAGAGCAGTGTTGATGGTGATCGGCGGTCTGGGCCCGAACGCCCGCTGGAGGTGCTCTGACAGTTCGCCGCTGAGCGACGCCCGGTTCGGCAAGATCTTCCGCTCGGAGCGGCCGCGATCGGTGTCGTATTGGCGTATTTGGGCGAGTGCGATCGAGTGAAACGTGCCGACTGGTCCCATGTCGTCGACGGCGAGCTGCCGCAGCCGTGACCGAAGCTCCCGCGCAGCGCGGCGGGTGAACGTCACTGCCATGGCGCGTCGTGCTTGCACCGACTCGGTGGCGGCTCGCCAGGCGATTCGCTGTGTGAGCACACGGGTCTTGCCGCTTCCCGGACCGGCCACCACCAGCAGCGCGGCCGCGGGCGAGCGCACCGCTGCACGCTGCGCGGCATCGAGGCCGTCGTCGGACGGCAGTGGCTCATCCGGAGGCGCCGCGAGAGCCGCGTCGTTCACGAGGGCGAACCTAGAGGAAGTGCACGGAGGAACTGCACCGAGGCGACGGCCTGCGTGACGCTGCCGGCAATACGCACCCGCAGTGCCAATGCGCTGCCGGCGACGCGCATAGTCACCGCCAATGCGCTGCCGGCGACGCGCATAGTCAGCGCCAATACGCTGCCGGCAGTGCGCATCGTCAGCCTGGTTCCGAGCGTCACCGAGACGCTGGCGGCCTGGGGCGTCGACCCGATCGCATGCACTCGTTTCTGCGAGCGACCGGACTTGGAACATGTCGGCGGCACAAAGAACCCCGACATCGAGGCCATCACCGAACTGCGACCAGATCTCGTCGTGGTCGATCGCGAGGAGAACCGCTCCGAGGACTATGACGCGCTAGTCGCCAACGGCACCGACGTCCAAGCTCTGCACGTCGCATCACTGGACGATGTCGAGCCCGAACTCGGCCAACTGGCGGCGCGCATCGGCGTCGAGTGGTCAACCGAGCCGCTCCCAGAGCAGTGCAAGCCGCTGGAGCACCCGTCGGGCCGCAACGTGCGCGTCTTCGTTCCTATCTGGCGCCGGCCCTACATGACCATCGGTGCACGTACGTACGGCGCTTCATTGCTCGCCTGGTGCGGAGTCGACGTGGCGTTCGCCGATCGGGGCAGGTATCCAACAATCGACGCCGGCGACCTGTCCGCGGGCCACTTCGACATCGTGCTCGCGCCGACGGAGCCCTACCCGTGTCACCTGCGCCATCTCGACGAACTGGCGAAGATCGCGCCGACGCATGTGATCGACGGTCAAGACCTGTTCTGGTGGGGCACTCGTACACCCGGAGCGGTCGTGCGGGTGGCCGAAACTGTGAGACGGGCGCTGCGCCAGCAAGGACCCCCGCAGACAGCGCGAAGTAGCGTGACCGTCCAATGACGAAGGGAATGAATATGGGCACAGGACCCTTGGCAGGTGTGCGAGTCATCGAGCTGCAGGGCATCGGCCCGGGACCCTTCTGCGGGATGATGCTCTCTGACATGGGCGCGGAGGTCATCCGCATCGATCGTTCGGCCAACGTGACCGATCACGACCTCGACGCCCCGCCGATCGACGTGCTGGCCCGAGGTCGTGCCTCGATCGGGCTCGATCTCAAGAACCCTGACGGAGTCGAGGCGCTGCTGCGGCTGGTGGAGCATTCCGATGCGCTCATCGAGGGATTCCGTCCCGGCGTCATGGAGCGGCTCGGCATCGGGCCCGATGAGTGTCTGGCACGCAACCCGCGGCTGGTCTACGGCCGGATGACGGGCTGGGGGCAGGAGGGTCCGTACCACATGGGTGCCGGACACGACATCAACTACATCGCATTGGCGGGAGCGCTCGACCCGATCGGCCGCAAGGGCGAGCCGCCGATCGCCCCGCTGAACCTCGTGGGCGATTTCGGTGGCGGCGGGATGCTGCTGGCGTTCGGGGTGGCCTGCGGCCTGATCGAGGCGCAGCGCTCCGGCCAGGGCCAGGTGGTGGACGCTGCCATGGTCGACGGCTCAGCAACGCTCATGGCCATGTTCCACTCGATGCGGGCGCTGGGCGTGTGGAACGACGAACGCGGCACCAACTTGCTCGACACCGGCAGTCACTTCTACGACGTGTACGAGTGCGCCGATGGCAACTACATCTCGGTCGGGTCGATCGAGCCGCAGTTCTACGCCGAATTGCTCCGTCTCACCGGTCTTGAGGGGGACCGGGAGTTCGCCAAGCAGAACTCACGCGGCCGGTGGCCCGAGCTCAAAGAGCGGATCGCTGAAGTCTTCAGGTCGAAGACCCGCGACGAGTGGTGCGAGATCATGGATGCCACCGACGTGTGCTTCGCCCCAGTGCTGACGTTGGCAGAGGCCCCGCAGCATCCGCACAACGTCCATCGCGAGGTGTTCTGCGAAGTGGCCGGAGTGATCCAGCCGAGTCCGTCGCCGCGCTTCAACCGCACCGTCGGGGCCGTGCAAGGGCCGCCGGCGCACCCAGGCCAGCACACCGACGAGGTGCTGGCGCTTGCCGGCTACGACCCTGACGACATCGCAAAGCTGCGCGACACCGGTGCCGTTGCCTGAGACAGGGGCCGATGCGCCCAGCGCGGCCAGTGCCGGCGAGCCGGAACGCAAAGAGCCGCATGACGCGCCTGCGGGGCTCGATCGCAAGCTGGTCCCGCTCTACGAAGAAGCAGCCGCAGTCGCCGACGTGTCTCCGGCGAGTGCCTGCGCGCTGGCGCGCCTGCTGCTGCGCAGCCTCATTCAGTCCCAAGGGCTTCGGGGCCGCCACCTCGTGCGCGACATCGGCGAGCTGGTATCTGCCGGAGCCCCCGTCGGGCTGCTGCGTGCGCTCGACGTCATGAAGCTGAGCGACACCGAGGCGCGCCGTCCCGGTGAGCTCAATCTCGCAAATGGTCACGGAGACGCCCAGAACCTGCTGATGTTCATCCACCTGTTCACGCAGCACGTCTCGCCGCCGGAGCGGCGAGACCATCGGGCGCAGTCGCCGCCGGCACAGTGAGCGCCGGGGTCACCTCGACGGTCCACACCGCGCTCGGCTGGGCACTGGTGCTGTCGAACGGCGCTGCGGGGCTCTGGGCGCTCGGCGCTATCCGTTGGGAAACGCTGCGCCACCGCAGTCTGTGGTGGTTCTTGGGGGCCGCTTGGGTCCTGGTATTCGTCCAGCTCACCGCCGGCGTCATCCTCATGCGGGTCGCAGCGGTGGAAGCCCCGGCGTTTCATGTGTTCTACGGGGCTTGCTGCGCAGTGGCGGTCGTCTTCGTCTACGCCTACCGCCAGCAGCTGGAACACCGCCGCTACGAGCTGTTCGGCCTCGGTGCGCTGTTCATCATGGGGCTCGCCATCCGGGCCATGTTCCTCGGAAGCTGACGGACCCGAGCACAGCGACCGCGCCTGCTGTCGCGTCGAGGGGGATCCTCAGACGCCGAGACGTTCCTCGAGCCGATCGAGCTGGCGCCGCATTTCTTTGGGAAGCCGTTCGCCCAGCGACCGGTAGTGCGTCTCAATCATGTCCATCTCTGCGCGCCAGTCGTCCTCATCGACCGTGAGCAGCGACTTGATCTGCTCGTCCGTCAGGTCGAGTCCGTCGGTATCGATGGCCTCCGGCGGCGGCACCAGACCGATGGGGGTGGCAGTTGCTTCGCCGTGGCCTGCCACCCGCTCGAGCACCCACTTGAGCACCCGGGAGTTGTCGCCGAATCCCGGCCAGATGAACTTTCCGTCGGCGTCCTTTCGGAACCAGTTGACGTAAAACAGCTTGGGCAGCTGCGCGCCTGGGGTGTTGCCGATGTCGAGCCAGTGCTGGAAGTAGTCGCCGAAGTTGTAGCCACAGAACGGCAGCATCGCGAACGGATCCCGCCGCACCTCGCCGATGGTCCCTGCCGCGGCAGCCGTCTTCTCCGACGACATCTGGGAACCCAAGAACACCCCGTGCTCCCAGTCCAGCGCCTCGGCCACCAGCGGCACCGTGGTTGCTCGCCGGCCGCCGAACAGGATTGCCGAGATCGGCACGCCATCCGGATCCTCCCACTCGGGAGCAATGGTGGGGCACTGCGTAGCGGGAGCCGTGAAGCGGGCGTTGGGGTGAGCGGCGGGCGTGCCCACCGCAGGCGACCACTGGTTTCCGCGCCAGTCGATGAGATCGTCGGGCGGTTCAGGCGTCAGGCCCTCCCACCAGACGTCGCCATCGGGGGTCTGAGCCACGTTGGTGAACACGCAGTTGCCCCACATGGTCGCCAACGCGCTCGGGTTGGTGTCATCACCGGTGCCAGGAGCTACGCCGAAGATGCCTGCCTCGGGATTGATCGCGTGCAACCGCCCGTCGCCGCCGAACTTCATCCAGGCGATGTCGTCGCCGATGGTCTCGATCTTCCAGCCCGGCAGGGTGGGAATCATCATGGCCATGTTCGTTTTGCCGCAGGCTGACGGGAAAGCGGCCGCCACGTACACCGTCTCGCCTTCGGGAGGCGTCACGCCCACGATGAGCATGTGCTCGGCCAGCCAGCCCTGATCGCGCGCCATGGTCGACGCGATCCGCAGGGCGAAGCACTTCTTGCCCAGCAGGGCATTGCCGCCGTAGCCGGAGCCGTAGGACCAGATCTCGCGTGTCTCGGGGAAATGGACGATGTACTTGCGCTCCGCGTCGCAGGGCCACGGCACGTCAGGCTGGCCCGGTTCCAGCGGGGCGCCGAGCGAGTGAATGCACGGCACGAACTCGCCGTCTGCGAGCACGTCGAGCGCACCCTGGCCCATGCGCGTCATGATCCGCATGGAGGCCGCCACATAGGGCGAGTCGGTGAGCTGGACACCGATGTGGGCGATGTGCGAGCCGAGCGGGCCCATCGAGAACGGCACCACATACATCGTCCGGCCGCGCATCGAGCCGCCGAACAGCTTCAGCACCTCATCCCGCATCTCGTCGGGCGCACGCCAGTTGTTGTTGGGGCCTGCGTCCAACTCGCGCTCGGTGCAGATGAACGTGCGATCTTCCACCCGGGCGACATCACCGGGGTCGGAGCGAGCGAGATAGCTGTTGGGACGAGCTTCGGGATCGAGCGCGATGAGTGTCCCAGACTCCACCATCTGGCTGCACAGCTGCTGGAATTCGGCTTCGGAGCCGTCGCACCAGTGGACCGCGTCGGGCCGAAGCACGCGGACCCAATGATCAACCCAATCGATCAGCTCGCGGTTGGCAATGGCAGACAAGTTGTCCTCCGGGTCCGAGTCTCGCACTCGCTTTGTGCTGAGTCTTGATCCTCGCTTCGCGCTGAGTTGTCCTACTCGCTTCGCGCTGAGTTGTCCTACTCGCTTCGCTCCTTGGCCAGTGCGGTTGCACCGGCCTCAGATCACGTTGTCTTCCCCCCGGTGGTGATCCAGTCAGGTGTTCCCAGGTCCACCTCCGAGCCCAGACGAAGCCGTGTGGCAAGCCTCCGTTCGTCAAGGTCGAAGATCACTCGTTGGCCCTGCCGCACCATCCGAAAGATGGAGCCCTCCAAGGCGTCAAGGGCCAGCTCGTGCTCTAAGCGCGTGACGTCGTCGGTAACGACGCCGACTCCCGATGCAGGGTCGTACGACTTGATGACGCCTTGCACTCGCGCCTCCAGTGGCAGGGAATCTGCAGGACTGGCGTGGCAGCCCGCGCAGCACCCGAAAGCTACCAACCGACTGCTGCGAGCGCGTTGTAGCTTCGGCAGCTATGAGCGACAGTGGGGGCGGTGCGTCTGCTGCACAGTCTGCAACTCATCTCGCCGCGCGCGCCCTGGACACGAACGCGTTCGTCGAAGCGATACGCACCTATGGCGAAGCACTCGATCAGCACCGCATCACGATCGATCGTCTCAACGTGTACCCGGTGCCCGACGGCGACACGGGCACCAACATGGCGCTGACGCTTGCAGCGGTCAGCGAGGAGCTGGATCGGGCGGGCTCTGAGCGTGCCGAGGTCTGCCAGGCCATCTCCCACGGAGCTCTCATGGGGGCGCGCGGCAACAGCGGAGTCATTGTCAGTCAGCTCTTGCGAGGACTCGCCGCCACGCTGGCTCCCTCCGACGGCGACGACCAAGCCGAACCGATGATCGATGCCGACCTGCTCGCCCAAGGCCTGGTCGCCGCGAGCGTGGCAGCCGATGGGGCAGTCATGCGTCCGGTCGAGGGCACCATCTTGAGCGTGGCGCGTGCCTCGGCCCACGCCGCTCAGCAGGCCATCGCCACCGACGAAGGCGATGATGGTTTCGAGCGCCTGGTCGGGGTGTTGGAGCAGGCGCGCCGGGCTGGTCAATCCGCACTCGAGGCGACACCGCAGCAACTGCCGGTGTTGGCCGACGCTGGGGTGGTCGATGCCGGAGCCGCTGGCTATCTGCTGCTGCTCGACGCTCTCCTCAAAGTCGTCGACGGGCGCCCGCTGCCTACCGAGGTGGACTTGCCAGCGGACGTGGCAGCCGTCATCGCGCACGGCAACGCCGGCGCGAGCGTGCAGCGCGATGCCGACGACCCGGTAGCCGAACGCCGCGCCGAGATGCACAGCCATCTCGATGCCGGTGACGCTGCCGGCCACGACGCGCACGACCCTTCTGGCACCCGCTACGAGGTGATGTACCTGCTGGCGGCCCCGGACTCCAAAATCGACGCGTTCAAGGCCGGTTGGGACTCCCTTGGCGACTCGATAGTGATGGTCGGCGGCGACGGCCTGTGGAACTGTCACATCCATACCGACGACATCGGTCCCGTCGTCGAGGCAGGGATCGAGGCCGGACGGCCGTATCGCATCCAGATCACCGACTTGCACGAGCAGGTCGCCGAACTCGGCGGGCACGGTGCGCACGCGGGGCACGGAGCGCACGCTGGGCACGGCGACCCGGGCGCGAGTGCCGTCGCCGGCACCAGAACCGACGACCGCCCGATGGTGGAATGTGCCGTGGTAGCGGTCTCGCCATCGGCCGGGCTCGACGAGCTCTTCGCCTCGCTGGGCTGCCACGAACTTGTCACCGGGGGACAGACGATGAATCCCTCGACCGCCGAGCTGCTAGCGGCCGTCGAGGCGGCACCGTCGCAGCACGTCGTCGTGCTGCCCAACAACTCCAACATTGTTCCGGTAGCCCGGCAGGTCGGCGAGCACACCTCCAAGACCGTGGCGGTCGTGGCCACGACATCAGTGCCCGCCGGCCTGGCTTCCCTGATCGGCTACGACCCCGGTGTCAGCGCAGACGCCAATGCCGCATCGATGGGCGACGCTGCGGCCCTGGTCGCGGCGGGCGAGGTGACCCAAGCCGTGCGCGACACCGCGGCGCCGACCGGTCCTGTCACCGCTGGACAATGGATTGGCCTGGACTCGGACGGTATTGCGGCTGCAGGTGAGACTGCAGCCGATGCTGCCCTTGGCTTGCTCGCTCACCTGCTGCAACCCGAGCACGAGATCTTGACGCTGATCGAAGGCGCCGGTGCTCAGGCGGGAGAAACCGACGAAGTGGTCTCGTGGCTCGCGCAGAACTGGCCCGATGTCGAAGTCGAACGGCACGTCGGCGGCCAGGACCACTACCCGTATCTGTTCGGCATCGAATGAACGCTCGCCGTCGCGGCCAGCCCATCGGGGGCCGGGCCGAGGGCGCGGTCGAAGCCGATGAGACTGTTCCGCGGCCCGCGGCGGCAAAGGGTCCGCTGACGCTGAGCGAACTCGATGCGATCGGCGTCGAACGACTCAACGGCGTCGGCCGGCACCGCCGCAAGGCCCTGCGCGAAGTCGGCGTCGAGTCGGTGTTCGACTTGCTGACCTATTACCCCCGGCGTTACGTCGACCGCACGGCCCAAGCCCCGATCAGCGAGGCAACGGTCGGAGCCGAGATCACCGTCGTGGCCGATGTGATGTCGACGTCGAGCCGTCGCCTGCGTGGCGGCCGCCAGCTGGTGAACGTCGAAGTCGGCGACGCCAGCGGCTCCATGAGCGTGGTGTTCTTCAACCAGGCGTGGAGGGAGCGTCAGCTCGCCGAGGGTCTCACCGTCGCACTGTTCGGCAAGGTGGAGAACTACCGGGGGCGCAAGCAGATGACCAATCCTGTGGTCGACCTGCTCGGGGATCGCACCGGAAAGATCGTTCCCATCTACCCGCAGTCCGAAACGGCCGGCATTGCCACGTGGGACGTCGCGAACTGGGTCGCAGAAGCGCAGCGGCGCTGTTCTCCCCGAGGAATCGCCGATCCGCTGCCGGACCGGCTGCGAACCAGGCTGCGCCTTGCTAGACGGGCTCAGGCGCTCGCCGACATTCACGAACCATCTTCAATGGCCGATCGCACCACAGCGCGAAATCGTCTCGTGTTCGACGAGCTGCTGCGAGTCCAGCTCGTGCTGCGGAGCCAGCGCTTGGCGCGCGAGGCAGACGAGCTCGGCATTGCGCACGACCCATCCGGCAATCTCGTCGATGCGTTCCATCGACGCCTGCCGTACGCCCTGACAGGTGCACAGCAGCGAACCATGGCCGAGATTGACGCCGACGTGAGCACCGTGCGTCCGATGCACCGGCTGCTGCAAGGCGACGTTGGTTCCGGCAAAACGCTGGTAGCGCTGCACGCATTGCTCGTCGCCGTACAGAACAACCATCAAGGTGCGCTCATGGCGCCCACCGAAGTGCTCGCCGAACAGCACTTCATCGCTGTGCGGGCATTGCTCGACGGTTTCGAAGTGCCCGATGGTGCACGACTCAGCGGAACACGGCCGCTGAACCTGCGCCTGCTCAGCGGTTCGGGCTCGGCAACGCATCGCCGCGAGGTACTGGTGGAGATTGCGACGGGGACCGCAGACATCGTTGTCGGCACGCACGCCCTTCTTCAAGAATCAGTGAAGTTCGGCTCGCTCAGCGTCGTCGTTGTGGATGAGCAGCACCGGTTCGGCGTGTCGCAGCGTGCCCGGCTCCGCGAGAGCGGGCGCGACGACCGCCGTCTCCCTCACCTGCTGGTCATGACGGCTACACCCATCCCGCGCACCGCCGCGATGACGGTGTACGGCGACCTCGATGTCTCGGTGCTCGACGAACTCCCGCCGGGTCGGACGCCCGTGGTGACTCATTGGGTGCGTGGGCCGCTCGCCGCCGAAGCCATGTGGTCCAGCGTGCGCACCGAGATCGAGGCCGGTCGTCAGGCCTACGTGGTGTGTCCGCTGATCACCGAGAGCGAGAGCCTCGACGCGCGCTCGGCTGAGCAAATGCATGCGGAGCTGGTGGCGGGCTCTCTCGCCGGCCTGCGGGTCGGCCTGCTGCACGGGCGCATGCCGTCGGTCGACAAGGAATCGGTGATGGCCCGGTTCCGGGCAGGAGATCTCGACGCGCTGGTCGCGACGACGGTCATCGAGGTCGGGATCGACGTGCCGAACGCGACCGTGATGGTCGTGCTGTCCGCAGATCGATTCGGCATCGCACAGCTGCACCAATTGAGGGGTCGGGTGGGCCGCGGCAGTCATGCGTCGGCGTGTTATCTGGTGAGCGACGACGATCCGACCCCCACCGCCGTCGAGCGGTTGACTGCGCTCTCCGAGTCATCCGACGGGTTCGAGTTGGCCGAGCGTGACCTCGAATTGCGCGGCGAGGGCACGCTGTTCGACGAACGGCAATCGGGACGCAGCGACTTGAAGCTGGCGTCGCTGGCCCGTGACCTGACCTGGGTGCAGGCTGCCCGCGACGCGGCCACTGAACTCATTTCGGCCGACGGGGATCTTGATGCCCACCCTGCGCTGGTTGATGAGATCGACTGGTTTTCCAGTCGCCGCGATTCCGAGTACTTGCAGCGCAGCTAGAAGCTGACCGCTCACCCCTCAGCAACTGCCTCGTCGTGACGCAGCAAGACCGTGATGACGGGCGTGCCGTAGCGGCGTACCCGAGAGGTGCGCCAGCGGTGATCGGGAGCCGGCTTGATCTCGTGGTCCGACTCGCACACCAGCACCTGGGCGCTCACCGCACCGAGAAGATCGTTCCAGCCATCGAATCGGTAGGGCGGATCGGCAAATGCCAAGTCCACCGGGTCCCGGGGCCCGGCCAAGAATCTCTGAGCGTCGGATCGAACCACCGTGGCCCGTTCGGCGAGTCCGAGCGCGGCCAGGTTCGCATCAATAATCCGGCAAGCGGTCGCGTCCGAATCCACGAATGTGACATGCGTGGCGTTTCGCGACAGTGCCTCGATGCCGAGTGCGCCTGAGCCGGCGAACAGGTCCAGCACGGTGGCGCCATCCGGCGGCTGCAGGCTCACGAGCATGTTGAAGACGGCCTCGCGGGCCCGATCGGAAGTCGGCCGGATCGCATCGCTGCCGGGAGTCTCCAGGCGGCGACCGCCCAACGCCCCGCCGACGACACGCATGGCGTCACCGTAGGCGGCACGCCTACGTTCTGGCAGCAGGCGGCACGCCTACGTTCTGGCAGCAGGCGGCAAAACCGGCGCGTGAGACACTGCGGCAATGGCGATCCCCCCGAATGCGCACGGCGATATCGGCGGCGTCGAGGTGCCCGCAGAGATCATCTGTGTCGACTGCGGCGGGCGCTGCGGCCTCCTGAACCTGCCCGAGCCGGACTGGGGCTTCGGGCCCGGAGACGTCGCCACCTACCGCTGTGCTGACTGCGGCGACCGCTGGGACCTCATCGTCTCCGACGCTGATACATCCGGTTGAGCACATCCGGCTGGGTACATCCAGCGGAGCACATCCGGCTGGGTACATCCAGCTGAGCACTTGCCGCCGGGGGTCCCTCGATTCCCGACCGCCGCGCGGTACGGTCGCCCCACTGGACGCGGATCGATCCGGAGGAGCCGTTTTCGGTGGTCATGGCGATGTATCCAGGCTCGTTCGATCCTGTGCACAACGGGCATCTTGACGTGATTGCGGCGGCGTCGCGGCTGTTCGACTCGGTCGTTGTGGCAGCCATGCGGAATCCGTCCAAGGCCACACCACTGTTCTCTGACGACGAGCGTGTCGAAATGATCACCGAGTCAACCGGCTACCTCGGCAACGTCGCGGTGGTGCAGTTCGGAGAACTGGTTGTGGACCTCGCTCAACGCCTCGGTGCCGATGTCATCGTGAAGGGGCTTCGCAGCCAGAGTGACTTCGAGTCTGAACTTCGCATGGCGCACATGAATCACTCAGTCACCGGCGTCGAGACCGTCTTCGTCCCGCCCCGCACTGAGCATCTCTTCATCGCCTCCAACTACATCCGGGAGATCACCAAGTTCGGCGGCGACTGCTCGCATCTGGTCCCGCCCCCGGTGGCCGATCGACTCCGGCAGCGCATAGCGCAGGAGGCAGCCACATGAGCATGTCCGAAGGTGGCGTCGAGGCGCCGCCGCAACCGTATGCGCACCCGGGAGTGCCACAACCGCGAACCCCGTTCGGGGCGGAAGCTGCGCCTACCGAGGAAACTCCGACGCCGTCGCAGTCTCGCTATCCGGGAACGCTGGCGCCCCGCCGCCCCTCGGTCACGGCTGAGCAGTTCATCCGTGAAGCCATGGAGATCATCGACGCCGCACGGCCGATGCCGCTGTCCACCTCGGTCATGATCAACCGCGACGAGGTAATGACGTTGCTCGAGTCTGCGCTGGCAGCCGTGCCCGACGAGACCCGGCAGGCCCGCTGGCTGCTTCGCGAGCGCGACGAGGTGCTTGCCCAGGCGCGTGTCGACGCCAACCTGGTCATCGATGAAGCACGCAGCCGCGTGGCTCAGATGGTCCAGCGCACCGAGGTCGTGCGCACCGCGGAGCGCCGTGCACGCCAGTTGCTGGACGACGCGCAGATCCAGACCCGTCGCCGCCGCCATGAAGTCGACGAGTACTGCGAGCGGCAGCTCGCGCAATTTGCGGGCGCAGTCGACCAGATCCAGATCGCTGTGCAGGCGGCGCGGCGCAAACTGGGCAAGCGTGTCGCGACGCCGTTGGCGCCCGCATCGCCGATTGCTCCACCTGTACCGAACGGAGGAGCTGCCGCCGGCACCAGAGCCCCGCGGACGTCCGCCAGCGGTCCCGACACACACCCGGTGGTTTTCGACCAGGATCAGAAGTGAGCCGCAGGGACCCCGAGCGGTCCCTGTCGGTGCCCCTGCGACTGGTCGGCGACGGGCAGCTCGAGTGGTCTGCGACGGTGACAGCCTCGGATCTGGTCGAGCGTGACTCACCAGACGCCCTGCGCATCGCCGATGTGGAAGTGCCGCTCGACAGCGACGTAGGGGTGAGATTGTCGCTGGAGCTCATCAGCGGTGGACTCAGCGTCGCAGGCCAGCTCACCGCGACCTGGAAGGGTCCGTGCGCCCGTTGCTGGTTACCGCTCGAAGGCGAGGTACGCACGACAGTCCGCGAAGTGTTCACCGCTGAACCCCGCGAAGGGGAGCAATACCGACTCGATCCCGAACACGCCGATCTCGTTCCAATGGTGCGGGAGGCGGTCCTGCTGGAGCTGCCCATCGAGGCGATCCCGTGCCCGCAGGCCGATCCATGCCCGAATCTCCCGTCGGAATTCGTACAATTTCACGACGATTCGATTCACGACGATGCGGCGCTCGACGACTCGGCCGAACTCGCAGATCCGCGCTGGGCGGCACTGGAAGCGCTGCGGGGCCACCCAGACGAGTCCTCCTGAGGATGCTCACCGGGTCGGCTCGGAGAGCCCTGATGGCTAGGCTGCTTCGATCGCGACCCGCCGATGGCACCGCAGGGCGGTGCATCACCGTGGGCCGCAATTCCTTCGTCGGCACCAGTGCCGCCCCAGGCTGCGGCAAAGCCCCACAGCCGCCAGTGCTCGAGGAGTCCAGCTGTGGCAGTCCCCAAGAAGAAGACATCCAAGAGCAAGACGAGATCGCGTCGCGCAGCAGCGTGGCGGCTCTCGGAACCACCACGGAGCCTGTGTCCTCGGTGCAGCGCCGCGAAGCTGCCCCACCGGGTCTGCGGTCAATGCGGCTGGTACGGCGGCCGTCAAGCCCTCGACATCGCCTGAACATAGATCGGCGCCGGGGCTGATGACACTGCCGGTCGCTGTCGACGCCATGGGCGGCGATCATGCGCCCGGCGCGGTCGTCGAGGGAGCGCTGGACGCAGTACGGGAGGGCCTCGACGTCGTCCTCGTGGGGCGTAGCGACGCGATCGTTGCGGCCGGCGGCGACTCGCTCGACATCATCGAGGCCTCCGAGGTCATCGAGATGTCCGAGGAGCCGAGCCGCGCCGTGCGGACAAAGAAGGACTCTTCGATCGCCCGCGCTGTCAATGCCGTACGCGACGGCGAGGCCTCGGCGGTGGTGAGCGCCGGAAACACTGGCGCAGTCGCAGCGGCGGCTCTCTTGCGGCTGAGGCGTTTGCCTGGAGTTGCCCGGCCCGCCATCGCGACCGCGTTTCCCGTGCCCGGCGGCGGCACGGAACGCGTCTTGCTCGATTCAGGCGCCATGGCCGACTGCAATGCCCGATGGCTGCACCAGTTCGCCCGCCTCGGCTCTGCCTATAGCCGCATCCGTTTCGGTGTGGCAGTACCGAGTGTCGGGCTGCTCTCGATCGGCGAGGAGCCCGAGAAGGGCAACCTGCTCGTGAAGGAGACCCACAAGCTGCTCGCGGCCGACAGCGAGATCGATTTCTTCGGCAACATCGAGGGGCGCGACGTCCTCGATGGCCCCGTCGATGTTGTGGTCACTGATGGCTTTACCGGAAATGTGGTGCTGAAGTCCCTCGAGGGCACGGCATCGTTCTTTGTCCGGCTGATTCTTGAACGACTCTCCCAAAGCGGGCCGGCGGGTGCCGAAGCGCTCCGCCTGCTTGCGCCGCTCGCCGACGAAATGAGCCCCGACAGCGTCGGGGGCGCGATGCTGCTCGGCGTGCGGGGAGTCTGCGTGATCGCGCACGGCTCGTCGAGCCCCAGAGCGGTGACGAACGCCATCAGGGTCGCTCACCGCATGGTCGAGGCGGACTTGTTGGGCGAGCTCGCAGCCGTCAGCCTCCCATCTCCTTCGGTTGACCACCGGTAGGCTGGCCCGCGCATCCGCAGAACGGATAGCCCAGATAGCCAGGACCTGTCCGTTGTCCCAGAACGACGCCGCAGTGGCGTCGGAACGCCCCCGGGGCAGGAGTCGCCATGCCCGCTGAAACTCATGTGCGCCAGAATCCGCCCGAGCGTGAAGAGGTCTTCGATCTCATTCGCAATCAGCTCGCCGACATTCTGGAGTTGGAACCTTCTCAGGTGGCCGAGTCCGCTTCCTTCGTGGACGACCTCGGTGCAGACTCGCTGGCGCTGATCGAGCTGGTCGAAGCGTTGGAAGAAGAGCTCTCGGATCGCACGGTTGGATTCCGCATCGAAGACGAGGACCTCGAAGACCTCAAGACTGTGCGCGATGCCATCGACTATGTGATGGAGCGCGTCGACTGACGTGGAGATTGCTGTCGCCGAACGTGCCTCCCACGACAGCTTCGCGGAGCGTGTCGGGCATGACTTCACTGACGCCAGCCTTCTGACCGAGGCTCTCTCACACCGAAGCTGGTGCCACGAGCACAACGGCGCGGCGGACCCTGACCATGAAGCTACGTCCAATGAGCGCTTGGAATTCCTGGGCGACGCCGTGCTAGGGCTCTGCGTCTGCGACGTTGCCATGACCAACTCGCCCGAACTCGGCCCGGGCGAGCTGAGCGCTGTGAGGTCGGCTGTTGTGAGCGCCGAGGCTTTGGCGGACGCAGCTCGAGACTGCGGCCTGGGGTCTGCGCTGCTGCTCGGTCGCGGTGAGGTGGCGACCGGGGGAGCCGACAAGGCGTCGATCCTGGCTGACGCACTCGAAGCGGTGCTGGGTGCGGTGTATCTCGACGGTGGCCTCGACGCAGCTCGCGGCGCCGTGCAACGTCTTCTGGGCCCACGTATTGCGGAGGCAGCTGCCGAACCCGGCGCTGGCGAGGCCAAGACCCGATTCCAGGAACTCGTGGCTCGGTGCTATGGAACCGAACCCACCTACGAAGTGTCGCGTTCCGGTCCCGCGCACAGTCCGCGCTTCGTAGCCGAAGCGCGGATCGACACAGACGTTTGGGGCCGGGGAGAGGGTCTGACGAAACGAGCCGCGGAGCGTCGCGCAGCGCAAGCTGCGTGCCTGCGGTTGATCGCAGACCGCAGTGACCGACCGACAATTGCGGAGGAGCCCGCCCATGGCTGAATTGCCAGAGATCGAGATCGCTCGGCGCGATCTTGACAAGGAGATCGCGGGCCGCCGGATCAAGATGGTCGATGTCCCCGGCACCAAGAAATCGCTGCCTGCGATGCGTTCGAAGCAGCAGTTTGCCGATCTCCTCGTCGGCAAGAAGATCCTGTCTGTGTCACGAGACGGCACGCTGCTGCTGTTCGACCTCGGCCCAGACGAGGTCATGGTGGTGCACCTCGGTGCCACTGGCTCATTGCGTCGGGCCACTTCGAGAACGCCGCAGATCCCCGGTACCAAGGTGGTGCTCGGCTTCACCACCGGCGGTCAGTTGCGCGTAGTTGACTCGGGTGCCGGTGTGACGTTGCGCGTGATCGCGAAAGCCCGTTACCACAAGGTGTACCCGTCCCAGGCCGATTTGGGATTCGACCCGGTGGAGATGCCGATGCCGTGGACCGACTTCGCTCTCATGCTGCGGGGTCGTTCTGACACCATTCGGGACCTGCTGCTGGACCCGACGTTCGTCGTGGGGCTCGGGCCGATGTACTCCGATGAGGTACTGCACGCGGCTCGCCTGGGGCATGCGCGCGCTGCGAGGGAGCTGAACACCCAGGAGGTCCGGCGGCTCTACCGCGCCATCGTCGAGACGGTTCACAACTCGATCAAGTACCGGGGCTCCTCGGTCGGCGGCCATCTCGACATCTTCGGCAAGGCAGGGGGCTTCGATTCCTACTTCGAGGTGTATGGACGGGCAGGCGAGCGATGCCGCAACGGCCGGGGCGATGTCCTCACGGCTGTTATCCGGGGCATGACGCACCACTACTGCGACTATCAGGTGTAGACGTCAACTTCCGCACATCGAGTTCCTGTGTTCCTCCGCTCCCTGACACTGTCCGGTTTCAAATCGTTCGCCGAGACCTCCACGCTCACGTTCGAACCGGGCGTCACCGTGGTGGTGGGTCCGAACGGCAGCGGCAAGTCGAACGTTGTTGATGCCATCGCCTGGGTGCTCGGCGCTCAAGGGCCGCGCACGTTGCGAGGCCAGCGGATGGACGACGTCGTCTTCGCCGGCACCGATCGCCGTGTGGCGCTTGGTCGAGCGCAGGTCACTTTGGTCATCGACAACGAATCGCAGACATTGCCGACCTCCACAGCAGAGGTGGCCATCACCCGAACGCTCTTCCGCTCCGGCGACTCGGAGTACGCACTCAACGGGACGCCTTGCCGGCTTCTCGACCTGCAGGAACTGCTGAACGATGCTGGCGTCGGACGCCAGCAGCACATCATCGTGGCCCAAGATCAGATCACCCAGGTGCTCGCAGCTCGGCCCGAAGAGCGGCGCGCGCTCATCGAGGAGGCCGCGGGTGTTCTCAAGTTCCGTCGCCGCAAGGAGCGGGCAGAGCGGCGGCTGGAAGGCACCGAGGCGAACGTGACGCGCCTCGTCGACCTGCAGCGCGAACTCCGCCGCCAGCTGCGGCCGCTCGAACGGCAGGCAGAGGCCGCTCGCCAGCACCGAGAGCTCAGCGCGGCACTGTCTGACCTTCAGCTGTACAACGCTGGACGCGAGCTGGCGGCGCATCAGCAGGCGCAGAGTGCCTCTGATGCTCGACGGGCCGAATTCGCGGCGCAGCAGGAAGCCGCCGCTGCGTCGATCAGCGACATCGACGGTGCGATCGGCAACGCGCAGTCTCAGCTCGCACAACTGACTTCAGAACCAGCGGACCGGCTCTCGCGTGTGGCATCGCTGTCTGAACGGGCACGGGGCCTCATCGGTCAGACCTACGAGCGGATGCGCTCGGTCGAGCGAGAACGAAATGTGTTGCTCGATTCCGACGTGGTCGCAACGCTGACTGACGAGCACGCTCGCCTCTCCGCGGAGTTGGCAGACCTTGACGCGGCCGCCGAGGCGCCGTCGCAGGGCGGCAATGCGAGTGTCCCGACCGGCGAGCTAGCCGGCCAGACATCCGACACCCCCGAAGCGGCCGCTGAAGAAGCCGATCTGGCAGTCGCCGAGGCCGAGACAGGCGTGGCAGCAGCCGCCGAGGCGCTGGGGACCGCAGACGAACGACAGCGCGAGGTGGCGGAGGAGCTGCAGCGCTGGATCGGGCGATCCGAGGCCTTGACCTCCGCAGTGGAAACGGCGCAGGCCCAGTCCGGCATCGCAGCGCTGAATGACGTTGCGGGCCTATTGGGCGTGCTCGCCGACCTCGTGACCATCGACGAAGGCTGGGAAGCTGCCGCCGAAGCTGCAGCGGACGGCGCATTGGGCGCTGTGATTGTGAGAGATGACACCGCAGCGGCTGATGCACTTGCCGCGATTGCCGAGGCCGGTGTGAGCGGGTCGGTGGTCTCGCTCATCGGCGTGCCTGCCCACGGCCTCTCGTCGCATCGTGACGGCGAACTGCGGTTCGGGGCGGGAATGGAGCTCGTTCGGCCGCACGTTCATGTGAGACCTGACGCTCCCGAGTGGAGCCGTCCCGGCTTGGAAACGCTGCTCGATGAGGTGATGGGTTCAGCAGTGCGTGTTCGGGGCGGCTGGGCCAGCGCATTCGAACGCGCAACGCTCGATCGTGACGCCGTGTTCGTCACGGCCGGCGGCGACCGATTCGGGCCAGGTCGTTGGCGGATCGGCAGTGCGGGACCGGCAGCGGCCGCCGCGGCGCTCGACGAGACGCGCGAGCACATCAACGAACTGAAGCGCCAGCACCAGCTGGCCGCCGAGGCGTGGACTTCAGCACACCAGGCGCACCGAGCGGCACTCGATGAGTTCCGAGGCGCCCAGCGCTCGGCCGACGTGCTGCAACGGCAGGTCGCAGCTGCTACAGCCCGGCGGGCCGCGCAGTCCCAGGCGCGTGAGGCTCGGGCCGAGTCCCAGCTGCAGCGCCGATCGGGCCTTGAGCATCGACTCCGGGCGATCACGGAGCGGCTGGCTGGCCATGAGAACTCTCACGCGGCTGCTGGGGCCCGGCTGGCGCGCGCTGAGGCCATCGTGACGGCGTTGGATCAGCTTGCGCTGCTGCTGTCGGAGCGGCGCCAGCGACTCGACGCTGAGTTCAAGCGCTTGCGAGCACGCCACGACGCGCGCACGGAGTTGGTGCGTCAGCTGTCGGACCGCCTCGATGCGCTCCGGCTCGAGCGCGACGCCGCGTCTGCACGCCAGGAGCAACTTCGCACGGAGTTGGCAGCCCTTGACGTGTCCGATGCCGAGCGGCGAACCAAGCGAGACGCCCTGGTTTCGGTGCTGCGTGCGGATTTTGCTGCGGAGCCGGCAGCGGCGCTCGCAGCACCACCCCCGCCGCTGCCGCAAGGCGTCAGTGCTCGGGCCCACGAGCGGGCATTGCGCGCAGACCTCAATCGCCTCGGGCCGGTGAACCCCCTGGCGTTGTCCGAGTATGAGGTCGCCTCCGAGCGTTTCGAGTTCGTGGCCGCTCAGCTCGCTGACGTGCGCAGCAGTCGGCGCGAGCTGCACAAGGTGATTCGTGCCATCGACGCCGAGATCGTGGCGACGTTTGCGACCGCATTCGAAGATGTCGCTCGGAACTTCGCCGAGTTGTTCGGCACCCTGTTCCCCGGTGGAGTCGGCAAGCTCTCGCTGACCGAGCCCGAAGAACTCCTCACGTGCGGTGTGGAGCTTGACGTTCGGCCTGCCGGCAAGCGCATTGGTCGCTTGTCGCTGCTGTCGGGCGGCGAACGCTCGCTGGTCGCCCTGGCGTACCTCTTTGCGGTGTTCCGCAGCCGTCCGTCGCCTTTCTACGTCCTCGACGAGGTCGAAGCAGCCCTCGATGACGTCAACCTTCAGCGTTTCCTGGATCTCGTGGCGGACTTCCGGCGTGAGTCGCAGCTCATCATCGTGAGTCATCAACGTCGCACCATGGAGTCGGCGGACGTCCTGTACGGCGTGTCGATGCCGCCGGGAGGCTCCAGCGTGGTCGTGTCGGAGCGGCCCGAGCGCGCAGCGGCGCTCGTTGCCGCGCACGCGACGTCTGAGATCGGAGAGCCCGCGACGACGCCTCGGTAGCCTGCCCGGCAGTGATCGCCAAGGTTGCCGCCACCGTCGTCTTTGTCGCCGCGATAGTGATTCTTGTGCAAAGCGAGGTCTTGGGGGAGGTCTTCGGGGAATCCTTGAGCGTTCCCATCGTCATCTTCGTCGCCATGTTTGTGCTGCTCGTCTCGGTGCCGTTCGTGCACCGGACGGTGCAGCGCCGCTTCGGCCGGGCTGCACCCCAGGCTGTGACAGCGACCGACACCGTGGCGGGCGGGCGGGAGCCCTCATTTGAATCCGAAGTGGCCGACCTCGACAAGACGGAGGCCCAACCATCTGCGGCCACCTTTGCATCGGGTCTGGCCTCGTCCCGCCGATCACTGCGTGATCGGCTGGCGTCGATCCGAGGCCGTCGGCCCGACGTCGACACGTGGGCGGTACTCGAGGAGGCCTTGCTAGGGGCCGACGTGGGCGTAGCGACCACCATGGCGACGCTGAAGCGCCTCCGCACCTCTGCCCTCGATCTGGGCATCGTTGACTCGGAGCAGCTGGTCAGCGCGCTCGGGGACCAGATGCGTGCATCCCTGGATGCGGACCGTTCGCTCGCCGTGTCGACCCCAGGGCGCGAAGGAGCGACGCCGGTCTGGCTGTTCGTGGGAGTCAACGGCGTGGGCAAGACCACCACGATCGGCAAAGTAGGCGCCAGGTTCACGGAGGAAGGCCGGAGTGTCGTGATGGCCGCCGGTGACACGTTCCGCGCCGCAGCGACCTCCCAATTGCAGACATGGGCTGATCGGTGCGGGGCTGATCTGGTCTCAGGCAGCTCAGGCGCAGACCCCAGTTCCGTCGTGCACGATGCCATCACCGCCGCGGCGGCTCGCGACGCGGACGTGGTCCTCGCCGACACCGCCGGCCGGCTGCAGAACCGCAAGAACCTCATGGACGAGCTGGCCAAGGTGCGCCGAGTCGCAGATCGGGAGCCTGGCGCAGTCGCCGAGACACTGCTGGTGATCGATGCCACCACTGGACAGAACGGCTTGAGCCAAGCACGAGCCTTTGCCGAGGCCACTGACGTCACCGGCGTCGTGCTCACCAAGCTGGACGGTTCGGCGAAGGGCGGGATCGTCTTCGCCATCGAGGCCGAGCTGGGACTGCCCGTGAAGCTGGTGGGTCTTGGCGAGGGCGCTCATGACCTCGTCGACTTCGACCCTGACAGCTACGTCGATGCACTGCTTCCCGCCAGCCCGCAATCAGCCTCCCCGCAATCAGCATCCTGGGAGGAGGACTGAGCGATGTTTGACACGCTGACTGACCGCCTGTCCGGCACCCTTCGGGCGCTGCGCAGTCGCGGGCGGATGCGCCCCGTCGACGTCGACGAGGCACTGGCCGAGATCCGGTTGGCGCTGCTCGAAGCCGACGTGAACGTTCGGGTGGTGCGCCGCTTCGTCGAACGGGTCCGCGAGCGCAGCGTCGGCGGCGAGGTCACGGCCAGCCTCACGCCCGGCCAGCAGGTCACCAAGATCGTCAACGACGAGCTCATCGACATCTTGGGCGGCAGCCCGCTCAACGTCCAGTTCGCTTCGAAGCCGCCGACGGTCGTGCTGCTGGCTGGGCTCCAGGGTTCTGGCAAGACGACCGCTGCCGCCAAGTTGGCTCAGTGGTGCAGGTCCCAGGGCCGAAACCCGCTGCTGGTCGGGGCCGACCTGCAGCGTCCGGCAGCTGTCGAGCAGCTGCGGACGCTCGCCCGCAGCATCGATGTGGAGGTGTGGAGCGAACCGGGTGACCCTGTCGCCTGCGCGGCTGGGGGCCTGGCGCATGCCCGGCAGTCCGGCCGCGATGTGCTCATCGTGGACACGGCGGGTCGGCTGGCAATCGACGTCGAGCTGATGACCGAGGTGGCCCGCATCTCCGACGCTGTCGAACCCCACTACACGTTCCTCGTGGTCGACTCGATGGTGGGTCAGGACGCTGTTGCGACCGCCGAGGCTTTCCATGCCACGCTCGAAGTGGACGGGATCATTCTGACCAAGCTCGACGGCGATGCTCGTGGCGGAGCGGCGCTGTCGGTCGCCGAGGTCGTCGGCCGTCCGGTGGCGTTCGCCTCAGTCGGCGAGAAGATCGACGACTTCGAACAGTTCCATCCAGATCGGATGGCGAGCCGGATTCTCGGCATGGGCGACGTGCTCACGCTCATCGAGAAGGCGGAGCAGGTCTACGAAACCGACGAGGCGACTGCAGCAGCACAGCGTCTCGCCGAAGGCACATTCACACTCGACGACTTCGTGGATCAGCTCAGGCAGCTTCGCAAGATGGGCAACTTGCAGAGCATTGTGCAGATGATGCCGGGCATTTCCGACCAGGTTCGCAATGCCGAGATCGACGACGATCGGATCGCCACCGCCGAGGCCATTGTGCTGTCGATGACGCCAGCCGAGCGAGTGTCGCCGGAGATCATCGACGCTTCTCGCCGGGCTCGCATCGCCGCGGGCAGCGGCACATCGTCGGCACAGGTCGCCAACCTGCTCAAGCAGTTCACTCAGATGCGCAAGATGATGGGCGGCATAATGGGGCTGGGCTCGAAGCGACGTCCAGCGAGCCGCAAGACTGCCCGCAAACGAGGGCGGGGCCCGACTCGATCTGGCGGCAGCGCCCGCACGGGCGGTGGAGGACGTGTGTCGCCCAAGGGCGCGCCGTCGCTTGGAAAGCTCAACACGAAGCCCGCAGGCGGAGCCATTGACACCGATTCGCTGGACCTGAAGCTGCCCGGCCGCTGAGCGGCGACGATGGCCGCGTCCTTTGCAGGTGCGGGCGGGGGTTGCGAGGCGATGCCCCGTTAGGCTCAGCCGTCGGCGCGGCAGCCCATCGGTGCACCAAACCCCATATGCCAAGCCCCATGTGCCGGTTCGCCCGCCCCCCAACGAGCCCCCTTTCGAAATCACCTAACCGGGAGCAACATGGCCGTACGTCTGCGCCTCAAGCGCACCGGCAAGAAGAAGCAGCCCAGCTATCGCGTCGTCGCTGTCGACAGTCGCAAGCCTCGTGACGGACGTGTGCTGGAGGTCATCGGCACGTACGACCCGCGACAGGAACCCTCTGCGATCTCGATCGTCAATGAGCGCGCTGTCCACTGGCTCAACCACGGGGCCCAGCCGAGCGAGACGGTCTCCAAGCTGCTGACGATTTCCGGCGCGTGGGACGAATTCCGCTCTCCGGGCTCACCCCAGCCCGCCGACACGGCCACAGAATCGGCCCCTGAAGCTCCCGCGCCGCCGCCGCCGGAGCCCGACTTGGTGCTCGACACCCCTGAGCCGAGCGCTGACATCCCCCCACAAGATGCGGAGACGCAAGTCTCGGCAGAACCTGCGGCGTCTGAGCCGAAGACATCCGAACCTGAGGAGGCCTAGTGACTGAGGGCCACACCGGGGCGGACACCGGGACCACCACCGCCGAAGAGGTCTTGCTGTACCTCATTGCCCAGCTCGTCGAGCATCCCGACCAGGTCGAGGTCGAGATTGCCGAGTCGGGATCGAAACTGAGCCTGACGGCAACCGTGAGCTCAGAGGACATCGGTCGGGTCATCGGCAAGCGAGGACGCGTCGCGAACGCCATCCGCACGCTGGTGCGCGCCGCAGCCCACCGCGATGGCGTCCAGGTCGAAGTCGACTTCCGGGACTGATCCCCGCCGTCCGGCAGACCTGCTGGAGATCGCAACTATCGGACGCGCACACGGATTACGCGGAGAGGTTGCCGTGCACCCGGTCACCAACCGATTCGAGCGTTTCGACGTCGGTTCGACGCTCGTGACCGCCGCTGGCGAGCGAGTGGTATCGGGCGCTCGCCGTGACGGCAACCGTTGGCTGGTGAGCTTCGACGGCATCGATGACCGTGATGCTGCGGCGGCGCTGACAGGCACGACGTTGTTCGCCGAGCCACTGGATGATCCTGACGAGCTGTGGGTGCATGAGCTGTGCGGCAGCTCAGTCATCGATCAGCACGGATACGACGCCGGCGTGGTCACGAGCGTGGTGGCGAATCCGGCAGCAGACCTGCTCGAGCTCGACACGGGCCACCTCGTGCCGCTGACGTTCATCGTGCGCTGCGAACCCGGCACGGTCCACGTGGAGGTGCCCGATGGGCTCTTCGAGCTCGACCGGCACTGAGTCCGCTTCGTCACCCAGTCCCGAGATTGGGCTGCGCATCGACATCTTCTCGATCTTCGCTGCCGAGCTCGATGCAATGTGCCGGCTGAGCGTGCTGGGTCGGGCCCGCAGCCAAGGACTGCTGGATATCCGCTGCAGGGACCTGCGAATGGCGACCACTGACGCCCACCGCACGGTTGACGATGCACCATTCGGAGGGGGCCCGGGCATGATCCTGATGCCCGAACCGGTCTTCGCTGCCGTCGAGACGGTCTCGCCCCCGCGGCCGTTGCTGCTGCTTGATGCCGGTGGCCGGCGATTCGATCAATCCTTGGCCTCCGAATTGGCGGCATCGGGCGGATTCAGCTTGCTGTGCGGCCGCTACGAGGGAGTTGACGAGCGCATCCGCACCGACCTCGTGGACGGCTCGATCTCCGTCGGCGATGTCGTGCTGGCCGGCGGCGAATTCGCAGCCATGGTCGTTCTCGAGGCCGTTGGGAGGTTGGTGCCCGGCGTGCTCGGCAATGCGGCTTCCAGCGCGGACGAGAGTTTTGCCGCGGGTCTGCTGGAGTATCCCCATTGGACCCGTCCTGCGTCATTCCGCGGGCTCGAGGCTCCCGAAGTGCTGCGCAGCGGCGACCACGCCCGGGTTCGTCGCTGGCGCCAAGCCATGGCGCTCGTCCGAACCGCACGCGAGCGCCCCGACCTGCTGGCGGTGCGGGGCGTGAGCGACCTCGACCGGGAGCTCCTCGCTGAGTTCAACCTGGAGCTTGGAGAATCCGGCTGAGCTCATTGCGGCTGTCACGGCACATCGCTGCGGCAATTCGCCGACGGACCACTACCCTCCAGTGGTCGTCGTCACGCCTTTCACGGGAGTCGGATCGCTATGGGAAGCACCGATCTGGTCGACCAGGCTCGTCTCCGCGACGATCATCCTGACTTTGGCCCCGGTGACACGGTGCGTGTCCACGTGCGCGTCGTCGAGGGCAACCGGCAGCGAACCCAGGTGTTCGAGGGCTATGTGATCGCCCGCCATTCGTCGGGCATCAGCGAGACGTTCACGGTACGCAAGCTCAGCTTCGGCGTGGGGGTCGAGCGGACATTTCCGCTGCACGCTCCCACCATTGCCAAGATCGAGCGCGTGGCCGTGGGCGATGTGCGCAGGGCGAAGCTCTACTACTTGCGCGATCGCGTTGGCAAGGCAGCCCGGATTCCCGAGAAGCGCTTCTAGCGGGCCAGCTTCGGTCGCGCTGGCGGGGGCTGGGCGCGATGCGCGTATGACCGCCCGGCGTCAAGCGCTTGGCCGCTACGGCGAGGATCTTGTCGAGCGTTGGTACATCGAGCGTGGGTACCGCGTGCTGGACCGGAATTGGCGTTGCCCCGCAGGCGAGTTGGATCTTGTCGTCACCGACGGGACACAGCTGGTGGTCTGCGAGGTGAAGACTCGCTCAAGCGATCGCTTCGGGACGGGCTTTGAGGCGATCACCGGTCGCAAGCAGCAGCAAGTCCGGCGCCTCGCCGCGTACTACGTGCGCCAGCGCGGCGGCTGGAAAGGGCCGGTGCGTTTCGACGCAGCCGCGGTCATGGGTCGCAACGTCGAGGTGCTCAGCGGGGCGTTCTGACAGCCAGGGCGTTCAGCCCACCGGCCGTCGCCGATCCCGGGCCTGCCAGCATCCCCAATGCCAGTGGCGTCGCAGATCAGGGTTGTCGATTGGCACTGCGACCACGTGACCCACTGCGGCCTCAATGCTGTGGGCGCAGCCGCCGCAGACATACCGCTTGGTTGCCTCATACGGCTGCACCCGGCGCACTTCGAATCCCGGTACTGGCTCAAGCTTGCGCATCTGAGACCTCAGCCCAACAACGCCCACACCACCAGGCCGGCCGCCACGACCGCAGCGGCGGCTAGGAGCACGTAGTCGAGCCGTGTCGTGCGGTGCTCGCGGTACGGGTTGTAGCCCATGAGAGCAGTATCGCCCCCCAAGCGCGGCATCGGCGTGGCGCAGACCGGCAGAAAACCCTTCCTTGGGATGCGCGAGCGTGATCTACGGTCCCGGAGAGGTCCACGCGGCAGCGAGCAACACGACCACGCTGGCGCACCACAGACCGACTCGATCGTGGCCCCGAGCGGGCTTCCCCGTCAACGCCGGACAGCGCCCTGTGTGGTTGCGTCCGGTCCGAACTGCCGGAGGAGGCTCATGCTGGCTGCTGCAACCGCCGCGACGCTCGTCGGCGTCGACGGTCATGTTGTCACCGTCGAGGTGCACGTTTCCAACGGTCTGCCGTCCTTCACCATCGTCGGACTCCCTGACGCCGCGTGCCGAGAGGCCCGGGACCGGGTTCGGGCCGCCGTGCTCTCGTCGGGACTCGATTGGCCCGACAGGCGCGTCACGCTGAACCTGGCACCGTCGGGTGTGCGCAAGGGCGGCGCCGTCTTGGACCTGGCGATGGCCGTCGCAGTATTGGCCGTCACCGAGCAGCTGCCGGCCGAGTCGCTACGCGGCAAAGCGTTCTTGGGCGAACTGGGTCTCGACGGTGTCGTCCGGGGCGGGGTGGGCGTGCTGCCGCTTGTCGACGCGCTTCGTGACCGGGCCGTCGTCGTCGCGTCCGAGTCGTATCACCTTGCTCTCGCTGCGGGTCCCCGCGATGTCCACGTTGTTCAAACGCTGGGCCAGCTGGCGTCAGTGCTCGCGGGCCGCGCGCCGTGGCCTGATCCGCCGCCCGATCCGCCCCAACCGCCCGCAGCGCCAGTACCTGATTTCGGTGACGTGATCGGGCAGCCGCTCGCCCGCCGAGCCGTCGAGGTTGCCGCTGCGGGCGGTCACCACCTGCTCATGCTGGGACCACCGGGTGCAGGCAAGACCATGCTGGCTCGACGGCTCGTGGGTCTGCTGCCTGAGCTCAGCCGCCAGTTCGCGATGGAGGCGACGCGGGTCCAATCGGCCGCTGGCTTGCCGTTGCCGACGGGCCTCGCGACCCGCCCCGTACTTCGCAGTCCGCATCACACCGCCACCGTGACTGCACTCATCGGCGGCGGCTCGACGGCCATTCGCCCGGGAGAAATCTCGCTGGCCCATCGCGGCGTGCTGTTCCTCGATGAGCTGGGAGAGTTTGCACCGAGTGTGCTCGACGCCATGCGCCAACCGCTCGAAGAGGGCGTTGTGCGGGTCAGTCGTGCGTCGGGGGCCTGCACCTTTCCCGCCCGATTCCTGCTGGTGGCTGCCATGAACCCATGCCCTTGCGGGCAGGCCGGCCGCCCCGATTCCTGTCGTTGCTCCGACCATGCCCGGCTCCGGTACCTGCGCCGGCTGTCAGGGCCGCTGCTCGATCGCTTTGACCTTCGTGTTCAAGTTCAGCGTCCCGAACCCGATCAGCTGCTCGACGGCGCTCGTGGTGAATCCACCGAGACGGTCGGCGCACGAGTGACGGCGGCACGTGCCCGGGCCGCGGGCCGCGGCGTGGCGACGAACGCCGAGCTCACCCACGAGCAGCTGGAGCGTCACGCTCCGATCACCGCGGCCGCCCGGCGCGAACTGCGAACGCGCCTGGCCAAGGGACTGCTCAGTGGCCGGGGATTGCACCGTGTCCGTTGCGTCGTCATGACGTTGTGCGACCTCGACGGCGACGATCCAGTCGTCGACGCTGAACGCCTGAACGAGGCACTCGCGCTGCGTGCGAGCGTCGGAAGCCTGCACGTTCCCGCGGCGGCCAGATGATTGTCGAAACAGCCGATGCCGGCGAGCGGTCAGAGATCGGAGCGCTGCTCGAATTGTGCTCCTTGCCCCGAATTGGACCGGCGCGCCTACGGGCCCTGCTCGGTGACCGCACTGCACTCGATGCCGTCGAGGACCTGCGCTCTGGTCGGGCTGCAACGGTTGCCGGGCTGAGCGCTTGCCGGGGCGTGGACGCAACATTGATCGCGACGTGGCAGCGGCACGCAGCCGCAGCGCTTGACCGAGCTGCACGTGGCGAGCGGCCGATCGGGGCGGATCTGCTCGAAGCCCACACGAGAGCGGGCGTCTGGCTGCACGTTCCGGACAGTCAAGGCACTGCCGAGATGTGGGAATCGGAGCCCGAGCCTCCAGCGGTGCTGTTCGGGCAGGGAGCGCCGTTAGAGCCGGGGCCCAGGCGGGTCGGCATCATCGGTACGCGTCGCTGCAGCGCATACGGCCGCACCGTGGCACAGCTGCTCGGAACGGGCCTGGCTGCCCATGGGGTAGCGGTGGTGTCAGGCCTTGCCACTGGCATCGATGGCATCGCGCAGCGTGCCGCGCTGGATGAGGGCGGTCCTGTCATCGGTGTCGTTGGCAGCGGGCTGGATTGCGTGTACCCGGCCGCCAACCGGACGCTGTGGGCGGACGTCGCACAGTACGGAACGCTGCTCAGTGAGTATCCGCTCGGCACTCCGGCCGTGCAGTGGCATTTTCCCGCTCGCAATCGCATCGTGGCTGCGCTGAGCGAGGTACTGGTGGTGGTCGAATCGGGTGCCTCGGGCGGCTCGATGTACACCGTCGACGCTGCTGTTGAGCGAGACCGGCCCGTGATGGCGGTGCCCGGGCCGATCACCAGCGCGACGTCAGTCGGCACGAACCGTCTCCTCGCGGACGGATGTGCGCCCGTGTGCGACGTGTCCGATGTCCTGCTGGCTCTGGGAGAGCATGCTGGCTCTGCGGCCGGGGCTGCAGTGCCCGAAGCACCCCAAGACAATCTCGGCCGTCAGGTTCTGGACGAGCTGATTGGCGGACCCCGCTCGGTCGATGAGCTGGCGTTGCGAGTCGAAGCGACGCTGGCGGAACTGGCATCTTCGCTCGGCCGGCTGCAGTTGTCAGGCTGGGTCACCGAGACGGGCGGATGGTGGGAGAAGTCCAGATGAGACTTCCGCATCGCCGCGATCGCGCTTGCGAAGGGGCGGGGACTCCTCGGTACTGTGGATCTGGTGGACCTAGCGCCCCCGGAGTGGCGAGTCGGAGAATTCTTGCTGTCGCTCACTGCGGCATCGGAGTCCACCAAGCGCGCGTATCGGACCGATCTTTGCCAATTCGCCGATTGGGCCTCCCGAGCCGGCCACGGCAATCCAGGCGACATCAACCGGCGTTGGCTTCGGCGTTACGTCGCGTTTCTGACAGTTCGCGGGCTGTCGCGACGGTCCGTGGCCCGCAAGGCATCGGCATTGAGGCGCTACTACGGCTGGCTGGTGCGCGACGGCGCGATCAACCTCGATCCGACGCTCGGGCTCGCCGCGCCCGCCGGCGCAGGACGCTTGCCGCGCGTGCTCGGCGCAGCCGAAGTGTCCGAGATGCTCGGCGACGGCACGGTGCCCGCAGACCCGACGGAGCTACGCGATCGGCTCGTGCTCGAGATGCTGTACGGCAGCGGCCTGCGGGTTGCCGAGCTGTGCCAACTCGACCGCGGCGCCTTCCGGCCAGGCAACAGTCACATCGAGGTCATCGGCAAGGGTGCCAAGCATCGGCGTGTGCCGCTCAGCGAGCCGTCCGTGTCGCTGCTCGCAGCATGGCGGGACGGCGGCAGCGACGAATTCGATGCGCAGCGTCTGCGCAATCGGGCCGATCGCGACCCTGCTGCGCTGTTCGTGAACCTGCGCGGCAACCGGCTCGGTGCACGCGACGTTCAGCGGATCCTGGATCGGCACTCCGTTGTGCCGACCCATCCGCACGCCTTGCGACACACCTACGCCACACACTTGCTCGACGGGGGAGCCGACTTGCGCGTCGTGCAGGAATTGCTCGGCCACCAGCGACTCGCGACGACCCAGATCTATACCCACCTCAGCAGGGAACGACTGCGAGAGGTGTACGAGTCGGCGCACCCGCGCGCGTAAGCGCCGCCTTCGAGTGCCTGCTGCACAGCCGGCCCTCGTGGGGTCGGCGCATCAAGCACAGCCGGCCCTCGTGGGGTCGGCGCATCAAGCACAGCCGGCCCTCGTGGGGTCGGCGCATCAAGCACAGCCGGCCCTCGTGGGGTCGGCGCATCAAGCACAGCCGGCCCTCGTGGGGTCGGCGCATCAAACGAGGCCTCGGCGGTCGAGGGGTGCGCCGCAGCGGCCGTGGTCTCAGCACATCAGCTGCGTTCGCTGCCGCGTGCGCTGCTGTCTTGGCCGCCGGAACCGCTCCGGCGTCAGCGCAGGCTGAGCCGGCGCTGACCTACATCTGGCCCGTGCACGGGACCATCGTCGATCACTTCAGGCCCCCGGCGCACGAATACGGGCCGGGCAATCGCGGCCTCGAGTTTGCGACCCGGCCCGGCTCATCGTTCTGGGCAGCCGCACGCGGCATTGTCAGCTTCGCTGGACCCGTGGGAGGCCGGTTGCACGTCACAGTGAGCCACCCCGATGGTTTGCGGATCTCGTACTCCGGGGTTGCCGGCATCGGCGTCACACGAGGTGAACGGGTGCATCAGGGACAGCTGCTCGGTACCACGGCCGACCGGCTCCACGTCGGCGTGCGCCGGGGCGACGTCTACCTCGACCCAGTCCTGATCTTCGACGGTGACGCCAGCACAGGCGTGCGACCACCCTTCAGCCGTCCGAGGCTCGTGCCCGCGTCAACCTCGGTGTACCGGCTGCAACTGCGCTGGTTACACTCCGGCGCTGGCATTGCGGTGCTCTAAGGCCCAGTCTCCCGGAGGCCCAATCTTCCGGAGGCGCAGTCTCTTCGGGACCGCAGCACCACCACCTATTGACTGACCAGCCGGGGCGACCCCGCGGTCGCCGCTTCCCAAAGCGGCGTCGTTCCCGGCGCAGAGTTTCGAACCGTGGGGAGGAGAACCCATGTCCGCTGTCGTGACCATGTCCGACCTGCTCGCAGCCGGCGTCCATTTCGGCCACCAAACCCGTCGTTGGAATCCGAAGATGGAACGCTTCTTGTGGGGCGAGCGCAACGGCATCTACATCATCGATCTACGGCAGACGCTGGATCTCCTCGAGAACGCCTACGCGTACGTACGCGACACCGTGGCGCGAGGTGGAACGATTCTGTTCGTCGGTACGAAGCGCCAAGCGCAGTATCCGATTCAGCGTCACGCCGACGCGTGTGGCATGCCGTACGTGAACCAGCGCTGGCTGGGCGGGATGCTGACCAACTTCCGCACCATCCGCGGCCGTGTCACCAAGATGCTCGAGTACGAGCGGATGCAGTCAGCCGGTGACTTCAACAACATGCCGAAGAAGGAAGCCCTCCTCCACACCCGCGAACTCACCAAGCTCCAACGCAACTTGAACGGCATACGGGACATGGACAAACTGCCTGATGCCGTCTTCGTGCTCGATACGCCGAAGGAACACATCGCAGTTGCCGAGGCCGTCCGGCTGAAGCTGCCAGTGGTGGCCGTTGCCGACTCGAACTCCGATCCCGACCCGATCACCTACGTCATCCCGGGCAACGACGACGCCATCCGCTCAACCGAACTGTTGTGCCGGGTCATGGCAGATGCCGCCCGGGAAGGTCGGTACATGGCCGAGCGCAGCGGTGTGGCGGTGGCCCCAGCAGGGGAGCGTTCGCCAACCGAAGAAGCGCGCATCGCCGCGCAGCAGGCCGAGGCACAGCGTGCGGCAATGGCCGAGGCTGCTGAGCGCGAGGCCCGCATCGCTGCCGACCAAGCCGCCAAGGCGGCTGCCGCCGCGGCGGTTCCTGACATGCGCTCCGCGGAGGCTCCTGCTGCATCCCCCGATGCCGGCAGCGACGCCGAGTCCTCCGATGACGCTGCGGCGACCCTCGAGGCCGAGCCTGCCGAACAGCCTGCCGCTGAGACTGGCGAATCCGAAACCGTCACCGTGTCAACCGGAACACAAGAAGCCAGCTGACATGGCAGCGTTCACCGCGAAGGATGTCCAGGCCTTGCGCCAGGCCACCGGCGCCGGGATGATGGATGCAAAGAACGCGCTGACCCGATGCGACGGGGACGCCGAGGCCGCAGCCCAATGGCTGCGTGAGAACGGCATCGCCAAGTCCGCGGCGCGAGCCGATCGCGACAACAGCGAGGGCGTCGTAGTGGCGCGCGTGGTCCCCAATGGCAACGGCCCAGTTGGTGCCATCGTCGAATTGCGCTGCGAGACAGACTTCGTGGCCAAGTCCGATGGGTTCTTGTCGATGGCAGATCAGCTGCTGAGCGATGTGATCGCGGGCGGCCCTTCGGCTGTTGCCGATGCGGCCGGAGCCATCGACGACCTCAAGATCACGCTCAAAGAGAACATCGCTGTCGGCTCGGTCGAGCGCTTCGAGGCACCGGCCAGTTCGTGTATCGACGCCTACGTCCACCAACAGAACGGCCGTGGCGTCAATGCTGTGCTCGTGGAACTCGACGGAGCGACCCCCGAGGTTGCCCACGACGTTGCGCTGCACATCGCCAGCAGCCGCCCCACCTATATCCGGCGCTCGGATGTGCCTGCGGACGTGCTTGACCGCGAGCGGGCCACGTTCGAGGCCATCAGCCGGAATGAGGGCAAGCCCGAGGCGGCACTGGGAAAGATCGTCGAAGGCCGCCTGAAGGGCTATCTGCGCGAGCACACGCTCATGGAGCAGAAGTTCGTGAAGGACGAGAAACGATCGGTAGCCGATGTCGTCGGGTCGGCAACCGTGACGCGTTTCGTCCAGGTCGAGATCGGCCGCTGAGCGCTCCGGTGGCTGTGGCTGTGTCTGACGAGCCGCAGAGGCCCCGTCGTTGGGAAGGCCCGCCGATGTGGAGGCGGGTGGTGCTGAAGCTGTCTGGCGAAGCCTTGGCTGAACCTGGGGGTCACAACGTGAGCGCCTTGGTGGTCGACGCGCTGGTATCGGAGATTGCCGATGTGTGGGCCTCCTTGGAAGTCGATATCGCCGTCGTGGTCGGGGGCGGCAACATCTGGCGTGGCATGGCAGGCTCGATTGGCGGCATGGACCGCGCCCAGTCTGACTACATGGGCATGCTCGCCACCGTCATCAATGCGCTCGCGCTGCAAGATGCGCTCGAGCGGCGGGACGTGCCCACACGGGTGATGACCGCCATCGGGATGGCTCAGATCGCAGAGCCGTACATCCGACGTCGCGCTGTGCGCCACCTGGAAAAGGGTCGCGTGGTGATCTTCGCGGCAGGTACCGGCAACCCGTTCTTCACGACGGATACCGCTGCGGCGCTGCGTGCCGCGGAAGTCGACGCCGATGTCGTGCTGAAGGGCACCCATTCGGGCGTCGACGGTGTTTATACGGCCGATCCGCAGACGGACCCCGACGCTCAGCTCCTCAGCGAGGTTACGTTTCTCGAAGTGCTCTCCCGGGAGCTGGCAGTGATGGACTCCGCAGCCATCGCCGTATGCAAGGACAACGCCACTCCCATCGTGGTCTTCGATCTGATGACGCGAGGGAACTTCCGCAGCGTCGTCGAAGGTGAAGCGTTGGGCACGCTGGTGCGTTGATCGGTTCAGCGGCTAACACTGGGCTTGTGAGTGACGGCGACACTCGAACGGGCCCCGGTACGCTGGTCAGGTGAGCGAATTCGCCGCCGAGATTTGCGGAGACGCTCGCCAGCGCATGCGCAGCGCCGTCGAACACACCCGCGGCAACTTCGGCACGGTCCGGACTGGCCGAGCAACGCCGGCGCTGGTCGAGAAGCTTCAGGTCGACTACTACGGCGCGGCCGTTCCGCTGCAACAGTTGGCGGGATTCTCGGTACCCGAGGCTCGCATGCTGGTCATCCAGCCCTTTGACCGCGTTGCGCTCGACGCCATCTCCAAAGCGGTCATGGAGTCTGACCTGGGCATCAACCCATCGAGTGATGGCCATGTCCTGCGCCTCCTCTTCCCCCCGCTGACAGAGGATCGGCGCAAAGATCTGGTACGAGTGGTGAAACAGATGGCCGAAGACGGGCGCGTCGCGGTGCGTAACCTGCGTCGCAGCGCTCGCCACGATCTCGATACGCTCGAAAAGGAGAAGGAGATCTCCGCCGACCAGAAGCGCAGCTTCGAACAGGAGCTCGACGCTGACACCGCCAAGTTCGTCGGAGACATTGATCGGGCGTTGGACGCCAAGGAGCAAGAACTCCTCGAGGTGTGACCGAACAGGTGTGGAAGTAGATGTCCGAGAGCAGCGAGCATCCGCCGGCGCACCCTGGTGGGGATCCGAGCGATCCAGCGGCTACTGATGATCCGCTGGGCTCGACCCGGCCGTTGGTGAACTTCGAGTCGACTGACCCTCCCGCGCCCCCAGCTCCGGCTGAGCCTGTGGATCCGCCGGTGCCAGACGCAGCGGCTGCAGAGTCAGCGCGTCGCGGGGGCTCGCGACTGTTTCCGCAGCTGCCCGACGACCCGCGTATCGCCGGCGAGACGCAAACGCCAACCGACGAACCCGATGCTGCCGGTTATGAACCGTTGTTCGATTCCCCCGACGATGAGACAACGCCGCAGATCCCGCAGGCCGACATCGAGCCGACTCCGGCCGAGATGCCGGAAGACACCGGGACTGAGGCCGCTGCCGCATCGGCGCCGGTCGCAACAGCGCCAGCCGCAGCCGAAGTACCGTCGGAGGCTGGCGCGGCGACATCTGAACCTGATCGCTTCGCTCAATGGGCCCGGCTGGATGCGTCTGCCTCGCACTGGCGCGAGGGGAGCCAGGACTACGAGGAGCGTGGAGTCGTGAGCGACGAAACCCGAACCGTCTTGCACAACGGCCCCTCTGATGCAGGCCGCAGCGGTCGCAACCTGCCTGCCGCCATCGTCGTCGGGTTGGCGCTGGCTGCGCTGTTCTTCGGCGCGCTTCGGCTCGGCGAGGCAGCCACCGTCGCGCTCGTCGTGATTGTCTTGGTCTTGGCTGCAGCGGAGTTCTACCGGGCCGCCCGGCCGCTTGGATACCGCCCGGCGACGCTGGCAGGACTCGCGGGCGTCGCCGGCCTGACCGTCGGGGTGCACCTGCGTGGTGTGGAGGCCTATCCGATCGTGCTGGCCGTGTCCGCAGTGACGATCTTCTGCTGGTTCTTGCTCGGCATCGAGCGGGATCATCCCACGGCGAACTTGGCCATTACCGCGCTCGGTCTGTTGTGGGTGGGCGGATTGGGCTCATTCGCTGCGCTGATCTTGCGCGAACCCAACGGCGACTCGATGCTGATCGGCGCCGTGATCGGGACCGCCGTGTACGACGTCGGCGGCTTTGTCATCGGCCGCACGACCGGCCAGAGCCGGCTTTCACCACGAATCAGCCCCAACAAGACCCACGAAGGGCTCATCGGGGGAATCGTGCTGTCGGTGGTGGTCACCACTCTCGTGCTGAACCGCTTCCCCGGGGTGTTCCCGTGGACCGGAAGCCTGCTTGATGCGTTGTGGCTGAGCCTCGCCGTCGCGCTCGCAGCGCCGCTCGGGGATCTGGCGCAGTCGCTGGTCAAACGCGATGTGGCCGTGAAGGACATGGGCAATCTGCTGCCCGGTCACGGCGGCGTGTTCGACCGCTTCGATGCGCTGCTGTTTGCATTGCCAGCGGCGTACTTCGTCGGCACATACGTGTTGGGATAGGCCCATGGGCGCGACGACGGTCGCGGTGCTCGGATCGACAGGTTCGATCGGCACCCAGACGCTAGAGGTGATGCGCGCCGAGCCAGATCGGTTCCGGGCCATCGCGCTTGGCGCGAACAGCTCCGTGAGCGAGCTCGCGGCACAGGCTGCCGAGTTCAAACCGGCTGCCGTCGGCATCGGCGATCCGGGATTGGTTCGGGAGCTGCGGGCTGCGCTGCCTGCTGGCGTCGAGGTGCTGGCGGGCCCCGACGCATTCGCCGATCTCGCAGGCCGAGCCGACGTCGTCGTGAACGGCGTCGTGGGTTTCGCGGGCTTGGGCGTCACGCTGGCAGCACTGCGGGCCGGGCGACGCCTCGCGCTCGCCAACAAGGAGAGCCTCATCGCAGCGGGTCCGCTGGTACAGCCGTTGCGAGCCGTGCCGGGCGCCGAGCTCATTCCGGTCGACAGCGAGCACAGCGCCCTGCACCAGTGCCTCGCCGGCCAAGCGTCTGCGCCGGAGCGGCTGATTCTCACCGGCAGCGGCGGGCCCTTCAGGGGTCGCGGCGCTGCGGCGCTGCGTGAGGTGACAGTCGCAGACGCTTTGGCGCACCCCACCTGGTCGATGGGACCCAAGATCACGGTCGATTCGTCGACCCTCATGAACAAGGGCCTCGAGGTCATTGAGGCGCACGAACTGTTCGGGGTGGACTACGACCAGATCGATGTGGTCATCCAACCCCAGTCGGTGATCCACTCGATGGTGACCTTCGCTGATGGCAGCACCGTCGCGCAACTCTCGCTGCCCGACATGCGTCTCCCGATTGGCTACGCCCTGGCCTATCCCGAGCGCATCGGGACGCCATTTGGGGCAATTGACTGGTCCGCAATGGGGAGCCTCACCTTTGAGCTGCCCGATACCGACACTTTCGGCTGCTTGAACCTTGCCTACGAGGCGGGCCGAACCGGAGGCACCGCCCCGGCGTGGCTCAATGCGGCCAACGAAGAGGCCGTGGCCGCATTCCTGGATGGCCGGCTGCGGTGGCACGAGATCGCCACCGTCATCGACAGCGCGATGCAGCACCATGACGGCGCCGCGGCTGACAGCGTGGACGCCGTGATCGCAGCTGATCGAGCTGGCCGCTGCCGAGCCGCCGACGCAGTGGTGGGAATCCGATCATGAAGGGCCACACAGACGAGCCGGAACCCCCGGCGCCAGGCTCGGCGGCGCGCACTGCTCGCTGGATCGTGGGGCTCGTGGCGCTGGTGGTGCTGGCTTGGAGCTACCCGTTCGCCGTAGGTGCCGCAGCGGTGCTTGCCGGTGTGCTGTTCATGCACGAGTTCGGCCATTTCGCGGCCGCTCGTGCCGTCGGGATGAAGGTCACCGACTTCTTTCTGGGCTTCGGCCCCCGTCTGTGGAGCTTCCGACGCGGAGAGACGTCGTTCGGACTGCGCGCGCTGCCGCTTGGGGCATACGTGCGCATCATCGGCATGTCGCGCTCCGAACCCGTGGAACCGGGCGACGAGAGCCGGGCCTACCGCACCCAGACCTATCCGCGCCGGTTGCTGGTCGTGTGCGCCGGCTCGCTCATGCATCTGTGCCTCGCGCTCGTCGCGTTCGGAGTGGTGCATGCAGCGCTCGGCGCGCCGACTCGCGATGGGAACAACTGGCAGGTCGCCGAAGTGGTCAAGCAGCGAGACGGAGTCACATTCCCGGCGGATGCGGCAGGCATCGAGGCCGGCGACCGCATCGTGAAGTTGAACGGTGCAGCCACCGAGGAATGGGACGTCTTCGTGTCCCAGGTGCAGTCCCGACCCGGCGAGCGGGTAGCGCTGGAGATCGAGCGAGATGGCGTCCTGCGCACCGTTGAGGCCGAACTGGCGACAGACCCCGGTACCGGGTCGGGACTCTTGGGTGTTCGGCCCGAGTGGGTCATCGTCTACGAGACCGTCGGTCTGCCGACTGCGGTGGTCCAGGCATTGGTCGACCTTGGGCGCTCAATAGTCGACTCTGTACGAGGCATTTGGGGCTTGTTCGCGAATTTCGGCGACGTCGTCGACCGCATCGTGTCGCCGCCCGGTGATCCTTCGGCGAACAGCAACCTGGGCATGCGCCCATTGGGGGTCTACGGCATCGTGGACCTGGCGTCGGACACATCTTGGGGCTGGTCCGAGCGCGCGCTGATGTTTGCGCTGGTGAACGTCTTCCTCGGTGTGTTCAACATGTTGCCGCTGCCGCCGTTCGACGGAGGTCATGTGGCTGTCGCTACCTATGAGCGCTGGCGAGAACGCGGGGGTCGCGGCCGATACTTGATCGATCCGAGCAAACTTGCGCCGCTCGCCACCGTCGTGGTCGCCGCACTCGCACTGCTGGCAGTGGGGCTGCTGTACCTCGATATCGCCAACCCGGTGGACCTGTGACCGGTAGATCTGTGAGAGGTGGACATGACGCTTGAGTCATCTGGGCGCTACGTCCGACGCCACACACGCCAAGTGAACGTCGGCTCGGTCGCCGTCGGGGGTGGGGCACCCATTTCTGTGCAGTCGATGACGACGACGAAGACATCGGACGTCGACGGCACGCTCGCTCAGATCTATGCGCAGGCCGGGGCCGGGGCCGACATCGTCCGCTGCACCGCGAACAACGTTGCGGCTGTGGAGGCGCTTGCGCACATCGTTCCCCGCTCGCCCGTGCCCTTGGTGGCCGACATCCACTTCCAGTACCGGCTCGCGCTGGCAGCGCTCGACGCCGGAGTGGCCTGCCTGCGGCTGAATCCAGGCAATATCCGCAAGCCTGACCAGATACGCGCCGTGGCGTCTGAGGCCCGGGACCGCGGCGTCCCGATCCGCATCGGCGTCAACGGCGGGTCCCTCGATCCCGACATCGAGGCGCGCTATGGCATGACTCCCGCCGCGCTGGTGGAATCGGCCAAGCGAGAGCTCGGGTACTTCGAAGAGGTGGGATTCGACGACGTCAAGATCTCGGTGAAGGCCAGCGACGTGACGCTGATGGTGGAGTCCTACCGGATGCTCGCCGACGCAGTTGACTTTCCCTTGCATCTCGGCGTCACCGAGGCTGGACCCCCGCCGGCCGGCCTGGTGAAGGCCACCGCTGGCATCGCGACCCTGCTGAACGAGGGCATCGGCGACACCATTCGCTACAGCCTGACAGCCGACCCCGTCCAAGAGGCCACTGCCGGCCAGCAGCTGCTCCAGGCACTCGGACTGCGGGAGCGTTCCGGTACCGATCTTGTTGCCTGCCCTTCGTGCGGCAGGGCGGAGGTGGACGTGATCTCGGTGGCCCAGGAGGCACAAGCAACCTTTGAAGGCCTGGACCTGCCCGTGCAGGTGGCCGTCATGGGTTGCGTGGTGAACGGGCCCGGCGAGGCCCGCAGCGCCGATCTGGGCATAGCAGCAGGCCGCTCGCGCGGTCACCTGTTCGTCAAGGGCCAAGTCGTGGCCGTAGTGCCCGAGGACGAGATGGTCGCGGCTTTGGTGAAGTGGGCCAAGATCGTGGCGGCCGACGGCGTCGAGGCCGCACTTGGGAGAGCCGAGGCCGGCGCCGCAGCAGCAGCTGAAGCTGATCGAGCTGCGCAGGCGAGCGAGCAGGGTGACGATGTCAACCACGCCGCCGAGCGCGTTGCCCTCATTCGGAGCCGCTAGCCGCGCAACATGCGGCTGCCACTGACGAGATTGTTGTCTCCCGCTCTTGTTCGCTGCGCTCACGGGCCGCTCGGGCCCTAGGGCCGCTAGCCGCGCAGCATGCGGCTGCCACTGACGAGATTGTTGTCTCCCGCTCTTGTTCGCTGCGCTCACGGGCCGCTCGGGCCGCTCGGGCCCTAGGGCCGCTAGCCGCGCAGCAAACCCGGCTCCGCGGTCGGGAACCCCGAGGTTGCACTGGTAGCGTGGGACCCGCAGGACAGTTTCGGCTGGTCGTGGGCTCTGCGCAAGCGTCCTTGCATGATCCGGTGCAAGCGCCGGTTCCGCAGGCACAGCCCCGAGGGCGGCTGGGGCTACGCGGACAGGGAGGTTGCGATGACTCACACCGCTGCGGCCTCGCGCGCCCCCGCAAGTGCTCACCCCTCCGAAATAGCGGACCTCGCTGGTCCCGTGGCGACCGAGGTCGGCTGTGCCCTCTACGACGTGCAATGGCGAGGCGGGACTCTGGTCGTGCTGGCTTCTGCCATGGCCGGGGGCGCCATCGGCGTCGAGGCACTCGGCCGACTGAGCCGCAGGCTGTCCGCGGCTCTGGATGCCGCCGACGTGATCGAGGGCCGGTACGTGCTCGAAGTGTCCAGCCCTGGGCTCGAGCGCAGCTTGAACCGCCTAGAACATTTTGCAGGTGCTGTCGGCGAGCAGGTGGTGATCCGGACCAGCGAATCGCCGCGGCGGCGTATCGTCGGCGAGATTCTGGAATCCGACCCCTCCGGCGTCTCGGTCCGCGTCGAGGAGATTTCCAGTGGTGAGCAGGGCCACGCCCAAGCCGGACCGGATGAGATTGGCCAGATCTTGACGGTGCCATTCGACGACATCGCCAAGGCCCGCACAACATTCGAATGGGGTCCGCGCCCGCGGCGCAAGCCTGGATCCCGCAGCACCCCTCACAGCAAGTCAGACCCTCGCAGTAAGCCAGGAAGGCAGAGACGATGAACAGCCCCGAGATCATGGAGGCGCTCCAAGCACTCGCCGCCGAGAAGGGCATGAGCACCGAGGTGTTGCTCGAGGCAGTCGCGAACGGCCTCGAATCGGCCTACAAGCGCCGCGAGGGTGCCGCTGAGCAGGCCTACGTCATCATCGACGAGTCGTTCAACATCACGGTTTACGCGCAGGAAGTCGACGAATTGGGAACTGTCTTGCGGGAGTGGGACGACACACCGCACGATCTCGGGCGCATCGTGGCCCAAACCGTCCGGCAGGTCCTGAACCAGCGCATCCGCGAGGTCGAGCGCGACATGAAGTACGACGAGTACGCCGGGCGGGAGGGCGACATCGTCACCGGCATCATCCAGCAGAACGATGCTCGTTACACCCTGCTCGACCTGGGTCGCGTTGAGGCATTGCTGCCCCAATCCGAGCAGGTGCCCTACGAGCGGCCAGAGCCGAACAGCCGCCTCAAGGCATACATCGTGGAGGTGCGCAAGACCGCCAAGGGCCCGCAGATCGTCGTGTCGCGCACGCACCCGGGACTTATTCGTGAGCTGTTCAAGCTGGAGGTCCCCGAAATCTCCGACGGTGTTGTCGAGCTGAAGGCGTGCGCGCGCGAACCCGGCCATCGCACGAAGATCGCTGTGTGGTCGAACGACTCCAACATCGATCCGGTCGGCGCATGCGTCGGGGCCCGCGGCAGCCGCGTCCGTCAGGTCGTCAACGAGCTGCGAGGCGAGAAGATCGACATTGTCCCGTTCTCCGACGACCTCCACGATTTTGTGGCCAAGGCGCTGTCCCCGGCTCGCGTCCGGGAGGTCCGCTTCCACTCCGAACAAGGTGTGGCGGAGGTCATCGTGCCCGACCACCAGCTGTCGCTGGCGATCGGCCGCGAGGGCCAGAACGCTCGTCTGGCGGCCCGGTTGACCGGCTGGCGGATCGACATCAAGAGTGAGACGCAGATTGCCGAGGAGGAGGCCGGCTACTCAGGAGAGGAGTGGGCCGAGGGAGAGTGGGTGACGAACCCGGATACGGGCGAGCAGACCTGGGTTCCTGCCGATGGCGGCGAAGCGATCACAGCGGGCCAGTGGTCCGAGGCAGTCAACGAACAGCAGGAGGTCGGCGAGACCTCCGATGGCGCTCCGGTCGGCAAGACAGCCGATGACGCGCCGGTCGGCGAGACCGCCGATGAGACCCCTGCAGAGGCCCACACCGACCCCAGTACGCTTCCATCGGACTCGGCGACGCCCTAAGGGCCCATGGCCGGTCTCGTCGCGTCCCCGTTCCATTTCCTGAGCCCTGCTGGGCATCGCTTCAACTCCCGAAAGAAAGACCGACCGCTTGCCGAAGAAAGTCCGCGTTCACGAGCTCTCCAAAGAGCTGGGCATCACGCTCACCGAGGTGCTCGACGTATGCGAGTCCCTGGGCATCGGTGTGAAGACGCACTCGTCCAGCATGGAGGACGCTCAGGCTGACCGCGTCCGGCGCAAGGCCGCACGCGAGGGACTGATTCGTGAAGAGTCGCAGCCAGGGGCTCGCAAGGCTCGCAAGGCACCCGCGAAGTCCGCCGCTGCGGCCGAGCGCGCGCCACAACGCCCAGAGTCCGCAGCGGCGCCCCGATCCACACCAGCCGCTCGCCCGGCCCGCCCGGCCCGCCCGGCCCGCCCGGCCCGCCCGGCCCGGCCCGCCCCGGCCGAACCGAAGCCACCTCCGCAATATGCGCCCGCCCCGGAGCCCGTTCCGCAGACGCCTGAACCCATTCCTGCGGCAGAAGCGCCTGCGCCAACAGGGCCTCGGCCGGCGGCACCAGCCGAGTCCGCACCACCGCTCCCGCCGGAAATGCCTCCGCCGGGCACCCTTCCGCCCGACTTGCCGCCACCGCGACGTCTGGTCACTTCAAGCGGCCAAGAATCCGCGCGGCCGGTTCTTCCGCCACTTCAGCGACCGGCGGCCAGAACCGACGAACCGGCGGCGCCATCGAGACCAGTTCCCTCCGACGCTGCCAACCCAGAACTGCCGCCGCCCCCGTCTCGATTGCCGGTAACTCCGAAGGCTGCCGACGGCCGCGCGATTCCGCCCCCGCCATTGGCGCCTCGCTCGGGTTCGGGCAAGCCGATTCCCCCGCCGCCCGGTCCGCCACGCACCACTCCGCGCAGCGGCGGCCCCTACCGCTCGGGTCCCCCTGGCGGGTTCCGCCGTCCAGCGGCCGGTGGCGAGCGTCCCCATGGCGGGCAGCCTGGTGGCGGTCGCCCTCACGCAGGAGCCCCGTCAGCGCCTGGCGGACGCCCAGCGGGTCCGCCTGGTGCACGCCCGGGAGGTCCGCGTGGTGCACCACGCGGCGCCCGTGGGCGCCCTCGCCGTCGCCGCCGTCGCCAGCGCGAGGAATTGCAGCCCCAGCAGCTCACCGCCTACACGCCGATCGACGCACCCGTTCCCGAAGGCGAGATCGTCATCGAGCGGGGTTCGACGGCCCAGGAGGTCGCCGCCCGTCTGAATCGCTCCGCCGCCGACATCGTCCGGTTCCTGCTGCAACAGGGCGAGATGGTGACCGCTACGCAGTCGCTGAGCGACGACATGATCGAGTTGTTCGCTGTCGAACTCGACGCCGAAGTGCGTATCACCGAGCCCGGCGCCGAGCAGGAGGAGGAGCTGCTGCGGGCCCTCGAGGTCGACCTTTCTGACGCCGAAGGGCAGACTCGCCCGCCGGTGGTCACCGTCATGGGTCACGTCGACCACGGCAAGACACTGCTGCTCGACCGCATTCGTTCCTCCAACGTTGTCGAAGGCGAGGCGGGTGGCATTACCCAGCACATCGGCGCGTATCAGACCTCTCGCGGCGATTACCGAATCACGTTCATCGACACGCCGGGCCACGAGGCGTTCACGGCGATGCGGGCCCGGGGAGCGCAGGCCACCGACGTTGTCGTGCTGGTCGTGGCGGCTGATGACGGTGTCATGCCGCAGACTGCCGAAGCCATCGACCACGCACATGCGGCCGATGTGCCGATCATCGTCGCCATCAACAAGATGGACCGTCCCGGCGCCGACGCCGACCGGGTGCGCGCCCAGCTGGCGGAACGGGGCCTCGTGCCCGAGTCCTACGGCGGCGAAGTGATCACCGTTCTCATGTCGGCCATGTCCGGCGAGGGCATCGACGAGCTGCTCGACCAGATCCTGCTTGTCGCAGAACTCGAGGAACTCACTGCCGAATCATCGGGCCGGGCTGTCGGAATCGTGCTGGAGGCCCATCTCGACCGCGGCCGGGGTCCGGTCGCAACGGTGCTGGTGCAGCGGGGCACCCTGCGTGTCGGCGAACCGATGGTTGCCGGCGCGGCCTGGGGCCGCGTGCGTGCCATGACCGACGATCGCGGTGCTCCGCTCAGCGAGGCGGGTCCGTCCACACCAGTGGAGGTGCTCGGTCTCGGCGAGGTTGCACGTGCAGGCGACCTGTTCGTCGTCGCCCCCGACGAGAAGACCGCAGGCAAGGTGGCCGAGACCCGCGAGCATTGGCAGCGCCAGGCCAGCTTGGCCGGCACTGCTGGCGGGAGCGGCGGTGGAGCGAGGCTGGAGGACATCTTCAGGCAGGTGCAGTCTGGCGAGACAGCCACGCTCAACCTCGTGCTCAAGGCCGATGTGCACGGTTCGCTCGAGGCAGTGACCGACAGCCTGCGCAAGCTCGAGCGCGACGACGTGAAGCTCTCCTTCGTCAGCCGTGGCGTCGGCGGGATCAACGAGAACGATGTGCAGCTCGCCGCGGCCTCCGAGGCCACGATCATCGGCTTCAACGTGCGCCCGGACCGCAACGCGCGCCAGACAGCCGAGACCGAGGACGTCGAAATCCGGCTGTACGAGATCATTTACGACCTCATCGAAGACGTGCAAAACGCCATGGTCGGCCTGCTCGAGCCCGAGTTCGAGGAAATCGTGGTGGGCGAGGCGCAGGTGCGCCAGGTCTTCCGCATCTCTGGCGTCGGTCCCGTGGCTGGCTGCGTCGTCGAGCACGGGAACGTGCGCAGCGGCGCCAAGGTCAGGTTCCTGCGCGACGGCACGATCATCTGGAAGGGATCGGTCAAGTCGTTGCGGCACTTCCAAGACGACGTCGCCGAGGTGTCGGCGGGCATGGAGTGCGGTATCGGTCTGAGCGACTTCACCGACTTGAAGGAAGGCGACGTGATCGAGACGTATACCGAACGCGAGATCGCCCGCGTCGCCTGAGGGAGCACTCACCCGATGGCTCGTCGCCCCCGTCGCCGGCGACACTCGATGCCGACTGCGCACCAGTACGAGCGAACCGACCGCGTCGCCCAGGTGGTGCGCAGCGTCGTGGCCTCGGAGATGGAACGGCTCGACGAGGTGTTCGACGGCATTGTGATCACCGGTGTGGACGTTGATCGCGAGCTGAGTGTCGCAGTGGTGCACTACGACGTGCGCGATCAGGAATCCGAGGAGGCGGCGGCTGCGGCATTCGATGAGCACCATCACCGCCTTCAGCGAGCCTTGGGCGACCAGACCAGCTTGAGGCGCACACCAGCGCTCCGCTTTCGCCGGGACCAGGGGCCTATCAACGCCGAGAGGATCGAAGACCTGCTGGCTGGCTTGTCCGGCGAGCCCGATGAGGCGCAGGTCTCCGATATCGCCGCTGAACGGGACGAGGAAGCCTGACAGCCATGGCACGGCGCCGTCCAGCGACCGTTCATGGCGCCGTCATCGTCGACAAGCCGTCGGGACCCACTTCGCACGACGTGGTGGGCATGCTGCGGCGCCGCTTCGGCGAGAGACGCATTGGCCACGCCGGCACGCTCGACCCGTCCGCGACGGGGGTTCTCGTGATTGGCATCGGCAATGCGACCCGGTTGCTGCGATTCGCCACCGCCTCCCACAAGAGCTACGAGTGCGAGATCGTGTTCGGCGTCGAGACCAGCACCCTCGATGCTGCCGGCGAGCCGGTCACGACCTGGTGCATGGATCTGGATCCTGCCGATGTTGCCGCTGCAGCTGCGGGCTTCATCGGCACGATCTCGCAGCTGCCGCCGATGGTGTCTGCAGTGCGCGTCGGAGGCCGCCGCTTGCACGAGATCGCCCGCTCGGGGCAGAGCGCAGAACGCGCTCCACGCGATGTCGAGGTGTACCGCTTCAAAGTGGACCGCACCGACGACCCGCTCGTCTACCGGGCCGTGGTCGACTGTTCCGCCGGCACCTATGTGAGAACTCTCGGTGCCGACTTGGGTACTGCGCTGGGAGGCGGGGCGCATATTCGAGCGCTGCGGCGCACGCGCAGCGGCTCGTTCACGCTGTCCGAGGCGGGTCCTCCGACCGAGGCCGAACTGCGAACCCCCCTCGAGCTGGTGCGGGATCTGGCGCAGATTCTCGTGTCCGATGAGGAGGCAATTCAGGCCAGAAGCGGTGTCCATCTCGTGGACGCTCGCTACGACGGCTCCGGTCCGTGGGCGCTGGTCGACCCCACCGGAGCGCTCGTGGCCGTGCATGAGCGCGTCGACGGGCGACTGCGTGCCACGGTCTTGCCGTCGTGATCCCGCAGTGATCTCTGGGCGATCCGGCAGTGATCCCGCAGTGATCTCTGGGCGATCCGGCAGTGATCCCGCAGTGATCTCTGGGCGATCCCGCAGTGATCTCTGGGCGGGCGGACTCGCACGGGCCCGGCGTGAGTAGCGTTGCGCGCATGGAGGTCATCCGCGACTTGGATTGGTGTCCGGTGCTCGACCACGGCAGCGTCGCGACGGTGGGGGAGTACGACGGCGTCCACCGCGGGCACCGCACGGTGATCTCAGAGATGCATCGTCTAGCTGCCGAGCGGGGCTGCGCCACAGCGGTCGTGACCTTCGACCGTCACCCCGCCACCGTGGTGCGACCGGAATCGGCACCGCCGCTGCTGTGCAATCTCGGCCACAAGCTGGAGCTACTGGCCGAGACCGGCGTCGACTTCACGCTTGTTGTGACCTTCGATAAGAAGCAGGCAGCGGTTCCCGCCGAGCAGTTCGCCCACGACATTCTCGTCAACTGCCTGTCTGCTCGTGCCGTGGTGGTCGGTGCCGACTTCCATTTCGGCAAGGGACGCCGAGGCAACATCGAGACGCTGCGACAAGTCGGCGCCGAGTACGGCTACGAGGTGGTCGGGCTGCCGCTGGTGAAGCAGATGACCGGCGACGGCGACGTCATCTCGTCCACGTCGATCCGCGAAGCGCTTGCTGCGGGCGATGTGGAGCGAGCGCACCGGCTGCTCGGTCGGCCGTTCGAGGTGCGCGGAGTCGTCACCGTCGGCGACCGTCGCGGCCGCCAGATCGGAGTGCCCACGGCGAACCTGCCCACGACCCCGGACCTGCAGATTCCTGCCGATGGTGTCTACGCCGCCTGGTACGTGCGGCCTGATGGAGCGCAATACCCGGCTGCAGTCAACATCGGCCGCCGGCCGACGTTCTATGAGTTCGCAGAGCGTTCGCTGATCGAAGCGCACCTGATCGGCTTCCGCGGCGACCTCTACGACGAGACGGCGAAGGTGCGCTTCGTCCGTCGGCTGCGGCCCGAGCGGCGCTTCGACGGCATCGATGAATTGAAGACCCAGCTTCGCCGCGACATCGAGGACGCGGCGAAGTGTCTGCACACCTGAGGTGTGAATCAGGGTTCGCAGCCTGACTGACCGCGGCGTTGCGCCAGCGCAGATAGTCGTGCAGGCGGCGGGCGCGGATGTCGCGCAACGCTGCGAGGGCGTGTCGTGATTCTGGGATCGTGTCTGTTTTTGGGTCGCTGATTACACAACATCGGGGTGGGAGCATGGCGCTGTGAGAGGAGCGTCAGATGACCGATCCGTCGAAGTCCCGGGAGCGCAGCGGTCGGCGCAGGAGGCGGTTGTTGTCGCCTGTGCAGAAGTATGAGGCGTTCGTGCAGGTGCTCACTGGTGAGATGACGGTGGCCGAGTGCGCGGACCATTGGGGTGTGGACCGTTCCACGATCATGCGGGCCCGCGAGGTCGCCAAGCGGGGTGCTTTGGACGCGTTGGCGTCGTCTCGTCCGGGTGCGCGCTGCGAGGGGCCCGATCCTGAGTTGGTGATGGCCCGTGACGAGGTGGCCCGTCTCGGCGAGGCGCTCAAGGAGATGGCGGTCAAGGTGACCTTGTTGGAGGGAAGAGAGCGTTGGGGGTGACCGCCGGCGTGCCCCCGCGTGTCGATGCCGGCGTGAAGGCCGGCCTGTTGGACCTCGTCGACGGCGCCGTCGAGGCGGGCTGGACCACAGCTCGCGCCTGCGCGTTGTCGGAGCTCGACGGCCGCGAGAGTGTCAGATCCTCTGTGTAAGGGGGTTGGTCTGAGAGTGTCGTGTCGGTGTTGGATGCCGGGGCGACAGGAAGGACCGCAATGATTGAGATTGATCGAGAGAGGCTGCCGGCGAGGCCGGCGGCGGACACGACGCCGTTGGTGTGTGACGGGGCGCTGGACGCGGTGATGGAACGCGTCCGCGCCGAGGGCGCCGAGCTGCTCGGCGCGGACGGGCTTTTGACCCAGCTCTCCAAGGCGGTGCTCGAGCGGGCGCTGGCGCAGGAGTTGACCGGTCATCTGGGCTATGAGAAGGGCGACCCTGGGGGGGGGTCGGGCGACTCGCGCGACGGCGCCGCGTCCAAGCGGGTGCACACCGACGTCGGCACCGTGGACGTGGACGCTCCCCGGGACCGCGACGGCTCCTTTGAGCCTCGGATCGTGCCCAAGGGCGCGACGCGCCTGGAAGGGTTCGGCGACAAGATCATCGCCTTGTACGCCAGGGGCATGACCGTGCGCGACGTGGCGGCCCATCTTGGGGAGATCTACGGCGTGGAGGTGTCCGGTGACCTGATCAGCCGTGTCACCGACGGGGTGCTCGACGAGCTCGAGGCGTGGCGCAGCCGGCCCCTCGACGCTGTCTGTCCGATCGTCTTCATCGACGCGCTGAACGTCAAGATCCGCGACGGCCACGTCGCCAGCCGGCCCGCCTATCTCGCCGTGGGCGTCGATCTCGACGGCCGCAAGCATGTGCTGGGCATCTGGATCGGCGACAGCGACGGCGAGGGCGCCAAGTACTGGCTGGGGGTGCTCACCGAGCTGCGCAACCGAGGCGTCGAAGACGTGCTGATCGTGTGCTGCGACGGCCTGCGAGGCCTCCCCGACGCGATCGAGGCGACCTGGCCCGCGGCCACCGTGCAGACCTCGTTGGTTCATCATGGGCGGGCCCGGAAAGGTTCCGGGTGTCATCCGCATCGGCGGAAGAGAACCAGTGCAGACCGACCCGGGAGGTCCAGACGCAGACCTGTTCCTTCCGTCGATGGCGGGCTTCGAACTGCAATCAGGAGTTGCGCTGCGAGCGCCGAAACGAGTGACGGTGGTGGCCTGTCGAGGCGGATGAGCCGACCTCGACGGAGGACAACACATGGCAACCTTTGCCGGCATCGACTGGGGCGGGGCTCATCACCAAGCCGCAGTCGTCGATGACATCGGGCGAGAGCTGACCAACCAGCGCTTCGCCCACGACCGAGCGGGCATCGACGAGCTCGTCGTTGTGCTGCGCGGTCACGACGAACTCGTTGGAGTCACGATCGAGCGAAGCGAGGGGCTGCTCGTCGAGCGGCTCCACAGCGAGGGCTTCGCAGTGTTCCCGGTGAGCCCGCGGGTTTCAGCAGCTGCCCGCGAACGGCACCAGGCCGCCGTTCGCAAGAACGACCGCTTCGACGCATTCGTGTTGGCCGACCTGATGCGAACCGACAGCTGGAGATGGCGGCCGCTCTCGCCCGCGTCGGCGCTGGGGGCCGAGCTGCGGGCCGTGACCCGGCATCGACGCCAGTGTGTCGAGAACCAGATCACCGTGGAGGCGCAGCTACGCGAGACCCTGATCGCGTATCACCCCTCTGTGACCGGCTTGTTCTCCAGCGTTGACCGCGACGTCACGCTTGCCTTTCTGCGTGACTACCCGACCCCGGCGGCTGCTGGCCGGGTCGGCGAAGCGCGCATGGCCGGCTTCTGTCGCCGTACGGGCTACTCGGGCCGGGTCCCGCCTGCTGTGCTCGCCGAGCGGCTCCGCACCAACCTGCTCACCGCAGCAGAGGGCAGCGTCGCCGGACACAGCTACGCGGCTCTGGCGTTGGCTGACCAGCTCGAGCTGCTGAACAACCAGCTCCGGTCCTACAACCGGCGCCTCGATGAACTCCTCGCCGACCATCCCGACCATCAGATCGTCGACAGCTTCCCCGCCGTTGGCCGTGTCACCGCGGCCGAGCTGATCTCAGAGATCGGCGAGGACCGCGGCCGCTACCCCACAGCCCAGGCGCTGCTCGCCGAAGCCGGCGCAGCACCGGTGACGCTGTCGTCGGGCAAGATCGAACGGGTCCGGATCCGGCGAGCCTGCAACCGCCGACTGCGAGCAACCACCACGAGCTGGGCCTACGTGCTCAAGCGAATCGACCCCATCTCAGCAGATCGCTACGCCCGGGCCTGCCAACGCGGCGCCACCAAGCACACTGCCCTGCGTGCCGTCGCCTCGAGCTGGATGCGCGTCCTGTGGCGCTGCTGGCAAGACCGCACTCTCTACGACCCGGCGATCCACCGACCCCAGACGCCCCGCTGACCTGACGCCACAACCCTCGCTCCGTCGCCGACCGAAACGACGTCGGCCCCGCCAGCGCGCCTGCCCCCAAACAACCAGCGTCAGGCCCAAGGTTGACAACAGGAGTCTCGTAGTGCACCTGCTGGGGGCCTCGCACCGCTACGTCACCTGGAACGACCCCAAACAAGTCGCCAAGGAACTGCGGCCCGTGTACGCCGCCGTCGACGCCCAAGCCGCCGAGGCGGCGCTCGACGAGTTCGAAGCCGGCATCGGCGCCAGATACCCCGCCGTGGTCAGCCTGTGGCGGTCGAGCTGGGAACAGTTCATCCCGTTCCTGGACTGCCCCCCAGAAGCCCGCCGGGTCATCTGCACCACCAACATGATCGAGTCCATCAACCGCCAGCTCACAAAGGTCACCAAGAACCGAGGGCACTTCCCCAACGAGCAAGCCGCCCTCAAACTGCTCTGCCTCGCCATGAGGAACATCACCACCAACACAGCAGGACCACAACGAACAGGAACCATCGGATGGAAACGCTGCTTGAACCAGCTCGCCGTCCGCTACCCAGGACGACTCCCGCTCACCCAAAATGACCAACCGACCGGCCCGCTTACACAGAACATCCGAGTGTCACTGTTGGGTTGCCGGTGCCCTCGGCCAGGGGGTTACGGTCCGGTCCCATGCTCGACGGTGACTCCACCAAAATCGTGGCTTCGTGCCTGTTGTCCGACCTGTCGCGTCGAGTGTGGGGCCGGCAGGAGCGCTCCTGTCTTGAAGGGAGCCTGATTGTCTCGACTCGGATGTGACGAAGCGCCCCTGCCGTTCCCGGACCCACCGGAACACCACTTCCAGCAGGAGCACAGCATGACATCACCCATCGGGGGCATCGACCCTCACCAGGACACCTTCACCGCGGGCATCGTGGATCCCCACGGCGTCGAAGTCACCCACGAGACTTTCGCGAACACCGCAGCCGGGTTCGGCGAGGCGATCGATCTGCTCGACGCGCACGGCGTGAAGCGCGTCGGCGTGGAAGGGTCGGCCAAGTGGGGCGCCCATGTCGCGATAGCGCTCGTCGCGGCCGCCTTCGACACCCGCGAGGTCCCCGCGTCCCGCTCGGCAGCCCAACGCCGCTCGCGGCGGCTGGGCAAGACCGACGCCGTCGACGCGGTCGCCACCGCACGGGCGTTGCAGGCCGAGCCGACACTCGGTCCCGTGCAGGCGCTGGAGGCATATGACCCGCTCGTCGCCGAGATCGAAGCAGTCCTCGAGCACCGCAGAACCCTTGTGGCTGCTCGCACTTTGCTGCTGCACCACGTCGGGGACCAGATCGCGAAGCTCCCCACCGAGATCCGTGACCTGCTCACCAGCGACGGCAAGATCGAGGTCCGGCTGCGCCGCCTCGCCGCGGTCGATCCTGGCATCGACACCACCCCGGCGGGCGCGTACCGGCTCGAGTGGCTCCAGGCGTTCATCGACTCCGACCGTGCAGCGCGCCGCGAGGTCCGTCGTCTCGAACGGCGCATCGACGAGTTGCTCGACGAGCACGGCACCACCCTGCGCGACGAAACCGGCATCGGCCCCATCGCAGCCGCCACGCTGGTGTGCGAGGTCGGCGACCCTCACCGGTTCGACCGCGAGTCCAAGTTCGCCCGCTGGTGCGGCACCGGCGCCGTCGCGCTCTCATCACGAGAAGGCTCAGGCGACCCGGTCAAGCACCGCCTCGACTTCCGAGGCAACCGACGCATCAACTCAGTGCTCTACATCGCGTCGGTCACCCAGCAGCGCACCCAGCCCGACGCCGCCGAATACCTCGCCCGAAAAGCCACCGAAGGCAAAACACGACGCGAAGCCCGACGAGCCCACAAACGACACCTCGCCAACCGCGTCATCCGCCGAATGTGGCGAGACGAATACACCCGACAACAGCCACTCGCGCTCGCCGCTTGACAAGGGAGCGTCGGACACTCCCTCAACGTCACACGGCCCGCATCAGAGGGCCCGCCCAGAATGCGCCGCGCCGTGGCCGCCGCTGTGTCGGAACGATCGTCGCCTGTGATACGCGTCACGCCCGACTCCGACGACGCAGCACGAATCTGAGTACGGACATCACGCGACACCGCAGCAATGCCGCCCACGATCACCACCTCAACAGGCGAAGCCTCCCGCAACAGCATCGAAGTCTCAGCCGACAACACATCCCCCGCTGTGTACACCACCACCGCACCAGAGGTACGCGCCGCCAACACCGCCGCCACACCCACATCAGCAGCACTCCACCCATTCGCCACCACAAACGTCGCAACACCGACATCGAGACCGCCGCCACCGCCGCCACCGCCGCCACCGGAACTGCCGCCACCACCAGGGTTGGACCGGACAGGCGGTCGCACGGTCAGGTCGAGGCCCTCGTTGCCGACGTTGGCGTAGTCGGTGGGGCCTGCGATCGCATGGACGATCGTGAACCTGGAATCGGCCGCAGCACCATTGGCGGTCACCTCGACCTGCTGGGGCACATTCCAGTTCGATGCCGTGAACCTGAGGACGGTCGGCTCCACCGACAGATCGCCTGCTGCATGGATCGTCACGTCCACGTCCGTCGGCGGTCTGATGCCAAGGTCGGTCCTGACCTCGGGCGCCTCGAACTGAGGCGGCACGCTGGTTTGCACCGCACCGGCATCCGGTGCACTGTTGAGACTGACGGTGAAAGTCGCTGTGCGTCCCTTGGTGACGACGTGGCCCTCCGTGTCGATCCGTAGCCCGGGGACATCGTCGTCCTCGATTGTCACAACGACGTCGCCGATAGTGATGACGGCGTACTCGGCGGCGCTGTCCGCAGCGAAGGCGTGGGTGATCCTGGCCGTACTGTGGTCCTTGTCGTCATCCTCGGCCGCCGCAACGGTCACCGAACGGGGCCGATTCCAGTTCGAGGGGGTGAACGTCACGCTGGCGGTGTCGCCGTCGTTGACGGTGATGCCGGCCCCGGCCTCGGCCGTGGCGTCGATGGTCACGTTGGCTGAGGGCTCATGGGCGAGCGAGAGGGTGTAGGTACCAGTCTCGCCCTCGGTCACCGTCAGCGACGGCGGTGTCAGCACCACTCCGGCAGCGTCGTTATCGGTGACGGTGACTGTGACGTCGGCGGTTTCGCCTTGGAAGCCGGTGTCGGTCGAGGACGCGGTGGCGGTCACGGTGGTGGTTTCGTCGCCGTTGTCGTTGTCGGCGTCGTCGGTGCCTGACACGGTGACGGGCTGGGCGCGGTCCCAATTCGTGGGACTGAACGTCAGCGACGCGCCTGCGGTGACGGTCCCGATGGCGGCGTCGGCGGAGGCCACTTCGACGGTCACATCATCTGATGGCTCGCTGGTCAGCACGGCCGTGAATGTGCCGGTGCCTTCCTCCACGATCCCGATCGCAGCAGGCGAGACGCTCAGACCCGCTGTGTCGTTGTCGATGACGTTGACGGTGACGTCGGCCACGACGACCAGGGCGCATTCGTCGGCGCTGCCCTCGTCGACGGTGTGAGTGATCGTGGCGCCGTCGTGGATGGCGTCATCGTCGTTGCCGGCGATCACTGTGACGGTCTGGGCGGTGTCCCAGTTCAACGCGTTGATGGTGAGCCGGGTGGGATTGGTGGTCACCTCGCAGCTGCCGGTGTCGCAGCTGACGGTGATGTCGATGGTCACGTCGCTGGTCGGCGGGTGCGACAGCGTGACGGTGTAGGTACCGGTGCCGATCTCCGGCATGTCCAACTCCGTGTCCATCTCGGTGGTCGCGGCAGTGTCTTTCACTGTGATTGCGGCGTCGTCGTTCTCGATGATGGTGACCTTGACCGAGTCGACGCTGATGCCGTCATAGTCCGGATCGCCGCTGGCGGCCGTGTGGGTGAGATCGACCGGGTCGTCTGTGCCGGCGTCGTCGTCCTCGGCGGCGGTCACGGTCACGGTCTGCGCAGTGGACCAGTCCGCGTCCGTGAACGTCAGCTCGTAGTCGCTGTTCAGCGTGAGGCCGCTGAGGGTCAGGTCGCTCCCGTCGTGCCCGGCGATGGTGACGGTGACGTCCGCGATCGGCTGCGAGCTCAGCGACAGCTCATAGAGACCATAGGTGTTGGAGCCGCCCTCGGTTACCGACAGCTCCGTGGCCGACCCCGCGACCGTCACGGTGACTGAGGCGGTGTCGTCGTCGTCGACGGCGACGGTGACCGAGTCGACGCTGATGCCGTTGTACTCCGAGTCCGCGCTCTCGGTCACATGGGTGAGCGTCACGTCGGCCTCGTCGATCGCGTCGGCGTCGTGGTCGGCGGTCACCGTCACGATCTGCGTCGTGGATCAGTTCGCGGCCGTGAACGTCAGCTTGTTGTCGTTGCTCAGCGTGTTGCCGCCGAGCGTCACGTCGCTGCCGATGTGCCCGACGATGGCGACGGTCACGTCCGCGGTCGGCTGCGTGCCCAAGGTGATCGTGTAGTCGCCCGAATCGCCCTCGACAAGCTCGAAGGAGTCGGTGGACACGAGCACCGCTGCGGTGTCGCTCCCGACGGTGCCGACGTCGTCGTTGTCGGTGATGCTGACCCTGACAGAGTCGCCGGTGAGGTTGTAGTCGGTGTCGGCGCTGGACGCGGTGTGGGCGAGGTTGACGGCTGCTTCGTCATCGGTGTCGCCGTCGTCTGCAGCCACGACGGTGACGGTCTGGGGCATGTCCCAGTTCTGGGGGGGTGAAGGTGAGAGCGTCGTTGGACACGTTGCTGCCTGACAGCGACGCATCGGTGCCGACGTGGCCGTCGATGTCGACGGTGACGTCCACAGACGGTGCAGTAACCAGCTTCACGGTGTAGCTCGCGGAACCTTCCTCATCCACGTCGATCTCGGTGGGGTCGATGACCAGCTCGGCTTCGTCGTCGTCGAGGATGGTGACCCCGACGTCGCTGATGATGAGGTTGACGTAGTCGGCGCCGGATGAGGAGTGGCTGATGTCGACTGCGCCGTTGCGGGCGTCATCGTCTTCATGAGCCGTGACAGTGACGGTCTGAGGCACATTCCAATTGCCGGAGTTGAAGGTGAGGTCGCGCGTCAGCGCGCCGCCAGACAGTGACGCGCCGGAGTTGGCTGGGACGGTGACGGTGACGTTCGCAGACGGCTGAGTGACGAGCTGCACGGTGTACCTCCCAGAGCCGCCCTCGTCGACGTCAATCGCGGTGGGATTGATGGCGACGGCGGGGCTGTCGTTGTCGGTGATCGTGACCTTCACGAGGTCGTCAGTGAGATTGTTGTATTCGGTGTCACCGGTGCTGGTGGCGGTGTAGCGGAGGAAGACCTCGTCTTCGGTGGTGCCGACGTCTTCGCCGGCGTCGACGGTGACGGTCTGGGGTGTGTTCCAGTCATCGGGGGCGAATTGGAGAGTGTTCGTTTGCACATCGCCCGTCAGCGACACATCGCTGCCCGATTGACCCGTCAGGACGACACTGACCGTCGCTTCTGGCTTGGAAGCCAGCCTCACGGTGTAACTGGCGGAACCCTCCTCGTCAACGGTGAGTTCGAGGGGGTCGATGTCGAAGATCAGCCCGGCCCCGTCGTTGTCGGTGATGGTGACGGTGACATCGCTGCCGGCCAGCCCGTCGTAGTCGTTGTCGCCGGTGCTGCTGGCCTCATGGGAGAGGGTGACTGTCTCGTCGTCGTCGTCATCCTCGTCGGCGGTGACGACGACGGTCTGGGCCATGTCCCAGTTGCTGGAGGTGAAGGTGAGCGTGTCATTGTTGACACCTGTCAGCACCGCGCTAGTGCTTGCATGGCCCGTGATCTCGACATCGACATCTGCATCTGGCTCAGTCGCCAGCTTGACGGTGTAGGTGTATCCCGCCGGGACGAGGTAGTTGTTGCCGTCCGGGACCGCGGCCACCCCCTCCCCGATGGCGAGATCGGTGGGTTCGATGATCAGCCCGGCCTCGTCGTCGTCTTCGATGGTGACGGTGACGGTGCTGCCGGTGAGGTTGTCGTAGTTAGTGTCACCAGTGCTGGAGGCGGTGTGGGTGAGGTCGATGGCTGCTTCGTCGTCGTTGTCGCCGTCTTCGGCGGCGGTCACGGTGATCGTCTGGAGGTTGTTCCAGTTCGATGTCGTGAACGTGAGGTCGCTGCCAGTGAGGCCAGAGCCCGACAGCGTCGCATCAGTGTTGTCGTGGCCCCCGATGGTGACCGTGACGTCCCCTGCCGGCGCTGCCGCCAGCTTCACGGTGTAGCTCGCGGAGTCCCCCTCCTCAATGTCGAGCTCGGTGGGGTCGATGATCAGCCCAGCAACCGTGACCTCGGTGTTGATCTCGACCTGCAAGGTCTTGCCGGACACGCTCTGCCAGTTGATCTCGCCGAAGATGATGCTCTGGAAGAACCCGCCCCCGATACTCCAGCCGGCCGCTGCTCCGTCGTCGAGCGTCGTTGAGCCCGTGTAGTCCCAGACGATGCTGCCGCGTGACTTCGGAACACCGTTGTCCAACCTCTGATCGAGTCGGACTTTGATGTAGTACGTGGAGTTTGCGGCGAGCGTGCACGGATTGTCTGGATCGACAGTGAATGTGTAGACCGCGCTGGGAGTTGTGGCGACCGCGTTCACCAGATTGTCCGGGTTCACCAGATTGCCGGTGCAATGTCGAGCCCCAGGGATATCTGCGCCGTTGTATCTGCCTCCAACGTGAACCGAAACCTTCAGGTCCAGATCTAGAAAAGAATCTGGTGCCGCCGTTGCGCTGATCTCGCTGAACTTGATGCCAATGGACGAAAGCTCGTAGCCGCCGGTGTCGGTGCCTGTGGTGAACGCCTGTGCGGCATGCTCCGCATGACTGTTGCTGGGACCCATCGTGGCCCCGCTGTCCGCGTGCTGGGTCTGGCCGGTATTGCTGAGCAGCGCCTCGGTTACGGTGCTCGCCGCTTGTGCGGGGCCGAGCAGCGTCAGCGACGCCGCGGCGCCCAGCACTGCGATCGCGAGCGCGACTCTGGACAGCGTGTGGCGAGACGGCCGCTTCATGGGTGATCTACGCGTACGAGGTGCGGGGGGGGGGGGGGTCAGCGCGTGCCGCAAGTGCGCCCGACGGGGGCTGGCGGCGGATGTCTCGAATTGGTTATGCACGATGCGGGCCTACTCCATGAATGAACAAGGATTCAAATTGCGGCTGGAGTATATGAATTCAGTTCACATTCCTGTGAGATCCCCAAGACGACATCGAACTGACCCGCCGCAACGGTGCAGATGGCATGCGCGGTCGGCGCTGATAGCCTCAGCAATACAGAGAGACACATCAGCAGGGCTGGGTCGACCAGCCGCGTCGCGGCAGCGGGCACCCCACTCCCCACGCGACGCCACCACAAAGGAAATACAGCAACGGCATGAGTGCCAAGAGATCAAGCCCAGCGGCCTCGATGATCGACGAACATCGTCATTCGGAGGCCGACACCGGATCGCCCGAGGTGCAAGTAGCTCAGTTGAGCGCTCGCATTGAGCACCTCACCGAACATCTCAATACCCACAACAAAGACCACCACACCCGCCGAGGGCTGCTGAAGCTCGTCGGACGTCGGCGCAGGTTGCTCGACTACCTGATCGCTAACGACGTCGAGCGCTACCGAGCTTTGATCGCAAAGCTCGGCCTCCGGCGCTGACGCGAGTCTCCGGCCGCATCCGATCTCACATGCAGCGAAGGCCGCTAGCCGGTCGCCGCAACGGGTGCACGTCGGGGTCGCACACCCCATGCATGGGCAACACCCGATGAACAACAACCAACAGGCGGGAAGGTCCCGTCACCACAACAGGAGCAGACATGGCTGAAGCCATTTCGGTCACCGGTCCCATCGCGGGCACCGACAAGACCATCACCTTCGAGACCGGCGTACTCGCTGGCCTCGCCAACGGGGCGGTCACGTCCCGCATCGGCGACACACAAGTGCTCGTCACCGCAACAGCGTCAAACCGTCCACGCGACGGCGCGTCGTTCTTCCCGCTCACCGTCGACATCGAGGAGCGCATGTACGCGGTGGGCCGGATTCCCGGTTCGTTCTTCCGGCGGGAGGGGCGTGCATCCGACGATGCGATCCTGACTTGCCGGCTGATCGATCGCCCGTTGCGTCCGAACTTCCCCAGCGATTTCCGCCACGACACCCATGTGGTGGGCACGATTCTCGGCGCCGACCACGTCAACCCGTACGACCTCGTGGCGCTGAACGGTGCGTCGGCGGCCCTGTGGCTGAGCGGCATTCCGTTCGAGTGCCCGCTCGCCGGCGTGCGGATCGCCTACTCCACCGACGGCGAATGGATCCCGTTCGCCACCCACGAAGAGTCCGAGGCCGCCACGTTCGAGATGATCGTGGCCGGTCGCCAGCTCTCCAACGGCGACATCGCCGTGATGATGGTCGAGGCCGGCGGCACCGAGAAGTCCTTCTCGTACTACGCGCAGGGCGCACCGAAGGTCACCGAGGACGTGCTCGCGAGCGGACTCGAGGCATCCAAGCAGTGGATCGACGACATCATCGAGATGCAGAAGTCGCTGCGCCGGTTGGTCGAAGAAGCCTCCGGCCCGATCCAGCCAATGGAGTACACCTCCACCAAGGACTACTCCGACGAGGTGCTCGATCGCGTGCGCGAGATCGCCGTGGATCGCATGCGTGAAGTGATGGCAATCGCCGACAAGGCCGAACGCGAGGCCGCACAATCCGAGACCAGCAAAGCAGTGATTGCCGAAGTTGCCGAAGAATTCGCGGACCTCGACAGCGCCAAGGATCAGATTTCCTCCGCCGTCAGGTCGCTGTCGAAGGAGATCGTGCGAGAGCGCATCGTGGCGGACGGCTTCCGCATCGACGGGCGGGCAACCGATGAGGTTCGGCCGCTCTCGTCGATTGCCGGCTACCTCGGGCGCACCGCTCACGGCTCTGGGCTGTTCCAGCGCGGCGAGACCCAGGTGCTGAATGTCACCACCTTGGCGATGTCCCGGATGGAGCAGATCGTCGACACCCTGAATCCTCAGGACCGGCGCCGCTTCATGCACCACTACAACTTCCCGCCGTACTCCACCGGCGAAGCCGGATTCATGCGCGGCCCCAAGCGGCGCGAGATCGGGCACGGCGCACTCGCTGAGCGCGCCATCTTCCCGGTCGTCCCGTCCAAGGAAGACTTCCCGTACACCATCCGGCTGGTGTCCGACGTGCTCAGCTCCAACGGCTCCACCTCGATGGGGTCGGTGTGCGCAGCGTCGCTGTCGCTCATGGACGCCGGCGTGCCGATCATCGATCACGTCGCCGGTGTGGCCATGGGCCTCGTGTACGCCGACGGTCAGTACGTGACGCTCACTGACATCCTGGGCGCCGAAGACGCATTCGGCGACATGGACTTCAAGATTGCGGGCACCCAAGACGCCATCACCGCGCTCCAGCTCGACACCAAGATCGAAGGCATTCCCGCCGAGGTGCTGACCCAGGCGCTGGGCCAGGCCCGACAGGCTCGCCTGCAGATCCTCGAGGTCATGCGCGCAGCGATTGCCGAGCCGAGGCCCGACGTCGGCGAGATGGCGCCGAAGATCACCAGCTTCGAGATCCCGATCGACAAGATCGCTGAGGTCATCGGTCCGCGCGGCAAGGTCATCAATTCCATCCAGGAAGAGACCGGCGCCGACATCAATGTGGACGATGACGGCACGGTCGGCACCGTGAGCATCGGAGCTACCGACCGTGAGGTGGTGGCAGAGGCCGAGCGGCAGATCCGGCTCATTGTCAACCCGCCGACACCTGATGTTGGGGCGACCTATGAGGGCCGCGTGGTGAACATCACCAAGTTCGGCGCCTTTGTGAACGTGCTGCCCGGCACCGACGGTCTGCTGCACATCTCCAAGCTCGGCGGCCGACGCCGGCTGAGTTCGGTCGAAGAGGTGCTCGAACTGGGAGCCGTCATCAGCGTCATCGTCGAGGAGATCGATCCCAACGGCAAGATCAGCCTCTCGCCGGCCGATCCGACTCAGGTCGGGGGCAGCGAAGGCGACGCCGAGGGATCGAACGACGATGCCTCTGCGCCACGTCGGGACCGCGGTCGTGGGGGAGACAACGGCACACGCCGATCCCGTACGCGTGTGACCGCGGCAGTGACGGCGGGCCGTGCCGATGCATCGGCCGGTGCCGGAGATGGCGACGACGTGGCCCCGGCGAGCGGATCAGCGCCCAGCGGTACAGCCCGCGAGGACGTGTCGTTCGGCGAGCACTTCGAACAGATTGCGAAGGGCGTCTACGGCGACCTGGGACCGGAAGTCGAGCAAACCGGACGGGGTTCAGGCCGCCGCCGCGGCCGCCGCTAGCGATTGAGGCCCAGCCCGCCGGCTGGGCCAACACACCTCGCACGCACAGCAACTCGTTTCGCCCGGAACGGAACGCGCCACTAGCGTGACGTCGGTGAGAGTGCTGGTATTCGGCGCCGGCGGGCGCATGGGCGCCACCGTCTGCGAGGCGGTCGCCGCCGACGCTGACCTAGAACTCGTGGCCGGGGTGGACCCCGGTGCGCCGGGTCAGCGCGACGTCACTGACAGCATCGACATCGTGGCGTCTGCTGCCGACGTCGATCCGGCGAGCCTCGACGTCGCCGTGGACTTCACGGTTGCTGCTGCGGCTCGGGAGAACCTGGCGTGGTGCGCGGCGAACGGCGTCCACGCCGTGGTCGGCACCAGCGGCCTCGATCCCGACGACTACGAGCGGTGCCGCGCTGCGTTCGTCAGCAGCAATTGTCTCATCGCACCGAACTTCGCCATCGGGGCGGTGCTCATGATGCGGTTTGCTGAGCTCGCCGCACCCTTCTTCCCGACAGCAGAGGTCATCGAACTCCACCACGACAACAAGGTCGATGCGCCCTCGGGCACTGCCATGCAAACCGTGCGCGCCATGGCCGAGGCCTCGGACGACTGGGGCCCTGATCCCACTCGCGACGAGGTGCTGCCCGGCGCCCGGGGCGGCAAGGGACCCGGCGGCATCCCGGTGCACTCGGTCCGGCTGCGAGGGCTGGTGGCTCACCAGCAAGTGCTGCTGGGCACAGCGGGGGAGACGCTGACGATCCGCCACGACAGCCTCGACCGGGTGTCGTTCATGCCCGGCGTACTGCTTGCGTGCAAGGCAATCGCCGATCACCCCGGCGTCACGATCGGCCTCGACCAGTACCTCGGGCTCTAGCGGAGATTCCCTGCTGAGGCCGCCGAAATGCCGGCCGTCGGTGACACGCGGAGTCGCAGGCCGAGTGCTTCGATGACCTTGAGCACGGTGGCGAACTCGGGATTGCCGTTCACCGACAACGACTTGTACAAGCTCTCGCGTCCGAGACCCGACGCAGCCGCGACCGTGGACATTCCCGCTGCGCGTGCAATATCGCCGAGCACGGCCGCCACCAGTTGCGGCTCACCTGCTTCGAGCGCAGCGTCCAGATATGCCACGGCATCTTCCGCACTGGTGAGGTGATCTGCCGGGTCCCAAGGTCGGGTTGTCGTGCGCTTCATCTCATCACTCACGCTGGCCCCTAGAGGCTCGCCGCCAGCCTGCGAGTTCGCGCGATGTCGCGCTCGGGTCTGCCTGTCTCGAAGGCTGGCAAACCATCGCTCGTAGTCATCGGTCTGGCGAATCCCGATCTCGATGCGGGGACGCTACCGGACAAATTGTATCCCAAGGGATACGTTCTAGCACGGATTCGGTAGTCGAGGCACTGCGAATGGCTACAGCGGGATCGCGTCCTCGAACATCCCTCGATGGCTGTCACGCACTGCCGAGGAATCCACGACGTCGACATGGTGGCCGAGCAGTTCGGTCAAGTCCATCTGAAGCCCCGCGATGTCGAACAGATCCGCGTCGTCATCGAAGTCAACGAGGAAGTCGTAGTCGCTCGCCTCGGAGCCATCGCCCCTGGCCATCGAGCCGACGAGCGCAATGGAGCGTGCCCTGCACCGCTTTGCCGCAGCGTGAATCGCTGCCCTGTGCACGACCAGCACATCATCACGACGGCTCACGCTTACGACTGCACCGGCGTCTATGTCGCTGGCTGCTCGACGCTTCCGGTTCATGGCGGTGACGCATGGGCTTGTGACCATGTCCAAACGTCACCGTCGCTTGGGGGGTGCAGTTCGAGGTTGTGTTTGTGGAGGTGGTTGTGGTGTCGGTGGCACAGCGAGGCGAGGTTGGCCACGCTGGTAGGTCCGCCGTCGATCCAGTGCCAGATGTGGTGCCCGACGCAGTCGATGGGCGGTTTGTCACAGCCAGGCCACACGCATCCTTGGTCGCGAGCGATCAGGGCACGCCGGATCTGCGGCGGGATGGTGCGTGTTATGCGTCCGATGTCGAGCACTTCGCTGCGCCCGTTGAGCACTGCGGGGATGATCCCGGCGTCGCAGGCCAGCTTGCGCAGCTCGAACACGGTCAGCTCGGTGGCCGACTCGGTCATGCCAGGCCGCACCAGCTGGCCGCCGCTACTGCCGACGGCTCCCAGCGGTGCGCCGGCGATGCCGTCGCGCAACTGGTCGAGGGTGACGGTGACGATCATGTGGGCCGTGTCAGACCGCCAGGCATCGAATTCCGGACCCAGCGCGGTGCTGCCGCCAGGGCCATCGGCGTGGCCCGCCTCTCGTTGTTCGCCCGCGACGCCCGCGGCGGTGTCCGGTTCCGTGCCGCCCGCGGTGGTGTCTTGCTGCGGGATGCTCGCGGTGGTATCCAGTTCCGGGACGCTCGCGGTTTGCGGGTCGGGAGCGCTGGTGGTGAGCAGCCGGGCGAGGGCGTCCGCGGATCGGTGCGCGACGGTGGGGCGCTGCGCGGACGGCAGGTTCTTGTCGGTGCGCCACATGCGCTGGATCATGCGCGTCAGGCCGCGGTGGATCCGGTCGCCGGTCTCGGGATCGAACTTGGCGCGCAGGTTCCACATGCCGTCGTAGTGATCGATCCACATCGAAGCGGACCGCGCATCGCACTGACGCTCGCGCCGTGCCGTATCTGACTCCACGCGGTGTGCGGCCTCGTGGGCGCGCACGGCTTTGCGGGTCTGGTCCGCGGTCTGACCCGCGGCGCTGTCGGTCAACGCGGCGCGCACGTCTTCGGGCACCGACGCGCCTGCGAGCAGCGCGGCCTGGTCAGAGTTGATGCCCCCGCCCGTCAAGGCGTCGGCCACGCCGGGCTTGGCGGCCACCGACACAGCGTCTCGTTCCAGCCGCCGCGCCTGCGCGCCGCTGACCGAAGTGGTCGCCGCGAGTGTGTCGGCCAAGCTCGCGTCGCCGCGGCGGCGCTGCAGCTCCCGGCGAGCCGCTTCTGCCACCAGCGCACTGCGGCTGCCCTCCAGAGCGTTGACCGCGCGCTGCACCCGCTGGGTGGCCCACACCAGCTCGTCATCGGTGAGCGCGTCGACATCAACCCCTACCAGCAGCGCCCCGCCCAACAATCCTGCCAAGCCCACATCCAGCGCACTGCGCACATCAGGCGCATCGCATCGCCTGACCAGCCGCTCACGCAACGCCCGCAGAGGACCGTCCGCGCAACGATCCCGACGCATCGCTGCCGGGCCGGCAGCCAGTCGAGGCGGGACCTGGGACATGACCGAACCCTAAAGAGGGGGTGTTACAACCATGATGTCGGGGTCAGCGGTCGGGGGTGAATCGCCCTGGATTGGTTGAAGCCTCTGGGACGCCTTGGGCCTGGTGGAGGAGTCGTGGTGCTGTGGAATTGCCGAGGTCGTGGACGCGCAGCGACCAGAACTGCGTGGCTCTGAAACCGAGATGTCAGCCGAGCGCAATCACAGCCGCCGAGATGGCTGGACGGCGTCTTGTTCGGTTGCTGACAAAGCGTCCGGTGGCCCGGCGAACGGCACGCTCGATGTCGCCCCCGTCGCGTTTGGCGCCCTTGTTCTTGTTGGCACCGTTCACAACAGTCGTCAGCTCTCCGACCAGCGCTTCGATGACGTCTGCGTGGGCTTCGGTGTCCAGCCAGCCGCTCGAAGTGACGTCGGGAGGTGCCGCCAGGCGTGCCTTGGCGTCGAGCACCACGGTGACGTGGACGAATCCGGAGGACAGCGCACGGCGTTCGCTGATCACCTCAGGGTCCGGGTCTTCGAGCGTGCCGTCCACGTAGTGGTACGGCGCAGGGACGCCTCGGCCCACCGACAGGTTGCCGCCCCGAAGCACCACCTGCCCACCGTCGGTCAGCGTCAGCACTCGATGGTCCCGCATGCCGAGCTCGCGGGCGAGCTGGGCGTGGCGAGCCAGCATGTGAAACTCGCCCTCGATCGGAACGAACCAGCGTGGCCGGCAGGCCTTGTGCAGCTCGCGCAGCTCGTCCCGCTGGGCATGCCCGGATGTGTGCACCTGTTCGTGGCCGTCGTGGATCACCTCGGCACCCCGGCGCGCGAGTCGGGACACCATGCGAAACACGGCGCGCTCGTTGCCCGGGATCGGGTGGCTCGACAGCACCACGGTGTCGTCAGGTCCGAGGTGAATGTCCGGATGACTTCCGTTCGCGATCAACGACAGCGCGGCGTTGGGCTCTCCCTGGCTGCCGGTGCACACGATGCAGACGTTCGACGGATCCAAACTGCCGAGTTGCTCAACGCCGAACAGCGCACGCTCGGGAACGTCCAGTACCCCAAGTTGGCGTGCGATGCGCACGTTGTTCACCATCGAACGCCCGACCGGAACCACAACGCGGCCTTCGTCAATCACGGCGTCGCAAATCTGCTGGACGCGGTGCAGGTGGCTGGCGAAGCAGCTCACGATGAGCCGCCGCCCCGGGCGTTCGCTGAACAGCCGCCGCAGCGTGGCGCCGATCTCGGTCTCCGAGGCGCTGCGTCCCGGACGGTCTGCGTTGGTGGAGTCGGCCATCAGCAGGGCGATGCCTTGGTCGCCGAGCGCCCGCAGCCGCGCCAAGTCGGTCAGACGACCGTCCACTGGCGACTCGTCGATCTTGAAGTCCCCTGTGTGGACGAGAGCGCCGGCGGATGTGTGCACCACGATGCACAAGCTCTGGGGCACCGAGTGGGTGATCGGCAGTGCCTCGACGTCGAAGGGGCCGATGCGCCGACGCTCGCCGTCGCCCAGGACATGAAATGACGTGCGGTCACCGAGGCGCGCCTCCGTCACTTTGTGCTCGGCAAGCGCCATGGACAGGGCTGAGCCGTAGAGCGGCACCTCGATGCTGCGCAGGAAGTGCGGCACACCGCCGAGGTGGTCTTCGTGCCCGTGCGTCACGACCAGGCCGACGATGTCACCAGCGCGCGAGTTCAGCCAACCCATGTCGGGAAGCACCTGCTGCACCCCCGGCATGATCGCCGGGTCGGGGAACATGACCCCGAAGTCGATGATCAGCAGCTTGCCGTCAACCTCGACGACTGTGCAGTTGCGCCCGACGTCGCCGAGCCCGCCCAGGAACGTGACAGTGACGGGCCCGTCGGCGGCCCGGGCGGCGCTCAAGTCTGCTTCAGTCGGGCGTAGACCTCGCGGGCGCGGTCTTCCAAGCCTTCAGGCGTTGGGCCCATCGGCAGCCGTGGCTCACCCACGGGCAAACCCAGCGTGCGCAGCATCGCCTTGGTCGGCACCGGGTTCGGCGCCGCGTCTCCGGTCTCGTAGTCGAAGCTCTCGAGCAGCGTGGCGTTGATCTCCCGGGCCTTGGTCGCGTCACCCGCATCCCAGGCGTCGAACATCGCCACGTGCTCGGGAATGGTCCAGTGCGCCGCAACGCTGATCACGCCCACTGCTCCGACGGCCAGCAGGGGCAGAGTGAGACTGTCGTCGCCGCTGTACACCTCGAAGCCTTCTGGTGACTGAGCGATGACCTTGGCGGTTTCGCCGGGATTCCCCGCCGCGTCCTTGACGGCCACGATGTTGGGGATCCGCGCCAGATCCAGCAGCGTCGGGGTGCTGATCTTGCGCCCCGTGCGAACCGGGATGTCGTACATGATGATCGGCAGGTCCGTGGACTCGGCCACGGCAGCAAAGTGCGCTGCGATGCCTGCCTGCGAGGGTCGGTTGTAGTACGGCGTCACCGCCAGGATGCCGTCTACGCCCAGCTCGGCGGCCTTGCGGGTCTGACTCACTGAATGCGCTGTGTCGTTGGTGGTGGTACCGGCCACCACCGGGACCGTGACGGCCTCTGCGACGGCGCGCCAGAGCTCCCAGTCCTCCTCGTCGGTGATGGTGGGTGCCTCACCGGTGGTGCCGGTAATGACGAGACCCTCGGCGCCCTCGGATACAAGCCAGCGCGCCAACGTCACGCCAGCGCCCACATCCAGCGAACCGTCTGCCGCGAACGGCGTCACCATCGCCGGAACCACTCGCCCGAATCGCGCGCTCATGTCATCGAGACTACTGCCGAGGCGCTGCCCCAGCGGTCTTGATATCGGCGGCTGCGGGGCCTGCGAGTGGTGCCAGTGCGCTTTAGACGCTGCCCTCGTCGGCCCGGTTGATGCCGAGCGTCGCCAGCAGATCCTCGTGCAGCTCGAACCACACTGTGTGGTAGCTGGGGATCATCGGCTTGGTGAGGTAGTCCAGGTCGCCGGCCTGAAGCTTGCCCAGCGCTTCAGCGAATCGCGGCGCATAGTTCTCATAACGAGCCATCACGCTGTTGAGCGCTTCCAGCACTCCCGCCAACTCGCCGTGCAGCGTCTCCAGCCGCTCGATGATCGCTGCGTCGTAGTCGGCGTCGCTGTGATCGTTGAGCCGCCCGCCGTCGCCAGGTCCCGCATCGGCCGCTGCCCGATGGTCGGCTGGCAGCACCTGCCAGTCGGTGCACAGCTGCAGCATCTTGGGATTCAGCGCCCCGAATTCCTGGTAGGCCGCAGTGACGGGCTCCCGGGCGCCGGCGGCGTCCAGCTCGTCCGCCAACGCGGCTTCCCCTTCGTCACGACCACTCGGCGTCAGGATGAACTTCGGAACGCCGCCGACCTCGCGAAACATGCAATGCCCGGACGCATCAAGTTCGGCAAGCAGCCACTCGGTCTCGTCGGGTTCTAGTCCGTGGATTGCGGCAACGTCATCGATCTCGCCGAGTCCTTTGAGACGCAACGCCAGCCAGACCATCAGGCGCGGCTCGGAGCGGTATGGACCGCTCGCATCGGGCTCGGAGCGGTATGGACCGCTCGCATCGGACTCGGAGTTGTTCACGCGCTGGTCACTCCACAACGAGATCCGCGAAGCGGTCCCGCAGCGTCTTCTTGGAGAACTTGCCCGTCGAGGTCTTCGGAACCTCTTCAATGATCTGGGTGGCGCTGGGCAGCCACCACCTCGCCATCCGCGGCGTCAGGTACTCGATGAGCTCGTCGTGGGTGATCGTCTCGCCCTCAACGGGCACGACGCACGCCATCGGTCGCTCCATCCAGCGATCTGATGCCACCGCGACCACCGCAGCCTCGGCCACCTTGGGGTGGCTCATGATCTCGTTTTCCACCTCGGCTGAGCTGATCCACTCGCCACCCGACTTAATGAGGTCCTTGGTGCGGTCCACGAGCCGGATATAGCCGTTCGGATCACAGGTGGCCACGTCGCCGGTGCGCAGCCAGCCATCGTCGGTGAACGAGTCGGCGGCGTCGGGCCGGTTGTAGTACGAGCCGGTCACGTATGGGCCGCGCACGTGCAGCTCACCGGACGCCTCGCCGTCGTGGGGCAGCTCGTTGGTGGTGTCGGGCTCGCAGATGCGGAACTCCACAGTCGGCAGGACCGTTCCCACCGTGGTGCGCAGATCGGCCTTTGCATCGTCGTCGAGGCCTTGCTGGCCCGAGCGGATATGGGCGAGCGAGCACAGCGGACTGGTCTCGGTCATGCCCCATGCCTGCAGGATCGGCAGCCCGACCGTAGCCCGGTACCCCTCCGACAGCGCTTTGGGCACCGCCGAACCGCCGCACGGGATTGCTCGCAGGCTCGACACGTCTCGCCCTTCGAGCTCGCCGAGCACGCCCATCCAGATCGTCGGCACGCCGGCCGCGAGGGTGACCCGTTCGGCCTCGATGAGTTCCGCCAGCGGCTTGGGCGCCAGGTTCGGGCCGGGATTGACCAGCTTGGCCCCCGCTGCGACCGCCGCATGGCTCAGACCCCAGGCGTTGGCGTGGAACATCGGCACGACCGGCATAATCACATCGCTCTCGCAGACGCCAGCCGAATCGACCAGCATCGCGGCGAGCGTGTGGATATAGGTGGAGCGGTGGCTGTAGACCACGCCCTTGGGCTCGCCCGTGGTGCCGCTCGTGTAACACATCGACGCCGCCTGGCGTTCGTCGGCGACCCGGAAGCCCGATGGGGTCGCGGCGGCCAGCAGTTCCTCGTAGTCGACGATGCGAGGATCGTCGGGAACCTCAGGGGCTGCGTCGCCACCGCCTGAGTCGTCCATGACGACCACATGGCGCACTGTCGTCATCTCGTCCACCAGTGGCCATAGGATCGGCAGCAGCGAACGGTCGGCGAAGACCACTTCGTCTTCGGCGTGGTTGGCGATGTAGGTGATCTGTTCGGCGAACAGCCGGATGTTCAGCGTGTGCAGCACCCGACCCGAGCACGGCGCAGCGAAGTACAGCTCGAGGTGACGGTCGGTATTCCATGCGAACGTGGCCACTCGGCCGTTTGAGGAGATGCCGAGGTCGTCAAGTGCACCGCCCAGCAGCCGGGTCCGTTCGGCCCAGCGCCCGTAGTTGGTGCGCTCGATGCCGGTGGCGGTTGCGGTCACGACCTCCTTGTCCGCGAACAGCGTCTCAGCGCGTTCAACGAAGGGGTCCAAGGTGAGCGGCAGGTCCATCATCGTCGAGTCCATGACGCCGCAGGCTAGAGGGCGCAACCAAGGGCCTCCCGGGCATGCCGGTGTGGTGTCGGCGTCGGCGCGTAGCCTCGGCCGAGGTGGTTGACGACGGCCGGGACGATCCAACGACGACCGATGCCGTCGACGCCGAGGGGGCATCGCCAGGCGATGCGATCTCTGACGCGGATCGGCGGCGTATGCAGCTGCTGGCAGCAGTGCCCGTGGGCTTCGCCCTGGCGGCCTATGCCGGACAGATCTTCTTTGCTGCGCTCATCGCGCGCGCACCGCTGCTGCTCCTGTCGCTCAATGCCACCGACCCGATCCTGCTCGGCGTGGCCCACCAAGCCCCGTTGTGGGCCTTCATGACCATCGGGGTGACCCGCCTGTTCATCACCGACCCGTTCCTGTACCGGCTGGGCTATGACTACGGCCCGAATGCCAAGGCCTACCTGGCGGCCGAGCTGGGTCCCCGCAATCGCATCATCAGGGCCATGGGCTGGCTGGAGCGCTGGTTCCCCCGTGTGGGCTGGCTGCTGCTGTTCGCCATTCCCGGTTACCCGATGTGCTTGCTGTCGGGAATTGCGCGGATGCACCAGCTGCCGTTCGTGGTGGTGAACCTGGCCGGCACGGTCACCCGCTTGGCGCTCGTGTGGTGGGTTGCCGACCTGTTCTCAGGGCCGCTCGGCTCAGTCATCGACTTCGTCAATCGCTATTCGATCCCGTTCACCGTCGCGATGTTCGTGCTGATTGTGGTGCAGACCGCCCGTAACCAGCACCGAGCCGCGAACGCCGAGCGCGCTCGAATCGGGCGTGAGCACGAAGCGGCCGAGCAACGCCGCATCGACGCTGGGCCACAAGACTGCTGAGTGGTCGCCTCGGTGGGTCTCCGTAGGTCCAGCCCCGTCTCGGTACTCTCGCAGAGGTGAGTGCGAAGGGCACTGCCGGAGCCGAAGGCTCGAAGGATGCGTCGAAGTCTTCGACGCGGGGAGATTCCCAGCGCGGCCTGTCCCGGGTAGTCCGCAATGCCTTGAGCGGCCGATCTCGCGAGATCGTAGCGCTGTCGCTGTTCGCACTTGCCGTGATCTGCGGGCTTGGCCTGCTGGGCGACCGGGCGGGCGTCGTGGGCCGACTCCTCGAGAACGGGCTTGCCGTCTTGCTCGGTGTGTTCCGCTTCGCGGTGCCGATCCTGCTCATCTGGATCGGGGTGGCTCTCGCCCGCATGACGGCCTCAGAGCGCAGCGGTCGCGCCGCGTTCGGGCTGAGCTTGCTGACGGTCGCGTTCGCCGGAGCGGCGCACCTGTCGGGGTCCGCGGACGGCTTCGGACCCGAGCTCGAAGACCTGCGCCGCAGCGGGGGAGTGCTGGGCGCCGCTGTGGCCGAGCCGTTGCGACGTCTCATCGACGACCCCGCGACGTGGGCCGTGCTGCTGCTCGTGATGCTGTTCGCCGTCATGATCGTCGGCAACGTCGGCCTCGGTCAGGTCCTGCGTTGGATGTGGACCGGCGTTGCTGCGCTCGGCCGGACGCTGAGCGGCTCTGTGTCGAAAGGCGCCCGGAGCCTGCAGCGTGTGGGCACCGATCCCGAACCGCCCTCATTCGATGCCGAGCAGTACGACTTGGACGCGACCGGTGGCGAACAGATGCCCGCAGGCGAGCTGCCGGCCGCGGAGGGGGCCCCGATTCCAGGTCTCGATCCGAGCGCCTCCGAGCCTCGCGACGTATCTTTCGAGCCGTCGCCACCTTCCTTCGTCGAGCCTCTCGGTGGAGACGTCGTACCCCCACCCGTACCGGCCGCGCGCGCGGCACCGCGGGGCACCGGGGCCGGAGGCCAACGTCCGCGCTGGAAGCTGCCCAAGCAGTCGGTGCTCAAGCGCAGCGGCACCCAGCAGTTCGACCGGGCGCAGCTGTCGGCAGGAGCCGCAGCGCTGGTGGCCGCGCTTGCGAGCCATGGCGTGGAAACGCAGGTGACCGGCTGGGAGCCAGGCCCCACCGTCACGCGTTACGAGCTGAAGCTGGGCCCGGGCGTGAAGGTGTCCCGCGTCACGGCCCTGCACAAGGACATCGCGTATGCCATGGCGGCCGCCGATGTCCGCATCCTGGCGCCGATCCCCGGCCGTTCGGCGATCGGCATCGAGGTGCCCAACTCCGACCGCCACCTCGTCGCGCTGGGCGACATCCTGTCTTCCAAGGCGGCGGCCGATGCGATGCACCCGCTCGAAGTGGCGATGGGCAAGGACATCTCGGGGCGCGAGGTGATGCTCAACCTGGCCACGATGCCCCACGTGCTAATTGCAGGCGCTACCGGCTCGGGCAAGTCGTCGTGCATCAACTCGATCATCTCGTCGCTGTTGATGCGGTCCACCCCCGACCAGGTGCGAATGATCCTCGTCGACCCCAAGCGGGTCGAGCTGGGTCAGTACGACGGCCTGCCCCACCTGCTGACCGCAGTGGTGACCGAACCGCGCAAGGCCGCGAACGCCCTGGCATGGGCCGTGAGGGAAATGGAGCGCCGCTACGACGTGCTGTCCGAAGCGGGCTTCCGTGACATCACCGGCTACAACGCAGCCGTGCTCGACGGAGCGCTGCACAGCAACGAGAGCGAGCTGCTCGGCCAAGACCAGCAACACGAATCGATGCCGTTCATCGTCGTGGTCGTCGACGAGCTGAACGACCTGATGATGGTGGCGGCCCGCGACGTCGAAGACTCCATCACCCGTCTGGCTCAGATGGCTCGAGCCGTCGGCGTCCACCTGGTCGTCGCAACACAGCGCCCGAGTGTGAACGTCATCACCGGTGTCATCAAAGCAAACATTCCCAGCCGGCTGGCATTCGCCGTGTCGAGCCTGGCCGACAGCCGGGTCATCCTGGATCAGCCGGGCGCCGAGCGGCTGGTGGGCCAGGGCGACATGCTGCTGCTGTCCGCCAATTCCAGCACTCCGAGGCGCATCCAGGGCAGCTGGGTAAGCGAGTCGGAGATTGCCCACGTGGTGGCCCATTGGCGCCGGCAGGCACCCGAGGTCAGCTATGTCGAAGGCGTCGAGGGCACCGATGCGCCAGCGGGTGCGACAGGCCTTCCCGGCGGCACCACTGGCGACGCCGACGACGACGAATTGTTGCGACAGGCGATGGTCATCGTGGTGGAGACCCAACTCGGTTCTACCTCCATGCTGCAGCGCAAGCTGAAGATCGGCTTCGCCCGCGCCGGCCGGCTCATGGACCTGCTCGAGCAGCGGGGCGTTGTGGGTCCCTCGCATGGCTCCAAGGCCCGCAATGTAATGATGACGCCAGAGGAGCTGTCCGACGCCCTCGGCGAGTGAGGCGCCAGCGGAGGCGCCCTGAAGCTCAGATGCCGACGCGGATCTGCAGGTTGCGGGGGCCGCGTACCTGCACGCCGCCCCATTCCACTCCGCCGCGGCCGACGTCGGTGGCGAGTTCGAATTTCGGGAACCGCTCCAGCCACTCCTCGATGGCGACCTTGAGTTCCATGCGGGCCAGATTTGAGCCCAGGCATCGGTGGATGCCCAGCCCGAAGGCGAAGTGCCGATTCTCGGCCCGGTCGATGATGACCTCATCGGGACGGTCGAACTTCGACGGATCGCGATTGCCAGCCCCGAATGGCAGCAGCACCTTGTCGCCATGAGCGACCGGGCAGCCGCCGACCTGTGCATCGTCGGTGGCAGTGACCCGGGCCATCGTCACCGGCGCGTAGGCCCGCAGGAACTCCTCGATGGCGGTGGGAATGAGCTCGGGTTCCGCCACCAGCCGTTCACGGTCGGAAGGGTGCATGGCCAAGTGCATCAAGCTGGCCGAGATCGAGCTCCACGTGGTGTCGATACCGGCCAAGAGCAGCAGGAAGCTGGCACCGGTGATGTGGTGGTTCGCCAGCGGGTCGCCGTTTGGCAGCCGCATGTCGAGCAGCTTTGACGGCAAATCGTCTGCCCGTTCCTGCCTCCGCTCGTCGGTGAGCTCGCCGAAGTACTGGAGCACTTCGCGTGTGGCGTTTGCTCGCCGGTCGAACTCGTCGCCCTTGGACTGCAGCACGTCGACGGCCCAGCGGGTGAAGTCCGGCTCGTCGGACTCGGGCAGCCCCAGGATGCGGGCGATGACCCGGACCGGAATGTGCTTGGAGTAGGTGTCGGCCGCGTCAGTGACCCCTGAGCGACCCTCGTCCGCACCAGTTTCTGCAGCGATCGCATCGATGCGCTCCCGCGCAATGCTGCGGGTGACCTCCACCATGTCTTCGACGGCCTTGGGCCCGAAGAACGGCAGCAGCAGCCGTCGGGCGTCGGTATGGAACGGCGGGTCTGAGGTGATCGGCGGGGCGGTGAGCAGCCCGACGCCTTCGGGTGTGGGCGCCACGGCGATGTCACGGGAGCTGAAGTTCTCGGTGTCGTAGGCGATTGCGGCGATGTCGTCCCAGGTGGTGGGCATCCAGTGCCCGCCGTTGTGGCTGCTGTGAGCCACCGGGCACTCTGGGCGCAGATCGTCCCAGACGTCAGCAGCGCCTTGGATGTACTCGTCGCTGTAGACGTCGAAGTCCCGTTCTACCGAAGAGCTGTCGATGTCGGCAGTCGTGCTCATGGCGGCTCCCTTGAGTCCCTGCGGGCGCGATCCGAGGCGCTCCCCAGCGTAGGCGACGGGTTCTACGCTTCGCCGTAGTAGCGGAGCCTGTTCGCCGGGATCCGAGGAGGTCACATGTCGGGACATGCAGCAGTCGAGGCAGCGCAGCTCAGCGAGGTGGCACCGGGCGTGTACAGCTACGTGCAGCCTGACGGCACCTGGTTCATCAACAACATGGGGTTCGTGGTGGGCTCCCGCAGCGTCGTGTCCATCGACGCCACCTCCACCGAGCGCCGCACGCGCGCCTACCTCGATGCCATCGCGTCGGTGACCCCCAACCCGGTGACGATCCTGGTCAACACGCACCACCACGCCGATCACACCCACGGCAACTACCTCTTTGCTGACGCCACGGTGGTGTCGCACACGGCGTGCCGCGAGGTGATGGTGGCGGCAGGGATACCCGACTACAGCGCAGTGTTTCCTGGCGTGGACTGGGGGGACCTGAGCTTCCGGGCGCCCGATGTGACCTTCGAGGGCTCGACCGTGCTGCACCTCGACGACCGGCGTATCGAGCTGTCGGACCTGGGCTTCGTGGCGCACACCAACGGTGACATCCTGGCGTGGCTGCCCGATTGCCGAACGTTGTTCTGCGGCGACCTGATCTTCCACGGGGGTACGCCGTTCGCGCTGTTCGGCTCGGTGTCGGGGACGCTGGACGCCCTCGATGTCATCGAGGGCTACGGCGCCGAGGTGATCGTGCCGGGCCACGGTCCGCACTTCGGCGGCGACGACATTGAGCGGGTCCTCGGTGAACAGCGCTCGTACCTGCGCTTCGTGCAGGACTGCGCGGCTGAGGGGATCGCAACCGGCCGCTCACCGCTGGAGCAGGCACAAGCAAGCGACCTCGGGTCACATGCCCACTACACAGATCCTGAGCGCCTTGCGGGCAACCTCCACGTGGCCTACCGAGAGGCCGCCCCCGGCAGCTACGAATTCCCGGGCGTCGAACGGGCGATCATGGACATGGTCGCCTACAACGGCGGCGCCATGCCCCGCTGCCTGGCATAAGAGTCGCCGTCGGCAGGAGGCGACCCATCAGACACGTCGCCTACAACGGCGGCGCCATGCCCCGCTGCCTGGCCTAGAAGGGGAGCTTCAAGCCGGGGCGGGGCCAGTCGCCGACGGCGAGGCGGCCTGTGCTTGACAGGGTGACGTACGCAGTGCGCATGTCATCGCCGCCGAAGCAGATGTTGGTGGTGGCGGAGTCGTCGGTGGGAGCGAATTCGAGTTCTTCGCCGTCGCGCGTGAAGGTGGTGATGCCCCCGGTGAGAATCGTCGCCACGCTCACGTTGCCTTCTGCGTCCATCGCCAGCGAGTCGAAGTACTTGCGGCCGGCGGGTCGCGCCAGGAACCAGCCCCGTGATGGCACGCCAGCGGCCACCTTGCCCGGCCCTTCGAGGTCGAACGCGAACATGGCGCCCTGGAAGGTCTCGGCAACATAGACGCGGTCTTCTTCTGGGGAGATGCCGACGCCGTTCGGCCCGTCCATCGGGAAGACGATCTCCTCGATATGGCTGCCGTCCGCCTTGGCGTAGTACAGCCCGCCGCGGTCACGGTCACGCTCGCGGGTCTTGCCGTGGTCGGTGAACCAGAAGCCGCCGGTGGAGTCGAACATGATGTCGTTCGGCCCCTTGAGCGAAACGCCGTTCACATCGGCGTAGAGGATGTCCACCTCGCCCGTTTCGAGGTCGATGCGTTCGATCCGTCCGGTGGTGTAATCCGCCGCCACCTCGCCGGGGACCGTGCGGCCGCGGACCGTGATCCACTCGAAGCCGCCGTTGTTGCATACGTACAGCGCACCGTCAGGACCGAGTGCTGCACCGTTCGGCCCGCCGCCGGGCGTGGCAAGGATGTCCTTGCGACCATCGGACACATCGACACGGGTGATAGTGCCACGCCCGATCTCGACTACGGCCACCGAGCCGTCGGGCAGCACTACCGGTCCTTCAGGGAAGATCAGACCGTCGGTGATGGTCTCGAAATGATCAGGTCCGAAGAAGCTCATAGCCGCCGACGCTACTGCGCGCCGCCGGGTCGGCGAAGGGCTCAGCGCGCCGAGATCGGCACCCAGACGAGGCCGTCGATGTGCTCGAAGTGCCGGTCTGCTGAGACAAGGTCTGCGCCGGTCTCCATGGCGTGTGCGGCAATCCAGACGTCGTTCGTCGGGATAGGGCGGCCCTTGGCCTTCAAGGCTGCGGCGATTCGCGAATAGCGGTCGGCGGTTGTTTGACCCACCTCGACAAGTGTCGAATAGGGGCTCTCGAGAAAGGAGCGCAGATCCGCGGCATTCCGCTCGAAACGCGATCCCGCCCGGAAGCCATACATCAATTCGCCAACCACAATGGCAGAGAACAGCAACTCCGCGGCATTTCGCACCAGCTCCGCAGCGCGTTCGTGTCCTCGCATGAGCAGCGAGTACGCGTTGGAGTCCAGGAGGAGCCTCACGCCCAGGAGGCCTCGTCGACGGTCTCGAAATCCGCGAGCGCCAGGTCGATCTCGTCGGCTTCAGCCGGCGTCCAGCTACCGATCAGTCGGTCGAGCGATGTGCCGACCGTGTGGGCTCGTTCTGCGCCCTCAGACAGACCCGCTCCTTTTCGGAGCAATCTCAGCGCAGCCTTGTTCAACGACACGCCCTCGCGTTGCGCGAGACGACGCATTGCAGCTTCGAGGTCGTCTTCAAATCCGCGAACGGTGAGTTGGTCCATTGCGCACCTCCGCCATGACAAGAATGCGATTCAGATATGACTCAATATGCATCATATACTGAGTCAAAACAGTCGTGCGGCAGACGCTGCGTCTCGATGTTCCCGAGCTGCTCTTTCGCAGTGCCTTTCCTCAACCGGCTTCAACCGGCGTCCAGCTGCCGATCAGACGGTCGAGCGAAGCCCCGACAGCAACGGGACGGTCGCCTACAGCGATGCCACCATGCCCCGATGCCCGGCGTCGATCTTGCAGGTGATGCGCTAGAACTCGACCAAGTAACGAGGAACAAAGGTCTCGGGTTCGATGCTGATGCCACGGATGCGGTCGACTCGATAGGAACGCGTCAGGCCCCGATCGTTGACTAAGTACAGCAGCAGATTCCCGTCTTGTGATCGGCGGAATGAGTACGGCTCCACCTTCCGGGGCCCGATTCGGCCGTTGCTGGCGACGTAGTCAATTGTGATCCTGAGACGATTAGCACCTGCAAATCGAATCAGCTCGATCGGCGACCCGGTTCGCCACGTCGTCATGTGGCGTGCCGGCCGCCAATCTGAAGCTGTCTCGATGCCGACATGCGAGCACTTGGCTTGCAAGATGCTCGCAACGTCGTTGGCGCGTCCGATCAGACTCGGGTGCCGATGCGTGTGGACAACGTCGTAGAGGTCGCGGGGACGGCATCGCTCGGCCAGCGCTCGGAGTTTTTCTCCGAGAAGTTCGGGCAGCGAATAGCACAACACATCGGTAAGGCGATCGGTGGCGCCTCCGAGATCGACATCGCTGAACGGATGGATCACGGGACGATGCGCGAGCCCCCGGACGATTACCTCGTCGGCCGTGAGGTCGAACTTCACCTTCTGGGGCGTCGGCATTCCGAGTGGACCTACGTACGCGATGCGGCCTTCGATTGTCGGGCTTCCCCTCTTGTTCTTTCGAGTGCGAAAGGAGCGTTCATCCAGGATGAGCTGTAAGCCAGACTCGTTGATCGTCCGCTCGGCGATCTCGCCGAAGGTGTCGCGTAGCAAGGAAGCATCTAGATCGGCCTCTGACACCGTGAAATCGAGGTCCTCGGAGAACCGGTGCGTCTCAAACCAGCACTTGCGCAGACACGTGCCCCCCTTGAACGCCCCTGACCTCGTGACTGGGTGTTGGGTAATGCCAGCGAGCATCCAGCCGAGGGCGTAGTCCTTCTCAACCACATTCTGAGCCAATTGCCACTCGGCGCCCGTGTGTCAAGGGCCAGTGGGATCTGCCCAGTGGCGGACAGCAGGACTGCCCGTTGGTGGCCAACAGAACTGCCCGGTGGTGGCCAGGTGTTCTGCCCGTGGGTCAGTTGGTCAGTGGCGTCACCCCCTTGCCGGCGGTGGCTTGGGTGAGGCGGATGCTGTCGCCGGCGGTCATGACGACGTGGGCGTGGTGGAGCAGCCGGTCGACGGTGGCGTTGGCGATGGTCTTGGGCATGAGTTCGTCGAACCCGGCGGGGTGAAGGTTGCTCGACAGGGCGATGGAGCGTTTCTCGTAAGCGGCGTCGACGACCCGGTAGAGCGCCTCGGCGGTCTCGGTGGTGACTGGGAGCAGGCCGATGTCGTCGATCACGATGACGTCGGAGCGCATGATCCGCCGGATGGCCTTGGCGGCGGTGTCGTCGGCGCTGTGGCGGCGCACGAGCGCGCCGAGGTGCTCGAGACTGAACCAGGACACCTTGTGGCCGGCATCGACGGCGGCCTGGCCGAGCGCTTCAAGGAAGTGCGTCTTGCCTGTGCCTGATGGTCCGCACACGACGAGGTTCTCGTGGCGGTGGATCCACTCCAGGGTGCGTAGCGCCCGCTGGGTCGGCGCCGGGATCGAGCTGACGGTTCCGTCCCAGATGTCGAAGGTCTTGCCGGTGGGGAACCCGGCCGCTTTGCGCCGGGCCCGGATTGAGGATGCTTGGCGGCCGGCGAGCTCCTCGGCCAGCAGTGCCCTCATTGCTTCGGCCGGTTCCCAGCGTTGTGCCTTGGCGGTGGCCAACAGGTCCGGTGCTGCGGCGCGCATGTGGGGTAGGCGCAGGGCGCGGAGCAAGTCGACGACCTCGTCGATCGGCGCTGGGTTCATCGGTCGCCTCCGAGGCGACCCCAAGCGGCGGTGCCGGGCTGCAGCGAGTGCGCGTCATCGGCGCGCCGGGGTTGTCCGGGCGGGTCAGCAGCCAGGATCGAGGCCAGGTCGCCGTCTGCGAAGCGGCCGAACATCGCGGAGTGGCCGAGCGCCCAATCAACGCGGACCTGGCCGTGGAGGCGGGCAAGGGTGACGGCTTGGGCCATCTTGACCTTCATGCGGGTCGTGCCCGCGGCGGCTGCTTCAACGAGCCAGGTGCGGGCGCCGTCTCCGATGGCGAGGAACTCGGTCTCGGCCGCGCTCGTCGGCTTCGGACGCCGCGCCAGTGGCCCAGCCGGGCGTGGCGGGTAGTGGGCGTCGTCGATCATCGGATGCCCGGGTGTCGAACTCTGGTGGCGGGCGACCTCGATTGGGCCTGACGGTGCGCAGTGGGTGACGACGACCTGGTCACCGTCGACGCGCACCCACACCGTCTCATCGGCGAGGGTGTGCGGGACCGAGTAGGTCACGCCGCCGAAGCTGACCGTGGAGCTCCAAGAGACTTTCCGGGTCTCCCCGAGCGCTGCCGTGTATGGGCGTTCGGGCAGCGCGTGCAGCCGGTGCCGTTCCTCGGTGAGCATCTCCACCGGCGCCCGCCGGGTCACCCGATGGACCCGCTCGTTCACCTCAGCGGTGAACGCCTCGCAGGCCTCGACCAGCTCGGCCCAACTGGCGTAGTCGCCGCGCAGGTTCGCGTCGGTTGGCACCAAGTCGGCCTTGGCGACCCGCACCGTCGCCTCGCTGCCGCCTTTGGATTCAGGGTCCGCCGGCACACACGTCGCGACCGTCACGCCGTAGTGGCCGCCGACCGCAACGATCTCCGGATGGCGCACGGCGATCCCGGCGACGTGGTCGATCGTGACCGTGCGCTCGTTGTCGGTGAGCCAATACGTCGCAGCGCCGCCAAAGGCTCGCATCGCCCGATCCACACAGGCGATCACCGTGGGCAGGGTGCGGTCCCAGGTCGCGACCGGCACCCGGAACCTCGACCACGCCAGCCACGCGCAAAACAGATTCGTCCGCCGCCCGGCGATGACCGGGCCCGCGCCCCAGTCCCACTGCGCCCACATGCCCGGCTCGGGGATCCACGGCCGATACACCCGCCGCCGACCCGCCCGGAAGCTCTTCTTGGCCTCCGCCACTGCTCGGCGCACCGTGCGATCCGAACCCTCGAACCCCAACGCTTTCAGCTTGGCGTGGCAACGATCGGCGCGGATCTTGCCACAGGAGCGCTCCACCCACTCCTCGATCTTCGGCAGCCACGGATCGATGATCCGTTTCCGCCGCACCGGGCCCACACCCCCCAGCCGACCCTCGTCGCGCTCAGCCACATACGCGGCGACGGTGTGATGCGAACAACCGGCCAGCTCGCCGGCATCCCGGAACGACCCAGTCAGGTCGAACGCTTCCAACATGTTCATGATTTCCTCGCGAGACTTCACTTGCTCCTCCTGCTCGATGGTCACGGTTGTGGTGACCGGCTATTCGAGTAGGAGGAGCACCCCGCCGCGGTGCACCCCGACGGGAAATGGACTTCAACGCGGGCAGTTCTGTTGGCCGCCGCTGGGCAGAACCGTCGGCCGCCAGCGGGCAGCTACATGGCCGCCACTGGGCAGGATCTCATGGCCGCCGACACCCGTGTTGGCAATCTCGCGCTGGGTTATCACGCAGATACGTCCGCATTTACTCGCAAACACCATTGGGGCGATCTCGGCCCTACAGCCGGCAGCGCTGGGTCCAAGAGCGGGACACCAGTGGTCAAGGGTTGGCCGATCGCTTCAGAGCTGTGGCCTAGCTGCTCCAAGAGATAGCCGAGCCTCTTGAGGCCGGCACCGTTGCCGAGACGTTTCACGATCTCAACGAGGCTGTCGACGCTTGTGTCAGCTAGCAGCGAATCCAGGATCTCCATTGAGTGGCGGATTCCGCCACCCAGAGCGGGCTTCGAAAGCAGGTCGGCCACGGTCCGTTCAGGGGTGGACACAAGAATTCGCCGGTCATGGCGCCATTCCCCTACGAGGCCCCACGTGAGTCGCTCAGGGTCAACGTGGCGCACAAGAAAGGTGGGGCCCCCTGCGAGTTCCTGCTCGACCCGCCTTATCCGTTGAGCCATCATGACGATGGTCGATCGAAAAACCTGGTCGGTGAGTGACCAGTGGTTCGCCGCAGACCACCCCCCGATGTAGCAGGGCTTCCACACCAGATCAGCGAGGTACCACGAATCCTCTGTCCAGGCAGCTGGGTTCTGCGCATCTACCGGCACCGCGAAATGCATCCCTCGACAAATCCGCCCCAGCCACCCTCGCGACGCCAAGGCCGACAACCGCCGCGCAGCAGTCTCTGGACTCACGTTCAGTGCATCGGCAGCAGCCTCAACGGTCACTGTTCGCGCTCCGTCTCCGAACAGAATCGCAAGCTCTCGCCGACTGGCGCCCGACAGCCCTCCAGGCTCACCGAAATGATCCATAGAGATATTCCAAATCCAGTAATTCCCATCTCAAAGGAATTATTGGATTTGCAATGTCACACTCGCCATCTGCGGACGGTCAGGCCAAGGCGTCTCGCCAGGGGGTTGCGTCGATGCCGGGGTAGCGGCGTTCGAGGGCGTCCACCAACTCGGGGGTCCAGTACGGATGGCCGGGCAGCGGGGCGCCGAACAGCGCTAACTCCTCAGGCGAACAAGCGGCAGCAAACGTGATCCACGGCCGCCCGACGGTCACCGGCTGCACGTTGTCGTAGCCCATCCAGTCGGCACCTGCCGGCTTGAATGAGGCGCTCATGAGGAAGCGGCTGCCGCCGGGCCGCGTCAGGTCGACACCTCGGTGCCACACGTCGGGACGGTAGGCCAGGTACGAGCCCCGGCCGCCGGCGGCGGAGAACCGCTCGCCCTCGGGTGGCCCGTCGTAGGGCCGTGACGTGTCGGCTGGGCCTCCCGCAATCTCAGTCGGCGCCACATCGGGCTCGACCTCGCTCAGGTACAGGAACCCCTCCAGGTTCCACCAGCCGGGCTCGAGGCGGTCGGGTACCACGTTGTGGTTCCGGTCCTGGTGGAAGGGCTGCTCGTAGTTGGTGACGCCGGTGTACTTGCCCCAGATGCGGGCCTGGTAGATGCGGATGTCATCGATGCCCATCGCCAGTCGGGCGAACGCTGTGACGTTGGGATGCACCTGCAGTCGGTTCAGCCGCGGCGACGTGTAGGGGAACAGGATGTGCCCCAGGAATTGCTTGGGCCGGAAGGCGGCGCCCTCAGCGTCGGCCTTGGGGAACTTGTGGCCTTGGTTGAAGCTGCTGCCGACGAAGCGATCTCGCACAGCGGGGTCGTCGGCGTGGAACTCATCAGGGTGCGGGTACAGGTCCCACAGTTCCTCCACCGCATGATCAATGTCCGCGGTCGGCACGAGCCCGTCCACGAGCACCCAGCCGTGCTCTTGCCAGTGCTGCGCCGCCGCTTCGAGGTCGGTGAGCCCGACGCCAGCGGTGGTGTCAGCCGCGCTCACGACCTCAGCCGGCTCCTTGCGCGTCGTCGACGGTGATGCAGGTTCCCGACACGAAATCCGACAGCGGTGACACCAGGTACAGCAGCGTCGAGTCGAGCTGCGAAGCCTTGCCCAGGCGTCGGCGGGGGAACATCTTGGTGATGTCACCCATGCGTTCGAGCATCCCGTCCATCATCTCGCTCTCGAAAGCGCCCGGGGCAATGGCGTTGACGTTCACGTTGTAGCGGGCGAACTCCTGCGCCAGCACTTCGGTCATACGCACTACAGAACTCTTGGTGATCGCGTACATCGAGGTCCCGATCGGTGCCCTGAAGGCGGCCCCCGAGGAGATGTTGACGATCCGGCCCGGCAGCTCAGCGGCGATCAGTCGCCGGGTGACCTCACAGGACAGGTGGAACAGCGACGTGAGGTTTGTGGCGATCATCTCGTCCACAAACGCCGGGTCCATCTTGAGCGCCAGGCGGGCGTCGGGCTTGCCGGCGTTGTTGACGAGGATCTGCACCGGCCCGAGCTGTTCTTCGGCGGTGGCGACGGCACCGAACAGCGCCTCGGTGTCGGTGACATCGAGCGGCATCGGCAGCACTGTTGCGCCGTCGGCCTCCAACTCGGCCGCCAGGGCGTTCAGCCGCTCGACACGCCGGCCGCAGATGACCACGCTGGCACCGCACGCAGCAAGCACGGTGGCGAAGCGCCTGCCCAATCCTGAGGTAGTGCCGGTGACGAACGCCGTCTGGCCACTGAGGTCAATTGACCACTGCGGTGCCAGGCTCCTTTCGGACCCGGCGTCGTCGGTCATGGTTTCCCCCTCTGCCGCGGGCTGAACTGCCTGCGGATCGCAGCGTATTAGCGGAGGCCGCCTCTTACCGGACGTCCGGAGATCCCGGGCTCAGCCGGCGAAACAGCCGTAGCCTCGCTCGGGTGAGGGGATCGGATCGGGCTGCGCCGTGGGGCGGCAGCATCCCCGAACCGTCGAGCCGAGGCGGTGCCATCTTCGTTGTGGCGCCTGCCATCGGTCGAGCAGGTGACATCGGGGATCCCCTCAACGGCGCCCGAACTTCCCTACTACCGACGCCCGCCGACGGGGTAATGCCTGTGCGTCCCACCAGCGCCGCGTTGCCGCTCGTCATCATGGGGCTCGTCGTCATCTCCTGGGGCATGGGTCCGCCGATAGCGAAGCTGCTCAGTGCACCCCCGATGGTCAGCGCTGTCATCCGCTTCGGGATGTCGACACCGTTCTTGCTGGCAGTGCTGGCGCTGCGCGGCCGCTGGCTGTCTCGGCGGGTGTTCTGGCAGACAATGCTGCCGGGCCTGTCGTTCGGCATCAACATGGTCTTCGTTTTCGCCGCAGTGCAGCAGGTCACGATCTCGGTGATGTCGGTCATGATGGCCCTGCAGCCGGCCATGCTCCTGGCGGTCGTGGGACCCCTGTTCGGCGACAGGGTCGGCTTCCGCCAGATCGCCTTCACGCTGCTCGGGGTGGGCGGTGCCGTTGGTGTGATCGCTGGTGCCGGCGGAGACTTCCGCGCAAGTCCATTCGGACTGTTCCTGACCGCAATGTCGGTGCTGACGTTCACCGTCTATTTCGTGTTGACGCGTATGGCGCGCTCCGCGAGCGCCGTGGATCCAATGGAGTGGATGGCCGGCATCAACTTCTGGTCGCTGATTGTGGCAATCCCGCCCACCTTGCTGTGGGTCTCGCCGGCGGGTTGGCGGGAGTTCGGCGGCTACGACTGGCTCTGGATCGTCATCGTGGCGTTCGTCACCGGCGTGTTCGGTCACGTCCTTATGACCTGGTGCCATGCCCACATTGAGGTCGCCCGGTCGTCGCTGTACGTGCTGGCCATGCACATCGTGGCGGTGGGGCTGGCGTGGATGATCCACGCGGAGCCGGTCACGCTGACCCAATTCGCCGGCGGCGCCGTTGTGCTGTTCTCGGTGGCGATGGTGATTCGCACGCCAACCAACTCGCGTCGCGAACCCGAACCGGCAGGCACCGCTCGCTGAGCCGGGGCGCGGCCCGTCGCAGCGCGTTCACCGACGTGATGATCCGGTGTCACGTGAGCTGGGTACGCTCGGGTTCGGCGCGGCGCTCCAGCGTGACCTGCGGGTGCTGCTTTCGTTCCGTCGGCGGGGAGCCGACCCACCTAGGAGCATGGCAATGGGCCGAATGGCAAATACGTGGCGACTGACGAAGACCTCGTGGTCATTGCTGAAGCAGGACCGGGAACTGCTGTGGCTGCCAGTCCTCAGCATGCTCGCGATTCTCGCCCTCGTTGCTGCTGCATGCGTAGTGGGCTTCGTCGTCGGCGATGTCGAGGAGGGCAGCGTCAGCGGCAGCATGGCGGTACTCGGCTTCTTGTTTGTCGTGGCTGCAACAGCCATCGGCGTCTTCTTCGAAGGGGCGCTTGTGGCGGGCGCCTATGACCGGATGTCGGGTGGAGACCCCACAGTGCGCAGCGCCATGGGTCGGGCTGCGATGCACCTGCCGAGCCTGTTTGGCTGGGCGGTCATCACTGCCACCGTCGGCATCCTGATCCGATTGCTCCGAGAGCGCCTAGGAGCGCTCGGAAGCATCCTCACGTGGTTCGCCGAGGCAGCCTGGGCCATCGCCACCTATCTCGTCGTTCCCGCCATTGTCATCGATGATGAAGGGCCGATCTCCAGCATCAAACGGTCGGGCGGTCTGGTTCGACAGACCTGGGGCGAGAACCTGATCTCTCAAGCGGGATTCGGCCTGCTCGGCTTCGTGCTGATGCTCCCCGCGGTCATCGTCGGCGTGCTGATTGGTCTGATCGTTCCGGGCATCGTCGGCACCGTCGTCGGTACAGCCGTCGGCCTTGCGGGAGTCGTGACGGTGATGGTCGTCGTGGGTGCCCTGGGCATCTACTTCAAGACGGCGCTCTACTTGTACGCCACCGACGGCCAAGTGCTCGGCGGCTACGACGCCGACCAGATGCGCGACACGTTCCGGGCGAAGGGCAAGGGCCGGCGCTAGGCGCTCAGCTGCGAAGGCCGTGCTCGCTGGCGAAGGCAGCGAGGCCCTCGCTGATCACTCCCACATCGCCGGTATTCCACGAGATCACCAGCTCGGTTACGCCGACGGCTGCGTATTCGGCTCCCAGTTCTTGGGTCAGCTCATCGGCGCCGAGGCGGACCGATATCTCTGCGGGAATTCCTGGTCGTCCGGCGGCGTCCGCAGCTTCTCGAATGGTCGGGAGCCGCTTGGCGACGCTCTCGGGCGACAGCATCATCGGATGCCAGCCATCTCCCAGCCGGCCAACGCGTCGCAACGCCGGCGGGCGGTTGCCGCCGATGAGGATCGGCGGGCGGGGTTGTTGCAGCGGCTTCGGCGAGCTGACGACGCCTTGAAATGAGTAGTGCTGCCCCTCGAAATCGGCGCTGGACTGGGTCCACAGCAGATCCAGCACCTCGATGAACTCGTTGCTGAGCGCACCGCGGTCGTCGTAGCCCACGCCGAGCAGCGCGTTCTCCTCTGGAAGGCTGCCCACGCCGAGCCCCACGACGAGCCGGCCGCCGCTCAGCCGGTCCAGCGTTGCGAGCTCCTTGGCCAGCACCATCGGGTGCAGGTACGGCATTACCAGCACGCTCGTGCCGAGGCGCACCCTGGCCGTCTTCGACGCGATCCACGTGAGCGTCACCAGTGCATCGTGATAGGGACGCTCGCCGAGGCGGTCCCACACATATCCGACGTTGATCACGTGATGATTCACCCACACCGAGTCGAAGCCGAGTTCCTCGGCCTCGACGGCCAGGCCGACCACCTCGGCGGGATCGTCGACCCCGAAGTTGTTGGGCACGGTGAAGCCGTATTTCATGTGTCTTCCTCGCAGGGCAGCAGCCGGGCAGGTAGTGCGGGGCGATCAGGTTCGATCTGGCCCGTCGGGCGTCAGTCGAGTGCGGCGAAGGCCGCGTCCGTGATGTCGCACGTTCGCTTGATGTCGTCGTCGGTGTGGGCAGTGCAAATGAAGTGGTTGTGATAGCTGATCAGGTAGGCGCCCCGCCGAACGCACTCGGCAACCCACCGCGCATGAAATCGCCCGCCCCCAGGCCCGACGACGCGCAGGTACGGCATCGCCGGCACGCCGGTCACTCGAAGCTCGTGTCCGTGTGCTGCCGCCACATCAGCCAATGCCCGGCCCAGGCGAATGCCGATCTCCGTCGCGGCAGCGGCTGCATCGCAGGCCCGAAGCTCCCGCAGCGTCGCGAGGGCGGCCGCCATGGGTGCCGCATTGAAGAACTGCGTCCCGGTGAAGAACGTTTCCCCGGCCGCTTCCTTCAGCGCGTCGCTGCCGGCCAGCGCTGCGATGGGGTGCCCGTTCCCGATCGCCTTGCCGAAGCACATGAGATCGGGTGTGAATCCATAGGCGACATGGGAGCCCGCGAGGTCGATCCGGAACCCGCTGCGAACGTCGTCGAGAATTACGACGATGCCTGCCGCCCGGCACGCCGTCTCCACTGCTGCCCAGTAGCCGTCCGCAGGCAGTTCGTTGTCTGCAAAGACGGGATGGTGGTACGGCGACGAGATGAAGCAGGCGATGTCGCCCGGGTGAGCGTCGATGGCTGCTTGCACCGCGTCGGCGTCATTCCACGGCACCTCGACGACGAAGGCTTGGTCTTCCGCGATCGTGCCCGTGTTGCCAGGTGCTTGCATCCACGGCGCCGAGCCGTGATAGCCGCCCTGGATCTTGAGGATGTACCGCCGTCCTGTTGCCGCGCGGGCAACCATCACTGCCAGCCCCGTCGCATCGGCACCGTTCTTGCCGAACAGCGCCCAGTCGGCCCCGTCCACGAGGTCAATCAGCTCCTCGGCCAGTTCCACCATGACGGGCGCGGCGAGGCTTACCGTGCTGCCGTCGGCGGCCTGCTTTTCGGCGGCCTCCTCGACCGCCGGGTGGTTGTAGCCCAAGATGTTCGGGCCGTAGGCACACATCCAGTCGATGTATGAGTTGCCGTCCGCATCGGTGAAACGGGCACCCTCTGCGGAGGAGAAGAAGACCGGGCCGTCGTCGATCACAGCTGGCCCGTAGTGCCCGTATACGCCTTTCGGTATCACCGCCTGCGCACGTTCGTACAGCGCTCGAGATGTCGGAGTTGCCAGTGGTTCGCTCATGACCTACCCCCTGTGAACACGGTGAGAGCCTGACATACCGGATTCCGGAACGCAGCCGCCGCAACAGGTTGTTGATCCGGGTTCAGTCCTTCGCACACGTGGCGATAGGCGAACGCGCAATCCGGTTGGGCCGATCAGCTCGTCCAGGCCTGACCGAACATGTCGCGGTAGGCCATGTCGGCCGGCGGCAGTCGAGTTATCGGGCCGTTGCCCTTGCCGACCGGGTACCCGATCGGCACCATCGCGACCGTGGCCCATCCGTCGGGTACACCCAGCAACGACTTCACTTCGTCCTCGCGGAAACAGTGCAGTGTCGTGAGGGTGCAGCCCAGCCCCTCGGCCGCGCACGCCAGCATCAGGTTCTGCACTGCCGGGTAGACCGAGCCGCCGCCGACCATGCTGATCCGATCCAAATTGGCGTCGGTGATCGCCATCATCTTTGGGTTGGCGCAGAACAGCAGGATCGCTGGGGCCTCATGCAGATGATCGGCGAGGTAGTCGCCCGCAGCTATGACCCGCTCCCACTTGGCGACTTCGTCGGAGGGGAGGCCTTCGAGTCGCTTCATGAATCCGCCGGTGTACTTCGCCCACTCTGGCCCGTAGACGTCGGACAATCCTTGTTTGACAGCCGGGTCGGTAGCGACGACCACTCTCCATGGTTGCTGGTTGCCTCCAGTTGGGGCCCAGCACGCCGCCTGCAGAACCCGTTCAAGGACATCGGGGGGAATCGGGTCGGTGCGAAGACGGCGCACGGCCCGCAGCGTGCTCATCGTCCGATAGAGATCCGCCGAAGCTGTCTGCGTTGATGCGGCTGACATGGTCACTGTCCTTTGATGTGTGGTCTACGTAGTTTGGCAAGCCAGAATCGAACGGCGAGACGTCGGGAGGTTGCCGCGAATGGTGGGCGTTACCATCCGGCGATGGGAGCGCTTGACGACTACACCGTGCTGGACTTGGCCGTGTTGGTGCAGGGTCCGCAAGCTGCGGCCACCCTGCACGACATGGGAGCCGCGGTCATCAAGATCGAATTGCCGGGCATGGGTGACCTGGGTCGGGTCATCCCCGTTGCCGCGGACGATCCCCGAAGTCCGTACTACGAAGCGTGCAACCGGGGGAAGCGGTCGGTCACCCTCGACCTTCGCACCCCAGGTGGGAAGAGCACCATTGAGCGGCTCGTCGAGGCAAATGACGTTCTGATCCACAACTTCGTGCCCGGAACCATGGAGGCCTGGGGTCTGTCATACGAGCACCTGTCAGCCATCAATCCCCGGCTCGTGTACGCCGCCGGTTCGAGCTTCGGGCCTATCGGCGAGAAGTCCGCCCGCGAAGGGGCTGACATGACCGGTCAGGCCGAAGGCGGGCTCATGTTTGCGACCCGGATCGATGGCAGCCCTCCGATCATCAACGGGGCAGTCATCTCCGACCACGTCGGCTGCCAGAACATGGTCGCCGGCATTCTGGCCGCGTTGCTCCATCGGCACAAGACCGGTGCAGGGCAACGGATCGACGTGTCGCTCGTCGGCGGCATGATCTACGCCCAGGCGTCGGAGATCACCTACACCCTGTTGACCGGCCGCAACCCGGAGCGCAACCATTCGGGCCACGCCATTGTCCCGACCCTGCTCCACACCGTCGAGGCGGCCGACGGCTGGATCCACCTGCTCAGCGGCACCGGACCCCAATGGCCCGATTTCGCCCAATTGCTCGACCGACCCGATCTTGCCGAAGACGAGCGGTTCATGGCTCTCATGCTGGGCGCCGATGCCAGGGCCGAGTTGGTCGCCATCATCGACGAGGTGTTCCCGACCAGGACCATCAGTGATTGGGAGGCGACGCTCGACGAGGCCGGGGTTCGCTACGGGCTGGTCCGCGACTACGAGTCGATCGTCGCCGATCAGTCGATGTACGACAACGGTTACCTGCAACGGGTGGAACATCCCGACGGCAGCCGTGTTGTCATCGGCACCCCGATCCGCATGTCAGCCACCCCGCTCGAACCGGGCGCCGTCGCGCCAGAGCTCGGTCAGCACACCGAAGAGGTGCTGCTCGAGCACGGCTACACGTGGGATGACATCGACGCACTCCGCGAGCAGGGCGCCTTCGGCTGAGCGTGTCCGTTCAGTCCTTCGCGTAAGTGGCGACCAGCGAACGCGCAATCCGGTCGGTCTGGATCTCGGTGCTGCCGTCCACGTAGTTCGCAATGCGTGCACCCGCCAGGTGATGGCCCCACGGGTACCTACTGCGCAGGCCCTCCGCACCCATGGCCTGGATGCATGCCGCAATGTCGGCTTCGGCGGTCTCGGTGGCGAATTTCTTGGCATGCGCAGCTGGCAGGATCGCCCCCGAAGCGTCGCCGGTGCGAAGCGATTCCGTGACCGCATCGATGGCCCGGTCCGTCAGCAGCCGGGCTGCTTCGAGGCGGTTCTGCACGCCGGCGAGTTTCCACGCGAGCCCTTGGTGCTCGATGATCGGCCGCCCGAAGGCCTGACGCTGGGTGCCAAAACGAACTGCGCCTGCGAGCGTCGCCTCGACCATCGCGCAGCACATCGCTGCCACATAGGTCCGGGCCCCGTTGATGCCCGACAGGGCGGTCACGAAGGCTTGCCCGGGCGGCGCAATGACATCGTCGGCCGGGGCGAAATAGCCGTCGAGTAGGAAACCCCCCGTGCCGATGAGGTGGCCGCCGGCGAGTTCGTAGGGCGGCAGGCGTTCGAAGCCCGGCCGTGTGCCGTCCACCAGGAACGACGCCATGCCGCGGCCGCGCGAACCAGGCTCAGTTTGCGCGTAACAGAAGATGACGTCGGAGTGAGCGGCGTTGGTGATCCAGGCCTTGGCACCGTCGAGCCGCCAGCCGCCCTCGACGGGCGTTGCGGTGGTGGCGATGTTGGCGAAGTCGCTTCCCGCGCCGGGCTCCGTCAGCGCCGACGAGCCAAAACGGCGGCCCTCCATGAGGTCGGCCAGGTAGCGCTCACGGTGGGCATCGCTGCCGAACTGTGCCACTCGTGAGGCCACGTTTGCGGTGTTGACGAGGCTGAATGCGAACGGCATCGACACGGCACTCAGCACTTCGACGATGCGGCACTTCTGGGCGAAGCTCATCCCGAGGCCGCCGAGCGCTGTGGGAACTTCCATCGCCAGCATTCCGAGCCCCGACGCTTCCCGCAGAGCTTCGGGCGCCATCCGCTTCTCGCCCTCCCAGCGAGACACGTTCGGTGCCACAACCGTGTCGCGGAACTGCGTGACCTCGTCCACGAAGTCTTCGAATGACGCAGCGTCCATGCCGCTGGCTGGATCGTCGAAGTTGCCAGGCTCAGGAGGCGCGGCGTCAGGGCCCGAGGTGTCGGCGTCGGCGGCGGTCATCGCGGGGACGGTAGCAGCGGCCATCGCGGCCGAGCCCGCTGTCGTTGGGGGCGAACCCGGAGCCGTCACGCACCGCCGATCTACGCTTCGCCCTGTGCTTGGGGTTCCGAGTCTCACCGACGCCTTCGCGGCGCAGCCCCTGGGCGAGGTGCTCAACCACACTCTCGACACCCCGCATCACGGTCCGACCGCCGCAGTCGCCGCGGTGGTGCGAGCCAACGGCAGCAGCCCTGAGGTGCTTTTCATCGAGCGAGCAACCCGTGACGGCGACCCGTGGTCTGGCCACATGGCATTCCCGGGAGGCCGCACCGATCCGGACGACGATGACACGTTCGACACAGCGGTCCGCGAGAGCCGCGAAGAGATCGGATTCGACATCACCGCGCACAGCGGCGTTCGCTGGCTCGGCCGGCTCGACGACCTCGAGGGCAGCCCTCGCTGGTCGAACTCCGGGCTGCGCGTCACGCCCCACGTGTGCTGGCTCGAAGGCGCTCGACCCGATCTGACCCTGAACTACGAGGTCGCCGATGCGCTGTGGGTGCCGGTGGCCGAGTTGGCCGATCCCCGCCACCACATCGACTACCACTATCCGCCTCGCCCCGACATGCACTTCCCCGGTATCGAGGTCGCGCACGGCCGGGTGGTGTGGGGTCTGACGCTGCGGATGCTGCAGGACCTGTTCACCCGGGTCGGCCATCGGTTGCCGATCGATCTCAGCCCGGCGCGCTGACCAGCCCCACCCGCTGATCAGCCGAGCGATGCGGTCAGTGCGGCTGCCGATGGGCTTGGTGGCGGTGATCAAGGCCGCGGCGTGGGCGCGTATGGCGATATTGAAATTGATTGAAAAATAATTATTAGGAATATAAAATACTGTAATATATTTGTAACTATTCTCATGAGATGAAAATGTTCATATGTGCCACGGCGCTGCTAGAGTGAACGAATGTTCTCTCAGGTGCGGCAGGCGCTCGACTCACTCGCAGCAGCGCTCGACCGCGTCGACGCGGCGCCCACTGGGGAGCTGCGCGACGCGCTGGGGCTTGCCAAGCCGCTGCGCGCCAAGCTCGAGACGCTGGAGACCGCCGTGGCGTCTCAGATCGCACGGCGCGAGCGACACGGCGACGGCGGTGCCGGAATGCTGCACCAGATTGCCGCAGTCCCGCGCTCAGACGCGGCGCGCAATGTGCGCACCGCCGCCGAGCTCGAGCAGATGCCCGCTGCTCAATCTGCGCTGACCCAAGGCGAGATGTGCATGGCGAACGCCGCCCGTCTGGCCCGAGCAGCGCGCGACACCAGCCCCGAAGCGGTGCAGGGCGATGCTGAGCTCGTGAATCTGGCCAAGACGCTGCCGCCCGACGAGTTCGCCCACGCTTCCAAGCGCTGGACCGCGCAGCACCAGAGCGCCGCAGACCTCGCCGCGCGGCATCGTCGCAACCGGCGCAACCGCAATGTGCGCTTCTGGAACGGTGACGACGGAACTGTGCAGATGCGCGGCTCATTCGATGCCGAGATGGGTGCCCGCATCCAGGCCCGCGTCCGGGCCGAAGCCGAACGCCTCCGCCAAGCCGACCGCCGCCTGAAGCGCACCCGCCCAGCCGCGAGCCCCGACGACTCAGCCCTCCACGATGCAGCACGCAGCAGTTCGACAGGCGACGGCGCGGTGCGCACCCGCGATCAACGCATGGCCGACGCGCTCGACCGCATCCTCGCGCAGGCCGCCCCGACGCCCGCCACTGCCCGCGACACAGCCTCCGGCGACACCGCTGCTGGCGACATGATGCCCGGAAGCACTGCCTCCGGTGGTGGCCACGCGGCCTCGAACGGCACTGCGTCCGGTGGTGCGGTCTCCGGTGGCGCAGGCTCGGTGGGGCACAAGGGGCCATCCACGGAGATCATCGTGCGAGCCGACCTCGGGGACCTGCTCGACGAGTGCGGAGGGATGGGCGAGATCGCCGGTGCAGGCCCAGTCCCCGCCAGCGTGATCGATCGCCTCAGCTGCAACGCCGACATCTCGGTCGTGCTGTTCGGCAAACCTCTCACACCCCTCTATGAGACCGCCGCCGGGCGGGCGCCCACCGCGGCGCAGCGCCGCGCCCTGATCGCCCGCGACGGCGGGTGCATTGGCTGCGGTGCAGTGCCCAGCGACTGCGAAGCACATCACATCGTCCCCTGGAGGTGTGGCGGCGCGACGCGGGTTGACAATCTGGTGCTGGTGTGCTGGTCCTGCCACGACCGCATCCACGACCACAACTGGCAGGTCGTCGTCCGCGACGGCCGCTACCGGCTGGTGGTTCCCGACGCCGCGTCGCTGCCCAACTCCGCACCGTCCCGCAAACCCGCCCTATTTCCCTAATACATGCCACAGCAGCGCGGCTGGTGGTTCCCGACGCCGCGTCGCTTCCCACCCCTGCGCTATCCCGCAAACCCGCCCCTTCTTGCTCGGGCAGCAGCTATGCGCCAGCACACGTCATGTTCGTTAGGGTCCGCACACCGCCGGCCTGTGGGCCGGGGTCGATGGCCGAGCGTCAGGACTTGGAGTGGGGGAGACGTCGATGAGCGCTGAGTTCGAGCTGGAGCTGCTGAGTTCGGGATGGGGGCTCATCGAAGGCCCCCGAGTCGACGAGCACGACAACTTCTACTTCTCCGATGTGCCCAACGGCGGCGTGCGCCGGCGGACACCTGGCGGAGAGATCGAGGTGGTGGTTCCCAAGCGGCGAGGTGTGGGCGGCATGGTGCTGCACGCCGACGGCGGCGTCGTCGTCAGCGGGCGCAATATCCAGCACGTCACTGAAGCCGGCTCCACCGTGCTGTTTGCGCCTGAAGTCGCCGGCTTCAACGACATGCACACCGATGCGCTGGGCCGCGTCTACGTCGGCTCGCTGCGTCGCAACCCCTTCGACGAGTCATCCGCCGATGAAGCCGGCGAGCTCTACCGCATCAACCTGGATGGCTCGGTGGACGAGGTCTACGGCGAGGTGCGGCTCACGAACGGCATTGGCTTTTCGCCCGACGGCACCCGGCTCTATCACTCCGACAGCATTCCGGGCCGGGTCTGGGTGTCCGACGTGGACGGCGATTCGGTGACCAACCGGCGCGAGTTCGTGCGTGACAGTCAGGTTCCGGACGGCTTGGCAGTAGATGTCGATGGCGGCGTGTGGGTGGCGTTGGCCGAAGGCGGCCGGGTGCAGCGCTACACGCCCGACGGTGAGTCGGACGTCGCAGTGCCGGTGCCCGACCAATTCGTGACCAGCGTCTGCTTTGGCGGTGCTGACATGCGCGATCTCTACGTGGTGACCGGCGGCGGCACTTCCGACGGCGGCTGCGTTTACCGGACTCGTGCGCCCGTGGCCGGCGTGCCCACCGCCTTGGCGCAGGTGCGCTTGAGCCAGTGAGCCCGAGTCAATGAGCCCAGTTCTGTGAGCAATATCTTTCGCTGGTCATACGGTGCGCACGATGCACCTGTGCTGCTGTGCCTGCACGGCATCGGCTCGTGCGCCGATGCCTTTCTGGGGCAGCGTCCGCTTGCCGAGCGGCTCGGAGTGCGGCTGGTCTCGTGGGACGCTCCCGGATACCGCTATTCGGCCGATCCCGAAGACGCCCCTGGCATCGACGGCTGGGCCGATGCGGCTGCGTCGCTGATTGCTGCTGAGTCCGACGGGCCGGTTGCCGTGCTGGGTGTCTCGTGGGGCGGTGTCACCGCGACGCGCCTCGCCCTGCGGCATCCCAATGCTGTGTCGTCGCTCATCTTGGCCGATTCCAGTGCTGGCGCCGGGACCAAACCCGAACAGGCGGAGGCCATGCGAGCGCGGGCCACAGACTTCGTCGACCTGGGCGCCGAAGGCTTCGCCGCCGCACGGGCGCAGCGACTGGTGAGCCCCAGTGCGCGCGCCGAGCTGCGGGCGCATGTGGCGGAGATGATGATCCCGTCGATCCGCATGCCCTGCTACCAGTGGGCGTGCGACTCGATGGCCGAGGCCAACCACTACCCGGACCTCGAGCGCATCGCTGCGCCGACGCTCGTAGTGGTCGGCGAACACGACGAGGTCACCCCGCCGCGCGCCTCCCAACGGCTCGCGGAGGGGATAGCGGATGTTCGCTATGTGGAGATTGGCGACGCCGGCCACCTGGCGAACCAAGAACGGCCGGGCGCCTTCAACGACGCTGTCGCGGAGTTCCTCGAAGCTGTAAGAGGCTGAGCGCCTGGCGCGACGGCGCCAATCAGCGCGGGGGGAGCCGGATGCCGCCGTCGACGCGGATCACCTCGCCGTTCATGTACGGGTTGGTAATGCACTCCATGACCATGAACGCCAGCTCTTCGCCATAGCCGAGTCGCTTGGGAAACAGCACGCTCTGTCCGAGGTGCGCCTTGAACTGGTCGGATTGCTCACCTTCGCCATAAATCGGCGTGTCGATCAGGCCGGGAGCGATGGTGTTGACGCGAATGCCGGTGGCGGACAGGTCGCGGGCGACCGGCAGGGTCATGCCCACCACACCGCCCTTCGAGGCGGAGTACGCGGCCTGGCCAATCTGACCGTCGAACGCGGCAACCGAGGCCATGTTCACGACGGCGCCGCGGGATCCGTCGCCGTCGACGGGCTCGGTCTTGGCCATTGCCGAGGCAGCTTGGGCCAGCATGTTGAACGAGCCGATCAGGTTCACGTTGATGACGAAGCGGAATTGCTCGAGATCCATCGGCACGTTGCTGCGGTCGATGGTGCGCCCGGCGCGGCCGAGCCCAGCCGAGTTGACGAGCGCTCGCAGCGGCCCCATCTCCGACGCGGCATCTACCGCTGCGCTTGCGTCGTCGACGCTGGTGACGTCACATCGCACGAACAGGCCGCCGACTGACGACGCCACCTCGGCGCCGAGGTCTTCCTGCAGGTCGGCGATCACGACGTGCGCGCCGGCATCGGCCAGCTGGCGTGCACTGGCCTCGCCGATGCCCGACGCTCCGCCGGTGACGATGGCTGAAGCTCCGCTGAGGTCAAGACGGGGCATTTGGGCACTCTCCTGGAATGGTGGTATCGGTTGTGGCACGAATTGGTACGTCAGATCCGAGCCGAATTGAAGCTAGCGCCGGCTGCGAGACGCTGGCCCGCAACGCTGGTCACACCACGTCCGCGCCCCATTCACCGGCGCAGGCGAACCGGTAACGTCGTCATCCGGCTTGTCCGAAGGGGCTACAGGTATGACGGAATCACGGGCGACGACGGCGCCCGGCGGGCAGGCCCAGCCCCCTGCCGACAGCGACGGTCAAATCAAGGCATCGTCGGGGCCCGGACCGAACGACCGCACCAGGACGTTCGCAGCGCTGCATGTTCCGGCGTTCCGGGCACTATGGCTGAGCGGGGTGTTCTCCTTTATGAGCATCCAGATGCAGTTCCTGCTGCGGGGGCTGCTGGCGTGGGATCTCACCGAGAGCGAAGGGGCTCTCGGCATCGTGTTCCTCTTCTTCGGGCTCACCCTGGCGGTGTCGACGATGTTCGGAGGGGTGGCCGCTGATCGGCTCTCGAAGCGACGCCTCATGCTGGTCGGCCAGTTCATCCTCGTCCTCACGGCGCTCGGGATGGGCACGGCCCTCGCGACCGGTGTCATCCAGTTCTGGATGCTGCTCGTCTCCAGTGCCCTGCAGGGCCTGATGTTCGGCCTGATCGGTCCGGCTCGCATCTCGATGACAACCGAGCTTGTGGGCCGGGAACGTCTGGGCAACGCGATCACGCTCTCGTCGCTGTCGCTGAGCGGGAGCCGCGTGATTGCCCCTTCGCTGGCGGGAATACTGGCGGGAATCGCGCTGTTTGGCCTCGCAGGCGCGTACTTCGTCTCGACCGCCATCGCGACGCTCAGCTGCTTCTTGCTCTTCCAGCTCCCTGAGACGCATCGACCGCGGGCGGCCGAAGGCAACGAGTCACAGATCGCCCGCTATGCCCGCGCCAAACCATTGGCAGAGATCGGCGAGGGAGTCCGGTATGCGATGAGCCGCCGCGAGCTCCGCCGGCCGATACTGACATCGATTGTCGTGATCATGTTCGGCTTCAACTACGTCGCATTCATGCCAGCGCTTGTGGAAGGTGTCTTCGGCTATGGCGATGCATATGTCGGGTTCATCTCTGGGGTTGCGTCGGCCGGTGCCGTTATCGCTTCGATACTGCTTGCGTCGCGCGCTGACTCGTCGAGTGTCGGGACCATCTTGATCGGTCTGGGATTTGGTTTCGGCGCCTCGGTCATCGCCCTCAGCTGGGCACCTAGCTATGCAGTGGCGATGCTGATCGCGGTGGCCGTCGGCGCGGCATCTACCGGGTTCATCTCATTGATTCAGACAATCGTCATGCGTTCCACCGATGAGGCCTACCAGGGCCGCGTCCAATCGCTGGTGCAGCTGCCGTTCGCGGCATTCGCTATCGCAGCTGCGCCCTTAGGTGCGTTGGCCGAATGGGTCGGCGTGCAGCGCATGTTCTTGACCATGGGCATTGCCGTCACGCTTGCGATGGCGGTCTATGCGATGACCCATGTCGGCAATAGCCAGCGCTCGCAATCCGTGGACGTTGCATAGGCGTCGCGCGCCGAGCCGGCTGCGTCGTCAGTCGATCGCTTCGAGGATTGAGGTTTCCGACAGGCTTGACCGGATGTCGGTGTCGGCCACCGTGGGCACGTCGAGGCACCAGCGCGACATCGCTGCTTCCAGGGATGCCTTGACATCGCTGGCGATAGCAGCAGCATCATGCTCGTCGCACTCGATGACGACGCTGTCGTGGACGGTCTGCACAGCGACGGCAGTCGGATACTGCTCCAAGATCTCACCCAGCCGCCCATAGGCGTCGAGCATGACGTCAGCCACGCCGCCTTGGATCGGTGCATTGCGGTAGGCGTTGGCCATCTGGCCGACCCGGGTGTGCAGCGCGCGCTGCAGCAGGAAACGCTGGTCGGCTTCGCCCATCGAAACGCCGACCTCATCGACCACAGCGCGCCGCACATGCCTCTGCTCGAGCACCTTGTCAACGGCCGGGCGCAGAGCCTCTCCCGACGAAGCTGTCGGGGGCGCGAGCTCGAATTGCTGCAGCACCCGGCGCCACACCTCAGCGGGCCGAGGCTTGGTCGAGCAACCGACGACGGCTGCGGCTTCGCCCAGTACCCAGTCCACCGAGAACGTGAACTGCTGACGGCGCCCAGCCGGCGTCCGGGAGCTGAACGACAGCGGCGAGCCATCGGACCGAACGACCACCGGTGCCGCGAACGACAGCGCCCATGCCACCTCCGCGACAACCACCTCACGCAGGTCAATCTCCCCGCCCTGTGCGAAGCGACCTGCGTCGATTGCAGCTGCCCGTTCCGCTGCGAGCACCGCCTCGTGAACCTCTTCTGCGCTGTGATGCCGGCGCTGCTGGTTGCGCAGCGCGCGGCGGGCCGCATCGGTTCGAGGCCACAGCCCATGCAGTTGCAGCGTCAACGGCCAATCGGCATCGAGCGAGGTTGCTGCGAAGTGCCCGATGAAGCGGTCGCGTTCGTCCACCCACTGCGCGATGCCGGGGTAGGCGCCCAGATACGCCTCGATGAGCGCGTCGGCTTCGCCGCGACTAGTGGGCACACCGGCATCGGTGAGCCCACGCGACAGCCCCGCGCCGCGCTGCCCGTACAGAATGCCGAAGTTGATGCGCTTGGCCTTGGTGCGGAATTCCTCGTAGCGAGGCCGGTCCAGGGCGCCGAGTCCCGCAGGACCGTCCATCTGCACGCCGAACATTCGCTCGGCGGTGGCGGTGTGAATGTCATGCCCTCTCTCGAATGCGGCCCTCAAGCCCTCGTCGCCAGCCAGCTGGGTGGCGAACCGCAGCTCAGCTTGGCTCAGATCGGAATAGACGAATACCCGCCCTGGCGGCGGCTTCATGTACGGCTTCAGCCGAGGAGTGAAGTTCTGAGCGTTGGGATTGCGGCTGGCCAGTCGGCCCGTGTTCGTGCCCACCACCTGCAGGTACTCCGGATGGAGACGGCCGTCGGGCCACAGGTGCTCTCCCATCGTGTGCCCATAGGTGCTCAGCGTCTTGGACAGGTCGCGGTAGGCCAGCAGCGAGGTGCAGAGTTCGCCGCCGACGCCTGCCAGCACCGAAGCGCCCAGCGAATCGGTGGGCACCAGCGCACGGGCGCGGCCATCGGTCTTCGCGGTCCACGCCTCGACCCGGTCGGCGGTAAACCGATTCAACACGTCGCGGGCCTGCTGTTCGCTGTCAGGATTCCAGTTGGGCTCCAGGCCTCCGCCGAACAAGTCGGCCTGCCCGCCGCCGGTCAGGTCCGCCAAGTGGGTGAGCACGTCGACTCGCCGAGCTGCCAGTTCGGCCAGCTCGGCCTCCCACCCTTGGACGTCAAACGGCAAGCCCGCCCGCTCCATCCGGTCCAGGAATGGCCGGGCTGCCTGCTCGAGCCGGCACACCTCTTCCAACTCCGCTTCGCGCAACCGGTCACGCAGTACTTCTGACACCCACAGGGTCTCGACAGCGTCGGCCGCGGCGTAAGCCACCTGGCGGTCGCTCAACGGTCCGTTGGCCCCAAAGGACAGCTGCGTGGTTGCCTTGCCTTCGACGCTCAGTCCCAGATAGCGCTCGGCTGCCCATGCCAAGCCGTGGAAGAAGCCGAAGCCGGTCAATCCCTGATGCAGCAGGGCGTCGGCCAATTGGGCGTCCCACCAGCGCAGTGATCCCACAGCTGCGCCGGCAGCCTGTGCAGGGCCCATGAGATGCGTGTCGATCACGCGATCGTCGAAGGTGGCATTCCAGACGTCGGATGCCAGATCGGGCACCCGGAGGCCCTCGTGGAGCGCCGTGGCCAGCTCTGGCCCGTCGTGCTGGGCGACATCGACCACCCAGGCGCGCTCGGTGCCATCGGGAGCACGGGTCGCCGCGGAAATGACGCATAGCTGGGGGACCTTGCCGCGCGACCCCAATTCGCGAGGCTCGTACACCGTCTCGGTGTCCACCGCGCGCGCTGCGGAACCACGGAGCGCATCGACGAATTCGCCCAGATCGTCCCGACCCACGACCGTGACCGGCACCGCGGCGGGATCTTTGGTCGGCGCAGGACGTGGATCGAGCCGTCGGATGTCGCTTTCGGCGACGGCGACATCGGCAGCGCGGTTCACGAGCGCACCCTAGGACGGCCCTGTGACAGTCACCGGACAGCTGCGGAGCCGCAGCAGCGAGGTCGAGTGCCGCGCACCCTCAGGCATTTGCGTGTCTTAATTGTATCTTATGTGCACGTATATAACTAGTTTCGAGAATTCTGCGCGAAATCTAGTATGAAAGTGTTATTATCCGGCGAGGAGGCAACTCATGCTGCTGAGGTTTCAGGTCTCCAATCATCGCTCGATTCTGGATCCGGTCGAACTCTCCCTGATCGCCGTGGACGAGGACCGCCCTGCGACACGCAGCTTCGAACTGCTGTCGCAACAGGTACTGACAGTTGCCGGCGTCTACGGACCCAATGCCTCAGGCAAGTCAAACCTCCTCGATGCGATCGCGTGGCTGTCCAGTGCTGTCGCCACCTCGTTGCGCGGCTGGGACGACTTCATCCCTCGTGATCCCCACAGATTTGGCAAAGGCCCAACCACGCCGTCGCTATTCGGTCTCGACATCGTCGTCGATGGCGTCCGATACGAGTACCAGCTTGAAGTCGAGGACTCCGCTGTGCGCTATGAGAGCCTCCACAGCTATCCCGAGCGACGGCGACGAACGCTCTTTGAACGTCACGACACGGACATCCGCTTCCGCCGCGGACTCAAAGAAACCGGTGGAACTCAAGAGTTGCTGACGCCGAGCACGCTGGCGCTGTCCGCGGCGATCCGCTTCAAGAACCCGCAAATGTGGCGTGTCGGTCGTGCCATTGCTGGCATGCGCTCCCTCGGGTTGCGCCGGCCGTGGCACCGACGGCTGTCGTTGCACGACCCTTCCTCTTCTTCGCTGCGCTTGTTCACTGACGAGCACGGCGTTCGCCAAGAGCAGCTCTTCGGTACAGCCGCAGGCCATGCACGACCCCTGGACCTGCTCCGTTTCGCCGACCCCGGAATCGACGACGTTCGGCTCACTGAGACTGACGATGAGGGCGGCCCCGGCCCCCGCCGCCGGCTGCGCTTCGTGCACCGCGTCGACGATGAACCGGTCGCATTCGAGCTAGAGCAGGAATCCGCTGGAACGCAAACCTGGTTCCGCCTCATCGGCCCCGCACTTGGGGCGCTCCGGGACGGCCGGGTCCTGCTGTTCGACGAGATCGACGCCAGTCTGCATCCGCGGCTCTCAGCCCGGCTCCTCGAGCTATTCCAAGATCCGCAAACCAATCCTCGCGGGGCACAGCTGATCTTCACGACCCACGACACCTCTCTGCTCAATGTCATGAACCGCGACGAGGTCTGGCTCACCGAGAAAGAGCCCGATGGCACTTCCCGCCTCGTGGGGTTGGCAGAGTTCGGGGGAGAACGGGTACGCAAGTCGCTCAATCTTGAAAGGGCCTACCTGCAGGGCCGTTTCGGTGCCGTTCCCGAAGTTGATCAGATCGCCGTGCGCGAAGCCCTCGGAATCGCTTCCGCGGCACTCTGATGGCTAAGTCGTCTGGACGCAATCCTCAGAAATCGCGGCCCATGCGCAGACGCGTCGCCACCCGCAAGCCGAGGCGGACCTTCCTCGTGTTCTGCGAAGGCGAGCGGACCGAGATCGACTACCTCAAGGCGCTGAGACAAGAACCCGATGTGCGCGACGTGGCCTCCGTCGACATAAGGATCGACCGGGCCTCGGCTGGTGGTGTGCCGATGACTCTGGTGAAGGAGGCAGCCGATGCTCTTGCTCGCATCTCCGGCGAGGATGGTGAAATCGACGAGGTTTGGTGGGTATTCGATGTGGAGTGGCCGCGCAACCACCCGAACTTGCGGGAAGCCCTCGATCTCGCTAAGGCACGCGCCATTCGGACCGCGGTGTCGAATCCATGCTTCGAGTTGTGGCTGGCGCTGCACTTCAAGAAGTACGGCAAGTGGCTCGACAACGACGCCGCCGACAAACTGCGGCGCGACTATGACAGCGCCGTGGACAAGGGTGTGGACGGAGCCAAGTACATGCCACGTCGAGCCGACGCGGCTCGTCGTGCCCGCTGTCTGCGCGACAAGCATGAGAGAGACGGCACTGCCTTCCCCAACGACAACCCATCGTCGGGCATGTACAAGTTCCTCGAAGCGATCGAGGGCGCAGCGTGAGTGTTCAACGGGAGCGCCTCGCGTCGGTCAAGGTGGAGCGCTTCTCCGCTGCATGACTTCATTCCGTGACCGCTAACAGCACCTCACGCGTTCAGTCAGCAGATCGCTTGTGCACCTTGTTCAGCACGGATACTGCACTTCGATGAAGTCCTCCGGCGCGCCGTCGCCCGCAGTCGTCTCGGCCTCGATGATCTCGTGCAGTCGCTTTGCCACCGGACCCACCTTGCCATCGCCGATCGGGGCACCGTCCCACTCCACCACCGGGAAGACGTGGGTGTCGCCTCCGGTCATGATGAGTTCGGCGCCGGCGCGAGCTTCGTCCGCCCGCAACGGCCGCTGCTGCACGTCTCGCAGCAGCCCGTCCTCGCAGAGGGCTCCCCGGGCCAGATCCAGCAGCCGCCGCATGGTGGTGCCGTGCAAGATTCCCTGAAATGGGGGAGTGACGAGCACGCCGTCGTGGCTCACGCTGCATACGTTCAGCACGCACGCTTCGGCGATGAAGCCATCGTCGTCGACGATGATGCCGAACGTGCCTCCGCTGTCGGCCGCCTCAAGGTGGGTCAAGACGTTGAGCAGGTAGTTGTTCGACTTGATCTGGGCGAGCAACGGCGGCTTCATTGGCGTATCGCGCACCGTCGCCTCGCGGAAGCCGTCGCTCATCGGATCGAAACCGCCTGCGCCGAAGCTCATCGGGTCGAGCACGACGCAGTAGAAGCAGGGTTCCTCGCATTCGGCAGGCATGAACGAGAACCCGCCGGGTCCGGCCGTCAGCCAGTACCGGACGATGCCGTCCCGGGCGCCCGATGATGCAGCCGTGTCGGCGACCATCGCAATGAGCTCGTCGCGAGACCACGGGACCTCGAGGCGTGCCCCTGCTGCACTGGCCAGCAGCCGGTCGATGTGGATGCCGAGCCGGTACAGCCGACCGTTCACTAGCGAGCACGTGTCGAAGACACCGTGTCCGCGGTGGACCATGTGGTCATCGAGCGGCACGGTCATCACCATCGGATCGGTGACGACCCCACCGAGGTAGGAACTGAACATGGCGTAGCAACCGCGCTTGCCCTGGCGCTTGGCGGCCATCCGTTCGACGGCGTCGGCGGCACTGAGGATCCGTTGGGCGGGACGCACGCTGTCGCCTGCCTCGTCCGGTGCGGAAGAGCCGCCGTCCTCCGAGACCGTCCGCAGCGCCACGTGCCGATACTACGTGGACTGCCTCGGTCGGCTCAGGGAGACAAGCGAGACCAGAGAGTTTCTTGGAATATTGCAACTCCCTGTGGCCGAAGGGCTCGCCGACTGGTTGCTGCCCGCATGCCCTCAAGAAAGCGTCGGTCGTTGTTGGACAAGGATTGCGAAATCCATTCCCCGCTCTTGGAGTTCAGCCGGAATCGGTTCGGGATCGAACCACTCGAGCCGAGGATCGCGTCTCGATGCCGAACCAGGCGCGCCAAAGAGCGCGACAGCCTCCAATTCCATCGACGGGTCGTGGCGGACCCGATAGAGCAACCCGTCGAATCCGGCATCGAAGAGACTGCCAGCCAGTTGCTGCGATTCGCTGTAGTCCCGCCCCGTCGAGATCTCCGCCGTGATACCGAATTGGCCGAGAACTCTTCGATCCGTCAGATCGCCAAGTTGTAGTTGCTGGTTGAGGGAGGCAGTCGACACCCCGCGATCGGACACTATGTCTGTGTAGACGATCTCGAGACTGCCGAACACTTCGACATAGGCGGCAAGTGGTTCCCGTCCCAAGTAGCAGACGCCGAAGTCGTTTTCGCGGCCTTGTGGCGGTTCGAATCGGTTGTCTCCAGAATTGCCGAAGTAGCCGGGAGACTGAGAAGACCTGTGGATGCGATACAGGTCATTTCCCGATGGCAGCGGAAGCGCCGGAAAGTTCGCATAGTCGATCACCAGGCAAGTCGGACGGCCGTGCGGCTCGCAGCCCCGGCCACAGTCTCGTTGTCATTGCCGGACGCGATCCACTGCGCCGGCGTCTGCCCGTCCAAGTCTTCGACCTTGCGGCTCATTGCCCACGTTGCGATGAGCAAGGTGTCGATCTCGCGCAGATGCCGGTAGAAGGCACTCGTGACGAGCTTGACGGCTGGCCGTACTGCACGAGCATCCCGGTCGAATTGCCATACGGGAAACAGGTCGGTCGTCTTGCCCGCTATCGCAAGCACGTCACCCTTGCGTCGCCGCTCCGCGAGTTCTCGTGACGAGAGCCTCAGGAGCTTGCGGACTTGCTTCCTGTCAAGGCACTCTCCAACGATCTCCGGTCCCTTTCGAGGGCGCCGCACCGTCGCTGTGTCCTAGCGCAGCAGTTCTTGTACTTGCTTCTTGCGCGAGGAGGTCTCGCCCTTGATGGACGCACCGCCTTTGAGCGATACGCCAGCTTCGTTGCGCCACCGCTGCATCGTCGACGGCGCGACTCCGGCGTTGGCGGCTGCCTGCTTGAGTGGGAGGCCGCTCGTCGCGTACGCCAGTCGACGCCGCTCTATGTCGCTATGTCGCCTGCTTGCCATGCAGCCACTCCTCTCCGCTGTGCTGAGACTATTCCGGCCTCCGGCCAGGACCAAGAGGTTTGGGTGTCTTGGTCACAGTCGCATGATCGTTTGGACCCAGTCTCCCAAGGCCCATCGATTCGAAGGCGCGGCGACAGCCGGTCGCTCAAGAGCCTCCCTTCGCTTCTGCCGCGCTGGCCTAGCCTCGATCGGCAATGGGCGTGCCTCAGGCGGAGGGGGAGCCGGAATCCCCGACGTTCGGGCCGACGGCACTGGTGACCCCGGCCAACCTCGTGACGGTCGCCCGTATCGCGGCCTCGCCAGTATTCATCTCGATGATCGTGTCGTGGGGGGCTCGGTGGAGCACTTTCGCCACCGGGTTCGCGATCGCCATGACCGACTACCTGGACGGGTGGCTTGCCAGACGTCACGGCAAGACGCGCGCTGGCGCCTTCCTGGATCCGCTCGCAGACAAGGTGTTGGTGCTCGGCGGGCTGGCAGCGCTCGTATGGAACGGCCAATTCCACGCTGCACCCGTCATCATCATCGCTGCGCGGGAGCTGTTGATCAGCGCATACCGGTCACGCGCCGGCCGCAAGGGCATCACGGTTCCCGCCACACAGCTCGCAAAGTGGAAGACGTTTACCCAGTTGTGGGCCATCGGATTCGCCGTCATGCCACCCTTGGCGACTCACGTGCACTGGCTTGCCACGCTGACGCTGTGGATCGCCGTGGCGCTCACGATCTGGACCGGCTGGGCCTACCTGCGCTCGGCCCGCAGCGTGGCCGCGGCACAGCTGGGCGAAGAACCCGCATCCTGACACGCAGGGCGCTGCGCTGGACAGCGCCGCCCGGCACCCATCGGTCTCCTATGCGTGCGTACCTTCGCACTGTGCCGGTTGCCCCCTGCGCCTAGGGTCACCCGATGTGAAGACCGAGATCATCGCCGTCGGCACTGAGCTCTTGCTGGGTCAGATCGTCGACACGAACTCCTCGTGGATGGGTGAACAGCTCGCCCTCGCCGGTATCGACAGCCACTATCAGACGAAGGTGGGCGACAACTTCGACCGCATCGACGCGTCACTCCGGCTTGCGCTCGATCGCAGTGACGCCGTCATCGTGTGCGGCGGCTTGGGACCCACCCAGGACGACATCACCCGCGAGGTGCTCGCGTCGGTGATGGGCGCCGAGCTGGTCCTCGACGAGCAGATTGCCCAGCGCATCAGGGCCATGTTCGCCAGCCGCAGCCGTCCGATGCCCGAGAACAACTTGCGCCAAGCCATGGTGCCGACCGGTGCTACGCCGATACCGCGGCAGCCCGGTACCGCGCCCGGCTTGGTGGCGCCGATCCGGTGGGTGCCTGGCGTGGGAGCGGTACCGCCTGGTGCTGCATCTCCTGACGGTGCCGAGGTGCTCGATCGGGTGGTGTACGTGGTGCCGGGTGTTCCCTATGAGATGCGCGAGATGCTCAACGGCACGGTGCTGGGCGATCTGCAGCGACGCGCCGGCGTCAGCGCCGCCATCGAGAGCCGGGTGCTGCGGACGTGGGGCCAGAGCGAGTCGGGGCTTGCCGAGATGCTGGCGGGTCGCATTGACGAGCTGGACGAGATCGGCAACCCGACGCTCGCGTTCCTTGCCAGCGGTATCGAAGGCATCAAGGTACGGATCACCGCCAAGGGCGCTGATTCGGCCGAGGCATGGCGCCTCATCGAGGCTGAGCAGGCTGTGCTGGAGCCAATGCTGGGCGATCTGGTGTTCGCCTATGACGACGACACCATGGAGACGGCGGTGCTGGCCGAGTTGGGCCGGCTCGGGCTGACGCTCGGCGTCGCAGAGACGATCACCGGCGGCCGCATGGCGAACCGCCTCTCGTCAGCGGAGGCGGCCATGCGGGCCGGTACCGCCCCGGGTGGCGCCAAGCTGGGCGACCCCGGCTTGGCAGCCGCGGCCGGCGGCGATCAGCCGGATCTGTCGGGCCCACGCACTTTCGCTGGAGGCATCGTGGCCCGATCGGAGCACTTGGCCGAGTACCTCCTGCATGCCGGTTCGTCGGAGGTGTCGCCGCTCGGCGACGATCTCGTACCGCCGCTTGCGTCGACCGCCGGTGCCGAAGCGCTTGCGCGGGCTGCCCGGTCGCGCACTAACGCCAGCGTGGGATTGGCCGTCACGGCGGTCGAAGACCAGGCCTCGGCGACGGCAGAGCACCCCTTCGGCACCGCCTTCTTGGCCGTTTCGATCACCGCGCAGCCTGCGCATGGGGATGTGCCTGCGGTGGCGCACCGGGACAAGGCCGACGAGATCCGCCTCCCCGGCGACCGCGAGCGTCTCGCCGACTACAGCGCCATCTCGGCACTCAACCTGCTGCGACTGATGCTGGCCGGCCGCCGCTGATCGATTCGGGAGCATCCGCGGGCGAGCACCTGCGCATCCTGCGCGCCTGACCGGCACGGTGGCAGGCTGGTCCGATGCGATTCGGATTCTGGACCAAGAACGACCAACAGACGTCAGCCATCATCGAATGCTGCGCGCACGCCGAGGCCACCGGCTGGGACGGTCTGTGGTTCGCAGATCACTTCATGCCCAACGAGGAGAACGTGGACCAGCCCGTTCACGAGGCGTGGTCGGTGCTGGCGGCGCTGGCGGTGGCGGTGCCGCGGGTGCGCCTGGGTCCGCTCGTGGCGGGCAACACCTACCGCAACCCGGTGCTGACCGCCAAGATCGCCACCACTATCGACCATCTGTCCGGTGGTCGGGTGGTGCTGGGCATCGGCGCGGGTTGGCAGGAGAACGAGCACGAGGCGTACGGATTCGAGTTCGGCACGCTGCGCAGCCGCATGGACCGCTTCGACGAGGCGGTCGAGATCATCAGCTCGCTGCTCGGCAACCACCGCACCAACCTCGACGGCGAGCACTACACGGTTGCCGAGGCGCCGCTGGACCCCAAGCCGATTCAGTCGCCGATGCCGCTGCTCATCGGCGGCGGCGGCCGGCGTCGCACGCTGCGCACGACGGCCCGCTGGGCCACCGAGTGGAACTGCTGGGGAATGCCCGACGACATCTCCGAGCTTTGCGGCGTGCTTGATGGGCACTGCGAGGCGATTGGCCGCGATCCCAGTGAGATCAGCCGCTCGGCGTGCGCGCTGCTGTTTATCGGTGAGGACTCGGCCAGGCTGGAGAGTTTCCGTGCCATGGACTTCGGTCGAGCCGCCATCGTGGGAACGCCCGACGAGGTCAGCGAGGTGGTCGAGCAGTACCGCAGGGTGGGGGTCGACGAGCTGATCATTCCCGACTTGACCTTCGGCCCGATGGAAGCCAAGAAACACTCCATGGACCTGTTCATCAATGAGGTGGCACCCAACTTCCGCTGACCGCATCGGCGAATCGGCGACCGAGAGCGTCACCACGGCTGGCAACTAGAGGGGAACACAGTGAAGATCGGTCTGTTCCAGATCAATATGGGGGCGCTGGGCAACGCGGCTGGCCCAGAGGGAGCTGGGCGTGTCGCAGCTGCCGCTGAGGCCGCGGGCTTCGAGTCCGTGTGGACGGGCGAGCATGTGGTGCTGCCCGACCCGCAGGCGCCGGTGTCGCCGCTGCCGCCGTTGCACCCGATGCTGGATCCTGCGGTGGCGCTCGCTTTTATCTCTGCGGTCACCAGCGAGATCAAGCTGGGCACGGGCATCATCATCGTGCCCCAGCGCAATCCGTTGGTTCTGGCCAAGGAATTGGCCAGCGTGGATGTGCTGTCGGGAGGCCGACTGCTGTTCGGTGTCGGTGTCGGCTACCTCGGACCTGAGTTCGATGCGCTGGGTATCCCGATGGCCGACCGGGCCCGCCGGACCGAGGAGTACATCGAGGCGATGCGTGCCATCTGGTCGATGGATGCGCCCGCTTATGACGGCGAGTTCGTGAGCTTCTCGAATGTGCAGGCCCGGCCCCGGCCGGTCCAGCAGCCGGGTCCGCCGGTGATCATGGGCGGCCACACCGCGCCGGCGTACCGCCGCGCCGTCACGATGAGCGAGGGCTGGTACGGCTTCGCGCTCGACTACGACGGCACTCAGCGCTGCATCGAAGGACTGTCCGAAGCTGGCGCCCGCCATGACCGTCCCGCCGAACTCGGGCGGCTCGAGATCACCGTCACGCCCCGCATGCGGCCGACACCGGAAATGGTGGAGCGCTTCGCCGAGATGGGAGTCGACCGGCTGGTGCTGCTGCCCAACGGCCAGACCGTCGACGAGATCGCCGCCTTCGTCGACCACATCGGCGCCACGCTGCTGTCGTGAGCAAACTGCGGGAGCGGCGCCACCGAAGGCAACTGGATCGCAGCGGTACGTCTAGTCACTCTGTCAGCGTCGCTGATTTGGACGAGCGGATCTCACCGGTATGACCGTCGCGCCCTCTGCATCGTGGATGAGATCAAGATCGCTCAGGAGTGAACGCCAAACCCGTCCTCGGCCCCAGGCCCATGCGACGGCATCCGGGATCCACAGAAGTGGCTCGTCCACGGAGGAGAGATGTCGGTACTGGATGCGCAATTCCCCGTCACTGCCCAGCGTCTTCGCTATGACCGACCGGTCCCGGTGATCTTGACCTTGGCGCCAGTCCAGGACTATGCGATCGACGTTCGCATCTACGAGCTCGACCACGAGCGACTTGAGCGCTGTTGCACGCGCATCGAGTTGCTCACCACCGACTGCGACGTGAACCGTTGATTGGCAAGGGATCTTGGCGATATCCCGGAGCAGAGCTCTTCGGCGCTGCGGGCTTTCCGAGACAAAATGCAGGCGACGCTGACCCGAGACCAACAAGGACCGCATGTGAGAGCGCGCCTTCGCGAGGCCGTGCTCCGGAATCAGAGTGGCGCAGAGGCAGTAGTTCGCGCCGCGAACCGACTCGTCGATAAAGGCATGGTTCGTCATCGAATCCGACTCGTCGCTCTGCTCGAAGTGCCGTGCGGGCCAAACGGGGGCTTGAGCGTGTACCGGTTTTCGGCAGTTAATCCCGAGGGCGCCAACGGTGCGGTTATCAGGGCTTTGTCAACCCTGAGTAGGTCGGCGTGTCGAAGTTCGCGTACACCCCTTGTCAGGGTGTCGGCAGAAATGCCGTAGTAGTCCGGACCGCGTTCAGCGGGCAGGCTGAAGTTGTCGGCGTTTCTCAGGGCGATGAGCAGGAATGTGAGCGCAGGGAGACTCAGGCACTCGTACCACCGTTGCTGTGGGGCAGGTCCGGTAGTCCATAGCTCATGGGGGATTTGTATGAAGCTCTGTTTGGGCCGTTCGTACGGCTCTCCGGAACCGTCCTCACGCAGCAGACTGAGAACCGCGTACCTGTGACGACGGCTTCGTTCGACAAGGCTGCGCTCAGCGAGCCGGCGCCAAGCCTTCGATACTCGTCCTCGTGCGGCGGCTGAGCCTGGATCCGGAAGGCCTAGTGCACGCGCCCATACCGAGGAATGGAGTGTCACATCCCACGGCTCCGAGCTGGCCTTCGTGAGCACAAGTAGGTACAAGAGCAGGCCAGTACGGTCGCCGTTGGATACGAAGGCGGCCAGGGATCCAGCTCGAGGCGTAGCGCGATTCTTGTTCTGGATGAAGCCGTGGCGCACCGGAATGGCACCGCGCTTGGCGCTGTCTACGATGGCATCGATGGTTTGGTGGCTAGTTGCTCGAGTGCTCTCAGGCGTCTGTGATTTCACGCCCTCAAAATAGCTGATTGATGATGTTATGGCGACGTTCATACACCATTTCGATCACAGATGAGAAGCTGTCATAGCGGTAGCCAGAGAAGTACCGGACCAGCTCCTGTACCAGTACCTCGACTAGGTCTGAACAGCCCCAACAGAAGAATCGCTGTGGAGGCGGCGTATCCGAGCGTCGCCAGCACCACCATCCGCGCTCAACCCCAACATCTCGCGGCTCTGTGGTCAGTTGTTCCAGAGCCCAGAACAACGCGTGGTCAACGAACGAACGTTCTTGGAGCAGCGCGACCTAGGGAGTGGGACGCTCCAGCGCCGGAGGATGACGTGTTGCGCCGAAGATCTCGCCGTATCGAGAAGATCTCAGAGTCAAATCGACATCAGAGGCTTGGCCCCATAGGCTGACGCGGAGCGATGATCGCTATAGGCCGAAACGTTGCCGATGCCCGGTGGGTATCGATAATCGCCTTGCAATTGGCATGGGATTGAGCAAGACTGGCGAAGCCGAGGGCAGTAGCCCGAGGAAGTGGACCCGGCTCCTCCCCGGACGGTGAGCAGCCGGGTCTTGCGCGTCAGGCGGTCTGGTCGCGTGAAATGCACCCTGACGCAGCGGTCGTTGAGTCTTCGGTTGAGTGTGGGTGATTTTGCTAGCCGCGATTGGGAACGTTGGGGCGGCGGATGGGCGGCCCGGCGGAGACAATCCCCTCGGCTTCGAGAGCGTCGATTGCGGCGTCGTCGAGGCCGGCTAACTCCGCCAGCACTTGGCGGTTGTGCTGACCACGGTCCCCGACCACGGCCCCGGGCTGGGCACCGGCCTCTGCGCTGGCGAATCGCCACGGCGACTGAGGCACGGTGAGCGGCACTGCCGCTTCGCCTGCGGCAACGTCCACGAACGCGCCTCGTTCCTGAGCCCAGTCTGTGGCGGCCAGCTCGGGCACCGTGCGGACCTCGGCGGCCATCACAGGCTTCACGCCGATCGCGGCTTCTACGGCCTCGGCGCTGTCGAATTGGCTCACCCACTCGCCGAAGATGGCCTCCAGGTCATCTCGGTGATGCACCCGATCTTCGATGCGTGCGAACCGGGGGTCGTCGCGCAGGTCGGGACGATCCATCGCTGCGATGATCGTCTTCATGCCGAAATTGGCGGTCAGGTCCAGCGTCACGGTGACGTGACGGCCATTCGACAGCGGGTAGACCGCGGCCCAGTTCTGTCCTCCCTTGAATCCGACCTGGGGGTCCTGGCCGGTCAAGTCCGTGGCAGCCAGGTCATTGCACATGAGCGTGCTTTCCGCCATCGACACCTCGACGGTCTGCCCGCGCCCGGTGCGGTGCCGCATGTGCAGGGCGGCCAGCACTGCGCCGAGCGCATGAAGCCCGCTGTAGGTGTCGGCGTGCGACATCGGATCGTTGCGGTAGGGCTCGCCACCATGTCGACGCGACACCATCTCGGTCACGCCGGCCTCGGCATGCAGCACCGATGCAAACGCGCCGCGGTCGCTGCGGCTGTTGCCATGTCCCCAGCCCGACACCGATGCCACGATGATGCCTGGATTGACCTCGGCGAGCGCTTCGTACCCCAAGCCCAGCTTGTCGAGCACACCGGGGCGGTAGTTCTCGAGCACGACGTCCGCCTTGGGGACCATGGCCATCAACACGTCGCGGCCAGCGGCAGTCGTGAGGTCGAGAGAAACGCATTCCTTGCCGGCATTGAATTGTGCGAAGTAGGCCGAATGGCCATCTACCTGGGGCACGATGAAGCGAGTCAGATCCGCGTCGGGCGGCTCGATCTTCACCACTCGGGCACCGAGATCGGCCAGCAGCCGTCCGGTGATCGGCCCGGCCACCGCGCGAGTCAGATCCAGCACCAGCACATCCTCGAGCGGTCGCTCCATTGCGCAAGACGATAGAGCCGGAGAGTGCTGGTTGCCCGCCCTCAGCTGCCGCGGCCGCTGCTTGCTGGCACGGGCATCCAGACGTTGGGAGGCGACAGTTGCAGGGGCAACCCTTGGGCCGGCGCGCTTGCGGTCTCCTCAACCAGTACTGGCTCGTGCGGCAGCATCCAGATGGTCAGCACGCCCAAGGCAGCGGCAACGGCCACGATCGCGATCGGCAGCGACGTGCCTCCTGAGCTCTCGTGCACCGTCAGCATGGCGATCGGGCCGACCATGCTCCCGATCGCATAACAGAAGAACAGCCGCCCCAGCACCGTGCCGATACCGGCCACGCCGAACAAGTGAGGGGTCACATCGCCCATCAGCGCGACGAAGCCGCCGTAGCCAACGCCCAGGATGACGGCGAAGGCAACCATCTGGAGGTAGCGATCCGATGCGAAGAACCAGGTCACATACGCCACCGGCAGCATTGCGAACGAGATCTTGAGCAGACGCACTGACCCCAGAGCACGGGCGAAACTCGTCAGCAGCAGGCGGCCGAAGATGCTCGAGGCACCGATGATCGAGACCAGCCACGCAGCAGCGCTCGCACTGATTCCGGCCGAGCGAGCGAAGGGAATGATCGCCGCCAACGAACCGATGACCGGCACGGCGAACAGCGTGGAGCCGATGGTCAGCTGCCAGAACGCTTTCGTGCGCATGACCCGGCGGACGTGCTCCCGCGGATGAACGGTGGCGACAAGAGGCGTGCGCCGCACCAGCATGAAGCACACCAGCACGATGATCGCTGCAATGAGCGCGAGATAGCGGAACGCGATGCGCCAACCGAAGTTGTCGATCAACCGCTGGGCCAGCGGGACCAGCACCATCGTGCCGAGGCCGGGCCCGGTCGCGACCAGGCCTTGTGATACCGCTCGCTGCCGGAGGAACCACGCCGCCGAAGTCGCAAAGAGGGGCGAGATAAACATGCCCGAGCCGAAACCGCAACCGATCCCGTAGACGACGTAACCGTGCCAGAGCTGCGAGACCGACGAGGTGGCGACCAAGCCACCGACGAACAGCGCTCCGCCAACCAGCAGCAACGGCCTCGGCCCGACGTGATGCAGCAGGGGACCCGAGATGATCCCAGTGCCGAAGAAGAGGAATGTGGCGATGCCCAGCATCACCGAGGCGCCGCCCTGGCCGGACCCGAACTCGGTCGACATCGACTCGATGAACGCACCGAAGGTGTAGATGGTGCCGAAGGCCATGCCACAGGACAGGCCGGCCCCAATTGCCACCAGCCACGCGCGCCACGAGTCGATGAGTTCTGGATTGCCCGCAAGTGGGGGATGGGTGGCTGCCACTGCCGCGAGCTTCAGCTGCCAGTACTGATGTCGGCGACCAGATCGGCCACCCGCATCTCGCCCTCGCGGGTCTGCCCGCCGAGAGCAAGGAACCGCTCCATCGCGGGACGAGCCTCGAGAGTGCGCATGAGCTGCTGGAACAGGTACTGCTCGGTGAACAGTCCCTCGCGCAGCGGCTGGTCGTCGGCGGCGTTGACCGCCTGCTTGGCCAGCGCGACTGCTTGGGGCGGGAACTTTGCAATTCGGTAGGCCAGATCGGTCACGAAGGGCCGCAGCTCGTCGGCGGGAAGCGCCCGGTTCAGGTAGCCCCACTGATCGGCGGTACGTGCGTCGAGGTCGACGCCGCCCAGGATCACCTCCATGGCGCGCCCGCGTCCCACGAGCCGGGGGAGACGCTGTGTGCCGGTCCCGCCGGGCAGGATGCCGATGGGCACCTCCATCTGGTTGATGAAGGTGCGATCGATGGCGCCGAAGCGCATGTCGCACGACATGGACAGCTCGCTGCCGCCGCCGCCGACCCGTCCTCCGATCTCGACGATGGTGGCCTTGCCCATCGTGCGGTAGCGCTCGCACATGGCGTGGAAGCCGCCCAGCTCGGTGGGGCGCTCAGCCGGTCCCTCGGTGGGGAAGCCGAGAATTGCCTCCACGTCGAAGTGCGCGATGAAGAAGTCCGGATTGTCGCTGCGCAGCACGACCACCCGCACGGAGGCGTCGTCGGCAACGTGGCTGCTGAATTTGGCCAGCTCGCGGAACAGCGCCAGCGTCATCACGTTGATCGGCGGGGCGTCAATGGTTGCGAACACCACGCCGGCATCGCGTTCGATGTGCAGCAGCACGAAGTCGTCGTCGGCTATCTGAGATGGGGAGCTCATGGGGCGCAGCGTGCCACATGGGTACGACACGATGACGTGCCGGCCGCTCGCGCACACACGAGGCGTGTCTGAGTTCCCCAATCTCGGCCCCTGGCCTTGACACGAACTGATGTTCGGAACTACATTGCTGTCATTCGTAGTGGCTGCTGTAACAGCGCAGAGCGCTTGAGCAGGGGCCGCCAGTGCAGCGACGTGCGGCGCACCGAGCGTGACCGCTGTCCGAGGGAGATCAACCGGCAGAAAATCACCCGTGAGTTGTCACACCCCGCTCCTACGGTGCCACCAGACGGCATCGCACACCGGGTGCGGCCGGCGGGTGTCCGAGGAGGACGACATGGATAAGCAGGATCGGGAACGAGCACTGGATATGACGCTCACACAGATCCGACGCCAGTTCGGCGACGGGTCGGTGATGAAGATGGGCGAGAAGCATCACATGGCTGTCGAGGCGATCTCGTCCGGCAGTCTCGCAATCGACCTGGCGCTCGGCATCGGCGGCTTTCCCCGCGGCCGGGTGGTGGAGGTGTACGGCCCGGAGGCATCGGGCAAGTCCACGCTCGCCATGCACCTGGTGGCCGAGGCCCAGCGAACCGGTGGCGTCTGCGCCTATGTCGACGCCGAGCACGCAATGGATCCGCTGTACGCGAAGAACATCGGCGTCGATGTGGACGAGCTGCTGATCTCCCAGCCCGACACCGGCGAGCAGGCGCTCGAGATCACCGACATGCTGATTCGCTCGGGAGCGATTGACGTGGTGGTGATCGACTCGGTGGCAGCGCTCACGCCGCGGGCCGAGATCGAAGGCGAGATGGGCGACCACCATGTCGGCTTGCAGGCGCGTCTCATGTCGCAGGCGCTGCGCAAGCTCACCGCCAACCTCAGCAGGACCAAGACGATCTGCATGTTCATCAATCAGCTGCGCGAGAAGATCGGCGTGATGTTCGGCAGCCCTGAGACCACGTCGGGTGGTCGGGCGCTGAAGTTCTACTCAACGGTGCGCATCGACATCCGCCGCATCGAGGCCATCAAGATCGAAGGCGAAGTCGTGGGCGGACGCACACGCGTCAAGATCGTCAAGAACAAGGTGGCGCCGCCGTTCCGCCAGGCCGAGTTCGACATCATGTACGGGCATGGCATCAGCCGCGAGGGTTCGCTGCTCGACGTGGGCGTCGAGCACGGCATCGTGAAGAAGTCCGGTGCTTGGTACACCTACGAGGGCGAGCAACTGGGCCAAGGTCGCGAGAACGCCAAGAAGTTCCTGATCGCTAATCCCGAAGTCACCGTCGAGATCGACGGCCGGATCCGGCGTGCGCTGGGTCTCGGCGTCGACGGTGACCCTGCCGACAGCGATGCCGACGTGCTCGACCGTCTGAACGATGCGCAGGCGACACGGACTGAGGGTGCCAGCGTCGACTGAGCCAATCGGCCGACGCAGCGCGCCGGCCGTCCCGGCAATTCGGCACTGCACGACGGTGTCCAGTACGAGGTCGACCTGCTCATCTATGCCACGGGCTTCGAGGTGCAGCAGACCGGCATCTACAACCAGATTGTGGGCGAGGGCGGCCTTGAGCTCAACGACAAATACTCAGAGGGCATCCGCACGCTGATGGGGATCCACACGGCCGGATATCCGAACCTGTTCATCATGTCGCACGCCCGCGACAACATGTCACAGAACTTCGCGTTCACCCGTCGCTGAGGCTGCTCTGCGGCTCGGAGCGCGCCCCTAGCCTTGACGCCGTGGCTGCGGGCGAGCAAGTCCAACGAGGCGAGACCCAGCGCAGCTACTTCGTGCGCACCTACGGGTGCCAGATGAACGAGCACGACTCCGAACGGATCGCCGGCCTGCTGGAGGCTGAGGACTTGGTCGCCGCACCGACGATGGCCGATGCGGACATCATCGTGCTGAACACCTGTTGCATCCGCGAGAACGCCGACAACAAGCTCTACGGGCAGCTCGGGAACCTCAAGCGCCTCAAGGAGGACCGACCCGAAGTGCAGATCGCCGTTGCAGGCTGCCTGGCACAGAAGGACCAGGACCTTGTGCGCGAGCGGGCTCCCCACGTCGACGTGGTCTTCGGTACCCACAACGTGAGCCGTGCCGCCGAACTGCTGGCCGATGCGCGGGTATCAGGGCCGTTGACGGAGATCCTCACCGAGTCCGAGGAGTTTCCGTCGGCGCTTCCAGTGCGACGTGATGCCCAGCACGCAGCGTGGGTCACGATCCAGATCGGCTGCGACAACGCGTGCGCCTTCTGCATCGTGCCCTCGGTTCGGGGCCGTGAGATCTCCCGGCCGTTCGGAGAACTCATCGACGAAGTGTGCCGGCTGGCGACCGACGGCGTCAGCGAGGTGACCCTGCTGGGACAGAACGTCAACAGCTATGGCCGAGACGTGACCCTGGCGCTGCGCGGCACGAACGGTGAGATCGATGCCGCATGGCGTGCCGGCGAGACCTGGGCAGGTGGGCGCCGCACGGCACGGCCGCTGTTCGGTGATCTGCTGCGCGCCGTCGGCGCAATCGAAGGCATCGAGCGGGTGCGGTTCACCAGCCCGCACCCGAAGGATCTGCGGGCCGACGTCATCTCGGCCATGGCACAGACGCCGGCGGTGTGCGAGCACCTCCACCTTCCCCTGCAGTCCGGCAGCGATGAGGTGCTGGCCGCCATGCACCGGGGCTACACCGCCCAGCGCTACCTCGAGCGGCTCGGCGCAGCCCGTGACGCTGTTGCGGACTTGGCAGTGAGCACCGACATCATCGTCGGCTTCCCCGGAGAGTCCGAAACAGATTTCGCTGCGACGCTCGAACTCGTTGCAGAAGCCCGCTTCGACAGCGCGTTCACGTTCGTCTTCTCGCCGCGACCCGGCACCGAGGCCGCTGAGCTGAGCGATCGATTTGTGGCACCTGCTGTGGCAGCCGAGCGCATGGAGCGGCTGCGAACCGTCGTCGAGCGATCGGCACGACTGGGCAACGAGTCGCGTGTCGGTCGGATCGAGAAGGTGCTGGTCGAGGGGCCGTCCAAGCGGGATCCGGGCACATTGACGGGGCGTACCCGCCAGAACCGCCTGTTGCACTTCGCATCGCCCGAGCCGCTGAGAACGGGTACCTACGCCCGAGTGCTGGTGCGCGAGGCCGCCACGTTCCATCTCAGCGGTGAGCTCATCGAGGTCACCGCGCCCGCACGGCACCGCACCCGCATCCCGGTTGCCGCGCGCTGAGGCCGAGCGGTTGGGAGGTACGTCGTGCGCTGCCGCCGGCTCTCGAAGCGAGACCGTGTCCCGAGCGGCCCGTGAGCCCGTCGTATGAGAACGGGGAACAAGAGCGGGGGGCACGAGGTCGGCGCCGTGGGCGGTGACGGCGTCGACCAGCCGCTGGTCATCGTGGGCCCCACGGCGTCGGGTAAGTCGGCGCTCGCGCTGGAACTGGCCAAGCGTGCCCGCTCCCAGTCCGAAGCCGTCGATCCGGTGGAATTGGTGTCGGTCGATTCGATGCAGGTCTATCGGGGGATGGACATCGGCACCGCCAAGCCCACTGCCGCCGAGCAGGCCGAGGTGCCGCACCACCTCATCGACCTTGTCGACCCGGCAGAGCGATTCACGGTCGTCGACTTCGCAACTGCGTTCGACGCGGCCATGGCCGACATCGCTGGCCGCGGCGCCGTTCCGATGCTCGTCGGCGGCACCGGTCTCTACCTGCGCGCTGTCGTCGACGGCTTGACCCCGCCGCCGGAATTCGGATCAATCGCGGCGGAGCTGCGATGCCGAGGCACATTCATCCGCGGACGGTGTCGTCGGGCTGCACCGCCGCCTCGCTGAACTGGATCCGCTCGCAGCTTCACGCATGGAGCCGACAAACCTGAGGCGGGTCGTGCGAGCACTGTCGGTCTGCCTAGGCACCGGCCGGCCGTTCTCTTCGTACGGACCGGGACTGCAGACCTATCCCGAGGTGCCTTTCCGGATGCTGGGCATCGACCTTGACCGGGACACGCTCGACGAATGCATTGCGGACCGTTATCGCCGACAGATCGAGGAAGGTTTCGTGGACGAAGTGCGGCGGCTGATGGAGCGCCCACTGTCGCGCACGGCCGCTCAAGCCCTCGGCTACAAGGAGCTGCGTGGCCACCTGTCAGGGGAGTGCTCGCTGGGCGAGGCGCTCGAAGTCGCCGTTGCACGGACCCGACGCTTCGCCCGTCGGCAGCAGCGTTGGTTCGCACGAGACCCGCGGATCACTTGGATCCGGTACGGAAGCACCTCAGAGATGGCGGACCGAGCCCAGCAACTTGAAGCCTGATGGTTCCGGGCCGCGCTGAAGCCTCAAGTTAAGATCGAAAGTTTAGCTGAGACGGGATTCGACCATGTCGAGGGCATCGTCGGTGAGCACCGCGGCAATCCGAACCCGATCCGACGCGGACAGACCGTAGAACTCGCCTGGAGACACGAGAATCCCCGCCTCCGCCAGCAGGGTGCGGGCAAACGCCCACGCATCACCGTCAGGAGCCTCAGCCCACAGGTAGAACCCGCCGCGCGGGAGGGGAGGCTCGGGACCGAAGCGACCCACGATGCGTGCGAGACGCGCGAGTCGCGATCGGTAGCGGTCTCGTTGTTCGGCCACATGGACTTGGTCGGCCAGCGCCGCGGCTGCCGCTGACTGGGCGGGACCGGGAACCATGAATCCGGCATGCTTGCGAAGCTCCCGCAGGTAGTGGACGAGCTCGGGGTCGCCCGCGTAGAAGCCGACTCTCACACCGGCCAGGTTGGACCGCTTGGAAAGTGAATGGACGGCGACCACGCCGTCTACCTCTGCGCGCCGAGATTCCGCTGTCGCTGAACCAGCGTCGGTCGGTGTCAGGATCGTGCGAGGCGGTCCGTCCCAAGTGAACTCGGCATAGCACTCGTCGCTGAAGACCGGCACGCCCCGTTCCCGACCCCACCGAGCAGCCGCAGCGAGATCATCGAGGCCGCCAGCGGGATTGCCAGGCGAGTTGACCCACAGCACCAATGCCCTTTCGGCATCGGACTCGGTGATGGCGTCGAGCTGGATCGACCAATGCTCGTCCGCTGGCACCGGCACCGCCCGGCAGCCTGCCAACTCAGCCCCCATGGCATAGCTGGGGTAGCTGACCTCGGGGTACAACACGGTGTCGCGATCGGGGGTGCGCAGGCGCAGCCAGTGGGGCAGCCCGGCCACGAACTCCTTCGACCCGATCGTTGCTGCCACCTCAGCAGCGGCATCGACCTGCACACCGAAGCGTTCCTCGCACCAACGTGCAGCGGCCGCTCGCAAGTCAGGCGTGCCGATCGACGGTGGATATCCCCGCTCGGAATCCGAACCGCCGAGTGCGGCCAGCACGGCGGGCGACGGCGGATCCACCGGCGTGCCGATGGACAGATCCACCAGCCCGCCGTCATGGCGGTCCGCGAGCGGTTTCAGCTCGTCCAGCCGGTCGTAGGGGTAGGGCGGGGGGACGAACCCGGTGCCTGCGCTCACCGCACCATCATTGCTCGCCGAAGCCAAAGTGCGTGCGACTCCAGATGCCCGGCGGCTACGAACTTCCGTCCGAGGTCGATGTCCGCCTCGGTCGGTTCAGTCAGGGCCGATAGACGTCGCGGCGATGGCCGACACGGACTACCTGGACCACCAAGCGGTCGTCAACGACTTGATAGACGATGCGGTAGTCACCGACTCGGACCCGGTATACGGAGTCCTCGTCGGCGAGAGCGACGCAGCCTGGGGGACGGGGCTCGTCGGCGAGCAGGTCCACCGCTGCGCGAACGCGCAATTGCTCTCGGCGTGGCAGGCGCGCGATCGACTTCACGGCTCGGCGCGCGATCTCGACCTTGAATTGGCTCACCCAAGTCCCAGCGCGGCCTTGACCTCGTCCCAAGGCGCGTAGTCATCTTCGGCGCGTGCGGCGTCGAGTTCACGACGGTCCTCCAGATCGTCAGCGCTGTCGACGAGTCGGTCGAAAGCCTCCGGGCCCAAGATCACTGCCACCCTGCGGCCACGCCGTGTCACTGTGACCGGCTCACCCGACCGACGGGAGTCCTCAATCACTTCGGCCAGCCGATTTCGTACCTCGCTGACTGCAACCTCTGTCATGTACGAATCGTACATATAGAAGGTCACTGCAGTGGAGCGTCTTCTCGTTCCGAGCCCAGCGTCACGAATTCTGCGAAGAGACGGCGGGAGACGTCGTCGAAGCGGGCATGGACGAGCGTGCCGTCGTCGTCGTGTGTCTCCGAGAGCACCTCGCCTTCGCGGTGCACAGCGGCCAGGGCGTCGCCACGGGAGTAGGGAATTCGCAGTTCGGTGACCTCGGTGAGGTGCCTGAGCCGGTCTCCGACAGCCAGCAAGAGCTCCTCGACGCCGTCGCCGCTGTTCGCCGAGATCGCATGCGAGCCCTCGTAGTGCTCCAGCAGCCGCCGGACCGTGCCGCGGTCGGTCGCGTCGCTCTTGTTGAACGCGATGAGCTCGTCAATGTCGCCGGCGCCGATCTCGCGCAGCACTGAGCGCACGACGTCAATGTGCATCTCGGGTTCTGCCGCCGCAGCGTCCACGATGTGCACCAGCAGATCGGCCTCGGCCACCTCCTCGAGGGTCGACATGAACGCTTCGACCAGCGAGGTGGGCAGCTTTTTGATGAACCCGACAGTGTCGGTGACCAGCACCGTCTCGCCACCGGGCAGCGGCAGGCGCCGGGTCGTGGCGTCGAGCGTCGCGAACAGGCGGTCCTCCACCAGCACATTCGCACCGGTGAGACGCCGGAGCAGGGTCGACTTGCCGGCGTTGGTGTAGCCCACGATCGCAACCGTGTGGTATCGAGAGCGGCGGCGCGACTTGCGCTGGTTCAGCCGAGTCCGCCGCAGCCCGCGCAAGTCCTTCTCCAGCCGAGCAAGACGCCGCTGAATCCGCCGGCGATCAACTTCGAGCTGGGTCTCGCCGGGTCCCCGGGTACCGATGCCGCCGGCCTGCTGGGACAGCTGCCGCCCCCGGCCTCGGAGACGGGGGAGCCGGTAGCGAAGTTGCGCCAGCTCCACCTGGGCCTTGCCTTCGAGCGTGGTGGCGTTCTGGGCGAAGATGTCGAGAATGACCGCCGCGCGGTCGAGCGCGGTGCGCCCCAGGATGCGCTCCAGATTGAACTGCTGCGCCGGCGAGAGTTCGTCGTCGAACACCACCGTGTCGGCGTCGTGTTCGAGCGAGGCATTCAGGATCTCGTCGGCCTTGCCGCGCCCGACAAACGTTGCAGGGTCTGGCGCGTCCCGTCGCTGAACGATCCGGTCCACCGAGTCGGCCCCAGCGGTGTCAACCAGCCGCTCCAACTCGTCAAGGTTGGCATCCACCTCCTCAGCAGTCCGCTCCGCCAGCTGCACCCCCACCAGAACGATCTGCTCCCGGAAAGCCCGGTCAATCAGCCCCGATTCAGCCCCCCCAAACTCCCCAAACCCCCCCCGATGGCTCTCGCCGGTGTCGGGGTCCGCCGGCTGTTCAAACTCAGCCATCAAGCATCCAGCCAAGGCGCATCGAGCGGATAGATGATGTCGCCGACGTGATGGGTCAACACACCGAGGCCAAGACTCGCCATTTCGTCGACGGCAGGTCCCCGGTCAAAGCGACCGACGTTCGCGTATGCGCAGGGCATCCGAACGGTGACTACGGCGTGGTCGTCGGGCACAAACCAATCTCGAGCACGCACGGCTGCGACCACTGCGCCGCTTCCGCAGGCATCCGTTATGCCTGCGCCTCGCTCCCACACCGTCATGCCGACATCAGTACGAGGCCCAAGTTGAGGATGTTGGTACCGATCAGGCCAAATGAACTCAACGTTGATGCCGTCCTTGAAGTAGGCCTCGTACGCCGCGCCATAGTGCCCTGTTTCCTCGCGATTCATGGGACGTCCGGCCAGCACTACGAGGTGTTCGTTGCCAACGTTTCCGGTGTCGAATGACGCATCAGGACCGAAGTCATGGTTGATCTGATCCACCAGACGCGAAGGCACAGTCGGGCCAGCCTCAACACGCGGCATGACAACCTCGACCTGCCGTGACGCAGGGGTTCCACCGGCGAAGACGAATACTGCCTGCCAATCGGCATCGGTGCCGATGTGCAGCTCTCTCGGGGAAGCTGGAGACTGATGGGACGCATTGCGTGCGATTGGCTTGCCGTTGCCGACAGGCACATCGAGCGTCGTGAGTTGTCCCTCGGTGCCGACGTACAGCTTTCCGGCGCCGTCACCGAACTCAGAGACGAGCGCATGGCCCAGACACGCAAGTCCGTTGCCGCTGATTGCAGCCCGTGAGCCATCTGAATTCTGAAGCAGCATGAGCGCGGCTATCTCGTCGTCCTCCGATTCGGAAATGACCGGGCGATCGACTTCGATACCCCAGTCGGCTGGCAATTCGGCGTCTATCAGTTCAGCTGGTGGTGCCGCGATGGCAAGAATGAGGCCGTCTGCGCCAATTCCGGCTCGCCGGTGGCAAATGCGCTTTGCCAGGAGCAATGGGCTCATGTTGCAGCGGAGCAACTGATCACCAAGCGATCGCGCGGTCGCCGGGGACAGGAGTGAGATGAGGAAGTCGTTACCGCAGGCATGGAATTTTGAGATCGTGAGCGGGTCGCTGCGTTCCACGGCTCCATTGTCACACCTTGCCCATGCAGTTCACGAGCGAATTGCGGTGAGGAGTCGTGATGGAAGCGGTCAAACGAACAAGAAAGCGAGGGGCGGGCGGGGGCACGGGTGCCCACGCGCAGTTTTGCCGCGCCCCCAACACCCTCAAAGCGTGCACAAGGCGCCGCAACTGTTTGAGCATGGGTGCCCCTGCCCCCGCGCACCCCGGGCGACAGTGGCGGAGCACCCACGGCACTACACGGTGGCTTCGCGCCTGCCAAACCCCTTGAACGTGTCCCCAATAGCAGTAGCCACCGAAGCCAGCTTCGACCGACCCTCATTCAGCCGAGGCGCAATCGACGTCAGGCCCTCAACAGTCCAGCGCCCGTCCGCAGCGATGATGTCGTCGTTCGACAATGACCAGCCTTGGTACAGCCCCACCTCGTTGCCACCGATATGGAACACGCCACCGGTGAACGGGCAGTTCTCCATGCTCAGGTAGGCCACCAGCGGGCTGACATTCGCCGGGTCGTACAGATCGAATTCTGCAGGGTCCTCCGGTGCGCGCACCACCTCTTCCAGCCCCGGCGTCTGCAGCGTCAAACGAGTGCGTGCGATCGGCGCCAGGCAGTTGACCCGCACGCCGTAGCGGGCGAGCTCGCCAGCAGCCACCAGCGTCATGGCGGCAATGCCGGCCTTGGCGCCTGAGTAGTTGAACTGGCCGAGGTTGCCGAGCATGGCGCCCGAGGCAGTGTTGATGACCGAGCCGCTGACTTCCTTGCCGGCCTTGGACTGCTCGCGCCAGTAGGCCGCGGCCCAGCGGGTGGGGCAGAAGTGACCCTTCATGTGCACGTCGACAACGGCGTCCCACTCCGGCTCGGTCATGTTGACCACCACGCGGTCACGCAGGATGCCTGCGTTGTTGACCAGCACGTGCAGATCGCCGAACGCTTCGACGGCCTGGTTCACCATGCGCTGCGCGCCTTCCCAATCGGTGACGCTGTCGCCGTTCGCAACGGCCTCGCCGCCCATGGCCTCGATCTCCGCCACGACCTCGCCCGCAGGGCCCTGATCTGCGCCGGTGCCATCAGCGGAACCGCCGAGATCGTTCACGACGATCTTCGCCCCTTCCGACGCCATCAGCAGGGCATGTTCACGGCCGATGCCGCGGCCCGCGCCGGTGATCAGGACGACACGTCCGTCGAGTGCACCCATGTTGTTCTCCCGTTCCTGAAGATCGCTGGGGCGCGCCACAGACGCAGCCTTGGGTCATGTCTGGTTGCTGCCTTGCCCGGATTCGGCCACTGCCGTGCCCGGATTGGGCCGCATAAGGTTGGCACATCCGGACGCTCGACGCGACGCCAACTGCCGTAGCGGAGCACACAAGAGGCAGCGTGGAGCGGATGACCGGGGTCGAACCGGCGACCTCAACCTTGGCAAGGTTGCGCTCTAACCAACTGAGCTACATCCGCGCGGGCGGATCACTGTAGCAAGCGGCCACCGCAGAGACGCGTGGATTCAGCGGGCCGTTACGGCCCCGAGCGGCTGAGAAACGCTGCTATTCCCCGGAGGAGCGCAAGTCGATGCGCAGGGTCAAAATCCCGTCGACGAGCGTCGCCTCGGAGTCGCCGATCATCGCGTAGTCCATGAAGTCCAGCTCGGCTTGACGGATGAAGTGTCGTCGCTCCTCGCCGCCGACGGCGGGCAGGTTTCGCTTGCGCACTGCCTGAGCGCGCTCTGCGAAGCGGGCGATCACTTCTTGGGGATCGAAGGTTTCGCTCATGGGGTCCCCCTTACGGTGCTTTCTTCACCTTGCCACTGCTGCGGGACCGTCCGCCGCAGGTGCAGCACGAATCCCGTGCCGCATGCCACGGTGACCAAGCCGAGCAGCGACACGAGCAGCCACCACACCCCTAAGCCTGATCCGACGGCCTCGGACGGCACGCTGGTGTGCACTTCGGCCAGCAGCGCCGCGGCGCTGGTGGTCAACGGATTGCCCCCGAGGGTCCCGCATCGCTCTTGTAGACGTCGTCGATGAACTCGCCCATCGGCGGCCCGGTCTGGTCGGGCTCGGTGAGGAAGCCGTCGTGGCCGTTGTCACTGTCGATGTCGACGTGTTCGACTCGCACCGTCGGGCGGCGGGCCAATGCTTCCACGATCCTCAACTGCTGGGGCCGCGGATACAGGAAGTCTGTGCGAACGCTCATCACCATGGTCGGCGCGACGATGCGGTCGAGCGCTGCATCGATGCCTCCGCGACCGCGGCCGACATCGTGGAGGTCCATCAGCTTGTTCAGCACCAGGTACGTGTTGGCGTCGAAGCGGGGTACGAACTTTGCGCCCTGGTAGTCGAGGTAGCTCTCGACGTCGAAGCGTTGCTCAAGCCGCAGGGGCAGCACCGGATCCTCGCTGTGGCGGGCGAACCGGCGGTCGAATTCGTCGCCGGAACGGTAGTGGATCATGGCGATGCGCCGTGCATTGGCAAGGCCTCGATGCGGTCCGTCCCCGTCGGCTGCGTCGTAGTAGCGGCCGCCTCTGAACTTGGGATCGTCCAGGATTGCCTGGCGGCCGACCTTGCTCCAGGCAATCTGCTGTGCCGAGGCCTCGGCGGTGGACGCGATCACCACCAGCGAGCCGACCCGCCGTGGATAGGTGATGCCCCACTCCAGCACGGTCATGCCGCCCATCGAGCCGCCGACCACTGAGAGCCAACGGTCGATGCCGAGGTGGCGGCCCAGCGCCCACTGTGACCGCACGATGTCGCGGTTGGTGACGACGGGAAATTCGGGCCCGAAACGTTCGCCGGTGGCCGGGTTCACCGACGACGGGCCGGTACTGCCTTGGCAGCCACCGAGCACGTTGACGCACACCACGAAGTACCGGTTGGTGTCGAGAGGGCGGCCGGGACCGATGAAGTCGTTCCACCAGCCTTCGGTGGGTTGCGACGGCGGATGCGCGAGGCCATGCGCGTGGGCGTCGCCGGTCAGCGCGTGGCAGACCAGCACTGCGTTGGCTGCGTCGGCGTCGAGGGCGCCCCAGGTCTCGTACGCCAGCACGGGGCCCGCCAGGGTGCCGCCGCCTTCCAGCGTGAACGGTCGATTCGGCGACAGCTCGAAGAACCGCCGCTCGGCCGCGCCAAGGCCCGCGTGCCATGCACCCGAGGCGGGCAGCGGCCAGGGCGCCGCATCGTCGCTCAGGGCGCTTGCGCGCCTCGCACTGTCCACAGCTGAGCCTTCATCGGTAGGGGCCTTCGTCCAGTGGCCAATCTGCCGCTGGAATGGCAAGGGTACCGGTCGGTTCCCGCCCGTCTAAAGCGGATTTCAGCGGCCGACGTTGTCGCTGCTGGCGGCGAACGCCAGGAGGTCGTCGAGGCGTTCATTGTTCGAGAACATGTCGTGCAAGGGCAGCCGCAGCCCTAGCCGGCGTTGAAGCTGGCGGACTTCGAGTTCTTCGTCCCAGAGGAACATCGTCACCGCGGTGCCGCCGCGTCCCGCCCGAGCGGTACGGCCCGAGCGGTGAAGGTAGGTCTTGTGCTCTGGCGGCACGTTGTAGTGAACGACGACATCGACTTCGTCGATGTGCAGTCCCCGGGCGGCAACGTCGGTGGCGACGAGGGCCGCCAGCTTGCCTTGAGTGAAGCTTGCAAGCGCACGCTCACGCTTGACCTGGGGCAGGTCGCCGTGAATGGCGCCGGCACGAACCCCGGCCTCTCGCAGCTCGCGGGTGAGCTGGTCGGCACCCCGCTTGGTGCGGGTGAACAGCAATGTGCGGCCATTCGCCTCGATGATGCGCGCTGCGACTCGTACCCGGTCCATCTTGTGCACGGACATGAACACGTGACCCATCTCCGAAACGGTCACCTCCCGCTCGGTCACTTCGTGGAACACCGGGTCCCGCAGGTGCCGCTTCACCAGCGTGTCCACAACGCCGTCGAGCGTCGCCGAGAACAGCAGCGTCTGATGCTGACCGTCTATGTGGCGCAGCACCCATTCCACCTGCGGCAGGAACCCCATGTCGGCCATGCGATCGGCTTCGTCCACTACCACCCGTTGGATGCCCGACACGTTGACGGCGCCACGGTCGATGAGGTCGATGAGGCGGCCCGGTGTGGCGATGACGATGTCCATGCCACCCGCCAACAGCTCGATCTGCCGGTCGAGGTTGGTGCCGCCGTAGGTGGCGATTGACCGCAGGTCGGCGGCTTTGGCCAGCGGCTCGACCACGGCAGCGATCTGGTTCGCCAGCTCCCGGGTCGGCGTGAGCATGAGGGTTGTGGGATGGCCGTCGGCGGCACGGGGGGTCAGCGCCAGCATCGGCAGGCTGAACGCCAGCGTCTTCCCGGAGCCGGTCTTGGCTTTGCCGCAGACGTCTCGGCCGGCAAGCGCTTCGCCGATGGTCAATTCCTGAATGGCGAACGGCTCGGTGATGCCTTGATCAGCCAAGGTGTCGCACATGGACTCGGGAACGCCGAGTTCACTAAAAGTTGTCACGAAAATCTTTTCAGAGGGCGTGACCCGCGAGGTGCGCACGTCGCGACGACTCGTGCGACAACGCTGGGCAGTGAGGCCACGCGGCGAACTGCCTTGGCGGACGAGTGTACGGCGGGCAACCCCGCGCACGTCGGACGGTACCCTCACCCGGACTCGGGCGGAGTGGCCGAGTGGTTAGGCAGCGGCCTGCAAAGCCGTGTACGCCGGTTCGAATCCGGTCTCCGCCTCGGCTGTGCACTGCACCCGCGGTGCTACCGTTTGAAACCCTTCCGGGCGATTGGCGCAGTTGGTTAGCGCGCTTGCATGACACGCAAGAGGTCACAGGTTCGAATCCTGTATCGCCCACGCAGGGCATATTTGTGAGTTAGGTGGGTTGATGTTCGCGGGTTAGCTCGTCGCGCGCCTTGAACAGGTGCGGGAGGGGCTGTGCGTGGGGCGCGCGTCCGATATTTGGGTTTCTGGGGCGCGATTCGGTGCCCTGCAGGAGAGTTCGACTGCTGTTGGGCGCGACAGGGCAGGCGGTCAGGGACCGCCTGCCTCAGTCTGGGGGTCCGCTAGCTCTGTGGCGGGCTTCTGCCGTTGGGTGGCGTCGTTCGGCGTTGTTGTGGCTGGCGGCGGCGCTTGTTGCGTCGTCGGCGGTTGTTGCTGTTGGTCGGGTTGGCTGCCGGTGTTCGGAGGGCGTTAGCGGCGTGTCCGTTCGGCTGAACGTCGGCGGTGGCCTCTGCGGTTTCGGCGTGTTCAGGTTGGTCTGGGATCTCGATGTCTGTTTCGGTGGTGATGGTGCCGTTGGTGCTCGTCGTCTGTCCGTTGGGCTGGGTGTTTGTTGTGGCTTCGGCTGATTCGGCTTCGTCTGTGGTCGCGACGGTCGCCGGATCAGGTGCGCTGCCGTTGAGCTTCGCGTCTCGGTGGTCTTCGGCGGTTTGTTTCTTTGCGGCTTTGTCGCGCAGTTTTTGTTGTTTGAGTTCGAAGCGGCGGATTTCTTCGAGGTTGTGGATGACGGCGATGAGCGTGGTGTGGATGATCTCGGCGACGAACTTGAGGACTCGGCATTTCTCTTCGGCGAACCCTGCTTCGTCTTTGAATTGCGAGTTGCCGGTCTCGACGATCGCGCGCCTTCCGTAGTCGGCATTGCCTACGGGTGCGCCCCATGGTCTGTCTTGCAGCCGGACGGCTAGTTCTGCTGGCACGTTGAAGTACTTCTCGGGGTACACGACGTCCGCGGGGTGCTCGGTGGCTGCCGTGTTGGCGGTGTGGATGCTGTGCTCGGTGCCGATGCGTCCCGCCGCGAGGGGTGTTGCGTACTGGAAGCTGCCGTCGGGGAACCGCTGGTTGATGCTGCACCGGAAGTTCCTGGCGCGTTCGGCGTACCACTGGGCGAGTTCTTCGTCTGTGACTTCGGGGTCGTCGAGTTCGTCGTGTGTGCGGATCGCGGGCGGGGTGACGACCGAGGGTCCTGCCCAGCCGGGGTAGATGCCGCCGGCGTGGATGTAGTAGTCGTTGCCGTTTCGGCCGAGCTTGACGGTCTTGGGATTGGCGATCTCGGTCTTGGTGTAGTCCATCACGCCGTTGAGATAGCGCTCGTGCATCTGTTGGACGAAGCTGGGCTTGTTGGTGATGATCCGGTCGCCGATCACGTCCTTGAGGTTCGGCATGCGGCGCTGTGTCGCGGCGGCGACCGCGGCGGAGGGCGGCGACGGGTCTGTGCCGGCGGGGACCACTCGCGCGCCGGTGGCGACATGGGGCACGTCGTCCCCTGGCCGCCAGCGGTGGGGATCGGACTGCCAGTGGTCGGGATGGGGCTGCCAGCGCTCGGGATCGCCCTGGTACTGGAAGTCGTGCACTGCGACGCCCAAGATGACGTCGTGGCCGAAGAAGTACTTCCGTTTGTCCTTGGGGGTCGGGGTGCGGTATCCCCATCGGGCTGTGGGTGACTTGCTGCGGATCGGTCTGCCGTCGGGTCCCAGTTCGCCGGGCTTGGTGCCGCAGGGGTTCTTGCGGTCGTCCAGGTCGGGTTCAGCTAGTCCGAGTTCGTCGGCGCGCCGCTGTGCGTGGTCCAGGTACAGCTCGTCGTTGGTGGAGAACTCGGTGGCGTTCGCCCATTGGTGCTTGCAGGTGCCGTCGACCGCGATGGCGGTGATCCTCTCCCGCCACTCGGGCGGGATCGACGCCTGGACCATCGCGTCGGACCACCAGTACGCCAGCAGGTACATGCCGTGCTCGTCGAGCCATCCGTGCTCGCCGTAATAGGGATGAGCCGCCAGGTCCACCATGGCGTCCTCGAAGCGGGCGAGCAGCCGGGCGGTCGTCCCGTAGCTGGGGGGTTCCTCCCCGTCGCGTCCGGCGAGCTTCGCCGCGGCGGCGGTGATGTCGGTGCGCTTGTAGCTCTTGTGGTCCGCTGCGGCGAACAGCATCGCGACGTGGGCGTCTTCGAGGCTGAGCTGCGACTGCGGTCCGGGGTGATCGCACACCAGCGCCTCGAACATCTCAAGCACCTCGGCGTTCTTCAATACCTGCCGGTACTGGGCCTCCTGCACCTCTGGGGGCTGGTGGCGCTGGCGGTATCGGCTGGAATGGTCTTTGGGCAGCCCCGAAAGGTCCACCGTCCCATAGGGGATCGACGTGTCGTCGCTGCCGGGAGCGGGATGGGTGCTCATGGCCCCAGCGCCTGCTCGACGGCATCGGCGGGGTCGAGGCGGTCCGCGACATGCGGCAGCAGCCTGTCCATGGTGCCGTAGGACACGCTGCCTGCGATGACCGACAGCGCTGCGGGCGGTGTCCCCGCTTCGAGATGCGCAGCGAGAAACGTGTTACGTGCCTTGGTCAGCGACAGGCTCTCGTCGCCGACACGGATGCGCTGCACTGTTTGGTTCACGGCACCCGGTTTGTCGGAGGAGATGAACCGCGATTGGTCTTCCATCGCGACAAGTTCTGCGACGAGCGGGAGATAGCCGCGACGTATCGGCACACGGCGCGGCTGGTCTCCCCGCACATGTATCTCCCAGCGTCCGTCGGGACGCGCGACGAGATCGTCGTATTCGGTGGCTGCGATTTCCGGTCCGTCGAGTCCCGCGCCGGGTGCTGCGATGATGACCCAGATTCGTGCCCGACGGTCTCGGCGCGGCAGCATCGCTGCACGCCGGAACTGCTGCTCTGCCTTCGCGTCGTAGGGGGCGGCGACACCGCGTCGCGGTATCGGCTTCGGTTGTCGCGGCCATGCCGCTGGGTTGACGGTGGGTCCGAGCCTTCGCAGCACGCCCCGTGCTCGGTTCTGCCAGTCGTCGCCCTGGTCGGCGTTGACGTGCATCACCCATGTCTCGATGTTGTTCGGGGTGCACATCGCCACCGGGTCGCTGTGACGGTCATAGCGCGCCCACAACGCGAAGCCCAACAGAACTGCCATCGCTCTTCGTGTTTGGTGCACGTTGACGGGTTCGCTAGCCAGCACCCGCTCGCGCACCTCGGGCAGCACCTTGTCGAGATTGCGCTGGCTGCCGTGACGCCACCGCTGAGGCCGCCATGCGGCCACCGCATCAGCGATCTCGGCGGGGTCGTCAGGTGCGCGGTCCGGCTTCGGCGGCGGACTCAGGAAGTCGCTCAGTTCGCTGTCGTCGTCGAGCAGCGGCACCGGCGCTCCAAGCCGGACTGCCGACTTGATGATGTGCCGCGCCGACGAGTTTCGGTGGCGGATGTCGTCGGGGCTTCGGTCGCCCAGCACCTCGCCGTACCGGTCGCGCCTCGGCTCCGCCGCCCACTCCAGGACCGGCTCCAGCATGAGGTCGGACCAGTGCCGGATGCCATGCCGCCTCAGATAGGCGAACAGCGACTCGCGGACCGACGCGACGCGATGCGCCGAGGTTTCCGACAGTCCGCTCCTCGCCATGATGTCCTCGCGGATCGCCGCGGACCAGTGCGACATCGGCGCATCGGCAGGCGGCAGCGGGCGCATCACTGCGCCGGCGCAGGCATTCGAGGGGAACACCAGCGCGAGTTGAGACCTGTCAGCGTCGCCTCGAACCGCCGAATCGCGGTGCCTGCCGACGACCGGATCTCGCGTCTGACCATCGACCGGTCGAAAATCAAGGGAGTTCCCGGCGACCGAATCAGATGTCGAAAGAGTGTTGCTACTGTCCATGGTTCTGGCGGCCGGCCGCAGTGAGATGTTGTTGTCAGGTCCACTGCGGCCGGCCCGTCTATTACCTCGTGACGGGAATGTAATAAGGCCGACTTCCCGGTGACCACATTTGAGGACGTCCCATGGCCTTTGGCGTCTTCGGTTGATTCAAAGGACCCTGTGAAGCAATCCAGTGCCAGTGAAGGCACGTCGAGCACATTGCCGAGAATCCGTCCGTTCCTTGATGGAACACTCGAAAAATCAAGGAGGATCGGCCTGGCTCCGGTCACAGCCGGCTGCGCGAGTGCTTCGGTCTCCGTCAATTGGCGGATGGACAGGTCCCGCGAGCCGGAGAAGACGATGGCGGGCTGTGTCATTCTGTCGAGGATTGCCTTGTGTCGAATCGGTGCTGTCGAGCTGCACACGAATTGCGTCAATCGGTCAATTGACGTATGCCGAATCAGACCCGAGAAGAGGACTGGGTGTCCTGCTCCTCCTACCGGCCACTACCCGGCGATCAAAAAAGAATGCGGTTCGGCCGTCGACCGAGCCACTAAGGCAGCAACGGGGCTAATTCGAGAGAGATTTCAACCGGACAACAAGCCGACTACGGGGGACAATTACCCGGTCAGGCGTGCGCGTAGACGCGCTGTCCGAACTTGCGGACCCGCAACAAATGACTATGCCACGCAAACAATAGGAACGCCGAGAAGAGAGCGCGAAACACCCCTTCGAAACGCAGCAAAAAGAAGACGAGAATTCGTGGGTTCGCCCGAGACGGCCGCTGCGCTCATCGAGCGCAGCGCGGCGAAGACAGGTGCGGGCATCCCCATAGACGTGAGCAACACTCGCTGACGACCGACCCGCCCGACACGGCCCCTCGGCCATCGGCCGAGAACCGAAGCCCCGGGCACGCAAGCATCGCGCCGCAACGCCCACCACGGCGGCCGGCGACCCGGCTCCCCGCCGTGTCCCGCTCGCCGGTCCCGCTGTCATGGCCGTGCACTCTGGCGTCAACTGAGAACGGCGTCAAGTCGACGCGGCCCGCCCGCATCACGCGCACACAACCTCACGCGAACCGACAGTTAGCCCTGATTTTTCATGAGTCTGGTGGGCTTGGGTGTGTGAGTCCGCGGAAAAGCCCCTCTGATCTGCGACGATGCGTGTTGTCGAGGCACGCGGTCGGCAGTTCAGGGGGGCATCTCCGAGGTGAAACTTAGCAGTGTGACAAACGCGCGTCTGGCAGGCGGCGGGGATCGGGTGGTGTGGGGTGCGGGGCTGTTCGCTTTGGGCGGTTTCGCGGACCGGGTCGGGCTGACCGAGGCGCTGTCGGCGGCGGTGCCGCGCCGCGGCGAGCGCGCCCCGGTCCATGACCGGGGCCGGCTGTTGACGCATTTGCTGTTGGTGCTCGCCGGCGGCGGTGAGGCGTGCACAGATATCGAGCATCTGCGGTCTCAGCGGGAGCTGTTCGGGGCGGTGGGGTCGGACTCGACGCTGTATCGGGCGCTGCGGGGCATCGACGCCTCGGCGCTGGGCGGGCTGTGGGCAGCCGCGGCCGAGGCGCGTGAGCGAGTGTGGTCCCAGCGCCGCGGTTCGGGTCCGTTGGTGGTCGACATCGACTCGACGCTGGTGGAGGTCCACTCGCCCAACAAGGCGGGTGCGGCGCCGCATTTCAAGGGCGGGTACGGGTTCCACCCGATGATCTGCTCGACCGCGGACGGGGAGCCGTTGTGGGCGAAGCTGCGCCCGGGCAACGCGGCCGCGAACAGCATCGCCGATCACGTCGAGGTGCTCGACGCTGCGATATCGGTGCTGCCCGACGCTGACGCGGCAGGCCATCGGGCAGGCGACGATCTGGCGCTCGCAGGACGCGAGATGGTGCTGCGCTTGGACTCAGGAGGCTGTTCGGCGCGTATCGCCGCGGCGTGCAGGGACCGCAACGTGACGTTTTTCATGTCCGCCCGGGCCACAGCAGGCATCGACGCCGCGATCGCTGCGGCCCGCTGCGACCCAGGGCGGTGGACGCCGGGGGTGCCGAACCCCAAACAGCGGCATCCCAAAGCGCACGTCGCCGAGCTCACCGACCTGGTGGACCTGTCGGGCTGGCCAGCGCGGACACGGCTGATCATCCGACGCGAGCCCTTGCATCCGGGCGCGCAGCGCAGCCTGTTCGCGTCCGAGAACTTCCGCTACTGGGGATTCCTCACCGACGCTGCGGGCAGCCCCGCCCGGCTCGACCGTCTCATGCGCAAGCACGCCGACGTCGAGGACGCCATAGCCCGCCTCAAAGACAGCGGACTGGCCCGCATGCCCTTCACAGCCTGGGACGCCAACTGTGCATGGGCAGCGCTGTGCATGATCAGCGCCGCGCTCGTGCACTGGTTCCAGACACAGCGCCTTGCCGGACCGCTCAAACGCGCGGCACCCAAACGGCTCCGCTGGCAGCTGTGGCACCTGCCCGCGCTCGTATGCGAAACCGGCCGACGCACCTGGCTGCGGCTCCCCACCGCACACCCCGGCACCCGAAGCCTGCTCGCCGCCCAGCACCCCAACTGAGCACCCCGCACCCCCAGCCGCCAACAGCGCCGCTCACGCGGCGGCCGACCCGTCGCGCCCACACACCCATGTCAGGGTCCAACACCGGCCCTGCGACCACCCCAGCGGCACCAAACAACACCCACCGGGTCCCGTCAAGCCGACAAACCCGCCCGACACACCAAAACACAACCCATAAACCCTGAACAGGCATTCTCGTGAATAATCAGGGTTAGCTGCGTGGCAGAAGTCCGCCGGTGGAATGCCACAAGGCGTGGCTGATGACAGAGCGGGCGTCGTTCGCGTTGACTTTGCGTCCGACGCTCATCCCGTAGGCGGTTGCACCGGTCCACACGTGCGGAGGCGAAATGTCGACATATTGGATCGGGACAGTCACACGAGTCGGTGCCACCGCTTCCTGCCTAGCACTGCCCTTTTGCAGACGTCGGTTTCTGACGCGTCGTCGCACGTGTCGGCCAAAAGCGTCGAGCAGCACGAATCGGACTACGAGCAGTGCGATCATGATGAACGGCACTGCAAGCGAGGTGAGCAGTGCCGAAACATCGACCGAACCGACGGCCAGCGCCGTGATGATGTTCACGGCGACGAACGGGATGGTGTACTTGGCGACCCAGTGCATCGCTGCCACGACCGGGTTCGGGTTCCTGCGCATCAGCCAGCGACGCAATGCCCCGGGGCGCCAGGCAGTCGCAGCGTCGCGCACTGACCGATGTGTAGCTGGCGGGATGATAAGCACTTCGATGGCGTCGTCGGGAATATCGGTTAGCTGAACTGTTCCGCTGCGGCGATTGCCTCGGGGCGCAGCGGCAATCACCTCGAATTCCAGCCAACTGCGATGTCGTCCCGTTGGCTCACGAACGAGACTGCCTCGCGTTCGAACCGTCACACAGCACGCTGCGTTGTCGGAGTCGGGATCACCTAGGTCGCGGATCGCGACTGTCCGATAGAAGCTGAGAACTCCGCGACGCATCGACCGATCGAACACAGAGGAGTGTTCGCCCTTGTCGAGCATGACTCGCAGGCGGTCGCGCGGACGCACATCGCGGAAGTCGATCACGCTGCTGTCATGCACCCCGGCGACCTCAACGGCTGCAAAGGCGTGTTTGCGTGTCTTAGGGCGAACAGTGAAGAACCCCGTAAACGCCACCACAGCACGCACTAGGGCGTTTCGGGACCCTGCGAACTGCAACGGCACGCAGCCATGCTCCGCGTACAGGTCGGCGTCAAGACCGCCGACCGCGACGACACGTCGCGCAGCCCTCCACTCCCGGAACACAGCGAACAGCATCTGCACCGTCGCGACCGTTCCGGCAATCGTTATCAGCTCATTCATTGGTGAAGCCTCCGGGCCATCGAGCGTCCGATCCGAAACGGGCGCTGCTTCGGCCAGCCTTGCAAGGGGATGTGACAGGGAATGCGAACGCGAGGCCCCGATCGGGTGGATCGCCGTATCAGGTCGAATTCGTTGTTTCTGCCGCGTGTGCTGCGCGTTCGGGGCGCTCGGCGGCTACCGTTTCGTTCGTCTCGAACACCCCCGTCTTCGACGGGGCAAACAGCCGAAGTTTCAGAGGGTCCCTCACGGGTCCCTTCGGATCGGCTGTTGCGTCGGTGTTCGAGACAACCTCCACCCTCTGACCGAAGGGACCCACCCGTGAACCAGAACATCCACGCTGAGACGCGCACGCACCGACCCAGCCGCACGAGAACGACGAAGAGACTCGGCACAGCACTAGCCCTGATTTTTCATGAGTCTGGTGGGCTTGGGTGTGTGAGTCCGCGGAAAAGCCCCTCTGATCTGCGACGATGCGTGTTGTCGAGGCACGCGGTCGGCAGTTCAGGGGGGCATCTCCGAGGTGAAACTTAGCAGTGTGACAAACGCGCGTCTGGCAGGCGGCGGGGATCGGGTGGTGTGGGGTGCGGGGCTGTTCGCTTTGGGCGGTTTCGCGGACCGGGTCGGGCTGACCGAGGCGCTGTCGGCGGCGGTGCCGCGCCGCGGCGAGCGCGCCCCGGTCCATGACCGGGGCCGGCTGTTGACGCATTTGCTGTTGGTGCTCGCCGGCGGCGGTGAGGCGTGCACAGATATCGAGCATCTGCGGTCTCAGCGGGAGCTGTTCGGGGCGGTGGGGTCGGACTCGACGCTGTATCGGGCGCTGCGGGGCATCGACGCCTCGGCGCTGGGCGGGCTGTGGGCAGCCGCGGCCGAGGCGCGTGAGCGAGTGTGGTCCCAGCGCCGCGGTTCGGGTCCGTTGGTGGTCGACATCGACTCGACGCTGGTGGAGGTCCACTCGCCCAACAAGGCGGGTGCGGCGCCGCATTTCAAGGGCGGGTACGGGTTCCACCCGATGATCTGCTCGACCGCGGACGGGGAGCCGTTGTGGGCGAAGCTGCGCCCGGGCAACGCGGCCGCGAACAGCATCGCCGATCACGTCGAGGTGCTCGACGCTGCGATATCGGTGCTGCCCGACGCTGACGCGGCAGGCCATCGGGCAGGCGACGATCTGGCGCTCGCAGGACGCGAGATGGTGCTGCGCTTGGACTCAGGAGGCTGTTCGGCGCGTATCGCCGCGGCGTGCAGGGACCGCAACGTGACGTTTTTCATGTCCGCCCGGGCCACAGCAGGCATCGACGCCGCGATCGCTGCGGCCCGCTGCGACCCAGGGCGGTGGACGCCGGGGGTGCCGAACCCCAAACAGCGGCATCCCAAAGCGCACGTCGCCGAGCTCACCGACCTGGTGGACCTGTCGGGCTGGCCAGCGCGGACACGGCTGATCATCCGACGCGAGCCCTTGCATCCGGGCGCGCAGCGCAGCCTGTTCGCGTCCGAGAACTTCCGCTACTGGGGATTCCTCACCGACGCTGCGGGCAGCCCCGCCCGGCTCGACCGTCTCATGCGCAAGCACGCCGACGTCGAGGACGCCATAGCCCGCCTCAAAGACAGCGGACTGGCCCGCATGCCCTTCACAGCCTGGGACGCCAACTGTGCATGGGCAGCGCTGTGCATGATCAGCGCCGCGCTCGTGCACTGGTTCCAGACACAGCGCCTTGCCGGACCGCTCAAACGCGCGGCACCCAAACGGCTCCGCTGGCAGCTGTGGCACCTGCCCGCGCTCGTATGCGAAACCGGCCGACGCACCTGGCTGCGGCTCCCCACCGCACACCCCGGCACCCGAAGCCTGCTCGCCGCCCAGCACCCCAACTGAGCACCCCGCACCCCCAGCCGCCAACAGCGCCGCTCACGCGGCGGCCGACCCGTCGCGCCCACACACCCATGTCAGGGTCCAACACCGGCCCTGCGACCACCCCAGCGGCACCAAACAACACCCACCGGGTCCCGTCAAGCCGACAAACCCGCCCGACACACCAAAACACAACCCATAAACCCTGAACAGGCATTCTCGTGAATAATCAGGGCTAGTCGCCATAGTGCTGGTTCTCACGTTGTCCGCATCGTCTGCGTCGTCGGCCACGGCGTACAAGCCGGTGGTGATCGCCAACGGCTGGTCGCCTTCTGATGTCGGGACTGCTGCGCCTCTCGCTGCAAGCCTGGGCGGCAGCGTCCTCTATGCGAACACGGCCAGCCTCGGCGACCCGACCGTCGATGCCCTCAAGCAGCTCAAGCCCTCAGAGATCATCCTCGTCGGCGGCACCGCAGCACTCACCGCAGACATCGTGACCGAGCTGGGCGAAGTCGTGCCTGATGTCCCGGTGACTCGCCTCGCCGGGGACGACCGGATTCACACCGCGGCGCTGGCTGCATTGCACACCTTGGGATCGGCGGTGCCTGTGGTCACAGACACCGGGGCACAAAGCGAGGCATCCACGGGGCCGGGCAATGCGCAGGACTATCAGAACGGCTACAGCGAAGCGCGGTTCCGGGTCGGCACGGACCTGCTGCCCGGCGTGTGGCAGTTCACCAGCCGCAGCGGCGGGATCTTCACCTACGGATCGTATTGCAGGCACAGCTACGCCGAGGCCGGTTCGAATGCAGCGCAGCACTATGTGACGGTGAACGACCAGCCGACAAGAGGGGACGAGGAGAGACTCAGCAGCGTCTCCCGCACCTTCCGATTCGGGCTCGTTGAAGGCGACGTCGTGACTCTGCAAGCCGCAGCCGGCGATATCTGCCAGATCGAGCGCGTCAGCGACTGACGCGCTCGATACCGGCGGCTTATTGGTGCCGTTCGGCAGCAAGGGTTTCGGGCAATGGCGCCGCGTTGATTTCGTTGCCGTCGAGTATGTGCCACGCACGATTTGGCTGAGTCTCCATCGTGCAATTGGTCCGGCACTGATCCGATATTGAATGGATTCATCGCCGGCGGGCCGGTTCTTGCCGCCTCTCAGTTCTCAATGCGCGCCGCAAGCGAGTCTGGCAGGGTGAGCAGGCCGAAGAGCAGAACGACCGGATCTGCGGGCGATTCGGTCGTATATGTGCGAACAGTCCGCGAAATCACTGCAAGTCAACGGGAATCTTCTGTCAAGGAGGTTCCCGGCATGCCCTTTAAGCGCCGATTTCGGCATTAGAAGTAATGTTGCGCAATTGATTGCCGGGAATGCCTTCCGGTGAATGCGACCGATGGCCGCACTTGTTGCCGGTCGGGTATTTGAGTATCTCTGCATACTCATCGCAATCAATGACAGCCGCAATCGGCGGCCGACATGGAGAGAAAGAAGCAGCAAATGATTTTCCGAAACCCACCTTCCAGCGGAACCGCATCACCGAGCGGCGTGTCGAACAGGCGCGCCCTGTTCGGCCGAGGTTCATACACGGCGACAGCAGTCTTCGCTTTGCTGATGGCCGCTGCGACGCTGACGATTCCGCTGACAGCAGCACCGGCCGAAGCGCAGCCTGGCAGCGCCAGCCCTCCGAACGGGCTTGGAGCAGTCGAAATACTGCGTTACGGCGGCGCTGACCGGTACGCGACGTCGCTGCTCGTGGCCGAGGCGTTCGCAGCCCACGCCGGCGGTTCATTGGACACAGTGGTCCTGGCGTCGGGACGGCATTGGACTGATGCTGTGGTCGCGGCGTCGCTCGCTGGCGACCTCGGCGCCCCGGTGCTGATGACTCCTCCGGATGAACTGCGCTCCGATGCTGCTGATTTCTTGGATCGCGTGGGGGCGTCCCGAGCGGTCATCGTGAGCACCGCCCCGTTCAGGCAGCCGTCGCATGTTTCTGAGGCTGTCAGCGACAGCCTCGCCGCAGCGGGGCTGGCAGTGGAGCGTGTGTCAGGCAACAACCAGTACCGCACCGGCGTGGCTGTGGCGCGAAGCCTCAGCGACGTCGGGGAGATCGCCGGATTCGGGCGCACAGCGATCGTCGCATCAGGCGAGGTGTTCGCTGATGCTCTTGTCGCCGGTCCGCTCGCAGCACACGGCCCTCATCCGGTGCTGCTGACGCCCAAGGCCGTGTTGCATGTCGATGTCGCCGCGTATCTGGAGTCGGCGGACATCGACCATGTGATCTTGATGGGCGGTCTCGCCGCGCTGTCGCCGGCGGTCGAGTCCTCGATACGCAGCATCGGGATCAGTGTCGCTCGCATGGCCGGGGCGACACGTTTCGAGACAGCCGCCGAGTTCGGCAATTACGCCGCCGACCGTTCGGCCTCGGGCTGCTTCAGCGGCGATCAGGTCGGGCTGGCTCGGGCCTATGTGCCGTTCGACTCGTTCAGCGCCGCACCATTGCTCGCTCAGCGCTGCGCTGCTGCGGTGCTCACCGAGCCGACACACATCCCGTCGGCGACTGTCGAGTTCATCGACGCCGCCCGCAGCGACAGCCGACCGGTGACGCTCAGCGTGTTCGGCGGCGGCGCCGCAGTGGCCCAAGCGACACTGGACGGCTATCTGGCCGCGAACCCTGTTGCCGGGGCGAAGCACTACAAGAACCGTTCTGAGCGCAGCATGCTGCCCGCGGAAGACAAGTACTTCATCGACCACGGCGAGGTTGCAGCGCTGTTCCCCGAATGCGGGCCGCCGCCCGAATATCACCCCAACACGATCGCCCTCAATAACTCCCAGATGGCGCTCTATGGCGGGTTCGACCGCGAGGTGACACCGGGAGCGTTCGGCTCGACGACCATCGATTTCACGACGGGCTGGTGGACCGACGAGACGTTGTACGAGGTCTACAAGAACACCTATCCCGAGATCGACGTCGCCTGGGCGAAACAGCACGTCACGATGTGGAATTTCGGGCAGATCGGATTCGGGTGGAGGCCCCATCTCCAAGGCCCCGACTGGATGAAAGTCCCCTCGGCTGGGAACCCGGTCTGGCGGGGCCTGTATGACCGCATCGCGATGGACGGGTTCGTGTCCGATGCGATCACGGGCGCAGAGGGCTTCGCCGACCACTACGGCATCCGCAACCCTCGCCGTGTCGACCCGAACGACGCTCTATGGATCGACCAGGGCGGCCGGCTTCTGTGGGACTGGATGGGGTTCATGATCCAGTTCCCGCCTGTTGACCGCGAACCGGCTGTGTGGGGGATGCACACGCTGCTGACCACGCGCCACCCCAAGTGCGTCGCTCAGCGAATGCTGGCCATGTGCGACGACCCGCTCACGACGGGCCTGTCGCCGCATCTTCGCCACGACCAGCACGCATCCCCCTTGGGGTGGGCGCTGCGGAACCTGATCTGCGGACAGCGCCCGATCACCACATGAGCACACGACCCGGAGGTACCTGATGCACACATCGCCAAGCGTCGATGACGCACACCTCCGGGTCCGCTCAGACAACCAGCACAGCCGCGTCGCAACAGTGCTGGGGCGGTTGCTCACAGTCGCTGCGCTGTCTGTTGTGGTTTGGGGTGCGTCAGAGGCACTCTCACCCGAACCGGCGGCGGCCCACGACTGCACTGCGACCTACGGACCGAACGGGTTCAGCTACCCCGGGGACAACAACGGCCACGGGCACTTCTGCGGGGTGAGACGACCGGACCCGGTTACAGACCCTGATCCCGTCACAGACCCTGATCCCGTCACAGACCCCGATCCCGTCACAGACCCCGATCCCGTCACAGACCCCGATCCGGAGAGCTTGACCCCTGTGGAGCGCCCGGTGGGGGGACAGCACAGCAGTCCCCACAGCTACTCGCATCCGGATCACTCAAATCGCAGCCACTGCCCGGACGGCGATCACTACTACCACGGCCTGTACTCGTACGAACAAGGCTGCGACATCGTGACAGACCCCGATCCGGAGAGCTTGACCCCTGTGGAGCGCCCGGTGGGGGGACAGCACAGCAGTCCGCACAGCTACTCGCATCCGGATCACCCGGATCGCAGCCACTGCCCAGACGGCGATCACTACTACCACGGCCTGTACTCATACGAACAAGGCTGCGACATCGAGACAGATCCCGCTGATCCCGCTGATCCCGTTCAGAATCAGGGCTGCGGCGGCGGCGAGCACGAGCACACCTACAACAATCTCAACGGCTGGTGCCACCTCGATCACACCGCAGCGAACGGCGACTGCCGAACGCATCGTGCTGACGGCACACACCTGAACAGCCCGTGCCAGACGCAGGAAGGAACACTGTCGTGTCTGAGCGGTCTGCATGCTCACATCTACAGCGATCCCAACGGCTGGTGCCACGGCGACCACATCGCAGAGAACGGCGACTGCCGTGCTCATCGCCCTGACGGCACGCACCGGGCAGGAACCTGCCCCGGCGACGGCATCAACACCGACGTCGATCAAGGCGACGGCATCGAAGACGTCGGTCACAGCCCTGGGGAGTTCGCGTCGGGCAACTGCGGCGGCGGGCACAAGCCGGAACTGCACCTCATCACAGGGATCACGACCTGTGTGCCGCTGGACCCCGAAGCCGATCTGATGGGCCGTGTGCAGTGCTTGATTCGCGACACCGAGGACTCCACGAACCTGCACACCACCACCTATTTGGCTGACGACCCGCCGGGCTGCCCGCCGGATTTCGACTTTGACGACGTGTGGCAGGACCGCTGCACGAGCGCAACCGACACCGATCTGGGCACCTGGGACCCCGCTTTGAACAACGGCGCAGGCGGATGCACCGGGGACGTCAACGCGGACGGCGAGCACGGACGGCCCTGCTTCGACGGCACATCATGGGTCGTGGTCTATGTGGACACAGTGGGCTGCGGCGCATCGCAGTGCCCTGTGCCGGGCGAGCCGGGCAACTTCATCGCCGGCACCAACGGGCAGAACTGTGAGAGCACCACAGGCGGCACCACCGTGGACGCCGTGCTGTGCTGGGACGGCATCTACCGCCCGCCCGGATCGTGTCCCGTGCGGCCGCCGTCACAACCGACTCCGACGACGCCGCAGCAGCCACGCGTAGGCAGCCTGGAAGCCTGCCGGTCCAGCACCGCCGTGCGACTGGCATGGTCCGCTGTCACTGTTGCCAATGCGCAAACCGGCAATGCGCTCGGCGGCTGGCAGGTCCAGTCAGGGATACAGGGCTCATCGGCGACAACCACTGTCGATATCGCCGCAGCGGATCGTTCCTATGAGCGTTCGCTGTCCACTTCGAATGCGTGGACGATCACGATAACCCCAGTGCTCTCGTCTGGGACCGTCGGCCAGAACTCTGCCTCGATCAATATTCCGACAGGCAACCCGGTTTGGGGCCAGTGCACGGTGCTGGCGCTGCCGACCCCGACTGTGACAGCGTGCCGTTCCACCACGGGCGTCGAAGTCGAGTGGACAGTGCCGTCGGGCAGGTGGGCGACAGGTTCGGGTTGGGCCTTGGACGCCCATGTGTGGCACGGCCAGGGCGGCTATGGAAGCCCGCTGTTCGCGTACAGCACCCTCAACGGCAACCTGATCGGGTGGGGCGACGGTTCGATCACGCTGGCGGTCCCGGCTGGCACCGAGGTGATGGTCACTGTGATCGCCTACGACGACGGTCCCCCGAACCGGCACGGCACCGCCGCCCAGGACGACGCCCAAGCACAGCCGGAGCCTGGCTGCGGCGTGCCGCCCACGCCCGCTGCCCCCGCCACGCTCGCTGACCCGGCGCCGAGGCTGACCTGCGGGCCGGCGACCTTCGACGGGAATTTCCCCGACTGGGCCGACAGCGCCGCGGCGAACTGGGAGCGCGAGTCCGAGTACGAGGTCGAGTACGAGGATTCCTCGTCGGTGTGGCAGACGCTCGCGCTGACCGAGAACTCCCGCGGCAGCTACGAGTTCAGCGGCCCGACCGATCCGGGCAACCCGGTGGACATCCGTGTGCGCGCCCGCTGTCGTCAGCGCCAGCGAGCGGGCGGCGTCTGGTCGGCGTGGTCGGGCTGGAGCGCTTGGAGCACCCAGTATGCCCACAGCACCCCGAGGTGCCCGGCGATTGCGCCTCCGATCCCGACGCCGCCGACCGCCGCGGCCCCGACGAATCTCGCCGTGGACTGCACCGCTGCCAACGGCATCTTCACAGCGCAGGCAACCTGGGATGCGCCGTCGAACACGAGCACCATGCAGTACCGGCACACGATCTCGTGGTCGGTGAACGCAAGCGGGACGACCACGACGCACACCGCCGGTCCGCAGTCGGGCCGCAGCGCGTCCATCAGCAGCGTCCACCAGACCATCGGAGTAGGCGACGTCACCACCGTGTCAGTCACCACCGAGGCCCGAGCACGGGCATACGCCAACGGCCGCTACTCGGCGTGGTCGGCATTCGGCGCAGCCTCCGCTGCGGCCTCCGCAACCGACAGCACCGGCTGCCCGACGCCGGTAGTGCATCAGCCGTGCACCGGCAGCCCGTCGCTGCTCGCAGCGGTGTACCCGGCGGGGCACCCCGAGCCGTACACCGACGCGAACCGCAACGGCGTATGGGACCCCGGCGAGGTATTCATCGACCTCGACGGCGACCTCACATGGACCGCCGACGTCGGCGGCGTGCCGACAGGGGACTGCTGGCCGCCCGGCCACATCTGCCTGCAGCCCGGTGAGGTCTGCCTGGCGATGGGAAGCTGAGCAGGATGGGCATCGAGGCGTGCGGAGCGCCGAAGCCAGGCACATCTGATCGCGATGAGGTGAACCCTGCCTGCTGAGAGGGAGTTGATTGGTAACGGTTGTCATGACGTGGCGCGAGGGAGACACGACGAGCACGATCTATGATGTGCTGCGCGACGAGCCTGCGATCGTCAGCGAAATCGCAGCCGAGTGCGGCATCCCGCGCGAGTGGCTGACACAAATCTGGCGACTCGCCGAGCCTCCAGCGGACTCATCCTGACGGTCTGCGCCAACGATGGGGGAGCATCGCGAGTTGAGTGCTGCTGCGTCAGCTCATCGCACCCGAGGCCTGAGCAATTGTCAGTGAGGCTCAGTCGAGCGGTTCTACAAACGCATGCGAGGGCCAAGAGGTGCCTAGGTTCAACGCTGTCGGAGCCACTCGGCATCGTCAGGACCGGGGCGAGCTAGCGCGGCGGCAACTTCTGTCGCGATGCCAAAGGCATGTTCGTCCTTTAGCGCAGCCATCCATATGTACCGACGTGAATTCTCATCTTCAAATATATATCTTCCGCTTGCGTCATGTTGCGCAACGATTTCACCAGGGGGATTTGTGCCAGGCTGAAAGACGGCCACTTCCAATTCCGACAGTCTTGATGCGAGTTCAAGGTGCACCCATGTATCGGTGTCCAATTGCAGAACTACGCGAAGCGTCTTCTGTCCCTTCCTATTTGAGTGTGGCTGCAATGGTGCAAACGGTACTCTCGTAGGCGAATCCAGTCTGACGCTGTCACATTTGGGCAGCAAGCAAAGCAGATACTGGTGGGGATTCTCGCCCTCGATTCGTACTAGGGTGCCGATCGCCAGACATGGCGCGTGTTCCACGTATCTGGTCTTGAGGTTCAGCAACGCTGCGAAGCGTCGATTCGAGAGTTCTGCTGTCGCTTGATCGATTGTAAAGACCTCGGTACTGCTCGGAACCAGCTTGCTTTTTCCACCTTTCGGTAGTCGGCTGGAGTCAGCATCGATCCCCTGTCTCAAGAGGACTCTCCAATTTTCTCTCGCATCAAGGTTGCCATCAAATGTAAAGGGTGAGGCCAGCAACTCAGAATCGGCCTCGTCGAGCCACATATCTATTGCATCGGCGTCGGCGTGGGCTCCGGGCTTCGCTTCTTCAAGTATGGACAAGATCTCGGCTCCGAGCGCCCTGACCAGTTGGTCTTCGGATTCGGGCGGGTGCGGTAGCAGCATTCTATGTCCGAGGTATGCAGCGTCTAAGTCTTGGCTAAACTGTGCTAGCATCTTATGGGCGTTGTCTCGGATCGCTGCGGCACCAGCTACTGCGACATTGGGCAGGAGTCCAGTCGTTAGGCGGCTAAATTCATCTAGCAGCTTGTCGGCAAGACCATCTTCGCTGACTTCCTCCGCTCCGAGGGCGCGGGTTTGGTCATTCAGTGTGTCGGGTTTAGCCAAGATGACTACTCGGAGTGACTTAGTGGCCATGTGGCAACGGTCGGCCATGTGCACATCTTGGTCGCAAATCTCGTGGAGCAGGTCTTCGATACGGTCTGCAATTCTGGCAATGCCAGGTTCGCCGGTATAGATTGCAACTAGACGCAGCCTTGGCGTGTCGCTATCCGCCTCAAGTATTCTGTGAATGATCTCAAGAGCTGAATCGCCGGTCGACTCTTCTAGCTTCCAGTCGAGAATGACGATGTCGGCTCGCATGGCTGTGCTATAGACGCGGTCCTGATATGAATCGTCGGTTCCTGTCGTGAGAACAGCGCAGACGGCTCCTATCCGTGCGAACGCATCAATGACCTGTCCAGCGTTTAAGCGTACTTCGAACGTTTCTCGTGACCTACCCGCACTCGGCGCTATGTCACCAGGAAATTCCGGGGGAACAAGTGACTGGGGACTCGTGGGCGGCGCGGGCAAAGTGCTCGAAGCAGACATTTCAACCTTGTCATCGAGAAGCACAACGCTCTGCAAGAAGGCCTTCGCTACTTCTTTCGATTGGGCCTGCAGATCCGAGTGCCTATGAGCGCTAACCATCGACGTCCGCCGGAATCGGTTGAACAGCGAATGTCGTACCAACCTCCTCAACTTTGTCTACCAGCAGCAGCTCATAATAGGTCTTGTTGAGTACGTCCTTCGAAATATAGAGTCCGAGCCCTCTACCAGCAGGTTTTCTCGTGAATCCCATCTCAAAAATCGCTTCAGAGTCTTGACGCAAGATTCCGGGTCCGTTGTCGGAGATCAGCATCGTATCCCCTTGTGCGTCGAGCCTGATTTCCCGCGGGGGTTGCTGATCACGTAGCCAGTAGATTGCGTTATCGATGAGATTGACAAACACCGGGTAGAAGGTAGATGGATGTCCCATGAAGCGATGCCGCTGAAATGCACGCGTGGCAGTTAGGCTGACGTCGTGCCTTCCAAGCCGATCGTCAAAGAGATCTTCGAGAAACTTACTGAGATCGCTTCCTCTGATTTCGATCTCGGTCTTTCGTTGGCGATTATGAAACGGCGTGAATAGAGCCAGGTAGTTGTCAAGATGATCGAAGCCCGCGCTCATCCCTTCGTACATTTCCGCGAGCTGATCATTGACATCAGCCCAGGCATGGAAGCGCTGGAGGTTCTTTCTGATCGAACGGATCACTGCCTGGAATTCATGGTCTATGATCTCGACGGCCATGCCTAGCTGCGTGAGTTGTAAGTCGAAGTCTGCCCGTTCTTGCAGTTCTAGCAGCTCCTCTTCCATCGCGCCGATGGTGTCTGATGCAGTCGCTATCTCTCCGTCGGCATCTAGCTCGACGGAAATGGCGGACAGTTGGTTTGTAATCGCGTCGACGAGGTACTTTCTCTTGCTTGCTGTGTCCCTGATGTCGGATTCGATTCCAAGCCTCAAATCGACGAGATTGGAGTCGCTCATATCATCTACATTCGTCTGTTGAATGCGCGAGGCTATTTCATTGAGGTGTGACTCTAGGCCCATGATGGCGTTCTGTACAGCTTCAGTAACCTTCTTGGTGGTATCGCGCAGTTGCATTTCGGTGTATCGGCGGCTTGTGCCGAGTTCGTGTCTAGCGAGATGCTGTGCCTCTGAAACGGCTGCATCAAATCGCTGACGCCTCGCCAAGTTCAATCCCTCCGTTGCTTCAGCTATGTCTTCCCGAATTGTCTCCAAGCTCGGCTGTACATATTCGGCATCAAAGCCCGCGTATTCTTCTTGGTAGGCGTTCAGGTCTCGGCGTAGTGCTTTCGGTATTGCGAATCCGCGCTGGGCTGGTATGCGGAGAGCGTCACCAACTGCCACAACTACTGATGTCGCTTGCGATTCTGCCCGAATGATAGCCCTGAGTCGATCATCCTCATCTGCGAGCCTGTGTGCGGCACGCAACCGTCTGGACAATGCATCCAACGCAGCGTCCACTTGTCGTCTCGGCTCGTGGCTCGCGATGGCTGCTCCTCGCTCTTCGAGAAGACTTCGCAAGTTAGCTCTACGCTCGCGCGCACGTTCAGCGTGCTTGGCGCGCAGCTTGGCTTGTCGGTCTAGTTCACTCTTGGTCTGTTGATATTGAGCGCCTCGGGCAGCTTCGGTGCGGAAATAGTCCGCGGCAAGCTGAATCAAGAAGTTTTCGAGTATTGCGCGAAACGTCCGGTACGCCGAATTATCTCGGAAACCCTCACGGCCCGCCTTCTCCACTAGTCGGCTCGCACTCTCTACCGGAAGTTCGATCGCTCCGAACATTCTGCGATATGAAAAAAAGTAGTAGGCTGCACCAAGATTTCGTCGAACCTCCACGCCGAGAAAGTCGAAATCGGTGTTGCCGTAGGGCAACACTCGGATTCCATTACGATAAATATATAGGCCGCCCATTCTGTCAAGTTTTGCCGCGAGCTGGCTCCACTGATCGTGAGGCATGCGAGATTCCCGCGACGCTCCTTGCAAATAGGCAAAGTCAATAGAGAAAGGGCCGCAAGCGGTTGGGTGCCCCTTCGCTTCCGGCCATGGGATAACGTGCTCTTCAGGTTCAATGCCATAAACCGAAACGGTACCGACGAATTGCCCGTAATCATCGAATTCTCCGCGTATGTGATGATCTGCGTCTTTGAATTCGCTGGGTGTAAAGAATTCTTGTGTGCCGATTATCGATTCTGAGAGATCGTTGGAAAGATGATCTCGAAACGACGTTGTAATGACTGGTTCAGCGCGATCGGGAATCATGGTGTTAGTGAAACCCATGAGAGTCTTTTGCAAATCGCCAATTCTGCGCTGCTCCGGCTTAGCATCTAGCGCAATGGCAAGCATCGGATCGGTTGGTTGAATGTAGAAATGGGTGCCGACTGTGTCTGGCTCTAACCGTGCTGACTGAAAGCGATCTTGGAGGCGGCTGACGTTGAAGGACGCGTCATCGAGTTGTTGGTTGATTTCATCGATAAGTTGGGATCCGAAACCAGCACCTATCTGCCGTAGATTATCGCGAACTATCTCGACTAGAAGGAGTAGATCGTCCGTATCCGGCAGGACCCCGTCATTGAATTCGAGAACCGGTACCTCTATCTCGTCGAGTGGTAAACCGGGCAATGTGAATAGGGACCAATTGACGAACGACGCAATAGTGGGATAAATTCCGTCAGTTCGCTTGGCGCGCGTTACGAGGAGAACTTGTGGTCCTATCGCAGCGATCGCTAGCCGTCCGATTCCCTTTTCGCCCGTTGGTACGCGCCGAGCAAGTCCTAAATCATTGGCAACAGAATCTAGGCTAGTGTCTCTGGTCAGTTTGCTATCGGTTCCGAGTACTAACCACTTTTCCGAAATGTCCTTCGGGGTCATGCCCAGTCCATCGTCTCTCAAGACAAGAAGCCGTTCAGGCCGATAGAAGTCTGCCTCTACGCGTGTCGCGTAGGCGTCGTGGGCGTTCTTGAAGACTTCACTGATAGCCGTCGGAATGCCCGCGATCTGCTGGCGTCCCAGCATGTCAACCGTTCGCGCGCTGGTACGAAACCTAGGCACGATTAGATTCAGACGGGGCGGTGCAGATGCTGTTCATGGGTCAAGTTGTTTGGACTATTAGTAGTCGTTCTGAGAAAGTTGTTTCAGATGAGCAATGATCGATTCGCCGAAGCGTTGTGCTAGCAGTGCCGGAACGGCATTTCCGATTTGTTTGGCCTGCGAGTTCAGATTACCTGTGAACGTGAATTCAATGGGGAACGTTTGCAAGGCGGCAGCCTCTCGAATGCTGAGGGCTCGGTCCTGTTGTGGATGTCCGAAACGGCCATTGGAGTAGCTAATGCACCGAGTCGTCAAGGCAGGCGCTGGCGCGTTCCACCTCAAGCGGCCGTAGACATCGGTGTATCCCTTGAATCCAGATCGGCGGCTATTGGGCTGGAGGTGCGGGGGCAAATCGCGCCACCCGCCTCCTGGCGGCGTTGCTCGGATTCGCTCTAGATTAAGCGGTGACAAACGGGCTGCTCGATGACTTGGCATTGTAGGATGCGTCTCTCCTGCTGCGATTGCGGGAAGACTTCCAATCCAATCGGCCACAGTCGAGTATTTAGGGGATGGGCTGTCGGGGCCGTGCGTTTCCTTTGGATGTGCGATTGAACCCAATAGGCTCGCCATGAGCACGAGACGCCCACGTCGTTGTGGCACACCGTAATCCTGTGAGCGAATTACCCCGTGGCTCACTCGGTAGCCCAATTCGCTCAAAGCTTGTGTGAATCTTTGGAATAGGTCTTTGCCGGCACTGCCGTCTCGCAATCCGGGAACGTTCTCTGCAAAGATCAGCTCTGGCCGGTGCCTGTATACGAATCGGAGTAGGTGATAAAGAAGCTGCAATCGAGTGTCATCTGGATCTGCAACGCCGCGCCGCTGTTTAGAGAACGGCTGGCATGGTGCGCAGGCGTTGAACAACAACGGATGGTCGGCCCAGGCATCGACGAGTCCGTCAATCGCGTCCTCTGACACCTGCTCGATGTCTGCCAAGATGAACTCGGCGCCCGTGAAGTTGGATTGGAAGGTTTGCGCGGCGTCGGAGTCGTTGTCCAATCCAAAGGCGATTTCTAATCCTGCGGCGCGGAAACCAGCGCTGGCGCCTCCGCACCCGCAAAAGAAGTCAAAGACCTTTGCAGTCTTGAGCAGATTCGGCGCGGGCCGTGATCTCACCTGAAGGGTCATCACTCGGCCCCGCCCGTGTTGGCAGACGACTTAGCGCTCATGGTAGCGGCAGCGGGCTCCGATATCCAGTTCTGCGTATGTAGAGGCCGTCGAGTTGCGCTTCATAGAAGTCGGCCCTTCGCGAAAATGTGGGATGACGGGGGGTTGAGGGTCCGCTTGTAGGGGTCGAGGCCCTGCTGGGATCGGTGTTGTTGGATGCCGAACCCTGGAGGGCCTCGATGGCGAGTGATGTTATGTCGGTGCGGCTGTGGCTGCCGTGCATCAAGGTGCTGGAGGTCGTGGCGGACGCGCCGGAGTGGCTGGCGGTGAGGGTGGCCTCGACGGTGTCGCGTCCGCGCTGCTGTGATTGCGGGACGCCGGGCGGGCGCTGCCATGACCGCCGGGAACAGAAGATCCGGGACTTGGGGGTCTCGGGACGGCCGGTGCTGTTGTTGTGGGTGCGGCGCCGCATGGTCTGCGACGTCTGCGGTCGGCGGTTCTTGGAGGACCATCGGGCGTTCGAAGGCAAGGTCACGGCTCGTGTGGCGCGTCGGCTGGTGGCCGATGCCCGCTTGATGCCGGTCAACGCCGTCGCTGGTCGCCACAAGGTGGGCTGGCACACGGTGATGGCCCTGGTGGCCGCATATGCCGGTCTGGTCGCCCGGCACCGCCGCCGCCGGCGATGCCGGGTGCTGCTGGTGGACGAGACCTCGATCCGCAAACGGCACCGCTACGTGACGGTGCTCGTCAACGGCGACACCGGCGAGGTGCTCGCGATGGTGCCCCACCGCCCCAGCCAAGCGCTCAGCGCGTTTCTGGCGGCTCAGGGGCACAAATGGTGCCGCGGCGTCAAGGTCGTGGTGTCCGACGGGTCACGCGCGTACAAGGCAGCGATCGACCAGCGGCTCGGCCACGCCCGCCACGTCCTGGACCGGTTCCACGTCATCCGGTGGTTCGGTGCGGGGCTCACCGCGGTCCGCCGAGACGTCCAGCGCCGCCCCGAGGGCTCCAAGCCCGCCTTCGACCGCGACGTGTTCCGGGCCAGGTTCCTGCTGATGCGCAGACCCGACAAGCTCGACGCCGCCGACCAGGCCCGCCTCGACGCCCTGTTCGCCGCCCATCCACGGCTCAAATCAGCCTGGGACGCGCGCTCGGCGAGCTGCACGGCCTCTATCTCGCCAAGGACCCCAAAGGCGCGATGGCCGCGCTCGACAGGTTCGCCGACATCTACAGCACCGGGCTGATCCCCGAATTCAGCGACACCGTCGACACGCTCCTCGCATGGCACACCGAGATACTCGCCTGGCACCACACCGCACGGCCAAGCAACGGCCGCATCGAAGGCACCAACAACCTGCTCCAGGTCCTGCGAAGAACCGCTCACGGGTTCACCAGCTACACGAACTTCGAAGCCCGCGGCATCCTGCTGACATAATCGACCCGCCGAGCCCAGCAGCCCAAATCCCACAAAAACGCGAAGGCTCGAATGGTGCTGTCGAAATCTGAGCCAGGAAGCCCCGATTGATCGACGATCATCGGACAGCCGCGGGCGGGAACTGCTACCGGGTGCTGCTGCCGCTGCCCAACGATTGGCTTGTAGATGCGTCATTCCTACTGTGCGGCATGTCGTACTTCATGCCGCGCGCGGTGGCTCGGAATCTGTCGCAGAAATGCCCTTCGTGGCCCAGTTTTCGCAGGATGAGCAGTTCCAGGTAGTACAGGCAGGTGTCCCAGGCGCGCCACAGTTCGTCGGTGTCGGGGTAGCAGGGCTTGTGATGGACGATTCTGTTGCGGACGTCGACGAGGGTCTCGGGGCCGTCGAACTTCTTTTTCGGTCGCCTGATCTTGTCCTTGATGCGATGCGGCAGGTTGTGCTCGTGGAGAACGGCTTGGAGCTTCTGGAGGTTCAGGTTTTTTCGTCTTTGGGTTTCTAGACCGATGTACCCGGCCAGGATGCGCATGTCGATCGGGATCGACTGGTCCTGGGCGACGCAGTAGGTCGAGATCATTGTTCGCAGCTCATGGGTGCTGGCTTCATCTGCGCGCCAGATGGAATGGATGGCCCGGAACAGCCTGTCCAACTCGTGTTCCATGCCGAGCGTGTACCAGCTCTGGGCCGATGCGGCCTCGTCGACTGGGGTCACGCCCCAATGCGTGATAATCGGATCGCGTTGGGGCTGCGGGCCGGGATCGTCAGCGAAACCTGCTGCCAACGCGATGCCGACTCGTCTGCCTCGCACGAACGACAAGAACCAGTGCAGACATCTCAGGATGTCGTGTGCGTCGCGGAACGCGAAGGGCTGGCGGTCGGCACGGCTGAGACGGCCGCAGTGCGTCACCGTGAACGCCCGGTCGGCCTCTGCGTTCCGCCACTGCTCGCTGAGGCGAGGGTCGCCGTCGATCGTGACCTCCCAGCCGTCCGACGACCACTGGTGCCTGTTGAGCGACCAGCCGGACGATTCTTCGCAGCGCGTGTCCGCGGTCCCGAGAATGTCTCCCCAGTTGAGAACATCGAATCTGACCTCGGTCACATCGATCTTGCTGGACGGCTCATAGGAGGGCAACCTGCCGCTCACAGAACACGTCACGCCTGGCCCTCGGTGGATCTTCGTGGTCCTCAGATCGATCAGTTCGCCGTCAGGGGGACGGCATCGAAGCAACACATTCGGGCCATCGTTGCCCTCAGCCTCCGGAGCGTTCGCGTTGTCGAAGCTCCAGTCCACACGCGGGGTGGGCTGAGTGGTGAACACGAAACACCAGTCGCCTTCCTGTTCGGCCGCCGCCGCGCTGTCCGACTCGACGCCCGGCTGCGCGGCGCTCACGAACGCTCTCAGCAGCAGACGATCGTCTCGGTTGAACCCAAACTGAGGCGTCATGCCGACAGGGAACCGACACCAGAATGGTTGGTCTTCGGTGAAGGCGTCTGTCTCTTCAGGAGATTCTGCTCCCACTGCAGCGACGCTAACGGCACAGTCGCTACGATTTCCGACCTCTGAGCGTTCCACAAGTCGAACCGCGCCGCAGCGACTCGCGGTCTACGGCGCCCAGGACGGGCGTTCCGCTCTGGTCGCACGAGAGCCGCCAGAGCAAACCGACAGCCCTTCCGCAGAACGCCGAACACCCCGGATACCCGCATCGAGCACCGAATTTGCACCGCGAAACGCGTTCCAGAACGGGCCTGGACGCGTTGACAATTCCGGTTTGGCGCGTTCTCCAAACAGAAGCGCCGCCGCAAACCCGCGTCAGTGTTGGACTTCCGAAACCCGCACTTGCTCCGTCCCCGATGGCGTCGTTCGCAGATCACCGCCATCGCTGTCGACGGGACAGCATTGCCTGCGCGGGCCACGACGGAATCGTGCGCCTCGAAGGATGCACTCGCCGAGTATCGCGGCGACACGGCAGAGGATGCCGACAGTGCCGCTTGGTCCGCGGAGCCGAATCGGCTCAGCGCATCGCCGGTGTCGTCCACGGGCGAGATCCGCCCCATAGGTGAGCGCTGCAGCCAGACCGCGCACAGGCGATATGCCACGACGAGGCAGCCGTGTCAGCGAAGACTGCGGGTTTGGTGTCACAGGGGCCTGGAAGGATGATCGTGATGACTTCGAAGACAGTCGATCGCGCCCCCTACGTCGAGACTGTTGCGCGGGTGTGCGCGCAGGTCGACGCCGAGCAGGGCCGACGGTTCGTGATCTATCCGGTTCACGATCGTCTACAGGCGCTCTCGAAGGACCGGCCCGACGATGACGTGCTGCGGGCGCTCGCGGACGCCTGCGGCTATCACATGAGACGATCCGCTCGCGATGTCCCGTTCGCCTGCGGCCCCTTCGAGCCGCTGTTCGTGTTCGGCAATCAAGACGACACCGCAAATGTGTATCCGATGCCGCTGGACAGCGTTGAGCACGACGTGCTCGACGTGTGGAGCGCGTGCACCAGCCACGACGCGATGCATCCGCTGGTGCGCTCCCGTCTTTGCGATCTGTTGTGGGTTCGACGCCACAGCGGCCCGAAACTGTGGTTCCGCGAAGCGGTGCTCGCGTATCTCGATCTCGCAGACACACCGGTGGATGTTCTTGAGCGCAGCGCTGGACTGACACGAGCCGTCGACATCTGCAAGGAAACTCGCCAGCAGGACCTGCTGGACCGTGTTCTCGCATCGCTCGCTCGTGTCGTTCGGGAGTCTCTGAGCAGGACCACTGACGAGTTCGGCATCGTGGCCCGCGGCCTCGATGCGCTGGCTGAAAGCGGGTTCGAGTGCGCCGAAATCATGTCGGCGGCATCTGAGGTGTACTGCGATGATCCGTGGCAGGTCTCAAGACTGCGAGAAATAGCGCTCAAGATCGCACCCAACGAACAGGAGCGCCAGCGGCTGCAAGCCGAGCGCGTCGAGGCGTTCGAAGCTGCTGCTGAAGCTGCGGACGGGCTGCTGCGTTTCTCTCACTTGAGCACTGCTTTGGAGATCGCTGAATCCGCGGGGCTGACCAGCGACTCTCAGCGGCTGCGAAACAAGCTGGAGAACACCGACGCTATGGAAGACGCTCATCACGTCGAGGTCAGCGGCGAGATCGACATGACCGAAATGCGCGCCGAGGTGGACTCCATATTAGGAGACGGCGATCTTCGCGAGGCGCTGCTGCGCTATGGGGCGCTGCTGCCCATCAGCGACCCTGAGGAAACTCGGGAAGAGGTCGCAGCGCAGCGCAACGCTTATCCGCTGCAGTCGTTGGTCACCCAAATCCGAATCGGCCCGCACAACTCCGCAGTGGTGCTTCCCAGCGGCCACGAGATGCGCGACGCTGCCGAAATCGGCGAGAGAGACGCAATGCGCATCGGCGTCTTCGCTGCTGTCACAGGCAAGCTCGCCACGGACGAGATACAGCGCCGGTACGAGCCAGGCTCAGCCGAACTCACCGAGTGCATCCAGAACACGATCATCACGCCACAGATCGCGCAGCGAATCGCGCGATCTCATGAACGATGGCTCGACGGCGACTGCACCAGCGCAGTCTCAGTGCTGATCCCCACACTCGAACAAGCCGTGCGGAACATCTGCAGCCACGTCGGCATCAACGTGACCAAAGCACCTCAAACCACGACACCCACATCAGAAGCCCGAACCCTTCAACCGCTGCTAGCCGAACTCGAAGACTTCCTCGGAACAACACGACATCGATACCTCCAAGCAGCGCTCACTGACCGTTGGTCGCTGAACCTGCGAAACAACTTCGCTCACGGACTCGACGCCGAAGCCACACCCGAGCAGTACATCGTCTTGTTCCACATCGCATGCGTTCTGTTCTTCGCCGCGGAATGCGCCCTCGCAGCCAACGACGGCAACTAGGCGAGACGTTGGCAGCGAAATGATCCGGCTGCTAGTTGAGGCACAATGCAGGCACCTTGGCAGGTCGGCAACGACGATCCTGAAGACAGCTTGAGACTGGGTTCCCGGAGCGACATGAGCAACACATCAATAGGTGCCCTTCCCGCCGCGCAGCCTGACGGTCGCATCGCGTGGGTTGTGCGCAGCGGCCGCAAGGGCAAAGAGACCGTCGATTTCAATCTGCGTGAGAGCATGGTGACGTTGGGATGGGGCGACTGGGTAGCCGAGGTCGATGTCGCCGACCATGGAAGCAAAGAAGAACTCGATGAGTACTTCGAACACAATTTCTCGGAATTCAAGCGCAGCAAGAGACGCACGGCCCGCCACAAGATCCTGAGGTTCCGCGACCAGATACGCGAAGGCGACATCGTGGTTCTGCCGCTCAGAAACTCAGCGACCGAGGACGCGTGGATCGCGATCGGGGAAGTGACAGGGCCGATGGAACGCGACCCGCGGCACCCCGAAGGCGCATACCTGTTTCGACGCGTCAAGTGGCTGCAAACAGCAGCGGACGAGTCGAGCGCGTTGCCTGACCTGGTGGGATCGATCAAGCAGTCACAGCCGACCGTGTTCCGTCCTCGAAAAGCCAAGCACGCTGCGGAGCGTCTCATGCATCTCGCTGCGCACGGCACCGATCCCGGAGTCCGGCCATAGCGACAGTGCGTCCTCGCCGAGACCGACGCTCGACCTGACCAGGAATACTGACAAGTGCTCGCCGGGACCAAGAGGGATCGAACAGGACTGCCGGGCGCATACTGAACGTCTGCGAACGCATCGTGCAGATTTCGCCGTGGCGCTGCTGCGTCGACAAGCGCTCACCTCGGCGGGCGAGTCCGTACGAAATGCCCGCAAGGTGTGCTTCCGGATCGGTGAGAATCCTTGCAAATCAGGGCGAGACCACTGGCGAGCGGCGAACTTGCGACCCTCTGACTCGCGGCAGCGAGTTTCGGGCTGGCGCTTGATGTAGCGCTACCGTGGCGGGCATGGCAGCACGACGGCACGGCAAACCGCGTCGAAAGCCCGACTCTTCGGAGCTGATCCCCGCTGCCCCGAAGAACATCGCCCGCGCGCTCATGTCGCGCCCGCCCTTCAAGCCCGACGAGTGGCGCTACACAGACCGCAAGTCGATTGACGACAAAGACCGAAATTCGGCTCTGCGCGGCATGCCAGCGGACCGACCCCTACGAGGAAGTCGTTGAACAGATGGGTGACGGTCTCGGTCGCTGGCTGGTTGTCATTGACGAGTTCGCACACAGCGACTCCCATCGATGGCGAGTGAGCGAGGCGCGGCGTCGGGCCAAACGTTGGGTTCTTTACGCGCGCCAACAGGGCCGCGATCCGACGGTCAACGACGAAACGTTGGTGCTCGCCTACCTAGAGCAACTGCGCACGTTGACAGAACCACAGCGAATCGTCGCGGAGTCAACCAAGAGGAACGTCCATTCCACGTTGCGGGCTTGGTTTAGATGGTGGGAGCAGCATTAGCCCTCTCGCTTGGGCAATCGCTTTGCAGGCCCCTGATCCACAAGCCCCAGTCCACCAAACTCAAGCCCGTCGTCGCTCACCGACATAACCCCTTGGAATGGCTCCACATTTGCCTCCGCGATGCTGTGACCAGCGCAAACACCTGCCGTCACAACTCCCGCTGGCATCAAGTCCGAGCGAATTCGGCTCTCTCGGGGACACGATGAGGTGTACGCCGTCACACGCCGATGCCAGCCCGGAGGAGCGCTATGCTGCAAAATGCGCCTCTGACCTGCACAAACGCTGCGCTGAACCGTCACAAGGGCAGCGCGACAGCGCCGATCCGAAATGTGGAGTACCCCCCATTTCAAATGTGGAGCCTCAATTCTGAGGGTCTCTGCGGCGAGCAAACCCGCAGGTCAGGAGTACCGGGCGCTAACTCGCAAACAAGCCACGCAGGGCGTATTTGCGCGTTGTGGGGTCTGGTGTTTGCGGGCTAGCCGAATTTGCGCGTGTTGAGGGCGTTCGGGCGCGCGCGTGTGGAATTTTTGGGTCTGCGGGCGTTGAGGTGTCGTGTCCCGTGTCATCGTTTGTTGCTCAGGTTCGGGTTTGATGCCCGTGCAAGGAGAGACAGGTGCCGAGACCGTCGAATAAGTCCGCGGAGCAGAAGCTCCAAGTGGTGCTGAGTGTGCTGCGGGGTGAGCAGAGCGCTGCTGAGGCTGGCCGCAAGGCTGGGGCCGGTGAGCAGTCGGTGCACAACTGGAAGCGTTTGCTGGTGGAGTCGGGTCGGGAGGGCCTGGCTGGGGGCCGTAGGCGCCGGACGTCTCGTGAGGTCGAGCTCGAAGCGGAGAACGAGGAGCTGAAAGCGGCACTGGGCGAAGCCCATGTGGAGCTGCGGGTGTGGCGCAAGGGGGGGAGTATCTCCCCCCGTTGGGGACCTCGAGATGATCCGCACCGACGCGGGCATGCCCATCACGAGGTTCGCGGCTGTGGTCGGCGTGCCCCGACGGACCTGCCAGTACCGGTTGGCCACCCGCCGCGCCGGTGGCCCGCCGAAAGGGCCGTGGCCTGCGCCCGTGGTGGATCGGATAGAACCGGCAGTTGCCGAGCTGGCTGGGGAGTGGCCGGGGTGGGGGCATCGCAAGATCTGGGCCATGGGCCGCTACGACGGCCACGACTTCGGGTCCCAGTCGTCGGTCAGGCGGGCGATGGCCCGCCGGGGCCTGGGCCAGCCGATCCGCTGCCAGGCCGAGCGGCGCCAGCTCGCCAGGGCCCGCAGAGCGGTCTTCGCCGACGCCCCGTCGAGACCGAACCGGGTATGGCAGGCCGAGGTCTCTGAGTTCGAGACCGCAGCGCAGGGCACCCGCCAGCTCGGCGGCGTGGTCGACTATGCCGCCAAAGTGGCTGGCGTGCCCGGTGAGCGCCACCGGGACCGCCGGGGACCTGTGCGCAGCGTTCGATGCCTCCGGGGCCCGAGCCGGCGAGCTGCTCGGGCACGCTCTCATCGAGGACTGCACCGACCCCGACACCGGCGAGACCGCCCCGGTCGTGATCGTGACCGACAACGGCCCCGCCACCAAATCAGCAGCCGCGGCCCGCTGGTTCGCCGCCAGGCCGCACTTCGCGCACGTGCGCACCCGGCATCGCTCGCCGCACACCAACGGCGTGATCGAGCGCTGGTTCGAAGCCCTCAAATACGAGCGGCCCTGCCGCCACGACATCGCAGACCGCATCAACCTCGCCGCCCACGCCGCCGACTACATCGACGAATACAACCGCGTCAGGCCCCACGAGAACCTCGACTGGGCACGCCCCCTCGACGCGCACCCCCAAGCCCCGACCCTCAAACAAGACGCACCCGAGACTGAGCAACAAACGATGACACGGGACAGTTTGGAACGGATTTCGCGCGATCCTGGAACGTTTCTTGGGCTCGTGGGCGCGAAAGCCCAAGTCAGAGGCGTGATCGCCGTGTTTGTCGCCTGCCTATCCCGACAGGGTCGATAGTGTTGTCGGCCAAGCCTTGAGGGAAACCTGGCGCAGGGGCTAGGTGTAGGTATAGCAATTACCTAAGGGAGAGAAATCTGTGACACATCTACGCAAATCCAAGATGAGGCCGTTGTGGTTGCTGCTAAGTGCATTCGTTTTGGTCGCGGCGGCCTGTGGTGACGATAACGGCGGCGGTGCCGACGAGCCCGCAGCCGACGAGCCCGCAGCCGACGAGCCCGCAGCCGACGAGCCCGCAGCCGACGAGCCCGCAGCCGACGAGCCTGCAGCCGACGAGCCCGCAGCCGACGAGCCTGCAGCCGACGAGCCTGCAGCCGACGAGGCCGCAGCCGACGAGCCCGCAGCAGAGGGCGGCGAGCTGATCATCGCGCTCACGACGCAGCCCAACGCGATCGACGGCGCGAACGCGGCCGAACGCAACGCAGGCAATGTGGCCAACCAGATATTCGATCCGTTGGTGTGGATCAATGACGACTTGGAGTTCGAGCCAGCTCTCGCCGAGTCGTGGACAGTATCTGACGACGGTCTAACGTACACTTTCAAATTACGTGAGGACGTGGTGTTCCATAACGGCGAACCGTTCAACGCGGACGCCGTAGTATTCTCGTGGGAGGTACAAAGGACCCCGGACAATCAGTACTTCAACTACTACCAACGAGCGTCCGAGGTTAACAAGATCGACGAATTCACTGTCGAACTCGTCGCACCGGAATCCAATGCACTATTCCTCGGTCTCACGGCTGGTATATGGTTCTTTGTTCCTCCTGAATACTACGCTGAGGTCGGGCTCACGGGGTTCGGCCAAGCGCCGGTAGGCACCGGTCCGTTCATGCTGACCGAGTGGGTCCAAGGTGACCGCATCGTGTTGGACCGGAATCCGAACTACTGGCGTGAGGGCTTCCCCAAACTTGACCGGCTCATATTCCGGCCGATCACCGAGTCCTCCACCCGGGCCTCAGCGATCCAGACGGGCGAGGTCGACATCGTGAGCCGCCTCAGCCCCGACGAAGCTGCATCGCTAGAGGGCATCGACGGGGTCAACGTCATCGAGTACCCAACCAACCGCGTGTACTACATCGCGTTCAACAACCTCACCACTGGTGTGGGCGAACCAACCGAAGATCCCCGCGTGCGCCAGGCCCTCAACTATGCGGTCGACGTCCAAGGCATCATCGGCGCTCTGTTCAACGGCAAGGGCAGCCAAGCCACCGGGATGATGACGCGGGCCGACTTCGGTTACAACGACGAGCTCATACCGTATCCCTACGACCCTGATCGGGCGCGGGAGCTGTTGGCCGAAGCCGGGTTCGCCGATGGGTTCGACATTGGATTCGCGTGCCCGTCGGCTGCCTACACCAACTTCGAGCAGGTGTGCGAAGCCGTCGCGGCCCAACTCGGCGAGGTCGGAGTCAATGCGTCATTTGAGATCATCGAGTCCGGGGCCTACTGGGACCTGGAGGCGGATAAGCAGCTACCGCCGCTATTCGGCGATAGCTGGTCGAACGCCAATCCTGAGGGATGGGACCGCCTGCAGGGGGCCATGGGCGGCAACGCTGCAAGCTTCTCAGCATGGTCTGACCCCGTGGTTGACGATCTCCTCGTTCAGATACTCGCGACCCCCGACGACGACGAGCGTGCGGATCTGTACCGACAGCTGCAACAGCGGATGTACGATGACCCGCCATTCATCTATCTCTACGTGCCGTTTTCATTCGAAGCAACCAGCGATCGAGTCTCCAACTACAAGCCGCGCTCGGCCGAGGAATATTGGCTCTGGGACCTAGCGGTGGCTCGCTGACAAACGCTGGCTCGTAAGCCAATGGTCGACTGGTGGGCCGAGGTACTACACCTCGGCCCACCGGTAATTAATGCAAGGAGAGCGAGCAGAACGGAGAGTCGGTGACGAGGTACTTGGTTGGGCGCATAGGTCAGTCGCTACTGCTCGTGCTCGGCGTGATGGTCATCGTCTTTGCGATGCTGCGGGTGTCAGGGGACCCGACCAACCTGCTCGTTCCCAGGGAGGCAACCCAGGAGCAAAGAGAAGCGGCACGAGAGGCGCACGGCTTGGACAAGACCGTTGCCGAACAGTTTGTCAGCTTCGTGGGCGATTCGGCCCGTCTCAACTTCGGTAATTCTCTTCGGTACAAGATTCCGGTTCGAGAAGTGATCTTCGACCGTATGCCAGCGACGATCGAGCTTGGCATCGCGGCGATGGCCTTCGCGGTCGCAGTCGGAGTACCGCTCGGGATCTTGGCGGGCGTCAAGGCGGGCGGCCGCTGGGATGGTGCGGCGCGCGGGTTCGGCCTGCTCGGCCAGACGATCCCGAATTTCTGGCTGTCCTTGGTCTTCATTGTGGTGTTCGCGGTCAAGTTAGGGTGGTTCCCGTCGTTCGGGCGCAGCACGACTTCGATGTGGTTCCTCACCATTCCTGACAGTTCGATAGTCTTGCCGGCGGTTGCTCTCGGCTTGTTTCCAATGGCTCAGCTTCTGCGGTTCACGCGATCGTCGGTGCTGGAGATCGTCAATGAGGAGTACGTGCGCATCGCTCGCAGTAAGGGCCTCAGAGCGCCAGTCATCTACGGTCGATACATATTGCGCAACGCGCTCATTCCACTCATCAGCGTAATGAGCCTGCAGATCGGGGCGCTGCTGGGTGGATCGTTGTACATCGAAGCTGTCTTTGCCTGGCCGGGCGCCGGAGGGTTGTTGGCCGAAGCGGTGAGCAATCGTGACTTCCAGCTCGTGCAGGGAATAGCGTTCTTCGGCGCGCTCATCGTTATCCTCTTCTCGCTTCTTGCTGACGTGCTGTACACAGTCGCCGACCCGCGGATCAGAGTGGGGACGTTGCGCCAGACGCGGACCCCTCGGCCTAGATCATCTGCGGACGGTGCGTCGGCGACGATACCGAAGCCACACGGAGAGGGGATCACATGACTGATCATGCTGCTCCCAGTGGCGCCGATTTCCATGCTGGCGAGACTGAAGCCGGCCATGAAATCGACATCGAAAGGGATTTGCGGTTCCGGGCTCGGATTCGTGAGGCCCTGCGGCTGCTTCGCCGGTCCAAGGGCGGCATGTTCGGTGCCTTCGTATTCGTCATGTTGCTCATCCTCGCGACGTTCGCTCCATGGATCGCTCCTCACGATCCTCTCCAGCAGACACTGAGTGATGCCAATACTCCGCCGTTTTGGTCCGATGGGGGCTCCAATGACTACCTGATCGGCACCGACACCTTGGGACGCGACATGCTCAGTCGCATCATCTTCGGAACCCGAGTCTCGCTTGGTGTGGCTCTCGGTGGCGTCGGAATCGCCATCATTCTGGGAATGGCAATCGGTCTGATCGCCGGCTACCGGGGCGGCAAGATCGACGCCATCATCGTCGGTTTCATCAACCTGATCCTGTCGCTGCCCTACCTGTTGTTCGTGGTGTTCTTTGCCGCGGTCGTCGGGCGAAGCCTCATCAACGTGATTCTCATCTTCGGCTTCACGTCGATTCCCGTGTTTGCCCGTGTGACGCGGGGCGAGGTCTTGAAGCTACGGGAGAGCATGTTCATAGAGGCAGCAAGAAATGTCGGAGTACCGGAGGGCCAGATCCTGCGGCTGCACCTGTTGCCCAACCTCATCGGCCCACTGGCCACGCTGGCCACGTTCGAGATGTCGGCCATGATCCTCTACGAGGCCGGCCTCGGATTCCTCGGTCTTTCGGTGCCGCCTAGCACTCCGAGTTGGGGCAACATGATCAACGCCGGCCGAGGCGTGCTCACGATTCGGCCGTGGATCTCGCTCACACCGGGGGTTGCCATCGTCTTTGCCGGGCTCGGGCTCAACTTGCTCGGCGATTGGTTGCGCGACGTGCTCGATCCTCGATCTCAGCGAGTGAAGCAATGAACGCGCCAGCACTGATCGACGTGAAGAACCTTGAGGTCCGGTTCGACATCCCGGAAGGCACTGTGCATGCGGTGAACGGCGTGACTTTCTCCGTCGCCAGAGGTGAGACTCTGGCCATCGTGGGCGAGAGCGGAAGCGGGAAATCCGTGACGATGCTCGCCCTGCTGCGGCTACTCGCCGAGCCCCCGGCACGAATATCCAACGGCACAGCGACGCTCGAGACGAGCGACGGAACGGTCGGCCTCCTTCAAGAGTCTCAGCGCCGGCTGCGACGGGTTCGAGGGGCCGAGATCGGGTTCGTTGCCCAGGATCCCATGAGTTCCCTCAATCCAACGATGCGAATCTCCACCCAGCTCATCGATGTGATCCGCACCCATCTCGGTCTGTCGAGGCGACAGGCTCGCAACCGCGCCATCCATCTGCTGGAGAGAGTCGGGATACCCGACGCCCCGGGCCGCATCGATGCCTATCCTCACGAGTTCTCGGGAGGCATGCGACAGCGTGTCATGATCGCTATCGCAGTGGCATGCAACCCCCAGCTAGTGATCGCCGATGAGCCAACCACGGCACTCGACGTGACGGTCCAGGCCCAGATCGTGGAGCTTATGCACGACCTACGTGAAGAGCTCGGGCTGGCCTTGATCTGGATCACCCACGACCTCGGCGTGGTTGCCGGTTTGGCCGACCGGGTAGCAGTCATGTATGCCGGCAAGCTCGTAGAGATCTCCGATGTGGGCAGCCTGTACACGCGGCCACTACACCCGTACACCATCGGGCTCCTAGACGCTCTGCCCAAGATGGGCGACCGAGCCGACCGGTTGACCAGCATCCCCGGTCTGCCGCCCGATCTAGCTGAAGAGCCGACTCGTTGCCCGTTCGCGGATCGCTGCCCCCATGTGTTCGACCGCTGCAGAAGCGAGGTGCCGGCACTGATCGAGCCGGTCCATGGCCGATACGTCGCGTGCTTCTACGACATCGAGGCGGGGACGCCACGACATGGCTAGGCGCGGCTCGGCTGAGGTGGACCGGCCCGTCGCCAAGACGGCGGCGCCAGCCACGGCCAGGGACTCTGCTGAGCCCGTGCTCAGGGTCGTGAACATGCGAAAGTACTTCCCGGGAAAGTCGAGCGACAAGCCGCTAAAGGCGGTCGATGGCGTGAGCTTCGAGATCTTCGCCGGCGAGACGCTCGGGCTGGTCGGCGAGAGCGGGTGCGGCAAGTCCACCACCGCACGGGCCGTGCTCCAGCTCCACCGCCCTTCTTCCGGGCAGGTCTGGCTGGACGACATCGAGCTAACAAGCCTCGGCGAAAAGGAGCTGCGCAAGCTCCGACCGCGGATGCAGATGATCTTCCAGGACTCGTATGCGTCGCTCAATCCCCGGCATACTGTCGGCCGAATCATCGGCGAGTCGATGAGGGTCCACACGGAGATGACAACGCAACAGGTCAGCGACCGGGTGGTTGAGCTTCTCGACTTGGTCGGCCTGCGTGCTGCCCACCGCACCCGCTACCCCCACGAGTTCTCCGGTGGTCAGCGCCAGCGCATCAACATCGCCCGGGCGCTCGGCCTCAGCCCCGACCTGATCGTATGCGACGAGCCCATCTCCGCGCTCGATGTGTCGATCCAGGCGCAGACGATCAACCTCTTCGCTGATCTTCAAGACGAGTTCGGAATCGCCTACCTGTTCGTGGCCCACGACCTCTCGATGGTGGAGCACATCTCCGACCGAGTCGCGGTGATGTATCTCGGACACATCGTCGAACTCGCCCAGACCGAGACTCTGTTCGAGGCGACGCTTCACCCGTACACGCAGGCCTTGCTGTCGGCAGTTCCGATACCAGATCCCGTGGCCGAGGCCAGTCGGACCCGTGTTTCTCTCGTCGGAGAGGTTCCGAGTCCTGCGGCACCACCACCCGGTTGTGTGTTCTCGACCCGCTGCCCTTTGGTTGTCGACCGCTGTCGTGCTGAGGTGCCCGAGTTGCGTGAGATCACCCCCAACCACTGGGTTGCGTGTCATCTCGCTGATGGGAAAGGTTCGTCGATCGTCGGCGAGTCTCGAGGAAGATTGGCGGGTCACGACGGCGACCTCACCGCGTCGCCCACAGCCCAGAGCCATCACCTGACCCTTCCAGCGCAGTCCACTTTCCCAACGGACCCTTGATGAGGTTCGTGTCGTACAACATCCAGTACTCAAAGGGCAAGGACGGTTGCTACGACCTCGAGAGGATCGCCGACGCGGTACGTAGCGCCGACGTGATCGCACTACAGGAAGTCGTACGCAATGTCGAGGCGCTTCCTGACAAGGATCAACCAGCCCGGATAGGCGAGCTGCTCGCTCAGCATCACTGGGTATACGGACCCAATGTCGATCTTGACGCGAACTCGAGAACTCCCGATGGGTCAATCGAGCATCGTCGACTTCAGTTCGGCAATATGGTCCTTTCCCGCTGGCCGATCCTCTCGTGTCGGAACCTGCTCTTGCCGAGAGTACGGGTCATCGATGCCCATGGCGAACAGTCTGGCGCGCTCGAAGCAATCATAGATGCTCCGTCTGGGCCTCTTCGGTGCTACTCAGTCCATCTCAATCCTGTCAACTCCCGGCTGCGGAGAACAGAGATCGAGTATCTGCTGCCGCTCATGTTTGGGGTCCCCTTCAATGGGGCGTCAGTCACCGGAATCGAATGGATGGGCATCGGCGAGAGCCCTGCGCCAACCGAGTTCGTGGTGATGGGCGACTTCAACCTGACTCCAACGCCAACCGAGTATCCACTCATCGTCGGCGAGGCTGACTACTACTACGGCCATACTCTCGCCGGTGACCGGCTCGTGGACACATGGACTGCGGCCGGCAACTCCCTCGACGAGGGAATCACCTGGTACGACGAGAGTCGAGGATTCGCGGTCGGTTTGAGGCTCGACTACGGATTCGTGACGCCGGGCCTAGCATCAAGGGTCGAGTCAGCGTGGATCGACGTCGACGCGGTCGGGTCGGACCACCAGCCAACGTGGTTCAAGCTCAACTAGGTCTGTCCCTGTGGGTGCCGATCCAGCGTTCGGTGAACGCGTTCGCCACGGGGGTGCGTACAGGTGTCTTGAGGATCTTCATACGTTCGGTTCTGAAGATCTCGTCGAAGGCGTCGATGAACTGGTTGCCGCGGTCGCGCACGAGCGCACGCGTCCCAGCGAGTCCGTCGGCATAGCGCAGGAACAGGTTCCGCGCCGCTTGGGTGGCCCGCACGCCGGTGGGGTGGTCCGTGATCCCTGCGAAGTACACGGTCCGGGTAGGGATGTCGATGAAGAACAGCAGGTAGAACCTGCACAGCGTGACGATGTCGATGGTGGCGAAGTCGCAGGCGCTCCGAGTGCGACCGTGGACCCGGTCGAGCGGAATCCAAATGTGGAGTACCCCCCATTTGAAATGTGGAGCCCACCTGTATCGGCACTCCCGGGCGTGCAAGACCGTAGGTCAGCGCACATGAAGTGCTAACTCGCCATGAAGCCACGCCGCAAGCGCCGGGCACTCGTTTCGAATTCGCTCTGGCTCTGAAATGGGCTGGCTTTGCGTGTCAGACTTCGCTGCGCAATGGCGGAATCGGGTGCGAACGGCGCTGATCAGCGGCCCTTGGAGGGCATCCGGGTGTTGGACTTCACCCGCGTCGTGGCCGGGCCGCTCGCAACGCGGATGATGGCCGATCTGGGAGCCGAGGTCATCAAGATCGAACCGGTCGACGGTGATCTGTGCCGGACGTTCCCGCCGTATGTCGAGGACGGCCTCAACCCGTACTTTTGCCAGCAGAACGCCGGCAAGCGGTTCTGCTCAGTGGACTTGCGCGCACCGGGAGCCAGCGAGCTCGTGCGGGAATTGGTGAGCCACTGCGATGTGGTCGTGGAGAACTACCGACCAGGTGTCATGGCCAAGTTCGGCCTCGGTCCGGACGAGTTGTGCGCAACGCACCCGGCGCTCGTGTACTGCTCGGTGACCGGATTCGGCCAGACCGGTCCTTGGGCCGAACGGCGTGCCTACGCGCCCGTCGGTCATATGGAGTCGGGCTTCATCGAGTACAGCATGCGCAAGACAGCCGCCGCAGCTGAGAACCCGGCGCTGGTGGTGGGCGACATCGTGACCGCTATGTCCGCCGCGAGCACTATCAACGCGATGCTGCTCAAAGCAGCGCGGAGCGGCCGGGGCGGGCACATCGATGTCTGCATGGTCGAGGCGATGGTGTACATCCAGGAATGGTCCGCCCTCGAGCTGGCGGGCGGCTGGGACGGACCAAATGCCGGCAGCGGTCACGAGTGCCCGATCCTGGTCCTGCCCGACGGTCGGGTGTGGGCCATCGCCGGCAACCCGGCGGCGTGGTTCGACGACACGATGGCCGTGATGGGCAGGCCCGATCTGGCTGACGACCCCCGTTTCGCGACACCGGAAGCTCGCATGGAGAACCGGTATGAGCTCTACGCGGAAATGACCCAATGGGCTGCCGGTTTCGCTGACTTGGACGAGTTCCGGCGCGTTCTCGAGGACGGCACAGCGTTCAGCGTGGCCGAAATGCGTTCGATCACCGAGTTGGCGGCAACGGACTGGGCGGCCGATCGAGGACTGCTGGCACAGACCAGTGCCGGCTACGCCGTGCCTGCGCGGCCGGCATTGGGCCACGGGATCGGCACCAATGGACACGTCGCGAGGCGCGGTGCCGACAACCGCGAGGCGATCGGCGGGCTGCTCGGGCTGGACGACACCCGGCTCGACGAGCTCGAGGCCGCCGGGGTGCTGGTCACGGACTGAGCCAACCCATCGAGTGTCAAGCCGACGAGGATCGAGCCATCGTGCCGTCTCGCGTAGCTTGAGCCCGTGCGAATCGGAGTGCTCACCGGAGGCGGCGACTGCGCAGGGTTGAACGCGGCTATCCGGGCCGTCGTGCGCATGGCCGGTCACGAGCTGGACCGCAGCGTCGTCGGGTATCGGCGGGGCTGGAACGGAGTGCTCGACGGCGACAGCATCACACTCGATGCCGAGGCGATGCGGGGCACGCTGCCTCGAGGCGGCACGATGCTCGGGACCTCGCGCAGCAGCCGCCGGCTGGAATCCGAAGGCACGGCGCCGTTGATCGAACAGCTCGAGCGTGACGACGTCGAGGCACTGGTGACGATCGGCGGGGACGGCACGCTGATCACCGCAGGCCGGTTGTCCGAAGCGGGGTTTCCCGTCGTCGCTGTGCCCAAGACGATCGACAACGACGTCTTCGGCACCGACATCTGCATCGGGTTCGACACGGCACTGGGTGTCGCGACCGAGGCGGTCGACCGGCTGCACACCACGGCAGAGTCGCACAACCGGATCATGGTGCTCGAGGTGATGGGACGCGAGGCCGGACACATTGCGGCCGGGGCAGGCATCGCCGGGGGTGCTGCCGCGATCCTCGTTCCCGAGGCACCGTTCAACATCGACGAGATCGCCGAGCGCCTCGTCGCGCGACACCACCGAAGCCGCAATGCGTCCATCGTGGTGGTCGCCGAGGGCGCCATTCCCGACAGCAGTGTCGAGATCCCCGATACGGGCGCCGACGAGTGGGGCAATCGCATCCTCGACGGCATGGGCCAGTTCGTCGGCGAGCAACTGGCCGAACGCACCGGCTTCGACACTCGCACGACTGTGCTGGGGTACATCCAGCGAGGCGGGCCGCCCTCACCGGCGGATCGGCTTCTTGGCAGCCGGCTCGGGGCTCGTGCGGTGGAAGTCCTCATGGAAGGACAGTCGGGCTGCATGGTGGGCGTGCACTCGGTCGGGATCGCGCTGCGACCACTCGCTGAGGTGGCTGGTCGCACTCGATACCTCAGCCAAGACCAACTCGAGATGCTGGATCTCATCTCGACGGCGCCGGTGCTGACCCGGCACAGCAAGTCGCGTCGCTGGTTCTGAGCGCTTCAGATCACGCTTCTCGGCGCCGGATTGGGTGCGGCGACGACGAAGCAAACGGCATCGCACGGTAGGGTGACGTCAACAACACAAACCGGGGAGCCCATAGGGCTGAGAGGGCGACACCTGTGCCGTCGCCGACCCGAGAACCTGATCTGGGTAATGCCAGCGGAGGAAGCATATGACCACCCACCTGCTTTGTAGGCCGTTCCGTCTCGCTGTCGCCGTTGCAGCCGCGATGTTGCTGGTGGCAGCGTGCGGCGACGGCGAAATCCCTGAGACCAACACACCCGTTCCGCCTCAGACCGACGAGCCGTCGGCTGCGGGGGCACCCGCCACCGAGGAGCCGGCCGACGACGGGCTATCGATCGCTGGAACGACGGTCACGCTGATCAGCCACGACTCGTTCAACCTGTCCGAGGGAACGCTGGAGGAGTTCACCGCACAGACCGGTGTGACGGTGGAACTGCTTGAGGTGGGCGATGCGGGCACGCTCGTGGCCCAGGCGATACTCACCAAGGATGCGCCGCTGGGCGATGTCCTCTTCGGTATCGACAACACCTTCCTGCAGCGGGGCCTCGACGCGGGCATCTTCGTCCGCTACAAGTCCCCGGCACTCGCCGGCGTGCCAGACGACCTGCAGCTGGATCCGCGACATCGGGTCACTCCCGTGGACTACGGCGACGTGTGCGTCAACTACTGGAAGGACGCAGTGCCGCGGGTGCCGGAGAGCCTTGATGATCTGACATTCCCCGAATTCGCCGACCAGTTCGTCGTGCAGCATCCCGAGACCTCCTCGCCGGGCCTCGCGTTCCTGTTGGCAACTATTGCGGCGTTCGGCGATGGCTGGGAGCTCTACTGGGAGGATCTGCGTGCGAATGGCGTGACGGTGACCGCGGGCTGGGAGGACGCCTACTACGGCGAGTTCACTGCCGGCGGCGGCGACCGGTCGGTGGTCGTGTCGTACGCCTCCAGCCCTCCGGCTGAGGTGATCTACGCCGACCCTCCGACAGACGTGGCACCCACTGGGGTCATCACCGAGTCGTGCTACCGCCAGATCGAGTTCGCCGGAATCCTCGCCGGGACCGACAACGAGGCTGGGGCACGTGCGCTGATCGACTTCATGCTCAGCGAGACCTGGCAGAACGATGTACCGCTCAACATGTTCGTGTACCCGGTCATCGAAGGCGCGACACTGCCGCCCGAATTCGTCGAGCACACGGCGGTGCCTGACGATCCGCTCATGCTCGACCCGGCTGAGATCGAAGCCAACCGCGATGCGTGGACCGAGCGCTGGGTGGAGATTGTCTTGCGCTGAGCGCGCCGCCCTCTCAGAGAGATGTGACAGTGGCCCGGTCGCTGAGGCGGCGATCCGCAGCACCGGCTCTCGGTTGGACAATCGCTGCTGCCGCGCCCCTCGCGTTCGTGGGGGTGTTCTTTGCCTACCCCGTCCTCACCGTCGTCGCGGACGGACTCAGTGGCCTCGGGGACCTGCTGGGGCGTTCGGCGATTCGCGGCGTGCTGTGGTTCACGGTCTGGCAGGCCGTCGCCTCGACTGGGCTCACCCTTGCTGTCGGGATTCCTGCTGCGGCAGCTCTGGCGCGCCTGCGGCCGAGGACTCGGCGGATCGTCCGAGCCGTCATCACCGTGCCGTTTGTGCTGCCGACGGTGGTCGTGGCCGGCGCCTTCGAGGCAACCTTCGACCGGTTCGGTCTCGATGAAGGAACGCTGTCGCTGCGCCACACCGTGTGGGCGATCCTTGCCGCTCACGTCTTCTTTAACTACGCCGTGGTGGTGCGGACCGTGGGCTCGTGGTGGGCCGGCCTCGACGGTCGCAACGCTGACGCGGCGGCTGTGCTCGGCGCTACGCCGGTGCGCACCTTCCGATTCGTCACCTGGCCGCTGCTGCGGCCCGCAGTCGCGGCATCGGCGGCTGTCACGTTCTTGTTCTCGTTCACCTCGTTCGGAGTGATCCTGATCCTCGGCGGCCCGGCGCGTGCCACGGTTGAGACCGAGATCTACCGGTATGCCATCACGCGGCTCGACTTTGCTACGGCGTCGGCGCTGGCGCTCTGCCAGCTTGTCGCCGTGGCAGCGCTGGTCACGCTGGCGGGTGTGGCCGAACGGCGACGGGCAGTCGCTCGGCGGGCGCCCGGACGCACGGCACCCCGACGTCGCCACGGGGTGATCGCCGTGAATGCTGCTGTGGCAGTGCTGCTGCTCGGCGTGCCGATCGGCACATTGGTTGAGCGGGCGTTTGCGACCGGCGACGGCTACGGATTCGCCAACTTCACGGCGCTCACCGAACGTGTGCAGATGCTGCCGGCGACGGCGCTCGCCGCCCTGGCGCACTCGCTGGGATTCGCGGCGCTGGCGACGGCGATTGCCACAGTCGTGGGTGCACTCGCGTCGATCGTCGTCGTGGGGGGCCGCGCTCGGGCGTTGGCCGTCGCACGGGGCGCGGCGTGGCTGCGGCGCCTGTTCGATGTCGGGTTGACGTTGCCGCTCGGTGTTTCTGCAGTGACGGTGGGACTCGGCATGCTGCTGGCGCTGGACACGCCCCCGTTGGAGTTCCGCACGGCGTGGTGGATCATTCCCGTCGCGCACGCCCTGGTGGGGATGCCCTTCGTCGTCCGGACGTTGGTGCCGACGCTGCGATCAATCGACAATCGGTTGCGGGAGGCGGCCGCAGTGCTCGGTGCGTCCCCGCTGCGAACGCGCCGAGAGGTTGACGTGCCGATTGCGTCACGAGCGGTCGCGGTCGGTGCTGCGTTCGCCTTCGCTGTGTCGCTCGGCGAGTTCGGTGCGACGGCGTTCTTGCCGCGGCGACCCGACACGCTGACCGCACCGCTGGCGCTGTTCCGCTTGCTCGGCACGCCGGGGGAGAGCCTGCGTGGACAGGCGATGGCGCTCGCAGTGGTGCTCATGGCCACGACCGCCGCTTCGGTGCTCGTCATCGAAGGACTTCGCCGCACCGACGAATCACTGTTCTAGCGAGCGGCGCGCCGCGGCGGCATCGCGATCGATTCGGCACGGCGCCGACCTCCAATGGAGTGTCCCGCGCTCCCATGATCATGTCCCTGCCCCTACAGCTCGAGGGCGGGATGACCGGCGAAGTGGACTAGCGCATCAGGGTCGTCGATGGCCTCGACGTTTGCGACGGGTTGGCCTTCGATGACATCCCGAACGGCGAGCTCCACCAGCTTTCCTGACCGCGTGCGGGGAATCGCGGGCACCTGGGCGACCACCGCGGGCACGTGCCGGGGCGACGCTCCAGAGCGAATCTGCGAGCGGATCTTGCCGGTGAGCTCATCGTCGAGCGTCAGCCCTTCGCGCAGCTTCACGAACAGCACGACACGGGTGTCGGTGCTGGTCGTCGATCCTTCGGGGGCAGTCACCCGCTGACCGATGACCACGCTCTCGAGCACCTCGTCGATCCGGTCGACCTGGCGGTAGATCTCCGCCGTGCCGATGCGTACGCCGCCGGGATTCAGCGTGGCGTCCGATCGTCCGCTGATGATCATCCCGCCGCTCGGCGTCCACTCAGCGAAGTCCCCGTGATGCCACACACCTTCGAAGCGATCGAAGTACGCAGATCGGTAGCGCATGTCGTCAGGGTCGTCCCAGAAGTGCAGCGGCATGGACACGAACGCATTTCGGCACACCAGCTCGCCCTGCGTCCCGGCACTGAGCGAGGCGCCGTCGGCGTCAGCCACGTCGACCGCCAGGCCGAGCGCCGGCACCTGGATCTCGCCACGGCGGACAGGGCCCATCGGGTCACCGATCACGAAGCCGCCGCAAATGTCGGTGCCTCCCGAAAATGACGCCAGGTGAACGTCGGCCTTCACCTGTTCGTACACCCAGTCGAACCCCTCGGGCGCAAGCGGCGAGCCTGTTGATGCAATGGCGCGCACGCCCTCAAGCGCATGGGTCTGGGCCGGCCGCAGACCCGCTTTCATAGCTCCCTCGATGAACTTGGCGCTGACGCCGAACAGCGTCACACCCCAGTCGTCTGCCACATCGAAGAGCCGGGCCGGGCCTGGGTGGAAAGGCGATCCGTCGTACAGCACGAGCGATGCCCTGCTGGCCAGCCCGGCTACGAGCCAGTTCCACATCATCCAGCCCGTGGTCGTGAAGTACAGCACCCGGTCGCCGGGGTGGACGTCGAAGTGCAGGCGCTGCTCGCTCCACAGCTTGAGCAGCGCGCCGCCGGCCCGGTGGACGATGCACTTCGGCTTTCCGGTGGTTCCCGACGAGTACAGGATGTACACCGGCTGGTCGAATCCGAGCCGAGTGAATGTGAGGTCGTCGCCGGTTGCCGACGTGTGCGGCTCCAGCCAGGCCGACCACTCCGTCAATGCATGAGTTCCAGCGGCGTCGTGGACGACACCCGCGGAGCGGTCGTATGGCGCGATCACGAGCCGGCGAAGCGGCACGCCGGCGTTCGCCAGGCTGGCGGCCACTTCGGCTGCTTTGGCGGCGGTGCGATGCCGGACGCCGTTGTAGTAGTAGCCATTGACGGCGACCAGTACGGCCGGGGCGATCTGACCGAAGCGGTCCAGCACGCCGTCGATGCCGAAGTCTGGACTGACCGACGAATACACGGCGCCCAGCGATGCTGTCGCCAGGAACACGATGACCGCCTCGGGGCCGTTGGGAAGCATGGTGGCCACCCGGTCGCCTACGCCTACGCCGTCGGCGGCCAGCGCCCGCTGGCAGGCCGCCACTTCCGCCCGGAGCTCACCGTGCGTCATCGTTGCCTCTACGACGTCCTCGCCGATGAAGATGAGAGCACTGTCGTCCGCAGCAGGCCCCCCGGAAGAAGTTGGCCTCAGGTAGTTCTCGGCAATGTTCAGGTTCGATCCGGCGAAGAACTCGAGACCGGGCTGGGGCTCTGGAGCGCCGCCGCCAGCGTCACTGCTCAAGAACTCTGCGCCCAGCTCGCCGATGCCGTCGCTGAAGTCCCACACGGCCCGCCAGAACTCGCTGGGTTGGCGAACCGACCATTCGTGCAGCTCCCGGTACGTGTGCTGATCGAGCCCAAGACCGACGTCGGCAGCGAAGCGCCACAGCTGAGTTGAGCGACGCCGCTGCGCATCTGGCCGCCACAGCACGCCCTCGTCGGACCCCGGCCCGTGGCCACTGTCTGTTGTGCTGCTCATCGAGCGCAAGTTACTCATCTGCCGCTGCGCATCGGGCCAGCGCAGGTCCCTGGCACCCCAGAATCACACTGAGGGGCGCGGGTAGGGTCCACCGTCATGGACGGGATCTGCGACGACCTTCAAGCTGAGACCGAAGCGCTCGGCGACGTGGTCACCGACATCAGCGAAGAGCAATGGCGCCTGCCCACGCCAGCGGAGGGCTGGGACAGCCGCGAGACGATGGTGCATCTGGGCATGACCGATTGGGTGGCGACAGTCGCCGTCGTCGATCCCGAGGGCTTTGGTGGCTTCACGGCCGCCGCCGCGCGGGGCGAGATGGATCTGCACACGGCAGCGGGAATCGACTTTGCTTCCATGTCTGGTGCGCAGATCTGGGACTGGCTGTGCACGGAGCGAGCCAAGATGGTGGCGGCGGTTCGGCCGCTGGACCCCAAGGACCGGATTCCGTGGTTCGGCCCCTCGATGGGCGCCCTGTCGTTTGTCACCGCCCGACTCATGGAGACGTGGTCGCACGGGCACGACGTGGCCGACACACACGGTCGGGAGTTGCCCCGCACTGATCGGCTGCGCCATGTAGCGCACATTGGGGTGAGCACCCGCGGCTGGAGCTACATGAACCGGGGCCTTGAGGTGCCCGCCGGACCGGTACGGGTAGAACTTGATGCCCCGAGTGGGGCTGTGTGGACCTGGGGGCCGCAAGACGCTGTCGACAAGGTGAGCGGCGACGCCTATCAGTTCTGCTTGGTGGCCACCCAGCGTCGCCACCACTCCGAGACCGATCTTGAGATCCAAGGTCCCCTGGCGGTGGGCTGGATGGATATTGCGCAGGCCTTTGCCGGTCCTCCGACCGACGCAGCGAACCGCCGCACGGCCTAGCCCCGGCCGCCGGGTCGCTGTGCTGATCGTCGCTCCAAGGGGGTCGCTGTGCTGATCGTCGCTCCGGGGGTCGCTGTGCTGATCGTCGCTCCCAGGGGGTCGCTGTGCTGATCGTCGGGCTGACTGGGGGGATCGGCGCGGGCAAGAGCACCGTCGCGGAATTGCTTTCCTTCCACGGAGCCGCTGTCGTGGACGTGGACGGCCTGGGCCGCGAGGTCATCGCCCCAGGGGGATCGGCGGTCGATCCGGTAGTCGAGCGCTTCGGCGACCACCTGCGCGGACCTGACGGCGGCATCGACCGGCCGGCGCTCGCAGCGATCGTATTCAACGATCCTTCGGAGCTCGCCGCGCTCAACGAGATCAGCCACCCCGCCATCGACAGCCTCCTCGACGAGCGGATCGAGACGATTGCGGCAAAGGGCGCAGTTGATGTCGTCGTGCTTGACATGGCGGTATTGGTGGAGAGCACTTTGGGCCGCGACACCCGGTATCCCTATGAAGTGGTGGTGACGGTCGAAGCGCCGTCCGATGTACGACTGCAACGACTTACGGGCCGCGGCATGACAGCCGACGACGCCAAGGCCCGCTTGGCCTCTCAAGCCGCCGATGACCAACGGCGCGAAGCGTCGAACTTCGTCATCGGTAACGGTGGCGGCACCGACGAATTGGCCGATGCGGCAAGGCAGCTGTGGGACGCTCTGCGCAGTCTTGCGGACGAGCGTGCCGCATGAGCGCAGCAGCGGCGTCACCTTCGGGCCGGCCAGCCCGCAATGGTCAGCCCGGCGATCAGCCACAAGGCGGCGTTGGGTCCGCCGGCGATCGAGGGAGCGAGCAGCCGGTCCGCTACCCGCCTCAGAACCACATTCTGCGACATCTGCGTCTCAGCCACCAGATGTCGTCCGACGGTTCGCTCACCGCGACTATGCCGATCTTGGACGATCTGGCCGACGGTCCGCTGGCCGAGGGGGGCTGGCTGCGGCTCGGCGCCGTCGCTACCTTGGTTGACTCGGTGGCCGGTCACCACGCCGTCCTCGTGGTGTCCCCGGACTGGTCCGCCACGCTGCACCTGTCGACGGTGCTCGCAGCACGGGCGCAGGGTTCGATGGTGACCGCCCGGTGCTCGCCGCTGCGAATAGGGCGCAACCAGGTGGTCACCGAGACCTCGGTAACCGACGAGGCCGGAACGGAAATCGCACGCTCGACGTGTACGTACGCACGGCTGCCCCGCCGCGACGACACGCCGGTGGTGGATTCGACGGCACGAGACAACACCGTCCACTACCGGGAAGATCACGAGGTGAACCCCCGGCCGCCGCTGGACGACTACTTGCGCATCTCGCCAGTGCCCGGCGAGCCGCGCATCGAGCTGCCGATGCACAACCGCATCCGCAACTCGTTCGGCTCGTTGCAAGGCGGGGCTTCGATCGTGGTTGCCGAGGTCATGGCGACACATCTGGCTGGGATGTGCGATGGGGGCGGGCGCCGGGCCCGTTGTGTGTTCGCAGACATGCACTACCTGGCGCCGGCACGTGGCGGGCCGTTTCGCGTCGACGGCGAGGTGTTGGCCCGAACCGGACATGTGGTGACCAGCCGCACCCGCATCTTCGAGACGGCCGGCGACTCAGACCGCCTGCTGCAGACCGCTACTGCCACTGCTGAATTCCTGGACTGAGAGCCTTAGCGGATAGGCGGCAGTGCCCGGCAGCCCCGATGTCCTGGACTCTGCGCAGAAATGCCGCCACAGACGGCAAATTTGCACACAGACAGCGTGACAGCAACTTTCCGAGACGTCACCTATCCGCGCGGCCTCTAAGAACTTGGGGCTTGTCGGGCTGCTGGCCCCCCACCCCGTGATGGTCACGCCACAGAATTAGGCTTGCTCATCTGAGCATGCCGGCAGCGCTGAGCCGGCTGCGTGGCTGGCGATAGGCGAGAGCGGTGGAGGGCAGGATGCGCAGGCATCAGTCGAAACGAACGTCGCGGCGGGGACCTGTGAACGCTGCGAGCAAGGGCAGCTGAGCCGCGGGGAAGATCGTTCTTGCGGGTGTTGTTGTCGCAGCGGTCGCCGTGGCTGTAGTCGCTGTGGTGGTTACGCGGTCGTCGGGGAGCAGTGAGGTCGATGGAGCCCGAGGGTCGCCCGTGCCGACCGCGCCGGCTGCCACTGAGCCTCTTGCTACGACCACCCAGCCCGACCCAGCTCCGACAATCGTGGCTCCGGCCACATTGAGTGAGCAAGCCGAGACGGCCACCTCCCAAGCAGTCGAGACAGTGCCGACGACCAGCACTGCACGAGCTACTACTCAACCTGACGAGACCGGCTCCGTGACCGAGGAGGAAGAGGAAGTTTTTCCAGAGCCTGTTGCTTTGAATTCTTCTTGGATAGCGCATCAGGAAGCAACTCTCAAGCTGGTTGAAGAATGTGGATACTACGACACCACAAACTCTGCATATAAGGAATGACCACAAACTCTGCATATAAGGAATGCGAAGATCCTGAAGACACTCAGAAGTTGATTCAGATGCAATCTGATTTCTGCGGCTGCGAGTTCGACAAGAGAGCCGGACAATGCAGAGGCTATCGCTTTAGTGCTTTCACAGATCTGATTCACTCCCTGATGTGTTCTGACGGTTGGATCCCGTCAATCGACCCCGAGAAATACGGCAATGAAGCTTTGTGTTTCCACCCTGACCACCCGATACATGAAAGGTGGAGGTGAATAAAGCCTCATAGCCTCAACTGGTAGCAGAACAGCTCTAACAGGCCCGCCACCCCTTCTCCGAGGACGGGGTGGCGGGCCTGAATCAAGACTGTGAAGTAAAGTGTTGAGATGGTCTATGGGAGTTCAGCTGTGAGTGGCGGCGACTCGCTGGCGTATTCACATGCAGCTCGGTTGTCGCGCAAGTTCAGTGAGTTGTCAATGTCTCGGTGATCGCCATCAAGTCTGGTTATACGCGACATCCAGTTCATCGCGTAAACGAATGCCCTGGGGTCGTGCGCCATCGTCCGGCTTTCGCTGAAGCACTTTCGATCCTTTGAGAGCCACATTTTGACGCACATATGAATTGAGCTACGACCAATTTGCCGTGGACCCATTTCTCGCCTCCATTCTCGAAGATTCACTGAAATTGAAGCGCGCGAGTGTTTGCAATTGATGACGTACAAGTGTATGCTTTATCTATGTTCATCAACCCGCCTGTGTATCGCAGTTACGGCAACGGATCGGCTGACGGCACAGTCAACTCGACCGGCGACGGCGACGGTGTCGACGCTGCGTTCGACGACGTTGCCGATGTAAATCTGTGCGAGCTCAGTGCTCGCGATCTGATGGACCGGGTCGTGGGTCTGGTGGCTGAGCGGAACCGTATCGAGGGGGAGTATCTCGCGTCTTTGGGTGAGCTGGCGTCACGCAATGGCGCTCAGTCTGCGGCGTACCAGTTGCGGGAGCTGACCCGCATGAACGGCCCTCAGGCACGCACCGAAGCCCGGCTCGCCGAGAGCCTCGTCGAGCACGACATGACCGCCACGCTCGATGCGCTCAAGTGCGGGGAGATCCAGACGTCTCACGCGAAGGTGATCGCACGGGAGGCTCCTAAGAAGCATCGTCGCAGCGAAGAAGAGTTCTTGGAGCTGTGCGGGGCGTATCCCTCTGACACGGTTGCGCGTCACCCGTTTGCCTATGTGAGCCAGCAGGTGTACGCGGATATTGAGGCAGAGTCCACTGCGAAGGGACTTGGCCCGGTCGACGCGGAGCTCGAGTTGCAGCGCGCCGAGCGCTCGGGATCGATGCGGCTGGGCGCCGACGGCATGTGGCATCTGTGGGCCACGTTCGATTTCATCACCGGCCGTCACCTCAACGCGACGATCCAAGCCGCGATGCGAACGCTGCGCCGCCGCGCCACCGATGACGCCAGCGGCACCGGCCGTGCCGGCATCGACGTCGACGGCAGCCTCGGCAGCGACATCGAGCCGACGAGTGCTCAGCTCGCTGCCGATGCGATCGGCGCGCTCATCACCGGCTCCGCCAAGGTGCGGCGGGCGAACACGAGCCTGGTGATAGTGGCTGACTACGACATCGTGAACGATCGGCTCGCCAACCCCCGCCTTGACGACGGCACGCCGCTGTCAGCGCGGATGCTCGCTGAGCACGCCGTTGACGCAAAGGTGTTGCCTGCCGTGTTCAAGGCCGACTGGTCCGAGCTGGCCCTGGGTCGCGCTCGCAACGCCAGCGACGCCCAGCGGCTCGTGCTTGCTGTCCGCGACGGGGGCTGCATCGGCTGTGAGCTCACCAGCGAGCACACTCAAGCTCACCACATCGACTATTTCGAGAACGGCGGCCTCACCGAGATTCCCAATCTGGCGTCGATGTGCGAGCCGTGCCACTTGGACCTGCACCAACACGACCGCCATATCCACACCCCACCCGACGGCCGCCCCCGGCTGCTGCCGCCAGAACCCCACAACACCAGCCGGCCCGCCCGAGCACCAGCCACCGCCCGCAGCCCATAACCACACCTGGGGCAAGCGCAACCCCGGCCCGTCCGAGCACGAGCCGGCCCGCCCGAGCACCAGCCACCGCCCGCAGCCCATAACCACACCTGGGGCAAGCGCAACCCCGGCCCGTCCGAGCACGAGCCACCGCCCGAGAGGTATTCAAGAAGCGTTACCGGGCAACCGCAGGCTGAGTCAGTCTTGAGCCCAGCCGTGACCCGGCCGACGTTGCGCTGGGTCCATGTCTCGCCGTGACGCGATCCTTCATCGCCACCGTGAGGAAATCCGAGTGGCGGCGAACCGGAACAACGCGTCTTCGATCGCGTTGGTTGGCTCGGTCGCGCGCGGCACCGACGGCCCGGACAGCGACTGCGACTTCGTGTGCGAGTTCGCCTCAGGAACGACGCTCTTGGACATCGCCGGGCTGGAGCTCGACCTCATCGACCTGCTCGGATGCGAGGTCGACGTCTGTTCAGTTCGCACTCTCGAGGCCCCCTATGACTTGATGCTGGGGGACGCGATCACGCTATAAGCCGCAGCGACTCCGAGCGCATCGGCGACATCCTCTCCGCAGCCGAGATCGCAAGCAAAGTCGCAGCCGAAGGCAGGCAGGCTTTCCTCAGCAACTGGAAGAACATCCCTACCGCTGAACGCGCTCTGCACATCATCGGCGAAGCCGCCACCAAGCTCTCGGACGAGACCACCGCCCGGTACCCCGATGTGCCGTGGAGACAGATCCGGAGGCTTCGCACGCTCATCACACACGAGTACCACAAGGTCGACCACGAGGCGCTCTGGGAGACCTTGGAGAAGAGTGTGCCGACACTGGTCAGAACGATTCGGGAAGGCCCCCAAGCGTCGCCGCCATCGGGATAGGCGCACACGTCGCTGCGAGGGCCAGCGGGACTGTTGATCAATCCGGCGACCTCTGTTGCCCCGGGCCATGCCTTGCTGTCACACCCGCCCTCTACCGTGCAGGCCATGACCAGTGCACCCCGCAGCAGCGCGATGGCCCCATCGGCGGGCTTGCCACGGCTGGCGGCGTTCGACATCGACGGAACGCTCATCGGCCGCAGCGGCGTGCCGACCAGCCGGACGATCGATGCGCTGGACGCACTGGCCGCCGCAGGGGTCATGACCGTGATCGCGACCGGCCGTCCCTGGCCCCAGGTCGAGCCGCTGGCGCGGCGCGCTCGCGGGGTGTCGTATGCCGTCTGCCTCAATGGTGCGGTGGTGATGGACGCCCGGGCGGCAGAGCAGGTGGCCGATCGTTCTATGACCCATTCCGAGGCCATCGAGGCGGCGGAGATCGCTCGCAAGCTCTTGCCGGAGGTGCGATTGGGGCTGGACATGGCCGATGGTCGGCATCTGTGGGAGCACAACTTCGTGCCAGACATGCCGGCTGGGCTTGCGGCCGATCTGCGGATCGACCGAGTGGACGACGCCATTGCCGCCGTCGACGGACCCGTGCTGACGTGGTTGGTCGAAACGCCGGGCACCGAGATGATGACCGCCGTTGGCGAGCTGGCACCGGAGATGCCGCTGGGCACCGAGATCCGACCGTCGGGCCTCGACCTCGCCGAGATTGCCGCCGCCGGAGTGAACAAGTCGACCGGGCTGGAGATTGTGTGCCAGCGCTACGGCATCAAACCGGCCGACGTAGTGGCATTCGGCGACGGGTTGAACGACATTGACATGCTGCGCTGGGCGGGTCGCTCGGTCGCAATGACCAATGCTCCGCCCGAGGTGCGTGCTGTGGCCGACCTTGTCGCACCGAGCAATGAATCCGAGGGCGTCGCGGTTGTCGTGGAGGCGATGCTGACCGGCGGGGGCTGGCCTCCTGACATCGGGGCTGACACGGTCGGAAGTGCGTCGGCAGCGATGCCGCAACGCGGGGGTTTCGATGGCTGAGGGGGACGGCAATACGCCAACGGATGGACTGGCTGCGCAAGACGATTCAGGCAGCGACCGGTCTCGCCGCGCGCCGGTGTGGGAGCGGGCTCGTCGGGCCATGGCCGACCACAACGCCAAGGCCCCCAGGGGGCCGATGGGCATTCCCGAGGCCGCTGAGGCTGATGCGCCAAACGACGATCAGTCCGACGCGGCTGAGGGGGCAACTGCTGAGCTGGTGCTGGAGCGCATCCATCACTACCGCGACACCATCCGCAGCTACCAGGTCGTCATCGAGGGCCAGCGAGTCGGACAGATCCGCGACAACAAGACCGAGAGCTACCTCTTGCGGCCCGGCAGTTACACGCTGAAGCTGCAGCTGCTGTGGATCTTCAGCCCCAGAGTCGTCGTGGAACTGCCTGCGGGAAGGCAGACGCGGATGATCTGCGGTCCCAACGGCGGGATCATGCAGGCCTGGCGGCTGTTCTTCGCTCCTACTACCGCCATCTTCCTGAGATTCGTTGAGGAAGTGTGAGACACGGCCTCGATCATGCTGCGCGGACACCCGACCAGTCCTGCGCGGCCGTTTATTCGGCGAACCATGAGCAACAAAAATAACAATAACTAACAAAGCCAACAAGCGCTATCAGCAGCAGCTAGTGTGAGTCGTCGCTGACCCTGGAGAAGCCGAGTCGACAGATGCGACCGCTCAACCCCTTCGCCCCCACGTTCGGTGCCGCTCCGCCTGTGCTGGCGGGACGAGACGGCATCTTGCGTGACGTGTTGGACGCCTTGACGACGGGGCCGACGCACCCGAGCTACACATCTCTGCTGCTGGGGCGGCGCGGATCCGGCAAGACCGTGGCCTTGGAGGCTCTCCGATCCTCGGCACAGGAGAACGGCTGGCTGACGATCTCCGAAGCGGCGGTGACCCGCGGACTTCTGAACCGGCTGGCTCACAGCACCGCAGAGCACCTGAACAAGATCCTGGATGAGTTGACCGTCGAGACGACCCGTGACCTCGCTGCAGCGGGCATCGGAGTCGGCCCCGACTACAACCCCGAGGCCGACTTGTCGAGGCGGCTGACCAACGTGCTGCGCGCGCTGGCAAGCCATCTCGCAGCAACCGGTGCCGGCCTCGTTGTCACGGTGGACGAGCTGCACGCTGGTGAGGTCGGCGAGCTCAGGATGCTCGGAGTCACGGTGCAGGACGTCACACGGGTGGAACAGCTGCCGCTGGCCTTCGTCGGCGCGGGGTTGCCGACGCTCGAGGACACGCTGCTGGCCGACTCGAGTATCACGTTCCTGCAGCGATGTGCTCGCTATGACATTGGCTTCCTTGAGCCTCCCGCAGCAGCTGCGGCGCTGGCAGAGCCGATCCGCCAGCGCGGTGGCCAGATGTCGTCGGGAGCAGTCGATCACGCCGTGAACACCTCGCAGGGGTACCCGTTCTTGATCCAGCTCGTCGGCTTCCACGCCTGGGAGGCGGCTGAGGATCCGACATCAGAGGTAACGCTCGAAGACGTCACGTCAGGCGCCGCAACTGCACTCAGGCAGGTCGGACAGCTCGTCGTGGCCCCGATGTGGAAGGACTTGCCCGACGGCGCCAGAAGGTTCCTGGTTGCCATGGCCGTCGACGATGCTGTCTCACGCATGGCCGCCATCGCCAAGCGACTCGGGGCAAGCAGCGGGTACGCGAGCGTGTACCGGCAACGGCTCATCAAGGCCGGCATGGTCACTCCAGAAGGCCACGGCAGGCTCGACTTCGTGCTTGCCGCTGCACGGCAGTGGATCAGAGGACTTGACGAGTTTCCCCTCGTTTGCGAGTCATTGAGGCTCGCGGACGGGGACCCAATCGGATTCGCGAGACCCACGCCGGCAACGAGTCCGGATCGCTAGACGTCTCTCGGGGGACGAGTTCGAAGAGGGCGGCGATCCGAACAAGGGCCGACGGTAGTGTTCGGCGCCATGGGCGAGCGGCAGGCAACGGTTGGCGCAACCTCGGATGGCGATCTCAGGGCCGAGCTCGACGCATGGCTTGCGGACAACTGGGATCCCGACATCAGCGTGCGGGAGTGGTGGCAGTGGCTCGCGTCCGCCGGACTGTCGAACCCCACCCTCGGTGAGCCCTACGGCCGAGGCTGGGGCCGCAGCGAGACACGTGTGCTGGTCGAAGCCATTCGCTCTGCAGGTGCCATCGGCTCACCGGCAGGGCTGGGCATGCTGCTCGCCGCCCCGACGATTCTTGAGCACGGGACGCCTGACCAAATTGAGCGATTTGTGCCGAACATCCTCAATGGGACCGACTCGTGGTGCCAGCTGTTCTCCGAGCCTGGAGCCGGCAGCGACCTCGCCGGACTCCAAACCAAGGCGGTTCGCGACGGCGATGAGTGGATCGTCAGCGGCCAGAAAGTGTGGACCTCCGAAGGCGAGCACGCGGACCTGGGCATGCTCGTTGCTCGTACCGATCCTGAGTCGCCCAAACACCGCGGGCTCACGTGGTTCGCCTTCGACATGGCCACCGAAGGCGTCGAAGTCCGGCCCTTGCGCGAGATGACCGGCCGGTCGTTGTTCAACGAGGTGTTCATCGATGGGGCACGGGTGCCCCACGCCAACATCATCGGCGAGCTCAACGACGGCTGGCGCGTCACCAACACCACGCTGGCCGTCGAGCGAGCAGGTATCGGTGGCAGCCATGGCCTTGCGTATGCAGCCGCACACCCTGGATCGATTGCAGGACACTTGGACGAACCGGCGGGAGCCTTCCGCGGCAAGCGTCTGCCGCTCGCCGCAGGCGGTGTGGGTCCCGGAACACTGGGGCAGCTCACCTCCGAGGCACGCCAGCGTGGCCGTGCCGCGGACCCAGTCGTCCGACAGGAGCTCGCGGCTCTGCACACCGATCTCGAGGTGATGCGGCTATCGGCAATGCGCGGGCGACAGCGATCTCAGCGCACCGGCGGCGAGGGCAACCTGGCGAAGCTGCGCATGACGGCCGCCCTGCGCCGGGCCCGGTCGCTCGCCAGCACCATCCTCGGCGCAGATATGACGTTGTGGGGGGCCGACGCGGCTACCGACGGCGTGCTGCAGGAGATGACGGTCTTCTCACCGGCGCCGTCGATCTACGGCGGCACCGACGAGATCCAGCGAAACATCTTGGGCGAACGGGTGCTGGGACTCCCCAGGGAACCCGGTCCCGATCCATCCATACCCTTCCGGGAACTTCCCCAGAACGCCACTTCTTGGTAGCAATTCGCCCCCGGGCTACCGACGTTGGGGCGCGGGGGCCCAGCATGCGGCGCAGAATGTGAAGCGGTGAGCATTCCTGAGCCGCCACGGGGACTGGAGATCCTGCCCGAAGGCGGAGCCGATTTCGCCGGTGTGCAGGAATCTGTGATCGAGCGGCAACCGTCCTCAACGCCTCCGCGTTTGGTCACGTTGGTGGCGCTGGTCGCGGCATTGGCCGTCGCTGCGTTGATTGTGGCCTGGGTGCGCGGCGGTGGCGGCGAGCCCGATGCCGTCGAAGCTGGTGCGACCACCACGTCCGAGCCCCCGGCGACCACCACGACGGCGGCCCCCTCGCGACCGCCACGCACAACGCTTCCCCCACCGACGGCGCTCGACACGACCGTGGGCGATCTGCCGCCCGCGCGGCCCGCAGCAGAGATGATTGCCACGCTGGCCGGCGATCCCACGGGCAACATTCGCGGCTTCCTGTATCAACTCGACCTGCTGACCGGAGCGGCGAGATACGTGCCGTTGCCTGGGCTTCCGCACACGCTGGTTGATCTCGACGGAGCGATCGTTGTGGGCATCGGACGCAACGTGATGCGAGTAGATCCCCAGACCGGAGACACTGTCGTCATCGCTGAAGACGTGACCCAAGTGCTGCCCGCCTACAGCCCACCGGGGATCGTCGCCGTGGTGCGCGGCACCGAGCATCTCTTCGCCCGAGTGATCGGCCCCGACGGCGTCTTCCGCTCTGCGGTGCAAATGCCCAACGAGGCGATCGTGCACGGCGCTCTCGGCGACCACGTCGTTGTGTCCATGGCAGGCCGTGTCATGGCACTCGACGGACGAAACTCGGCGCTCCGGCTGGGCGCCGGTCGGGTTCTCGCTGTCGGCGACGGTCATGTCGTGCGACTGCAGTGCGAGGCGTACGGCTGTCAGATCACCGACACCGCCTTCAGTGCCAGTGTGGGTGCAGATCGTCGCGACGAATGGTGCACCGACATCTGTGAGGAGGCATCAGGCCGCTTCGGCGAGCGCGACGACCAGGACGAGATGGCCTCCGACTGCAAGACGTTCTGCGAGGGTTACCCGATTGTCACCGGGGCGATCGACGAGCGCAGAGTGGAATTGCCGGCAGAGCTGCTCGCGGCGCGGCCGGACCGTTGGAGCGAGCAGGGATTGATGTCGCCTGACGGCAACCGCATCGCGTTACGGCTCCGGCACGGCACCGGCATGCCGGCAGGTGTGGTGGTCGTCGATCTCGACGAGAAATGGGGCCGCCATTCCCCCGAGATCGGCGTCGACCTCGGGTCCATGGCTTGGGCACCCGACAGCCGGTTCCTGCTGTACACGTTCGACGATGACGTCATGGTGTGGGATGTCGAAGCTGGGCCGGGGGAGCTCCCGTCGGGCCGTGCGCACATCGGCGAGCCGCTGGGGTACCTCATCCTGCGTGAGCCTCAACTGCCGAGCTGATCTGCCGTCACGATCACGAACAGGCCGGCGGCCTCGATGAGCGGGAGAGCGTCCGGCGGAGCGTTGCCTGCGCGCACAGCCAATTCGACGTGTGATTTTCGGCCGTCGCGCCGGATCTCGCGGGCGTCATAGATCACTGGCTCATCGATCGGGACGCCACCTCGGTAGTCGATTTCGAGACGCGCCGTGTACGCGGCGATCCCCAAGCAGATCATCAGGTAGCCGAGCACATCGTCGACCACAGCGCACACCGCCCCGCCATGCACCCGACCCGGGGCACTCTCGAACGCGGCGCCAAAGCTCACGGTTGCGCGTACGCCCTCGCCGTGGCGACGCATGTCGACCTCCATGGCGGTGGGATTGGCCGGGCCGCTAAATGCGCGGTCGCCAAACGCCATGACCTCGGAGCCATCGGACGGTCTCAGGTCGACGTAGCGGCGGGCGAAGTAGTCCTGCGGGCGGGGGACAGGTTCCGAGGCAGCCTCGAGCCTCTCGGCGGTCACGTCGGCCCATGCGGTGATCTCGGCCAACGTCTCGGGGTCGGTGCGGTGCCGCACAAAGGCATGTGCCAGCCGTCGCAGCGCACCCGCCGCGGCGCTGCGTTCGGCGAACTGCGGATCGGGATAGATCAGATGCAGGTCGTCGCCTGAGTCGCTGCTGGTGTCGCTGTGCGGCAACGTGGGTCCCAAGAGGCCGTCAGCTGCCGAGCCGTCCGGGCTCGCCGTAGGGATAGTCGACCAACTCGCTAGACGGGTGTTCGAGATCAAACGTCCAGTACTGGCGGATCTCCGCGATCAGCCGCTCGCCCGAGTCCTTGCTCAGGTCGAAGTCGTAGTGCTCGCTGCCGCGCACCGCAAACGGCACGTCGTTGTCCCGCCGGCCAGCGGGCCCGGCAATCGTTCCGGTCATCCTCCATTCGATCGCTGCGGTGTCACCGTCGGTCACGAGCCGCTCGCAGTTCCACGATGCGCCTCGCCACTTCGAGGCAATGCGTGCCCAGAACCGCCCGATCGTGGCGGCTCCCTGAACCGGTGCGTGATTCGTGTCATAGACCACGGCGTCATCGGTGAAGTGCCCCGCCACGGCCTCAGCATCGCCAGCGGTGCAGGCTTCGAAGTAGCCGGTGATCCGCGCCTCGATCTCGCTGGCAGCGGCGCCCATCGTTGTGTTGCTGTGCTCGCCCATTTCGTCAGTCTCGCAGGCCCGGGCACGAGCGTTCTCAGCGGGAGTCGGTGGCGAAGGGTCCCGACTCGCCCGGACCGACGTCATTGCCTGCGGGTTGGGATCTAGTTCACGGCCCAGGACAGCCACCGGCCATCTCGCCGCTCCAGCCGCAGCTTGTGCGAGAAGCACTCTGACAGCGACTCCGCGTTGAGCACCTCACCCAACGGGCCGCACGCCAGCGGCACACCGTCTCGCAACAGCAACCCATGGGTGAACGACGGAGGGATCTCGTCGGTGTGGTGGGTTACCAGCACGGTTGCGGGAGTCTGCGGATCGGCGCCAAGCGACTCCAGGCTGGCCACCAGTTGCTCCCGACCCGCCAAGTCCAGCCCGGCGGTCGGCTCGTCGAGCAGCAACAGCTCCGGACGACTCATGAGCGTGCGAGCCAACTGCACCCGCTGCTGCTCGCCCGACGACAGCGTGGCGAACGCGCGCTCGGCCAGCTGGCCTGCATCCACCCGCTTGAGGCACGCCAGCGCTGCTGCCCGGTCGGCATCGGTGTAGGTGTGCCACCAAGTTTCCAGTGCCGCGTAACGGGCCGTCATCACGATGTCGAGAGCGCAGATGTTCGGCCGGAACTGATCCCGCAGCGACGAGCTCGCAAGCCCGATCCGTCGCCGGTGCTCGCGCACGTCGACCGCTCCCCAACGCTCGCCGAGCACTTCCACCGTGCCAGTGGTGGGGAAGCGGTACAGCGATAAGACCTTGATGAGGCTCGTCTTGCCCGACCCGTTCGGCCCGAGCACGATCCACCGCTCGTGCGCAGCGATATCCCAATCGAGCGGCCCCAGCACCGTGTTGCCGTCGTAGACGACCGACACCCCTCGAACCGAGACAGTCGGCACCGGGCCGTCGCACGATGGCACCGGCCGCTCCCCGCCCTCGCTCATGAGTCGTCGCGGCGGCCCTCGCCAGCATGGGACACCCACGTGGCGTACATCTGCGCGTAACGGCCGCCGAGCGCGACCAGCTCGTCGTGGCTGCCCAGCTCGACCACGCCGCCCTCGTCGATGACGGCGATGCGGTCGGCCCGCATGGCCGTAGCCAGCCGATGCGCGATGAGCACTGCCGTGCGGCCCTCGAGCAGCAGGTCCAGCGCACTCTCGATCTCCGCCTCGGTGCTGAGGTCGACGCTGGAGGTGGCCTCGTCGAGCACGATCACCCTGGGTCGCGCCACGAACGCCCGAGCCAGCGCTAGCAGCTGCCGCTCGCCGGCTGACAGCGACACGCCCCGCTCGTGCACCTGGGTGTCGGCTCCGTCGGGAAGGCTGTCGATCAGCCGGCGCAGGCCCACCAGGTCGAGCGCCGCATCGATGTCGGCGTCGAGCTGTCCACCGCTGGTGCCGTCGGCGCGGTGGCGCAGTCCGAACGCCACGTTGTCTCGAATGGTGCCGTGAAACAGGAATGGCTCCTGGGGCACCACACCGAGTTGGTTCCGCAGCGACGAAAGCGTCAGGTCGCGCAGGTCCCAGCCGTCAATCGTGACCCGCCCCTGCGTCGGGTCGTAGAAGCGGATGATGAGCTTCGCAATGGTGCTCTTGCCGGCACCAGTCGGCCCCACCAGCGCAAACGTCTCGCCGGGCCGGATGTCGAGGCTGACGTCGCTCAGCACAGCGGGAATGTCTTCGTCGAGGTCGGTCGCCGCTCCATCTAAGGGGGCGGTGCCGTTGCGGTTCGGGTCGAGATCGACGCCGAGAACCGTGACGGCCAAGGGGTCAAAGCCCGTGTGCAGGCGCCCGGCGCGCTCGGTCGCCGAGCCATTTGTCTCGTGCACCGCATCGTCGTACGAGAACGAGACGCCCTCAAGTCGGATGTGACCTTCGATCGGCGGCAACTCGGCGGCATCGGCGCGTTGGGGAACTGACGGTTGCCGGGCAAGGATCTGGCCGATCTTCTTGAGGCCCGACTGACCTTGCTGGTAGAGGCTGTAAAGCTGCACGAGCTGCTGAATGGGGGCGAAGAACCTCGTCACGAACAGCAAGAACGCCACCAGCACGCCGGCCGCGAGCTCCCCACGCAACACCATCAGGCCGCCGACGGCGAGCACCAGGCCTTGTGCAGCGATGCCGATCGCCTCGGTTGAGGGACCGTAGATCGCCTGTGCCTTGGACATCGCCAGGTTGGCGTCGCGGTAGCGGGTGGTGACATGCCTGTGCCGTGTCACGTTCAGCCTGCGACGGTTCAGCGCCGCAATAACTCTGATGCCGGCGAGGTTCTCGGACAGGTCCGCGAGCACGTCCGCTATACGGTCTCTGACCTCGCCATAACCGGCGTCGCTGCGGGCACGGAACCACAAGGTGAGCGCCGCGAGCGGTGGGACGATGCCCACCAGCAGCACCACCGCGAGCAGCGGGCTGTAGGTGAACAGCACCGTGGCCACCACGGCGACGGTCAGGGCTTGGATAATCAGGTTGACGAGGCCCTCGTTGATCAGCATCGCCACGTATTCCATGTCCGACGTCATGCGGCTCAGCAGCACGCCGGACTTGGCGTTCGTGTACCAGTCCAGAGAGAGGCGCTGGTAGTGGCTGAACAGGCGCAGGCGGAAGTCGTACATCATCTGCTCGGCAATGCGACCGTTGTGGCGCTGGCGGACGCGACTGAGCACGATGGAGATGGCCACGACAGCGAGATAGACGAGCACGACACGGTTCAGCGTCGATCGGTTTCCGGCAGCGATGCCGTTGTCGATGCCCTGCTGGACGAGCACGGGGCCCGCCTGCATAGCGGCTGTTTCCGCACACAGCAGCACCGCTCCGGCGAGCACCGCCCAGCGGTGTGGCACCAGCATGTCCCGGAGCCCGAACTTGCGTTCGGCCCCATCGGGAGATCGGTCGGCAACCTGGTCGAAATCGACCTGCGGCGCAGGGTGCTCGGGCTCGAGCGCCAAGAGCTTGTTCGCCCCTTCCTGTAGCTCGCTTGGCACTCCGGCGAACGGCAGTCCCGCTGCGGCGCTGGACTGAGTGGAAGTCGGACCCATGTGCCCATGGCCGCCGACCATCACCATGACGTGCCGTCCTGAGTCTGTCTGCCGTCATCAGCACTCTCGTCGCTCGCCCCTGCAGCCAACACCTCGCTGTAGCGAGGTTCGGTTGCCATCAGCTCGGCGTGGGTGCCGTCGGCCACGATCCGGCCGCCGTCCATCAGCACCACTCGCTCCGCCAGGCTGATTGTCGACAGACGGTGGGCGATGACGATGGTGGTGCGGCCGGCCAGCAGCTCGAGCAGAGCCTCGTGGATCCTCGTCTCGTGTGCCACGTCAATTGAGCTGGTGGCGTCGTCGAGGATCAGCACCGCAGGGTCGGCCACGAATGCGCGGGCGATGGCGATTCGCTGCCGCTGACCGCCCGAAAGGTCATAGCCGCGCTCACCGACGACGGTGTCGTAGCCCTCGTCGAGTTCACAGATGAACTTGTGCGCCTGGGCAGCCACCGCGGCGGCCACGACGTCGGCCCGGTCGGCGTCTGGCCGTCCATATGCGATGTTGTCGTGGATGCTTGCCGAGAACAGGAACGGCTCGTCGGGCACGAATCCGACAGCGCGACGGAGGCTGTCGGCGGTGACGTCTGCGATGTCATGCCCATCGACGGAGATGACGCCGCTCTGGCGGTCGTAAAAGCGCAGAAGCAACCGGGCCAGCGTGGTCTTGCCGCAACCGGTGCGGCCCACCACTGCGATGCGCTCGCCAGCGCCGATATGCAGGCTCATGCCGTCGAGGACCAGCGGCGCGGTTTGATCCGGCGCAGCCACTCCGCCCACCGTCTCGGTGCCGTAGGCGAAACGCACGTCACGGAACTCGACCTCAACGCCTGCAGCACTGCCGTCGGTTGTGTCCGGTCGTGGCAGGTCGATGGCGCCGGGGCGATCTGCGGACAGCAGGGGTTCGTCGAGCACCTCGAAGATGCGTTCGGCTGAGGCCTTCGCACGCTGGCCAAAGATGAACAGCATCCCGATGAATCGGAACGGGGCCTGCAGCAAGAGGATGTAGAGGCAGAAGGTGGTGATGTCGCCGACGGTGAGCGTGCCGCTGATCACTTGGTGACCGCCCACGAACAGAACGAGCGCCAGTGCGAGATTCGGCAGGTTCTCGATCGCAGGCGTGTACCGAGCTCGGGAATTGTGCTGGAGCATGTTGGCCCACCGGAGCCGCTGGGCCGCCTGAGCCATCGCTTCGACTTGGCGGGATTCTGCGGCGAACGCCTTCACGACCCGGACGCCGCTCACGCTCTCGTCGGTCACCGTCGCGACTTCTGCGTTGCGGGATTGGATGATCCACGACAGCGGGAACATGATCTTTCGCAGGCGCTGTCCGAGCACGTAGACCGCGGGCATGGCCAGCATGGTGATGGCGGTCAGCGGCAAGCTGATCCACGCCATCAGCGCGATCGCCACGACGAAGCTCAGCAGCTGGACGAACATGATCGGAGCGAACGCCAGGAACATCTGCACCGAGCGGATGTCAGAATTCGAGCGGGAGATGATCTCGCCGGTCTGCACCCGGTCGTAGAAGGCAAACGAGAGCCGGCTCAGATGCTCGAAGAGCAGCGCGCGCAGATCGTTCTCGACGCGGTGGCCCATGGAGTACAGGCCATTGCGGTAGATGAAGGTGAAGACGCCGCGTGCCACGCCGAGAGCGACGAGCGCGACGATGAAGGGCCACAGTGCGCCCGACTGACCATCGCTCGCGCTCGGCACTGCAGCCTCGACGGCGTATCCGACGACCCGTGGCGCGACGACTTGCGTGATCATCGCGGGGATCGCGGCTAGCACCGCGATGGCGAAGCGCACCCGGTGTCGTGCCAGCAGCGGTCCCAGTCGCCGAATCCAACCCAGCGAGCGGTCGGCACGGATTGCGTCAGAGGGTTCGGCGTCGAACGACGCGGGGTCGAACGGCGCCCCCTCGGACGCACCGGAGCCGGCAGTGCGGAGTTGCGGCGCTGGTTCCGCGGGCGCAGATGTCTCAGCTACCCGCATCCCGGCGAGGCTACCGCTGACCCTGGTCTGCGGGCCGGAAGGACCCGATACCTTGGGCGCAGCCATTGGGCTTCGCGGGGGTGCGCAACACCGGCATGACGCTGGGACTCATTGCAGGACTTGGGATCGTTGTCGTGCTCATTGCCTTGAACGGTGTGTTCGTGGCAGGGGAGTTCTCGCTCCTCGCCGTTGACACTTCTCAGGTTGATGTCTTGGCAGCGCAGGGACGCCGACGCGCCCGTGGCGTGCGAGCGCTGCTGCGGCGCCTCAGCTTCCATCTCGGCGGAGCGCAGCTCGGCATCACCCTCACTTCATTGGTGCTCGGCATCATCGCTGAGGGCACCATCGGCGAGTTGATCGAACGGGCGCTGGGCGGTTGGGCAGAAACGGCGGCATCGACCGGCGTCATCGCGGTCGTTGCGATAGCGCTGGCCGCAGTGTTCCAAATGGTGTTCGGCGAACTGGCACCCAAGAACCTGGCTATATCGCGTCCGCTTCGGGTGAGCATGTGGTTGGCACCCGTGCTGCGGATCTATGGCGTCATCGCCGCCCCGGTCACGCTGCTGTTCAACGGCATCGCCAACGCCACCGTGCGGGGATTGGGCCTGCAGCCGACCGAGGAACTGCGCATCGTGCGCACCCGCGACGAGCTGGAGTACGTCGTCCGCTCGTCGCGCCAGCGCACCCTGAGCGACGCGCAGGCCGATCTGCTGGTGCGAACGCTGCGATTGGGCCGCAAGGACGCAGCTGACGCGCTCACGCCACGGACTGCGATGTCGGCCCTTGGAGCCGGCGCAACTCTCGGCGATCTGGTGGAGCTGGCCCGCAGCAGCGGCCACTCGCGATTCCCCGTACTCGGGTCGAGTTCCGACGACGTGCTCGGCATCGCCGAGGTGCGCGATGTGTTCAGTGTGGACGCGTCCGAGCGAGACCGCACTCCGGTGGAGACCATCATGCGCCCGGTCGTTGCGGTGGCCGAGAGCCGCAAGCTCGACGGCGTGCTGGCCGATATGTCCGAGGCCGACTGCCGGCTGTGCGTCGTGGTGGACGAGCACGGCGGTACTGCCGGTGTCCTGACACGCGAGGACATCGCCGAAGAGCTTGTGGGCGACATTGCCGACGAGTTCGACGAGCCGCCCGCCCTGACACCTCGCCGGCCTGGCCGCCCGATCACCCTGGCGGGCACCGCCACGCTCGATGAGCTGGAAGAGGCCACCGGCTTGGCCGCACCCCCAGGTCCCTATGAGACGTTGGCCGGATTCGTGCTGGAGCGCCTTGGCAAGATCCCGTCTGTGGGCACGGTGGTCTCCTGGAACGGTTGGCGCTTGGCGGTGAGCGAGCTCGACGGCTTGCGCATTGCCGAGGTAGCCGTTAGCGCCGAAACCCCCGCGCACAGCGAAGGCACCGATTCGAACGAGGCATCGTCGTGACGGCGCTCGCGATAGCGGTGGGCGCGGTGCTGATCGTATTCAACGGCGGCTTCGTCGCGATGGAGTTCGGCCTCATCGGCTCGAAGCGTGCAGTCGTGGACAGCCAAGCCGCAACGGGACGATCAGCAGCCCTTGCGGCGCAACACATGCAGTCCGATGTGCTGACCACCCTTGGCGGCGCGCAGCTAGGGATCACCCTGTGCTCGCTGGCAGTCGGTCGCCTCACCGAACCGGCGATCGCTGCGGTCATCGAGAGTGCCATCGGGGGAATCGTCGAGCTGCCAGACGCCGTGTTGCACTCCATCGGCTTCGGAATCGGCCTCGGGCTCGTCGCGGTCGTTCACATGGTGCTCGGCGAGATGGTCCCCAAGAACCTGGCGCTGATCGGCCCTGAACGCACACTGTTCGTGCTTGCCCGCCCGATGGCCGCATATCTCGTCGTCGCCCGACCCGTTGTGCGATCCCTGCTCGCCGTCTCGAACGGGGTCCTGCGAGCCCTTCGCGTGGAGCCGACCACCGAGCTGACCGACACGGCGACGCCGGCCGAGCTGGGCCTCATGGCTCGCGACTCGCTCGCTGAAGGCCACATCGAGGCTGGCGATGTGGCGCTGCTCGAGCGGGCGATGCGCTTCGAAGCCACCACGGTGAGCGAGATCATGGCGCCGGCGGGTGATGTTGCCGCCGTACGGCTCGCCGACTCGATCGCAGCGGCCGAGCAGCAGTTCACCCGCACGGGCCGCTCACGGCTCGTCGTGCTCGGCGATGGACCCGACGACGTCCGGGGCATGCTCCACAGCAACGACCTGGCAGCGTCGACCGAGCGGGATGCGCCCGACCTTGCCGAAGCCGACCGTCGAGTTGCGGCTCGCCAGCGTCTCGGTAGCGGCCTCGTTCGCCGGATGCTCCGCTTCGATCCCGACACAGCGCTCGACGAGGCGCTGCGCCGGATGCAGCGCACACGCATTCATCTTGCCGTCGTGGCCGACGAGCACAACCGGACGCTCGGCGTGGTCGCACTCGACGATCTGCTACGCGGCCTGATCGGTGATCCCGCTGCAGCCGACGAAGGCACGCACAGCAAAATCGCAGACGGCGGAGCAGGGTGACCCAGTTAGGCTGCCGTGGTCGTCGTCAGACCCGTAGCGGCCTGTTGCGCATCACGCCATGACTTGGATCGACAAAGCGCTCGACAGCTGCCCTGGCCAGGTCGTAGTCAACGATTCCAAGACGCCCAGCGGCCGTGCCCATGTCGGCTCGCTGCGTGGCGTGCTCATTCACGACGCTCTGGCTCGAGCGGCGCGCGAGCGCGGCCTGGACGCAACCTTTATGTACGGCTGCGACGACATGGACGCAGTCGACGAGATCCCGCACGGAACTGGAGACCACTTCTTCGAGCACCTCGGCAAGCCATTGTGGGCGGCACCGCCGCCTGCCGGTCTCGACGGCGAGTCGATGGCGCAGGCGTACTTCGGCGAGTTCACTTCAACGTTCGAGCCGCTCGGTGTCGAGACGAGCTTCTATTTCATGAGCGACATCTACCGGGCGGGCAGACTCGACGAGATCATCGACACCTTCCTGCGCGCCGCGCAAACGGTGCGGGAGATCTACCTACGTCTCAGCGGTGCAGGGCGGCCCGAGGACTGGCTGCCCTTCCAGCCCATCTGCTCCGAATGCGGCCGCATCGGCACTACCTACGCCTCCGACTACGACGGGCAGACCGTCCGCTACGAATGCCGGGCTGATCTGGTGCAGTGGGCAACGGGATGCGGCCACAGCGGTCGTGTCAGCCCATTCGGAGGCAATGGCAAGCTGCCGTGGAAGCTCGAATGGGCCGCCAAGTGGAAGCTCTTCGGAGTCTCGATCGAAGGTGCCGGCAAGGACCACATGGCCGCGAGCGGCTCGCATGAAGTCTCCTCGGCGTTGGCTCGCCAGGTACTGCGGTGGCCGGTGCCGGTGGCCGTGCCATATGAGTTCTTCACGCTCGGCGGCGCCAAGATGAGCTCCTCGAAAGGCATCGGCATGACGGCGTCGGAGCTGGCCACGATGCTGCCGCCCGAGCTGCTGCGCTACGTCGTGTTGCGCACCCAACCGAAGCGAGCGATCGATTTTGCGCTCGATGTGTCCGGCCTCACCAAGGCGTTCGTCGAGTACGAACGGCTCTGGCGAACCATGGCTACGGGCGATGCGGAGCCGAATCAGCAGCAGCTGTATTTCATCTCGCAGGTCGCTGGCCACGGCACGGTGCCACAGTCGCCCGCCTTCAGCCCGCCATTCGACTCGGTGTTGAGCCTCACCCAGCAACCGCACATCGACTTAGCGACCCATGTCGAGTCGCTCGGAGTCGATCTGTCCACCGAGGAGGCCGAGTGGCTCGATCGAAAGGAGGCCACCGCGCAGCGGCTGATGCAAAGCCGCCCCGAACTCGCCGGCACGTTCGCGATGCTCGATGTCGCCGAGATCGATGAGCAGCGTCGAGGGCTCGACGACCGCCAGCGCGACTTCCTCAGGCGGTGTTCGCAGCGTCTAGATGAGCTGACCGAATGGGACGCCCGAGCAATCCAAGACGCAATCTTCGAAGCAGCCCGTGATGTCGGCATCGACCCGCGTACCGATGCTGCACTGGCCTTCGGGGCCCTGTACAAAGTGTTCTTCGGCACCGAGACCGGGCCGCGTGCGGGCAGCTACTTGGCATTCTTGGGTCGTCAAGAAACCTTGCGGCGGCTGGGTTGAGCAGCCGACGTGCGCGACGGGTCTGCGGGACCTCTGGCCGCTAGGCGCCGATGGCGTGATAGCCGCCGTCGACGTGAAGGATCTCGCCGGTGGTGCTCCCGAACCAGTCCGACATGAGCGCGAGCGTGCTGCGCGCGACCGGTTCGCTGTCACCGATGTCCCAGCCCAGCGGAGCGCGGGCTTCCCACGCCTCCTCGAAGTCGGTGAACCCGGGGATCGACTTGGCTGCCATGGTGCGGATGGGCCCGGCCGAGACCAGATTCACCCGGATGCCCTGCGGTCCGAGCGACTTCGCCAGGTACCTCGCCGTCGATTCGAAGGCAGCCTTCGCAACGCCCATCCAGTCGTAGAAGGGCCACGCGACGCTGGCATCGAACGTCAGGCCCACGACCGAACCCTTCGCCTCGGCCAGCAGCGGCGCCAACGGTGACGCCAACCCGGCGAGGCTGTATGCCGAGATGTGCATTGCGGTGGACACGTCCTCCCACGGTGCGCTAAGGAAGTTCCCGCCCAAACAGCTCGCGGGTGCGAAGCCGATGGAGTGCAGCAGCCCGTCGAGGCGGCCCCAGCGTTGCGTCAGGTCGTCGCGCACTGCGGAGATCTCGTCGGGCGAGGTGACGTCGAGCGGCAGCACATCGCACGGGGTAGGCAGCTTGCGGGCGGTCCGTTCGGTCAGCCGGATGCCCCGTCCGGCGCCGGTCAGCACGATCTCCGCGCCCTGCTCCTGGGCCAGCCGGGCCACGTTGAACGCCAGCGAGGCGTCGGTCAGCACCCCAGTAATGAGGAGCTTCTTGCCTTCCACGATTCCGCTGCCGGCCATTGGCGCTGCCTCCTTGTCGGCACGGCAGCCTGCAACGCTGCCCACCGCCGGACGCTACCGCCGTGCCTGGCGCCCTTCTGGTGTCCGCACACATTGCCGCCCCTCTTTGCTCTATGGCGCGCTTCGCCGTACCGTGGCGGTCGTGTCAGCAGATGCGACCCCCAACGGGACCGTAGATGGGGTCGCAGCAGCTGCCTCTGCAGGTGCCGGCGAGCCGACCCGCATTGGCATCATCGGCGGCACCGGCCCAGCCGGCGCGGCGCTGGCGACCCGGCTGGCCGACATCGGCTGTGAAGTGACGCTGGGATCTCGTTCGAAGTACCGGTCGATGGAAGTGGTCGACAACATTCTGGATCGCTGGCCTGGGCGGCACCTGCGCATCCACCCCGGTGCCAACAGCCTCGCCGCGGAGGAGCCCACGGTCGTGATCGCCACTCCGTGGGACGCGGCAGCAATCACAGCTCGGGGCGTCGCCGAGCACTTGCGCGGCAAGGTGGTGGCGACGATGTCGAACGCGCTGGCCCGCGTGGACGACGAGTTCGTGCCGCTGATCCCGCCCAGGGGCTCGGTCGCGGCTTCGGTTCAGGCGTCGCTGCCGGACTCCCGAGTCGCCGCTGCCCTGCAGCACGTGCCTGCGACCGAGCTCGGCAATCTCGACGAGCCGGTGGACGGCGACATCCTCATCTGCAGCGATCACCGCGAGGCCACCTGGCATATCGCCGAGATCGTGGACCGCATGCCCGGCGCGCGAGCGCTCGACTGCGGGAACCTGTCAAATGCAACAGCCATCGAGGCATTCACTGCAGTGCTGATGCAGCTCAACACGCGGTACCGCACCCGTGTGGCCCTTCGGCTGGTCGGCTTGGATCACGTCCCGATCAGCGTGCTCGGGGGCGGGCCGAGCCGCCCTGACGCAGCGCAGCCGAGCGTCGAGACCGTCCCCGACTGAGCCGATGGCTGGTGCTCTGAGCGCAGAGCGATGAGGCTGTACGAGACGCAGCGGCGGGCCATCGTGCCGCTCAGCGTGCGCCCAGGCAACACGGTGCGCATGTACGTGTGCGGGATCACGCCCTATGACGCCACCCACGTGGGCCACGCCGCCACCTTCCTGGCCTACGACGTGCTGCAGCGGCGACTGCGGGATCTCGGCTGGCGCACCCGGTGCGTCCGCAACATCACCGACGTGGACGACGACCTGCTGGCGCGGGCGCGTGCCATGGGCGTGCACTACCTGGATCTGGCGGCGGGGTCGCTGGCTGCGTTCGACGCAGACATGGAGGCGCTGGGGCTGCTGCGGGCCGACAGCGAGCCCCGAGCCACCTCAGCGATCTCCGACATCCGGCGAGTGATCGGCCAGTTGCTCGACAGCGGACATGCATATAGCAGTGGCGAAGGTGTCTATTTCGACGTCTCGAAGGCACCCGGTTTCGGGGAGCTGAGCCGCCTCGGCGTCACCGAGATGATCGAGTTGGCCCGCAGGCGTGGCGGTCGGCCCGACGATCCAGACAAGCGCAACCCGCTGGATTTCGTGCTGTGGCAACGTGCAGCTCCCGACGAACCGGAATGGTCGTCGTTGTGGGGTCCGGGCCGCCCCGGGTGGCACGTGGAGTGCTCTGCTCTGGCGCTCGCTCACCTCGGTCAGACGATCGATGTGCACGGTGGCGGAAGCGACCTGGTGTTCCCGCACCACGAGTGCTCCCGGGCACAGTCCGAAGCTGTCACCGGTGGACCATTCGTGCGCCACTGGATGCATACCTCGATGGTGCGACAGGGCGGCGCCAAAATGTCCAAGTCGGCAGGAAACCTCGTGTTTGTGTCCGACTTGCGCGAGCGCTGGGAGCCCATGGCGCTGCGGTTGGCGCTGCTGGGTGCGCACTATCGGGCCGATTGGGACTGGGATGAGCGCCGCGTGGCCGATGCGGCCCGGCGACTCGAGCGCTGGCGGGCGGCGGGTCCCGGCGACGGAGCGCTGTCGAGCGTCCGCGAGCGTCTGGACGACGATCTCGACACGCCGGGCGCGCTCGCAGCAATCGACACGGCCGTCGCGGACGGTGAGTCCGCCAGCGACGCAGCTGCCCTGCTCGGCGTCGTGCTCTAGTTCGTGCGAGAAGCGCAAGCAGCCGCGAGCGCCTGCGAGGGCGCCGGTAGCGTTGGCCTCGATGGCCGAGCCAGACGACCTCGGCGAGGTACGCGACGCGCTTCCCGCTGACCTGGACCGAGGATTTGTCGGCGCGTACAAGTTCCCCGACAACTCGCGGCGCAAGATCACCGGCGCACTGTGCTTCGCAGCGGGTGTGTGGGCTGCTACAGCGGCGCTTGCTGCTGAGGGCGAATCGGTCCTGCTCAACGAAGGTGTGGCGGTAGGCGGTGTACTGCTCGCCCTCGCCGGCCTCTACCAATTCGCAGCGGGACGTCGATTCGCTGTCAATGAGAACGAAGCGTTGGTCGCCGCAGTCACCGACGTCGGTTTTGCTGTCGGGCACGCCAGCGCGCAGCTCGGCTGGCGGGGCTGGATGAGCCGCCCTACATGGCGAGTGCTCGTGTATTCGGCGGAAGACCCGCCTGAGCGCAGAGGCTTGGTGCTCGTGGATGCGCTGAGCGGTTCCGTGCTCGAGCGTTGGGTGGAGGACAATCCCGAGACCTGGATTGAGACGGTGCCCAGCTCAGCGCCAGAGGCTCCCGACGGCGCTGGTGTGCACACGAGCGCAATCCCGGAGCCCGGCGACGGGAGCTGACGATGTTTGACGGCATGTTCCGCAAGGGCGTCGACAGAGTCACAGCGCCGATCGGGCGTGGACTCGCCGCGATCGGCCTGAGCGCTGACGTGCTCACTGCTTTCGGGCTCGTGATGGCAGCGGCGAGCGCCATTGCCATTGGTGCAGGCCGACTGGGTCTCGGCACCGTGTTCCTGGTGGTGACTGCGCTCGCTGACCTCTTTGACGGGCCGGTCGCGGCAGCGCGGGGCACCTCGTCGAGCCGGGGCGCATTCTTCGACTCGACGGCCGACCGGGTCACCGATGGCCTGCTGCTGGGTGGCATCGCTTGGTATCTCGCCTCTGAGCACGGCGCGCATTGGGCCGTGTTGCCCATGGCGGTGCTCGGCGTCAGTGCGGTGATCTCCTACGAGCGTGCCAAGGCTGAGTTGCTGGGCTTCGTGGCCAAGGGCGGGCTGATGGAGCGTGCCGAACGCACAGTGGTGATTGCCGTGGCGGTTGCCTTCGAGGTGTTGCTCATTCCGTTGCTGTGGGTGCTGCTCGCGCTCTCAACCGTGACAGCGGTGATGCGCTTTGTGAAGGTGTGGCGTCAGGCCAGCGCGCGAATGTCGCAGTGAGCGCAGTGCTCCGCCGCCTGCAAGGGCGGGACAAGGCACGCCGCCTGCAAGGGCGGGACAAGGCACGCCGCCTGCAAGGGCGGGACAAGGCGATTGTGCTGGGGTACCAAGCGGGAGCGACCGCAGCCCGGATGGTCCCGCTGTGGCTGGGTGAGCGTTTGGCTGCGCTTGCGGGCCCCGTGCTGGCGCGGCTGATGCCCGCCAAGGCCGACATGGTGCGCCGGCACCAGGCACGGGCACAGCGTTGGATTGCTTCGGGGGCGGGTGCCGGCGGGTCTGAACGGGATGCCGGCGAAGCCGGCGCAGACGCAATGGCGGCGAAGCGAGCCGTGCAGCAGGCCACCGCCGGGGCCTTCAGCTCCTATGCCCGCTACTGGCTGGAGTCGTTCAGGCTGCCCGCGCTGAGTGAGAGCACCCTGGACCGCGGCATCGATGTTCCGGCCTACCACCATGTCGAGGAGGCCCTCGAGCGCGGCAATGGCGTCATCTTGGCTCTGCCGCACCTGGGGGGCTGGGAGTGGGCCGGATTCTGGATGGCGACCGTGAACCGGTTGCCGATCAGCGTGGTGGTCGAGCCCTTGCATCCGCCGGAGCTCTTCGAGTGGTTCGCCAATTTCCGTGAGCGGTTGGGCATGCGCGTCGTGCCGCTCGGACCAGACGCGGGCCGCGAGGTGCTGGGCGCGCTTCGACGCAATGAGATCGTCTGCTTGTTGTGCGACCGTGACCTCACCAGCGACGGCATCGAGGTCAGCTTCGGCGACGAGCAGACGACGTTGCCGGCAGGTCCGGCGTTGCTGGCACTGCGATCAGGTGCGGCCCTGCTGCCGACCGCCGTGTACTTCCGACCTCGGGGCAGGCACCTCGGCACGGTTCGGCCGCCGGTAGACGTCACCCGACGCGGGCGCCTCCGTGACGATGTTGCTACGGTCACCCAGCGGCTCGCGGACGAGTTGGTGACGCTGATCGCTGCAGAACCGCATCAGTGGCACCTCTTCGGTCCCAATTGGCCGTCAGACCGACCAGCCGTGTCAGGCGACGCAGCCGACGGCGACTAGCGGAAGCGTCAAGAGAGCGCATTGTGCGACCCGCATACCGCGCCTAGCGTCTGGGCGGCAGTGAAGATTGCTGCGCAGATCGTCAGTGAGGTGCGGCCTATGAGGTTCTGCCCGTGAGAATCGGGATCATCTCGCCCTACAGCCTGACCAGCCCTGGCGGTGTCCAGATGCAGGTGCTGGGTTTGGCTCGAGCTTTGGCTGCGAGCGGCCACGAGACACGAGTGCTCGCTCCTTGCGACGGCGCACCGCCCCAGACCGGTGTCACACCTCTGGGCGCAAGCATTCCTACCTTCACGAACGGATCGGTCGCCCCGATTGCGCCCGACTTCGCCTGCACGTTGCGCACGGTTCGGGCGCTGCGTGACGAGCAGTTCGATGTCCTGCACCTGCATGAGCCGCTGTGTCCCGGGCCGACGCAGACAGCTCTGTTCCTGGGCTCGACGCCGATCGTCGGCACGTGGCATGCAGCGGGGGGCAGCCTTGCGTACTTGGTGCCGGGAACACGGTGGCTGGCGACGAGGATCGACATTCGGGCCGCTGTCTCGGTCGATGCCGCCGAGATGGCCCGTGATGGCGTGGGCGGCGACTACGAGTTGGTCTTCAACGGTGTCGAGCTGGATCGCTTCGACGAAGTCGCTCCCATGCGCAGCCCCGCACCCACGATCGCGTACATCGGTCGCCACGAGCCGCGCAAGGGCCTCACGGTGCTGCTCGAAGCCATGTCGCGACTGCCTGAAGGAGTGCGTCTGTGGGTGATGTCGCGCGGCCCGCAGACCGAGGAGTTGCAGCGCAGATACCAGCGCGACACGCGCATCGAGTGGCTCGGACGGGTCAGCGAGGCCGAGAAGCTGGCTCGCATCAAGGGCGCCGACGTGTTCTGCGTGCCGTCATTGCATGGCGAGAGTTTCGGCGTGGTGCTCATCGAAGCCATGGCTGCACGAACACCGGTGGTAGCGAGCGATCTGCCCGGATACCGCAACGTCGTTCGCATTGGGGACGAAGCCGAGCTTGTCGCCCCTGGCGATGCGGCAGCGTTGGCAGCGGCGCTCCTGCGTTTGCTGAGGCGCCCCGACCGCGCCGCGGACCTCGTGGCGGCCGGCCGCCAGCGCGCCGAGCAGTTCTCGATGGCTCGGCTGGCCGAGATCTACCTCGATATCTACGGACGTGCCATCGCGCGACGCCGTGCCAGCTGAGGTCTGCCCGTCAAGCTGTGCCACCTGTGCTGTGCCAATAGTGATTGGGGCCGCTTGAATGCAGCGGGTGGACCCGCTGTTCGCCATCTACCGCAGTCGAGCCGACAAGCTGCTGGCGGAATTCTGGGCCGTGCATCTCGTTGCGGGGGCGATCGTGGGCGTGCTGGTGGCGCTGTTCACGCCTCTGGGCTGGTGGGTGATGCCGATCGCGCTCGCAGCGGCCTGCGGACTCGCCGCTACCTGGCTGGCGGTCGGAGAGCGACGCTTGCGAAATGCGCTGTTCGGTGCCAGTTCGAAGGTGTGTGATTTTGACGATGAGCCCCGCCTGGCGAACGTCGTTGACGGCGTCTGCCTGCTGGTGGGGGTTCAAGCGCCAGCGCTCGTTGTCGCTCCCAGCAGCGGGGCGAACGCCGCTGCGTTTGGCCGGCAATCCGAGCGGTCCACGGTTGTCGTCACACAGGGCTTGCTCGACTCGCTGAACCGCATCGAGCTGGAGGCCGTCGTTGCGCGGCTGCTGGCACAGATTCGTGACGGGCGTAGTGCCTACCTGACCACAGCGGTGACGACGGTGGGGCTGCCCGCGCTGCTGTGGACCTCCCTGTGGCCGTTCGTTCAGGCCCGCTTGGAGCGCGAGGCCAGCACCGGCAACGACTTCGACGACGACGCCGAAGCCGTGAGGCTGACCCGCTACCCACCAGGTCTCGCCGACGCGCTCGAAACGATGTCGGGAGCGGTTGTGCGTACCGATGCACCGAGAGTGACGTGGCCGCTGTGGCTGGCCGATCCGAGAGCTGCCGAGACCCAGCTCCCGGACGATTTGCCCGACTACCGGGCAGACCTTGAGACGCGTGTCGCGGTGCTGCGCGAATTCTGAAGTGAGCGCGGTGTTCAGGGGTGGGAACACCCATCGTCGTAGCAGTCGTATTGGTGACGTGGTTGCGAGTTTTTCGGCGAGGATGCCGCCCGTCTGAGTGACACAAGCTTCTGGGGACTCGCTGAATTGTGGCGTAGTTCAGACGGGGGACATGGTGCCAACGCTCACGGTGGAGCCGCGGTCGGTGGGGCAGACCTCGATGCCGGTGCGGATGCGCTCACGCAGTCCACCCACGTGGCTGATGAGGCTAACGGTACGGCCGCCCTCTCGCAGGCGGTCGAATTCGTCCAAGGCGAGTTGCAGTGCCTCGCTGTCGAGAGTGCCGAATCCCTCGTCGACGAACAGTGCGTCGAGACGCACACCGCCAGCATGGGAGGTAACCACGTCGGCGACGCCGAGGGCCAGCGACAGCGACGCCTGAAAGGTCTCACCGCCGGAAAGAGTGGAGACCTCGCGCTCACGTCCGGTGTAAACGTCGTGTACCCGCAGGCCCAGGCCGGCTTTGCCGCCACCCCATTCGCGGTCGCGATGGACGCTGAGCCGGTAACGCCCACCGGTCATAGAGCCGAGCCGTCGGTTGGCGAAGGTGCAGATCTCCTCCAGGTACGCCGAGAGCACCCAGCGCTGCAATGAGACTCTCGGCGGCATTCGACCGTTGCACCGGCCGGCCACCGTCGACCACAGCTCCGCCTCGGCGAGGGCGGTGGCGTAAGTCTTGCTGCGGCCTCGGTAGTCAGCCGCCCAGCCGCTGATGGCGATGTGGGCATCGGCGGTGATCGTCCGACGGTCATTGGCGGCTCTCGCAGCTGCGTCGGCATCGGCGAGCGCGTCAGCCGACGCGTCCGTGTCAGCTCGTTCTTCGGGCACGCCCTGCAGTGCATCGGCTTCGAGGTCACGGTGGACGTTCCGACTCGCCGTGTCGTACGTGGTGACACGCTGTCGTATCTCGCCGCGCTCTTCAAGGCTGCACAGTGCGGCGCGTGCCCCGTCAGGCGTGGCAAAGGGTGACGGAGCGAGTTGCGCGTCGAGAGCGGCGGCCGTCGCCCGGAGCGTGGTCTCGGCCGCCGTCAGGCCGCGCTCGGCCGCGGACAACGCTTCGACGGCCTCTTCGATGAGTGTGATCGCTTCAATGGCTGCAACGGGATCGATGTCGCCGATCTGATCGGCGATGCCCGTCCGCAGGGTCGACGCTTCGTTCTCGGCTGCCTTGGCACGCTCCGAGGCCGCAGTGGCGTCGAGAGCGGCTTGCTTGGCCGCCTCCGCCGCAGTTGTGGCGTTGTCGCGGTGCGCTGTCACGGTCTTGCCGAGTCCTTCGACCTGCCCCGCCAGTTCCGTGGCGGTTTGCAGCAGTGCGCTGGCCTTTTGGGCCAGCGCAGCGGCGCCCTCGGGATCATCGGCTGTGTCGCCGGCACGCCCCCGCAACACGGCGGATTTCTCGGCAAGTAGCTTGAATGTCTTCCGCGCTCGAGTTTCGGCCCGCTCGGCTCCGGCGGCGACGGTCTCCGCGGTCTCGACATTCTCGATGGCGACGGCATCGCCAGCGGGCTCGGCCGGATAAGGGTGATCGGTCGATCCACAGACAGGGCACGGCTCGGTGTCCTGGAGTGTTCCCGCCAGCACAGCAGCAATGCCCTCCAGGTACCGCTGTCGCAGGTCCAGCGCTTCGCGGCGTCAGTCCAGCGTCGCTCGCTCGGCCACGGTGGCCGCTCTTTCTGCCGCAGTCAGGCGAGATCCCCTCGAGACCAGTTCGATCGCCGCATCGGCTCGCTGGGATGCCAGTTCGGCCGCTGCTCGCAGAGCGGCCACCTGGTCGGCGGCCGTCCGTGCCCCGATCAGTTTGTTCTCGGCCACTTGGCGCTCTTGTTCGTGCGTCGCGGCGACCGCAGTTTGCTGCTGCTTGACCAGTCGAAGGCGAGCCTCGGCGCCCCGCTCGGAGGCGGCAGTGGATTCTCGTGCCTCGGCCGTGGCAGCGTGTGTGGCGAGGTCGTCGAGCTTGCTGCGATGAATGGCGAGTGCGGTACCGATGGCGTCTAGGTCCTGAGCTGTCGGCGTCGCGTCGGCAGAGGGCACGGCGAGGCCCTCGGGCAGGCTCGGTGCCTCGTTGCAATGATCCACGACGGCAGCGATCTGTTCGTTCATCCGGGTGGTGCACCGTGCGAGTTCGACCTGGTGGCGCTGTTCGGTGTCCAATAGGGGGCGTAGATGCTCGGCTGAGTCGGCGAAGTGGAGGGTGTCACGGTGGGCATCTACGGCCGGCCGCTCGTCGGCGAGTTCGTCCCGGCGCTTGCGGAGTCCGGCGCGCCGGTCCCAGTTCTCGGCGATCCGCTTAATGGCGATGTGAGTGGAAAGGGCCGTTGCTAGCGCCGCGTCGGCGGACCCGGCAGCGGTGTCGGCGTTGTTCATCAGCGAGTTTGCGTTGCGAACGACTTCGTCGAGGGCGGCCTGATCGGCTGGCCAGGCGTCGTTGGTGTCGGCTTCGTCGTCCAAGCGATCAGCGGGCAGGGGTTGTTCGGCGTCGTCGGTCACGGACCGCCACCGTTCGGCGGCCCGTCGACGCAGGTTCGCAAGTTCACGTTCGTGCTCGGCCGCCGCTTCCCGGCGGCTCTTGGCAGCATTGTCGAGCCACTCCGATGCTGCCCCGAAGACGGCCGTGTCGAAGAGCGTGCGCAGCAGTTTCTCGCGGTCCTCGGAGTTAGATCGGAGGACCCGCTCGAAGCGACCTTGTGGGAGCAGGATCACCTGCTGGAACTGTTGGGCGGTCAGTCCGAGCAATCCGGCAATCTCATCATTGACCTCGCGGATCTTCGCTGCCACGGCTCGCCATTCGTCGCCTTCGCGCCGTTCGAGCGTTGCCTCTGCCGCACGGCGAGTCGTGCCCTCGCCTCGCACCTTGGCCGATTCGTGCTCCGGGCTTCGCCGGACCCGCCACCGATGCCCTTGCGACGTGAATTCCAACTCTGCCCACGGGTTCACGTCGAGCGGGGCGTGGTCGGAGCGGAGAGTGTGTTTGGCTCGCCCGCCTGGCACGTCACCGTAGAGAGCGAAGCAGAGCGCGTCGAGCAGGAAGGTCTTGCCTGCTCCGGTGGGGCCGTGGATGAGGAAGAGTCCCTCCTCGACGAGCGGGTCGAAGTCGATCTCTACTTCGTCGGCGTACGGGCCGAGGGCGCAGAAGGCGAGGCGGTGCGGCTTCACCGGTCATCCTCCGTGCCGGTGGCTGCGAGCGCCTCCCTGAGCACGGCTTGGTGCGGTTCGGAGGCGTCGGCCCCGTGCAGCTCGGACCAGAATCGCAGAGTGAGGTCGAGCGGCCCCATGCCGCTGCGCACTGCCGATGCGACGTCACCGCTGTCAGCCGCCACGTGTCCGTCGGGCTGGTGATCGAGCACAACAGCGTGGGGAAAGCGCTGCTGCAGTCGGGGCATGGCCTGCAGCGGGAGGTCCAAGTCGGTGAGTTGGATACGGACACGCGCCCGCTCGGCGTCGGCGAATTCGGGATTGACGAGCAGATCGTCGAACGCGCCTCGCAGGGTGCGCAATGGGCGACCGACCTCCAGCGGCACGACCTCGGTGCGACAGCGCCCTCGGGTGTCCATCTCGACGATGCGGACGGATTTTGACGTGTGTCTGACTTAATGTCGCTTTTTTGGGTGGGTTTAGCCAGCATGGTCGGGTTCTTGTGATTGTCGGTTGTGATGGTATGCGATGCGTTGTTCGCGTGCGCGGTCGAGGCCGTGGCGTCGGGCTGCGCGCACCGTGTCGGCGTGGCCGTTGTGTTCCTGGTCGGGGGTGAGGTAGCCGATGCCGGCGTGAAGGCGGACGGTGTTGTAGTGGTTGCGCTGGTGTTCGAGCTCGGCGCGCAGCACGTCGATGTCGCTGATCAGCTCCAGGTGGGGCTGCTCGATTTTGAGGTGCCCGAACTGGCTCTGGGTCCAGGCTTGGTCGGTGGGTGTGCCGGGCCGGCGGTAGTGGGTGGCGAGCCAGCACAGGGCCATGAACTCCCGTGTCGATCCCGAGGCCGTCTGGGGGCCGTTGTCGCACAGCACGAGCAGCACCGGGATGTCGTCGCTGTCGGGGTCCCATCTCAGTGCGTCGGGGTTGCGCTCGTCGATGACGTCTTCGATGCCCTCCCAGCGCAGGGCCCGGCCGAACACGGCCTGGACCTCGATGCTGGTCTCGTCCCGGGAGGTGATGTCGGCGATCGGTTTGCGCGAGATCACGTCGCAGATCACTGTCGTGGCTGCCTGGGCGCGCGGCCAGTGGGTCGTGTCGCAGGTCCAGATCCGGTTCGGGGCCGACTCGGCCCACGCCGGCCACGGCCGCCGGGCAACGCGCGGGCTGCGCTTGGGGCCGCGAAAGCGCAGGTCACGGCGTTCCAGCACACGCCGCACCGTGGACGGGTCGGCCCAGAAGCGGCCCAGCCACGACCCGCGGTGGGCGAGCTTGCGATGCGACCGGTCGATGTCGGCCCATTCGTCGAACACCGCCACGATCTCGTCTTCCTCGTGCGGGGTCAGCCCATGGGACGGGTTCCCGCCCGGCGCTGAGCCGTCGAGGCCCGAGCCGTCGGCGACACGGCGCCGCCACCGCTGGACGCGACGCACCGACAGCTCCAAGCCCCCGCATGCAGCACCGGTGCTCCATCCCGCGGCCTCAGCGCGCCCGACCAGGCCCAGCAGTGCTGCCTTGTCGGCCGCGTCCACCCTGGCAGGGACCCGGCCGCTCAGCCCCAATGCCCTTTTCCCTCCAACAGCGTCAGCCTCACCGCCATCTCCGCCAACGCCGCACGAAGACGCTCCGCCTCGGCCCGAGCCTGTTCCAGCTCCACATCGCGCACCGAGTCCCGACGCCCAGGACGCGACGCCGCCAACGCATCGAGCGCGCCCTGCCGGGCGACCTCGCGCAGCTTCGCGATCGTCGAGCGATCCACCCCGGCACTCCCGGCCGCCTCCGCGACCGTGATCTCCCCGCGCACGAGCTGCATCCAGATCTCGTACTTCTCCTGCGGCGCCAAAAACCGCTTCCTCTTCTGTGTTGCGTCTGATTTAGCGCGACAGGTTCTGAGTTTTTTCAGGCAGCGTCGGGCAGGGTTGGCGGTCTCAGAGGAGGAGGCTGCGGCCGATGAGTTCGCAGGACCGAATAGCGAAGCGGGTGCTGACAGCGGAGCAGAAGTACGACTTGTGGCTGCGGATGCTGACCGGGCAGATCACCCAGGCCGACGCGGCGGCGGAGGCGGGGGTGGATCGTTCGGTGATCTCTCGGCTGCGTGCGGTGGCTCGCGACGGGGCGATCGCCGCTTTGCAGGCGTCCAGGCCGGGGCGGCCGCGCCGGTCCCGTGCAGAGGCGACCGAGGCGGCGGCGTTGCGCGCCGAGGTCGAGCGGCTCCAGTCCACGGTGGTCGAGCAGGCGGTCGAGCTGGCGGTCCTGCGGGGAAAATCGCATTGGGGATGAGCGGCCCGATCCCCGCCCGCGTCGACGGGGCCGCCAAGGCAGCGCTGCTCGGCTTGATCGGCGACGCAGCGGCTGCGGGCTGGAGTGCGGCCCGGGCCTGCGCGGTCCTCGAAGTGGACCGGGGCAGGGTGTGGCGCTGGCGGCAGCGCCGAGCCGTCGGCGGTCTTGAGGACCTCGCCCCGGGCGGGAACCCGATCCATGGGCTCCTCGAGTGGGAACAAGCCGAGATCGTGACGCTGTTCGACGACTGGGGCGACATCGACCGCTCGCACCGCAAGCTCGCTCATCGCGGCTCCTACGAGCAGCGAGTGTGGGTGTCGCCCTCGACAGTGGATCGGGTGCTGAGCCGTCACGGCCTTGCCCTGCAAGGCGATCCGCGGCCAGCGCGCAGCGCGAAGACGCCGTGGCCGGCCTGGTGCGAATGGCACCCGAACCAGCTGTGGTGCTGGGACGGCACCCAGTTCCCGGCCTGCCGCCCAGCCAAGCACGCGTACGCGATCGTCGACCTCGTCAGCCGCAAATGGATCTGCACCCACCTCACCGCCAACCCCGACTCGGTCGCCGCTCGGGTCCTGTTCATGCGCGGCCTCGACAACGAGGGGCTGCTCACCGACGAGCTGCGGGCACGCCTCGACGACCCCGACGCCGAACCCCCCGACGACAGAGCCGAGATCCCGCTGCTGCTGGCGATCTCGGACAACGGCACCGAGATGCGCGCCAACGACACCCGCCGGTTCATGGCCCTGTGCTCGATCGCCCAGCACTTCGGCCGCCCCTCCACACCGACCGACCAAGCCTGGATCGAGTCGCTGTGGGGCCACGTCAAACACGAGCACCCCCACCTCACCGCGATCACCGACCCCGCCCTGCTCGCCGCCGAGCTCGAACGGGCCCGAGCCCGCCACAACAGCGTCCGGCTGCACGAAGCCATCGGCTACGTGACCCCAAACGACGAACACGAAAGCCGCGGTGACGCCATCCGAACCGCCCGCCAACAAGGGATGCGCAACGCCGACCGGCAACGCCGAGCCTGGCACCGAAACCGACCACTACCATGACCAACCAACCACCACCGCCCACCCGCCGATGCGGCCTGAAAAAACCGGCGATCTGTCGCGAAGAGTCAGACACACCTCACTTCTTGGCAGGCTGATAGCTCAACGGGCCTCCTCAAGGCTCGATCGAGAACCCTCCCATGCTGGCTGAAAACAACCCCAAACAACGACACGAAATCAGCCTCAACACACAGGCGGATCGGTTGCAGCGTTTCGCTCGCGGTCATGGGTGGGCGATCGATGAGGTGGTGCTGGAGACCGCTTCTGGCTTGAACGGGAAGCGCCGCAAGTTGTTGCGGGTGTTGGGGCAGGGAGGCCGTTTGCGGTTGGTGGTGGAGCATCGTGATCGGTTGGCCCGGTTCGGGTTCGAGATGGTCGAGGCGTGTGTCCGTGGTTCTGGCGGTGAGGTGGTGGTGATCGAACCGGACGAGATCGAGGATGACCTGGTTCGTGATGTGACTGAGGTGCTGACGTCTATGTGCGCTCGGTTGTATGGGAAGCGTTCGGCTGCGAGACGTGCGCAGCGTGCGTTGGAGGCAGCAGCTGGGTGACTCGGTATGCGTTGAGCGATCCGTTCGTGGCTGCGGGCCCGTCAGCGGTGTCGATTCGCACGTCGTTGCGGGTGTCTGCTGATGAGGACGCGGTGCTGCGGTCGGTCGGTGAGCGGCTCGGTTCGATGGTGGGGGCCGCTTTGGCTCACAGGTTGCGTCTCGGGCCGGGGCATAAGCATCTGTGGCGCGCTGACATCAAGCGGGAGCTCACGAAGTCTGTCACTGCGCGGCAAGCCGGGGCGATCACTCGTCGGGCTGCTGACCTGTACGAGCGTGGCGTGCTGAACGACGAACAGCTGCTGGACCGAGATCTTCGCGAGGTGTCAGAGATCGATGCCCGTGCAGCGCTGCCGACGCTGGACACGCTCGGCGGCGGTTCGCGGAAGGGCACGGCACGGCGGGGCCGCAAGCGAGTCGGGTATGTGTCGCGCGATGAACGGTTCCAGAAGCAGCGTCGTGCGCAGAAGCTCCGCGGCCGTGCAGCACGAACACGGCAACGGCTGAGCGAGGGGCGTCCGCGGGTTGTGATCGGCGGCAAGAAACTGCTCCGCAAACGGCACAACTTGCAAGCAGCGGGGCTGAGCTTGGAAGAATGGGAACAGGAATGGCGAGCGCGCCGCTTGTTCCTGGCCGCTGACGGGGAGACAGGCAAAAGACACGGCAACGAGACGATCCGTGTCATCCCTGCCGGCAACGGCGAATGCGAGCTGCTGTTGCGGCTCCCGAAGGACATGGAGCACCTGTCGAACACTCCATCAGGTCCGTATCTGAAGATCAGCTCGCCGCTGCGTTGGAATCATCGTGCTGGGCAGTGGCGCAACCGTGCGATAGCAGGAGAGGCGCTCACCTACCAGATCACCTACGACACGTCCAAGCAGCGCTGGTACATCACCAGCTCGTGGGTGTTGCGCCCCTCCGGGGAAGATGACCCGCCGACCGTCGAGAAAATCACCCGCTCAGGCAACTGCATGGCGATCGACCTCAACGCAGGGAACGTCGCCGCACGCGTGCTGGACCGTTCAGGCAACCCGATCGGCGCCCCGCTCACAGTCGACATTCCTCAGCACGGCAGCAGCGCGCAACGCCTCGGTCGGGTACGCGAAGCCGTCGACAGTCTGCACACATGGGGATCACAGCACGGGGCGACGTTCTCAGCGGTCGAGAAGCTCGACTTCTCCGATATACGAACACTGGGAAGGCAACGAGGACGTCGAGGCAGACCCGGCCGCACAGCCAGGCGAAAGACCGCCGGCATCCCCACACGACAATTCATGGCAGCGATGACATCCAGCGCCGACAAGCACAGCATGGCCATGGTCGCTGTCGACCCGGCCTACACCAGCCGATGGGGCAGCCGCTACTGGCACCAGCCCCTCAACCAGTCCCGCACGCAAAAAGGCAACCGGCACGAAGCTGCTGCTGTTGTGATCGGGAGAAGAAGCCAAGGACACCACGCGAAGCGCAGAAACGGCAATCCACGAAACGAGCCGAAGGATCGTCCAGTGGGAACTACCGCGGAGCCGAGCACGACTGCCCACGGCATGGCTGACCAAGCGAGCAACGCTGCGCGACGAGCGCCACCCAATATGGATGGCGTGCGGACTCCGCAGCGGACAGTCGCCCAAACAGCACAGGCGGACCTAAACCGTTCAGGACGCCGAGACGGAACAACCTTCCATCAAAATTGAACGGTGCCCGAGTAGGCCACACGGCCGTTGTCGAAGGCCTGGTCGCGATAGAGATGGCCCAAGGCGACGTAGTTGAATCCGTCGAAGGCGGACATGTCGACGAGATCGATGTCGCCGACGGTGAGTTCGCGCTCGGAATCGGACGTGGTACCACCGGCTACGAAGGTGTGCGCCACGACGACCGTGCGAACCGGGCCGAGAGAGGCCGCGTAGCGCCGGATCGGAGTGGTTGCGTGGTCGGTGACGTCGCGGTGGCGGAACCGGCGTGGGGCGACGGCTGCTTCAGCGCCATCAGTGTCGTCCAGACGACGGAGCACCGGCCCGGCGACTGAGGGTTCAAGGTACGGCACCGGGAAGACAGCCACGGTCGGCCCGCTGTCGTCGGGGTCCAACCGGAGCGGCCGGGTGCACCGGGCGACATCGCCACGGATGGTCACGCCGGCATGCTCGAGGAGTTGGTCGGCCACCGCCACGCGAGCGGCCGAGTCGTGGTTGCCGGCGATGGCGACGATCTTGGCGCTGGTGTCATGCAGGCGCACCAAGGCCTCGTTGAAGAGGGTGACGGCGTCTGCGGGCGGGATGGCTCGGTCGTAGAGGTCGCCTGCGATGACGACGAGGTCGACCTCGGCGCTCGACGCAAGCTCGACCAGACGGTCGACGGCCTCCTGCTGCTCGGAAAGCAGCGACTCACCGTGGAAGTTTCGGCCCAAGTGCCAGTCGGAAGTGTGGAGCAAGCGCGCTGCGGCAGGGTACACAGCGGTTGCGACAACCCCCGGTAGCGCTGCCGGAGAGGACCTGTGGATCTCTGCGGTTATCTATGGCCCCTGCGGAGATCCGTCGTTCGAACAGGTCTGGTTCTCGTGTCGTCAGAAACTCGCAGGCGTGCAAAGCCCGGTCCGGTCTGGATATGGTCGACGCGCAGCCCATCGGCCGCCAACGCGGCCTCGACCGCCGGAATGAACCGCTCGGCTTGTGAGGCCGAGGCTGCGAAGAAGTCAAGATCCGACGTGGCGCGATCGACGATCCCCAGCACGATGAGCGTGCCGCCGCCAGCGAGCGCGACCGATTCGCTGTCCGGCAGTGGACCTACGACGTGCCAGACGCGGCGCTGCAGGTCAGTAAGCACTACTCAGGCAGCAGGCCGCGGCCTCGCAGCCACGCCGTCCAGCGTTCCCGCACGTGCGGCGACAGCCAGAGGTCTTCCCAGACGTCGAGCAGTTGGTTGAGGTCGATGTACTGAAGCACGTCGTCCTCGGTGCCTTCGGTCATGACGAGCTCATACACAGACCGCAGCTGGTCTTCATTCGACATGTCGTAGTCGCCCTGCCCGCTCCATGCGACATGCAGCGGCAGCGTCACCCGGCCAGTCACGGGCGCGACTGAGACGTCCCCGAGATCGTCGGGGATCTCGACAGGTCGCGAGAAGCGGGTCGTGGCCACGACACCAAGTTTAGGGAGCGGGTGTGTGACGGTCGCCCCGGGCCTCGATCCGGTTGGCACCAGCGTCGCTGTTCCGCCTGTGGCACCGTGCTCGACCCCACAGCGTTCGGACCCGACAATCCCGCCTGCGCTTCGGGGGCCGGTCCGTACACTGGGCCCATGAATTCAGGCCCCACGAGCACAGGCCAAACTGGCGCCTCGATGCCCACCGACGCGCAGCAAGCAGAGTCCCATCTGGTCGGGACAGTGCGGGTCAAGCGCGGGCTTGCCGACATGCTCCGGGGCGGCGTCATCATGGACGTCGTCACGGCCGAGCAGGCCAAGATCGCCGAGGACGCCGGAGCTGTCGCCGTCATGGCGCTCGAACGGGTACCGGCCGACATCCGCCGAGACGGCGGTGTGGCTCGCATGAGCGATCCGGCGATGATCGAAGGCATCCAGGCAGCAGTCACGATCCCGGTCATGGCCAAGGCTCGCATCGGCCACTTCGGCGAGGCCCAGATCCTCGAAGCGCTGGGCGTCGACTACATCGACGAATCCGAAGTGCTCACACCCGCCGATGAGGCCCACCACATCGACAAGTGGGCGTTCACTGTGCCGTTCGTGTGCGGTGCGACGAACTTGGGCGAGGCGCTGCGGCGCATCTCTGAAGGCGCCTGCCTGATTCGGTCCAAGGGCGAGGCCGGTACCGGCAACATTGTCGAAGCCGTCCGCCACCTGCGGTCCATTACGGGCGATATCCGCAAGATCACCCAGGCCGACTCCGCCGAGCTGTTCGATTGGGCGAAGCAGCTGCAGTCGCCGCTGGGTTTGGTGCAGGAAATTGCCGAGACCGGCCGTTTGCCGGTCCCCATGTTCTGCGCTGGCGGCATCGCCACGCCGGCTGACGCTTCGCTGGTGATGCAACTCGGTGCGGAAGCGGTTTTCGTCGGGTCGGGCATCTTCAAGAGCGAAGACCCGGGACCACGCGCCGAGGCGATCGTGGAAGCCACGACGCACTACCGCGATCCATCGGTGGTGGCCAAAGTCAGCCGGGGTCTCGGCACCGCCATGCCTGGTCTCGAGATGGAAGGCCTCGAAACCAAGCTCGCCGAACGCGGCTGGTAAGCGCTGAGCTGCCCCGCATCCCCGGGCACGAGCGACAGCCTGCCGCTAGTCGGCGTCGTCGCGCTGCAGGGCGCGGCAGCCGAGCACGTCGCCGCGTTCCGCCGAGTCGGGGCGAGGGCTGTCGAAGTACGTACGCCCGCCGACCTCGACGGCGTCGATGCTGTTGCCCTTCCTGGTGGCGAGTCGACCACGATGTCGCATCTGCTCGGCACGAGCGGGCTGTTCGACGCGCTGTCAGAGCGTCTCGTCAATGGCATGCCGGCGTTCGGCACCTGCGCGGGCATGATCCTGCTTGCTGCCGAAGTGCTGGACGGCCGAGGGGATCAGCGATGTTTCGGCGCAATCGACATTTCGGTGCGGCGCAACGCCTTCGGCCGTCAGGTCGCCAGCTTCGAGGCAGATCTAGCCACCGAGGGCCTCGACGAGCCATTCCACGCGGTGTTCATACGAGCTCCATGGGTGGAGCGCACCGGCGACGGCGTGGAAGTGCTGGCGGAGATCCGGCCCGCGGTGAACTCGTCGGGAATCGGCAACCCTGCATTGGTCCCGGTGCTGTGCCGGTCGGGTTCGATACTGGTGTCGAGCTTTCACCCGGAGCTGACCGCCGACGACCGCATTCACCGGATCTTCTTGGACATGGTCGGCGCGTCGACAAACCACTGAGGGACGCGTCCGGCAGACTGTCCTCACGAGTGCACCTCGTTTGGCGCATGTCGTTTGGCACGCTTTGTTCGGGAGGGGGTCCGTGTCCGGTCATTCCAAGTGGGCGACGATCAAGCACCGCAAGGGCGCTGCCGACAAGGCACGCGGGAAGCTGTTCGCCAAGCTGATCCGTCAGGTCGAGGTGGCGGCACGCGAGGGCGGGGGCGACCTGGACTCCAACGCAACGCTGCGGACGATGTACCAGAAGGCCCGCGACAACTCGGTGCCATTGGACACCATCGAGCGGGCGATCAAGCGCGGCACCGGCGAGCTGGAAGGCGTGTCCTACGAGCAGGTCACCTACGAGGGCTACGCGCCCGGCGGCGTGGCGATGTTTGTGGATGTGCTCACCGACAATCGAAACCGAACCGGCTCGGAGATCCGGAGCCTGTTCACACGTGCAGGCGGCTCGCTCGCCGAGCCAGGTGCGGTGGCATGGCAGTTTGAGCGCAAAGGCGTGGTGGTAGTGCCTGCGGTGGCATCCGAGCCTGACGCGGCTGAGCCAGACGAAGACGAACTGATGCTGGTGGCGCTGGAGGCGGGCGCGGAGGACATCGAGCGCGAGGGCGACTCCTGGCGAGTCATCACCGAGCCGGCCGACACCATGGCGGTGCGCGACGCGATCGAGGCGGCGGGTATAGCGGTGAAGGCGGCGGATCTGACTTACGCGCCGCAGAACCTCATCGAGCTGACCGATGCGTCGTCCGCAAAGCAGGTGATGGCGGTCCTCGATGCCCTCGACGACCACGACGATGTACAGGGCGTGTACGCCAACTTTGACATCAGCGAATCACTGCTGGAGACGATCGCCAACTGAGGCGAGCAGTTGAGCGAAACAGCGTCGATCGTGCAGAGCTCGAAGGCTCGCGCATACCCAGCCGGAACTGTGCCAAGGGCTACGGTTCGTACTGATGTTCGTACTGGGGATCGACCCTGGATTGTCGCGCTGCGGTTACGGCGTGGTGGAGCAGATTCCGGGCTCCGGTTCGCAGCGCACTCGCAACGAGGCGGTGGCTTTGGGCGTGATACGCACCGATCCCGCCGAGCCGCAAGCGGTACGCCTGGCGACGCAGATGCGCGAGCTGCGGGCGCTCATCGAGGAGTTCGGCCCCTCGGTGGTCGCCGTGGAGCGAGTGTTCTTCCAGGTCAACGTCCGCACAGCCATCGGTGTCGCGCAGGTGGCCGGGCTGACCATGGCGATTGCGTCGGCAGCGGGGGCAGAGGTGGTCGAATACACGCCGACGCAGATCAAGCAAGCCGTTGCCGGCTGGGGCGGGGCCGACAAGGACCAGATGCAGCGCATGGTCGGCGAACTGCTCGCACTGCCCGGAACCCCCGAGCCGGCAGATGCTGCCGATGCGGCTGCGGTCGCACTGTGCCACCTGTCCCAGGCGCCATGGAACCGCGCGGCGACACACGGCCGAGCGCGGGTGCTGCTTCCCGCCGTCGGGGTGGTGCCCCCGCCGGCTGTGCCGTGACACCGGCCGAGAATCCGCCGCAATGAACGGCTCGCGATGATCGGTCTCCAATGATCGGATCAGTGCGCGGTCGCCTGCTCGACAAGGATCCTGCCGGCGAGATGCTGATCGAGGCTGGCGGGGTGGGTTACCGCGTCACCGTTGCGCCCTCGACGCTGGCCGGAGCCGGCCCGGTAGGAGACGAGTGCTTCGTGTATGTGCACCATCACGTGCGCGAGGACAGTTCCGACCTCTACGGATTTACCGAACTCGATGAGCGGCGCTGCTTCGAGGCGCTGCTGAGCGCGCATGGCGTGGGTCCCGCGCTGGCGTTGGCAGTGCTGAGTCATCTGCCGCCCGACGAGCTGCGGCGAGCCGTGGCAGCCGACGATGCTGCTGTGCTCGAACTCGTGCCCGGCATCGGCGCCAAGACATCCAAGCGCATGGTGCTTGACCTGAAGTCGCGACTGGGTGCACCTGAGACCGTCGGTGCTGCGGTTGGACCGACCGGCGACGGCGCTGGCTCTGCCGTGGCGGAAGTGCGGGCTGCGCTGGGCCAGATGGGATTCAGCCCGTCAGAAGTACGTGAGGCCATGGCCGCTGTCGCTATTGCAGCGGGGCGTGACGCAACGGCCGACACCGGAGCGCTGTTGCGCGTGGCATTGCAGGAGCTCGGTCCGCGATGAGCGCCGGAGGGGCTCGTACCGAGGGCTATCGGCGCGCGGAGTCAACGGCGCCCTCAGGGTCAAGCCGCAGCGATGCCACCGATCCGACGCGCTCGGCGGCAGACGAGGGCGACGCCGAGGCCACGCTGCGGCCCCGCTCGCTGGATGAATTTGTCGGCCAACCCGAAGTGCGAGAACACGTCGCCATCACGCTGCGAGCCGCGGTGGCCCGCGGCCAATCGCCCGACCACCTGCTGTTCGCCGGCCCGCCAGGCTTGGGCAAGACGACGCTCGCAAGCATCATCGCCGTCGAATTGGACGCGGCGCTGCATCTCACGTCGGGGCCTGCCGTGGAACGTGCAGGCGATCTGGCAGCGATCCTCACCAACCTGGCCGACGGCGATGTGCTGTTCATCGACGAGATCCATCGCCTGCCCAAGATCGTCGAGGAAGTGCTCTACCCCGCCATGGAGGACTTCGCTATCGACATCGTGCTGGGCAAGGGTCCAGCTGCGCGTTCGATCCGTTTCGACTTGCCTCGTTTCACGTTGGTGGGTGCCACGACCCGTACCGGGCTGATCTCGGGGCCGCTGCGTGACCGTTTCGGTTTGGTGGAACGACTCGACTACTACTCCACCGGCGACCTCACCGCGATCGTGACCCGAGCAGCCGGAATCCTCGGCGTGCAGATTGATGCCGATGGCGCTGCGGAGATCGCCTCCCGCAGCCGGGGCACACCGCGCATTGCCAACCGGCTGCTGCGCCGCGTCCGCGACTTCGCAGAAGTGCGCGCCGACGGTGCCGTCGACGTGTCGGTGGCCCGTGAGGGACTGGCTGTGTTCGGGGTCGACGAGCTCGGGCTCGACAAGCTGGACCGGGCAATTCTCGACGCCCTGGCTGTGACTCATTCCGGGAGGCCGCTGGGCCTTTCCACACTGGCGATCACCGTCGGAGAGCAGACCGAGACGGTGGAAGACGTGTACGAACCGTTCTTGATCCAGCGCGGGCTGCTGCAGCGCACGCCGCGTGGCCGCATCGCTACCGCGGCGGCGTACGCGCACCTGGGCATCGAGATTCCTGCGGAGGCGGGTCTGCTCAGTGGAGCCGGCGGCGATGATGCAGGACACACGCTGTTCGATGCCGCCGAAACCGGACCGGAGCCCGAGGTGACGACAGCGCCGCCTGCGGACCGGTCCGAGCGCACGGTCGATGAGGAAGGGACCCGGTTGACGCCGAAGGTGCAGGTCGACGAAGCGCCGTGGTGAGATCACTGGCCCGGCCGTCGCTCTCAATTGCTGTCGCGTGCTGCGGTTGAAGGCGTCGGCGAAGCCGTGAGCGATTGCGGCGGGCAGCCATAGCCTCGATCTGCGATGGACTCGCAGCGGCTACTGATGGGCGAATTCGAATACGACCTGCCATCGTCAGCCATTGCGCAGGTGCCCGCCGAGCCTCGTGACTCCGCCAGGCTGCTGGCGGACCGGGGGCCGTGCATACCGCCTGAGCACCGGCACATCAGCGACCTTCCCTCCCTGCTGGGCTCTGGGGACGTGCTGGTGGTCAACGAGACGCGGGTGATGCCCGCCCGCCTTCCGCTGCGCAAGCGCACGGGCGGGGTCGCGGAGGTGCTGCTGCTTGAACCGCTCACCTCCGAGATGCAGGCGGCCGGGGAAGACGCAGGGGGTGACGCGCGAGAGGTTGGGCACGGGGCCTGGGCTGCGCTTGTGCGGCCCTCGCGCCGGATTGCCGACGGCACCGTGCTGGTCTCGGAAAGGGACCCGAACGTCCAAGTCATCGTGCGTCAGCGATTGGATCGGCAGCGCCGCGCTGTGGACGTCCTCGTCGATGGGGTACCTCTCGTCGACGTATCGCAGGCTCCGCTGCTCGAACGCGCCGGGGAGGCGCCGCTGCCGCCCTACATCGACCCGAACACGGCGCGCAGCGCCATTGCGGAACGCATCGGTGTCGACGCTGCCGACAGCCACGCGGCCCGGGCGGCGCTCGCAGATCGCTACCAGACGGTCTACGCACGAACGGACGGTTCTGCCGCAGCGCCGACCGCAGGTCTGCACCTGACAGAGCGTGTTCTGCATGCGCTGCGTTCAAATGGCGTCGAGATCGCAACTGTGGACCTGACGGTTGGCCTGGCAACATTCGCGCCGGTGACCGCGGAACATGCCGACGAGCACGAGATGCACGTCGAGCACTACCGGGTGCCCGCAGCGACGCTCGCGGCTTGCGACGCAGCCGAGCGTGTTGTCGCAGTGGGCACCACCACCGTGCGGGCGCTGGAGTCTGCCGCCTTGGCGCGGCAGCCCGTCGCCGAGACGGGCACGAGCGACATCTGCGGTTGGACCGAGCTGTTCCTGCGGCGGGGCGCTGAATTCTTGGTGGTGGATGGGTTGCTCACCAACTTCCACCTGCCCCGGTCGTCGCTGCTCCTGCTGATCGACGCGTTCATCGGGCCGCATTGGCGGGACCTGTACGAGACGGCGCTGGCGAATGGCTACCGCTTCCTGTCCTTCGGCGACGCAATGCTGCTCCAGCGCAGCAGTGGGCAATGAGCGCCTCCGAAGGCGTGCCGCGGGCGGGGACGGCCTCGAGGGCCGCATATGAATTGCTGGCATCGGACGGCTCGGCCCGGCGAGGACAGGTCACGACCGCCCGCGGCAATTTTCAAACGCCGGTCTTCATGCCGGTGGGGACCCGCGGCGCCGTCATCCATCTCGATTCCTCCGACTACGAGCACTTGGGTCTGGAGGTGGTGCTGGCGAACACCTACCACCTGTCGGCACGGCCGGGTGTGGATGTCGTTGAGGCGCTCGGTGGCCTGCATGGCTTCGTCGGCTGGGACGGCCACTTCCTCACCGACTCCGGCGGCTTTCAGATCATGTCGCTGGGGCGCCGTCAGGGATCTTCAGACGCCTCCGATGGCGACGATCCCCCCGATCCCTCCCAGAATGTGAAATCCAAGGTGGACGACGAGGGCGTGACGTTCCGCTCGACCTATGACGGCACGCAGATGCGGCTGACGCCCGAAGACGCCGTCGACGCGCAGCGCCGTTTGGGGTCCGACATTCAGATGGCGCTCGACATCTGTCCAGAGTTGCCAGCACCGCCCACCGAAGTGCGCATCGCGACGCAGCGCACGCACCTCTGGGCGGCCAGGGCGGCAGCGGCCATGGAGACTGCGCGCCGGGACGGGACCGCCGGCGGGCAGGCATTGTTCGGCATCTGTCAAGGCGGGATCGATCCAGAGCTGCGCCGCCACAGCGCCGAGACGCTGGCATCGATCGGCTTCGACGGCTACGGCATCGGCGGTTTGTCGGTGGGGGAGTCCCGCGGCGAGATGGCCCCGGCCCTCGCAGCAGCGGCCGAAGTGCTGCCCGCAGACCGGCCGCGCTACCTGATGGGCGTCGGCGACCCGGCCCGGATCGTCGACGCCATCGCAGCAGGCGTGGACATGTTCGACTGCGTGCTTCCCAGCCGCCTCGGCCGTCACGGCACGGCGCTTACACCGCAGGGCCGCATCAACATCCGCAATGCCCGTTTCGCCCGCGATGAAACGCCACTCGATCCCCGTCCGGCCAGACCCGACGGCCGCCCGCAGCCCGGAGCTCGCTTCAGTCGCGGGTACCTCCGGCACCTCATGAGCGTGAACGAACCCACTGCAGGTCGCATCTTGACCTTGCACAACATTGCGTTCCTGGCCGAGTTGGTCTCCGACGCCCGCGCTGCCATTGAGGCGGGACGGTTCAATGCTTTCCGCCAGCAGGTCAACGAAGTCTGGGGCTGAGTCAGTGCGAGCCGCAGTGGCCCGGTACGCTGACCCGCCGTACTGGCCTCGGATCGCCTGCACGCTGCACGCAGGGTGCAGCACTCCGGGGCCCCCGCACGGCGCACATCGCCGGCACACGCTGGTGGAGTGCTCCGCCGAGACTCGCCTGCACTGAGGAGCACATCATGAGCTCGATCATCCTGCTCGTCGCATTGTTTGGCCTCATGTACTTCTTGATGATCCGGCCGCAACGCAAGCGCGCCGCGGAGCGCGCCACAATGCTGGGCCGTGCCGACATTGGTGACGTGATCGCCACGGTCGGCGGGGTCATCGGCAAGATCGTGGCGGTCGAAGAGCCCGGTGAGGTCGTCTGCATCGAGGTGGACAGTGACGTGGAGCTGCGAGTGCAGCGCCGCGCCATCGGCGAGATCATCACGCACGCTCGCAGTGACGGCACGGCCGAGCCGCCCACATCGGACGACTTCGACGCGCCGGAATGAGCCTGACCCGAGCGCACTGCGCTGCTAGGTGCCGCGATGCCGGCAGCAGTGCCGGCGTAAGCCTGAGAGCGGCAGGTTCCTGTTGACGACCCGATTGCGCGTGGTTTCCGAGGTCTGACGTGCGCCGCTCGCAGATCGTCTCGCTCCTTGTCGCGATCCTGATCGGATTTGGCTCGCTCGCGGGCGTGCTGGCTGCTGGCTGGGCACCCGTGCTGGGCGTGCAGCTGCAGGGGGGCGTCGAGGTGCTGCTGCGCCCGACCTCACCGACCGACGACGAGCAAATGGATCGCGCCATTGAGATCATCCGGTCGCGCGTCGACGCCTTGGGCGTGGCCGAGCCCGACATCACCCGCCAGGGCGAACAAGTCGTGATTCAGCTGCCCGGCGTCAAGGACAAGCAGCGTGCTGTCGACTTGGTGGGCCAGACAGCGGAACTCCGGTTCCGTCCCGTGCTGCTGAACTTCAGCCTCTTTGACGAGGCCGAGTTCCGCGCGGCCATCGACTTCGCGGATGCGTACAACGGTGCGATCGATCCCGAAGGCGAAGACATCGCCGCCGACCCCAACGTCATCGAGATCGAAGAACTCCCGGATTTCACGCTGCCCGAGGACGACGTCGCCGACCGGGCCGTGGTCCTGCCGGGTCGGGGCGAGCCCGTCGGCTACGTGCTCGGTCCTGCCGAGCTGACCGGAGAAGCCGTTTCCGAGGCTGCGGCAACGTTCAACAACGAGTGGGTTGTGAACCTGGACCTCACTGACGAGGGTGCTGTTGGCTTCGACGAGATTGCCGCTCGCTATTTCGGCCAGCAGGTGGCGATTGTTCTCGACGGCGTTGTCGAGTCCGCCCCCGTCATCCGCGCGACCGAGTTCGAGGGCACTGCGGTCATCTCGGGCACGTTCGGCGAGCCCGAGGCGCGCGATCTCGCCGTAGCGCTGCGGTTCGGCGCGTTGCCGGTCGAGTTCGAGCAGGACGATGTGCGGACCGTGTCGGCAACCCTCGGCGAAGGAACGCTGCGTGCGGGCGTGATCGCGGGCATCGTCGGACTGATCCTGGTCGGTCTGTACATGCTGGCGTACTACCGGCTGCTCGGCCTCGTTGCAGTGTCCAGCCTGGCCATCAGCGGATCCGTCTTGTGGTCGCTCATCAGCTGGCTGGGTGAGAGCCGCGGGCTCGCGCTGACGCTGGCTGGAACCACCGGCATCATCGTGTCGATCGGCGTCCAGGTCGACTCGAACATCGTCTACTACGAGCGGATCAAGGAAGAAGTGCGGCGCGGCCGGGCGGTCCGCTCGGCCGCCGACGCCAGCTTCAAGGGAGCATTCGCGACCATTGTCTGGGCCGACATGGCATCGCTCATCGGCGCAGGCGTTCTCTACCAGCTCACCAGCGGCACCGTCCGCGGTTTCGCCCTGTATCTCGGGTTGGCCACGCTCATCGACTTGGCTGTGTCGTACTTCTTCATGCGGCCGTTGGTGGTACTCGTGGCTCGCAGGCTGGTGAACGAGGAGCCCCGGCGGCTGGGAGTGCTGCCCTCCGCTGACGACGACGTCCCGGTGGCCGCGCTGACGGGAGGCACAGCGTGATCGCAACATTGCGCACCTTCTATCGAGGCGAGAACAGCTGGGACATCTTGCGTGTGTCGCGCAAAGTGCTCGTGGGCTCAGCGGTGGCCGTGCTCATCTGCGTGGTGGCGTTGCTAGTGCGGGGTTTGAACCTCGGCATTGAGTTCGAGGGCGGCTCTGTGTGGGAGATTCCCGTTCCGGCTGGCGCCCAGAGCACCGAGGGGGACGACGCGGACGCGGGATCCAGCGACACAGCAGGCGACGGTCCGACGACCGACGACGTCGCTGCCGCAGCCGCGGAGGCCGGCGTGCCCGACGCCCGGGTTCAGCTCGTTGTGGTCACCGGCGCTGACGACATCTTCCGGGTACGCGGCGTGCTCGCACCAGATGCATCGGCCGTTGGGGTTGCCGCGACGCTGGCTGACGCCGTCGGAGTCGACGTGGAGAGCCTGTCGACGCGCCAGGTCAGCCCGTCCTTCGGCGACGAGGTCGCTGGCAAGGCCCGCCGGGCGCTCGTGGTGTTCTTCGTGCTGATCGCGCTGTACCTGTGGTTCCGTTTCGAGTGGAAGATGTCGGTCGGCGCGCTGATTGCGGTGGCGCACGACATCGTGCTGACCGTGGGTGCCTACGCGCTCTTCGGGTTTGAGGTGACGCCGGCAACCGTGGTGGCGTTCCTCACGATCATGGGCTATTCGCTCTACGACACGATTGTCGTGTTCGACAGGGTGAAGTCCAACGAGCGGTCATTGCCCGCGCGCAGCCACTTCACGTATCACGCGCTCGCGAACGTGTCGCTCAACCAGGTGCTGACGCGATCGGTCAACACGTCGATTACCTCGGTGCTGCCGGTGGTATCGCTGCTGGTGGTGGGCGCCGGAATCCTTGGTGCGGGCACGCTGTCGGAGTTCGCGATCGCACTGCTGATCGGCCTTCTCGTCGGCTCGTACAGCTCCATCTTCGTGGCCATGCCGGCGGTTGCCTTGCTCAAGAGCTACGAGCCGGGATGGGCGGCCGCCCAAGTGGCAGCCGAAGCCGCCGGCCGCCACGACTCGATGGAAGCTGCCGCGCAGGCGCTCGCCGCAGAGAGCTACACGCGCACCGCACCGCCCCGTCCACGCAAGTTGGGCCGCCGCCGCTAGAGGCCCCAGCGCCGCGGCACGGCCGCTATTGGCCGGAGGTCCAGTACTGCTGCAACCGCTCGATTGCCGTCTCTGCAGTCATTTCGGCGATCTGGCTCTCCGAGAGGCCGACTCGTCGCTTGAGCAGGTACAGCACTTCAGTGGGGATAGAGCGTTCAGGGGCGGCGGGCAGGCTTCGCTGCGGCGCGATGCCATCGTCGACGCACTTCCAGAACTCGTCGGGACTCACCCTGAGCTGGTCCCGGAGGATGTGCGACCAGAGCCCGCTGCCATAGACCGTGCGATCTGGCGGCCCCGAGATGCGGGTTCGCAGCACATCTCCTGTTCGCAGCTCTAGCTCATGAGTCTCGTGGTGGGTGCTGTGTTTTACGGTGGCCGACCGAACCAGTCGCCAGCCCTCGACCTCGCAGAAGCGGCAGTGGTCCTCGCGACTGGCTGCCGGGAAGCTCACCGGCCGCCGCGAACCCATGCGGCTAGGTCGGCATGCGAGCTCAGCGACACGAAGTGCACCAGCGGCCAATGCTGCGCGTGGTTCGGGGCGAATCTCAGTCGTTCGACCCAGTCCTGCGCATATTCTCGCAAGGCAACCACGAACTCCTCGGTGGCCTCGTCCAGGTCGGCTCCGTCTGCGGCGATGGGCGTGTCGGGCAGGAACACCGACCACCCGTCCCCGTCGGCGATGGCTTCGGGACGGCGCAATCTCGGCGAGTCCGCCAAGAGCTCGTGCAGCCGTGCCAAGTCCAGCAAGACGACGCGGTGACCGTGGCGTTCGATGCCGATCGGCACGCCCCCGTCCGCTGTGTCGAGCACCTCTCTGAGTCGGTTGCGGGTATCGGTATAGGAGAGGAATGTCATTGGTGTGTTCCCGGGCCTCCACACGATTCGTGCGATACGCACTGGGCGTACGTCAAGTACTTAAAGTACGCGACAATCTATCAGCCCTGGCAGGCGTGGACGAACAGCTTCCCGTCAGGCGCTTGCCGCAGAGAGCTACACGCGCACCGCCCCGCCCCGCCTCCGCAAGTTGGGCCTCACTTTGGCATTCGTGGCAGCCAGCTTCTGGCTTGGCAGCCGAGTGCGGGACCTCGAACAGGGACGCGTCAGCGTTGAGGCCGTACAGGGCGAGTAGTGGGCAGGCGTCGGCATGGATCGCTCCCAGTACCGATGTATTGCGTCACATGCCCAGGCCGGGACCTCGCGACGGCTGCCGCCGTACAGGTTCTTCGCCGAGGGACCGCACGAGCTCAGGGATGCTGGTCCGGAGTGTCTCCCAGACGATCTCTGGTTCAATGTTGTGATACTCGTGGGCGATGAAGTTCCGCATGCCCCGGATGTCGTCCCAGGGAATGTCGGGGTAGCTGGCGGTAGCTGTATCAGAGAGGCGCGATGCCGCCGCCCCGATGATGCTGATCATCTGTGCCGCGACGGGCATGTTCTTCCAGTCGTCGTAGAAAGCTGAGCGGCCCTCTGCGGTACTGCGTGCGGCCATCTCGGCTGCTTCGATGATGTCCTGAATTCGGCTTCGTCGCTGCGTGTCACAGCGATATCGCATCGCGGAGCATCGAGGTGTAGGGGGGCTCGAGCGCTTTCGCTGACGACACATCGACATCACAGCCCAGCAGCTCTCTGAGCTCACGCTGCAGAGCAGCTACATCAAGCAGGGTTGTCCCGGGGTCGAATGTGCATACGAAGTCGCCGTCGCTTTCGTCGTGGTCGGTGCCACGGGCTACGGAACCGGCCAACGCGATCGACGACGCGTTGTGCCTGCGAGCAGCGTCGAGGATCGCGTTGCGGTGGCGTGCGAGGATCTCTTCGCGGCGGGACATGCCGTCATCGTACCCAATCAATTGTGGGTGTCTTCGGTGAGGTGCGGCATCGAACTTGTGGAGCCGCGACCGAGCTGCGGGGCATGTTCGGAAGGCGACGAACGTGCCCCAAGGGACGGCGGGAGAGCGGGTCTGCAGGGTGGGAATGCGACTGTGCTGGGGCTCTGTTGGTCAGCGGTAGTCGGTGCGCTGGCGGGCGCGGGCTTTCTTGCACCAGGGCCGCATGACCCCGCGCTTGGAGATCAGCTTGCGGCCGCACTGGAACACAGCTGCCAGGCCTTGGTCGCCCGGCTCGGCGCGGACTGGCTCGATCTCACTGCAGCCCATGCGATGGGCTTGCGAACGCTGCCGGATCTGCACGCAGATCCGTTCGACCGGCTTCTCGTCGCCCAATCGATGATTGAGGGACACACCCTCGTCACGACCGACGAGAAAGTGCTCGCCTACCCGATCTCGACGCTTGCCGCGTAACGGCTCGCCTCAGGCGCATCCCACTCGCGTACACGCCGCAGACGACTATCTTGACAGGGGACCCTGATTTGGGTCCAGGTGTTGTGGGTCTGATTCCCGGAGGATGGGAGGATGACCGACATGAAAAGACGGCGTCATACGCCGGAGCAGGCGATCCGCAAGCTGCGTGAGGGCGAGCGGTTGTTGAATTCGGGCCAGGATCTCGGGCTGGTTCTGCGGGAGCTGGAGATCACCGAGTCCACTTGGAGTCGGTGGCGGAGCACCTATGGCGGCATGAAGGCCGCGGAGATGAAGGAGCTCAAGGAGCTGCGCGTCGAGAACGCCCGGTTGAAGAAGCTGTTGGCCGAGGCAGAGCTGGACAAGGCGATGCTGAAGGACCTCGCGGAGGGAACATGGTGACCCCGGACCGCCGGCGGGCCGCAGTGGTGCGCCTGCAGGACCGGTTCGGGGTGTCGGAGCGCCGCGCGTGCGGTGTGGCGCGCCCATCATCTGCAGCGTCCCCCGCAGCGCCGGCACAAGCGCCGCCGCCTCGGCGACGGCACCGCCGCCAAGCTGCGCGCTGAGCGTCCGAACCATGTGTGGGCGCTGGACTTCCACTACGACGAGACTGCCGCTCGGCGGCGCCTCAAGCTGCTCAACGTGATCGACGAGCACACCCGCGAAGCGCTCGCCATCTGGGTGGATCACAGCATCGGCGCCGACGGGGTCGTCGAGGCGATCGCCGCTGAGCGGGTCGCCCCTGGGCATCTGCGCATGGACAACGGCCCCGAGCTCGTCGCCGACGCCTTGCGGGACTGGTGCCGCCTCTCAGGCACCGCCACCGCGTACATCGAGCCCGGCGCCCCGTGGGAGAACGGCCACATCGAATCGTTCAACGGACGGCTCCGAGACGAATGCCTCAACATCGAGGACTTCGCCAACCTCACAGAAGCACGCGTCGTCATCGAGGACTGGCGACACGACTACAACCACTACCGGCCACACCGATCACTCGGCGGACTCACCCCCGCCGCCTACGCTGCCAACCACCAACCCACACACCCGACGACTACGACAATCCAACACCCATAACGACCGGACCAACTATCGGGTCCCCGTCAGGTGCATCTGCTGTAGTGGTCACGAGCTGCCTGATCGGCCAGCGCTAAGCGGGGTTGGTCACCTCGACCGTGAGGCGACAGCCGAGTGCCCTGAGCGCCGCGTCCATCTGGTCTGACCGGGAATGATGGTTGATGTCCAGGACTCGATCGACTTGGGGCATGTGCCATCCAAGGCGGCGAGCGGGTTCGGCCTTGCCAACACCCTGTGCCCGCATGCCTTGGTGCAGCAGCACCTGGACCGCCGTGAGCGTCGGCAAGGTCACGTGGTTCTGCCCTCCCGATGGTGTCGGACTGCCCTCTCGCCAGCCTCTGCGATCTCGTTGACGCGCTTCGCTGCTGTGAGGATGTCTTCGATGCGGTCCTCATCGCTTCGGCTCATATCTGGATCGCGTCCTCCGACATCGCGACATACGGCGGTTCGAGCATGCGGGCGGAGGAGATGTCGACGGTGCAGCCGAGTATCTCTTCGAGCTCGACCAAGAGACCTGATGCATCGAACAGGCTTGCGTCTGGCGCCCACTCGCAGATGAGATCGACATCGCTGTTGGGACCGTCAGTGCCGCGCGCGACCGATCCCGCCAATGCGATAGAAGTGGCTTTGCCCCGAGCCGCAGCGTCTCTGATGGCGGCTCGGTGGCGCCCAAGGATGTCGTCGCGCCGGGACACGTACCCGAGCGTAGCGGCGGTCGCGGAAGTGGCGAATGGCTTTCAGATGGCGTGGTGGGTACGTACTCGCCATAAGAACCTGAGTGCTAGCGCGTGCTGGCGAGGCCGCCTTGGCTTCGGATGTCTTTGATGAGCAGCATCAGCGTGAGGTCGTCAATGGGCGACGGCTCGAAGCCGAAGTGCCGGTAGAAGCCGCTTGCCTGGTCGTCCTTTGCATGTACCAGGGCGAGGCGCAGCCCGGTGAGTTCAGCCACTTCGAGGGCGGTGAGCAGGAAGTGCTTCAACAGGGCGGCGGCAAGGCCTTCACCCTGATGCCCGAGATCGACGGCGAGGCGACCGAGCAACATCGCGGGCAGCGGGTCGGGCTGGTTCCGCGCCGCTCGACCTGTCGCCTCGGAGCGGGCCACGACTGCAGTGCCCGATGCGTAGTACGCCACCGCCTGGTCCGCTTGTGCGACGACCCAGGTTCGGCTCGAGCCCTCGCGCTGGTTGCGAAGAGCTCTGCGGCGCAGCCAGTTGTTCAGGACCTCGTCGCCGCAGTCGAAGGCGTCGACATCGTGCGCGGCCGAGAGCAGTTCCGGACCGCGGTAAGCGCTCACCCCGGACGTTCAAGCACCGACGGCTCAGCGAGCAGAGCCGCGATCCTGGGCTTGTCGCCGACCGGCCGGTCCAGGATGTCACCGAGCCGGTCCCACTCGTCGGGCGAGAGCGCGAACACGCGGCGGTCGGCCAGATCGTCGGTGGCGGAGGCCAATGCGCAGCTCACGACATACTCATTGAGCGATTTTCCGGTCGCACGCAGTGCCTGACGGACAATCGCGTCCTGCATCGGCGTCACCCGCAGCGTCCACCGTTCGGTCTTGGTGCTCATGCACCGAGTGTACGTCGGATCGACGTACAATGGCGGCGATCTCGGGTTCGATTCCGGACATCGCGAACAACAGGTCCAAATCGACACCCGACTCGGCGTCGTGAACGCGCCTCGATCATCCGTTCGACACCCTCGAAGGGGTCGAAGACAACGCAACGGCGGTCGCGGAAGTGGCGAATGATTTTGGGACTTATACGGATGGCTACACAGCAGCATGGCTAGGGGCTGTCGTCTTCGGAGCCTGTGGAGCACCATTCGGTGCGGTCGCGAGCCCAGTCTGAATCGCCGTTAGCGAGCATGCTGCCAGTGAACGTGAGCACCTCGGCAATCGGATCAGCGTCGCGTTTCGACAGACCCGGATAGTTCCGCTCGACCAGATCCCAGGCGACGTCGTCTGCATCAACATCGTCGTCTGCGGTGATCGTGTCGCACAGCTCAGTGAGCATCTGCCCAACACTCTCGACACAGCCGGTGTCCCGGGTGCAGTCGATGGTGCCCATCTCATGGTGCTTTGCGTCAAGCTCGATATACACGTCATTGAGGAACTCGTACGCAGCCATTCTGAGATCGTCGCCATCAGCAGCTTCGAGATAGTCAGCGTGCGTGCTAGCGCTGCACCCCGCGGCGAACAGCACGAGCGCTGCTACAAGCAGAATCTTCACGTCGCATCTCGCTGCTCGTAGTCCCAGTCGTCCTTCGGCGGACCGCTGAACACGGCTTTCGCCAGTTGCTCAGGGGTGACGGGCAGCGCCCCGAGTTCGGGAGCGGGGTTGCGTTCCATCGTTTTCTTCGTGACCCTGCGACGCTTCCCCATCAGGCTTTCTCGTTCGCTGTAGCCACACGCCCAGCATGGCACGAAACCACTAGGCGGTGACTTAGAGGATGAGCGGATAGGTGGGTCAGTGGGGTTGCCAGCGGTCGTGGTGGTCGATGAGTTTGAGGGTGATGATCAAGGTGACGGCGAGGGCGAGTTGGGCTTGGCGGTGCTCGGGTCGGCGGTCGGTGTTGCGTCTGAGCTGCCCGTAGCCGGCGAGCCATGAGTTGGCGCGCTCGACATGCCAGCGCAGCCCCAGCGGGGCGGTGGCCGGCTCGGCAGGGCCGGCGCTGGGTTTGCGTTTGGGCGGCCGCGCCAAGTCGCAGATCCCGGCCGCGTCCGCGGCGGCGTCGACGCGGGCGCCCCAGTAGCAGCGGTCGAGGTGGATGGTGTCGATGTCGTGATGCAGTCCTTGTCGTTCGAGCTCGGCCATGGTTGGCTCGAACAGCATGATGTCGTTGCGGTTCGCGCCGTCCGCGCACCACGCGACCGGCACGCCTTCGGCGTCGACCGCGAGGGACCACTTCCAGCCCGATTTGCGTCTGTCGACAGGGCTTTTGCCGGTCCCGGGGCCGCCGCAGGGCGCCTTGTGGACGGACCCGTCGATGCACACATCACCGAGTCGCAGGCCCATGATGCGGTCCCATGCGGCGATCGCCTCGGCTGCGATCTGGTCGAAAACGCCCGCAGCGACCCACTCGTCGCGGCGTGACCGCAGCGTCGTGTCGGACACCTCACAGCCCAAAAGGTGCTCCACGCTCACCCACGAGCAGCCCGTCACCAGCCGCCAGATGATCCCCTGCAAGCACAGCCGATCCGATATTCGGGGCCGGTGACAGCCCAGCGGATGATCCTCAGCCAGCCTGGGAACCAACGCCTCCACGGCCGCCCAGACGACATCCACCACAGCCTTGCTCAAAGCGCGCATGATGAACAGGCACCTCCACCATGTCGTCGGTTGGAACAGCAGCCCGCATCACAGCGGGCCCAACCCGACGACTGGTGGATGGTCGCCTATCGGCGCGGCCTCTTATTGCCGTCAGCGCTTCGACCAACCGCAGCAAGGGTGCGCGAGATCCCGGCGAATGGTGGCCGCCAAGCGGTTCCTATGTCTGCCAGTACGCGGCCGACTGGATAGCCGTCAAGGCTCGCTGGGAGCTGAACCTGGATGCTGCCGAGCGACGTTCGCTCGAGAAGCAGTTGACTCGATGCAGCGGTGAGCAATTCGAATTCCAATCGCCACGGGAGGCGCCGGTCGTCACCGCCGAGCCGTAGGAGACTTCACCGTTGAAGTGTTCAGACCAACTTGCTTGCGGCCCAGCGGCGCCGAACTGGCGAGGCCTACATCACACATTCGGCAACGGTCGCAGGCGTGGTGGCCGACTTGGGCCTCGACGGCACCTCGATCGCGGCGGCGCTGCTGCATGACGCGGTGGAAGACACCAGCGTCGAACTGGTCGGGCTGGCCGACGAGCTCGGCGCCGAAGTCGCGGCGATCGTCGACGGCGTCACCAAGCTCGAACGAGTCCGGTTCGCCCAATGTCTCGCTGACGGAGGCATCCCAGATGCGGCCACATATACTGGCCGCATGAAGGCATGGCCCGAAGCCGGATCAGTGCCGCTGCCGGAGCGGACCATTGGGGCGCGAGAGTTCAAGGACAACTGCCTGCAAGTGCTTCGGGAGGTCAGCGAGAGCGGCGAAGCCGTCGTCGTGACGCGGCACAAGGTTCCGATTGCCCGGATCATGCCACCGGAACCTGATCGACCTGTCCCGATCTTCGGACGGTGCGCTGGCGAGCTGAGGATCCTCGGCGACATCACCGCACCGGCGTTCGATTCCGACGAGTACGACATGGAGTCTCGTCCCGGACGTGTCCTTGACCCCGAAGGCCACGACTGGCAAGACCCAAGTTGATTCACGCCGACACGCACATCTTGATCCAGCTGCTCGCAGGCGACAGCAGCCTCGGGAGCTCGACCGTGGAGCTGTTGAGCGAGGCGCTTGAGCGCTTTGAACTCGCTGTTTCGTCTGTCGTATTCACCGAGACGGCGCGTCTGCACCTCGCAGGACGGCTGGATCTCGGGATGTCGCCCGAGCGATGGATGCGAGAACGGCTGCGCGACGGGCTGCGAGTCGTATCGGTCACTGCCGAGATCGCCGTTGCCGCGTCGATGCTGGAGACCACGGGCTTTCACGGCGACCCGATGGACCGCTTCATCGCCGCCACAGCCATGTCGGGCGACCACACGCTGGTCACCTCCGACCGAAGAATCGTCGAGTGGGCCAACCGCACACGGCTGCTGAGCGTCGTCGCCCCGACGGGCTGATTGTGGGGCTCCCCAGTGTGCGTGGCGCCTGGCGCCCGCATGGCGGCTTCGGCCGTCTGTCAATCAAGGAGGGTCTGGAGCGCCGCGGCATCCCGGCAACGGACCAACGGCGGTGTGGCCTCCCCCGGTAGTCGAGCCACCTACGGCACCGTCGATCCAAAGGGGCCCACGCCCTGAGGTCCCCCGGCGCGGCGCCCCCGGTGTTGAACGACAAGCCCAAAGCCCGCATCATCCACAGGATCTTCCTTTCGTACAGGACCCCGACCGTCGACAACCCGTGCCAGCTTCAGTGCCCGATGTAGTGGTGGAACCAACAGGATCGACGGAGGGGCGATACTGAGTTGTTGGTGGTCCGAGCGTCTGCGACATCGGTGCCAGCAGTGCATCGGGCCCGATGCCGAGCAAGTGGGCAGCGAGGCCGGTGTCGGCGATGTGAAGCTTGGGACGCCGGATGGCTCTCGCCGACAGGTTGCGCGACCAAGCCGGGAGTTCTTGTATCAGGAACACGGTTCGGAGCCAGTCGAGATAGCTGACAACGGTCGGTTGGCTGATGGCCAGCCGTCTCGATGCGGCAGCGAGGTTCAGCTCCTGCGAGGTCTGGGCTGCAGTCCAGCGCAGCAACGGTGCGAGCGCGGCGAGCCGTCGGATGTCTGCGAGGGCTGCGATATCGCGCTCGACGACGGTCTCGACATAGCTCTCGAACCATCCGGACCGCAAATGTCAGATCTGCACAGCAGCTATTTGCTGAATTGCACCTTCATTAGTTCTAGATTCGCATGATCGCTAGTTACAGATTTGCACTAATTCTGGTTCGAGAATTGCACGGCCGCTCGTGCCATGAATGCACGCGTGGCGCCGACCTGGGCCGAGCTGCCAGGTGTCGTGGTGGGCACGAGGCAGAATGAGGGTGTGAGTTTCAGTCCGTTTGGCCCGGCGTCGGCTGAGCCGCCTCGCAGGCGTCGGGTGTAGCGCCATGCCGGCGGTGAAGCGTGTGCTGCCGTGGCGGCGCTTGCCGAACACCGTCGCGGCCGACATCTCGCCGGTCGTCGAGCGTTACCGGCAACTCTGGCCGAAGCGATCACCTGAGCTCGTGATCCGTGCCTACGAGGCTGCTGCGCAGGCGCACGAGGGTCAACGGCGCAAGACCGGCGAGGCGTACATCACCCACCCGGTCGCGGTGGCCGGAGTGGTTGCCGATCTCGGCCTCGACGACACGTCGATCGCCGCAGCACTGCTGCATGACGCCATCGAGGACACCAGCGTCGAGCTGGTCGCGCTGTCCGACGAGTTCGGTTCTGAGGTGGCGGCCATCGTGGACGGTGTCACCAAGCTCGACCGGGTGCGCTTCGCTTCCAAGCAGGCACAGCAGGCCGCCACGCTGCGCAAGATGCTGGTGGCTATTGCGAACGATCCGCGCGTGCTGATGATCAAGCTGTCGGACCGTCTGCACAACATGCGCACGATCGGGGCTCTGGATGGCACCAAGCAGGCCGACATCGCCCGTGAGACGCTCGACATCTACGCCCCGCTCGCCAACCGGCTGGGCATGCAGCAGGTGCGAGACGAGCTGGAGGACCTGGCGTTTGCAGCGCTGTACCCGAAGCGCTACGCCGAGATCGACCGCATGCTGGCCGAGCGCACACCCGAGCAGGAGCGATACGTCGACCAGGTGCTGATCGAGGTCCGCAATCAGCTCTCCCGGATGAAGATCGACGCCACGGTGACCGGACGCAAGAAGCACCACTGGAGCGTCTACGAGAAGATGGTCATCAAGAACCGCTCGTTCGACGAGATCTTCGACCTGGTGGGCATCCGAGTGGTCGTCCCCACGATTCGCGACGCGTACGCGGCCCTGGGCTCGATCCACGCGACCTGGAAACCGGTGACTGGCCGGTTCAAGGACTACATCGCGATGCCCAAGTTCAACCTGTACCAGTCCTTGCACACGACCGTGGTGGGACCTTCGGGCACCGCGGTGGAAGTGCAGATCCGCACTGTCGAGATGCATCAGCGGGCCGAGTTCGGGGTGGCGGCCCACTGGCGCTACAAGGCGGAGCGCAATGGCGCTTCGGCCGCCGAGGCGGACATGCCGTGGCTGAGCCGTCTGGTCGAGTGGCAGGCAGAGTCTGACGACCCGGCCGAGTTCATGCGCACCATCGCCAGCGACCTGGGCCACGGAGAGGTGTACGTGTTCACGCCCAAGGGCCACGTGGTGACGTTGCCGACCGGCGCCACGCCCATCGACTTCGCGTACGCCATCCACACCGACATCGGCGACTCGCTCATCGGCGCCAAGATCGACGGGCGGCTGGTGCCGCTCGATCGGGCGCTGCGCTCGGGCGACACGATCGAAGCGTTCACGTCAGACGATCCGGGAACCCGGCCGTCGCGCGATTGGCTGGAGACTGCGGTCACCCCCCGGGCCCGCTACAGCATCCGGCGCTGGTTCGCCCGCTCCGATCGCTCCGAATGGGTGGCTGCCGGCAGGGAGGCCGTCTCGGACGAGTTGCGCTCCGAAGGGCTCAAGGCGTCGCTGCTCATCGACGGCGACGAGATGCAAGCAGTGGCGGAGCAGTTCAGCCGGGCCGACCCCGAGCTGCTCTTCGAAGCGGTTGGCAAGGGCGACATTCAGTCGCATTCAGTGGCCAAGCGACTCGTCGACAACCTGCGCGACGAGGGCGACGGCGTGCAACTGCCGGCCCGCCCCGCCCGCCAGCGCGGCTCACGCCGTCGCCGCTCCGCCGGCGTTCATGTCGACGGCCACGACGACTCGCTGGTGCGCCTCGCCCGCTGCTGCAGCCCGGTGCGCGGCGACGAGATCCTGGGCTTCGCCACGAGCGGGCGCGGCCTCTCGGTGCATCGCGCCGACTGTGCCAACGCGGCCGAGCTGGCGACGTCGTCGAACGCCCGGCAGGTCGAGGTGGAGTGGGACGAGAGCTGGGCGGGCGAGTTCGCCGCGGCGCTGGAGGTTCGGGGCCTCGACCGCAACCGGCTGCTGCTCGACGTTGTCAACGTGGTCTCGGGCCGCCATGACCTGTCGATCGCCAGCTGCGACACGTTTGTGGGCGACGATCAGGTGGCAGTGATGCAGTTCGAGGTCGAGGTCGGCGATCCGGTGCTGCTGGATCAGCTGCTGGCGGCATTGCGGGACGTCAATGGCGTGTTCGACGCGTACCGCACCATCGAAGGCCTAGCCCGCACCGAATACTGAGGGTGCGCACCAATTGCTGAGGGCCCGGCCCAGCGGTCGCCGTGCGCCTTGGGCTAGTTGTATAGTCGTTAACTGGTAACCATGGTGTGTTTATTGTGACTAGACTGTGTTCATGGCAGGAGATGAAACAGGCAGGCACTACGGCGCATTGGCTGGACGTGTCGTTCCAGCCGGCGAGTTCAAGACGAACTGTTTGCGCCTGATGGACGAGGTGCACGAGACCGGTGCCGAGATCGTCGTCACCAAACGGCGGCGTGCGGTGGTGCGAGTGAGCGCAATCCGAGATGGACGGCCGAAGCTGGTGGGGTCGTGTGTGGGCCAGCTTCGAATCCTCGCCGATATCGACAGCGAGCCGGCGATCCCAACCGAGGACTGGGACATGATCGCCCGGCCCGAGCAGGTGGTCGAGTCGGCCCCGCAGCAATGAGCCTCGTGCTTGACACCAATGTGCTGCTGCGCTTGGTGTCCGACAGCGCCGACCTCAGCGACGGGTTCAAAGAAGCGGTGGAGAGCGCTCTTGATGACGGCGAGGTGGCGGTTTCCGCGATCACGTTCGTGGAGACGACTCGGCTGCACCATCATGGCCGCATCAACCTCGGCCAACATCCGGCGACATGGCGCCGGGAGCGTCTCGCATCGGGTCTGCGCGAGCTGCCCGTTGACGGTGACATCGCTGTCGAGTCGGTCTTGCTGATGAACTCGGGTTTTCACCGCGATCCCGCCGACCAGGTGATCGTCGCCACGGCCATCCTCCACGGATTGACGCTGGCGACGACAGACGCAGCGATCCATGACTGGGCCGAAAGGACTCGTCTCGTCCAGTTGCTCGATCCAGCAGCCTGATCTCGTCAATCGACACCATCGCTCACGAATGTCGATATGCAATCGGCGCTCCCGCCGCCATTCACCGAGTCGGGTCGATGCAAGCTGAGCTAGGACTGGCGCTGGTCGGGCCGTAGCCTGCGCTGGTCATGTCCGGTACGCCTTCGACGCCTGCGCGCCCTTCCGACGGTGACGAGGCAACAGCCGGGAAATCCTTCCGGACGCCGATTGGAACGCACGACCTGGCCCCGCCCGAATCGGGTCGTTGGGTCGCGCTCTTGGGCACATTCATCGGCGCAGCGGACCGAGCTGGCTTCGGTTACCTGCAGACGCCGATCTTCGAGGACATCGGCGTGTTCAGCCGCATTGGCGAGGGCACCGACGTGGTCGGCAAGGAGATGTACGAATTCGCCGATCGCAGCGATCGACGGCTCGCGTTGCGGCCCGAGGGAACGGCATCGGTGTGCCGGGCATTCGCCCAGCACCGGCCGACGACGCCCTGGAAGGTTTGGTACCAGGGACCGTTCTTCCGCTACGAGTCGCCTCAAGCGGGCCGCTACCGCCAGTTCCACCAGATCGGCGCAGAGACGCTGGGCACCGACGACCCTGACGCTGACGTCGAGATCATCGCTCTAACGGCCGAGTTCTTCGGTGCCATCGGGCTGCAGCGGGTGCCGCTGCTGCTGAACTCCATGGGCGACGCCGACACCCGCTTGGCGTATGGCGAGGCACTCACCTCCTACCTGCAACGCCGGGCTGACGACGTAGATCCCGCCGATCGGGACAAGATCGAGCGCCACCCGCTGCGCATCCTGGACTCGAAACGTGCCGCAACCGCAGCGGTGGCCGCTGAGGCCCCGCAGATCACAGACTTCCTGTCTGGCGAGACCGCCGCCCACTTTGAACGGGTGCGCGAGGGCCTCGGCGCTCTCGGGATCGAACATGAAGTCGAGCCCAAGCTGGTGCGGGGTCTCGACTACTACACCCGCACCACGTTCGAGTTCCGCGCCGCAAGCTTGGACACCGCCCAGGACACCATCTGCGGCGGCGGCCGCTACAACGGCCTCGTCGAGGCACTCGGTGGGCCGCCCACGCCAGGCATCGGGTTTGCGCTGGGCATCGAGCGGCTGCTGCTCGCATGCGATGCCGAGGGCGTCTTCGACGTGTCAGCGCAGCGAGCCGAGGTGTGGGTGATCGACACCGCTGGAGGTGCTGCGGCACGCGACCTCACACACCAGCTGCGGTCCATCGGCGTGCGAGCCGACCGTGCCTTCGACGACCGATCCATACGGGCGCAGATGCGGGCCGCTGACCGCTCCGGTGCCCAGATCGCGCTCATCGTGGGAACCGACGAGATTGACGCCGGCAGGGTCACGGTCCGGCCGCTGCGACGCGCCGACGGCGGCAGTACAGACATGCCGCAGCAGACCGTGCCGCGGTCGGAATTGCTTGGCACGCTGCGAACCGTCTTTGACGTGCTGAACGCCCCGGCGCCCGCTTCCGCTGACAGCTCGAACCCAGCTTGAACCCCAAAGGACTGACCGAGTGATCACTGGCATGCGTACCGACTATTGCGGGCGGCTCAGCCGCGCCGACATCGGCCGGGAAGTCACCGTGTGCGGCTGGGTTTCCCGGCGTCGTGAGCATGGCGAGCACCTGGCCTTCGTCGACCTGCGCGACCGGACGGGCCTCGTGCAGTGCGTCGTAGACCACGCACACGATCTGCGTTCGGAGTACGTGCTGGCGGTGACCGGGACAGTTCGGGAGCGCCCATCAGATACTGCCAATCCCGACCTGGCCACGGGCGAGATCGAGATCGGCGATGCAACCGTCGAGGTGCTGTCTCGCTCGGAGCCGCCGCCGTTCCAGGTCGACGGTCGTACCGAAGTGGACGAGATGCTGCGCATCCGGCATCGCTACCTGGATCTGCGCAACCCCCGCATGCATTCGAACCTGGTGAAACGGGCGCGTGTCAACGCAGCGATCCGGCGCTCGATGGAGGCCGCCGAGTTCATCGAGATCGAGACGCCCACACTGGTGGCGTCGACGCCGGAAGGCGCCCGTGACTTCGTGGTGCCCAGCCGGCTGCATCAAGGCCGCTTCTATGCGCTGCCGCAGAGCCCGCAGCTGTTCAAGCAGCTCTGCATGGTGGGCGGGATCGACCGCTACTACCAGATCGCTCGATGCCTGCGGGATGAGGACCTTCGAGCGGATCGCCAGTTCGAGTTCACCCAGCTCGACTTGGAAATGAGCTTTGCCACCGGCGCCGAGGTGCGAGCCGTGATCAGCACCGCAGTGGCAGAGGCTGTCGAGGAGATCACCGGTGTGCGCCCCGCAGCGATGCCCGAGATCACTTGGCACGAAGCGATTGACCGCTATGGATCGGACAAGCCGGACCTGCGCTTTGGGCTCGAGCTCGTCGAGCTCAGCGACCTGTTCACCGAGACGGGATTCAATGCGTTCAAAGCGCCCGCCGTGCGGGGCATCCGGGTGCCCCGCGGCGGCGACATCAGCCGTAACGCGGTCGACGATCTCACCAAGCACTGCCAGCGCTGGGGCGCCAAGGGCCTCGTTTGGATGCGAGTCAGCGCCGGCGAGTCGCCCCTCGATGGAGCCCGCAGCGCGGCAGGCGGCCGGCTGGCCGTCGTGTCGCCGGTTGCGAAGTTCATGTCCGACGCCGAAATCGACGGCGTTCTGGAGCGTCTGGGCGCCGAGCCGGGGGACATGTGCTACCTGGTGGCCGACACCTGGCGCAGAGCCAGCGGAGTGCTCGGACTGCTGCGACTGGAGCTGGGCCGTCCGCCGGTGAACGAGGGCGGGCTGCACTTCCTGTGGGTCGTGGACTTCCCGCTGTTCGACGACGTGAACGCCGACGGTCTTCCGGCACCGGCACATCATCCGTTCACGATGCCCCACACCGACGATCTCGAAACGGTCGCAGCGGCCTCGACGCGGATGGCGGCCGGTGGAGGCTTCGACGCCGACACGCTGCTCGACGTGCGATCGCAGGCGTACGACCTGGTGCTGAACGGCTGGGAGTTGGGCTCGGGCAGCGTCCGGATCCATCGGGGCGACATCCAGCAGCAGATCTTCGACCTGCTGGGCATCGAGCCCGCCGCAGCGAAGGAGCGATTCGGATTCCTGCTGGATGCATTCCGGTTCGGCGCTCCGCCGCATGCCGGCTTCGCCTTCGGCATCGACCGCCTGGCGGCGTTGCTGTGCGGCGAGGAGAACATCCGTGAGGTCATTGCATTTCCCAAGAGCCAGTCCGGCGCCGACCCGCTCACGAATTCCCCGTCTGCGATCTCCGATGTCCAACTCGACGAGCTGGGCCTCGCTCTCGTGCTCAGCGACGAAGAGGACGAATCATGAGCAGCAGCGATCTTGCCGCCGTGGTGGTGACAGTCTGCGTCGTGATCGCGCTCGTAGTGCTCATCGCGGTGCTGACTCAGGCGTTCGCCCTGATGCGAGAGCTTCGGCGCAAGCTCGAGGAATTCGATACCACGGCCGGACCGGCACTGAGCCAGCTGGCGGACACCGCCGAGATGGCCCAGGCCGAGATCAGCCGCCTGCGTGACCTGTTGAACGTTGCCCAGAAGGTCGCAGGGTTGGCTGAGTCAGCCGGGGCAGCCACGGCGCGGGCCGCTTCGTTGCCGGTCGACAAGGTTCGCTCGGCTATTTCTGTGCTGCGCGGAGCGCAGACATCGAGCACAGGACTCCGGGGCAAACCCTCAGACGAAGGGCGCGAGACTGCTCCCAGCAGCGAGAGCGAGGAGCGCTGAGATGCTGAAGCGGATGCGCTGGTTGACCTTGGGCGCCGGATTGGGCGCTGGCGCCTCGCTGTGGGTGCAACGGCGGCTGCGGGTGCTCCTGGACCGCTACGCACCAGTACGGGGCACGGCCAATGTGCTGGGCACCGCACGCCAGATGCGCCGCGACCTGCGAATCGCCTGGCGGGACGGCAAGCGCCAGATGCAAAACGCCGAGCAGCGGCTGCGTGACGAACGTGACCGTCGCTGGGCTGAGCGCCGTCACCGCCGCGAGGCCGCCTGAGGCGCCACTGAGCCGGCGGAGGCCCATCGGCGGCCACGGAGGCCGCGAAGGCTCATCGGTATCCTTGCTCCGATGCGCGCCGACGAACTGCGTGAAGCGTTCAGCTCATTCTGGGCAGAGCGAGGCCACGAGGTTCGCCCCTCCGCGAGCCTGATTCCGCACGAGCCGTCGCTGCTGTTCACGGTGGCTGGCATGGTGCCGTTCATGCCGTACTTCCTCGGCTCCGAGGTGCCTCCGACGCGGCGCATGGTCACCATCCAGAAGTGCGTCCGGGCCGGCGGCAAGCACAACGATCTCGACGACATCGGCCGCACCAACCGGCACTTCACGTTCTTCGAGATGATGGGAAACTTCAGCTTCGGCGACTACTTCAAGGCCGAAGCCATCCCGTGGGCGTGGGAGTTCGTCACCGAAGTACTCGGACTCGAACGGGACAAGCTCTGGGTGACCGTCCACGTCAGCGATGACGATGCCGCCGAGATCTGGCAGACCAAGGTCGGCGTTCCAGCCGAGCGCATCCAGCGACTCGACAAGGACAACTGGTGGGCGGCGGGCGATGTCGGCCCATGCGGACCCTGCAGCGAGATCTTCTACGACATCGGACCCGACCACGGCCCCGACGGCGGCCCCGCGCACGGCGGCGAGGATCGCTTTGTCGAGATCTGGAACCTCGTCTTCATGCAGTTCGCAGCTGACGGCACCGGCGAGATGACACCGCTGGATGCACCCGGAATCGACACCGGCGCCGGCCTCGAACGGATCCTGGCGGTGCTGCAAGGCGTGCCAGCGGCGTGGGACATCGACCTGTTTGCGCCCCTGCTGGCCGAGGCCGAGCGCATCTGCGGCAAGACCTACGGCGCAGACCCCGAGACCGACGTCTCAATGCGGATCTTCGCCGACCACGCCCGCACCACGGCGATGCTCATCTCCGACGGCGTATTCCCCTCCAACGAAGACCGCGGCTACGTGCTGCGTCGCATTATCCGCCGTGCTGTGCGCCACGCCTGGGTGCTGGGGGTCGACGAGGTGGTGATGCCCCGGCTGGTGGACATCGTCGTTGACGTCATGGGCGACCACTACACCGACCTGGTCGCCAACCGGCAATTCATCGCGGACGTGGTGGCCCGCGAGGAGGAGCGCTTCCGGACCACGCTTGCTACAGGCCAGAAGATCCTCGATGAAGCCACCGCCGGGCTCGAGGGGGCAGATGCAGCAAACCCGGAATCAGCAAACACAGTGCTCGATGGCGAGGTCGCCTTCCTGCTGCACGACACCCACGGCTTCCCGGTGGAGGTGACCGAAGAGATCCTCACCGAACGCGGCTTGAGCCTCGACCGTGACGGCTTCGATGCCGCCATGGAACGCCAGCGCGAGCGGGCGCGGGCTGGTCGTTCGGGCGGACCTACCTTCGCCGACGAGCGCTACCGGGAGATCCTGGCGCAGTTCGGGCCAACTCAATTCGTACGGGACACGCCGGCGGTGTCCGAGACACGGGTGCTGGCGGTGTTCGAGTCGGCTCGAGACGATGATCAGGACGGCGAGGACGACCTCGTCGAGGTGTTCTTGGACCGCACGCCGTTCTACGCCGAGAGCGGTGGACAGATCGGTGACACCGGGACGATCTCGGGACCTGACGGCAGCATCGAGGTGCTCGATTGCACGTATGCGCTTGCCGATCTGCACCGCCACATCGGGCGCGTTCATGGCGAACGCGTGGAGTCCGGATCGCTGGTCAGCGCCGAGATCGATGACCAGCGCCGGGCGGCCATTCGACGCAACCACACCGGCACCCACATCCTGCACTGGGCGCTGCGCGAAGTGCTGGGCGATCATGTCAAACAGGCGGGCTCGCTGGTGGCACCAGACCGACTGCGCTTCGACTTCAGCCACTACGAGGGCGTCAACCGCGACCAGCTGCGTGAGATCGAGCGCGTCGCAAACGCCGAGATCATCACCAACGGCCGCTGCCGGCACTACGAGACCTCGATGAACCACGCGCAAGCCATTGGCGCAATTGCATTCTTCGGAGACAAGTACGGCGACGTGGTGCGCGTGCTCGAAGCGGGGGAGCACTCGACCGAGCTCTGCGGGGGCACCCACGTGGCTGCACTCGGCGACATCGGGCACCTGCGGATCGTCTCGGAGTCGAGCATCGGCTCGAACATGCGACGCATCGAGGCGGTGACCGGGCTTGCCACCGTGGAGCGGCTCGCGGATGCCGAGGACACGCTGGACTCGCTGGCTGAGATGTTGAACGCTCAGCCAGATGAGATCGCCTCTGCGGTGCAGCGGCGTCTGGACGAGACCAAGAAGCTGCGCCGGCAAGTGCGCGACCTGCAACGCACAATGGCGTCGTCGCGGGCCGCTGAACTGGCTGCCATGGCCGACGATGGCGTGGTCATCGCCGACCTCGGCGATCTCGAGCGCGATGCGCTGAAGGACCTCGCCGTATCGGTGCGCGACCGTGGGGGCATCCGGGCCGTCGTGTTGGCCTCTGCGCCCGCCGCTGGGGGAGTGGCCCTAGTGGCGGCGGTGGATCCGGCCGGCAACCTGTCGGCGGGCGACCTTCTGCGAGACGCTGCCCGGACGGTCGGCGGAGGATTTGGCGCGAAAGGCGACCCGCCGTTGGTGGTGGCCGGCGGTCGCAATCCTGACGGCATCGGCGACGCCCTGGCCCAGGCCCGAGTAGCGGCACTCGGGGCTTGAGGCGCCGGGTACCACGGAACAAGACAGGCCAGCTGTGTCGGGCCCGATGAAGCGGGCGATCGGCGTAGACCTCGGCTCGAAGCGCATCGGCGTGGCCTTCGCGCCTGCCGATGTTGCGGTGGCGGTGCCCTACGAAGTCCTCGAACGCAGCGGCGAACGTGCCCGGGACCACCGAGCGCTCGCAGGTATGGTCGCTGACGTGGGTGCGGAGGTGGTCGTGATCGGCTTGCCGACGTCGCTCGATGGCAGCGAAGGACCGGCCGCCGCTGGCGTACGGGCCGAGGCTGACGAGATCGCGGCGGCACTCGATGTGCCGGTGGTCCTGCATGACGAGCGCTACACGACAGTCACCGCCGAGCGCATCCTCACCGAACAGGGAGTGCGGGGACCCGCCCGCCGCAAGGTCATCGACAAGGTGGCTGCTTCGGTCATCCTGCAGTCGTGGCTCGATGCCCGTGACTGACGACATCACCGAACTCGAAGCCGATGAGGCCGAATCGGGACGGGCGACGGCGCTGCGCACTCCTCCGGCTATGCGCAAGATGGCGGATCGACTTGCGCGCTTCGTAGGTCTGGCTTCGGCTGACCAATCCTCGGTTGTCGAACCGGGCCTGGTACAGCGAGCGCAGCCCGACGGCGGACCTGCAACGACGCCGAGCCGGGCACGGTCCGCTGGCGGTTCGCAGCCCGTCAGTGGCCGCCGCGGCGTCGACTACGAGGTGGTCAGCACGCGACGCGGACCTGGCACATTCGGCGCGCTCTTGGTTCTGGTGTTGCTCGGCTTCATCGCCTGGACGGCGGGCAGCCGCGCCTACCGCTGGGTGACCGAACAGCTCGACCCGCCCGGCGCTCCGACGGGCGAGATCGCGCTCACCCTGCCGTTGGGCTCCAGCACGGCCAGCATTTCCGATCTGCTCGAAACGGAAGGCGTCATCCCGAGTTCACGGGCCTACGAGTGGTATGTGCGTTTACGAGGGGGTCCCGCATTTCAAGCCGGCGAGTACACGTTCCAGTCCAACTCGTCGGTTTGGGAAACCCTGGCTGTGCTCGAGGCCGGGCCGAGCCGCGTCGCGCAGGCCGCCCAGCAGCCGCTCACCATTCCCGAAGGCCTGACCTTGGCGCAGATGGCCGACCTCTTCGACGATGTGCAGGGCCTGAGCTTCAGCGGTAGAGATTTCCTGACAGCGGTGCGCGAACGGCCAGTGCTGTCGTTGGTCGCGCCGACGCCGCCGGTCCTGCCCGAAGGCGTGATCGAACCAGCTGAGGGACAGCTCTTCTCCGATACCTACTTCTACGACTCTCAGACCAGCGCTGAGCAGCTGGTGGCACTCATGGTCGATCGGCTCGATGCCGTGCTCACTGAACTGGACTACGCAGATGCGCCGCGCCGGATCGGTCTGACGTCGTACGAGACGCTGATCGTGGCCAGCATGATCGAACGCGAGGCCCAGCGCACCGAGGACCGTCCCACGGTGGCGCGGGTGATCTACAACAGGCTCGCTCGCGGGTGGTCGCTGGGTCTGGATGCCACGGTCGTGTACGTGGTGGGCTCGCAGGAGTTGACCGCCGACCTGCTGACGGTCAACTCGCCATACAACACCCGGGTGCTCGTGGGGCTGCCGCCCACACCGATTGCGGCTCCGGGGCGCGCCTCGCTCGAAGCGGCTCTGAATCCGGAGGACGGGCCGTGGATGTACTTCGTGCTGACGTCGGAAGACGGCACCCTGTCGTTCTCCGAGACCGACGAGGAGTTCCAGCGCGACAAGGCCGTGTGTGTCGAATTGGGACTCTGCGGGTGAGTGGCGTCGGGCAGAGTGGGGAGATGAGCGACGAAGCGGCGCACCAGCGCCCGAGTGGGCGCGCTGAATCGATGCTGCGCCCGAGTGGTCGCGCTGAGTCGATGCTGCGCCTAAATGGGCGCACGAAGGTCGCCGGAGTGATCGGTGACCCCGTCCAGCATTCACTCAGTCCGGCGCTGCACAATGCAGCGTTTGAGCATCTAGGCCTGGACTGGGTCTACACGGCGTTCGCAGTGCCCGCCGGGCAGGGCGGCGATGCGGTGGCAGCGATGCGCGTGCTGGGGATCGAAGGCCTGTCAGTCACCATGCCCCACAAGGACGACGTTGCTGCTGCCTGCGACGAGCTGTCGCCCGCAGCTGCACTGCTGGAGGCCGCGAACTGCGTGCGTCGCAACGGCGACCGGCTGATCGGGGAGAACACCGACGGCGACGGATTCTTGGCGTCGCTGAGGATCCAGGCGGGTGTGGAGCCCGCCGGCATGCACGCCGTGGTGTTCGGTGCGGGCGGGGCAGCCCGTGCGGTGATCGTGGCGCTCGCGTCACAAGGAGCCTCGGTGACCGTGGTGAACCGCTCGGCGGAAGCGGCCGTGCGCGCTGCCGCGTTGGGCGCCGCGGCGGGTGCGACCGCAGGAGTCGCTGCATCCCGCGCAGCCATGGTCGGCGGCCCGAGGGCGGTGCGCGACGCCGACTTGGTGGTCAACGCCACACCGCTCGGCATGTCCAAGGTTGATCCGCTGCCGTTCGATCCGGCGTTGCTGCGGTCACGCCAGATCGTCGCCGACCTCATCTACCGGCCCGAACGGACCCCGTTGCTCGAAGCGGCCGCCACTGCGGGCGCCATGACGCTCAACGGCGTCGGAATGCTCTTGTACCAGGCCGCCGCGCAGTTCAAGATGTGGACCGGCCGCGACGCACCCATCGACGTGATGGCTGCGGCTGTGGGCCTGGAACTCGCCGGGTAGCACCCCGGCCCGCATGCGGCCCCGGCGGCCGCCGGCGACCGGAGAGGCATCGGCGTGACCATTGCAACGGCAGACCTGAGCCTTTCTGCGGTTGCAGCGATCGTGCTCGGCGGCACAGCCGCGGGAACCGTCGCCTCACGCTGTGCTCAGCGCAGTTTCGGCGTCAACCTGCACCCGGCTCTGGCGATCGCGTCGTGCGTCACGATCGCGGCCGCTCTTGGGTTGCGACTCGGTGACAGCGCCTACCTCGCGCCCTTGCTCGCGTTCGGATGGGCAGGTGTGGTCATCTCCGGCATCGACCTGCGCACCCACCTGATACCCACGCGGCTCTTGCGTGCGGTTGCCGCCGCTGCCATTCCCTTGGTGTGCGGGGCTGCGGCGATCGATGCCGGCTTCGCAGGAGTGGCACGAGCCGTTGCCGCCGCCGCCATCGGCGCAGTTGTCGGGTGGGGGATGATGCACCTCGTCTGGCTTGCCGCCCGGGGCGGCCTGGGCTACGGCGATGTGCGTCTGGGCGGGTACCTGGGTATGCACTTGGGACTCGGCGGGTTCACCACGGTGCTGGAAGGGTTGCTGGCCGGTTTCGCCATTGCCGCGCTCGTTGGCGCCGTGGGCGTGGTGGTGCTGCGCCGCGGCAGCGACCATCGTTTCGCGCTCGGCCCATCGCTGGTTGCCGGCGCGCTCGCCGTCATCTGGTGGTCCGCACCGGCGGGCCTCGTCACATGAGCACTGGGTGACCGGCACGTCGCAGGCCGCTGATGGGCGGACACATGGCTAGGCAGTCGGGCACGTGGGCAGTGTTGTTTCCAGGCAGTCGTCACGTGCCGCGTCGGTACCCTCGCCCGTGATGTCCGAGCCCCTCATCGTGACCGTGCCGATGGGTGAACGCACCTATCCGGTGCTCGTAGGCAAAGGCGTGCGCCGCGACCTTGCGCAGCTGATGCCCGCCAGCGCGCGCCGAGCCGCCGTGGTCACCCAGGCGGGCATCGGCGTCGAGGTTGACCCGGGCGTTCCATTTGAGACCTTCGCGATCCCCGACGGCGAGCAGGCCAAGGAGTTGGGCACCATTGGAGAGCTGTGCAGCGGATTCGCCCGCTTCGGCCTGACCCGCCGTGATGTAGTGGTGGGCGTCGGAGGCGGTGTGGTCACCGACGTGGCTGGTTTCGCCGCGGCTGTGTACCACCGGGGCGTGGCCGTTGTGCATCTCGCCACGACCTTGCTGGGCCAGATCGACGCTGCGGTAGGCGGCAAGACCGGCGTGAACCTCGCGGAGGGCAAGAATCTCGTCGGAGCGTTCTGGCAGCCAGCAGCGGTCCTGTGCGACACAGAAGTGCTGGACTCACTGCCGGAGCGCGAACTTCGTGCCGGTTTTGGTGAGTTGGCGAAGTACCACTTCATCGGCGGCAGGTCGGATGCGGCTGAACTCATTGGAAACGCCTGTGCGCGCCTCGAGATGTTCAACGATGCCAGCGTTGTTCGTCGTTACGCCGACCACCGATCGTTACTGCGGCGGCAATTCAGAGGCGATGATCTCCGGTCGAGATTGCTCGATGGCTGCGAATTCGATGAGCTAGCGCGCGACGAACTGATTGCGGCATGTGTGGCCATCAAAGCCGAGGTGGTGAGCTCTGACGAGACCGAAGGCGGTCGCCGGGCGCTGCTGAACTACGGCCACACGCTGGCGCACGCGCTCGAGATCGCCGGCCGGTTCGATCTGCGCCACGGCGAGGCGGTGGCAATCGGGCTGCGCTACGCGTCCTTGGTGGCGCGATTGATGGACCGGATCGACACCTACCGTGTCGCCGATCACGAATCGGTGCTCGAGTCCTACGGGCTCGACGCGAAGCTGCCCTCCGGCGTAGATCACGACGAGATCATCGAGCTGTTCGGCCGAGATAAGAAGGCCACCGACGGCATCACGTTCGTGCTCGACGGGCCGAACGGTCTCGAAGTGGCGCCCAACGTCGACCCCAGCGTGCTGCGAAGCGCGCTTGAGCGGATGTGATCGAGGCCATGGCTCGCCACGTCGTACTGCTGCTGTCGGGTCCGAACCTGAACCTGTTGGGAACCCGCGAACCCGAGATCTACGGCACCGACACGCTGCTCGACCACGTTCGGGCCGCACGCCGAGCGGCAACCGAACTCGGCTGGGATCTCGAGCACCGCCAGAGCAACCACGAGGGCGACCTCGTCGACGCCGTGCATTCGGGCATCGGCCGCGTCGGGGCCATCGTGGTGAACCCCGGTGCGCTCACCCACTACGGCTGGTCGCTGCACGATGCGCTCGCCGCATTCGACGGACCCGTAGTGGAGCTGCACCTGTCCGAGCCCCGCGAGCGCGAGTCATGGCGGCGCCTGTCGGTGGTGGAGCCGCTGGCGAGCGCCCGGGTCGCGGGAGATGGAGGCGCTGGCTACCCCCGAGCGGTCGCGCTTGCCATCGAGGCGGCAGCCGCAGCGGCAGAGACTCCGGACCCCGGCGACGAGGCCAGCGACCCGTCGTAAAGGCGAGCCGTGCTTGTACTGTCCCGCTGCGACCGCTGTGATCCGCCCAGGTTGAATCCAAGAGGTTGATATGGCCATCTCCACTGCCGACTTCCGCAACGGCATGACGCTTGATCTCGACGGCGGCTTGTTTCAGGTCACCGAGTTCCAGCACGTCAAGCCGGGCAAGGGAGGCGCGTTTGTGCGCACGACGCTCCGCAACGTGCGCACCGGTGCGGTGGTGGAACGCACCTTCCGGGCCGGCGAGCGGATGGAACGTGCGCTCATCGACCACCGCGACATGCAATACCTGTACGCCGACGGCGATTCTCTGGTGTTCATGGACACCGACAGCTACGAGCAGCTTCCCGTCAGCCGTGCCGCCGCCGGGGGCGCAACGAATTACCTCGTAGAGGGCGAGATGGCCACAGTGGTGCGCCACGGCGACGAGGTGCTGGGAGTCGAGCTGTCGGCATCGGTGGTGCTCGAAGTGGCCGATACCGACCCAGGCGTGCAGGGCGACCGGGTGTCGGGTGCACGCAAGCCGGCAACGATGTCCACCGGACTGGTGGTGCAGGTGCCGCTGTTCATCGAGGCTGGCGAGCGGTTGAAGGTCGACACCCGCAGCGGCGATTACGTCGAGCGCGCCCGCGGCTGACCCCGCAGGGTTGCTGAGACGGGCACAGGTCCACTGCCATGACTCGCTCCAGCGACCCGTTCGCAGCCCCCGATGAGCCGACCCGTCGGCGCGAGGCGCGCCAGCGCTCGGTGGAACTGCTGTACGAGGCCGAGATGAAGTCCTGTTACCTGTCGGACGTGCTCGCAGAGCAGATCAGCGATCTCGACCCGTTCGCGCACGAGCTGGCCACTGGTATCGCCGCCCAGCAAGAGGCGCTCACCGAGCGTCTCGCTGGGCTGCTGAACGAGGGGTGGACTCCGCAGCGCCTCGGTATCTGCGACCGCCTGATCCTGCTTCAGGGGCTCTTCGAGCTCGAACGCGGGGCTGCTCCGGCCGCCGTGGTCATCAACGAAGCCGTCGAATTGGCGCACCGACTGGGCGCAACCGATCGCAGCGGGGCCCTCGTGAACGGAGTCCTCGCCACCGCTATGGGCAGTTCGTGACAGCGGACGGCGGTCAGCGGCCACGCAGGATCGCCGAACGCGAGCTCGTCTTCCTGCTGGGCGCCATCAGCGCCACGACGGCGCTGGGCATCGACATGGCGCTGCCCGCCTTCACCGACATCCGGATCGGCTTGGGTCTCGCTGCTGATTCGCCTCGGGTCGCACTTACCGTCACCCTGTATTTCCTGGGACTTGCCGGCGCGCAGATGGTGTATGGCCCATTCACTGACCGTTTCGGTCGCAAGCCTGCGCTGTACGCCGGCCTGGCTCTGTACACCTTCGGCGCCTTGGGCTCTGCGCTCGCTCCGACGTTCGAGATTCTGATCGTCAGCCGGCTGATCTGGGGCATCGGCGCTGCAGGGCCCCGGGCTCTCACCCTGGCCATCGGCCGCGACCTGTACGAGGGGGATCGGCTGGCCCGCGTGCTGGCGGCGGTTGCGGCGGTGTTCATGCTGGTTCCCGCCATCGCGCCATTGCTCGGCAAGGCGGTGCTGGCCGTCGGGACGTGGCGCTGGGTCATGGGCGCTCCGATCGTGCTGACGGTGGTGCTGGCGATCTGGGTGATCCGGCTCCCCGAGTCGCTCCCGCCCGCGCGTCGCCGCCCGCTCACCCTCGGCCGAACCCGTGAAGCCATCGTCGCGGTCTTCGCCAACAAGGTGACCATCGGCTCGGCACTGGCGGTCATGTTCGACATGGCTCGTTCGTCGCTTTCTTGGGGAGCAGCCAACTCCTCTTCGACGACGTGTACGGCCGGGGCGACGTGTTCGCGTTCTACTTCGCAGGGATGAGCTTGTTCATGGGGCTGGTGGTGTTCACCGGGAGCCGGCAGGTGACACGTATCGGTGCCGACCGGGCGATCGTGGTGCTCCTTCCGACCACGCTGGTCCTCTCGACGGTCCTGGCACTGTGGTCGTGGCAGGCCGGCGGTCAGCCGTGGTTCTTCGGCTGGTTCGCCGTGATCACGGTGATCAATTCGCTGCGCACGTTCACGAGTCCGCTGATCCTGGCCCAGGCCATGGAGCCGATGGGCGAGCTGGCCGGCACCGCATCAGCGGTGATCGGCACAATCTCGATGGGCGGCGGAGCGCTGCTTGCGATGCTCATCGACCGCACCATCGCTGGTTCGGTGACGCCGCTGGCAGTTGCCTATGCCGGCTACGGCGCGGTCGGCCTCGCATTCGCGCTGTGGGCCCGTCGGCACCGAACCCCGTCGGCCATCACAGACCCCGCCGCCTAGCGCTGAGGGCGACCTGCCAAGGACTATTTCGTGCATCGGGACGTTCGCGTCATGGTTCAAGTTTCATAGATATTGAAAATCATTGGAATGAGCTAACACGACGCGCCTAGAACTCCCAACGATCCGTTGGTGACGGCCTCGACTCAACGAGGCGGCCGCGGGCCCGGAGTCCGTAGGAGCTGTGCGATGGTCACAATCCCATGCCGAAAGGTTTTGTCGGGCTGCCTGCGGGCAGGCGCTCCGACGTTGGTGCTCATCTCAGTGCTCGCAGCGTGCAGTCGGGATCTGGCGGTGCCAGCGGATCCAGGGCCGACGATCGCGGCTTCGCCGAGCACTCCGGCTGCCGACGCGCCGGATCCGGCGCTGTTCGAACTGCCGCTCACCGAAGCCCGCACGATTGTCGCTGGCAGCGGCGAGTTCCCGACGTCGCGGTTGCGCGAGCTGCCGTTGGAGCTGCCGTTGGAAATGCAGATCGGCGGCGGACGCATCTGGGTGCCGTGGCCGCCCTATCCCGATTCGGATGTGGACGACACGGTGGCAGTGGTCGGATCGCAGTCGGCGTTGCTCACCGACATGGACGCGGGCTTCCGGCACGTCGTCTCACAGCGTTCACGTTGGGAGGCCATGCCGCCCTACGTACGGGCCGCGGAGGCTGCATTCGCTGGCGGCACGCGGGTTGCGCGAAGGCGTGCTGGAACCGAGACGGCCTGGGAGTTGGTCGTGGACCCCGCGGGACTCGAACACGAGACACGTCTGGTCGCAGATCGCAGATCCGCCTACGACCACGTGTCGCTGTGCCCCCCGCACCCGACTCCGCAGGCACTGGGCGTCGATGTCGGCGAAGCCGCAGCAGAGAGGGATCGGGCCAGCGCCGCTCTTGAGGCCTTCATCGCAGGCATGCGATCTCCCGGGCGCCGTCCGATGCACGCGTGGGGAACCACGGTCAACGACATCGCCAAGCTGTTGGTCTACAGCCCCGGAGAGCCGATGGAACTGGCGCTCGGTGGTCACAGCTTGACCGATCTCGGGTATGTCCCAGGCGACTGGTCAGCCGAGGCCAAGCAGTGGCTGACTCGCCGGGCCGCTCAGGGGGCGGTGACCGATTCCCTCGTCGGCCACGCGGTGGTCAGCACTGGCCCAGGCACTATCTGGGAGGCCTGCAGCGATCTGGCCTCGGTCACGCCGGGCGTCTACACCGAGTCCCATCGCACCCGGCAGCTGGAGTCGCTGTGGGCCCGCGGCCTGCGCTTGGCGTTCACCACGCCACCAGTCGAGCGGGCGTGGGTTGCAGATCTGTCGGCGGCCGGTCATGCGCTCGCCGTCGTCTGCCATGCACCGGGGCAGTCGTTCCTGGTTGATGCATCAACGGGGGAGCGGCTCGACGCCGGAACCGAACATTGGGCACAGGTGGAAGCCATGTGGCTCACCTGGTCCCGTCACAGCTACCGCGTCCTGCGCAACGCGTTGTTCGATGGACCCTGCGACAGCGAGACCTTTGAGCAGGCCGTGCAGTGGCTGGCCGAGGCCCAACAAGCGCATGCGGCGACGATCGACTGGGCCGAGCCCGGGGCCTGGGGTTCGGGGGTTCGCAACCAGTGGATCGCTGTCCGCGAGTGGGTCAACGTGCCCCAGCAGGAGGCGTGGCGGGCGCATCGCCATGACGGCTGGCACCTGGAGTACTGGTGCGACACGGGCATCCCCGTCGGGGTGCTGGTCGAAGGCGAGCTGCATCGGCCCGAATTGGAGGACCGCTGCACGCCCAGGCAATGGGAGGCACTGCGGGAGGTCGCAACGAACGCTCCTGCCGTGACGTCCGAGCTGTCCTCCACGACGTGGAATTCCGGCACCATCTGGCACGAGCGCATGTACCTGTCTCCGTTCAAGTCGCTCACCGAGATCCTCGGCTGCCCGCCAGACGACGCGGTGATTGCCGAGGCGCTGGAACGACCGCCTGAACGCCGGGTCAAGAAGCCGTGGCCGCCGGGCTCGCTGCCGCTTTCCGATGCTGAGCACGCCTACCCGCGACCGATGCCGCCATGCCCGCAAGCCGGCTGGCCGCCGCAGACCGACCTGTACTGGTGGCCGCTGACACCGAGCCTCCTGGAGTTGGCGCAGTGACGGCGGTCGAGGATCGTGCATCCGGCCGCTCCCTCTCTCCCTCAGATGCTCGGTTGGGGATCGGGCGGGCTGCATGGCGGGCGCTTGGGGTGATTGCCACAGCGCTCGTGGCTGTTGTCGCAGTGGCGGCAGGTTTCGGCAGTGCTGCGGGAGCACGGTCGTCGGCTGCGCCGGTCTTGAGCTGTCCTGGCTCCATGGTGCTCGACAGCAGCAGCGGGCAATGCCGTACGCCCCACACCGAGACAGTGCTCCGCCCGTCGAGCTGCCCGTCGGGTTGGACCCGTGTCGCCGGGCAATTCGGCGGCCACGAGTGCCAGCGACGGGTGTCGCGACAGGTGGATACCGGCCGGACCCGGCAGGTCTACAGCCACACCACCTACGAGGATGTCTGGATCCCGACCGGTACAGAGCGAGTGCAGTCAGGCACGAATCGCATCTGGGTGCCTCCAAGAACTGTCCTTGAGCCGCTCGTGCCGCCCGTCCGAGTGCAGGTCGGAACCCGCATCGAGTCGAAGGTTGTGACTCGCCCAGGTCCCGATGTGCTCTACGAGGTCAGCTATGAGGTGGAAGTCGAGACCAAGCGCGTGGTGCAGCGATGCTCGTTCGACCCACTGGCGGGTCAGCAGTGCTGGAACGAAACGATCACCGAGACGCACACCGAGACACGCACACGTCTCGAGTGCTGCATTCCAGGTCCGCCGATCACAGAGACCGTGACAACCGAGGTTCCTGTGTACGAACTTCTGACGACGCACTCGGTGACCATTCCCGGCTATTGGCGTGAAGAGCCGATCCATAGCGAGGTGGAGACCGGCTACTGGGACCGCGTGCCGACGATCCACTACACGACCGAGCCCATCTACGAGACCGTGGCCGAATGGCAAACCAGGTCCGTCACCTTGGGTCGGTGTGCCGCAGGATGGCAGAACGCCGGGAGCCAGTGTCGACGAACGAGGCTCGGAAATCCGTCAGCACCGCCGCAACAGAGCTGCCCGTCTGGGACAGTGCCGCGCTACTCGGACGCCGTGGGCGGAATGGGCCTCAGCGTGCTGTCGTGCCAGTCGCCGAGTCCAGGTTCAGATGTGGACACTGGCACCGACCAGGATGCCGGCGGAGGGTCTTCGGTGACTCCGGACGGCACCGCCCGGCCCCTGCATCACCTTGCCGGTGAGAATGACGAGCGACTCGCAGAACTCGGGATACATCGCTGCTCGGACGGCTTGCTGTCCTACGTTTCGTGCGACGAGCTTCCAGGACGCGTGTGGGACTCCGATTCCGACGCATGCGATGGCATCGACGGGACGGTGTATCGACCGGATCACGGCGGCAGCTGCGTCACCGAAAGCGACCTGCTCGACAAGTGCGTCTCGCCGGGCGACTGCGAACAGACCACCATCCGCACCTATTGCCCAGCGATCGGTGAGCTCTCCCATACGCAGATCCAAGAGCACGTTCACGCCGATCGCGGTCCCGAGACGTACCGGGTGTGCGTGTTCGACTGCTCAGACTTCGCTGCGCTGCCCTCCTATGTGCGGAGCCGCATCAGCGGTTCGTTCGATTACGGCTGCCTTCCGTCGGACGATGGGAACGATGAGGACGACGGCGACGACGGCGACGACAGCGATGGCGACGACAGCGACGGCGACGACAGCGACGAAGAGGACGATGACAGCGACGATGACGAGGATGGCGAGGACGGCGAGGATGGCGAGGACGGCGAGGATGGCGAGGACGGCGAGGATGGCGAGGACGGCGATGGCGAGGACGGCGATGGCGAGGACGGCGATGGCGAGGACGGCGATGGCGAGGACGGCGAGGACGGCGAGGACGGCGGTGGCGACGACAGCGACGAAGAGGACGATGACGGGCCCGGCAACAATCGGCCGGTAGTCGCTCCCCACGATCCCGGGCGTCCTGACGGCCCCGGCTCCGGTCCAATCGCCCGCCCAGAGAACAAACCGGGACCGGGCGGATCAACTGAGCCAGAAAACGACGAATGCCCCGCATTGCCGACTCCGGCGATCGCAGCAACGGCCGTCGACGAGCTGGCGTGGGCGTCTCATGTACGTGCGGCCTCTGGGGGCTCGAGTCCCCAGCAGCACATGCCCGGTGGGGGAGAGTTCCTGCTGGTGGCGCCGGGCCGCGGCTGGATGCAGGCGCTCGGTTCGCTGGATGTCGTCGACGGAGTCTGCGGCTGGGTCGCAACCTGGTTGCGCTCGAACTGGCACGAGATGAGGCCGTGGATCGCCGCCGAGCGCCGGCTCATGGAGGGCAATGCCGGCGCTCGTCATCTCGTTGACCGCTGGGATGCACTCGGCGAGGACCAGCAATTGTTGCTGCGCCAGTGGCACCAGCAGGGGGCGGATCCGGCCGAGCTTGCATGCCCGGCCGCAGACGCCGCCGGCCCGGGAGCCGCGGCGGCCTGCGGATGGCTCTTCCGTCACCCAGGGGTATATGCCTGGGATGTCCAAGCGTGCTTCGAGCCCCAACAGGCGGCGGAGTGGGCGGGCACGGGAAGCGCTCAACCGCCCGCCGACGATGCGTGCTGGGTCACGCTCGCCTCGGGTGTGGATTGGATTAGGTCGCTGAGCGATTACGCAGACGGCCGAGTGACGGTCACCGCAAGCGGAGCAGGGCTGTGACCTTGTCGTCGCCCGCCGGTTACCTCGGCGACGAGCAGCAGGCAGCGGTGGCTGGCTTGCCTCAGCGAGGTCCGGAACCTTGGCGGCTCGGCGCTGCTCTGGCGATCGTCGCCATCGTGGTCTTGGCGATCTGGCTCTGGGGCCGCCCGCACACTGCGCCACCTCAAGCACTCGTAGCAGTGACCTTCGAGGCATGGATGGCAGGTCAGTCTCCCGGAGCGTTCGAAGTCGTGGGAGTACCGGAGGCGCTTGCAACCCGGTTCGCCGATCCCGACGCGATTGTTGGACGAGCAGTAGCGCACGACGTGCCTGCGGGCACCTTCGTCACACCTGCGCTGCTGAAGGCGCCTCAAGATGTCGCGGGCGCTGTCACGTTGATCCAGTTCGCGGCCGAAACGGGAGCATGGCCTGCACCTGGGCCTGGCGCCGGAAGCCGGGCCGTGTTGTCGACGGTGCTCGGCGGATGCGCGATCGATGTGACGACGCTCGCCGACGGTGATGACGGTCGCATTGTCGTTCGAGTGGACGCGCCCTTTGCCGCCCGTCTTGCGGCAGCCGCGGAGCTGGGTGGCTTGGTGGTCTGGCCGGCGCCGCCTGATGGCTGGCCGCTGTGCCCTTCGGGCCGTTCGACGCGCCTGGCGCCGTCGACACCTGGCGCGGACGCCCCCGCACCGCTGCCGAGCTTCAATCCGGCAGGGAGTTGAGCGGTGCTCCTCGTGCTCTGCGATGACGCCCTCGTGCCGCAGGTACGCGAGTGGTGCCGAGACGCTCTGCGAACGGGATTGACGTCGGTCGCCGGTCAGGTCGCTCTGGTTGGCGATGTTGCCGCTGTTCCCGAGCCGGGCGCTGCAAACGATCCGTGTGTGGTCTGGTTGGGCAGCAGCGCGGAACGCGACGTCATTGAGACTGCAGCCGCTGCATCGAGCCAGATTGTGCTGTTGCTCGGAGCAATTGCCGGCCGCCATGCCCGCAGCACAGGCGGCGCAGAACACCAAGCAGACGTGTGGCACGCCGTGGCGACGGTGACAGCGCCGCGAATAGCGGTCTGGCTCCCTGCAGCGAATGGTGCCCGGTCGGACCCGACTGGCGAGCTCTCGGCGGCACTGGGTGTTCAGCGGGTAGTTCGCATCAGCCGCGTCGGCAGTCGACGCGCGCACCGGCAGTTGCACCGGCTCGGCCGCATGCTGGTCACCTCGGCATGCGCGCCTCAACGGCTCGACCGGTCCGACGGTGCAGTTCGACGCCGAAACGCAGCACGTGCAGCCACTGACGCACTCAGTGATCTGCTGGCCGAGCCTGACGTCGAGGAATTCCAGATACGCGGCGGGGAATCGATGCTCGTTCAGTACGCAGGCGGACGTGTCGAGCGCCGACCCTCGCCGTTCGCTGCCGATGGAGACCTCATCGAGGCCGTGCGTTTTCTGGCGAGCTATTCCGGCGATCGGCCGCAGCGCTTCGACGAGCTGGATCCGCGTCTCGACGTGCGTGTCGGAGATCGCTGGCGACTTCACGCCGAGGCGTTCGTGACCAGCCCGCCGAACGTCGTATTGCGCTCGAACATGGCGGGCCGGATGCGACTTGACGAACTCGGCATCGTGTCCCAGGCACTCGGCAGCGTGCTCATCGAAGCCATTGCCGGGCGGGTCCGAGCCAATGTGGTGGTGGCGGCGGCGATGGGCGGCGGCAAGACCACGCTGTGCCAGGCATTGCTCGCGGCAGTCCCCGACCACGAGCGCATCGACACGATCGAGGACACGCCCGAACTGCGGCTCGGCGAGTACGGCATTCACCCCAACACCTTCGAGCGCCTGACACGTGACCCGAACCAGGACGGCCATGGCCGGCATTCGATGGCTGACCACATCCGCGATGCCAAGCGCGCAAATGCCAGCAAGCTCGTGGTGGGCGAGATCCGCGGTGACGGCTGCGAGGCGTTGCTCGACGCGATGTCGTCGGGCCTCGATGGGTGTCTCGTAACGCTGCACTCTCAGCCCGGCAGGGGTGTGCTCGAGAAGCTCGTGGCCTACGCCTGTTCAGAGGGCGCGGAACCCGACTACGCCCGTCGGCAGATAGCCGCAGCCGTGGATCTGTGCGTCTGGATGGGCCGCAACGATGCGGGCGAGCGTGTCGTCGCCGACGTAACCCAGTTGACCGGCATCGGCGAGCTGACAGGGGTCATCTCCACGACGTGCCTGTGGGCGCTGCTACCGGGTGACCGTTGGGCGACGCCAGTGGGCCGCCCGACCGGACGCGTCGCGCAGGTCTATGCATCTGCCGGCCTCTCGGAGTCGAGCGGTGATGACGAACTGCCTGAGGCGTTCACGCAGATCGTCGACATGCCTGTTTCATCGACTTCCGGAGTGCTTGCTGCTGCATCCGATTCTCCGGCGCCGATCGGTGAGGATTGCGACAACGAGGCTGTCTCCGAGGCCATGCCCGCCGATGACGGCGCCTCGGTGCAGCCAGATGACGGCCGAGCGATAGCACCGGCGGAACCCCCATCCCGCATCCCGTCGCAATGCAACGAGCCACAGCACGGCGAGCTGTTGTTTGGGACGCCGCTGCACGATGGTGCCAAGCCACGCGAGGTCCTGTGGGATCCCGGGCCGCTCGTTCCCATCGACGAGGCACCGCCGTACGAGCCTTTGGTCGATGAGTCGTGGACGTGCCGCGCAGCAGTTCCCAATCTCGGCCAATGCACGGCCGCTGGACGTCGCCCGTCCACCCGTGAAGGTCCGAGTGCTGGCGAGGAATCCGACGCGGAGGGCATCAAGTGCTGAGGGTTGCGGCACTCGGTCTGGCTGGCTCAGGAGCCGCGCTGTGGACGCTGCTCGGCACGGCACCCCGCACCGATCGCACGGTTGATGGCTCGATTCGGTGGCCGTGGCTGGCGACAGGCGTCGCTGCATTCGTCTCAGGCCTGGCGCTCGGGCCGACAGCCGCTGGGTTGTCAGGCGCAATTGTCGGCATCTGTTCGTGGTGCGCCGCCAACGTCGTGCGCAGCCGGCGGCGTGTCGTGGCTGCCGAGTCGGTCGCGCAGTTCGCATCGGTTCTGGCCAACCAGGCGCAGGTCTCACGCACGGTGGTTGACGCGCTCGAGACCTCCGCACCCCTGGCGACAGGACCTATCGCGCAGACAGCGTCTCGCCTCGTTTCCGAGTGCCGCAACGTGGGTGTCGAGGCGGCTGCACAGCATTTTGCGGCGGGCGCCGAGGGCACGATCGCGGCCTGGCTGGCCGATGTGGTGGCGGTCGCTGCATCCAGCGGCGGCCAGTGGGTGCCCATCTTGGGCGTTCTGGAAGCCGAGGCAGCCGAAGTCGCCGCGACCGCTCGTCACTTCCACCGTCATGTCGCGGCGAATCTGCCGCAGGTCGGACTCGCCGCGACACTTGGTGCTGCCGTTGCCGTGGGCAGCGCGCTCGTGAGTCCTGATGGTTGGGCATGGATGACCGGACCGGAGGGCCAGCGTGTTGGCCTTGCAGCGGTCGCCGCTGCAGTGGCGATCGCTGCCCGCCCCATCACGTCGGCGTGGGAGATGCTGCGATGAGCGTTCCGTTGCCGCCCGCGAGTTCGCTTGCCCTATGGGCGATGGCGGGGACAGGAGCGTTCGCCGCCGTCCGTTTGCTCGCGGCGAGCGAGCGCCGCCGCCGGGGCCGCCGAGTGCTGGCAGCGCTGGGCTGGAGCCCGGCGCGACTCGCCACGCTCACGATCGTGGTAGCGGCATGCATGATCGGCGTCGGTTTCGTCGTCGGGCTCCGGCTGCCCAGCGGGGGAGCGGCGTCGCCACGGCTCGTTCTGGCATGGTCGCTATTCGTAGCAGTTGCGGCCGCGTGGGTAGTGCCGGCCCTGATGGCAAGCGCAATGCTGTCAGGACATCATCGCCGCTTGGACGGAGCGGTGCTGTCATGGCTGCGACGCATCCGCCTGTTCGTCGCAGCTGGACGGCCGATCAGCGTGGCGGTGCTCGACGCTGCCGAGCGCGTGGCCGATCCTGCATTCGCGCCCGCGGCTGGCGCGGTCAACGCGGCGGTGATCAGCGGGCGCGACCCGCTCGCCGCAGTTGCGGCGCTGCTGTCCGACTCGCCGACTGCGTCACTGCTGCGCACGGTGGATGTCGCCGAACGATCGGGCGCCGCAGCCTCTCAGCTGCTCGACCGGGTGTTGGACCGCGTCGTGCGGGCCATCGACGATCGACGCCGCGAGTCGATCGACCGCCTCGGGCGCAGCGTCGGCGCTTCCGCCTCGATGCTCGCCGTGGTGGCCTCCGGTGTGGTCATGGTGACCATCGTCATGACACTGCCGTCGAACTGAGTGCGCCAGCGCCATTGCAGGACTCACGACCCCAACCGCCCGCCAGTAAGGGCAAGGAGCACAAAGATGGATTCACCGGTCACCAAACTCATGTTCATCGCCGCCGCAGTGGCGGCCGCCGCCTTGGTCGTCGCCGTGATGTGGACGACGCTGAGCAGCAACGCTCCGCAGACGGACGACAGCATCAAGTACGACAAGATCGAGTCAAAGAACCTGTGCGATGCGGTGGGCGGCACATGGGGCGGTACTCCCGCTGCATGTACGGGCTAATGGCTCTGCCAATCAACATCACTCTCTGACGGCCTATCTACCTCGACGGCGATGGACAGCTCACTCTCGATCCTGCGTCTGTTCAGTGTGCTGACGGTGTTCCTGGCGCTGGTGATCTCGCTGTTTGCCCGACAGGTGGGAGCGGCCGCGGCGCAAGGAGCGGCTGATGCCGCCGCTGTCGCGGTCACTGATCTGGTGCCGGCTGATTGGGACTGCACAGACGCAGGTCTGCCGCCTCATGCGACAGCCACAGCGGCGCAAGCGGCCGTCGATCGCACAGCGCAGCTCGCGGCCGTCCAACCCACGGCGGTCGAGGTGCACGCCGACGGCACATGCTCGGTCATCGTTTCGGTGCGGGTGGAGTCCCATGGCTGGCTTGGGGCCGGCGCGGCGCTGGCCGTCGCCTGCCGCCGCCCGGCTTCCAGCGTGGGGGCTGTGCTCGCAGCACCCGTGGCACCGCCGTGCTGAACAAGTCCGTAGCACCGCCGTGCTGAGCGCACCAGGGAGGCCCACTGATGGATGAGACAGTCGGGATGCTGGGCGTGGCGGCGGTGCTGGTCATGGGCATCTGGCTTGTCGACTACTCGGGCGACGCCACTCGCGCCGCAACCGGTATGCACACAGCCAGCATCGAAGCCGCCCACTACGTCGCCTCTGCCGTTGCATCGCCGCCAGCGGACATCGCCGATGCCAAGCTCGACGCGCACGCCGCCGAGATCGCCGAACGGGTGGTGGGCGGGGCCGCCGTCGGCACGTGCGATACCGAAGATCAGCGTTTCGAGGTATCCGCGGGAATCCACCGGTTGACTCCAGCAACCGGACCTGCAGCCGTCACCGTCGACGTGACCTGCCCGCTCGCTGTCTCACCGCTGTTCCGTGACACGGTCAGCGCACGCGTCGCCATCCCGGTACCGCCCGCGCCGCGGCTTCGGCCATGAGTGCACCACTGCTGGCGTTGGCGCTTGCAGCGATGTGCGCCCTGTTCAGCGCAGCCGCCGCCGACACAGCGCACGTCATGGGCCTGAGAAACCAGGCCGCGGATGAAGCCCGCCGGATCGCCGTGAGCACACTCGACACCTGCGCGATCGGCGATGGCGAGCGCCGACGATGCGTACCGCCGCAGAGCTGCACCGAGCCGCACTGCGCCGTGTGCTGGAGAGGCGGTGCCATCCGGGCTGACGTGTCGCTGGACTGGTCGCCGGTGCTGTTGCGCGGCCTCGCCCCGGCGCGCGGTCTCCACGCCCTCAGCCTCGACGCACTCGACGTGGATGACCTGGCCGGTACCACGCTGCCCTCCTGCATCTAGCCACGTTGCCCTACTGCATCCAGCAGCGCGCTCACGGCGCCGCCACCCTGACGCGCCGCGTGCACAGGCACGTTCGGGACAATAAATGCGCGCTGTTTCGCGACATGCCCGCGCTAGGGTGCGGATCTGACCGTGAAGCGGGTCCTGTGAGGCCCGTACGGACAGGAAGGACTTGCGCGTGGCAGACCGCGAGCGACGTATGACGCCCCCCTATGGGGGCGTTTTTGTTGCCCGGACCACCGTTCTCGATTCCAGCGGGGTCCATCGGGCGCTCACCCGGGTCAGCCACGAGATCCTCGAGCGCAACCAGGGCCTCGACAACGTCGTGGTGGTGGGCCTCCAGACCGGCGGCGTGCAGATTGCGCTGCGCATCGTGCGCCTGCTGTTCGAGATCGACGGCACCGACGTGCCCTTCGGAACGCTCGACGTCGTCTTGCATCGCGACGACATCGGCCTGCGTCCCGTCATGGCTGAAGCCGTCACCGACATCCCCTTCGACCTGGACGGCATGACTGTCGTGCTGGTCGACGACGTGCTGTTCACCGGCCGCACCATCCGGGCCGCGCTCGACGCCGTAAACGACTTCGGACGGCCCCGCGCCGTGCAATTGGCCGTGGTCATCGACCGCGGCCACCGCGAGCTGCCGATCCGCCCCGACTTCGTCGGCAAGAACCTGCCCACCAGCCGCGAGGAAATGGTGGACGTGTCGCTCGAGGGCGTCTTATTGGGGGAGATGCGCAAGTGAACGGGCACCTGCTGACGCTGGGCGAGCTCGGCACCGAAGGCATCTCCGAACTGCTGGCGCTCACCGACCGCTTCGTGGAGGTCGGCCGCCGGCCCATCCCCAGGGTGCCCGCCCTGCGCGGCCGCACCGTGGCCACGCTGTTCTTCGAGGAATCCACCCGCACCCGTCTCGCGTTCGAAACCGCTGCCAAGCGCCTGTCGGCGGACGTGATGACGTTCTCGGCGGCCTCGTCGTCGCTGTCCAAGGGCGAGTCGATTCGCGACACCTTCGAGACCATCCAGGCCATGGGCATCGACGCTGCCGTGGTGCGACATCGCAGCGCCGGAGTGCCCGCCCAGATCGCGCGCTGGGCTGACGAAGGCGTCTCCATCCTCAACGGCGGCGACGGCTGGCATGCCCACCCCACCCAGGGTCTGCAGGACGCTTACACCTTGTGGCGGCACTTCAGCCCCGCCTCTGACAGCCCGCCAGGAACCGAGGCGGCTGAACAGCCCACGCTGGCAGGGCGACGCATCGGCATCGTCGGCGACATCGTCCACAGTCGAGTCGCCCGCAGCGACATCGAGGCCTATGCCGCGCTCGGCGCCAGCATCGTGCTGGTCGCACCGCCGACGCTGCTCCCAGCACAGCCCCGCGACTGGATCGACTGCTGGCTGCCGCCTGATGCCGCACAGCGTGTCGAGATCACCCACAGCCTCGACGACGTGCTCGGCGGGCTCGACGTGGTGGGGCTGCTGCGCTGCCAGCGCGAGCGCATGGCCGACGGGCTGATCGGCTCGGTCACCGAGTACGTGGCCCACTACGGCCTCACCGCCGAACGAGCCAAGCGTCTGCGCCCCGATGCCGTCATCACCCACCCGGGTCCGATGAACCGTGGCATCGAGATAGCGGGCGCCGTGTTCGAAGACTTGGCTGCCAGCCGGTTGCTGGTCTCCCAGCAGGTGTCCCACGGCGTGGCGGCCCGCATGGCGGTGCTGTTCCGTCTCATCGGATCGGGCACTGCGCTGCCAGGAGCCGAATCGGCAGGGACCGACACCTCGGGAGCGAGCGATGCCTGAGACCCAGACGCTCCCGATGCCGGCTGCCGAAGCGGCCCTGGTCATCACGGGCGGTGAGATCGTCGAGCGTGCCGGGCGGCGCCGTGCCGACATCACCGTGGTTGACGGCCAGATAGCGGCAGTGAATCCGCCGGGCGTGACCGTCGATGGCGAGGCACGCCTGATCGACGCCTCAGGCTGCGTGGTCGTCTCGGGTTTCGTGGACCTGTTCGCACGCCTGGGCGAGCCGGGCAACGAGGAAGCCGAGACCGTCGCCACAGCCAGCGCGGCGGCCGTGCGGGGCGGCTTCACCGCCGTGATGGCCCAGCCCGACACCGAACCCCCGCTCGACCGTCTGGGACAGCTAGCCGAGCTCCGCCGCAATGCGGCGCACGCCCGCGGCCACATCATTCCCGCCGCCACGATCACGGCCGAGCGGGCCGGGTGCCGCCTCTCGCCGATGGCCGAGCTGGCTGACGCCGGTGTTCGATGGTTCACCGACGTCGGGCCCCCCGATGACGTCGGCCTCCTGCGACGCGCCCTGCAGTACGCAGGACCCCTCGACGCTGTCGTGTCCGTGCGCCCTGCCACCGCTCACCTCGCCGGCGCTGCCGCCATGGCTGAAGGCGCAGTTTCGGCGCGGATGGGGCTGGCGGGCGAGCCCGCTGCCTCCGAGGAGTTGGCAGCTGCCGTCGTCATCGGCGTTGCACGGCTCACCGGCGGCCGCCTGCACCTCGACCGCATCAGCGCCGCCCGTACCGTCGAGCTGGTGCGCGCCGCCAAGGCCGAAGGGCTCGACGTCTCGGTCTCGGTTGCGGCGGAGCACCTGCTGTTCATTGATGCCCACGCCGACGGCTACGACACCCTGATGCGCGCCGAGCCGCCGTACCGCACTGCGGCCGACCGGGACGCGCTGATCGCCGGCGTCAACGACCGCACCATCGACGCCATCGTCAGCGGCCATTCGCCAGTGCCGCCCCAAGCCAAGGATCTGCCCTTCGATGAAGCGCCGCCTGGCATTGCCTCGCTCGAAACCTGCGCCGCACTCACTCTCGGTCATCCCGAGATCGGTCTTGAGGCAGCGCTGGACGCGCTGTCGTGGCGACCGGCTGAGCTGGCCGGCGCCGCACACCTCGGCGGTGGGCTCATCGAGCCGGGCCAACCGGCAAACCTCGTGGTGCTTGATCTCGACCGGACCTGGACGCTGGCTGAGCGAGGCTCAGTGTCGATGGCGCGAAATACCCCGCACCGAGGCCGGTCGATGAGCGCCATGGTGACCGCGACGGTCGTCGCCGGACACCTCGTCGTGGCCAATGGACAGCCGTGCGAGCCCGCCGTGATGTTCGCGGCCCGAAGCGCGGGGGCAGGACTATGAACCAGCCAAGCGCTCCCGCACGTAGCGCCCTCGTGCTTACCGACGGCACCGTCTTCGAGGGCGAGATGATCGGCGCGCCCCCAACAGCATCTGGTGGGGTGGCCTCCGGTGAGGTCGTATTCAACACGGTGATGACCGGCTACCAGGAGGTCATCACCGATCCCTCCTATGCGGGCCAGATCATCGCCTTCACCTACCCCCACATCGGCAACTACGGCATCACCGCCGCCGATGCCGAGTCGAGCCGGCCCTTCTGCCGTGGCGTCATCATCCGCGACCTGGCCAGGCGTCGATCGAATTGGCGCTCCGAGGGAGACCTCAACTCGTACCTCGTCCGCCACGGTGTCGCCGGCATCGCCGGCGTGGACACGCGCCGGCTGACTCGCCACGTCCGGGACTACGGCGCCATGGGTGGCGCGTTCGGCCCTGCCCCCAACGACGACGCGCTGGAACGTCTCGCAGCCGCCGCCCGCGCCGAGCCCGGCACTGCAGGCGTCGACCTCGTCAGCGAGGTCACCACCGCCGAGCCGTACACCGCGGGCGACGGGCCGTGGCGGGTCGTCGCCTACGACTTGGGCATCAAGCGCGCCATCGCCACGAAGCTGGGCCGCATCGCCACCGTCGACATCGTGCCGGCGGGGACCACCGCGGCCGAGGTGCTCGCCCGAGAACCCGATGGGATCTTCCTCTCCAACGGTCCCGGCGACCCCCAGATGGCCGGCGGCGTCACCACGGCGCTGCGTGACCTGCTGGGAGAGGTTCCGATCTTCGGCATCTGCCTGGGCCAGCAGGTGCTCGGCCTTGCCCTCGGCGGCCGCTCCTACAAGCTTCCCTTCGGCCACCACGGCGGCAACGTGCCCGTGCGCGACGAGGCCACCGGCCGCATCGAGATCACCAGCCAGAACCACAACTTCGCCATCGAATCGGGCTCCGTGCCGGGAGTCGACGAGACGCACGTCTGCCTGAACGACGGAGCGCTCGAGGGTTTCGCCTGCCGCGACCTGCCCGCGTTCTGCGTCCAGTACCACCCCGAAGCCAGCCCCGGACCGCACGACTCGCACTACCTCTTCGATCGCTTCGCGGACCTCATGTCAACGTTCTGGGTCGGCACGCGCAACGGCTCCGGCAGCTCCCTGCGGGGGAGCAGCTGATGGGCCGCCGTGATGACATCTCCTCGATCCTGATCATCGGCTCGGGACCCATCGTCATTGGCCAAGCCTGCGAGTTCGACTACTCGGGCACCCAGGCCTGCCGGGTGCTGCGCGAGGAGGGCTACCGGGTGATCCTGGCGAACTCGAATCCCGCCACGATCATGACCGACCCGGAATTCGCCGACGCCACCTACGTCGAACCGCTCGACGCCGCCGTGCTCGAAGCGATCATCGCCCGTGAACGCCCCGACGCGCTGCTGCCCACGCTCGGCGGCCAGACGGCGTTGAACCTGGCCACCGAGCTGAGCCACAGCGGCGTGCTGGATCGCTACGGCGTCGAGATGATCGGAGCCTCCGAGCAGGCCATCGCCACTGCCGAGGACCGCGACCGTTTCCGTCAGGCCATGACCGAGATCGGACTGAAATGCGCTCGCTCGGCCATCGCGCACTCCATGGACGATGCCCGCCAAGCGATCGACGAGATCGGCCTGCCGGTCATCATCCGGCCTGCCTACATCCTGGGAGGCGCGGGGACGGGCTTCGCCACCACGCCCGACGAGTTCGAGGCTGCCGCAGCGGCAGGCCTCGATGCCAGCCCGATCAGCGAGATCCTCATTGAGCAGTCGGTGCGGGGCTGGAAGGAATTCGAGCTCGAGGTGATGCGCGACCGCGCCGACAACTGCGTGGTGATCTGCTCCATCGAGAACTTCGACGCGATGGGCGTGCACACCGGCGACTCCATCACGGTCGCTCCCACACAGACCCTCTCCGATGTCGAGTACCAGGAAATGCGCGACGCAGCGTTCGCCTGCATCCGCCGCATCGGCGTCGAGACCGGCGGCTCGAACGTGCAGTTCGCGGTGAATCCCGCCAACGGCGAGCGAATCATCATCGAGATGAACCCGCGGGTCAGCCGCAGCTCGGCGCTGGCTTCGAAGGCCACCGGCTTCCCGATCGCCAAGATCGCAGCCCGCCTCGCCGTCGGCTACACGCTCGACGAGATCCGCAACGACATCACCGGTGAGACCCCCGCCAGCTTCGAGCCCACCATCGACTACGTGGTGACCAAGATCCCCCGCTGGGCGTTCGAGAAGCTGCCCGGCGCGGCACCCGTGCTCGGCCCGCAGATGCAGTCCGTGGGCGAGGTGATGGCCATCGGCCGCACCTTCCCCGAAAGCCTGCAGAAGGCGCTGCGCAGCCTCGAGCAGGGCCGGTTCGGTCTGAACGCCGACGCGGGCGAGACGCAGTACGCCGAACGCTCCACCGCTGAGCTGCTCGAGGCCATCGAGACGCCCACGCCCGAACGCATCTTCGAGATGGGCGAGTTGCTGCGACGAGGCACCGACCCCGATGCCATCAGCGCCAACACTGGCGTGGACCCCTGGTTCGTGGACCAGATGCTCGCCATCATCGATGAGCGCGAGGTACTGGAGGCCGTCGGGGGAATGGCCTCGATGGACCGTCGCGCTTGGCGGCGCGCCAAGCAGTTCGGCTTCGCCGATGCGCAACTGGCGTGGTTGTGGGGGGTGAGCGAAGCCGAGGTTCGGGCCGCGCGCCTCGAAGCGGGCGTGCGCGCCACGTTCAAGACGGTGGATACCTGCGCGGCCGAGTTCGACGCTCGCACGCCGTACCACTACTCCACCTACGAAGACGAGGACGAGATCCGACCCGGCACCCGCCCCCGGATGATCATCTTGGGCTCGGGACCCAACCGCATCGGCCAGGGCATCGAGTTCGACTACTGCTGCGTGCATGCCAGCTTCGCCTTGCGCGAGGCCGGCTACGAGACCGTGATGGTGAACTGCAACCCCGAGACGGTCTCCACCGACTACGACACCTCCGACCGGCTCTACTTCGAACCGCTGACCGTCGAGGACGTCTACAACATCATCGAAGCCGAGGAGCCGGTCGGCGTCATCGTGAGCCTGGGCGGGCAGACGCCGCTCAAGCTGGCCTCCGAGTTGCCGGCTGAGCTTGTGTGCGGCACTCCCGCAGACTCCATCGACCTCGCCGAGGACCGAGAGCGCTGGAACGCGCTGTGCACAGAGCTCGCCATCCCCCAGCCGCCCGGCGGCACTGCGGCCGGACCGGCCGAGGCGGCCGCAATCTGCGAGCAGATCGGCTTTCCAGCGTTGGTGCGCCCCAGCTACGTGCTGGGTGGCCGAGCCATGACGGTCGTATATGACCACTCTGAGCTGGCCGCCACCATGGCCGAGCTCGCCCTGTTCTCCTCGTTGGGACGCGAAGGCGGGCTGTCGGCCGAGCGGCCCGTGCTCGTGGACCAGTTCCTCGAAGACGCCATCGAGGTCGACGTGGACTCGCTGCGCGACCGCACCGGGGCGTGGATGCTCGGCGGCATCATGGAGCACGTCGAGCAGGCCGGGGTGCACTCGGGCGACAGCGCCTGCGCAATACCGCCGCCGAGCCTCAGCGGCGAGGTCCAGCAGGTCATCGTGTCGCACACGCAGCGGTTGGCCGAAGCGCTGGGAGTGGTCGGGCTGCTGAACGTGCAGTTCGCCGTGAAAGCCGGCGAGGTGTTCGTGATCGAGGCCAACCCACGGGCGTCTCGCACGGTTCCGTTCGTAGCGAAGGCCACCGGGGTGTCGCTGGCGAAGGCGGCGGCCCGGGTGATGGCGGGAGAAACACTCGACGAGCTCGTGGCCGCCGGGATGCTGCCTGACTGGGCTCGCGACGGGCAGCTGCACCGTGGGGTGTCATTGGCCGGTGAGGCCGACGCTGACGCAGCGCCGCGCCACGTGGCCGTGAAGGAAGCAGTGCTGCCGTTCGGACGGTTCCCCTCGGTGGACACCGTGCTGGGTCCCGAAATGCGCTCCACCGGCGAGGTCATGGGCATCGACGCCACATTCGGGCTGGCGTTCGCGAAGAGCCAGATTGCCGCAGGCGACGTGCTGCCCTCCGAAGGCACGGTGCTGCTGACCTTGGCGGACCGAGACAAACCCGAGGGGCTGGAAGCGGCTCGGGTGCTCGCTGAGATCGGCTTCGACATAGCGGCCACCGCCGGCACGGCAAGCTTCTTGCGGAGCCACGGCGTGCCCGTTGATGTCGAGGTGGCGAAGCTGTCGGCCGACGGCGAGGAGACCTCGCCCGGCGAGGACGCTGTGCAGCTCATCGCAGCGGGCCGGGTGGACCTGGTCGTCAACACGCCGCGGGGCCGTGGCGCCCAACTCGACGGCCGCCACATTCGCGCGGCCGCCCGCTCCCATCACATTCCCTGCTTCACGACGGTCGCCGCCGCACGAGCCGTGGCGACGGGCATGCGGGAATGGCTCGCGAGCGACCTGCAAGTGCGACCGCTGCAGGAGTTCCACGCGAGCCTCGATGCGTCGATGCGACGCGAACATGCCTGAGGCCCCAATGAGTACTTCGGGCGACCCGCCAATCGATATGGCAGTACGGATCGGCAGCGTCGAGCTGCCCAATCCCGTGATGACCGCATCGGGAACCGCTGGCTACGGCACCGAACTCCGCGCGTACTTCGACCTTGCCGAACTGGGTGCTGTGGTGACCAAGTCGCTGTCGCCGTTCGCCTGGGCCGGGAATCCAGCGCCCCGGGTTGTGGGCACGCCCGCCGGGATGCTCAACGCGGTGGGTTTGCAGAACCCCGGCGCCGAGGCGTGGCTCGAGACTGAACTGCCGCGCCTTCGTCGAACCGGGGCTCGGGTGGTGGCCAGCATCTGGGGCCGCACGGTGGCTGACTATGAGGCAGCGGCTCGGACCCTGGCCGGTGCCGGCCTGACGGCACTGGAGGTGAACGTCAGCTGCCCGAACCTCGAGGGCCGGGGCCAGATGTTTGCGTGCGATCCGGCGGCAACTGCCGATGCCGTCAGCGCCGCGAGCGCTGCAGGTGTGCCGCTGTGGGCAAAGCTCACCCCCAACGTGACCGACTTGGTCGAGATCGCCGCCGCCGCGATGACCGCAGGAGCCGAAGCCCTCACGCTCATCAACACCGTCTTCGGAATGTCCATCGATCCCGTCACTGCGGTGCCCACGCTCGGCAACGTCGGCGGCGGGTTGTCGGGTCCGGCGATCCGGCCCGTGGCCGTCCGGGCCATCTTCGACGTACGAGCGGCGTTGGGCGAGGTGCCGATCGTGGGCGTCGGCGGTGTGGCGGCAGCCGAGCACGCTGTGGAGCTCCTGGCGGCCGGGGCCTGTGCGGTACAGGTCGGCACGGCATCGTTCTGGGATCCGCGAGCTCCGCGCAAGGTGGTGTCTGAGTTGCGCCGCTGGTGCAAGAAGCACGGCGTCTTCGCGGCCGCCGAATTGACTGGCCGGGCCCATCACCGCCGAACCGGGCCGCGCTCAGCTGGCGCAGGCAGACCCGAGAGCAGTTGAACACGATGACCACTTCCGGATCGGCCGCAACGCTCCGCAGCGGTGCAGCCCGAGACCGGCTGGCACTTGCACTGGACGTGCAGGATCGGGCAGCGGCGCTGGCGCTGGTGGAACGTTTCGCAGCCGACTTCGGCGTCATGAAGGTCGGCCTCGAGCTGTTTGTCGCAGAGGGTCCCTCGCTCGTGAGAGACATCGTGGCGACGGGCTGCCGGGTGTTCTTGGACCTCAAGCTGCACGACATCCCGAACACGGTGGAGCGGGCTGCACGGAGCGCCGGTGCGCTGGGTGTCTGGCTGCTCACCTTGCACACCCAGGGCGGGCCGGACGTGCTGGCCGCAGGAGCACGCGGGCTGGCTGAAGGCGCCGAGATGTCGAGCGGCTCATCGATGCCGAGCGTCGCACCTGTTGCACTCGGTGTCACTGTCCTCACTTCGGACGCCGAAGCCACGCCAGAGGTGCTGACGCAACTAGCTGCGCTGGCCCACGATTCCGGCTGTGGCGGCCTTGTCTGCGCCGCGTCAGATCTCCCGACGGTGTCGGCGGCGGCGCCTGGACTGCTCCGCGTCGTGCCCGGCATACGACCCACCGGCGTGTCGGCAGCCGATCAGCGCCGGGTTGCCACCCCGTCCGCAGCACTGGCTGCCGGTGCCGATCTGCTCGTCATCGGACGTGCGATAACCGCGGCACCCGATCCGCAGGCTGCGGCCGCGGCAATCGTTGCCGAGGTAGCTGCGGAGCTTGCCCGCGCTTGATCGGCAGCGCTCGCCAAGCCAGTGTCCCTAAGCCCTATGGGCGGCGTAGCTACACTGCACGACAATGAGTCCGCTGCCTGAACTCAGTGACGAGCAGCGTGCCGAGGCGCTGGCCAAGGCCAAGGAGGCCCGCGAGGTCCGCGCAATCGTCAAGCACCGGTTGAAGATGGGTTTGCTCACCTTCGATGAGTTGCTGGCCGAAGCCGACACTGTCGAGAACGTCGGCAAGCTCAAGGCACTTGCTGCCTTGGAGTCGATGCCGGGTCTCGGCAAGGTCAAGGCCCGTCGCCTGATGGCCGAGATAGGCATCGCCGACAATCGGCGACTGCGAGGTCTCGGCGGTACGCAGCGGCGCCGTTTGAGCGAGCACTTCGCACAGGATTCCGCCCCAGGCGCGTGAATACAGTCGCATGACCAACCCGGCGCCCAGTGGCGCTGCGAGCCCGACCGCGCCTTGGGGCGTGACGCTCTACGTGGCGTGCGGGCCGGGCGGGGCCGGCAAAGGCACGATCGTGGCTGAGCTGGTGGCGCGGGATCCGACCCTCCTGCTGAGCCGGTCCTGGACGACCCGTCCTCGCCGCGTCGGGGAGCCAGTCGAGGCGTACACCTTCGTGACGGCAACCGAGTTCGAGGCCCGGATCGCTTCGGGAGGATTCCTGGAATGGGCCGACTTCTTCGAGTATCGCTACGGCACCCCGATGCCGCCGCCCGACCTCGAAAGGGATCTCGTGCTGGAGATCGACGTGCAGGGCGCTGTCTCGGTGCGCAATCGTGATCCGTCTGCGCTGGTGATCATGGTGCTTCCGCCCAGCCGAGCCGAGCAGGAACGGCGCATGCGCCGGAGAGGGGATCCCGACGCCGAGGTAGCACGCCGGCTCGCCAAGGCCGACGAGGAGCTGCCCGTGGGCTACCGGATGGCCGACCTCATCGTGGTGAACCGGGACATCTCCAGCACCGTGGGCGAGATCGCCGCGTTCGTGGACCGCACACGCTCCCGCCGCCCGCCTGCTGCTCGAGCCTGAGCGGGCTCGTGCGAGGGCTCCATGCCTTGAACCACCACACGGCGCCTGCAGGCACCATGGCGCTGGGCTGGGTCCTCGGTAGCCTGCATTCTGCGATGACTGAGTCAACCGACACCATGATCACCCCGGGGCTCGAGGACCTGCTCTCCAAGGTCGACTCGAAGTTCACCCTCGTGAGCCTTGCGGCCATGCGGTCTCGGCAGATCAACTCGTACTACAACCAGCTCGACGGCGGCATCGGCTCGGTCGTGCCGCCGCAGGTGGCTTCGGTCGCTCGCAAGCCGCTGTCGATCGCGTTCGAGGAGATCGAGGCCGACAAGATCACCTTCGAGCGCTTCGATCCCGAAGAGCGGGCACGTCTGGAAGCCGAAGCGCTCGCTGCAGCCGAGGCTGATGCTGCCATGCTCGAGGTGGTTCCCGACCTCGAGGCCTAGCGCCACGGACCACAACCCAGCCCTGTCGAGATCTGACAGCGGGGCGTACCCTTGCGCGGCAGTGACGGACTCTGCCGATCGCCTCAATCCTGACTCTGCTCGGGCACAGTCGCCGTTCACCGGGCGCCGCGTGGTGCTCGGAGTCAGCGGCGGTATCGCCGCGTACAAGGCCGTGATCCTCTGCAGGCTCATGATGGACGCCGACGCTCACGTCATTCCGGTGATGACGGCCGCAGCGCAGCGATTCGTGGGCCGGGCCACGTTCGATGCGCTCGCCAGCGAGCGCGCTCGCACGTCGATCTTCGGTGAAGACGATCCGATCCCGCATACGACGCTGGGGCAGACAGCGGACGTCATCGTCGTGGCGCCCGCCACGGCGCGGGTCATCGGCAGCTACGCAGCGGGTATTTCCGACGGCCTGCTCACCGCCACGCTGCTCGCGACGCGTGCCCCCGTGGTCGTTTGCCCCGCCATGCACACCGAGATGTGGGAACACGACGCCGTGCAGCACAACCTCGACGTGCTCACCGGCCGGGGCGTGCACATTGTGGTGCCCGAATCGGGCCGGCTCGCCGGCGGGGATGTCGGCACAGGCCGCCTCGCCGAGCCGGCCACGATCTTCGACGCCGTTGGCGCAGTGCTTGCCGCACAACCGGACTCAGCCGAGGTGCGCCAGCCATCGGTGGCGCGCCGGGACTTCGCAGGCGTCAACGTGACGGTGACGGCAGGAGGCACCCGCGAACCTATCGATCCGGTTCGTTTCATCGGCAACCGTTCGTCAGGCAAGCAGGGCTACGCCATCGCCACCGCGGCGAGGGACCGGGGAGCCGACGTCACCTTGGTAACCAGTGCCGCGCTGCCCTCTCCTGAAGGCATCCGGGAGGTACGGGTCGAATCAGCAGCCGAGATGGAAGCTGCTGTGCGTGCACACGCTGACGCCGACGTCATCCTCATGGCGGCTGCAGTGGCCGACTTCCGGCCCGCAGAAGTCGCCCCTCAGAAGATCAAGAAGGGCGACGCACGCCACAGCGGTGCGCCGCCGGTGATCGCACTCGAGCACACCGCGGACATCCTCGCCGGGCTCGGGGCCAGCAAGCCCCCGGGCCAGGTACTCGTCGGTTTCGCCGCCGAGACGGCGGATGTGCTCGACAACGCAGCACAGAAGCTGGCGCGCAAGAACCTCGACGTGATGGTCGCGAACGACATCTCGGCCGCTGGCGCGGGCTTCGCACACGACACCAACATCGTGACCATCCTGCTGGCCGATGGCACCGTGCGACCGCTGCCTCTGTGCTCGAAGCGCGAGGTGGCCGACGCCGTGCTCGACGCTGTCGCCGAGCTTCGCCGCTGATCGTCTGCTGGGTTTCGGCTCAGGCCGTCTAGCCTTGCCGCGCTGCTGCAATCAGCAGCTGCGACGGGCCTACACGACCGACCAATCACGATCGAATCTGGAGCCACGGTGAGCCAGTGGACTTTCACCTCAGAATCGGTGACCGAGGGCCATCCCGACAAGATGGCCGATCAGATCTCGGACGCCATCCTGGACTCACTGATTGCCGAGGACCGGCACGCTCGGGTGGCCGTCGAGACGCTGGTCACGACCGGTCTGGTTGTGGTGGCAGGAGAGGTGTCCACTGAGGCGTACATCGACATCCCGCGGGTGGTGCGAGACACCATCATCGGTATCGGCTACGACCACGGTGAGCTTGGTTTCGACGGCAACACCTGCGGCGTCATGATCGCCCTTGACGAGCAGTCGAGCGAGATCACCGAGGGCGTCTTCGGAAGTACTGAAGCTGCCGCGACGTTGGACGTCATTCCTGAACAGGGGGCCGGTGACCAGGGGATGATGTTCGGCTACGCCTGCCGGGAAACCGAGGCGTTCATGCCGCTGCCGATCTATGTCGCTCACCGAATGGCCGAGCAGCTCACCGAAGCTCGCAGGTCGGGCCGCATCCCCTACCTGCGCCCTGACGGCAAGACGCAGGTGAGCTTCGAGTACCGCGATGGTGAGCCGATCGCGCTCCGCACTGTCGTCGTCTCCGCCCAGCACCGGGACGGGATCGAGATCGACGGGATGATGCGCCCGGACGTGCTCGAGCACGTCATCGGCCCCACGCTGCCGGCAGCGTTCGCCGACGACGATTTTGAGCTGCTGGTGAACCCTTCGGGCAGCTTCGTCAGCGGCGGACCGGTCGCCGATGCGGGCCTCACGGGACGCAAGATCATCGTCGACACTTATGGCGGCTACGCCCGCCACGGCGGGGGCGCATTCAGCGGCAAGGACCCCTCCAAGGTGGACCGTTCGGCGGCCTACGGCGCTCGCTGGGTCGCAAAGAACGTGGTCGCCGCCGGCGCAGCCGACCGGTGCGAGATCCAGGTGGCGTACGCCATCGGCCGGGCCGAGCCGGTGTCGTTGCTGGTGGAGACCTTCGGGACATCCCACGTCGACCCAGACGCCATCGCGTCGGCGGTGGCCGAAGTGTTCGACCTGCGTCCCGCTGCCCTGCTGACCGACCTCAATCTGCGCCAACCGATCTACAAGGCCACAGCCGCATACGGCCATTTCGGCCGGGAATCCGACGGCGTGTCGTTCCCCTGGGAGCGTCTCGACCGGGTCGACGAGTTGAAATCAGCGCTGGGTTTGTAGGCGGGCGGGCGCGACGGCGCCTTCGAGCAGGACAGGCAGATCCAGCCGGGTCTGCGGCACCGCGCAATCGGCGCTCGCTGTGCGGGCGGCGCGGGGCAGACTGCGACGATGCGCCAAGCGGTCCAAGTGCTGGTCGACGAGCCGGCCATCGACCGCGAGTTCACCTACCTGCTGCCGCCGGAGCTCGCCTCGGGTCGGGTGCCCGTCACCGTGGGCACCGTCGTAAGGGTGGTGCTCAACCGTCGCCGCCTGCGGGGCTGGGTGACCGGGCTCGAACCACCGGTGCCCAGCGGCCGGGAATTGGTGCCGATCAGCGGTGTCGTTGGAGTGGGGCCGCCGCCGCACATCGTCGAGCTGGCGAGTTGGGCCGCATGGCGCTGGGCGGGCACTCGGGCTCATTTCCTGCGCATCGCCAGTGCCGATCGGGTCGTAGCGGGCCTGCCGTCAGACGTCTCGGGGGGTCGCGAGGGCGCCCAGGCCCCTGTTTCGGCTGATGCCCCGGACTGGGTCGCAGCCGCATTCGCGTCCGGCCGGAAAGCGCCGGCCGTCGTGCGTCTGGGACCGTGCGCCGACGAATGGCCGCTGGTCGCGGCGGCAGTGCGGCGCGGTCCGTCGCTGGTGCTGGTGCCCACCGTGGCATGGGCGGCGCGATTGGCAGGGCGGCTGCGACAAGCCGGCGTCTCAACTGCGCTGGCTCCTCGTGACTGGGCAGGCGCGACCTCGGCGCAGGCGGTGGTGGGAACCCGGACTGCGGCTTGGGCGCCGTGCGGCCCCATGGACACCGTGATCGTGCTCGACGAGCACGACGGGGCCTACCAGTCCGAAGCCGCTCCCACTTGGAATGCCCGTGACATCGCCGTCGAGCGTGCCCGCCGAGACGGCGCTCAGTGCCTGCTCGTCGGACCGATGCCGTCACCAGACGCACTCGTGGGGGCCCGCCGACCCGGTACCACGGACGCCCCGGTGCTCATCACCGCACCACGACCGACCGAGCGCGGAGCCTGGCCCCGGGTGCAGATTGCCGACCGGCGACAGGACGACCCGACTGCAGGGGGGTGGTGCGGGGAGGCCCTGGCCGCGTTGCTGCGAACCGATAGCACCGTGGTCTGCGTGCTGAACCGCACGGGGCGGGCTCGCCTCGCTTACTGCGCATCGTGTGGCGAGTTGGCGTGTTCGGAGCAAACCGGGCGTGCACTGCGACTGGAAAAGGAGCAGTTTGTCGATCCCGGCAGCGGCGAGAAGCGCCCGGCGGTCTGCGAATCCTGCGGCGCCACCAGGTTCCGGCGCGCTCGCGTCGGCGTGAAGGGCGTTGCGGAGGAGATGGAACGTCTGGCTCGACGCCCCGTGATCCAGATCGTCGGCGAGAGCGCAGCAGCTACTGACGCAGCTCTCGGCTCGACTGCCGACTCAACCCACAGGCACCGGCGGGCGGCCTCGCCGCAGCTGGCCGATGGGCCAGCGCTCTACATCGGCACCGAAGCAGTGCTGCACCGGGTGCCATCAGCAGATGCAGTGGCCTTCCTGGACTTCGATCAGGAGCTGACAGCGCCTCGTTACCGGGCCGCCGAGGAGGCCTTCGCGCTGCTTGTACGCGCAGCGCGGCTGGTGGGACCGCGCACTGGTGGAGGCCGCATTGTGGTGCAGACCCGCCTGCCTGCCCATCCCGCCCTGTTGGCGGCTGTCGAGGCCGATCCGGGCGACTGGATCCGTGCCGAAATCGAGCGTCGATCCCAAATGCACCAGCCGCCGGCTGCCGCCTGGGCGCTGGTGTCGGGCGCAGCAGCCCGCACCTACATTGATCTCCTTTCAGCCGGCGATCGCGCCGGCGCACTCGACATCGCCGGGCCGGCCGAGGGCACCTGGCGGATTCGCAGCGACGACCGGGACGTATTGCTGCACGCGCTGGCAGCCGCCGAGCGGCCTTCAGGACGGCTGCGGGTCGCCGTCGACCCGCTGCGTGCCTGATTCAGCTCGCCGAACGCTCCGCCGGTCGGCGCGAGGGCGCGCCGGTAGCCTCCGAAAGCCATGGGAGGCACCTTCGAGATCCGGCTGATGGGCGATCCGGTGCTGCGTCAGCGGGCTGCCGAAATCACTGAGATCAACGGCCGCGTCGCGCGCATGGTCGACGACATGCTGCCTGTCATGTACGAGGCCGAGGGGATCGGTCTCGCCGCTCCCCAGGTGGGCATCCAACGCCGCCTGTTCGTGTTCGACCTCTACGAGGGCGACGGCCCCCAGACCCTCATCAATCCCGAAATCGTCGAGAGTGACGGCGAGTGGACCTATACCGAAGGATGCCTCTCCGTGCCGGGCCTGACCTTCGACGTCGTCCGCCCCAAAGAGGTGCATCTGGTCGGCCTCGATCTCGACGGCAACGAGGTCAGCATCGAAGCCGAGGACCTGCCGGCACGCCTGTTCCAGCACGAGCTTGACCACCTCGACGGCGTGCTGCTCATCGACCACCTCAACAAGGCGGAGCGCAAGGACGCCCTGCGAGAGTGGCGCTCCAAGCTGGCACAGCTGCAGTCGGGCGCCCCGGGCCCCGCTGCGAGCGGCCCTGTCCCTCTCGTCGGCCGCAACAGCGCGGCGGGCTGAGCGTTCGGGGGCTGCGTCGCGCCTTCTTTGTGCAGATTTGCCGCCTGTGGCGGCATTCTTGCGCAAAGTCGGGATGTGCCGGTGGGGATGAGATGCCCGAAGGACTCATGACACATCCGTTGCCGACTCTGCCACTGCCCCCGAACCGGCCCCGCCGCGTCGCATTCGCGGGCACCCCGAATGACGCCGTGCCCGCATTGGGGTCGCTCGCTGAGGCCGGCTTCGACATTCCCGTCGTTGTGACCGGCGCGCCACGCCGGCGCAGCCGACGCGGACATGACACCCCGAGCCCCGTTGCCGCCGCAGCGGAACAGCGAGGCCTATCGATCAGCCACGACCCAGCCGACCTCGCAGCCTGTGATGCCGACTGCGCGGTGGTCGTCGCCTATGGCCGGCTGATCGGCGCTGACTTGCTGTCCCAGGTCCCGATGCTCAACCTGCACTTCTCGCTGTTGCCGCGCTGGCGTGGCGCAGCCCCTGTGGAGCGTGCACTCCTGGCCGGCGACGAAGTCACCGGCGTCTGTTTGATGGCACTGGAAGAAACGCTGGACACCGGTCCCGTCTACTGGCGCCATGAAGTCCCGATCAGCTCAACCGACACTGCTGCCAGCCTTCGCAGCCGACTCTCGCACGAGGGAGCCGAGCGCCTCGTGACATCCCTCAACGACGGTCTCGGCACAGCCGAACCGCAGCAGGGCGAGCCCACGTACGCCCGAAAGCTCAGCCGTGCCGACCGAGAGATCGATTGGTCCCAGCCCGCAACGCACATCGACCGCCAGATCCGGGTGGGTGGCGCGTGGACCATGCTCAACGGCCAACGATTCATCGTTCGTGGAGGCACCCCGTTGTCGCTGACGCACGATGCGCCGCCGGGAACGCTTCAGAGCGACGCCGTGGTCACCGGACACGGCATTGTGCGCCTCAACGTCGTACAGCCCGCGGGCCGCCCAGCTGCCGAGGCCCAGGCATGGCTGAACGGCGCCCGACTGCCATCCGGCACCCGCTTCGGCTGACCTCGCGCCTAGCGTGACTAGATGCGGATCGGGCTGATCTCGGACACCCACATCCCCGAGGCTGCGCCGGAGCTCTGGCCAGGGGCGTATGCAGCCATGGAGGGGTGCGATGCCATCCTGCACGCCGGCGACATCTACGACATATCGGTCGTCGACCGGCTCAACGAGATTGCACCGACCTGGGCCGCTCGGGGCAACGGCGACGACGGCTCGTCGGGCCGCGACATCCAGCCTGACCATCGGTTGTTGGCAAATGCCTGGGCGCACACCTTCGACGGCGTGCGGGTCGGCCTCACCCATCACCTGCCCGTGCCGGAGCTGTCCTTCTACACCGTGGCCGACGCCATCGAGCGGCACTTCGGCGGCGAGCAACTCGATGTGTGCGTGTACGGCGACACGCATGTTCACCGCATCGACACGCTGTCGGGCGTGCTGTGCGTGAATCCCGGATCGCCGACGTTCCCTCGCAACCTCAGCGCCCAGCTCGGCACCATTGGATATCTCGACATTGCTGACGGCGTGGCCACGCCGTCGCTGTGGCAGCTCACACCCGATGGGCTCGAACCCACCGAGTCCTGGGATCGCAAGATCTGAGGCTGCTGCTGGATGCGTCGGGGACACCCTGGCCGGACGCCGCCAGCACTCCGCTCGCTCAGCCGGACGCGATGATGCGGCTCCTGCGTCCTGTCGTCAGCCAGTCCATGCCGTCGCGGACGTATTCGCCGGCCACATCGCGGGGCGGGCTGTAATCCCACGACATCGTTCCGCCGGCCTGCGCCGCCGCGCTCAGAACCCGCCGGGCTCGCTGCGACGCCAGCACCTGCTCGCGGAGCGCGCTGGCGTCCCAGCGCTGCGCGGTCTCGGCGGCGAACGCCGCCGCTGCTTCGGCGTGATCAGCGTCGGCCGCCAAGTTGGTTCGCTCAAGCGGGTCCGCCGCGACGTCGTAGAGCAGGGCCGGGTCACCCTCGCAGTGGATGTACTTGTAGCGGCCTCTGCGGATCATGAACATCGGCTGGGTGGTCAGGACTGCCGTGTACTCACCGATGGCCTCGTCGGCGTCATCGTGGCCGCCTGATGCAAGCTCCCACAGGCTGCGACCTGCTGAGTCCGGCCTCGTCTCTGGGCTCAACTCGGGCCATCCGGCGCCGTCTGTCGCAACGTCCAGAATGGTCGGGAGCAGGTCAACCAACGAGCACACGTTCGGGATCGCGCAGTTGGCGACGCCCGGCCCTGCCACCACCAATGGAACTCGAGCTGCGCGCTCGAAGAACGACATCTTGAAGAAAGCCCCCCGGTCGCCGAGCATGTCGCCGTGATCGCTGAGGGCGATCACGATTGTGTCGTCGGCGCGCCCAGTCTCCTCAAGCGCCCGCACGAGTCGCCCTAACCAGGAGTCGAAGTAGCTCGTGTTGGCGTAGTAGCCGTGCCGCGCATTGCGGCATTGCTCATCGGTGTGCCCAGGCGTGTCGGATCCGATGCCGTGACGGATGCGCCGGGTGTGCGCATCGATCTCATGGTCGGCAATCGGCTCCGGCAGGTCGATGTCGTCGGGGTCGTACAGGGTCCACCATTCCGGCCGGGCCTCGTAGGGGTCGTGGGGGTGGGTGAACGACGCGACGAGGAAGAACGGACGCTCGTCGCTGGGTTGGCGGGCGAGGTCGTACAGGTGCCGGACGGCGGCGAATCCGGCTTCTTCGTCGAAGTCGTGCTGGTAGTTGGTCAGCACCGGTCCCGCCTCCGACAGGCTTGCCATGTTGTACCAATGGCTCAACGGTGCAGCGTCAGCGTCCCAGTTGGGCGTCAACGCGAAGCCCGAGGGGTAGATGTCGGTGGTCAGACGCTCTTCGAATCCGTGGAGCTGGTCGGGCCCGATGAAGTGCATCTTCCCCGCCAGCGTCGTGCGGTAGCCCAGCAGACGCAGGTAGTGCGTCAGCGTCGGCACCGATGCCGCGAACTCCGACGCGTTGTCCCACGCACCGATCGCTGTGGCCGGCTGCCCGGACAGCATCGAGAACCGCGAAGGCGCGCAGAGGGGAAAGTTGCAGTAGGCGGCGTCAAAACGCACTCCGCGTTCGACAAGAGCGTTCATGGCGGGGGTCTGCACCAGCGGATGCCCGTATGCATCTGTGAAGTGGGGCGCCAGCTGGTCGGCCATCACCAAGAGGATGTTCGGCTTCGTCATTGAGCGGAACCTAACCACCAAGTCCGGCTGCGCTGACCACGGTGAACGTCGTTCGGCTTCCGAACCGTTTCGTCGGCGAATGCCCGGCGGGGCGTCGCCGCCTACAGTGCCGCGCGCAACCCGTTCGCTACGACACAGGGGGAACAGCAGTGGCCGACGACCCAGCAGTCGACAAGGACGCATGGCTGGCAGCCACCGTCGAGCAGCCCATCGATCCCGACACCGAGATCGTTGACCCGCACCATCACCTCTGGGACTTCCCGGCGGGCACGTACCTCGTGCCTGAACTGCACGCCGACACCGGTGCGGGCCACAACGTCACCCAGACGGTGTTTGTGGAGTGCATGGCTGGCTACTACACCAGCGGGCCCGAGCACATGCGGCCGGTGGGCGAGACCGAGTTCGTCGCAGAGCAGGCCGCCATATCGGCCGATGCCGACGGGGCAACCATCTCGGCGATCGTCAGCTTCGCCGACCTGACGCTCGGCAACGCCGTCGAGGAGGTGCTCGCAGCGCACGACGAGGCCGGCGAGGGCCTGTTTCGGGGCATCCGTCACGCCAACGGCTGGGACGCAAGCGACCAGATCCGCGAGAGCCACACCAAGGCTCCGCCCGGCCTGCTCGGAGCTCCGGATTTCCGGGCCGGATTCGCCACGCTGGGCCGGATGGGATTCAGCTTCGATGGCTGGATGTTCCATCCGCAAGTGACCGAACTCGTCGACCTCGCTCATGCTGTGCCCGATACACCCGTCGTGCTCGACCACCTCGGCGGCCCGCTGGGCATCGGCCCCTACACCGACCGCCGTGATGAGGTGCGCGCCGTCGTGCGGCCAGCGCTCGAAGCGCTTGCCAGGCACCCCCAGGTCACCGTCAAGGTGGGTGGCATTGGCATGAGCATCTATGGCGTGGGCTTCAAGCGACTCCCTCAGGCACCTTCCTCGGAGCACGTCGCAGCAACCTGGAGCGACGACATCCGACACGCAATCGAGACCTTCGGCCCCGACCGCTGCATGTTCGAGAGCAACTTCCCAGTGGACAAGCAGGGCTGCTCGTACACGGTGCTGTTCAACGCCTTCCAGCGCATCTGCGATCAGGCCGGCTATACGAAGTCAGAACGCGCCGACCTCTTCGCCGGTACCGCTCGCCGCTTCTACCGCGTCGACCCGCTGAGCTAAGTCAGCGAGCTAGGTCAACGAGCTAGGTCAGCCCGAGCCCCTCGTGGGGCAGCGTCGCCCACTGGGTGTCGTCGTGCCCGTAGAGCAGGCGGCACCCCTCGTCGTCGCGCAGCGACTTCAGTCGCCGCATTGATTCCAGCTGCATGTCGTGGTTGAAGCCGAACGGCGGCAGCAGCATTCGATCGAGTACGTCTTCCCAGTAGACGCAGTCTCCGGTCAGCACCACCGGACCGCTGTCCAGCTCCACTCGCAATGACTGGTGACCCGCCGTGTGTCCCGGTGTCGGGATGCACGTCACCGAGCCGTCGCCGAACACGTCGTGCTCGCCGTCGACAAGCAGCACGTCGTGGCCCAGGTCGAAATCTTCGGGCTTGTACACCTCGTGCTCGATGAGCTTGGGGTGATGTCCGGCCTCCCACTCGGCCCGCTGGCAGATCAGCCGTGCATTCGGCAGCAGTTCCGTGCCGCCGCAATGGTCGAAATGCAGGTGACTGAAGATCACGAACGTCAACCCGGCCGGATCGACTTCGACCCCCTCCAGCCGGGACGAGACCTCCTCGCCCGCCGAGTAGTCGGCCGTGAAGGCCTTTGCCATCAATGGGTAGCGGGTGCCTACGCCGTCCTGCACCTGCGGGTGCATGCCGGTGTCGAACACCAGCGTCTGACCGCTGGAATGGCGCACCAGCCAGCTCGGGATAGGCAGCCGCACCTCACCGGGCGCATCCGCGATCACCGAGGCGGTAGCGGTGGACAGCCAGCCGCATTCAAGAGGGACGAGGGACAGTCCGGCCATGTTCGTGCTCCTTGGGGTCGACTCGAGTAGCAGTGCCTACTTTCTCAGGTGGCGAGGCCTCCGTGCAGCGGGCGGTGGCCGGGGAACTCCGCATCGCGCTTGTCGAGCTGGGAACGGAAGGCCTCGCCCATGTCGTCGGTATCGAACATCGCAGCGTTCCATGTGGCGATGTACTCCAGACCGTCAGCCACGGAGTGGTCGCGGCTGTAGTTCATGGTCTGCTTGGTGCCCCAGACCGCCATCGGGCTCTTGGCGGCGATCTGTGCAGCGATCTCGTGGACGGCTTCCATCATGGAGGCGTGGTCGTCGTAGACGGCGTTGACAAAGCCTCGGTCCAAGGCTTCCTCAGCGCCCATGCGACGTCCCGTGTAGGCCAGCTCCCGCACTACGCCTTCGGGCACCAGCTTCGGCATCCGCTGCAACGTGCCCACATCGGCGGTCATGCCGATGTTGATCTCCTGGATGACGAAGAACGCATCGCTGGTCGCGTAGCGCAGGTCGCAGGCCGAGATGTCGTCGATGATGCCGGGCAACTCCGTCCAGAATTCGGCGATCATGGAGTTGGCCCGCTCTGGGCGCTTCATCGTGAGGCGAGCGATGCGGTCGCGTACTTCCACGTCGAAGCAGGTGTAGCCCGTGCTGTTGTAGCCAGTGTCGCCCATCGCGCATCCCTCTTGTGGAGCGTTGGATCGCCCTAGTCAAGAGCGCCTGCTGCCTCGATGGGCAACTCGGACCGGGTTGGTCGCAGGCGCAGCGCTACTGTCGCCCGCGATGACGGTCGAGTCGTTCGATGAACGGGACACGGAACCCAACGCACAGCCTGTGATGGACCCGGTGATGGACCCCGTGATGGACGCAGCTGCTGAGGCGCCGCTCGCCGGCACCCGTGTCGTCGAGATGACCATGTACGTGCAAGGACCTGTCGGGGGCCTCACGCTGGCATCGCTCGGCGCGGATGTCGTCAAGATCGAGCAGGTCGGCCAGGCCGACTACATGCGCAGCTTCGCAAGCGTGTTCGGGGTGAGCTTTGACGATCGGGGCCGAGAATGGCTGTACGGCTCGCTCAACCGCAACAAGCGGTCGCTGGCACTCGACATCGCGTCGGCCGCGGGACGCCCGGTCTTCGAGCGCCTGATCGGCGAGGCCGATGCGTTCATCACCAACCTGCGGACTGCCGGCCTCGCCCGCTACGGCGCCGACCCCGACACCCTGCTCAAGCTCAACCCGCAGCTGGTCTATTGCCGAGGCGGCGGGTTCGGGCTTCGAGGCGAGCTGGCCGAAGATCTGTGCCAGGACACGGTTGGCATGGCGCACGCCGGCTTCATGGACGCGATCTCGCCGACCGAAGTGCCGACATATCCGCCGGGCTCGCTGAGCGACATCCTGACCGGCACCAACATGGCTTCGGCGGTGATGGCCGGGTTGCTCAAATGTGCGCGCACCGGTCGGGGCTGCGTGGTGGGCACGTCCCAGACACAGGCGCTGCTGTGGCTGGCCAGCCAGGCCGTAGGCGTTGCCGCGAACGTGGGACAGCGCATGGACCGCTTCGACCCTGGAAGGGCTTGGAACCCGCTCTTCACGGTCTATGAGACGGTCGATGGCTGGATTGCGATCGCTGCTCTGCAAGGACCGCACTGGGAAGGGCTTGCGAGAGCTGTCGGCATCGAGTCGTGGCTGGAAGACCCGCGGTTCGCCACTTTCGAGGACGTTGTGCGCAACCGCGCCGAGTTCGCACCCCTGTTCGCCGCTCACATGAGGACTGGCACTACCAAGGCGTGGTGGCGGGCGATCCGGGGCTGCGGGGCGTGGGTGTCGCCGGTGAATCGCGTGGAGGACCTCGCGGACAACCCCGACATCTTGGCCAACGAGTACCTCGTGACCTTCGACGACGGCTTTATTGGACCGACGGCGGTATTCGACGTCGATGAGTTCCGCGGCGCGCGAGGCGGAACCGCCGACTACGGCGAGCACACCGACGAGATCCTCGCCGAGCTGGGCTACGACGACGAGCAGATTCTCGAACTCAAGGCAGCCAGCGCCATCTGGTGACGGCTGGCGCCCGGGCCGGCTCTCGCAGCCAGTTGCGGAGAACTTGGCGCTAGAGCATCACGCCGAACAGCAGCGCCGTCAGGCCGCACAGCAGCGAGACGCCGGCGCCGATGCCTCGCTTCGCGACGTTGTCGCCTGCGTTCTGATGCACCAGCGCGCCGACGCCCGAGATGAGCACCAGCAGCATCTTGATGCCCAGCAGCATCGCCCAGCCGGAACTTGTCTCTTCGCTCGGAATGGCGAGCATCGACCACAGCCCCGTCGCCACCGCCACGCCGAACGCGGGCCAGGCGACTCGGGAGAACGCCTTTGCAGCGATCTTGCCTGATCCGGGAAATGCGCGGCTGACGACGGGCACGACCGCGCCGACGACGATCTGACCGCCGATCCACACGGTCACGGCCAGCACGTGCAGGACGATGCGAACGGTGTCCAGATCAAAAGCGACTTCACGGACTTCGTTCATTGGAGTCTCGATTCTGGGTCAGGTCTGGGGCGGGTCCCGTCGCGTGAATACCACGAATGGACGGAGCGAAGGTGTCAGGGCTGGCTTTTCAGGCCTGGCTTGTCAGGACTGGGCTTCGAGCAACTCTGCCATGTTGTCGGCGAAGAAACGGTCGAGCACGCGGTCATGAACCCCTCGAGTGACGAGTTGAAGCGACCCAGCGGATTCCGGCCGCCCTCGATATGGGGGTAGTCGCTGGAGAACAGGTACAGGTTCGCGTTGGAGTCGCGGATCATGGCGCCGACATCCTCGAATGGGTACGGCGTGAACGCCATCTGCCGGGTGATCTGTTCCGACGGCGCCTCACCCAACGCAGCAAGATCCGGCTCGGATCGCTTCCAGATCTCGACAACCTGATCGAGCCGGCGCAGCATCTGGGGCACCCAGCCGGCGCCGAGTTCGATGACCCCGCCGCGCAGGTTCGGATGGCGGGCCAGCACACCGTCAAGCACCATCACGCCGACGAAGGTCTCCGCGGCGTGATGCAGGGCGACCATGTCCTTGCCGCGTACGTTCTCGCCGCCGCCACGCCAATCGGTCGGTACCGGGCGGCCCGTATCCATCCACTCTCGGCGGATTTGCAGCGGCTCCCCGCCCACGTGCAGCACAAACGGCACTCCTGCCTCGGCCATCTGCGCCCAGACAGGATCATGATCTGAGTGCCCAGGCGACGCGCCGCCTGCGGGCCGGTGGGGAATCCACATCGCACCCAGTCCCAGCTCGAGCGCGTGGGTCATTTCGGCAGCCGCCATCTGCGGATCGTCCAGCGGCAGCAGTGCCACGCCGACCAGTCGGTCATCGCCTGCACAGAACTCAGCCATGCCCCGGTTGTGTGCCAGGGCGGCTCCGTAGCGCACGTCGAGGTCTGACCGGGGATCGAAGGCCACGCCGACGCTGAACGTGGCGAAGACGAACTGCCGGGCAAAACCGAGCAGATCCAGCGCCGTGGACCGTTCGCCGGAGTTGAAGGCACCCAGTGCCTGGTATCCCTTCGGCCCAGCGATGAGGTCGTCTCCGAGAGCGATCAGCTCTTCTACGGTCTCGGGCGGGTGGGCACGGGCTTGCACCGCCAATTCCATGTCGTCGGTGAGGCGGCCGCCGTTGGCAAAGTCAATTTCGGGGATGCGATCCCGAATGCCCGGATCCGCATGAGCCCGCAGGAAGTCCGGCAGCTCCATGAGGTGGCTGTCGGCGTCGAGATAGGTCCGATTGCGCGCGTAGGCCATGGATGCAGGTTGGTGACGGGGGCGGGGTGAGTCGCTGGGCCGATCAATGCGCTGGACGTCGCATTCAACGCCACGCCCAAATGACCGTCGGTAGCCTGCCGCGATGGCCGGTTCGCGTGTGGGGCATCATCAAGCCCAGGATCATCCCGATCCATCGCCGGGGCTTGCGGCGAAGGTGCTGACGGTCTCCGACGGTGTGATCGCCGGCACTCGCGAGGACCGCAGCGGCGAAGCACTCGGCGACGTGCTGGGGGCCGCGGGATACGAGGTGGTCGAACGCCGTGTCGTTGCCGACGGCGTCGAGACGGTGGCCGAAGCGCTGCGGTCCATGACCGGTGGCTTCGAAGGCCTCATCGTCACCACCGGCGGCACCGGCTTCACCGAGCGAGATCTCACTCCTGAAGGGACCCGCGCCGTCATCGAGCGCGAAGCGCCCGGCCTGGCCGAGGCCATGCGGCTGGTGAACCCCCTGGGCCGCCTGTCGCGTGGCGTCGCGGGCATTGTCGGTCATGCGATCGTGCTGAACACGCCCGGCTCCACAAAGGGTTGCGTGGAGTGCTTCGAGGCAGTGGCCGATGTGTTGCCGCACGCGTTGGCGCTGCTGGCTGGCGAACGGCTTCACTGATGTGCCCGGACGACCCGGCTCCTCGCAGCGAGCCGGCGAACCCGGCGACGGAGGCTGACGCTGCACAGATGGCGCACGCCGTCGAGCTGGGCGAGAGCGTCCGGGGCACGACAGCGCCGAATCCGTGGGTGGGCGCCGTGCTCGTCACCGCGAGCGGCGAAGCGTTTGGCGGGGCGACCGAGCCGCCCCCGCGACGACACGCCGAGATCGTCGCGCTCAATGCGGCGCTCGCGGCGGGCACGGATCTGGCCGCTTCCACGCTGTACACGACGTTGGAACCCTGCTCGCACACCGGCCGCACACCGCCGTGCGTCGAAGCCATCATCAACGCCGGAATCGGCCGCATCTGTATCGGCGTCGCCGATCCCGATGCGCAGGTGTCAGGCCGGGGAACGCTTGCGCTCCGGTCCGCAGGAATCGAGGTCATCGAAGGCTTCGGCGATGTCGAGGCCTCGCTCGGTCCCTACCTGCATCAGCGCCGCACCGGCAGGCCCTGGGTGGTACTCAAGCTGGCCACCACCCTCGACGGCCGCATCGGCGCACCCGACGGGACGTCGCAATGGATTACCTCGGTCGAAGCCCGTGCCGATGCCCATGCGCTGCGTGCGCGCTGCGATGCGGTGCTGGTGGGCGCCGGCACCGTGCGTGCAGACAACCCGTCGCTGACCGTCCGCGACGCGCCGGGGACTGACCCGCGCCGCTTCGTGCTCGGCTTAGCGCCGGCCGGCGCAAACGTGCATCCCTGCACCGAAGTGAGCGGGCCGCTGCCCAGAGTGCTGAGGGATCTGGCCGCCGAAGGCGTCGTCGAGCTGCTGGTGGAGGGCGGTGCCCACGTCGCGGGGGAGTTTCACCGGTCTGGCTTGGTCGACGAATACGTCGTGTATCTCGCGCCTGCGCTCGCGGGCGGCGACGACGGGCTGCCGTTGCTGGCGGGGCCAGGTGCATCCACGATCGGCGAGTTCTGGCGTGGCCACATCGCTGAGGTCCGCCACGTGGGAGCCGACCTACGCCTCACCGTGCACCCAGTTGGGCACCCCGCTGCGAGCCTCGGTGGGCCACTCACCGGTATCGTCAGCCCCGATCGGCGCCCCAGCACGGGGCGCTGAAGGGACCAGCGATGTACACCGGAATCGTCGAGGAACTCGGCAGCCTCGCCGGCAGCAATGGTGAGCGATACCGATTCAATGCGGCGGTCGTGCTCGCTGACAGCGCCATCGACGACTCGATCGCTGTGAATGGCTGCTGCCTCACCGTCGTCGCAATGGGGGATGGCTGGTGGGAGGCCGACGTCACCGCCGAGACGGCACGTCGCACAGCGCTCGGCTCGCTGGCAGCGGGCGATTCAGTGAACCTCGAGCGCGCGATGCGCTACGCAGACCGGCTCGGCGGTCACATCGTGCAGGGTCATGTGGACGGTGTGGCAACGATCACCCGACCTGGCCCTGACCTGCGCGTCGCTGTGGGTTCCGACGGGGGATTGCGCCGATACCTGGTGGAGAAGGGGTCGGTCACACTCGACGGCGTCAGCCTCACCTGCTTCGACATCGACGACGACGACACCGGCGGATGCCAGTTCTCGGTGGCACTCATCCCGCACACGATGGCGATGACCACCATCGGCACCGCGCAGCCTGGCGATCCCGTCAACCTTGAGGTCGACGTCCTCGCTCGTTACGTCGAGCGTCTGCTCGGGCAGAATGGCTCCGGAACCAACGATGACTGAGTCCGGCATGACCGATCACAACACAGCCGAAGGGGCACCCGCCCAATCGCCGTTCGCTGCCATTCCCGATGCGATCGCAGCTATCGGACGCGGCGAGATCGTCGTGGTCGTCGACGACGAGGACCGTGAGAACGAGGGCGACCTCATCATGGCGGCTGAGCACGCCACGCAAGAGGCGATGGCGTTCTTCGTCCGTTACACATCGGGTGTCATCTGCGCTCCTTTGATGGGGGAACGACTCGACGAGCTGGCATTGCCGCTGATGGTGACCGTCAACACCGAGTCGATGCGCACTGCCTACACGGTCACCGTGGATGCAGCCGAAGGCACCACGACCGGAATCTCAGCGGGAGACCGGGCACGAACCCTGAGCCTGTTGGCCGACCCGAAGTCCAGCGCCAATGACTTCAACCGGCCTGGCCACGTGCTGCCGCTGCGCTATCGCCCTGGTGGCGTGCTCAAGCGGGCCGGACACACAGAAGCAGCGGTGGACCTTGCCCGGCTGGCGGGGTGCCATCCCGCCGGGGTGCTCTGCGAGGTGGTCAACGACGACGGGTCGATGGCTCGCCTGCCGGATCTCGTCGAGTTCAGCGATCAACACGGGTTGCTCCTCATTTCCATCGCCGACCTCATCCGCTACCGGCGCGCCAACGAGCGCCTCGTGGATCCGATCGCGCAAGCCCGCATCCCCACCATCTACGGCGAGTTCATGGGGCACGTCTTCCGCGACTTCGACGACACCGAGCACCTGGCGCTCACCTACGGGGTCGTCATGGGCTCCGAGCCGGTGCTGGTGCGTGTCCACAGCGAATGCCTGACCGGCGACATCCTGGCCTCGATGCGCTGCGATTGCGGGGCACAGCTGCACGGTAGCCTGGAGGCCATCGCCGAGTCGGGCGCCGGCGTACTCGTGTACCTGCGCGGCCACGAGGGCCGCGGCATCGGCATCGGTCACAAGATCGCTGCGTATTCGCTGCAGGACCTGGGTCGCGACACCGTCGACGCCAACCTGGAGCTGGGCCTGCCGGTGGACAGCCGGGAATACGGCATCGGGGCGCAAATCCTGGCGGAGCTTGGCGTGCATCGGATGCGCCTCATGACGAACAACCCGAACAAGATCGGCGGTCTGTCCGGCTACGGACTCGAAATCGTCGAGCGGGTGCCGACCACGGCGCCAGCCAACCCCCACAACCATGCCTACCTGCGCACGAAGAAGATGCGCATGGGCCACCTCATGGACGACGAAGCCCAGGACGCGGCCGAGAGCGACCTCGAAGCAGCACCCCCGCTCGCCGACTGATGCCCGGTCTTGTCTGCGAGCGGCGGCCCAGGACCCCAAGCTCGAAGCAGATCCGCGGCACATGACGGGCGTGACCGTCTCTACGTCCGCCTCGCTCTGCTGTCAGATCATGATCCCTCGGCACCGACCACGAAGACGTGGCTGTGTCCGGCGTCGTCCTGACCGGAGTTGAAGAGGATTCGCTGACCGTCTGGCGACCAATCCGGGTTGATCTCGTGGCCCTCCATCCGCGTGATCTCCGTCACCTGACCGGTGCCAATATCAAGGATGGCAATATTCGATTCATCCGGGACGGCGCGATCCTCCCGTGTTTCGTAGAGGCTGAATGCCAAACGGGTGCCGTCCGGTGACCACGACAGCTTGCTGTCGGTGTTGTATGGCAGGCGGCCCGAGCGGTTGAGTTCGGGAGGCAATGTCCTCATATTGGTTCCGTCGGCATTCATGACCGCCAGTGGTCCGACCCACTCGAAGGCAATCAGCGAACCGTCAGGAGACCAGGCCGGGTTCGACCCCCCACCGAAGTCCCGGGTCAGCTCGACTGGATTCCGTCCATCGGAGTCCATGCTCATGATGAACCAATCGTTGTCTTCCCAACTATGGCGACCGAATGCCAGCTTGCGACCATCAGGCGACCAAGTCGGATTGTCGTCCTCAACCGCACCGCTGGTCAATTGGACCGGGTTCGATCCGTCACTGATGACCGTGTAGATGTGGCTCCGGTAAGGATCGGTGCCCTGGGAAGGATCCGTGCTCGTCCACCCGCTGAACGCGATCTTAGAGCCATCCGGTGACCACGCGGGATTGCCAGATGAGACACCGACCATGCTGAACAGCAGTCGCGCATTGGTGCCGTCGCGGTCGGCTACCACCAGCGCGCTTCCGTTGTTGTAGACAATTTGCCGGCAATCGGGCGACCAGTCTGCTTCGCTAGCGAATGGGCTCTCGAGCAGTTGCACCGGCGCATCAGTGGGTGTGCCCCCGCACGGACCCACGGCTGCATCATCGGCTACCGACTCGCCGCTGGAGGTGTCGCTTCGGGTCCGGTAAGCGTCAATGGCCGACTTGGCGACGGCCGCCTCGCCGCCGAACACGAGAAGCTGAGCAGCACCGTCGCCAGCTGAGCGTCGCACCGTGTCGAGGTAGGCGGCGGTGCTCTGAGGCACGTCGCCAGGATTCGTGAGTACCAGTGCCGCGCATCGGCGAGCGAGCAGTGGTGCTGCGCTGAACGAGTCGAAAGGCACGCGCGCCCGGGCCAGTCCGACCCTGGCTTGAGCGAAGCAACTGCCGCTCGATTGCCCAGCCGCATAGGCAGCCGTCTGCGTTGCCGTCTCGAACCGCGATGCTCCGGCAATGCGATCTGTCGAGATACCCAATCTGCCGATTGCGTTTTCTACCGCTTGAGACAGTGCTGCGGGCCCGCCCATGAGCACGACACGCTCGATGCGCTCGCGCACGAGGTAATCCGCAACGGCGGCGTGCAGCTCCGCACCGGGAGTCAGCAGCACCGGATGGCCGCCATGTGCAGACAGCGGACCCGCAACCAGCGCGTCAGCGAACACTTCGCCGCTGGCGATGATCGCGGTCTTGGCGCCGCTCAGCGCGCCGACAGCACCGAGCCGTTCTGCCACCGCGACTCCGGTGTGGTACCGGTCGTTGCCGCCGATGCGCTCGACGGCGATTTCAGCCTGGCGCAGCCGGTCGTCAATTGCCTCAGTGATCGTGCGCGCCGACCCGGTGCCGCTGCTCACCAGCAGCACCTTCGACGCGCCGACGCGATCCAGGAACTCCAGCGCGTCGCTCCGCACTGCATCCGGAGGTGTCATCAGCACGGGGGCTTCGAGACGCCCCGCCACCGACGCAGCCACAACAGCCTCGTGCCAGCTCAGGCCCGACACCATGACAACCCACTCCAATTCACCGTCGGCATCTGCCGCGACTGCCTCAGCGATGAGCAGCGATGTGGCGTAGCGGTCCGCTCCGCCGTAGCGCACGAGTTCTATGTCGGCAAGGCCGGACTCTCCCGACTGCGCAGCAGCGCTGGAAACCGGCATCAGCGCGGCGGCACCGAGAACGAGGAGGGCAGGCACCACACCCACCCAGCGTCGAGATCTTGTTTGTGGGATCACGCGGCCCATCTCCGATTGTTCGTTTTGGCGGTGCGGATCGCTATTCGACCTCGTTGCTGATTGCCGATGCCGTTGCGGCTGCGGCTGGCGGGTCCGTGGAGCAGGTCGTGCTGGTGTCCGGCGAGCGCTGGACCGACGCTGTGGTTGCTGCCCCAGTGGCTGGCGCACTGGGCGCGCCCGTGCTGATGACACCGCCCTTCGAACTGCGAGACGATGCAGCGGCGTTCCTTCAGCGGATCGGGGCGACCCGCGCGCTGGTGCTGGGCCCAGAGGCAGGCGGAGGCGGGCACGGCCCTGGGCGGGGTGTGAGTGCAACTGTCCTGAGTGCGCTTGCCGATGCCGGTGTGTCGGCCGAACGGATCGCAGGCTCGGACCGTTTCGGTACGTCAGTGGCTGCCGCACGGCAGATCGTGGCCGGTGAAATGCCGGGACTGGGCCGCACCGCGATCGTCGCGAGCGGCGATGTGTTTGCCGATGCGCTGGTGGCAGGCCCGTTCGCTGCCCGCGGCAACCATCCGGTGCTGCTGAGCTCGCCGGATGAGCTGCACGCCGACGTGGTCCGCTACCTGTCCGGGGCCGGAATGGAGCACTTGGTCATCGTGGGGGGCACGGCGGCGCTCGGCGACGCCATCGAGGCCGCGATCATCGACATGGGCATGTCGGTGACTCGCGTGGCCGGCACCGATCGCTACGACACCGCTGTCAAGGCGGCGGAACTCGTGACCGACCGATACAGCGATGCCGCCGGGAAGCCATGCTTCACGTCCAGCACCGTGGGCATCACACGGGCGCGCGTGCCGTTCGATTCGTTCAGCGCGGCGCCGCTGCTGGGGGAGCTGTGTGCCCCGCTCCTGCTCGTCGACCCGGAGCGGATTCCCGCCGGCACGGCTGCATATCTCGACGCGGCACGCACCGCTCACGGCACGGTCGATCTGCGTGTGTTCGGCGGCAACGCAGCCGTCTCCCAGACGGCTCTTGACGACTACTTGGCCGGGAAGCACCTCGGATCCGAGCAAGACCTCGAGGAGACAGAAGACACCGACGACGCTGCGCCGGCTGCTTACCCGACATTCGACGGGCCGCGCAGTGATCAGACGCTCCTTACCGTTGCGCGGGGGCGAACCTGCATGGTGCGCCTCGACGCCACCGTGACGTGCTGGGGCGCCGAGGGCCGGCGCGAACGGCTGACCACCGCATCGCTCACCGACGTCGTTGCGCTGAGTTCGTCCGATCACACCGGTTACTTAGCGCTGCATGCCTGCGCGGTGCATGCGGACGGGACGGTCTCGTGCTGGGGCGACGGATCCGAAGGACAGCTTGCACTGGGAGGCGCCGGCAACCGCTACGTGCCGGTGAAGATCCCGAGAATCGACGACGCTGCCGATGTTGCTTTGAGCATCGAGACCACCTGCGTGCTGCACGGCGATGGCGGAGTGTCGTGCTGGGGCGCGAATCGCCAGGGCGGAGTCGGCCATCGTGACACGCTCCACAACCAGTACACGCCGGCACGCGTGCCGAATCTCGACGACGCCGTTGCCATTTCCGCCGGCCCAACCTTCTTCTGCGTCATTCATCGCGACAGCGGCGTGTCGTGCTGGGGCGGTTCGTTCTTCGATTCCCCGCAGCGCGTCAGGGGACTGAGCCAGGTGTCGTCGCTGTCAGTCGCCGACGATCGAGCCTGCGCGGCCACTACAGGCGGCGAGGTGTTCTGCTGGTACCTGCGAGGAGGACGCCCAGGGCCAAGCGTCAAGGGTCTCCACGATGTGCTGTCGGTGTCGGCGGGCAGCACGAGTACGTGCGTGGTGCATCGTGACGGCGGGGTGTCGTGCTGGGGCGACAACGAAGTCGGGCAGCTCGGCCACGGCACGAGGACCTCCCGGACCACGCCGAAGCGCCTCATCGGCATCTCCGACGCCGTCGAGGTGGGCATCAGCCTCGGCTCGACGCCGATCCCCGCTCACGCGTGCGCCCTGCGCCGCAACGGCCGCGTGTCGTGCTGGGGCGACAACAGCGTCTCCCAGTTGGGCGACGGCACTACCACGCAGCGCACGAGCCCGAGGCTCGCAATGCAGTTCTCCCCGATACCGGCTGACGAGGCCCCGGTCACCGCGCTTGAGGTCCTGCACTCATGGATGGACGAGGAGTCACAGCGGTGGCATGGCGACTATCCATGGCTGAAGATCGCATGGGACCACATCCGTGACCAGGTGAACGTGTCCGCGTCGGGTGCTGGGGGCCTCGTGTGGCGCTCGTGCGACAACTGGCACGAGCGCGGCTGTGAGGTCGTCGGCATGACCATGTCCCAGCTCAGCCTCGGCGGTGTCGTCCATGAGCTCTTGCACGTGTACGACATCGAGGCTGGCCTCGCGCCTCCTGAGGCGTGGGGTGCTGTGCAGCTGTACTTCGCCACCAAGTATCCGGACTGCTACGCGCGCGGTCGATTCCCTGGGGGCGAGGTCCTAGCGGACACCGTGACTCACCTCATGGTGCCGCACGCCTGGCTGACGTACTACGAATCCGGCGGCTGCCCGTCGCTGCCGGATCAACCGTCAACTGACGATGAGCAGGTGGTGCTCGCAGGCTTGGCCGGCAAGGTTCCCGAGTGGTACGCGCAGAACATCACGAGCAGCGATGAGTTCTGGGCTGCCTGGCGGCAGGCGCCTTCGCTGCGGAGTCTCGGGAACCTGGCGCCCGAATTCGGCGGGCTCTGCTCCGACGACTGGGTCACGTACCCGCTCGAGCCCGAACGGTTCCCGCCCGCCGACGCCAACCCGTTCCGCGACGCCGGCTGCTGATGCCTCAGCACCGGTGGGCTGCGCTCAGGGGACGATCTTGGAGATCGGCATCTCGCCCGGCTTGATGTCGTCGAGATGCCCGAACTGCGGTGCGCTCAGGGGACGATCTTGGAGATCGGCATCTCGACGATGTCCGTCGCACCCCGTTCGAGCAGTTCCGGGATGAGCACGTTGATCTCGTGTTTCGGCGCCACAGTTTCGACGGCGTAGGCCTCGCCGCCCCACAGCTCGTTCACCGTCGGCGCCTTCATCGACGGCAGTACGTCCACCACCGCATCGAGGTGCTCGCGGGCCACATTTAGCTTCACCAGCACCTTGCCGCGAGCGTCGAGCACCCCGTCGAGGAGCGTCTTGATCTGGGTCATCGCTCGGCGCTTTGCCGGGTCGTCGTAGGCAGCGCGGTTGGTGAAGATCTCGGTGTAACTCGTGAGGATCTCGTCGATGATCCGAAGACCGGCTGCTCGCAGGGCCCTTCCCGTCTCGGTGAGGTCGACGACGGCGTCCACGATCTCGGGTGCCTTGGCCTCGGTTGCGCCGTAGCTCAGCCGCACATCGGCATCGACGCCGCGCTCGGCGAAGTGGCGACGGGTGAGCTCGGGATACTCGCTCGACACCCGTACCCCGTCAGGCAGGTCGGCGAGCGCCTGGTAGCTGCTGGCTTCGGGCACTGCCACCACGATGTGCACCGGTCGCGAAGTGGCCTTCGAGTAGCGCAACTCGCCCAGGGAGATGACGTCGCTGCTGGTCTCCTCGATCCAATCGCGTCCGGCGATGCCCAGATCGAACAGACCATCGGCAACGTAGGACGGGATTTCCTGGGGCCGCAGGATCCGCACGTCGTCGATGCGCGGGTCGTCAATCGTGGCGCGGTAGTCCACCGCTGAGCCCCTGCGAACTGGCAGGTCGGCATCAGCAAAAAGCTGCAGGGTCGCCTCTTCGAGCGAGCCCTTTGGGAGCACGAGCTTGAGCACGGGCGGTAACGGTACCCGCGGCACTGCTGCGAGCTGTGCTGGTTATTGCCGTGGTAGTTCTTGACGTGCCGTGCGGGCTGTCGCCGTGTGCCGACTCGACGGCTCAGGCTTCGGATTGGCGCTTGTGGATTTCCACGTATGCAAGGCGGATCTGCTGCAAGGCGCCCCGCAGCGTCTCACCGGCGGGCAGCTGGTCGGCCAGATGGTCCACGAGCAGTCCCAGCGCATCAATGGGCAGGCGCGCCTCGGCCAGGTCGGGCGGATCCCGCTGCAGGTGGAGTGCCGCCAGCTCGAACAGACCCATCATGTGGTTCTGCACGATTTCGGCCGCTGGCACCGACACCAGCTGTTCCTGGGCCTCGCGCAGCCCCTCCTGCATCTCGGCCAGCTCTTCGGGATCGAAGGGCTCGCCGGTACGGGGATCGATCGGCAAACCCGTCTCGGGGTCTATGTCAAATGCGCCGCCGTCGTCATCAGCGGAGTACGCACCGCCGTCGTCATCAGCCTTGCTGGGCGGAGCCTGCGACGGCTCGCCGGTGCCCTCGCGAGGTACGCGATGCTCACCCTCCGGTGTCCACAACGTGCTCATCGGCGACCTCTCCAGCTCGTATCACTGCGCTGGCCTGCAGCGACCTCGCCTCGGCGCTGTGTCGGACTGCGCCGGTGTCTCCGCACCGCCGTTGTGCCGCCCATAGCCAGCGCTGTTACCCTACGGCCCCTACAACTGAAACAAGCGGGGTCCTGACCCCCACCGAACCGCCGGAAGGCGCGTTCCGGTACCGGGTTCGCAACGGATGCCGCGTGGACGAGGAGCGTCCTTTGGACAAGCGAGTACGGCCATAGCACGCGCAAGTGACGGTGACGCCCGGATCAACGAGGACATCAGGGTCCGCGAGGTCCGTCTGGTTGCACCTGACGGCGAGCAGATCGGCATCAAGTCGGTGCCTGAGGCTCTGCAGATCGCACGCAACTTGGACTTGGACCTCGTTGAGGTGGCTCCGAACGCCGCCCCTCCGGTTTGCCGGATCATGGATTACGGCAAGTACAAGTACGAGGCGGCACAGCGGGCGAAGGAGTCGCGGCGCAAGACGTCGCACGCGGGGCTGAAGGAGATGAAGTACCGGCCCAAGATCGGGTCGGGCGACTTCGGCACCAAGACAGCCAAGGTCTGCAAGTTCCTCGAAGACGGCCACAAGGTCAAGGTCACCGTCATGTTCAGAGGGCGCGAGGTGTTCCATCCCGAACTGGGCGGTCAGATCTTGGAACGTGTCGCTGAGGCAGTCGTCGACGTCGGGAAGGTCGACCAGCTCCCCCGGCTGGACGGGCGCAACATGACCATGTTGTTGAGCCCAGACCGCATCTCGCGCCAGCGCCGCAAGGCCGCAGACCCGCCCAGCGACTGACGCACCGCCGGCCCGCGCTGCAGCCGTCGGACACAGTTCAACAGACTCACGCACCTAGAACGCGTGAGCCAGACCGAGTGAGCCAAGAGAGCAAGGCACTGAAACCATGCCCAAGATGAAGACCCACAGCGGCGCCAAGAAGCGCTTCAAGACCACGGGCTCCGGCAAGCTCGTTCGCCGCAAGCGGAACCGCAATCACCTGCTCGAGAAGAAGTCGTCGGCGCGTAAGCGGCGCTTAGCACTCGAGGGCGAGGTGTCCAGCGCCGATCGCAAGCGAGTCAACCGGATGCTGGGCCGCTGAACCCCGTTTCCGCAGACCCGATCCCAGAGAAGCGAGAGGATCAACATGGCACGAGTCAAGCGATCCGTGGCTAGTCGCACCCGTCGCAAGGCGACGCTCCAGAAGGCGAAGGGCTACTACGGCAACAAGAGCAGGTCATTCAGGGCCGCCAACGAGCAGGTCATGCATAGCGGGCAGTACGCGTTCCGCGACCGCAGGGCCCGTAAGGGCGAATTCCGCCGCCTGTGGATCCAGCGCATCAACGCTGCTGCACGCCAGAACGGCACCACCTACAGCAGGCTCATACACGGGCTGGACGTGGCGGGCATCGTTGTCGACCGCAAGAACCTGGCAGACCTCGCCGTCAGCGATCCCGCAGCGTTCGCTGCGATCGCCGAGCGTGCCGAGGCTGCCCTCACCGACACAGCCGCCTGAGCGCACTCCAGCCGTCACCGCCGTCGGGGGCCGCATTGTCGCGGCTGTCGCGATTGGTGCGCGACCGGCGTCAGCGCGACGCAACCGGACTTGCCGTCGTCGAGGGACCCAGAGCCGTCGACGGGGCACTGGCCAGCGGCGCCACCCTCGAAGCGGTTTTTGCCCGTCCCGAGCTGGTCGACCGCTACGCGCCATCCGGTGCGCCCGACGATCACCCTGATGCAGCGCGACTGGGAATTGGGTTCCGGGGACGAATCGGTGCGATCCACCCCGTTCCCGCCGACGTGCTCGACCCGCTCGCCGATGCCATGAACCCCCAAGGGGTCCTCGCGATCGCACGCTTCGCGGACTCGCCGCTCAGCGCGGCAGTGACGGCGGCGCGGGTCGTGGTGCTCGAAGCAGTGCGCGACCCCGGAAACGCCGGGGCTGTGGTCCGCAGCGCCGTGGCCGCGGGAATCGGTGCGGTCATCGCTACTGAGGGCACGACCGATCTGTGGAGCCCCAAGGCGCTGCGAGGTGCCGCAGGGCTGACGTTCGGAACGATGGTCAACCGCGGCCACCCCACCGCTGAAGTGCTCGACGTCCTCGGAGATGCCGGACACCTGCGAGTACGCGCCGCACCCGATGGCGAGGTGCGGTTGGACGAGCTGCCACTCAATGATCACATGGCACTCGTGGTGGGCAACGAGGCGCACGGACCGTCCGCCGACGCTGTGGCTGGCACCGACATCGCCGTTGCGATTCCCATGCAGCACCCGGTGGACTCGCTCAACGTAGCCGTGGCCGCCGCCGTGCTGATGTACGCCATGCGGCCAGAAGCCGGGAACCTGCCGACGAATTGAGTTCGCGAATGCACCGCGGACTCGTACCCTGCCTGCCGTGAACGGCCCGGCGACCGAAGCAGGACTCGACACGCTGCTGGCGGATATCGACGCTGCGCGCACGGAGGGCCTCGCCGCGGTGGCAGCGGCATCTTCTGGCGACGAGTTGGCGCAGGCGGAATCTGGCTTGTTCGGGCGCAAGTCGACGCTCGGCCAGATCAAGCAAGGATTGGGCTCGCTGGCTCCAGAGCTGCGGGCCGCAGCTGGCCGCGCACTCAATGAGGCCCAGCAGGCGTTGCGCACCGCTCACGCGGAGGCCGTCGACGAACTCGCTGCTGCAGCACGCCGTGAGCAGCTGCAACGAGAGTGGCTGGACCTCACCGAGACGCCGCCGGGGCCAGGGCGGGGGCACTTGCACTTGGTCACCCAGACCACCGAGCGCCTCGAGGACGTGTTCGTCGGCATGGGCTTCACCGTGTCCGAGGGCCCCCAGGCCGAGACCGATTGGTACAACTTCGAGGCGTTGAACCTGCCAGCTGCGCACCCGGCCCGCTCGATGTGGGACACGCTGTACTTGGACTTGGGCGAGCGAACCGAACTTGGTGACGGCGAAGGCGGCGAGGCGTCCAACGTGCTGCTGCGCACCCACACCTCGCCTGTGCAGATCCGGGTCATGGAGGTTCAGCCGCCGCCGATCTACACGATCTGCCCGGGTCGCGTGTTCCGTCGCGATACGGCGGACGCCAGTCACATGCCTGTGTTCCACCAGATCGAGGGCCTGGTGGTGGACCGGGGAATTTCGTTCACAGACCTAGCGGGCACGCTGGAGGAGTTCACCTCGGCCTACTTCGGCAAGTCGATCTCGTCGCGACTGCGCCCCTCGTACTTCCCGTTCACCGAGCCGTCTGCGGAGTTCGACATCACCTGCGTGCTCTGCGAGGGCTCGGGCTGCCAGACCTGCCAGCGAACCGGCTGGATCGAGCTGGGCGGCTGCGGCATGGTGCACCCCAACGTGCTCACCAACTGCGGCATCGACTTCGAGGAATGGACCGGGTTCGCATTCGGCTTCGGCATCGACCGGCTGGCGCTGATGCGCCACGGCATCGACGATCTGCGAGACATGTACACCAACGACATCCGGTTCCTCAGCCAGTTCTGATGCAGGGAGTCGCGGGGATGAGTGTTCGAGCACCCAGGGGAGGCATGCCGCGATGAAGGTGCTGCTGAGCTGGCTGCGCGAATTCGCACCCATCGAGGGCGATTCCGCCGAACTGGCCGATCACCTGAGCGATCTCGGCATGGCTGTCGAGGAAATGCGCATCCTGCCGTCGCTCGACGGTGTGGTGGTGGCGCGAGTGGCGGGGTTGCGACCGCATCCGGAGGCCGATCGCATCCAGTTGGTTGACGTGGAGCTGCCCGGCACCAGCGGTGAGGGCACCGACGGTGCGTTGCAGGTGTGCTGCGGCGCATTCAACATGTCGGTCGGCGATCTGGTGCCGCTCGCGACGGTCGGCACGACCATGCCGGGTGGCCTCGAAATCGGCAAGCGGCGCTTGCGCGGCGAGGTGTCCGAGGGCATGTGCTGCTCGGCTGCTGAACTCGGGCTGGGCACCGATGCTGAGGGCATCATGATCCTGCCCGACGGGTTGGAGCTCGGCGCTCCGCTGATGGACCAGATCGGTCTGGGCGGCGACGTGCTCTACGACCTCGAGGTCAACCCGAACCGTCCCGACGCGATGTCGGTGGCCGGCGTGGCACGCGACTTGGCCGCACGTCTCGGTATCCCGTTCGAGATACCGGAGCCGGTCGTTGCCGAGACCGACGAGGACATCTCGAACGTGGCATCGGTCAAGATTGTGGACGGGGACCTGTGCGGCCGCTTCGGCGTACGCGCCATTCGCGACGTAGCCGTCGGCGTGTCGCCGCTGTGGATGCAATTGCGCCTCGCCCTGTGCGGGATGCGGCCCATCAACTCGGTCGTGGATGTCTCCAACTACGTGATGCTCGAGCTGGGCATGCCGAACCACACCTACGACCTTGCGCTTGTCCCCGGTGGCCACCTGGGCACGCGGCGCAGCCCAGGCGACGAAACCGTCGTCACGCTCGACGATCAAGAGCGCACCATGCAGCGGGGTGACGGCGTCATCATCGACCGCGACAACCAGCCCATTGGCATCTCGGGAGTCATGGGCGGCGCAAGCAGCGAGATCAGCGAGGCCACCACGGCGGTCTTGCTCGAATTGGCTTGGTGGGATCGCTTGTCGATCACCCGCACCTCCCAGCGGCTTGGCCTGCGCTCGGAAGCTTCAATGCGCTTCGAGCGAGGAACTGACTGGGACTTGGTGCCAACAGCACTGGATCGCTTCTGCGAACTCCTGAACCGGATCACTCCGGGCGGGGTGTCGGTCTGCCGCGGTCGTCTCGACGGGCGTGGCGAGCTGCCCGATGCGACACCCGTGGATGTCCGCCCAGCCCGCATGAGCCACCTGCTGGGACAGCCTTTCAGCGAGAGCCAGCTGCGCTCGTTGCTTGACCCGATCGGTTTGCACTGCGATAGCGCCGCCGACGGCTCGCTGGAGGTGACGATTCCCAGCTTCCGTCCCGACGTGGCCACCGAAACCGATGTGGCTGAGGAGGTCGCTCGTCACTACGGCTACGGGCGGCTCGGCCGAACGGTGCCGCGCTCACCCGAGCCGGGCAGGCTGACGCCGACACAGCGGTTGCGCCGCGACCTGCGTCGCGTGCTCATCGGGGCCGGCTTGTCCGAAGCAATGCCCAACCCGTTCCTCGCGCCCGACGCCCTTCGTCGAGCGGGCATTGACGGCGCCGAGCCGGTCCGCCTGCTGAACCCGCTCGCCACCGAGGAATCGGTATTGCGCCCGTCGTTGCTGCCTGGCCTGCTCACCGCGGCCGCATACAACACGTCCCACCGCAACGAGACTGTGTCGCTGTTCGAGATGGGCGTGGTGTTCGGCCAGCCGCCAGTCGCATCGTCTCCAGCTACCCCGTCGAATGGCGCGCTTCCGACCGAAACTGAACAGCTCGGCGCCATTTGGGCCGGCGGCGAGGCGACAGATGCAGTACGGCTGTGGGACCTCATCGCTGTCGCGTTTGGGCTCGATGCCTCGCTGGTGAACACCAGCGACCTCGACGGCATGCATCCGGTACGGGCAGCACAAATCATGCTCGAAGGACACGCCATTGGCCACGTGGGTGAGGTCGACCCGGTCGTATGCGAGCGTCACGGTCTCGCCCAGCGCTGCGCTTGGCTGCAGCTCGACATGGAGCCTCTGCTTGAAACAGCGGCCGCAACTGCGGATCGGCCCTACCAGATGGTCTCGACGTATCCCTCGAGCGACATCGACCTTGCGTTCGCAGTTCCCGACGATGTCCAGGCGTCGCAGGTGCGTGACACGCTGCGGTCCGTCGGCGGCAGCGAACTTCGCTCAGTCGAACTCTTCGACGTCTACCGAGGTGATCAGATGGCCCCGGGCACGCGATCACTGGCGTTCGGTCTGCGGCTGCAGGCCGACGACCGCACCCTCACCGACGAGCAGGTCGCCGAGATCCGCCAGCGATGCATCGACATCGTCGAAGCCACCCACGGCGCTGTTCTGCGCTGAGCCGCCGGCGGGCGGCATCTGGCGTCAGTAGCCCAGATCCAGGTACACGGGGCCGAGCAACGGCTCGCCTGAGATCCGGAGCGCCACGTTGGCCTCGACACGATCCGCCAGCAAAGCCAACCCCATCTCAGGCGTGTTCCCGATGTGAGGCGTGATGAGGCAGTTCGGAATGCCCCACAGCGGGTGATCGTCGGGCAGCGGTTCGGGGTCGGTCACGTCCAGCGCAGCGCCGCCAATCTGCCCATCCTGCAGCGCTGACACCAGATCGTCGGTGACGATGTGGCCGCCGCGGGCCACGTTGATGACCCAAGCGTGATCGGGCAGGGCCGCCAGCTCCACCGCGCCGATGATGCCGGCAGTGTCGGGTGTGAGTGCGAGCGCCAGCACCAGCACATCGGTGCCCGGAAGGACGTCGGCGAGCGCATCGGGACCGACCACCTGCGCCGCACCGTGCATCGGTTCAGGACGATTACGCAGCACGGTCACCTCGCAGCCGAACGGCGCGAGCAGGCGCAGCAACGAGTCGGTGATGCCGCCTCCGCCCAGCACCGTCACCGAAGCACCCAGCAGGTTGCGCCCCTCGGGTGCGCTCCACGCTTCGGCGCGGGCGTATGTGGCCATTCCGCGCATTCCGGCCAGCGCCAGCATCAGCGCGTGCTCGGCGACGGGTTCTGCATATACGCCCTTGCCGCAGTACCACTCAATGGCTGGCCGGGCAGTCACGACGTCAACCACCGGCTCGATGCCGGCGTAGGGGAGCTGCACCCATTCGATGCCGGGATTGGCATCCACCATTTCCCCGATCAACTGGGCCTGGGTGGGTTCGGCCCACACGAGCGCTGATGCCCCATCCGGGGCGCTCACCGTGCCCCCGCCCCGCACGACAGCCTCAGCCAGCACTGGACGCCGCCAGCAGTCGGGCTCGACGGCGACGAGCACGCTCATCGTGTCGCCCTCCGTCCGCTTCTCATGCGACTCACGTCCAGATCCCTCAACGAATGTCGGCGGCCAGACCGCCGTCGGGAGCGATGATCTCGCCGGTCACGAAGCTGGCTTCGTCGCTGCACAGGTAGAGGCAGGCATTGGCGATGTCGGCGGGCTCGCCCAGGCGGCCTAACGGGGTCTCCCGCTCGCGTTCACGCACCCACTCGTCGCTGTCGGTCATGGAGGCCGTCATGGATGTACGGATGTACCCGGGTGCGACGGCGTTCACCCGGATGCCGTAGCGGCTGAGTTCAAGGGCTGCGCAGCGGGTCAGCATCCACACGCCGGCCTTGGACACGCAGTAGTCCGATCCGCCCTGCAGCGCCATCAAACCCGCCACCGAGGCGATGTTCACGATGGCACCGCCCCCGCTGTCACGCATGCGGCGCGCGACCGACTGGTTCGTGAGCATGACACCGGTCAGGTTCACATCGATTACTCGCTGCCACGATTCCAGTGACTTCTGGAGTAGCCACCGGTCGCCCCGTTCATAGAAGTCCTGGCCGACTTGCTCGGGGATCTCCCGGCTGACGTAGCCGGCGTGGGAGATGCCCGCAGCGGCCACGCAAGCGTCGAGCCGCCCGAAAGCAGCCACTGCGGCTTCGGCCATTGCCTCGTTCTGTTCCTGATCGGCAGTGTCGACCTGGGTCCAGGTCGCCTGACGTCCACGGTTGGTGAGCTCGGCCGCCACGGCTTCGGCCCGGTCCGGGTTGAGGTCGGCCACCACGACCGAAGCACCCTGCTCGGAGAAGCGCAGCGCGCACTCCCGGCCGATGCCGGATGCGCCGCCAGTGATCACAGCGACCTTGCCTTCCATGCGACCCACTGCTTCGCCTGACGCCGCTCCATGCGGCGCCGTGCCTTCGTTGTCTGCCATCGCTGGTGTCCTCTCGCCCTGCTCCGGTTGTGACCTTGTCGCTATGTGTTGCTGGGCGCGCCGCTCAGCGGCCGGCGGCCATGACGCCGCCGTCAGGGAAGATGATCTCGCCGGTCACGAAGCTGGCATCGTCGCTGCACAGGTACAGGCAGGCGTTGGCGATGTCGTCAGGTACGCCGAGCCGCCCCAGCGGCGTCTCGCGTTCACGTGCGGCCACCCACCGCTCATTGCCCAGCACGGCACCGCTCATCGATGTCTGGATGTAGCCGGGACCCACGGCGTTGACGCGGATGCCATAGCGACTGAGTTCCAGCGCCGCGCAGCGCGTCAGCATCCATACGCCGGCCTTGGAGACGCAGTAATCCGAGCTGCCCTTGAGCACATTGGTGCCGGCAATGGACGAGATGTTGACGATCGCGCCGCCGCCGTTGTCCTTCATCTTGCGGGCCACGGCCTGATTGGTGAGCATGACACCGGTCAGGTTGACATCTAGCACTCGCTGCCACGATTCGAGCGACTTGTCGATGAAGAACATGTCGCCCCGGTCGAAGCGGTCCTGCCCCGCCTGCTCGTCGATCTCGCGGCTGACGTAGCCGGAATGAGAGATTCCCGCGGCAGCCACGCACGCGTCGATGCGCCCGAAGGCCTCGACGACGGCGTCTGCCATCTCGTCGTTCTGTTCTTGCTGCGAGGTGTCCACCTGGACCGCGATGGCGTCCTGACCCAACGAGTTGACCTCGTCGACGACGTTCGCAGCGCGTTCGAGGTTCAAGTCAGCGACCACGATGGACGCGCCCTCGGCAGCAAAGCGCAGCCCGCATGCTCGCCCGATCCCCGACGCTCCGCCGGTGATGACGGCCACCTTGCCCGCCATGCGGCCCTCTGTGCTGCTTGACGCCGCTTCATGTGGCGCTGTGCTGCTTGACGCCGCTTCATGTGGCGCTGGGCTGCTTGACGCCGCTTCATGTGGCGCTGGGCTGTCTGATGCCATGGTCCCTCCCGCTCTCGCGCTGATTGCGACGGTCTCGCCGCGGCATGGCTTCGAGGCTCCACCCGCGATGCCTCCAAGATCATGCCCCACCGGCGCGTAGCGGGTCGGCTGAACGTAGCCGTTCAGTCGGCGTTGCTCACCCGGGACTTCAGACCCTCGCGTCGTCCCCGGATGAGCCGCCAGGTGACCCGTTCGTGACGGGGCGAGATGCCCATGGCTTGGCGGATGATGCGTTCGTCGACGGCGTCGGGGGCTGGCGAGAAGCCGATCTCGGTGGCCATCCGGACCCCATTGCGGGCGAAGAACGACGAGGCGATGCGCTCGAATTGAGCCAGCACCTCCATCTCGGATTCCAGCTCGCCCGCCACCGAGCACAGGTAGGCGAAGTTCTTGATGAACAGCATCAGCTCTTTGGGGATGCGTGCGCCGTTGGCCAGCAGGCCCGAGATCAGCGCACGGAATTCGGAGGTGAACTCGTCCTCTGTGAGTTCGAGCGGGTCGAATCCCGGCCGATCAAGGCGCAGGTCGGCGATGACTCGTTCGGGACTGCTGCCAGGTCCGAAGGCTCCCAAGTCGATCATCCCGGAAATCTGCGACTCCAGGTCGCCGGTGAGCAGGCCAACCACGTAGCGCAGAAATGCCACCCGTTTGGGCCCTTCGAGCCGGCCGGTAATACCGAAGTCGACCAACCCGATGGCGGGTGGCTCGCCGGGTGGCGTCCCCTCGGTGTCGATGAACACGTTCCCGGCGTGGAAGTCGCCGTGGAAAACGCCCGTCATGCAGGCGCCGTGGAGCAGGGCGTCGTTCATCTGGCGGAAGATGGCTGCAGCTTCGCCGTCGGCGAGGTCTTCGGGCCGCAACTCGCTGAGCGGGCGTCCGGCGACCGGGCTCATCACGATTACCCGCTCGGTGACAGCATCGAGGAACGGTTCGGGCACCTCCCAGCGTCCGGTGGTGGTGGCGCGCAGCGCACGGTCGACCTCGAAGAGGTTTGCTACCTCGACCCGGAAGTCGAGTTCCTCGGAGATGGTCTCGGCGAACAGTTCCACGAGCGCCGGCGGATTGGCCAGCGCGGTGATCGGGATGCGGTCCACCAGCTTCGGCGCGATCCACGCCAGCACCGCCAGGTCTCGTTCGACACGCCGGCGGATACCGGGCCGCTGCACTTTGACCATGACCCGCTTGCCATCGGGAAGCCGGCCCTCGTGCACCTGGGCGATGGAGGCCGCTGCGGTCGCCTCGGTGTCGAAGTGAGAGAAACGCTCGTCGATCGGGCCCAATTCGGCCTCGATGACCTCGCGGATCGCGGCCCACGGCTCGGCCGGCACTTGGTCACGGCACAGCCGGCACTCGGCCACGAGCGCATCGGGGAAGACACCCTCGCCGGCGGCGATGAGTTGAGCCAGCTTGATGTAGGCAGGGCCGAGCTTGGTTGCCGCCAGCCGCAGGCGTCGGTAGATCTGCTCTCGCCGCTCCTCGGGATCAAGTCGCCGGTCGAGCAATCGACCGGCGTAGCTGGCCCAGCCGATACGAGCTGCAGTAACCACCAGCCGAAACACGGGCGGGAAGCGCGGCCGTGCGATCAGCTCGGGGACGCTGTCGTGGATTGCGCGGCGCAGCGGTGCCACAGTGGTCAGGTAGCGATCGCGCTCGGCCGAGGTTCCGAGATCGGCGTTCGTGCTGGCCGGCGGCAGTGTTCTCGCCGGTATCCGTGTCGCCAATGGCGCGGTGTTGAGTCGCAGGCGCATGCGGGACGGTCCCCAGATCCCCAGCGAGAGCGGCTTCCACTCGACCGGTTCGTCCAACTCAAAGCTCTCGACGTGCTCGACGAAGACCCGCAGTGCTTCCTGCAGCTCTGCCCGGGCCAGGAATGCCCCGAGGCAGTGGTGCGCACCGCTGCCGAAGGCCAGGTGCGGATGTTCGTGGGGGACAACCGGATTGAACTCGTAGGGATCGAAGCTGTGCTCGTCGGGGGGAGACTCTTGCGAGGCTGGGCGATCGGCGTCCGGCGATGTTCCAGCGTGGGCCGGGCAACCGCCCGAAAGGCTGGCCGCGTGCAGGCCGATCATGACGATGGTGCCGGCTGGGAACAGCAGACCGTTGACGATCAAGTCGGTGGTGGCGATGCGCATCGCCGTGCGCACTGCCCCGATGTAGCGCAGCGATTCCTCGACGTATGCCGGTATCCGGTCGGGATCGGCCCGCAGCGCCGCATATTGCTCCGGCCTGTCGGCGAGCACCGCCAAGGTGGCCCCGAGCTGGTTGCGTGTGGTGTCGGTCCCGGCGATCAGCAGTGCCTCGACCATGCCGATGAGCTCGTCTTCGCTCAGCCGGTCACCCTCATCAGACACAGTGATGAGCTCCGACAGCAGATCGTCGGCTGGTTCGAGGCGTCGGCGCTCGATCAGGTCGACCACGTACGCGCCCAACTCGGCCTGTGCTGCGGCGATGTCGCCGAGCCTGCGGACCACGGCCTCGGCGTCACCGTCGAAGAGTCCGAAGATGGTCTCGGCCCACCGGCCGAACTGACCCCAGTCGTCGTCGGTCACGCCGAGCAGGCGGCAGATGACCGGCACCGGATACGGGTCGCACAGGCCCGAGACGACTTCTCCGCCGCCTGCAGACACCAACGGATCGATCAGTCTCGCTGCGTGGGATGCCATGAACGGTCGCAGCCGGTCCGCCGCCGCGGGCGTGAAGGCACGGCCGAAGAGCCTCCTCAGGCGGCGGTGATCATCACCTTCGAGTGACAGCACGTTCGGTCGGGCCCTCATCGCCTCGTCGCCAGCGCTGACGGGTGCGTCCCGGCGGGCACGCGCCATGAAGGCGTTGAAGTTCACCGGTGTGCGCCCGGCGCCATCGAGCGCTGCCTCGTCGAGCATCGCGACGCCGGCCAGCATCGAGATCCATGCCGGGTCGCGCAGGATCGCGCGCGCCTCGTCGTATCCGTGGACGAACAGTCCGAATGGCGTGCGGACTACCCAGTCGCCGGTGCGGCTCAGCTCGCGGCTCATCGCAACCAAGTCGGCAAATTCCCCGATAGCGAAGTCCGCGAACGGCACCGCCCCCTCGTCATCGATGGACCGGGTCGGCGCGTCAGGTTTCTCGAGCGCGGTTGCGCTGCTGTTCACGCCCCTATCTCATCACGCATGCCACCCGGTTCCACCGCGCGTCGCGTCCGCATCGGTCAGCCGGCACGACAGACTGCGTTGATGCGCCACCGCCGCCGGTTGACGGCGACCATCGTCATCGTGCTGGTGCTCGGCGCATGCTCGGTGCATGAGTCGACCCGGTCAGGGGGCTTGGTCCCCCCGGCCAATCCTTCGCCTACTACTTCGCTGTCACCGACTGTCGTGACGATTGCCGTCGACGACGACCTCAGTACCGCCGCAGGTGATACCTCGCGGGCAACCGTGGCACCTTCGACCGCTGCCACGCTCGCGGCGCCCGCTGCCACAGAGTCGCCGAGTGCCACCATTACCGCCGCCCAGGACCCCGAGGTGACGCAAACGACCGCTCAGCCGTCGCCGACGGCTGAGCCCGGCACCCGTGCTGATGCGAACCAGGTGCTTGTGACGGCTCAGCCCGACTCTCGTGCTGATGCGAATCAGGTGCTTGGAACCGCCGAGCCTCTCGACGGCTTCGGTGAGAGCCTGATGGCTGTCAGCGGCCCAACCGGTTCGCAGGTGTGGCCGGTCATCGTCGCCGACACCCCTCTGGCGCGCCAGCGGGGCCTCATGGGTGTCGTTGATTTTGCGGCACTCGGCGGCTACGCAGCGATGGTGTTTGTCTTCGACAGCGACACGAGCGATGCCTTCTGGATGCGCGATACACCCCTGCCGCTGCGGATCACGTACGTGGATGCGGGCGGCGCCGTCGTCTCGTCAACTGACATGGTTCCGTGCTTGTCGCCGACGCCTTCTGCGGAGTGCGATCAGTACTACCCCGAGGGCCCGTACCGCATCGCTGTTGAACATCCCCGGGGCCCCGACTACGACCTCGGTCTCGAGAGCGCCACGGCCATCACATTGGAGCGCTGACGGTCTCGATGTCTGACGGGCACACCTCGCATCGGAGCGTCCAGATACGGGCTGCAAGGCCCTAAAGCCCATTACGCTGCGGGCACGCGGCCCCACGATGTGGGCCGGGTCGAGACAGACGCACGGGAGCTGAACACACACCATGCTGAGATTCGCCGAAGAAATTCTCCTCCTGCGGCTGCGAGACGACGACGGCAAGCTGATCCATGTGCCTGAGCGCACCCTCGACCGCGTGATCGCCGGTTCGGTGCTCATGGATCTGGCCATGGAGAACCGGATCGACACCGATCTGGAGAAGCTCATGCTGAGCTTGCCCAGATTGCGGCCCAGCAGGCCGAGAGCGACTCGCGCTACTGGGTGAGTTCGTGGCGGCTCGGGCCGAGGGCATCCGCGAGGAGGCATTTGCGCGGCTGGTCGACAAGGGCATTCTCGAGCGCAAGGACGACCGTCATCTGTGGGTGTTCCGGTCTCGCCGCTACCCATCGGTCGACGGCAAGGCTGAGCGCGAAGTGAAGCTGCGCATCATGGGCGTGCTGTTCAGCGACGAGATCCCCAGCCCGCGTGACATCGTGATCATCGCGCTGGTGGACGCCTGCGGCATCTTCGGCGAGCTGCTCTCGAAGCCCGAGCTCGAGCGCGCCGCGCCGCGCATCGAGCAGGTACGCAAGCTGGACCTCATCGGCCAGGCAATGACGCAGGCCATCCGTGACATCGAGATGTGGCTGGCCAGCTCCACGGTCAGCCGCTTCATGCTGTAGCTGCTGGGGCCCGCCGTTTGTGCGAGCGGGCCGGTCAGCACCCAAGCTGAATCTGTTGGCCCTTCGTCTTTTGTTGGGATGAGGGTGGGTTGAGGGTCCGCTTGTAGGGGTCGAGGCCCTGCTGGGATCGGTGTTTGCAGACGCCGAACCCTGGAGGGCCTCGATGAAGCGTGATGTTATGTCGGTGCGGTTGTGGCTGCCGCGTGTCGAGGTGCTGGGGGTGGTGGTCGACGCGCCTGAGCGGCTGGTGGTGCGGGTGCGCTCGACGGTGCGCCGCCCGTGTTGCCCTGATTGCGGGACCCCGAGCGGGAAGGCCCATGACCGCCGGGACCGGGAGATCCGCGACCTGGAGGTGTCGGGCCGGCCGGTGGTGCTGGTGTTCGAGCAGCGGCGCATGGTCTGCGAGGTCTGCGGCGGCCGGCGGTTCATGGAGGACCACCCGGCGTTCGAGGGCCGTGTCACGGCGCGTCTGGCGCGCCGGCTGGTCAAAGACGCCCGTGCGATGACGGTCAGCTCGGCGGCCCGCCGTCATGGAGTGGGCTGGAAGCTGGTCAACGCGCTGGTGGTCGCCTATGCAGGTCTGGTCGGCGACCGCCGGCGCCGGCAAAGGTGTCGGGTGCTGCTGGTGGAGGGGACCTCGATCCGCAAGCGGCACCGCTATGTGACGGTACTGGTGAACGGCGACACCGGCGAGGTGCTCGCCATGGTTCCCCACCGCAGCCAGGCAGCACTGTCAGGGTTCCTGGCCGCCCAAGGGCACCGATGGTGCCCGGCGGTGAAGGTCGTGGTGTCCGACGGCTCGGCGGCGTACAAAGCAGCGATCGACGCCCAGCTCGGCCATGCCCGCCACGTCCTGGACCGGTTCCACGTCATCAGATGGTTCCAAGCAGGGCTCACCGCGGTCCGCCGAGACGTCCAGCGCCGCCCCGAAGGCTCCAAGCCCGCTTTCGACCGCGACGTGTTCCGGGCGAGATTCCTGCTGATGCGCAGACCCGACAAGCTCGACGCCGCCGACCAGGCCCGCCTTGACGCCCTGTTCGCCGCCCATCCACGGCTCAAAGCAGCCTGGGAAGCGCTCGGCGAGCTGCACCAGCTCTATCTCGCCGACGACCACGACGGCGCGATGGCAGCCCTGGACCGGTTCGCGGACATCTACAGCACCGGCCAGATACCCGAGTTCAGCGACACCGTCGACACGTTCCTCGCCTGGCATGCCCAGATCCTCGACTGGCACCACACAGGACGGCCCAGCAACGGACGCATCGAGGGAACGAACAACCTGCTCCAAGTCCTGCGACGCCGAGCCCACGGCTTCACCAACTACGCCAACTTCGAAGCCCGCGGCCTGCTACTAACCTGACCCCGCCGAGCCCAGCAGCCCGAATCCCAAAAAAAGACGAAGGCTCAATCTGTTGCCTCACTCGTCGAGGTCTTCGAGCGTCTCGCTGCCGCGATACATGGCTTGACGGCGGACCGCGCCCACGTAGGTCTGCACCGCATCGCCGGCCGGCGTTCGGGCGGGGTCCCAGCGTCCCCAATGGATGAGTTCTTCGAGTGGGTGGCGGTAGCGCGATTCGGCGCGCCGGTGCGGCCAGCCGATGGGAATAGTCGCGATCGGCACGAGTGGCTCCGGCACGCCGAGCAGATCGCGCAGTTCCCGAGCGGTGGTGTCCTCGCCGCCGCCGCTCAGCCACGCCGTGGTGAGTCCGTACGCGGCAGCGGCCAGGTGCATGTTCTGGGCGGCCGCTCCTACCGAGGCCAGCAGGATTTTCTCGTTGTTGGCGTCGTACTCTTCGCTCCAGCCCGGATGGTCGCTGACGGGGTACGAGTCGACCCAGCGCGGGTCGCAGAAGATCAGCACGATGGCGAGCGAATTGTGCAGCCAGTGCTTCTTGTGGACGTGGGGGAAGCCGCGGCAGTGCTCCACCAGACGGTCTGCTTGTCGCACGAACACGTCTGAGACGACGATCACGTCGGTCCGCTCTGCAGCGACGACGAAGTGCCACGGCTGGGTGTTTGCGCCAGACGGCGCCCAGCGGCCTGCTTCGCAGATGCCGCGCACTGCATCGGCGGGCAACGGCTCAGGCGGTGGTTCGAAGCTGCGAACCGATCGCCGCAACCGGATTACGTCCAGGAGCGACTCGAAGCGCGGGGCAGTCAGATCGGCATTGGAATACTCGGAGTCCACCGCCATGCGCCGAACCTAGCTGTTGCTATCGGAACCGAGTTAGTCGAGGTCGAGGACGTCTTGCACAGCGATCCGTACCTTACGAATCACGCCGTACGAGAGTGCCGCAGGTCCGCCGAGCACGGTGAGCGTCAGGTTCTCATGGTCGAGCAGATGCCAGCTCAGGAATCCATCGACTTGTTTTGGCACAGCGTCTGGCCAAAGCAGCACGGTCGGCGCTCTCAGGTGAGCCATGAGCGGTCCACCGGAGAGACCATCGGCATACACCAAGCCGGTCGCGAAGGAAACGCGGTTCGTGTCCAGGCAGGCACCTTGGCCGCTCGCGGCTGCCCTCAGGACATAGATTGCAATCCGCACCGAAGTGTCGAACCGGTCTTCGCCGCCGAGACGCGTGATGTTGAGACCCATTTCGGTCAATTCGTCAATGACTGAATCGGACACAGCGAACGCGCCCCCCGCGACGACAACATGTTCGATAGTGCCGAGTTCGGCTGCTGCAGCGAAGAAGTCACGTACACTCTCGGGCAGGGCGTCACGGCGAGTCAGAAGCAGTGGATGAGGTCCACGCGCAGCGATCGGGGCTAGGGCGAGAGCGTCAGCAAAGTCGTCGCCGACCGCCAGCAAGGCCGTACGCAGCGAGGTGCCGCAGAACTCCCCGGCTCCGCCCATCATCGCCGAGACCTCCGATGCAATCGACACAGAGGTGGCGTAGCGGTCTTCACCTCCGAATCGCATCACGCTGGTGACTGACGGCAGTGCAGCGATTGCGGTCTCGACACTCCTCGAGATCGCACCTGTCCCGCCCACGATATAGACGTGCTTGATCTCGTTCTCGACGAGGAAGTCCCGGGTGAACGACGGGAGCTCATCCGGTTCGGTCAGTAACAATGGAGCCTGTCGGCTGCCGGCCAGTGACGGGCCGGAGAGAGCAATGGGGCTCAATGCCGAGCCTGTAAGGGCTGATGCAGTCAGCGCGTCAGGAAATGCTCGCCCTGACGCGATGACGACCGTATCGACCATCCGCTGTTCGGCTGGCACCGAACGGTCGCGAGATATTTCGCGGACGTAGCGTTCGCCGATCAGTTTCGCCGTCTCGAATCGGTCGATGCCGCCAATGCGCTCGACGCGGACGCTGAGGCGGTCGTCGTCCGGGCCGATCCGGTCGGGACTCGAGCCACCGCCACCGGTGTTGCCGGGAGTAGTGGGCTGACGATTCGCTGGGCCGCCGTCCACCTTGCGGTTGAGGCCGCCGTAGATCGAGACGTGCGTACGGTCCAAGGGATTGCCGACGATGTCGGTGATGGATCCGCGGATGCCGTCAGCCGGAAGGCTGACGCCATCGTCGTCCATGTCGCCGGCCGCCACCGCGTACTCGAAGACCAAGGAGATGGTGCCGGTCTCGTCATCGATGGTCGTTGGACTCGTAAGCCTTGCCGTTTTCATGGAAGTACCAATGATCAACTGCATCGTTGGATCAGTGCCGGTGAAGATGATGTGCTCGTCGAAGTGGGCCGTGACCTGGATGACCTCGTCCTTCATGTAGGTCTCGTTGTCGGCCGGAGTATTGGTGAATTCGGGAACCGGGTCGAGTTCGGGTGCCACTCCGTCGACCATGTGCGTCCCCGGCACGTTGTCGAGCGCGGGCACTGAGCGGAGTGCGGGGGTCTGGTCGTCTTCGGCAACGATGGTTCCACCCCGGATGGTCCCGGCGTCGACGCTGACGCCGTCAGGGTCCAGATCACCGGAGTTGACCCTGTAGCTGAAGATGAGCTTGTCGCTACCGCTGCCGGTGGAAAATGTCGCGTCCACTTTCGGTCCGCTGCCGACGGTCAGCGGCAGTATCGGTCTGCCGGAGACCGTCACCTCCTCGCTGAACATCACTTCAAGTGTGATGACCTCGAACGCGCCGTTGTGCTTGCCGTAGGTGTTGATCTTGGCCGGATTGCTCGTGATCCTGGGTGCTTGCATCACCCATGGACCGCGCGGCATGAGGTCACCGTTCACCTTGTGGTCTAGACCGGCATCGACGGCGGAATGGTCCAAAACCGCCTCGTTGCGAGGCACATCGGTGATCTTGCCGTCTGATGAATGGCGCAGCGTGTTCATCTTGACGCTGAAGCCGTCAGCGTCCATGTCGCCAGATTGGACGGTGTAGGTGAAGATCAGCGACATGTTGTCGTTGAGCACGCGTTCAAACGAGGCCGTCTTCGTCACTCCGCCGTCGAATTCCAAGTCGATCCTCGGTGTGCCAGGGACGATCACCGGTTCGCTCAACACGACCTTGACCATGATGGCGTCACCCTCGTGGTACGTGGCGTCGCCCCCCGGTGAGTCCGAATAGACCACGACACTCTCCACCGTGGGTCTCGTCGTCTCGACCTTGTGCGCGCCGGCATTGGTGATGCCCCCGTGCTCGAAGGTGTTGTCAAGGGTCAGCGTCGGTGCATTGCCCGCGAGATCGGTTATATCGCCAACTAGGCCATCGGCAAGGACGCTGATGCCGTTGTCGTCGTGGTCGCCGTCCGGGCCGTCGACGGTGTAGCTGAACGTCAGCACCTCGATGCCAACGTCGCGGAGATAGTTCACAGGAGGTTGCCAGAGCGCGAGGCGCTCGTTGTTGTCGTCGGGATCATCCCCGATCTGCAGCTTCACCGAGGCGCTGCTGAGCACGACATGCTCGCTGAATCTGGCTTGGACCGTGATCGGCTTCTCGTCATCCGCGCCGTAGTAGCTGGTGCCCGGGTGCGTCTCGCTGGAAATCGTGGCATTGCCGACGACCCGAGGCCGCACGCCGTCCACCTCATGATCGGACCAGTTGGTCTTGGAGTCGTTTCGGAGCAATGACTCGTTGCCGTAGAGATCCGAGACGACTGCGCCCCGCTTCTCCATGGCGTTGGCGGGAACGGTGATGCCGTTCTCGTCGAGGTCGTTCTCGACGACGGTGTACTCAAAGAGCAGTTGTATGTTCGAACCGCCCGAGGTGTAGGTCGCGTATTCGGTGCTGTTGCCGATGGTCAGACGTAGACGCAGACCGTCATTTGCGGTGCTCGTATCCGTCGTGTCGACGTTCGACGTGTCGATCTCGATGGGTTCATCGAAGCTGACGGTGAAGGTGATGACGTCGTCGATGCCATGAACGCCATCAGGGGTTGCCAGGATTTGGGTGATGATCGGCCCGGCGGCGTCAACTCTGTGACCGGTTTGCGTCTCGAGTTCGGGGTGACGGAGGTCGGCCCGGTTCCGCGAGGCATCCATGATCTTGCTGCGGTTGGACTGCTTGTCGAATGCGTTCTGGGTGATGCTGAGGCCGTCGGGGTCGATATCGCCCGCCTGCACTATGTAGGAGAACAGCAGCTTGCACGGGTCGATGTCTGAGGCACAGCCGGTTGACAGGTGGGCGCGATAGGGGGCTTGCTTGACGGCGGTGACATCCACATTGGCCGAGTCGACGTAGTTGAACTCAAGCGCCAGCAGCGGCGTTCCGGTAACTGAAACGTTCTCGCTGAACTCAAATTCGACCTTGATCTCTTGACCTCTGCCGTAGGTGTCTTGTCCGCTGAGCGGCCCGTCGATCAGCGTCGGCCCTCTCGTGATCGTCGGCACGATGGCATCCACCGAGTTGTCAGGGCCGGAGTTGCTTGCCGCGATGGGGTCGTGTGCCAGGTCGGCCCGGTTGCCCGCCTGGTCGGTGATCTTTCCGCCGCCGTCGTGGATGCTGTCGCGATCAACGCTGATGCCGTCGGTGTCGAGGTCGCCCGGTTGGACGGCGTACTCGAACACGAGGCGCTGGGCATTGCGGACATTGTCGCAATCGCACGGCGCCTGCACAGCTTGACCGTCGCCGACTCGAATCTCGATGTAGGGAACGAGTTCGACGTTGGGATCGCTGCTGGAGGTGTCAACCCATATCCGCTCGCTGAACGTCGCAGCTACACAGATGATGTCGTCAACTTGGTACGGCCCCACATCGCACGAGCCGTCCGAGACGATTGCGACAGAACTCACCGTCGGCTCGACCGTCTCGACCTTGTGGTCGGATTGGGTCCGCAGCTCCTCGAAGTCGCGATCGGCGGGGAGCGGATTCGGGCTCACGCTCTCGATCGTGCCGCCGGAGATGCTGCCTTTGAGCACCCGAACACCGTCGGGGTCATCATCGGGAGAAGAGACGGTGTAGCGGAAGACGATGGTGCGGTCGTTGCTGTCTGCGTCGCTTGCCGTCTGGTCGTACGAGGCGGTCCTAGTCTCGGGTTGGGTACTGGTGCTCAGCGCAATGTTGAGTATCGGGGTGCCAGAGACCTCGACCGTCTCGTCGTAGGTCACTTGGATGTCGATGTCCGACCCGACGCCGTAGTAGGTGCCCCCATTCGGTGGCCGGCTCACGATGCTGATGCCGGTGCCAGTGATGATCGGCGCCATTGCGTCGACTTTGTGCCCGCCCTGAGTGCCGAGCGCTCGGTGGTCCAGTGATGCAATTTCGAGCGGATCGTCGACGGCCACGATCGTCCCGCCGTCCAGCTTCAGGCTGTTCTGGTTGATGCTGATGCCGTTGCGGTCCCGGTCTCCCGCCTCGACGGTGTAGTGGAAGAAGAGCAACCTTGAGTCGCTGCCCGACGCGTACGTCGCGTCTTCGGGGCCGCTGTCGAGATTGAGGGTCAGCTTCGGCATTCCAGTGACCGAGACGTCTTGATTGAACGTCACTCTGACTTGGATGGTGTCTTCGAACTCGTAGGTGTCTCGTGGGTCGTCGTCGCCAGTGTTCGGATCGCTGGTGATGTCGACCGACATGATGATCGGTGGGCCTTCGACGGCTTGACCGTCGGCCCGCTGGTACTTCAGCGGCTTGTCGAAGACGTCCGAATAGTGGGTGTAGAGCTCGGCGCCATCGTCAGCGGTGATGATGCTGTCTTGGATGCTTGAGGTGATTTCCTTGCCGCCGTCGTAAGTGAAGTTGCCGTCAGGCACGATGATGCCGTCGCGGTCCTTGTCGGCAGAACCGATCTGGTACCAGAAGAGCAGCCTCGTGTGACCCGAGCCCGAGAGGTACTTGGCGTACTTCAGGGTGGGACTGATCCGGTCTCCATTGGTCTCGAGACAGCCATAAGCCTCGAGACTGTCCTTGTACGTCTCCACCTCATCGGAATTGAGGCCGTGTTCTGCCTCGAGGGTCTCTATGTGGTTGAAGTCGGCGTTGTAGCAGTTGAAGAACTGGATTGGCAGCTCCAGCCGGTTGTCTTCGACGACCACGGCTTCGCTGAACTCGGCCCGCACCACGATGTATTCGCCTGCATGGAGCGTCGTGCCGCTGGCCGGTTCGCTGACGACTCGCGTCGCATAGCTCGTGACGTGCGCCGGAGTGCCGGAGTCCACCAACTCGCTGCGCAGCGAGTCTGAAGGTTCTTCGTGGTCGAAGGGCAGGCGGCTGCCGTCGACCAGGTGTTTGGCCACGGTCGGGTCGCCGCCCTCGCGGGCGTTGTATTCGACGGCGGCCCCAAGGCCGTCGTGGTTGAGCGTCGCCGTAACGCCATTGTCCATGGCGCGGATCGGGCCCCCGCTCAGGCTGCCCCTGTCGATGCTGATGCCGTCGGTATCGCTGTCGCTCCCTGTCACCTCGTACGCGAAGAGCAGACGGGTCATGCTGGAACGGCGTCGCGGGTCCATGGGCGGGTGCGGGAGCGATTGCTCGTTGTTCGTGCTGGCCGAGACATAGCGCGCTTGCCTGTCCGTCCCGCCCACATCGAGTGTCAGCGTCGGGGTGCCGCTCACGGTGACAGGTTCGCTGTACTCGACCCGGACCCAGATCTCCTCGCCCTGGTAGTAGGCATCACCATCGAGCGGCTCGCTCATGATCTTGGGCCTGCTGATGATGGTCGGTGAGCCGCTCGACTTGGGATGGAAGACGGCGGGATGCTCCACGTCCGCGCCGCCGCAGGGACCGTGGATCTCCTGGTGCGGCACGTTCGAGGCGGTCTTCGCGAATGCGAAATCATTGGCCTTGACCGAGTTCTCGGGGATCCAGAGGTCGCTGGCGCTGTGGGATCCGTCATCCGAATCCAGCGTGTAGTCGAATCTCAGGATGTTGTTGTCTTTGCCCTCCGCAGGAGTTGCCTCCGCCGTCTTCTCGCTGTCGCCGAGCATGAAGGCGACGGACAGCGGCTTGACATTGGGGTCGAGATCGTCGCGAACGTCCCAACGGACGTTCAGGCTGAGTTTGACCTGGATGCGGACAGTCTCCCCGTTGCTGTAGCTGTTGTTCGAGCCGGGTCCGACACTCGATTGCGAGTCCGAGACGAACTTGACGCCTTGGCGGACGATGTAGGTGTTCGTCGGGCGCCCGACCATGGCATTGAGCTCGCTGCACGACGCGCCAAGTGGCACCACCTGGGCCGCCGCAGGCTCACTCGCCGGCGGTGAAACGACCGCCAAGGACGCAGCGGCAATGGCAACCGCCGAAACCGCGCAGGTCCGACGCCAGCGCGTGGCTGCCGCTGACCGCGCAGGCACCATCAAACGCCGTCCGCGGCGAAGAGATGTCGTAACGGTCGCCTCGGGCAACAGGGCCTCCTGCGCTCACAAATGCGTGCCGTCGGCGACGGCGTGCGACTCGACAGAAGTACCGCAATCCGGAGCCAAAATGGTGGACCCTTTGCTCGGAATAATGGGCGCTATCAGCGGTTATTCATCAGCGGATTTCTTGATTTCGCGAGCCAAGCCCTACAGTCGTGCAATGGCCGATGCAGCGAACGCCGCAGATGAGTTTCCGCTGGCCGAATTGGACGACGCCTACGCGGCGATCATGAGCGAGATCGTGGCGACTGGCGTGGCTCCTCACTACGCCGAGCTGGCTCGCACACTGGGCGTCGAACCGCTGCGCGCCAAGGCGCTCATTTCCCGGATCATCGACCTGACGCCGGGCTGGATGCACCCTGGCACTGACTGGATCGCATCGTTTCCGCCGTTCAACAACCAGCCCACCCAGTACCGGGTGAGCGTCGACGGCGAGCAGCGCTGGTTCGCCCAGTGCGGCTTCGAGGCGCTGGCGTGCCGCTGGCTGTTCGGGGGCCGCACCGTGACCGTGGATGCGCCGTGCCTGCTGGGCGGCGAACCGCTGCGCATCGAGATGCGCGACGAGGAGATCCTGGCGATCGACCCTCCGACGATGGTCGGCTACACCCGTAGTCCCGTCGGGGGGGACGCGGCGAATCGGCCGTTCCGCTGAGCGGGCATGAACCTCTTCCGGTCGGAAGAACATGCCCGTCGGTGGGAGGAATTCGATCCGCGCATGGCGTTCATGCTGCGGCCGGTGGAGTGGTGGGCCGACACGTTCGCCACCGAGATGTTCCGGGCACGTGCCCGCAGCGACTTCATCTCCTGGATGACCGGGCCCGGGGGCGCCGCAGCGTTCGCGGCGCTGCGGGCACGCCTGACACCCGCACCGCCCGACGTGCGGGCCACGACAGCGGCGGCGACCGCGCTCAGCAAGGTTGATGTCAGCGTGGTCGAAGGAGCCTCAGCTCAAGACCGAAGCGTCGAAGAGCGCTTGCTGGTGGAGTGGCCCGCAGCGGTGCCGGTCGAGATCGCCCGCCACTGGCGCAACACCGCCAGGGCGATGATCGTTGCCATTCCCGCTGACCCGTTGCCTGAGGCTGGCCCACAACAGTGGGTGGAGACTCGAAGGTCGGCGGTGCGCGACGTACAGGCTGCCACTGGATGGCTGGCGCGGGCCGATGTCGGTGTCGGCGACGCGCGGCTCACCGAGCGACTGCGGCAGATGGGTTGGCAGGGCGAGATGGCCGACCAGCCCGCCTGGACGGCCATGGAGCAGGCCGCCCGTGCAATCTTGAAATGCCGCGAGCTGTCCCAGCTCGGGTGAGCAATCGCACCCCGGAACTGCACTGCTGCCGTCTGTATGAGTCGGCAGGCTGCGCGGTTCGGCGCTAGCCCGCCAACACGAGAACTGCGTTCAGCGTCGCCTGAGCGCCAGCCGTTGCGTGCTCGGGCAGTATCGACTCGGCCTCGTTGTGGGACAGACCGTCGGCACAGGGAATGAACAGCATCCCTGTCGGGGCGACCTGCAACACGTAGCAGGCATCGTGACCAGCACCGGAGGTGATGTCGACCGGCTCGAAGCCTGCCGCGGCCGCTCCGGCGCGCAGCGCTTCGATTACCTGGCGATCGAACACGATCGGCGGTGAGTACCAGATCGGGGTGATCCGCGGTCGGGGGAGCGAGCGCCCGCTGGGTTGGTCGACGCCGCTCAATGCGGCCCCGGGCTGATTGACGCCGCTTAATGCGGCGCTGTCGGGCTGAAGGCCGAATGCCGGGCCGTCAGCGAATGCGAGCAGCTCGTCGTGCATGGCCTTCAGCTCTGCGGCGTCAGGGTGGCGCAGGTCGACAGTCAGCGAAACCGAGCCCGCCACGGTGTTGCGCGAACCGGTGCCGACCGCAAGCGTGCCCACCGTGGCGCGCCCCTCGGGTGCCCGACGGCCGGCAATCTCATCGGCCTCGCACACGAGGCGAGCCGCGGCCACCATGGCATCGGCGCGGTGTTCCATCGGCGTGCTGCCGGCGTGCGCCGACTGCCCCTCAATCGATACGTCGTACCAGCGGATGCCCTGCACTCCCGTCACTGCGCCGAGCGTCACGTTGGCCGCTTCGAGAATCGGTCCCTGCTCGATGTGGGGTTCGATCTAGTGCCCGATCGGACGGCGTCCTGCGCCATCTGGTGAGCGCCACACGAGCAACGCCGCCCGCCGGTGTCGCGCCGATCTCCGCCAGCGAAGCAAGCGTCTGCCACAGACGCTCGCCGTCCACCATGTACGTGCTCGAGTTCAATGTGGTCACCTCCCGGACGCTTGATCGTGGTATCGCTGCGCCCGCCGTCGGTTGCTCAGTTGAGCGGACGGGCAGACGGCGGGATCGGTCTCGGCAGGGCGGTGTGACCCATGAGGGATTCATCCACCGCCGCCGCGCACGCACGGCCTTCGGCGATCGCCCACACGATCAGGCTCTGGCCGCGCCCCATGTCGCCGCACACCCACACGCCGTCGACGCTGGTGCGGTAATCGTCGTCGCGCACGACGTTGGAGCGTGCGTCAGTCTCGACGCCGAGCTGAGCCAGCAAGCCCTGTTGCTGCGGCCCCAAGAATCCCATCGCGAGCAGCACAAGCTCACACTCGAGTTCGAAGTCGGTGCCCTCCACCTTGGCGAAACGACCCTCGCTGAACACCACCTCGTGTGCCCGCAGTGCCCGCACGGCGCCCCTGTCGTCGCCGAGGAACTGCTCGGTGTTCACCGAGTACACCCGGTCGCCGCCTTCTTCGTGGGCTGAGGAGGTTCGGTAGATCATCGGATAGGTGGGCCACGGGTTGGCCGACGATCGCTCGTCGGGCGGCCGCGGCAGGATCTCGAATTGGTGGATCGACGCCGCTCCCTGACGATGTGCGGTACCCAAGCAGTCAGCACCCGTGTCGCCGCCGCCGATGATGACCACCTGCCTGCCTTCGGCGCTGATCGGTACGTCGGCCGGGTCCAGATCGCCTTCTTGGGCCTTGTTCGCCCACGGCAGGTACTCCATGGCCTGGTGGATGCCGTCGAGCTCGCGACCTGGAATCGGCAGGTCACGCCACGCAGTGGCACCGCCCGCGAGCACCAGCGCGTCGAAGTCGGCCTGAAGGTCCGCCACCGGGATATCTGCCCCCACCTCGACGCCCGTACGGAACTTCGTGCCCTCGGCGCTCATCTGATCGAGCCGCCGCTCGATGTGGCGCTTTTCCATCTTGAACTCGGGAATGCCGTACCGCAGCAACCCGCCCAGCCGGTCAGCGCGCTCAAACACCGTCACGTCGTGACCCGCCCGGGTGAGCTGCTGCGCCGCAGCCAGCCCGGCAGGACCCGAGCCCACCACCGCAACGCTGCGACCCGTGCGCACCGCTGGCAGCTCGGGCCGCACCCAGCCCATCTCGAAGGCCTTGTCGATGATCGCGACCTCGACCTGCTTGATCGTGACCGGGTCAGCGTTGATGCCGAGCACGCAGGCCCCCTCGCACGGGGCAGGGCACAGCCGGCCAGTGAATTCGGGGAAGTTGTTGGTTGCGTGCAGCCGCTCGATGGCGTCGCGCCAGCGGTCGCGGTGCACAAGGTCGTTCCAGTCCGGGATGATGTTGCCCAGCGGGCAGCCCGAATTGCAGAACGGCACGCCGCAATCCATGCAGCGACTGGCCTGTGCGCGCAGATCCTCATCTGCGAACGGCTCGTAAACCTCACGCCAGTCGCGCAGGCGCACCGGCACTGGGCGCCGCGTCGGCAGCTCGCGGTCGTGCCGCAGGAATCCCCGGATATCACCCATGCGCAGCCCATGTGCCTGACTGCTGGCGGCTGCGCCGTGCCCGCACTGCGTGGTGCCTAGCCATGCGCAGCCGCCATGACTGCCTCGTCGGGGTCTTGGCCGAGTTCGGCCGCTGCCGCTCGGGCCTCGAGCACTCGCCGGTAGTCCTTCGGCATCACCTTGCGGAAGGACCGCACCTCGCTGTGCCAGCGTCGCAGGATGCGCTCGGCCGGCACCGAATCGGTCTCGGCGAGGTGCTGGCGCAGCGCGCTTCGCACCGTCTGCGCATCGGCGTCGTCGAGCTGCGGTTCCAGATCGACCATCTCGGTGTTCAGGTTCCGCCAGAAGACGTCGTCGGGGTCGTACACGAACGCGGCGCCGCCCGACATCCCTGCGCCGAAGTTGCGTCCGACGCTGCCCAGCACCACCACCATGCCGCTGGTCATGTACTCGCAGGCGTGATCTCCTACGCCTTCGACCACGGCAGTGGCACCCGAGTTGCGCACGCAGAATCGCTCGCCCACGCATCCGCGGATGTACGCCTCGCCGCTCGTCGCCCCGTACAGGATCACGTTCCCGGCGATGATGTTGTCCTCGGCCACGAAGTCCGGATTCGTCGCCCGCGGCGGCCGCACCACCAATCGTCCGCCCGACAGGCCCTTGCCCAAATAGTCGTTGGCGTCGCCGTACAACCGCATTGTCATTCCGCTCGGCACGAATGCGCCGAAGCTCTGTCCGGCTGAGCCGTTGAACGTCAGGTCGATGGTGTCGTCGGGCAGTCCTGCGCCGCCGTGTGCAGCAGTGATGCGGTGGCCGAGCATGGTTCCGACCGTGCGGTTCACGTTGCTGATCGGCAACTCCGCCCGCACGAGTTCGCGCCGCTCCAGCGCAGGCGCAGCCAGCTCGATGAGCTGCTGGTCGAGCGCCCGTTCCAGACCGTGGTCTTGGCTCTGCGTGCAGTAACGGTCCTGCGGCCAGGGCGTCTGCGGCTCAACCAGGATCGGTGAGAGATCCAAGCCGCGCGCCTTCCAGTGCGCCACTGCTGCGGTGGTATCGAGGCGATCCACACGCCCGATGGCTTCAGGCAGCGAGCGGAACCCCAGCATCGCCAGATACTCGCGGACCTCCTGAGCGATGTACTCGAAGAAGTTCACGACGAACTCGGGCCGACCCCCGAAGCGCTTGCGCAGTTCCCGGTTCTGCGTCGCGACGCCCACCGGGCAGGTGTCGAGGTGGCAGACCCGCATCATGATGCAGCCCGACACCACCAGCGGAGCAGTTGCGAAGCCGAACTCCTCGGCTCCCAGCATTGCTGCGACGATCACGTCGCGGCCGGTCTTGAGCTGCCCGTCGGTCTGCACGACGATGCGGTCGCGAAGGCCGTTCAGCAGCAACGTCTGTTGCGTCTCGGCGAGGCCCAGCTCCCATGGTGCGCCGGCGTGCTTCAGCGAGGTCAAGGGCGAGGCCCCGGTGCCGCCGTCGTGCCCTGAGATCAGCACGACATCGGCCTTGGCCTTGGACACGCCGGCAGCCACCGTGCCCACGCCCACCTCGGCCACGAGCTTCACGTGGACACGAGCTTGCGGGTTCGAGTTCTTCAGATCGTGAATGAGTTGCTTGAGATCCTCGATCGAGTAGATGTCGTGGTGCGGCGGCGGGCTGATGAGGCCGACTCCCGGTGTGGAATGGCGGGTCCTCGCGATCCAGGGCCACACCTTGGGACCCGGCAGCTGCCCGCCCTCGCCGGGCTTTGCGCCCTGGGCCATCTTGATCTGCAGGTCGTCGGCATTGGTGAGGTACTCCGAGGTGACACCGAACCTCCCCGAGGCCACCTGCTTGATTGCAGAGCGCCGCAGGTCGCCGTTCGGATCGGGCAGGTAGCGCTCAGGGTCCTCGCCGCCCTCGCCGGTGTTGGACTTGCCCCCGATGCGGTTCATGGCGATGGCCAGGGTCTCGTGCGCCTCTGCCGAGATCGAGCCGTAGCTCATTGCCCCGGTCGAGAACCGCTTCACGATCTCGGTGACTGGCTCGACTTCGTCGATCGGTATCGGCCCGCCGGGTGCCGGGTGAAGCTCGAACAGACCTCGCAGCGTTGCCAACTCGGTGGACTGGTCGTCCACCAGCCCGGTGTATTCCTTGAAGACCTCGTAGCGGCCGGCGCGGGTGGAGTGCTGCAGCTTGTAGACGGTCTCAGGGTTGAACAGGTGGTATTCACCCTCGCGCCGCCATTGGTACTCGCCGCCGGCCCACAGGTCGCGGTGCGCCGCCTCAGTGGGATTGTCCAGGTAGGCGAATCGATGGCGTTCGGCGACCTCGGCGGCGAGCACGTCGAGGCCAACGCCGCCGAGCTTGGAGGTTGTCCCGGTGAAGAATCGATCGATGACGTCGGGCCCCAAACCGACCGCCTCGAATACCTGCGCGCCCGTGTAGCTGGCCACCGTGGAGATGCCCATCTTCGACATCACCTTCAGCACGCCCTTGGTGCACGCCTTGACGTAGTTGCGTTTCGCGGTGCGCTCGTCGACCTCAGTTATGACGCCGTTGCGCACCATGTCGTCGATCGACTCGAAGGCGAGGTACGGGTTCACGGCGCTGGCGCCGTAGCCGAGCAGCAGCGCCATGTGGTGCACCTCGCGTGCATCGCCGCACTCGGTCACCAGCCCCACCATCGTGCGGGTCTTGTTGCGCACGAGATGGTGGTGCACTGCGCCCGTGAGCAGCAGCGAGGGGATGGGCGCGTACTCCGGGTCGCTGTAACGGTCTGACAGGACGATGATCTGTGCGCCGTCGGCGACGGCCTCGTCGACCCGTCGGCAGACATCGGTGATGGCGCGCTCCATGCCCCCGCCGCAATCGGCCACGGGGTACAGGCCGTCCACTGCGAACGGCCGGAACTGCGGCGCTGCGCTGCTTGTCGCGGCGCCGTTCGATAGGGTTGTGCTTGTTGACGCCGCTCCATGCGGCGCTGTGCTTGTTGACGCCGCTCCATGCGGCGCTGTGCTTGTTGACGCCGCTCCATGCGGCGCTGTGCGCGAGTCCTCGTCGATGTAAAGGATCTTCGCCAGATCCTCATTCGACAGGATCGGGGAGGGCAGCACGATCTGCTTGCATGACTCCGGGCCGGGCATCAGCAGGTTCCCCTCGGGGCCGATCTTGGCCTTTGTCGAGGTGACCAGCTCCTCACGGATCGCATCAAGGGGCGGATTCGTGACCTGCGCAAAGAGCTGACTGAAGTAGTCGAAGAGCAGGCGCGGGCGCTTTGACAGCACCGCAATCGGGGTGTCGGTGCCCATCGAACCGATCGGCTCGATGCCGGTACGGGACATCGGCGCGACCAGGATCCGCAGCTCCTCGGTGGTGTAGCCGAACGTGCGCTGGCGCAGCGTCACTGAAGCGTGCTGGGGAGTGAGGTTGAAGCGAGGCGGCAGATCCTCGAGGTGCCCAAGCCCGTCAGCCAGCCAGTCGCCGTACGGCTCGGCAGTCACCAGGTCGCGCTTGATCTCGTCGTCGCCCACGATGCGGCTTTGGGAAGTGTCGACCAAGAACATGCGGCCTGGCTGGAGGCGGCCTTTCTGGATGATGCGCGTCTGATCAATGTCAGCAACGCCGACCTCCGACGCCATCACGACCAGGCCGTCGGAGGTCACCCAGTAACGGGAGGGTCGCAGGCCGTTGCGGTCGAGCACGGCTCCGACGACGGTCCCATCGGTGAAGGCGATGCTTGCAGGACCGTCCCACGGCTCCATCAGTGAAGCGTGGAATTCGTAGAAGTCGTGCTTGTCCTGCGGCATGCGGGCGTGGTTCTCCCACGCCTCGGGGATCATCATCAACACCGCATGCGGCAGCGTCCTGCCGCCGAGGTGCAGCAGCTCGAGGACCTCGTCGAAGCTGGCCGTGTCCGACGCACCCGGGGTGCAGATGGGGTAGGTGCGTTCGAGCAAGTTGGTGCCGTCTGCAGCGGTGAACAGCGGGCTCGACAGCGTGCCTTCGCGTGCCCGCATCCAGTTGCGGTTACCCATCACGGTGTTGATCTCACCGTTGTGGGCGAGCATGCGGTACGGGTGTGCAAGCGGCCACGAGGGGAAGGTGTTGGTGCTGAATCGCGAGTGAAGCAGCGCGAGCGCTGATTCCATGCGGGGGTCGACGAGGTCGGGATAGAACTCCGCGAACTGGCTGCAGGTCAGCATCCCCTTGTAGACGAGCGTCCGGCACGACAGGGAGCCGAAGTACGGGGCAGGGTCGATCTCGTGCTCGGTGCGCTTGCGCGCGACATAGACCCGGCGCTCGAGGTCGAGTCCTTCCAGCCCTTTGCCCTCGGGTGCGGCCACGAACAGCATGCGGAAGACCGGCATGGGATCGGTGGCGAACTTGCCGAGCGAGGAGGGATCGGTCGGGACGTCACGCCAACCGAGCACCTCGAGCCCTTCGTCGACCATGATCGCTTCGATGGCCTCAGCAGCTGTTTCGGGATCTTGGCGAGGCAGGAACGCCGTGCCGACGGCGTAGCGGCCCGCATGCGGGAGCTCGAAATCGCAGACCGCTCGCAGGAATTGATCGGGGACTTGAACGGTGAGGCCGATGCCGTCGCCGACGTTGGCCTCCGCCCCGGTGGCGCTGCGATGGTCGAGGTTGACGAGGCACTGCAGGGCTTGATCGACGACGGCGCGGCTGGGAACGCCGGACATGTCGGCGACGAAGCCCACACCGCACGAGTCGTGCTCGTACGCGGGGTCATAGAGCCCTTGCGCGGGCGGGGGAGCGGCGTACGGGCCAGAGCGTACGGCAGGGCGGCCTTCGACGCCTGGCGCAGATTCGGCAGTCGGCATTGGCGACGTCCCAGTGAGATAACTGAAGTGGCGTACTGCCACTTCGCGGCCCCAGGGACGTCGTTGGCCCTGTGGGGAGCGAGTCTACCGACGCTTTACCGGACGGCGGCCCCGCACATGGTTGAATAAATTTGCAAATGCGTGAATAAACGTCCGTGAGGCTGGTAAGGTGATCTGCGAAGCGCGGCGTCGCACTTGGCGTGCCGCGACGGGACGGCACGAATTCCCAGCGAAACGGACCAAGAGATGGACACGGCGGCGATGGACACAAACACGGGGTCACACGTGCGAGTCGGAATCGTGGGCGCTTCGGGCTTTACCGGGGCGGAACTGCTGCGACTGGCCGCCGCGCATCGGTCATTCGACGTAGTGGCCGTGGCCGGGGATACACAAGCAGGCGCTGCAGTGCGCGACCTGTACCCCAGCCTGGCAGCTCACTACGGCGACCTTCGTTACTGCGCCTACGACCCTGAGATCTTCGTCGGGCTCGACGCGGTCTTCTTGGGGTTGCCGCACATGGCCAGCGCACCGGTGGTGGCAGACCTGTACAAGCGGGTGGGCTGCGTGATCGATCTGGGTTCAGATTTCCGGCTGCTCGATCCGGCGCTGTACCTGCAGTGGTACGGCTTAGAGCACCCGATGCCGGAGATGCTGGGCGAATTGCCCTATGGCCTTCCCGAGCTCGACCGCGAGTCGTTGCGTGACGCGGCGGGCATCGCGGTGCCCGGCTGCTACCCGACCGCCGCGGCGCTGGCGCTGGTCCCGTTCGCACGCGGCGGACACATCTCGACGAGCGGCGTCGTCGTCGATGCCGCATCGGGAGTCAGCGGCGCTGGCCGCGCTCCTCAGCCCAATACGACGTTCTCGACCGTCGACGAGGACTTCGTGGCCTACGGCTTGCTGGATCACCGCCACACGCCCGAGATCGAGCAAGTGACCGGCTGCCAGGTGCTGTTTACGCCCCATCTGGCACCGATGGTGCGCGGCATTCTGGCCACGTGTTATGCGAGGCCCACTGAGGGCATGACCACCGACGACGCGCTGGGCGTTCTGGCTGAGTTCTATGCGGACGAACCCTTCGTGGTCGTGCATCGAGACGTCCCGCACACCAAGGCCACGCTCGGCGCGAATACTTGCCATCTCAGTGCCCGGGTGGATCCCCGCACCGGCTGGCTGGTCGTTCTGAGCGCAATCGACAACCTGGTGAAGGGCGCGTCGGGCGGGGCAGTGCAATGCGCAAACGTGGCGCTTGGCCTTCCCGAGACGGCCGGGCTGTCGACGACAGGGCTGATGCCATGAATGCTGCCGGCGACAATCATTCCGATCAGACTCAGGTCGCCGGCGGCGACGATCATTCCGATCAGTCACAGGACGCCGACGAAGAACATGCCAAGCAGGTCGAGCGGGCCGAGTTGCTCGTCGAGATGCTGCCGTATATCAGTCGTTGGAGAGGCAAGGTCGTTGTCGTCAAGTTCGGCGGCAACGCCATGGTCGACACGGCGCTGACCGACGGTTTTGCTGCCGACATCATGCTGCTGCGCCAGATCGGCCTGGCACCGGTAGTCGTTCACGGCGGCGGGCCGCAGATCGGCGATCTCATGGCGCGCCTGGGCAAGACGTCAGAGTTCCGCGACGGGCTGAGGGTCACCGATGCGGAGACCCTCGACATTGCACGCATGGTGCTGGTGGGCAAAGTCAACCGCGACATCGTCGGTGCCATCAATGCGCACGGCCCCCTGGCAGTGGGCATCTCGGGCGAGGACGGCCGAGTCATCACAGCGACCGCCCGGAACCCCGATCTGGGCTTCGTAGGCGAGGTCACCGACGTGAACACCGACCTGCTCGAGCGTCTTCTCGCCGAAGGGCTGATCCCGGTCATCTCCACGATCGGGGCTGACGCCACGGGGCAGGCGTACAACATCAACGCGGACGCCGTGGCCGGAGCCGTGGCGGCTGCTCTCGGAGCCGAGAAGGTCGTCTACCTCACCGATGTAGCGGGCTTGCTCGACGACGTCGAAGATCCGGACTCGCTGATCCGCCACGCCACGGCCGACACGCTCGCTGCCCGTTTGGCCAGCGGGAAGATCGTCGGCGGGATGATCCCGAAGATCGAGGCCTGCATCAGCGCCGTGCGCAACGGCGTCAGCAGCGCGCACCTGCTCGATGGCCGCGTTCCCCACGTGGTGCTCGTCGAGCTGTTCACCGATGCTGGCGTCGGCACGATGATCACCCGCGACCGGCCGCACCTGGTGACGAGCTGACCGACCGAACCATCGACCCGACTATTGACACAAGGGCCAGAACGACATGACACAGACCACGACGGAGACATCTTCGAACGCTGCGCACGCCGCTGCCATGGGCGGCGCAGGGCTGGATTCCTGCCCGCTCATGCCGACTTATGGGCCGCCGCCGGTCCAGTTCGTGCGGGGCAGCGGTTGTGAGCTCTTTGACCGCGACGGCAAGCGCTACTTGGACTTCTTGGCAGGGCTGGCCGTCACTTCGCTCGGCCACTCCCACCCGGCGGTCGCCGATGCGCTCAACGAGCAGGCGCGCACGCTGCTGCACGTGTCGAACCTCTTCGGCACCGAACCCCAGGTCGAAGTGGCTCAGACCATCGACCGGCTGCAGGGCGGTGGCGGTCAGGTCTTCTTCTGTAACAGCGGCGCCGAGTCGCTCGAAGGGGCGATCAAGCTGGCGCGCAAGTACGGCGGGCGCGGGCGCCATGTTGTGGTGAGTGCGCTGAGGTCGTTTCACGGGCGAACCCTGGCGACTCTGCACGCCACCGGCCAGCCCGAAAAGCACGAGACGTTCCAGCCGCTGCCTGAGGGCTTCCGCCATGTGCCCTACAACGACGCGGAGGCTCTCGAGGCGGCCCTGGATCCGAGCTGTTGCGCGGTCCTGCTGGAAGTTGTCCAAGGCGAGGGCGGCGTGAACGTCGGCGACGGCGATTACCTGCGCCGCGTCCGGGAGATCTGCGACGAACGCGGTATGGCGCTGATCATCGACGAGGTACAGACCGGCTTGGCGCGCACGGGCAAGTGGTTCGCCTGGCACTACCACTTCGATCCGGCCGGCGGCCCGACTGGCGCGGCGCGTCCTGACATCGTGACGATGGCCAAGGCGCTGGGCAACGGCGTGCCGATCGGCGCGATCTGGGCCCGTCGCGAGGTCGCCGGAGCGTTTCAACCCGGCGACCACGCCACCACCTTCGGCGGCCAGCCACTGGCCGCGAGCGCCGCTCGTGCCGTGCTGCGCACGATGGAGGCGATCGACGCGCCTGGGTTGGCGGCAGCCCGCGGCGAGGAACTGGCCGGAAAGCTCATGGGCGTCCCCGGCGTCGTCGACACCCGTGGCCTGGGTCTGCTCATTGCCGCCGAACTCGACACCGACGCCATCGGCCGCAGCGGCCCCGAGATTGCAGCGGCGTGCCTGGAGGCCGGGCTCGTCGTCAATGGCATCTCGCCGACCGCAGTGCGGTTCGCGCCGCCGTTGGTGGTGTCGAGCGAGCAGATCGATGAATGCCTGGCGATCTTCGCGAACGTGCTCGGGGGCGGCTGATGAGGCACTTCTTGGCAGTCGACGATCTGTCTGCTGACGAACTGCGCTGGGTCCTCGATCTGTCGGCGCGCCCCGCCGCGGCTGCGCCTGCCGCACTGGAGGGCAGCGGGGTGGCACTGGTATTCGAGAAGGCCTCGAACCGCACCCGCAATTCGATGGAGATGGCCGTGCGACAGCTCGGCGGGCACCCCGTCTACATCCGCCCCGAAGAGGTGGGCATGGACGTGCGCGAGACCGCCGAAGACATCGTTCGTACGTTGGCCTGCTACCACACGATGATCGCTGCTCGCGTCTATCGGCACGGCCTCCTTGAGCGGATGGCGGCCTGTGAGGTCGCGCCAGTCGTCAATCTGCTGTCCGATGACGCCCATCCCTGCCAAGCGCTGGCGGATCTGCTCACCATCTCGCAGTGCATCGGCTTGGATCGCACCGAGCGGGTGGCCTTCGTAGGCGACGCGAACAACGTGTGGCGATCGCTGGCCATCGGCTGCGCCCTGGCCGGCATTCCGAGCACGCTGGCTGTTCCGTCGGGCTACGGGCCGTCATCGGAGACGCTCGACCGTCTTGGGGCGCTGGGCGGTGAGTGCACGGTCACCGACGACCCGGCTGCAGCCGTCGTGGGCGCCGATGCGGTCTGCACGGACGTGTGGACGTCGATGGGCCAAGAGGATGAACAAGCCGAACGGCTCGCCGCATTCGGCGCGTACCAAGTCACCCCTGAACTCATGTCGCAGGCTGCCGACGGTGCAATCTTCCTGCACTGCTTGCCGGCGCACCGGGGCGAGGAGGTGGCCGCCGAGGTCATCGACGGCCCGGCGAGCAGGGTCTGGCAGCAGGCCGAGAACCGGATGCATGCAGCACGGGGCCTGCTGGCCTTCCTGGCCGGACAGGCGGCGGCCCAAGGGGAGGCGTCGTGACCACCAAGGCGCAGCGACAGCACCTCATCCGCGAGCTGCTCGCCAGCAGCGCGATCGGCAGCCAGGCACAGCTGGTCGGATTGCTGGGAGAGCACTCAGTGGAGGTCACCCAGGCCACGGTCAGCCGCGACCTCGACGAGATGGGTGTGGCCAAGATGCGCACCGCAGGCCGCACGGTGTATGCAGTGCCAGAGGCCGATGCACCTGGGACCCTGCCCGAGAACACCCTGCGACGCGTCTTCGGGGACTGGGTGCTCGACGTGCGTTGGTCGCAGAACATCGTCGTGCTGAGCACCCCACCTGGGTCTGCGCACGTGGTCGCCTCGGCCATCGACCGAAGCGACTTCGACGGCGTGATCGGCACCGTGGCTGGCGACGACACACTGCTCATCGTGGCCGTTGAGGAACTGGGCGGCGCGGCGGTCGCCGGCCGCTGCCGTGAACTCGCCGATTTGTGAGCCCCCGATCATGTCTGCTGACGACACTGCCAAGGACCAACCGTCAGGACCCGGCCCGACCACGCTGTGGCACGGCCGGTTCGCCAACGCGCCCGCAGACGCGCTGGCGGCGTTGAACGACTCGCTGCCGTTCGACAAGCGAATGTTCGCTGAGGACATCGCAGCGTCGCGCGCCCACGTCTCGATGCTGGCTGATGTCGGCCTGCTCACTGACGACGAGCACGATGGCATAGTCGCCGCGCTCGAACAGGTCGAAGCCGAGATTGCCGGGGGCCACATGGTGTGGGCCCCGACCGACGAAGACATTCATACGGCGGTCGAGCGTCGAGCCACCGAGCTTTGCGAGGTCGCGGCAAAGATGCATACCGGCCGCAGCCGCAACGATCAGGTCGCAACTGACCTGAGACTTTGGACCCGCGGCGCCATCGACGAGCTGACACCGTTGGTGCTTGGCTTGGCGAGCACGCTGGCCGGCCGGGCGCGCGAGGCGCACGATGCCGGCGTGCGGCTGCCCGGCTATACCCACTTGCAGCAGGCCCAGCCAGTTGGGCTCGCTCACCACCTGGCTGCGCACGCGTGGGCCCTCCTGCGTGATGTCGAGCGGCTCGGCGAGGCCAGGATCCGAACCGACGTGTCGCCGCTCGGTGCAGGCGCGCTGGCCGGTTCGTCGCTGCCGCTGGACCCGGCCGCGACCGCGGCCGAGTTGGGATTTGCAGCAGTCTTCGAGAACTCGCTTGACGCAGTCAGCGACCGCGACTTCGTGGCCGACACGCTGTATGCGCTGGCAATGACCGGGGTGCACCTGTCGCGCCTCGGCGAGGAACTGGTGCTGTGGTCGAGCGCCGAATTCGGCTTTGTGACGCTTGACGACGCGTTCGCCACCGGCTCGTCGATGATGCCGCAGAAGAAGAACCCTGACGTCGCCGAGTTGGCACGTGGCAAATCGGGACGATTGATCGGTCACCTGACCGGGTTCTTGGCGACGCTCAAGGGTCTGCCGCTCGCATACAACAAGGATCTTCAAGAAGACAAGGAGCCGCTGTTCGACGCTGTCGACACGGTGTGCCTCGTAACCCTGGCGCTCGACGGGCTGCTGAGCACGGCGAGCTTCAACGCCCCTGCGATGGCTGCAGGCGCTGATGACCCGTTCGTCGCAGCGACCGATCTGGCGGAGTGGCTGGTAGCCCGCGGCACACCCTTTCGGGAGGCACATGCCGTCATTGCTGCGCTCGTGCGCGAGGCGCTGTCAGACTCGGAGGCGTCTCCCAACGCGGACCGGCTGACCGAACTCGTAGCTGCTCATCCGGACTTGGGACCCGAGGCCGCGCAGCGGCTTGCGCCTGGGGCGGCACACCGCAGCCGCACATCCCCAGGCGCTGGCGGACCCGATTCCGTGGCCGTCCAATTGGACCGCCTCGACGCCGCCCTCGCGGCCGCCGCCGGCGCTCCGGGCGGATGCTGATGGAGTCGGCGGCCTCGCCGTTGCCGCCGGAGTTCTACGCGCGACCGGCACCCGAAGTCGCGCCGGACCTGGTCGGCAAGCTGCTCGTGCACAACGACGGATCGCTTCGCGCCGGCCGCATTGTGGAGGTAGAGGCCTACAGCGGCGACGGCGATCCTGCTGCTCACTCGCGCAATGGGCCGACAGCGCGCAATGCCTCGATGTTCGGTCCACCCGGGCGCCTGTATGTGTACCGGATCTACGGACTGCACTGGTGCGCGAACGCAGTGTGTTCGCCGGCCGGAGCCGGAGCGGCTGTGCTCTTGCGCGCCCTCGAGCCACTGGGCGGTTGCGAGCTGATGACTGCTCGCCGCGGCAGCTCCGGCAAACGGATTGCCTGCAGGGATCTCTGCTCGGGTCCGGCGAAGCTGACCGAGGCGTTCGATATCGACGGCACTCACGACGGTTGCGACCTCACGACCCCCGATGGCCTGAGCATCCGCGACGACGGCTGGACGCCGGCCAACTTGCAGAGTGCGTGCCGTATCGGCATCAACCGTGGCACCGACTTGCAATGGCGTTGGTTCGACGGCAGCAGCCCACACGTGAGCGTGCGATGACGGGGCGTTTCGTCCAGCGACCCGAGTACCCCGATACAGCAGGCGACCTTGCAGCCGCGATTGCGGTGGTCGAATGCTTCGTCCCTCGCGACCGCACCCAGGCAATGCACCGCCGGCGCCTGCTCGACTTTGCCGCCCGTCATCGGGACGCGCTGCATCGCTCCTGCGCGCCAGGACACCTCACCGCGTCCGCCTGGGTGGTGAACCATGAGGCAACCCACGGCCTCGTGCTCCTGCACGTGAAGATCGGCCGCTGGCTGCAGCCCGGCGGCCATGCTGACGGCGACTCCTCGTTGGCCTCCGTCGCACTGCGTGAGGCCGCCGAGGAAACCGGCATCGAGGGCCTTGAGGTTTGGAGCGACCCCGTCGACATCGACGTGCACTTGTTCGTCAACCGCAAGCGCACTGAGCCCGATCACCTGCACTTCGACGTGCGGTTCCTTGTTTGCGCACCACGAGGCGCGGTGGCACGGGGCAATCACGAGTCTGAGGGACTGCGCTGGATTACTGAGAGCCAGCTCGTCGATCCTGTGCTGAACCTCGACGCCAGCACCCGTCGGCTGGCCCGTTACGGCTTCGAACTGGCACGCGACGTGAGCTCTCGTAGCTGACCACCGCCACACGACCAGGGCCGCTCCTCAAGACGGACCGTGCCCTCAGGCGTCTGCCGAAGCGTACGTTGAGAGCGTGCGCAGCGTCCTTCGGCTGGTCGAAGACACCGTCCTGTTCCTGTGCGGTCTGGTGGCGGGCTGGATAGCCGTCACGTACGTGCCCGGGGCGGTGCTCGGAGCGGTTGCGGTGACCGTAGTGCTCGCCGCTGGCGGGAGGCTCCTGTTCAACGGCACCGTGTGGTCGGCAGGTGCAGGACTCGTCATTGCGGGCATCGCTGGCGCCGGGCTCTATGTGTCCGAAGCCGTCTCGACGCTCGGGGCTTGAGTGGCCTCTTCCACGGCCGGGTGCGCAAAACCTCCCCGGTAGCGTGACCGCGTGGACTTCGGCACGGTGCTGATCATCGTTGTTGCGGTGGCCGCGGTGATCATGATCCTGGGAATTGCAGATGTTCTGCGGCTGGGCAGGCAGCGATTCTCCGCAGCCGGCCGGCGCCGCATGGATTGGATCCTGCTCATCATCTTCATCGGTCCGCCTGCCGTCCTGCTGTACGCGGCCGCCGTCCGGCCGCAGGTGGCGCATCCCGAGCGTTACGGCGACGACACAGCCGGCGCACCCGGCAGCGCCGCGGTCGGTGGACACGCGTGATGAACGGCGGCGCGGACCTCGCCATAGAGGTCGCACAGCTCTACAAGCACTATGGCGATGTCGAGGCAGTGGCGGGCATCGATCTGACGGTCGCGACCGGCGAGGTCTTGGCCTTCCTTGGGCCGAATGGGGCTGGCAAGACCACCACGGTCGAGATCCTGGAGGGCTTGCGCACCCGGACTTCGGGCGACGTGCAGGTGCTGGGTGTCGATCCAGCCGACGCCACCGCTGCGTGGCGCGAGCGCATCGGCGTCGTGCTGCAAGGCGCCCAGCACGAGGGCGACCTCACCGCGTCGGAAATCGTGACGATGTGGTCCGCGTACTACCGCTCTCCGCGCCCGACTGCTGAAGTGCTCGAGTGGGTCGGGCTCTCCGATGCGGCCCGGACTCGAACACGACGGCTGTCGGGCGGCCAGAAGCAGCGTCTGGCCGTGGCCCTGGCACTGGTCGGCGATCCGGAGCTGGTCTTCCTGGACGAGCCGACGACCGGCTTCGACCCTGCCGCTCGCCGTGAGGCTTGGAACACCATCGGCGGGTTGCGAACGCTGGGCGTGACCGTGTTGCTCACCACCCACTACATGGACGAGGCGGAACACCTCGCCGACCGGATCGTGGTGATCTCCCGAGGACGCATCGTGGCAAACGGCACCGCATCCGGCCTGGCTGCCCATGCCGCCATAGGGGCGCGCATCAGCTGGGATGCGGACGAACTGGAACCGAGCCGCCTGCCGGACAAGTTGCGTGAATTGCTGAACGGCGACGGCTCCTCGATGCCGCCGGGTACTGCCGCCGCAGGAGCAGCGGGCGGATTGCGCCACGAACTGGTCACCGCAGATGTGGGAGGCGTGGTGCGGGAGCTGCTGGCTGCGGCCGACACGGCTGGCACGCGGCTGGACTCGCTGGCGGTCCGGCCGCCCACGCTGGAAGACACCTACCTGGCGCTGACTGGCTCAGACTCTTGAGGGCCCTTCGACAGCTCCGCAGTGAGACCTCGTTCAACTTGCTGGGCTTCTGGCGCAGCCCCGCCGCCACGTTCTTCACGGTGGTGCTGCCGCTCGTGTTCCTGGTGATCTTCACGTCAATCTTCGGCAACGAGATCATGAGCTCTACCGGGGCACGCGTCGCAACGGTGTACGTCCCGGGAATCCTGGCGCTGGCACTTGTCTCGGCCAACTTCATGAACGCGGCCATCGTCACGGTCATCAAGCGCGAGAACGGAGTGCTCAAGGCCATGCGGGCGACACCGCTGCGGCCTTGGGTCTACGTGGGCGGGCAGGTCGGTTCGTCGCTGGTCCTGACGGCGCTGATGACCGTGCTGGTGATAGGCATCGGCTGGCTCGGCTACAGCGTCGAAATCCAGCTCGCCGCCCTGCCGAGCCTGTTCATCTCCCTGCTTGTGGGGGCGGCTGCGTTCTCCGCCCTGGGCTTGGCCATCACCTGCGTCTGCCCGAGCGAGCAGGCGGCGCCTGCGATCACCAACATGTGTGTGCTGCCGCTGTACTTCGTGTCCGACGTGTTCATTCCCTCGGACACAGCACCGCGCTGGATGACTTTCATCGGCGACATCTTCCCGATCAAGCACCTCGCCCTTGCGCTGGGGCGCACCTTTGATCCCTTCGCTGAGGGCGTGCCGATGCCGGTGTGGCGCTGGGTGATCATCGGTGTGTGGGGAGTGTTCGGAGTGCTGGTCACGGTGCGGGCCTTTCGTTGGACGCCTCGCAGCTAGCCAGACGTCGGGACCCATCGGGCGCGCGCCCGTCGTGACCTCGCTGTGACCTCATGGCGCGACCTGTCAGGCAGACTGGCGGCGTGGACGTCCTGGCTGACCTCGATGCGCGCGGTCTGATCCATCAGACGACCGACCGTCGGGCACTCGCGCAGCGTCTGGAGTCCGGCCCGATCACTGTGTACTGCGGATTCGACCCCACCGCCGCCAGCCTCCATGTGGGCAACCTCATGGGACTGCTGACGTTGCGTCGGCTGCAGCTGGGCGGGCACCGTCCGATAGCCCTCGCTGGCGGGGCGACCGGCATGGTCGGCGACCCCAGCGGGCGCTCGACTGAGCGCAACCTGCTCGATGACGACGCTCTGGCCCGCAACCTCGAGGGGATCGTGCCGCAGCTGCGGCAATTCCTGGACTTCGACGACGGGACCTCCGCAGCACGGCTGCTTGACAACCGCGCCTGGACTGTCGGTGTCGGCGTGCTCGACTTCCTGCGAGACGTCGGCAAGCACGTCACCGTGCAGCAGATGGTCGGCAAGGAGTCGGTCCGCAACCGACTGGACGAAGGTGATGGGCTGTCCTACACCGAGTTCAGCTACATGCTGCTGCAGGCGTACGACTACCTCTGGCTGGCCGAGAACGTCGAGTGCGAACTGCAGGTCGGCGGCTCTGATCAGTGGGGCAACATCGTGCTGGGCATCGATTTGATTCGGCGCCGGCTGGGACGCTCCGCCCACGCGCTGACCTGGCCATTGCTGGCGCGCAGTGACGGCACGAAATACGGCAAGACGGCTGGTGGCGAGACACTGTGGCTGAGCGCCGACGCCATGAGTCCTTACCGCTTCTACCAAACGTGGATCGGTGCTGATGATGCCGACGTGGGCAAGCTGCTGGCTCAGCTCACGTTCCTCGATATCGCGGAAGTGCAGGACATCACTGCTGCGCACGAGGCCGATCCGGGCCGTCGCGAGGGCCAACGGCGCCTGGCGACCGAGATCACGCGCATCGTGCACGGAGATGCAGCGGCCACCGCTGCGACCGGGGCCAGTGAGGTGCTGTTCGGCGGGATGGCGTCGCTGCGCGAGGTGTCGGCACCAGCGCTGGCGTTCGTGGTCGAAGAAGTCCCTTCGGGCCAGCTGCGAGTGCTCGGTGCATCCGTAGTGGACGTGCTCGTCGACGCCGAATTGGCTCACAGCCGCAGCGAAGCTCGCAGGGCGCTCGCCGAGGGCAGCGTGTACATCAACGGCGATCGCACCAGCGATCCCGACCGCCTCGTCGGGGCGAACGACCTGCTCTATGGCCGCTATGTGCTGCTGCGGCGAGGCAAGAAGCGCTGGCACGTGGCGACCGCGCCCTGACAGCGCCGCGTACAGGCGAAATCTGTGACTGAGAGTGGTTGCGGAGGTGGGTCGCCCCCTGTAGTGTCATGCCTCCCCCTCGCAGGCCGCTTTGCCGGCCGGAGGGGCCCGACACCTCCGGCGGCGTCCCCCGCAGCACTCCTTCGCAGAGGGCAGCGGCAGACGCCGATTGAGTGTCAGCTGCCGGCGGCTTCGCCTCAGCAGCGCTCCTTGACAACAGAACAGAGGACGAAAACGCCAGTGCGGGCGATCGGCTGCTGGATTCCAGCCGCCGGTCGAACCACACAGCCGGTCCGCGGTCTACCCAGACCGGGGACCAACTTATTCGTGCCGGAGCATCAGGCTCGCCTCGAGCGGGCCGACATGCGACGGTGCACCAATTCCAGCCAGTTGTCGCAGGAGAGGGGATTTCCCCTCAGATCGCGTCACGGGCTCTTCGATCGTGCTTGCGATGTCCGGTCGCAGCCGCTTCGGCGGTTGCAGCGGCATGGCAGGCCTCGATCTCGATGGAGAGTTTGATCCTGGCTCAGGACGAACGCTGGCGGCGCGCTTCATCCATGCAAGTCGAACGAACCCGAGACTTCGGTCTCAATGGGGAAGTGGCGAACGGGTGAGTAACACGTGAGAAACCTACCCCGGAGATGGGAATAGCCCAGGGAAACCTGGATTAATACCCGATACCCTGCCTGCACCACATGGTGCGTTCAGGAAATGCTCCGGTGCTCCGGGAGGGTCTCGCGGCCTATCAGCTTGTTGGTGAGGTAATGGCTCACCAAGGCATCGACGGGTAGCTGGTCTGAGAGGACGATCAGCCACACTGGGACTGAGACACGGCCCAGACTCCTACGGGAGGCAGCAGGAGGGAATATTGCGCAATGGGCGCAAGCCTGACGCAGCGACGCCGCGTGGGGGAAGAAGGCCTTCGGGTCGTAAACCCCTTTCAGCAGGGACGAAATTGACGGTACCTGCAGAAGAAGCGCCGGCCAACTACGTGCCAGCAGCCGCGGTAATACGTAGGGCGCAAGCGTTGTCCGGATTCATTGGGCGTAAAGGGCTCGTAGGCGGTTTGGTAAGTCGGGTGTGAAAACTCAGGGCTCAACTCTGAGACGCCACTCGATACTGCCATGACTAGAGTCCGGTAGGGGAGTGTAGAATTCCTGGTGTAGCGGTGAAATGCGCAGATATCAGGAGGAATACCGATAGCGAAGGCAGCACTCTGGGCCGGTACTGACGCTGAGGAGCGAAAGCGTGGGGAGCAAACAGGATTAGATACCCTGGTAGTCCACGCCGTAAACGTTGGGCACTAGGTGTGGGTTCCATCCAACGGAATCCGTGCCGTAGCTAACGCATTAAGTGCCCCGCCTGGGGAGTACGGCCGCAAGGCTAAAACTCAAAGGAATTGACGGGGGCCCGCACAAGCGGCGGAGCATGTTGCTTAATTCGAGGCAACGCGAAGAACCTTACCTGGGTTTGACATGTTGGGGACAGCCGCAGAGATGCGGTTTCCTTATGGTCCCATCACAGGTGGTGCATGGCTGTCGTCAGCTCGTGTCGTGAGATGTTGGGTTAAGTCCCGCAACGAGCGCAACCCTTGTCCTATGTTGCCAGCGCGTAATGGCGGGGACTCATGGGAGACTGCCGGCGACAAGTCGGAGGAAGGTGGGGACGACGTCAAGTCATCATGCCCCTTATGCCCAGGGCTGCAAACATGCTACAATGGCCGGTACAAAGGGCTGCGAAACCGCGAGGTCAAGCGAATCCCAAAAAGCCGGTCTCAGTTCGGATTGGAGTCTGCAACTCGACTCCATGAAGCCGGAGTCGCTAGTAATCCCGGATCAGCAACGCCGGGGTGAATACGTTCCCGGGCCTTGTACACACCGCCCGTCACACCACGAAAGTTGGCAACACCCGAAGCCAGTGGCCCAACCCGCAAGGGGGGGAGCTGTCGAAGGTGGGGTTAGCGATTGGGGTGAAGTCGTAACAAGGTAGCCGTACCGGAAGGTGCGGCTGGATCACCTCCTTTCTAAGGAGTCACCTCCGAGACCGAGACCACCGAGGTCTCGGTTCTCAGACGGAGATTCCCAGTTGGAGCACTGGTGCTGCCTGGATCCATTGGCTGATGTTCTTCATCAGCCGGTTTCAGTCGGCTCGTCCTCTGTTCTGCTGCCAGGGAGCGCTGTGTCGCGCCATGGCGTCGCAGCTCTCTGATAACTGCATAGCGATGCACGAGCATCAAACCCTCGTCGCTGGCGACCGTTGAGTGGCACGAAATAACTGCCGCTTAAACGTGTTCACGAGCGATGGAGGGATTTTGATTCTTCGAGACTGAGTATCGATATACCAAGCTACGAAGAGCCAATGGTGAATGCCTTGGCGCCGAACACCGATGAAGGACGTGATAGGCTGCGATAAGCCACGGGGAGCCGCCGAATAGGCTTTGATCCGTGGACATCCGAATGGGGAAACCCGGCACCTGTTATCGGGTGTCACGTCTGCCTGAATCTATAGGGCAGTTCGAGGGAACGAGGGGAATTGAAACATCTCAGTACCCTGAGGAAAAGAAAGCAACAGCGATTCCCGGAGTAGCGGCGAGCGAAATGGGAACAGCCTAAACCGAGTCCGGTGGTAAAGCCTGGTGGCGTTGCCGGATCGGTGTTGTGGGACATCCCCGACCGAACACCAGATCGGTCAAGGAGTTACAAAACAAGCAGATAGCGGAACCGTACAGGAAAGGCGGGCCAAAGAGGGTGACAGCCCCGTACGCGAAATCTGCTTGTCTCCTGGGATTGCTCCCGAGTAGCGCCGGTTCCGTGAAGGCCGGCGTGAATCTGCGAGGACCACCTCGTAAGGCTAAATATGTGTCGGCGACCGATAGCGAACTAGTACCGTGAGGGAAAGGTGAAAAGTACCCCGGGAGGGGAGTGAAATAGTACCTGCAACCATTGGTTTACAAGCAGTTGAAGCGCTACCGGACATTCGTGTCCGTGCGCGACAGCGTGCCTTTTGAAGAATGAGCCAGCGAGTTACGGTGTGTGGCAAGGTTAACCAGTGATGGGAAGCCGGAGCGAAAGCGAGTCCGAATAGGGCGCACAGTCGCATGCTGTAGACCCGAAGCCGTGTGATCTATCCATGGGCAGGGTGAAGCGGAGGTAAGACTCCGTGGAGGCCCGAACCGACCTAGGTTGAAAACTGGGCGGATGACCTGTGGATAGGGGTGAAAGGCCAATCAAACACGGTGATATCTGGTTCTCCCCGAAATGCATTTTGGTGCAGCGTCGCACGTTCAGCCATGGAGGTAGAGCACTGATTGGGCTAGGGGGCCCACAAGCTTACCGACCCCAGTCAAACTCCGAATGCCATGGCTCCAGAGTGCGGCAGTGAGTCCACGGGGGATGAGCTTCGTTGGACGAGAGGGAAACAGCCCAGAACGCCGGCTAAGGCCCCTAAGTGTGTATTAAGTGGCAAACGATGTGGGATTGCCCAGACAGCCAGGAGGTTGGCTTAGAAGCAGCCACCCTTGAAAGAGTGCGTAATAGCTCACTGGTCGAGTGGTCCTGCGCGGATAATGTAACGGGGCTAAATACACCGCCGAAGCCGCGTCTTTGAATTCACCTACGGGTGGATTTGAGGGGTAGGGGAGCGTCGTGCCTGCTGCGAAGCTGGAGCGTGAGCGCCAGTGGAGCGGGTACGAGTGAGAATGCTGGCATGAGTAGCGAGAGAGGGGTGCGAATCCCCTCCGCCGTAAGCCCAAGGGTTCCTGGGGAAGGCTGGTCCTCCCAGGGTTAGTCGGGAGCTAAGGCGAGGCCGAGAGGCGTAGTCGATGCACAACCGGTTGATATTCCGGTACCACCGCGTGCGCGCCCAGTCCAAAATGCGGTTGCTAAGGGGCTGTCTTCCCTTCGGGGAAAGACGAACCGACCCACCGCACTGAGGACAGCAATGAGGGGACGCAGGAGGATAGGTGAACCCAGGCGATGGTAGACCTGGGGTAAGCGTGTAGGACGGGGACTAGGTAAATCCGGACCCCATGAAGTCTGAGACGCGATGCCGAGCCGCTACAGGCGAAGTCACTGATTCCATGCTGCCTAGAAAAGCCTCTAGCGAGTTCACGCGGTGCCCGTACCTAAACCAACACAGGTAGGCAGGTAGAGCATACTCAGGCGAACGGGAGAACTGTGGTTAAGGAACTCGGCAAATTGCATCCGTAACTTCGGGAGAAGGATGACCCCATGATGGTGACGGCACTAGCTGCCTGAGCCGGAAGGGGTGTCACAAAACAGGGGAAAGCGACTGTTTACTAAAAACACAGCAGCGTGCGAAGTCGTAAGACCATGTATACGCTGTGACGCCTGCCCGGTGCCGGAAGGTTACGGGGAACGGTTAGCTCTTTGGAGCGAAGCTGTGAACCTAAGCCCCGGTAAACGGCGGCCGTAACTATAACGGTCCTAAGGTAGCGAAATTCCTTGTCGGGTAAGTTCCGACCTGCACGAATGGCGTAACGACTTTCCCACTGTCTCAACCACAGACCCGGCGAAATTGAAGTACGAGTAAAGATGCTCGTTAGCTACAGAAGGACGGAAAGACCCCGTGGACCTTTACTATAACCTGGTATTGGGTTGTGGCACGTGTTGTGTAGGATAGGTCGGAGACGAGGAAGCGTACGCGCCAGCGTGCGTGGAGTCAACCTTGAAATACGACCCTGCTCATGTCGGAACTCTAACCTAGGACCCTCAACGGGTTCGGGAACAGTGCCAGGCGGGTAGTTTGACTGGGGCGGTCGCCTCCCAAATGGTAACGGAGGCGCCCAAAGGTTCCCTCAGACTGGTTGGCAATCAGTCGTCGAGTGCAATGGCACAAGGGAGCTTGACTGTGAGACATACAGGTCGAGCAGGTGCGAAAGCAGGGCATAGTGATCCAGCGATTGCGTGTGGAAGCGTCGTTGCTCAACGGATAAAAGGTACCCCGGGGATAACAGGCTCATCTTCCCCAAGAGTCCATATCGACGGGAAGGTTTGGCACCTCGATGTCGGCTCATCGCATCCTGGGGCTGAAGCAGGTCCCAAGGGTTGGGCTGTTCGCCCATTAAAGCGGTACGCGAGCTGGGTTTAGAACGTCGTGAGACAGTTCGGTCCCTATCCTCTGTGGCTGTAGGAGATTTGAGGAAAGCTGTCCGTAGTACGAGAGGACCCGGATGGACGCAGCTCTCGTGTGCCAGTTGTTCCGCCAGGAGCACGGCTGGTTGGCGACCTGCGGAAGGGATAAGCGCTGAAAGCATCTAAGCGCGAAGCCTGTTCCAAGATGAGATCTCCCACTGGTACAACCAGGTAAGGCCCGTGGAAGATAACCACGTTGATAGGCCGGATGTGTAAGCACAGCAATGTGTTCAGCAGACCGGTACTAATCGGCCGAGGGCTTGGTATCGATACTCAGCCTCGAAGAAGCGCACCACGTAGTGCGCTGAGCGTGCATCGCTTTGCAGGAGTCGCCGTGCGAGATATCTCGCACGCGAACTGGAACTGTGCATACGGCACGACCGTACGCACTGGATCTCCGGTGGTTATGGCGGCAGGGCCACACCCGTTCCCATTCCGAACACGGAAGTTAAGCCTGCCAGCGCCGATGGTACTTGGGGGCAATTCCCCTGGGAGAGTAGGTCGCTGCCGGAACCCTGAACCCCCGTCGTGTTAGCGGCGGGGGTTCTTCGCGCTCGGGGCCTAGTCTCGAGGAGTGACGCAGAACCGGCGCCCGCCTCGCAGAGGCCCGCAGCGGCGCCCCGATCGTGACAGCGATCGACGGCAAGGTCCCGGTCGTCGAGGCGAGTCCGGCCGCGGTCGAAATGACCGACCTGGGAAAGATCGCCGCCCTGGGGGCCAACGTGAGCAGCGTCGGTCTGGACCTCCTCGTCGAGGTGACAAGCCTGTCGACGAGGTGGCAGAGCGAGCGGCCCGGCGGACAGATTGGGGCGGGGTTGCACGCAAGGGCGCTTCTGTGCTGCGGCCGATCCCGGGGGGCGACCGGGGGGATGCGTATGCAGCGGGGGTGCCGGTCCGCCAAGAGCCGCGACCTTCGGTGCCTCAGGGCCCGAAGCCCGTCGGGCGTGCCGCGACGAAGACGACAAAGACACAGCCCCGGCGTCGGCCGAGAGTCCGGCTGGATGTGCCCCAGCTGGACCCAGCATCGGTGCGAGACCTGCCGGCATCCGAACGGGACCGACTCGCTCATCGCCTGCGCGATGCAGGAGAGGACTTTCTGGCAGAACGGTTCGGCGACGCGCTCAGCACGCTCCGACCACTGGCGTCGAGATATGCGGCCGTCGCGGAGGTGCAGGAGCTCTACGGCCTCACGCTGTACCGCCTTGGTCGCTGGACTGCGGCGTCACACCGGCTCGAGCAATATGAGGCGCTTACCAGGGCTATCGACCAGCTGCCAGTGCTCGCGGACTGCTACCGGGCACTGGGCCGGCTGAACGACGTGCACGACGTCTGGGACCGGCTGAGGCACGCCGATCCTGACGCTGAGACGATCACCGAGGGGCGCATCGTGGCTGCGGGTGCGCTGACGGACGAAGGCCGCCCACGCGACGCCATTCGTTTGCTTGAGGCGGGTCCGCTGCGCCCTAAGGGCCCTCAGGAGCACCACCTCAGGCTGTGGTACGCGCTCGCAGATCTGTACGACCGGATCGGGGACTTGCAGCGGGCCCGGCGCGGCTTCGCCCGGATTGCCGATGTCGAGCCCGAATTCGTTGATGTGCAGGACCGGTTGGCAGCACTCGGCACGCACAACGCCTAGCGATAGCGCACAACTTCAAGAAATCCCTGCAGGATCAGCCTTCCGCCGCGAGCGCGCGGGTAGAGTGATCCCGTCATTCGGCGAGCGCCGCCCTCAGTACCGGCCCTCAGTACCGGCGCCGCCCGATCGCGCGAGGCAAGCGGCACAACGTGACTACCGACATCGAGCGCCTGCTGGGCGAGCAGGCCTCCTATTTGCTGGACCACAAGTGTGAAGGCATCGGGCGGGATCTGCTCACCCTGCCCGGGCCGGACTTCGTAACCGACGTCGTAGCCGGCACGGACCGTTCTCCGCAGGTCATGCGGAGCCTTCAGTCATTGTTCGACCACGGCCGCCTCGCCGGCACCGGCTATGTCTCGATCTTGCCGGTGGACCAGGGAATCGAGCACTCCGGGGCTGCTTCGTTCGCCCCCAACCCGATCTACTTCGATCCAGCTTCCATTGTGGAGTTGGCGATCGAGGGCGGTTGCAATGCCGTGGCGACTACGTTCGGCGTGCTGGGGGCGGTGTCCCGCCGCTACGCGCATCGCATCCCATTCATCGTCAAGCTCAACCACAACGAGCTGCTGACCTATCCCGCAAAGTACGACCAGATCATGTTCGGTTCGGTCGCCCGGGCGCATGAGCTCGGCGCCGCTGGCGTCGGAGCCACCATCTACTTTGGCTCGGCTGAGAGCGGACGGCAGATCACTGAGGTAGCCGCTGCGTTCGAGGAAGCACACCGGCTCGGCATGTTCACCGTGCTGTGGTGCTACCTCCGCAACCCAGCCATCAACCTGTCCAACGAAGCAGGCGGCGTTGACCACCATGTGTCCGCCGACGCCACCGGGCAAGCCAACCACATCGGCGTGACGATCGAGGCCGACATCATCAAGCAGAAGCTGCCCGAGAACAACGGCGCTTTCGTCTCCGTCTCGGGTTTTGGCAAGACCCACGCTGCCGTGTACGACCGGCTGACATCGGATCATCCAGTGGACCTGTGCCGCTGGCAAGTGGCCAATTGCTACATGGGACGTGTCGGGTTGATCAACTCGGGAGGCGCCAGCTCGGGCGCCACGGACTTGACCGAGGCCGTCACCACTGCGGTCGTCAACAAGCGAGCGGGCGGCATCGGGCTGATCTCGGGACGCAAGGCCTTCCAACGGCCAATGGTCGAGGGCGTCGAGCTGCTCGGCGCCATACAGGACGTGTATTCGGACCCGGCCGTGACCATCGCCTGACAGGTGTGACCCCAACCCGGCTGCATCGGTTCAGCCGCGGCTAGCGTGGTCGCCTGGAGCGGCCGCAATCCCCCCAGGAGGAAACGTGACCGACACCGCATCGCGCGAATTGCCGCTGCAGGAGATCGACGAGGTCATCATCCGATTCGCCGGTGACTCCGGCGACGGCATGCAGTTGACCGGAGATCAGTTCACGAGTATCTCCGCAGCCCTCGGAAACGACCTGTCGACCCTGCCGGATTTCCCCGCCGAGATCCGCGCCCCGCAGGGGACACTGGCGGGCGTCTCGGCCTTCCAGGTACGCATTTCGGACTTCGACATCACCACGCCGGGCGACGCTCCGACAGTGCTGGTCGCCATGAACCCCGCTGCGCTGAAGGCTCAGCTGCACCATCTCACGCAGGGCGGCGCGCTGATCATCAACACCGATGCCTTCACCGACCGCAACCTCGAGAAGGCCGGCTACTCCTCCAACCCGCTCGAAGACGGCACGCTTGACGACTACCGGGCATACCCGGTGCCGATGAGCCAGATCACCCGGGACGCGGTGGCTGAGCACGGCGTCAAGCAGCGCGACGCGGAACGGTCCAAGAACTTCTTCGCGCTCGGGTTGATCTCGTGGATGTACACCCGGCCGACCGAGCCGACCATCGAATTCATCAACACCAAGTTCCGGGGTCGCACTCAGGTCATTGACGCCAACACCTCCGCCTTCAAGGCCGGCTACAACTTCGGCGAAACCGCTGAGATCTTCGAGGCGCACTACGAGGTCAAGCCGGCCCCGCTGGCACCTGGCGAGTACACCAACGTCAACGGCAACACGGCGCTGGCGTGGGGCTGCGTCGTGGCGGGTCAGCTGGCGCGCCTGCCGGTGTTCCTGGGCTCATATCCGATCACCCCGGCGTCGGACATCCTGCACGAGATGTCGCTGAAGAAGAACTTCGGCGTGCGGACCTTCCAGGCCGAAGACGAGATCGCCGCTGCAGCGTCCGCTGTGGGGGCGGCCTTCGGCGGAGCGCTGGCGTTCACCGCCACGTCGGGGCCAGGCCTGGCCCTCAAGGGCGAGACGCTCAGCCTCGCGGTGAGCTTGGAGCTCCCGTTGGTGGTGCTCGACATCCAGCGCGGCGGTCCGTCCACGGGACTGCCGACCAAGCCCGAGCAGGCCGACTTGATGATGGCCATGTACGGGCGCCACTCTGAGTCGCCGCTGCCCGTGGTGGCGCCGCGCAGCCCGGCCGATTGTTTCGACATCGCGATCGAGGCGTCGCGCATCGCCTTGAAGTACCGGACGCCGGTGATCGTGCTGTCCGATGGCTTCCTGGCCAACAGCTCCGAGCCGTGGCTGCTCCCAGACGTCGGCACGCTGCCTGACATCGGGGTCGACTTCGCCACCGAGTTCAACGGCACCAACGAGGACGGCGACGGCATCTTCCTGCCGTACCTACGAGATCCGGAGACCCTGGCCCGACCGTGGGCCATTCCCGGCACGCCTGGCTTGATGCACCGCATAGGTGGCATCGAGAAGGAGGACGCCACCGGCAATATCTCCTACGAGCCCGAGAATCACCAGCTGATGGTGGACCTGCGGCAGGCCAAGATCGACGGTGTCGACGTGCCCGATGTCGAAATCGCCGGCGACGTCGATGCTGATCTCGTCGTGCTGGGCTGGGGGTCCACGTGGGGGGCCATCGACGCCGCCGCCGGACGGCTGCGAGAGGCTGGCTTCCAGATCGCACACGTGCATCTGCGACACCTCAATCCGCTGCCGACGAATCTTGGTGACGTGCTGCGGCGCTACCGGGCCGTGGTGTGCCCCGAGATGAACAAGGGCCAGCTCAGCGATCTCGTGCGAGCGAAGTACCTGATCGATGTCGAACACATCGGAAAGATCGACGGCGTGCCTTTCACCACGGGAGAAGTGACCGCCGGGGTACGCAAGCGCCTCGAGGAGTTGGCAGCCACATAGAAGCCGACGACGCAAATCCACACACACGACATACGACGCACGAATCGCAACTGGCACAAGCCGGAACAATCTCCCAACGAGCACTCAGAGCACAGACAGAGGCCTAAAGCACGATGACTGACACCTCTTTCACGCCGACCACACAGCCCGCAGACTGGGTCTCCGACCAGGAGGTCCGCTGGTGCCCGGGCTGCGGCGACTACTCCATCCTCACGGCAATGAGGATGCTGATGCCGAGCCTCGGCACCGAGCCGCACAACACGGTGTTCGTTTCGGGCATCGGGTGTGCCGCCCGTTTCCCGTACTACATGAACTCCTACGGCGTGCACGGCATCCACGGCCGAGCACCTGCGATCGCCACCGGTCTGGCAATGGCGCGGCCCGATCTCGACGTGTGGGTGATCGGCGGTGACGGCGACATGCTGTCGATCGGCGGCAATCACCTGATTCATGCGTTGCGTCGCAACGTCAAGATCAAGGTGCTGTTGTTCAACAACCAGATCTATGGCCTCACCAAGGGCCAGTTCAGCCCCACCAGCGAGATCGGAAAGGTCACCAAGAGCTCGCCGATGGGTTCGTTGGACGCCCCGTTCAACCCGCTGGCAGTGGCGCTCGGAGCTGAGGCCTCGTTTGTGGCCCGTACCCACGACATGGACCGCCAGCACATGATGGAAACCTTCCGGCGGGCGCACGAACACGAGGGCGCCGCGTTCGTGGAGGTGTTCCAGAACTGCAACGTCTTCAACGACGGCGCCTTCGAAGGTGTCACGAAGAAGCAGAATCGTGACGCCAATCTGATCCCGCTGACGCATGGCGAACCCATCCGGTTCGGGGCTGATGGCGAGTTCGGCGTCATTGACGAGTCTGGCTGCGCCCGGGTCATCCACTCAGCCGATGTGAGTCCTGACGAGCTGCTCACCCACGACGAGACCAAGCACGATCCGTCGACGGCGTTCATGCTGGCCCGTCTTGCACGCGGACCCTTTGAGCCGACTCCGATCGGCGTATTCCGTGCCGTGCGGCGCAGTGAGTACGCAATGGCTTCCACGCGGCAGCTGGCCGCAGCCCAGGAAAAGCAGGGCCCCGCGGACGTCGGACAGTTGCTGCGTTCACGCGGTACTTGGTACGTCTGAGATCCATCTCGTGCCCCGAGGCTCGCGGCGGCAAGACCGCCGCGGCCGTGTCTGAGAATTCGCTGCGGCGCCCGACGGGCGCGCTGGTACTTTCGGCTGCATGAACGCCGTGCGACGACGCCTCGACAACGAGTTGGTGCGCCGAGCCATGGCGCCGTCACGGGCGGCCGCGCAGGCACTCATCTCCGGTGGTCGGGTGCTCGTCAGCGGTGCCGTCGCGCAGAAGCCCTCACGGATGGTGGCGGCCGCGGAGCCGGTCCAGCTCAGCGGTGAACCTGCCCGATTCGTGTCACGCGGCGGCGACAAACTCGATGCAGCGCTGGACGCCTTTGGGATCCCCGTCGTTGGGCGGCGCGCATTTGACGCCGGCTCTTCGACGGGCGGGTTTGTGGACTGCCTGCTGCAGCGAGGCGCAGTTCAGGTTGTGGCGGCCGACGTCGGCTGGGGTCAGCTGGATGCACGTCTGCGCACCGATACCCGGGTCACGGTGCGAGAGCGCTGCAACGTGCGTCATGTGGGGGCCGCTGACATCGGCGGTGCGGCAGACATCGTGACCGCCGACCTGTCGTTCATTTCGCTGCGAACGGTGATGGCGAACCTGGCGGCGTGTACCGCACCCGGCGGGGATGCGGTGCTGCTGACCAAACCGCAGTTCGAAGCCGGCCGGCGGGAGGCCTCACGGGGCAAGGGCGTGGTCCGCGACCCCGAGGTGTGGCGGCGGGTGCTCAGCGAGGTGGCGGCGAGCGCGTCCGGATGCGGCCTGGTGCCGGCAGGCGTCGCCGTCTCGCCGCTGCGAGGTGCGGCGGGCAATGTCGAGTTCTTCCTGTATTGCCGTCGCGCTGCGGACCAACCGAGCCACGTCGTCGGCGCCTCCCGAACCGCCGCCGCGTTTGACCTCGATGCCGCAATCGACAGGGCAATCCAGCGTGTCGACGGCACACGCGACGACGGGGGAGCAACTCGATGAGCGCGGTGCTGATCATCGCTCATGCCGAGCGCGCCGAGGCAGTGTCGGCATCGAAGCGATTAGTGGACTGGCTCGAGAGCGAGGGTCACACCGTCGAGCTGGGACGTGTGGAGGCATCGGCCATCGGTCGCAGCGAACTCGCAGCCGACGAGCCGATCGGCACCATGCCGGATCTCGCCGTGAGTGTCGGCGGCGATGGCACCATGTTGCGCTCGTTCGATCTGGTGGCGGCCGCAGGAGTGCCGGTTCTCGGCGTCAACGTCGGCCACCTCGGCTACTTGACCGAATTCGAGCCTGCACAGCTCACCGAAACGGTTGCCGCGGCGCTCGAGGGGACGCTGGGCATATCGGTGCGGATGATGGTCAGCGCCACCGTGCGCCGGCGACCTGGCGAAGATCCCGACGACCCCGACTCCCACGACGCAGATACGTGGACCGGTTTGAACGAAGTCGTCCTCGAAAAGCGCGATCCGGGCCACACGGTCAGGCTGGAGGTCTGGCTCGACGGCGACATGTTCGCGACCTATGCGACAGACGGTCTCATCGTGTCCACACCAACCGGTTCCACCGCGTACAGCCTCTCTGCGGGAGGAGCCGTCGTTGCGCCGACGCATTCGTCCCTGCAGGTCACGCCCGTCGCGCCGCACATGCTGTTCGATCGGTCGCTGCTGCTGCCACCCGACACCGAGATCGGCATCCGGGTGGTCAGCGAGCGGCCGGCGCTGGCCGCAGTGGATGGGCGTTCGGCCACAATGCTGCAGACAGGTGACGAGCTCGTGGTGACGCGCGCCCCATACGAGGCACAGTTCGTCACCGCCGGCGGCGACAGCTTCCATCGCGTGCTGAAGCACAAGTTCGGCCTCAAGGATCGCTGAGTTTGCGTCGATGAGCGAGCGACCAATGCCCTGCCAGCGGCAGCCACCGGGCCCCTGCGGTCGGCCGGAAAGCGGCAGGAGCTGCTGATGCTTGCAGAGTTGGCGGTGCGCAATCTCGGGGTAATCGAGCGAGCCAGCCTGGTGCTCGGCGCGGGAATGACGGCATTGACCGGCGAGACGGGAGCCGGCAAGACGCTCGTTGTGCAGGCGGTCCAGCTGCTCGTGGGCGGGCGAGCTGATCCTGCGATGGTGCGGGCAGGCGCGACCGAAGCAGTCGTCGAAGGCAGGTTCGTGAACCCTGATGGCAGCGAAGGGGTGCTGCGTCGCGTGATTCCAGCCGCAGGCCGCAGCCGTGCGTACATGGACGGCACCATGGCTTCGGCACCGGAGCTCGCCGAACTGGGAGCCGGGCTCATCGACCTGCACGGGCAGCACCAGCACCAGTCGTTGCTGCGGCCGCGCACCCAGCGTGAGGCGCTGGACCGCTGGGGCGGCGTGGACCTGCATCCATTGGCGGCAGCACGTGAGGAGCTGCGGGCGCTGGCTGAGAACCTGGCAGTGCTCGGCGGCGATGCACGTGCCAGGGCACAGGAAATCGATCTCCTGCGGTACCAGGTCGACGAGATTGCCGCCGCGCAGCTGGAGGACCTCGACGAGCTGGAACGGATCGCGGAGCGCGAAGACCTGCTGGCGGATGCGACATCTCACCTCGGGGAGGGGCACGCGGCCCGCCACGCACTCGCCGGTGACGACGGCGTCATCGACAAGCTGGGCCGGGCTTTGGCCGCGCTGGGTGGCCGGAAGGCGTTTGCCCCCCTGAGCGAGCGACTCGGGGCCGTGGCCGCGGAGCTGGACGACACCGTGGCGCAACTTCGGAGCGTGCTCGAGACGATCGAAGACGATCCCGGTGCGTTGGCCGATGTCCGCGCACGGCACCAACTGCTGCGTGAGTTGACGCGCAAGTACGGCGACACACTCGCTGAGGTGATGTCGTTCGGCGCCCGCTCTGCCGAGCGCCTCTCGCAGCTGGAACGCCACGAGGAGCTGGCGATCGAACTGGAGTCGGGCATCATCGCAGCGCAGCGCCACATGGACAGCGAGGCACAGGCCGTCGCTGCAGCTCGCCGAGCGGCTGCTCCGGGGCTGGCTGCCGCCGTGACCGAGCACCTGGCGTCGCTGGCGCTGCCCGGCGGCTCGCTGGATGTCGGCGTATCGGGCGGCCCGCCGAGCGACAGCGTCGAGCTGCGCTTCAGCGCGAACCGGGGTGTTCCGCCCGGCCCGCTGTCCAAGGTGGCCTCCGGCGGCGAGCTGGCACGGGTGATGCTGGCCTTGCGGCTGGTACTGACCGCTGGTCCGCCGACACTGGTGTTCGACGAGGTCGACGCCGGCATCGGCGGTGAGACGGCGGTGGCCGTCGGTCAAGCGCTGGCCTCGCTGACCAAGAACCACCAGGTGCTGGTGGTGACCCATCTCCCGCAGGTCGCGGCATTTGCGCATCACCATGTGGCGGTGCGCAAGACCGACGACGGCGCAACGGTGGCGTCGGATCTGGTCGCGGTCACCGGCACCGAACGTGTGAGCGAGTTGGCGCGGATGCTTGCGGGTCAGCCCCACTGGGCAAGCGGCCGCCAGCACGCAAGCGAACTGCTCGACAATGCCGCTGCGAAGCGACCGGCGCTCGATGGAACGCAGCCGGACATCGACGCAGCGGCGGCTGAGCTCGCCGACGAGGGGGACGCAGCGGTGGTTGCTGAGCCAGCGCGCAGCGGCGCAGTCCCGTGAGCTTGTCCCGCGACGCACAGACGGCTCGCCGCCGGCGTGTGCGGCGCCGCCGAGACGGGGCCAACGCTGAATTGGCGGGCCGGTGCCGCGTGGACCGCCGCACCAAGAACCTGCTCCGACGCTTGGAACGAGGCGAGATAGCAGTCATCCACCACGCAGATCTCGATCGGGTCGCCGCCGATGGGCTCATCGCAGCCGGGGCGGCGGCCGTGGTCAACGCTGTGCCGACGATGAGCGGCCGGTACCCGGCGCTGGGCGGCCTCACGCTCGCTCAGGCCGGGGTGCCCGTACTCGAGGAAATCGGCGAGGCCGCATTCAAGGCGTTGGGAGAGGGCGACGAGATCGCAGTTGCCGGCGACGAGGTAGTGCGCGACGGCGAGGTGATAGGGACCGGTTACCGCCGCGACGCCGAGTACTTCGAGCATGTGCTCGAATCGGCGCGCATTGCGGTGCGCAGCGAATTGGGGAGCTTCGCCCGCAACACGCTCGAGTACCTCGAACAGGAGCCGCAGATCCTCACCGAGGAATTGGACATCCCTCCGCTCCGACACGAACTGCGCGGCCGCCATGTGCTGGTGGTGGTGCGCGGCATCGACTACCGCGAAGATCTCGCGGCACTTCGACGCTCGGGCTATGTGTCGGACATGCGGCCGGTGCTCATCGGTGTGGACGGAGGGGCGGATGCGCTCCTTGAAGCCGGTCTCGTGCCGCACATCATCATCGGCGACTTCGACTCAGTCTCGCCGCGGGCGCTTGACTGCGGTGCGCAGCTCATCGTGCACGGCTATCCCGAAGGGGGCGTGCCGGGTGCTAGACACCTCGACGATGCAGGCCTGAGCTACGACGTCATTGCGGCGCCGGGCACCAGCGAGGACCTCGCATTGCGACTGGCATTCGAGCAGCGAGCCGAGCAGATTGTGGAGGTCGGGTCCCACACCTCAATGGTCGATTTCTTCGACAAGGGCCGCCGCGGCATGGCATCCACCTTCCTCACCCGGATGCAGGTGTCCTCGGCACTCGTGGATGCAAAGGGTGTGAGCCGTCTGTACCGCACCCAGGTGCGCAAGCGCGACATGGCGATGCTGATCGTCTCGGCGCTGGTCACTATCGGCGTCATTGCCGCAGTGACCGAGCCAGGCCGGCTTCTGCTGCGCACACTGTGGATCAACATGGGCCTCTGAATGGTCAACCTCCGCTACCACATCGTGTCCATCGCGGCCGTCTTCCTGGCCTTGGCAATCGGCCTGGCGCTGGGCTCGACGTTTGTGGACTCGGTGTTGGTGAGCAATCTGGAATCCCGGGTGGACCATCTTCAAGCCGACACTGAGGAGGCGATCGACAGGCGCGCCGAGGCCGAGGCCGCGCGTGACGAGGCTGAGGCGGCGCGTGAGGAGGCGCTTGCGAGCGTCGACGCCGCGCGGTCTGAACGGTTCGAGGTCGAGGATCTCGTCCGCCCATACCTTCCGCAAGGGCGCCTGAGCGGCACGACGACGCTGATCGTTGCACCCGAGAGCACCGACACCGACGCGGTCGTCGCCATCAGAGCCCGTTTGGCAGTAACCGATACACAACTCGGCGGTGTGCTGCGGCTCAGCGACGATCTGCGCCTCTATGACCCCGAAGTGCGCCAGCGAATTGCTGAAGCGTTCTCGCTCGCGGGCGACAGCCGCAACGCGGTGCGCAGGGCGTTGCGCTTCTTGGTGCCCCAGGCGCTCCTGCGGCCATCGGAGGCCGGTTCGAGCCGAGCACTCGACGCCGACGTCAACGCGATCACCGACGCCGGTGCGCTCGACGGCTTCTCGCGCGGCTTCTTGTTGGCCCCTCGGACGCGCACGGCGCTCACACTGCTTCGCGACTTGGGCTTGGTCACCCACGACGGCACCGGCGCAGTCGCGTTGCACCTGCTCGGCGGGGAGGGACTGCGCCTTGTGGTGGTGACCGATGCAGCTGCAGCAGGGCTGAACGAGGACTTCGTGTTTGACCTGTTGATGGTCATCGCTGACAACGGATACCCGGGCAGCGGTGTGATTGTCGAGGTGCCCGCCCTCGACGCCGCAGGCATCGGATACGGCGCTGTGCTCGAACGGGTTCGGTCAGACCCACTGCTCGCCGCCTCGTTCTCGAGCGTCGACGGCGTGGACACCTTCTCGGGCGATCTGGCGCTGCTCGTGGCGCTCGAGGATCTGCCCGAGATCCGTCACTTCTCCTCGGTCGATCCCGCGCACGGATTGGGCCCGTCATGACACACGCCGTGGCGATCGTGCCTGCATACGATCGGGCAGACACGGTGGGTGCCACGGTGACGGCGCTGCGGACCGTGCCTGATGTGCTCGATGTCATCGTGGTCGACGACGGGTCGTCCGATCGCACGGCCGCGGCTGCGGCCGCCGCAGGGGCGCGCGTTATCGAGCTTGCACGCAATCGCGGCAAGGGGGCCGCCATAGCTGCGGGCGTTGCCGCCTCAGGTGCCCCCGACGCGTACCTGCTCATCGATGCCGACCTGGGCCGCACCGCCGCCTTGGCAGGCGAACTGCTGCAGCCAGTTGCGCTGGGAACGGCTGACATGACGATTGCCGCGCTCGATTCCCCCCCTGGCGGTGGCGGGTTCGGATTCGTCAAGGGCTTTGCGGAGCGCGTCCTGCGTGCCGAGACCGGGCTGACGCTGGCAGAGCCGTTGTCGGGCCAGCGCGCCCTGCGGGGTCCGCTTCTGCGCTCGATGGAGCTCGCCGACGGATTCGGTCTCGACATCGGTCTGACGCTCGATGTTGTCTCACGCGGGGCTTCCATCAGCGAGATCGAGGTCGGTTTCTCCCATCGGCCGTCTGGGCGTGACCTCAGCGGCTTTGCTCACCGGGCAAGAATCGGCCGGCACGTGTACCGCGCCGCGGCCTCCCGCATCGGGGGCCCGAAGACGATCTATCTCCTGATCGCATCGCTCGTTAGCCGCGCGCTGTCGTCACGTCGACCAGCGTCTCGGAAGCGAGGGCGGGACGTGCATGCGGCTTTGCGGCGACTGCGATCGTGGCGGCCCTCGTGGCCACAGTGGCGCTTGGGATTGCTGCAACGGCTGCGGTCCCGTCTGAAGTCACGGCGACGACGGACCTCGAGCTAACCGTGAGGCCTTGGCGTCGCGCCCGCGAGGTCCATTGACGGCGATGACGCTCGCACTCCTCAGGTCCGATCTCGATGATCGGCTGCAAACGGCAGTGCTGCTCGTCGCTGCGTTCTTCTGCTCGCTGGCGATTACGTCGCTGCTGTGGCGCTGGCTGGGTGCCCGCATGGCGCGAGACCGCTGGGTACGCCCCAACTACCGCGGACAGCCCGTCGTGGCCGTGGGGGGACTGCTGACGGTCGCAGCGAGCATCATCGTGACGATTGCCGTGACGGCTGCGCTCGTCATCATCGAGCCTGGCGGACACGGTGTCTGGGCGGTCGCCGTGGGGGACCGCCACTTCGTGCTGGACCGTTCGCCGGAACCCGCAGCAATCGCCGGGGGCATCGCGGCGCTGATGCTGCTGGCAGGTCTGGGCTGGCTCGGCTACCGCGACGACACTCGCGGAGCCATTGAGCACCAGGACTCACTCGGCGGGTTCGCCGGACACTTGCGCCTCAGCTGGCAGTACCGGCGGCTCACCACCGGGGCGCAGAAAGCGCTCGGCGGCTTGGCGGTGGCACTTGGAGCAGTCCAGCTGGCGACCTGGGCCGATCCGAGCGACTGGTTCTCCACAGCAGCGTCACCGCCGTGGAGCATCGTGACGCTGCTGCGTGGGGCCTTGATTGTGGCCCTCGCGGCCAACCTGGCGAACCTGTTGGACCGGGTGCCGGGACGCGCCACCAAGGCTGCACTGGCGTGGTGGCTGGTGGCTCTGGTGCCGGCGGCGATTGCGGCATCCTGCAGCCCAGGGTGCTTCACCCAGGGACCCGATGCAGCGGACTGGGGGGTGTGGGCAGCCGGGGCGGTCGGCGCCTCGGCCGGGCTGCTGCGCGGTGAGCTGACCGAAGAGCACATGCAGGGTGACACTGGCGTCAACCCCCTCGGAGCGATGCTGGGCATGGCCACTGTCGCCGTGTACTCCGCGGGCGTCGAGTGGGTCGTGCTAGCGGTGCTGGCGGTGCTGAACCTGGCGAGCGAGCGCTGGTCGTTCAGCCGGATCATCGACGCGGTGCCGCCGTTGCGGTGGCTGGACCGGCTCGGCTCGCCGTACCGCTGACCATCTGTGTCTGCGTGCGAGTTGGGAGACCCTGCTCGCCAGACTCTGCGCAGAAATGCCGCTGTAGACAGCAAAACTGCACACAGAAGCGCTGACGGGTTCAATCCGCGTCGTATGGCAGCGGCGCTGTGTCCTATGCCCGCTGCATGGCAGCGGCGCACTGCCGATGTTCCGCTAGGCGGGCGTCGAGGCTGGGGTGGACGATCTGACCGTCGGCGACGACGGGGCGACCTGCCACGATCGTGTCCCGGGCGGACAGCGGGCCGCAGCGCAGCCACGCCTCGATCGGATCTGACAGTGCACCCGCGAACGCGGGACCGTCGAGCTGCCAGACAACGAGGTCGCCGCATGCGCCGGGCGACAGCTCGCCGATTTCGCCCACCCGGCCGAGACAGCCCGCACTGCCACGAGTTGCAAGGTCTAGGACATTCCGGGCGGAGAAATACACCAAATCGGCTCTTCCGGCGTCATCGGCGCTGCCGCCGGTCGCGCCGCCGCCCGTCCTGCCGCTGTACAGGCCCTGCTCAGCGCTCAAGTGTCGCTGGCCGTCGCGCAGCCGTGCTAACAGCAGGGCATTGCGCGCCTCGGTCCACATTGATGCCGAATCGGTACTGGCCGAGCCGTCCACGCCGAGGCCCACGGGCACACCGGCGGCCCGTAGCTCGCGCACCGGGGCCAGTCCGACGCCGAGCAACAGGTTCGAGCTCGGGCAGTGCGCCACTCCGGTGCCCCAGGAGCCGAGCCGTGCGATCTCGGCGGGGTTGGGCTGCACCCCATGTGCGATCCACGAGCGATCCGAACCCCAGCCGCAGTGCTCGAAGTACTCCACCGGCCGCATCCCGAACATCTCCATGCAGAACCCGTCCTCGCCGGGGTCTTCAGCGAGATGCGTGTGCAGACGCACGTCAAGCTGGGAGGCCAACGCAGCGGTGGCGGTCATCAGATCAGTCGAGACCGAGAACGGCGAGCAGGGAGCCAGCGCGATGCGCACCATCGCGTTCGGTGCGCGGTCATGGTGCACGGCGACAAGCCGCTCCGATTCCGTCAAGATCTCGTCGGGCGATTGGCACACCTCGTCGGGCGGCAGCCCACCCGCCGAGCGCCCGAGCGACATCGAGCCGCGTGTGGGATGAAAGCGCATGCCCAACTCGGCAGCCGCGGTGATCTCGGCTGTGATCAGGTCGCCGGCACCTCGGGGGTGCACGTACAGGTGATCGGTGCTCGTGGTGCAGCCGCCCAGCGCCAGCTCGGCAAGGCCTACCCAGGCGGACAGGTACGCGCCCCGCTCGTCGAGCCGTGCCCACAACGGGTACAGCGTGGTCAACCAGTCGAACAGCCCGCCCCGAAGCGCCGGTGCGTACGACCGAGTGAGGTTTTGGTACATGTGGTGGTGGGTGTTGATGAGCCCCGGCGTCACCAGGCAGCCGCTCGCGTCGATGTGTCGCTGCGCCCGCGGAGGCGCCTCGCTGGCTCCTCCGACAGCGCTGATGAGACCGTCTGCGATGGCAACCCACCCGCCATCGATCTCTTGGCGCTGATCGTCACACGTCGCCACCAACATGGCGTTGCGTACCAACAGATCTGCCGGCTCTTCGTTGCGTTCTTCGTTCGTGACGTCGTTCATCGTTTCCCGTCCAGCAGGTGGATGCTCCCGAGTGAAGTTCTCAGCGAGTTCCCCCTAGGTCGCTGAGCTCTTGCGGGGATCAGCCACCCCCGGCCAAAGCGACGGTAGCTTGAGATGAAATTCGAGGGAGCCCACTAAGGGAGCCGCGTGGCCAAGCACATTTTCGTCACCGGTGGAGTCGCCAGCTCCCTCGGCAAGGGACTCACCGCGGCCTCACTGGGGCGCTTGCTCGTCGCCCGCGGACTGCGGGTCACCATGCAGAAGCTGGACCCGTACATCAACGTCGACCCCGGCACTCTCAACCCGTACGAGCACGGCGAGGTGTTCGTCACCGACGACGGCGGCGAGACCGACCTCGATCTCGGTCACTACGAGCGGTTCATCGACGTGTCGCTGACCCGTGATTCGAACGCGACGACGGGCTCGATCTACCAGAAGGTGCTGGCTGACGAACGAAGGGGCGAGTATCTCGGGCGGACGGTGCAGGTCATCCCGCACATCACCGACGAGATCAAGGAACGCATTCGAAAGCTGGCGACCAGCGACGTGGACGTGGTGATCACCGAGGTGGGCGGCACGGTCGGCGATATCGAGATCCTGCCGTTCCTTGAGGCCATCCGGCAGATGCGCCTCGAGGTCGGTCGGCAGAACATTTGCTACGTGCATGTCACGCTGGTGCCGTTCATCGGCCCCTCAGGCGAGCAGAAGACCAAGCCCACGCAGCACTCCGTGACCGAATTGCGCAGCCGCGGCGTGCAGCCTGACGCCATCGTGCTGCGCAGCGAGGGTCCTATCGAGGATGGCCTGCGCAACAAGATCTCCAACCTCAGCGACGTCGAGCTCGCCGGCGTGGTGAACGCCCCCGATTCGTTAGTCCTCTACGAGATCCCGATGGTGCTGCGGGCAGAAGGCCTCGACAGCTTCCTGTGCGGGATCTTGGGGTTTGATGACGTCGAACCTGACCTCGCCGATTGGGAAGCGATGCTGGCCCGCATCAAGGCACCGCAGGCGACGGTGCGCGTCGGCATCATCGGCAAGTACGTGACTCTGCCTGATGCCTACCTGTCGGTCGTGGAGTCGCTCCGCCATGCAGCCTCCTACCACGGTGTCGAGGTCGAAATCGAGTGGATCCACTCCGAGGAGATCGAGGGTCTGCTCGCTGCGGGGCGATTGCGGCATCTCGACGGCATGGTGATCCCGGGAGGGTTCGGCTCGCGAGGCATCGAGGGCAAGATCGCCGCAGCGGCGTACTCCCGCGAGTACGACATCCCATGCCTGGGTCTGTGCTTGGGGCTGCAGGTCATGGTGATCGAGTTCTGTCGCAACGAGCTGGGTTTGCTGGGCGCCAACTCGACCGAGTTCGACCCCAACACGCTGCACCCGGTGATCGACCTCATGCATGCGCAGCGCAACGTCCAGGACAAGGGCGGCACGATGAGGCTCGGCGCATATGTGGCCAGGCTGGCTCCTCGCAGTCGTGTCGCAGCGATGTATGGCGACACGCTGGTCAACGAGCGACACCGGCATCGCTACGAGGTGAACAGCGCCTACCGCCAGCGGATGGAAGATGGCGGCCTGCAGTGCAGCGGGATGTCGCCCGACGGCAGGCTGGCGGAGTTCATCGAGCTGGACGACCATGCGTTCTGGGTGGGCACCCAAGCGCACCCGGAGTTCAAGAGCCGCCCCAACCGGCCCGCACCGCTGTTCTGCGGATTGGTGGGTGCTGCGCTCGCCCGAGCCGAGGGACGCAACCCACAGCTGCTGCCAGCATCTTCTGGAACCGGACCGCTGGGCTCAGAGCCGCTGGGCTGACGGTGTCCGCTGCGCTGGCAGTCGAGGCCGAGGACTACCTGGGCTGGCTGTCGAACGAGCGGGGTCGAGCGCCGCGCACCGTGGCGTCGTACCGGGCAGACCTCGACGCCTTCGCTGCATGGCTGGAATCCAGAGGCGGAGGACTGCTTGACGCCAGCACCTCCGATATCGCCGCCTACCTGGCGCACCTGCGAGACGACCTCGGGCGGGCCCCCTCGACGGTGGCCCGGGCCGCGGTCAGCCTGCGTGGCCTCTACAGGTTCCTGGTGGCCGAGGATCTGGCGTCGAACGATCCTGCAGGGGCGCTGGACGTGCCTCGCACGCCGGCCGGCTTGCCCCGCGCACTGCGACGCGACCAGATCGAACAGCTGCTGGCCTCACCGGTTGGGGACAGCCCGCTGACTCGGCGCGACAGGGCAATGCTCGAAGTGCTCTACGGCATGGGCCTGCGGGCCAGCGAGCTGGTCTCGCTGTCTCTGGGCGACGTCGATCTCGACGAGCGGCTCATGCGGGTCTGGGGCAAGGGAGGCAAGGAGCGGATTGTGCCGGTGGGGCGCCATGCCGCCGATGCGGTCGGGGACTGGTTGAGCGGGGCCGGCAGGGGAGCGTTGGAGCCCGAGCCATGGAAGTCCCGCGACGATGCCACGGCTCTCTTCCTCAACGCCCGGGGTCGGCGGATCACCCGCCAGGGGGTGTGGCTGATCGTGCGCCGCCATGGTGAACGCGTCGGTCTGGGCCCTGACCAGTTGACCACTCACGTGCTGCGCCACTCGTGCGCCACCCACATGCTCGACGGCGGCGCAGACATCCGCAGCGTGCAGGAGCTGCTGGGCCACGCCTCAATCTCGAGCACTCAGCGGTACACCGCGGTCTCTCAAGAACGACTGACCGAGGTGTACCGCCAAGCGCACCCCCGCGCCCGTTATTAGCGGTTGTGGGCCATGTTGCCCAAAATTACAACATATTGGGCCAGAAAATTAGAGCACTGCGTGCCAAGAAGTTGATACACAAATTGCCTGAAAATTGCTACATGGACTAGCATGACGATATGGTTGCCCCACCTGGACCGCTGGTTCCCCACGGATATCTCCCCCGTGTGGCTGATGTTCAGGTATCCGCCGCTCTCGACTCGGCGCCCATCGTGGTCATCGAGGGCGTCAAGGGGTGCGGCAAGACCTGGACAGGGCTGCGCCATACGCAGAGCCAAGTGCAGTTCTTGGACGATGCAGCAGCGCGGCAAGGTGCCGAGATCGTGCCCCGACGTGCGCTTGAGGGCCCCCGCCCGCGTCTCGTAGACGAGTGGCAGATCGTGCCGTCCATCTGGAACACGGCGCGCCACGTCGTCGATGAAGGCCGTGACGTCGGCTGCTTTATCCTGACGGGTTCCGCGCAACCGCCCGACGACATCACCCGTCACTCGGGGGCGGGGCGAGTCCGACGGGTGAGGATGCGCCCGATGTCGTTGATGGAGAGCGGCGAGTCCGATGGCAGCGTGTCGCTCGGGTCACTGCTCGACGGCGGGCCATGCGATGCCGCTGCGCCGTCGGTGACCGTCCCTGAGATGGCAGAGATCCTGTGTCGAGGCGGATGGCCCCGCAACTTGGGTCGGCCGGCGTCGGTGGCACAGGAACTGTTGGAGAGCTATCTGGACGAGATGGCCCGCGTCGATCTGCCAGCGGCCTCGGGCGCCAGGCACGATCCAGCCCGCGTTCGGCGTCTGCTCGTTTCGCTTGGAAGGCACACCTCCACGACGGCGTCCTTGAGCACACTTGCGCGCGATGTGGCCGGGGAGCCTCCGCTCAGCTGGAACGCCACTGCCAACTATCTGGATGCGCTGGAGAGAGTGTTCATGGTGGAGGACTTGCCCGTGTGGCCAGCACGGCTTCGTTCGCGAGCGACTCTGCAGCAGTCGCCCAAGCGCCATTTCGCTGATCCCTCGCTGGCCGCGGCTGTGCTGGCCGCAACACCGAACCGGTTGCTCGATGACCTCGAGACCTTGGGCCTGCTGTTCGAATCTCTGGTGATCCGCGACCTTCGCGTCTACGCAGCGGCTAACCAGGCAGAGGTGTTTCACTGGCGAACCAGCTACGGCGATGAACTCGATGCGGTCATCGAGCGTCGAGATGGCAGCTGGCTTCCTGTGGAAGTCAAGCTGGGTGCGACACGCGTGGACGATGCCGCCCGCTCGCTGGCCAAGACCTGCGCAACCATCGATGCCGGCGAGCGCGCTGAGCCGGTCACCAAACTGGTGATCACTGCAACCGGCTACGGCTATCGACGGTCCGACGGCGTCTCAGTGGTGCCCATCACCGCGTTGGGGCCGTAATCATGAAGGACACGGTGAACGCAGCGCTGCGGCACACCATCGATGCTGAGTTGCGGCTCAGGCACGCGCGTCGTCTCGTCGATCTGCACGGCACTGACATTGCAGACGACGAGGTCATGTCCGCCGCATGGCGCTGAGACCCCTCTATCCCGTAGATAGGAGCGCGCTGGCGCGCATGCACCATGCCCAGGTCGCGAACCGACTCGCTCCGCTCATTGTCGATGGATATGTGGCGACGTGCCCAATTGTCGATTTTGAGGTTCTCTACAGCGCCCGCTCGACTTCCGACAATGAGCAGATTCTGAGCGAGCGTCGCGCGATGGCTTCGTTTCCGATCACCAAAGCGGCCTCCGGCCGGGCACTCGGTGTTCAGCACAGCTCGCGTTGCGCGACGAGCACCGGATCCCGTTGTCGGACTTGTTGATTGCTGCAGTTGCCGAGCTCAACGACCTGACGGTCGTCCACTACGGCGCTGACTACCACCGGATTGCTGCGGTTACCGGCAACCAGCCGAGTGCGTCGCGCCGCCCGGCTCCGTTTGACCAAGTAGCGACGGCGCCGCATAAGGCTATGTACAGGCAGGATGTACGTTCGGCGCTGCGGTGTTCGTAGACCTCTTGGTCAAGACCTTGGCACCCCGGGAGCGAATCAATGCAACAGAACTTGGTGGGTGACAACGGTCCAATCGCGCAGGCCATTGAGGCTGCCGAACAGCTCTTCAAACCGGGACTTGCTGCCGCGTGTGGCTCCTCGTTTGAGCCAACCGGCCCAGAGGAAGCCCGGGCGGCGGTCCAACGTCTCGGGGAACTCTTTGAGGAACTCCCGGGCTTCGTCGCAACGGCGTTCGATGGAGCCAGAAACAGCGGGACCCTCATCACAAGCGATCGGCTCCAGGGCGTCGCAGAGATCGTTCAGAACGCCGACGATGTAGAGGCCTCAGATGTGCGCTTTCTGCTGAGGCCAGCCGAAGTGCTGGCGAGCCACAATGGCACTCCTGTGCGCCTCGAGCATGTGCTCGGCTTGGCGACTCCGTGGCTGAGCACCAAGGCTGATGATGCGAGTGCCATCGGCAGATTCGGCGTAGGACTCTCCACTCTTCAATCGTTGTCGTCCACGCTTGAGGTGCACTGCGCCCCATACCACGTCCGGATCGGCGATCCGACGGTCGCTCCCGCTCGGCCACCGGAACTGCCATCGTGGTTGTGTGAACCTGGGTGGACCACGATGCGGATTCCTCTACAGGCCGGGACGTGGCGATCGCGGGACCTTGAGGATTGGTTCGACGGCTGGGACGACTCTGCCTTGCTGTTCCTCCGCCATGTGGCTCGTGTGACCCTGCTGGATCCGAACGGCGACACAATTCGCCAGCTTGAGCTCGCGCGGCGCACGGACGAGAATTTGATGTTGGGCTCAGAGCTCCCGGCAGTATCGCGAGAGCACGCGAGCGCAGCCGACGGGCGTTCGTGGGCCGCGTACAGCGCCAACGTTCCAGCCCCTGCGGGTGTCTCGCGTGCAAACAAGGCGACAGCGTCGATCACTCCGATCGCAGTCGCGGTCCCGTTCAGCCCCACCGAAAAGGGTCAGATCTACGCAGGGCTGCCGGTGGCGTCGACTCGCTCGCCGCTCTTCGCAAGTGCACAGTTCGATCCCCTCATCAGTAGAGCCGACTTCGCCGACACCGCGTGGAACCAAGTGCTCGTAAACCTCGTCGCGGAACTGTGGTCGGAAGCGGTACTCGACCTCTTCGGACGCGACCCTCAGGCTGCCTGGCACGCGATACCACTGCCACACAGTCGTGAAGAAGAGCCTTCGTCACCTGTGGTCAGGGCCCTTGAAGCCGCCGTCATCGAGAAGGCGAGAGGGGCAGTTGCATCCCGATTGTCGTTCTCGGTTCCCGAACAAGGCAACATCAACCTGTCGCAGCTTGCATTAGAGGCGAAGCCGCTGGAGGGACTCCTGCAAGAGTCCGAAACCGCCCAATTGGCCGGGCTCAGCGCGACGCTGCCGTCCGGCGTCAGGGATCCAGCCGGGAGATGGCGTTCGGTACTGGAGGACTGGCGAAGCTACAGAGATGACCTTCCCGAACCAGTCAGCGTTGAGCGGGCGCTCGACCTCGTGGGCGATGAGAATCGGTCAGCCAGTCTGGCCATAGCGCTCGTCGCTGCGGCGCTTGCGGAGCGACTCGGCGCGAGACTGCTCGAACTCCCGTGCGTGATATCTCACGACGGGCGACGGCTAGTGCCGCCGACCGGGAACTCTGCAGCGGCGGTCTCTGTAGAAGCTGCGCCGCTCGCGGAGCAACTGGGCATCACCACCCTGCTTCACCCGGCCCACTTGGCATCCACAAACGGCGCCCCTGCAGTTCTCGCATGGCTGCGGGAGTGCGGAGCTCTGCTCGATGGTTCCGACGACGGTGAAGTGGTGCGCCGCCTCGCCGAGGCTGGGCGGTCGGGACGCCCCATTGGCTCACCGCTTTCCGATGAACAGGTGCGTGCACTCGGGGATGCACTCGAGCGCATGACTCGGAACGAACGGGCGGCTCTTGGACCTGATGTTGGCCGTGCCGTTCGGCTCGAGTCGTACATCTACGACGCAGGGGGGCACAAGAAAACCGGATCGGCTCGGCCTGTCGATGCGTACCTGCCGCGTTCGATCGATCGGGACCCGGACAGTTTCGCCGCCGCAGCTGGCAAATCACAAGGGCTTGTGTGGCTGAGCGACCGCTACGCGAGAACTCTCCGCTCGCAAGCAGGTCGAGAAGGGATCGGCGCCCTCCGTTTCCTTCGATTGCTAGGAGCCGCGACCGCGCCGCGACTTCGACCGCATCCGCAGCTGAGGCAGCCGTACCAAAACGACAGCCGCCAGGGGCTATTCAAGAGGGTCGAGGGCGGGCCGGAGGCGCGCAGCTCAGCGATGACTGAACGGGGCGCCGATTACACACTTGAGGATCACGACAGCCCTGATCTCTTCGCGGTGATAGCGGACATTTCGCGGGAGCGCCGGGGAGGACTTCGGCGAAAGCGAGCCGGTGCACTGCTGGTGGCACTCGGGCGGGGGTGGGACCGTCGCTTGAGCGATTTCGCCGAAGTCGATGCTGTCGAGGGCTACTACGTCTGGAGGCCCAAGGGAAGGATCCGTGCCTTCTGGCTCGCGCAGGCCGGAGACGTTGCTTGGCTCGACGATGAGAGTGGCACTGCGCGCAAACCAACCGCGTTGCGCGTTCGTACGCCGGGCACCGAGGCGATATATGGCGCGAACTCGCCGGATTATCTGCACAAGGACCTGGATCAGCCAAGTCGTCGCACTCTCCTGGCGGCGGTCGGCGTTTCGAGTGATCCCAGCCGATCCGAACTTGTAGAACGGCTCCGGGCACTTCGGCAGGCTTCGCACGAAGATGAGGTCTCACCAGAGGACCAGCGACACGACTCGGCTCTCGTTTATCGGGCTCTTGCGCGTAGCCTTGGAGCGCACACCGACTCCGACCTGACCGAGAATCAACTGTGGGCGGAGTTCGCCCGCCACGGTCTTGTGCTCACGGATCTCGGCTGGCTGTCTCCTCGAAATGTGCTCGCGGGACCGCCGATCTTTGGACGCCTTCGCCCGTTCGCTCCAGCGATAAGAGGATGCGAACCGTTGTGGCGTGCCCTACGTCTAAGGATGCCGTCACCGGACGATTGCCTGAACGTACTCAGGGAGGCCGCATTCCGTCGCCAAGATGCACCCGATGCGACCGAGGAAGCAATCCTGCTGGAAACCATGCGCACACTCGCCGAGCACCATGCACGCGGGAACACCGTCGAGCGCCGGAAACTGGTGAAATTGGCGCTGTGGACGAGCATTGGGTGGAGGCGCGACCGTCCTGTGTATGCAACCGACGACCCCGTCTTGGCTGCCGGGCTGGGTGACCGGCTTCCGATTTGGCGCCCGGGCGGAGGGCTTGAACAGTTCCAGTCTCTGCTCGAGCCGTTGCGAGTCACGGCGATCCGGGCCAGCGAAGCTGAAGTAATCGAACCCGAACATGCGGCGAACGACCTCTACTTGACGGAACTCTTCCGACGGGCCGTGGAACTGCTGCGCGACGACCTACAGCGCAACGACCCAAGACTCGCCGAACGCTGCACGGAGTCCTGGGCCAATCTCGAGGCGTACGTTGTCAAAGTTCACCCGTCGCTCGCACTCGCAGTACGAGTTGCCTCGGGCCAGAAGTACGACTGCGATGTGAAGGCGAAAGTCGACACCGCCCGTGCCACGGTCTTTGTCACAGAACCCGCGGCACTCGCCCGCGTGGATGGGGGAGGCAGAGCGCTCGCGGCGCTATTCAAGGGCGGAGCACGACTCGTCGCGCAGGCATGGCGAGCCGCGTGCGACCAAGCGGAGGAAGGAATTGAGGTGCGAAGCGTTGAACTTGCCCGCGAGCGCGCTGCACGCGCCGAGGCGGAACTGGAGGCAGGCAGTCATCTAGCGGAGTGGCGGAAGAGCACCGCCCAAAAGCACCGCTCACTCCGAAGTCCTGATGCCCGGCCGGGAGGCAAGACTCAGTCATCCGACGTCGCCGGAAAAGAGAGCAGGCAGCGGCAGCAGTCTCCGCCTGCGACCGCTCTCAGGACACTGGTAGAGCCGCAATCGCTCATGCTCGTCGATCCAATGGGGCGTGAGGACAACGTATCGCTCAGTAGTGCCAGCGGAACGGGTGGGAAAGCGGCCCGCAGCGGCCTCAACGAGCCGAAGCGAGGCTCGCGCCGACCACAGAACAGGATTCCATTGCGCGGATACTCCGACGTGGACCGGGAAGACGTGGGTTTCGAGCTTCTGCAAATGCTGCTGGGCACCGACCAGGACGACATCGTCGACCTGCGCACCCAGCGCGGCGTCGGTGCCGATGCGGTCGATCAGCTAGATAAGTTCTACGAGTTGAAGGTCTCAGCCGGGTCGGAACCGGACCAGGTAACGCTCACGGACTCCGAAGTGCAACGAGCGCTCACAACACCTGACTTCTTCCTCGTTGTCGTATCCAACATCGAGGGTGTCGATGCGCAGCCCACCATCCGTGTTGTGAACGATCCCTTGAATAACTTGCGCCCGACCGAACGGGGGGCGATCACCCTGTCGGGATTGCGTGAGGCGACGAGCCTCGTTTACCAGTTCGCCCCGATCGATGACCAACGGCCAATCAGCGAAGGGGAAAATATTCGGAACGCTTTAAGCCCTTGAGCTCAAAGAGTGGGTAGCTTCGGGCCGTCTACGCCCCTCATCTCGTTCCGGCCATCCGGACTCGAGGCGTCGGCGCGATCGCGCGGTGGGCGTGCTGGGTGTCGCTACTTGGGCAGGAAGCCCATGGCCGTCTTGGCGCGAGCCAGGGTGCCTGCTGCCACCGCTTCAGCCTTGTCGGCACCGGCCGCGATGATGCGAGTGAGCTCGGCGGGGTCCGCATCGAGCTCGGCTTTCTTGGCGGCGATCGGCTCGAGCATCGCGATGACCGCATCGGCGGTGTCGGACTTGAGCGCCCCGTACTGGCTGTAGCCCGCCGCGGAATCGGCTGGGCTGCGATCGGTGGCGGCACCCAGGATCGACAGCAGGTTCGAGACGCCTGGCTTGGCGTCGGAGTCGTAACGCACCTCGGACTCGGAGTCGGTCACTGCGCGGGCGAACTTGCGAGAGATGTCGGCAGGATCGTCGAAGATGCCGATCGACCCCTGGGGGCTCTCGGCTGACTTGGACATCTTCGCGGTGGGACTCTGCAGATCCATGACTCGGGCGCCCACCGCGGGAATAGCAGCATCGGGAATCACAAACGTGTCGCCGTAGCGGCTGTTGAATCGCTGCGCCACATCGCGGGTCAGCTCGAGGTGCTGGCGCTGGTCGTCGCCGACGGGCACCCGGTCGGCGTCGTAAATCAAGATGTCGGCGGCCATCAGCGCCGGGTAGGTGAACAAGCCGGCAGAGACATGGTCGCCGCTCTGCCCACCCTCTTCTGAGCGAGCCGATTTGTCCTTGAATTGGGTCATCCGTCGCAGCTCGCCGAGCGACACCGTGCATTCGAGCAGCCACGAGAGCTCCGTGTGCTGGGGAACGTGGCTCTGGACGAACAGCGTGCAGACCTCAGGGTCGAGGCCGACCGAGATGAGCGTGGCCATCGTGCCCAGCGTCGCGGAGCGCAGCTGTTGCGGATCCTGCTGGATGGTGACGGCATGAAGGTCGACGGCGCAGTAAAAGGCGTCGGCATTGTGCTGATCGATCGCCCAATGGCGCAGCGCCCCGAGAAAGTTGCCGAGGTGAACGTCGCCGGTGGGCTGGATGCCCGAGAGCACTCGTGTCATGGCGCCTGACGGTACCGGGCCGGTGCGCGCGGGCCGCAGCGAAGGCCTCGTTGGGCTACAGGCCACCTGGCGCGGCCATTATCGAAAGCCGCCAACTGTCCCGAGCCATACCTGCGGGCCGCGGTATCTTCGGGCTGCGTGACCCACGAGGTTCGCACCGAGGCCTTCGCGGGCCCGCTGGATGTGCTGGTGAAGCTGGTCGTCTCCCAGGAGGTCGACATCTGGGAGGTGTCGTTGACGCGCCTCGTTGACGACTTCGTCGCCGTGATGGTGGCTGCGGACCTCACGCTCGGTGCCGACGGCGAAACCGACGTCCACAGCAATGGTGAGGCCAGGATCGACCTCGATGCTGCGAGCGAGTTCACGCTGCTGGCTGCAACGCTGATCGAGCTGAAGTCCCGCCGCCTGCTGCCCACCCCGCCCGTCGAGCTGGATCTGGAAGAAGAGCTGGCGGCATACGGGCTTCGGGACGCGGCCTTCGCGCGACTGGTCGAGGGGCGAACGTTCGGCGCCGCGGCCCGGCTACTGCGAGAGCGGTGGCTGGCCGCAACGTTGCAATGGCCCCGAAACGCCGGTCCCGAGGAGCGGTTCATTGCCTTTGCCCCTGACTTGCTCGAAGGCGCGTCCCGTGACGACTTGACCGCAGCGCTCGAGCGCGTGCTGGCGCCAAGGCCCGTGCCGCGTGTCGACGTCGGTCACCTGCGTGCTGCGGGGATCACGGTGGACGAGGCGCTGAACCAGATTGCCGAACGGCTGATGGTGGACGGTGCGGCATCTTTCCGCGAGCTCACCGAGCATCTCACCGAGCGCATCGTCGTCGTCGTGTACTTCTTGGCCGTGCTCGAGTTGTTCGGATCGGGGCTCGTGGAATTGGCCCAAGCCGAGCACTTCGGCGATATCGGCGTGGAGTGGACCGGGGGCGACGACGCATCGCTGCCGGTATCGGCTGTCGGCTACGGCGAGGACGCTGCGTGAGCAGCAAGCGTCCGCCGCACAGCTCGACCAACGGCCTGCGCCTCGTCAGCGATGAGGGTCGCACGGTCGCTGGACCGCCGACGCCGCCGATCGCGCAGGCAGAGCCGCAGGCACAACCCCCGCCGCACCCGTCGATGCCCGCCCAGAACGGTCGCGCGGATGACGGCGTGGCAGAAGCCGGCAACGGACTCGACGGCATCGCTGCGGAAATCCTCGCCGGTGAGATGACCCTCGACGAGCTACGAGCGCTCGACGACAACGAGCTGTACGCAGCGATCGAGGCCGTGCTGATGGTTGCAACCGAGCCTGTGCCGGCCGAGGTGCTGGCGTCGGTGACCGCGGCGCCCATCGCGTCGGTCCACGTGGTCTGCGACGAACTCGCTCGCGAGTACGCCACGGCCGAGCGGGGATTCACGCTCGTGCGGATTGCAGGCGGCTACCAGCTGCAGTCCGCCCCGGCCGTATCGGACTATGTCGAACGGTTCGTCGGCGGTCGTCGATCCGGGAGGCTGTCTGCGGCGGCGATGGAGACCCTGGCCGTGGTTGCGTACAAGCAACCAATCTCGCGTGCCCAGATCAGTGCCATCCGGGGCGTGAATGCCGACGGCGTGGTGCGCACGCTCGCAAATCAGGGCTACATCACTGAGGTCGCGCGCGATCCGGGCCCGGGCAGCGCTTCCCTGCTGGGGACGACAGCACTTTTTCTCGAACGACTGGGCCTTGACAGCCTCGAGGACCTGCCGTCGCTGGCGGAGCTGAGCCTGGACCCCGACGCGGTGGAGGCCATGGACCGCCTTGCAGCCAGCCGCACCGGCTAGGCGACGTGGCACCCGCTGACGGGCCAGCAAGCGGTATCGAGCGACTGCACAAGGTCATGGCGCGTGCCGGCGTAGCCAGCCGGCGGGCGTGCGAGGAGCTGATCATTGCGGGACACGTCACGGTCAACGGCACAACAGCCCGGATCGGAGATCGTGCGGGACCGACAGATCGCATCGAAGTCGATGGAGCCGTCGTCACCTGGGACCCGGAGCTTGTCCACTACTTGGTGAACAAGCCGCGCGGGGTGCTCAGCGCCGCATCGGATGACCGGGGACGACGCTGCGTGACCGACCTGGTGCCTGCGGCAGTGCGCGTCTTCCCAGTCGGTCGGCTGGACGCCGACAGCGAAGGGCTCATCATCGTGACCAACGACGGCGAGCTGACTCACCGGCTGACGCACCCGTCGTGGGGTGTCGACAAGGAGTACTTGGCGCATGTGGAGGGGGTGCCGTCCCGGGGATCGCTGGCCCGACTGCGCGATGGCATCGAGTTGGAAGATGGGAAGACTGCGCCAGCGTTGGTGTCCATGCCGCAGCCGTCAATGCTGCGCATCACGATTGGGGAGGGCCGCAACCGCCAGATCCGCCGCATGTGCGAGGCGGTGGGCCATCCGGTGCTGCGGTTGGTGCGCACACGCATCGGCCCGCTTGCCGATCCAGCACTGCGCCCTGGCGAGCACCGATCGCTCAGTGCCGACGAGATCCGAAGGCTGCATCGGGCCGCAAGGCGCGGAGATTGACTCGGCCGCGGTGCGAACTGCTGCCCGGCAGCCGCAGACGCGTGCAGTTCGGCGGCCCGTCAATGTCACAGCGAGCGACCACAATGGATGTAGCGCAGGCAGAATACCCTGATGAATTGCCCGAGAGCCTGCGCATGCACACCGGAGCAAGCTGATGAGCCTCGCTGAGACATACCGGCTGTCGGGGCGCTACACGGACGACCGCGGCACCACGTTCATGACTGGGCTGCAAGCGTTGGCGCGCCTGCCGATCGAGCAGCTGCGGGCCGATCGGCGGGCTGGACTGCGCACGGCGGCCTTCATATCGGGCTACCCCGGCTCGCCGCTCGGCGGCTATGACGCCGCCGTCGAGGCCGCCCGTGCCACAACCGACCTGCCGGTCGTGCATTCGCCTGCTGTCAATGAGGATCAGGCAGCGACCGCGATCATGGGCAGTCAACTGGCCACCACCCGGCCCGACGCCGTCTATGACGGCGTGGTCGGCCTGTGGTACGGGAAGGCGCCCGGCGTCGACCGCGCAACTGATGCTCTTCGGCACGCAGTGTTCGCCGGCGCCGATCCTCGCGGTGGCGCGGTCGCCATCGCCGGCGACGACCCAGCCGCCAAGAGTTCCACGATTCCCTCGAGCTCCGCTGGGACCATGGCTGACCTGCACATCCCGGTGCTGTATCCGGGCACGCCCGCCGAGGCGCTCGATCTGGGCCGTCACGCCATAGCGATGTCCCGCACGACGGGGCTGTGGACGGGCCTGAAGATCGTGGCCGACGTGGCAGACGGCGCCGCAACGGTCCTGTTGGATCCAGACCGGTTCGACCCGGTCATCCCGCTCGTCGACGGCGAGCCCTACCGCCACAGGCCCGACGGCTACCTGCTGACGCCGCACACGGTCGACATCGAGCGTGAAATCGTTGAGGTCCGCTACGAGTTGGCCATCGCGTACGCGGCAGCCAACCACCTGAACGACGCCACGGTCGACCCTCCCGACGCCTGGATTGCCGTCGTGGCCTCGGGCATCACATACCGCGAGGTGCGCGAGGCCCTGCGGCGGCTGGGCCTTGACAGCGACGAGTCGGTGCGAGACGCCGGCATCCGGCTCGTGCGGATGGGCATGCCGATCCCGTTCAGCGCCGAGCGAGCCCGGCACTTCGCCCGCGGGGTCACGGAGATCTTCGTGATCGAGGAGAAGAGCCCCAACATCGAGTCGCTGCTGAAAGACGCCCTCTACAACCAGTCGCACCATCCCCGCATCGTCGGCAAGACCGACGAGAACGACGCGATGCTGCTGAGCTCGTATGGTGCGCTGACCGCCGATGACCTCATCAAGCCGCTGCGCAGTCGCCTCGAGGCTCGCATCGGCGACCGGCTCGTGGGGGCCCGTCCCGAGCGTGTGCGCATCGAGCTGCCGCTGGCACTGCCGCCCGAACAGAGCCGTTCGCCGTACTTCTGCTCGGGCTGCCCGCACAATCGATCCACCGAGGTGCCCGACGGCGCGCTGGTGGGCGCAGGCATTGGTTGCCACACGATGGCGCTGTTCATGAATCCCGAACGCGTCGGCGACATCGTGAGCGTGACGTGCATGGGTCAGGAGGGCACTCAGTGGATTGGCATGTCGCCCTTCGTGGAGACGGCCCACATCTTCCAGAATCTGGGCGACGGGACGTACTTCCACAGTGGTCAGTTGGCCATCGCCGGCGCGGTGGCGTCCGGCACGAACATCACCTACAAGCTCCTGTGGAACCGGGCCGTTGCCATGACCGGCGGGCAGGATCCCGCCGGCCAGTTGGAGGTGCCCGAGGTGGCAGCGGGTCTGCTGGCAGACGGGGTGGCCAAGGTACTGATCACCACTCACGACCCCTCCGCCTACCGCAGCCGCTCGTTGCCTGCGGGCGTTGAGGTCTGGCATCGCGACCGTCTCACCGAAGCTCAGGAACTGCTCGCGGGCATCGAGGGCGTCACCGTGCTGATTCACGATCAGCAGTGCGCGGCAGAGGCACGCCGGGCCCGAAAGCGGGGAACGCAGCCGACGCCGACCCAGCGGGTGCTGATCAACGAGCGGATCTGCGAAGGCTGCGGCGACTGCGGGCGCAAGAGCAACTGCCTGTCGGTGCAACCGATCGACACGTTCTTCGGCCGCAAGACCCACATCGACCAGACTTCCTGCAACCTCGACTATTCGTGCCTCGACGGTGATTGCCCGTCGTTCATGACCGTGAGCCAGCGTGGACCGTTTCGCACCGCAGTGCGGCAAATGCTTGCGCCGCTGCGGCGTGCGCCCCGGACCGGAGAAGGAATTGGCGTCAGGCCCGAGCCGCCAGCCGAACTGCCCGAACCTGTTCGGTTCACCGGTCCCGATGAGGTGTCGGTGCGCATGTGCGGGATCGGCGGCACCGGCGTCGTGACGGTCAACCAGGTGCTTGGCACTGCGGCGATGTTCGACGGCTTCGAGGTTCGGGGGCTCGATCAGATCGGTCTCTCGCAGAAAGCCGGCACCGTCGTGGGCGATCTGCGGCTTCGGCGCCTCGGGCGACCGGCTACGGCCCGCCTTGGCAGCGGCCAGGCCGACGTGATCCTGGCCTTCGACCTGCTCGTGGCTGCGTCTGCCGCGGGACTCGATGTGGCCGACCCCCAACGGACCATGGTCGTCGGCTCCACGTCAGTGACGCCGACCGGCCCGATGGTCGCCGATCCGAACATCGAGATGCCCGCGACCGACGAGCTGCTTGAGAGGGTGGCGGCCGTCACTGTTGACGGGCAGCGGCACTGGGCGGACGTCGGCGAGCTGGTGACCGCATTGTGCGGCTCGACGATCACGGCGAACGTGTTTGTCGTGGGAATGGCCGTCCAGTCGGGCGCACTGCCTATAGCACCCTCGAGTGTGGAGGCGGCGATTGAGTTGAACGGCGTTGCCGTGACCCAGAACATCGCGGCCTTCCGCTGGGGCCGGGCGATCATTGCTGACCCAGACGGCACCAAGACAGCCGCAATCGCAGCGGAAGCGTCGGTGCCCGCTGCGGATCGAGACTCCAGCGACGCCGGCGCCCGCGAATTATCGTTGCCGGGACGCTTGGCGGCTCGCATCGACGAGATGATGGACGGCCTGGGTGGAGTGAAAGCGGCACACGATTCGACGGAGCTGCGATCCAGCCTCGGTACCTACGTGTCAGAGCTCTGCGCCTATCAGTCTGACCGCTTGGCAGCCGACTTCCTCGAGGCCGTCGAAGGGGTGGCGCGTGCGGATCGGACTGCGGGGGACGGCTCGGCCAGATTGACGGATTCGGCTGCGGCCGGGCTGTTCAAGCTCATGGCATACAAGGACGAGTACGAGGTTGCCCGCCTCATGGGAGACGCGGCTGCGAACGCGGCGGCACGCGCCTTGGCGGCTTCGGTTGACGGCACCGTGTCGTGGAGCTTGCATCCGCCGGTGCTGCGGGCGCTTGGGCGCACGGGCAAGGTCCGGTTCTCGCTGGCGTGGCGACCGATGTTCGCGCTGCTGGCGGGCGGCAAGCGCTTGCGAGGCCACTGGTTCGATCCCTTCGGCCACACCGAGATCCGCCGGACCGAGCGGGCGCTGGTACACGAGTACCTCGCCGCCCTCGATGCCGCTGTCGAAGCACTCGAGCGTGACGCCGGCGCCGCTCGATACGAGCAGGCAGTTGCCATCGCCAGGTTGCCGGAGCTGGTGCGCGGCTACGAGGACATCAAGATGGCCACGGTCGAGACGTTTCGGGCTGAGCTCGACGAACGTGTCGGCGAGCTCACCCACTGAAGGTCGATCAGGCAGATCGGTAACCAGAGCCTGCACACGGGGAGGGTCGGGAGGCATCGGTACCCTTCGGTACGTGGCGATTGATCCCTCCGCGCCCGAGCAGGTGCCGTCGTTTGGCACCGGGGAGGTGCGGCGCGCCCAAGTCGTCGGCACGGGCCTGATCGGCGGGTCGGTCGCTTCTGCATTGCGCAAGTCGGGTTGGCATGTGACCGGGCGGGACGCTGTCGGCGGTCACGCTCAGCGGGCGCTCGAGCTTGGTTGTCTGGATGCCATCGGCACCGATTCCGAGGCGATGTTCTGCGTCGTGGCCGTGCCTGCTGCATTTCTTGCCGGTGAAGTCACGAGAGCACTCGCAGACACCGCAGCCTTGGGTGCCGTGGTAACCGACACGGGCAGCGTCAAGACACCGGTTGCTCGGACCATCACAGATCCTCGCTACGTGCCGGGCCATCCGATGGCCGGTTCAGAACAGGAAGGCGTTGAGGGAGCAAACCCGGACATGTTCGTCGGCGCCGTGTGGACGCTGACGCCGACCGAGACCACCGACGACAACGCCTTGCGTTCGTGCCAGACGGTGCTGACCGGCTTCGGGTCCGATGTCGTGACGATGACGCCCGAACGACACGACGCACTCGTGGCCGTGGTGAGCCATGTACCGCACCTCGCTGCGGCAACGCTGATGTGCCTCGCAGACGAACGAGCCCTCGACGATGCGCCGCTGCTGCGCCTCGCGGCGGGCGGTTTCCGAGACATGACGCGGATCGCCGCGGGACATCCGGGAATCTGGCTCGACATCTGCGGCGAGAACCGAGACGCCATCGTCGACGTGCTCGATGAGCTGTCCGAGCGCTTGACACAGATGCGCGAAGTGGTAGCGGGAGCAGATCGCGAGGGCTTACGCGCCGTACTCACCCAAGCACGTCGAGCGCGCACCAACCTGCCGTCTCGCTACGTGCGGCCCCAGGAACTCCTCGAGGTGCGGGTGCCGATCCCGGACCGCAAGGGCCAGATTGCCGCCATCACCATGCTGGCTGCGGACTGCGACGTGAACGTGGCCGACATCGAGGTGGCGCACTCGCCCGAGGGAACCGAGGGCGTGCTCGTGCTCGTGGTGGCGCGCAATGAGGCCCAGCGCTTCCTTGCCGCCCTGGCCGGGCAGGGCTACCACCCCACGACGCGCGATCTGGCATGAGCGAAGGGCGGGTCATCGCCCCCTTCACGAACGGGGTCTCAGGCACGGCGTCGGTGCCAGGCTCCAAGAGCATCACCAACCGGGCGATGCTGTGCGCGGCACTGGCCGGCGGGCTCAGCACGCTCGACGGAGCGCTGTTCGCCGATGACACCGAGGCGATGATCGACGCCGCACGCGCGATGGGGGCGTCGGCGCGCATCGATCGCGCGAACTCACGGCTGGTCGTCAACGGCATCGGTGCTGGCAGCGCTACTGAGCAAACTGCGGGGGACGGTGTTGCGCGGGTGCATGCGAGATCATCGGGCACGACGGCACGCTTCTGTCTGCCCGTGCTCGCAGCGATCGGCGGTCGGTGGCTGCTTGACGGTGATCCGCAGCTGCGTGCCCGTCCCTTCGGGGACCTCATTGCAGCTGTGCGTTCGCTCGGTGCGGAGGTACGCGAGCTGGGCGAGCCCGGCCAGCTGCCGCTTGAGGTGGTCTCGGCAAACGGCGTCTACTCCCTGGCTGAACCGCGTCAGGTTCGGATTCGGGGAGACGTGAGCAGCCAGTTCGCCAGTGGTCTGCTGTTGGCGGGTCCGCTGCTCGGTGGCATCGACCTGCAGATCCACTCGGCGCCAGACGCCGTGAGCCGGCCGTACATCGACATGACGGTTGCGGTGATGACAGCGTTCGGCGCAACCATTGACACGCCAAGCCCAGACCGCTATGTCGTGGCGCCAGGCGGCTACCGAGCTGGGGGCTACGCGATCGAACCGGATGCCTCTGCCGCGAGCTATTTTTGGGCAGCGGCGGCGCTCTGCGGCGGCAGTGTGCGTGTCGAGGGCCTGGGGAACAGCAGCATCCAGGGCGACGTCCGCTTCGCTCAGATCCTCGGTGAGATGGGAGCTGAGGTCGCGATCAGCCACAATGCCGTCGTTGTTGGTGCGCCGGCGGACGGAGCGCTGCAGGGGGGCACATTCGACCTGCGCGACTGCTCCGACACGGCCCAGACGCTGGCGGCAGTGGCCGCGTTCGCCGAGGGCACGACACGCATCAGCGGCATTGGTTTCATCCGCCGCAAGGAGACCGACCGCATCGGCGACACCGTGTCCGAGCTCTCCAAGCGTGGCGTCCCCGCCGTTGCTGAGCCCGACGGCATCAGGATTCGTGCGAATCCGTTCGGGCTGCGAGTGGGCCGGGTCGACTGCCACGGCGATCACCGCATGGCGATGGCGATGTCGTTGATCGGCCTGCGTGTTGCGGGCATCGAAATCGACGACCCGGACTGCGTAGCCAAGACATTCCCGGAATTCTTCGACTCGCTCCAGTCGCTGCGATCCCCGCCGGAGGGGGCTCGGGAGCCGATTTCGCCGGTGATCGCGATTGACGGCCCTGCTGCTTCAGGCAAGTCCAGCGTGGCCCGTGCCGTGGCAGCCGAACTCGAGATGGACTACCTCGACACCGGTGCGATGTACCGGGCGGTGGCATGGGCGGCGTTGCAGTCACATGTCGACCCGCACGATGCCGAAGGTGTCGCCAAGATTGCCCGCACGGCCGAGATCGAGATCTCCAGCGTGGGTGACGCACAGCGCGTCACGGTGGACGGCGTCGATGCCACGGCGGCGATCCGCAGCGGCGAAGTGGACCGCAGCGTCAGCGCCGTCGCGGCCAATCCCGCAGTGCGGCGAGTGCTCGTGGAGCACCAACGGCATTGGGCCAATCGATTGGGCGGGGGAGTCATGGAAGGCCGCGATATCGGCAGTGTCGTGTTCCCCGACGCCGTGCTGAAGGTGTTCCTGACAGCCACCCCAACCGAACGGGCACGTCGTCGCCTCGCACAGCAGGCCTCATCAAGCGGCAACTCCGATCGGGCCCCTCCTGATGACGGGGCGGTGGCAGTGTTGGCCGCCGAGCTGAGCGAGCGGGACCGGCTCGACTCGGGCCGGGCCGACTCGCCGCTGCGAGTGGCGCCCCGAGCCGTCATCGTGGACACCAGTGAGATGACTCAGGATGAGGCCGTGGCGCAGATCGCTGAGCTCTACGCGTCAGCAACCGACTTCCGACTGCCGGCCGGAACGGCGAACAATGTCTGAGTCCGACGGCCCCGAGGTTGACCTGCGCGACAGCCGGTTCAACCTCGCGGTGTACAAGATGGCGAAATACCTGCTGTGGGGCATCTTCCGGACCTGGAACCGAATGTCCGTCGAGGGGCTGGACAACATGCCTGATGGCCCGTGCGTGTGGGTGCCCAACCATCGCAGCTATATCGACACGCCGATCCACGCCGCGATTCCGGCGCAGATGCGGGTGATGGGCAAGGAATCGATGTGGAAGTACCGCCCTGCTGCCTGGCTGTTCAACACGTTCGGTTGTTTCCCCGTCAACCGCGACGCTCCTGACCGGGCGGCACTGCGGATTGCGCTAGATGCGCTGCGCTACGGCGATTGTCCGGTGGTGATGTTCGGCGAAGGCGAGCGTAAGGACGGCCCGCGGGTGCTGCCGCTCATGGATGGACCGGCGTACCTGGCCGCCCGGGCGCAGGTGCCAATTGTGCCCGTCGGGATCGGCGGAACTGCCGCTGCCATGCCTCGCGGCGCCAAGTTCGTGTATCCCCGGCGGATCAAGTTGATCATCGGCGAGCCGATGGACCCGCCGCCGCCGGGGCCGAGCGGACGGGTGTCACGCTGGGCAGTGCGTGAGGTCACCGAGGAGCTGCGCGAGCGTGTCCAGGAGCTCTTCGATCGTGCGCAAGCCGACGCCGGCACCCCCAACTACTACTGAGATGCGGGGCGCCGTATTGATATATGGCCGTCATCTGCATGTGTGCAGATCGACGGGTTGGTCCGGCACGTATGCGCCAACGAGCACAGCAAGCCTGCCCCAATTGCGCCACCGCCCACAATGACGCTCCGAGCCTGCTCAGCCATAGGCGTTTCCAGCCGATCAGGCTGCTGACACACCAGACCCGCAGCGGATCAATTCCCAGCAGCACCCCGTATCGTCCGCGCAACACACCATCGCCGCTATCTCAGCACGACCCCATCTGCAGCCGCGGCGGGTATCGTCTCTACCGCGTGTCGCCCGAGGCCTTTCGCGGCGGCGACGCAACACCTGCGGCGACTCCCCACGGGAGCGCACCCGTCAAGTCTTCACTTGGGAGTTCGTCGATGCGGAAACAGCTGGTAAGGCTCGCGGCGATCATTGCGCTGGCGCTGATTGTGAGTATCTCCACGGCTTCCGCGCAGGTGCTGAGCCCCCCCCCCCCCCCGACACCGGACCGGCCTGCCGGCAAGGCGATCTGGCACGGCATGGTGGAGCTGGACTGGAACGACGTGCCCGGTGCAGACTCCTACGACGTACAATTTTTTGACGCCGACCGCCGCGAATGGGTTGACCTGCCCAGTCGGGCTGACGGCTACGAGATAGCGTTCGATGGCTCGCAGGCGATAATCAGCAATCTCCCTCGCAACGCGGTCCTGTATTTCTGGGTTCGCGCCCGGAACGCCCAGGGCGTCTCGAGCTGGTCGGACTTTGTCCTCATGTGGGCCACCGAGATACAACAGTGGCCGGATACGCCGCCGGCCTTGGACCATGGCCCAACCACGACCGCCGCGCCGGTCAGGGCCAATACGGCGGCAACTGGTCTGCCCACCATTGTCGGCATCGCGCAAGTGGGCGAGACGCTGGCCGTGTCCACGGCTGAGATTGCCGACGTGGACGGCTTGAGCGACGCAACGCCCATATATCAGTGGATCTCCAACGACGGGTCCGCGGACGACGACATTGCGGGGGCCACAGCGGCCACGTACACGCTCCGGCCCGCCGATGAGGGTCACACCATCAAGGTTCGGGTGGCTTTCACCGATGACGGCGGCAGCTCTGAGACACTCACCAGCGCTGCGACGGCGGCTGTCGAAGCGGCGCCAGTGTCCGCGCTGCAAGGACCGACGATCACGCTGGATCTGTCTGAGTCCGATCCCATCACGGTGGGCACGGATTTCAGCATCACGATGAGCTTCGGCGACTTGGAGTTCAACTCCGACACCTCTGATGTGGATTACTGGTTCCGTGCCGACGTGGTCGACGCGGACGAGTGCGAGGGCGGCGGCACGGGCCGCGACCGCTACATGAAGATGGTGGACCAAGATCCCGAGATCCGCAGCGCCGCAGTGCCCGCGACATGCCCGGCCGGCGAGTACACGGTCCAGGTCAGCCTGAGCAATGCCGACGGCACAGAAGCGGCCAAGGCCAGCCTCAGTGTGTCGATTGTCGCAGCGGCAGCAGAGACAGCAGTGGAGGTCTTGGGCATCCCCGAAGAGCCGCCCAATGTCATCGTCATTCTGGTGGATGACCTGGGCTACAACGATGTCAGCTTCAATGGCGCCACGGAGATTCAGACAACCAACATCGATCGGCTCGCGGAGGAAGGGATTGCCTTCACCAACGGCTATGTGCCGTTCCCGATCTGCACTCCGTCGCGGGCAGGCCTGCTCACCGGGCGCTATCCGGCGCGCTACGGCCTCGAGGGAAACATCACCTACGCGCCATTTGACAACCATATGGGTTTGCCCTTGGAGGAGACGCTGTTCGGTGAGTACTTGCAGACAGCGGGCTACCGCACCGGTCTGGTCGGCAAGTGGCAACTCGGCGCGGCGCACCGGTTCAGTCCGCTCAAGCGGGGGTTCGACTACTTTTATGGCTTCCTGGGCGGAGCACATGACTATTACGACATTGATGCCACCCAGCCTGCGAATCAGTTGGTGACTCCGCTGATCGAAAATACCGCCACGGCAAGCTTCACTGGGTATCTGACCGATGTGCTGACCGACAAAGCCATCGACTTTATTGGTGACGGCCAGGATCAGCCGTTCTTCCTGTATCTAGCCTACAACGCTCCCCACGGCCCGCTCCAGGCGCCAGCCGATTTGATAGAGAAATATCAAGATGTTGCCAACGGCGGCCGCCGCACCTACTTGGCGATGGTGGATTCGCTGGATCAGAACATTGGCCGAGTGATGGATGCCCTGGTGTCATCGGGACAGCGCGATGACACCATCATCTTCTTTCTCAGCGACAACGGCGGCATCCAATCATGGGCGGACAACGGCCCGCTGCGCGGGGGCAAGGGAGATCTCTGGGAAGGCGGGATACGTGTTCCGTTCGTCGCATCTTGGCCGGCGAGATGGCCGCAGAACCGGACATATGAACCACAAGTGATCAGCTTGGACATCGCGGCCACCGTGCTGAAGATGGCGGGTGCTGCCGCGACGGACGAGGCACGGCCGTTGGACGGCGTCAACTTGGATCCGTACTTGCGCCGCGAAACCACCGGCTCGCCACATCTGGCGCTCTTCTGGCGAGATCTTTACGACAACAAGCGTTCCTTGATCCACGATTACGCTGTTCGCTCCGACAATATGAAATTGAGCGTGGCCGAGGACCGCAACACGCCCATGCTGGTCGATCTGGAAAACGACATCGGCGAAACGACGGACTTGCTCGCCAGTGACCGGGATGCGGCCGTCGAACTGGCACGGCTCTGGAACGCCTGGAACGCCGACAACGTCGCCGGCACCCTGTTCCGCGGCATCTCGTACTACCAACGCAAGCTGCAGGAGTTCACCGACTCCCGCCTCCGCGGCGTACGCATCTTCGGACAGCAAGCGCCCATACCCGACATCGCGATCCCCTGAGAGCGCGCTTGGACAGTTCCGGCACGCTTCAGATCATGCTGCGCTAGATCTGGTCGAGCCGCACGAGATCATTCGCTGCGAGGGACGCCAGTACGTCGCTGGCGGCGGTCGTGCGATCTGTGGCAGCTGTGCGCGCGACGGGGGACACCGACAAGGTCGCGTGCACGGCGATCTCCATGGCAGACAGCAGTTCGCGCAGTTCGCGGGGCGGGGGGAAGTACTCGTCTTCGTCGGTGATGGAGATCTCGGTCGTGCCGTGCGCGGGCGCGAGGCGGGCGATGACTGCGTCGACGAGCTCTTCAGGCGCCGACGCACCGGCGGTGACCCCAATCGTGCCGTAGAGATCCTCAGGCAGCTCAGAGGCGGCGTTCGCCCGCAGCACGCGTTCGCAGCCCGACTCGGCCGCCACCTTGGCGAGCGCCATGGTGTTGGACGAATTGGCCGAGCCGATGACAACCACGGCATCGCAGTGGGGGGCGATCTCTGCCAGTGCGCCCTGACGGTTGGTGGTGGCGAAGCAGAGGTCCGAGCGGCCTGGCATCCACACGTCGCCGAATCGCGCCTTGGCAGCGTCGGCGACATCCGACCAATCCCGGAGGCTGAGCGTCGTCTGGGCCAGCACGGCCACGGGCCCCTCGAAGTCGTCGAGAGCATCCACGTCGGCCGGCTCGGACACCAACGAGATCGATGCGGGAGCCACTGCCATGGTGCCGACCGCCTCGTCGTGACCCTCATGGCCCACGTAGACGACTCTGTAGCCCTTACCGGCTCGCACCCGCACTTCGTGGTGCACCTTGGTGACGAGCGGGCAGATGGCATCGACCACGTAGCCGCCTCGCTGGCGAGCCTCGTCGACGACCTCCGGCGCCGAGCCGTGAGCCGACAGCATGAGCGGCCGGCCAGCGGGCACTTCGGCCACGTCATCGACGAACACCACCCCGAGCCGTTCGAAGCGATCGACCACTAAGCGGTTGTGCACTATCTCGTGGTAGCAGTACACGGGCGGTGCGAACGTTCGCACCATCCAGGCGAGCGCCTTGATGGCCATCTCCACGCCGGCGCAGAAGCCGCGTGGCGCGGCCAGAAGCACCCGGTCGACTGCCACGGCGACGACGCTACCGACCCAGCACAGAAACCCAGTGCAGCAACACAGTGTGGCAACTGGGCCGAGCCAGCAGGGCAAACGGTGACAGCTTCCTATCCTGAACCCATGTCCCGGCCGGTTGTTGTGGCGGTGGAGCCCGGCTCGGCGGCCGAGGTTGCCGGATTGGCTGTGGGCGACGAGGTGGTGTCGATCGACGGCGTCGTGCCGACCGACGTGATCGCCTGGCAGCTGTTGCTTGACGAAGCCGACCCCAGCCTCGAAATCGTGCGAGCCGGCAGCGCGGTCCAACTCGACGTCAGCAAGGACGCCGGGGTTCGGTTGGGTGCCGAGGTGAACGCTGCGATCTTCGACCGGGTTCAAACGTGCGACAACCATTGCGAATTCTGCTTCATCTATCAGTTGCCGCCGGGACTGCGCCGAAGCCTCTATCTCAAGGACGACGACTACCGGCTGTCGTTTCTGTACGGGAACTTCACGACGCTGACTCGCTTCACCGAGCTGGATCTCGAGCGGGTGACTGATGAGCGCCTGTCGCCGCTGTACGTGTCCATCCACGCCACCGACCCCGATGTGCGGTCTCGGATGCTGCGAAACCCGCGCGGAGCGACGAGCCTGCGATGGCTAGGCGCCTTGCTGGATGGCTGCATCGAAGTGCACGGCCAGGTGGTGGTGTGCCCGGGTGTGAACGACGGGGCAGTGCTGGCGGACACGCTGCTGGGCGTACTGGACCGATTCGGGTCGCTCGCAACACTGGCGGTGGTTCCGCTGGGTGTGAGCTCCCACCAGCGGGAGTCAGCGATGCGGCCGCACACGGCTGCCGAGGCCGCGGCAGTGATCGATCTGTGCGAAGGGTGGCAGCGGCGATTCCTCGACGTGCTGGGGCGGCGTTTGGTGTTCGCCGCCGATGAGTACTACCTGCTCGCCGAGCGGCCCTTCCCGGACGCGTCGACCTATGGCGAATTCCCGATGCACGAGGACGGCATCGGCATGGCGCGAGCCTTCGAGCAGGAGTTCTGGGCCGCAGCACCGGATGCACCCGACGACGGCAACGGGGCGCCCCAGGCCCGAGCGCCAGCTGCTGGCTTCTTCTCATGGGTCGACGGAGCGCCGGCGGAGGGCTACCGGGCGGTCCGGGTGCCGGGGCACGGCGCCAACCGCAGCGGCGAGGTGGACGCCGAAGGTTTGCCGCTCAGCCTCGGCTCGTTGCCGGTGAATGTGCCGGTGAATGTGCCGGTGAATGTGATTGTGTCACGGCGGCCGCGGCGAGTCCGGCCCGACGTCGACCGGCCGATCGGCGTCCTGACCGGCACCTACGGTGCTGCTGTACTCGAACCGCTGGTAACGGCGTGGCGCACCGGTGCGGCTGCTAGCGAAGGGTCCGGCGTGCCTGACGTGCGCGTCATCGAAGTCTCCAACCGGTTCTTCGGCGGAAACATCGGCGTGACAGGCCTGCTCGCTGGTGCCGACATCGCGACCACGCTGGCCGGCGAACCGCAGGGGCATCGTTATGTCTTGGCAGACGTATGCTTGTCGGGCGGCAGATTCCTCGATGGCAAGACGCCCGCAGAGCTGCCCCAGCCGGTCGAGATCGTCCCGACGAGCGGCACCGCCCTGCGGCAGCTGCTCGATGCTGCGGTGCGGTCCGAGTCTGCCCGGGCGTCGGGCAACGAGGCTGCGCCTCACCCAGCGGGAGCTGCCCGATGAACGCGGGCCTGCCCGTGGTGGGGATCGTGGGGCGACCCAACGTGGGCAAGTCCACCCTGTTCAACCGGCTAGTCGGGCGACGCGAGGCCGTGGTGGCGCCCGAGCCGGGTGTGACCCGCGATCGCAAGATGGCCCCCGCCGCCTGGCGCGGGCACAAGTTCCTGGTGGTGGACACCGGTGGTTGGTCCGCTGCCGGCAACACACTCGACGACAAGGTGTCGGCCCAGAGCGAGCGAGCGATGGCCGACGCCGACGTGCTCCTGCTGTTGGTCGACGTGACCGTCGGCATCACCGAGCCCGATGCCCGCATCGCATCCATGCTGCGCCGCAGCGGCCGGCCGACCCTGGTCGTTGCCAACAAGGCCGACAGCGGCACCCGTGACGACGGGCGATGGGAGTTCAACCGCCTGGGTCTCGGCGAGGCGTGGGCGACGTCCGCGTTGCACGGCCGCAACGTCGGCGACCTGCTCGATCGGCTGCTGGAACTGCTCGACGTGGATGAAGCCGATGCAAGCCTCGACCACGACGACGGCCAGTTGCTCAACCGCAGCAATGAGGCATCGCATGACGAAGACCCGTCCGCCCAAGATGAGTCCGCCCAAGATGAGTCCGCCCAAGATGAGTCCGCCCAAGATGAGTCCGCCCAAGATGACCAAGACGCCCAAGACAAGGTGCCGGCGGTGGCGATCGTGGGCCGCCCCAATGTGGGCAAGTCGACCTTGTTCAACCGGCTCATCGGCGACGAACGGTCTGTGGTGCACGACCGGCCCGGCACGACCCGCGACACCATCGACACTCTCGTGGAAACCGAGGCAGGGCCCGTGCGGTTCGTGGACACAGCGGGCATGCGGCGCAAGGCCCGGGTCGACGCGGACACCGAGTACTACGCCAACCTGCGGGCGCTGCGGGCCATCGATGCCTGCGACGTGACATTGCTGGTCATTGATGCCACTGAAGGCGTGACGGCGCAGGACCAGCGGCTTGCTGAGCGCATCGACGGCGCCGGTTGCCCGATCGTTGTGCTGCTCAACAAGTGGGAGACGCTGGACGCCGAGCACCGTGAAGGTGTGCTGGGGGAATTGGCGCGTCGCCTGCACTTCGTGGGCGAAGCGCCAGTGCTGCGCATCAGCGCGCTGTCGGGCCGGGGTGTGCACCGGTTGGTGCCCGCGATAGAGGCTGCAATGGAGGCGTATGAATCGAGAGCGCCGACGGCAAAGGTGAACGAGATCATCCAGCTGGCGCAATCCGCCCAGCCAGCCCCCGGCGGGGCACGGGTGCTGTATGCCACACAGGTCGCCACCCAGCCACCGACGTTCACACTCTTCGCCAACCGGGAACTGCCGGCGACCTACCTGCGCTATCTCGAACGTCGCTTGAGGGAGGCGCTGGGCCTGGCCAAGACTCCTCTGCGGCTGCGGGTGCGACGACGATGAAGCGCCGTGCGCCACCCAGCGCGCCACGGCTGAACCGTCGCCCGCAGGCGGCCGATGTGGCCCACCCGGAGCGACGGCCTCACGGCCGCGACGACCGTCGAGTGCAAAGGCGCAGCGGCGCTCCGTGGCATTTCTGGCTCGTCGTCGTCATGGCAACGGTGTATCTGGGCTGGCGGGCCATCGAGGGCATCGTGTGGCTCATCCAGTGGATCGGTGGCGCGATCGGCTGAGCGTTCGGGCCCGTCGAATCGGAGAATCCGTCAGCGGCTCGCAGCGCGAATGAGGCGGTATCGTGCTCGCCTACACGGGCTGTGGCGCAGTCTGGTTAGCGCACTGGTCTGGGGGACCAGGGGTCGGAGGTTCAAATCCTCTCAGCCCGACCACACTGAGACTGACCTGGGTCGTTCATGGCGAAGGATGCTGCAGCAACGGCGGTCACTCCCACTGCGGGGGCGACGCGGCGATTGGCCACCGGCGTGTTCGCATTCGAGGGCGACGACTCCGACGCCGATCTCCGTCAGCAGTTCGGCGTGGCGTCGCTGCTGTATACGGTCCGCGAGCTCAGCGGGCTGAAGTTCATCCGCCGGGACATCGGAACAGCAGGCGAGCTCTATTACTACGTGCGCAAGTGGACCCAGCAGCGCTACCGGGACTATCAGGTGGGCCATTTCGGGTTCCACGGCAGGCCCGGCGAGCTGTGGCTGAGCGGTTCGACCAAGGTGACCCTGGACGAACTGGCCGAGGTCATTGACGGTCGGGCCGGCGGCCGGATCATCTACTTCAGCTCGTGCGAGATCATGGGTACCGACGACGCGGCATTGCGACACTTCCGTGAACGCACTGGTGCGAGCGCAGTAATCGGGTTTCTCAAGCGGGTCGGAGGCAGTCTGGAGCTTCCGGCGTTCGAGCTCCTGCTGCTGCAGGCGCTCAACGACGACGTGAAGATCGGTGCCGTCGAGGACCGTCTGCGTCGTCAGCATCCCTACCTGTGCGACCTGCTCGGCCTCAAGATCATCAGCTGACCGTTCGCCCCGGCTGGGACGCGCAGCTTGCGCTCTGGGGGCGGGTTGTCATTGCTGCATTGATGGTTGGGCTCGTCCTGAGCTGCAGCGAAAACGCAGTCAACGATGAGGAGATCGAAGATCAGCTCTCGCACCGCGATGTCGAATGCCGAGAAGCCATCGACGTGCTCGAAGAGCCTGGAGCCGGCTACACGGCACACGGCTCTGACGGCGGGTTCATTGCGCTGCCCGCGTCGGTGATGCAACTCGGGCGATGGGCGCCGGAAGGCTCGGGCTTTGAGGACTATCGGTTCTCAAAGTTCGGGCTGCTCGTGCGCCGCTTCCGGCAAGTATCGCTGGAGATCGTGAGTGCCCCCGAGGGCGCGTTCTTTGACTACGGGGGGAGCGCATTCGTGTCCGGAGGTGCTCTGATGGTTGGTCCATGTGACACCGATGGTCCTGAATGTGTGATCGAGCCCACCGAGCACCTGAGTGTTGGGCCTTGTGGCTCCGATCGCGGTGAATGGGTCGTATGGGCGGGTGGAATCTGGGTGAACGAACCCGGCTGCGTCGAGGTGATCGCCTCCTCCGATGACGAGGAGATCCCAGTGTGGCTAGCGGTCGGTGCTTCCTGCGATGGGACAGCTGCGAAGTCATGATCGTTCCAAAGAGCCTTGGTCGTAGCGGGACACCTTGTCGGTGCACCGACGCCGACGGAGCAATCGGGTCCGTCGAGTGGATGCGTGGCCGGGGCGGTGCAATGATGAGCGACAGGAAAGCTCAAGGAGGAACGCAGATGAGCGAGGCAACGATCGAGCATCGGAAGCCCGAGATTGCAGTCGAGCCCGAGCCGGGCCGGGTCACCGTTCGGGTGGATGGCGTGGTGGTGGCGGAGTCGACCTCGGCTGTGGTGCTCACGGAGGGGCGGTTGCCGCCGCGCCACTACCTGCCTGCTTCGGACGTGCGGATGGACCTGTTCCGCTCGACCGTCACATCGACTCATTGACCGTGGAAGGGCGACGCCAGCTACTGGTCAGTAGCAGTCAACGGTCGCAGCTTTGACGATGTCGTGTGGTCGTATCCCGATCCGATCCCCGAGATGGCCGAGATCGCCGGGTTGATGAGCTTCTACGCCGAGCGCGACGAGGTGTCCCAGGTCATTTCCTGAGCCCCGGCCCCCTCAGCTCAGCGTGGTGGCCAGTTCGAGCGCTTCGTCCCACGTGGGGTGGCCGGCGAGCAGGCGGCGGAATCGCACGAACGGCCTGATTGAGTCGAGCGCCATCACGGCGCTCAAACGCCCGTCGCGCCGGTAACCGGCCAGGAACGAGCGGTCCGACGCTGACCCGACCAGCACCTCGACGTCATCGTCGGCGTCGGGATGTCCTGCGACCTGGATACGGGCGTCGTATTGGTCGGACCACACGAAGGGCACCGAGTCGTAGGGCTGTGCCTCATCGGGTGCCATCAGGTTGCGCCCGACTGCCATGCCGTGCTCGACCGCCGCTGTCCAGTGCTCGACCCGGATGGGTCCCGCGCCATGCCACGGGCTGAGCCATCGATTGGGAGCCCGCGCCACGTCACCCACGGCGTAGACACCCGGGGGGCCGCAGCACAGCGTGGCGTCGCAGACCACTCCGTTGTCGATCCGCAGTCCTGAGCCCTCGAGCCATCCCGTGTTCGGGACGACCCCGATGCCCACGACCACGAGATCGGCGTCGACCCGGCTGCCGTCGGCCATGGCGACCGCCTCGACCCGATCGGTGCCCAGCACGCCCGAGACACCGACGCCGAGTCGGAGTTCCACACCGTTCTGGTCGTGCAGCGCACCCACCCGCGTGCCCATCTCGGCACCCAGCCCCCGCACAAGCGGCGCCGAGGCTGCTTCGATGACCGTCACCTCGCATCCGCGAGCCTTCGCCGAAGCGGCAACCTCCGATCCGATGAAGCCGCCTCCCACCACGGCGACGCGTGCGCCGGCGACGAGACCCTCCCGGATAGCTGTCGAGTCGTCGAGAGTGCGCAGCGTGTGAACGCCTTCGATGCCCTCGGTTCCGGGCAACGGACGGGCTGCTGCGCCTGTGGCGATCACGAGTGCATCGAACGGCACCGTGTCGCGGCTGTCGCCGCCCGCCGATCCGTTGGCAGCCGGCTCGATCGCAACGGTCCGGTTCTCCAGGTCGAGCCCCACTGCCGCGGTTCCAACCATCACATCCACGCCGAGTTCGTCGTAGGCACCGTCGGCGTCCAGCATGAGCTGGGGAGCCTCCCGCTCGCCGGTCAGGAACTCCTTCGACAGGGGAGGCCGGTCGTAGGGCAGATGCGATTCGGCGCCGATGAGCGTCAGCGCACCGTCATGTCCGGCAGCCCGAATGCTGTGCGCAGCGCGCGCGCCCGCGAGGGACGCTCCCACGACCACGATGCGCTTGGGCCGGTTCTCATCAGGTGACACACGAGCAGTGTTGCAGCCGCGGACGCGCCGAGGGCGCTCAGTAGCCCGGAGCGTCGGCTGTGCGGAAGCGACCGGGCTGGGGCCGGCAGCCTCTGTGTTCACTCGGCGCTCTGTGTTCACTCGGCGCTCATCTCGCGATGCGCAGCGCGCGTCGCCGCGAGCCGACAGCGCCGAATCCGGCCAATTCCCGCTGGATCCGGCTGAAGCTCGCCACAGCCGTCTCGGCGCGCTAATAATGTTCCTCACATCTCTGTAATTACAGCAGTGTCATTCGGGCAGTGTGCTGCGGGTCGGCATCACGCCACGGCGTCGCTGCCATGCAGAGGCATGAGAGGGACGAGAACGACATGACCACCACACGTCGCACGGCGCACCTCGGCGTCTGCCTGCTCCAGGGCCGGCCGGCATGAGCGTCACCGAAGCGCCAGCGACTGAGACACAGCAGCAGGCCGCAGATTCGCCCGGAATGCGCGTGCAGAAGCGTGACGGCTCGATGCAAGCCGTCGACGTCAACAAGATCGTCCGCGCGGTACAACGGTGCGCCACCGAACTGCCCGGTGTCGATCCGATGCGCGTCGCCACCCGGACGATCTCGGGTCTCCATGACGGTGCTACCACGACCGAGCTAGACGAGCTGTCGATTCGGACTGCTTCGGCGCTGATCTCCGAGGAGCCGAACTACTCGAAGCTCGCAGCCCGACTGCTGGCGACCTTCATCGACAAGGAAGTCCAGAACCAGAACATCTACTCGTTCAGCCAGTCGATCGATCTCGGCGGCGAGTGCGGGCTCATACACCCCGACGTCGTGGCGTTCGTGGGCACGAACGCTCGCAAGCTCAACGACGCCATCCTGGCCGAGCGCAGCAACGGCTTCGAATTCTTCGGCTTGCGCACCGTCTATGACCGCTACCTGCTCCGCCATCCGCAGCGGCGGTCCGTCATCGAGACGCCGCAGTACTTCCTGCTGCGGGTCGCCTGCGGCCTGTCCCGCACCGCGGAGGAGGCCATCTCGTTCTACGAGCTGATCTCCAGCCTGCGTTACCTGCCGTCCTCGCCCACGCTGTTCAACTCCGGTACTGCCCACCCGCAGATGTCGTCGTGCTACCTGCTCGACAGCCCCGAGGACTCCCTCGAGGGCATCTACAGTCGCTACACCGACATCGCCAAGCTGTCCAAGTTCGCTGGCGGGATCGGGGTGGGCTGGCACCGCGTGCGTTCGCGCGGCTCGCTGATCAGCGGGACCAATGGCCTGTCCAACGGCATCGTGCCGTGGCTCAAGACGCTCGATTCGTCAGTGGCGGCGGTGAATCAGGGCGGCCGGCGCAAGGGCGCCGCATGCGTCTATCTGGAGTCGTGGCATGCCGACATCGAGGAGTTCCTGGAGCTGAAGGACTCCACCGGTGACCATGCCCGGCGCGCCCACAACCTCAACCTCGCGAATTGGGTCCCTGACGAGTTCATGCGCCGGGTCGAGAACGACTGGCAGTGGTCGCTGTTCGACCCCAAGCGCGTGCCGCACCTCACCGACCTCTACGGCGACGACTTCACCGAGGCGTACCGGGAAGCCGAAGCCGAGGGTCTCTACGAGGAGCAGGTGTCTGCCCGGCAGCTCTACAGCCGCATGATGCGCACGTTGGCGCAGACCGGCAATGGATGGATGACCTTCAAGGACGCCTCGAACGCCAAGTCCAACCAGACCGGACAGCCGGGCAACGTCATCCACCTGTCGAATCTGTGCACAGAGATCCTCGAGGTCACCAGCAGCGCCGAGACGGCAGTCTGCAACCTGGGCTCGGTCAACCTCGCCAAGTTCGTACGCGACGGAGCCGTCGACTACGAGGCGTTGGGCGAGGTCGTGCGCACTGCGGTGCCGTTCCTGGACCGTGTCATCGACATCAACTACTACCCGACGCCCGAAGCAGCCCGTTCCAACGAGCGTTGGCGCCCGGTCGGGCTCGGCGTCATGGGCCTCCAGGATGTGTTCTTCCAGCTCAACCTCGCCTTCGACTCGCCGGAGGCCTCAGAAGTGTCGGCCCGTATTGCCGAGGAGATCTACTACTGGGCGGTCTGGTCAAGTTGCGAGCTGGCCCGCCAGCACGGTCCGCATGCGGCCTTCAGCGAGACCCGGGCCGCTGCAGGAGAGCTGCAGTTCGACCTGTGGGGCGTCGAACCAGCAGACCCGGCGCGCTGGGCCGAGATGCGCGAGCGCATCGGCCAGCACGGCCTGCGCAACTCGCTGCTCATGGCCATTGCACCGACGGCCACCATCGCCGCCATCTCCGGCTGTTACGAGTGCATCGAACCGCAGGTGTCGAACCTGTTCAAGCGCGAGACGCTCTCGGGCGAGTTCATGCAGATCAACCGCTACCTCGTGCGCGAACTGCAGGCGCGCAGCCAGTGGAACGAGGCCATGGCGAACCGGGTCAAGATGGCCGAGGGCTCGGTGGCCGACATCGCGGAGATCCCCGCCGAAGTGCGTTCGGTGTACCGGACCGCATGGGAGCTGCCCCAGCGGTCGCTCATCGACATGGCTGCAGTACGCGGCGCTTTCGTCGACCAGAGCCAGTCGTTGAACCTGTTCATGGAGAGCCCGAATATCGGAAAGCTCTCCTCGATGTACATGCATGCGTGGAAGTCGGGCCTCAAGACCACCTACTACCTGCGCTCGCGGCCTGCCACCCGCATCAATCAGACCACTACCGACACCGCGTCGCAGCCTGACGCGACAATCGCTGCCATGCCCGAAGCTGCAGTTGCCGCCGAGGCAGTCGCGTGCTCCCTGGAGAACCCCGAGACATGCGAAGCCTGCGACTGAGCAGTCCCTGATCGACAAGAGGCCCACTAGGGAGAGCAGAGGATCCTCATGGCACTCGTCCAGCCAGAGCCCGAATTGGGGCCCGAGCCGAGTCCACAAGCCGTACCCCAACCCGTCCCGGCCGCCGAACCTGCAGTACGGCAGGGCAACATCTTGGACCCCGGTTTCGAGTTGACGCTGCGTCCGATGCGGTACCCGCAATTCTTCGACATGTACCGCGATGCCATCCGCAACACCTGGACAGTTGAGGAGATCGACTTCTCCGACGACATCGTCGATCTCAACCGCAAGCTGGCTCCGGCCGAGCGGCATCTCATCAACCGGCTCGTGGCGTTCTTCGCAACCGGCGACTCGATTGTTGCGAACAATCTGGTGCTGAACCTGTACCAGCACATCAACAGCCCTGAGGCTCGGATGTACCTGAGCCGGCAGCTGTACGAGGAAGCGCTGCACGTGCAGTTCTACCTGACGCTGCTGGACCACTACATCCCTGACATCTCCGAGCGGGCGGCGGCATTTGCGGCCATTGAGAACATTCCCTCGATCGCCGCGAAGGCCGAGTTCTGCTTTCGCTGGATGCACAGCGTCTGGTCGGTCGATCGACTCACGACGGTCGAGCACCGCAAGGCGTTCGTGCTCAACCTCATCTGCTTCGCAGCCTGCATCGAAGGGCTGTTCTTCTTCGCTGCCTTTGCTTACGTCTATTTCCTGCGATCGAAGGGGCTGCTGAACGGCTTGGCGGCCGGCACGAACTGGGTGTTCCGGGACGAGTCGGCGCACATGAACTTCGCTTTCGAGGTCGTGCGCACGATCCGGGCCGAAGAACCCGAATTGTTCGACGTGGATCTGGCTGAACGGATCCGCCAGATGGTCACCGAGGCGGTCGACGTCGAGACGAAGTTTGCACACGACGTGCTGTCGGGTGGCGTGGCGGGCATGTCGGTGACCGACACCCGGGCGTATCTGGAATTCGTCGCCGACCAGCGTTTGGCCCAGCTCGGCCTTGCCAAGCACTACGGCTCGAAGAACCCCTTCTCGTTCATGGAACTGCAAGATGTGCAGGAGCTCACGAACTTCTTCGAGCGCACCGTCGCCAGCTACCAAATCGGCGTCGAAGGCGAAGTTGCCTTCGACGAGGACTTCTGATCTAGAGTTCTCTGTCTCTTAGCCGAGGTCAAAGACCGTGCTGAGGGCAGAGTCGATTCCCCACTGCTCTTCGGGGTGAAGATGGCCTACGAAATCGCCCAGGCGAGTCATGTCGACCGCGCCCACCTGCTCGACGAGTACGGCCGTGCGCTGCCCGTCGAGTTCGATGATGGGTCTGAAGGAGGCTGGCCGAGCGCTGGCCGAAGTGGGCGCCACTAGCACGACCGAGCGCGGCAGCAGCGCGTCGGACTGCACGACAACTCCGAATCGTCGCCCATGTTGCTCGTGGCCAACGCCTCGGGGAAGACGCAGTTCGTAGATGTCACCCCGGCGCACGGAGATGTTCCATCAGACTCGCTACAGCGGTCATCTCGGTGCGGTCGGCGACGTCGGCCTCGAGGGCGGCAACCTCAGCGGCCAGTGCCGAGCGGGAGCGTCGCCGCGCCGCTTCGTGCACCAGCGATGATCGGATGGCCTCCGATTGCGTCAGCCCCTGAGCCTCAAGCTGGATCAGTGCACGGAGGGCCTCCTCATCGAGTCGCACAGAGATCGCCCGAGCCATGGCAACAACATATCGCGAAATGTGATACACACCCGGGCAGGTTGGACACCGGCCACAAATCAGAAATTCGCGTAGAACATCGCGAGTCCCAGAATGACGAGAATCGGCACGGCTGCAATCTGTGCACCTGCCATCACCATGCTGGCGGTGGCAAGTCGGCGTCGTGGCTCGCTCATCCTGTGCCTCGAACTGGCCGCGATGATGGCGAGCACAATTCCGACTGAACCGTTGAAGGAGACGACGACATAAAAGGCATCGACTGAATCGCTGTCTGCGAGCATGGCGGCCGCGAATGCGATCGAGATCAGCAGGCTCGCCGACAACACGAGAAAGCTGAAGACGGCAACGTTGTCGGCCCACTGCTTTGCTTCGAGACGACTCGGCGCAGCGCTGGCCCCAGGCGGTGTCGCCGGACGTGGCGTTTTGCGTTCATTCATGGGTTGGCTTCCTTGAGTCACAGCTCGCATTCGCGTTCAGAGCCGGGACCTCATGCTCATAGAGGGTCAGGGCCTCCTCTCAAAGCAGGTACGGCATCGTTATGTGGAGCACCGCCATGACCAATCGCTCTGCGCGGCCCCGCAGCGCCTGTCGAAGCATCAGTTCATATCTTGGACGAACAGGAGATAGGAACCTGTGGTCGAACTGCTTGTCTCGTCGAAGTAGCTCACGTTGATGTAGCAGGTGCCGCTGGTGGGAACCGGAAGCGGATCTCGGGATTGAGGCTGCCGCCCAGGAAGTTCAGAGGGCCGCTGTCGTCGTCTTCGGCTACGAAGCGGCCCTCGTCGTCGTAGAGACGAACGCTCTGGGGCAAAACACCCTCGTCGTCGACCTCTGAGTACGTCCCGAACAAGTCAGTCACCCACAACCACGCGTCGGTGCAGCCATGCAATCGCACATCGACGTCATCGTCTCCGTCATGGTCGATCCAGAAGCTCTGAGTGTGGAGTCCGGCGGGAAGCGTGAATCGTTGTTGAGTGCTGCCGGTATCGCCGAATCTTGACGCCCAGTCGACGGAGTACCCGTAGTCGTCGTCTTCGTCGAGCATGAGTTCGATGATCTCGGCTTGGTCTGCCGCCGAAGTGGCGATGCTGAAGTTGGCTTGAGTCCAACTCCATGTCGAGACGCCCACGACCCGGCCGCGGCCGTCGATCAATGCGCCGCCACTCTGACCGCCAGTGATAGCGGCATCGGCTTGCAACAGCGTCAGGTCGTAGCTGGCCCACTGGCGGATGCGAGACAGGATGCCCCGTGTAATTGAAGGCTGGGGGGCTACTTCGAACTCGGCGGGGTACCCGATGAGGTAGAGGTCGCTGCCCGGCGGCAAGTTCTCCCCATCGGCGAGTGCGAGCTTCCTCTTGGTGGTTTGAATCGGGCCGAGCACGGCGATGTCGGCCCATGGATTCGTCGCTAGCACCGGGACGTTCGTGTACTCCGTGCCATCGGGGAACAGCACCGTCGCCTCGCTGCACAGCCACACGACGTGGTCGTTGGTGACGATGTAGCCGCCTTCGATCAGGATGCCGCTGCCATGGCCTGCGCAGGTGCGCACAATGGGAATCGAAGGTGACACTTGAGCGAAGGTCTCGGCGGCGGACAGCGTCGCGCTGGTACCGTTGTCGCTCGAGCCAGAGGTGGCAGAGCCACCGCAGCCTCGACTGCCGGCTGTGCCGCTTCCTGCATTGTTCGGGGTGGCGCCTGCAGTTGCCGCGAGCAGTCGTTGCACCTCCACGCCGACTGCTCGGCCCCGACACGGACTCAGCGGTCCTCCAACGATCTGCGCCAGAAATTCGGATCATCGTCCGGCCTGACAGCTTGCTGTCCGGAACCGCTCCAGTGCCTCCCACCACGTAGCCACCGGCTGCTGCGACGGCGAGGCATTCGAGTTCACTGGGTGGGAAGGGCTCGTTGCGTGCTCCTGCGAGGATGATGCACTCGGTGCCGACAGCACCGGCGAGCGTGACTGCGGAATACATGTCGGACTGAGCGCCGGCATCGGACGCCACGACGATGGGCAACGCGCCGACGCAATTGCCGTTCTGAGCCAGTGGCGGTGTCAGGGGCGGCGGCTCGTGTGCACCAGCCGGCGCGCTGCCGAGCAACGCTGACGCCACGACGGTCACCGAGGCGAGTGCGACGCCTCAACGCCGGCGTGGGCGGTATCGAGGACGAGCGGAAGAGCCGCGCTGGTGCCCAGGAGGCGATTCGACGGGGTACTTGGCCATTGCGCGTTCTCCGGAGCCAAGCCATTGGAAAGTCAAGCCAACGTTGGCTCAACAGGTTGTCAACTGAGCTGAGTTCCATGCACTAGTTGCCGGCAAATATGCGTGGCTATGCGGCCAGCGCAGCTCACGAGCGGGAGGCGTCGAAGGCCGCCAACAGCTGGTCGACCGCGTTAGCCGGCGTCAGGTGGTCGGACCGCACCTGTGCTTCGAGGTCGGCAAGCAGGTCGTGCACGTTCGCTGCGAGCTGAGCGCGCATGCGTTCGGTCAGCATCGCCCGCATCCAGCGCACTCGCTGGTCGGCGCGGCGCGCTGCCAGCTCGCCGGAATCCGACATCAGCCGGCGATGTTCGAGCACGTGTTCCCACATGGTGTCCAGGCCGTCGCCGGCCAATCCTGAGCACGTGATCACTGGGGGAGTCCATGTGGGCGAGGCCGGCTGGGTCATGTGCAGCGCCAACTCGTAGTCACGCGCTGCCGCGCTGGCGCGCTCGACGTTGTCCCCGTCGGCCTTGTTGACCGCAATGAGATCGGCGATCTCGAGAATGCCCTTCTTGATCCCCTGCAGGTCGTCGCCGGCACCCGCCAGCATGAGCACGACAAAGAAGTCGACCATGTCGGCCACGGCGGTCTCTGATTGGCCGACGCCCACCGTCTCGACAAGCACGACGTCGAATCCCGCCGCCTCGAGCACACCGACGGTCTCGCGGGTGACGCGTGTCACGCCGCCCAGTTGGCCCGCAGTCGGCGACGGTCGAACGAAGGCTGCAGGATCGTTCGCAAGCGCAGTCATTCGGGTCTTGTCACCGAGGATGGAACCGCCGTGGAGCGCTGAGGTCGGGTCGACGGCGAGGACGGCCACGCGGTGCCCGCGCTCAGTGAGCATCGTGCCGAGCGTCTCGATGAGCGTGCTCTTGCCAACTCCGGGCACACCGGTGATGCCCACGCGGTGCGCACCGCCGCTGTAGGGCAGCAATTCATGGAGCAGGTCCTGCGCCGGCTGAGCGTCAGCGGGCCGTTGGGACTCGACGAGCGTGATGGCCCGGCCGATGGCGGCACGGTCGCAGGCGCGCACTCCGGAAGCAAGTTCCCCAAGAGCTGCGATGGCGGCCACTGTGTGCAAGGTACCGGGGCGCAGGGGTCCGTTCGGTATTCGGGCAGAATGTCGCCGTGGGTATGTTGAAGCGCATCCGCACCGCAGACCGATCCCATCCCGCGGATCAGTTCCTGCACCAGGGCGATCATGTTCACGCGCTCGTGCCGGCACAAGGCGGCCTGCACCCGTTCACGCTGCTGCTGATCGGTGTGGTGGCGCTGGCGGGCATCGTGCTGACGGTTGACTTGCCGTGGGTGCAGATCAGCCTGATCTCGACAACGGTGTTTGCCACCGTTGCGGTGCTCAGCATGTCGCGCTACCGACTACTGGCCCTCACCGATGCGGACATAGTGGTCATGCGCACCCGGGCCCTGCGCCCGGCCAAACCCGTGGAGCTGCTCGAACGCATCGAACGCATCGAGCCATTCGGCATCCGCGGCTCAGGGTGGGGTCAGATCGTCGTCGGCTCGGAAAAGCTGTGGGTACACCGCCGCTACCACGGCCAACTTGACGATGCCGACACGCGGCTCGCAGCTGCGCCGCGCCGCCTCCGCTCGGCGTCCAGCACGGCATACCGCGGTACCCGGGCCAAGAAGAAGATCCGCAATGTGGGTGGCCGCCACCGCTGAGCCGCGCCGTGTGAGTTCGCGCCGATGAATCGGCGCGGGGCCGGACCAGCTAGTCGGCGGACTCGAGCAGGTCGAGCATCTCCGCCGCAGCGTGGGCGATGACCGTGCCGGGCGGGTAGATCGCTGCGGCACCCGCAGCTCGCAGCGCTTCGAAGTCCTGCGCCGGGATCACACCGCCGACAACGACGAGGATGTCGGGTCGCCCCAGCTCGGCGAGAGCGTCCCTGAGTTCCGGGACCAGAGTGAGATGTCCCGCCGCCAGCGAGGAGGCGCCCACGATGTGCACATCGTTTTCGACGGCCTGGCGCGCTGTCTCAGCGGGTGTGCTGAACAGCGGGCCGATGTCGACGTCGAAGCCGAGGTCGGCGTACGCGGTCGCCACCACCTTCTGCCCCCGATCGTGACCGTCCTGGCCCATCTTGGCGATCAGGATGCGCGGCCGACGCCCTGTCCGCTCGCCGAAGGCGGCGACCCGGGCGCGCACTGCATTGACCGTGGCCGCCATCGGGTTTGTGCCGTCGGGGCCAGATTCGTTGCCAGCCATCTCGCTCCCGTACACGCCGCTGATCGTGCGGATTTGCGCAGTGTGCCTGCCGAACGCGTCTTCCATTGCCGCGCTGATCTCTCCCACGGTGGCATGGCAGCGCGCAGCGTCGATGGATGCGGCCAGGAGATTTCCCTCTCCTGTGCGCGCCACCTCCCGCAGCGCATCCAGCGAGCCCTTTATCGCATCCCGATCACGCTCCGCGCGCAGCCGGTCCAGCTTTGCAAGCTGCGCGGCACGCACCTCCGCGTTGTCGACTCGCAGGATGTCGACCTCGGCGTCGAGCTCGGACCGGTAGCGGTTCACTCCCACGATCGTCCGCTGGCCCGCCTCGATGCGTGCCTGCGTCCGGGCGGCGGCCTCCTCAATGCGCATCTTGGGAATCCCGGCTTCGATTGCGCGGGCCATGCCGCCGAGCTGCTCCACCTCGGCAATGTGGGTTGCCGCCCGTCGCGCCAGCTCGGCGGTGAGACGCTCCACGTAGTAGCTGCCGCCCCAAGGATCGATCACCCGGGTCGCGCCGGCCTCGTGCTGTAGGAACAGCTGCGTGTTGCGGGCAATGCGGGCGCTGAAGTCGCTCGGCAGCGCCAGGGCTTCGTCGAAGGCATTCGTGTGCAGGCTCTGGGTGTGGCCGTCGACGGCGGCCATGGCCTCGATACACGTCCTCACGACGTTGTTGTACGGATCCTGCGCCGTGAGCGACCAGCCCGAGGTTTGGCAGTGGGTTCGCAGCGAGGTCGACCGCGGGTTCTCCGGCTCAAAGGCAGACACCAGCTTGGCCCACAGCAGCCGGGCGGCCCGCAGCTTGGCGACTTCCATGAAGAAGTCCATGCCGATGCCCCAGAAGAAGCTGAGGCGTGGCGCGAAGTCATCGATGTCCATGCCGGCGCCGATGCCGCACCGCAGGTATTCGAGGCCGTCCGCCAGCGTGTAGCCGAGCTCGAGATCGGCCGTCGCCCCGGCTTCCTGCATGTGGTAGCCGGAGATCGAGATCGAGTTGAAGCGCGGCATTTCGGCCGACGTGAAGTCGAAGATGTCGCTGATGATCCGCATGGATGGCTGGGGCGGGTAGATGTACGTGTTGCGGACCATGAACTCCTTGAGAATGTCGTTCTGAATGGTCCCGGTGAGCTGCGCGGGGGCAACTCCCTGCTCCTCTGCAGCCACGACGTACAGCGCCAGGATGGGCAGCACAGCGCCGTTCATCGTCATCGAAACGCTCATGCGGTCAAGCGGGATGCCGTCGAACAGCGTGCGCATGTCGAGAATCGAGTCGATGGCCACACCGGCCATGCCCACGTCTGAAGCCACTCTGGGATGGTCAGAGTCGTACCCCCGATGGGTTGCGAGGTCGAATGCCACCGACAGGCCACGTTGGCCGGCCGCAAGGTTCCGCCGGTAGAACGCGTTGGAGTCCTCGGCGGTGGAGAATCCTGCGTACTGGCGGATCGTCCAGGGCTGGTTGGTGTACATCGTCGGGTACGGACCGCGTAGGTACGGGGCGAAGCCGGGGAACCCGTCGAGGTAGGTGCGCTGGTCGGGGTCTCCGCTGCCGGCGTAGAGGCCGGTGGTGTCCGCCGCGACGTACAACGGCGCCACATCGATGCCCTCAGGCGTGGCGCTTGCAGCGGGGGAGCGACCGGTCACCTCCGCGAACCGTGCCTCCCATGCCGAGAGGCTCGCGCCGTTCGATCCCGGCTCATCACCGGCACTGCCGACGAGATCGAGCTGCGAGAAATCTCCGACTGCGCTCATGACTCCAACGCTCCGGCCTCGTAAGGAGCAGCCCAGCGATGCACGCCCAGGCTTGCGCCGAGCTTGCTGCGGTTGGACTCAGACGTCGCGCCGACCTCAGTCGGGTCGACGAACTCGGTGACTCCGACGAGCACTCGCTCGCCCGCTGCGATCCGTTCATCGCGGTGCTCCCGCTCGGCAGACAGCGATGCTTCGAGCTCACCGCTGGCCATGACTGCACAGATGCCCCCGGCGGCTTCGATGTTGCGAAAACGATCCCAGGAAGCGCTCGCCATGGACCGGGTGAGGTCTTCGACGTACCAGCTGCCCCCAGCGGGATCGATGACCGAGCCGATGCGGCTCTCGTGGCGCAGGATCAGCTGCGTATTGGCCGCTACCCGCCACCCCAAGGCGCTAGGCGCTGCCGCGGCGCTGACGGTGTCGAACGGGCGGACCGTTATGGCGTCGACACCCCCGTTCGCAGCGCCGAAGGTGGCCGTTGTGGCCCGCAGCATGTTCACCCATGGATCGAGTTCGCTCAGCATCGCTGTCGAGGTCACGGCGTGCAGACGCAGGGGCAGCCCTGTACCTCCGACGATGTCGACGCCGCATGCGCTCAGAACGCGGGCCCAGCACATGCGCAGCGCCCGGCACTTGGCTGTCACCACGAAGGGATCGGGTCCGGCTGAGATGGTGAAGCCAACCAGTCGGGCAGCGGCTGCGGGATCAAGGCCGGGGCCTGCGGGGGCATCGCATGCCGCGCGCAGCCAGGCCACGCCGGTGGCCAGCGTCGCTGCAAGTTCCGAAGCGTCAGCCGCCCCGGCATCGGCAAATACCGAGCCGTCGGCCTCCAAGGGCACCCCTTGCGGCCAGCGCTCGGCGAGGTCGGTAGCGCTGAGTGCGGCACGCTCCACAGCGGCCACGAGCTCATTGGCGTCGCCAGGGTCGGTGTCCGCTGACCAGCCGCAGGCTGCAGCTGCGATCGGATCCACCCCCAGCCACGAGCGATTGCGCCCGGGTTCGCAGCGCTGACGGCGCAAGACCTCCAGCAGCGCCTCGGCGTGCGCGGGCGAGGTGCCGGCCTGCAGGTGGATCGTGACACCCGCAGCGGCAGCATCGCCGATGCAAGACGCCAGCGCATCAGCGTCGTCTTCGGCGCTCCAGCCGCGGGCCACTGTGACGGCATCCACTCCCGACGTTGTGTCGACGGTGACTGCGTCGGGCGTGCCAGGCCGGCGAACGTCGTGGATCTGGCGGACTTCCCAGCCCTGTCCACCGCTCGCTGCGGTAGCGCCCCGAACGTACGGCGTGTCGCCTGGAATTCCGGCGAGGTTCCCTTCGGTGCCATGTCGGTGGGGCGAATACAGCGGCGCAGTCTCGATGCCGTCGATCAGCATTGTCTGCAGCGATGACAGTGGCTGACCGCGCAGTGCCCCTTGCGCCGCGGCTTCCCAGTCGACTTCGGTGACGTCAGCGAAACCTGGGTCTGCAAACAGCGAGCCGGGCTGGGAAGGCACAGTCTCAGGAGCGGGCACGGTCCGCAGGGTAGCGGTCGCTCCTTGAGCAGGAATGTGCTGGTAGCAGAAGGGATTTGCGGGCAACCGTGGCATCCTTGCCCGCATGAATGCCCCCGCATCGGCCTCAAGCTCAGGCGCGGGAACAGCCGCTGAAACTGAGTTCTCGGAGTCCGGTGCGGACGAGCTGCCGCCCTATCGCTACAACGCCCAAATGGCGAACGAGATCGAGCTGCGCTGGCAGGCGCAGTGGCGCGCAGACGGCACCTACCACACGCCGAACCCCAGCGGCCCGCTCGCAGGCCCGCAAGACCCTGCCGTACTCCTGAGTTCGACTGCTTCGGCCCCACGAGGGCCGCTGAGTTCGACTGCTTCGGCCCCACGAGGGCCGAAGCTCTTCATCATGGACATGTTTCCGTACCCGTCGGGTTCGGGACTGCATGTCGGGCACCCGCTGGGATACATCGGCACCGACGTATATGCGCGCTTCAAGCGCATGAGCGGATACGTGGTGCTGCACCCGATGGGCTATGACGCGTTCGGCCTGCCCGCCGAGGAGCACGCCCGTCAGACCGGTGAGCATCCCCGCATCAATACCGAGCAGAACATCGCCACGATGTCGCGCCAGCTCTCCCGGCTGGGCCTCGGTCACGACGACCGGCGATCATTGGCCACAACCGACGTCGAGTACTACCGCTGGACGCAGTGGATCTTCGTGCAGATCTTCAATTCTTGGTACGACACCGAGACGGACTGTGCCCGCCCGATCGCCGAGCTGATCGAGCTGTTCGAATCCGGCCAGCGGGCCACCGCCGACGGCGCTGCGTGGACACTCATGAGCGAGACCGAGCGACGGCTCGAGTTGGACCGCTACCGCTTGGCATACCTGGGAGAAGCGCCCGTCAACTGGTGCCCAGCCCTGGGCACGGTACTGGCGAACGAAGAGGTCACCGCCGACGGTCGGTCTGAGCGGGGCAACCACCCTGTGTTCCGCCGGCCGTTGAAGCAGTGGATGATGCGCATCACGGCCTACGCCGACCGCCTGCTGGCTGATCTCGACCGGCTGGACTGGCCCGAAAGCGTCAAGATCATGCAGCGCAACTGGATCGGGCGCAGCGAGGGCGCGCTGATCAGCTTCGCCACCGACGCGGGCCCAGACGTTGACGTGTTCACCACACGCCCCGACACGATCTATGGCACCACGGCCATGCTGCTGGCGCCTGAGCACCCACTGGCCGACAAGCTCGTCGCCGACCGGTGGCCGTCGGGCACCGATCCCCGCTGGACCGGCGGCGCCGCGACGCCTCGTGAGGCGCTGGAGGCGTACCGGGCCCACGCCGCGGCGATGAGCGACCTGCAGCGGCAAGAGAACCGGGACAAGACAGGCGTGTGGCTGGGAGTCAACTGCATCGTGCCCACCACCGGTGAACCCGCGCCGGTGTACGTGGCCGATTATGTGCTCATCGATTACGGCACCGGGGCGGTGATGTCGGTGCCCGGCGAGGACCAGCGCGACTGGGACTTCTCCGAGCAGTTCGGGCTGCCGATTGTTCGCACCACCCAACCGCCACCTGACTATGAACCGAAGGCCTACGTCGGCGAGGGCCCGGCCATCAACAGCAGTTTCCTGAACGGGATGGGCTCAGCCGAGGCGAAGGCCGCCATCTGCGACTGGCTGGAGGCCAACGGCCACGGAAGTCGCACGGTCACCTACAAGCTGCGGGACTGGCTCTTCAGCCGGCAGCGCTACTGGGGCGAGCCCTTCCCGATCGTGTTCGACGAGACGGGCCTGCCGCTGGCCGTGCCCGAGAGCGAACTTCCGGTGGTGTTGCCAGAGCTCATCGACTGGGCGCCGAGGTCCCTTGACGAGTCCTCGGATCCCGAGCCGCCCTTGGGCCGGTCCACTGAGTGGGTGACCGCCACCTACGACCTCGGCGACGGCGAGCGCACTTACCGTCGCGAACTCAGCACGATGCCTCAGTGGGCTGGGTCGTGCTGGTACTACCTGCGCTACCTCGACCCGACTAATGACGAGGTCCTTGTGGATCCCGACGTGGAGCGGTACTGGATGACCGATGCTGCCGGCGGCGTCGGCGGCGTCGACCTGTATGTCGGTGGCGTGGAGCACGCCGTGTTGCACCTGCTCTATGCCCGCTTCTGGCACAAGGTGCTGTACGACCTGGGACACGTCGGCGGGCCGGAGCCGTTCGGTCGGCTCTACAACCAGGGCTACATCCAGGCCGCCGCGTACCAGGACCAGCGTGGCGTGTACATCGAAGCGTCCGAAGTGGACGAGCGCGACGGGAAGTTCTTTCACGGTGATGTCGAAGTGACGCGCCACTTCGGAAAGATGGGCAAGTCGCTGCGCAACGCTGTGACGCCGGACGACATCTACGGCGCGTACGGGGCAGACACGCTGCGGACCTATGAGATGTTCATGGGGCCGCTGGATCAAGGTCGGCCCTGGGAGACCCATTCGGTGATCGGCTCGCACCGATTGCTGCAGCGTGTGTGGCGGAACCTGGTCGACGAAGAGACCGGCGCGCTGACAGTGTCAGATGTCGAGCCTGATGCGGATCTGGAGCGCTGGGTGCACCGCACCATCACTGCGGTCACCGATGCCATGTCGGATCTGCGCTTCAACTCGGCCATCGCACGCATTACCGAGCTGAACAACGAGCTGACCCGCCGTGGCGGCCCGACTCCCCGGCCGGTCGCGGACGTGCTGGTGCGGCTGCTGGCGCCGCTGGTGCCGCACCTCGCAGAGGAACTGTGGTCAAAGCTGGGCAATACGACCACGATCGTCTATGCCCCGTTCCCGGTGGCCGATCCGACATTGCTGGCAGCCGAGGTCATCGAGGTGCCGGTCCAGATAAATGGCAAACTGCGCAGCCGCATCACGGTCGACGCCGCCATCTCGACCGCCGATCTGGAGGCCGCCGCGCTGGCCGACGAACGCATCTCACAGCTCACCGCCGACACCGACATCCGGCGAGTCGTGACCGTACCGGGCAAGCTGGTGAACATCGTGTTGGCGTAAGCCAGCAGCATCGAACACCCGCTGGGGGATCAACATGAGCGGCAAGGAAAAGCGCGCACTGGGCGTCACGGCCACCGAGACTCACGGCGGCAAGCTCGCAGCGCGGGCGCTGAAGGCAGCCGGCGTGGAATGCGTCTTCACTCTGTCCGGCGGTCACGTCATGGGGATCTACGACGGCTGCCTCGACGAGGGCATCGACATCGTGGACGTACGCCACGAACAAGCGGCCGTGCACGCTGCCGATGCGTGGGCGCGTCTCCACCCGGGCAAGGTCGGCGTTGCCATCCTCACTGCAGGCCCGGGAGTGACTGACGGCGTGACCGGCGTCGCGAACGCCTGGCGTGCCAACTCGCCGATCTTGGTCTTCGGAGGTCAGGGACCGTTTCGTCACGCCGGACGGGGCTCGCTGCAGGAGATGGACCACGTGTCGCTCATGCGGCCCGTGTCGAAGTGGTCGGGCGCGTGTCTCGAGACCCGCCGTATCGCCGAGTACATCGAGCTGGCGGTACGCACGGCGCTGAGTGGTGTGCCCGGGCCTTCGTTCTTGGAGATCCCCATGGATGTGCTGCACGGCAAGGTGGATCTCGACGCGGTGGCCATACCGCCGTTTCGCGACTACCGAGTCGCGTCGTCCGCACCTCCCGATGTGCTTGCTACCGCAGCAGAGATCATCGCCGACGCCCGAACGCCCGTCGTGATGGCCGGCACGTCGCTGAAATGGAGCGAGGGCGGTGCCGCGCTGGCTGCGTTTCTGGATGCCACGGCCATCCCGTGCTACGTGAACGGCATGGCCCGCGGCGAGGTCAATTGGGACCATCCATCGTTCCTGTCGCTGACGCGGGCCCAGGCGCTTGCGGGGGCTGACGTGGTGATCCTGGCCGGAACGCCGCTCGATTTCCGCATGAAGTTCGGCCGGGCCATTCCTGCCGGCGCCCGCATTGTGCAGCTCGACCTGGACGAGACGCTCATCGGGCAGAACCGTGCCGCCGAAGTGGGACTCGTCGGCAACCTGGGCGCCAACTTCGAGGCGCTCTCGGAATTGTTCAAGTCGAGCGGCGTCTCGGTGGACGCCTCGGCGCACCTGGCTGCGCTCGCTGCGCGCGAGGCCGAGCTCGACGAAGCACGCAACGCCGAGCTGAACAGCGACGAGGTGCCGATCGACCCGCTGCGGCTGTGCCGCGAGATCGCCGATGCCGTCACCGATGACATGATCGTGATCGGCGACGGGGGTGACATCGTGGCCCAGGCGTCCAAGGTCATCCGCGTGCCGCGCCGCGGCACCTGGATGGACCCCGGCCCGCTCGGGACGCTTGGCGTGGGGATGCCGTTCGCTCTCGCTGCGCAGAAGGCTCACCCTGACAAGCGGGTGCTGATCGTGTACGGCGACGGTTCGTTCGGCCTGAACGGATTCGAGTACGACACTGCGGTGCGCTTCGGCCTGCCCATTGTGGGCGTCGTCGGCAACGACGCGGCGTGGGGCCAGATGCTGCGGCCGCAGGCCAGCCTGTACGGCCAGGATCGGGTCGTCGCCACCGAGCTGAACTACACCCGCTACGACAAGGTGGTCGAGGCCATGGGCGGCCACGGTGAGCATGTCATCGAGCCCGGCGAGATCGCACCGGCACTTCGCCGTGCATTCGACTCGGGTCTCCCGGCACTGGTGAACGTCGAGATTCGCCAGGATCGCGGAGCCATGAAGGGCTCCACTTACGTGTAACGACGCACAAGGTCGGGACTGACTGCGCGCATTTGAAGTAATGCACAGCGTCTGATGACAGCGGGCGCATTCGATACGATGCATTCCACACAGGGCGATCCTATGCATCTAAAAGGCTGCATCGAAGCATCCACAGTATAATGAATCGGATACAATGCAAGCACTTCTCCAGGACGGCCCGTAGCGATGACCGATGACGCGAACACACGTCCGACGAGCACAGGCCCGCCGCAGGTCCGGCCTGCTGGCGCCAAGCATCGACGCTCTATTGACGTCTACACGGTGGAAGGCATGGGTGCCGCGCTTGCCCGGCTGCGTCGCGAGGCCGGGCTCACGCAGACCCAGTTCGGTGAGATGGTCGGCGCATCGCGCCCGTGGGTATCCGATCTTGAGCGTGGCAACCTGCGCCGCGGACAGCTCGATACGGCACTGGCGTGCATCCATGCGTTGGGCTACCGCATCGTGCTGGCAGACATCGATACCAAGCCCTCGGTGCTCGACGATCTGAAGAACAGCATGCGCCGCGGCCCCCTCGCCCGCCGCCCTGCCGGCTGCGTGGCCCCGATCGGGAGCGCCGACGAGGACTCACCTTCGCCCGCCGTCGCCACCCGCAGTGGGCAGCACCCTCCGGAGTCCTGCCGAGTCGCTGCAGGCAACGAGTACGACTCGTCACGATGACGAGGCAGCTCGCAATCCTGCTGAACGGCAGGATGGCCGGCACCGTCCACGACGATGCCGATGGCGCCTCATTCGTCTACGACGACGACTACCTCGACGGCGGCCCCGATTCTGTCCCCCTGTCGCTCAGCATGCCGCTGACGCGACGGCGGCACCCCGGGGGTGCGATCAAGACATGGCTGCAGGGCCTGCTCCCCGACAACGCCGAACTGCTCCGGTACTGGCAGCAGGGAACCGGTGCAGCCTCGGTGGATCCATTCGATCTGCTCGCCACCGCGATGGGCCTCGACTGCGCCGGCGCCGTGCAGGTTTGCCCCGCTGCGGAAGCCGACACTGCACTGTCCCGCGGCGGGAGCTATGAGCCGCTGAGCGAGGCGGAGGTGGCGCGGCGACTGACGTCCATCCGGCACCGAACGCACCTAGCGAGAGATGTCTTTGTGCCCGGCTACTTCAGCCTCGCGGGAGCGCAGGCCAAGATCGCGCTCCATCGTCACCAGGGCGCGTGGCATCAGCCGCACGGCACTGCCGCCACCACGCACATTCTCAAGCCTGCTGTTTTCCTGACACAGCACCAAGCGGTCATCGAGCACCTGAGCATGGCCGCGGCGAGACGCTTGGGGCTGCCCGCAGCGGGTACGGAGGTGGCCGTCTACGAGGGCTGCGACACGGTCATCGTGGAGCGCTATGACCGTCGGCACGTCGGCGGCCACGTGCTGCGGCTGCACCAAGAGGACATGTGCCAGGCCTTGGGCCTGGCCTCGACGCTGCGCTATGAGCAGCAGGGCGGACCGTCGCAGGCCCGGATCGTGCGACTGCTGCGCAGGCACTCCACATTGCCTGCCGACGACATCGCCGACCTGGTTGATGCGTTGGTCTACAACTGGGTCATCGGTGCCCCCGACGGCCACGCCAAGAACTTCAGTCTTCTGCTGGATGGCGCTGAGGTGCGCTTGGCGCCGATGTACGACGTGTGCACTGTGCTGCCCTACCTGGATCCCGAAGAGACGCCCATGCATGCGTTCGCCGTCGGCGGCAGCCACGCGGTCGCTCCAGACGAGGCGGTGCCGTGCTGGACCCGCTTCGCCGCTGATGTCGACGTGCCCGCCGACCCGCTCCTCGTCCGCATCTGCGACATTGCCGCTGCTGTGCTTGACGCCTTCGCCGCTGAAGCAGCGCTGCTGCCGGGCGACCTCGCCTCCTCCCCCCGCGTCACCTTGCTGCTTGATCGCCTCGGCGCCCGCACAGAGGCCTGCCTCGCCCACGTGTGTTGAGACGGTGATGTGTCAAGCGAAGTGCCCGGGTCACGATCCTGTCTTGGCCCATCCGATGGCCCGTACGGCCGAATTCGCACGGCGGCTCTACGATCAGCACATGTGCGGGCGCTTCGTCTCAGCGGCGGATCTGGAGGCGGTGGCGGCGTATTTCGACACCCCATTGCCTGGCTTCGATGCGCCTCGCAGCTACAACGTGAGCCCGACCACCGACATCGTGGCAGTTGTGGGCGCGGAGGATTCCCGCCGGCTCGAGACATTCCGGTGGGGCCTCGTGCCGCCGTGGTCCAAGGATCCCAGCAAGGGCCCGCCGCTGTTCAACGCGCGATCCGAAACGGCGGCGACGAAGAACTCCTTCCGCGGCCCGTTCAAGCGCCGCCGATGCATCATTCCCGCCGACGGCTTCTACGAGTGGCCAAAGGCGCCGACCCGCACGAGCCGCGACGACCGCCCGCTGCCGCACTACATCACCCGCGCCGACGGCGGCATGCTCGCCATGGCTGGCCTGTGGGAACGATGGTCGCCACCCGATGGCGCTCCCGGTGATGATGGCAACTCTGGCGGCGACGGAGCTGAGGTGGCTCGATCAGCGCTGCACTCGGCGACGGTGCTGACCACCGCAGCAAACGGCTTCATGGCGCCGATTCATGACCGCATGCCGGTGCTGCTGGAGCGTTCTGCGTGGGATGCCTGGCTCGACCCATCCAACGAAGATGTAGGCGAGTTGTCGGCCATGCTCGTGCCCGCGGCTGAGGGGATCCTGCGCTCGCATCAGGTCGGCCGCGCCGTGGGCAACGTCCGCAATCGCGACGCCAGCCTCATCGAGCCGACCGAGTCGGATCAGCTGTTCTAGCGCCGCTTCAGTGCCATCGGATCCGCAGCGCTAGCGACGCATGCGCTCAGTCGGCCAACGCAGCTCGAATGGCCTCGGCCGGCCCGGCGAGATCGGTGGGATCCGCCATCGGCAGGGCACGGGCGAAGTTCATGTCGGCCATGGAGTTCACCGGGCACACGTGAATGTGACAGTGGGGCACCTCGAAGCCGGCGATGACGAGACCGATCCGCTCGGGCCGAAACGCCCGCATCTGCGCCTCGCCGATGCGGCGGGAGACGTCGAACAGGTGTGCCTGCAATTCGAGCGGGACGTCCAGCCAGTGGTCGATCTCGGCGATCGGCGCCACAAGCGTGTGGCCCGGTGACAGCGGGTTGATGGACAGGAATCCGACGCAGTGTTCGTCCCGCCACACAAACGTCCCGGGCAGCTCGCCTTCGATGATCCGCGTGAACACTGAGCTCATCACGCGCATCCTAAGGACGCGCCGGGCTCAGCACGCGCTACCTCGGCCGCTGCGTTACTGCGGCTCCGCCCCGCGTGGCGTCGGTACTGTGAGACGGATGAGCGGGGCTGCGGAGGGGTCGTTGACCGAGAGTCCCGGGTGGCGGCCCTTCACAGTGCCGAACCTGATCAGCCTGGCTCGACTGTGCTGCCTGCCGTGGTTCGTGTGGCTCGTGTTCGGCGCGGGGGACCGCTGGGCCGCCGCGCTGCTGCTGGGAGCGCTGGGCGCGAGCGACTGGGTCGACGGCTGGGTGGCGCGCCGCTTCGACCAGGTGTCGGAACTCGGCAAGATTCTCGATCCGACGGCCGATCGACTTCTGCTGCTGGTGGCGCTCGTGGCGATGATCGTCGACGGCTCGCTGCCGATCTGGATCGCGGTGCTGGCTCTCGTGCGAGAGGGCGGGGTGGCCGTGGCAGCAGTGGTGTTGGCAGCGGCAGGCGCCCGCAAGATCGACGTGACCTGGTGGGGCAAGACGGGGACATTCCTGATGATGTTCGCCGTGCCGTGTTTCCTGGCAGGTCTGAGCGACATCGCCGCAGCGGACGTGTTTCGTGTGCTGGCCTGGGTGTTTGTGGCAGTCGGACTGCCCATTCACTATTGGTCTGCATTCGGCTATGTGCCCCAGGCGATCACCGCTGTTCGGGAGGGACGCGCCGCCCGGCTGAGCCCCTGAACGCAGTGAGATTGCTGATGAGGGGCTGGGTGCCACGAGTTATTGGTGTGACAGCGATCCGGTAGGTTCACGAGCATGGAGATTCCCGCCGAGCTTCACTACTCGAGCGATCACGAATGGGTGCGCCCCACACAGGGGGGATTGCAGGTGGGCATCACCGATTTCGCACAGGACGCGCTCGGCGATGTCGTGTATGTGGAGTTGCCAGAGATCGGCGCGGTGGTCACCGCCGACGAGGCAATGTGCGAGATCGAGTCGACCAAGTCCGTCTCGGACCTCTTCGCCCCGGTATCGGGAGAGGTTGTCGAGGTGAACGTGGCGCTCGAGGACGAGCCGCAACTGGTCAACGAGTCCCCCTATGGCGACGGGTGGATCTGTGTGATCGCCCCGTCTGATGACGCTGCGCAGGCGCCTGCCGAGATGGAGGCGCTGCTTGACGCCGACGGCTATGCCGCGTTGATCGCCGAGGACGTCTGATCGTCATGGCTGTCACCTGCGGTTCGTGCGGCAAGTCAAGCGCTGACGATGCCCGCTTCTGTTCCGGCTGCGGGAAGCGCTTGGACCCAACCGCCGATGCGCCCACGGAGGTGCTGTCGCCGGTCGGTGCCACCGAGATTCCGCCCTACAGCGGCGCGGCGGAGCTCGTGGTCACGTCAGGGCACCGGTCGGGGACACGATTCGAACTGGCTGGCGATCGGGTCACCGTGGGGCGCCATCCCGACAGCGACGTATTCCTCGACGACATCACCGTGTCGCGGCGCCACGTGATTCTCGAACTGGGGCCCGCCGGTCACATCCTGCGCGACGTGGGCTCGCTGAACGGCACGTATGTCAACGGCAATCGCACTGACGGCGAAGTGACCCTGCGGGGCGGCGACGAGTTGCAGGTCGGCAAGTTCAAGCTGCTGTACCTGGTTTCCTCGGTCGGGCTGTGAGCGCCCAGTCCGAGCCTGAATCCAAGAGAGGGCGGCTGTCGATCGGCGAGGTCGTGTCCTTGCTGCGGCCCGAATTCGGCGATCTGACCGATTCCAAGATCCGATTCCTCGAAGATCGCAAGCTCATCTCGCCGGCTCGCACGTCGGGGGGTTACCGCAGCTTCGGACCCCACGACATCGAGGTTCTGCGCTGGATCCTGGCTCGCCAGCGCGACCAATACCTGCCGCTGGGCATCATCGGGGAACGCATCGATCGAGGCGAGCACCTCGTGGACATCTGGGGCATCGGAGCCGACGATGCCGGCGAATCGCCAACCTCAACTGCTGCTGCTGAATCCGAGCCAGCGGCGGCGCACGAACCAATGGAAGAGGCTGCAACGGCGACGCCAGCTGACAGCGATGCAGCCGAGAGCTCCAGACCGACCGAGGTACAGGCGACTGGCTACCGAACACAGCCGCCGTGGACTGCTCCGGACGACTTGCGAACGTTCAACGCGGCAGAGCTGAGCGCCGAGAGCGGGCTGACTCTGGCCGAGGTTGCCGAGCTGACCGAATTCGGGCTGCTCGTGCCCCTCGACGAAGCCGATGCTGCGGGGTCCCTGCCGCCTGGGGGAGCGGCTGTGCAGGCATCCCTCGGGCTTGAACCGCCCGAACCCCGCTATGGCAGCGGCGCGTTGCTCGTCGCCCGCATCTCACGTGAGTTCTCCACGTACGGCCTGCAGGCCCGCCACTTGCGTGTCATCCGAAATGCCGCGGCGCGCGATGCCGCCATGTTCGAGCAGGGCATACAGCCGGTCCTCCATGCCGGCGGCACATCTGCTGCCCTCGACGCGCAACGCTCCCTCGGGCGCCTGGTGACGCTGTGCGAGCGCTTGCGATCCCAGGTGATGGGGGAGGCGCTGCGCCGCTACTGGCGCGACCCGGGCCCATAACCCGGGCTCATGGCTCACAGGGGCCGAAGTAGTGTTCGTTGCATGGTCGAGATGGAGCTTCTTGGCGTGCAGGTGGAGATGCCCTCGCAGAGCCCGTTGCTGCTGCTGCGTGAAACCGGCGGCTCCCAGCGAGTGCTGCCGGTCGTGATTGACACGCCTGAAGCCCAAGCGATCTACCGCGGCATTGAGCAGATTCGCGTGCCGAGGCCGCTCACGCACGACCTGATGGCGGCCATCTTGGACGTTCTCGGAGCGACCCTCGTCAAGGTCATTGTCACCGACCTGCGCGACCGCACGTTCTTTGCCGAGATGGAGGTCACCATCGGCTCGGCCACCCATACGATCTCCGCCCGGCCAAGTGACGCCGTAGCGCTCGCAGTGCGGGCCGATACTCCTATATTCGCCAGCGAGTCTGTGCTCGACGAGGCGGGTCAGATCATTGAGCTGCCACCTGATCCTCCCACCGATGTCGATCCCGATGAGCTTCTCGACGAGTTCAAGCAATTTCTTGATGATGTGCAGCCCGACGACTTCGGGCCCGCGGCGGAGGCAAGCGACCCAGAGTGAGACGCGGTGACCGGACCGTCGCCGAGGTCCGATCAGCCACTGGACCCATGCAACCGCGAGTTGCTGGGCTTCTCGCGGTGCTGAGCGCAGCGGTGTTTGCCTCACTGGCGGCCTGCAGCGCTCCCAGCGGAGTCCCGACGCAGAGCGAGTCGGCCTCCAGTGCGCCTCCAGCGTCTCTGGCCGACAGCGATGCAGCAGGCACCGATGTGACTGCCACATCGACGGAACCTCTATCGGCGGTGACTCCAACGGTGCCGCCAGCCGCCCGGGTGCAGGTCTCGGTGCCGTCGCACCCCGCCCCCCGTCGAGCACGGTTGGTTTTCACCGGTGATGTTCTGTCGCATGGACCGGTAACCCGGCAAGCACACGCAAACGGCTCGAGTGACCTTCGATACGACTACCGACCGATGTTCGCCCAGGTGCGCGACAGCATTGCCAGCGCGGACCTGGCGATCTGCCATCTCGAGTCTCCGCTGTCTGCCGACAACACTGACCTGAGCGGCTACCCACTCTTCAATGCACCAGGCGACCTCGCAGTTGGGCTCTCCGATGCCGGATACGACGGGTGTTCGGTGGCCTCGAATCACTCTCTGGATCGAGGCATCGACGGCATCACAGCAACGCTGGAGGTGCTGGAGCGTCACGGGCTGGGCCATGCCGGCATGGCTCGAACCCCTGCTGAGGCTGCGATGCCTTCGATCTACGTCGTGAACGGCATCGTCATCGGCCACCTGTCCTACACCTATGGGCTCAACGACATTCCGTTGCCGCCCGACAGAGATTGGGCCGTGGACGTCATTGATCCCGATGCCATCGAGGCCGAGGCTCAGGCTGCAGTGGCTGCAGGAGCTGAATTCGTCATCCTGAGCATCCAGTGGGGCCCCGAATACACGAGTGTGCCCAACGCCAGCCAACGCAGACTCGCCAACAATCTGCTTGCAGACAGCGATATCGACCTCATCGTTGGTTCGCACGCCCATGTGCCCCAACCCATCGGCAAAGTGGGAGACAAGTTCGTGATGTTCGGGCTCGGCAATTTCCTCACGAACCAGTCGCCGCTGTCGTGCAGATCGTGTCCGGCAGCTACAGTCGACGGTGTCCTCGTGGAGGTGGTGCTCGCCGAGACGCCCGCGGGTCGCATCGAGGTAGCTGCACTCGGCGCGACTCCTACGTGGGTGGATCGGCCGCACTACACAGTCGTTGATATTGCCGGGGAACTCGCGGGCGGTATTGGACCGAACCGGCGCGGGGTGCTGGAGCGCTCGTGGCAGCGCACCGCCGGTGTGCTGCGTGCCGAGGGCGTCGACATCGTGATCGAGGGCGACCCCGCAGGCACCCAGGCCATCTCGGGGGCGCCGGACATTCCATCAGCGTGGCCCCTTGCGCTGCGGTGACGCGCCCCCGTACGCTCTGTTGGAGCACAGATCACAACTCGGTAGTTCGCCGGGTGTGATTTGCAAAGCCCTATCTGGACGGGGAAGGAGACACCGATGGCCAACCAGCAGCGAGATTTCTTGCCCGAGCCCGATACCTCCGAGAGCGATGACCTACCGAAGCCGCAGCCCGAGCCTTCCGCCGGATCAGTAGGCGCGATCGTGCCTCCGACAGCCGGCCCTCGCACAGCCGTCGCTGACGAACCGGGTGAATTCTCTGAGGGATTCTTTGGGCCGCAGACTGCGGAACTTGTCGGGATCAGCTACCGCCAGCTCGACCACTGGGCCCGTAAGGGGCTGGTAAGGCCGTCGGTCGCGGAGGCAGCAGGCAGCGGATCGCGCCGCCGCTATTCCTACAACGACCTCGTGGAACTGAAGATCGCCAAGAAGATGCGCGATCAGGGCATCGACCTGAAGTCAATCGCCCGGGCGTTCGACTACCTGCGCAACCAGCTCGGGGGTGAGGTCGCCTCAGCGACCATCGTCATCAGCGGCAGCGACGTGCTGATGGTCGACGACGACCAGGTGCTCAGCCTCCTGCGCCAGGGTCAGGCGGCGATGCTCAATGTGCTGTCGGTGGCAGGCGTTCGCCGAGAGCTGGATGCGGACGTGGTGAAGCTGTTCCCCGACGAGCCCATTGCCGTGCAGCTCAGCTTCGACATCGGAGACGAATCCGACACTGACAGCACCAGCTGACGCCCCGCAAACGTCCCGGGCCGGTGCTCAGTCGGCCCTCTTCAGTCGGGCTCGTCGGTCGGCACGAATTGCAACGACGCCGAATTCATGCAGAAGCGATCGCCCGTCGGCCGCGGTCCGTCGGGAAAGACGTGACCGAGATGAGCCCCGCAGGCCTTGCACATCACCTCGGTACGGACCATGCCGTACGCGCGATCGGCCTCAGTGTCCACCGCATCGCCCGAGACGGGCTGGGTAAAGCTCGGCCAACCAGAACCGCTCTCGAACTTCGTTTCTGAGCTGAACAACTCGGCGCCGCACACCACGCAGCGGTACCCGCCTTCGTCATGGTTGTCCCACGTCTCGCCCGTGAACGGCCGCTCGGTGCCTGCCTCCTGGGTGACGTGGTACTGCATCGGCGTGAGTCGCTCCCGCAGCTCGGATTCGCTGAACGTGACAGGGTCCTCGGTCATGGACACCACGGTAGTGACGCCGCGGCCTGCTCTCGTGCTGATCGCTGTTCAGATGATGTCTAACGAGGGCGTGAGCGACCGGATCAGGGCGGCGGGCCATCGACGGTCGGTGGTCAAGAGTGCATCGGCCTTGTGGACGATGGCGGTTGCGATGACGAAGGCATCGGGGAGCTTCAGCGATGGGTGTTCGGCCCGCAAGCCGGCGGCGGTTCGGGCGACATCGGCATTGGCGTCAAGAACGCCGATCGGGATCGTTGCGAGTGCTGCTTCGAATCGTTCTGTGGCCTTGCTACCGGCCTGTGCTGGGTAGACGAGGCATTCGGCGAAAGCCGTGACCGGCAGCATCAAGCGCTCGGCAACCGACGCTGCTGCCGCGAGCGCATGAGCGGAGGCGTCGTGGTGCGGATTGGCCCGATCGAGGTGACCGATGACCACGCCGGCATCCACGACCACCAGCCCAGTCGCGCTACTCCCACTCACCGCGCAGGACCTCGACAGCGTTCTCTGGATAGATGCCGTCGAAGATTCCGGCAGTCTCGGCGAGCCGGTCGCCGACCCGCTCGAACAGGACACGTCCCGGGCCCAGCGCTCTGCCCTGCAACGAGTCGCCGGCGGTCAGGCCCGCGGCGGCAAACGCCTCAGCCGGGATCGTGACCTGATGCTTCGACGTAATCGTCGTGCGCCCCCGGGGACGTTTCCTTACTTCTCTAGTCATAAGTAAGACTATATCGCTCGAGCCGTGGGCCTCGCGCAGTCGTCGACGCTCCGGTGCAGGGGGCACAGCTACGACGACGTGTTGGCGGGCCCAGTGCCGACGGGCCCTGTGCTGGCGGGTTCAGCACTGACGTTTCGCACGATGTCGATCATCTGGGCGAGCGTGTCCAAGCGATCGATGGCAGTGGGTCCCTCGGGCTGCAGGCGCAAGACGTCCACGCCGGCGTCTCGATACCCGCGCACCTGATCGGTGACCTGTTCGTGGGTCCCCAAGAAATTCGTCTCGGTGATCAGCCGATCCGGAACCGCTGCAGTGGCGGCGGCGCGATCGCCGTCGAGCCACAGGCGCTGCACCTCACGGCACTCCTCCTCGAAGCCCGCCCGGCGGTAGGCGTCGTTGTAGAAGTTGGCCGTGGCCGATCCCATCGCGCCCAGCGTGAAGGCGACGCCGGGACGCCGCGGTTCGATCAGCGCTTCAAGATCGTCACCGAATTCGACGGCGCCCCCGGCCTGGCAGGCCACCGAACCTGGCGCACGCCCGGCCGCCGCGGCCCCCTCAAGCACCTGACCCCAGGTGACCTCGGGACAGCTCGGCACGAAGCACACACCCACCCAGCCGTCGGCAGCCTCACCGGTGTAGCGCAATGACTTGGGCCCAAGGGTCGCGAGCCAGATCTCGATGGTGTCATTGGCGGGTTGGGAGAGACGCAGAGACTTGCCCTGACCGCCCGGCAGTGGGAGGACATGGTGGCGGCCTTCGTGGGAGATCCGCTCGCCGGCGAACGCCTGGCGGCAGATGTCGACGGTCTCGCGCAGCCGCCCCAGCGGGTCGGCGAACGGCACCCCGTGGAGGCCCTCGACGACTTGAGGCCCACTGACGCCGAGTCCCAAGATGAAGCGGTCGCCCGTCATCGCAGCCATTGACAGCGCAGTCATGGCGGTCATCGCCGGGGCGCGGGCCGATATCTGCAGGATGCCGGTGCCGAGCTTCACCCGTTCGGTGACTGCGGCGAGGTACGCCAGCGTGCTGACGCCGTCCATGCCCCACGCCTCGGCCGACCACAAGATGTCCACGCCAAGACGCTCGGCCTCGCGCAGGAACTCGACCTGTTCGTCCCAATCACGCCGCTTGCCCGACGCCGGCCCCCCGAATCCAATGGCTGTGCGCATCAGCGCACCCTAGATGGGCTGTTCGATCAATAAGGTCCGACCAAGGGGGGCTGTCTGTGTTGGTGGCCGAGGCATTTGCGCGGCTCCCAGGCCAGGCGCTCGCTGAGGAACTCGGCGAGAGCGACCTATTCGCGTCGGCGGTTGTAGTCGATGACGAAGCTGGTGGGCGAGGTTCGCCGCAGACAGCCAGGGCTGTCGTGGAGCTGGTGGTGATAGCGGAAACACAACAGTGCGAGATTGTCGATGTCGGTCCGCCCCCTCGCGGGAGCCTTCCACGGGACGATGTGATGGGCCTCACACCAACTGGGTGCCGCTTGACAGATCACGCAACCTCGATCGCGTGCAACGAGGGCACGCCATTGGGCGTCGGCGACGATCAGCAGCTGATTGCGGCGACGCAGCACAGCATCCGTGGGTGACGGAGCGTGCGAGGCGCAACCGGACGTCACGTCTGCGGGCGAGGCCGACCCCCGCCGCGAGGCCGAAGATGCGCCATGGGAATCACACGTGTCGAGTGCTGCACCATCGAACGTCGCAGGCGTCGACAGCGACCCCACGGAGAACGTGGCACCGGCTGGCAGTGCCGAGAGGTGGTCGGGCGCGAGGGGCGGCAGCGGCGCCGGCGGCGTCCAGTCGTTCCGCTCGGCTTGGGCGAACCGCTGAGCCATACCGTCGATGATCGCCTTGAACGCTGCGCCGGTGGCGGGATCCATGAGAGTCGTGGCCTTGGTGAGGCCCTCCGAGGTCTGGGTGATGCTCAGCCGCCGCTGTGCCCGCTGACGGCGATACTTCTCCGCGGGCGTGAGACCCTTGCGGTGTTCGTGCATCCACTCATTTGCGGCTCGACGCGTACGCTCGACATTCGTCGACGCCGCAGTGTCCAGCAGGCGCGAAGCCCCGTCCACGGCATCACCACCTGCGAATCCAGCCGCGCCAACCAGGACGTCAGCGTGCTCCGCGGTGATGCGGCCCTCACCCAGCGCGGCTGCGACATTGGGCATTTCTGCCAGCGCGGAAGCGCGCCCAGCAGCACGCTTCGCCGCCGCCCCAGAGCAGCCAGAAAAACGCCAAAGCACCGCCTCGCAGCCCAACAACCCCGCCCGAACTCTCGAGATCGGCCGGTGACTCGAATGGAAACACGCCCGGTCGCCCGGCCGCATCCGCATCGAAGCTCCCACCCATGACCGTCTCCATCGGTCGACGGCCCGAGACTGAACAGCGGCAGTCAGCAGAGACGGCTGCTCAGACGGGGTGCAGGGTCACGAGGCCGCCGAGCTGGGCGAGGTCTTGCAAGGCCTGGTCGTAGAAGAAGCGCGCCGAGCAAGCGTCACGCGCCCATGCTTCCTCGACCGGAGTCGGGTTGCGCCCAATGGCGCCGATGCTCAGGCCACCCGTTGTCGCAGAGCTGATAGCCGTGCGGTTGCCGATGAGCAGTGCCTCGAGCGCATCACTGCGATCGCCGGGTTCGTCGAAGACAAACATCCGCTCGCCATCTGTCACGAAGGGCGTGACGTAGTACGTCCGGTCACCAGCGGGCGTCTCGGTATCGAGCCGCAGCATGAGCACACCGTCAAAGGGGGCGAACGGTGCTCGGGAGACGTGCGGCTGGTCTGGCACGGCGCGCAGCGTATCCAGCCGCCGCAGATTCGTTAGGTTCGGGGCCACCGACCTGCGAGACCACCGGGGAGTTGCAATGGCACAGCGTCAATCGGGAATAGGCGACACCGAGTACTTCGGATTTGAGACCTCGTTGGCGGACAGCGGTGTCCTGACCGTCACGTTCAATCGACCCGAGGCGATGAACGCCTCGAACGCGCCGATGAAGCGGGACTTGGTCGAACTGCTGACCCAGGCACAGATGGACGACGACGTGCGCGTGCTCGTGTTCACCGGCCAGGGTCGGGCCTTCTGGGCCGGCGACGACCTGCGCGGCTACGAGGAAGCCCATCCGGGCTCCACGGCGCCGATCTTCGGCGGCCACCACAACGCGCCGGGCACCTACAACGGACTGCGGACGATCTCGCAGGCCGTCAACACAGCGGTCCGCCATCTGGACAAGCTGACCGTCGCCGCGATCAATGGCTTCGCCATCCAGACCGGCTTCAGCTTCGCCTTGGCCTGCGACTTCCGCATTGCGGCACGCTCGGCTCGCATGGGTTCTGCAACGCTTCGCTTCGGCCTGCTGCCCGACGAGGGCGGCCAGTGGCTGCTGGTACAGCATCTCGGCGTGGCCCGCGCGACGGACTTCATGATGCGCAAGCGGATCGTCGATGCATCGGTGGCGCATGAGCTGGGCCTGGTCCATGAGGTGGTCGACGACGACCAGTTGCCCGCAGCCACGGCCGAGCTCGCAGCCGAACTGGCCGAGGGCCCCCAGGTGGCGATGCGCATGCTCAAGCGGTCGATCCTGCTGGCGGCGGAGATGACGTGGGAGCAATCTCTCGACGAGATCGCTTCGAAGACCGCAATCACCGATCACCTGCCCGATGCAGCAGAGGGCGTCTCGGCATTCCTGGCCAAGCGGCAACCCGAGTTCAACGACTGGCTCCGCTGAGCCACCAAGAGCCTCGACGAGTCTCCCGCGAGGACCTCCGGTCCCACCCAACTCGCTGAGAGTCGCGGCCAGATGGCATACTGCCGCGCATGGCTGCATATTTCATTGCTCAGTACGTCGTGAAGGACGCCAATGCGTATCGGCAGTACCAGAAGGCGGCAGCGCCCACGGTGCAAGCCGCAGGGGCCAAGCTGGTTGCGTTCGACGCGGCCTCCGAGGTGATGGAGGGCACCCCGCCAGGTCCCCAGACCATTGTCTTGGAGTTCCCCGATACCGAGGCCGCCAAGGCTTGGTACAACTCGCCCGAGTACCAGGAAATCGTCGGCATGCGTCTTGAGAACACCGAGGGTTTCTCCGTCCTGGCACAGTCGTTCAACACCGGCTGAGCCGGAATTCCGGCTGTGAAGCGCGCCGAACAAATCGATCAGATCAAGACGCTGCTCGCGCGCCTCGACTCTGGCACCAACGTCGATGCCGGCGGTGTGCGTTACAACCCCACGTCGGCGTATGCCGATCCAGAACTCGCAGCACTCGAGCAGCGGGAGTTCTTCGATCGATACCCCCAGATCGTCGGGCTGTCGGGCGATCTCCCCGAACCGGGTTCTTTCATGACCTTCGACGAACTGAGCACGCCGATCCTGCTGACGCGCTTAGCATCGGGGGAATTCAAGGCGTTCGTGAATGTCTGCCGGCACCGTGGCGTCGTTGTCGAAACAGCAGAGCGCGGCACCAAGCGGCGTTTTACCTGCCCGTTCCACAACTGGACCTACGACGGCGACGGGACATTGGTGGGATTGCCGAAATCCGACCAATTCGGGGAGCTGGACCGCTCAGAGCTCGGCTTGGTCCCGTTGCCTGCGGTCGAGAAGCACGGCCTGCTGTGGGTGCGACGACTGGGATCTGTGCACCGCCACACTGCCCGTGTACTGGCTGTTCCCGAATGTCCAGTTCATCCCGTCAGGCAGTGTTGTGTACGTGGTCCGTACCTATCCCGACGCCCGGTACCCGGGGCGGCACATCAGCCGCATCTCGTTCTACTTGCGACCTCATGTTTCGCTCAACTCCGACGCCGCTCACTTCGCCGAGGAGGTCGATCGTGGTTTCGGGAACATCATCCGCGATGAGGACTACGCGATGAGCGCCAGCCAGCAGCGCTCAGCCAGCAGTGGGGCGCTCGAGCACGTCGTGTTCGGACGCAACGAGCCGGCAGCATTGCATCACTTCCACAACACCTACCGAGCGGCGCTTGGCAAAGAACTGCTGCCGTTGCATCCGACGCCCTGATCGGGCCTCAGACGAGGCACGGACCGCAGCTCAGGCTGCCACCAGCTCTTCGAGCGCGCCGAGCAGCATCCTGACGTTGCGCATCCGGGCTGTGTGGCCCATACAGCCGATGCGCCACACCTTTCCTGCCACGGGACCCAGCCCGCCGCCCACCTCGATGCCGTAGCGCTCGAGCAGGGTACGCCGCCCGGCGACGTCGTCAAAGCCTGCTGGCAGCGTGACGGTGGTCAGCTCGGGCAGCCGGTGGCCCTCTTGGGCCCACAGCTCGAAGCCCAGTTCCGGCAGGCGGGCGTGCAGCTCATCCCCGCAGGCCTGATGGCGTGCCCAAGCGTTGTGGAGCCCTTCATCAAGCACCGCTCCGAGGCCGGCGTGCAGCGCGTAGAGCATCGAGATCGGGGCCGTGTGGTGGTAGGCGCGAGCGCCCTCCCCGACGACATAGGCCCGGATCATGTTGAGGTCGAGGTACCAGCTCTGGGGCTTGGCCACGAGTGATTCGAGAGCGCGGTCGCTGACAGTGAGGGGGGCAAGGCCCGGTGGCACCCCGAGACACTTCTGGGTGCCGCTGTAAGCGATGTCGGTGCCCCATCCGTCGATGTCGACCGGGATCCCGCCCAACGACGTGACGCAGTCGACGAGCAACAGTGCATCACCCTTGGCCTCACCGAGCGGGGCGATGTCGTTGCGCACACCCGTGGAGGTCTCCGCATGCACAACCGCGATGATCTTGGGCGAGGGGTGCGCGTCGATGAGCCGCTGGGGGTCGATAGCGCGGCCCCACGGCTCCTCGACGGCGACAACATTTGCACCGCATCGTGAAGCGACGTCACACATGCGGGTGCCGAAGACGCCGTTGACACCGATGACGACGGTGTCGGCGGGTTCCACGAAGTTGCAGAAGGCGGCCTCCATGCCTGCCGAACCGGTGGCGCTCACGGGGAACGTCAGCAGGTTCTGGGTCTGCCAGACGGTTCGAAGGCGCGCGTTGATCTCGTCCAGCAGAGCAATGAACTCGGGATCGAGGTGGCCGAGCACCGGTCGGGTGAAGGCCTCGATGACTTCGGGATAGGGGTTGGACGGCCCCGGTCCCATCAGGATGCGGTCGCTGTGCGTCACGGGCCCGCACGGTACCGCTCGAGCGGGGGAGCCGTGACGACACCGGGGCGGACTACGGGCACCTAGTCCCTCGGCAGGATTCCGCGGGCAACGTTGACGGATGTGTGAATCCGGGTCTGGCCGCTGGTGCGTTGCGTCCTGCCGCCCGACGGCAAGAGAGCCGCGATCTCGTTCTGAACGGCGGTGGGAATCGCGTTGGTCCCGCCAATGATGCGAACCAACCTCGGCTGGACGAGTCTGAGAAGTTCTTCTGTTTCGGCCGGCAGCATGCCGGGCGCCGTGTAGACAACGAGGGCGCCCGGCGTGCGCGCCGACAGCGCGGCTGCGACGCCGATGTCGGGCGGGCTCCGGCCGCTGGCCACGATGACGACCCGTTCGTTGGCGGGAAGGGGCGTGGAGTGCTGTTCGAGGTACTGCGCGGCGAGCTGTGCGGTGTGGGTCCGAGAGGTGCCGTTGATGCGCTCGACGCCTGTGTCGGGAGCGGCTGCACGGATCTGGTCCTCGACGGTCTGTGATACCGCTGCCGTGCCACCGACGACGAGGATGCTGTTGGGAGATGTGTCCGCGATGAGCTGACGCAACTCTGCTCCGAGCTCGGCGGTCTCCGTGTAGACGACAGCCGAGTAGGGCAGGCGCGCCGCCAACGTTGCGGCAATGCCGATATCGGGCGGGCTCCATCCATTGACGACGATCAGCACTGCGTCACCCGTACGCGTGCCGTCGAGGGCCAAGCGGGCGGCTCGGACTGACGTCTCGACACCCGTCGCTCCCGTGATGCGCTTGATGTCCGCAAACGGCTCGGAGGCGGCAAGCGACTGGCGCACTGCCTCGGACACGGCGGTCTCACCGCCGATGATCGGAATGAGGTGAACGGTTCGGACGTCGAGGAGCGCCCGGACTGCAGCCGGAAGGCGGTCACCTTCGGTGTAGATGACCGCGGCGCCTGCTGTGCGGGCTGCGAATGCCGCAGCAACTCCGACGTCCGCTGGACTCCAGCCATTGGCAACAAACAGCGTCGTCCCTTCCACGCCGTCGATGCCGCCGCCGCCACCACCGCCACCGGTGGTGTTCAAGCGTGAGCTGCTGATTGTTTGGGAGTTGCTTCCGTTGTCGTTCGACGTAGTCGACGTCGTTGACGAACCGCCGGAGCTGGAAGCCGACTTGACAGGTCCATGGTCGTCGTCATAGACGGCTTCGGCGCGCAGGGAATACCCAGAGTCGCTCCTCGTGACGATGTAGGTGTTCGAGGCGGAGCGGGGAATGGGTGTCCATTCCCCGCTGGAGCGCTTGCGTTGCCACTCCCACCTCAGATTGGCGATGTCGCCGTCGGGGTCGCTCAGTGTCGCTGTCACCGCAGTTCCCGGCGTCGGTTGCGATTCCGACAGTGACACGTTTCCGAATTCATCGAGGTCAGCGACAGTGATCCGGACACGCTGCATGGCCGTGAAGCTGCCATCGGAAACGCGGACGTCGACCTCATAGGTGTTATCGAGATTCGCATCGGCCGGCGCATTGGCGTCCGGGAACTGCTGGAACCTCAGCTCGCGGCGCGTGCTGATCTGAAGATCATCTTCGTCGGGCCCGCCGAGGCTCCAGCTGAGCGCGCTGCGGTCAGGATCGTATGCGCCGAACAAAGCGACCTCTGTGTTGCGTTCGTCGATATGCACGACGCGGGGGCCGGTCAGCACGGGTGCTTGCGGCTGGTCTTGAACAGTGATGGTGACGGGTCGTTGAGCCCTCGCACCCGACGGGTCCGCAGCGTTGACCGTGAGATGAAACGCTTGGCCCGGATATCCGTCGAGCGGCGCATGTGTGCGGATCTGACCTGTTGTCGCGTCGATCCTGAAAGAGCCGTTGCCCACGCCGCTCAGGGAGTAGACGAGGGGATCGTCATCGTCGTCATCGGCGCTGACGGGGGGCCCGACGGCATATCCGGCTGGATCGGTCTCTGGTACCGATCGTTGCGCTGCCGCAGTCGAGTCGAAGTAGGGGGCCGTGTTGCTGGAGGGCTCCGCACGTACCGCGCTGTTCCATGTGAACCGCTCCGTCTTGTTGTCGCCCTCACCGTCGTTGTAGCTGACGTTGACGCGTAGGTATCGGCCCTGGTCGCCCGATGTCGGGTAGTACGAACTTGACGTGGCGTCGCTGATCGTCGACCAGCTGACACGGTTCGACGAGCGTTGCCAACTCCACTGCGTGCCTGTCACGCTGCCGTCGGGATCGCTGAGGCTCAGATGCACCGAGTTGCCTACTTGCGGGTACAGCCCGAAGGGGCGCAGTTCCGGACTCTCGTCGATATTCGAGACCTTGACGGTTACGGCGAGCGAACCGGTGTGGTCGCCGTCGAACGCTTCGACGGTGATCCCGAAGACGTTGTCCCGATTCGCGTCGGCGGCCGACTCGAAATCCGGCGTCTTGGCAAATTTCAGCTGCCGAACGCGTCGATCGCAAAATCAGCGCCGTCGCTCCCCGCGACACTCCACTCGACATCCCCGGACTCAGGATCGTCGACGGAGTACCGACCGATGATCGAGGTCTCATCGGTGTACAGCTCATCTCGCTCGATCGAGGTGTCGCCGCTCACGGTGGGTGCCTCGTTCACGTCCCGCACTCCGATGCGCACCGCCCGCGAGGTGGTCAGCGCGCCATCGGACGCCTCGATGCTGACCTCGTACACGCCGTCGCGGTCAACGTCGCCGGGCTGTTCGAAGTCCGGGGCGCTGTCGAGGCTCAACACACCGTCGTCACCCAGGCTCAGCGATCCGGAGTCGCCGCCGCCGAGTGTCAGGGTCACCGTGGCATTTTCAGGATCGATCGCCCGGTATCGGCCCAGTTCGCCAGAGATGTTCTCCGACAGGCTGACTGCACGGGGGCCCAGCAGCACCGGTGCTTCGTCGATGCCCGTCACGGACACCGCGACCGCAAGCGAGACTGTGTTTGATCCGTCGGATGCCTGGACCAGCAGGTCGTAGCTATTGTCCCCGCCCCGGTCTGTCGGCGACTCGAAGTCAGGCGGAACGGCGAAACGCAGCGCGCCGTGGCTGTCGATTTCGAATGCCCCTCTGTCGACCCCTGCCACCGACCAGGTGATCTCGACGCCTTCAGGATCGACGGCGGAGTAGTAGTTCAGGACGGTGTCGGCGTTCTCGGTTGTTGTTGCGGTGGCCGGACCGGTCACCGTGGGCTCCTCGTCCACGTCGAGGATCGTGACGGTCACGTCGATCGTCGTGTCGGTCGACGTGACCGGTTCCCCGTCGCGGTCAGTGCCGTCGTGCACCGAGACCGTGAAGGAGTGAGTCTCCTGGGATTCCCGATCGAGGGCTGCCGCAACTCGGAGCTGTCCCGACAATGCATCGATCTGGAAATTGCCAGCGTCGGTGCCCCCGAGCGAGTACGTCAGCGGATCGCCGTCGCGATCCACCGCAGCCACGGGCCTGCCCACGGAGGTTCCCACGGTCGCTCCCTCTGAGATGTTGCGCAGTCCGGATTCCGAGGTCCGGAAGATTGGCTTGGCTCGGCAGTACGGGAGCCCGAGCTCGGCGATGTCGTGTTTCGCGACATACGACAACGATCCGGGCACGCAACCAGTCAAATTGTTGTCGGCGAGTCTGAGTTCTTCCAGCTTCACCAGCTTCTCGAGTTCGATGGGGATGTCGCCCGTGAGGTACAGCACCTTGAGGTTGGAGAGATTGCCCAGCTGCGTCGGCAGCGGCTTTCGCAGTTCGTTGCGCGCGAGGTTGAGATGGCGGAGATTGGTGAGAGTGCCGATCGATGCCGGGATGCTTCCGCTGAGGTCGTTCGAGGCCATGGAGATCGTGGTGAGGCCGCTCAAGTTGCCCAGTTCGGTTGGGATCGTGCCGCTCAAACCGGTGCTGCTCAGCCGGAGTTCCGTCACGTGACCGCCCGACATCGTGATGCCCGTCCACCCCGTCATCGCACGTGACGCCGACCAATTGAGCCGGCCCGATCCAGCCAGCGTGGACTTGAGGCCGAGCAGTGTTTCGCAGTCTGCAACGAGGCTGGAGTTGCCAGTGGGATTCGGCACGGCGGTGCCGCTGTTGCACGTCAGGGTCTGGGCCGACACGGAGGGCTCGTGAACCGGCGCTACAACTCCTGCAAATGCCAACACGAACGCCGCGAACGCCAGTCTCGAGCGCTGACGGCGCGTTGAAGCCGCGCCGCGCGAGCCCGAAGTCTGCATGGCGGGTCCCACCAGTCGCGTGGTCAAGAGCCCGACCGCGCGATCAGCAGCCGAGATGACTCAGAGTAGAGAGCCGGATATGAAATGCAGCGGCAATCAGCGGTTGAGGACGGGGTGTCCGCAGTGTGCGCGCACCGAGCTGGATCAGTTCAAACGACGGCTGAGGACCGGTGATCAGGTGGGCGCAGCAGGGCAATGAGGCTGGACGTGTCCCAGCGGCCGCCGCCAAGTTCCCCGATGCGCCTGTAGAACTGGTCAACCAGCGCGGTGACCGGCAACCGAGCGCCGTTGCGCTGTGCCTCGGACAGCACGATGCGGAGGTCCTTGCGCATCCAGTCGACGGCGAAGCCGAAGTCGAACTCGTCGGCCATCATCGTCGTGCCGCGGTTGGACATCTGCCAGGACCCAGCGGCTCCCTGCGAAATCGTGTCCAGTACGGCGTCGAGATCGAGTCCTGCCCGGCGACCGAACTCAAGGCCTTCGGACAGCGCTTGAACCAGCCCGGCAATGCAGATCTGGTTCACCATCTTGGCGAGCTGCCCCGAGCCCGCGGGCCCGATGAGCGTGACAGCCCGGGCGTAGGCGTCGATGACCGGGCGAGCCAGTTCGAAGTGCTCGGCGGCGCCGCCGCACATGACGGTCAGGACGCCGCTGCGCGCGCCCGCTTCGCCGCCCGACACCGGTGCGTCGACAAAGCCCACCCCACGCGCAGCGCCCTCATCAGACAGCTCTCGTGCAAGGTCGGCCGAGGCGGTGGTGTGGTCGACGAGGATCGATCCCTCGCTCATGGCGGCCAAAGCCCCGTCATCGCCGTAGGCGACGGCTCGCACGTCGTTGTCGGCGCCCACGCACATGAACACGATCTCCGCCTCGTCGGCGGCGTTCGAGGGTGTCGTAGCGATTGTTCCGGGGTGTTCGTCGGACCACCGCTGCGCGACGCTCGTGGTGCGATTGAACACGGTGACACGGTGGCCCGCCGCGGCGAGATGGCCGGCCATCGGGTAGCCCATCACGCCGAGCCCGATGAATGCGACGTCGGTGGGCTCTGGCGTGGACTGCGTGGCGTGGTCGGGGGAGTCTTGGCTCATCTTGCGGTCCTCCGGTCGTCGGGTGTTGCCGTGCGGCGCTCCGCCAGCATCGCCTTCACCTCGTGTTTGCGCACTTTGCCCAAGGCGGTGCGAGGCAGCTCGTCGAGCCAGATGACGGCCTTGGGCTGCTTGAACCGCGCAAGCTGACCGTCGAACAGGCGCAGCAGGGCTGCCGCCGTGACATCGTCAGACTCAGCATCGTCAGACTCAGCATCGTCAGACTCAGCATCGTCGGACCCGGCTTCGAGGCCGAGCGCGTCTGCAGACGGTGCTGCACGCACCGCCACGATCACGGGAACTTCGCCCCAACGCTCATCGGGCACTCCCACGACGGTGGTTTCCGCGACGAGGTCGCTCCGGGCGAGCACCTCTTCGAGTTCTGCTGGGTAGATGTTCTCGCCGCCGGAGATGATCATGTCCTTGCGCCGGTCATCGATGAAGATCCAACCGCTGGCGTCAGCGTGACCGACGTCGCCGGTACGGAACCAGCCGTCGGTGAGTGCCTCAGCGGTTGCCAGCGGGTCCCGCCAGTACTCCCGCAGAATGCTCTGGCCGCGTACCCACAGCTCGCCATGCTCGCCAGGCAGCGCATCGGGGCCAGCGTCGGTGACGATGCGCACCTCGCACATCGTCGACGGCTTGCCGCAAGAACCCGGATGGTCGGCCGCTTCGTCGCAGCGCAGGTGTACGGCGATCGGGGCCGTTTCAGTGGAACCGTAGATCTGCCCGACCGGCAGGCCCCGCTCGAAGTACGGCCCGGTGACGGCACTGGGAACAGGTGACGATCCCGTCATGATCCCGCGCAGCGAGCCGAGATCGGCACTCGCGAAGCGCGGGTGAGCGGCAACGGCGGCGAGCGCTGCCGGTACCAGCACCGTCCAGGTGGGCTGCCACTGCTCAACGTCGGAGATAAACAGCCCGGGATCGAAGGCGCGATGGATTAGCACCGCCGCTCCGCCCAGCACCGCCGGGAGCGTCTGGATGTTCAGCCCGCCGACGTGGAACAACGGAATGGCCGTCAGCACCCGATCAGTGCTGGTGAGGTCGTGTGCGTGCGTTGAGTTGACGGCATTGGCAGCCATGGCCGCTTGGTCCAGCAGTGCGCCTTTGGGGTGTCCGGTAGTACCCGAGGTGTATGCCAGCAGCACTGGATGTGCCGGCGTGCCCCGGCGCGCAGGTGCCCCTTCGGTGGCGCTGAAGCCGTGCGGCTCATCAGGCACGACGCGGGTGTCACACTGCGCGCCGATCAATGCTGCGTGCTCTTCGAATTCAGTGTCGACGGCCAGCAGGCTCGGTCCGGCGTGGTCGAGGATCCACCGGTGCTCGGGCGGTGCCAGGCGCGAGTTCAGGGGGAGGTAGATGGCGCCCAGCCAGGAACAGCCGAGCATCAACCTCAGTGCGGCTGGCCGATTCGGACCGAGCCACGCCACGCAGTCGCCCTCGCCGATGCCCGCAGCCGCCAGCCAGCCCGCAGTAGCGACGATCTGGTCGGCGAAGGAGCCATAGGTGTGCTCGACCCCTTCGAATGCGAGAGCGGTCGCGCCCGGGCAGTGGTCGGCCCAGCGTTCGACGCGAGCTGCAAGGTCGGCTCCGGTAGCCAGAGGGCGGGGGTCGCTCACAGTGCTGGCTGGTAGGGACCGGTCGGCAGGCCGCTGGCGCGTGTACTCAGGCCAGATCGCCTTGCAGCACACCGGAGATCACGACCGCCTCGCCATCGAGCAGCACGCTGTGATTCCGCATCGGCAAGTCGAAGTGCCCGAGCGTGTGGCGACCGGCGTGCTCGTTCGCCCCCGTGGAGTACAGGAAGTTGCCGGCGAAGGCCCGTTGTTCGGTGCCGTTGGTCTGGCTTCGGTCGTACATCGACATGGTGTCCCAACGCGCGCCCGGGTTCATGCCCCATCCCACGTGGCTGGTCGCGTATGCCTCTCGGTCGCCCCAGGCGTCGGTGTAGCTGCGGAACAGCGCAGCGTCGGTGCCGGTGCCTTCCACTTCGACGACGTAGTCGTCGCTGATGTGCAGCGTGATCGGTGACTCGATATAGCGCTTGAACGTGAGGTTCATGTCGCCGCGGTCCATCACGATGGTGCCGTTCACGGTTCCGGCCTTGGGGAATGCGAGGCACAGACCGCCGGGCCAATGGCTGATCGTTCCCGGCCGCGAGGTGTACCCCCAGCCGCCCCCGCACGGGGCCTCGCTCACGTCGACGACCAGGTCGGTGCCTGCGGCCGAGGTCACAGCCATCTCGCAAGCACCGATGAGCTTCTTGATGCCGACCTTCACCTTCGGCTCGAGGTCAGGCGCCGGCAGGAGTCGCTCCAAGGCCTCTGGGTGCTCGTTGGAGACCATCAGGATCCGGGTGCCCTCGCCCAGGATCTTCCCGAGCTCCGGTGCGTGCAGCAGCCCCTCCACCGTGCAGTCGACGACAAAGTCCACAGCGCCGAGGGCTGCAAGGACCGCCGTCGAGCCGGCGATCGCATCCGACGCTCCCGTTGACCTCACGGGTACCGGCGCCGACTGGCGCGGCGTGGGTACGACGACGTGGATAGGCGGTGCGCCGAGGCGATCCAGCGCCAGTTCGGCGAGGTTCACGTTGACGGCCCTGCTCTGGCTCTCCGACAGGATTGCGGCAGTTTGGGGCGGCTCGACGCCGCACATCTCGAAGACCGACGCAAAGGCGTCGATCCACTTGGCTTCAATTCGTTCGACCAGCATCCGGTCCTCCAGTCTCCCGACAACGCCAAGCTAGAAGGTCGCAGCGCCTGTGTGTTCTGCGAAGCGGGAGCTATCGGTTCAGGCCGCTTCGACAGCGGTGAGATGGGCAGCGTCGTTGAAGCGACGCACTTGCCAGCGTCGCCCTTTGTCGCCGTCGAGCAGCCCGTTGTCGCCGTCGAGCAGCTCGAGCTCGGTGATCGAGGTCACCGCAGTGACTACGCCGACGCCCGGTTGGGCGGGCGGGATGCCGAATGCCATCGCCATTGCTGCGGACACGATTCCGCCATGGCACCCCACGAATACCGTGGCGCCCGGATGCGATGCTGCAATGTCATTCAGCACTTGCGCAACTCTGTGACGGAACCCGGCTCGGCTCTCCCCACCGGGTACAACCGGTGCGTAGGGCTGCCCGTCAGAGCGGACGAAAGCGAATTGCTGACGTGCGGCCTCCCACGTCATGCCGTCGATGGGACCAAGACGTATTTCCTCGAGGTCGTCATGGATGCGAACGTCGAGGTTGCCCCGCTCGTCCCCGCCTAGTGCCGGCAGCACGATGTCGGTGGTCTCACGAGCTCGCGGCAATGGAGACGTGTACACGAAGTGCACCACAGGTTCGCGCCCGGCCGCGAATCTGTCACGGAGTGCTGCAGCCTGAGCATGACCCCGGTCGGTGAGGCCGCGGCATCCCTTGGGTCCGCCGACGATTCCCTCAGCCATTGCCACTGATTCACCGTGCCGCACAATCAGCAGCCGCGAGAGCAACTGCTCGTCAGCCATTTCGCCTGCTGCCGACATCCACACCGGAGAACTCTAGGTCCGGCCTCGCGAGACCAGTCCGCTCCGGCGCTGGCTAGCGCAACGGGAGAGGCGAACCGATGTGCTGGGAGCGACCGATTCTCCGCTGGGGCCGCGCTGGCATTGCAGCAGTCGGATCGGTCGGCGTCGCATCGGCATCAAGGTCCATGGGTTCCATCGTGACGGGGTCGAACACCGCCACGGCACCGCTTCGGACGTTGCGGGCAATCCACACTTCAGCGATGCACTCTGCCTCCGCCGCTGCTGATTCGGCAGCATCGGCGAGGCGTTCTGCGGGCCGGGAGAACACGAGCGCTTGAATGCCAACGCTTGCCGCAGCTGCGGGATGGGTATAGCCAGCTCGTTCCAGTTGTTCGACCGTCGAAGCAACGGTGAGGTCGGCACCTTCCACATACACACTGAATTCATAGGTTCTCGTCACAACCACTCCGCCTTCCGTTCCCACAATTGATGCCGGGACCTCAGGCCGGATGGCAATGTGCCCGGCAAGCGTGCGCACTTTAGCCGTGCCGACTCGGTTGCTGTCAAGTGCATTATCCTCGATCTATTTCTTCGATGGCTGTGTTGTCTCGATCAATGTCGATATAACGCGCTCACCCCGACGCTCGAATCACCTGTGCGACGGAGCGAGTGCTCGCTCACCCCCTGGCGACGCGCCCTGCGCGCACCTGCGCCGTAACCTGCGAAACCGCAGCGCAGAACCGTCGGAGGCAGTGATGGGATCGATTGAGGCGGAAGTCGAGCCGACCGAGGTGGGGTTCGACCCTGCCCGGCTGGGACGCATCACAACGCACCTGAATCGCTACGTCGACGATGGCCGCCTGCCCGGCGTCTCGGCACTCGTGACGCGCGGTGGCAAGATCGCGTACACCCACCGCTACGGCGATCGGGATTGCGAGCGGTCCCTGCCGGTCACGTCCGACACGATCTATCGCATCTACTCGATGTCCAAGCCGATCGTGTCGATCGCAGCCATGCAGCTGTACGAACAGGGCCTCTTTCAGCTCAAGGACCCGGTGTCTCGGTGGATTCCGTCGTTCGCGAATGCGCGCGTATTCGCGGGCGGCAACGTGATGCAGTACCAGACAACCGAACCGGCCAGCGAGGTCACGATCCACAGCCTGTTGACCCACACCTCGGGCCTGACGTACGACTTTCACTTCTCGAACGAGGTCGATGCGCTCTACCGGGCGAACGGCTTCAACTGGGGGGCTCCCGGCAATCTCGAAGAAACCTGCGAAGCCCTCGCATCGCTCCCGCTGCTGTTCGATCCGGGTACCGAGTGGAACTACAGCTACTCCACCGACGTGCTGGGCCGTGTCGTCGAGCTCGTCTCTGGCCAATCGCTCGATGACTACCTCGTCGAGCATGTGACCGGACCGTTGGGCATGGCCGACACGGGCTTCGAAGTGCCCTCCGCCGACGCTGAGCGCTTCGCAGCCAGCTACACGACAGCCGTCCTGGCAGCGCGCAACTTTGCGGGCAACACGGGGCCATCAATTCCGGCCTATCGCCCCGACGATCCGAGCTTGCAACGCTCCCTCATCGACGACCCGCGCACGTCTGCCTACTTGGCGCCGCCCAAGATCCTGTCCGGCGGCGGCGGCCTGGTGTCGACAATGGGCGACTACCACCGGTTCACCCTGATGCTTCGCAACGGCGGCGAGCTGGACGGGGCCCGCGTCATCGGTCGGCGCACCCTCGACTTCATGGCCAGCAATCATCTGCCTGGCGGCACTGACCTCACCGAGTGCGGCCGGGCGCTGTTCTCCGAGGCGGTTTTCGATGGCGTGGGTTTCGGGCTGGGCTTCTCGGTCGTGCTCGATCCTGCGAAGGCCAAGGTCGTGTCCAGCAAGGGTGAGTTCGCTTGGGGAGGCGCCGCATCGACGGCGTTCTGGGTGGACCCGGTCGAGGACATCACCGTGGTGTTCCTGACGCAGCTGCTGCCCTCGAGCACTCATCCCATCCGGCCTGAGCTGAAGGCGCTCGTCTACCAGGCGCTCGTGTGATGCCGGCTGCGTCCGATCCAAACAGCTTCGATCTCGTCATCGTCGGCAGCGGTTCGGCAAATTCGATCCCGGGTCCCGAGTTCGACGACTGGTCGATCGCACTCGTCGAGCGCAGCAGGTTCGGCGGCACCTGCCTGAACGTGGGGTGCATCCCGTCGAAGATGTTCGTGTACGCGGCGGATGTGGCCGACACCATCCACACCGCCGCTGCCTATGGCATCTCGGCCACCTTCGAGGGCGCGGATTGGCCCGCCATCCGGGATCGAGTCTTCGGGCGCATCGATCCGATCGCCGAGGGCGGCAAGGTGTTCCGCTGCGGGACCGTCTGCCCGAACATCGACGTCTTTCTGGGCCAGGCGCACTTCGTGGGCGATCGTAAGCTCGAGGTCCAGCTGAACGACGGCGGCACGGAGCGCATCCGCGGCCGCCACGTCGTGCTGGGCTCGGGGGCACGGCCGTTCATAGCGCCGTTCCCTGGCCTGGATCGCACGCCCTACCACACGTCGGACACCGTCATGCGGCTCGACGAGCTGCCGCAACGGATGATCGTTCTGGGCGGGGGCTACATCGCTGCCGAGCTGGGCTACGTGTTCTCGGCGCTGGGCACCGAAGTGACCATGATCAACCGCAGCGAGCGGCTGTTGCGGGCTGAGGACTGACGATGTGTCGCGAGGCATACACCAGCGCAGCGCAGCGACACTTCGACCTGCGGCTCGGCGCGACCATCACCCAGGTGAGTCCTGAGCCGGGCAGCGGCGTCTCGGTGGAGCTGAGCATCGGTGGGGAACACCAGCAGGTGAGTGCCGATGTCCTGCTTGTGGCCACCGGACGGGTTCCCAACGGCGACCTGCTGAATCTTGAAGCGGCCGGGGTGGCCCACGACGGCGGCCGCGTGCTGGTCGACGAGCATTTCCGGGCGAGCGCGCCGGGGGTGTGGTCCTTCGGCGACCTTGCCAGCGAGATCCAGCTCAAGCATCTCGCCAACGCCCAGGTGCGCGCGCTCCGGCACAACCTGCTCGTGGCCGAGGGTGTCGCAGACGGCCCCATGCGCTCGGTGTCGGAACGGCTGGTTCCTCATGCCGTGTTCTCTCACCCGCAGGTCGCGTCTGTCGGCTTGACCGAGCGGGACGCCCGAGCGGCCGGTCTGCCGATCTCAGTAGCGATCAAGCCGTTCGGCCACACGGCCTACGGCTGGGCCATGGAAGACCACACCAGCTTCGCCAAGCTGATAGCGCATGCCGAGACCCGCGAGCTGCTCGGTGCCCACATCATCGGCCCGCAGGCCTCCACGCTGATCCAGCAGCTCATCTCGGGCATGACGTTCGGCCAGACCGTCGACCAGATGGCGCACGACCAGTTCTACATCCACCCTGCCTTGACCGAGGTCATCGAGAACGCGTTGCTTGAGCTGTAGCCAGCGGGGTTACTCAACCCGGCGGGCGTCGGGAATCAGGTTGATCTCCCAGATCACCTCTTCGAGCCGGTCTTCGGCTGAGACGGCCTCGTAGCGGCACGGCCTTTCGGCGGTGACCGTTGACGGTGCTGGTGTGAGCACTGTGGAGGGCCGGGGGTGGCAGAACTGCACCACGCTAAGCCGGTCGGCACGCTGGTCGGGGTCGGCCTTCACTCGGTGCCAGCCGGCGCCGATCAGGCCGTTCGTGACGTGCTCCAGCATGATCCCCGAGTTGACGATCACGTGGTCGGCAGGCGGAGCTGCGTCCACCCACTCACCGTCGATGCGCACCTGCAGGCCGCGGTCGCTCGCACGGGGCAGTGCAGTGATGAGGTTGATGTCGGTGTGTTCGTCGGCCCAGATGTGACTCTCAGCACCGCCGTCTGGGGCGCTCGACATCGGCGGGTAGTGGATGGCTCGGCTGAGGTGCGTGCCGTAGGTGGTCATGTTGTCGAAATAGGTCTCGTGGGCGCCGATCCCCTCGGCGATGACCCGCAGGAATCGCCGTTGCAGGTCCACGAGCCGGCGATGGAACTCGGTGAGGGTCTCGCCTGCGCCGGCAATGTCGACGTCCGGGAAGACGGATGGTCGGTACCAGCGCGCGTACTTGACCGTGAGCGGATGACCGGCCGGCGGCAGGTCGCTCCAGTTGAACATCTCCTTCCAGTCGGGCAGATCGGAGACGGCGGCAGTCTCGGTGAGCGGTCCGGTGTAGCCGCGGGCACCAAACGACTCAGTATCGACATAGCGCGCCTTGGCGTCAGGCTCGAGCGCGAAGAACCTGCTGAGCACGTCGTAAGCGTCGTCGAGCAAGCCGCCCGACAGGTCGTGTGCTGTGTAGACGAAGCCGGTCCGCAGGCTGGTCATGACGCCGTCGGTGACCGCTCGGCGCTGAGTCGCCGAGCCCTGCTCGAATGCCAGCAAGTCCACATCGAGAATCTCGTCCATTGCTCTCCTTATTGACGCACAAGCCACTTTTCGTAACGCGCCGGATCGGTCCACGCGCCGGTCTCGGCGTCGAAGCGCGCCGCCTCGGGGACCATCAGATCCGGATCGGTGGTGCGGGCCTGCGTGCTCGACACTGCGCCCACCCAGTCCGGCAGGTTGAGCACCAGATGGGCAGGACACTCATGCGGCGGACGAGCAGCGATCGCCACCGATGGCAGTGATGCGATCGATGCATCGCGGCGGGCGGAGTCGTTGCCGTAGAAGACCGAGTCGTGAATCTGGTGCCACTTGTCGGCACCCATCACGATGACGTCGAAGCCGGCGGAGATTTCCGACAGCAGTTGCACATCGGTCACGCTGACTTCCAGCCAGTCGAACCGTTCGGCAATCCAAGTGAGCACCCTCACCCGATCAACCAGTCGGGGACGCAACACCTCTTCCTTGGCAAGGGCTACCCGGCTCACCGACCACACGAGCACGTCGAGAGCATGCTGGGTGCGCACCGCCTCGCTGATCGCGAGGTGCGCGTTCGTCGGCGGGTTGAAAGAGCCGGGAAACACACCACGGCGCAATGTTCGGCCGGCGGCGCGTGCCGGTGCTGCGGCTGGTCCCGACGACTCTGCGGTGCCGCCGGTCTGCTCCTGTGAAGCGACCATGTGTCAGCTTCAATCGGCGCCTGGGCCGACATTGCCGGTGATGGTGATGGTGCCGGTGTTTCCCTCAGTGAGTTCGCCGATCACCGCTGCGCCATGCCCGCAGTCGCGCAACTGGCGCATGGCGATGTCGGCTCGCCCCGGCTCGCAGCCGAACAGCAGGCCGCCCGAGGTCTGCGGATCGCCCAGCACGGTTCGGGACAGCGTGTCGCCGCCGTCAAGCCGGCCGTCCAGATGATCGAGATTGCGCTGAGTGCCACCTGGCGCGAAGCCGCCCTTCGCGAGCCCAAGCACATCAGGCAGCAGTGGCACTGCCGGCGCGTCCACCACAGCACTGAGGCCGCTGCCCATGGCCAGCTCCGCCAGATGGCCGAGCAAGCCGAACCCGGTGATATCGGTTGCTGCCGTCGCACCCACCGACAGTGCGATGTCCGTCGCTGCAGCATTGAGCCGGCCCATCTCGACGATGCCGGCCTCGTAGGCGGCGTGCAGCTCGCCCCCTTGGGAGACCGATTCTGGTTCCGAGCGCTGGAGCGCGGTCGCCAGCAGACCGGTGCCGAGCGGCTTGGTGAGCACCAGCGCTTGGCCGGGCTGCCCGCCGGCATTCGTGAGCAGGCCTTCCCCGTGAGCGCCCGCTGTGCAGACGCCGGTCACTGACATGCCGTAGAGCGGTTCGGGTCCGTCGATGGTGTGGCCCCCGGCCACGACCCAGCCGCCGTCGGATGCGGCGTCGGCGCCGCCCGCTAGCACCTCGCCGAGCAGATCCAGCGGCAGTACGTCGCGGGGCCAAGCGGCCAGGTTGAGCGCGAACAACGGCTTGGCGCCCATGGCGTAGATGTCGCTGGCGGCGTTGGCTGCAGCGATGCGGCCCCAGGTGCGGGCGTCATCGATGATCGGTGCGAAGAAGTCCGCCGAGGTCACCAGCAGCTGGCCATCGGCGAGCCGCCACACGGCGGCGTCGTCGCTGGTTTCGGTGCCGACCACGAGGTCGGGGTGAGTCGGGGGAGTCAGATGGCGCAGCACCTGCGCCAGCTCGGAGGGACCGAGCTTGCATGCTCAGCCCGCACCGTGGCTGTACTGGCTCAGCCGGAATGCTGAGCTGTTGTCCGACACAGCGGCAACGGTACCGAGGCCCCCGGCCCGAGCGGCCGGTGAGCGAAGCGAACAAGAGCGGTAGATGCGGCCCGAGCGGGAGGCGGCGCTGGACTGGTCGTCAGTCGTAGCTGCACACAGCGTCGACGATGAGTCCGAGGGCTGCTTCGGCATCGATGCGGTAGGCAACCTCGCAGTTGGGCGTGGCCTCGGTTCCTGGTCGCTCGTCGACCACCGTCACGCCGCGCGTGAGCCCGCCCTCGGTCTCCACGCCGACGCGACGGGCGCCGAATTCGAACAGATCGGGATGGGTGACCGCCAGGACTGCGCAGGGATCATGCAGGGGCGCAGCTTCCAGGCCGGCCCGCTCGCGATAGCCAGCGAGGTAGAAATCGAACAGTCCGGCCACAAACGTCGCCGCCGTGCTGCCGTGGTCGCGGAGTTGAGCGATGACATCGGGCCCCACGCACAGCTGGTGGGTGAGGTTGAGCCCCGCCATGCGAACGAGCGGTGCGCCGCAGGCAAACACGATCTGCGCGGCGTGGGGGTCGGCCCAGATGTTGAACTCGGCTGTCGGCGTGACATTGCCTGGTCCCACCGCACCGCCCATGAGCGATATGCCTGCCACACGCTCGACGATGTCGGGAGCTTGCCGAACGGCGAGCGCCACGTTGGTCAGCGGTCCGACCGGGACGAGCCAGACGTCGTCGTGAGCCCGGACTGTCTCGATGATGCAGCTCACCGCATCGTTGCCCGCTGCGGTGTGGTGCACCTCCGGCCGGGGCGGGCCGTCCAATCCGGTGTGTCCATGGGCGCGCGGTGCATGGGCGGCCGGCACCAGCAGGGGGCGGTCCGCGCCGGAGTGCACCGGTACGTCGAGGCCCGCGAGCTGGCACATGAGCAGTGCATTCGCCGTGGTCATGTGCAGCGGCGCATTCCCCGACACGGTCGTGATGGCCAGCAGTTCGCAGTGGCGAGCCGCCAGCAGGATGGCGACGGCGTCGTCATGACCGGGGTCGCAGTCGAGAATGATCTTCGGCGCCATGGCGGCTACAGCTTGGTGATGTTTGGGGCCGGTGCTTCGGTCTCACCCCAATAGTGGGGGAGGCGCAGATAGCCGAAGCGCGTCAGCTCGATCGCAGTCGGCAGTCCCTGGATCTCCTTGAGGCGCCCGATGGTGCGGATATGCGAAGCCATCTCGTAGAAGAGCATCCAGATTGCGCACTCGAGCGTGTTCACGATGAGACGCTCGTCGTCAGGGTCGTGCCAGGCGCCCCGCGGCAGCACAGTGATGGCGTCGTCCCAGAAGAGCGTGCTGTGACGTGATTCGACCATCTCGCGGAAGGTCTGGACGGGATGGGAGGCGACGACATGGCGCATCCAGCTCAGGCCGAGGTCCAGCTTGTCTGCCAGGTCGGGCACATCCCAGAACAGCGCAGGATCGAGGCGCAGACCGTGCTTGTTGTTACGTCCCTGGTGATGCTCGGACCACACGATGGGTTCTGGGATGTCGCCGTGAGGCCACAGCAGAGATCCGCAGCGGCGTTTCGAGAAGATCAGCGACACCCAGGCGATGTGCGAGATCTGGCGCCGGATCGACCACCACATCCATTCCCGATCCGGAGACTGGTCGTCGAAGTCGAGCTGTTCGTCGCTGAGACCGTCGATCTCGGCTCGCAGCCAGGTGTCGATGTGGGAGAAGTACGGCATCGTGCCGAGGCCGGCATCGGCCGGCATCTCCAGCACTGCAGGATCGACTCGCGCCATAGGCGAACGCTAGGCGGTCTCGAAGGCGCGTGGATCGGGACAGGCGCACATGAGGTTGCGGTCCCCGTAGGCGCCGTCGACACGGCTGACCGGCGGCCAGTACTTGTCCGCGACCAGCGACGCCACGTTGGTGCCCGCCGGATAGACAGCCTCTGTACGCGAGTACGGATGGTCCCATTCGTCGGCCAGCACATCGATCGCTGTGTGCGGCGCATTCGCGAGCGGGTTGTCGTCGGCTGGCCATTCGCCCGAGGCGATCTTGTCAATCTCGGCTCGGATCGTCGCCATGGCGTCGCAGAACCGGTCGATCTCCGCCAGCGACTCGCTCTCGGTCGGCTCGATCATGAGCGTCCCGGCGACCGGGAACGACATGGTCGGGGCGTGGAAGCCGAAATCGATGAGCCGCTTGGCCACGTCATCGACGCTCGCCCACTCGGAGAACGGCCGCAGGTCCACGATGCACTCATGGGCGACCAGGTCGTGCCGGCCTTGGTACAGGATCGGGAAGTGCTCGCCAAGGCGGGACGCCAAGTAGTTGGCAGACAGGATCGCGGCCTGGGTGGCTCGGGTCAGTCCCTCGGCTCCCATCATTGCGATGTACATCCAAGGGATCGGCAGGATGCCCGCCGATCCCCACGGGGCAGACGAGATCGCACCAGGACCGGTATCGGGGCCGGCATCTGGCTCCAGCGGGTGATTGGGCAGGTACTTCGCCAAGTGCAGCCGCGCAGCGACCGGACCGATGCCTGGACCCCCACCGCCGTGAGGAATGCAGAACGTCTTGTGCAGGTTGAGGTGGCTGACGTCGGCACCGAACGTGCCGGGTGCCGCCAAGCCGACGAGCGCGTTGAGGTTGGCACCGTCGACATACACCTGCCCACCCGCTTCGTGCACCTTGAGGCAAACCTGCCGGATGCCGTCCTCGTACACGCCGTGCGTGGATGGGTAGGTGGCCATGAAAGCCGCCAACTGCTCGCCGTGCTCGGCGATCTTGGCGTCGAGGTCTCCGAGATCCACGTCGCCGTCGTCGGAGCAGCCCACCACGACAACGCGCATGCCCGCCATCACTGCGGAAGCAGCGTTCGTGCCGTGCGCCGATGAGGGAATGAGGCACACGGTCCGGTGCGGATGGCCCCGGTCGTCGTGGTAGCGGCGGATTGCCAGCAGACCTGCCAACTCGCCCTGCGAGCCGGCGTTGGGTTGCAGCGACACCGCGTCATAGCCGGTGACCTCTGCCAGCCACGCTTCGAGATCGGCGATAAGCCGTCGGTAACCCGCGGACTGGTCTGCCGGTGCAAACGGGTGGATATCCGCGAACTCCGGCCAGGTCACCGGGGTCATTTCGGCCACGGCGTTGAGCTTCATCGTGCAGCTGCCCAGTGGGATCATCGAACGATCGAGGGCAACGTCGTATGAGGCCAGACGCCGCAGGTAGCGCATCATCTCGGTTTCGGAGCGGTACGCGCCGAATGTGGGGTGTGTGAGGAACTCGGTCGTGCGCTTGAGCTCCGATGCGATGCCCGACAGAGCCGTCGCTGCCGGTGCAGCGACGAACGCACCGCTGTGGGCTTCGGTCGCCCCAGCAACGCCGAACGCTGTGAGCACGTCAGCCACCGTCGCGTCGCCGCATGTCTCGTCAAGCGACGCCCCCAGCGTGTCGTCGTCGACGCGCCGAAGGTTGATGCCCGCGTCCGCGGCGGCGGCCAGCACCCGGTCGGGTCCGCCGGGGACTTCCACGGTCAGCGTGTCGAAGAACGATGTGTTGCGCACGTGCAGGCCGCTGCTGCGAAGGCCCGCAGCGAGCCCGGCAGTCAACCCGTGTATCCGTTCTGCGATAGCGACAAGACCTTCGGGGCCATGCCAGACGGCATACATCGACGCCATGACGGCAAGCAGCACCTGTGCGGTGCAGATGTTGCTGGTGGCCTTCTCACGCCGGATGTGCTGCTCACGGGTCTGCAACGCCAGCCGGTACGCGGGCCGGCCGGCGGCATCGCGCGAGACGCCGACGAGCCTCCCGGGTATCGAGCGCCGATGCTTCTCGCTGGTTGCAAGGAATGCCGCGTGCGGTCCGCCGAATCCCAGCGGAACGCCGAATCGCTGCGAGCTGCCCACGACGATGTCGGCGCCCTGCTCGCCGGGTGGCCGCAGCAGGCAGCACGCCAGCAGGTCGGCGGTAACCGTCGCAATGGCCCCTGTGCTGTGCAGTGCCTCAATCACAGGTTCAAGGTTGCGGACGGCACCGCTGCTGCCGGGATAGGACAGCAGTGCTCCGTAAACCTCCGTTGGCTGCAGGTCGGTGGCGGGATCGCCGATGCAGATGTCGATCCCGAGGGGCATGGCACGCGTGACAACCACATCAATCACCTGCGGGTGGCAATCGGCGTCGACGAAGAAGCGATCGGGTCCGCTGCGCGTTATCCGACGCGCCATAGCCATCGCCTCAGCGGCGGCGGTGCCTTCACACAGCAGCGACGAGTTCGCGATCTCCATGCCCATCAGGTCGCAGATCATCGTCTGGTAGTTCAGCAATGCCTCGAGCCGGCCTTGGGAGATCTCAGGCTGGTACGGCGTGTACGCGGTGTACCACGACGGATCCTCGAGTACGCCCCGCCGGATGACCGCTGGGGTGAGCGTGCCGTAGTAGCCGAGCCCGATGAGCGAGCGCGCCGGAGTGTTGGCTTCGGCCAGCTGCTTGATTGCCGCAAGTGCCTCGGTCTCGCTCATCGGCCGTCGCAGGCCGGCGAGCTCGAGCGGCTCGTCCAGCCGGATCTCGGCAGGGACCGCGGCATCGACGAGTTCTTCGAGCGAGCTGAACCCGAGACGCTTGAGCATGGCGGTGATGTCGTCGGGCCGCAGACCGATGTGCCGCGTTGCGAACTCCCCAGATGCTGCGAGGTGCTCTTGGGAATCACTCATACGTGTCACTCATATCTTGGGACCCTGTTTGCGTTCGGCGAGCTGTTCACGACGGTCGCCAGAAGCGATGTTCCACGAAGGGCAGCGGGGCGACCCGGCATGGCTCGGGACCCTTGCGGCCCTCGGCGAATAACTCGGTGCCGTCGCAAGCGTGTTCGGCGGCCACATAAGCCATGGCGATCGGCGTGTCGACGGTGGGTCCGAATCCGCCGCTGGTGACGATGCCGACATGCGCGCCGTCGGCGTCCGCCAGCACAGCACCGTCGCGGATGGGCCGGCGGCCCTGCGCCGCGACGCCGACCCGGTGCCTCGGCGGCCCCTCGCACAGCTGGGCTGTGATGGTCTCGGAACCGGGAAAGCCGCCTTCGGCACGCCTCCGCTTCGGAATAGACCAACCGAGACCGGCCTCGGCAGGTGTCGTCGCCTCGGTGAGCTCGTGGCCTACCAAGGGAAGGCCCGCTTCGAGCCGCAGCGTGTCGCGGGCGCCGAGTCCTGCCGGGGAGACTTCGTCGCTGCCGAGCAGCAGCTGCGCGAGATGCGCCGCTTCGGTCGAGGGCACGGCTATCTCAAAGCCGTCTTCGCCGGTATACCCGCAGCGCGACACCTCGCACTCGACTCCGTCGATCGACATGGCGGCCGTCGACATGAACGCGAGCTCGGCTGCCGGCGGCGCCCAGCGTGCGAGCACTTCAACCGCGGCGGGCCCCTGAAGTGCCAGCAGTGCCAGGTCATGGCGCACCGCGATGCGTACGTCGCCGTCGTCGCCTCCACCGTTGACGCCGCGCAGCATCGCGAGATCGGCATCGGCGCGCACGGCGTTGACCACAGCGCGCAGCCGGTTTCCGTAGTTGGACACGATGAGATCATCGAGCACGCCGCCAGCGGACGTGGTGAACAGCGTGTAACGCATGCGCCCCGGGGCCAGGTTGACGACAGAGCCGGGAATACAACGTTCCAGCCACGCCGCGACGTCGGCAACCTCGTCGCTGCGGTTGGGGTGCAGTTCGATGATGCCCATGTGGCTCACGTCGAACAATCCCGCTGCAGTGCGGGTTGCACGGTGCTCGGCGATGGTGCCCTCGAATCGCATCGGCAGTGCATGACCCCCAAAGTTGGCCATCCGGCCGCCAAGCTCGGAGTGCAACTCGAACAGCGGCGTGCAGAGGCCACCGGTCGCGGGGTCGACACCGGTCTCACCGGCGCGGCTGCCCCTGGCGTCAGTCATCAGCGGAGGGTCTCAGCCAGCCAGCAGTGCGGCGATGCGATCTTTCGGACGTCCGACGATGGCCCGGTCGCCGCGTACCACGACGGGGCGCTGCATGAGCGCTTTGCGCTGGCTCAGCAGCTCGACGACCGCCGTGGGATTGCCGACGTAATCGTCGGCGTTCAGGCCCAGTTTCTTGAACTGCGAGTCCTTGCGCACCAGATCTTCGACGGGATCCTCAAGGATCGACACGAGGTGCTCAAGCGTCTCGCGGTCGGGCGGTGTCTTCATGTACAGGACGATGTCGGCTTCGACTCCAGCTTCCTCGGCGACCGCCAAGGCATTCCGCGAAGAGTTTCAGTGGGGGTTGTGATAGATCGTCACTTCAGCCATGAGCGCGCTCCTGTCGTCGTGAATGGGGGCAGGGTGCGACCGCTCGGGCCTGCTGCCGCGAATCGGCTCGATCGCGTCCGCTGACATGAGGCTCGGCTCGGCCCTGCACCGACCCCGAAGTTACCTGTGCGCGATGAAGTTGTCAGGGCACGCGGACGATTGCCGATCTGGAGAGCGCTGCACCTCGCTGACGGCCACGATCTGCTCGAGAGGCACACCTTCGATGTAGGCGATCTGGCGTAGCAGCCGCGCCTTGGCTTCGGCGTCCACGATGTCGCCGACCAACTCGCCGGTGAGTCTGCCGTTGCGGACGTCGAGTTCGTTCGCATAGGCGTGATCGAACTTGAAGCGTTCGGCCAGATGGTCGGTGAAGTGCGTGAAGCCGCCCGAGATGATCCCAACCCGGTAGGCGAGCAGGTCGGTCGTGATGCCCGGGCCGTCGGGACCGGTCACGCGGATGAGAAGCGTGTCAGTCAGCGGGGCCGCGGCGTCGAGGGCCATCAGGTCGGGCAGGCTACTGGGCCGTCAGATGAGGCAGCCCAGGCGTAGGCTGATCCCATGCCGCGCTACCGATCCGTCACCTCCACCGCTGGCCGGAATCAGGCCGGGGCTCGCGCGTTGTGGCGGGCGACCGGCATGACCGACGAGGACTTCGGCAAGCCGATCATCGCCATCTCGAATTCGTTCACCCAGTTCGTGCCCGGCCACGTGCATCTGAAGGACATGGGCCAGCTTGTTGCCCGTGAAATCGAGGCCGCTGGCGGCGTTGCCAAGGAGTTCAACACCATCGCCGTCGACGACGGCATCGCTATGGGTCACGACGGGATGCTCTACAGCCTGCCGTCACGAGATCTCATCGCTGACTCGGTGGAGTACATGGTGAATGCGCACTGCGCCGACGCTCTGGTGTGCATCAGCAACTGCGACAAGATCACCCCCGGCATGCTCATGGCGGCGATGCGCCTGAACGTCCCGACGGTGTTCGTGTCGGGCGGGCCCATGGAGGCCGGCAAGACCAAGCTGGCCACCCAGAAGGTGGACCTCATCAACGTCATGGTCGTGGCGGCCGACGAGTCGGTGAGTGACGAGGATGTGGCCGAGATGGAACGGTCGGGCTGCCCCACGTGCGGCTCATGCTCGGGCATGTTCACCGCCAACTCGATGAACTGTCTGACCGAGGCGCTGGGACTGTCGTTGCCTGGCAACGGAACGGTGGTGGCGACCCACTCGGATCGGCGCGAACTATTCCTGGAGGCGGGACGCTTGGTGGTCGAGCTGTGCCGGCGCTACTACCAGCAAGACGATGAATCGGCACTGCCTCGGGCGATCGGCAGCTTCGAGGCCTTCGAGAATGCGATGACGCTCGACATCGCGATGGGCGGTTCCACCAACACGATCCTGCACTTGCTGGCAGCAGCGCAGGAAGCCGGTCTGGACTTCACGATGGCCGATATCGACCGGCTGTCGCACAAGGTGCCGAACATCTGCAAGGTGGCGCCGGCCTCGGAGTTCTTCCACGTCGAGGACGTGCATCGCGCCGGGGGCGTGATGGGCATATTGGCCGAACTGAACCGGGCCGGTCTCATTGCCAACCAGGTGCCCACAGTGCACTCGCCGACGATGTTCGAGGCCATCTCCCGCTGGGATGTCGCCACCAACGACGATCCATCGCTGGCTGAGTTCTTCCGGGCGGGTCCGGCGGGCATCCCGACGCAGGTCGCGTTCAGCCAATCCGAGCGTTACCGGACGCTCGACGTCGACCGCGAGCGGGGCTGCATCCGCTCGGTCGACTTTGCCTATTCGGCCGACGGCGGGTTGGCCATTCTGTACGGAAACCTCGCGCCCGACGGCTGCGTGGTGAAGACCGCCGGGGTAGACGAGTCGATCTGGGTGTTCTCTGGCCCCGCTCACGTCGTCGAGAGCCAGGACGAGGCGGTTGAGCACATCCTGGACGGCAAGGTCGTTGCCGGCGATGTCGTGCTGGTGCGCTACGAGGGCCCCCGGGGCGGCCCCGGCATGCAGGAAATGCTGTACCCGACCTCGTACCTGAAGTCCAAGGGGCTCGGCAAGGCGTGCGCGCTGGTGACCGACGGGCGTTTCTCCGGTGGAACCTCGGGCTTGTCGATCGGCCATGTCTCGCCCGAGGCGGCCTCAGGTGGGCTCATCGGTCTCGTGAACGACGGCGACACCATCGAGATCGACATCCCGAACCGCACGATCAACCTCGCCGTCGACGATGCCGAGCTGGAGCGGCGGCGTGGAGAGCAGGATGCAGCTGGCTGGCAGCCAGCGAAGCCTCGTCCACGCCAGGTGAGCACAGCACTGCGGGCCTATGCCGCCATGGCCGTGAGCGCCGACAAGGGTGCGGTCCGCGACGTCTCGGGTCTGGGCTGACGACCCCGCAGAGCCCTGCGGTCGTCCGCGGCAGGCTTGAGGCATCCTTCCGCAGAGCCGGCGCTGCCGCCGTAGCCTCGCAACGGTGATGGCCAGCGGCCCGACGCACCTCGACTCGGCACGCGGCTGGGTCACGGCCTGCGGCGCGGCCCTCAGCGTCATGGCGGCGTTCGGGACGATCTACAGCTTCAACGCGTTCGCGAAGAGCATGGCGGACGAGTTCGGGACCGGGCACGGACCGATCAGCCTCGTGTTCGGGATCACAGTGTTTCTGTTCTTCGGCAGTGCTCTGGTCTCGGGCCGCCTGTACGACCGGTTCGGCATCGCTCCGCTGCTCATCGTCGGAGGAGCGATGTTCTGCGGCGGTCTCTTCGCCATGTCGCAGGTATCGGTGTTGTGGCACGGATATGTGCTGTTCGGTGTCGGCCTGGGTTTCGGTGGAGGCCTGTTCAACGCACCGTTGTTCGCACTCACGGCAATGTGGTTCGCTCGTCATCGCGCCGTGGCTCAAGGCATCGTGGCGACCGGCTCGGGGGTGGGAATGATGCTGTTCGCGCCACTGGCGCAATGGCTGCTTGAGGTCTATGGATGGCGTGGCGGCATGAAGGCGCTCGCAGTGGTGGCAGCTGGAATCTTTGCCGTAGCGCTCTTCATGATCAAGCGGCCGCCGAAGATGGACATGGGCGACGCGAAGCGTCACGTCTCTCTGGTGGTGCGTTCCGCTGCTTTCTGGCAGATGGGGGCCGCGGGTGTGTTCTTTACCGTGGCCGTCATCGGGTCATTGGGTTCGGTTGTTACTTTCGCCCAGGACGATGGCCTCCCGCCGCGAGCAGCGGTGGCGCTGTTCACGATCATCGGCTTCTCGAGCATCGTGGGGCGCATGGCGCTCACGAGCCTGGCCCGACCGCTGGGCTCGGTCCGGCTGATCAAGATCGCGTTCTTCGGGCTGCCCGTCGCCTACGCGATCTGGTTCGCAACGACCCGAGTGAGCGGGCTGGAGGCAAAGTTCGTCCTGCTGATCGTCTTCGCTTCGGTCCTCGGAGTGTCCTATGGCGGCTTCGTGGCGCTGCTCGGTGACGTCACAGCTCACCTGTTCGGATTGGCGGGCCTCGGCACGGTCATGGGCATGCTGTTCTTCAGCTCCGGTACCGGAGCGCTCATCGGACCGCCCTTGATGGGCTTCACCGCCGACGCAACTGGAGGTATCGGTTTGCCAATCGCCATTTCGGGCGTAATCGCGGCGGTGGGAGTTGTCGTCCTTCTGCCGATGACACGTCATCCGCTTCCTCTCCCGACGTATATGGGGCCGCCCGGCTCGCCACCTCCACTGCCGCGGCCTGGCCCGCTCGCGCCCTCGCATGCAGTCGAGGTGCCCGCACAGATTGTTGGCGCGGCGTCCGCCAGGTTGCGTGCCGAACGGCCTGTGGCTGCGATGAGGCGACCGCAGTCAGATGCGCTGCTCGGGGCACCGCCAAAGGTGTTCTGGCCTGTTCGGGTTGACGCTGACGACGCCGGCGGCAACGGTTTGGAGACCATTGCCGGTGTGCCGGCCATCGCAGCAGCGTCACCGGCGGCAGAGCGGCACTGAGCGCGCCAGTCGGTCGACTTCGGGGCGCCATGAGACCAATGAGGCTGAACCGAACCGCGCGCCAGCCGACGGCGAGAAGGAGTCAAGCGTGAGCAACGGTGCGAAGAACCCCCAGCCGACCGACCCGATTCCCGCAGCGCCGGTTGACGTGATGAGCGGAACCGTGGTGCGCGAGTGGATCGACTACAACGGTCACCTCAATGCCGGCTACTACCTGGTGGCCTTCGATGACGCCATTGCGCCCTGGATGGACTTCATCGGCCTCGGAACGGCGCATCGGGCAGTGCGGGACATCACCACGTTCTCGGCGCAGAACCACATCGCATACGTGCGTGAGATTGGCCTCGACGAGCCATACGTGATCTCCGTCCAGCTGTTGGGCTTTGACCGCAAGCGCGTGCATGCGTTCCAGGTGATGACCCAGACGCGAGATGACTACGTGGCGGCCATCTGCGAGGTCATGTCGCTGAACATCGACGGGCCGACGCGCCGTGTGGCACCGATGGCCGACGAGCCGTTCGAGCGGCTCAGCGAGATCTGGTCGGTGCACCAGGAGCTGCCAGTACCGCCGCAGGTCGGCCGCTCGATTGCCATCCCGCCCTCGGCTGAGGGCTTCCGGCATCCAGACCTCGTCTGACGCTTCGACACGGTCAGCTCGACCGGGTGCCGAACCGGTCCCCGGCCGCAGTCGGCATGCCCTGACTATGTTGCGGCCGTGGAGATCTTCGGCGTGGTCAACGCCTCTCCCGACTCGAAGGCCGAGTTCTCGGTCGTGCGCAGCTTCGATGAGGCTGCGACACGCGGTGCTGAGCTGCTGGCTGAGGGCGCCGACTTTTTCGATCTCGGCGGTGAGGGTTCTACACCTGGCAGCGACGAGATCAGTGCTGGGGTCGAGTGGCAGCGGATTGAGGGACCGCTGCTAGGGCTGCTCGCCCTCGGCGCCGACGTGGCGATCGACACCCGCAAGCCCGCAGTCGCTCGTCGGGCGCTTGATGCGGGTGCCGCCGTGCTGAATGCCGGCGACGCGCTGCAGCAATCCGAGATGGTTGAGCTTGCGGCCGACCGAGAGGTGGCTGTGGTGCTCCCGTTCATGCTGGGGCGGGATTTTCGCAGCGTTCGCGACGTGAGCGGCGACCCGGTCGCCGTGATGGCGGAGTGGTTCGAGCACCACATTGAGCGCCTGAGGCGCGCTGGCATCGGACAGCGACTGCTGCTCGACTGCGGCGTCGGCTTCGGGCCGCATGACATGGACTGGCCCGAGCGGGCCGTGTACCAGCGAGCGATCTACAGCGGTCTCGGGGAGTTACGCCGATTCGACCTGCCGCTGTACGTGCCGGTGCCGTGGTTGCAGTCTCGGGACCGGCTCGAGCTGCTCGACCTCGCACTGTCCCAGAATCCCGAGTACGTGCGCGCCCACCGTCCGGCTCAGGTACGCGAGCACTTCGCAGCGATCACCGGGGCGAAATAGACGCTGCCGCTGACCCTCCAATCGTGAGTGTCACACGGTGATGCTTGGATGTGCAGCGAACGAATATGCGTAAATGCATACGTTCGTTTGTGTGTGTTGATATACTGTAGAAGAGCATTGAAAGGAGTGAAAACAATGGATGATTATCGAGACAGTGGACAGTTCGATGCGGAGCGGTCATCATGCCCGGGGCAAGGTTTCCCCCACGCGGATGCGGCCGGGCGGCCGGGCGTGATTCCGTTCGAGTCACCAGCCGATCTCGATAATTCGGGCGGGGTTGGTGGGCCTGCCGGCTTGTTGGTCGAGGCAGCGGAGACGATTTGCTCAGCCGAGGCCTCCGGGTTGTCCCGTGACGATCTCGAACAGGGCATTCGAGCACTCACCCGTGTGCGTTCAGCGGTAGACGCCTGCGAGGCGCGGTTTGCTGCCGAGATCAACCGGCTGGACGACTTCGGCGACCGCTCCGAGGCGGTGCTTCGGCGGCTGTCTGGCTGTTCGGCAGCGACGGCGAAGCGTGCGGCAGGGCGCGCTGCGGCGTTGGCGGAGATGCCAAATGTCGAGGCGGCGTTGAGTGAGGGGCACATCACTGGGGAGCATGCGGATGTGCTCACGAATGCAGCCGGTCTCGCTGGCACCGATGCGGTCAACGACGCTTCACGGCTGCTGGAGGTTGCATCCTCGACGAACGTGGAGCGCACCCGCCGGGCCGCCAATGACTGGGTACGCGAGCTTCGCAAGGGGCTCACGCCCGACGAGGAATATCGCCGCCAGCGTGCTCTTCGGGGGCTGAGCATCACCCAGACCGCGGAAGGTCTCATCAAGGCCACTGCCCTGATGGATCCTGCGACCGGTGCAGCGTTCAAGGCGATCATCGAAGATGTCGCTCAGCGCTTTGCCGAGGCCGACCGTCACGATGCCCGCCCTGATGCTCCCGAGCCGCGTACCTACACCCAATGCCGCGCCGACGCGCTCTCAGCGTTGGTCGGCACCGACAATCGCCGTGCCGCCCGGCGTTGGTACGCCGAGGTCGACCTCCGCGATGCCGCCTCGATCGCCGAACGGAATGGCTGGACGCCGCCGGCACCGCTGCCACCCCTGGCACCCGATCACCTCACTGGGTTGACGGCTGGCTCTGGAACGGTCGCTTTGGTCGAATCCGAGCCGCTGCCCATTGCGAATGGGGCGGTTCCCAAGGCCACGTCGCAGCTGTCTTGCGATGCTTCACTGCGACGTCGCAATCAACTGGTGATCGTCGCGGACACACGCGCCGTGCTCGGCGACAAGTGGGCCGACTGCGAGATCCCCGGCACCGGTCCCATTCCCACCCACGTTCTTGAGCGTCTGGCCTGCGGCGCCGACATCTTCGGTCTCGTCTTCGACGGACGTGGGCAGCCGCTCTGGCACGGACGCAGAGTCCGCACCGTCACCGACCCCCAGTGGCGTGCGCTGCTCGCCCGAGATCGCCACTGTGTGATCTGCGCAGCCGCACCCACATGGTGCGAAGCCCATCACATCATTCCCTGGCAGGCCCCAGCTCGAGGCCGCACAGACATCGACAATCTCGCACTTCTGTGTTCCCGCTGTCACCACCAACTGCACGACAGCGGCGGCCAGCTACAGCGAACATCGCCCACCAGCTTCACGGTCGCCTTCGGTCGCCAGAGGGAATAATCGAGACCTTCATGGTTAGACCACATGGGTCGTGATCGACGATTCCTCTCATTGTCGTGAAGTCATCTGCATGCTGAGATGGGATGACGCCGATCCTCAGCAGTGGCAAGTCGAGTATCAGGTCGACAACGGCCGAGTTGATGAAGCTCTTCTGGGCTCCCTCGGCAAGCCTTTGGTTTTCATCGAGGCCAAGAAGCAGGGCAATCTCAGCGTCAAGGCAGAGGACTTCCTGCGCAAGTACGCGGCTGAACCTACCGGGCCCAGGCCTTCAGAACCGAAGCTTCCCAAGCCGAACTCGGGGTCGGGCAACCTGCGCGGCTTTCGCATTCGCGGCACTATTCGGCCGGCTCAGAACGGATGGGAGACACTGACCTCGCTTGCATCGGTGCTGGAGCAACTCAAGCCGGGATTCCTTAGCGAACTAGCAGCGCATGGATCGCCGAAACGGAAATGGCCTCGTGCCGCGCGGCACGATGATCCTCGGCTGCAAGCGGAGTCTGGCAAACCGAACTACCGCCCGGTCGACGGACACACTGAGTGGTTGCTCTTGGTTCATGGGTCAACGGCAGCCAAGCTCGGATGGATGCGGCAAATGACCGAGATAGCTGGACTCGGATGGGGGAACGACGTCGAAGCGATCTTGGACAGCTCCGACGCGTAGAGCCACTCGGGTGGCGTGACGTCGACTATTGCGGTCGTTCAGCCGGCGACGGGTTCGAGGTTGACGTGGACGTGCTTGTGGTGCGGGGTCAGCGACAGCCAGTCGCGGTCTTCGATGTCGGTGAGCTCGTTCACCGCCACGCCGTGAATCTTGTGCTCGCCGGTCTCATCGGGGTATTCGGTGCCGAAGCCATGGGGGAGCGTGACATGCCCGGACATCACGGTGTCGGTGACCTCGGCGGGAGCTTCGGCCTCGCCACGCTTGGAGACGATCCGGATGCGGTCCCCGTCCACGACGCCGAGTGCGGTGGCGTCGTCGGGGTTGATCCGCAGCGAGCCGGCCTTGTCCTTCTTGCGCCACTCTGGATCGCGGATCACGTCGTTGGCGTTCGACGAACGGCGCTCGCCGGCTGAGAGCACGAACGGGAACCGGTCGCCGCCGCGGGCAGGCTCCTCGTCGGCCAGTGACCGGTACTCGTCGGCGAGCTCCTCGATGAAGAGATGGATCTTGCCGTCAGGATGCGCGATGCGGTCCCACGTCTGGGAGTACTCGCTGACGCTGTAGATCATCCCGGAGGGCGAGTTGACCAGCTTGTCGAACAGATTGTTTGCCAGTTCGAGACCATCGCCGGAGATTCCCGCAGCCCTCACTTCGTCGGGATAGCGCATCGAGGCTTGCATGGCTGCACCGAACATGATCGCGGCTGGTGCCATGTTGCCCAGTGTCGGCCCCAGGGCGTCGTACAGCACCACTGGCAGCTTCGCGCCGACATCGGGATCGGCTGCTGACGCCTCGCCGAGCGCGGCGATGAATAATTCGCGGCCTTGCTGCGCAGCATCAGCGAGATCGGTGGTGGCGTTCGGCTTGCCGCCCATGGCCGCCACAAGCCGGCTGTGAATCTCGGCCTCGGGCAGCGAGTCGCCCAACGGTTCCAAGATGGGGTGGCGCACCTGGAAATAGTTCGCAGGCATCTCGCCGGCAAAGAATGTGGCCTCTGGCTTCTCGTACTGCGAGGCGGCCGGCAGCACGTAGTCGGCGGCGCGGGCCGTTTCGGTCATAGCCACGTCGATGACCACGAGGCACTCCAGCTTGGCGAAGGCCTCCCGGAATCGCTTCGAGTCCGGCAGCGTGTGGAGCGGGTTGGCCGACTCGACGATGATTGCCCGGAACCGGTTCGGGTGGTCGGTGTCGATGGCGTCGGGAATGGCGGCGCAGGCCATGAGGCCCGACAGCATCGGGCTGCCGGTGACAGGATCGACTTCGCCCTCGCCCGAGTGGCCGCACAACGGTGCGAGGCGCAGCGGAAGGTTCATACCGCCGGGCTTCGCGAAGTTGCCGGTCACCAGGTAGAGCAGGCGTTGCAGCCAGCTGTTCAGCGTCGAATGGGGTGCCATCTCGATGCCGAGGTCTTCCTCGGTGGACAGCGAATGGGCATTGCCCATCGTGCGGGCTGCGGCACGCAGTTCCGACTCGTCGATGCCGCACTTGCGAGCGCAGTCGGCAATGTCGGTGCTCAAGATCAGGTCTCGCAGCTCGTCCCAGCCGGTGCAGTGCTCTGCCAGGAACTTCTCGTCGGTAAGGCCCTCGCTGACCATGATCGCCAGCAGTGCCGCCAATGCCCACGCATCGGTGCCGGGGCGTGCCCGCAGGTGGTGATCGGCCATCGCAGCCGTCTCTGAGACCCGCGGATCCATCACGATGAGCTTGCGGACGTCGTCGTTGCGGATCTTGTTCAGCTCGTTACGCGACTCGGGGAAACCGTGGCTCTGCCAGGGGTTCTTGCCGATGAACACAGCGCAGTCGGTGTGCTCGAAGTCGCCCATGGCGCCGAGGTTCTGCTTGCCGAACATCTTGCCCTGTGCCCAGAACATGCCGGTTTTTTCTTGAGCGAGCGCATTCGAGCGGTACTTCACGCCCAGGGTCCCCAGCACGCCGCGGGCATAGGCACCGGGAAAGTGGTTGCCCTGCCCGCCGCCGCCGTAGTAGAGGATCTTGTCGCCGCCGACCGAGTCGCGGATGCCGGTGAGCCGCTCGGCCACCTCGGCGATGGCGACGTCCCACGAGACCTCCTCGAACGTCCCGTCGTCCCGCCGGCGCAGCGGAGTGGTGAGACGATCGCGGCCGTTCTGGTAGTAGTCGATGCGCAGGGCCTTCTCGCACGTATAGCCCTTCGAAGCGGGGTGTTCCTTGTCGCCTCGCACGCGTGTGATCTTGCGGCCGTCGAGACGAACCTCGATGCCGCAATTGTTCGAGCACAGGATGCAAGCGGTCTTGTGCCAGACCTTGGTGGGGTCCTCTGCGCCGTTGGACTTTGGTTCGGGGGCGGTCGCTGTCGAGGCTGGAGCATCCTTGCCGGCGCGGCTGGCGCGAAGCGCTGCAAGACGGGCTTGGGCATCGGACATGGCATCCCCTCAAGGTGCGGAGGCGTGGACATCGCAAGGCTACGGGACCGTTATTGCCGTTGCCGGAACCGACTCGCGCGCCCACCGCAAGCGGGACGTGGCTGGCGGCCCGCTAACTTCGGACCTGCTGGGTTGACGCAACCGGCCTCATTGACAGCTGGCCTCAGAGGCTCGCAGGGAGGATTGCTCGTGCGGATCAGCGTGGATGACGACAAGTGTCAGGGCCACAACCGCTGCTACTCGCTGGCGCCGGAACTGTTCGACGTGGACGACTACGGCTATGCCACCGCAGCTGGTGATGGCGAAGTACCTGCAGGCCTGGAAGACAAGGCCCGACTGGCCGCTGCGAACTGCCCCGAGTACGCCGTCATCATTGAGGAATAGCGCCCCCGAATTGCCGCTGGCGGCTTGACGCCGACCGCTGGCGGAGCGGGGCCAGGCCAGCGTCAGTCAGTGGCGCTTCAGCTCGAGATTGTCGCGGGCCTCTTCGGGACCGATCACCCGGTAGTTCATCGCTTCGAGGATTTGCTTTGCCCGCGCGGTCAGGTCGGCGTTCGTGGCAAGCTGGCCGCGGTCGAGGTACAGGTTGTCTTCGAGGCCTACCCGCGCGTTGCCGCCGGCAACGGCCGCAAGCGCAACGTAGGGCAGCTGGTCGCGTCCCAACGCAAACGCCGAGAACGTCCAGTCATCCGGCACGTTGTTGACCATCGCCATGAACGTGTTCAGGTCCGGCGGGGCGCCCCACCGAATGCCCATGCACAGCTGCACCATGACCGGGGCCTCGATGACACCAGCCTCCACAAGCGACCTGGCCTCCCAGAGCTGACCCGTGTCAAAGGCCTCGATCTCGGGGCGCACGCCCAAGGCTTGGATCTGGCGGGCCATCTCCATGAGCGTGTCGTGGGTGTTGGTGGCCACGTAGTTGCCCTCGCCGAAGTTCATCGTTCCGCAGTCAAGCGTGCAGATCTCCGGCAGCAGCTCGCGCACGTGAGCCAGCCGCTCGGTGGCGCCCGCCATGTCAGATCGCAGCGGATCGGGAGGCAGCGGCTGCTCCACTGAGCCAATCACGAAGTCGCCACCCATGCCCGCCGTGAGGTTCAACACGACGTCGGTGCTCGATGCACGGACTCGCTCCACCACTTCGCGGTAGCAGTCCACGTCGCGCCCGGCGTCACCCGTTATGGGATCACGCACGTGGATGTGACAGATCGCAGCACCCGCCTGGGCGGCTTCGATGACGTTCTGGGCTATATCGGCCGGCTTGTACGGCACCTTGTCGGACTTGTCGACGGTGTCGGCGGCGCCAGTGACGGCGCACGTAATGAAGACGTCAGGCATGAGCAGCAGCCTTTCTGCGAGCGCATCGCAGCTTCGTTATTTCGCAGATTGTCGCACAGTGTTCAGATTCCTTCGGCCGCTGCGAGCCCTTCGGGATCGATCTCTTGGCCGGCTTCCATCGCGGCGAAGATCGCTGGAGGCTCCCGCCACGGATCTGCCGGGTTGCCCGCCCTGGCCGCGGCAATCGCGTCCCACACGCGCTGGGGGCTCATCGGCATGTCGATGTGTCGCACCCCGAAGTGCGCCACTGCGTCGATGACGGCGTTCTGCAGCGCCGGTGTAGATCCGATCGTGCTGGCCTCGCCGATGCCCTTGGCGCCCAGCGGGTTGAGCGGCGAGGGCGTCACCGTGTTGTGGACTTCGAAGCTCGGAAACTCCGCAGCGGACGGGAACAGGTAGGTCATGAGGGTGCCTGTCTGGGGGTTCCCATCGGTGTCGTAGATGACTTCCTCGTACAGCGTCTGCCCAGCGCCTTGGGCGATGCCACCGTGCTGCTGGCCCGCGAACAGAAGCGGATTGATGACGGTGCCCGCGTCGTCGACGGCGATGTGGCGCAGGTAGTGGACCTCGCCGGTGTCGGTGTCGACCTCCACGACGGCAATGTGAGCCCCGAAGGGGAAGCTGGCTTCTCCCTGGTCGAAATCGAGCTGTGCGGCGAGCCCCGGGTCGATGGGCTCGCCCCGCTCGGCCGCCGTGGTCTCGGCCGCGGTGGGTTCGCCCAGCAGGTCGTCGGGTGCGCTGTCCACCGCAACGGCGAGCGCTGCCCAGCCCACCGAGCGTGCCGGGACGCCCGCCACGCTGAAGGTGCCCTCCTCGGTGTCGAGCACGATGTCGTCGACGCTGGCCTCGAGCAGGTGTGCTGCCAGTCGCTGCGCCCGTTCGACGAGCACATCGGTGGCATTGGACACGGCCGAACCGCCGACCTGAACCGAACGCGATCCGCCGGTGCCGCCGCCGCGGGGCACCAAGTCGGTATCGGACTGGACGAACCCGATGCGCTCAAGGTCGATGCCGGTACGAGCGGAGACGATCTGGGCGAACGTCGTCTGGTGACCCTGGCCGTGGGAGCTGGTGCCGACGCGGATCGTGGCACCACCGTCGGGCTCGATGCGCACTGCGGCGAACTCGCTGGTCAGCCCGCCGGCTGTGATCTCCACGAAGCTGGCGATGCCGATGCCAAGCTGGCGCACGTCGCCGCGCTCACGACGCCGTGCCTGTTCGGCCCGCAACTCGTCGTAGCCGGCCAGCTCGACGGCACGCCGCAAGGGCAAGGCGTAGTCGCCGCTGTCGTAGGTGACCCCGGTGAGCGTGTCGAACGGGAAGGCGTCGGGCGAGATGAAGTTCCGCAGTCGGATCTCGATGGGATCGATGCCGGTCTCGATGGCGGCCTGATCGACGAGTCGCTCGAGCAGGGCGGCCGCTTCGGGCCGTCCGGCGCCCCGGTACGCGCCGGTCGGCGTCGTATTCGTTACTGCCGTCACGACGTCGAAGCGGATGGCCGGAAATGCGTAGGTGCCATTCGACATCCGCTTGGTGCCCGCTGGCAGCATCGTGCCGATGTTGGGGTAAGCGCCGGTGTCGCCCACCAGCCGGACCCGGAGCCCGGTGAAAGTGCCGTCGTCGCGCACGCCCAGCTCGGCGTACTGCACCTGAGCACGGCTGTGCGCCAGCGTGGTCATGTCCTCGCTGCGTCCCGGCGTCCAGGTGACCGGGCGGCCCAGCCGATCCGCCAGCGCTGCCACCACCGTGTGCTCGTGGTAGAGGCCGGCCTTGGCGCCGAAGCCGCCGCCGACATGGGGGGCGATGACGCGCAGCCGCGGCGGCTCCCATCCGAGCGCGCCGGCAAGCTGCATCTTGGTGAGGTGAGGCATCTGCGTCGCGCAGTACACAGTCATGCGACCGTCATCGCCCGGCACGGCGGCGCACGAGTTCGGCTCCAACGGAACCGCCGCCAGTTTCTGGTTCACGTAGCGGCCCCGGACAACGTGGGATGCCCCGTCGAGCGGATCGATGCCAGGCGGGTCGATGATCTCGGTGGCGACGTTGTTCGGCCGCTCGTCGAAGAGTGCCGGAGCGCCGGGAGCAAGCGCTGCCTCGGCGTCTGCGGCTGCGGGCAGCGGCTCGTAGTCGACCGCAACGAGCTCGGCTGCATCGGTGGCTTCGGCGAGGGACTCGGCCACGACGACGGCCACCGCTTCGCCCACGAAACGCACCTTGCCGGTCGCCAACGGGGGGCGGGCGAACTCGTCGGCAACCTTCACGAAGCCGTGGTGGGGGGCAACGCCCAGCTCCGCCTCGGTAAACACTGCAACGACCCCTGGTGCGGTTTCAGCCTCGCTGGCATCGATGTCGCCGATGTGCGCGTGTGCGACGGGGGAGCGGACCAATACCGCATGGCACATGCCGTTGGCGGTGTGGTCATAGACGTAGCGCCCGCCGATCGTGAGCAGCTCAGGGTCTTCGGTTCGTCGAACTTCGTTGCCCAGGATCGATCCAGCCATGGGCGGCGAGGCTAGCCACCACCTCGCAAGCCTGGCCGGGATCTCTAGCTCGTTACGCTGCCGCGGTGACCAGCGGCGACGTGTACACCCACGGCCACCAGCCCGCTGTCGTGGCCCAGCATGCACGGCGGACCGCGGAGGACTGCGCGGCGTTCGCACGCCACGTCATCCATGCAGACTCGCAGGTTCTGGACGTGGGCTGCGGTCCGGCCTCGATCACCGTCGGTCTTGCCCGCTGGGCAGCGCACGGTCACGTCACCGGCGTCGAGGTAGGCGAGGAGATTCTGGCTACTGCTGCCGAATCGGTCGCCGACGCCGGCATCGGCAATGTGACGCTGACCGAAGCGTCGGTGTACGAGCTGCCGTATGCCGATGGCACGTTCGATGTGGCCTATGCGCATCAGGTGATGCAGCACCTGTCGGACCCCGTCGCCGCGCTGTCGGAGATGGCGCGGATGGTGCACCCCGGCGGCTGGGTGGCAGTGCGCGACTCCGACTACTCCACGATGCGGGGCTACCCGTCCAGCACCGAGATCACACGCTGGCGGGAGGTGTACCGGCAAGTCTGCCGCCACAATGGGGCCGAGCCCGACGCCGGCCGTCATCTGTTTTCGTGGTTCCGTGCCGCAGGCTTGGCGAACGTGCAGATGTCGGCATCGGTGTGGCAGTTCTGGACCCCTGAGACCCGCCAGAACTGGGGCTACTCGTGGGCTGATCGCTGCCTGCACACCAGCTTCGCCCGCCAGGCCGTCGAATACGGCTATGCGACGTCAGACGAGATGGAACAGATCGCCGCCGGCTGGCGAAAGTGGGTGGACGATCCCGACGGCTACTTCCACTTCATTCACTGCGAGGCGCTGGCTCAGGTCAGCTGACCGAGTCTTTCTCCGCCACCTGCTCACGGAATCAGGCGTCGTGGGCGGGGTCCAGTTCCTGCGCGTAGGGCGGGTCGGCACCCGTGCGGGTGCACGTGATGGCGGCAGCTACGGCGGCACGTTCCGCCATAGTTCGCCATTGCCGCAATTCGACAGAGGCGAACGCGGTCCGGTCAACCCTGAGCAGGTTCCAGAGAGATGCAAGCACCGAGCCCACGAATGAATCGCCGGCGCCGACAGTGTCGACCACTTCGACGGGCAGCGCCGACAGGTCGAGCTCGCCTTCAGCCGTGTACACGGTGACGCCCTGGCGGCCGCGGGTGACGATCACCGTTGCGCTTCGACCGGCAAGCAGCTCTGCAGCGCAGTCATCAGTCGCACGACCGGGCCAGATCCACGCCAAGTCCTCGTCGGAGGCCCGGTAGAGGTCAGTCACATCCAGCCACCGTTGGTGAAAGTGATCCCAGCGGCCCCGGTCATCGATGATGGCGGGCCGGACATTGGGATCGAGCGAGACGAGGCCGTCGTGACGCTCGGCGAGCGAGGCAAGCACGTCAGCCGTGCGGCCGCGGAACATGCCCAGCGTGCCTCCGTGCAGGATGTGCAGGCCGGCGCCTAGCGCGGCCAAGTTCGCTGCTTCGAGCGCCGTGTCGGCTGTGCTGTCGCCTTCGAATTGGAATGACGGGGTTGGCGCAAGGTTGATGATCGCCCTCGCCGTCGGTTCGGGGCCGCGCTCGCAGCCACGCAGATCGACGCCGTTGTGCTGCAAGTGACTCCAGATGCGCTCGCCTGATGCATCGGTGGACACCCGGCCCACGAATGCACTCGGCGCCCCGAGGCGAGCGGCCGCGATCGCTGCGTTCATAGGCCCCCCGCCCGGCACGGAACGGGTGTCATCTCCGTCGAGGACATCAACCAGCGCCTCGCCACAGCACACGATCACTGAGCAGCCTCCATCGCAGCCTTCATCGCAGCAGTCTCGTTTGCGCAAGCAGTGAAGAGGCGCGGGCTAGCCGCGAGACTGTCCGCCATGCCTGGCGCCATTCCCGACAACTATCCCGATCTCGTCGACCGGGCAGCGGAACTGTTCGGCGAGTCCGAAGCAGTACGGGACGGCGACATGTCGCTGAGCTTCGCGGACATCAAGCGGCTGTCCGACGAATGTGCAGCGGCGCTGGTGGCCTCAGGACTGGAGCCGGGCGACACGGTGGGCATCTGGGCGCCGAACGCCTGGGAATGGGTGATCGCGTCCATGGGGACACTGCGTGCCGGCGGGGTGCTCGTGCCCGTGAACACCCGCTTCAAGGGACGCGAAGCCGCGTTCGTGCTGAGCAAGTCCAAGATCAAGGTGCTCTTCACCATGGCGGGATTTCTCGGCTACGACTACGTGAAGGATCTCAACGAGGCGGCCGACGGAGGTCACACGGTCCCCTCGTTGGCAGATGTCGTCGTGCTGCGCGGCGATGCACCGTCGGGCACGATCTCCTACGCGGAATTCGCGTCACGGGCCACACCAGACGCCGCAGACGAGGCGGCACGTCGATGCGCAGCGGCCTCGGGCGAGGACCTCGGATTGGTGATGTTCACCTCCGGAACCACCGGCCTGCCCAAAGGTGTGCTCGTGCACCATGCGCCGGTGCTGCGGAATTTCGCCCAGTACGCCGCCGAGCTCGGCATGCGCCAGGGCGACCGGATGCTGGTCGTGAACCCCTTCTTCCACGCGTTCGGCTTCTCCGCTGGCATCACGCCGTGCATCATGCACGGCGCAACGATCCACCCTCATCCCGTCTTCGATGTCGAATCGGTGCTGCAGCGCATCCAGGACGAGAAGATCACGATCCTGCCGGGGCCGCCCGCCATCTTTCAGTCGCTCATCAACTTTGCAGGCCTTGACGACTACGACACCTCGAGCCTGCGCTCGTCGCTGACCGGCGCCGCAGCCGTCCCCGTGGAGACGGTGGTGGCGATGCGTGAACGGCTCGGATTCGAGACGGTGCTCACGGGATACGGCATGACCGAGACCCACGGACTGGCGTCGATCTGCGCTTCGGACGATCCGCCGGAGCTGGTGGCGACCACGAGCGGGCGGGCACTCGGCGGCGTCGAGCTGCGCATCGTCGATGAAGAGGGTCAGGATCTGCCCATCGGGCAGCCGGGAGAGATCCTGGTGCGCGGGTACAACGTCATGCAGGGATACCTCGAAGATCCGGTCGCCACGGCTGAAGCAATCGACGAAGACGGCTGGCTGCACACCGGCGACATCTGCGTGATGGACGAGCAGGGCTATATCGACGTCACTGACCGCAAGAAGGACATGTTCATCAATGGCGGATTCAACGTGTATCCCGCCGAGATCGAGAAGGTGATGGCCGAGCACCCGCAGATCGGCCAGGTGGCGGTTGTCGGCGTGCCCGACGAACGCCTTGGCGAGGTCGGAGCGGCGTTCGTGGTGCCGTCACCCGCCGGTGTGCCAGAAGCAGATGCTCTGCGCGCTTGGTGTCGCGAGCAGATGGCCAACTACAGGGTCCCGCGGCACTATTGGATCGTGGATGCGCTGCCGCTGAATCCATCCAACAAGGTGCTCAAGAACGAGCTGCGGGAAGAAGCTGCCAACCGTCTCGGCACATAGCTCAACAGCAGCCGGGGCCCGTGCCTGGCGCAGCAGTATCTCGCGCCCGTTGCGCACGGCGGAGAAGCCCTCTGCTCCGGGGATCCAGCTGGTCCCAACCTCGCAGAGTTCTTCCCCGCCGCCCGCAACTCGTGCCGTCGTGCGGGACGGTTCGTCACCGTAGCGACGGTTCGGCCGCTTGCTATTGCAGGCGCTGGGCTGCGGTGATGAGGCGGGCCAGCTTTGCCACGTCGGGGTCGCCACGGAAGTCCCGCGTCAGGACCTCGGCCTCCCTGCGCAGGGTGCGCATCGACGGGTCGTCGGTGAACCAGCTCTCGCGCAGGACCTCGGCGAACTCGGCGGCCACTGCGGCCAGCCGGAAGTGCCGAACGGCGCCGTCGAAGCTGCGGTGTGCGTCGCGGGTCCTGATCGTCGCAGACACCTCGGTGATCGCCTCGCTGGCTGGGCGCTCGTAGCGCAGCGTCACCTTGGCGAGCGTCTCGTTGCTGCGCCGGCTCCCGCTCTCGGGATCGACCAGCGTCAGCTCATACAGCGCTGTGGCGCTCTGGGAGATGGCGACCTCGCCGGCATCGACAGCGTCGTTGCGGAAGTCCCGGTCGGCCACGTCGCGGTTCTCGAAACCCAGCAGCCGGTAGGAGGCCACGGTGTCGGGGTTGAAGATCACCTGGACCTTGGCGTGGCGTGCGGCGACCGAGACAAACGACGTCACGTCCCCGCCGAGCAGGCGCCATGCCTCGTCGTGGTCATCGATGTAGTGATACGAACCGTCGGCCTGGTTGTCCAGTTGCTCCATCAGCTCGTCGTTGAACGGGCCGAGGCCGACGCCGATTGTCGACAGGCCGATGTCGGCGCGCTCGCCGAGCTGGTGAAGGATCCTGTCGGTCTCGGTCGCGCCGACGTTTGCGACACCGTCGGAGAACAACAGCACCAGCACGTTTCGCCCCGTGGCGGCTTCGCTCTCGGCCATGCGGTACCCGCTGACGAGTCCGCCCGCGACGTTGGTGCTGCCGTTGGGGCGCACGTCTCGCTGGATGCGGCGGATCAGGTCGTCGTAGCTCCTGCCGACTGCGGCGGGTCGGGCGACGGTGCGGGCGTGGTTCGCATAGGCCACAACACCCACCCGGGTCTCGGGCTCCAGGCCCTCCCAGCAGCAGGTCGACGGCGTCGTAGACCAGCTCGATGCGCCGGGTCCTGTCGTTGCTGGTGCCGATCTCTTGGTTCATCGAGCCCGAGCTGTCCAGAACCAGGCTGATGCTGTCGGGTCGCAGGGCGTCGGACACCACGTGCGGTGCCTGAACGCCCACCCGCACAGCAGGTCACCGCTGTCCACGAACGGCGAGGACGCAGCTTCCACGCTGATGGTGAACTCGTCGATCTCGTCGTCGTAGCCGCCATCGAAGTAGTTGACGAACTCCTCGACCCGGACTGCCTCGAAGGGCGGCATCTGGCCGCCGTCGAGGAAGTTGCGGGCGATTGTGTACGAAGCAGTGTCCACGTCGAGCGCGAACGTCGAGAACGGGTCGTCGGCGGTGTCGACGAACGGGTTGATGCCGTAGTCGACAAAGTTGTCAGGTTCTGTGCGTCGCCGCGACGTCGGCTGATACGGCTCGTGCTCCGGTTCCGCCGATTGGGCCGACTCAGTGTCGGTGCGGCCGCGGCTTGAGGACCGACTCGAGGAGGAGTCCTCGTACATTTCTTCCACGGCCATATCGTCGGACTCTCCAGCGACGGCTTGCTCGGTTGCCTCTTCCGAAGCAGCCCCACCGCGCGTCGACCGCTCTTCCTCGTCGTCCGCCTCGTCCATCCGTTCATCCGCATCGCTGGATGGGCTTGCCGTCACGGCCGTGGTGCTTTCGGTCTCCACGTCCGCTGTTCCATCGGCGTCCGCGTCGTCGGTCGATGTGCACGCCGCCGCCAACAGGCACAGCGCCAGCAGCGCGACGACCATTCGCCACACTCTCTTGCCGGCCCCCTGCCGGCGTTGTCGTGGTGTGCGGTTCTTCAACACTTCAGTCCCCCTTGCGTTGGTTGGCTTCAGTCGCATTCGGCCTGCAGCACTGCTGCGGGACGTGCGACTTGATGCCCCGACGCCGATGTGGGGGATTGCGTTCCGCTGATTTCAGATGAGCAACGGCTTTGTCACCGGAACGCAAATTGCGACGGCCGGCCGACACGCATGCGCAACAGAACGCAGCGCCTGAGGCCACGAAGGCGCGCCGAGTGAGCGGATCGTGGAGCGCCGGAGTCTGCCGAAGCCGGGCGACGGCTCAGCCTCGCTCAGCCCTGTGTAGCCCCGTTCAGTCCTGCTTGGACTTGCCCGCAACCTTCTGGTTCTTTTTCCAGGCCCGCACTTCGGCGAGGGCGTCGGGACCGTCGATGTCGGCCACCGAGCGAGGCTGGCGGTCGGCGAACGGGCCGGCGACGGCCTTCCATCCACGGGGAGCGACCCCGAAACGCTTCGCCAGGATGGCCACGAAGATCTTGGCCTTCTCGTCGCCGTAGCCGGGCAGGGCACGCAGCCGGTCGTACAGCGCCTTGCCGCTGCGCACGTCGGCCCAGATGGCACCGGCGTCGCCGTCGTAGTGCTCGACGATGTGGCGGGTCAGCTCACCACAGCGGCGGGCCATCGAACCGGGGAAGCGGTGCAGTGCTGGCTTGGACTTGAAGGCGGTTTCCAGCTCGTCGGGGTCCATCGCGGCGATGGCGGCAACCGAGAACTGATCGCCCAACCGCTCCGCCAGCCGAGCGGGGCCCTTGAACGCCCATTCCATGGGGATCTGCTGGTCGAGCATCATCGCCAGCAGCAGCGCAAACGGGTCCTCCAGCAGCAGCTGATCGGCCTCGGCGTCGCCCGTGACCGCCAGCGTTCCCCTGTTATCGCCCTCACTGCTTCCCATGCCTGCGAACGCTACCGCGACATCGTGCGGTACTCGTTGGTCGTTACACCCCCCACCTACGGTGGACTCGAAAGGGCACTAGGACACGCCGACACAGGGAGGCCACCGTCGGAGACCGACTATTGGTGTCGCGACCGGAACGGCCGTCGCATGAGGGCCCCACTCGGCCCCTGAATCGGACAATTCGCACTAGGAGGCACCGCAATGACCGACGACAGCGTTGAAGCTGAACTCCCTGACTCGATGGGATCCCATCAGCTCCAAGGGCTCTCAGGTCTCCAGATGGAGCACTCAATTGCTCAAATGTGGAAAGTGGCCGTAGGCGGTAGAGCGAGCGAATCCGACGGGCCAACAAGGGTGCTGACCAAAGAGGACTTTGAACTTCACGGCTGGGACTTGCGGCCCCTCAGCAAACCCATGTCGATACCGGTACCTGATCGAGTGTGGACGAGCTCCGAACTAGTGCGAATCGGCTGCGGCTACATGGCATCGATGATGGAAGAGAAATGGCACGCTCTCGTCGACGGCAACTGCTTGCGCCTTCACCGCAGTTGGACCGGCTACTGCATCTACGAGGCCACATTTGAAGAATGCGAGGGTGGCGCCATGATCGCAGTCGCCTTCGTAGAAGGAGACCCGGAGCGCTACTCGCGCTACGACGATCTGACGGAATCCCAAATGCTCGGATTCCTCATCGACAATTGGCTGCTCGACCAGCCCGGCGAATGGCCAGATCTCCTGACGGCCACTTCCGATGACGACCGCCGACCCCGTACGCGCACGCCCGCGCACGACGAGGTGTGGCAGTTGGCGAAGGTTGAGGTGACCTTCGGCGACATCGCGACCGAGCGGGCCGACGCCGTCGTTTGCCCGACGAGTCCCGCATTGAGCGGAAGCGGAGGAGCCTCACGCGCCATCCACCTCGCGGCTGGTCCTCGACTCAAAGACCATCTCAAGGGTGTAGGCGATTGCGAACCGGGGCAGGCCATTGTCACGCCGGGCTTCGACATGGCGGCGCCGTGGATCATCCATACCGTCGGGCCGCGTTGGCGGGGAGGTGCCCACAACGAAGCACACGTGCTGGCCTCGTGCTACCGGGAGTCGCTCGCTCGTGCAGACGAAGTCGGCGCACAAGTCGTCGCCACACCTGCTGTTGCCACAGGCCAATTTGGCTATCCCCTGCGGGCTGCAGCGGGAACAGCGGTGGGCGTTCTCGGATTCACGCCGACACACGTCGAAACCACCCGCATCGTCTGCTTCAGCGCTCCTTCGCTCAAAGCCCATCGTGCGGCCTTGTCCACCAGCTCAATCGAAAGGGTGAGGCCCAGGACCATCGAGTGCGGCATCTTCGTCGAGAAGCTGAACGGAACCGATTGAGGCCGAGTGACTTCTCGATCGCTCGCTCGGCCTCCGGTTCGGCCGCAATTCGGATCGCGGCGTACCCTGCGGCGGAGCCCGAAGGCGGTTGGGCCGCGGTTCACTATTGGCGAGACGGCGGTTTGGCAACGACGTGGTGATCGAACTCAGCGACTTGGCTGCCGGGATGCGCCTCGCTGGCTTGGTTCGCCGAGCACCAGTACGACCCCGGATCCTCAGGTGATGTAGAGAGCGTCGCCAAGGCCAAGAACACGTCGCTTGAGGGCCTCGCCGAGTCGGGCATCGGAGAGGCACGGGCCGGCAAGTTCCGCCTGTTCAAGCGTGCCGAGCTCGATCCGGATTGGTCACCAGCCGAAGACGACCGGGCTCGCCAGCTCGCCTACTTGCTGTGCCAGAAGGCCAACGACAAAGGCTGGGCAGCCGAGGCCATCGCCTACAACAGCCTCATCACCGCATGGCCCAGCCTGCGCGAAGGCGCTCTCGCTGCCGCAGCCCGCTCCGCAGGGCCGTCTCAGCAGCAGTTGCTCTGATCGCTGCCAGAGCCGGCGCCGCGCCAAGGTGAGTGTTCAGGCTCGCGAACGGTCGACGTCGTCGCGCTCAGCTTCGTGTGGCCTGTCGTGGGCAAGCATCTTGTCGCCTCGGGCGTTCACGTGACACCCCTCTGGTGAGATTCCCATGACGAAGTCTCCAACCGCAGAGGGGGATCACCATGAACCGACCGCGAACCACCGCTGGTAGCGGATTTCAGGGATTGAGGGGCTGACCGTAGCCGCTGCGTTTGCCTTCCTCTTGCTGGCCCTCATCGGCGGCTGCTTTCTGTACTTGGTCATCAGCATCGCTCGGTGGCTGGGCGGGAGTCACGAGCCGACGTACACCGTGTACGTCGAAGACGACTTCGAAGTACTGGACAATCCTGACGGGGGCGAACCGCAATTCGTTCCGGACAATGTGATTCGACTGCGGCCACCAGAGCGCCGGCCGCCGTACGTTGGCGCTCGCCTTCCGGGCTGATGTTTGTCACACCCCCCTGCTGAGATCGCGCTCGCAAGCACCCGATCTCGGAACCAGGAGACGACATGAGCCGCCGACGCACCGGACCGCAGGCAGCCGGGCCGATCTGCTTCGCGATCGCGCCGCGGGTAGGTCGCCGATGCCAAGCCACCGACGTCCATGCGGACCTGAGCGTGGCGTCCCGTGACGAACTTGCCGAGAGCGAGCTGGAGGCAGCACAGACGTGGGCAGCGCTGATCGAGACCCGCAGCAAACTGGCATCGTGCGAGCGCGACCTCGACGATGTCACGCGGGCGAACGATCAGCTTGTCAACCGCATCAGGCGGCTGCGCGGCCGAGTTGTCGAGCAGCACCACAAGTGCCGCCGAATGGGCGCCTTGCTTGCGGCCTCGAACACTGCGGCCGCTTCAGCCGAACAGAACCGCGGGATCGCTGTCTACGCACTCACATCGGTCCGACGCGAACGAGATGAACTGGCCGCCGAGAACCGCCGGTTGCGCGCAGAGGCAATTGCGACCGTCTCGGAAGGTCACGACATCGGCACTGCGGGCAGCGAGGACCTGAAGCCGAGTCACACAGCCGAGACCGGTGACGCTGCCGATCTGCGAACGCGTGTCGCGAACGCCGAACGGCGCACAGTGGCGGCTCTGCAACTTGTGCACAGCACTCCCGATGGCAACCGGGTTCGCAGTGTCGCCGCGGCTATCGAGGCCGCTCAACAACACCTGCCGACGCTCAGCATCCCCCAAGCCGTAGCCGAGAATGCTGGCAGCACGCTCGACCAGTCAGGGCGTCGCGCCGCCCGAGGCAAGGTGGTGATGCGCGTGTTGCTCGCCTTTCACGCGTATGCGCTTGACGCCCATCGTGAGGGCGATTTCAAGCACTGGTGCGAGCGCCGTGGCCATGAGTACGCATGCAGCGCGAACCGCGTGGCGATGGGCGAATCAGAGTCAGTGACCAACGAGGAGAGATTCTGCAGGTCTCGGCAGTTCCCGGTCGACCGAGTGCTTGATCCGACTGGTGTACGGCTGATGCCAGCCCACGTCAGGATCGATCAAGGGCCGACGGCGCCACGGCTGCAGTTCCTCGACGACACACGAGGTGAGACCGGCAAGATCCACATCGGATACATCGGCCCGCACCTGCCGACCGCCACCGATCCGAGGTGAGCCATATGAGAATTGCCGCTTACGGCAGCGCCGCGCGTGCTACACGAGAGCAGCCCGTCGAACGACGATCACGGCGGGAGTCCGCGGGCGCACCGGCATTCGCGTCACAACGTTGTGACGCCATGAACGCGAGCCCATGCCGGGCTTCGAACAGGGAGACAAGGATGAACAACTGCCAATCACGTTCGGTGCCAGCGGCGGCGTCGTTCGCACGCATCGGGGAGTGTGACTGATGGCTCGGCGGCGGCGGAGCCCCGGCGGCCGAGTCACCCCCAAGGGCACCCGCCCCGAGGATGTGCCACGGCGTCGGGAGATCGAATCCGCAACACAAATACGGCTGCGCATGCTCATCGCAGACGCTCTGCGTTTCTCTGAAGAGTTGAGCGACATCGACGACGCCGATGTGCATGTGTCTCGCTTGATCGGCTGTGGCATCGCCACGGACTGGTATCGCGATGGCGTCAGCGCCGGGGCCGCATTGGCGCATGCGAGATCCAACCCAGGGCCAGCTGGCGCAGTCATTGCGGCGACGCTCGCCTCCTACGGGCCGCACGGCATTCGGGACAAGGCTCGTGGCGTGCTCGATCGCCATGTCGCCGACGGGGTCGCGGTGCCTGAGTGGGCAACGAAGCTGGGTATGGCTGAACCGGTGCGCGCCGTGAAGATCCGAGATGAATGGGACGAGCACTGGCAGTTGTTCATCGAGTACGCCCGGCCCGACGGATCGCGACACGAGCTGTCGTTCGGCGTGCACCCGTTCTGCCTCGGCGTGCTCTACGGCTTCTCTTTGCAGTCGGCGATCGCGGACAAAGACCGGAATCTTGAACCAGGTCATTCGCTGGAGGAACTCAGCCTGGCGCACGCGAGAGCGATTCTCGAGCCCGGCCTTGAGCAGTTCGACCAGGCGCTGCGCGATCGAGCGGCGAGCGAAGAATGGGATGGCGACTGGGACGATGCCGACTGGGACGATACCGAAATGCGCTCGCTCGTCGGCCAGCGGATGCAACTGCTGCCGGCCGGCGCTGACAGCGGCGACTTTGGCAGCGCCGATGCTGAACTCGACGTCTCGGGCATCGTCGAATTCGTAACGCAACCGCTTGCACTGGGTGAGCACGAACAAGAACTCAGCGACCTCATGACGTCCATGGCAACTTTCTCGCAGGTGTGCAGGGACCGCGATATGTACCACTGGACGCCGCTGAGAGTCGAGACGTTCGTGGCACTGTGGCTGCCTTCGCATGGCTGGCTGTGTGACGAGTGCCAAGAGACGCATGAACACCCGCCCTACGAAGAGTGGTTCTCCACGGTCGAGTCGGCGTTTCCGCGCTGGCTGCGCTTTGTCGCGCAGCGCCACCACAGCAGCGAAGAGTGGCTCGAAGCAAACTTGGCTGCAGCCCGTTCGTCCCTGCGGATGATGCGGCTCCAAGCCACCGGATCTCTTGGGCGCCTCAGAGTTGGTGCTGGCGCAGCCGGTTGAGGAGAACCGGCCGAATTCAGCCGAATCTTGCCTCGGCGGCTTCCGCCGTCATGTCAAGCAGTTCGCCAATGCGGCCCCAGGATGATCCGGCGCTTCGTGCGTCGGCGACCAGCGCGCGGATCCGGTCGTGATCGGGGTTCCCCGTGGCCGCGGCGCGCTGCGCCAGCTTGACCTGCGCCTAAGCCCGAACCGCCTTGGAGGCCTCGCCGTAACGTGCCCTTGCTGCTAGGGCGGTGACGCCAAGGATCTCCGCGATGCGGTCCCATTGCATGCCTTCGCGTCGAGCCCAGCAGACCGCATCCTCGATTTGCTGCCTGCTCACCTCTGTCGGTTCTGCAATGGCGGCTTCGGCTTGAACGGCAAGCGAGAGATACAGCTCGTGAGCAGGCTCGTCGGCGGAGTTCAACCAGTCGAACTGCTCGAAGCCGTCGGCGACCTCATCCCAATACTCGTCAGATTCGTCGATTGACGCCTGATCAGCTGGTTGATCCACGGTGTTGCCTCATGTACTTCGCGCAGACAGGCATCGCATGGATGATGAGGTCGGTGTCCGTGGCCGCACCGTACTCCAAGCCCGCTTCAAGCAGATCGCCGTCCCGACGGGGTCCGACGAGCGTGATCCGGCAGTCGTCCTGCGGAATTGTCCAAGTGACGTTTCGATAGGCATGCAAGATGTCCTCTGCCGGGATGCCGTGTCGGTGTCCTGATCGCAAGATGCGCCAACGTCGAGGCTCGGCGTCCACGAGCAGGCACCGTAGGCAGGTCCCACCGCTGCTCCAAGCCGATTTCGTTGTGGTGTGAAGGCGAGCAGAATGCCGCTCGTGGACGATTGCATCTTCTGCAAGATCGCGGCCGGTGCCGAGCCGAGCCACGTGGTCTTTGAGGACGAGAGTCATCTCGGGTTCTTGGACATCTTTCCGAACACCGAGGGTTTCGGCGTCTTGATCACGAAGGAGCATCACCCGAGCGACGTCGCGAGAGCAGGCGAGGAGGTGGTCTCCGAGCTGATGAAGGCAGCGCGCCTCGTGGCCGCCAAGATCGCTCGTGCCTACGACGATGTCGACCGCTGCGCCGTAGTGATCGAGGGAATGATGATTGACCACCTCCATGCCAAGGTCATTCCGATGCACCAGACAGCGGGCCGTCGGCCTGACCCCGGCGACGAGATGACCGCCCGGGGAGATCAATTCTTCGAGGTGTACCCCGGCTACATCACCACCAAGATCATGAATCGGCAGGCTGACGAGGACCACCTGGCTGCGGTGGCCGCGAAGATCAACGCTGCAGAGTGACCCTGAATTGGATCCTGCACCGATTGCAGCAGCACCCCGTGAACTGAGCGACCCATAGATTTGTGGTCCATGGGTATTGCTGTGCCGTTTCCGGAGACGCTGCCACGGGGCTACGAATGGCTCGATGATGAGCCGGCGTTCGATACCGACCGGCACCTGCAGCTTGAAGCGCCAGCCGAAGTCCTCATGCTGGCTGACCTCGGCTATGACGACGCCGAGATTGCCACGAAGGCCACACCGGTGGCGTTGTCGTCGCCGTTCCGGATGCTGAGCGACGAGGGTGCGGCGATCATGCTGGACACGGCCCGGCGCCTGCGGTGCTTCGCCCGACCGGCAGGGGAGCGGATCGAGCGGACGGTGCGCGGCGGCTGCTACCGCTCCCGCTGGCTGCGCGACGTGTGCCTGAGCCCCGACGTCACGGCGCATCTCGAAGCGATCTACGGCGTCGAGATTGCCCCGCACCCGATGCCGGTGCATCTCGGCCACCTCAACTACGAGCCATCGCAGATCGACACCGCCATCGACAAATGGCATCACGACACGCTGCCGCTCGACTACGTGCTGGCAGTGACCGATCCCGCACACGTCGCAGGCGGACGCCTCGAGTGGTTTCGAGGAACGAAGCACGAGGCTGCCGAACTTGCCGACGCAGGCAAGCGAATCCCGGCAGACCGCACCGTCGCTCCCGACTTCCCGGGGTCCGGATACGCCGTCGCGCTGCACGGTGACATGGTCGTGCACCGGGCTGGGCCGCTCTCCGAGATGTGCGAGCGCGTCTCGATGGTGAACGGTTACGTGTCGCTCGACGCCACTGTCGACGAGCAGAGCCGCACCTCCAACCTCATTGACATCGACGACCACGAAGTGCTCTGGACCGAGTGGGCCAAGTTCGCTGCGTGGCGGACGCAGGGGCGCTTGGCTCGCCTCGTTGAGGGGCTGGAATTCACCTCCGACCCCGACATCGTCATTGCTGAGCTGGAGCACGCGATCGGCGACGCGCAGCGAGCGGTGGACGAGATGCGCGCCCGCGAGCGCGGCCTGCACCACTACGGCGACTGACCACCCTTCCACTCGGAAGCGTGAACCGGGTTGCCGTTTGGGTAGTCCCGCTGTGGCCGTGTCCCGACGGTGGCGCGGCATGAACGGTGGATTTGCGATGCTGGCCCGATGCAGACACAGATGCTCATCGGAGGCAGCTGGCTGGCTGGAGACGCAGCAAGCCGGATTGACGTGCTCGACCCCGCCACGGGCGGCGTCGCGGCAAGCGTCGCGGCCGGAACGCCAGCAGACGCAGCAGCTGCGTGTGACGCAGCAGCCGCGGCGCAGCCCGGGTGGGCGGCCGAGCCGCCGCGTGTCCGCTCGGAGATTCTGCGGGAATCCCACCGCATCCTTATCGAGCACACCGACGAGCTGGCCGATCTGATCACGCTCGAGAACGGCAAGCCCCGCGCCGATGCAGTGGGCGAGGTGGCCTACGCAGCGGAGTTCTTCCGATGGAACGCCGAAGAGGCGGTCCGCATTCACGGCTCGATCAGCGTCGCCCCCTCGGGTGCGAACCGGATCATCACCCGGCACCCACCGGTCGGCGTCGTGGCGATGATCACGCCGTGGAACTTCCCGGCGGCGATGATCACCCGCAAGCTGGCCCCGGCGCTGGCGGCCGGCAACACCGTGGTCATCAAGCCGCCGCGCGAAGCCCCGCTGACCTCGCTGCGAGTTGCCGAGCTGCTGGCCGAGGCCGGCGTGCCGCCTGGTGTCGTCAACTTGGTGCCTACGTCGAACTCCGGTGCTTGGCTCGATGCCGTCGTCGACCACCGCGCCGTGCGAATGCTCTCGTTCACCGGCTCAACCGAGGTCGGCCGGGTATTGCTGAAGCGCTGTGCCGACCGGGTGCTCAAGGTGGTGATGGAACTCGGCGGCAACGCGCCGTTTGTCGTGTTCGCTGATGCCGATCTCGAAGCCGCCACCGCTGGCGCCATGGTCGCCAAGATGCGCCACTCGGCCGAGACCTGCACCGCCGCGAACCGGTTCTTCGTTGAAGCATCGGTGCACGATGAGTTCGTCGAGCGACTGGCGACAGTCATGGGCGATGTGAAGGTTGGCAACGGCCGTGACCCCGGTGTCGGCTGCGGGCCGATGATCAATGCCGCGTCAGTGGAGAACATCGATCGCCTCGTGCGCGCGGCGATCGACGGGGGAGCGCAAGCGGTTACCGGCGGCCGGGCCATTGACGGCCCGGGCTTCTTCTACGAGCCAACCGTGCTTGGCGGCGTCGACCCGGCGGCACCCATCACGCGGGAGGAGATATTCGGCCCGGTTGCCCCGATCTCCAGCTTCACCGACACAGACGCCATGATCGCCGCCGCCAACGACACCGAGATGGGCCTCATCGGCTACGTCTACACCCAGGACCTGGCCAAGGGTCTGGCGGTCAGCGAGCGCATCGAGGCCGGCATGATCGGCCTGAACCGCGGCGCCGTTTCCGACCCGGCAGCGCCCTTCGGCGGCATGAAACAGTCAGGCCTCGGCCGCGAAGGCGCCAGCGAGGGCATCTACGAGTTCTGCGAAACCCAGTACATCGCCGCCGAGTGGTAGCCGCGACGAACCGCGCCGCAGTCGCGGCGGGAGCGGTCAGTTCGGGATCTCGTGCGGTCACATGACCGGCCACGCCTTCTTCGAATCCGAACAGCGAGAACGCCCGGTACACCGACGCCAGCCGCTCCTTGCGGTGCTGCCGCTCGGCCTCGATCGTGTCGAACGTCGGGGCTTGTGGGATCGGTATCTCCGTGAAGGGGTTCGCTGCTGTGTCGGAAGCCGTCGTTGTCACAGAGGCAATCGTACGACGCGGAATCCCCGGCGACCTGAGGACCGGGCCGCCTACAGTCATCCCGGTGAGCAGTGCCGAAGGTCCCGAAGGCGGCAACGAAGCGGCCGTTCGATGCCTTGACGGGGTTCGGGTCGTCGAGCTGGCCACGGGCATCGCCGGTCCCTACGCGGCGCGATTTCTGGCCGACCAGGGCGCCGACGTGGTGAAGGTGGAGCCACCTGACGGCGACCCGTACCGCAGCGACCCGGGCTTCCAGGCGGTGAGCCGCAACAAGCGCTCGGTGGTACCCGACGGTGCTGACTGGGAGCGCGCCCCACTGCCATATGGCGTCGATGGGCCAGCGGCATCGCTGCCCGGCATCCTGCGGCCCACGGCTGAATCGATCGCTACGCCGACGCTGAGCGAGCTGCTCAGTGGCGCCGACGCCGTCTTCGTCCCCGACGGGCCGACTGCGGCCGCGGTGCGGGCGGTTGCGTCCGGCGCAGTGGTCATCTCGTGCCCGACGTGGGGTGACGAGGGGCCCTATGCGACCCGTGCGGGAACACCATCGCAGGTCGCAGCCGTCACCGGCATCGGCTGGAACCAGATCAGCTACTCCGAGGGCCCCGTCGAACTGGTGGTGCCGCTCGCCTCCTACGGCGCTGGGATGCTGGGCGCGATCGCCGCAGCAGCGGGGCTGTATGCGAGGCAAGCGCGGGGCGCCGCGCCCGCCTACACCGTGTCGGAGGTGTCCGGTTCGGGCGGCATGCAGATCGGCGACTTCGAGATGCCCGAGATGGCCGGTCTGGACCGGGACGGCTCGTGCCCGCTGGGTTCGGCGGGCCGGCTGCCGGTGTACCGGCTGTTCCAAGCCGCCGACGGCAGGTGGATGTTCGTGGCCTGCGGCACCCTGCCGTTCTACGTCGCGATGCTGCGAGCCATCGGCCGGGAGGACCTGCTGAGCGATGAGCGATTCGGTGACCCGCCATGGGGCCTGCTTGACCTTGAGCCGCTGGCGGAGATCACACCCATCCTCGAGCAGGCGTTCGCCGAGCGTCCGCTCGACGAGTGGCTGGAGATCCTCAGCGCTCATGACGTGCCATGCCAGCCGACACAGACTCGCCAGGAGTTCTTGGCATCGCCGCTGGCGATCACCAACGGGCTGAACACCACAGTCGAGCATCCTGAATTCGGAACAGTGCGCACCCCGCCGCAGCCGATGTGGATCGACGGTTGCGACGCAGTCGAACCCCGAGCCGCACCGCAGTTGGGCGAACACACCGACGAGGTCCGAGCCGAGCTTGAAGCCGGCGATTGGCCCACCCGACGGGCGCCCGAATCTGCGGCCACAAGCGAAGCGCCACTGGCGGGCCTGCGGGCCGTCGACCTCAGCTCGTTTATTGCGGGGCCGGTCATCACCCGTCACTTGGCAATGCTCGGCGCAGACGTCACCAAGATCGAGCAGCCGGGTGGCGACCCGTTCCGCGTCCTCGGCCCCTACTTCAACGGCTGGAACCAGTCCAAGCGCTCGGTCTGCCTCGACCTCAAAGACACTGCCGACAACGCGGTCATGGCCCGACTGGTCGCCGAAGCCGACGTGATCGTGGAGAACTTTCGCCCAGGCGTCGCCGAACGGCTCGGATGCTCCGACTCCCAGTTGCGCCGCATTCGCCCCGATGCTGTCCTCGTCAAGAGCCCGGGATATGGCCGGGACGAGTCGATGGCCGAGGTACCGGCGTTCGACCCGCTGCTGCAGGCGCTGGGCGGGATCATGGTTGCCCAGGGCGGCGAGGCCGAGCCGGTGTTCCTGACCGTGCCGGTGCACGACGCTGCCACGCCGCTGATCGCTTCGTTCGGCGTTGTGTGCTCGCTGTACGGGCGGCTGGCCGACGGCGAAGGACGAACAGTGAGAACGTCGCTCACTCAGACCGTCACCGCTGCGCAGGCCGCCGAGTTCGTGATGTACAAGGGTCGGCCGGAAGTCGAAGTGGGCGGGCTCGACTATCGCGGCAGCGGCCCCGACCGCACCTACCTCGAAACCGATGGCGCTGATGGCCCCCAATGGGTGTGGCACCAGGCAACGTCCGAAGGAATCAGCCAACTGCCGGCCGAACGCCGAGGCTTCGTCGGGTCTGACGTCGCAATCGACAACAGTCACGTCGTCGAATTCGGCGAAACCGAATGGGGACCGATGACCCAGGTCGGCTCGCTCATCGGCGGCATCAACGTGACGATGCGCCGAGCCCCCTATCTCAACGAGCATGGGGCCGAGCTCGGGGCACACCGCAGCGGCAGCACCCAGCCTGCGGCGGCCGACTGACGGCTCAGGTCCGGCTCGAATGCCGGAACCAACGTCACTACGGTGACGGCATGAGCATCGCTCGACTCGCCTCAGAGGACATTCCGATGCTGCGCGGGACAGCGACCTTCACCGCCGACCTGCTGGCTCCCGACGGCTGCCTGCACGCCGCGTTCGTGCGTTCGACGGTCGCCCACGGCGAGCTGCGCAACGTGCACTTGCGAGAGGCCGAACGGGCACCCGGCGTGGCAGCAGTGTTCGACGCCCCCGCACTGGATCTCGCCCCGCTCGAGTACTACCGCGCTACCACCATGGACGGCCTCATGGCCCGGCCGCTGCTGGCAGACGGACGGGTGCGGCTCGTCGGCGAGCCCATTGCGGTGGTGGTGGCTGACTCGCCCGCCCATGCTCTCGATGCCGCTGAACTGGTCGCCGTCGACATCGACGCGCTGCCGGCGGTCATCGACGTCGAGTACGCCGCAACCGACGAAGTGCTGCTCTTCCCCGATGCGGGCACCAATGTGGTGCGCCCGCTGGATCCGCCCGACGGTGGCGGCTTCCAGTCCCCACCCACCCCATTCGAGGATGCAGCGGCACCGGCAGCCGAACCCGGCGACAACCCGTGTGCAGGCGCTTACTGCGTGGTGGAGCTCATCTGCGAGAACGACCGCATCACGTCGCTTCCGATCGAGCCGTGCGCGATCGTGGCGACACCGTTCGAACTGATCCGCGGCACGCCGCTGGCCGAAGGTGCGTCGCCCGACTGCGAGATCGACATCTGGAGCACCGGCCAAGGCGTGCACAGCGCCCCGTACCTGTACCGCCGTTTGCTCGGCGTACCGGTCTCGGCTGTGCGTGTGCGCGAGCCGCAGGTCGGCGGCGGCTTCGGGGGTCGCGGCGATCCGATGCCGGAGTTCTTCGTGGTGTCCCGGGCCGCCCAGCTGCTGGGCCGCCCGGTGCGCTGGGTCCAGAGCCGCCAGGAGCAGTTCATCTCGATGCCCTACGGGCGCGGCCAGCGCCATCGCATCCGCATGGGCTTCGACGCCGAAGGCCGCATCGTCGGGATCGAGGTGGTGATGTGGTCAGACGCCGGCGCCTACCCCCACATGGCGCCGATGCTCGCTGCCGCCAGCTACCGCCAGAGCACCGGTCTGTATCGGGTTCCGCGGCTGCGCTACCGCTACGGCGCCGCGGTGACGAACGCGCCTCCCGTCGGGGCGTATCGCGGCGCCGGTCAGCCGGAGGCGAACGCCGCACTGGAGCGGGCCATCGACGCCGGCGCACGCGAACTGGGTCTCGACCCCGCGGAGGTGCGTCGTCGCAACCTGCTGCGCGCCGACGAGCTGCCGTTCGACACCGGCACCGGGATCACGATCGACAGCGGCGACCCGCACCGGGCCTTGGACACCGCACAGGAACTCATTGACGCGCCGCGCTGGCAGGCGCTCGCCGCTGAGCGCCGGGCCGCGGGCGAACGCACTGGTCTGATTGGCATCGGCTACGGCTGCTACAGCCAGACCGCGGGCGAAGGGGACGATCCCGACTACGCATCGCTGGAGCTGGGTGCCGACGGCAGTGTCCTGGTGACCTGCGGCAGTCACGGCCACGGCCAGGGCCACCACAGCCTGTGGGCACAGATCGTCAGTGCACGCATCGGCGTCTCCGAACGAGCAGTGCGGGTCAATGACGCCGACTCGGTGACGTCCACGTTCGGAGGTGTCACCGGCGGCTCGCGCACGGCGTCAGTGCTCGGCGGCCAGATTGCCGAGGCGGCGACCGAATTGCGGGCTCGCATCTGCGAAGTGGCGGGTGAGCTGCTCGAAGCCAGCCCCGACGACATCGAGGTCACACCCGAAGGCGCGCACGTCGCCGGCGTCCCGTCCCGTCTGGTCAGCTGGACCGACATCGTGTCGGCCGCTCCGGAAGGCATCAGTGCCACCGTCGATGAACGTCGAAGCGGCCCGACACATCCCTACGGCACACACGCCGCAGCAGTGGAGGTCGACGCCGAGACCGGACGCGTCACGCTGCTGGCGTTCGCAGCGGTCGACGACTGCGGCCGCATGCTGCACGAAGCTTCGGTGGAGGGCCAGCAGCACGGGGGAGCCGTTGCGGGCATCTCCCAGGCCCTGATGGAAGCGGCCCAGTGGGATGCCGACGGCACGCCGCGCACCACCACGCTGATGGACTACCTCATCCCGGCCGCCGCAGACGTGCCACCCATCGACACAGCCCGGCTCGCCATACCGACCGACCGCAACGAGCTCGGCACCCGCGGTATCGGCGAGAACGGTGCCATCGCTGCACCACCGGCCGTGCAGAACGCCGTGGTCGACGCTCTCGCCCACCTGGGAGTGACCCACATCGACATACCGGTCACGCCCCAGCGTGTCTGGGAAGCGATCGGTGCCGCCGATGCCGGCACATCGGGCTCCAACACCTGAGTCAGCTGCGTCCGAAGGCGCTCCGCGTCCGCGGAACCGACGATTCACTGGCCTGCCGCTGCGTTCGTGGGCCGGTATGTCACTGCCCAGTGCTTGAATGCAGGTGACCGACCCCGGAGGCACCCATGGTCGAGCCGGACTTCCTGCACTTTGACACGCTGGCGCTGCACGCCGGCCAGCGGCCCGACCCGACCACCGGTGCTCGGGCCGTGCCGATCTACCAGACGACCTCGTTCAGCTTCACCGACACTGAGCAGGCGGCCAGCCTGTTCAACCTTGAGATCCCCGGCCATATCTACAGCCGCATCTCCAACCCCACCGTGGCGGTGCTGGAAGAGCGGATCGCAGCCCTCGAAGGCGGCGTCGGCGCGGTGTGCACGGCCAGCGGCATGGCGGCGTTCCACCTTGCCTGCGCCACCATCGCCTCCGCGGGTGATCACATCGTGGCGAGCCGAAACATTTACGGCGGCACGCACAACATCTTGAGCCTGACGCTGCCGCGATTCGGCATCACGACGACGTTCGTGGATCCGCGCGACCTTGACGCGTGGCGTGCAGCGATCCAGCCCAACACCAAGGTGCTGTTCGCTGAGACGCTGGGGAATCCCAACATCGAGGTGCTCGACGTGTCGGCCGTGGCCGCAGTAGCCCATGAGCAAGATCTGCCGCTGATGCTCGACGCGACGTTCACCACGCCGCACCTGATGCGGCCCATCGAGCTGGGTGCCGACATCGTGATGCACAGCGCCACGAAGTTCCTCGGCGGGCACGGCGTTGCCATCGGCGGCGTCGTGGTCGACGGCGGGCGCTTCGACTGGGCTGCTTCGGGAAAGTTCCCGACCCTCAGCGAGCCTTACGCGGGCTACCACGGCATCGCGTTCACCGACGAATACGGGCCTCAGGCGCTCTCGATGCGGGCCCGGGCCGAAGGCTTGCGCGACTTCGGCGCCGCGATGAGCCCGGCCACGGCGTTCTACCTCCTGCAGGGGGTAGAGACGCTGCCGATCCGGATGGACCGTCACGTTGCCAACACCGAAGCGGTGGTCGAATTCCTGGTCTCTCACGACGCAGTCAGCTGGGTGAGCCACCCGTCGGTGCCGACGCACCCCGATTACGAGCTCGCGAAGCGCCTGTTGCCCCGCGGTGCGGGAGCGATCCTGAGCTTCGGCATCGAAGGCGGGCGCGAAGCTGGTCGCCGCTTCATCGAGGCAGTGCGGCTGGCATCGCACCTGGCGAACGTGGGCGATGCCAAGACGCTCGTGATCCATCCCGCGAGCACCACCCACCAGCAGATGAGCGCCGAAGACCTTGCCGCTGCCGGGGTCGGCGAAGACTTGGTGCGGCTGTCGGTGGGACTCGAACATCCCGGCGACATCATCTCGGACCTGTCCCGCGCCCTGCGGGCCTCGCAGAAGGGCTGAGCCGGTGGCAGCTACCGAGGTATTCTCATTGGAAGTCGGCGGGCGGGCAGTCGGCGTCGCAACCGGGGGAGTGGTGCCCGACCCAGCGTCGACCGCCGAGGCTCCGGTGGTGCTGCTCGTGCACGGCGCAGGCATGAATCGCACCGTGTGGCAGCTGCAGACTCGGTGGCTTGCACACCACGGGTACACGCCGCTGGCGATCGACCTGCCAGGCCACGGTCTCAGCGACGGCGATCCGCTCGGTTCGGTGGCGGACATGGCCGCCTGGCTCGGTGAGGCGATCACCGCAGTGTCGCAGCGGCTCGGCTGCAAGCAGGTGCGGTTGGTCGGCCACTCGATGGGATCGCTGATCTGCACCGAAGCGGCGGCGGCCGACGATGACAGGATCGCCCGCCTTGTCCTGCTCGGCACGGCGGCGGCCATGCCCGTGCATCCGGCGCTGCTCGGCGCTGCCGAGCGCAACGAGTTGCTTGCGCCAGAACTCATGACGGCTTGGAGTCACGGCAGCCGTGCACACGTCGCCACCAATCCCACGCCGGGCTTGTGGATGCTGGGTGGCGGCCTAGCCCTGCTGGAACGAGCCGACAATGGCGTGATCCATGCCGACCTGTCGGCATGCGCTTCCTACGAGGCCGGCGACGTCGCGGCACGGGTTCAATGCCCGGTCACGGTCATCGTCGGCAGCGAGGACAAGATGACACCTCCCCGCGCCGCAGCTCCGCTCATCGCCGACTTCGAGAACGTCGACGTCGTCCACCTCGCCGGTGCCGGCCACATGATGATGAATGAGGACCCGGCCGCCGTCCGCACGGCCCTCGCCGCAGCATTGGCCTAGCCAACTCAGCCGTGCGCCTTCTGGGCTGTGTCGGTCGTGCGCGCTTCGCGCTGTGTCGGTCGTGCGCGCTTCGCGCGCGGCTGCCATCATGTTGCGGCGGCAATCCGAATCGAGCGGCCGCGAAAGGAGCCGGACATGGCAGTCGAGCGATTTCCCGTTGAGGCCTCGCACATCCTGATGTTTGCGAGGGCCGTCGGCGACACCAACCCGATCTACAGCGACGCTGAGTATGCGGCCGGCACCGAAGTCGGCTCGATCATCGCGCCGCCGACGTTCGCGCAGTCCAGCGCCCAATTCGATCCGGACTACTTCCTGCGTCCGAAGCCGGACAAGAAGTGGTTCGGCAGCGGCCGCACCGCGTCCTGCACGTTGGTGCGCGACCTCGCTGAGTCAGATGGCTCCGACGTCGCCGACGAGCGCGAGGACGACAAGCAATCTGGTGCCGCAGCTGGCGGCCTGCACGCTGAGCAGCACTTCACCTATCACCGGCACCTGAAGCCCGGCGACGTGCTCCACACGGTCACCTACGAGGGAGAGAAGTGGGAGAAGCAGTCCAGGCGGGCAGGCATTCTCAAGTTCTCCGAAGCCGTGACCGAATATCGCGACGAGGACGACGAGCTGGTCATCACGGCCAAGGGCGTCGGCGTCGTGACTGAAAAGGTCATCGACGACTAGGTCGGAGATGATCCAGAAGACACAGATTGACGACTAGCGCACCGCCGTCAGTCACACACGAATCGCAGAAAGGCACGCAGACATGGCACTCAGTGCATCGCAGCTCAGCGTCGGAGACAGCTACTCCGAACAGATCGTCGACGACCTCACTCGCACTCAGATCGTGCAGTACGCAGGGGCATCGGGCGACTACAACCCTGTCCACACCGATGAGAAGTTCGTCACCGAGGTGGCGGGCTACCCAACCGTGTTTGCACACGGGATGCTCACCATGGGCATGACCGGGCGCATGGTCACGAACTTCGTGGGCGACGGTCGCCTCACCTACTACGGCGTTCGGTTCACCAGTCAGGTGTGGCCCGGCGACACGCTCACCGCAACAGCCGAGGTCGCCGAGATCCGTGATGAGGACGGCCAGAAGCTGGTCGATCTCACCATCACGACGACGAACCAGGACGACCGAGCAGTCCTGACTGGTCAGGCCACCGCCTGCCTCGACGACTGATCAAGTCCGGAGCGGGCAGATCGCGCTCGCGACCTCATGTGCTACAATGTAGAACATGGCTGAGGTCGGCATCAGGGCGCTCAAGCAGAACGCGTCAGCGATCGTTGCGCGGGCAGCAGCAGGTGAGGAAATCACCGTGACAAGCCGTGGACGACCGGTGGCGAGGCTGACCGCAATCCGCCAGTCGCGACTCGAAGAGCTGATCGCCACTGGCCAAGCGCGCCCTGGCAAGGGAAACCTCGCCGACCTGCCCCCTCCGGAACCGGGGCACAGCCTCTCCGCCGAACTTGAGGCCATGCGGGCAGACGAACGGTACTGAGCATTTGGCCCACTACTTCGACGCTTCGGCTCTCGTCAAGCTCATCGTCGTCGAGCCGGAGTCAGCAGGCCTGAGAAAGTGGCTTGCTGATGCGCATCGCCCCGCCGTGTCGAGTGACTTGACGCTCACTGACGTGCTTCGGGCCGTTCGGCGCAGCGCTCCGGAGCGAGCTGGCATTGCGCGTCGCGTCTTGGAACCTGTCACTTTCTCGGCAGTCACACGGGAGATCTGCGAACGAGCGGCATTGCTCGCGCCTCCGCCGCTGCGCACCCTGGATGCGATTCACCTCGCGACGGCACTTGAGTTGGGCGACGATCTTGATGGATTGGTTACCTATGACGATCGGCTCGGGAGCGCAGCCCGAGACGCAGGCATTTCGACCGTTGCGCCGCGCTAGTTGCTGACGTTTCGCGCGGTGCTAGCCCTTGGCCCGCCCTGCGAAGCCAAACAACTTGCCGGCGACTTTGCGGATCTGGATCTCCTCTGAGCCTTCGGTGATCCGGTATCGGCGGTGGTGCCGGTAGATGTGCTCGAAGGGCATGTGACGGCTGTAGCCGTTGCCGCCGCAACTCTGCATCGCCCGGTCGGCGGCATCGCAGCAGAACCGGTTGCCCCGGTAGTTGCACATGGCGACACGGTCGGTGATTTCCATGTGGTCGACGCCTCGGTCCATCTCCCAGGCGGTCTTGTAGATGAGCGCCCGGATCATCTCGGCCTCGGTGTACAGCTCGGCCAACGGGAACTGGATAGCCTGGTTCTGCGCAAGCGGCTTGCCGAAGGTGGTCCGGTTCTTCACGTAGTTGACCGCCACGTCGATGCAGTGCAGGCCGGCACCTACCGACGACGCCGCCTGTCGGATGCGGTTCTCGTGCACGAACAACTGCGCCGTCTGCAGGCCGCGGCCCTCGTCGCCCAGGATGTCGTCGTTGTGCACCCGCACGTCAGTGAGCCGCACATGGGCGTGGTCGGTCGGCATGTTGAAGGTCCAGATGAATTCCTCCACCTTGAAGCCGGGGGAGTCCGTGGGGACGATCAAGCAGGTGATGCCATGGCCCTCGCCAGGGTTTCCTGAGGTGCGGGCGAAGATGTAGTCGTGGGTGGCGTGGTGCAGCCCGGTGTTCCAGTACTTCTCGCCGTTGATGACCCACTCGTCGCCGTCGCGCACGGCGGTGGTCTCCATCCAGGTGGCATCCGAGCCGTGCAATGGCTCAGTCAGGCCGAAGCCGATGCGGGCCTGGCCTTCGAGCATCTTGGGAATCCAGTACTCCTGCTGGGTGGGTGATCCATAGCGCTCCATCATCAGCACAGTCGGGAAGTTGCCGATGATCGAGCTCTCGTTCTGCAGGTCGTTGTGCAGCCCGAGGCCGCGCCGGGCCAGGTGCTCCCGGATGATCGCCATGCCAAGGTTTGTTCCGTCGCTGCCGCCGAAGCGCTTGGGCAGGTGCCAGCGCAGGAAGCCTGCCTTGTCGGCCTCCTTGCGCATACGACCCAGCAGGGCTTCCCATTCCGCGTTGGGCAATCCGTCGCGCTCCCAGTCGGTGCGTGAGTCCTCCCTGCGGTGGTCGAAGTACCGGATGTTGTCGTCTTCGTTCTCGATGGGCTTGATGACGTCCTCGATGAACGTGTCCAGGTTGTCGAGCAGCTGCGCGATGTCCGAGGGGATGGTGAAGTCCATGCGCGGCAACCTACCGGCCACCCGCGAACCCCGCCGGGCCGTGTGCGAGGATGAGGACTGGGGGTGAGCGCAATGTCGATGCCAACTTCGATGTCTGTGCTGGTGTGGTCGGACTACCTGTGACCGTGGTGCCATCTGGCCCGGGCCCGGGCGGTCCAACTGGCTGAGCGTCACAACCTCGAGATCACCTGGCTCGCCTACGAAATCCATCCCGAGGTGCCGGCGGAGGGCATCGAGCTCCGTTCAGGATTCGATCGGGTGGCGGCACTCGCCGAAGCCGAGGGCATCCGCTTCGTGTCTCCCAAGCGCCTGCGGAACAGCTCCAAGGCGCACCAGGCAGCGCTGGCAGTCGAGCACGCAGACCCCGACGCTGCCGAGCGTTACCACGATCGGCTCTACGCCGCCTACTGGGAAGACGAGTTGGACGTCACCGGCCCTGTGGTGCTGGTCACCTTGGCGGCAGACGTGGCCATCGACCCTGACGTGCTGCGGCGCGTCGTGGCCAACGACGAGCTGTTGCCTGCCCTGCGAGCGTCGATGGCCCGTGCGAACGAGTGGGGGATCAGCGCCACGCCCAGCTGGCTCTTCGATGGGCGCCTCGTCATTCCGGGAGCGCAGGACGACGACTTCATGGCCGACGTCATCAGGCGCCTGCGCGAGCGGCCCGCCCCCGGCACGAGCTGAGGTCGCCTCGCAGGTCGCCGCGGCGACCGAGACCCCGATTCGTCAGCCGTCGGACCCGGCGCCCGCCGTGGGCGGCGGGATTACCGGCAAACCGTGGGATTTCCAGCCAGCCATGCCCCCATCGAGGTCCGTGGCGTTGCCGAACCCCAGGTCATGCAGGCGAGCGGCGGCGAGGCTGGAGCTGTAACCCTCATTGCACACGATGACCAAGCGGTCGTCGAAGTCGGCTGCTGTGCCCTCGGCGAAACCTGATGCGCCGTCGATGCGCCACTCGAGCACCAAGGGGTCGATGGGCTCGGAGCCCTCGATGATGCCGTTGGCCTCGCGCTGGTCCCGCGATCGGATGTCAATGACGCGCAGCCGGCCGGTGCCGGCGGAAGCCCCAGCCTCCAGCAGCACGGCAAGCTCAGCGGGCGAGACCCGGTCCAGCCCGGCGCGCGCCTCCGCCAGCAGGTCGTGGACTGTCTTGCGCTGTGGTTCAGGCACAGTTCAACGCTCCCAACGCTCCCAACGTCGCCGTGCCCCGCAAGCTTAGGTTCAAGGGTTGTCGATGAACTCCACCCAGTTGCCGTCGGGATCCTCGACCATCCCGACCACCACGCCAGGCCGCGCTTCGAGCCGACGCCAGATGATGTTGGCTCCCGCCTCCTCGCAAGCGGTCATCACCTCTTCGAAGTTGCCGACGTTGAAGGTGAAGTAGCGCAGGCCGGTGGCGCCGGTGATGCCGCCCGTGGCACCGGCAGGCACGTCAGCGACGGGCACCACAAGTTTCAGCATGCTCTTATTCGCCCACAGTCGGTGCATCTGGGCGATGCCCACCTTCTCCATGTTCAGCGTCTGCTCGAACTCGAGCCCGATCACGTCGCGATAGAACGCGAGCATCTCGTCGCCGTTGCTGGTGACGATGCCGAGGTCGAAGCCTTCCTTGGTCGGTTGCAGTGCCACGTTGTCCCCTGTCTTTCTGCTGGTTTGGGGGGTGTAGTTGGCGGTTCTCTGGGGTACGGGCCGGTCTCGTGTCCTCAGTCGTAGCTGACGCCGAGGCCGGCACGAGCGTCGGTCTGGATGCCGTACGTCGGGATCGGGTAACGCAGCCCGTTGCGGGACAGCGCCTCCATGCCTTCGACCGCAACGACGAGATCTTCCGGTGTGAGAGCAATCAAGAGCTCGTCCTCCATCACGCCGCCGTAGCGCCGCTCGGCGAAGCAGGGAATCGACACGCTCGGCTCTCCCGTGTGCAGCGCCCTGCCCCACGAGTCAGCGCACGCCGACTCGCCGACGCAGCCCCATTCCATCTTCTTGTAGCCACGCCACTGCAGGCCGTTGATGAGGATGATCATCTGGGCAGGCGTGGCATAGATCATGCAGACGTCGGGCGGGTTGAGTCGCTTCGACGACAGCGGTGCGACCACCATCGCCTCATAGGTGCCATAGGGCACGCAGTCCATGGCGTGCTGGTGCTCGGAGGCATCCTCCAGCGTCTCGAACCACACGCCGGCCATGCGGTCGCCCGACAGCCATTTGTCGTCTTGGGGATGCAGCCCGATGACGGCGCCGCACTGGGCGCCCACGAGGTCGTCCATAGTCACGCCGACCGTCCAGTTGAGCCGGCAGGCCATGCCCACGATCTGGTCGGTGGTGTGGATGGCGTTCGGGCGGCGCACCCGCGGCACGGCCTCCATATCGGCCGTGGTCTCGAAGAGCTTCATGCCGATCGGAGTGGTGCGCAGCCGCAGCACAGCCTGCAGGCGTGCAAGCAAGTCGTCCCAGTCGATCGACTCGGTACGCACATGCGCTGCGGTTTCGGTCGTTGTGTCGGCTACGTCGGTCTGGGTCACGGCTGCCCCCTCAGGTATGGCTGGCCTGTTGTTCCCCGATTCTCAGGTCAGCCGGATTCGCTAGGTCACGCTAGTTCGGCGACCACGATCGTGAGCCGTCGGCTGCGCTGGCTCTGCGGCCGGCGCAGCCATGGCTCGCAGCGTCAAGCGTTGGTGATCGGGTTGATCCAGCTCAGTTCGGCAAATCTCGCGAAGTCGGAATCTGCTGAGACGATTGCCAAGCCATGTTCGATGCACAGTGCAGCGAGCGCAGCGTCGGGAATGAGGTTGGCGCTGAGGTGCAGCTCGCGCACGAGCCGCCCGAGGATGGCGCGATGCCCTTTGCCGGGCTCAGGAATCCATGCGCTCGGTGCGTCCAGCCAGGCTTCGACAAAGGCCCATGCCGCTGCGGGCGAGAGCGGATTGGGCACCGCTCGGGGGTTGGTGACGATCCTCAGAAACCCGGTCAGAGATTGCCACGGAAGCCCGACACGACGCGGTCCGTTCAGCGCCTCTTCGAGCCACGGTCTCGCTGCGGGGTGGAAGGGACTGTGCTCGTCGACTGCATAGAGCAGGACGTTGGCATCGACGAGCACCGGCAGCTACCTGGACTGGGGGCCTTCGAGCAGGTCGATGGCCTCGGCCACGTTGCTCACGTCGATGCGGATGCCGAGCGGGTGGGTCTTCTGGACGAAGGGCTCGCTCGCCGATTCAGCCGCTAACCCTCGGCGAACGAGATGGTTGACGGCCTCGGACACCCCCATGCCGGATTCTCGGCGCAATCGGTCAAGTGCTCGCGCCGCGTCCTCATCGAATTCGACGGTCGTGCGCATGCAAGAAAACTAACACGTAAGTGTGAGAAAATCAGCATGTACGTGTACAGGCCGGGGCACCACTCTGGGGGCCGACTCCGGATTCGGCGAGAGCAGCGGTACTAGCGTGGCGCGCCGGCTCACCGCTGGCGGGCCGGATCGGAGCGGGCGACTACCCGTCGATGCGAAGGAGCATTCGCGACATGGCAGAGGGATTGAGGGTCGAACGGGACGGGCGCGTCGGACTGGTGATCATGGATCGCCCGCCCCACAACTTCCTGAGCTACCGCCAAGTGCATGGCATCGCCGACGCGCTGGTCGAGCTGGAAGAAGACATGAGCATCGGCTGCGCGGTGCTGGCCGCCGAGGGTCGCTCGTTCTGCGCAGGTGCCGACCTGGGCGGCGAGGGCGTCGGCGGCGGTGCCAAGGAGAAAGTCGGCGGCAACGCCACACTGCAGCTGTACCAAGGCTCGGGGCGACTGTTCGACGTGACGCTGCCTATCGTGGGGGCGATCCACGGTCCCGCCATCGGAGGCGGTCTGGGACTGGCGATGGTGCCCGACATCCGCGTCACCTGCCCCGAGGCCCGGTTTTGCGCCAACTTTGCATCGCTCGGCATCCACCAGGGCTTCGGCATGAGCGTGACGATGCCGGCCCTGCTGGGCCCTGAACGCGCTGCCAAGGTGCTGCTGGGCGCCAAGCGGTACAAGGGCGATGAGGCAGTCGAGCTGGGTCTCGCCGACGAGTGCGTGCCTGCTGATCAGGTACGCGACCGCGCCATCGAAATCGCTGGTGAGATTGCTGCGAACGCCCCGCTGGCCGTACGGGCCATCAAGGCCACGCTGCGACTCGGCCTCGGCGACCGCGTCCGCGAGATCACGCAGCGCGAGGCCGCCGAGCAACTGCGCCTCTCGGGCAGCGAAGACGCCCGCGAAGGCATGGCGGCCGTCTCCGAGCGCCGCCCCGGCAACTTCCAGGGCCGCTAGAGCTCCCGACGGCGCCTCATCGCGCCTTGCGACCCAGCGGGGGTTGCCGGGCGCGACATAATGAGAGACATGCGAGTCGCGATCACGGGCATTCGTGGGCTGATCGGCGGAGCGCTTGCAGCGAGCCTGCGGGCTGACGGCCACGAGGTCGTCGGGGTGTCCCGAAGTCCCGGTCCAGCGCCCGTCGAAGGCAGCGAGAACGAAGCCGCCGGGCAAACGGTCGTCTGGAACGTGGCCGAAGAAACCATCGACGCGGCCGCGCTCGAAGGGCTCGACGCCATTGTCCACCTGGCGGGGGAGAGCATCGGCGGGCGGTGGACCGACAAACGCAAGGCCGCCATCATGTCGAGCCGCGTCGAGTCCACCAAGCTGCTGACAGACACCGTCGGCAAGCTCGATGCCAAGCCGTCGGTGTTCGTCTGCGGCTCTGCTGTCGGGTTCTACGGCAACCGGGACGACGAGGAGCTGACCGAGTGGTCGCTGCCCGGTAAGGGCTTCCTGGCCGAAGTCTGCAAGCGCTGGGAACGCGCCGCGGTGCCGATCGGTGACGCCGGGGTGCGACTCGTTCGCATTCGCACAGGTCTCGTCGTGGGGCGCGGAGCGCCGGCGATTGAACGCATGGCGCGCATCACCCGACTCGGTGCCGGAGGGCCGCTGGGCACCGGTCGCCAGTGGTGGAGCTGGATCAGCCTCGACGACGAGGTCCGCGCCATCCGGCATCTCATCGACAGCGACGTGAGCGGTGCATTCAACCTGACAGCACCCAACCCGGTCCGCCAGCAGGGCTTCCAGCGGGCGCTGAGCTCGGCCCTGCGCCGCCCTTCGTTCATGCCCGCGCCGCCGTTTGCCATCCGGGCTGCGCTGGGGGAGATGGGTCAAGCACTGCTGCTCGACTCGACCCGGGTGCTTCCCGACGCGCTCACCGCGGACGGATTTCGCTTCGAGCATCCCGAGCTGGCTGGTGCACTCGCGGAGGCGCTGTAGCCGCGACAAACAAGCTGTCGAGCCGACTCTGGCGTCCTAGCGTGGCTGCCATGACCCAAGGCAGTGGCTCGGACGGCGGTGTCTCAGCGGGCGTGCTTGGCGTGACGGTCCGTCGTGACAGGTGGGGCATCGCTCACGTCGAGGCCCCGACAGCCGATGGGGCATTCGCGGCACAGGGCTGGGTGGCGGCCGACGACCGGATCTGGCAGATGGAATGGGACCGGCGCCGGGCGATGGGGCGCTGGTCCGAGGTCGTCGGCATGGCCGGAGCGCGCGAGGACGCCTTCTTCCGCCGGCTCGGGCTCGCCGCGATCGCGCAATCCGACTACGCCGCGCTTGAATCCCGCACCCGAGCGATGTGCGAGGCCTACACCGAGGGCGTGAACCGCTGGCTCGTCGACCATGCAGATGCGCTTCCAGCCGAGTTCGAGCACCACCCAGCGCCGCCAGAGCCGTGGGAACCGTGGCATTGCGTAGCGGTGTACAAGCTGCGCCACATCTTCATGGGAACGCTGACCCGCAAGCTATGGCGGGGGCGGATCATGGCTCAGGCGGGCCCTGAGGCCGTGATCGCCACGGTGGGGGACATCGAGGCTGACTCGGCAATGGTTCCCGGCGACGGGCTTCGTCCCGATCTGCTTGAGGATGCAGCGAGGGTGCTCGACGCGAGCGCAGCCGAGATGGCGGCGCTTGCGACGGCCATGGATTCGGACGGGGCGTCCAATTCGTGGGCGCTCAGCGGCGAGCGCACTGCGAGCGGCAAGCCGCTGCTCGCCGGCGATCCGCACCGCGGCATCGAATTCCCGAACGTGTACCACCAGTGTCACCTGCGCTGCGACGAGTTTGATGCGATTGGCATGGGCTTCCCAGGCGTACCCGGCTTCCCGCACTTTGGGCACAACGCGGAGGTGGCCTGGGGCATCACGCATGGCATGTGCGACGACACCGATGTGTTCGTGGAGCGCTTTGCCGCAGGCTCCTCGCTGGGGGAGCCGTGGCGCACCGAGGAGCTCCACATCCGTGGCGAGGGCACCGTCGAGGTTCTCTGCGGTTCCACGCCCAGGGGGCCGGTGGTGCTCGGCGACCCCGCCGATGGCATCGCGCTGTCATTGCAGTGGACCGGCATGTTCGGCCCTGACACGACGCTGGATGCCCTGTGGCCGATGCTCGTTGCAGGCTCGACGGCTGAGCTGATCGAGGCCGTCCGGCTGTGGGTGCTGCCCGTCAACAACCTGCTGGCGGCCGACCGCTGTGGCGCGGTCGCTTTCAAGATCCGAGGTCGTGTCATCGAGCGCCCGCCGGCGAGCCGCTGGACGCCCGTACCCGGCACCGACGAGTTCGCGTGGGACGGCCTGGCACCGGTGCCATTTGAGGACCTGCCGCAGTGGATCGATCCTGAGCGGGGCTACCTGGTGACCGCCAACAACCGGACGGCCGATGGCAGCCCGTACATCTCGCTGGACTTCGCCGGCCCGAGCCGGCACGACCGCATCTGCGAACTGCTGGCGCCCATGACCGGCGCCACCGTCGCTGACATGAGCGCCATCCACGCCGATGTGACGTCGCTTGTGGCCCCTAAAGTGCTCGGCCTGATCACCGAGTACGCGGTCGAGTGCGGCCACGAGCTCTCACACACGCTGCTCGACATGCTGGCCGAGTGGGATCAGCGCGTGACTGCTGACTCGGCTCCCGCAACCATCTATGCGGTCGTCAAGCGCCGGCTGATCGAAGCCATCGCCGAGCGGCTCGGCATCGCCGGGGCCGAGCTGGGTGCCGGCGGGTGGCCTCCTGCCGCCGAGGCCAGTCGCATGGCCGCGGGCGCCGCGATTCGCATGCTCTGCGAGCGGAACCTCGACGTGGTGCCCGGGCTCGACAACCCCATCTCGTTGCGGATGGCGTTCAGCGCTTGTGTGGACGAGACCGCCGCCGAGTTGGAGCAGCGGCTCGGCGACGACCCGCAGTCGTGGACATGGGAACGGGTTCACCGCATGGCCTCGCCGCACCCGCTCGCATCAGCACTCGCTGCTGCGCGGGATCTGCACCCGCCGATCGACGGCTGTGCGGGTGACGGCGACACCGTGCGTCAGGGCGGGACGGCACCCGAGACAGGGGAGCGGGCCATTCATGGCTCGGTCGCACGGTATGCATTCGATCTCGATGACTGGGACAACTCTGGTTGGGTGGTCCCCCATGGCGTGTCGGGCGTGCGCGGCAGCGGCCACGACCTCGACCAGCGCCAAGCGTGGTTGGACTGCGAGCTCGTCCCGATGTCCTACAGCCCTGCAGCAGTGGCCTCAGCCACCGTGCATGAGCACGAGATCTAGCCCGGCGTTGCCGCACCGACGCGGTGCCCGGACCGTCGTGGGTTCGCCGTGAGTGTGGACCCAGCCATCGCGCCCTTCCTCCGCCAGCACCAGCTGTCACCTGAAGCGGCTGCGTATCAGGCCCGACGCGCGCCTTCAGTGCCGATCCAGATGCCCGATCTGTCTGACCATGCCGAGGTGGCCCGCTGGCGCGGCGAGACCAACGCGCTGTGGGGCGAAGAAGACGATCCGCAGGTAACGCACGGCCATGAGGTGATCGGCGGCGTGGAGTGCCTGGTTGCCGGCCCGCCGCCCGATGCCAGCGTTCCTACCGTGGTCTACGCACATGGCGGCGGCTACGTCTTGGGCAGCGCTGCGGTGGCCATCCCGATTACGGCACGCCTGGCCCGCACTGCGCATCTTGTCTCGGTGGACTACCGCCAACCACCCGAGCACGCGTTCCCCGCTGCACTCGACGACGTGCTGGCGGTGTACCGGGCGCTGGCGGCTAGCGGGACCTTATTGGCGCTCGCGGGCGACTCGGCGGGTGGGACACTCGCCCTCAGCGCTGCGATTATCGCAGCGGCCGAGAGCGTGCCGCCCATTGCGATCGTCCTGTTCAGCCCGCTGCTGGATCATGTTGCCGGGCCCGGTCGACCGTCCTCCGGCGACGACGAACGCAGCCTCATCGACTGCTACACCGGCGATGCCGACCCTGCCGACCCCCGCCTCTCGCCGCTGCGCGCCCAGCTCCGCGGGCTGCCACGTGTGCTCATCCAAGCGGCGGCCGATGAGCCACTCGCGTCACAAGCCCGCGAGTTCCAGCGCCGGGCCACGTCGGCCGGTGTCGACGCCACCCTCGACCTCTGGGAAGGCATGTGGCACACCTGGCACTACCACGCGCTGCCAGAGGCCGACCAGGCGCTTGCCGAGGCCGCCGAGTTCATTCACACAGCCGTCGGCCAGCCGGGAACGACGTAATGGCATCACAACTTTCTTACGGTTCTCGCTCGCTCTCCAGCAGGTCGCAGCACCGTCTGCTCTCGCTTCGCGCACACGAGCGTCGCATGCGGAGCATCCTGCGAACGATCAGCGCTCAGGTTTAGACGTCCCGATTCGCCAAGTCGCCCAGCATTCGATCCGACCTGCCCGGCCGCGGCAGCTACACCACCCCCGCCGAACACGAAACCGCCTACTACCGTCAAACCGTCACAGCCACCCCGGCCGTGACTCAACAACCCGAGTCTCTACTGAACCCGGGGTGATTCAGGCAGCTTCAGCCCACGCGGCGATTCGCGCTCGATCAGCGCCTTCGGGATGGGTAGAGGATGTTTGTGGTCCGGATGCCAAGTCCTTGCTCCTCACATCCCCAACTTCCCACGCTGTGTCTCTCATGGTCGTCCCGTTTTGTCGTTCGTCCTCGCTGGCTGTCGAGATGCCTACGACTCGGCGAAAGGGCTGATGACTGTCGCTCCGGTCGGCTCGACGTGGCGGGTGTCGGTGTCGGCAGCGCTGGGCGGCGTCGTCCCGGCTGGCGATCCGGCGAGAGTGTTCGATACTGAAAAGCCGTGATAATAATTGTCATATATCTGTAAAGAACAGATTAATATGAAAACGCTTGTTTGTGGCAGCGGCACGCTAGAGTGAACACATGTTCTCTCATGTGGAGCAAGCGCTGGAGCACCTCAACACAGCGCTCGACGGCATCGACACAGCGCCGTGCGACCTGCTGCGACGTACCCTGCGTCTCTCCAAGCAGTTGCGCAGCCGTGTGGAGCTCCTCGAGACCAGAACCGCTGCGCTTGTTGCGCAACAGGAACGCCACGGCGACGGCGGCGCTGGGCTGCTGCGTGAGCACAGCGGCCTGTCCCGCTCGGACGCTGCGCGCAACGTGCGCACCGACACCGAGCTGGCTTCGATTCCTGATGCGCAGGCCGCGGTCACAGACGGGCACATCAGCCTCGCAAACGCCGCCAAACTTGCGCAGGCAGCGCGCAAGACCAGGCCCCGACGCGGTCCAGGACGACCCCGAATTGATCGGGCTCGCCAAGACGCTGCCTGCCGACGAATTCGCTTCGGCTGCTCAGCGCTGGACAGCCCGCAACCAAGACACTGCGGATCTGGCGGCGCAGCATCGCCGCAATCGACGCAATCGCAACGTGCGCTTCTGGAACGGCGACGACGGCTCGGTGCAGATGCGCGGCAGCTTCGACGCCGAGATGGGCGCACGCATCCAAGAGCGGCTGCGACGCCAAGCCGAGCAGATCCGCCAAGCAGACCGCCGCCGCCAAGACTCGCCCCAAACTCCCAGCGAAGGCACCGCCGACGCCTCCGATGCCGCTGTTCGCACCCGAGATCAGCGCATGGCCGACGCGCTCGACACGCTCCTGGCCAACAGCACAACAGCCGGCACGGACACGGCCGGCATGAACACAGCTGGCACGGACACAGTTGCGCCGGCCCATAACGGACGCAAGACGGTCGCTGCGGAGATCATCGTGCGCGCCGACTTGCCGGCACTAGCGGGTGAACCCGGCAGTGTCGCCGACATCTGCGGCACCGGCCCCATCCCGCCCAGCACCCTCGCACGACTCGCGTGCAACTCCGACGTGTGGCTGGAGATCTTCGGCGACAAGCTCACCCCGCTGTACGAGACCGTCGCGCACCGGGCGCCCACCTCAGCGCAGCGCCGCGCCCTGATCGCACGCGACGGCGCATGCATCGGCTGCGGCACAGCGCCGGGCGAATGCGAAGCACACCACGTCATCCCCTGGAAATGCGGCGGCAAGACCCGCGTCGACAATCTCGTGCTGGTGTGCTGGTCCTGCCACGACCGCATCCATGACCACAACTGGCAGGTCATCGTCCGGGACGGTCGTTTCCGGCTCATCCCTCCCGATCCGTCACGGCCACCGAACCCCGCTCCCTCACGCAAACCCAAGCGCCGCGCGCCGCACAAGCCACAGCCCGCGGTCATGTCACACGAGCCACCGCCTTCAATCGCGCCGCACCAGCTACCACTGCCGGTCACGCCGCAGATGCCACCGCCTCCAACCGCGCGGCACCAGCCACTGTCCGCTGCCACGCCGAAGCCGACGCAACCCGCTGCCTGAGTACAGCGGTGGGGAAGCGAACGCTTTAGCTGGCCAAGTGCTTTGTGACAGCCGCCACGACTGCGGCCGGCTGCTCGTAGGGGAGCATGTGTCCGGCACCGTCAACGAGCTCGACGCTTGCGTCGGGCAGCGCCGACTGCCACGCGTCGGCGTACGGCGACGGGATCAGCCGGTCCAGACGTCCCCACACCAGCAAGGTCGGGACCGTCACCCGGTAGGCCCGTTCTGAAAACCTGCGGTTGGGAATGGGGAACAGGATCTTGCCGGCCATGCCCTGCTGGCGGGCCCGGGCCACCATGAACCGGGTCAGCGTCTCGTTGTCGGAGAAGTCGGCGCCGCCGGTCAGCACTTCCTCGCCGACATTGGGGTCGGCGAAGAGCACTTCGGCGAGTTGGTAGGGGAGCATCGCGAAGATGTCGGGGATCGGGTGATCGCCCAGCCACATCCCCGCGGGGCACAGCAAGGCCATGCGCCCCATCGACTGCGGAGCCAGCGCTGCCATTTCTGCAGCGATCATGCCGCCCATCGAGTGGCCCATCAGGTGCAGGCCGCCGGCTCCGCCCCTCGAGAGCAGACCCATCTCGGTGGCCACGTCCCAGCCGTGCAGGGCGAAGTCCAGCATGTCGGACAGGCGGTCCTCGTCGCCGTGCTCGCTCCACGCGGGCCACACCGGCGCCACCACCCGCAGACCAGCTGCGGCCAGACCGTCGAGCACCGGTTCGGTCGGCAGCCAGCCCCCCGCGCCGTGCAGCGCCAGCACGGTCGCCGCCGCAGACGTGCTTCCGTTCGCAGCGTCGTCACCGGCCGGTTCGTAGATGCGCACTGGTGCGGTCACCGAACGCCGTGTCGTCACCACGACCTCGTCAAAGGTCGACGCAGTTGCTGTCACGGTGGTGCTCATGCCACGGGGCCGTTGGGCATCTCGGGGTAGCGCCGGGCGTCGGCCATGGTGTCCTCGGGACGGACCCGCTCGGCCATGGGCTTGCACCACCAGTCCTCGGCATCGGCGAACTCGTCGCCCCAGATGTCCCGCAGCCCACCCATCACCTTCTCGGCGAACAGCTGGCTCGAGTAGCGGGTCTTCCAGTCCGGCATGTTCCCCATGTGCAGCAGGCAGAACACCGTGCCGACACGCAGCCGCTTGATCATGTCCTCCATGCGCTCGCGAACCGTGTCGGGCGAGCCTGCAATCACGTAGCCACCCTCGACCAGGTCCTTCCAGGTCAGCCGCTTGAACAGTGCCTGGTTTTCCTTGCGGAATTGGTCGAGCTTGCCGGCCTGGATGGTCTTGACCGTCCGGTAGCCGGGCGGGTCGGCAAAGCCCGGGAACACGTGCAGGCAGCGGTTGAAGAAATACAGCATGTGCTCGCTGTAGAGCTCCTCCGCCTCGGCGTCGGTGGCCGCGGTGCAGACGATCTGGGCGAAGCCCGCCCGGCCCGGCGAGGAACTCTTGTCCATCTCGGCGACCCGGTTCCAGTAGCCGTCCATCAGGGTCTGGCCCGCCAGGTAGCCGTTGAAACTCAGGTACGAGTAGTTGTATTCGTGCTCGAGGCAGAAGTCCCACGTCTCGATCGAGCCGCCGCCTGGGATGTAGATCGGCGGGTGCGGCTTCTGGATCGGTTTCGGCCAGCAGTTCACGTAGCGCAGCTGGTTGTACTTGCCGTCGAACGCGAAGACGTCAGGGTTGGTCCACGCCTCCATGATCAGGTCGTGGGCTTCGTAGTACTTCTCGCGGGTCAGCGCAGGGATCTGCCCGTACGTGAAGTTGGTGTCCATCGGGGTGCCGACGGGGAAGCCGGCAACGAGCCGGCCGCCGCTCAGGCAGTCGAGCATTGCGAACTCTTCGGCGACACGGTGCGCCGGGTTGTACAGCGCGATGGAGTTGCCGATCACGCAGATGGCGGCCTGCGACGTCCGTCGGGCCAAGCCTGCAGCGATGATGTTGGGGCTCGGCATGATGCCGTAGGCGTTCTGGTGATGCTCGTTGACGCCGATGCCGTCGAAGCCGAGCTCGTCGGCGAACTCGAGCTGGTCCATGTACTCGTGATAGACGCCGTTGGCCCGCTCAGGATCGAACAGCGACCCGTCGATGTCCACCCACACAGACCGGTGCTCGGTCTTGAAGTCGTCGGGCAGGTCGGGCCAGGGCATCAGGTTGAACCAGCAGAACTTCACGGTCATGTGGGGTTACCTCCGTTCGCGGCGATAGCTCACCGCGCTGGCACAATTCGCAAACGTTACGGGGAAGGTTCGCGCGGCAGGCCGAGCACCCGCTCACCGATGATGTTCCGCTGGATCTCGCTGGTGCCACCCGCGATGCGCATCCCCGGCGCGTACAAGAATGCTTCGGTCTCGGTCCCAGCGAGCATGGCGTCGGCACCGCGCAGGCCAGCACCTATCTCCACTTCGTCGTAGCCGAGTTCGCTGTTCGCCAGCTTTGCCACTGGAGCCATGCGCGGATCAGCGCCGTGCAGTTCCATGAGCGCGGCCAAGGCGCTCCCGCGGGCGAGCAGATCGGCAAGCGACTGCCTCCCCAGTGGTCCGGTGTCGCCAGCAGCTTCGATCATCTTCGAGAGGCGCTTGCGGAGGCTGATGACACCCGAGGCGCCCGCACCGCCCCGCTCGTCTTCGAGCACCGCCATCGCGACGCCCCAGCCGCCGCCGCGTTCGCCGAGCAATGCGTCGGCTGGCATCGAGACCTCGTCGAAGAAGACCTCGCAGAACTCGCGGTCACCGGTCATCTGCTGGATCGGTCGCACCTCGACGCCGGGCAATTTCATGTCGAGCAGGAAGAAGCTGATGCCGCGGTGCTTGGGGGCATCTGGCTCAGTGCGCGCCATCAGGATGCCGTACTCGGCGAATTGCGCGTTCGAAGACCACACCTTCTGCCCATTCAGCACGAACCGGTTGCCGTCGGGCACAGCGGAGGTCCCGAGCCCGCCCAGGTCAGACCCAGCGCCGGGCTCGCTGAACAGCTGGCACCACAGCATCTCGCCGGTCAAGGTGGGACGCAGGAACTGCTCGCGTTGGCGGTCGGTACCGGTGCGCATGATGGCCTCGCCGGCCAGCACGATTCCTTGCAGATTCAGGTACGGCGCGACGGCCGCACGCTCGCATTCCTCCATCCATACGCCGGTGTGGTCTCGGCCCAGCCCGCGGCCGCCACAGGCAGTGGGCCAATGCAGCCCGGCCCAGCCGCTGTCATAGCAATACCTCTGCCAGCGGCGTGCGCGTTCGTGCAGCGCTGGCACGAGGATTGCTCCGTAGGCAGGGCAGGCTTCACCGGCGTCAACGGCCTCGCTCAGGAACTGCACGGCCTCAGCGCGGAACGCGTCGAGACTCGTCTCGGTCCCCATTTCCTCAGATCCGGTCTCCATTGACGTCACGGTAGCCGTGAGGTGCCACCGCGGTCCTAACATCGCCCCCATGGGTGACCTGAGCCACACTGACCCCGCATTGACGAACCAGACGGTTGATCTGCTCCAGCAGATGATCCGCAACGCTTGCGTCAACGACGGCACCGTCGCTTCCGGTTCCGAAGTGCGCAACAGCGACCTCTTGCAGACCTACCTCGAAGGCCCGGGTGTCCAGGTCGAGCGCTTCGAGTCGGAGCCGGGGCGTCGCTCGATGGTCGCTCGCATCGAGGGCACCGACCCGGCAGCACCGAAGCTCTGCCTGATGGGACACACCGACGTGGTGCCCGTCAACCCCGAAGGCTGGAGCCGGGATCCCTTCGCTGGCGAACTGGTGGACGGCGAAGTGTGGGGACGTGGAGCCGTCGACATGCTGAATCTCACCTCCTCGATGGCGGTGGCCTTCCGCCACATTGCCGAGAGCGGCTTCCGTCCGAAGGGCGACCTGATCTACTTCGGCGTGGCCGACGAGGAGGCCGGCGGCACCTACGGCGCAAAGTGGATGGCCGAGCACCACTGGGATGCCATCGCCTGCGACTACGTGCTCACCGAGTTCGGCGGCATGCCCACCCACACGCCTCAGGGCACCAAGCTCACGCTCGCGGCAGGCGAGAAGGGCCTGGGATGGCGACGGCTGACGGTACGCGGCACGCCGGGGCACGGCTCGATGCCCCTCGGCACCGACAATGCGCTGCTCAAGGCAGCCGAGATTATCCGCCGCATCGCGGAGTACCGGCCGGCGCCGCGTCTCACCGAGATGTGGCAGCACCATGTCTCGACGCTGACCGTCGACGACGAGACTCGAGAGGCACTGGGTGACCCGGCCCGTGTCTACGACGCCGTTGCCGGAATGTCGTCCCCGGGGCTGGCGCGCCACCTGCATGCATGCAGCCATACGACGTTCAGCCCCAACGTCGTGGCCGGCGGCAACAAGACGAACATCATCCCCGACCGGGTCGAAATGGAGATCGACATCCGCACGGCTCCGGGCGATCCCACCTCGGTCGACGAGCACCTGCGGGCGGCGCTCGGCGATCTGTTCGACGAAGTCGAGATCGAGCACCTGCACGACGATCCAGCAAGTTTCTCGCCGACGAACACGCCCATGTGGCAGTTGCTCGGCGAGCTGATGGCCAAGGCACATCCGGGTGCGCCCCTCATCCCCTCATTGATTGTCGGTGCGACCGATGCCCGTTTCTTCCGTCACAAGGGCGCCGTGGCATATGGGGCGGGCTTGTTCAGCGACCGTGTGAACTCCAACGACTTCATGCTCCGCTTCCATGGCAACGACGAGCGCGTCGACATCGACTCGCTGGCGCTCACGACGCAGCTGTGGATCGACGTCGTCAAGAACCTGGGTGACGCCGTCGCCAGTTGAGACGAGCCGCTGGCTCGGGTTGCTGGAGCGCAGGTGCGCTCAGCCGGTGCAGGCCACCCGGGGCTCGATGTGCGGCAGGCGCCCAGCTCGCAGGGAGATGACCGCGCCTTCCTCGTTGACCTCCCACACGACTCGCTTGTCGACGTCGGGAGCGTCGACCGGCACGTACTGGATCGCCGAGAGCCCGGGCCCGTCTTCGATCCGGTCGCCGAAGGCTTCGACGATCTCGCTCCGGGTGGAGCCGATGCCGTAGCCCGAGATGGTCGTGATCGGTCCGGACCCGATGTCGACCCGCACGATCTCGGAGTTGACGGCAAGGAACCGGACACCCTCGGGACCGTTCTGGACGGTGTAGTAGCGACAGGCATCGCTGCCGCCCGGCACTGCAATCATCAGCGCGCCGGCGGCTTCACGGGCGTCTTCGAGGCTGTGACCGATCTGCACCGGTCCAAGACCAGCCGTCGAGAGCTTCGACTCGGCGGTCACGCTGGGACCTGACGGTTCCTCTTCGGCCATGCCGTCACCAGCACCTGTGGTGGTCGGCGTGGCCGTGACGATCGTGGGGGTATCGGACCCGGTTTCGGACATAGACCCGTCGTCAGCGGCCGTAGTCGTGGTCGCATCGGTGCTGTCGTCGCTGAGCAAACCGCAGGCGCTGACCAGCAGCGCAGCAGCCAGGGCTGCGGCGAGCGCACGCCGGCGAACGGTGTTGCCTCCGAAGCGGGAGTCGAGTTGGTGCACGGCAGTCGCCCTTCGCAGAGGATTCGGCATCTAGTCGAGAGTACCGAAGCCAAGACAGGGGCGCGGAGACACCGGCGGGCCGGAAGGGGCGGGCGTAAGCTCAACGACCGGAAACCGGTACGAGCAGGGGAGCGCGCGATGTCGCACGACACAGTCATTCGCGGCGGCTTGGTGGTGGACGGGACTGGCGCCGACGCCCAGGTTGCCGACGTTGCCATCGACGGCGAACGGATCACAGCGGTCGGTGAGGTGCCCGATTCCGGGCGCACCGAGATCGATGCTGCCGGCAAGGTCGTCACGCCCGGATTCGTGGACATTCACACTCACCTCGACGCCCAGCTGGCGTGGGACCCCATTGGCTCGAGCTCGTGCTGGCACGGCGTTACCTCGGTGGTGATGGGCAATTGCGGGGTCACGTTCGCTCCGGTGAAGACCTCCGACATCGAATACATCGCCGAGGTCATGGAGTCGGTCGAGGACATCCCGAAGCAGTCGATCATGCAGGGTTTGCCCTGGGACTGGCGCTCTTACGGCGAGTACCTCTCCTTCCTGGACGGCATCGGAAAGGGCATCAATGTGGGCGGCATGGTCGGTCACGTCGCGGTTCGCTGGCACACGATGGGCCCTGACAGCCTCGAAGAGCGCCCCGCTTCGGCGTCGCAGGTCGCCGCGATGTGCGAGCTGGTGGACGAGGCGATGGGCTCGGGCGCCCTGGGGTTCTCGACGTCGCGCACGTTGCTGCATCGCACGCCCGACGGTCGTCCGATCCCGGGCACGTTCGCTGACGACAACGAGTTGTACGCGTTCGGCGATGTCTTGGGCCGCCACGGCCGGGGCGTGTTCGAATCAGCTCCCCGCTTCGAGGCCGCCGGCCCGGACTTTGCCGGCGGTCGCCATGAGATCGAGGTGCTCGGCGAGATCACCCGGCGCAGCGGTCAGCCGTGCACCTTCGGCCTGGTGTACTCCGCCCGCAAGCCCGAGATGAGCGATCTGGTGCTCGGCTACGTCGCCGAGCAGAACGCGGCGGGCGCGAACCTGCGGCCGCAGACCACCTGCCGCGCCATCGGCGTCGTCTTGGGAATCCAGCACCGCACGCCGTGGGACCGCGCCGGTGACACCTGGCGTTCGTTGCGCCACCTCAGCGTCGCCGAGCGACTCGCGGCAATCCGTGACCCCGCCACGCGTGCAGCACTGGTTGCCGAGGCAAACTCGTCGGACGAGAACTCCACCGGTATGGCGAACTCGCTGGTGGACCTGAGCCGCCTCTACCTGCTCGATGCCGTCAATCCGAACTACCGGATCGGACCCGATGACACGCTCGACGCTCAGGCTGGGGCCGCAGGGGTGTCCCCGGTGGAGTTGTTCCTGGATGCGACGGATCGCTCCGACGGCACTGTGATGCTGAGCCTGCCGGTGCTGAACCAGGACTTCGACGCGATCGAACGGCTGCTGAGCCACCCCTCCATCGTCATGGGTCTCGCGGATGCGGGAGCCCATGTCGGTCAGATCATGGACTCCAGCCAGCCCACGTTCTTCCTGAGCCACTGGGTGCGCGACAACGGGTTCTTTTCCCTTCCCGAAGGAGTGCGCCGGATCACCTCGGACACTGCGGACCTGTTCGGGCTGGCCGACCGGGGTCGGCTCGAATCCGGCCGGTTCGCCGACGTCAACATCATCGACCTCGATCGGCTGTCGTTGTCAGGACCCCAGTACGTCTACGACTTCCCGGGCGGTGCGGGTCGGTACATCCAGCGCGGAGCCGGCTATGAGGCCACACTCGTGAACGGCCAGATGTTCATGCGCGACGGCGAGCACACCGGTGCGCTCGCCGGACGCACGCTCCGCTCCACCGACTGACGGCAAGCGCTCGGGCCTCGAGGCTTGCCGGGCGCGCTTGGATAACGTCGCAGCCTCATGGCCTCTGCACCTCCAATGAACATCAACACCGATGCGATCTGGCGTGTCACCCTTGACACGTCCAAGGGTCGCATCGTCATGGATCTCGACCCGCAGCTGGCGCCGGCCACGGTGAATAACTTCGTCAACCTGGCGCAGGACGGCTACTACACCGGGCTGACGTTCCATCGCGTCGTTCCGGACTTCGTCATCCAGGGCGGCTGCCCCGAGGGGTCCGGGCGCGGGGGCCCGGGATACCGCTTCGCCGACGAACCGGTGAAGGGCGACTACACGCTGGGTGCGGTGGCAATGGCCAACGCCGGTCCTGACACGAACGGCAGCCAGTTCTTCATCTGCATCGACGACTGCCGCGCCAAGCTGCAGCCCGCCTACAACCTGTTCGGCTATGTGACCGAGGGCATGGACGTTGCGCTGGGCATCGCCGTGGGCGACACGATGGACACCGTGACGGTGGAGGCACTGCCTCGCTCGTGAGTAGCGTGGCCGCAGCGGCGTCTGCGAGGAGGATTCAGATGAGCGGCAACCAAACGAATGACACAGTGCTGTACGAGGTTGACGACGGCGTGGCAATCGTCACGCTGAACCGTCCCGAACGCCTGAATGCCTGGACGGGTGAGCTAGGCACCGGCTACTTCGACGCTCTGGACCGGGCGGCAGCCGATTCCGATGTGCGCGCAGTCGTGGTCACGGGCGCAGGCCGAGGTTTCTGCGCCGGGGCCGACATGGACAGCCTGCAGGGAATCAGCAGCGGCCAAGGAGAAGGCACCGGCGGTGGGGACGCTCCGCGCTTGCGTGCCGAGCGTCACGACTATGCCCTGACTATTCCCAAGCCGGTTGTGGCGGCGATCAATGGAGCATGCGCTGGGCTGGGCTTCGTCCACGCCATGATGTGCGATGTTCGCTTCGCCGCCGAGGGAGCCAAGTTCACCAGTGCGTTCGCCCGTCGAGGCCTCATTGCCGAGCACGGTGTGGCGTGGATGCTGCCGCGGGTGGTCGGTCCGTCCCATGCGTTGGACATCCTCATGTCCGGTCGGGTCTTCCTTGCCCCCGAAGCCAAGGAGATGGGCGTTGTCAGCAAGGTGGTGCCTGCGGCGGACCTGTTGTCAACGGCTGTCAGCTATGCCCGCGATCTCGGTCGTTACAGCGCGCCGTGGTCGATGGCGCAGATCAAGCGTCAGGTGTGGGGCCAGCTTGACCAGGCAAGTAACGAGGCGCTCGAGGAGTCGAACGCCCTCATGCGCGAATCGCTCCGACGCACCGACTTCAAGGAAGGCGTCCAGAGCTTCGTCGAGCAGCGCGATCCGAACTTCGAGCCAGTCGTCGCCGACAGCTAGGCGAACGCCGTGAGGCGGCCATGAACGACACGCTGGTCGCCTTCGCTGTCCTGGCGTGGCTGGCGTATCTGGCCAGCCGCTTGCTGGCACGCCACAATCTGCCTGAGCTGGTCGCGTTTCTCATCGTCGGCGCCCTGCTCGGCCCCTCGGGTCCGCCGTTCATCCGTCTGATCGACGAGCCGTCGTTGATCGCGCTGCGTCCGGTCACGGAGGTGGCGCTGGCGGTCCTCATGTTCGTGATCGGCGAGCGCGTGTCGGTGCGTGCGCTGCGGGCTGCGCGGTGGACGCTCACGACCGGTGTCATACAGTTCGCCTTGAGCGCAATAGCGGTGTACTGGGTGACAAGCAGGCTCGGAGCAGACCGTTCGGTGGCGCTGGTGCTCGGTGCGCTCGCCGGTGCTGGCGCGCCGATGACCATCGCGCACATCGTGAGTTCCGTACGGGCGCGGGGCAGCTATCCCACCGGCATCGTCGGAACGCACGCAGTGTCCGATGCGCTGGCCACGACGACATTTGCCGCGGTTCTCCCGATTGCGCTGCTGCTTTCCGACGAAGCCGCCGACATCGGCAGCGCTCTCATCAACTTCGTGCAGCTCGGCATCGGCGGGGCGGTGCTGGGCCTCATAGGTGGCTGGTTCATCTCGCGGCTCGGATTCCAGATCGAGACCTCCGGTGAACTCCTGCTGTTCGTACTGGTGCATGTCGTCATCGGGTGGACCATCGCGGGCTGGCTGGACATCTCGCTGCCGCTGGCGGCACTGGTTGCGGGAGCCACTGCCGCAACGGTGTCGCCGCAGTCGTTCTCGGTGAGGTTGTTCCGGACTATCAAGACCGTCGAACAGCCGCTGTACCTGCTGTTCTTCGCCCTCGCCGGCGCCTCCATCCACCTGGCCGATGTGCCCAAGGTTGGCGTTGTCGGCATCGCATACGTCGTTGTGCGCGTGGCAGCGAAGATCGTCGGCGGTTTGACTGGTGGCTTGGTGGGCGGCCTCGGCTGGCGCAGGTCGCTGCGGCTGGGTGTCAACCTGACACCTCAGGCGGGTGTTGCGGTGGGCTTGGCAGTCATTGCATCAGAGCGTCTCGGTGCCCCGGGCGCAGAGGCCGCGACGGTGGTCCTGGGCGCCGTCGTGTTGTTTGAGCTGGTCGGACCACTGCTGGTTGCCCGCGACTTGCGTGGCTGGTCGTCCGAAGAAGAAGAGAACGGGTCCGTTCCAGAGCAGTTCGAGCTGCCAGCCCGCGTGCTGGTCGCTGCACCTGTACCGGTGGAGTTGCCCGAGTGGCTGATCGATCAGGCGGCTCGATGGCGTTCGTCGCTGGTCGTGCTGATGCCGGGAGAGCGTGACGAGCCGCACGCAGCCAAGATCGGGGAGCGATGCGGCAGCCGCGATGTCGACTTCGAATTCCGCTCGCTGCGCAACGAGAGCTTCACCGGCGCAGTGGTGCGTTCACGCAGCCAGCATGATGCAGATCTTGTCGTACTGTTCACTCCGCGACCACCGGCGGGCGCCTCGCGCCTGGTGCTCCTGCCCTCCGAGCGGATCGCCCGCCAGATGTCTGTGCCGGTGTTGACCTTTCCGCTGAATCTGCCTGAATCCGACGAGCCGCCGCGACCTCGACGGCTGCCGTGGCAGAGCCCGGGGCGGAGCGAATGAGCCAGGGGGCCGACGCTCCACCGCGCGGAGATCCCCCGAACGCCAGCGAGTCGCTCGTGGGGGCGGTGCGCGACATCGCCGCTGCTGCGGGAGCACTCACGCTGCGCTGGTTCGGCCAGCGCGACCTCGGAGTCTCCTGGAAACGCGACGGGACGGAGGTGACCGAAGCCGACCGGGCAGCTGAACGCTTCGTCCGGGAGCGGATCGCCCAGCAGTTCCCCGGAGATGCGATCTTCGGTGAGGAGGAAGGCGGCGCAGTCCGACCCGATGGGCGGACCTGGATCGTCGACCCCATCGATGGAACCCGTGGCTTCGTGCGAGGCGTTCCGCTGTACGCGACTCTTGTGGCGCTGGTGGACCCCTACGGCCCGCTGGTCGGTGTGATCGACCTTCCCGCGATGGGGTTGACGCTTGCCGCTGGCCGTGGCACTGGTTGCTGGCTCGGCGATCATCGCTGTCTGGTAAGCGATCACCCGGTTCTCCGAGGTGCCATGGTCAACACCTCCAGCTACGAGACCTTCGAGCCTGAACAATTCGAGGCATTGCGCGCCGGGGGCGCGATGATGCGCACATGGGGCGACGCCTACGGCTACTTCCTGGTCGCGACAGGGCAGGCTGAGGCCATGATCGACCCGGTGTGCGAGACCTGGGATCTGGCCCCGATGCCGGTGATCATGTCCGAGGCAGGCGGGATTTTCACCGATGTCGAAGGCCGGCCCGAGTATCGCAACCGCAACGGGATCGCCACCAACGGGCTGCTGCACGCGACCGTCGTCGCCGCCATGGAAGCCCACAGGGGGAGTGCTCATGGCGAGTGACGCCCGGAGTCGAAGGGAGCTTCACCTGCCCGAGCGCGACCGAATGCCGCGCTGGGTGCCGCGCGCGATCGGCTTGACCATGGCCGCTGTCGTGGGCTTGGCCACGGCAGCGTGGCTGCTCGAGAAGCTGCAAACCCTGTTGGTGGTCCTGCTCGTATCGATGTTCCTGTCGTTTGCGATGGAGCCGGCGGTGAATTGGCTGGCGCGTCGAGGCTGGCGCCGGGGGCTCGGCACAGCGCTCGTCTTCTTGGTGTTCGTGCTGGCGGTTGCCGGCTTCACAGCAGCGATGGCGTCGGTGCTGGCCGATCAGATCGTCAAGCTCATTGACGCCGCTCCGGGCTACCTGTCCGACATCGAACGCTGGGCCGACGAGCAGTTGGGCGTCCAGCTCAGCACCGACGAGATCGCGGCGCAGTTCACCGAGGGCGGGAGCGCTGCTTCGGTGGCCGGTGATGTGGCAAGCAACCTCGTGTCGGTCAGTTCGGCCGTGGTGAATGTTGCGGTGCAACTGCTCACCATTGTCCTGTTCACCTTCTACCTGGTGGCCGATGGGCCCCGGCTGCGCCGCCTCCTGTGCTCGACCCTGCTTCCGACCCGCCAGGCGATGGTGCTGCGTGGCTGGGAGCTGGCCATCGACAAGACCGGCGGGTACATCTACTCGCGCACTCTGCTCGCCGTCGCAGCCTTCCTGCTCCACTGGGCCGCTTTCGCCGTCATCGGCGTGCCGTTCCCGGCTCCGCTTGCCATGTGGGTGGGCGTTCTGTCGCAGTTCGTACCGGTCGTCGGCACCTACTTGGCGGGCCTGCTGCCGCTGCTCATTGCGTTGCTCGACAACCCGATCTCGGCGATATGGGTCGCCATCGTGGTGCTCGCGTATCAGCAGATCGAGAACTACCTGCTGGCTCCCCGAGTCACTGCCCACACCATGAACATTCATCCTGCGGTGGCATTTGGCTCAGTCCTGGCGGGTGCCGCCTTGCTGGGCTCGGTCGGCGCGCTGTTGGCGGTGCCGGCCGCCGCAACGATTCAGGCGTTCGTGTCGACGTACATCAAGCGACACGAGCTCATCGAGTCGGAGTTGTTCGAGACTCACAAGGACGAGCCGGACGAGCCGGACGAACCCGACGAGCCCGACGAGCCCGACGAGCCCGACGAGCCCGACGAGCCCGACGAACCCGACGAACCCGACGGCGGGAGCAGTGCGCAAGCGGCTGAGGGTGCCGACGATGCAGCCAAGGACGCCGATACGGCAGCCGGATCCGACTCGCCGGCATCTGGCTGAAGTGGGCGCCGCCGGCGAGAAGTGGTTAGAAGTGACCCGGGGGCGGTTGCGGCCAAGGCGCCACGTAGTCCAATGGATCGACTGCGGCACCGCCCAGCCGCATCTCGAAGTGCAGGTGCGGGCCGGTGACTGCGCCGGTCGAACCAAGTCGTCCCACCCTGTCACCAGCTTCCACGTAGTCGCCCTCACGTACGTGGATGCTGCTCAGGTGCGTGTACACCGTCGCGATCCGCGCTCCGTGATCGATGATGACCGTGCGCCCGTACGCGGCGTAGTTCCCGGCCGCTATGACGGTCCCCATGCCCGCAGCCAGGACCGAGACCCGCCAACGCCGCTCCCGGTCGACGAAATCGACCCCGGTATGGGGCAGCCAGCGTCTGCGTACCGGGTGGTAGCGACGGCCGAATTCCGAACTCATGACCGGGTCTGCAAGCGGCATCCGGAATTCGCCGAAGACCGGAACCCGGAGCGGTTGGCAGCCCTGCGTCGCGGAGACGATGGTGGCGATCCAGTCGTCGTAGGTGAGTGCGCCTTCGATGGCGGGCCCCAAGTCAGGAGGCGTCGGGAGAGCTGGTTCAGGAAAGCAGGCGTTCAGGTGGAAGTTGACCGGTGGTTCCTCGACGGGAACGTCCGCCGCGTGCACGGCCGAGCCGCCCCCAAGCGCGACACCAGCACACGCGAGCGTGACGGCTGCGATGGCGCGCGTCACCCGCGGGTGGGAACGACGTCCGCGCTGCAGCTGCTCGTTCACGCTGCGCCTCCCCCTCCACAGGCGCGCTGGAAAGGAGATAAGCCTATTTCGTCCGTCTGGCCTGCCCTGACGGAGAACCCGACCGCCGAGCTGGACCGATGACGATCTTCGTCGACGACGCCCGTTGGCAGTGGCGCGGCCGCCGCTGGGCCCACCTCGTTTCCGACGAGAGCTACGACGAACTGCACCAGTTCGCTGCACTCATCGGCAAGCGCCGCGCCGCATTTCAGGGCGACCACTACGACGTCGATGAGGCCGAGAGAGAGCTGGCGCTGCGTGCAGGTGCCGTTGCGGTGAACAGCCGTGAATTGGTGTCGCGGCTGCGGGCGGCGGGACTGCGCCGGCGGAGATCGCGACCGGGTGATGACCTCGTTTGATGCGGTCGTAGTCGGCAGCGGGCCGAATGGGCTGGTGGCGGCGACCGTGCTGGCCCGCGCCGGCAAACAGGTCCTGCTTGCAGAGTCGGCAGATCGCATCGGGGGTGGGATGCGCACCGAAGAGCTGACATTGCCGGGCTTTCGCCACGATGTCTGCTCGGCGGTTCATCCATTCGCTGCGACCAGCCCCGCAATGGAGGCGCTCGAACTCGAGTCATTCGGCGTTAGTTGGCTGCACCACGATGTGGTGCTGTCGCATCCGCTCGCCGGTGGCGACGGTGCAGCCGTGTTTCGCGAGGTGGGGCGAACCGCCGAGGGTCTCGGCGAAGATGCCGCGGCATACCGGCGCCGGATCGGAGCGTTGGTGCACCAGTGGCAGCACTTCGCGGATCTCGCGCTCTCGCCGCCCAGTCGGTGGCCAGCGCTGCTCCTGCAGCGAGCGCCGGCAGCTGCCTGGTCGGCGATTCGGTTCGCCATGGCGTCAGCGTGGCCGGCTGCAGTTCTCGCTCGGCGATGGTTTGCCACCCCCGCGGGGAGGGCACTCGTCGCAGGATGTGCCGCGCATTCCTACGTTCCTCTGGGCAACCCAACGACAGCAGGATTTGGCACGTCGCTGCTGGCACTCGCACACACCGTCGGCTGGCCGGTCGCGCGGACCGGCAGCTCGGCGATTGCCGATGCGCTTGCATCAGCTCTCCTCGCTGGCGGGGGACGCATCGAGACGGGGTTTCGAGTGCGGAATCTCTCCGAGTTGCCGGCCGCGCGGGCGGTGTTGCTGGACCTCACGGCCTCCAACGCGGCGGCCGTCCTCGGATCCGCCGGCGGGCAGGGTCGGGGGGAGGCAGGCTCGGCCGCGAGTCGCCTGCGCTCGGTGCGTCCAGGCGGATCGGCCCACAAGATCGACTACGCACTTTCAGCTCCATTGCCGTGGGCCCACGAGCCGTCACGTCGTTCAGGCACGGTGCACGTTGGCGGCACGCTGTCCGACATCGCGGCCGCCGAGAAAGCGCACGGTGCGGGTCATCTCAGCGGGCGACCCTTCCTCATTGTCTCCCAGCCCACGATCGTCGACGCGAGCCGCGCCCCGCCGGGACGTCATATTGCGTGGGTGTACGGGCATGTCCCGGTCGGCTACGAGCATGACGCGACGGCCCTTGTGGAGGCTCAGCTGGAGCGTTTCGCTCCGGGCTTCACCGAGTGCGTGTTGGCGCGCTCGGTCAGAGGGCCGGCGGAGTTGGCTGCCGACAACGCGAACTACACAGGCGGCGATATCACCGGGGGCCGACTCGATGCACGCGGGCTGTTGCTCCGATCCGCCACGCGAGGGCATCCCTATCGATTGGCGCCAGGTCTGTATCTATGTTCGGCGTCCACCTCCCCGGGTCCAGGCACCCACGGCATGGCTGGCTGGCATGCGGCACATGCTGCGCTGGCCAGCGAACTCGCCTGAGTTCACGGGCCCCCGACAGGCTCAGAACACTTCGAGGTGTTCCATCACGGCGTCGATGAATCCGAAGTTCTTCGGCGTCGCGAAATGGTCGCAGCCGCGCAATTCGGTGTACGAGGCGTCCGACAACGCTTCGAGCAGCGGATTTGCGGGTCCAGCGAAGTCTTCGTTGCCAAGGACCACCCGTACCGGATGGGTGATCCGCGTGAACTGTTCGGGTCCGAGCGGCGCGTGCTTGCGGCGCATGAACGCGGCCAGCGCCTGGCCGTCCTGATCGGGTTCGGCGGCATAGCGGGCGAAGGTCTGTGCGTGTACGTCATCGGCTGCGGCTTCGCCGGCAACACCGCGTGCAATTCGCTCGGCCTGCTCGAGGTCTTGGGAGAACAGGTTCCGGCCGACTCCTGAGACGACGAGGCGGCCGAAGCGTTCGGGTGCCATCGCCGCCATGGCGAGCAGTGTGCGCGACCCCATCGAGAAGCCCACGCCGTCGACAGCTTGACCGCCGACCTCATCGGAGAGTCGTTCGACCAGCTTGGCCTCCATGTCGGCATACCCGGCCGGGTCGTGGTGCTTCGGTGCAGAACCGTGCCCTGGCAGGTCCCACGCGATCACTTCGCGACCACCCTCGCGCAGCAGGTCGATGATGCCGGTCGGCTGCCAGGTGCTCGCAACCGAGCCCGTGAAGCCGTGGAGCAGGAGCACGGGGTTCGCCATGGCGAGAAGTCTGCCAGAACTACGTTTATCGTCCGAGAACATATGAGCACCACCACAGCACCGCCCATCCGGATCGCCAACTGCAGCGGCTTCTTCGGAGACCGACTCTCCGCTGCGAGCGAGATGGTCTCCGATGGCCCCATCGATGCCCTGACGGGCGACTGGCTGGCCGAGCTGACCATGCTGATCCTGTCGCGCATCGCAGCCAAGCGACCCGGCAGCGGTTACGCCCGCACCTTCGTCACCCAGATGGAGGAGGTCATGGGAACGTGCCTGGATCGTGGCATCAAGGTGGTGTCCAATGCCGGTGGCCTGAATCCCTCCGGCTGCGCCGACGCAGTGGCCGAGGTTGCGGACCGGCTGGGCCTCAACCCGTCAATTGCCTACGTGGACGGCGATGACCTCACCGACCGGCTCGCCGAGTTCATCGAGGCGGGCAACGACTTCGCCCACCTCGACACAGGTCAGCCGCTCGGCGAACTGGCGTCCCGGATCGTGACCGCGAATGCGTACATCGGATGCTGGGGCATCGTGGAGGCGCTCAACCAGGGGGCAGACATCGTCATCACGGGCCGCGCCACCGACGCAGCCGTGGTGGCAGGTCCGGCCGCGTGGCACCACGGGTGGACTCGTGACGACTGGGACGCGCTGGCCGGTGCCATCGTTGCGGGGCACGTCATCGAGTGCGGCGGGCAGGCCACCGGCGGCAACTACAGCTTCTTCACCGAGATCGCCGACATGACCTACCCGGGGTTCCCGTGGGCCGAAGTGGCAGCCGATGGCTCGACCGTGATCGGCAAGCACGCAGGCACCGGCGGGGAGGTTTCCATCGGCACGATCACCTCGCAGCTGTTGTACGAGATCCAGAGCGAGCGATACCTCAACCCCGATGTGGTGAGCCGCTTCGACACGATCGAGCTGACTCAGCTTGGGCGAGACCGGGTGCGCATCAGCGGCGTCCGCGGTGAGCCCGCTCCGCCGACGCTCAAGGTGGCAATGAACTACCAGGGCGGGTATCGCAACCAGATCTCGATCGGGCTGACTGGCCTGGACATCGAGGAAAAGGCCGAGCTCATCGAGCGGCAGTTCTGGCATGCCTGCCCCTACGGCCCCGACGACTACGAGACCGTGGTGCGCAAGTTCCTGCCGACGCACAAGGCCGACCCCGGCACCAACGAGGAAGCCGTCGCCGTCTACAAGATCATCGTGAAGGATCCGGACGAGCACAAGGTCGGCCGGGCATTCTCGAACGCGGGCACCGAGATCGGTCTGTGTTCCATTCCCGGGATGTTCGGCACCGGAGGCGGTCCTGGGCCGGGCCAGCCCTTCGGGGTCTACTGGCCCGCACTCGTCGACGCAGAGCTGGTTCCTATGCAGGTGGTGGTGGACGGCCGGCGAACTGTGATCGACAGCACCCCACCCGACGTCCGGTTCACCGGTGACGAGGTGGCACCCGTCGCGCGCGTCGAGCCTCCAGGCGGGCCGACACGGCCGGTGCCGCTCGGCACGCTGTACGGCACCCGTTCCGGCGACAAGGGGCCAAATGCGAACTTGGGTATCTTTGCCCGCTCGGCGGAGGCCTACTGGTGGCTCTCGGATTTCCTGACCGTCGAGCGGCTCGCGGGACTCATGGGTGAGGCCGCCGAGTACCGGGTGGATCGCTACGACCTGCCCAACCTCTGGAGCCTCAACTTCATCTTCCACGGACTGTTGGAAGAGGGGGTAGCCGCCTCGACCCGGCAGGATCCGCAGGCCAAGGCACTCGGGGAGTACCTGCGGGCCAAGATCGTCGACATACCCGAAGCACTGCTGGTCTAGGCCGCTAACGCCCCTGCAGATCTTGCAGGGTCATACGCGGGCCGTGGCGCGGCGGAGCCCCGGCGGACTTGGCCAACGCCTGCACCCGGGCGCGCTGGCCGCGGTAGGGCTCGAGCAGTTCCAGCATCCGGTCGTCGTCGCCGCGCCGTTCGCCGGCGAAGTGCCAGGTGACGTAGCTGGGAATCTGGTAGTCGCCGACGATCACCGAGTCGGGGTCGCCGTGGCAGAGCAGCACCACGATCGACGCCGTCCACGGGCCGATGCCGCGAACGGTCTGCAGTCGATCTCGGGCCGCAGCAGGGGCGAGCTGTGCCACGCGTTCGAGGGTGGATGCTCGCCGAGCGACCGCGATGATCGCCTCCGCTCGGCGACGCTCCACATCGAAGCGGTGGAACTCGTGGTAGGCGAGTGACGCCATCAGTTCCGGAGCCGGCGGCAACCGCAGCGCATCGGGGGCCGGCCCGGGCGGGCGCCGCCCCCAACGCCGCAGGATGCCCTGCCACGAGTTGCCGGGCATTGAGCCCGGGCACCTTCTGCCCGCACACCGTCGGGACTACGTGTTCCCAGACCGTGCCGGTAGCGGTGAGCCGCCGCAGCGGCCAGCGGCGAACCCAGCCTGCCACGGTCCTGTCCGCAGGCACGAGTGCAGCGGGCTCGTCATGCGCGCCCAGCAACGCGGGCACGCTGGCGACGGCGTCCGCTGCACCAGCTCCCCACGCCTCGACCTCAGCGGCGTGCGCTGAACGCGTGATGCGAAGCGTGGCCTCCCCGTCAGGTGTGTCCTGCGCGCGCCAGATGCGAGGACCGTCGTAGAGCACGGGGCCCAACGCGCCCTTGCCGCCGACGCGCCCGAGTGCGGGGCCGATGTCCAATTCGAAATCGAATTCGAAGTGTTGTCTCAAGTCTGGCGACGCGGAATCGCTCGCTACAGCCATGCCGGGGACTGAGCGCATCACACTCGTTTTCTAGGCGATGGGCTCCGGAATCACGGGGTTTGTCAACGTGCCGATGCCCTCGATCGTGATCGACACCTCGTCGCCGGGCTTCAAGAGGCGTGGCGGATCGAAGAACAGTCCGACGCCCGCGGGGGTTCCGGTGGCGATGATCGTGCCCGGGTCGAGCGTGAACGCCGTCGACAGATGTTCGACGACTTGGTAGCAGTCGAAGATGAGATCGTCGGTCTTTGCGTCCTGCCGGACTTCGCCGCTTACCTCGGTGACCAGGCGGCACGAGTGAGGGTCGATCGAGTCACCTGTCACCAACCACGGGCCACACGGTCCGTGGGTATCCCACGACTTGCCCATCATCATCGTCGGGCTCGCACGCTGCCAATCCCGCACGCTGACGTCGTTCATGATCGTGTAGCCGGCGATGTAGTCCGGGGCGTCGGCCGCTGACACTGCCCTCGCGATGCGGCCAATGACTACGGCCAGCTCGCCCTCGTAGTCGACCATGCTGGGCGCCGCTGCCGGGAGATGGATGGGATCACCTGGACCGACGATGCACTTGTAGTGCTTGTTGAAGATGATGGGCACTGACGGGGGCTCGCGGCCTCCTTCGGCGGCGTGGGCTCCGTAGTTCAGTCCGACGGCGAGGATTGTGGGCGGATGCCCCACCGGAGACAGGAGGTTCGCGTCGTCGAGCGGTGTCACCGATCCTGTGCCCATTGCCCCGACCGCGGCCACCAGGTCGCCACCTGACGCGGCGAGCAGCGACGGCAGATCGGTGTGCTCGGTCTGCAGTGTTGCCAAACCGTCGTCGGTCACGATGGCCAATGCGGGCTGGCCGTCCACAAGATGTCGTGCGATGCGCATGGCGCCGAAGCTAGTGCTGGTTCGTCGCTCGGGATTGTGCGAATGGCTCGACAGTGGCACTCTGGCGATCCATGGCTCGCCATGGCGCCGGGGGCTCGACCCCGGGCGTGTTCGACTCTGTGCTGGATCCCGTCACGGGACTCCCAGACGTGCGCGTCTTCGCGGTGCTGCTCGACCGGAAGCTGGCGCTGGCTCGGCGGGCTCTCCAGCCGCTCTCGGTGGTGTTCTTCGAAGTGGACGGCTTCTCCCAGCTCAGCAGCACGCAGGCCCGGGTGGCACAGCGGCTAGCAGCCCGCTTGGTGCGGGGCACGCTGCGTGAGTCAGACAGTGTCTGTCACTGCACCGACGGGATCCTGGCCGCCATCCTCGACGACACGCCTCACGGCGGAGCGGTCTGGGCTGCCGACCGGGTTCGCCGCGAGGTGGCGGCACGTTCGTACCACACCGGCATCACGCTCTCGATGGGCGTGGCGAGTTATCCCACGCACGCGCTGGAAGCCGCAGACCTGCGCGATCGCGCCTACGCGGCGCTGTTCGTTGCCCGGTCGCTCGGCCCCTCCCGGCTCGAGGTGGCCGAATCGCTGCGCCGGTAGCCGATGGTGCCCAAACACCGCTCAGCGGCCCGTCGTGGACCAATGCCACGGCTCTGAGAGCAGGTTGTACAGGCCGTAGCGATGTGCATTCGCCGCGAGCCACTCGAAACAGCGACTTGTTCGTGTGATGGCGACGCCCGACGCCCCGCAGCTGAAGTCCACGGCCAATCCGAACTCGTGCGCCGAGGTCGTGGGCCGCGCCACCGGAGGGTTGCACCCCAACGAGGGCAGGAGCGACAACTGCAACCAGTAGTCAGCGGCACTGCGAGGCGGAAGCGGGCAATGCTCCTGGCGCAAGCGGATCTGTGCGGCGGTGGAGCGCCAGCCCCATCCGCGCATGATGATCCCGTCGCGCCGCGCCGAGGCGAGCAGCTCACGCAGCGAGTAGGCGAGGCAGGTATGCACGTCGACTCCCCTCACGCTCACGATGTCGCCCGACGACACCACATCAGTGACTGCATCGCACGCTCGAAATGGATCAGCCACACGCTGGCGTCGAGGATGTCGGTTTGTATTGGCGACTGCGAGGCTCGCTGGCCGAAGGTTTCCGGCGGTCATGTCGCCGAGCGTGCGGGCGATGCCGCCACCGGCACGCGCGCTTATCGCGAGCACGGTGGCTGGATCCCAGAACGCGAGGCTCGCTGGCTGCGCGCCGCGGGTATTCCTCGACATGGCCGCAGCGGCTTGGCATCCGCGCCGCGCGGCGTGCCGGGCCAGAGATCCCAGATGCACCACGGTGTCGCCGTCGAGCCAGAACCCGGCGATTGCCAACCGGATGTCCGGCGCATCGGCAACGATGGCCGCAGCGACCCACAGGGCAGTGACGTGGCAGGGTCGATTCGATTGGCTCGTGCGGTGACGCATCTGCGCAGCAGCTTGGCGCGCCGCAGCAGCCGCCCTGGGATGGATGCCTGCTGGCCGCCATTGGGCGGTCTCGAACGCTGCTGTCAGCAGATCGAACGCAGTGATGAGGGTTCCCTCAGTCCGTACCGCCGCTTCGAGTTCCAGCGCGCCATAGGGCGCCGGATCGAGTGAGGGCAGCTGAGGCGACGTCGCCCAGGGGCAGAAATACGCCTCCGTTGCGAGTCCACCGACGATGCAGGGAGCCTTGTCGTTCGCCATGGCGGCGAGGTGGCTCTCGAATGCATCAACGGTCGAGAGATCCCGGCGGCTGGCGTGCGCAACGAGCCGTGACACCAAGGGACCGGCGCTCGTGGGCTTGGGAGGCACCTCGGAAACCGAGACACCATTCAGGTTCGGCTCGACTCGGCTGTGCGTGAAGAAGTAGGCGACACCGATGTCGAGTGCGGCCTGAGCGAAATCGACACGCACCGAGATACTGGGGCCAACTTGCGCGTCAGGCGATGGCTCGCCGCTCGCGGCAGGCGCAGTGGGCGAAATCGCCAGCAACGCCGCGAGCGTGGCGACACCAGCCGCGACGCAACAGCGGCGTATGGCGGCGGCTCGTGGGCGCGTGCCTGTGGCGACGGAGATCCTGGCCTTCGGTGTGCGCGACGTTCCCATGAGATCCGTCAGCCCCCGGCCCCTGTGATGTAGCGATTGCGATGGCGTCAATGCCTCAGGGACATCATGCCCAATGGAGCTTCAGCGGCTGTCAACCCAGCGCCTGTCAGCACAGTCGGTTGCCGCAGTCACCGCGAGAGCCGCGTAGCCTCGAATGGTGTGCACGACCGCAACCGTGCGTCGCAAATGCTGATGGTGTTCGGATTGGGCGCGCTGCTGGGTGTCATGGCGACGGCCCTGTGGATGCAGCGCATCCAGACGCAATCCACCGAGACCGTCGTCGCAGGGGCTGCCACTGCCGATGAACCTCCTGATCTTGCAACATCGGACGCAACCGCTCCGTCGACGCTCGTGAGACGCGACGGCATGTATCTCGTGGGCACTGATCTGGCACCGGGTCGGTATGTGACGCGTGGCACTGGCGCTGCTTGCTATTTCGCCGTCACCTCGGACTTGAGTGGATCGTTGCGATCGGTGGTCACGACCTATTTCGGCGACGCCTTCGGCCGCAGAGTCGAGCTGGCTGTCGGCCAGTACTTCGAGACCGACGAATGCGGCCGCTGGACTCGCGAGGCGGCGCGCTCGCCAGAGCAAGATCAGTAGCCGGCCGTGGAGCCGATGAGCGCCCGGGGATCCGACGCTCCGGCAAGCACGCCGTCGTGCACCTCGATGAGATGCGCGTGCCCGTAAGAGTTGTCGTGTGGGCCGTCGGTGCCGACCCGGTGGCCGCGCCGGCCCAGCTCGGAGACCCCGACGGCGCTCGCCCATGCTGCATGGCCCTCGATCCGCAGTTCGAGATTGCCGGGGTCGGCCCACGTGTCGAAGCCGGTTCCCTCAGCCGCCCCCCAGCGCCAACGGCCTGAACCGATCGACGCCGCCGGTTCGGAGCCGAGACACAGCGAGCGGGCCAGCACCTGCAGCAGGACCTGCGGCTGGGCATCGCCGCCCATGGTCCCCACCACCGAGCGAAGGGAGCCGTCAGCGCGCTGAACGAGTGCTGGAGCCAGCGTGTGCGGCGGACGGCGCCCCGGCCCGTACTCGGCGGGATGGCCCTCGGTGAGATTGAATCCGACACCCCGGTTGTGCAGGCTGATCCGGTGTGCCGGGGTCCACAGCCCCACACCCCAGCCCCCCGCATTCGATTGGATCAGCGAGACACCCATGCGGTCGGCGTCCACCGCCGCGAGGTACATCGTGTCGCCAGTCCCGGTCCCGGCGCCGAGCGGTGCCACCGCGGTCGGCGAGATCGCGGCCCGACGCGGCGCGAGCCGGTCGGGCGCAATCAAAGCGGCACCGTCAGCCGTGTCTGAGAGCACCGCGGGTCGGTCCCAGCCTGCCTGCTTGGCTGCCTCAGCCAGCAGGTGCGCGAAGAGCGGATCGTCCGGATCCGTGGGCAGGTCCAGTCCCGCGGCGATCCACGCACCGGCAAGGGTGAGATATCCCTGCGAGTTAGGCGGCACGGTCCAAACGCTGTGGTCCCACGCTTGTGTGCTCAGCGCCCTCACCCAGTCGGCTTGCGAGCGGGCCAAGTCCGCTGCGGTGTACTCACCGCAGCCCAGTTCGATGAGATCCCGCCCGAAGTCGCCTTCGTAGTAGGCCTCCCGACCGCCGTCGGTGATCTCACGCAGCGCTGTGGCGACGCCGGACCGGGTAATGAGATCCCCTGGTTGGCTCTGTGGTGAGTAGTCCTTGGAGTTCGCGATGCCGTCGAGCAGTGAGGTCGCAGCCGCGCCATGGGGCGACAGGGGAAAGCCTCCGCTCGCGAGATCGATAGCAGGAGCCAGCACCTTCGCCAGGGGTGCTCGCCCGAACCGTTCGTGCAAGCTCACCCACCCGTCGACGCATCCGGGCACTGGGACACTGCGGATGTCGGAGCGGAAGCGCATCCGCGTTCGACCCTCGGCGCGCAACCCATCGGGGTCAGCGCCGCTCCCGGCCCGACCGCTGGCATTGAGCGCGGCGGGGGCCTCGCCGTCAGCGTGATGGACGAGCGCCCACAGGTCGCCGCCCATGCCGCACATGTGCTGCGTAGTGACTGCAAGCACGGCAGAGGCGGCCACTGCAGCGTCGGCCGCTGAGCCGCCGGCACGCAGCAGCGACACTCCGGCTTCGCTTGCGAGGTAGTCGACGCTGCACACCATGCCGCTGCGGGCGTAGCGGGTGGCGAACGGAACCTGCGGTCGGGATCGGCTCATGGATCGAAAGGTAGACCCACTCAGCGACACATGCGTCCGAACTGACTGGTCTTGGCCGTGTGACCTGTCAGGGCAGCAGCACGTGGGGATTGAGCAAGCCCTCCGGGTCGAGCGCTCGCTTGATGGCGCTGAACGTCGCCAGCTCGGCCTCGGTGCGGTTGAGGTGCAGGTGTCCGAGCTTGGCCGTGCCGATGCCGTGCTCGGCCGAGATGCTCCCGCCGAGTTGGGCGACGTACCGCAGCACTGCATCGTCCACCTCTTCGGCAGGTTCAGCCCCGGCGGGGCCGAGCACGTTGACGTGCACGTTTCCGTCACCGAGGTGGCCGAACAGCAGCGGCTGGGCGTCGGGGTCGGCCGCCCGGACGACTTGGGGGACGCCGTCCACGAATTCGGCGAGACGAGCCGCTGGCAGCGTCACGTCCAGCTTGTGGGGAATGCCGGCCGCCGAAATCGCTTCGGTGACGTTCTCGCGAAATGCCCACAGCCGCTGGCGTGCGGCAGGGTCGAGCGCCACGGCCGCATCCACCACGAGATCCGCGAGCTCGTCCACGGCAGTGCCGAGTTCGTCGCTGGGATCGGTGCGTGCAGCAGCCTCGGCGATGAGCCACGCAGCACCGCTGTTGCCGCTGGCAAGCCTGCCGACGGGAGGGGCGACGCCCAGGTGGGCCGACACGAGCGCCATCGCCGTGTCGAATACGGCTTCCAGTGCGTGTAACGAACCGACGCTCCGACGCAGTGCCGCAGCGGCGGCGACAGCGTCCTGGGCAGTTTCGAAGGCCAGCAGGACGGTCGCACGCTCGGGCTGTTGAGGGTGCAGGCGCAGCCGCACTCTTGTGATGATGCCCAACGTGCCCTCGCTGCCTGCCAGCAGGCTTCCGAGGTCGTAGCCGGTGTTGTCCTTTTCCAGGCCTGCCAAGTGGCTCACGATCGTGCCGTCGGCGAGCACTGCTTCGATGCCGATGACCTGGGCACGCATGGCGCCGTACCGCAGCACGTTGATGCCTCCGGCATTGGTGGCAACCATGCCGCCGATCGTCGCCGAGTCGCGTGCGGCGAGGTCCACACCGACGCTGAGTCCGGCCGCTCCAACATGGGATTGGGCATCGGCCAGCGTGACCCCGGCGCCCATTGTCACCTGGGACGCCAGCTCGTCCACTGGCTCGCAGACGTCCAGACGCCGCAACGACAGCACGGCTTCGCCTGCGAGCGGCACGCTGCCGCCCACGAGTCCGGTATTCCCGCCCTGGGGCACGACGGCAATGCGAGCGGCCCCAAGCACGGCCATCACTGCGGCGGTCTGAGCGGTGTCGGCGGGTCGCACCACCAGCGGCGTTGAGCCGACGAAGCGGTGGGTCCAGTCGATGGCATAGGACGCAGTGATCTCTGGATCGCTCAGGACGTGCGCCGGGCCCACGATGCCGGCGAGCTCGTCAACGACAGCCGGGTCGATCACACCGGCATTCATGAGACAGGCCCACCTCCTGCGGGCCAGTTTCCCCGCTCGGCCATGACCTCGAGCAAGACGTTCGGCTCGTCGGTCATGATGCCGTCGACTCCGATGTCGAGCAGGCGGTCCATCTCGGCGGGATCGTCGATGGTCCACACGTGCACGGTCAGTCCGGCCCGGTGCGCATAGTCGACTAGGCGGCGGGTCGCGAGCGGGATGGGGCCCTGCCGCAGCGGGATCGAAGCGATGCGGCCACGGAACGGCCGGCCGTCCAGCAGGCGGTTCCGCGAGCGGAGCCGCGGCCTGGACCGGGTCGGCATGCCCACTGCGCTGAACGCCGCGAGGCGTGCGATCTCACGGGGGCTGAAGCTCAAGCACACCGCGTCACCAAAGGCTTGGTTCAGACGGGCCAGCCTGGCGTCGGAGAACGAGCCCACACACACCCGGTCCAGCACGCCGGGCCGTCGCAGCGCCTCGATCAGTGGTTCGATAGCGGCATCGGTCTTGGGATCGATGCTGATGCGCACATCGTCGAATGCGTCGAGCAGCTCTTCGAGCCGGGGGATCGGCTCGCCGCCGACGCGGGCCTGCGACACCTCGCTCCAGGTCATCTCCGAGATACGTCCGACACGGTCCGAGGTCAGCGAGAGCACATCGTCGTGAAAGACCGCGAGCACTCCGTCTGACGTCGCTTGCACATCGGTCTCGAGATAGCGGTAGCCAAGGCCGACTGCGCCCTCGAATGCGGCCATAGTGTTCTGCGGCCACACGGCACTGCCGCCGCGGTGGGCGATAGGCACCGGACCCGGCTCATCCAGGTACGGATGATGTGACGTCACAGCGCAAGTATCGCCGCCAGGCAGTGCAGTGCCGCCGGTACCGTCGTGTCGATGTCTGATGGCGAGACTGGGGCAACCGATCCCGAGGGCGACCATCCGTCGCCAGCAGATACCTTTGCCACGTGGGCGGTCAGCGAACCGGTGCCGCTCGACCGGGCGGCGCTGAGCATCGCAGCCCATTGCCGTGGGGAGGGTGTGGACGAAGCTGCGGCATTGGCCGAGTTGGACCGTCTCGGCGGCGCGGTACGCGAGCCCACGCCAGACGCCGTCGTCGAACTGCTCTTCGACGAGGAGGGCTTCGGCCCGAATCGGGGACGATTTGCAGATCCGGCAAACAGCTACCTCGACCTCGTGGTCTCGCGGCGGCTGGGGATACCGATCACGCTGGCCGTGGTCACCATCGAGGTGGCCCGCCGCGCCGGTGTCGTGTTGCACGGTGTCGGCATGCCGGGCCATTTCCTGGTCGGCACCCCGGATCCGGAGGTATTCATCGACGCTTTCGACGGCCGCTTCATCGGCCACGCTGGTGCCGCGGAGATCTTCACCCGCTTCGAGCCACGGCAGCCGTTCGACGCTTCGTTCCTCCAGCCGACACCGCCGGGGGAGATCTTGCTGCGAATGCTGAACAACCTGCGGACGCTGCACATGCGTCAACCCGATGCGCCGTCGCTGGTGGCTGTGCTGGAACTCCTGACGCGGCTGCCTGGGTGCCCGCTCGACGAGTTCATGCGGCTGGGCCAGGCTCTGGCAACGCTGGGAAGGCCCGACGAGGGTGCCCGGACCCTGGAAGCAGCAGCGCAACGGTTCGGCGGCAGCGATGCCGAGCACCTCAACAACGCCGCAGTGCGCCTCTGGGCCCAGCTGAATTAGGGGCAGCGCTGGCGTGGCGCGCTGAGTCGCCGTGAGCGCCGGCGATGACGGCTACAAGCCGATGGCCAGGTCGGGGCGGCCTCGAAGGTGGGTGCGCTCGTTGACCGAGAGCACGCTGCGATGACCGCGGCTCGAGGCGAAGACCCGTGTCACCGACGTGTAGTCGACGTCGAAGCGCAGGAACGTCTCGGTGGGCAAGCCGAGGCAGCGGGCAAGGTAAGCGTTGACGACGCCGCCGTGGCAGGCCACGGCCACACGCTGGCTGCGATGATCAGCGACGATCTCGTCGACGGCGCCGTTGACCGTCGCAACGAAGAGGGCCGACCGTTCCGCATCGCCGAACGAGCCGCTCACCAGCTCGTTCCACTGCGCACGGTCGGTCTCCTTCATCACTTCCATCGGGACATACGCGGGGGAGTCGCGGTCGAACTCGCTCAGGCCGTCGCGTACCGCCGACGTCAGACCGGTGGCGGCACCGATGGCCTCGGCGGTCTCCAGCGCTCGGCGCATCGGGCTGCTGTACAGCGCATCGATGCCCATCTCCGCCAGCCACTCAGCGACGGCGCCAGCCTGCTGCCGGCCGATCTCCGACAGCGGCGGATCTGCGGGCCGCCCGTCGTGGCGCACGACTCGTTCCGGCTGGCCGTGGCGGACGAAGACAAGTTCCACGGCGGGTGACCCTATTGGGCGACGGCGATTCCCGTTGACTGGGTGGCTTGACCGGAGCGGTACCGTGGTGTCACATGGCAAGACGGACCAAGATCATCGCCAGCGTCGGACCAGCCTGCAGCGATGAGGCGACCATGCGGGCACTGATCGAGGCGGGCGTCGATGTATGGCGTCTCAGCTTGGCCCACGGCACGCTCGACGAGCAAGTCGAGACGTTCCGGCGGCTGCGTAAGGTCTCGCAGGAATCTGGACGGCACATCGGGATCCTGGCGGATCTTCCGGGCCCCAAGGTCCGCTGCAAGCCGTTCCCCGAGGGCGGCTGCGAGGTCGCCCAGGACGCCGTGCTCTCGCTGGGCATCGAAGGCGACGCCAGCACCGCTGACCGGCTGGTCGTCGACTACGAGGGCCTGCTGACCGACGTGGGCCCAGGCGATCAACTGTCCTTCGGCGACGGCAACGTCGTGCTGGTGGTCGAGGATCGTGCTTCCAACGCTCTCAAGACCCGCGTTCTGCACGGCGGCCATCTCGAAGGCCGGCCCGGCTTGCACGTCGACTCGTCCAAATTGCGCATGAGCACGCCGACCCCGCACGATCTGAAGCTGGCCGACACGTTCGTCGACTTGGGCACCGACATGGTCGCACTGTCGTTCGTCCGCTCCGCATACGACATGCGGCGCCTGGGCGTCGAACCGCACCCGCGCGGCCCGCTGCTGGTGGCCAAGATCGAGACCAACGCAGCCGTGGAGAACCTCGATGGGATCATCGAGGCGTCCTCGGCGGTCATGGTGGCCCGCGGCGATCTGGGCGCGGAGTGCAACATCGAGGAATTACCGCATCTGCAGAAGCGGATCATCGAGGCCTGCGTCGCGCACGGCCGACCGGCCATCACGGCAACGCAGATGCTGGAGTCGCTGCTGCACTCGCCTGTGCCGACCCGTGCCGAGGCCTCCGACATCGCCAACGCCGTGTTCGACGGCACGTCTGCGGTGATGCTGAGCGGCGAGACGGCGATCGGGCACGATCCCGTCAACGCCGTGCGGACCATGGCGCGCATTACCGAGCGAGCCGACGAGCGCTTTGACTATGAGGCTTGGTGGAACCGGCTGCTGTCGGTGCGCCGGCGTGACGATCGCGCCGCCGACTACATGCGCGTGACTGACGGCATCACCCAGGCGGCGTCGAGACTCGCGACCGAGCTGGGCGCCCAGGCGATCATCTGCCTGAGCCGGTCAGGTTTCACCGCACGCAGCATGGCCAGATTCCGCCCGTCGATGCCGTTGCTGGGTCTCACACCCGAGCCCCGCACGGCGATGCAGCTCTCGCTGTCGTGGGGGACCCGGCCGCTGGTCTTCGGCGAACGCCTGACGCCGGCCGAATCGGCTCTCGAAGCTGTGCACGCAGCGGTACGAACCGGGATGGTGCGCAGCGGCGACATGGTGGTGGTGGTCTCGGGTACGAGCCCTGAGTCTCACGCCACTGACAACCTGCGCGCCCTGCGCGTGCCCTGAGACAGGCTTAGTTCGCAAGCCCTCCGAAGCCGAGGTCGATGTCGACGTCGATATTGCTGGGGTTGATGCGATCCGGCCCGCACAGCGGATTCTCCGGAACCTGCACCGTTCGCCCGAAGACGTCGCACGAGCAGGTTTCTTGACAGTCCCGCAATCCCGACCACTGCACGGCCAGCACTGCAGCGGCGCCGACGAGCACCACCGAGATGAGCACGGCCAGCACAAGCCGCCGAATCAACCGCAGAGCCACGATTGCTGCGACCACCAGCGAGGCGATGCCGCCGACGAGCGCGATGTTCAGACGGTCGGCATCGAGCCATTCGGGCAGCACCCAAACAGAGAGTACGCAGCCTTCCGACGGCGCACGGGGACCGCTCCCGACCCAATCTTGACTCAGTCCCGACTCAATCCCGACGCAGTCCCGGACCAGTCTCAGGGCGCTCAGTAGAGTCCAACTGAGTTCGTTGACGCTCGCGAGGATCGCGCCATGGCTGCCACCCCCATTGACCTGCGCCCCGGCGGCCTGCCCGAGACGGTCCTGGACCCAGCTCCGCCGGCGGCTGCGGCGGCGTGGGATGCAGCCATGGGACAGCCATTGGCCGAACGGGGTGCCGCCCTCGCAACGGTTGCGGCCCGCTGGCCGCGGCTGTTGGAGGCCTGGGCGGAGTTGGGCCGCAGCGCTGCGAGCGAGGGCCGCCATGTCGAGGCATACGCCTATTGCCGCGTGGGGTATCACCGCGGCTTGGACGCGCTGCGGGCAGCTGGGTGGCGGGGCAGTGGCTATGTGCGCTGGGCGGAGCCCGCCAATCATGGCTTCCTGTGGTCGCTGCTGGGCCTGGGTCGCTCCGCCGCTGCCATCGGCGAACGCGATGAGGCCGACAGATGTGCCGGGTTCCTGGTCCAGCTTGACCCCAGTGGTGAGCCGCCCATGGGTGAGTGGCCGCAGGCGTGAGCCCTGCTGGCGTCGTGCTGTGCGGCGGAGCCTCCACGCGCATGGGCAGCGACAAGTCCACTCTTGAGGTGGCGGGCCGACCGCTCGCCCTGTGGGTTGCAGAGGCACTGCGAGCGGCCGGCGCGCACCCAGTCGTTGCACAGGGCGGCAGACCGCCGCCGCCGCTCGTGGCCGAAACCGACAGCACGCCGGGAGCGGGCCCGCTTGGGGGTCTCGTCGATGCGCTCGAACGCCACGGCGATGTTCTTGTGTGCCCAACCGACGTGCCGACAGTGCCGCCCGACCTGCTGATCGCTCTCGTCGAGCTCGCTCGCCAGACGGGTGCGCCGGTTGTTCTGGCGCGCAGCGACCGGCTCGAGCCGCTGATCGGCCACTACGCCCGCGAGTCGCTTCCGGCACTGCGGGCGGGCCTGAGGGCCGGTGCCCGCGGACCTAAGGCCGTGCTCGACAACACGAGCGTGCCGACCGTGCCGGTCGCAGCGGCCGACGTGCTGAACGTAAACACATCCGCAGATCTCGCCACCGCCGAGGCGATCCTGTCCGCTCGATCGGTGACCGGGCCCCAAGCACCATGAGCAGTCACCTATGGGTGGACTCCCAGGCTGCGCTCGAGGCGCTGATCGCCGACCTTCTGGCGATTGAACGCATCGGAGTGGACACCGAGTTTCATCGCGAGCGCAGCTACCGGCCGCAGCTTGCTCTGGTACAGGTCGCATTCGATGACCAGGTCGCCATTATCGATCCCACCGCGATCGATATTGCGGCCTTGGGTGCCGTGCTCGCTTCCGATGCAGTGATCGTGATGCACTCCTGCGCACAGGACATCGAGGTGCTGTCCCAAGAGTGCGGTGAAATCCCGGCGAAGCTCTTCGATACCCAGGTTGCCGCAGGATTCCTGGGCATGAGTACCCCGTCGCTGGCTGCGCTGACTGAACGCCTCCTCGGAGTGCGATTGACCAAGGGCGACCGCCTGGCCGACTGGTTCCAACGACCGCTGCGAACGGCGCAGCGACGCTACGCGGCCGACGACGTGGCTTACCTTGCACGGCTCCATGACGAGCTTCGTTCCCGCCTGACGGAGCAAGGTCGGTGGCAGTGGGCGCTTGACGAGTGCGAGATGTGGCGGCGCCCGCCCGCTCGGCCCCCGGACCCCGAACAGGCGTGGACCCGTATCAAGGGCGCACGCCAGCTCCGCGGCTCTCAGCGTGCGGTGGCGTACCGGCTGGCTGCGTGGCGGGAGCGAACCGCCAGCGATCGCGACCTTCCGGTGCGCTTCGTTCTGTCGGACATGGCGCTGCTGTCCATTGCGCAGCGGTCACCTGCGAGCGTTCGTGAGCTGCAAGGACTGCGCGGCGTGGACGGCAACCAGCTCCGTGGGGCGGCCGGCGATCGGATCATCGCCGAGGTGAAGCGCGGTCTGCACATGGCACCGGGCGACATCCCCGCCAGTGCACTGGGCGGGGGACCAAACGTGGATACTGCACTGCAGCCAGCGGTGCCCCTGGTCGCCGCCTGGGTGGATGAGGTTGCTCGCTCTCGTGGCATCGACCGCAGTTTGCTGGCCACTCGCTCCGATATCGCTGCGTTGCTCGCGGGCGACCCAGCGTCCCGCCTCGGGACCGGCTGGCGGGCCGAAGCGGTGGGCGATGGGATCCGGTCATTGCTGGCTGGAGAGGCCGCGTTGGCCTTCGATCCGTCGGCGGGTCTGCAGCTCGAACCCCGGCGGGGCGGAGACGCCTGAGCACTGGGTATGCCACGCAGTGAGGTGCCTCGGACGGTAGAGTGACAGGGCACTTCGTAGAACACAGGTGCCTCTTCCGACGCGGATGTAGGCACATGTCGAAGCAGTCCAAGCAGGCAAGCGAGGCCTCGCAGTCGAGCACGAGGAGCCAGCTGGTGAAGAAGGGTCGACATCGCCGCTATGAGGAGGCTCGCAAGTTTCAGCGAGCCACAGCGGAGCGTTTCACCGTCGAGGACTACGACTTCGACAACTCGGACCGTTTCGGCGTGGAGTTCGATGATGAGGATTCGGATCCCGATGACCAGTACGGCCATCTCGCCGACAAGTACGACGACTATTCGGACCTCGAAGCCAAGTACGCCGACTTCGATTCCAGCGACGACGAAGAAGCTCCGCAGCGCGAGAACGCCTGAAATACAGCGCCGCTGCTGTATCTCGTCGCCAGCGGTGCATTCGGGGCGGCACGCATAGCGGACTGGTTCAGCTGCGTTGACGAACGGCCGGATGGGGAAGCAGCTGGGCGGAATTGACGCGTTCGTCTAGATCGGAGCACAGCTCGGAGTAGATGACGGCCCCGCAGATGGCCGTCAGCTCGTCGCGCAGGACTTGGTACACAGGCCGGCTGCCGACATGGGCCTGTGCTTGCGATGTGCACCACCACGACACGTCGGTGTCGGGCCCGCCCCAGTCCCGTAGCTCCCATTCCCGCACCATGGTGTAGACGTGGCCGGTGACGGTCTCGTGGTCCTCGCGGCGGAGCGGGGCCTGCCAACAGATCTCGGGCTTGGTGTCCATCGGCCGCCGACCGGTCCGCTGCGCCAGCAGGTGGAATGCGCAGCCGGTGCCGGCGGGATGGCCGGCCCGGTTGGCGAACACGCACGCCCCGTCCACCACGCGGGTACGCCACCAGCCCTCGCTGTCCTGCCAGAGAGCTTCGGCGGGATCGCAGTGAAGTTGCCAGATCTCGGTGTCCAGCTCGGCGATCATCGAGCGGACGTGCGCGAGGTCGTCACCGCTGGTCACATACGCGCCATGGGTGCAGCAGCCCAGGGCAAGCTCTGGGGCCGGTTCGGGGTCGATGCCCGGGCAGCCAGCGCCATAGATGCACGTCCAGCTGCTGGTGAGGAAGGTTACGTCGAACAGCCACGTGCGGTGCTCGTGCGGATCCTCCAGCGAGAGCCACTCTCGCGCATCGTCGCTGGGGTTCCCGCTGTTCGGGCCCGGTCCGATATCGGCGTCGGCGATTTCGGAAGCCATCGGCGGCGAGCCTACGAGGCCGAACGAGCGGGGCCGGGGCCCGAGCGGCCCGTGAGCGCAGTGAACAAGAGCGGGAAGCAAGGGCGGGCCGATATGCCCACTCGGTCCGCTCTGCCTTTCGGGTACGGTCACGCCGTGGCTCCAGCGGACGATGAGGCAGCGGACGCGGCCCTGCTGGCCGACCTGCGCAGCGTGCTCGGCGACCGGGCACGCGACAACGACTTCGAGCGCGGCCTGTACCGGCGCGACGGCTCGATCGAAGGCAGCCTCCCAGCCATCGTCTGCCTGCCGGACACCGCCGCAGAGGTCGCAGAGATCGTGCGCATCTGCCGGCATCACGAGCGGGCCTTTCTGGCTCGCGGCTCGGGAACCGGTCTGGCCGGGGGAGCGGTGCCGGTGGGCAGCCCGGTGGTGATCGCCACCGCCAAGATGGATCGCATCGTCGAGGTCGACACCGGCAACCGTGTCGCCTGGGTCGAGCCGGGGGTGTTGAACCTCGATCTGTCCCGCGCCCTGGCGCCGCTGGGATTCCATTTCGCTCCGGATCCCTCCAGCCAGCAGGTCTGCTCAATCGGCGGGAACATCGCCAACAACTCGGGCGGGCCGCACTGCCTGGCGTACGGGGTGACGACGGCCCACATCGCCGCCCTCGAGGTGGTGCTGCCCTCCGGCGAGACCACCACCTTCGGCGGGGTGGAGGCGGAGCCGACCGGACTCGACCTGCGCGGGCTCTTCGTGGGCTCGGAGGGCACCATGGGCATCGCAACCAAGGCGGCGGTGCGACTCACGCCGAACGCGCCGTCGGTGCGCACGCTGCTCCTCGACTTCGAGGACGTCAGCGAGGGCTCGGCAGCTGTCAGTGCGATCATTGCCGCGGGACTCGTGCCCTCCGCGCTGGAGATGATGGACCAGCGAGCCATCGAGATCGTCGAGGCATTCGTTCACGCCGGGTACCCGACCGAGGCCGCGGCTGTCCTGCTGGTCGAGCTGGACGGTTTGCCGGGCGGTGTCGAGGCGGGCGTGGAGGTCATTCGCGAGGTGGCCCAGCGGCACCACGCCGGCCATGTGCGTGTTGCGGCCGACGACACGGAGCGGGCGTTGCTGTGGAAGGGCCGCAAGAACGCCTTCGGCGCCGTTGCGCGGATCAAGCCCGACTACTACCTGCACGACACCGTGGTGCCCCGCTCGCGGCTCACCGAGGTGCTCGAGCAGGTGTACCGGATCGCCGACGCGTACGACCTGATCGCTGTCAACGTATTCCATGCCGGCGACGGGAACCTGCACCCGATCCTGGCCTTCGATCGGCGCCAGCCCGGCGTCGACGAGCGCGTGAAGGCCGCAGGGCGCGACATCGTCGCGGCATCCATCGCCGCGGGCGGGGTGCTCAGCGGCGAGCACGGCATCGGCCTGGAGAAGCGGGACTACATGGGGATGCTGTTCAGCGCCCACGACATGTACACCCAGGACCTGGTGCGTGAGACGTTCGACCCCGACGGCTTCGCCAATCCGCTGAAGGTGATCCCGACAGGCTCGCGCTGCAGCGATTCGTTCCGGCAGCACGTGCCAGAAGGTGCCTGGGTGTGAGCTTGCGGGGCAGCAATGCCGGTGCGCCGCCGGCAACAGGATCGAGCACCGGCCCGACTGCGATCGGTGCCAGCCTGGCGGCGAACATCGCGCCCAAAGTCACGGCATTCGCCCGCGAGGTCGGCGACAGCGATCCGGTCACGGTGGTGGGTGCCCGCACGCATGCCCAAGTCGGCGGTGAATCGACGGCCGGCACACGTGAGGTGCAAGCGCCAGCGGGCGTCTGGGAGCACGAGCCGTCCGAAATGACGGTGCGCTGCGGCGCCGGCACACCCGTCGCTGAGCTGGTTGTGCACCTCGCACACAGCGGCCAGATGGTCCCGCTCGATCCCGTCGACGATGCCGCAACCGTCGGCGGCGTGCTGGCCTGCGGGTTCAGCGGCCACCGGCGGCTGCGCTACGGGCACGTCCGCGATCTGGTGCTGCAGACACGCCACGTCGATGCCACCGGCAAGGTCGTCACCGCCGGCGGGCCCACGGTGAAGAACGTCTCCGGCTACGACCTGCCCCGCCTGTTGGTGGGATCGCTGGGAACGCTTGGCTGCCTGGCCGAGGTGATCCTGCGCACCTTGCCGGTGCCGCCCGCGGCGCAATGGCTGGTGGGCGCCGGCGATCCGTTCGCGGCGTTTGACCTGCTGTACCGGCCCAGCAGCTTCCTGTGGGACGGCACGCGCACCTGGATCTTGCTGGAGGGCGACCCGACCGACGTCGCCGCCGAGATCGCCAAGGTGGAGCCGCTGGGCTTCGGCCCCGCACATGGGGGGCCGACGATTCCCGGAGCGGGGCGCGAGTCGATGAAACCGTCGGAACTGCGTGCGCTCGCCGGCACTCCGGGAGGGTGGATCGCCGAGGTCGGCGTGGGGTTGGTGCACCGATCCGAGCCAGTTGCTGCAGGAACGGTCGCGCCGACCAACGCAGCGCTGATGGCTGAGCTGAAGCGGAAGCTGGACCCTGAGGGTCGGCTCAATCCCGGCCGGAGCGCCTGGTGAGCCCAGTGAACAGATTTGCGCTGCAGCTCGATATCGACAGCGACACGCTTGCCTCGTGCGTTGCCTGCGGCATGTGCCTGCCGCACTGCCCGACCTACCGGGTGACGGGGGAGGAGTCGGCATCGCCGCGTGGACGCATTGCCCTGATGCGTGATGTTGTCGAGCGGGGCGAAGCCGACGCTGCCTTCGTGGAGTTCATGGACGCCTGCATACAGTGCCGCGGCTGCGAAACGGCCTGTCCCGCAGGCGTGCACTACGGCCACATGATGGAGGTGACCCGCGAAGCGCTCGCATCCCAGACTCGCTACCAGCCACGGCTGCGACGGACTGCCTACCGGGTACTAGGCATGCCACGCCTGCTCGCGGCGGGTTCCCGGCTGCTAGCACTCGCTCAGCGTCTCGGCCTGCTGCAGCTGGTGAAACTGCTCGGCCGCAGCCGTGCTGCGGCGCGTGGGCTCGGTCGCAGCCGTGCTGCGGCGCGTGGGCTCGGTCGCAGCCGTGCTGCGGCGCGTGGATTCGGTCGGATCGGGGCGCTTCGATCGCTCGCGACAGCAGTTGACGCGCTGCCGACGGTGCCGTTGCACCAGCGACCGCTCAAAGCAAGCGGCGATGACGTCTGGCTGTTCACCGGCTGCGTCATGGACGCATGGATGCGGGACACGCACCGGGCTGCCCAGGCAGTCATCGAGGCAACCGGTGCTGGAGTTGCGCTGCCGCCGGCGGGAGCCGCGTGCTGCGGGGCGCTGCACATCCATGCAGGACTGCGCACCGACGCTCGCCGCCTCGCGCAGCGGGTGATCGCGGCGATGCCCGGAGAGGCCCCGATCCTGGTCGACTCGGCGGGCTGCGGAGCTGCCATGAAGGAGTACGGGCACCTGCTGGGCACTCCCGAAGCCCGACAGTTCGCTGCACGTGTCTTCGACGTTCACGAGTGGCTGGCCTCCCGCATCGACAAGCTGCCAGCCGGTCCGAAGAGGCCGCAGGATGCGAACGGCACAACGCGTGTCGCAGTGCAGGACCCCTGTCACCTGCGGCATGTGCAGCAGGCGCACATGCCAGTGCGCACCGTGCTCGGCCGTTACGTGGAGATTGCCGAGCTCGACGACGACGGCCTGTGCTGCGGCGCTGGCGGGGCGTACTCCCAGCAGCACCCTGACATTGCCGCTGCTGTCCGTCAGCGCAAGGTGGCTGCCATCGGGCGCACTGGGGCAGCCGAGGTTGCCAGCGCCAATCCGGGCTGCACCCTGCACCTGCGTGCTGCGGGGCTCGTCGTTCGCCACCCGCTCGAGATCGTGGCCGAGTTCCTGCCCGCAGCCGAGGTGTGAGACCATGCACGACGAGATCGCTGAACTGGCCGATCGCCTCGACGACACCGCAGAGCGACTGGCCGAGCTGAGCATCGAGCTGCTGCAGGGAGCCCTTGCCGATGCCGACACCAGCGACGAGCGCGCCCGACTCGAGCGAAGCGTGACCCGGGCCAGGCGGGCCACGATCAAGGCCGCGTCGATCCTGCGGGAGTCCACCGGCACCGGTGTTGGTGCCGATGATCTGTGGTAGCCCCTGCGAGTCTCGGACCCTCAAACCAAAGCAGCCCGCCGCCGAGCAACAGACTTGACACGGGACATGGCGGATCCCGAGAGCGGCTCGCAAACTGGGCCGTTATTCGCGATTCCGGTGACTTCTCGGGGCGGTCAGGCTCGGCGACGCTTCCGCATCCAGAGCCACACGGCCAGTGAGACTTGCAGGCCCGCTATCAAGAGCACTCCGCCCGACACAGCGCCGCCAAAAGGCGACGGAACGGACACCGACGTTGCGTAGGCGAGCAAGACGAGACCAACGGTGACGACCCAGCCTGCGAACAGCACGATCAGAATGCTGCGCGGGATGCCTCCCAGTCGTGAAGCTCGGAGGGCCGCCCAGTTGTCGCGCGGCCTCCGTCTGTTGGTGCGCCGTGCCTCAATGTCGATACCGGGGCCGAGCGCCACGGCGATGGCCGTTCCGGTCAGCAGCAACGCGAATTCGGCCACATTCAGTCGTTCACCCAGCAGCATCGCGACCAAGAAGGCGACAAATGCGCCGAGCAGGACCGTCCTCCCAATCTGGGAACCTGGTGTCTTTCCGAAGTGGGCCATGCCGAGGCTGAGATGTCACGGAGTCGCGGAGTCAAGAAGATGCGCGAAGCGGGTCAGGTGCAATACTGATTGTCACGGTAGCTGAGAGGCACGGGTATCACATGGCCGATCAGCTTGATCTTGAGGCATCGCGACCTCGCGGTTGCGTAGCATGCGACTCCAACAGCGCTCGCGGCGACCGCCAAGATGGCTGCCCTGACGGGCCCCATTATAAGGAGCCAATAGCTGCCTGATTGGACCAGCCAAGTGAAGACAGCGGCACCTCCGGAGCAGATGATCGATGTCTCGCTGAGGTCGAAGTAGATCGTTGAAGTGAATATGCCGGCGTCGAAGTCGGGATCCGCGTAGACCGGATAGGCGTCGGGGTCAGCGTCGACAACGTGCTGGATGAGCGTCTGCCCGTCGATCTCGAAGAACGTTTCAACCCCGTCGCCGTTTGCATCCCGTGCCCAAGGCGGCTTGAACACTCCGACAGGAATGGTGCCGTCTACGAGTACAACGACTGAGCCATCTGCTTGCAGACTGAGATGCGCTTTGTCGGGCAGGTCGAGTTGAAACGCTAGCTTGTGCTCACTAGAGGCATCCCCGAGTATCGCCTCGACGCTAAACGTGAGGTCGTCCTGCCTGGTGACAAGATCGACGCCTTTGAACGCCTCCTGATACCTCTTCGAACCATTGTCCAACCTCTTCTCGGTGTCCAAGACGTCTCGGTTGACCAAGACACCGACTTCATAGCCATCGAGGCCCGCCTTGGAGAGCACACCGCGCTCCCCAGTGTCGAGAGTTCCAACGGTGGTGCGGGATTGCGAAAGCCCGTCACTGCCAGCATCAGCAGCGACTGGATACACGAATGCTGTCGATAGAAGCACCGCGACCAGCGCCGTGAGGATCATCGGTTTGAGGGTGAACCTCGTTGTGTACCTCCCTACGGTATGCGGCTTCTTGCAATCAACATGTCCTCTTGCACGGATCTCTTTCGTCGCCGATTGCATCTCTCTGCTCGGCCGCTCGGCAGGCCAATCGGAGTAACAATCGGGTCCCTGTCATCGTCGCGTGAGACGGCCTGACGATCGCTTGATCCCGTCCTGATCTAGACCGTTCAGTAGCCGGCCGAGATGCGGTACAGCTCGCCGATGAGGTCGTCGTACAGCCCGATGGCGAGCGTGATTGCGTATGCCGCTCCGATGACCGCACCCGCGATTGCGAACGGTATGCGGTCGAGTACCCGGTCCACGGCCAGCACCGCATACGGCAACACCGCGAGCAGCAGGAGCGGCAGCAGCGCTCCTGCCACGTACACCCCCATCAGCGCCAAGGTGCGGAGTTCGTCAGTGCTCGCTTCGTTCAGAATGTCGCCCAGCCGGGGTCCGACGCAGGGACGCCACAGCCAGCCAGCCAGTGCCCCACCAACAATGCCTGCACCGGTCGCGTACGGCGAGGAGTGACTCTGCGCCCGCCACGCCGCTACGTAGGTGCCTGCGGCGAGCAGCCCCGCGATCACGACAGCAGCGCCACGCGCCGAGACGGACCAGTGGCCAGCCGCCGGGGCCCATGCCAGCAGCGCGGCGCCCACCACGTAGTACAGCGCCACGGTGAGCCGGGCCTGCCGGGCGACCAGCACCAGAGCCACACCGGGCGCGAGAACGGTGAGCGTGCACGCCCAAGTGATCACCCCGATGCCCTCGGTGAGGGTGTCGATAAGCGTGCCCACGGCGGTCGGCCCGCCGATCAGGTCTCGGCGAGGAGCCGCTCGACCGTCTCGTACAGCTCGCGGTAGGTGTGTGCGCCGTCGCCCCGGCGGTCGAAACGGATCTGGTTGTCGCTGTCGATCACGTAGACGCGCGGCCAGTAAGCAGTGGGCCCTTCCTGCCAGACGTGAAAGTTGTACTTGCGAGTGTCGAGCGCGATCGGCCAAACCACACCGAGCTCGGCCGCAGCCTCGATGATGTTGTCCACGTTGGCCTCATAGGCGAACTCGGGGGAGTGAACCCCCACGACTTCGATGCCACGATCCCGGAAGTCGGCATGGAGCTGGCCCAGCGCGTCCAGCGTCTTCTTGCAGTTCCGGCAGCCGAACGTCCAGAACTGCACCACCGTGATGGAGTTCTGCTCGCGGATCTCCTCCAGCGAGGTGGCGTCGGTGTTGAGCCAGCCATCAAGTTTCGAGAGCGTGAACGCCGTACCAAGCACCGGAATCGGCTCCAAGGCCTCCGTCGTAGTAGTCGTAGGCGCCACAGGAGCAGTCTCTGTGGTCGGTGCCGCATCTGTTGCGGTCGTCGCTGGCGCCTCGCTCGATTCGCTCTGGGGCGCAGCAGTCGGCGTGCTCGCAGTCTCAGTGAAGCCCGGATCGTCGTCAGGATCGCTGACGGCGGTCCAGACAATGAGCGCGACGCCAACAAGCAGAACGCCAACAGCGAGATAGCGCGCATACGAGGGCTTCATCTAGAGCGCAGCGTACGCCCCACCCCACAAACCGCGGCAGCGGCGAGGCACAGATGCCATAGCTGCGGAGGCGGCAGGGAACTCTGCGAGGTTGGGACCTGCTGGATCCCCGGAGCGGAGGGCCCTGCCGCCTCCGCAGCGGGCCCACCCCGCCTGCGCGGCCGCTTAAACGCGACTGCCGAGCGATTCGAGCGGGATGAGTTTGCGGTCGGTGGCGTTGTCGGTGGGCCGGAGCACGCGGCTGTGCACCTCGGGTGCGCCGTCGGCGTTCTCGTAGCCGGTAAGGCGCTGGCGGGTGCGGCGTCCGAGAGGTTCCGCGATGTTCCGGAAGTCCTGCTCGGTGAGGCCTTGGCCGTGTTGCGCTCCCGCAGCCCGCGAAATGTTCTCGTCCATCAGCGTCCCGCCCATGTCATTGGCACCCGCCCGCAAGATCTGCTGGGCCCCAGGTGGACCGATCTTCACCCACGACACCTGGATGTTGTCGATGAGCCCCCGGTAGGCGATGCGCGGCACGGCGTGCATCAGCAAGGTTTCCCGGAACGTCGGGCCGCGGCGGGCGCACTTGCGCAGGTAGATGGGGCTGGCCATGTGCACGAAGGGCAGCGGGACCCACTCGGTGAAGCCGCCGGTGCGCTTTTGCAGCTCGCGTGTGGCCACGATGTGGTTCGCCCAGTGCTCGGGCTGCTCGATTGACCCGAACATGATGGTGATGTTCGAGTGCAGGCCCACTGCGTGCGCCGCCTCGTGGCACTCGAGCCACTCGGCGGTGTTGATCTTGTCGGGGCACAGCACTGCTCGCACCGAATCGTCGAGGATCTCGGCCGCGGTGCCCGGCAATGACTTCAGCCCCGCTTCTTTCAGCCGCATGAGGTAGTCCACGAGCGACTCGCCGAGCCGCTTGGCCCCTTCGATGACCTCGAGGGCGGTGAAGCCGTGCAGGTGCATATCGGGCACCACGTCGTGGATTGCGCGGCAGACGTCGATGTAGTAGTCGCCGTCGAAGCTCGGGTGAATGCCGCCCTGCAGGGTCACCTCGGTGGCGCCCAGCTCGGCCGCCTCGATCACGCGCTCCTGGATGTCGGCCAGAGTGAGCATGTAGGGCGTGCCCCGCAGATTCAGCGACAGGGGACCCTTGGAGAAGCCGCAGAACTTGCACTTGAACGTGCAGACGTTCGTGTAGTTGATGTTGCGGTTGTGCACCCAGGTGACGATGTCGCCCACGGCCTCGCGGCGCAGCTCGTCTGCGACCTCGCCGACGGCGACAACCTCGGGGCCGCGTGCCCCGAACAGCGTGACGATCTCTTCGTGACCGACCTGCTGGCCGGCCATCACAGCGTCGAGCACTTCGCGCACGGCACCGCGGGCATACGACGGGCCGTCCATGATGGTCGTGGGCAGGTGGCTGGCGCCACCGGAGTACCACTGGGTGGAGTTCTCGTCGGCCGCCAGCACATCCGCACCGGAGCCGGCGTTAAGGTTCTCCATCGTCCGCTCGGGCATCTGGCTGCCTGGATCGTCGCGGCCAAGGCCCTCTGCGTCGGAACGGTCCATGACTCCGAAGCGGTTGCCGTCGGACAGCCAGCGCCCGGGTTGCAGTGCGAACTCCGGATAGATCGTGAGCCGGGGAGCGAGCGTGAAGCGACGGGCCTCGGTGACCTCTCGCAGGCGGTCCAGCGCTGGCCAGGGCCGTTCGGGGTTCACGTGGTCGGCGGTGATCGGCGAGACGCCGCCCCAGTCGTCGATGCCGACCTCCAGCAGCCCCCCGAAGTCGTCGGACAGGTTCGGCGGGGCCTGCAGGTGAATGTCAGCAGGCAGGATCAGCCGTGCCAGCGCGATGGCCTGCGCGTACTCGTCGGGCGGGCACGCGGGCATGTTGTGCATGGAGGTTCCCGCCTTGGGCAGGAAGTTCTGGACGATCACTTCCTGGATATGGCCCCAGCGGGCGTGGCTCGCGGCGATGACCTCGAGCGCGGCCAGCCGGTCGGCCAGCGATTCGCCGATGCCGACGAGAATCCCGGTGGTGTAGGGGATGGCCAGCTCGCCGGCTGCTTCAAGTGTGGCCAAACGCCGGGCAGGCTCCTTGTCGGGCGAGCCCCGGTGGCAGTCGAGGTTCGGGTTCAGCGACTCCAGCATCATCCCCTGGCTGGGCGCGACTTCGCGCAGCGCCGCCAACTCGTTCGCCGTCATGGCCCCGGGATTGGCATGGGGGAGCAGACCGGTCTCGTCGCGCACGAGCCGGCACATCTCGATCAAGTAGTGGACGGTGGAGTCCCAGCCGTGGGAGGCCAACCAGTCCGCTGCTGCGGGGTAGCGCAGCTCGGGACGTTCGCCGAGGGTGAATAGCGCCTCGTGGCAGCCTGCCCGGGCGCCGCTGGCGGCTATTTCCAGCACCTGTTCCGGTGTGAGATACGGCGAGTCGAGCCGCGCTGGGGGTTGGGCGAACGTGCAGTAGCCGCACTTGTCGCGGCACAGCATCGTCAGCGGGATGAACACCTTCGGGCTGTAGGTGACCCGTGTGCCGAACGTACGGTCACGCACCTCGCCAGCGCGCTCCGCCAGCTCAGCGAGCGGCAGTTCTGCCAGTGCCAGCGATGCCGCCGTCGGCTGCGGCGGCGCAACGACCCCATTGGTCGCTGCGTCGTCGACGCCGTGCGATGGATCGATGATGGTCACAGGGACTCTCCGTTCGTGGGCTGGAGTTCGATGGCTCGGGCGCGCGGTGCATCGGAGTGCTGCTCGCCGTGAGATTCGTCGTGGAGATGGGCACGGCTGCGAATGCGTGTCGGGTTGACCGGCTCGTCGCACGCTGGGCACCGGGTGGCGATTTCGAGTGCGGTGCCGCAGTCGGCATGCACGAGCACCGTGGGGGCGTCCCCGTCTTGACACCACCGGTCGCCCCATGCCATGAGTGCAAGCAGGCTGTTCGACAAGTCGAGCCCTTTGGGCGTCAGGACGTAGTCGTAGCGAACCGGGCGGTGCTGGTAGGGCACCTTGGCGACAACGCCGGCATCGGTGAGGCGGCTGAGCCGGTCGGCCAGCATGTTGCGGGCGATGCCCAGGTCATGCTGCATGGCGCTGAAGCGGCGCACGCCGCGGAACAGGTCACGAAGGATGAGCAGCGTCCATCGATCGCCCACGATGTCGAGGGTTGCCTGGATGGAGCAGGCGGGTTGGCCCGACGGGAGCGCGGTCACGGCCGCGCACACTACGGCAGTCAGTTTCGGTTTGCAACTGACTGGCTTGTATCAGGCGAGCGAGTCTGCCCGGCGAGCCGTCAGGCGAGCGAGTCTGCCTTGGCCTCGAGCGACACCAGCAGTTCGTCGAAGCTCTTGGTGAACGCCGCGACGCCTTGTGCCTCAAGCGTGTCGGCGACGCCGTCGAGGTCGACACCATGCGATGTCACGGCCTCGAGCACGTAGCGGGCTGCGGATTGGTCGGCGTCGATAGTGCGACGGAGCTTCCCGTGATCGCAGAAGGCATCCAACGTGGCATCGGGCATGGTGTTGACCGTGTTCGGCCCGATGAGCTCGTCGACATACAGCGTGTCGGGATACGCCGGATTCTTCGTGCTCGTCGATGCCCACAGCGGACGCTGGACTTGTGCTCCGAGCGCCGCGAGCCGTTCCCAACGCGGTCCACTGAAGATTTCGCCGAAGCGACCGTACGCGGCCTGCGCCTGTGCGACCGCGGTGCGGCCGCGCAGCCCGAGCGCGCTGATGGTCCCGACCGCGTCGAGGAGACGATCGACCTCGGTGTCGGTCCGGCTCACGAAGAACGAGGCCACGCTGGCCACTCCCGACAGGTCGGTTATGCCGACAGCGACACGGTCTTCGAGGCCAGCCACGTACGCGTCGGCCACCTGCTCGTAGCGGGCCACGGAGAAGATCAGCGTCACGTTGATGCTGTAGCCCTCGGCGATCATCTGGCGGATAGCGGGGAGGCCCTCCACGGTTCCGGGGATCTTCACCATCAGGTTCGGCCAAGCGATGCCTTGGTGCAGTTCCCGGGCGGCCTTGGTGGTGGCCTCCACGTTGTGCGCGAGCGACGGATCCACCTCGACCGACACGAAGCCATCCGTGCCGCCCGAGGCCGCATGCACCGGTTCAAGTGCCCGCAGCGCGCCACGAATGTCGCTGGTCACCAGCTGCCAGTAGGCATCGTCCACCGAGGTGCCTCCGCACACGAGGTCACCGAACTGCTCGTCGTAATCGTCCGATGACTCGATGGCCTTCTGGAAGATCGACGGATTCGACGTCAGGCCGCGGATGCCCCGTTCCACCCAGGCTTCGAGCTCGCCGCCGGTGATCCATCCGCGGCGGAGATTGTCGAGCCAGGGGCTTTGCCCGCATTCGGAGTACAGCCCCGAGAGCCGCCCGTCGGTGGTACTGCCGTTGCCGCCTTCGGTCATGGGGATCCTTCTGTGAACATTCCTTCTGTTGTGTCTACAGCAGCTTGCGGGCCGCGTCGGCGATGGACGGTGCCGTGAAGCCGAAGTGGGCCATCAAGTCGCTGCCCGGCGCGCTGGCACCGAAGCGATTCATGGACACGGTGGCATCGGCGTAGCGGTCCCAGCCCATGGGAGACCCGGCCTCAACACCCAACACCGGGACGCCGTGAGAGAACACTGAGGCCCGGTACTGGGTGTCTTGAGCCTCGAAGAGATCCCAGCTGGGCATCGACACCACCGAGCTGGCGATGCCGTCCGCGGCGAGCAGCGCTGCTGCCTCGGTGCAGCACTGCACCTCGCTGCCGGTGCCCGCCAGGATGACCGCAGGGGCCGGGGTGTTGATGAGGACATAGGCACCTCGGGCGACCTGCGAAGCGCGCTCGGTGCCGTCGAGCACCCCGACGTTCTGGCGGGTCAGCACCAGCGCAGTCGGGCCGTCTCGCTCAACTGCGATCTGCCATGCCTGGGAGGTCTCGTTGGCGTCGGCGGGCCTGATCACGCACAGACCCGGAATGGCGCGCAGGGACACGAGGTGCTCGATCGGCTGGTGGGTGGGTCCGTCCTCGCCCAGACCGATCGAATCGTGTGTCCAGACGAAGACCGTCTTGGCGCCGCTCAGTGCCGCCAGCCGCACAGCCGGCCGCATGTAGTCGCTGAAGACCAGGAAGGTGCCGACGACCGGCAACACGCCACCGTGCAGGGCCATGCCGTTGGCGACTGCGCCCATGGCGTGCTCGCGGACGCCGAAATAGAGCTTGCGTCCGCCTGGATTCGCGGCCGACAGCACCTCGGCGGTCACGTCGGTTCCGGTGTTGCCGGTCAGGTCGGCCCCGCCGCTGATGAGGGAGGGCACGGTGTCCATGGACGCGTCGAAGACACGGTTGGCAGCGACCCGGGTCGCCATCTGGGTACCGGCCTCGAAGGTCGGAAGCTCGGACAGGCGGCCGCCCAGGGCCCCGGCCGACCACAGCGCGTCGAGCCAGTCGCGGTCGTGCCCGCTCGCGGCGAGCCGGGCTTCCCATTCGAGACGCTCAGCGGCGCCCCGCGCACCGGCGACCAGGTAGGCCTGCGTCACGTCGTCGTCCACGACGAAGGCGGCTTCGGGATCCATGCCCATCGCCCGCTTGGCCGCAGCGATCTCGTCGGCGTCGGTAATAGCGCCATGCGCAGCCGACGTGTCGCATGCGGTGGGCATCGGGTAGCCGATGTGGCTTCGGACGATGACCATCGATGGCCGGTCGCTGACCAGCATTGCCTCGCGCAGCGCCCGCTCGAGCCCGTCCACGTCCTCGGCCGCCTCTTTGAGGTCGTTCACGTGCCAGCCGTACGCCTCGAAGCGGCGCGCGGCGTCGTCGCTGAGAGCCAGATCGGTGCTGCCGTCGATGGTGATGTGGTTGTCGTCGTACACCGCTACGAGGCGTCCGAGCTGTTGGTGGCCCGCCAGCGATGCCGCCTCATGGCTGATGCCCTCCATCAGGTCGCCGTCGCTGACGATGACGAAGGTGCGGTGGTCCACCAGGTCTGCTCCCAGCCGGGAGCGGAGGCCGCGCTCGGCTAGCGCCATCCCGACGGCATTGGCGAAGCCCTGCCCCAATGGCCCTGTGGTCACCTCCACGCCGGGAGTGAGTCCACGCTCGGGGTGCCCGGGCGTGATCGAGCCGAGCTGTCGGAAGTCGCGGATGTCCTCCAGCGTGACGCCGTAGCCCACCAGGTGAGCCATGGCGTAGACGAGCATCGAGGCGTGACCGGCCGACAGGATGAACCGGTCGCGGTCGGGCCAGTCGGGTTCGGAGGCGTCGTAGCGCAGGATGCGGCTGAACAGCACATGGGCCAGCGGCGCCAGTGCCATGGCCGTGCCCGTGTGACCGCTGCGGGCACGCATCACAGCGTCCATCGCCAGCGCTCGGATGGTGTTGATCTGCCGGGCTTCCAATTCGATGCTCACGATCTGATGCTCACCTTGTTCATGTGGTTGCCCGATGGCTTGACGTGTCGTCGTTATCGGCGAACAGCGCCATCGAGGCCGTGAATCCATGCACGTACGAGCGTGCGCCGACGGGGCCGATCTCGCCTGCGCAGAACATGCCGGCAACTTCGGCGGACGTGTGCTCGGCGAGGACAGACGCGTCATGATGCGGAGTCTCGAACAGATGGGTGCCGCGCCCGTTGCAGGTGAACAGCAGTGCGCTCTGCGTCTGTGGCGAATGCTCGAGCGCTGCGCGCAGGTCTTCGTCGGCAGTGCGTGCGTCGCGAACGTGGAACTGCACGGTCGCTCCGATCGGCGCCTCGTCGCCGATGGCGATGGCGCCGCTTTCGCGGTCCGCTCCGAGCACGCCGCGGATCAAGAAGTCGCCGGAGCCGAACTCGACCTTGCGCTCGTCGGTGACTCGACCGACATGCAGGCCTCGCTGCACCAGCCGCTGGTCGGCCGGGTCAAGCTTCGAGAACATCTGCTGGAGTCGCTCGAAGGGGGGCAGGCCGCCGAGCGACCGGACGACGTTTCCTTCGGCCTCGGTGATGATGTACGGCTGACCGATGGGCCGGCAGCCCTGAGAGACCAGGTGTGTGACTGTGGCGCTGCCGCCCACGATCAGCGCTGCGGCGCCAGAGCGGTGAACACCGCCATCGGCAACGATGCGGTTGCCGCCCGGCATGGGTGCCCCCGAGGACAATCCGCCGAGCACGCTCACGTGCGGCCAGCGCTCGGCCCAGTGAGCGAGTGCCGCATCGACGGGGTACGAGTACGGGTCGGCCAGGACGATCATTGAGGGATCGCCGGTGGCGTGCACCGAGTCCAGTGCGGCTGCGAGCGCTTCATCGTCGGCGGTCGGATCGGGCACCCCGCTCAGCCAGACCGCACGAGCTCGTGGTCCCTCGCCCGAACCCAGGCTGCCGACCCACAGCACCGCGGCGGTCTCTTCCTCGATCTCGCGCTCACCTGCGGCCACCGAGCAGGCGGTGGTGCCGATGAACGCACCAGGCCCGAGCAGCTCTCCGACCGCCGCAGCAATCTCGTCGGTGTTCGCCATGTGTTCACCCGAGGTGAACAGCAGCGCTACATCGGGCTGCACACCGAGCGACTCGAGTACACGGCCGACGATCTCACCGGTCGCCACGCCGGGATCGGAGTGCTGCGACAGCCCGACAGTGAACGGCATTGCTGTCTGGGCCGCCTAGCCGCTTTGCTCTGCAGGCGTGCCGGTCCAGCCGCCTGCGGCGGGCGGTGCCAAGCTGGAGGCCGAGGCATCGTCTGCCGGCGGGTTCATCGTCAAGGGCACCACGACCACTTCGCCTTGGTCAATGCGGCAATGGGCCTCGATGGTGGACGGCTCGTCGAAGGTGAGATCGGCCTGGACGAGGTTGTAGCCGAACTTGCCGGGCTCGACGGTGAGCGGTTGCACGTTGCGCGCGATCTGCTCGTCGCCGCGCAGGAACCGCACTTCGAGCGCCGCCAGCCCGGCGTGGGCAGCGGGGCAGCGCACGAGCACGAGCATGTGCGGGGTGATGGTCACCGGGAACGGTCCCGGGGCGGCCATCGAGAAGTGAACGCCGGCGAGATCGATGCGTGCGGCGCCGCCCGCCGCTTGGCGCATGTCGAAGTTCTCGATGAACAGCGCGGACATGATCTGCACGTTCAGGATCGTAGGCGTGCCGCACGGCCGGGACGCGAACGCACAATGCGCGCACTGGCACAATCTCGTGAAGGCCTGACGCGGGCTGCGCTCGATGCGCCGCCGTAGATTGCGCCCCATGGCACCCAGCGCAAGATTCGACGGCACCTATGCACCGAGCACGTGGGACTGGGTGGCGGACCAGGCAGCGGCGTACGAGTCATCTTCGGGCACCGAGGCGAACACACTGCGCGATACAGGCCTGCCGATCATCGTGATGACGACCGTCGGGCACAAGACCGGCTTGGTACGCAAGGTTCCGCTGATGCGAGTCGAGCACGAAGGCGAGTACGCGATCGTCGGTTCCAAGGGCGGCGCACCGGCACATCCGGGTTGGTACCACAACCTGATGGCCGAATCTGCGGTGCTCATGCAGGATGGTCCTGAGCCGTTCGAGACGACGGTCCGGCTCATCTCTGGCGCCGAGCGAGATGCCTGGTGGGAGCGGTGTGTGGCCGCCTTCCCGCCCTACGCCGAGTACCAGGCCAAGACAGATCGAGAGATTCCCGTCTTCATCACCGCAGCGCGCGATTGACCCGCCTGTCCGCCGGGGCCGGCCAGATCTGCAGGTGATGAGGCTCTAGCGCTGCAGCAGCTGGCGGTAGACGGCAGCAGCGCGTTCGAGCTCGGCGATCTCGACCCACTCGATGGCCTGGTGAGCCTGGTCGATGGAGCCTGGACCGAACACCACGATCTGATCGGCCACCTCGCCGTATCGCAGTGCATTCGTGCCGAAGTCGGCGACAGCCGGCCCATGTCCCGACATCTCGGCGAGCGCCGTCACCAAGTCGCTCCCAGGGGCCTGGAAGAACGCGTTGCTGCCGAACCCGTTCGCCAACTGCACCTTGACACGGGCCGGCAGCGCTGCAGCACGTATCAGCTCCGTGAGACGGGCGGATTCGGACTCGTAGTCCTCCCTGTCGGCGATCCGCCGCCCGACGTACAGCTCGCAGTGGTCGGGCACGATGTTGCGTGCCCGCCCCCCGCTCATCTCGTTGACCGACGCGGTGCCGGCACCCAGTGCGCCGACCTCGCGCTGGTTCGCCAGCCGTTCCTGTTCAACATCGATCGCGGCCACGATGCGTGCGCCAGCCGAGAGTGCGTTGATGCCGAGGTGGGGCTTGGACGAGTGCGCCGCACGGCCCTCCACCTCGACTTCGAGGCCGAGGCCCCCCTTGTGGCCGTACACCGGTGCGCACATTGTCGGCTCGGCGACCACGATCTGCTCGCGGCGTTCGCCTCGTTCGAGCAGCCGGTCGCGGTAGGCGGACGCGCCGGCCAGACCGCCGCCTTCCTCGGAGATGGTGCCGACCAGCTCGACGGTGGACATCGGCTGCACTCCGGCGGCGGTCATCTCGCCCATCACGGCGAGCACGACGGCCATGGTCGCCTTGGTATCGACGGCGCCCCGCCCCCAGACGCGGCCCTCGGTGATGCGGCCGTCGAAGGGGTCGCCTTCCATGTGCTCGACGCCGACGGTGTCGAGGTGCACGTCGACGGCGAGCATCCGTTCTGTGCGGCCGACGAAACGGGCGTACACGTTGGGCCGTCCCGGCTCGATCTCATCCAGCTCGACCTCTGCGCCGAGGGCCTCGGCTCGTTGCGCCACCCAATTGGCCATGTCGGCTTCTGCGACGGTGCCCGAGCGCGGCCCGTGATGCATCGGGTTGACGCTGGGGATGCGCACCATCTCGCTCAGCAGCTCCGCCATCGACTGGCCCGTTGCTGTGCCGCCAGTGGTGCCTGTCGCCGTGCCGTCGTTCATGAGTCACCCCTTCGTGGCGGAGCGTACGCGCAGCGCAATCGCGGCGCAGCGAACCCGGCCTTCCCATGGAGGTTTATTGCAGGGCGAATCGGGGGACCAAAGCCGTACCGTTAGGGCCCATGTCGAACAGTCCTGCCTCGACTGGCTCAGGCGACGACGCCTCGCCGCCTGCGGGCGCGCCAGCCGCCAGCGGTGCGCGTGTGCTGGCAGAGCTGCCGACCGGCGAGCAAGTGGGCATCGCCTTCTCCGGCGGGCTCGACACCTCTGCGGCGGTGGCGTGGATGGCCGAGCGCGGAGCGCTCGTGTGCGCCTACACGGCCGACCTCGGCCAATACGACGAGCCAGACCTGTCGGGCGTGCCGCAGCAGGCGCTCGACTACGGCGCTCATGCGGCGCGCTTGGTGGACTGCAGGGCCGAGCTCGTGCGAGAGGGTCTGATGGCGCTGCAATGCGGCGCGTTTCATATCTCGACGGCGGGCCGCACGTATTTCAACACGACGCCGCTGGGGCGTGCGGTGACCGGCACGATGCTGGTGGCTGCCATGGCCGAAGACGGCGTGGATATCTGGGGCGACGGCTCGACGTACAAGGGCAATGACATCGAGCGTTTCTACCGCTACGGCCTGCTCGTGAATGCCGGATTGCGCATCTACAAGCCGTGGCTGGACTCGGCGTTCGTGGATCAGCTCGGAGGCCGCGCTGGCATGAGCGAGTTCCTGGTGTCGCGCAGCCTGCCGTACCGGGATCCCACCGAGAAGGCGTACTCCACCGATGCGAACATCTGGGGTGCCACCCACGAGGCGAAGCGCCTGGAAGACCTGGCCACCTCGATGGAGATCGTCACGCCGATCATGGGCGTGGCCCACTGGGACCCCGCGACCGACATCGAGCCCGAAGACGTGACCGTCCGGTTCGAGGCCGGCTGGCCGGTGGCGATCGGCGGGCGGACCTTCGCTGCGGGGGGTGCCGAGGGCAGCGACCACGTTGCCCTGGTACTCGAAGCCAACGCCGTAGGCGGGCGTCACGGCCTCGGCATGAGCGATCAGATCGAGAACCGTGTGATCGAAGCCAAGTCGCGGGGCATCTACGAAGCCCCGGGCATGGCGCTGCTGCACATTGCCTATGAGCGCCTGCTGTCCGCGATTCACAACGAAGCCACGCTGGAGAACTACCGAACGATGGGGCGTCGACTGGGACGGCTGCTCTATGAGGGGCGCTGGTTCGACCCTCAGGCGCTCATGTTGCGCGACTCCCTGCTGCGCTGGGTGGGCTCGGGTGTGACCGGCGAGGTCACGCTGCGGCTGCGCCGCGGCGAGGACTACTCGGTGCTCGGCACCACCGGGCCCGCGCTGACCTATGAACCCGACCGGCTCTCGATGGAGCGCGTCGAAGACGCTGCGTTCGGACCTGCGGACCGCATCGGGCAGCTCACGATGGCGAACCTGGACATTGCCGACAGCCGTGCGAAGCTCGCCGCCTACCGGGAGTCGGGCAGGCTCGGACCTGGCGGTCTGGCCGAACTCGACTCCTGAACGCTGCGGCGCCCGTGCGCGTCAGCCCGATGAGCCGGCGCGGAAGCTGTCGAAAATATCGTTGAAGGTCGCGCTGGGCCGCATGGCGGCCTCGGCCAACGCGGGATCTGGCAGGAAATAGCCGCCAAGGTCGACCGGGGTGCCCTGGCAGTCGACGAGCTCGGCGATGATCGAGTCCTCGTTGGCAGCGAGAGCCGCAGCGAGGGGGGCGAACTGCTCGGCCAGCGCAGCGTCGGTGCCCTGGCGGGTCATCTCGTCTGCCCAGTGCTTGGCCAGGTGGAAGTGGCTGGCGCGGTTGTCGGGCTCGTTCACCCGGCGGCTGGGCGCCCGGCCCTCAGCGAGCCAGGTACCGATAGCGGCATCGAGCGTGTCGGCAAGCAGCTGCGCGGCGAGGTTCTCGGCGACACGGGCGAGGTGCTCGAGCGACACCGCCAATGCCAGGAATTCGCCCAGGCTGTCCCAGCGCAAGTGGTTCTCGGCAACCATCTGCTGCACGTGCTTGGGTGCCGAGCCCCCGGCGCCGGTTTCAAACAGGCCGCCGCCGCCCATGAGCGGAACGACCGACAGCATCTTGGCCGAGGTGCCCAATTCCAGGATCGGGAACAGGTCGGTGTTGTAGTCGCGCAGGACGTTGCCGGTGACCGAGATGGTGTCGGTGCCGCGACGGATGCGCTCCAGCGAGAAACGGCAGGCGTCGGCCGGTGCCAGCATGCGGATGTCGAGCTCGCCGATTGACGCATCGGCAGCCTGCCGCTGCGCCGTGCGGGCATTGACCTTGGCGAGGAGCTGCGCGTCGTGTGGTCGTTCGGCGTCCAGCCAGAACACCACGGCAGCCCCGGTGATCTGCCCCCGCTCGATGGCAAGGTCCACCCAGTTGGCAATCGCCGCGTCCTTGGTGGTGCACATGCGCCAGATGTCGCCTTGCGCCACAGCGTGGCTCATCAGCACTTCGCCGGATTCGGACACGACGCGCATGGTGCCGGGGGCGTCCACCTCGTAGGTCTTGTCGTGGCTGCCGTATTCCTCGGCCTTCTGGGCCATGAGGCCCACGTTGGGCACCGAGCCCATCGTCGTGGGGTCGTACGCGCCGTGGGTGCGGCAGTCGTCGATGACTGCTTGGTACACGCCTGCGTAGCTCGAGTCGGGAATGACTGCCTTGGTGTCCTGCTGGTTGCCCTCGGCGTTCCACATCTGCCCGGAGGCCCGGATCATCGCAGGCATGGAGGCGTCGACAATCACGTCGCTGGGCACGTGCAGGTTGGTGATGCCGCGGTCTGAGTCGACCATCGCCAGGCCGGGGCGCTCGTCGAACGCAGCGGCGATGTCGGCCCCGATTGCCTCGCGCTGTGCCGCAGGCAGCGATTCCACGGCGGCCAGCACGTTGGCCCAGCCGTCGTTGGGATCTGCACCCGCCGCGGCCAGCGTGTCGCCGTGCCGTTCGAACACCGGCGCGAAGAACGCGCGCACGGCGTGGCCGAAGACGATGGGGTCCGAGACCTTCATCATCGTGGCCTTGAGGTGCAGCGAGAACAGCACCCCTGCGGAGCCGGCTTCGGCGATCTGGGCATCCAGGAATTCGCGCAGAGCGGTGACGGACATGAACGTGGAGTCGGCAACCTCGCCCGCATCCACGGGAACCTTGCGCATCAGCCGCACGTTGCCATCGCCGTCGACGTGCTCGATGCTCAGCGAGCCGGCACCGGAGACCGTCACCGACTGCTCGTTGGAGCGGAAGTCGCCGCTCGACATCGTTGAGACGTGAGTCCGACTGCTGGGTGACCAGTCCCCCATCGAGTGCGGGTACTGCCGGGCGTATTCTTTGACGGCACGGGGTGCGCGGCGGTCCGAGTTGCCCTCTCGCAGCACCGGGTTCACCGCCGAGCCCTTGATGCGGTCATAGCGCTTTCGGATCTCGCGCTCCGAGGCGTCCGCGGGGTCATCGGGAAAGTCGGGCACCGCGTAGCCCGCCGATTGCAGCTCGGCGATTGCGGCCTTCAGCTGGGGGACCGAGGCGGAGATGTTCGGCAGCTTGATGATGTTGGCGCCGCCATGCTGGGTCCACCCGCCGAGTTCGGCAAGCGCATCACTGATTCGTTGGTGAGGCTCAAGGATGTCCCCGAAGACGGCAATGATCCGGCCAGCGAGCGAGATGTCGCGCGTCTCGACGTCGACACCGGCGGCATCGGTGAAGACCTTGATGATCGGCAGCAGCGAATACGTGGCCAGCGCCGGCGCCTCGTCTGTGTGGGTGTAAACGATCTTCGATGTTGAGTTCTGCGGTGAGGTGGACATCGACATAGCGATGCGACGCTATCGCCCGCCTGTGACCCCTCGCCCGGAGGGTACGAGCAGCTCAGCCGGCAGCGTGCGCAGCGGCGGAGTTTCCCGCCAAGCGGCCGAACACAGCACCGGCCGACAGTCCCGAGCCGCCGGGATAGTTGCCGTAGAAAAGGCCGCCGACCAGCTCACCAGCGGCATACAGGCCGCTAATGGGGTGCAGGTCGGTATCCAGCACGCAGCCGGTGCCGTCGATGCGCAGGCCGCCGAAGGTGAACGTCAGCCCGCAGGTCACCCGGAAAGCCGTAAAGGGCGGCGTTTCCAGCGGCATCGCCCAGTTGGTCTTGTCGGGGCCGAGGCCCGTGGTGCGACGGCCGTCGAGCACGTTGGGGTCGAACGGGACGCTGCGGTCGACGGCTGCATTGAACTCAGCGATGGTGGCCATGGCCGATTCGGTGTCGACGTCTTCCATGCGCTCGCAGAGCTCCGTGATACTGCCGGCGGTGACCTTGGTGACCTGCCGGATGCGGTACTCGTCGCGCAGCAGGTGATCGGTGCTGGCGTCGAAGACCTGCCACGCCGAATGCCCGGGCTGGGCCAGGATTTCCCGGCCGTAGCGGGCGTAGGTGTAGTTGCGGAAGTCGGCGCCCTCGTCCACGAAGCGCTTGCCGTGCTGGTTCAGAACGATCCCGAACGGGTAGCTGTGCTTCTGAAAGCCGTCGCCGACGGCCAGGTCGCCGAATTCGGGGGCGTTGTAGTCCCACGCGACGGCGTGGGCACCGCTCCAGTTGCCGAACGGCATGGCGCCGGCGTCGAGTGCCATGGCGATGCCGTCGCCCGTGTTGAAGCGTGTGCCGCGCACCTTGGCAAGATCCCACCCCGGTCCGAGGTAGCGGGTGCGCCACTCGGCGTTGGCCTGAAAGCCGCCGGCTGCTAGCACGACGGCGCCACAGGCAACCTCCGCCGTGCGTCCCTCGCGTCGCACGCGCACGCCCCGCACGGCACCGGAGTCGTCCAGCATGAGTGCCCGGCCTGCAGCCTCATGCCACAGCTCGATGCGGTTGCGTTCCAGCGCAGAACGCAGAGACTCCACGAGCCCCTCGCCGCCGCCGACGGTCTCCACCGTGAGGCCGCCCCAGAACGTGAAGCGACCGTCCACTTTGAACGCCTGGCGTCCCCAGATCGGGGCGAACCTCACGCCATGGCTTGCCATCCACAGCAAAGTTTCCTTGCTCCGGGTGACCAGCGTGTCGGCCAGGTCGGGGTCGCAGCGGTAGTCGGTGACGCGGCCCAAATCGGCGTAGAAGTCCGCTTCTGTGTAGGTGCCGAAGTCGGTCATGCCGACTTCGCTGTCGGTGAGGTCGGGCATCAGCGCACGCAGGTCGTCGACGCCGTCGTAGGCGAATCGGATGGCCCCAGCGGTGAAGCGGCTGTTGCCGCCCGCCTCGGCTACCGGGGCTCGCTCGAGCACCAATACCCCGGCACCGCCCTCGTGCGCTGCCAGCGCGGCGCACATCGCCGCGTTGCCCGCCCCGACCACGACCACGTCGTAGTGCTGCGGATGCTCAGGCGGCGGCGAGGCATCGGGCGGACTCACGCCGGGCGAGCCTATGTAGGGCGCTGCACCCGTGTTGAGACGTACGCTGCCGCGATGAGTTCTGCGCAGACGACGACCGGGGCCGACGCTGGAGCACCGGTGGTTATCAATCACGAGCGCCTGGCGGATTTCATCGCCGAGATCTTCCGCTACACCGGGTGCTCGGATGCCGAAGCGGGCCGCATCGGCCGCAGCCTCGTCGGCGCGAATCTGGCCGGCCACGACAGCCACGGGGTCATCCGCTCAGCGCTGTATGTCGAGCTGCTGGCCAACGGCGTCCAGCTGGCCGACCAGGAGATCAAGGTGTTGATCGACTCGGGCTCGTTGCTGCTGCTGGACGGCCAATACGGCATGGGTCAAACCGTCGGGCCTGCGGCGGTGGGATTGGGCATCGAGCGATGCTCCGAGCTGGGCACTGCCGTGGTGGGGCTGCGCAATGCCGGACACCTGGGGCGCATCGGGGAGTATGCCGAGATGGCCGCAGCCGGAGGCCTGGTGTCGGTGCATCTTGTGAACGTGGCCAACAGCCGGCTGGTCGCCCCGTTCGGTTCGAAGGCGCGTCGGATGGGCACGAATCCGTGCGCGTACGGCGCCCCGGTTGCCGGCCGCCGTCCGGTCATCCACGACTTCGCCACGTCCGTCGTGGCGGAGGGCAAGGCGATGGTCGCGCTGCATGGCGGACCGCCCGTTCCCGCCAACGCGTTGGTGTCGGCTGACGGAGAGATCACCGGTGACCCGCGGGTGCTGTACAGCTTCTCCGAAGGCCGGCGGCCGAATTCGATGGACGGCCCCGGGGCGCTGCGAGCCATGGGAGAGCACAAGGGCTCGGGCATCTCGGTGATGTGCGAGCTGCTAGCTGGAGCGCTCACCGGCACGGGCACAGCGGGACCTCGCCGCGTTCGGTTTGCGAACGGCATGTTGTCGGTCTACGTCGACCCGGCTCAGATCGATGCTGCGGTCGGTGAGACTGACGACGGCTACAACGGCATCGCAGCCGACTACCTGGACTGGTTCTACGAGGCCGATGCCATCGACTCGTCTCAGCCCGTAAAGCTGCCTGGCGATGTCGAGCATGAGCGGCGCCAGCACCGCATGGCCAACGGCATCACGCTGCCCGCCGAGACATGGGAGAGCATCTGCGGCGGCGCCCGAGCCGCTGGCGTGGCCCCCGAGACAATCACCGCCGCTTTGCACAACTCCTGAAAGAGCAGTGTTGCGAACAGTGGATATTGGCTTATCGAAGATCCGTCGGAACTCATGCCTTTTGGTAGTGTCTGTGGCCGGCATGTTGCTGGGTATCGGCCTCGGATGCTCAACTGGGCCACGTCTCGTGAGATTGGCCGACTGGCCTCAACAGGCTGAAGATGAAGGCACTGGCCGCGAATCCGGGGAATCACACGTTCCGGATCACATCGCCGACCTTAGATTCTATAACTGGAAACAAGCGAAGCGATGCGATGACGCTTGGTTGAAGGCGTTCACAGAAGAGATTGATTACTCGGCAGAGACAACCGATCGAGTTGAGAATATAAGTCGCTTGCTCAATAGGATGCTGGCAAGTTTTGAAAAGCAGGTCTCACATCCGGGCGACGTTTCTCCTGGGATATTTGAGTCAGCAACGAATGCGGAGATGACCTTCTTGCGATTCAAGCTAGAGCAACATCATGCAGACTTAACGGATGCATACCGAGCGTGTGTGATTGAAAGCGCGTTTGAACCCGATAATGCACATGCCGAAGCGAAGGAATTGATTCTCGGGGCAGTTCTGATGATTTCTCACGGTGTGGAAGATGTCGCAGCCGTCTGCGGGCGCACAATTTTGGTTGGCGGCGAGATTGTCCTCTTGGACTGCCGACTCCAAGGATCTCGTTGGTGGGATTCGGTCAGCGACTACGTACCCAAGGACCTGCTAATGGCATATCCGGGCGAGCTTCCAACGGAGATGTACTCGCAGTGGGCAAGTGCAATCGAGAGCGACGGTGGCCCACCATTCTCGCTGGAATTTTTGTGGCCAACATATCCCATCAACTATGCAGGGCCATACGTTTCCTGGGCTCACGAAGAACCACGCACGGTGCTATGGGGAATGCTCGAGGATTGAGTCACGAAAATACGGTTCCCCTGATTTCAATCTCGGCGAATCAAGGTGCGTAGTTCGAACTCCGTGCTCGACATATTACAGTCAAGACATCAGCCGCAAATGCACTCGGGTGGTACAGCTAGAGCCATCTCGCCATGGATTGACCCGTAAGCGTGGGCACCGAAATGACTGCGCGGAATCGTCGGAGTCGTCGTCAGACCTTCTCGTATTCGGCCCGAAGTAGTTCGATGGAGAGTACTTTGGCTCGTTCGACATTAGCCGTCGGCGGACGTTGAGAGATGATCCCAGCACCAATCGCGATATTTGTCCACTATAGGCCAGGCCACTTGGTTCTGTTGTGAATCTTGCTGTGATCGCGGCACGGGCGCATAGCATCGGCATTTTCCAAGCGCACCATCGTGTAAATCGTCGAAATGGACGCACGAGCCACATGTAGGTCGATTGCCTACCTCAAGTTGCGCAAGTAGTGCGCTGATGTTCTCGTTCACGGGAGGGTCCTTTCGTGGCGTGTGAGCCCACGCTAGAAAGGACCCCACCAAGACACCTCGCCCGCGCCCACACTGAGCAGCTTGATGTCGGGCTCGCTGCCTAGTGGTTCGTCTGTGAAATGGCCGGGGCGCGTATGGTGGGGGGATGGCTGCTGGGTTTGTGTTGTCGGTTGAGGGGCGCTTGTCGTTGGAGCGCGTGGCGCGTTCGGTGAGCGAGCCGTGGCGGCGGGTGCGGCCGGCGAGGGCGCTTGTGGCTTTGGCGGACGGCGGTTCGGTGCGCGGCGTTGCTCGGGCGATGGGGGCGCACCAGGACACGGTTCGCCGCTGGCGTGACCAGTTCGGGGTCTCGGGTGTGGACGGTCTGGGTGTGGTGGCGCCGGGGCGGGGCCGCAAGCCCAGCGTGCCCGCAGCGGTGGTGGAGGCGATCGTGGCCGACACGCTGTGCGCCGAGCCGCCTGAGGGGGCGGCGTGCTGGTCGACGCGTGCGATGGCGGCCCGTCACGGGGTGGGCAAGGACTTCGTCGCCCAGGTGTGGCGCGAGCGGGGGCTGCGCCCGTGGCTCGCCGACGTGTTCAAGGTGTCCGCGGACCCTGATTTCGAGGCGAAGCTCGCCGACGTGATCGGGCTGTACGTGAATCCCCCCGAGCGCGCTGTGGTGTTCAGCTTCGACGAAAAGACCCAGATCCAGGCGCTCGACCGCACCCAGCCGTCGCTTCCGATGCGCCCGGGCCGCAACCGCACCCTCACCCACGACTACAAGCGCAACGGCACCATCGACCTGTTCGCCGCTCTCAACGTCGCCACCGGCGAAGTCCTGGCCCAGACCCGCAAGCGCCACACCGGCGCCGACGTGCTCGCGTTCTTCAAGTGGATCGACCTGCACACCCCCCGCCGTCTCGACGTCCACGTCATCTTGGACAACGTCTCAGCCCACAAGTCCGAGCCCGTGCGCACATGGCTCGCCCACCCCCGCCGCAAGCGCTGGCACCTGCACTTCACACCCACCAGCTCCAGCTGGGCGAACCTCGTCGAAGGCTGGTTCTCGATTCTGACCCGCAAAGCCCTCAAGACACAAGCGTTCACCTCAGTCGAACACCTCAAAGACGTCATCGAGCACTGGGCCGCGCACTGGAACCACGACCCCAAGCCGCTCAAATGGACCAAAACAGCCGACCAGATCATCGCCAAAGTCAAACGAGCCCGAACCGCCCTCAACAAAACCGCGACACACCACTAGCCCTGATTATTCACGAGAATGCCTGTTCAGGGTTTATGGGTTGTGTTTTGGTGTGTCGGGCGGGTTTGTCGGCTTGACGGGACCCGGTGGGTGTTGTTTGGTGCCGCTGGGGTGGTCGCAGGGCCGGTGTTGGACCCTGACATGGGTGTGTGGGCGCGACGGGTCGGCCGCCGCGTGAGCGGCGCTGTTGGCGGCTGGGGGTGCGGGGTGCTCAGTTGGGGTGCTGGGCGGCGAGCAGGCTTCGGGTGCCGGGGTGTGCGGTGGGGAGCCGCAGCCAGGTGCGTCGGCCGGTTTCGCATACGAGCGCGGGCAGGTGCCACAGCTGCCAGCGGAGCCGTTTGGGTGCCGCGCGTTTGAGCGGTCCGGCAAGGCGCTGTGTCTGGAACCAGTGCACGAGCGCGGCGCTGATCATGCACAGCGCTGCCCATGCACAGTTGGCGTCCCAGGCTGTGAAGGGCATGCGGGCCAGTCCGCTGTCTTTGAGGCGGGCTATGGCGTCCTCGACGTCGGCGTGCTTGCGCATGAGACGGTCGAGCCGGGCGGGGCTGCCCGCAGCGTCGGTGAGGAATCCCCAGTAGCGGAAGTTCTCGGACGCGAACAGGCTGCGCTGCGCGCCCGGATGCAAGGGCTCGCGTCGGATGATCAGCCGTGTCCGCGCTGGCCAGCCCGACAGGTCCACCAGGTCGGTGAGCTCGGCGACGTGCGCTTTGGGATGCCGCTGTTTGGGGTTCGGCACCCCCGGCGTCCACCGCCCTGGGTCGCAGCGGGCCGCAGCGATCGCGGCGTCGATGCCTGCTGTGGCCCGGGCGGACATGAAAAACGTCACGTTGCGGCCCCTGCACGCCGCGGCGATACGCGCCGAACAGCCTCCTGAGTCCAAGCGCAGCACCATCTCGCGTCCTGCGAGCGCCAGATCGTCGCCTGCCCGATGGCCTGCCGCGTCAGCGTCGGGCAGCACCGATATCGCAGCGTCGAGCACCTCGACGTGATCGGCGATGCTGTTCGCGGCCGCGTTGCCCGGGCGCAGCTTCGCCCACAACGGCTCCCCGTCCGCGGTCGAGCAGATCATCGGGTGGAACCCGTACCCGCCCTTGAAATGCGCCGCCGCACCCGCCTTGTTGGGCGAGTGGACCTCCACCAGCGTCGAGTCGATGTCGACCACCAACGGACCCGAACCGCGGCGCTGGGACCACACTCGCTCACGCGCCTCGGCCGCGGCTGCCCACAGCCCGCCCAGCGCCGAGGCGTCGATGCCCCGCAGCGCCCGATACAGCGTCGAGTCCGACCCCACCGCCCCGAACAGCTCCCGCTGAGACCGCAGATGCTCGATATCTGTGCACGCCTCACCGCCGCCGGCGAGCACCAACAGCAAATGCGTCAACAGCCGGCCCCGGTCATGGACCGGGGCGCGCTCGCCGCGGCGCGGCACCGCCGCCGACAGCGCCTCGGTCAGCCCGACCCGGTCCGCGAAACCGCCCAAAGCGAACAGCCCCGCACCCCACACCACCCGATCCCCGCCGCCTGCCAGACGCGCGTTTGTCACACTGCTAAGTTTCACCTCGGAGATGCCCCCCTGAACTGCCGACCGCGTGCCTCGACAACACGCATCGTCGCAGATCAGAGGGGCTTTTCCGCGGACTCACACACCCAAGCCCACCAGACTCATGAAAAATCAGGGCTAGCGCTTCGAGAGGACGCAGCTGTTCGTGGGTGTATAGTTAGGCGTATGCCGAGGATGCAGGTGTACCTGACGGAACCGCTGTATGCGGAAGCCAAAGCGCGGAAGCTTCCGGTGTCGGAACTGCTGCAGGAGGCGATCCGTGTGGAAGTCCGGCGCAGGGAGCTGGTTGCGGCGGGGGCCGAGTACGTGGCGGAGCTGCTCGCTGAGGTCGGCGAGCCTGGACCGGCTGACATTGCCTGGGCAGAAGATCTGGTACGGCGGCTGGATCGACGTGCCGAACGCGCTGCGAGCTAGACCCGGCTCGCTGTGGCCCTCGTGCTCGATTCAGGAGCGGTGTCGTTCCTCGCTGGCCGCAACCAAGGAGCCGGTGCGTTGGCATCAACGCTTCTTGCAAGAGGCTCGTGGCCTCCTTTGGTGCCCTCGCCGGTGCTTGTGGAGTGCCTGCGGGGCGATCCTGCCAGGGACGCGAACGCCAACCGCTTGCTGAAGTCCTGCGACATCGTGACGGACATCGACGAGGGTGTGGCGCGCAGGGCAGCTTGGCTGAGGGCTCGTGCCCGTCGAGGCTCGGCGATTGACGCGCTGGTGGTCGCTTGCGCTGAGCCCGGAGGCTCAGTGCTCACCGGCGATCCTGGCGACATCGGCGCACTGGCTGCACACGCCAATGACGTCCGGGTGGAGCGCATCTAGCGCTCGGGACTTCTCGTTGCGAACTTGGCATCGTGTCGGGAGAGCGACACGAACCAGAGCGGGTTACTCGTCGAGGGTGGGGCCTCGGCCCGTGACGCGGGTCTGGCGCATGTAGCGACGCCACCGGTCGGCGTCGTAGCCGGCACCGCAGTGCAGCAGGCAGCGATTGTCGTAGATGACCGTGTCGCCGGGACTCCAGCGGTGTGTGTACACGTCTTGGGGCCGGGTGGCCGCCTCGTTCAGCTCGTCGATCAATCGTCGGCTGTCGATACCGGACCAGCCGATGATGGAACGTGCGTGCGAGCCGACGTAGTAGTTCTTCAAGCCGTTGGCGGGGTTGGTGCGCACCAGCTTGTGGGGGATGGGCGGCAGTGATGCGGCGTGGTTCGGGTCCACCGGCGCAACCTTGGTGCGGCTGAACACATAGTCGTGGAGCACTTGCAGGTTGTCGATCTCAGCCTGGTGTTGCGGGCTCAGCCGCTGGTACGCGGCTCGCTGGCTGGTGTAGAGGGTCTCGCCTCCCTCGCCGGGAACCTCGTAGGCACACAGGATCGACACGTACGACGGCACCAGCCGGAACGACGAGTCCGAGTGCCACATGTTGTTGCCCTTCTGGTTGTGCGTCAGCGGATCCGACTCGTCTCGCTTCGTCTCGGCATCGATCACGTTGCCGATGGTGCCGAAGAAGTCGATCTCGCCGGTCTTGCCGAAGCGGACGTGGTTCGGCTCGGGCTCGCCAAGCCGCCCGGTGAGCGCCAGCTGCGCCTCGTCGGACATCTCCTGGCCGCCGAAGTGCAGCAGCGAGTACGTGTCGATCGCCTCGTTCAGCTCGGCCACCGCCGTGTCGTCGAGCTCGGACGTCAGATCGATACCGGTGATCCTGGCACCGAAGTCGGGATGGATCGGCTCGAATGTCGGCATGGTTCAGCTCTCGTAGCGGGCCAGCGAGCCACCTTCGGCCGCCAACCGTTCCAATAGCGGGCTCGGTGTCCAGTGTTCGCCGCCCAGGGCCTCGTGGTAGTGACGGATGCGATCCAGCACCTCACCCAGGCCGATCTCGTCGGCCCAGTACATGGGACCGCCGGTGTACATGGGCCAGCCGTAGCCGTTGATCCAGGTGACGTCGATATCGCTGCCTCGCAGCGCGATGCTCTCGTCGAGAATCTTGGCGCCCTCGTTGACCATCGGATAGAGGCACCGCTCGAGGATCTCCTGATCGGTGACGCTGCGCAGGGCTGCTCCCCGGTCCGAGGCGAAGTCGCGGATGATCTGCTCCACCTCGGGATCGGGAGTCGACGCCCGGGTAGCGGGGTCATAGATGTAGTAGCCCCGGCCGTTCTTCTGGCCCCGCCGGCCCGACTCGCACAGGACCTCGCGCACCGTCGAGCTCGACGACGTCTCGGAGTTCCAGCCCACGTCAAGCCCGGCCAGATCGCGCATGGCCAAGGGGCCCATCGGGAAGCCGAAGTCGTACACGACCTTGTCGATCTGCGCAGGCGTAGCACCCTCCAGCAGCATCTGGTCAGCCTCGATGCCGCGCATGAACAGCATCCGGTTGCCGATGAAGCCATGACACACCCCGCACAGGACGGGCGTCTTGCCGATGCGCTTGCCGATTGACATGGCGGTGGCGATCGCCGTGTGCGAGGTGGCATCGCCGCGCACGACCTCGAGCATCCGCATGACGTTGGCGGGGGAGAAGAAGTGCATGCCGATGACGTCGTGCGGCCGTGACGTGGCCGAGGCGATCTCGTTGACGTTCAGCGCCGAGGTGTTGGTGGCGAGCACCGCGCCCGGCTTGCAGATGCCGTCGAGCTGGGCGAAGACGTCCTTCTTGAGAGCCATGTTCTCGAACACGGCCTCGATCATCAGGTCGCAATCGGCGAAGTCGCCCATGTCAGTCGAGCCAGCCAGCAGATCCATGCGCGTCTGCACGTCGTCGGAGGAGATGCCACCCCGTGCAGCAGTGCGCTCGTAGTTGCGCCGCACAACCCCGAGTCCGCGCTCGAGGCTCGCCTCGTCGCGTTCGACGAGGGTGACCGGGATGCCGATGTTGGCGAAGTTCATGGCGATGCCGCCGCCCATCGTCCCAGCTCCGAGAATGCCGACACGGGCGATGTCGACCTGTGGTGTGTCACGCGGCACGTCGGGCACCTTCTGCGCCGCCCGCTCGGCGAAGAAGTAGTACTGCTGCGCATTGGCCTGCGAGCTGCCCATCAACTCGCCGAAGATGCGCGCCTCCGCCGCCAGGCCAGCCTCGAAGTCGCCACTGGCAGCCGTGGAGACCGCTGCTTCGACGCAGCGGATGATCCTGTCGGGCGCTTCGAAGCCGCGTGTCCTGCGGGCGATCGAGGCCCGGAACGCGGCGAACTGCTCGGTACCGAAGCCTTCAAGGCGTTCGTTGCGGTCACGGATGCGTGGCCGGGGTGTGTTCTCTGCGGCGGCACGCCGAGCGAACGCCACGGCACCGGCTTCGAGATCGGCCAGCGAGTCGCCCACGATCTCGTTGATCAGGCCGCAGTCGAGCGCCTCGGTAGCGCCGATGGGGTCGCCGCTGACCATCATCTCGAGCGCCCGTTGCGGGCCGGTGATGCGAGGCAGGCGTTGCGTGCCGCCGCCCCCAGGCAGCAAGCCCAGCTTCACCTCGGGCAGGCCGAACTGGGCCGAGCTGATCGCCACCCGGAAGTGAGCGCACAGCGCAACTTCAAGCCCGCCGCCGAGTGCGGTGCCATGAATCGCAGCCACGACCGGCTTGCTGCAATTCTCCATTGCCTCTTGACCTGGCACCAGACCGGGCGGCTTGGGCGGCTGGGAGAACTCGGTGATGTCTGCGCCGGCGATGAAAGTCCGCCCGTCGCAGATGAGCACGATCGCCGTGGCATCGCTGGCCTCGGCAGCGGCCATGCCGTCGATGAGGCCTTGGCGCACGTGGTAGCTGAGCGCATTGACGGGCGGGTTGTTCACAATGAGCAACGCCACGTCGTCGCGGCGTTCGAGTCGGACCGACTCGGTGATCTGGCCCTCGGCAGTTTGGCTCTGGTCCTGCTGTGTCATGGGCCGCAGCGTACGCAACGACGGCCCGGCAGTTTCGGGCCACAGGCGTCCGCCTCGCAGAATTCGCCCCTGTGCGATCTCGGCCTGGCGATACGCTTCGAATGTCCTGAGCGCCTGTCCCGCCCGAGCCATATCGAATGGAGTTCTGGTGACCACCAAGCCCGACCCATTCACGGTCCCATTCGGGACCATCTTCTGTGACTGGATGACGACGGCGCGAGCCGACGACGGGCTGTACGTGTATGGCGGTGCCGCAGAACCGTTCGGCGACTTCACGATCAGCCCCGCGGCGCACGTGCTCCACTACGGGAGCGCCATCTTCGAAGGCCTGAAGGCACATCGGCAAGTGGACGGGTCGCTGGCGATCTTCCAACTGGACCGCCATGTGAACCGCATGGTGTCCAGCGCGGCTCGGCTGCGCCTGCCCGAGATCGACGCTGCGACGCTGCGCCAGATGATCCTCGACGCGGTCGAGGCCAATGCCAGCGAGGTGCCGGACCCGCCCGGCTCGCTCTACATCCGACCGACGCTCATCGGTACCGAACCCGACATCGGCGCTGCTGCCCGCCCGACGCGAAGCGCGCTGCTCTATGTCGTCAACTGCCCGGTAGGCGACTATTTCACTGGCGGTATGCGACCGCTGACGCTGTTGGTGGAAACGTCGACGCCGCGCACCGTGCCGCAGTTCGGCATGGTGAAGTGCGGCGGCAACTACGCCATGGCGCTCGCTCCCACGCTTGACGCCATGGCAGGAAACGAGGCCATCGACCAGATGCTGTTCGCCACCGGAGGCGACATCACCGAGACCGGAGCCTCCAACTTCTTCCTGGCCGATGACCAGCGAGTCGTGACGCGGCACCTCGACGAGTCGTTCTTGCACGGCGTGACGCGGGCGTCGGTGATTGAGCTCGCAGCTTCGCTGGGCTACGAGATCGAGGAGCGATTTATCGACCCCGACGAATTGGTCGAATGGGCCGAACGCGGCGAAGCATTCCTGTCTGGTACCGCCGCGATCTTGGCCCCGGTGGGGACCATCCTGTATGAGGGAAAGACGCTGGCTGTGCGTGACCGGGAGCCGGGCCGCAACACGATGCGGCTGCGTCAGGCATTGGTTGACATCCAGATCGGCGCAGCGCCGGATCCGTTCGGCTGGCGCACACCCGTCAAGGGCTGAGACACCAGCGGAGGGAGCGATGGTCGATCACAGCGTCGAGGACGAGGGTGCTCGCATTGTGCCGTGGACTGCGATGGAGCACGGCACGGCTGAGGACTACGCGTTCTTGGACCGGCAGCACTATGCACACACCCGGTCGGGGTTGGTCGACAACCTGCTGAACATCTTGCAGTGCCTGCGCGGCCCCACGCTGGGCTATCAGATCGATCGATACGACCACTCGCTGCAGTCGGCCAGCCGGGCGTTGCGCAACGGCGAATCGAGCGATCTGGTGGTGGCGGCCCTGTTGCATGACGTCGGCGATGCGTTCGCCCCGGAGAATCACAGTGCTGCGTCGGCGGCGCTGTTGCAGCCCTACGTCGACGAGCGCACGCACTGGGTGGTGGCGCACCACGGTCTGTTTCAGGGCTATTACTACTTCCACCACCTCGGCGGTGACCGCGACGCCCGCGAGCAGTACCGGGACTCTCCGCACTACGACGCCTGTGTGGACTTCGGTCAGAACTACGACCAGAACTGTTTCGACCCGAACTACCCCAACCTGCCGCCTGAGGAGTTCCGCCCCCTGCTTGACGAGGTCTTCGACCGTCCGTCACAGGTTCCCGCCACCGCCCCGCTGACCTGAACCCGGCGTCACCATCACACCTAACCCTGATTTTTCATGAGTCTGGTGGGCTTGGGTGTGTGAGTCCGCGGAAAAGCCCCTCTGATCTGCGACGATGCGTGTTGTCGAGGCACGCGGTCGGCAGTTCAGGGGGGCATCTCCGAGGTGAAACTTAGCAGTGTGACAAACGCGCGTCTGGCAGGCGGCGGGGATCGGGTGGTGTGGGGTGCGGGGCTGTTCGCTTTGGGCGGTTTCGCGGACCGGGTCGGGCTGACCGAGGCGCTGTCGGCGGCGGTGCCGCGCCGCGGCGAGCGCGCCCCGGTCCATGACCGGGGCCGGCTGTTGACGCATTTGCTGTTGGTGCTCGCCGGCGGCGGTGAGGCGTGCACAGATATCGAGCATCTGCGGTCTCAGCGGGAGCTGTTCGGGGCGGTGGGGTCGGACTCGACGCTGTATCGGGCGCTGCGGGGCATCGACGCCTCGGCGCTGGGCGGGCTGTGGGCAGCCGCGGCCGAGGCGCGTGAGCGAGTGTGGTCCCAGCGCCGCGGTTCGGGTCCGTTGGTGGTCGACATCGACTCGACGCTGGTGGAGGTCCACTCGCCCAACAAGGCGGGTGCGGCGGCGCATTTCAAGGGCGGGTACGGGTTCCACCCGATGATCTGCTCGACCGCGGACGGGGAGCCGTTGTGGGCGAAGCTGCGCCCGGGCAACGCGGCCGCGAACAGCATCGCCGATCACGTCGAGGTGCTCGACGCTGCGATATCGGTGCTGCCCGACGCTGACGCGGCAGGCCATCGGGCAGGCGACGATCTGGCGCTCGCAGGACGCGAGATGGTGCTGCGCTTGGACTCAGGAGGCTGTTCGGCGCGTATCGCCGCGGCGTGCAGGGGCCGCAACGTGACGTTTTTCATGTCCGCCCGGGCCACAGCAGGCATCGACGCCGCGATCGCTGCGGCCCGCTGCGACCCAGGGCGGTGGACGCCGGGGGTGCCGAACCCCAAACAGCGGCATCCCAAAGCGCACGTCGCCGAGCTCACCGACCTGGTGGACCTGTCGGGCTGGCCAGCGCGGACACGGCTGATCATCCGACGCGAGCCCTTGCATCCGGGCGCGCAGCGCAGCCTGTTCGCGTCCGAGAACTTCCGCTACTGGGGATTCCTCACCGACGCTGCGGGCAGCCCCGCCCGGCTCGACCGTCTCATGCGCAAGCACGCCGACGTCGAGGACGCCATAGCCCGCCTCAAAGACAGCGGACTGGCCCGCATGCCCTTCACAGCCTGGGACGCCAACTGTGCATGGGCAGCGCTGTGCATGATCAGCGCCGCGCTCGTGCACTGGTTCCAGACACAGCGCCTTGCCGGACCGCTCAAACGCGCGGCACCCAAACGGCTCCGCTGGCAGCTGTGGCACCTGCCCGCGCTCGTATGCGAAACCGGCCGACGCACCTGGCTGCGGCTCCCCACCGCACACCCCGGCACCCGAAGCCTGCTCGCCGCCCAGCACCCCAACTGAGCACCCCGCACCCCCAGCCGCCAACAGCGCCGCTCACGCGGCGGCCGACCCGTCGCGCCCACACACCCATGTCAGGGTCCAACACCGGCCCTGCGACCACCCCAGCGGCACCAAACAACACCCACCGGGTCCCGTCAAGCCGACAAACCCGCCCGACACACCAAAACACAACCCATAAACCCTGAACAGGCATTCTCGTGAATAATCAGGGCTAACTGCGTCGCGTCACCACAGTGTGGCTACGGGGAACTCCGCAAATGACCGGTCAGCGGTCACCAGCGTCAACGATTCGATCTCAGCCTGCGCCGCAAGCATTCGGTCGAAGGGATCCTTGTGCGCTGATGCGTAGGCACCGGCGCGCTGGGCGTGCGCGAACGTGATGTGCAGGTGGTTGTAGTCGGCTGCCAAGATCAGCTGATCGAGTCGCGACGCGATTGTTCTAAGCCCGTCAAGCCGGCCGAGGCGATGCTTGGTCGAAATCTCCCAGGCGCTCGCGGCACTCACGACAATTCTCGCCTCAGGGTCCAAGACAGCAGTCCGGGCCGTCGCAGAGAGCGCCGGGTCGTCTGCTAGGCACCATAGCAGGGCATGGGTGTCGAGCAGGAGTTCGTTCACTCTCCCTCCCACTCAGCGAGCTCGTCGTCGGGGAGGGGATCGAAGAACTCGGGCGGCACTTCGAGGCCGCGGAGCAGGCCAATTCGACGCCTCGCTTGTTTCTGCTCGTATGGCACGAGGCGGGCACACGGCTTGCCGGCTCGCGCAAGGATGATCTCCTCGCCCGCTTCTACCCGACCAAGAAGCTTCGACAGGTGTGTTTTTGCTTCGTGCACGTTGACGGTCTCCGTCATCGAATGCTCCTCTTAGATGGTCCAGAGATTAGCTTAGTCCACAAACTTAGCTAATTATCATGTTTCTGCCGTGCTCACAATGCGATCAGGACGGCAGGTTGACGACGGTTGCGTTGCCGACATGCGCGTAGCGCCCCGGCGTGCACGTGAGAACAATCACCTGGCAGTGTCGTCCGGCTGCCGCGATTGCGGCGCCCATACGTTGCAGGCGGGAGGGGTCGCTCCAGCCGAGCGCGTCGTCGAGAATTACGGGCGCGCCACCACCATCGGGGCTCACGATGGCAGCGCACGCCAAACGGGCAATAATCCCAAGCTGCTCCTGCGCACCAGTGCTGAGCTGATCGACATCGAGTGTGACGTCGTCGAGCGTGCGCCGCGACACCGACAGATCGTCGCTGATCTCGACCTCGAAGGACTCGTTGTAGACGATGTGCCCGAACTGCTCTATGCGCTCCTTGAATGGTCCGACGTACCGCTGCTGGGCCTCGACGCGCCTTCGTCCAAAGGTGTCGTACAGGAGCTTCGCGGCTTGAGCCCGGCGTTCGAGCGCCTCGCTCTCCCTGGAGCACCAGTCGAGCGCGCTGATGGCGGCTTGGTGCTGAGTCTGCAGCCCCGATTCACCGCGCACATCAAGGCTGACCCGCAGGCCGCGCAGACGCTCACGATTGGACTGCAGTTCGACCTCAGCTCGCCGAGCCGCAGCCTGTGCATTCTCCAGACGGCTCTTCAGTGCATCCATATCGGCAGCATCGAACTCGGCGCGGGCCTTCTCCCACGCCGATCGAGCCCCTCGCACAGCAGCTTCGGCGGACACGAGATCCGCAGTGAGGTCTGCGTCCGGCTGTTCAGTTCGTGCCGCATTCAGGGTTTCTTCCGTACGGTCGCGCCGGGCTTGCGCGTCGGTCATCTGAGCGCTCAGCACTGCATGAGCAACTTGCTGGTCGTGCAGAGCGCGAGCCGCGCTGTCGAGGGCTCGCATACACTGGTCGTGCTGGGACTTGTGCTCGGCCAACGATTCGCACAGGTCGAGAGCCAAGCGTGTGGCGTCGTCGTAGTTGGCTGGCATCGGGGGAGTTGAAGCGCGCTCAGCTTCGTAGCCGGCCACGCGTGCCGAGAGCCGTTCAGCTTTGCTGACCAGAGAGTCTGGTGTGAGGTCCTGAAGATCACGCTCAATTGCTGCCGACGCTTCGTCTTGTTCGCGCACGGCAGAGTTGCGACGTTCGAGGACGGTGCGCGCTTCTTCGACGCCAGCGACATCAACCTGTGCACACCGCCTGCGGAGTTCGGCTCTTGCGTCGGAGAGCCTGCGGGTGAGCTGCCGTGAATCCTCGGCGGCTGCAACAACTAGCTTCACTGAGTCAGGAACGACGATCTCTACCGAATCCGACACCGGCGTGACTCGTTCGTCGCCGATCTCAAGCGCAGCCGGAGCGCCGTCGATGGCGACTTCGATATCGCTGAGAGCTGTCGTCGTCACTAACGCCGAGCCGGTCCGGGCAGCCGCTTCGGCCGAGATCACTGCGAGATGTGCAGACTCGATCTGCGAGACGTCATCATCGTCGAGTCGGATGGCCTCCAGCGCTGCGCTTGAGCGGTCAAGAGCGGCTTGGGCCTCGACGACACGGTCGCGACGCTCACCGAGTTGTCGCGCTTCGATGATCTGGCGAAGGTGCTCGCGATCGCGGTCGGCCAGGGTACTCGCCTCCTGTGTCGCTTCGTGCAGCGTGCGAGCGGCATCGCGCGCCGCGAGGGCCTCATCGTGGTGACGTCGCGCTGCGGCGAGAGCCGGTGAGGACTGCTCGGCCCGCGCATTCAAGTCCTGCACGTCTTTTGCGCGACTTGCGAGGTCGTCGATGAGATCGGAGCGGACTCGTGACTCAGTCCGCGCCCGGTCGCGTTCTGCTTCGGCACGGTCAAGTTCGACCTTCCGACTCCCAACAACGGCTTCCAACCCTTGTGCCGCTTCCATCTGCGATTGGCAATCCTCGCGAACCGACTCGTACTCGGCGCAGGCATCTGCCAAACGGGTCTCGTCGGCCGCTATCCGGGCAGCCAGGTCGGCGTCGGCTTCGACCTCGTCGAGCTTCTCCTTGAGTGAATCGGCGTTGTTGCGAGCCTGTTCGACTCCCTGCCTGGACTCGCTGAGATTCGGCCGTGGTCGCCCGGTTGCCGTCCAGTACTCATTGCGCTCGGAAACGATCGATTCCCACAAGCCTTCGTTTCGCCCGTCTGTGTAGCTGTCGCCCGCAGCGGCATCGAGAGCCGCTCCGAGGTCCGGCACTCCGAAGGAAGGGAGCGAGAGCTTGGTCCCTTGCTGGACGCTGAGGGCTTCCCACAGTGAGCGATCGAGCGTCTCGTCGAGTATGAGTTGGACTCGCTCATGGGCTTCGTCCCCAGTGAGCTGTTCGCGTCGGGGCGCCAAAATGTCGAGCAAGGTTTTCCGCCCCCGCCCCCACTGCTTGTGGAATACGAAGCGGTATTGGCCCGATGAGATTTCGGCTTCGACCATGGGTCCTGCGTCCCTATGGACAGGCTTGACCGACTTGACACGGCGGTGACCCGACCGGTCCGGGAACCGCTTGTCGAGGAGCAAGCCGAAGCCTTCAACGACGCTGGATTTGCCGACTTCGTTGTCGCCCTCGATCACTGTCGTGCCCTGGATGTCGAATGTCACTTCGGCGCTCTCGACGCCGCGGAAGTTCACAAGCTTGATGCGGTGGATTCTCACTGTGCAGATCCCACGAGTCGGTACAGGAGAGCCATCGCGTCCTGCGCTGCGACGGCCCTCGACTCGTCGTCGAACGCGTCACTGGCCAGCGCGAGTTCTTGCAGGTCTCCCAGCGCGTCGTTCGCGAAGCCCGAGAGCCCGAGGTCCGCTACCTCGATCTCATCTGGTACGACGACGAGATCGGAGCGTCGCTCCCACGTCTCGAGGGCCGCAAACAAGTCGGCGAAGTGATCGAGCAATCGGTCGAGGCGCCCCTTTTGGGCAAGCGAGACCTGACCGACTAATGACAGTTTGACGACAGTCCGTTGCTTGTCTTCGAGGGCGTTGAGCCACTGTTCCAGCGAGTCGATGTCGGCATCCGATGTCAGGTGAGATTCGTGCTGCTGGAAGGACCATGTGCCGATTTTGCGCGGTGTTACTTCGACGCGTTCCGGCCTAAGCTCAACGACGAGCACGTTGCCTGGATCCGTCTCGTCGTAGTCGGTCGGTTCGGGGGCACCTGAGTACCAAATGCGACCGCTCGTGCCCTCGTCCGTAGTGGAGTGTCGGTCGCCGAGCGCGACATAGTTGATTTGCCCGGCCTCAACGCGCTCTTCCAATCGCTCAAGCGAAATGAGCGCTGGATTGGCAGCATCGGGCGAGCGGCTGTCGAGGGCGCCATGGCCGGTGATGATGCGGAGTGCCGCAGATGGCTCCGCGACCGCGCATGCCTGATCCACCAGGTCACGAAGCGGACGCTTGGACGTCCAGGGCGCGGCCACCAATTCGACGCCTTCAGCTACCCGAATCGGCGCCGAGTCCTCCAACACGATGACGTTCGGCAGTGGCCGTTCGCGGAACGTGTTCGAACTGAAGATAGAAGCGGCATCCAGAGGGTCGTGATTGCCGGGCAGAAGGTAAAACGTCACGCTCGGGGTGGTGGCCATGGCATCGAGCGCTCGAGCGAGCACTTTGCGGTCGATCTGGTTCGACTCGAATACATCTCCGCACACCACGACGAATTCGCAGCCCTCGTCGGTTGCAAGCTGGCCGATTCTCCGGATGGCATCGACTCGAGACTCGGTGAATCGCGGCTGGGCCTCGCCGCTCAGAAAGTGACGAGTCATCCCGAGCTGCCAGTCGGCTGTGTGAATGAACTTCATGGCACGAGACGGTAACAAGGAGATGTGACACGCACCCCAACATTTCGTGCCTGGTCGACGATGATCGCGGAGGGCATAGCTGCGATGGTTTGAGCGTCAGACCTCGCTGACGGAGTCGCCCACGCGGACCGTGCCGGGTCGGATGACTCGGCAGTTGACGCCGCGCAGGCGCAGATCACGTCCTTCACCGGTGTTCACAAACCTCAGCGCCTCGCGACCGAAGCGTGCTGCGTACTTGGCGCAGCCGGTGTGCGGCTCGACGGCGACTTCAAGCACCGCATCGCCGACAGACAGCTGCGTGCCTGCCGGAAGCGCTTCGTGGCCGATGTCGAGGTCCGCATAGATCTGGTCTCCTGCCAGCGGCCAGCGTTCGATCGGCCCGATGACCGCTGCTGCGGCGCGGGAATTCATGATCGTGATCTGCTTGTTGGGGTGCGGACCCCCGTCGGCCGACAGCGAGGTCCCACGCTGGTTCCAGGTGTCACCCTCGATGCCCTCGTCAGCATTGATGCGGGCCTCGCTCAGCACCTCGCGGGCATCTTCAGCGGGACGGCGGACGATGAGCTGGATCGTGCCGGAACTTGCTGGTGCATCGCGAATGTTCCAAACCGCAGCCTCCAGCTCCTCGGCGCTTCGGTGGCGAGCCTCGTCGTTGCGGGTATCTGGGTCGGCCGTGACGGTTGCCGTTGATGGGTTCATGAAGAGCTGCCTCACAGCGTGATCGTCGGTCGCGGGCCTGACATGGCGCCACCTGCGGGAATTATCGCGGCGCATCCGGCTGGGAGGAAACGAATTCCAGCTGCAGGTCACGCGCCATGGCCTCCGGGCTGCGGTCTGCGGGGTCACCGAAGCCACCTCCACCGGGGAACTCCACGATCAGGCGGCGGTCGCCGGGGATCACCGAGCGGCCCTTGGCACGCACCTCAGTGCCGTCGTCGAGCGACAGGCGGCCCAGCGCGCCTGGCCCACCGCCATGGCGGCCCCGGGCTGGATACACCGTCCGCTCGTACGTGGCGCTGATCGCGAAGTCCCGCCCCTGGCGGTTCTCGAGTTCGATCACCTGGCCCAGCCCGCCCCGGTACTTGCCCGACCCGCCGGAATCGGTGCGGAACTCCTTGCGCCAGAACACCAGCGGTGAGCCGATTTCGTTCACCTCCACGGGCATGTTGCGCACTCCGCTGGGGAACGCCGTGGCTGACAGCCCATCGGCTCTCGGGCGGGCGCCTGCACCACCGGAATGGAAGCTCATGAGGATGTAGCGCTCGAGCTTCAGTCGGTCGGATTCATCACCGGAGCGTCCCACCGCCGCCTGGGAGCGAATTGTTGCGCCGACTCCGGTGTCGGGCTGCCACACGCCGGTGCCGAGCAAGTTCCACAGCGATGACGTGCCCTCGGCGGGCACCCGTTCGGGCACAACCTGGCTCAGGCAGCCGAACACGGCGTCGGGGAGCAGTTGACCCATGACGTGGCGCACGTTCACTGCCGCCGGATGGGGTGCATTGAGAATGCAACCCTCAGGAGCTCGGACCCGAACCGCATCCAATGACCCTGTGTTGTTCGGGATGTCAGGTCCGATGATGCATCGCACGCCGAAAGACGTATAGGCATCGGTGTAGGCCATCGGCACGTTGATGCCCCAGCCCGACTGGGGTCCTGTGCCGGCGAAGTCCACCTCGATGCCGTCGCCGGCAACCGTCAGGGAGCAGACGATGTCAATGGGTTCCTCCATGCCGTCGACCCGCATGGTCGAGTTCCAAGTGCCTCCGGGCAGCTCGCCGATGGCGTCGAGCATTGCCCGGTGCGACGACGAGATGATGTGTTCGGCCAGTTCGTCAAGGTCGGCCATGCCGTACTCGTTCATCATCGAGATCAAACGGGCCGCACCGGTCTCGTTGCAGGCGGCCAGCGAGTGGATGTCGCCGATGACCTGTACGGGATCGCGCACATTGGCCTCGATGATCGCCACCACGGTGGGATCGAAGACGCCGTCGGTGGCGAACTTCAGGATCGGCAGGTACAGGCCCTCGTGGTACACCTCTTTCGAATCGGTGGTGAAGCCGGCCCCGCCGATGTCCACGACGTGGCTGGTGCAGGCGAACAGCGCCACCAGCTCGCCGTTGCGGAACGCCGGCGTGACCACCACGATGTCGAAGAGGTGGCCGGTGCCCTTCCAGGGATCGTTCGTGAGGAAGATGTCGCCCGGGCGCATCTCCGAAGCGGGAAAGCGGTCCAGGAAGTGCAGGACCGAGTACGCCATGGAGTTGACGTGGCCCGGTGTGCCGGTGACCGACTGCGCGAGCATCCGGCCCTGCGGGTCGAAGATCCCTGCAGACAGGTCGCCTGCTTCGCGAGTTGACGTGCTGAATGCAGCACGGACCAGAGCTCGCGCCTGTTCCTCGGTGACCGAGATGAGGCGGTTCCACTGCACTGCCAGCCGCACGGCGTCGAGAGGGGCCGCTCCGACGGCTCGGCTTGTGCCTTCAGAAGCCGTTGCAGCTTCGCCCAGCCGGCGAGTGCCATTCGATGTCGAACCGATGGTGATCCGCAGATGTCCACCCGAAGTGACCGTCGACACGAATCCCTCCGGCACCACCGTGGTGGTCTGATCCTCGGTGATCAGTGCAGGTCCGACCAGCCAGTCGCCTGCTCGCAGCGCATCCCGCTCGTAGACGCCATGGGCGACGGCTAGACCGGTGTCGGTGTCGGTGACGAGCGTGGTTGTCGCCGAGGCGACCGGTTCAGCAGTGACCTCGGGGTGCAGCGACATGGCCTCGGCTTGTGGCGTGCGGACCTCCAGCAGCCAGCTGAGCACCTCGATCTCGAGGTTGCCGATGTGGCGGGTGTACAGCTGCTGGTAGGCCTTGGTGAAGGCCGTCCGCAGCTGGCTGCGCAGTTCGGCGTCACTGGGGTTGGCCACGTCCTCGAACAGCAGCGCGGCGGCGTCGACCTCGACCGTGATCTCGTGGCCTTGGCCCCGGTAACGCATGAGAGCGCGCACGTGCGTGGTGGTCTCGGCGTCGGGCGCAGCAGCCCGCACGATCGCGTTGGCTTCGTCGGCCATGTCGCCCAGCAGTTCTGCCAGGCTCGTCGCAGTCAGCTCGCTGACGCGGGCATGGCGTGTGCGGACCGATTCGTGGGACACCGGGGCCCGCAGGAAGCCGATCGCCGAACCCACGCCCGCCCCGGCCGGCACCACGATGTCATCGATGCCGAGCTTGGCGGCCACCCGGGCAGCGTGCAGCGGGGCGGCACCGCCGAAGGCGATCAGCGTGCCGCTGCTGATATCGCAGCCCTGATCGGCTGCGTGGACACGTCCGGCGTTGGACATGTTCTCGTCGACGACCTCGGTGATGCCGATCGCAGCGACCGTCGTCTGCAGTCCAGCCGGTTCAGCCAACGCAGCAGTGAGTGCCTTGGCAGAAGCGTCGGGGTCGAACCTGAGCGTGCCGCCAGCGAAGCGTTCGCCCAGCAGCCTGCCCAGCACGGCGTCCGCGTCGGTCACGGTGGGTTCGGTCCCGCCGCGTCCGTAGGCCGCGGGCCCCGGTTCTGATCCGGCACTGGCAGGACCGACGGTGATGCGGCCAAGTGCGTCCAGGCTTGCGATCGAGCCGCCCCCGGCGCCGATCTCGACCATCTCGATCACCGGCAGGCGCAGCGGCAATCCGCTGCCCGCCAGGAACCGGTACTCGCGGCCGATCTCGAATTCGCGGTTCGTGCGGGGATGGCCGGACTCGACGATGCACAGCTTTGCGGTGGTGCCGCCCATATCGAAGCTGAGCGCCCGCTCGCAGTCGAGGCCCCAGGCTATTTCCGACGCGAGGATAGCGCCGCCTGCCGGTCCGCTCTCAATAAGCCGCACCGGGAAGCGCAATGCCTCGGCGAGCGTTCCCAGCCCGCCGCCGGAGGTCATCAGGAAGAGCTCGCAGCCCAGGCCCAGCGCTGCCAGCCGCTCATCCAGGTCGGTCAGGTAGCGCCGCATGAGCGGTGCGATGTAGGCGTTGGCGCACGCTGTGGAGAAGCGTTCGTACTCGCGGATCTCGGGGCAGACCTCGCTGGACAGGGTGACGCTCGCCTCTGGCCAGCACTCCGCCAGGATCTCCGCGGTGCGTTCCTCGTGGCGGGAGTCGAGATACGAATGCAGGTAGCCGACCGCCACGCTGCTGACGCCATCGGCTGCCAGCGATTCGGCAGCGGCCCGGACAGCATTCTCGTCCAACGCCAGCAGCACGCTCCCGTCGGCAGCCAGTCGTTCGGGGATGCCGATACGCCGGTGCCGCGGCACGAGCGGTTCGGGCCGGCGCATGTACAGGTCGTATTGCTCGAACCGGTTCTCGTGAGCCATCTCGACCGAGTCGCGAATGCCTTGGGTCGTCAGCAGCGCCGTGCGTGCGCCGCGGCGCTCGATGAGTGCGTTGGTGGCGAGCGTGGTGCCGTGGATGAACACGCCCACCTCCGCGGGTGTGACACCCGCCTCGCTCAGGACGGCCTCGACACCGGTGAGCACGGCATCGGCGGGCGACTCTGGCGTGGTCAGTACCTTCACCGTGTGCAGCGCTGGATGCGCGCCTCGGCCACCGTCGACCTCCAGCGCGATGTCGGTGAAGGTCCCGCCGATGTCGGCTGCGAGCCGCGCGCGTGCGCCTGCCATCGACCCAGCGTAGGCGAGCCGCATTCGGTCGCCGCTAGTAGCTGCGGGGTACCGTGCAGGCGTGCGAGTGGCGACCAGCGGGCCGGCAGGCCGCCCCCAGGAGCTGGTGCCGGACTCCGTGTCGGCATCGTGCGAGCAATCTGGAATCCCGAAATCGTCGAGCGGTTGTCGGACGGCGTCCAGCGGGGCCTCGATGAGCTGGGGGTCACGAGTGGCGACCAGCGGGCCGGCAGGCCGCCCCCGAGCTGGTGCCGGACTCCGTGTCGGCATCGTGCGAGCAATCTGGAATCCCGAAATCGTCGAGCGTCGGACGGCGTCCAGCGGGGCCTCGATGAGCTGTCACCGAGGTAACCGAAGTGACCGTGCCTGGGTGCTTCGAAATCCCGCTGGCGGCACAGATGCTGGCCAACTCCGGTCGTATCGACGCGATCGTGACGATCGGAGCGGTCATCCGCGGCGAGACCACTCACTACGAGCTAGTCAGCGAAGGCGCCGCGCAGGGCGTGATGGCTGTTCAGCTTGAAACAGGCATCCCGATCGGCTTCGGCCTCGTCACGGTCGAGAGCGAAGAACAGGCACACGCGCGCAGCAAAGGCCCCGGAGGCCACAACGTGGGCGAGGACGCGGTTTACGTGGCTGTCACGATGGTGTTGCTCGCCCGCAACCTCGCAGCCGACCGGGACTGATTGGCGCCTGTGAGCTAGGCCGGGTCGGGGCGCATGCGCACGAGCACCTTGCCGACGGCTTCGCGTTCATCCAGCAGCCGGTAGGCCTCGGCCGCTTCGGACAAGGGCAGCACCTGCCCGATCGGCGGCCGCACGGCGCCCGTGGCGATCATGTCGAGCAACCGTTCATGGATACGGGCCGGGATCGTCGGGTCAGCCGCCACAGCTTCGCCCCAGGCGGCACCGATCAGGCTCACGTTGCGCAACAGCAGCCGGTTCACCTTGACCGTCGGGATCTCACCGGCAGCGAAGCCCACCACGACCAGCCGGCCAAAGCGTGCCAGAGCCCGGATCCCGTCCAGGAAACGGTCGCCTCCCACGGGGTCGTAGGTCATGTCAACCCCATGTCCGCCGCTCAGCTCACGCACTTCGTCCTTCCAGGTTTCGCTGATGAGCACGACATGGTCAGCGCCAGCGGCCGTGGCGATCTCGCCCTTCGCTTCAGTCGAGACCAGACCGATGACCGGTCCTGCACCGACCGCCTTGGCGACCTGAATGCCCGATGTGCCCACACCGCCAGAGGCGCCCAGTACCAGCACGGATTCGCCCTCGCGCAGGCCGGCCCGGTCGATCATGCAGAACACTGCCGTCTGGTAGTTCATGACCAGCGCAGCGCCTTGCGCGAATGACAGCTCCGAAGGCAGCGCGAACAGGTCGCGGGGCCGGGAGGCCACGACTTCGGCGAGGCAACCGTTCGACCACACGCAGACGCGGTCGCCGGCGGCGAAGCCCGACTCGACGGGCGCTGAACGCACGACGCCCGACGCCTCGATTCCTGGCCGGAAGGGCGGATCGGGCCGGTACTGGTAGAGCCCTTGGCTCTGCAGCAGGTCGGGGAACGACACCCCGCCGCAGACGATGTCGACGATCACCGACGCGCCGTCGGGATCGGCCTCCGGTTCAGGAGCGTCGACGACAGCGACGCCGTCGGGGCCGGTCAGGGACTGCACTTCCAATGCACGCATGGCGACACGATTGCACAACGAGCGCCTGCGCCGCCTCGCAGGAGCAGATCGCGGGCCGCTGGTACTGTTGGCCTCGAATTGGCGACCAGGCGCGGCAGCGCCGATGGGGGAGAGCGATGCGCTACTACTCGTGTGACTCGCACGTGGTCGAGGCGGCCGAGATCTACGCAGGGCTGACCGACCGGTTCGGCGACCGGGCACCGTTCATCAGCAAGGACTACAACGACAAGCCCGGCACCTGGTTGGTTCTGCCAGGCGGCATCCGACCAGTGCCAGTAGGCCGGCTGGGAATCGCGGGCGCCAGCCTCTCGGACCCGGCTACCCACGCTCGCATCGAGAAGGGCTACGACGGCTTCAATCCCGGCGTGATGGATCCGACGGCGCGCCTCAACGAGCAGGCTCAGGACGGGATCGTGGGCGAGGTCATGTACCCCAGCCTGTCGATGTTCACCTTCGCCATCGGTGACGACGAAGTGCGTGACGCTGCATTCCGGAACCACAACGACTGGGTGCTCAACTATTGCTCGGTGGACCGCAACCGCCTCATCGGCGTCGGCTGCCTGCCGTTGCCAGACGTGGAGCGGGCAATCGCAGAGATCGATCGCTCGGCCGAGCTCGGCGTGCGCGGGTTTGCCATCCCCGCTCACATCGATCCCGCCAAGCCGTACTGCCACCCCGATTTCGACCCGTTCTGGGCCCGCGCCCAGGAATTCGGCGTGCCGCTCACCATGCACATCTTCACGGGGTCAAGCCTCGAGGGCGGGATGCCCGAGCATTGGGGCACACCAGGCGGCCACCTCAAGGGCTACACGCTCGCTCACACGACCATCGCCAACACGATGATCGACCTCATTTGCGGTGGTGTTGTCGAGCGATTCCCCGAACTGCGCTTCGTGTGCGCCGAGTACGAGACCGGCTGGGTGGGCCACTTCAAGCAGCGTCTTGACCACGCTGCGTACCGCACCCCGTGGGACGTGTCCGACGAGCTCACCATGAAGCCGTCGGAGTACTTCGACCGGAACTTCTGGGTCACCTTCGAAGACGACACCGAAGGCATCGCCACCCGGCACTCGATCGGCGTCACCAACTTGCTGTGGGGCAACGACTATCCCCACCACGACTCGATCTGGCCGAACTCGCGGCCGATCCTCGACGAGATTCTCTCGGGCGTTCCCGACGACGAAACCGAACAGATGGTCTGGAGCAACGTCATCAAGCTCTACGGGCTCGATCCAGACGCGCTCCCCGCAGCTGCCTAAGAGGCCGTTTCGCCACTCGGGAAGCGTCTGTCACGCTTTCTGTGTGCAATTTTGCCGTCTGTGGCGGCATTTCTGCACAGAATTGAGGCAGTCGCGGCTACGCCGCCTGTGCTTGCTGCTCGCGGCTACGCCGCGACGAGCGGTTCGAGGTGAGCGCGGATGGCCTTTGCCACCCGTTCGCCGTTTTCCATGGGGCCGAAGTGGCTGAGCTCGGCGAACGCCTCGAGGCGCCCATTGCCGAGAGCTTCGGCGATGGGCTGTGCCACTTGGGGCGGGATCCGGTTCCACTGGGCAATCGAATCGCCACGAGCCACCACCGTCGGGCATGTCACTGTGGCGAAATCGCTGTAGTCGATGGGCACGCCGGCCTCGTAGATGCGGGCCTCGGTATCACCTGAGCACGACAGCCGGACGGCATCGTCGCCTGAGGGGTACGTGCCGATTTCGACGTATGCCCGCACCGCCTCGGGCTCACAGCGCGAGAACGGGGGTTTCGAGACGAAGCGCTCGTACGCCTCGTCGACGGTCGCGAAGCGAATACGGCGCCGCCGTGACGCCACCACAAGCTCGTGATCGGAATCAGGCATCGGAAAGCCCTCGGACACGAGCACCGGTTCGTAGAGATACAGCCCCCGGTAAGTGCCCGGCTGGCGCAGCTCGGCGAGCAGGAGACTGGCTGCCCCCAAGGAGTGACCGACTGCCAGCATCGGCTCGCCGCCCAAGGCGTTGACTGCGGCCAGTACCTCGTCGACGAAGCGCGGTCGCTTGACCGACATGCTGTCATGCTGCGGCCGCGAAGCGCCGTGGCCGCGGAAGTCAAGTCCCCAGCAGTGGAACGTGTCGCGCAGATGTGGCACCACCGTCGCCCACATGCCGGCGTTGAGGCCATTGCCATGAGTCATCAGCAGCGGTACCCCGTGCCCGCCGAGGTCGTGCAGCACGGCATGCTCGCCGTCGGAGGTGGTCAGCCGCAGCATCGCCGGGGCACATTACTGGCCTGGCTGTGGATTGTCTCAGCGATCGGGTAGCCGTTGCCGCTGCCAGCGCCGCTGTGCTGCGGGCAGACTTACGTCATGGCGAACTTCACACGCGGCTCCGTGGACATCCACTACGACGAGTACGGCTCCGGCTTCCCGCTGTTGCTCATAGCCCCAGGCGGGATGCGTTCGGCAGCTTCGTTCTGGGAATCGACCCCTTGGAATCCGATCACTCAGCTGGCCGACCAGTACCGGGTCATCGCAATGGACCAACGAAATGCCGGCCGTTCGACTGCCCCGATCTCGGCGGAAGACGGTTGGGCGACCTACACCGCAGACCAGCTGGCGCTCATGGATCATCTCGGCTGCGAGCAGTTCCACTTGGCAGGAATGTGCATCGGCGGCCCCTACATCATGGGGCTGATCGGAGCAGCGTCTGAACGGGTTGCCAGCGCCACGCTGTTCCAGACCATCGGGCTCGACGAGAACCGTCACGCCTTCTATGACATGTTCGACGACTGGGCAGCTGCCATCCGCGATGCGCATCCCGACGTTGACGAGGCGGCTTGGAACCAGTTCCGGTCGAACATGTACGACGGCGACAACTTCCTGTTCAACGTGGACCGGGACTTCGTGGCCTCCGTGCAGACGCCGCTTCTGGTGCTGCTCGGCAACGACCTGTATCACCCAGAGTCATCGTCGCGAATCGTTCACGATGTCGCGCCGAACTCGACACTGATCGAGGACTGGATGGACGGAAGCGGGCGGGCTGCTGCGATGAAGCAATTCGCCGCATTCCTGGCCGAGCACACTCCCTGAGCGGACCGAGAGCATGAGCGGATAGGCACTGCCTCCTCCGCAGCGGTCGCGGCGCGTTAGCTTGCGCGCATGACTCCCGCAGCCAACACAGAAAGCTCTCCCAGCACCGATCACCGGCTTGACGGCAAGGTGGCGGTGGTCACCGGGGCGAGCCGTGGCATTGGCGAAGCCAGCGCCCGAGCGCTGGACGCCGCCGGTGCCCGGGTGGTTCTGACCGGCCGGACCACTGCGGATCTCGATCGCGTGGCGGCCGAGCTGCGCCATGACCCGGTCGCACTGACCGCCGATCTTGCACCGGCAGGCGCAGGCACCGACTTGGCTCGTCGCATCCTCAACGAGGTCGACGGCGTGGATGTGCTTGTCAACAATGCGGGCATTCCCATGCGGCGCACGCCCGCACAGCTCACCGAAGCAGACTTCGACCTGGTGTTCTCGATCAACGTGCGGTCCCTGGTGATGCTGAGCACCGGCCTGGCACCGTCGATGATCGCTCGGGGCGGCGGTTCGGTCATCAACATCAGCTCGGTGGCCGGCGTGCACGGTCCGCTTGGCCGTGTCGCCTATGCCGGCACCAAGGGCGCCGTTGACGCCATGACCCGGGCGCTCGCCGCGGATTGGGGCCCTGACGGCATCAGGGTGAACTCGATTGCACCCGGTCTGATCGCGACGGCCATCTGGGAAGAGGCACGCAACAACGTGCCAGGCCTGATAGCGGACCTTGCCGGCCAGGTAGCGCTCAAGCGCTGGGGCTTCGGCGACGACATCGCCGACGTCGTGCTGTTCTTCGCGTCCGATGCTTCCCGTTACGTCACCGGCGAGACGCTCGTGGTGGACGGTGGTCTGGCCCGGGTGACCGCAACGAACGCTCCGTCGGCGCTGCCCGAACTCGAAGACTGAGAATCGCCCGAACGCGCAGAGGGTGCCGGACCGGAGTCCGGCACCCTCTGTTGTGCGCCTGCGCCGTCAGCCCTGAGGGGCGACGGCTGCGTTGAGTTGTCTACGCAGCTGCGCGTGCCGCTTCGAGCCAGGCGTCGACCGTGGCGCGGTTCTCAGCGATCCACGCAGTGGCCAAATCGCCGGGTGCGGCGCCGGCGTCTTGGTCGACGTTGGCCAGCGAGACCTCGATCACCGACAGCTTGACCGCCTCGAGCAGCGCCTTGGCTGCAGGGTTGGCGTCGATGAAGTCGTTGTTGGCGGTCGCCAGGATGTCGGCTGCGATCCATCCGATCGGGCACAGCCCGTCGGCGTTGTCCGCGGCTGCCGGGCACTGGTCGGCGCCGATGGCTGCGTAGCCGCCTGTGCCGTCGCCGGTCTGGTCGTATTCCTCGCCGCCCTCGATGCCCGTGGGGTTCGAGTCGTCAAGGACGGTTTCAACACCAATCCAGTAGACGTTGTCGCCGGGGCGCAACTCGGTGATGTACGCCGAAGGCGTCCAGGTGTAGGCCACCATCGGGATGCCAGCATTGGCGTTATCCACAGCTTGGACGAACATGGCGTCATAGCCGGCGATCGTCTGTGTGATGTTCTCCCAGCCCGAGAAGGCGATCTGCGCGGTAATGATGTTGTCGCAGGTCCACGACTCGGGGCAGCCGAAGATGTCGGCAATGCCGTTGCCGGGCACCGGGTCGGTTGCATCGAACGCTGCAAGCGCGTCAGCATTGCTGTTCAGAGCGTCCAGCGTGTAGACACCGAATTCGTCGGCGAAGGACTTGGTCACCAGGAAGCCCTGAAGCCCCCCGGCGATCATCTCCTCACCCAGCACAGTTAGGTGGTCGCCAACCAGCGAGCCGTCGGGCAGTTCGCCCGCCAGCCATGCCTTGTGGCCTGGGTACCAGCTATTGACCCAGAAGTCCATGTCGCCAGCGGCCATCGCCACGTAGCCGTTGTTGGGCCCTAGCTCGAGTTCGGCGGGATCTGACACCGTGTAGCCAAGCTCGGTGAGCAGCTGCCGGTACAGCTCGGCCTGGAAGTAGCCGGTGGACCAATCGGCGCGGCCCATCGTCACCGAGACGCCATCGCCAGGCGTCATCGACATCGCCTCTTCCATCGGCTCTTCTTCGACCATGGCTTCGGTGGCGGCGGGTGCCTCTGTTTCCGCAGTGGCAGTGGCAGTGGCATCGTCGTCGTCATCACCGCCGCACGCGGCAGCGAATAGCGCGAACGCTGCTAGTAACAACAGCAGCTTGGTCAATCGTTTCGTTTTCATTTCGGAGATCCTCCCTGATCTGCGACAGGTTGCGTCACGCGGCGCACCGTGTTGCGACCACGCATGTGCGGCGCCGTTCGCCCGGATCGACGAAGGCTCCTTGAATGGCAGCGTAGTCGGGTGCCTGCGCGCCCTAAACCCTAGACCGCGCATACATGTTCGGATTACTTTGCACGGCTCGCCTCAGCAACTAGCCAGTGTTGGCGGGGATATCGCCGTAGATCTTGTTCCGCTCGAACTCTGACAGGGTTCCCCGTGACGCGGCAAACAGGGTCACACCAGCGGCCATCACGAAGACCGATCCGACGCCAGAGACCAAGTTGGTGTCTGCGACGCGGGCGATGGTCAGGATCCATGCCAGCGGGATGATGGCTATGCCCAAGCCGATTCCTGCCACCAGCGTGCTCCAGCGGTACCGGAGGCTCTCGTCGATGCCCAGCAGTCCGATTGCCGGCAACGAGAGCCCGAGGGCGGCGAGGCCTGCGATGAATGTCCAGATGCCCAGCCCAGCGCCCTCGGATTCAAAGCCGTCGTGGATGATGTCGCCGGTGCGTTTTGCCAACGCGATCTTCGCGGTGATATCGGCGGCCCTGATCCCCGCCAGCGCCAGCGCTTGGTTCTCCACTCGACGTTGCTCTTGTTCGGCAACGACATCCCCAGCCTCAAATGCTTCATCTGCGGCTGCATCGGCAGCCACAGCTGCTGCAGCCGCAGCTTCGCCTTCGGCGGCGATGGCATCGAGCTCAGCGCGCAGCTCATCGCTGATCACCGATTCGGTCCGAGTGTCGAAGCTCCAACCTGCGTAGCCGCCGCCCACCAGCAGCAACACGGCGAACGCGGCGCCCAGCAGCCGGCCCCACGCCACCGTTGCCGGCAGCGGCCTGCGAGCAGCCATTGGCGCCCGCCACAACCATGTAAAGGCGCCGCCGGTCGCCAGCAGCGCTCCCGCGACGGCGACATAGACGCCGATGCCGGCGCTGTAGATCTCGACCCTGTCCGGCGGGTTCGCCAACAGGTACACCGCCGCGGTGGCCAGCGACGCCAGCGAGAACGCCGCAGCACCGTGCGCGGTGAACCAGCCAGAACCGCGGCCACGCCGAAACAGGGTGTTGTAGGCGGCGACAAAGGCCACAGCGGCCGCTATGGCGATGAAGATGCCGAACCATGAGCCGCCCGAGGCCGACACGCCGTTGAAGCTGTTGGAGAGCAATGATTCGGAGCCGTCACACACGCGATTGCTGCCGGCCTCTGCCAACGGGTTGAGTGACTGCACGTCGATCCAGTCGCCCGAGCACTGCTCGGTCCGGAGGTCCGCGTCGGTGCTGCGGGCATAGGCCGAGACGAGTCCGGCATCGATGTTCCACGGCAACGCCAGTGCGACCAGCGTCACGAGCGAGCCGACAGCCGTCACGACTGCAGCGGCACGCTCGGGGCGACCTGCGGGCACGAACGATTCCTCGGGTGCTTCGGGTTGTGCCGCCAGCTTTCTGGCTGCGTCGCTGCTTTCGGCCTCGGCCTGTTGCACCAGCAGCTTCTCCGGTGTGCGCCGGTTGGCCCAAGCTTGAGTGATGCGACTGAGCAAGTTGCCCGAATCGCTCGACTCTGGCTGGCTCAGCCTGTCCAGTACCACGGCCACCAGAAAGAAGGCCAGACCGGCCGAGCCTGCAAGAGCGATGTCGAGGTTTGAGATAGCCGTGAACAGCAGCCGACCTAAGCCGCCAGCGCCCATGATCGCCGCGATGCCCAGCATGGAGATCGCCAACAGCAGCGTCTGGTTCAGACCCGTCATGATTGCGGGGCGGGCCAGCGGCAGCTGCACATCGGTCAACACCCGCCATTCGGGTGCGCCGTAGGCCCTCGACGCCTCCACCACGTCCTCGGGCACTTGTCGGATGCCCAAATTGGTCAGCCGAATCAGCGGCGGCAGGGCAAAGGTCATCGTCACCATCGTGGCGGAGACGAACCCGATGCCGAAGAAGAAGATGAAGGGCAGCATGTACACAAAGGAGTGGACGACCTGCATGGCATCGAGCACGGGCCGGACCACTTTCCAAGCGCTGTCCACCCGCCCGCACAGCACGCCGATTGGGATGCCGACGATCACGCACAGCAGCACCGCCACGCTGATGAAGCCGATGGTGAGCGCGGTCTGACGCCAGTAGGCCTCGCCCAGCAGCCCGCAGATGAGCAATCCGATGAACGCCATGGCGCCGACTTGGAAGTTGCGCACCAGCCAGCCCAGCAAGAACACCGCCAGGCACACGGTGAGCCACGACAGCTTGAGCAGCCATTGGTCCACGATGACGTTGAGCAGTTTGGCGAATGGCCACTCGATGACGCCCAAGGTGGCTTCCATGTTGTTATCCACCCAGAACACGACCTGCTCCACCCAGTCGCCCACAGGTATATGCCACTGGTCCAGCACCGTGTTCTGCCGCACCTGTGCGATCAAGCCGGAGCCGCACTCCACGAGATTGCCCTGTGCGTCAATCACCGCGTCGCGGCACTCAAATGTCTGCCCGTCCTCGATGAACGTGCGGGTGCCCGAGGCCACGACCACGTCAGGTCGGCTGCGGTACCACCACACCGCGATCAATCCGAGCAGTCCGCCAGCACCGATCGCGTAGCGACGGCCCCGTATCCCTCCGAAGATCAACAATGCCGGCACAGCGAACAGCGCTGCGGCCACCGCCCATTCCACGCCAGTTGTGAGCCAGTCGGCGACGCGGTCACCGGCCTCGGGACTGGTGACGGTGTCGATGAACTTGTCAATGAAGTGGCCGGTTTCTTGAACCTCCTCGGCGTCTGCCTGGGCGAGCAGCGCGGCGGCGCTCACATGAACACCTCCCGCTCGAAGCCTTCTATGAGCTGCTCGACTCTGCCCATCTCCTCCATGATCAGGCGGGGATCCAGATTGCCGATGAGCTTGCCGTCGTCGTCGTCGACGACGGCAATGGAGAGACCGCGGCCCGCTGATGCATAGAGTTCGTTGAGCGTGGCGTCAGGGTTGCACTGGTCGAAATCGGACCGCAGTGCCTTGGCGAGATCATTGCTGCCCATGCTGCGGGCGCGCAGGCCGTCGGCTGCTGTCAACAGCGCGACCGGTCTGCCGGATGCATCGCAGCAGAACCGCCCAGCGATGTCGTCCAACAGCGTGAGTGCATCGCTGAGCGACATGTCGGAGGGAATCGGGCGTGGCTCCGACATCACCTCGACCACTTTGATCACGCGCCCTTGGTCGACGTCCTGCACGAACTCGGCCACGTAGCCCGTCGCTGGTTCGGTGAGGATTTCCTCGGGCGTGCCGATCTGCACGACCGCGCCGTCTTTCATGATGCAGACCCGGTCGCCGATGCGCAGGGCTTCATTGAGGTCGTGAGTGATGAACAGGATCGTCTTGTGCACTTTGTCCTGGATCTCCATCAGCTCGTCCTGCATCTGGCGTCGAATGAGCGGGTCGAGAGCGCTGAACGCCTCATCCATGAGGAGGATGTCCGGGTCTGACGCCAGCGCCCGTGCGAGGCCCACACGTTGCTGCATGCCGCCTGAGAGCTGGGCGGGCCGATGTTCGGCAAACGCAGCGAGGCCCACCAGCGACAGTGCCCGCATGGCCGCCTCGTTCCGGTTGGAACGGTCGACCTTTTGCACCTTGAGTCCATAGCCGACGTTGTCAAGCACATTGCGGTGCGGGAAGAGGGCGAAGTGCTGGAAGACCATGCCCATCTTCTCCCGCCGAAACGCTTGCAAGTCGGTGCCGTCGAGTTTTTGAACATCGACGCCGTCCACAAGTACTTCGCCGTAGGTGATGTCATGCAGTTTGTTCACCGTCCGGATGGCGGTCGACTTGCCCGAACCTGACAGGCCCATCACGACGAAGATCTCACCTCGGTTGATCGAGAAGCTCACATTGCTGAGCCCGACGACGTGGCCCGAGAGCCGTTGTACCTCGTTCTTAGGCACGCCAGAACGGGCCAACTCGAACGGACGGCCTCTCGGCTGCGGTCCGAAGATCTTGTACACCTCGTTGAGGCGGATGATCTCGTCGCTCGCAGCAGAGCCGTTGGCTGCGTCGTCGCTCATAAGTCCCCCCTGACCTATCCCGCGCCACGTTAGGCGCGCCGCGTGTGCGCGTCGGTAATCCGTGCACTCCTGACTGGAAGGCGTGTGTGACGGGCCCAGCTGTCCCCTCAGGTGCGTCGATCCGGAGGTGATCTGTGGGAACCTATGACCGTGACGCGCCTTGGGTTCCTGTTGGACAGCGGCGCGTGCATTGGCTGCCATGCGTGCACGGTGGCGTGCAAGAGCGAGCACGACGTGCCGCTCGGTGTCAACCGGACGTGGGTCAACTACGTCGAGACCGGCGAGTTCCCCGACACTCAGCGGCACTTCGCCGTGATGCGCTGCAATCACTGCGACGACGCCCCCTGCATCTCGATTTGCCCGACCGGCGCCCTGTTCCGGGCATCGAACGGCGTGGTGGACTTCGACGAATCCCGCTGCATCGGCTGCAAGGGCTGCATGAACGCGTGCCCCTATGACGCGCTGTACATCTCGCCGAATACCGGAACGGCGCACAAGTGCAATTTCTGCCAGCACCGGCTCGAGGTCGGGCTGGAGCCTTCATGCGTGTCGGTATGTCCGACGCGCGCCATCACGGTGGTGGATCATGACGATCCCGCTGACCCCACCGCAGAGCGAATTCGCCGCGAGGAGTTGCCGGTCCGCGCTCCCGAGCGCCGAACGTTGCCGAAGGTGCATTACGCGGGAACGGTGCCCGAAGCCCTCGACCCACTGGCACGCCCCGTGGCTGACGACGGGCTGATCTGGTCGGATTGGACTGGCAGCGCAACCTGGCCATCGAGCCCGGCATCGAGCACGGCGACACGGACGGCGTACACGGTGCCTCACGCTGAGCCGTGGGGGGCCAAGGTCGCCGGCTACCTGGTCACCAAGGGCGTGGCAGCAGGCGTGATGCTCTGGGCCGCCGCGGCTGCGCTGCTGGGCTGGGACGACCGAGCGGCCGTCGCCACGGGGCCAGCCGCGATAGCGCTCGTCGCGCTGGCGGTGACCGGCGTGCTGCTGATCGCCGACCTGAAGCGGCCAGAGCGTTTCTGGTACCTGTTCGCCAAGGGACGGCTTCGCAGCTGGATCACGGCGGGTGCGTGGGTGATCATGGCCGACGCAGCGTTGGTGACGCTGTGGGGCGTCGCGGGCTTGTGGGGCGGCTCGACCTGGTTCGTCGTGCTGATCGGCCCGACAGCGGTGTGCTCGCTGCTGACCGCTGCGTACACCGCGTTGTTGCTGCATCAGTGCCGCGGCCGTCCGATGTGGGCGGACCGGCCAGTGCTGGTGCTCATCGCTCGACTGACCGGCGAAGCCGTGCTGGGCGGGGGTGCGGTCTGGGGTTCCTACCTCGCCCTGCGAGCCAACGCCATCGCTTTTGCCTGGACCCCGGTCATCGCCGCCGCGCTGCTGGCGTGGCTGTGGCGACATGACCGTGAGTACCTGCGTGCCGCACAGGCAGCGCCGCTGTCATGACGGATCGCCCCGCCGCCGACACCGCCGGGTCCCCCCCCAGCGGTCCCGATGGCATCGGGCTCAGGGCTTCGCCGCCGCACGAGCAATGGCATCACTGGACCGAGCTCGACGCAGCCTCCTGGCCCGAGCGCATCGAGCGCAACTACACGCTGGTGCCCACCACCTGCTTCAACTGCGAAGCGGCGTGCGGGTTGGTCGCCTATATCGACCGGGACACCGACGAGGTCGTTCGATTCGAAGGGAACCCCGAACACCCCGCATCGCGGGGACGCAATTGCGCCAAGGGGCCGGCCACGATCAACCAGGTCCACGACACCGAGCGGATCCTGTACCCGCTGCGTAGAACCGGCGAGCGCGGCGGGGGAGGCTGGGAGCGCGTCAGCTGGGACGAGGCCTTGACCGAGATCGCGGCGCGGATCCGGACAGCCATCGTCGAGGACCGCCGGGACGAGATCATGTATCACGTCGGCCGAGCCGGCGAGGACGGCTACACCGAGCGGGTGCTGACTGCATGGGGCATCGACGGCCACAACAGCCACACCAACGTGTGCTCCTCCAGCGCCCGCGTGGGCTATGCGACCTGGATGGGGCATGACCGTCCCTCATCGGACTTTGCCAATGCCGAGGTCATCTTCCTCATCTCGAGCCATCTCGAGGCCGGGCACTACTTCAATCCGCATGCCCAGCGCATCATCGAGGCCCAGCAGCGGGGCGCCACGGTCATCTGCGTCGATCCGAGGCTGTCGAACACCGGAGCCAAGGCCGATCACTGGCTGCCGGCGTGGCCTGGAACCGAACCGGTCCTGCTGCTGAGCCTGGCCCACCTGCTGCTGGAGGCTGGCACGTGGGACCGTGCGTTTGTCCACCGCTGGACGAACTGGCAGACCTACCTGGCCAAGACTCGACCCGATCTTCCGCCGACATTCGAGTCGGTCGAGGTGGCCCTGCGCGACGCGTATGCCCGCTACACCCCTGAGCGCGCGGCACACCTGTGCGGGGTGGACGCCGACGAACTTCGCAAGATCGCGGAGGCCATCGGAGGGGCGTTCGGTCGCTTCGCATCTCACAACTGGCGGGCCGCCGGGGCGGGCAACCTCGGCGGCTGGCAGACGGCGCGCTGCCTGTTCCTGCTCAACGTGCTCACCGGGTCAGTCGGCACCGTAGGGGGCACGACTGGGGCTGGCTGGCACAAGATCAAGCCGGCACCGCCGCTGCGGCCGCCGCCGGTCGGGCACTGGAACGAGCTGTCCTGGCCGCCTGAGTATCCGCTCAGCCATCACGAGATGTCGATCCTGCTGCCGCATTTCCTGCGCGAGGGCAGGGGCCGGCTCGACACCTACTTCACGCGCGTCTACAACCCGGTGTGGACGAACCCTGACGGGTTCAGCTGGCTGGAAGCCTTGAGTGATCCTGAGCGCGTGGGCTGCCACGTTTCGCTCACGCCGACCTGGTCGGAGACAGCGTGGTTCGCCGACTACGTGCTGCCGATGGGCGTTGGCTCGGAGCGCCACGATCTGGCATCGTTCGAGACTCACGCAGGCCAATGGCTGGGATTCCGCCAGCCGGTCATGCGCCGGTATGCCGAACTGCGGGGCAAAGATGTCGGCCCCGACAGCAGAACGCACGAGTTCAACCCAGGCGAGGTCTGGGAGGAGAACGAGTTCTGGATTGACCTGTCCTGGCGGATTGATCCGGACGGCTCGCTCGGCATCCGCCAGTGGTTCGAGAGCCCGTCCCGGCCGGGTGAGCCCATCAGCATCGACGAGTACTACGAGGCAATCTTCACCGACGAGGTGCCGGGCTTGGCCGACGACGCTGCTGCCGCGGGACAGACCCCGCTCGAGTTCATGCGTGACCGGGGCGCCTACGCCGTTCGAGGCGATCCCTATGGTCACCATGAGCGCGTCGTTCAGCCCTCGCAGCTCGCTGGCACCGTGCTCGGTGACGATGCCGTCTACCGGCCCCAGCGCGACACAATCCGTGATGTGAACACCTCGCTGCCCCCGCTCGGGGATGGCTCAGTGGCGGTGCAGGTTGCGGGAGCGGCCCGTCACGGATTCCCGACGCCCTCTCGAAAGCTCGAGCTGTACTCGACGACCCTGGCCGATTGGGGCTGGCCCGAGCATGCGACACCCGGCTGGATTCCCAGTCATGTCCACTGGCAGCAGCTGGATCTGGCAGGCACTGAGCGGATTCTGTTGCCGACCTTCCGCATCCCGACGCTCATACACACCCGGTCTGCGAACTCCAAGTGGCTGTCAGAAATCAGTCATCGACATCCGCTGTGGATCCACCCCTCGGATGCCGAAGCCCTGGGAATCGAGGTCGGCGGGCTCGTGCGGATCACCACCCGCATCGGCCATTTCGTCATCTCGGCGTGGCGGACCGAGGGGATCCGCCCCGGCGTGGTAGCGGCGTCGCACCACATGGGCCGCTGGCGGCTCGATCCTGTTGCCGCCGGTGGCTCTCATAGCTCCGGCCCCAACGGTGATGGCGCAGGGCCGAGGTCGTGGGCCGGAGGCCCTGCAGAGATTGACCGGCAGGGCACCGTATGGCGGATGCGCCGCACGGGTTCGATGACGCCATTCGCTTCCGATGATCCCGACACCGAGCGTGTGTGGTGGAACGACACGGGAGTGCACCAGAACCTGACGTTCTCAGTGCAGCCCGACCCGATCTCCGGCATGCAGTGCTGGCACCAGCGGGTGCGCGTGGGACCGGCCGAAGCCGACGATCGCTACGGCGATGTCGTGGTTGACACGGCGCGCGCTCGGGAGGCGTACGAGGAGTGGCTCGCGATGACGCGGCCGGCTCCCGGTCCGGGAGGGCTCCGCCGCCCGCTGTGGCTGTCTCGCCCACTCAAGCCCCGCGCTGAGGCCTATCGCTTCGACGCTTGAGCCAAGACGCCGGGCGGAGTCGGGGAGTGTGCTCAGCTCGGCTTGTGGGCCTTACGGGAGCCTGCTTCCCAATCCTCCATTTCGGGCGCGTCGGTGAGGGTGCCGAGAACGTTCAGCTGCGGGGATTCGCGCAGGGATCGCTTCAGCTCGGCAAAACCCGGGAAGCGGGCCAGCTCGATGACGGCATTCCACAGCGGCACTGCCTGTTCGTCGGAGGGAACTCGCGAGATCACCGGGCCGAAGAACGACAAACCGTCCGGCGGTTCAAAGGTGATGATCGGCGTGCCGACATCGCGGCCGGTGCGACTGAGCGCCAGCTCGGTCTCGGCGGAGATCTCGGCGTCCCAGGAGTCGTCGTCGACCGCAAACGCGTACTCCGTGGGCAGCCCGGCGGTTGCCAGTGCCTCCGCGGTGTGCTCCGCGGTGCCGATGCGATCCCGCAGGCCCGAGCCCTTGGGCATCTCCCAGTAGTGCTGACCCATTGCGTCGTACAGCGGGCCCATGACGTCCCGGCCCAGCTCAGCTCGCACCTTGGCGGCCACCCGCAGCATCCGGAGACCCGCGGTATGTCCTTGCTCGTACCCCGGCGGGAATTCAGTGGCGTAATCGCGGTGCCGATTCAGGACGCGCAACGAGATGAAGCGCCAGTCCACGGAGTAGCCGGTCTGAGCGATCACCTTTTCCACCCAGCGCGAGGTAATCCAGGCGAACGGGCAGACCGGATCCCAGAAGAACTCAAGATCGGGGGATTGCTCGGCAGCCGGGGCGGCGTCTGTAGTACTCATGCGCGCATGGCTAGCACACACGTCTCGCAGACATGAGTGGACCTGACGGCGGCATCCCGGCACCCGACATGGTCCACGTGGGCGACGGTGTCGAGCTTGCGCTGCACCGCCTCGGCGGAGCCGGGCCGCCGCTGCTGTTCGTGCACGCCACTGGTTTCAACGGCCGTACCTATGGGCCGCTCACCGGTCGACTCGCCGAGCACTTCACGGTGTGGGCGCCCGACCTTCGAGCGCATGGCTGGAGCCCACCGCCTGTCGGCAGGGACTTTCTGTGGACCACGCTGGCGCGTGATCTCCTGGCCGTCACCGACCATCTCGGCATCGCTGCGGGCGAGCTGGACTGCGTCGGTCACTCCATCGGCGCGGCAACGCTGCTGCTGGCGGACGCCCAGCGACCCGGCACCATCCGGCGCATGTACGGCTACGAGCCCGTCGTGTGGCGTGCAGAGGAAGTGTTCGGGCCCGGGGAGAACCCCTTGATTGCTGTCACCACAAACCGTCGGGAGGTCTTTTCTTCACGTGGTGAGGCCTTCGAGCGGTTTGCCTCCCGGCCACCATTCGGCGGGGTGCGCGCCGACGCACTGCACAGCTACATCACGAACGGATTCGAAGACCTGCCCGATGGGACCGTGCGCCTGCGCTGCCGTGCGGCCGACGAGGCGGCGACCTACGACGGCGAGTGGACCTCGACGACCACCCGCCTGCAAGGCAGCGAAACGGACATTGTCATCGGCAAGGGGCTGGAAATGACCTTCGAGGACATCGGCGTCCCTGCCCATGAGGCGCTGGCAAATTCACGCTTGATCACCTATGCGGGTCTGAGCCATTTCGGACCGTTCGAAGCACCCGACGTCGTCGCAGCCGACGCGCTTGCGACCGTGCTCGGTCAACTTCCGGTTGACAGGCAGTCTGAGACGAACTCGACCAAGTAGCCGGCGATCTGTTCAGGCTGGTCGCGGTGGGCGACGTGGCCGCAGTCATCGAGAATGTGCCCGGTTGCACCGTTCACGTTCTGGGTGATGGTCCATACCTGGGCATCGGTGCCGTACTGATCGCCGTCTCCCTGCAGCACAAGCACCCCGCAGGCAATGCGTTCCAGCAGGGGCCGAATGTCCCAGTGTCGGAACTCATCGGTCAGCCAGGCATCGCGCCAGCGCTCGAATGCGAGCCGTGGGTTGTCGTGATGGCGGGCAAGTCCGGAAATGACCTTGTCGCTCTGGGTGTCAATCGCTCGGATGCCCTCAATGCAGATGTCTTCAATGAACGTGTGCGGTGCGATGACGGCCACACCGAGTGGCGTCACCGAGCCCAGAGCGGCAGCGATCAGTGCGATCGAGGCTCCGTCGCTGTGGCCGATCAGGATGGGTCGGCTCACAGCGAGCCCCTCGAGCACCGCAGGCAACACGTTGGTTGCCTCGCGTTCCATGAAGCCGTCGCTGTAGTTCGCCGGCAGCGGGTCGGATCGTCCGTAGCCGCCTCGGTCGTAGGCGACGACCTCGAGTCCGCACTGGCGTGTCAGCACCTCGGGTAGGTCACGCCATTGGGTGATGCTGCCGAGCCCCTCGTGCAGCATCACGATCGTGGGACTGCCATCGCTGTTGAGGTGCCCAGCTTCGGAGCATTCGGGAGTGAGCCGGCGGTACGCGATGCCGACCGCGTCGATCTGGATGCGACCGTCTTCGACGTTCATTCTGGCTACAGGCGCACGTATTCGTAGGCGACGGGCCGGGTGTTGATGCCGCGACCCGGGGGAGCGATCCAAGCGGCCATGCGCCCCGGCTCATAGACGGGCGACATGAGCGAGTTGATGTAGTCGCGGTCGGCGTCAGTGGGCAGCCAGTCCTCGCACGAAGCCTCCCATTCAGCTCTGTCGACGACGCGGCCGTCAGGCGTGATGTCATAGGGGGCGAACACGCCCACGGCGCGGTTGAAGCCAGGGTGCGGAAGCGTCAACTCAGCCTCAATGCCGGCCTCGGCGATCAGCCGGTTCCAGCGCCGCAGCCCCTTCAGGCAGTCCTCGGAATACGAGTCGCGCAGTTGCAGGTTCACTACCTGCAGTGAGGGCCGCTCCACGGCGGCCATGGCGCCGTCGACCACCTCAGTACAGGCGAACGTGGACGACGTGAGCACATGGTCATCGTGGTAGTTGGCTTCGTCGAAGCGTCCCTTGAGTCCGGCGGTGTAGAAGTTCGCGCCGTTGGTGGAAGCCTCGGCGCCGAACAGGTCGAGCGAGACCGTGTAGTGAAAGTTGATGTACTTCTGCAGGGTCGGCAGGTCGATGGCGCCGAAGGCGCGAACGTCGTCGGTGTCGTGTTCGACCATCACTTCGCAGGTGCGCTGCACAACCCGGCCCAGGCCGGTAGCGCCGACGAACATGTGGTGCGCTTCCTCGCGCAGCATGAATTCGCACGTCCTGGCGAGCGGATCGAACGCCGACTCGGCAAGGGCGCCGAGCTGGTACTTGCCGTCGCGGTCGGTGAAATAGGTGAACGCCAGGAACGAGAGCCAGTCGGAGGTCTTCTCGTTGAAGGCGTTCAGGATGCGGGGATTGTCGGGGTCTCCCGAGTGCCGCTCAAGCAGGGCCTCGGCCTCGTCGCGGCCGTCCCGGCCGAAGTGCGCGTGGAGCAGGTACACCATCGCCCACAGGTGGCGGCCCTCCTCGACATTGATCTGGAAGAGGTTGCGCAGGTCGTACAGCGACGGGGCGGTGTGGCCGAGGTAGCGCTGCTGTTCCACCGAGGCTGGTTCGGTGTCGCCTTGGACCACGATCAGCCGGCGCAGCTCGCTGCGGAACTCGCCCGGAACCTCCGGCCATACCGGCTCGCCCATCGACTCGCCGAAGCCGATGCGGCGGTCGGGTTTTGGCGCCGAGAGAAAGATGCCCCAGCGGTAATCGGGCATCTTCACGTAGTCGAAGTGGGCCCAACCCTCGGCACTCGTGTCGGTTGCGGTGCGCAGGTAGACGTCGTTTCCCGAGAAGCCGGCGGGGCCCAACTTGTCCCACCAGCGGGCGAACTTGGGCTGCCAGCCCTCCAGCGCACGCTGCAGTCGCCGATCCTGCGAGAGCCCGACATTGTTGGGGATGCGCTCGCTGTAGTCGACCCTGGTCATGTGCGTTCCAGCGGGGTGTGCTTGCGCCTCGGGGCGTCGCTGCCGCCCGGCGAGGTTAGACGCGGGACCTTAGACGCGGTCTGGGGCGTAGATCGGGCGAGTCCCGGTGCCGTAACGGGTCAACGCGCCCTGTGGTCCGGTTGCGTTCGGACGAATGAAGATCCAGTTCTGCCAAGCCGACAACCTCCCGAAGATCTTTGTCGCCATGGTCTCGGGGCCACAGAACCGGTGGTTGGCCTCCATGGCGGTCAGTGCATCGGGGGAGAAGGCGGCGCGCTCTTCGATCGCCAACCGCAAGTCGTCATCCCAGTCGAGATCGTCGGGCGTCGCGGTCGCCAAGCCAACCTCTGCAGCGGCCTGCGCGTCGAGCGGGGTGCCGATGGTGCGGGCGGCTTCGGCAATGGCCGCCTCGTCGCCCCACAGCCGCGACTGCAGCCGTGTGAGGTCGTTGGCCATCGGCATCGTGCCCAGGCTGAGCTCGGAGCACAGTAGGACGGCGGGCTCATGAGCTCCGATCGCCTCGCTTCGCAGGGCATGCACGCGCGCCCCCACGGCATCGCCGGGACGGTCGTCGACAAATTCGCCGTCGAGGATGTACGTGCGGTCGGCAGCCAGTGCCAGCTCGGCAAGCACGCCGGCAAAGCACGAACCAGGCTCGATTGCTGCGATGAGTGTGCGAGCAGTGAGGTCAAGGCGAGACAGGGTCCGTCGCCACAGCAAGGCGGTCTCGAGCTCGGCATGGCTGGCGGGTTCGCCCAGGGCGCGGTCATGGGCTGTCACGTCTGCGTGGATGCCGTCTGTGAACAGCACAATCGTGCCCAGTTCGGTCTCGTTGAAGCGCAGGTGGCACAGCAGCGCATCCAGCTCCCGAGTGGCTCGCAACGGCCACGCGGGGTCGGGACTTGCTGTGATCAGCACCTCGGCGCACGCGCGTTCACGATCCGGTGCCATCGCCACGAACTCGCCGATCACGCTGCCGTCGTCATTGGGGTGCAAGCCGAGCGGCTCGAGCGCCATCGGTTCCCTGTTTGCAGAGGGGCCGCTGGAGCGGCTCTTCGCAGCCAATGCAGCCGCCCGCGCGCCCACCGCCTCGGCAAACGTCGTCCGCGGCGCCAACTCGTCGACCAGGCCCCATTCGAGCGCCACCCGTCCCCGCAGTCCTTCGGCCTTGGTGGCGAACACATCGGCCCGGTCACGACGAACGTGCCGCTTGTCGGTTAGCCGGGTCAGCCCGCCGGTGCCGGGCAGGACTCCGAGCAGTGGCACTTCGGGCAAAGACACTGCCGTGTTGCGATCGTCCACGAGCAGGATGTGGTCGGTGGCAAGCGCCAGTTCGTAACCGCCGCCCGAGCACGCACCACCCACCGCCGCGAGGAATCGCAGCCCGCTGTGCTCTGAGGCCTCTTCCAGCTCCAGCCGGGTCTCATTGGTGAACTTGCAGAGGTTCACCTTGTGGGTATGCGGGGCGGCTGCCAGCGCACGAATGTTGGCACCGGCACAGAAGACCCCGTCGTAGCCGCTTTCGATCACGACGCATCCGACACTCGGGTGCTCGAAGCGGATGCGGCGGATGGCGTCTGCGAACTCCAGCTCGACGCCCATGTCGTAGCTGTTCAGCTTCAGCTCGCAGCCCTCGAAAATGCCGCCGTCGGGCTGCACTCCCATGGTGAGTGTGGCGACCGGACCGTCCACCCGAAGAGTCCAATGCCGCCACGGACGGTGATCGCCGAAGAAGTCGAGGTACACGCCGTGTTCGGTGCTCACGCGACGAGTGTGCAGCCCGGCCGCCACCCGCACAACCTGAGTCCTGCATGAGTCGCAGCGAATGGCGGAGTGTCGGCGCATCGTTAGTGTTCGCAACGACACCGGCATCACCGCGGAGGCCAGGCGTGAACGCGAACGCTGTCTACCGTTTCGTCATTGAGCCAGCGTCGGCCGCTCCCGACGCAGTAGCGGTGGTTGACGCCCCGAGCGGCAGCCAGTTGACCCGGGCCGAACTGGCCGAGCGCGTGCGCGCCGCCGCTGCTGCGCTGGCTGAACGCGGCCTACAGCGCGAGCAGCGAGTGATGCTGTGTTGTGCCGACACCCCGGCGTTCCTGTGGTGGTTCTGGGGAGCCATGTGGATTGGCGCGGTGCCGGTTCCGGTCTCGACGCTGTTTCGTACTGCCGATTACCGGTTCTTGCTTGGGGACAGCCGCGCTGTAGGCCTGGTGTACTCGCCGCCCTTCGCCGCTGAGATCTTGCCGGCCGCCGATGACCAGCCGTTTCTGGAATGGACGCTCGACGACACCGATGACTCCGGTCTTGGTGACCCTGCGGCCGCTGGCGATCCGTTCGTGGCCATCGACGATGACGTCGCATTCTGGCTGTACACGTCTGGCACGACCGGCCATCCCAAGGGCGCCATGCATCGGCACACCGACATGAGCGCTGTCACCGACCGGTACGCAGTCGACATCTTGGGCATGGGGCCCAGCGACACGGTCTATTCGGTCGCAAAGCTGTTCTTCGCCTACGGCTTGGGCAATGCCGGTTACTTCCCTCCCGCCACTGGAGCCAAGGTTGTGCTCAACCCGGCCCGCCCGACGCCTGACGACATCGCCGCACATGTGACCCGGTACCAGCCGACGCTGTACTTCGGCGTCCCGACCTCGTATGCGCAGCTGCTCGCTGCAGATCTCCCGGTCGACACGTTCGCGTCGGTCCGCCAGGCCGTTTCCGCTGGTGAACCTCTTCCTGCAGACATCGGTCGGAGATTCCACGAACGCTTCGGCGTGGAGATCCTCGATGGATTGGGAACCACCGAGATCGTGCACATCGTCATCACCAACCGGCCGGGCGCTTCGGTGCCGGGCACGAGCGGGACGCCGATCGACGGCTGCGAGGTGTCGCTCCGCGACGAATACGGCAACGAGGTACCCGACGGGGAGCCGGGCGCATTGCACGTCGCCTTCGAGTCGGTCATGGCGGGCTACTGGAATCGCACCGAGCAGAACCGCAAGGCGCTACACGGCCGGTTCCTCGCGACTGGCGATACCTACGTGCGCAATCCCGATGGCACCTACGCCTGTCTAGGGCGTACCGACGACATGATGAAGGTCAGCGGCATCTGGGTGTCACCCGCCGAGGTCGAGGCCTGCATCTTGGAGATGGAAAGTGTGCTGAGCGTCGCGGTGGTGGGCGCTCTCGACGAAGCGGGTCTCACGAAGCCGAGCGCCTTCGTGGTGCCGGTTCCCGGCACGGCCACTGACAGCCTTGCCAAAGCGGTTCAGATTCACGTGCGCGAGCGTCTCGCGCCCTACAAGTACCCGCGTTGGGTCAGCGTTGTGGACGAACTGCCCCAAACAGCGACTGGCAAGATCAAGCGCTACCTGCTGCGCGACGGCTGAGCGGCCCGCCGCGGGGCGTCAGCCCCAGGAGCGGGCCACGGCGTGGGGCGTGAGCCCATGGCGCGTGCATCGGCGTGGGGCGTCAGCCCCACGCGCGTGCAATTGCGCGCGGCAGCTCCTCGATCCACTGGATGAGATCGTGCCCGCAGACCCGCTCAGTCCATTCGTGGGGCGATTTCGCGAAGTGCAGCCACGCCGCCCACGCCTCGGTGGCTTGGTGGAAGCCACCCTCCAGCGTTCCAGCGCACAGGTGAACGAACGGGGCCTCGGCGGAGTTCCAGTCCATGCGCTCGTTCGGCGGCATTCCAGTGGAATAGGCCATGACGTGGCCGAATTTGTCGCGGTGCATGTGCCCGACGGTGAGCGCGTGCCCGCCGCCATCGGATGCGCCGAATACGCCGCGCTGGTTTCGGTCATCGGAGACGCCAAGAAACTGTTCGGCCCACGCCGTCAGCTCCTCCACAAAGAAGCGCTGATGGCGGTCGAAGCGATCGTTGTCAAGGCCAGGCAGGTACTCCATGGCCCGCTCATTGCCATAGCCACCCATTGGCGCAGCATGGGCCGCGACCAGCACGAAGCGGGGTACGGTCCCGTTCGTGATCCCGGCGTCAAGGCGCCGGATATAGGGGCCGGTCATGTTGCCGTCTGTGGCATAGAGCACCGGCAGACGTTCCGAAGCCGTGTGCTGGGGCGGCAAGTACACGGTGGCCTTCCGCTTCGAGCGCAGTGAGGTGCTGTCGACCGTGTGCACTTGCGTCGTGCCTTGCAGTTCGTCGCCACGGTGCGAGGGCAGCTCGGCGGGAGCCTCGGGTCCTCGGAAGCGGTGCGGCACCGGACCGCGCTGACCGCCCAGCAGACTTCCGGCGTCGTCAAGGGGCCAGAAACCGTAGCCGATCACTGCTTCTGGAAGACGTTCGATGCGCACGCTGAGCGCCCACAGGTCGCTGTCGTCGCCTTTGCCGACCCGCCACATGGGTAGTTCGATGACGGGCCCGGGCAGTACGCCGGCGGCGTCGCTGCGGCAGACGAAGGTGAGCTCGTCGCCGTCGTTCCAGCAGCCGGCCGGGTCGGCGTCGAGTTCGGCAGCCAGGAATTCGGGACTGAGGTCGCGCCAGACCCGGCATATCCGCTGACCCGGCGGAAGGCCCCCCTCAGCGGCTCGCTCTCGGGCAAGTTCCCGGTTTCTCCGATCGATCTCGGTGAGGCGGTGCGTCAACGTGGGCAGGCCCACGCGGGCGCGGGCCTCGTCGTCGACGGTGCCGTCGATCGGTGCGAGCACCAGGTCACCGAGGTGTCTCGTGACCACCGTGCCGAATTGCTGCGGCCGACCGCTGAGCAGGCTCATCTTGTCGGCGCACTCGGCGAAGACGACCCCAGCACCGGCTTGGCCGTCGCGGTGCGCTCGTGCGGCAAGCTCCCCGGCGATCGACAGAAGCTGTGGCCCGCCGTGGACACTGAGCGCACGGGCCGTTCGCAGGGCGGTCGCCCCTTGAGCCTGCTGGAGCTCGGGGGTCCGAGCCAGGAGCTGCACCAGCATCGGGGCCTCGGTCGATTCGGCCATCTCGATGCGAGCGAGCAGGTCGCGGACCTCGTCGCTGCCTGAAGCTTCGCTCGCTGCGGGTGAGCCGTCGCCGTTCATCCCAACCCCAAGTCCGCGGCTGCCCCCGGGTTCGCGCCGCGCGGCGAGGCTACTGTCGGCGCCGTCGGCGCTGCCGATGGCGTCAAACTGCCGACAGACCAACAACCGCTTCACCGACGGAGGAGATCTCGTGAGCGATGAACCGCTTGTGCTGACCGAACAGCGCGGCTACGTGCAGATCCTGACCTTGAACCGCCCCGACGCCATGAACTCGTTCAACATGGCACTTTCGGAGGCACTCGGCGAAGCACTCGACAACCTTGATGCGAATCCCGACGTTCGGGTCGGTGTTCTGACCGGGGCGGGGCGCGGCTTCAGCGCAGGCATGGATCTCAAGGCCTTCGTGAGCGGCGGTGGCATCGACGCCATGCCGAACCCGCCTGGCCGCGGATTCGCCGGCATCGCCGAACGCAGTGCTGCAAAGCCGCTCATCGCGGCCGTGGAGCGCTTCGCCTTGGCGGGCGGACTGGAGGTGGCGCTGTCGTGCGATCTCATCGTGGCCTCTGAAGGCACGATGCTGGGCATCCCGGAAGTGGGCGTGGGCCTGTTCGCAGGCGCCGGCGCGTTGTTGCGCCTGCCGCGCCAGCTTCCCTACAGCCTGGCCATGGAAATGGCGTTGACAGCAGAGCCGATCACGGCTGAAGTCGCGCACCAGCACGGCATGGTCAACCGAGTCTGCCCGAAGGGCGAGGCGGTCAACGTCGCCGTGGAACTCGGCGAACGAATTGCTCGCAATGCGCCGATGGGCGTTCGGGCCTCGAAGCGGCTCATCCGCGACGTGCTGGGTGTGACTGAGGGCGGCTTCTGGGAGTACCAGCAGCCGGCGCTCGAGGAAGTCTTCGGGTCCGCAGATGCCATCGAAGGTGCCTCCGCTTTCGCAGAGAGGCGTGATCCGGACTGGGAGGACCGCTGAGCCGCTGGGAAGATCGAGGCGACATCCCGCGAGGGACCGCCTACGACGAGCGCTGGGCCCAGATGGCCGAGCGTGGCGAGTCCGTGCACGGCGAGGTGGACCTGGTCACGAGGCTGGCGCCGCCGGGAGCGGCCGTGCTCGATGCGGGCTGCGGCACGGGCCGCATGGCCATCGAGTTCGCGCATCGCGGCTATGAGGTCGTCGGTGTCGACCTGGACCCCGCGATGCTCGACCTCGCTCGCGAGAAAGCACCCGAACTGGCGTGGCTGCAGGGTGATCTCGCGAACAGCATCCTCACTGACTCAGCTGGTCACCAGCGCCTCTTCGACGCCGTGGTGGCCGCCGGCAACGTCATGATCTTCCTCGAGCGCGGCACTGAGGCCGCCGTGGTGGCCAATCTGGCAGCGCATCTGCGGCCCGGCGGAGTGCTCGTGGCGGGCTTCCAACTCAGCGACGCGTACCTGCAACTGCACGTCTATGACGCGCTGGCGCAACGCAATCGACTCGCGCTCGAAGCTCGCTACTCAACCTGGGAGGGTGCCCCATTCGACGGGGGCGACTACGCCGTGTCCGTGCACCGACTCGACGCCGAGGCTGCCCGCGGCGGTGGCTTGGACCGCTGATCGTCAGGAGCTGGCGTCAGCGGCGTGGCAAGTGGTCCACTTCTGGCCCCACTCCGCCAAGGCTCCCAGAACCGGCCTGAAGTCCTCGGCAGCCTCGGTTGGGATGTACTCGAACCGCGGCGGGCGGTCGGTGTACTGGCGGCGTTCGAGCAGGCCGCTCTCGACCAGACGATTGAGTCGGCTTGTGAGCACCGTCGGCGCGATGCCGAGGTCGTTCTGAATGTCGTCAAAGCGCGTGAGCCCGAAGAGGACGGTGTCACGCAGGATCAGCGGCGTCCACCACTCACCAACGAGTTCGAGCGACTGCGCGATGGGACACGCCATGTGCCCGAAACTCTTGCGCTTCATACGATCAACGTACCAAAATGCAAGGCTCGCACGCCCCGATAGCTTCCGTGCTGCCTCTAGGCGGTCGACACCCGAGCAGGAATCCGGGTGGCCACCGGGCCCGCCAAGACTGTAGCGAACGCCAAGTACGCGAACGCCCAGCGGAAGGTGCCGACCGTGGGGCCGCCAGATGCGCTGGCACCGAGAATGGCAACCACGATGGCGACACCGATCGCCCTAGCGATCTGACGAGCGGTCTGGGTGACCGCTCCGGCGACGCTGAAGTGAGCAGGGTTGATTTCGGAGACTCCGGCCCCGTTCAGGATGGCTGGTCCCGCTCCGATGCCGGTTCCGGCCAGCAGAAAACCTGGAAACAGATCCAACAGGTAATTCGGGCTCGGGCCCGCTCTCACACAGAGCCACAGCGCACCGACAGTGAAGAGCAGCATTCCGGGGATCACCACGGCCCGGAATCCGAAGCGATCGGCGAGCGGTCCGCTGACGTTGGCCGACACCAAGGCTGCGACGGGCAACGTGATGATCGCGATGCCGACGGTCACGGTGGAATAACCGGCGATCTCAGTGAGGTACAGCACCACGGCCAGGAGCATGGAGAAGAACCCCAGGCCGAACAGGAAGAGCGACATGGAGGCGATTCGAAACGACGACACTGCCAGGAGCGTTCTCGGCACGATGGGGTCGCGATGTTGCGCGGTGCGACGAGCGACCAAGATGATCGACACGACGCACGTCACCAGCAATCCGAGCACTGCTGGCGACGTCCAGCCCCATTTTTGTCCCTGCACGATTGCGAGAGCAAGGCCGCCGGTTGCACCGCCCAGAAGCGCTGCGCCTACCAGATCGGGGTGGTGCGTTTCGGGGTGGCGTGCGCTTTCGCTCAGCACCCCCACTCCCCACACCAGCGCGATCAAGCCCACCGGGATTTCCAGCGCGTAGGCCCAGCGCCACGAGCCGTATTCGATCAAGAAGCCGCCGACCACGGGGCCGACTGCGGTCGACAGCGCGAGCGTCGAGCTCCAGACTGCGACCGCGGTACAGCGCCGTTCGACGGGCCACGCGGCGACGGCGAGTCCGAGCGAGGCCGGGGCCATCATCGCCGCGCCGATCCCCTGAAGTCCTCGCATGGCGATGAGGACCACCAGCGAGGGTGCGATGGAGGCCAACGCAGCGCCGATCACCAAGCAGGCGGCTACCTCGACGGCTCGTGGGCCGCACCGAGAGTGCTCAGTCGGTGGGCAGGCGGGCCAGGAGCTCGATCTTGCGCTCCTCGTACTCGTCGAAGGAGATCTCGTCGTTGTCGAACTGGGTCTGCACCTCTTCGACGAGACGGATCAGATCGGCAGCGGACAGCTCCTCGTCGATGTTGCCGTCGAGCACGGCGCCGGTGCCGTCAAGTTCGGGTTCGGCCGCGACCAGTGGGCCGCTCTGGGGGATTTTGCCCATGCGCTTGGCCCGTTTTGCCTCGGCCTTCGCCTTCTTGGCCCGGTCCCTCTGCAGTTTCTCGAACGTCGTGCGACCAGCAGCCATGACTCACACCTTGCTGTCGGGATACGGGCGGTAGGGAATCGGCACGCGGGGCGAACCCCGGCGCCAAGCGGTTTGTGACCTCGCTCGGCGCAGCAGTGCCGGTGGCCGCCAAAGCGGCCAGAGCACGGACTCGGCAACGCGGTCCGCGCATCCGATTCACATGCTACCGGCAGGGTCATGGCGCAGGTCGGCGCGGATTCGAGCTAACGCTGCGGCCAGACGTGCCCCGCGTAGTAGGTGCGCAGCGCCTTCTTGTCGATCTTGCCGGTGCCGGTCAGGGGAATCGTGTCGATGACGACGATGTCGTCGGGCAGCCACCATGAAGCGAACCGTGGCCGGATGGCATCGAGCACCGCTGCGTGATCGAGAGTGGCACCGTCGGAAAGCTCGATGATGAGCAGCGGGCGTTCGCCCCAGCGTTCGTGCGACAAGCCGATGACGGCCGCAGCCGCAACCCCCGGGGCCGCAAGAGCAGCGTTCTCCAGCTCGATCGAGCTGATCCACTCGCCACCGCTCTTGATGACGTCCTTGGACCGGTCCGTGAGGGTGAGATAACCCTCGGAGTCGAGGGCGCCGACGTCGCCGGTGCGCAGCCAGCCGCCTTCGGCTTCGGAGAGGTGCGAGTCTGCAAAGGTCTCGGCATCGGCGAGGGCGCCGCAGTAGTACGAACCGGACATCCAAAGGCCGCGTGCCTGGATCTCGCCAACACTGCGGCCATCACGCAACAGGACGGTTCCCTGATCATCGACCACGCGCAGCTCAATGCCGTACAGCTCTCGGCCGGCCTTGGCCTGGCGGGCACGCTGAGCGTCGCGGTCGAGGCGCTCGACCCGATGTGTGAAACGTCCCGAGGTTCCTTGGGTCATTTCGGTCATGCCCCAGACATGGCTGACCGTGACGCCATAGTCATCCTCGAGCGTGTCGATGAGCACACGGGGCGCTGCAGATCCGCCCACTGCGACCTTACCCAGCGTGGGCACGGTGCGACCCGTGGCTTGCAGGTATTGCACGACACCCAGCCAGATGGTGGGAACGCCTGCTGAGAAGGTGATGTCCTCGGCCTCGATGAGATTGACGAGCGCTTGGGGGCTGAGGTCCGGTCCGGGCAGCACGAGCTTTGCGCCGCTCATCGCCGTTGCGAATGGCAGTGCCCAGCCGTTGACGTGGAACATGGGGACCGCACCTAGGACTGCGTGACCAGAGTGAACGTCATGGCCGTCGCCGGTGCAGCAGGCCCATGTCTGCAGCACAATCGATCGGTGGCTTTGCAGGACGCCCTTGGGATTGCCCGTAGTGCCGGAGGTGTAACAGAGCGTGGCGGCGGAACGCTCGTCGAATTCGGGCCATGTTGAGGGGCCCGGCACGGTGTCCAGCCAGTCCTCATAGCCGATCTCGCCTGGCAGGCCCGCGGGCGAATCGAGGTGCCCGAGCACCACCCAACGGCGGACGCTGGGTATGCGTGGGGCGAGACGGGCAGCGATCTCGATAAAGGAGGGGTCCACCAGCACGACGCTGTCGGCGGCGTCGTTGAGAATGTACGCCAGCTGTTCGTCATGAAGCCGTGGGTTGACGGTGTGCAAGACGGCGCCGATGCCACAGATGCCGTAGTAGGCCTCGAGGTGGCGGTGATCGTTCCAGGCAATGGTGGCCACCCGATCTCCGGGTCGAATCCCGTCGGCAACCAGCGCAGCGGACACCCGTCGCGCTCGCTCACCGACCTGGCCCCAAGTGCTGCGCGTGGTGATGCCCGCTGAGTCGACGGCCACGACGTCGGTGGCGGCATGGCTGCGGGATGCATAGGAAATGAGGGTCGAGACCAGTAACGGCCGATCCATGGTGTTGCCGGCCAGGGTCGGCTCGGAACGACCAGTCATCATCGGGGGCACCTTCGAGGCGCCTTGGGTAGGCCTTGGTTCATCGCAGCAAGCTGAAGAAGGCCCGCACGTCGTCGACGAAGAGCTCAGGCTGCTCAAATGCCGCGAAATGGCCGCCGGCCGGCATCTCGGACCAGTGCCGGATGTCGGAATAGATCGGCTCGGACCAGGCACGCACCGGAGGGATGATCTCCTTGGGGAACTTCGCCACGCCGGTTGGCACGTCCACCGTCATGCGGGGCATCTGTCGGAAGCTCTCCCAGTAGAGACGTCCCGACGATGCCCCAGTGGCGTTCAGCCAGTAGAGCATGATGTTGTCGAGCATCTCGTCGCGGCTGAGCGCGTTCTCAGGATGGCCGTCGCAGTCCGTCCACGCCCAGAACTTCTCCAAGATCCATGCGGCCTGTCCGGCGGGAGAATCCGTGAGCCCGTAGCCCAAGGTTTGGGGACGGGTGGACTGCTGCTTGGAGTAGCCCGAATCCCAGTCGTTGTAGTGCTTCGCTGCCGCGAGGGCTGACAGTTCCTCTTCGTTGGGCTCTCGATCTTTCGGCCGGCTGCCGCGCATCACCATGTTCAGGTGGATGCCGATACAGGTATTCCGATGGCGACTGCCGAGCGCACTCGTCACGGCTGAGCCCCAGTCGCCGCCCTGGGCGCCGAATCGTTCGTAGCCCAAGCCGGCCATGAGCTCGGCCCAGCACTCGGCGATCTTCTCAACGCCCCAGCCCGGCTCGGACGGCTTGCCGCTGAAGCCGTACCCCGGAAGCGACGGGCAGATCACATGGAATGCGTCGGCTGCGTTCCCGCCGTGGGCGACGGGGTCGGCCAGGGGCTCGATGACCTTGTGGAACTCGACTACGGAGCCCGGCCAGCCATGGGTGATCACGATCGGCATGGCATTGGGCTCAGGAGAGCGGACGTGTATGAAGTGCACGTCCATGCCGCCGACGTCGGCCATGTACTGGTCGAATCGGTTGAGAGAGGCCTCTCGGGCACGCCAGTCGTAGGTGTTGGCCCAGTATTCGCAGACTTCCTGGACGTATGCGAGCGGGATGCCCTGCGACCAGTCATCGACGGGTTCCGGCTCGGGCCAGCGGGTGCGGACCAGGCGATCGCGAAGGTCGTCGAGTTGCTCTTCCGGGACGGCGATCTGGAACGGTTCGATGCGCATGGGGCGCACGGTAGCCCGCAGGCGATGTCTCGCTCTTGTTGTCAGTCGTAGACGAAACCGAGCTCTGCGGGCGGGGGGAGTTCGCCTCCTATGTGGCCGTTGGCTCGGAGGTTTGCGATCTTGTCGGCTGAGAGGCCGGCTACTTCGGCGAAGACCTCGTCGGTGTGCTGGTCGAACAGGGGGGAGGGGCCTGCTTGGGATGCGCGCACGCCGTCAAGGGTGAACGGGGACGCAATGTGGCGCCTGTGGCCGGTGACCGGGTGCTCGACGACATCGAGGTGGTCGGCGAGCGGGCGATATTCCGGCGCCGTCCACGGATCCAGGCAGACTTGCGTTCGGACTCCGGCGAGACGTAGCGCTGTGTTTAGGTCCGCTGACGGACGGACGGGATTGCCACCGTTGGCGGCAATCTGATCGAGCAGCCCTCGAACGACGTTCGTTGCATGGTTCTCGACCCGGCCGTCCGGCGAGGCGTCGATCACGACCGCTAGCCAGCCGTCGGTTCCTTCCATGAAGCCGCTCCATGCCGTGCCGGGTTCGCGGTTGCCCATGCGGCCGATGTCGCGCCCGGCCGTTGAAGCCAGCACGATTGCCTCGCCGCTGTGCTGCCAGGTGCCTTCCTGCTGTGAGACATCGATCTCGATGCCTTGGCCGGTGCGCTCGGCGTGGTGCAGGCCGCTCAGCAGGGCGAATCCCGCGGCGATGCCGGCGATGGGGTCCGGGAAGTAGATGTTGGAGATGCGGGCGCCTTCGTGCTCGTAGCCCTGCCGGTGCCCGAGCCCGCCCATCGCCTCGATGATCGAGCCATAGCCGACCGCGTCCGCGTACGGACCGTCGATGCCGAACGCAGGCATGCGTACGAGCACGATGCGGGGGTTGACCTCTGCCAGCGTCTTGAACTCGAGACCCAACTGCGGCAGCACGTGGGCCGCGAAGTTGGCGACGAGCGCATCGCAGTTGCGCACCAGCTCCATGAACGCGTCCCGGCCCTCGGGCGTCGCAAGCGTGACCACGCAGTCGCGCTTGCCCTTGTTGACGGCGTTGAAGTGGCCGCCCGCCTCGTAGAAGCGATTGTCTGCCACGAGGTGTTCGAGCCCCGGTGCCATGCCGTGGTCGTAGGGGCGCTGTGTGCGAAAGCCGTCGAAGGGGTTCTGCGCCTCGATCTTGATGACGTCGATGCCGAGCGGCGTGAGCAGGTTGCCGACATAGGGGCCCGCCCAAGCGATGGTCATCTCGATGACGCGTAGCTGGCGGGCTGGGCGTAGCGCAGGAGCCGCGTCACTGCGGGAGCCGTTCGTCAGAGCCGGAAGCGAGTCGGTGCCTCGGTCGTTGACTCGCTGATTCGGCACCGGCAGGCCGACCGCGGTGAACGGTCGGATCGGTCCAACCGCAGAGCCGGCCGGTGTCTCAATGTTGCCGAGGAAGCCGCGAGCAACGAGGTGCTCGTCGCTGAGCGCATCGAGCGGGGTCATCACCATGCCGACGGCCCATGGCGTTTCGAGTGCGAACTGGAAGAGTTCCCGCTTGGTGCGCGCCTGGTACCACGGTTCGATGACCTCGCGGATTTTGTCGATGTGGCCGACCCGGCGATGCCGGTGGCTCAGCTCAGGATCGTCGATCCACTCGGGCACGCCGAGGTGCAGGCATTGCATTTCCCAGTCGTCACGCCGGATCGATCCGGGACACACGTAACCGTCGGCGCAGCGGATGGCGCCCGAGGGGTAGGCAGTCGGCGGATGCGGCCCCACCAGCGGCCGCGGCCGCTCGCAGTGCAGCGCATCGCAGTAGCACAGCTCGACCCCTGTCAGCAGCGCCCCCAGCCACGACACGTCCATGTGGGTCTCAGGCCGTCGCAGGATCAAATGCGCAGCCCAAGCCGCCAATCCGCCCGCGGTGTACTGGGCCTGCCAGCCGGGGAGGCGCAGCGGTTCGGCACCCTCGTCGCCGTTGAAGCCCAGGAAGCCGGTTGCGGTCTGCACCAACAGCTCGTCGGCAATGACGCCCGGGTCGTCTGCGTCTGCACCCCAGGCGGTGACCGTCACAAGCTTGGGTGCCGACTCGCTCGCAGCGGCGCGGGCAGTCAGTCGCTGAGGGTCCCACGGAGTGCCGGCGAGCCCCGCCAGGGTGTCACTCGCAATCACTACGTCGGGCCACGACGGGTCGAGGTCGTCCGCTACGCAGTTCAGCTTCGCTGCGTTGAGGTGAACGAACAGGGGACTCAGCTCGCCGTTATGCAGCGGGACATCGTCGACCGGCTGGCGCCGGGCAGGATCGCCGTCCGGCGGCTCGACCTTGAGCACCGTCGCGCCGGCGCCCGCAAGCAACCGGCCAGCGAACGGCCCGGCGATGCCAGTGGCCACCTCCAGCACCTTCATGCCGGCGAGCGGTGGCCCCTCAGTGGGACCAGATGCAGTCCGTTCTGGCATCGGGTCACGGTATCGCCCGGCAGCTTGGCCACATGGGGCCCGCCGGCGGAGGATGCGACGCATGCGGACGTGGCAGGCGCTGATGGAGGTTCAGTAGGGTCCGCAGATGAGCCCCGAACGACCACCCGATGCCCCAGATTCCCGTGTAACGGTCTGCCTGAGCTTCGACTTTGATGCGATCTCAATCTGGACGGGGCCACGAGGTTCAAGATCGCCGAACCTGACCGCCCGCGGGGAATTCTCCACGATCGGCGCGCACCGGCTGCTCGACCTGCTCGATGAGCGCAGCCTTCCCTCCACGTGGTTCATCCCCGGCCACACCATCGACACCTTCGGCGACGTGTGCGCCCGGGTGGTTTCGGACGGGCACGAGGTGGGCTATCACGGCTACTGCCACGAGGCCCCCTCGTCCAAACGTGATGAAGCCGACGAGCGGGCCATCCTGACGCGCTCCATGGACTGCCTCGAACGGCTCTCGGGCAGTACGCCGGTCGGGCACCGGGTGCCGGGCGGCAACTGCGGGGACCGCTGGATCGGCCTGCTCATCGAGCACGGCTTCTCATACGACTCCTCCATGGCCCGCAACGACTACGCGCCCACGTGGTGCCGGCTGGGCGACGTGCCTACCACCGACGGTCCGCACCAATTCGGCGGTGAGGTAGACCTCGTTCAGCTGCCGTTCGACTGGATCCTCGACGACTGGCCGTACTTCAGCTACGACGGTCCCACGGTGCAAGGGCTGCGCACCCCCGATCACGTCTATGACGTGTGGTCCGCTGAGTTCGACTACCTCTGTGACCGGGTCGGCAGCGGGGTGTTCGTGCTTACGATGCATCCCCAGTGCATAGGACGGGGCAGCCGCATGCTGATGCTCGAACGGCTCATCGACCACATGGCGTCCCAGCCCAGCGTGACGTTCGCCACCATGGCCGCTGTTGCTGACGAGTTTCGGGCGGCCGCCAAGCCGGGGGACCAGGCGAACCGCCGCTTGTAAACAGTTCCGCCCGGTAACTTGCCGCCGGGCAGTGCGGCGTGCCGGGGCCGCCCCGAGAACCAGGAGCGCCAGCGCATGATCGGACGACCGAGGACGGCTGTAGAGGGGCTGCCGGAATACAAGCCGGGTCGCTCGGCCGCGCAGGCCGAGGCCGAGCATGACCTGACCGAAGCCGTCAAGCTGGCTTCCAACGAGAACGCCAACGACCCGCTTCCCTCGGTGGCCAAAGCGGTCGCCGAGGCTGCGCTGGGCATGAACCGCTATCCCGACCATCGCTGCATGGAGGTACGGGAAGCGCTGGCCGACAGGCACCGCGTCGGGCTCGATCAGGTCACCGTCGGCTCGGGTTCGGTGGGCGTGCTCCAGCAGCTGTTTGCCTCGTACGTCGATCCCGGCGACGAGGTCGTGTATCCGTGGCGCTCGTTCGAGGTCCATCCGGTGTTCTGCGCAGTGTCCGCGGCTCGGGCTGTGACGGTTCCGCTCGTCGACCATGCCTTTGACCTCGACGCCGTCGCCGCATCGGTGACCGACGCCACGAAGATCGTGATCCTCTCGACCCCCAACAACCCGACTGGCACGGTCTGTTCGACTGCGGAATTGCAACGCCTGCTCGCAGCCGTGACCGACGACGTCATCGTGGTGGTCGATGAGGCATACCGGGAGTTCGTGACCGATCCTGCGGTGGCCGATCCCATTGAGGCCATCCTGCCCGAGCACCCGAATGCGCTGGTGCTGCGCACGTTCTCCAAGGCCTATGGCCTCGCCAACCTGCGTGTCGGCTATGGCGTCGGGCACCCGGGCGTCATCGGCGCGCTCGACAAGGTGGTGCTTCCGTTCATCGTCAGCGGTATCGCTCAGGTCGCGGCACGGGCATCGCTGGAGCCACAGGCCGCAGCGGAGCTGGGCGTACGAGTGGCAGGCATCTTGGCGGAGCGCGAGCGGGTGAGTGCTGCGATGGTTGAGCAGGGCTGGCCTGTCGTGCCGAGCCAAGCCAACTTCGTCTACCTGGCGGTGAGAACTGGGGCCATGGACCTGTTCGTCCGGCTGGAGAAGCAGGGCTTGGTGACCCGCCCGTTCGAGGGCGAAGGCGTGCGGATCAGCCTGGGCACGCCGGAACAGAACGACCGATTGCTGGCCGCCTTGGGCACGTTCGGACCTGCCGGCTAGACGGCGGCCTCGCTGATCGTCTTCCACAGCCGATCCAGGTGCTCGCGATCGGTGCGGGACTGACCGATCGCCACACGGATGATGCTGTGGCCGTCCAGCTTGGAGGGGGTCAGGTAGGCGACGCCGCTGTCGTTCACCGTCGCAGCAATCGCATCGGTGGCGCAGTCCGCGGCTTCTTGTGAAGTCTGGGACTCGTCGGCGGGACACCAGCGGAAGCACACCAGCGAGAACGGGTGCGGCGCCACGATCTCGAAGCGAGGGTCGTCGTCGAGTCGTTGCGCCAATTCCTGGGCCATGGCGACGTGGTGGCGCACCATCTGTCGCAGCGCCGCGGCACCGTAGCTGCGCAGAACCCACCACAGCTTGAGCGCTCGGAAGCGGCGACCCAGCGGCACCTGCCAGTTGCGGTAGTCGATCACGTTGCCAGCGTCGCTCTGGGCGTTGCGCAGGTACGGCGGGTCAATCGACAGCGCCTCGGTGAGCGCCTCCCGCTCCGCCACGTAGAAGGCCGAGCAGTCGAAATTGACCATCATCCACTTGTGAGGGTTGAACACGTAGCTGTCGACCAGCTCGATGCCGTCCTGGTGGTGACGGAACTCGGGGCAGATCATGGCCGTGCCCGCATACGCAGCGTCAACGTGATGCCACAGCTCGTGCTCTCGGGCGATGGCGGAAATGGCCCGCACCGGGTCGACCGCGGTAGTGCCGGTGGTGCCGACGGTCGAGCCGACGAACGTCGGCACAAGACCCGCCGCCGCGTCGGCCTCAATTGCAGCGCGCAAAGCGTCAGGTCGCATTGCCCTGTGCTCGTCGGTCTCGATGAGGCGCGCCACGCCGAAGCCCGCAATGTTGGCGCCCTTCTCCACCGAGCTGTGCGCCTGGGCCGAGGTGTAGGCCACCATCTGGGTCGCGGGCAGGCCGCTGCGAGCGCTAGCGCGGTGGCGGGCCGCGACCAGGGCGACATGAGTCGCGTCGGACGCGCTGCCCTGCAGCACGCCGCCTCCGGTCGACGTGGTCTTCCAGTGGCCCGGCAGGCTCAGCAGATCCACCAGCCAGTCGAGCACGTGGCTCTCGATCTCGGTCATCGCCGGCGAGGCCGACCACAGCAGGCCGATCAGCCCGAGCCCTGCTGACACCGTGTCGGCCAGCACCGATGGCGGGGAGTTGTTCGCCGGGAAATAGGCGAACCAGCCCGGATGCTGCCAGTGCGTTACGCCCGGAAGCACCACGCGGTCCAGATCGGCGAGCAGGTTCTCGAACGGCTCGGCCTCTTCGGGGGCGGCGTCGGGCAGCATCGCCCGAATGTCACCCGGCGCGACGGTCGACGCCACCGGCAGCGACTCGACGCGCTCCCAGTAGTCGGCAATCCAGTCGATGACTTCCCGGCCGTGGCGCCGGAATTCGTCCGGTGTCATGTGCGGAGGAGGCGACGTCAGCTCTGAAGGCAGATCTGGTGCGGTCGGGTCCATGGCGCCGACGCTACCGGTCGTCGCCGCAGCGATTCGTCGCGGATTCGCGGTGCCGGTGCAGCCCTCGGCGCGGGTGTGCACAGCCCGCAGCGGGCGCCGCCGGTTGCCATAGTGTGTGCGAACTGCGCCAGCCTGCACATCGGCGGGCGCTCGCCGGGTACAAGGGGAGGCGAGATGACCGACGGGGCGACAGGCGGCACGGCTGCGAGTGGGGCCGTCGGGTACGACGTGCCCGAGGTGGAGGCATGGATCGACGCCAACGTCGACGGCCTTGAGTCGCCGTTCACGTGGACCCAGCTCGAGGGCGGCCACAGCAACCTCACCTACAAGCTGACCGCCGCCGATGGCACCACGGCGGTCGTGCGTCGCCCGCCGATGGGGGAGCTGCTGCCCAAGGCGCACGACATGGGGCGCGAGTTCACGATCATCAGCGGTTTGGGGCCGACGGATGTGCCGGTCGCCATCGCATACGGCTACTGCGAGAGCCCCGACGTGACTGGCGCCCACTTCTACGTGATGAGTTACGTCGAAGGCAGGCCCCTGTTCGAATCTGCCGACGCCCGCGAGCACTTGAGCGCCGAAGGCAGGGCACATGTCGGCACATCGTTCATGGACGTGCTCTCAGCGCTGCACTCGGTGGATCCCGACGATGTCGGCCTGGGCGGTCTCGGCAAGAAGGAGGACTACATCGGGCGCCAGATTCGCACCTGGTACCGGTCGTGGACAGCCTCGGCGGAAGCGGCAAGGTACGACACTCCCGTTGTCCACGAACTGCACGACTTCCTCTCCGAACGCAAGCCAGAGCAGGGTCCGGCGCGCGTCGTGCACGGCGACTACGGCCTCCACAACTGCCTGTTCAATCCCAGCGGCGAACTGCAGGCGGTGTTGGACTGGGAGATCTCCACGCTCGGCGACCCGCTCGCGGACCTCGCGTACGCGCTGAACAGCTGGACCGAGCCGAGCGACGACATCCTGGAGGGCTCGGATCCGCCGACGCTGGTGGACGGATTCGTCGGCCGTGCCGACATCATTGAGCGTTACCAGGAACGCACGGGAGCGGATCTTTCGCAGTTGGCGTACTACGTCAGCTTCAACCACTGGAAATCGGCGTGCATCATCCACGGCGTGTACGCCCGCTACATGCGGGGCCAGAAGCCCGCTGACGATGTCGACTTGGATCTCTACCGGGCCCGAATCGAGCGCGGCATCGAGTTGTCGGCAGCGGCAGCAGCAGCGATCTCCTGACGCCGTGGATCTCAGCTAGCGGGCTATGCCACGCACCGACTGGAACCCGATCCTGCGGGGCGAGTTCGACAAGCCCTATTGGCCGATCCTGCAGCAATACGTAGCCGACGAGCGTTCCCAGAGCGCCGTGTACCCGCCCTACGATCAGGTCTTTGCTGCGCTTCACCTGACGCCATTCGCCGAGGTGAAGGTCCTGATCCTGGGCCAGGACCCCTACCACGGCCCCGGCCAAGCCCACGGATTGTGCTTCTCGGTTCCCCGGGGGATACGGCAACCGCCGTCGTTGCAGAACGTCTTCGTCGAGTTGCGCGACGACCTCGGCATCGAGCCGCCGTCGCACGGCAATTTGGAGGGGTGGGCGCACCAGGGTGTGCTGCTGCTCAACGCGTTTCTCACGGTGCGTGCCCGCCAGGCGGCTTCGCATCGGTCGGCTGGTTGGGAGACGTTCACCGACGAGGTGATCCGGGCTGTCAGCTCGAAGCCTGAGCGTGTCGTGTTCATCCTGTGGGGTGCGTTTGCCCGCCGGAAGAAATCGCTCGTGGACCTGACCCGGCACGTGGTCATCGAATCCGCCCACCCGTCGCCGCTCAGCGCTCACAACGGGTTCTTCGGCAGCCGCCCGTTCAGTCGCGCCAACGCGGCCCTGGCCGACGCGGGCCGAGAAACCGTCGACTGGCACATTGGAGGCTGAATCGCGTGTGTGGCCGAGCCTCTTGCCCGGCCGGAATCAGCGGAGCGTGACGCGGCCGTTCGGCGTGTCGAGCGTCGCTTCGAGGTTGACGCTGTCGCCTGCGTTCACGTCGATGTCGATGCCGATCGCGGCGTGCAGGGCTCGGATGTGATCGGTGTCGGGGTGCGTTCCGGCCAGCGAGACCAGGGTGCAACCGGTCGGCGTCACGGTGGCGGGATGGGTGGTGTCGCCCCATTCGATGACGAACGGGGCCAGGCCGGCCCCCTCGGCAAGACCGGCGGGGGACAGGGTGAGCGACCAGTGGAGCTCCTCGCCGTCGGGCTTGACGCGGCTCATCGAGATGATCTCGCCGGGGTCCTCGCCGCAGACGCGCATTGCCGCCACCACGTCGTCGATGGTCTCACCGTCCGACGCATGCACGGCGAACGTCACGAGCTTCGGCCTGCTCAGGCTGTCGATCCCGAACGGCCGCGGATTGGCCGGGGCGGGCTGTTCTGGGTCGGGAGCGATGATCTCCAGATAGACGTCGTCGCCGAGCGACATGAGCGTGTTGCGGGTGCCGACGCCCGGGTGGGGCCCGCCGGGCGCCGCACGCATGCCGACGAGTGCTTCCACGGCCGCGGTGCCCGCCTCAAGGTCGGGTGCTGCGACGACGATGTGATCGATTGCTGCCATGCGCGCACGTTAGAGGCTGTGCGGAGAGACGGCAAAACCGCCAGATCAGGCCGACCGGCGCGGACTCTGCGCAGAAATGCCGCCTCAGGCGGCAAATTTGCGCACAGATTGCCGCCTGCATCAATTCTGTGCAGAAACGCGCGCTCAGTCAGCATTTCTGCACAGAGAAGGCTCGCACTGTCGCTGGGCTAGTCGAATGCCTCGGCGGCGGCCAGCTCGGCAACGCGATCGGCGTCGTAACCGAGATGCTCGGTCAGGACTTCGTAGAGGTGCTCTCCGAGAGCGGGAGCGGCGACATCTGGCCACACTCGGCTGCGCGACATGGTGAACCGGGGCGCCTCGATGATCGTCGAGCCATGCGTCGAGTGGGGAACCTCAACCCAGTGACGGCGGTAGGTGAGCTGCGGATCGACTGCCAGCTCGGGACTGTTCTGCACCCGGTGCGCAGCCACGCCGGCGTCCTGGCACCGCCGTTCCACGACGGTGCCAGGACGCAAGTACTCCAGCATGGCGGGCGCGATGAAGTGAATCGACGCTTCCGCCTGGGAGAAGTCGATGTAGCGGCCCTCACCGGTCCGTCGTTGATGATCGACGGCCGCGAGCAGGCTGGCCAGTGCCGGATGCGGCGAGGTGTAGTCGGTGATGGCGCCATAGGGCCCGACCGGGGCGCGATCACCCCAACCCGTGATGTTGTAGAACCCGGCCATCGCACCCGACAGGTTGCCGTACCCCGCAAAGTTGGCAAGCGGTCCGCTCTGGCCGAACAGGCAGGTCGACAGCATGACGACCGTTGGGTTGATCTCGCGCACGTTGTCGTAGTCGAGACCCCATGAACGCATGGCTCTGGGCGTGTAGGCCTCGCACACCACGTCGGCCCAGCGGATCAGGTCGTGGGCGACTTCGAGGACCGCAGGCGTGCCCGGATTCAGTGTGATACCGAGCTTGCCCGCATTCATGTTGTTGAACAGGGCGCTGTTCTCGGGCCCAGGGTCGTTGTTGATGAACGGCAGAAACGTACGGCACGCGTCGAGGCGGATTGACGACTCGACCCGGATCACGGTCGCCCCCGCATCGGCGAGGATCCGGGAGAACGTGGGACCGGCCACTGCCCACATAAAGTCGAGCACCTTCAAGCCTTCGAGCGGGCGCTCACATCTGGTCGGCGCCTCCGGGGCGAGAATACTGCAGGTGTCCGCTGCGAGGCCAGGACAGCAGCCGTGTGCTCGCCGACGGCCGGCACACGATCGGCCGAGCCGTCGGTGGGTTCGGGCTTCATCCAATGCCCCGGATAGCGCTTCCCGTCGACGACGTCCCAGTAACTGCGAGTGGCCAATTGCTCCGATGCTGCGACGTCGGCGGTTGTGGCGACCGGTGCGAGCAGCAGGCGATGCTCGTTGGCGAGGGCGAACAGCTCCTGCTTCGTCCGGGAGGCCGTGAATGCGGCGACGCATTCCTTGGTTCGCTCGAAGTCCTCGATTGTCTCGCTTCCGTCGCTGAGCGCCATGCCGTAGCCGATCCAGTCCTTCGACGCGGTCTCGGAATCGCAGAATCCTGCCTCGTGCACCAAGTTCATCAGCCGAGCCGTCGCCGGCCCGATGGCAGCCCCGAACACGTGGGTCACCGAGACGTGCCCGTCGCTGGCCGGGTACATGAACCGCAGCCGGAGGTCGCCGCTGCGCACAGCTCCGCCGCCTCGCAGGGTCAAGGGGGCTCCGATCAGCGAGCACAGCACCGACGACATCGTCGAGTTCATTGCGACGGCTTGCGCCGATACGTCGATGTGCTGGCCCTCGCCGGATTGGTTGCGTTCCACCAGTGCAAGCGTCACCAGTGATGCAGCGTGCGCAGCGGCGTGACGGAATGCCTGAGGGACGCCCACGCCGAGCGGTGCCCGGTCTTCGTCGCCGCACAGGTGCATCGGGCCGCCTGATGCCCACACAGTGAGATCTGTTGCGGCCCAGTCAGCCTTGGGACCGGTCTGGCCGAACGGCGAGATCGAAGCGATGACGAGTGCGGGGTTGATCTCGGCGAGTACGTCGGGTCCCAGGCCCAGCGATGTCAGCTCGCCAGGTGGGGCCGACTCCAGCAGCACGTCGGCGCTGGCCGCGAGACCGCGGAGCGCTTCGGCACCGTCGGGGCTGGTGATGTCGAGTTCAACCGACTTCTTGCCGCGGGCATAAGGGGAGTGCGTCAACGAGGTGCCGTCGGCATCGAACGGGCCCAGCTGCCGCACTGGGGTGCCGCCCGGCGGGCGGCGAAGACGATGCGACACGCCTCTCGGGCCCGGTGAGCGGCCCATTTGAGCGCGCAGATCCTCCGCGCACGCGGCGGAGCGGGCGACCGCAGATCGCCGTTTGCACTGCGCTGGCCGCGCTGGCCTCGGTCCTTGTGGCGGTAGGCACGGCGCCGCCCGCAGCAGCAGCTGAGGAGGACGACCAAACCAGTCCTACGTTGTCGACGGCTTCCACCTCTGAGCTGTGGTCGGCATCGCTGAGTGTGGGCCAGAGCACCGGTGCGATCGGATTCGACGCCAGCTCCCGACTCGGCGCCGTGTCGGATGACCAAATCACCATCGGCGGTACCAGCCACACGGTGACGGAGCTCACTGTCGCATGCAGCGGGCCCGACACCGACTGTGCGGTGCGCTTCGCCGTCACCCCTGCCATCGACGGTAGGACCGACAGGCTGGTGCTGCGGCTGCGGCAGGTGTGGCTGAACCTGGCCGACGCACGGTCCGACGGGGAAGTCCTGACGTGGATCGGCGTGCGGGTCCGGCTGCATGCTCGCGACATCGTTCCGGTTGCCCTGCGCGAGTACCCCATGTCGTTTGGTGTGCGCTCGCTCGACGGCTGGGGCAACAATGTCGAGAATCCCGAGTTCGGCTCCGCTGGCACTCAGCTGCTCCGGCTGGCAGCCGCGAACTATGCCGGGCTCTCAGATGTGCCTGCTGACCTTCCTGGGCCGAGGGCAGTCAGCAACATCGTGGCAGCTCAGGCCAGGTCAATCACCAACACGGCCCACGCAACCGACATGGTGTGGCAGTGGGGCCAGTTCTTGGACCACGACATCAGCCTGACGCCCGAGCACAGCCCCGCAGAGTCGTTACCGATCCCGGTTCCGACCGGCGACGCTGTCTTCGATCCCACATCCGCCGGGACTCGCACGATTGCCTTCAACCGGTCGGCTCACGGCACTGCTGCAGGCGGCACCCGGCAGCAGATCAACGTGGTTACGTCGTTCATCGACGCCTCGAATGTCTACGGCTCGTCATTGGGTCGAGCGCAGGCGCTGCGAAACAACGACGACTCGGTGAAGCTCCGCACATCGAGCGACGGCCGATTCTTGCCCTTCAATGAGTTCGGACTCGACAATGACAGCGGCGGCCGAGGCGCCGGAACTTCTCGCACTGATCTGTTCGCGGCAGGTGATGTTCGGGCGAATGAGCAGGTGGGGCTTTCCGCATTGCACACACTGTTCGTCCGTGAACACAATCGCCTCGCCGACCTGATCGCGACCGCCCCTCCCAGCTTGTGCGGGCAGGAGATCTTCGAAATGGCTCGCAAGATCGTTGGCACTGAGATGCAGGTCATCACCTACAACGAATTCTTGCCGATACTGCTGGGCCCCGATTCGGTCGGCTCCTACGACGGCTACGACTCAGCAGTCGACGCGTCCATAGCGAATGAGTTCTCCGCGGCGGCCTACCGGGTGGGGCACACCATGCTTTCGCCCGATCTCCTCATGGTTGACGAGAACGGCATCGAGAGGACGCTCTCGCTGGCCGACGCGTTCTTCGCGCCGTCACAGGTGACCGACGAGGGCATCTCGGGCTTGCTGCGCGGCCTCGCAACACAGCTGGCCCAGCAGGTCGATACTCAACTGGTCGACCCGGTCCGAAACATGCTGTTCGGCCCGCCCGGCAGCCCCGGACGCGACCTGGCCGCGCTCAACATTCAGCGGAACCGCGACCACGGACTGGCGTCCTACAACGCGGCCCGCCAGGCGTATGGACTGCCAGCGGCAATGAGCTTCGGCGACATCTCATCTGACCCCCAAGTACAGGCGAAGCTGCGCCAGGCCTACGGTGAAGTCGAGCACGTCGACCTCTGGAAGGGCGGGCTCGCCGAGGACCATGTGGAGGGGGCCATGGTCGGCGAGACGTTCCAGACGATCATCGCTGACCAGTTCCGCCGTCTGCGTGACGGTGACCGTTTCTGGTACCAGAACGACACGTGGTTCGCCGCCAACCCCGATGTGCTGGCGGAAGTGGACGCCACGACACTGGCAGACATCATTCGCCGCAACATGCCGATCGGCGATGAGATCGGAGACAACGTCTTCATCAACGCTTTGGGGGACAACGACATCGCGAGCGAGGGTGAGCGCGACATCGCGACCGACGGCTACGGAGATGCATCGTCGAGCGACGGGCACACGGCGGCGGACAAGATCGACGAGGACGACGCTCCTGACGAGCCGACCGAAACCCAGTCGGGTGCCCTGAACGCTCAGCCATCGTCCAGCACCCAGGATCGTTGGCCAGTCCCGGGCTTCGCCCACCCCAACGAACCGATGTAGAGGAGCAACTCCGACAACTCACCGGCGAGGCCGCAGGATCCTCAAGTGGAGCTAGGGGGAACTGGAGACTCAACCCTGCCTCTGACCTGCGGAAACACAGTCTCCCCTCCGACATCGAACCAGTGTTCGATTACCTCCTTGATCTTGGCCGTGGAGTTGCCGGGTGTCAAGGTCTTGGAGACGGGTGGCCGCCGTAGCGTCGGTCAGACCGGTTGCGAACCTGACGATCTCGTTCAACCAGACCAGCAGCGGGATCATGACGATCCCTCCGGCGCTGGCGCCAGTCAGGGCGACGGTGAGCGGCGTTGCGCTGCGCTCGCCGTACCAGGCCAGCACCGTCGAGCTGATCGGGTTCGAGTTCAGGCAGGCCCAACCGGTGGCGACCGTGTAGAACCCAAACGTCAAGATCGACAGCAAGCCAAGTGACCAACCGACTCGATCTGCCGGCACCCGAGAGAGGAACCACATGACGTCACCCCTGCATGACCCCGTGCTCGAGAAACTGCTCGATCGACTGCACGCCCAGAGCGACGAACAAGCTGGTGAGATGTCGGCGTTCTTAGCGGAGCAACGGCGAGAGAGCGGCCAGGACCGAAGCCAGCGTGGCTTCGACGACAACCTGCGTCAGTTCCTCGGCGACAAGCTCGTCGCGCTCGATCGCGACAAGGCAACGTTCTGCTACCAGCTCTGTCGTGCTCTCGGTGCTCGTCGTGTCGTCGAAGCCGGGACTTCCCACGGTGTGTCCACCCTCTACCTGGCCGCCGCCGTCCGGGACAACGGTCATGACGACGGCGTGGTGATTGCAACCGAGTACGAGCCAGCCAAGGCTGGCATTGCTCGGGCCAACTTTGAAGAGGCGGGTCTCGCTCGCTGGATCGAGCTTCGGGAGGGCGATCTGCGCGAGACGTTGGTTGACTGCGGAGGACCGGTCGATTTCCTCCTCGTCGACATCTGGCATGTCGCTCTCGACGCTCTCGAACTGGTCACTCCAGCCCTGCGTCCCGACGCGGCCATCATTACCGACAACACCATCTCGGCCGCTAAGGGCTACCAGCCCTATTTCGAGTTCCTCAACGACCCCGCCAACAAGCTCCGGACGATGACCCTCCCCTTCGCGGGAGGACTCGAGTTCACCGTCCGCGTCGACTAGCAGCAGTGACGGCGGACAGCATGGCGTCTTGGAGGGCATCCATCACCCAGTCAACGGCTGAGAAATAGGGTCGGGTGATGAGTGACGAGCGGGTGATGCACCTGGGTGTGAGCGCCGCCGATCTCGGCGGCGCCTCGCTTGCCATCGTGCCGGGCGACCCTGCCCGGGTCGGGAGGATCGCCGAAACGATGGCCGAGCCCGCGCACTTGGCCTCGAACCGGGAGTTCACGAGCTATCGAGCGTCGATCGACGGTCAGCCGGTGGTGATCTGCTCGACCGGCGTCGGCGGGCCGTCGACCTCGGTCGCGGTCGAGGAGCTGGCCCAGCTTGGCGTGCGGACGTTCCTGCGGGTCGGCACCACCGGATCGATCCAGCCTGATCTGCTGATCGGTCACCTGGTCATCACCCAGGCCGCGGTCCGCCTCGACGGGGCGAGCCGGCACTTCGCTCCGGTGGAGTACCCGGCCGCCTCCTCGTTCGAGTGCACCCGGGCCCTGGTCGATGCCGCGGTCGCCCTCGATGCTGCCCATCGGGTCGGGATCACGGCGTCGAGCGATACGTTCTACCCCGGCCAGGAGCGCTACGACACCATGGCCGCCGAGGTCGTCGGGTGGCTGCGGGGCAGCCTGGCGGAGTGGCGTCGCATTGGCGTGCTCAACTACGAGATGGAGTCGGCCACCCTGTTCACGATGTGCGCAGCCAACGGCTGGCGGGCCGGGTGCGTCGCCGGGGTGATCGCTCAGCGGACCGAGTCCGAGGCCGTCGTCGACGCGGCCCGCGTCGCTGCCACCGAGGAGCGGGCGGTCGGGGTGGTAGTCGAAGCCGCCCGGCGCCTGCTCCCCTCCTGAACTGAGGCGGGGCCCTCAGCCGATGAGGTGGTCGGCCAGCTCCCCGACGTCGGCGACAACGTATTGGGAGCGGTTCGCCGGCAAACCGGCGACGGCAGTTGTCGGCGGCATACCGCCCTAGCGGTGGGCTGTGACGGGCCGAACGCAGGATCACTGCGGGCTACAGCGTGGCTTTGAGCTCGTCGAGGCTTGAGTACTCGGTCAGTTCGTCGGGTTCCCGGGCCTGACGCAGCGCTTCGACGGTCTCGGCGTTCGGGATGCTGACGTCAAACGGAACGCCTTGCCGCAGGACTACTTGCTTGTAGAACAGGGTGATCGCCTCGGTGGCCGACAATCCGAGTTCGCGAAGGACACGCTCGGCTTGCACCTTCAGATCTGGTTCGACACGAGCTCGGATCATCTCGGTCTTGGCCATGGTGCGACCTCCTGTGCGTGGCGCAAGTGTACCTCAAACGAGGAACACGGGAGTCCGATGTATCGAGTGGGAGCCAGTATGTCGCGGGGCGTGATGAGGCCAGTGGCCGATTATTGCGTGAGGGATAACGCTCCGACGGCCACAATGCTGGCCTTCTCGTCATCGTGTGCCTCGACATAGGCGATGCGGCTGTGGTCAGAAGCCGAGGATCTTGTCGGTGACGACGTAGTGAGCGGTTCGCCGACGAGCAGGCGACAGACGGCGAGGTGGGCCGTTGGGGGGACAGGTTGTTCAGATGTCGACGAGGGTTCGAAGGCTTGAGCGTTTTGCGTCGCCGAGGTGGGCCCGGTGATGGCGGAGTTCGAGGCCGGCGTTGATTGCCGCTCGGATGTAATCATCGGCTGAGTCGTCGAGGGTCGCGGCGAGGTGTTCTCGAAGCCGGGTTTTGACTTCGTCGCTGCGCCAGAGCCGGTAACGGCTGCGGGGATCGGTAACGGGGGGTGGGAATCCGCCGGGTCCGCGCTTGCCGGTGATGAGGAGTCGTACGCTTTCGCGGGTTCGGCCGGTGCGGGCTGCGATGTCGGCCATGGACACCAGCCCGGCATCTGCGAGTCGAACCACGGTGATGTCCCCGATGGACTCGAGTTCGGCGACGGCGGACAGCACGGCGTGCTTGTCGAGCCCGCGGGGACACTCCCAGAGGGTTTAGAGTCAGAGGCCAGAAGTACCAAGGGAGGGACGATGCGGCGCTTCGTCATCGAACGGGACATCCCTGACATCGGCTCTGCCGAACGCGAGCAACTGCGCGCCGCGGCCGGACAATCCAACGCGGTTCTGCGGGCGATGCAGTCCGAAGGCAAACACATCCAGTGGGAGCACAGCTACGTGGCCGGTGATAAGACCTTCTGCATCTATGTCTCCGACGGCCCGGAGCTGATCGACGAGCACGCGGAGCGCAGCGGGTTTCCGGCGACGGTGGTCACCGAGATCGGCAAGATCATCGATCCAACGACCGAGAAGGCCTAGCTTCGAAACCGCGCAGGCCAGGGAGGCCCGCGCGGCTATCGGAGCGCGGCCAGCAGGGCCGAAGGTTCCGCCGTTGCGCCGAGTGGGTTGATGCGGAAGGGCTCGACAGTCGACGCGGTGCGGGCTTCGGACACGTCGACAACGCAGTCGATGAGTACCAGGCAGTCGTAGCCCCGGTCGTTGGCCTCGCGAACCGTCGCGCTCACGCAGCAGTCCGCGGTGGTCCCCATGATCGCCGGGAGGTCGATCCCGCGGCTGCGGAGTCGCTGATCGAGATCAGTGGAGCAGGCAAACCCGAGGACGCCTCCCGCGGCGGCACCGGCGGCGGAGGAGGCGGGGCGGTGGGTTCGTCGGTGGTTATGGGTGCGCTTCGCTCGCGGACGGGCCGAGCGTGCGCACGATACTGGGGCGCCCACTAGCTACAAGTACCCCGGCCGGGATGCCGCAAGCGCCACCGCTCCACGTCGGCGTGCTTGCGCATGAGACGGTCGATGGAATAGTGGCGGCCGCAGTACGGTTCGCGAAGAGAGCACTCGCGAGGAGACGGCGACTCGGTGGCACTTACTGAGCCCACCACTCGAGAACAGGCCGTGACCCGCCAGAAGTGGCTCACCGCGGCGACCATCGGCTGGAACGGGGCCGAGGGCGTGATCGCCATCGCCGCAGGGCTGGCCGCGGGCTCGGTGAGCCTCATCGGCTTCGGCCTGGACTCCGGCATCGAGGTGTCGGCTGCGCTGATCCTCGCCTGGCGACTGGCCCAGGAGCGCCGCACGGGCTGCAAGCAGGAAGCGGACCGGCTGGCCCAGCGCCTGATCGCGGTCAGCTTCGCCGCCCTGGCCGTCTATGTGGGGACCGGCTGGCCCAGCGCCTGATCGCGGTCAGCTTCGCCGCCCTGGCCGTCTATGTGGGGGTGGAGTCGGTGCGCGACCTGGTACTGGCCGACCGTCCCGGCCAATCGCTGGTGGGAATCGTGATGGCGGCGCTGTCGCTGGCGGCGATGCCTCTGCTGGCCAGGGCCAAGCGGAGGCTGGCCCCGCTCATGGGATCGCGGGCCGTCGAGGCCGAGGCGAACCAGACCATCCTGTGCTCGCTGATGTCGGGCGCTCTGCTCGTGGGGCTCGGCGCCAACACCGCGCTGGGCTGGTGGTGGGCCGACCCGCTGGCCGGGCTGTGCATCGCCGCCGCCGCGGCCTATGCGGCCGTCGCCACCTGGCGGGCCGACTCCCTGGCCGACACCTGCTGCAGCTAGGAGGCTGGATCTGATCGAGGGTCCGATCACCGCGGTTCGCGCGGCCGCGCGGATCGCGGAGCCGCCCAGGAACCCCGTGCAGCGTTCAATGCCGGCTTCGTCGCGGAGCAATCGTGCTGACCGGGCCGTGAACGGCTGTGTCGGTCAGGGGGCGACGTAGTTCGCCCAGTCTTGCATGAGATGGCGACGTTGAGCATAGAGATCCGTGCGGACATATGCGGCCTCGACGCTGTTGCCCACGACATGAGCCAGAGCTGCCTCGCCCACGGCTCACGGGGTAGCGGTCTGCTCGATGCACCATGTCTTGAACGCTGATCGAAAGCCGTGCACCGTCGTGTCCAGTTCGTAGGTGCGTAGCAGCTTGAGCAGTGCTTGCCAGCTCAACGGCTCGCCGTGCCGTCTCCGGCTTTGTGGTCCAGATCGGGGAGAGGACAGCGATGATGTCGCTGCGCTCGATGCGTTGCACGGGACCTCGCCAATGCGGGCGAATGCGTAGCGCTCGAGGCTGGCGAGCCATTCGTTGGCAGCGTGCTTGTTGCGCCAGCGAGGCAGATTCAATTCGTGAACTGTCTTGTCGGTAAGGCGCTTGGAGCGTCGCACGAGTTCCCTTTTCGAGTTCCCTTTTTCTAGGGAACTAGCGCTATTGCATGGGAACTGCCGGGGGAAGCAATTTGCCAGAATATGTCTCTGACCTGAAGATTTGGGAACTTCTGGGAATTCCTGGCAAGTCTCTCGGGTGGAGCTAAGGGGAATTGAACCCCTGACCTCTTCCATGCCATGGAAGCGCTCTACCAACTGAGCTATAGCCCCGAGGCTCCACGACGATACCAGCGCGCTGCCGGAATTCGAAGGAGACGGCAGGGTGCGCGGGAAGCCGCTGCAGGCGTAACGTCCCGCATATGAGCATCCCCGTGGAGCCGGCCGACATCGGCAATCAGATGGAGCGTTTTGGCGCTGCGGCGTACGTGCTGACCGTGCGTGACGATGCCACAACGCACATCGCTCACCTGGCGATGCGCCTTGACGGCGACGTGCTGCGCTGCGGTGCCAGCCGGTCCGCAGCCGCCAACGTGGCCGAACGACCGAACATCTCGGTGCTGTGGCCGCCGTATGAGCCGGGCGGCTACTCGATGATCGTGGACGTTGTGGCCCGCACTGTGGACGGTGCCGACGGGCCCGAATTGGAGCTTCGCCCGACTTCAGGCGTCCTGCACCGGCCGGCCACACCGGCCACACCGCCGAGCAACAGCGGGTGTGCCTCCGACTGCGCCCCGCTCAGCTCCTCCGGCGCCTGATTGGCACGCTGCGGCGCTGTCTTTTGAGACGATTCTCGCTCCCGCCGAAAATCGCTTGAACTTGATCACCCATATCACCCATATTGTCCGGTATGGGTAGTATGGGTGAGGTGAAGACAACGGTCGATGTGCACGACGAGCTGCTGAAGCGGGCCTAAGGGGCACGCCAAGGAAACCGGTCAGACGCTGCGAGCCGTCATCGAGGAAGGCCTGCGCTTGGTGCTGGAGAAGCCCCAGGTGAGCGGCTACAAGCTGCCGGACCTGCGCATGGGAGACCCGAACGGGCCGAACCCGTTCGAGAAGTTCACATGGTCCGAGATGCTCGAACTCAGCGACCGTGAATGGCCTGGCGCGGAATGATTGCTGTCGACACAAACATCCTTGTATACGCCCAGCGTTACGAGTTGCCGCAGAACCAAGTCGCGTTCGACGTCATGAGCGAGCTGTCGGAGGGATCAGAGCAGTGGGCGATTCCGTGGCCCTGCTGTTATGAGTTCTTCTGTGTAGCGACGAATCGACGCATCTGGGGAGACGCCGCGAGCACACCCGAACAGGCATGGCAGCAGCTTTCGGCGTGGACTGCATCGCCGACATGTCGCCAGATCGGCGAGACTGCCGGGTTCATGGACACGTTGTCGGCGTTTGTGAACCGCCCGAGCGTACGCGGCCCCAAGGTCCACGATGCCAAGATCGCAGCGATCTGCGTGGCCAATGGCGTCGATGTCTTGCTGACCAGCGATCGCGACTTCGCGATGTTCCCTCAACTCGTTACGAGGAATCCGCTCGTCCCGTGAGCCGGCGCTAACTCCTCAGGCCCTCGTCGTCTTGGCTGCTTCAACGACGCTTCGAGCCAGCTGGCGCTAGCTCTTCAGGTCGTTGAAGATCGTCTCCCAGCGGGAGCGGTCGCCCTTGTAGGGGGCGTAGAAGCTGACGCGGTCCACGACATCAGAGAAGCGGTGCTTCAGCTCGGTTGCCACGCCCTCGGGCTCGGCGACCACAGCGAACGCATCGAGTATCTCGTCATCGACCAGGTTGGCCATCTCCACCCAGCGGCCCTCTTTTGACATGGAATTCAGCTCGGTCTGCATGTCGCCCCAGCCGTGGCAGTCGAGGACGGGCCGGTACGCCGGCGTGGATCCGTAGAACGCCACCTGCTGCTTGGTGGCCTCCTTGGCCTTGGCCATGTCCTCTTCGGTGCTGCCGGTGACGATGAACGATGGCCCGGAGATCGTGATCTCGCTGGGGTCGCGGCCAGCCCGCGCGGCGCCTCGTTCGAGTGCCGGGATGGTCTCCTCGCGCAGGTACTTCTCGGTGGTGAAGCCGTGGCACAGGAACATGTCGCAGGTCTCGCCTGCCACCTCGGTCATCAGCGGGCCGACACCCGCCAAGGCCAAACGTGGCGCGCCGTAGGGGTTCTCGCCGGGATGGAAGAACGGCGTCATCAGGGTGTGCTGGTAGAAGTCGCCGCGGAAGTCCAGCTTCTCGCCGGTGTTCCACGAATTCCAGATGGCCTTGGTGGCCAGGATCATCTCCCGCATCCGCGCTGCGGGTTTGGACCACTCCATCGAGAAGCGCCGCGTGATATGCGGCCGGATCTGGCTGCCCAGACCCAGAATGAAACGGCCCCGAGACAGCAACTGGATGTCGTTGGCGCTGTAGGCCAGCGACATGGGGTTGCGGGCGAAACCCACCACGATGCTGGTGCCCAGCTCCACCGTCTCGGTGGCGTGGGCCATGAGGGGCAGCATGGTGAAGGCATCGTGGCTGGTCTCAGGCACCCACAGGCCGTCGTAGCCCAACGCCTCCTGTTCTCGGCTCGACTCGATGATGTCGTCGAATCCGCCGCTGACTCCGATACCGCCGTCTACCTTCATGGCCGGGACATTAGTGGTCTGTCTTCGATTTGGCTCAAAGACCGGCCAGCAGCGCCTCGGCACGTTCGGCGAGCGCGACGACGCTGGGGGGGAACAGGTCGACCTCGGGCGGGATCTGGGGGTTGGCGCCGCCCATATATCGGGCGTGAACTCCTTCGAGGATGCAAGCCAGACGCCAACTGGCGAATGCGAAATGCCACCCCAGCGCCGAAACATCGCGGTCAGTCGCGGACGCATACGCGCTCACGAGCTCGTCACGGCTCCAGAAGCCATCTGCGGTAGTGGCATCGTGGCCCAACGGACTGAACGCGTCGCTGGGCTCCACCCAGTAGCCCAGCAAGTAGCCCAGGTCTGCCAGCGGGTCACCGAGTGTGGCGATCTCCCAATCGAGCACCGCAGCCACATCGCCGTCGCCGGTGACCAGGCAGTTGTCAAGCCGAAAATCGCCGTGGACGAGCGTGGCATCGTGCTGGGGCGGAATCGACGCAACCAGAGCGTCATGCACGCGCTCGATGATCGGCAGCTCGCGCATGGTCATCGCGTTGAACTGACGCTGCCACACATGCAGCTGGCGGGCGACGTAGTCCGCCGAACGGCCGAGATCGGCGAGAGCGGTGGCATCGAGATCGACTGCGTGGATCGATGCAAGGCATTCGACGAGTCGGGCACACAGCGTGCTGCGAGCCGCTGGGGACAAGACGGCCGCTTCGGCACTCGTTCGCAGCACGCTGCCGTCGACGAATCCGGTGACGTAGAAGTCGGCGTTATTGACCTCAGAGTCAGTGCACAGCCCCACCACCGGAGGGGTCGGCACATCGGTCGGTCCCAGCGCGTCGAGCAGCCGGTGCTCGCGCACCATGTCATGGGCGCCCGCCAGAAGATGCGCCAGCGGGGGACGGCGCAGCACCCATCGGCGATCTGAGCCATCAGTGACCCGGTAGGTCAGGTTGGAATGGCCTCCCGTGATGAGCTCGAACCGCAGCGGCGGCGCAACCGGTGCTCGTTCGACCAGCCAGATGGTGACCGGCTCAGGATCGATACCTGCAATTGGACCGCCAGCAGGGTCGACTGCAGCTGACACTGTCGTTTCCCTCCTACGCGTTTCCCTTCGACGGGCAACGTCATCTCGCTCCATCATGGTCGCTACGCGGTGCAGCGATGCCCCGCAAGCGGCAGAAGCGGGAGTGTGGGGGCCACCCGAACGGCTCAGACCGAACAGTGCGGTCCGAACGGCTCGGCCCGATGCCGGTGCCAATACGCTTCGCCAGTGCTGTATATGACGGTCTATGCGACGCAGTTCTTCATCACGGCCTCGCTGGGCGTCGTCTTCGCCTACTTGGCAGACCTCCAAGACCGATACGACCTCACCAACCTGGAACTGGGCACCATCGCAGCGGCCGGCTTTGTGGCAGGGCTGGCGTCGCAGCTGCTGCTGTCGCCGCTGGTGGATCGCGGCCACCACCGCTCGGTTGTGTGGGTATCAGTGGCTTCCTCGGTGGCAGGGGCCTACGGATTCGTGTTCGCAGACTCGGCGTGGACGCTGGTGGCCAGCCGGGCAGTCGCGGGCATCAGCTTCGGCCTCTTCGGACTCGTGGCACGCAAAGCGCTGATCGGTCGGGACATCAGCGGCAGCGGATCGAAGGTAGGCGGCCTGCTCTCGTTCGCCGTTGCCGGCTTCATCAGCGGTCCGTTCATCGGAGCGGCGCTCAGCGGCATTTCCTTTGAGGCCCCGTTCCTGTTGACAGGCACGTTGATGGCGCTGCTCGGTCCGGTAGCCGCGATCCTCATCTCGAAATCGCCCATAGCGGCCACGGCGGTGGACTACTCGGACCTGATCAATCTCTTGCGGCGACCACGTGTGCAGGCGGCGATCTTGGTACACGTCGGTGTCTGGGGTTTGATCGGAATGTTCGACTCCACGATCGACCGATACCTCACCGATGTCGGGCTCTCGTCGACAGAGTTCGCGGTCGGACTCCTCATTCTTGGCATCCCGCTCATGCTCTTGCCCCCGCACGCGGGCGGCTTGGCCGAGCGCCTCGGCGGGGCCCGGGTCGCCGTGCCGGCCTTGCTGTTCTTCGCGCCTGCGGTGATGCTGTACGGGTGGGTCGGAGGCCTGTGGAGCTTCGTCGTGATCGGCGTGGCCGAGGCGGTCGCCGAGTCCTACAGCGTGATGGGTGCTCAAGTGCTGGTGCTGGAGGCCACTGGCGTTGAGCAGGCGGCAATGGGCAGCGGCGTGCTTGAGGCAATCGGCCTGATGGTGGCTGCCACATCTGCACTCTTGGGCCCGACGCTGTATGGCCATTTCGGGTCACGCTGGCTGTTCGGTGTCTGGGGTGTCGTCTGCCTGATTCTCGCAGGTATCACGATGCTGCGTGTGAAAGCAGTGAAAATTCCTTCAAAGGTCATCAAGAGCATTCACTAGGTTCACGTCCATGCGGGCGCCAGGCGCTGAGCGCTCAACTGACTGGCGTTCGACTGATTGGCGTTGCGTAGCGGCCGAGGCCACTGGATTTGCACGGCGGGTAGGAGTGGTACCCGTCCTGGTGCTCCTCGGCGCCATCGGCGCAGTTGTGGCAGCAGGATTCCTGGCAGGCGTCCGGCACGGCGCGCCCGAGCCCATCGACCTGCCCATTGCGGCGACGGGAGCACCGCCGCCAGTGGCGACGACACAACCGTCGCTGATGCGTGTGCATCTTGCTGGTGCGGTACGGCACCCAGGGCTCTACGAGGTTCCAGCCAACTTCAGAGTCGGAGACCTGATTGATGCCGCCGGCGGCCCGAATGCCGATGCAGACGCCGCGGCGGTCAATCTTGCAGAGCGAATGCGTGACGGGCAGCAGGTTTACGTGCCTCTCGTGGGAGAGCAGTCCGTGGCCCGAGCCGAGGGCGCCGATGCTTCCGGACCGTTGGATGTGAACTCAGCGACGGCTGCACAGCTTCAGGAGCTGCCAGGCATTGGCCCGTCCCTGTCGGTGGCAATTGTTGCGTACCGGGCCGAGCACGGATCGTTCGCGACGCTCGACGCACTGGAACAGGTGCCCGGGATCGGGCCATCCAAGCTCTCCCAGCTCCGGCCCCATGCGAAGGTCTGAGTCGCCGAGTCCGTCACGAGCGGCGCCCCGGCGCTTCGGGGGCCTCAGCGCTGTCGGCGATCGGTGGCTGGTCGCCGGAGCGGTCGCGACAGCAGTCGGCGCACTGTGGGCGCCTTCGGTGTCGTGGTGGTGGGGGGCAGCCTCGGTCGGGGTGGGTCTGCGAACCCGTGCCCGTGTGCTCGTTCCGGCCGGCCTGCTGGTGCTGGGGGCTGCAGCCATGGGGCAACAGACCGCCCAATTGAGCGCAGCGGTGGGAGGGAACTTCGAGGGCGAAACGGTAGTGGTCCGCGATCCCCGATGGCGCTCGGGCGCCCTGGTCGTTCCCTTCAGCGCGGTCATTGACGGCAAGCAGTTCCGGTGGGAAGGCCGGGCACGCGGTCCCGCAGCGTGGACGCTGGAAGACGCAGCGCTGGGGGAGCGCTGGCTCCTGAGCGCGACCGTGGCACCAGCAGAGCCTGCCGACCGACCCTTCTTGTGGCCGCGGCATCTTGCGGGGAACGCCCAGATCCACACGGCCTGGCGCCAAGACGGCGGCAGTGCGCCGTTCCGTCTCGCAAACTCCATGCGCAGCCTGATCGAGGCGTCGAGTGATTCGTTGTCGCAACGGGATGCAGCGCTGCTTGCCGGCTTCGTCTACGGCGACGATCGAGGACAGCTTCCCGAAGTCGTGCACGACTTCCGGGCGACGTCGCTCACCCACTTGCTGGCCGTGTCCGGTTCGAACGTGGCGTTCGTTCTGTTGCTGTTCGCACCGCTGCTGATCCGGCTGCGGCCAGGGGTCCGGCTCGGCGCCGTCGGGGTTCTGCTCGCTCAGTTCGCTGTCCTGACCAGGGGTGAGCCCTCGGTGCTGCGGGCGTGCGTGCTTGCCACGTTGGCAGTCGGAGCACATGCCGTCGGCAGGCGGGCATCCGCTCCGCGCCTGCTGGCGCTTGCGATCATCGTGCTGCTGCTTGTCGATCCGCTGCTGGTGCGCTCGGTCGGCTTTCAGCTCTCGGTTGCAGCGACGGCCGCCATCGTGGTCGGCGCTCGCCCCATCTCCAGGCTCCTGTGGGGCCCGTCGTGGCTGCGCTTGGCCCTCGCAGCGACGCTGAGCGCCCAGGTGGGAGTGCTGCCCGTCCAGCTTGCCGTGTTCGGCTCGCTGCCGCTCGTGAGCATCCCCGCCAACGTCTTGGCCGGCCCGATTGCAGGACCGGCCATGGTCTGGGGCCTCATCGGCGGTCTCGCGGGCGGCGTGGCGGGCGACGCCGTGGCATCGGTTCTGCACGTCCCGACCAGATTGATGATGGGTTGGGTCGCCGGTGTGGCCCGATGGGGAGCGGCGCTGGGCTGGCCGCACATCGAGCCGTCGGAGATCGCCGCAGCCGTCGCCGTCATCGGGCTCTGCGCAGCCGCTGCGTACCTGCTGCGCGCCTACGGCGCCGTGCCGCGCAGCCTTGCGATCGTCGCTGCTGGGATCGGGATCTGGGTCGTGGCCGGCGTCCACCGGCCGCCGCTTCCCTCGGGTGTGCATCTGTCCGTGCACCGCGTCGACCCCACCGTCGTCGTCGTGGATCGTCCAGATGCAGCGCGGGCCCTCGACCAGCTCGCCACGGCTGGAGTCGACGACATCGACGTGCTGGTGGCCCGCTCGGCCAGCCGGGCAGGGCGAGAAGCGGTGCGGGCATTGGACGCCCGGCACGAGATCGCGAATCTGCTCGCACCGGCGGGCCTCGGAGGCCGTGTCCCGTACAACTCAGTGACCGAACCCGTCGCCGTCGGCGGCCTCGTGGTCGAGCCCGCAGCGCAGCGCCTGCGCGTCTCGACCGAAGTAGCGTCAAATACGTGGGCGCAAGACCCGTGAACCCGGCGATGCACGGGCAGGCCACCCATCGGGGAGCACGTCGCTAATGCCCGGTGGAAGTGTGCGACTCGTCAGCGGAGCGGACGAGATCCTCACCGCCACCGCAGTGCGTGCGGCGGTCTCTGAATTGGTCGGCGATGCCAACCGGGCAGACGTGCTTGACGAGTACTCCGACGATGAGTACGCGCTGCCCGATCTGGTCATCTCGGCATCGACCCCGCCGATGCTCGCTACACACCGGGTCGTTGTCGGCCGCCGCCTCAGCCGCTTCAGTGCCGCCGAGCTCACACCGCTCATCAACTGGCTTGATGATCCGTGTCCCACGACCGATCTCGTTCTCGAGTGGGACGCAGCCCGTGTGCCTCGAGCGCTCGTCGAAGCTGTCGAGGCCGCCGGTGGCCAGCGGATCGCGTCCGACGTGCCCGGCGGGGCGCGCAATCGCCGGACCTGGCTCACCGAGCGTCTCGCGGAGGCCTCGGTCCAGTTCGATGCCCGTGCTGGAGCATGCATCGCCGAGCATCTCGGGGAGGAACTCAGCCGCCTCGGAGCTGTGATCGAAACGCTCGAGGCCATCTACGGCGCACGTGCCCGCTTGGGGCCCGATGAAGTGCTGCCGTACCTCGGTGCAGAGGGTGACGTGCCGCCATGGGAGCTGACCGACGCGATCGATCGAGGCGATGTGGGCGGCGCACTCGCCGTGCTGCAACGCATGTGGGGCGCCGGTCGACACCCGCTGGCTGTCACGGCAGTCGTGGCTGGACATATCACCCGCATGGCTCGCCTCGATGGCGCCGATGCTGCGAACGAGAAGGAGGCGGCTCGTGTGCTGGGCCTACGCGGCTCCACGTTTCCGGCCCGCAAGGCGCTTGACGCCAGCCGGCGGCGCGGCAGCGGGGGGATCGCGAGGGCCGTCGAACTTCTGGCGGGGGCTGACGTGGACTTGCGCGGACGGTCCGGACTTGATCCCCGATGTGTTGCCGAGATTCTCTGCGCGCGGCTCGCGGCCGGCGCCCGTTGATCGCTAGCGCGGCGGTTTAGGCCTCGTTGGTTCGCGTTGAACGGGCCACGAGACGGGACTTGCGCCGACCTGCCTCATTGGGGTGGATAACGCCCTTGGCGGCCGCCATGTCGAGACGCTTCTGGATGGCGCGCATCAGCTCATCGGTGGGTTCACCGGCTTGTGCAGCAGCGATGACTGCCTTCTCGCGAGTCCGCAATTCTGAGCGAACGGCTCGATTCCGCACCCGGCGCGTCTCGTTCTGGCGGTTGCGCTTGATCTGGCTCTTGATGTTGGCCACGAAGGCGTGCTCTCTGTCTCGGTGGCGGTCACGAAGGCGAGCCCGCCGGGAGTCGGTTGGGTGTTTTCGGGTCGTGAGGCGAGTCTCCACGGATTGTCCCGAAACCGGTCTCGCAGGGTACCGTGCGGCCTGCGATGCCCCACGTGCCTCCTGCGTCTGCTCATGGGTCTGCCCGTGGGTCTGTCCGTGTCGGGCCCGGTTCGATCCGCAACTTCTCGATCATCGCCCACATCGATCACGGGAAGTCCACGCTGTCGGACCGGATCCTGGAATTGACCGATGCTGTGGAGGAGCGCTCGATGCGCGCCCAGTACCTCGATTCCATGGAGCTCGAACGGGAACGCGGCATCACCATCAAGGCCCAGAACGTGCGGGTGACCTGGCAGGGGCACACGTTGCACCTCATCGACACACCTGGGCATGTGGACTTCGGGTACGAAGTCAGCCGCTCGCTGGCGGCCTGTGAAGGCGTGGTGCTGCTTGTCGATGCCGCACAGGGCATCGAGGCGCAGACGTTGGCGAACTGCTACCTGGCTCTCGAGTCAGATCTCACCATCGTGCCGGTGCTCAACAAGATCGACCTCCCCGCGGCCGATCCGGATTTGTACGCGTCGGAAATCGAACGCGTGCTGGGCATTGACGCGAGCGAGGTGCTGGCGATCTCGGCCAAGACCGGCGAGGGCGTCGCAGCACTGCTCGACGCAATTGTCGAGCGCATCCCCCCGCCCGGCGGCGATCCGCAAGCTCCGCTGCAGGCGCTGATCTTCGATTCCTCCTTTGACCAGTACCGAGGCGTGGTGTCCTCGCTGCGCGTGATGAATGGTCGGCTGTGCACTGGCGATCGGCTGCGGTTCATGCATGCCGGTGGGCTGCACCTGTGCGATGAAGTCGGACTGCGCCTGCCCGCGGTGACACCGACAGACGAATTGGGACCCGGCGAGGTCGGGTACCTCATCGCAGGCATCAAGGATGTGGCTGAGGCCCGCTCCGGCGAAACTGTCACATCGGCTGGCGCACCGGCTGATGCACCGCTGGCCGGCTACGACGACCCGAAGCCGATGGTGTTCTGCGGGCTGTACCCCGTCGACGGCGACGAGTACACCGATCTGCGAGAGGCGCTGGCGAAGCTGAGGCTCAATGACGCCTCCGTGACCTTCGAGCCCGAGACTTCAGGTGCGCTGGGATTCGGGTTCCGCTGCGGCTTCTTGGGTCTGCTGCACATGGAGATAGTCCGCGAGCGGCTCGAGCGCGAATTCGGACTGTCTCTCATCGCCACCGCGCCGTCGGTGGCCTACCGGGTGCACACCGACGACGATCGCGAGCTGGAGGTCGACAATCCTTCCGACCTGCCATCCGCGGCTCAGATTGCCGAAATCGCCGAGCCCATGCTGAACGTGTCCGTGCTGACGCCGACCGCCTACACGGGCGCGGTCATGGACCTGTGCCAGTCGCGTCGGGGCTCGATGACCTCCATGGACTACCTGTCGCCCGAACGCGTCGAGCTGCGCTACGAGCTGCCGCTGGCGGAGGTTGTGACTGACTTCTTCGACCAGCTCAAGAGCCGTACCCAGGGGTACGCGAGCCTCGATTACGACCACGCGGGTTACCGGTCTGAGCGCCTCGTGCGCGTCGACATCCTGCTCAACGGCGAACCAGTGGATGCATTCTCTGCCATCCGTCACCGTGATGGCGCGTATCCCTACGGCAAGGCCATTACCGCGAAGCTCGCCGAACTCATCCCGCGTCAGCTGTTCGACGTTCCGATCCAAGCCGCCATAGGCGGGCGGATCATCGCCCGCGAGACGGTCAAGGCGAAGCGCAAGGACGTGCTGTCGAAGTGCTACGGCGGCGACATCACCCGCAAGCGCAAGCTGCTCGAGCGGCAGAAGGAAGGCAAGAAGCGGATGAAGGCCATCGGGCGCGTCGAGGTGCCCAACGAGGCCTTCGTCTCGGCGTTGCGCCTCGACCCCTGAGTGGTCGCGCTGAGATGCGGTGCCCGCTCCGGAGGCGGCAGGGCCCTCTGCTCCGGGAATCCGGCAGCACGAGAACCTGTCGCCCAAAGCTGCCTAGGAGGGGTGTCGGTAGCATCGACACCATTGCGGGCATGGGTCCCAATCATGGGTGCGGCGCTGGGCAAGCTGCTGGGGCCGCGGAGGAGTGATGGACGAGCGCAGAGCCACAGTGCTGCGAGCGGTGGTCGAGAACTTCATCGAGAGCGCGCAGCCAGTCGGCTCCGCAGCGGTGCTCGAGATGACTCGCCTCGATGTGTCACCCGCGACCGTGCGAAACGACCTCGCCGCGCTCGAATCTGGCGGCTACCTGATGCAGCCGCACACCAGTGCCGGCCGTGTGCCGACTGAGGCGGGCTACCGGTACTTCGTGGACGGCCTCGGACCCGGTTCCCTGGACAGCACAGGCGTCCGGCAGGTAGGTGCGTTCTTCGCCCATGCCCAAGGACAGATTGAGGAGCTGCTCGCCGACACCAGCCGGCTCTTGTCTGACCTGACCGAGTATGCAGCGATGGTCGTCGCACCCAGCCACGACCGCGACAGCATCCGATCGGCCCAGCTGGTGGACCTCGGCGGCGGCCGATTGCTTGTGGTGTTGGTGATGTCGTCGGGCGTCGTGGAGCGGACCTACGTCGACGTGTACAGCAACCCGGACTTGGAGGCGGCGGCCCAGGGGCCTTCTGCAGGTGCAGCCTCTGCGGTCCTGGCCGCAGCGCTTGTGGGAAGGACTCGTACGCAGCCGCCGCTGGTTCGCGAGACCGGAGATGCCCCAACCGATGCACTGGCGGCCGCGGCCCTGTCCGCCCTGGCTGCCGACGAACCGCATCCGAGCGAGCTCTACGTGGGTGGCACGGCCAAGATCACTGAGCAGTTCGAAGCCGTGTCATCGCTGCGTTCAGTCTTGTCGGTGCTGGAAGAGCAACTGATGGTCGTGACGCTGCTGCGAAGCCTGGTGGATCGCGGTCTCAGTGTGGCTATCGGATCTGAGACCGGCATGAAGCCACTGGCGGAATGCTCGGTGGTGGTTGCGCCCTACGAGGTAGATGGCCGAACAGTCGGCAGCGTCGGCCTGCTCGGCCCGACACGGATGGACTACTCGAAGGCGCTTGCAGCGGTGCATACGGTGAGCCGGAGGCTGTCGGCCTCGCTTGGAGACGGCGACGGCGCACATATGCCGGCGGGCTTGTCGCGATCGGCCCAGGAATAGACCCACCACAGATGCCTGCGGACTATTACGAGTTGCTCGGTGTGAGCCGCGACGTCACCGAGAACGATCTCAAGCGTGCATACCGGGGCAAAGCCCGTGAGCACCACCCTGATGCGAACCCCGGCGACGACGGGGCTGAGGCCCGTTTCAAGGAGATCAGCGAGGCCTACGCCGTGCTGTCGGATCCGGAGGCGCGGGCCCGATACGACCGCTTCGGACATGAGGGCTTGCGGGGCGGGATGGGTGGACCCGCGTTCGATTTCGACCTCAGCGACATCTTCGAGTCCTTCTTCGGAGGGAACCCGTTCCGCAGCGGCCGATCGCGCCGCCCGGCAGGTCCACCTCGCGGCGACGACCATGAGACGGTCGTCGACCTCGACTTCGCCGAGGCCGTCTTCGGTACCGACCGGCCGATCGAGGTACGGACACTGGTTCCGTGTGACGATTGCGGTGGCTCGGGCGCCGCAGAGGGCACGTCGCCGACCGTCTGCAGCATCTGCGAGGGCATTGGCCAGGTGCGCCAGGTACGCCAGAGTTTCCTGGGCCAGATGGTGACCACTGCGCCCTGTGCTCGATGCCGCGGGATCGGTGAGGAGATTGCCGAGCCGTGCCGGTCGTGCCGGGGCGAAGGGCGTCGCGCAGAACACGTCTCGCTCGTTGTGCGTGTGCCGCCCGGCGTCGATTCTGGCGCCACGCTTCGACTGAGCGGCCGCGGGTCCGTCGGGCCTCGCGGGGGACCCGCGGGCGACCTGTATGTGCATCTCCGTGTTTCGGAGTCTGATGTCTTCGTGCGCCAGGGCGACAGCCTGGTGGCGGAGCTGCCGGTGACGATGCTGCAGGCAGCGCTGGGTACGACGCTGTCGTTCGACACGCTGGACGGGCCGCAGGAACTTGCTGTAGCGGCGGGCACCCAGCCGAACGACACCATCCGGTTGAGCGGACTCGGCGTGCCCCGAGCGAACGGGCGCGGACGGGGCGACCTGCACGTGGTGGTGCGGGTGGACATCCCGAAGAGGCTCTCGAAGTCCGAGGCGGTGAAGCTGAAAGAGGTCGCTGCCGAGCGGGGTGAACCCGTGGACGGCAACGCCGACCCTGTACTTGCGGGGGCGAGCGAGACCCAACCCGACGGCGACCATTGGCCGGCTGGCCGGCGCAAGCGGCGCCACAAGCACTGAGATCTCCCGGTATGGAGCCAGTCGCCGGAATCTCCGAAGTCGACGTCCGATCTGCCCGCCGGCGCCGCTCAGCGGAGTTGGATGCACTGGTAGGAGAGCGGCTGCGTGCCGTGCGTCGCCAGCGGCGGCTATCTCTGGCTGATGTGGAGGCAGTGTCTGGCGGCGAGTTCCGGACATCAATCCTGGGGGCATACGAGCGCGGTCAGCGGGGTCTGCGAGTGCATCGCCTCCTGCGACTGGCCGAGATCTACGGCGTACACCCCACTGCCCTGTTGCCGCAGGAGCTGCCGGTGTCTGGTGGCCGCGAGTCGCCTCGCACACCCAGCGAGGCTCGGACCCCCGCATCGTCCAACTTTCCCCCTGAGGCCGTGCTGTGAGGGACCTGTGAGGGACACTGGGGGATCCAGGGCTCCCGCAGTGCAGGAGACGTCGCCCGAGTTCGGCGTGTACTGCCATATTCCGTTTTGCACGCACCGCTGCGATTACTGCGCATTTGCGACGTGGACGGATCGCAGCCATCTCATCGTTGACTACATGGCGAGCTGCCGCCGTCAGGCCCAGGAACTGGCGGGGGATCTTCCGCCGGTGACATCGGTGTTCTTTGGCGGCGGCACGCCGAATCTGGTGGAGCCTTCGCTGCTTGCCGACGTGCTGGAGGAGTTACCGCTGACCGAGGACGCGGAGGTAACGGTCGAGTGCAATCCGGACTTGGTCACGGTGGACCAAATGCAGGCATACGCGGGCATGGGCGTGAACCGTGTCAGCCTCGGAGTGCAGTCGATGGTTCTCCATGTGCTCGAGGCGCTGGGCCGACGTCATGATCCGCAGATGGTGGCGGCATCGGTCACCGCGGTTCGCAATGCGCGTATCGACCAGTTCAATCTGGACCTGATCTTCGGTTCGCTCACCGAATCGGTGTCCGACTGGAAGCGCACGCTGGTCGAGGCCATTGCGCTCGAGCCAGATCACCTGAGCGTGTACGGGCTGACCCCCGAACCCGGCACAGCACTCGGAGACGATCCTTCCCGACATCCCGACGACGACGACATGGCCGACAAGTACCTGCTTACCGACGAGCTGCTGGATCAGGCGGGCTACGAGATCTATGAGATTTCCAACTGGGCTCGGCCCGGCGCGCAATGCCGGCACAACCTGCTGTATTGGCAACAGGGCTCCTACGCGGGCATCGGCTGCGCCGCGCACAGCCACCGTGACGGCCGCCGCTACTGGAGCGTTCGCACACCCGAGCGGTTCATCGCAGCGATCTCGACGGGAACTTCGGTCACCGCCGGCAGCGAGGAGCTGGACTCCGCCGAACGCCACATCGAGGCGCTGCAGCTTGCGCTGCGCACTTCCGCCGGTGTCCCCGCCGATGCGGTTCCCGACGACGTCGCGCACCTGCTCACGCCCGCCAGCCAGGGTCGTCTCAAGCTGACCGCTCGTGGACGCCTCGTCGCAAACGAGGTGGCAATCCGTCTGGAGCTGCCGTCGCGGCGCTAGCGCGACTGCGCGCTCAGTACCAGCGCAGCATCCGCCGCAGGCTCGCGTTGGGACAGCGTCAGGCGCAGATCGCCATAGTGCACAACCAGCGCATCGCAAGAAAGATCGTGTGCCGCGCCGAACGACGACGACCTCGACACAGCTTCGGCGTGTTGAGGCACAACAGCAATGCGAGCTGGAACGACGGGGCGTTCCGGCGGGGGCCACGAACCGTAGAAGCCGACGATGCCGGAACTGGGGTTCACAACCGCCAACGTCGAACGGCCGTCGCAGTCCCAATCGCCGACGGCGAAGAGGTCACCATCGGCACCGAGCGTCCATTCACCGTGCGGAGTGCGCACGGCCGCCGACCGACGATGTGCGGCGGGCATCTCGATGCGGACGGGTACCAGGCAGCCATCCCCGCGGACGTCGGCGTGATACAGCACGACCGTCGCATCGGCACTCGCCCCCTCACTCTGCGGTGGTGTGTTGGGGAACTCGCTGGGCTCAGCCGAGCCGTCTCTGCCCTCGCCAACATCGAGATCGGCGCCGGTCCGCTCGGGGCAATACGCCGTTGCCGTGCTGTAGAGCAAGGTCGCTCCCGTGGACGCGGGCTCCTCGGAGGTGATCGTGGCATCGGGCAGTGCGGTCGAGCCTTGGCCGTGGTCATCGGCAGCTGCCGAGACGCCAGCGAGCTCAAGCGAGGGGGCACCGGATGTAGCAGCAGAGGTCACGGGGCTGCTTCGGGAGCCGATGAGTGGTGCCGTGCCAGGAGACTCGAAATCCGGTTCGCCACCCGCGAGCGCTCGCCATCCGATGAACGCTGCGACCGCCAAGGCCGCAGCGGCCGCCGCATAAGCGCCGACACGCCGCCGGTCCCACGTCGTTGGGCCTCGAAGCTCCGCACGATGAGGCAAGCGAGCGACAGCGTCTGACGGATTCGAGGCTGCGATATCTGCTCGCAATCGTTCACGCAGGCCATGTGGTTCGTGTCCGAACGTCGCAACACGTGCCTGGGGGGATCGAAAGCCGTCGGTGGTCACCGAATGTTCCTGTCCGGCTGCGTCGCGAACGTGACGCAGCCGGGTGAGCCACGTCATCAACGCCTCACTGTCGTGGGGACTGGCCGACGCCACAGCAGCGAGGTCCCCGCAGGCGATAAGCGCATCACCGCAGAACTGGCGCTCTGTCGGATCCGACGCCGAACGATCGGTGCGCGCGAGTTCCACCTGCCCGAGAACAGCGAGCGCAGCGAGATCGGCGCCTGGCAGATGCTGACGGTGGTCGGCAGGACCCGTCGCTTCCCCGAAGCCACAGATCACCGGCCGGCGCGGTCGCGCCAGGAGAACGTGCTCGCCCCTGAGTGCACCGTGGCGGATGCCTCGAGCATGCAGTTCGGCGAGTGTCGTGCCGAGATCGATGAGGACATCCAAGAGGTCGACCAGACCCAGGGGCGGCTGCTCGGCAAGCGTCGCGGCTTCGAGGTAACGCAGCCGCAGCTCGCATCGCTCATCAACTTCGTCAAACCCGACGGACTCGACCACTCCCTCGATGCGAGCGGCGTCGAGCACTCCGGCCTCGTGGCGCAAACGCGGCCGCTCAGTGCCGATGGCGTGCTTGACCAGGACTGCGCTGCCCGAACCATCGTCGCGAACGGTCGGACTTCTCAGCACATTCAGAAGTTATAAAAAGACAGGAATCTCGTTCAAATGAATTGTCCTCAAGCAAGCGGTTCGGCTCGCACGTTCACCCCGAGAGGTGTACGCGACCGATGGCCTCGGCAGAAACGTTCCTGTTGGACTTTCCATCCACATTGCCGATCAAGCCGATGACACGTCGTGCCGAGCCCGAGACCGACACCCGCACGGCCTTCGAACCTGCCGCGCTGACCGAGACCGAGACAGAGCCGGGTTCGAACACTGCGGACAGCCGCTCGGTAGCCATCCGCTGGCCCCACTGACTCAGATTCCGAAGTCGTGAAGCATCGAGCCGGTAGGACCCGTGACGGCGAAGCGAGGCCTCGTCGATGCCGAGCGAGACCAGATCGTTCGCGAGCGAGGACGCTGCTGCTTGGGCCTCGCGCTGCGCCAAGAACGCAGCGGCGCTGTCGATGGCGATGCTGGCCAGCAGTGCCACGATCAGCACCCCGGTCGGCACGAGCAGCAGCACCGTGCCTCGCTCGCCGTCACCGGGAACCTTCGGCGAGGGCTCATTGCGTTCAGCGATCACTGGCCGGGCGGGGTCACTGTCCACAGGGTGCCCGTCCGCCCAGACCGTGCCGGAAGGGATCCACAATCTCGCTGGCGCGAGCACGGACCGTGAGGGGCGACCAGCCGCCGCCCAACAGAGCGATACGAGGGACTTCCTGCGTCGCTTCGAACGTCACCCGATCGCAGCGATGCAACCGGGCTGCACCGACCGGCGCAACGGAGGCCTCACCGTGGAGCCGGTAGCCGGACATCGCCTGCGTACCTGCGGAGACCGCCGCGTCCACGGCATGTGCGGGGCGAGGTCCGGGGTGCTCGACGAAGGTCCGCGTGGCCTCCCGGGCACCAGCGATCACGGCGATCTTCGCATCCAGTGCCGCCCAGGCTTGGGCGAGCACCAAGGCACCCCCGATGAAGACGAGCACCACAAACGGCAGCACTTCTGCCCCCACGACGCCTGAGGAATTACGCCCTCTGCGGATCACGGGGAGCCCTCGAAGCGTGCCAGTTCGCGTCGCATCTCGAACCGACGCTCGATGCTCCGCAATCCGATCAGTGCCGAAGCGTCGATGAGAACGTTCGGCGGCTTTGCTACCAGATCCAAGGCGACGATTTCGGAGGTCGTGCTCCAACGCAGCGTCACGATGTCCAGTCCTGGACCGATGTTCGAGCGCAACCAGCGCTCGGCATCGACGATCGAGGCGGGGTCAGCGCCCGCGAGCGCAGCCCGGCGCGTTGCGTCGTAGCCGACAGCGGTGACAATCGAGGTGCTGTAGAAGTACACGGCAACCTGGACTGCGAGCATGAGAAACGTCAGGTACGCCAGCACACCCCACGGCAATGCGACGAGACCGACGCCTTCTTCATCGTGAGCACGCGTCACTTGCCGATCTTTGCGATTTCAGAATTCGTTGCTTCCTCCGCGTTTTCCCACAGCGCCTTGAAGCCAACCCACATGAGGGCGCCGAGCGAGGCGATGATCAGCACGGCGATGGCCGCTGAAATGACTCCTTCGCCACATTCGTTTCGCCCGGAGGAGCCGCGTGCGGCCCAGGACATCGCCGGGTTCTGCCATCGGTCCAGTGTCACGATGCCAGCACTGGCGCAAACTGCGCTGAGCGCAGCGACGGAGGCATCGAACGTCACTGAGAGGGCGGTTTCGAACATAGCGGTCAAGGTGTTGAGGTACACGGGGTTGTCCTTTCGATAAATGCCGGTCATGTCCTTGGGAGGGTTCGCCCGGCCTCGCTGGCGCTGACCGGCGGCTCATAGCGCCACAAAGCTGCTGAGGGCGTCGCTGAACGGGATCGCCAGCAGGACAGATCCCGGCACCAGCGCGGCGACGGTGACGGGAATCCACACCTGCTCGTTGCGACGTTCGATGTGGGCGATGAGGCGCCGGTGGGCCTCCATGCGGGCTGAGCGGGCCTCGTCGGATACCAGCGCCGCGATGTCCGTCGTTTCCTCGTGCAGGGTGAGCACGCCGACGAATCTTCGAATCTCCGCCGAGCCAGCGTCGTCGGCCCACTCGGCCAGTGCCACCTCAACCGCGATTCCTCCCGAGACGTGGGTGCTGACGCGTTCCAGTCCCGCGGCGCAGATCCCCTTCCCGCGCCGTGCCGCTGCTTCGAGGGCGCTGGTCAGCGACATGCCGCTGGCAAGCAGCATGCCGATCTGCTCGGCGACGACCGGCAGCTCCTCGATGATCTGTGTGCGCCGGTGGGCAACCGATCTCCCGAGGTGGTGCTCAAACGTGCCATATGTCGCAGCGGCCGCGGCTAGCGCCCCGGCGAATCCCAGCAACGGCCTCGCGCCGATGGCGCTGAGTGCAGCCACTGATGCAATGAGCACGGCACCGCAGATCACGTACTGCCGTGTACGAAACTCAGACGGGGATTGGGCAATGCCGGCCTGAGACAGCCGGGCGCGGAGTTCGGTATCGGAGTCCAGCAGCGTCGCGATGCGCCCTCCGGATCTCGCGGTGTTGCTCATTGGAGGCTCATTGGCCAAATACCCGCTTCCGCAACGGGACTGCCATGATCCGCCCCGCCCACAACCAACAGCCGACTACGGCGAGCACACTGAGTGCCACGAGCAATTGGCCGTCCGACGCCTCGTAGGCCTGTCGACCGCGTCCGATACTCAGGCCGATCACGGCCATGAATGCCGGCACCACTGCGACGAAGCTGCGGGCAAACCGCGCTCCGGCCTGTTTGGCGCGAGCGTCCTCGCGGGCAGCAGCCTCGGCATGTGCAGCCTCGGCCAGTGCGCGCAGGCGAGTGTCGAGCCGCACTCCGCCGATCTGGTGCGCGGCCAGCAATGTCTCGCAGATGGCGTCCGCAGTCGGGTCCGCCAGCCATGTCTTGAGCGCACGCAACGAGGCTTCGAAATCGGTGCTCAAAGCCCACGTGCGTGCCGCTTCGGAGAACGCCACTCGCATTTCTGTGGGGGCTTGAGCTCCCGCAGCGAACAACGCGGAAGGGATCGACAATCCCCGGTTGGCTACGAGGACACGAATCTCTGCCAAGAGTCGGGGCCACGCCTGCCGGGAGCTGGCGACACGGTGCAGTCGGCGGCGGGAAGCTGCACTCGGGGGGATGGCAGCACCGAATGCTGCGACAAGCGCAGGTGCGACCAGCCCGCCGAAGAGGATCCAGGCACCCGTCCATCCGGCAACGGCTGCCGCGACCGCGCCCAGCACGCTGCGGAGCAGGTGATCTGATGATCTTCGAGATGCCAACCACGCCGGGCGCACCATCTTGGGTAACCACCGTGGCGCGAGCGGCACGTCGCCCTCCTTGGTCGCCAGCAGCCAGACGCCCAGCGCGCCGGCGATCGCAAACACGAGACCGGTCACTGAGCTGCGCCCGCGGGTGCGCGAGGGCCTGGCATCTTGAATCCCGCGGATTCGATGTGCGACGCCACCCGTCGTGGCACGTTCCCTGTGCTCGCAGGCGTCTGGCCGGGGCGGTCAATTGCGTACAGCACCGTCGTCTCGAACGAGAGGCTGTCACCGCTGCCGACAGGATCTTCCACGGCCACGATCTCGGTGACCTGCACCCCGGAAGGGTTCCGGCGCAGGTACACCACGATGTCGATCGATTCGGCCACCAATTGGGTGATCGCTGCGACGGGCATGTCACGCACGTCAGGCGCGAGTTGGCACATGAGCCGGAGCCGTCCGAGGGCCTGGCGTGCAGATCCGGCGTGGATGGTGGCGTAGCCAGTCACCCCGCTGGACAGCGTCAGCAACAGGGGAACTGCCTCGCGGTCGCGGACCTCGCCCACGATCGCCACGTCGGGCGCCATGCGCAGGAAGCCGGCCACCAAGCGCCGTAAGTCGACAGGAGCGCGCTCGGTCCGCCCAGGCCGGGTCTGCATACCGGCGACGTTGGGCAGCGGTATGTCGAGTTCGAATACCTCTTCGGCGGTCGCGATACGAAGCTGTGGATCGAGCTCGGCGGCGCAGCACCCCAACAGCGTCGTCTTGCCGGTGCCCGGAGCGCCGGCAAACAGGATCGACAGCCGGGCACGCACAGCAGTGCGCAGGAAGTCGGCGATCTCGCGGGTCAGCGTCCCGATCGCTGTCAAGTCGTTCAGGCTCGAGAAAGCGATTCCGGTGAACTTCCGGATGTTGAAGATCAGGTGGCCGCCGCGGCCGATGTCGGGATGGACAATGTGAAGCCGGGCACCATCATCCAGCTGAGCGTCCTGCAGTCCCTCGCTCGGATCCAGCTTGCGATGGGACGCAGTCGCGTCGTCGATGATTCTCGTCAGAGTGCGCCGGACGTGCTCGCTGTCGTGGAAGACCTCGTCGTGACGGCCGCTCGGGCCGCGGTGACGCTTGACGAAGATCTCACGCGGGGCATTGACCATGATCTCCCATACGTCGGCATCGGCGAGCAGCGCCTCGAGCGGTCCGTAGCCCAGCAGGTCGCGCTGAATCCGGTCCGCCACTGGATCAGCGTCGGTGACTGCATGGCTGCGTACGCCGCGCTTGAAGTCGATATTCCAACGCCGCATTTCTTCGTGGGCGAGAGCCATGATGGCGAGATCTGCGCCCGGCGCGCGAGGATCCAGTCCGCCGTGGCGAGCCCGTTCCGACACCGCTCGTTCAATCTCGGCGAGAGATTCTGGATCGATCATGACCCGACGGGATTCGAGGCACCCCAGGCCCGGATCAGGGTGATGGCGCCTGCATCTGCGGCCGCAGCGACCGAGACGGCGGCGACGCGTTCGGACACCTGCAGCGTGACGGTGATCGTGTTCGAGAGATGCTCCGTGCCCGAGAGGCCGTCGACGTCGAGCACGAGGGCACCGGTCGCCACGACGGCTGCTCCGTTCGGGGGGACGCGATCGGTGGCGACGACGTCAACTTGCTCGCCTGCGGTGAGCAGGCCGTTGAGCGCCCGGGAACGATCAAGCTCGACCGAGATGGCATAACCCTCGCGTCGGTCGCTTGCGAACCCAAGCGAGCCGACGTCGCCACGCGTCAGCAATTGCCCGGCGTGCACGGCCCCGACAACGAGGTTGCCGACCACGTCATCGCCGTCACCGAAGACGGTGGCGGAGACCTCAGGCGGCAGTTGGATCGGCACGAGGGCAACGTCGGTTGGCTCGATGACGCTGCCCGGCGCGAGTCGGTTCCGTGCGACGAAGTAGCTGGTCTCGGGCGCCGCCGCCGACTGCTCGAATGCCCACCACAACCCCAGTGCTGCGGCGCCGCACAGGATGCAGCCCGCGATAACTCGCGGCCGAATCGAAGCGTGCGCCGGTGCGGCGCGGCGGCTGGCGCGAGAGGCCGCGGGGACGGCCTCGCGACCGGTCGGCAGCAGCGAATCGGTGGGCACGGCGAGAACCTAGCCAAACGGCTATGAAATAACAAGAAAATTATGGAAACATCACGTTATTTACCAAATATGTGGAACAAATATGGCGATATAGCGCGCGATATCAATCATCGATGTTGAAATGCACTTTGCCCGGAGGCGAGCGCACTAGCGTGGTTTTCGAGGAACTTGGCGCGGTTGCCCTACAACGCCAACGGCCGAGCGACTGCGAGGTGCGATGATGCCCGAGGGGCCGACGGGGGCAGGCGACGATGGCGCAACGAGCCCGGAACAGCGCCAGGCCTCCTATGACGAAATCGTCTGGCTGTCCACGCTGAAGGCTGCAAACCGCATGGGCATCACCACTCGGACGCTGTATCGCTTCATTGATCGGGGCGACCTGCCGGCGTACCGGTTCGGCCGTGTCATCCGGTTGCGACTCTCCGATGTGGACAGTTTCGTGGAGCAATGCAGGGTTGAGCCGGGAAGTCTCGAGCACCTCTATCCCGAAGCGCGCCTGTCCGACCTCGACGAAGTACCCGAGACGGCCGACGACGCTTGAGCGGCGAGGAAGTTCCACCCGCTGACGCCGGTGCGCCAGGGGGCGTGTGGAGCACGATCAGCCCGCGCTTCGGCGTCCGCCCAGACTGGCGCAGCGCGGCGGTTCGGGGCCGCTGGCCGGGAGGCCTTGCCCTCCTCTTCGTGATCGGTCTCGGCGGCTCGATCGCCTTGCTCGCAGTCTCGCTGATTGCGTCAATGGTGGGCTATGACAACACCCTGGAGTCCGAACTCCTCAAGCGACCCCTCGTCGAGCAATTCGTGCTCGTGGCGCTGCTGGCGCCGGTTGTCGAGGAGCTTGTGTTCCGGCTCCCGCTTGCCGGCCGCCTGCGCTTGGGGGTACTCGCGGCCACAGGAGCGATCGGAGTCCTGAACTTCGCAGGAGGCGACGGGCCGGTCATCGCCGTCGCTGCGGTGTTCGGGATCATCGTGATCGCATCCGGCGTGTTGTGGATCCAGTCGCTCATCGTCGGGGTGACGCGAGACGCCGCTGAGAACGAGAGTGCCCCGACCCCCCCGACCTGGCGCGACAGCGCCGCTGGGTGGTGGTCATCTCACCCGGGCTGGCCGGTGTGGTGCTCGATAGCAGCGTTCGGCTTCGTACACCTCAGCAACTACGACGTGAATCTCTCCGTCGCCGCGATCATCGTGGCGCCGCTCGTGGTGAGCCCGCAGATGTGGCTGGGCCTCATGTTCACCATCGCGCGAGTGCGCTATGGGTGGTGGGCGGGCCTGGCCCTGCACGCATTCCACAACCTGGCGGTCTGGGGCGTGACCAGCTCCCTCAGCCAGTCCGCGCTTCCGTAGCCGCTTGGGCGTACTCACGCGGCGGCAAGCGCCGTTCGCCGTCGATGTGGAGGCTGGGCAGCCTTGCCAGCCATCGTGGGAACCACCAATTCGCATCCCCCAGCAGCTTCATCGACGCTGGCACAAGCACCATGCGGATGACGGTGGCGTCGACGGCGATGGCAGTCGCGAGGCTGAGCCCCATCATCTTGAGCACGGGATCTGCGTTGCTCACAAAGCCGATGAACACGGAGATCATGATCAGCGCAGCCGACGTGATGACCCGAGCCGTGTTCGCGATGCCGCTGACGACGCTGTGGGCGTTGTCGCCGCTGGAGAGATAGTTCTCCCGGATGCGGCTCAGCAAGAAGACCTCGTAGTCCATCGACAGGCCGAACAGCACCGCGAAGGTGAACATCGGCAGGAATGAGACGATTGGCACCGGCTCGGCCAGCCCCACCAGGCGCAGGCCCCAGCCCCACTGGAACACGGCCACCATCACGCCGTAGGCGGCGCCGATCGACAGCAGGTTCAAGATCGCTGCCTTGAGCGGGACGAGCAGCGACCGGAACACCAGGATCAGCATCAAGAAGCTCAGGACGACGACTGCGGAAATGAAGTAGGGCAGCCGGTCGGTGACACGCTTCGACACATCAGCGAGGGTGGCCGTGGCGCCGCCAATGTGGGCAGCGTCAGGGTCCCTCAGCACCATCGGAAGGAGCTCGCTTCTCAGTCGTTCGAGGGTCTCGACCGTTGCCTCGTCCTGCGGTGCCGTCGTGGGGAATGCGGTGAGGGTGGCAGCATCACCGACCTGCGAGTACAGCGGCGGCGTTACAGCAGCGATGCCAGGATCGGCCCCCACAGCGGCGGTCAGCTGTGACAGCTCGGCGGGTGTTGTGCGTGTGGTGTCGGCCGCGATGATCAGCGGGCCGTTGAAGCCCGGCCCGAACCCCTCCGCGAGCAGGTCGTATGCCTGCCGCGTCGTGCTGTTGGGGTCGTCGTTGCCTTGGTCGGGAAAACCCAGCCGGAGCCATATGACCGGTGCAGACAGCACGATGAGCAGGGACAGCGTGCTCACGAAGTACGCGCGGGCGTGCGCCGACACGTGCGCTCCCCAACGGTGCCAGACGGGATGAATGTCCCCGGTCCCCCCACGCCACGACTGCAACCTCCTCCGAATCCTGGCGAAGCGTTCCGAGCCGGGTCCGCGGCTGCGCCGGTGGCGGGCACCGAGGCGTGGCCCTACCCACCCCAGCAGAGCTGGGAGCACCGTGATTGATGCCACCACCATCAGCGCTACAACCACCGAGACCGACACCGCGGCAGCCGTCATGAACGGCACCCAGGACATGATCAGGCCCAAGATGGCGATGACGACAGTGCCGCCGGCGACAATTACCGCCAAGCCCGCAGTGGCATTCGCGCGACCGGCGGCATCGGGAACGGTGAGGCCGTCGGCCAAACCCTCCCGGAAACGCGTGACGATGAACAAGGCGTAGTCGATGCCGACGCCGAGGCCGATCATCATGGCCATGTTCGGTGCCCAGTCGGGAACGGGAAGGCCCAATGCCAGCAAACCCATAAGCCCGAAGACCCCGATGCCGATGCCGAACAGGGCCAAGCCGACCGGCAAGCCCATCGCGACGATGCTGCCGAATGCCACCAGCAGGATGACGACTGCGGCAAGGAGTCCGACTGCCTCGCCCAAGCCGGTCTCGGGTTCTCGGATCTCCCGGTAGAGGTCGCCGCCGTAGGTCACCCGCAAGGTCCCGGCACCAAAGTTTGCCATGGCAGCGTCGCCCGTTGCCTCCAATCGTTCCGTGACATGCGATGAGGTCTCGACGTCAGGGCGCAGCCTGACCGAAATCAGCCCAATGGTGCCGTCGGGGCTGACGGCGGGCTGCTTGCGCATGATGCGGGAGCCGTCATTGCTCGTGCCCCCGACCGGGCGCGTAAGGTCGCCCGGGTGCGGTCCGTCCACGAAGGCAACGTCCGGATTCTCGGCGAGGGTTGCGCGCAGCATCGCGATGGCCACGGTCTGCGGCGGATCTGCCAGCGTCGATCCCGCAGGTGCTTGCACGACGACCAGTGCAGTCGTGCCGGAATCGGTTCCGAAGTCTGAACGCAACAACTCGTGGGCGCGCTCGCTGTCCGAACCGGGCAATTCGATGCCCCGACCGAACTCGCCGCCGTAGACATGGTTGGCAACCAGCAGCGAGACGGCTAAGACGACCCAGACTGCGACGGTCCGGAGTCGATGGATGGCACACGCCCGACCGAGCTTGTAGAGGAGCGTGGGCACAACAGCCAGTATGGCGAGGCCTGAGAGCATGCCGTGTCAGGATTTGCTCGCCGTTGTGTGGCACAGGACGGCACTGTGAGGACTCATGGGGAATTTCCAGGGGTTCGCCGTAGAGCTCATCGGTACCCTTGCACCCCGATCGGGACCCCGGCAACAGTGAGTTTGCAGATCTTCGACACGATGACGCGGCGCAAGACCGCCTTCGTCCCGCGCACGCCGGACGAGGTCTCGATGTATGTCTGCGGTCCGACGGTCTATGACGTGCCACACCTTGGCCATGGCCGCACAGCGCTGACCTACGACATGGTGCGGCGCTACCTGTCTTGGGCCGGATTCGATGTCACGGTCGCATCGAATGTCACCGACATCGACGACAGGATCGTGGAACGGGCCCAGCGTGAGAAACGCTCGGAGGCCGATGTCGCGACAGAGTTCACGGCGGCATATGACCAACAGATGGATCGTCTCGGTGTACTCCGGCCGCATTCGCGACCTCATGCCACGCACTTCATCTCCCAGATGATCGACGTGATCGCTGAGCTTCGGTCGCTCGGGGCTGCGTATGACATTCCCGGCAAGGGCGTGTACTTCGCCGTGGATTCAGCCCCCGGGTATGGCCAGCTGGCCGGCCGGACCTCCGAGCAACTCGCCGCTGACGCCGGCGCACGTATCGAAGTCGATCCCGATAAGCGCTCGCCGCTCGACTTTGCGCTCTGGAAGGCCGCCCGACCGGGGGAGCCGCGCTGGGCGACTCCGTGGGGAGAGGGCAGGCCCGGCTGGCATACCGAGTGCGTGGCGATGTCGCTCAGCGCGCTCGGGCCCGGCTTCGACATTCACGGCGGGGGAGACGACCTGGTCTTCCCGCATCACCAGAACGAATGGGCGCAGGTGACTGCTGTTGGCGAGTCGTTCGCTCGTTACTGGGTACACAGCGCAATGGTGAACGTCGGCAGCCAGAAGATGGCGAAATCACTTGGCAACTACACCCAGCTCGCTGACGCCATAGACGCTGCGGGGGCTCGCGCCGTCCGCTTGTTGGTGCTGCAGACCCACTACCGGCGAGCGATGGAGATGGGGTCTAATGCGCTTGAGGCGGCGCGCAGCGCCGTCGGCCGCCTCGATGCGTTCGCGCGCCGAGTCGCGGCTGCAGGCATCGCCCAGGAGGTGGGGGCCACACTGCGACGGCCCGAAATCGAGGCCGGCGCAGCACCCGATCTAGATGTCGAAGCGGCCGCGGCGTTTGCAGCGGCGATGGACGACGATTTCTCCACGCCGACCGCGCTCAATGTGATCTTCCGGCTGGTGCGCCGCGCGAACGCCTCTCTCGATGCCGAACAACCTCGAGAGGCTGCGCGCTGGGCTCGTACGGCGCTGCATCTGCTCAGCGTCCTCGGTCTCACCTGCGGAGACGACGGCGACCGCATTCGCACCGATGTCGAGCTTTCCGACGCCGAGGTCGAGGCATTGCTTGCAGATCGGGAAGCGGCGCGCGCAGCTCGCGACTTCGACAACGCCGACCGCATTCGCGCCGACTTGGCCGCTGCGGGCATCGTGGTGTCCGATGGCCCTGACGGCGCTAGCTGGCACCGCAGCTAGGCGCTGAGTTTGCCCAGGTGAGCCGAGCGGCTCCTAGGCGCCGCCTGTGCGATTGAGCCAGTCGTCGATCAGCCAGCCTGCGATCGACATGCCTCCACGCGGGCAGGGAGGCAGATTGTCAGCGGTGTACCAACCGGCTTCGACGATCTCTTCAGGATCAATCTCGATCTCGCCTGCTTGCCATTGGCAAGTGAAGCCACACATCAACGAGTGCGGGAAGGGCCACGGCTGGCTTCCGAAATAGCGCACGTCGCTCACCGAGATAGCGACTTCTTCGCGTACCTCCCGGAACACGGCATCCTCGAGGCTCTCACCGGGTTCGACGAAGCCCGCAAGTGCGCTGTAGAAGCGTCCGGGGAATTGCCGGCCCCATGCGAGGAGTACCTCGGGGCCACGCTCGACGAGCACGATCATGGCCGGGCTGAGCCTCGGAAACGCCATATGCCCGCACTCGCCGCAGACCTTCGCCCGGTCGGCGGCATTCGTGTTCGTCGGGCTCCCGCAACGTCCGCAATAGCAGTGGGTTCGTTCGAACTCCACGATCTGGGTTGCGCGGCCGGCGATCTGCCAGTGCTCGTCGGGGATGCGGCCGTAGAGCTTTCGCAGCGGAACGGGCTCGAGATCACCCTCGTCCAGCGGCGGTCCGTCAGCGGGATCCATGTCGACTGCCCACACGCCCTGCCCGTCGAGCACTCCCAGAAATAAGGCGCGAGGCGATCCGTTGCCGACTGGTGCCGTCGAGCCGCTGGCCAAGCCGCCTGTGGGATCGGTGAAGACCGTGCCGGATCGGATCGGGATCCACACCCGGGACGCGACATCGAGATCTTCAGGCGGCTGCGTCAGGACCGTGAACACCAGCCAAGTTGAGCACACGGCGTGCCAAAGCGCCGTGTCAAGTCGCTTCACCGCTAGAGGCGGCGCCGTGTTTGAGGGTCCGCCGCTAAAGGCGGCGCCGTGTCGTTCGCACCGGCGCCTAAAGGCGCCGGATGACCGTCACTACCTTGCCGTAGATCGTGACCTCGGCGGCGGGGCGGACGATCGGGTGGTGATCGGGATTGGCCGGTTCAAGAACAATTTGATCGTCGGCGCGCCGGTAGCGCTTGACGGTGCCCTCCTCGCCATCGATGCCGGCGACAACGATGTCACCCGATTCGGCATCGGGTTGGTGACGGGCTACGACATAGTCGCGGTCCCAGATGCCGGCATCAATCATCGAGTCGCCCCGCACTCGCAGCATGAACAATTCACCGCTGCCTGTGAAGTCGGCGGGCAGTGGCAGCAGTTCTTCAACGTTTTGCTGGGCGAGCACGTCGGTACCGGCGGCGACGTCGCCGATGAGAGGCACATGACGGGTCGGCCGTCGCTCTCCCTTCACGCCCGTCTGCCAGTCGAAGTTGACGATGAGTGCTCTGGGCCGTGACGGGTCGCGCCGGAGCCAACCGTCTGCCTCAAGCGTTCGTAAATGGCGGTGGACGGTTGCAGGCGAGCTGAGGTTGACTGCCTCGCCGATCTCTCGCACCGACGGCGGGTAACCGCGCTCGCGCTGTATCTCGTCGATGAACTCGAGCATGGCGCGCTGGCGCTCTCCGAGATGTGCGACCCGCCGGTCCGCAGCACTAGCCGTCTTCATGGTGATCCTCCTGGAGAAGTACGCCTGAGTGAGCCGTGTCGGGCGAATCCGCTGGGCGAAGCCGCCGAGTTGGCTCACCATCGTCCGTCGAGCCGGAACTCGTCGAAGTCCGTGAAATGAAGTTCGTGAGATGGAACTCTCGTTCCGGGCACTACACTAGCAACGAATGTTCGATATGGCGCGCATTTGTTCGAGATTTCAGTGCCGGGAGCGGATCCAGCGCACGAAGAGCACACCGTCTTGGGTGATGACGTGCTCCAGCGCGTACTCGCGTGGTCCTGGGGGCGTTGAGCCGCCCACTGGCGCGGTGGCGATGCGTGGGGCCTCGTCTCCCACGGCCAGCGGGGCGTGCGTCAGATTCACTTCGTCTACGAGATCGGCTGCCAGCAAGCTGGCGTTGAGGGCTGGCCCACCTTCGCACAGCACGACGCGAGCTCCCAGCGAGCCGAGGTGCCTCAACGCTGCATGCAGATCCACTGACTCGGTGCCAGCGGGCACGACGTCGGCGCGATCTGCCAGCCGCGCCGCGGCTTCAGGGTCAGCGTTGGCAGTTGTCACCACCAGAGGCAAGGGTGCGGTCGCCGGATCGGACGGCGACCGGAACAGCGGCAAGTCCGGGTCGACGCTGAGTGAGCCGCTGACCACTGCAATGCGGGCCCCAGATCGCCGCGCTGGGCCATATCGCTCGGCGTTCGCCGTGCGGGCACCGACCAGGACGATGTCGGCTTGGGCGCGCAGGGCGACGAACAATGCCTTGTCGGCTTCGCTCGAGAGTCCCCGCGACAGACCGTCGACCGCGGCGGCCCCGTCGATGCTCGCCACCATGTTGAGCATCACCCAGGGACGGTCGGCGTGCGGTGAACGCCGCGGACCGGCGGCTTGCTCCGCGTTGACGGGTCCCGGAGGCAGCGGGTACAGCCGGTGCACGCGGCGAGTCTGCCACCGTTGGATCCACCGAACGTCCCGGGCTACGGCACTCATCCACAGGGGCTGTGGAAAACTTATTGTCAGAAGCGCCAGTTCGGGAGGAGGATGTCTGTGGTGGCCCGACCGGGAGGCCAGCACTATCCCCTGCTCACGGGGCTGTCACGCAATTCCTGCGTGGCGTCTGATGCCGGCACCTCCGTGGGCGGTTGTCCACACCGCTCGCCAGTTGTGCACAGGAATATCCCCATGAAAGCCCCGACGTTGCCCACTTCCATTCCACAGGCAGGCGGCCGTAGGGTGCGCCTGTCTGTGGTGGCCGGAAGATTCGGCAGCCGTGTTCTCGCGAATCGATTCTGGCTCGCGACACTTGTGCAGGGGGTTAACGGCAGGTGGCGATGACCGAGGCGCAGCGAGTGCAGGGGGCAAACCCCGGCCGCCGCCCTGAGGGCGCGCCAATGCGGTTGCGTCGGCATTTCACCGTTGCCGGCACCCACCCTTACGACGCCGTGCGGTGGGAACGCTTCAACGCGTCCATCACCAACGCGGTCGACGGGTCGGTTGCGTTCTCGCAGCCCGACGTCGAATTCCCTGCCGATTGGAGTCCCACAGCGGTCAATATCGTTGCCCAGAAGTACTTCCGTGGCACCCTCGGCACCCCAGAGCGAGAGCATTCGCTGCGCCAGGTCATCGACCGCGTTGCGGGCACGATCACCCGCTGGGCATCCAGCGATGGCTATTTCGAATCGCCTGAAGAGGCCACCACCTTCGAGGCGGAGCTGGCGTGGCTGTTGCTGCATCAGCGAGTGGCCTTCAACAGCCCGGTGTGGTTCAACATCGGCGTGCGGGACGTGCCCCAGCAGGCGTCGGCGTGCTTCATCCTCGCCGTCGACGACGAGATGGAGTCGATCCTGGAGTGGTACGTCACTGAGGGCCGCATCTTCAAGGGCGGATCGGGAGCCGGCGTGAATCTGTCGGCGCTGCGAGCCTCGTGCGAACTCCTGTCGGGCGGTGGGACTGCAAGTGGCCCGGTCAGCTTCATGCGGGGCGCCGACGCGTCAGCGGGGACGATTCGCAGCGGCGGCAAGACCCGTCGCGCAGCCAAGATGGTGCTGCTCGACGCCGACCACCCTGACATTGAGGCTTTCGTGTGGTGCAAGGCACGCGAAGAGCGCAAGGCGCGAGCGTTGTCCGCCGCAGGCTTCGACATGGATCTCGACGGCGTCGATTCGTTCTCGGTGCAGTACCAGAATGCGAACAACTCGGTTCGGCTGTCCAACGAGTTCATGGCAGCGGTGGAGGCCGATGCCTGCTGGGAGCTGCGCGCCCGCACGAACGGCGAGGTGACTTCGGTGATGGGGGCGCGGGACCTGCTTCGCCAGATTGCCCAGGCGTCCTGGGAGTGTGCAGATCCCGGCGTGCAGTTCTCGACCACGATCAACAGCTGGCACACCGCGCCGGCTCACGGTCCGATCAACGCCAGCAATCCATGCAGCGAGTATGTCCACCTCGACAATTCGGCCTGCAACTTGGCAAGCGTCAACCTGCTGCCCTTCTTCGGGGATCACGTGGGCACCGCACCCGGCTGCGACTTCGACGTCGAGGGCTTGCGTCACGCAGTACGAATCACGTTTATTGCGCAGGACGTGCTGGTCAGCCACGCCGACTACCCGACTGATCTCATCGGCGAGACGTCCCGCCGTTTCCGCCAGCTCGGTCTGGGCTTCACGAACCTGGGGGCGCTGCTGATGGCAGCGGGCCTCCCGTACGACTCGCCGCAAGCGAGGGCGCTCGCAGCGTCGATCACGGCGCTCATGTGCGGGGAGGCCTACGCCACCTCCGCTGATCTGGCTGAACGACTCGGAGCGTTCGACGGCTACGCGCCCAACGCAGAAGCGATGAGCGGCGTGCTGCGCCGGCATCGCGACGCGCTCAAACGCATCGAGGCCTACCCAGACCGCACGGAAGCCGCCGACAGCGTTTCCTCAGAGAACGGACTGCCCGCTCTGGTAGTCGAGCTGCGATCGGCTGCACGCGAGCGATGGGACCGTGCAGTAGATGGTTGTGAGGCTCACGGCGTCAGGAATTCTCAGGCCACCGTCATCGCGCCCACGGGCACGATCTCGTTCATGATGGACTGCGACACCACCGGGATCGAGCCCGACCTGGGCTTGGTGAAGCACAAGAAGCTGGTCGGTGGCGGCGACTTGCGTATCGTGAACTCGACAGTGCCGGTCGCCCTTGCACGGCTGGGATACTCGCTGCCGGAGATCGCCGATATCGAGGCGCACATCCTCGAAACCGGGCACATCTCCGGTGCGCCGCATCTGTCGGACGCAGACCGCGCTGTGTTCGCCTGCTCGATCGGGGACGACGTGATCTCGCCGCAGGGCCATGTCGCGATGATGGCCGCCTGCCAGCCATTCGTGTCGGGCGCGATCTCCAAAACGGTGAACCTTCCGGAATCGGCCACCGTGGGCGACATCGAGGACCTCCTCACCGAATCGTGGCGGCTCGGCCTCAAAGCAGTAGCGATTTACCGCGACAACTGCAAGGTGAGCCAGCCATTGTCCGTCGGGCCCGCGCCAACGGCCGCCGTGGCCCACGCGGCCAACGCCGACGCGGCGCTGCGGGGAGCGCCGGCACCGCCGCGCAATCGGTTGCCGCGCAGTCGCCGGTCGCGCACGTCCTCCTTCCGCGTCACCGACTGCCACGGCTACATGACGGTCGGCGAGTACGACGACGGACGGCCAGGGGAGATATTCCTCACCGTGGCAAAACAGGGCTCCACGCTGGCCGGGATCATGGACGCGTTCGCCATCTCGGTGAGCCATGGCCTGCAGTACGGGGTGCCGCTGCGCTCCTATGTCGAGGCCTTCACCAACATGCGGTTCGAACCGGCGGGGCTCACCGACGATCCCGAGCTTCGTATCGCAACCAGCATCGTCGACTACATCTTCCGCCGCTTGGCGCTCGAGTACCTGTCGTTCGACGAGCGCAGCGAACTGGGGGTGCTCAGCGTCGACGAGCGCACCGATCCGCCATTGCCAGGACTTGAGAGTGCTTCCGTCGAGAGCGCAATCGGCGCCGAGCCGGCTCCGGATCCTCCGTCGGAGCGCTCCGAGGCACGCGGTCACCGGGACGCACCGCTGTGCATGACCTGCGGCGATCGGATGGTGCGCGTCGGTTCGTGCTTCGCTTGCCGGTCCTGCGGAGCGACCAGCGGCTGCGGCTGACGGTTAGCCGACCCGCTCTAGGGGACAGCAGCCTGGGGCACAGATGTCGGGACGTGGACCGAGGCGACCGACCGTGGGCCTGTCGGTACGCAGCCCAGCGGTCTCTTCGACGAGATCGACGAGCGCTGAAATGAACAGCGGATGAGTGCCGACCGTGCGGGCACGCACCATGGTGATGCCTGCGCGAGCGGCCGTCGTACGTGCCCTCGTGTCGAGGTCGACGAGCACTTCCATGTGGTCTGACACGAATCCGAGCGGCACGACGAGGACTGCGCGGCATCCCTGCGAACCGAGCTGGGTGAGGCGGTCGTTGACATCGGGTTCCAGCCACGGCACCTGCGGGGGGCCACTGCGGGACTGGTACACGATCTCGATCTCGCCAGCGAGGCCTGCCATATCGGCAACGGCCTCGGCGACATCGCGAAGCTCGGCCTCGTAGTTGCAGGACGCCGCCATCCGGCTCGGCAGGCTGTGTGCGCTGAACAGGGTGTGTACGTCGCTTCGCAGATGCGCTCCGTCGAGCGCCTCGCGGATGCGTTCGGCGACAGCTCCAGCGAACCCGGGATGATTGCCGTAGACGCGAAACCGGGACAGCTGCGGCGCGTTGGGCATGTCGCTTGCGGCTTGCGCAAGATCCTCGTGGTATTGGCGGCAGCCTGAGTACGAGCTGAACGCAGACGTCACGATCACCGCTGCGTGACGGCGACCCTCGGCAACCATCTGGCCGACTGTGTCCCGCAGGTAGGGATGCCAGTTGCGGTTGCCCCAGTAGCACGCCAGCGGGCTGCCTCGTCGAGCCAGCTCTGTCGACACGGCCGCTAACAGCGAGCGGTTCTGCTCATTGATGGGGCTCACGCCGCCGTGGTGGAGGTATTGCATCTTCACCTGGGCAAGACGTTCCGGCGGCACATTGCGCCCCCGGGTCACGTTCTGAAGGAACGGCATGACGTCGTCGGGGCCTTCGGGCCCGCCGAATGACAGCAGCAGGACCGAATCGATGGCAGCGGGACCGAGCGTTCCGTACGCGGGAACGTGTACGGGTTTGCCTGAGGGGGGATGAGCGGCTGCCGTTGATTTGGGTGGCGGGCGCTGCGTTGCCGCTTGTGGACCAAATGCCGCGGGGCGCGAGCGTGCGAGCCGTTCAGCTGCAATCAGCAGCGGTACGGCAGCGAAGCCCACGAGCATCGCAATAGTGATCGTGGCGTTGTAGCCCCTGGCATCGATCAGCAGGCCGAGTACCGGTGGGCCAATCATCGCCCCGACTCCAGCGGCGGTGTACAGCGCTCCGAGCACGCCGCCGAGCCCGACTGGGCCGAACAACATCGCGGCCACTGCCGGGGACAATGCGATGAAGCCGCCGTAGCTGAGGCCCATGACGATGGCGAACGTGAGCAGCATCCACGGGTTCGCCTCGGAGCCCAGCCACAGCAGATAGCTGAGCGCCATCGTGAAGAACGAGAGCTGATACAGACGCATCAGGGGGACAAAGGCCCCGAGCGCCCCCAAACCGAGCCGGCCTACTACCGACGCGCCGCCGATGATGCCCACCAGGGTCGCGCCGCCAGTCCTGCCGAGGCCCGACACGTAGTCGGGCAGGTACACGAAGGGCATAAAGAGGCTCGCGCTCAGGACGAGCACCGACGCGTACAGGAATGTGAACATGAGCGCCCGGCCCCGCATCAGCGCGGAGAGACGCGGCAGCTCTGCAGTGTCGGCGTGCATCGGGGGGCGGCGTGCCCCGATCGCCGCCACCAGCATGAGCGCAGTTGCTGCGACCGCCAAGATGCGGTAACTGGATCGCCACCCGTAAGCCTCTACAAGGGCCTCGGCGGTTGGCGATCCCACGAGCGTGCCCACGCCGATTCCGGCAACGGCCACACCCAGTGCAGCAACTCGCCTGCGCTCGAACCACCCGCCGACGACCGCCACCATTGGTACGTAGGCGCAGGCAACGCCAATCCCGACACCGGCCCCGTAGGTGAGGTACGCGAGCCAGATGTTGTTCGTCATCGAGGTCAGCCACAGCCCACCCAACATCACGAACGCGCCGGTGAGCAATACCCGGCGCGGCCCAAAGCGGTCGGCGAGCCTGCCCGTGAAGATCCCCAGCGTGAAGTACGCAAACGTCGTCAGGGAGAAGAGCAGTGCCGTCTGGCTGCGGTCCACGCCGAACTCGGCCCGAACTTCAGCGAAGAAGGCGCCAAAGCTGTAGGCCACGCCGAACACAGCGAACGTTGCGAGCGCAGCCGACAGTGCGACTACCCACCCCGCAGCCGAGTCGAGCCGAGCACCTTGGGCATCAGTGCTCATCGCGACGCCTGAAGTTCTGTGCCCTTCACGCCGTCTTCGGCGACCGGGGAGGAAGTCCTAGCCATGCTGGGTCTGGGCTGCCCTTCGACGCACGCGTGCACCGCCGGTGCGGTTGCGGCGCGATTGGGCACATTACTGCCGTACCGTTGGCACCGGCAGAGGCAAACCCCGGAGCGGACCCGGAGCAGCGAAGTGGCCATCCAGAACGTCGGCGCGAATGTCGCTAGCAGTCCTGACGTCATTGAGCGTCCGGACACCCGCGAGACCGAAGGCGACCATGACCGCTTTTCCCACTACGTCAGCAAGACGGCGCTGACGCGCTCGGCCGTCAGCGGTCGAGAGGTCGTGGCGCTGTGTGGCAAGAAGTGGGTGCCCACCCGCGACGGCGAGCGCTTCCCGGTGTGCCCGGCGTGCAAGGAGATATTTGCCGGTCTGCGGTCCTGAGCCAAACAAGTGGCCGATGTGCGTTCTCGGTTGCGGACTAGCCTTGGCCGCATCGTGACCGCACCATCCGTCGGCACCCCCGATTGCCGTCTTGGCGCCCCGTGTCAATGAGCGCTGGGCCGTTGAGCGCAGGTACCTAAGCCCTGTGACCGACACCCAGGTTCGGATTCACGTTCCGGGCAACCACCTCATGGTCGGCGTGCTGGGCCAGCGCGACGAGCACTTGCGGCTCGTCGCGGACCACTTCGCAGATGCCGACATCCATGTGCGCGGCAACGAGATCACCGTGGCGGGCCCGAGCGCAGCGCTCGTCGGGCAAGTCTTCGAAGAGATGGTTCACGTCCTTGAGGCCGGCCAACGGATCGAGCCTGAAGTGCTCGACCGCGTCATCGACATGGTCGAAGCCGACGAGAGCCCGAGCGATGTGCTCTCTGCTCCGATCTTGCGCGCTCCCAACGGCAGGGTGGTTCGTGCCAAGAGCGCTGGCCAGAAGCGCTACGTGGAAATGATTCGGTCGAACATCGTGACGTTCGCCGTCGGACCCGCCGGCACGGGCAAGACGTGGCTGGCCGTGGCGCTGGCCGTCGACGCGCTGATGTCCAAAGCAGTGCGGCGCATCGTGCTCACTCGGCCCGCGGTGGAGGCGGGTGAGCGACTCGGTTTCCTGCCCGGCGATCTGATGGCCAAGATCGACCCGTACCTGGCGCCCCTGTATGACTCGCTCTACGACATGCTTGATGTGGAAGCCGCCGCCAAGCTTCTCGAGCGCAAGACCATCGACGTTGCGCCGCTGGCGTTCATGCGCGGTCGGACCCTCAACGACAGCTTCATTATCTTGGACGAGGCGCAGAACACGACGCCTGAGCAAATGAAGATGTTCCTGACCCGCATCGGTTTCGGCTCCAAAGTGGTCGTGACAGGCGACCGGACCCAGATCGACGTTCCGGGCGGCAAGAGTGGCCTGCTTGACGTGGAGAAAGCACTGGACGGGATTCCCGGACTTGCCTTTGCACGCCTCGGCCGGCGCGACATCACCCGGCATCGCATCGTCGGCGACATCGTGGAGGCCTATGACCGACGTGACGCGAAACGCAACGGCACCGAGTGAGCGAGCCGGGTCGCAGCGCACGGCTGCGAGCTGCGCCGAGCCGGTCGGCGGCTGTGCGGGTTCTCCCGGCGAGGGCGGAGTGCTGATTGCAGATCGCCAGAGCGATGTCCGGCTCGACTCGGAGCGCTATCGAGCGTTGGTGCGCGATGTGCTCGATGCCGAGGGCGTGCCGCCGGGTTCGGAAACTGCTGTGACATTTGTCGGTTCTGAAGAAATGGCACAGCTGAACAAAGCTCACATGGGTCACACCGGACCGACGGATGTGCTGGCGTTCTCGATCGATCTTGTGGCCGGCGCACACGCGTCGAGCGCTCCAGATGCGGGTGATGTTCTGGTCGGCAATGTGCTGGTCGGCGATGTGGTTGTGTGCCCGGCGGTCGCCGCATCGAATGCTGCGGCAGGGGCTGGGTCCCGTCCGGGGCATGACGGCAGCGTCACAGCGGAAATCGATCTCCTGGTCGTGCACGGCGTGCTGCACTTGCTCGGCATGGACCACGCCGAGCCTGCCGCGGCTGCGGCCATGCGCGCCCGTGAGACCGAGCACCTTCGCAGATTGTGGAGCCGTTCATGAACTGGGTGCTCGGCGCGGTCGCGGCAGCAGTCCTGCTTGCGGCAGCCATGTTCCTGCGATTGATCGAGGCGACCTTCATTCGTCTGGGGCGCGCCCGTGCCTCAGGTCTGGATGAGGCGGACGGAAACAGCGAACGGCACAACGGCGACCGCGACAATGGCCACTCGAGCGCCCCCCCGAAGGCGTCGTTGGAACAGCTGGTGGAAGACCGCGAGGTAGTGCTGGGACCTGTCTCGCTGCTGCGAGTACTGGCGCAGGTGACGCTTGTGGGAGGCGTCACCTGGATCGCCGCAAGCCGGACGGGTGCAGCGGGCATCATCGCCGCGATCGCCGTGACCTCAGTCGCGTTGTTCGTGGTCACCGAGGCGGTGCCCCGCCGTTGGGGGGTAGAGGCGAACGATCGCATGGCACGGGTGCTCGCGCCGGTCGCACGCGTACTGAGCCGCACCGGGCCGCTCGTGTGGCCGGCCCGACTGCTGGCAGTGCCCGCGAGAGCGCTCGGACCCGCAGCGACACACGGCGACAGCGGTGAGGTCACCGAGGACGAGTTGGTCGCCCTGGCGTCGGCAGCAGCCCAAGCCAGGCTGATCGAAGACAGCGAGGCCGAGCTGATCGGGCAAATCATGGGACTCGGGGACACGATCGTGCGGGAGGTGATGGTGCCCCGACCCGACATGATCACCGTGAGCATCGGCGACAGCGTCGCCGATGCTCTGGAGAAGGTCATCGCCTCTGGCTTTACCCGGCTGCCCGTGACCGGTGTCAGCGTCGACGATCTCCAAGGCATCGTGCTGGCGAAGGATCTCGTCGCCGCCCACCTGCACGGAATCGGCTCCGACGGAGTGGTGACATGCGCACAGGTGCTGCGCCCCGCCACCTTCGTGCCTGAGACGAAGCGGGTCAGCGACCTGATGCGCGAGATGCAAGAGTCCAAGTCGCACCTGGCCATCGCGGTCGATGAGTACGGCGGTGTGGCGGGACTGGTCACGCTCGAGGACATCATCGAAGAGCTGGTTGGGGAAATCGCCGACGAATTCGACGCCGACGAGGCGCTGGTTCAAGTGCTCGGCGATGATACGTTCTTGTTCTCCGGGCGGCTGCCGGCGTCGCAACTGGCCGAGGTGTTGGAACTGCGCCTGCCTGAGGGCGACTGGGACACGGTCGGCGGCCTTGTGCTCGACCGCATGGGTCACGTGCCCGAGACGGGTGAGACCACCGAACTCGACGGCTGGTGCCTGTCCGCCCTTGAGGTGGAAGGCAGACGCATCAACCTCGTCGGGGCTCGGCGGGGCGCTGACTCTACGGGTTCTGGGTAGTTCCGGGGCCAGTGATGCATTCAGGGTTCGTGACACTGGTGGGTCGTCCCAATGCGGGCAAGTCCACCTTGCTGAACTGCCTCGTCGGTGCCAAGGTCAGCATCACCTCCGCCAAGCCACAGACCACGCGACTGCGCGTCATGGGCGTGCGGCACCTGCCAGAGGCCCAGATCGTGTTCGTCGACACGCCTGGCATCGGCAAGCCGGTCACGCCGCTCGGCGAGAAGCTGAACGAGACCGCGCGGACTGCGGTAGCCGACCTCGAGCCACCCGATGTGATCTGCATGGTCCTCGACGCCACAGCGCCCTTGGGTCGCGGCGACCGATTGATCTGGGATTCCTTGCCCGCGGGCACCTCCACCGTCATTGCTGTCACCAAGTGCGACCGGGCATCAAGGGCCCAAGTGTTAGCGCAGCTGGCTGCGGCCGCGGAACTCGATGCCGGCGCGTACTTCCCAGTGTCGGGAAGGACGGGCGAGGGCACCGACGCGCTGCTTGAGCACTTTGCGTCCGGCTTAGGGGAGGGCCCGGCCTACTTCCCTCCTGAGAGCATCACCGATCTGCCCGACGCGTGGCGCATTTCCGAGGCCGTGCGCGAGCAGCTGTTGGCACGCTTGGCGGACGAGCTGCCGTACAGCATCGCGGTCCGCGTCACGGAGTGGGAGCCCGACCGCATCCGCTGCGACATCGCCGTGGAACGGTCCTCGCAGAAGGGCATCGTCATCGGACGGGGCGGACGGATGCTGCGAGAGGTGGGCACGGCGGCACGCCGCGAACTCGGTCTCGACGGGGTCTACCTCGAACTGCGGGTACGCGTCGAGCCGGACTGGCAGCGCACTCCCGATGCGGTCGCACGCATGCTCGCGCCAGAGGCGCCTTCGAGCCCGCACCCCTGAAAAGCGCCGGCTCTCAAGGCCGGCTCAGCGGTCGTGGAGTTCTCTGATGGCGTTCAGGAACTCGAGCGTTTCGTCTCGGTCGATGCTGCGGCGCATCGGCGGCAGCGGATCCAACAGCCGCGCCCGGTAGCCGGCAGTAGCGAGTCGGGAGTCCAGCACCGCGACAACGCCGCGATCGACGGTTGTGCGGATGAGCCGGCCCGCGCCCTGGGCCAGCAGATCCGCGGCGTTGGGTACGTCGACGGTCATGAATGCGTCGCTGCCTGCCGCTTCGCGCCGGGCCGCCGCGAGCGGTTCGTTGGGACGAGTGAACGGGAGACGATCGATGGCCAGCAGCGACAGGGCCGGCCCGGCGACGTCCACACCCTGCCAAAAGCTCATCGTGCCGCACACGACGGTTGCAGAGTCGTTGCCCAGTGCCTCCAGAAGGGCGGTGTTGGACAGGTCGCCTCCCTGTCGCAGTATTCGGATGTCGCTCAACACCTCCCCGAGCGCGTCCGCAGTGTCGTTGAGTGCGCGCCAGCTCGTGAACAGCGCAAGCGTGCGCCCTCCGATCGCTGAGATCAGCGCGGCTAATTCCTCAGTTGCAGCGGCCCGGTGAGCCTCCTGGGTCGGTGCGGGCAGATGCTTGGCGCAGTACAGCAGCGCATTGGACCGGTAGTCGAACGGGCTTTGCACTGCGAGGTAGGTGTGGTCGGCGGCTGGCACGCCGAGTCGCTGGACAAAGTGCGGGCCGAGCGTCGCGCTGGTGAGTACACACGCCTGTCGACCCCACAGCCGGCTCGCGAGCAGGTCGCCGACATCGAGCGGGGCGAGCCGAAGCCGTCCCCGCCCTTCCACCAGGATGACAGTGCCCGCCGGAGGGTCAGCGGCGACGCGCAATGCCGTGAGGGATTCAGCTGCCAGCCGAGCGACACGCAGCCGCTCGAGATCGGCACTGTCGGCACTGTTGGCACTGTCGGCACTGTTGGCAGACCGCAACTCGGCAGCCAATTGCTCAACCCTTCCGTCCGCGACTTCGAGCAAGCTCGCCAGATCGCCCGTGATTGCTCCCAGCCGGGTATCACGCAGTGGCTCGAGTTCGCTCGTCAGGCGTGTCGCCATGTCCGCCACGGCATCTGCCGCCGCGCCGCCTGCTCCCACGCCGCGCGCTTCGGACGCCAGCCGAGCGAAGCCTGCGGGCGTGATCTCCAGGCCGGCAACCTGGGTGACCACCGTCTCGAGCTGGTGTGCTTCGTCAAACACGACGGCGTCGTGGGGACCGAACAGGTACCCGTCGCCGAACAGATCGATGCAATACAGGTGCTGGTTGGTCACCACAATGTCTGCTCGGGCGGATCGGGCTCGTGCTTCTTCTGCGAAGCAGCGATGTCCCTGCGGGCAACGCTCAGCGCCGACGCACTCGGTGCTGTTCACCGACACTGATGACCACACGCGACCATCTGGCGCCACTGCCAGTTCGGACCGGTCGCCGGTGCGCGTCAGGCGGACCCACCGGCCGATCTCGGCGAGCTGTTGACCGCGGCCTATATCGGCGGCAGAGACCGGGCCACCATCAATGTCGAGCTGGTGCTGCGCGTGTTCCTCCCAGCGGTGGCGGCACAGGTAGTTGTTGCGTCCCTTCAGCAGCTCCCAACGAACCGGGCGTCCGAGTCGCTGCGCCAGTCCCGCCGCGACGAGCGGCAGGTCCTTGGTGACCAACTGGTCCTGCAGTGCCAGCGTGGCTGTGGCGATGACGACGCGACGGCCGCTGGCAGCAGCGAGCGCTGCCGGCACGAGGTAGGCGAGCGACTTGCCCACGCCGGTGCCCGCCTGGCACAACAGCGTGCCCCCATCGTTGATGGCCGTTACTACCGCAGCCGCCATCTCGGCTTGGCCCGGACGCTGCTCGCCGTCGTGGCCGAGTGCCGAGATCGCATCGTCGAGGGCCGCAGCGGCGTCGTAGGCGTCGGCTACAGGATCGAGGTCCCATGGCTCGTCGGACATCGGCCTCCCGTCAGTCGGTTGCGGTAACGGTACGAGACGACCGGTTCTTCGATGCGAGGCATTTCCCGATGGGCGTGGTGATCCGCGGCGACCGGGGTTCTACCCTGCGCAGTGTGAACCGAGGTGCGGGAATTGATCTGTCGCGCCTGCCGACTCACGTGGCCTGTGTGATGGACGGCAACGGACGCTGGGCGCAAGCGCGCGGGCTACCGCGAACTGAAGGTCATGCAGCGGGTGAAGAGGCCCTGATCGACACGGTCGAGGGCGCGGCCGACATCGGTTTGAAGTGGCTCACCGTGTATGCGTTCAGCACGGAGAACTGGCGTCGCCCGCCATCAGAAGTGCGCTTCCTCATGGGCTTCAACGAGTCGCTGCTGGTACGGCGCAGCCAGGAACTGCACGAGCGGAACGTACGGATCCGCTTCGTCGGCCGGCGCGACACGCGCGTGCCCAAGCGTGTGCAGGCTCGTATTGAGGAGGCCGTCGAGCTCACGGCGGCAAACACCGGTCTCACGTTCACGGTCGCGTTCAACTACGGCGGGCGCGCAGAGATCGCCGACGCTGCCGCGGCCCTCGTGCGCGCCGGCGTGTCGCCAGATGACGTGGACGAGGCGTCGCTGGCGAAGCACCTCTACGACGCGCAGATGCCCGACGTGGACCTCATGATCCGAACCTCGGGGGAGAACCGGGTGTCGAATTTCTTGTTGTGGCAGATGGCATACAGCGAGCTGGTGTTCACTGACACTCTCTGGCCGGACTTCCGGCGGGATGACCTGTTCGATGCCATCTGCATCTACCAGGCGCGGGATCGGCGGTTCGGCGGCCTGAATCGCTAGAGCCACACTGAGCTAGAGCCACACTGGGGAATGCTGCGCAGACGCCGCAGCAGCACTCAGCTGAGACAGCGAAGGGGATGTCCCCGCAGATGCAGTACCGGGACCGGGGAGTGGTGCTCCGCACCATCAAGCTCGGCGAGGCCGATCGGATCATCACGATCATCACCTCGGGGCACGGCAAGGTGCGCGCTGTGGCGAAGGGTGCTCGGCGAACCCGCAGCCGCCTTGCAGGGCATGTCGAGCCGCTGCGCCACGTCGACCTGCAGCTGTATCGGGGCCGGGGCGAACTCGACATCGTCACCGGCGCGGAAACGCTGGACCGGTGGCCCGGGCTTCGCGAGGATCTCGACCGGTTGGGCACCGCTATGACCCTCGCCGAGGCAGTGGACCAGTCAGTTCATGACCGGGGCGATGATCCGGTGCCGTACCAGATGCTGGTGGGGGCGCTCGGCCGCTTGGATCTTGCAAGTTCCGAGATGCTGCTGCCGGCATTCCTGCTGCGCCTGCTGGCCCACGAGGGCACGGCGCCGCTGCTCGACGAATGCGTCGTGGGAGGCGGTTGCGACGACGCGGCCATCGTCGCGTTCGACCCGGCGCAGGGCGGTGTCACATGCGAGACCCACCGGCGTGGGCGCCCCCTGGGAGCAGGGGCGCTCGGTTTGTTGCGGTCGATCATCGCCGGACAAGTGAACTCGGTGCTCGAAGCACCGCGCTCTGCTGATACCCAGGAAGCTGCAGCTGTCGTCACCAGCATGTGGGAGTACCACATGGACAGGCGCTTGCGAAGCGCTGACCTGCTTGGCCGATGACCCCGCGCTAGCGGAAGATGCGGTTGCCGCCTTGGGGGTTCTCGGCGCTCTGGTGGAGACGCTTGAAGCGCTTCTCGGCCCGAGTGTCCGCGGTGGTGCGCCACCACACCCGTCCACGCCAGGCCGCTCCGGCCAGCGCGAGCAGCGCTAGCACCACCTGTGTGCGGGCCAGCCCGCCGCACAGCGGATGCCCGCTCACCGGAGCGATGTACGGCCGGCCGGTCGTGCGGGCGGTGACGTGCGCGTCTGCCACGGCCTCGCGCACCTCATCGAGGTCCACGTCGGGCGGAGCCAGGCTCAGCGGCGGCATCGAGCACGTCCACTCGACTTCGCCTTCGCGGATGCCCTCGTACGGACCGCCGAATACGGGCATCGGCACGATCAACACCATCACGCCGAGGAATGCGCACAAGAAGACCACAGTCGTATCGCGCAGCCTCATGGCGTCGAGCCTAACGAGAGCCGTAACGCCCATGAGGCCCATCGGTACCCTTGCCGCCCGTGACCCAGACCGCACACACCGATCCTGATCCTGGGCCAGCTCCCGATCCTGCGCTGTTCGACAAGATCGTCAACCTCGCCAAGCGCCGGGGCATCGTCTTCGGCTCGGCGGAGATCTACGGCGGATTCCGCAGCGCCTACGACTACGGCCCGATCGGCGCCCAGCTGCTGCGCAACGTCAAGGACGCGTGGTGGCGTTCGATGGTGCAGTTGCGCACCGATGTCGTGGGTCTCGACGCTTCGATCCTGGGGCCCCCTGCGGTGTGGGAGGCCTCGGGCCACCTGACGAACTTCACGGATCCCCTGGTCGACTGCACGAGCTGCAAGACCCGCCACCGCGAAGACCAGCTGGCCGATCCGCACCAGTGCCCCAACTGCGGCGAGCGCGACACCTTCACCGAGGCGCGTGCCTTCAATCTGATGTTCCGCACCCAGGCGGGGCCAGTCGAAGGTGCGGGCACCGAGGTGTATCTGCGGCCCGAGACGGCCCAAGGCATGTTCGTGAACTTCAAGAACATCCTCGAGACCAGCCGCAAACGGCCCCCGTTCGGCATCGCGCAGGTCGGGAAGTCGTTCCGCAACGAGATCACGCCGGGCAACTTCGTGTTCCGCACCCGCGAGTTCGAGCAGATGGAATTGGAGTTCTTTGTCCCGCCCGCAGACGCGCCGCAGTGGTACGAGTACTGGCTGTCCGAGCGCCTCGGCTGGTACTTGGACTTGGGAGTACCGGCCAGCCACCTGCGCCTGCGCGCCCATGATGCCGATGAGCTGAGCCACTACTCGAGCGGCACCAGCGACGTCGAATACCTGTTCCCGTGGGGCTGGGGCGAACTGGAGGGCGTGGCAAACCGCGGCGACTACGACCTGCGCCAGCACGCTGAGCACTCAGGCCAGAAGCTGGAGTACTTCGACCAGGCCAGTAGCGAGCGCTACATCCCGCATGTCATCGAGCCCGCAGCCGGGGCGACACGCGCGCTCATGGCCTTCCTGCTGGCCGCCTACCGGGAAGAGACCGTCAACGACGACCTGCGAACGGTGCTGGGGCTGCACCCGCGACTGGCGCCGTACAAGGTGGCGGTTCTGCCGCTGTCGCGCAAGGAGCCGCTGACGGCTCTGGCGGCCGACGTGCTTGGGCTCTGCCAGCCGCATTGGATGTGCGACTACGACGAGACGCAGGCCATCGGCCGTCGCTACCGCCGCCAGGACGAGATCGGCACCCCGCTGTGCGTGACGGTGGATTTCGAATCGATCGAGGACCGGTGCGTCACGGTGCGAGACCGGGACACGATGGCGCAGGACCGGCTGCCGATCGCATCGCTAGTAGACCATCTGGCAAGCCGCTTGGATCTCTGATCACCCGCGGCCGGGAGGTCCCATGACTGCGGCCGGCAAGGCAGTGACAGGCCTCAGCACTCAGCAGAGACAGGCGGTGGCAGACCTCGGCGTCGCCGAGTTGTCCGAGGCCCTGCACCCGTCGTTCGAGAGCGATACGGGCACGCTGCTGACGACAGGCCTCGCCGCGTCGCCGGGCGCGGCATCGGGACTCGTCGCCGTCGGCTCGCAGGCAGCGCTGGATCTCGCATCTGGGGACAGCGCGGTGATCTTGGTTGCAACCGAGACGACACCGGCTGACGTCGCAGCGATGGGCCTTTCAGTCGGGATCTTGACCGCTCGCGGGGGTCTCGCGAGCCACGCGGCGGTTGTTGCCCGCGGTTGGGGAATCCCCGCGGTATGCGACGCACGCGACATCACCGTGGAAGCTGACAGCTTCGTCGTCGGCGATCGTCGCATCACGAACGGCACACCGATCTCGATCGACGGCTCGACGGGCGAAGTGGTGCTCGGCGACCGGGAGGTGAAACCGGTCCGCCCCCAAGCGGTATTGCCGCCCGATGTCGATGAGATCCTGCGCTGGGCAGATGCCGTCATTGCGGGCCGAGTCACGGTGCTGGCGAATGCCGATACTGCGGTCGACGCAGAAGTAGCACGGAAACTTGGCGCCCGTGGTATCGGGCTGTGTCGTACCGAGCACATGTTTCTCGAACCCGGCCGGTTGGACATCGTCCAGCGAGTCATCCTCGATGGCGGTGACGCTCACATCGACGTACTGGCCGCATCGCAGCGGGCAGACTTTGTCGAACTGCTGGCGGCAATGGACGGCCTGCCGGTCACCGTGCGGTTGCTCGACGCACCGATGCACGAGTTCTTGGCAGGCGCAGATCCCCGCACGGCCGCCGAATGGCACGAGCACAACCCGATGCTGGGTGTACGCGGTGTGCGCTTGGGACTGCTGCGTCCAGAGCTGTATGACGCGCAGGTCCGGGCGCTTGCCGGCGCGGTCGCCGATCGGCGAGCAGCCGGTGGCGATCCCCGCGTCGAAATCATGGTGCCGCTCGTCTCGACGGCTGGTGAGCTAATCGCAGCGGTTCGGGCACTGCGCGCAACATGGGAAGGCGAACGGGTCGGTCCCGTGCCTCCGATCGGGACCATGATCGAGACCCCCCGAGCGTGCCTGATCGCGGGACAGCTGGCGCCTGAAGCGGAGTTCGTCAGCTTTGGCACCAACGACCTCACCCAGTTGACGTTCGGCTTCAGCCGGGACGACACAGCGACCCAAGTCATTGCGCCGTACCTCTCCGATGGATTGCTGGAGGCCGATCCGTTTGCATCCCTTGATCGCCCTGGAGTGGGAGAATTGCTTGTCGGGGCGCTGCTGAGCGGGCGTGCAGCCAATCCGCGATTGCGCGCGGGCATTTGCGGTGAACACGGCGGTGACCCCGACAGCATCGAATTCGCGGTGCAGGCGGGATTGGACTACGTGTCCTGCTCGCCCTACCGAGTGCCCATCGCACGACTGGCCTGCGCTCAAGCGCTGCTGGGCATTCGAGATCCAGGGCGGTAACCGGGGCCACTCGGACGCCGGCGAATCGTTAGCGTCGCAGTGAAGATGAGCATCCGTGACTCCGATGTCCAGCGTGTGCGAGAGGCCACGGACATCGTCGCGCTCATCGCCCGCCGAGTGAGCTTGAAGCGGGTCGGCGGCCGCCACGTCGGGCTGTGCCCGTTCCACACCGAGAAGACACCGTCGTTCAGTGTCGATCCGTCACAGGGCTTCTATCACTGCTTCGGCTGCAAGGCCTCCGGCGACGCCATCACGTTCCTGCGCGAGACCGAGCAACTGGACTTCACCGACGCGGTGGAGCAGCTGGCAGCAGCGGCGAATATCACGCTCACCTACGACGCTCCCGGCGCGCAGAGCGCCAACCAGCGTCGCAAGGAACTCATGGAGCTGCTCGAGGTTGCTGCCCGCTTCTACCACGAGCGACTGCTGAGCGATCACGACGCCGGCCCGGCCCGTGCGTACCTGCGCCGCCGCGGCTACGACCGGGACACGGTGGTGAAGTGGCGTCTGGGATACGCCCCGCCGCTGTGGGATGCGTTGTGCCAGCACCTCGGCGTACCAGCGGCTCTGCTGGCCGCGGCCGGCCTTGCGTACGCGGATTCGCGGCGCCCCTCAGGCGCACGGCGTGACGGTGGCACCTCCGGCCAAGACAGCGATGCGCCAAACGATGACGCTGAGATCGCGGGTCGGGCATCGGACTTCTTCCGGGACCGCATCATGTTCCCCATCTGCGACGCCAGCGGGCGAGTGGTGAGCTTTGCCGGCCGCGTCTTGCCCAGGCCCGATGAAGCCCCGTCGAAGGGTCCGAAGTACAAGAACACAGCGGGCACTGCGGTGTATGACAAGAGCAAGGTCCTCTACGGGCTGCATCTGGCAAAGCACGCAGCGCGTACTGCGGACCGGATTGTGGTGTGCGAGGGCTACACCGATGTCATCGGGTGCGACCAGGCGGGCATCTCCGAAGCGGTGGCCACCTGCGGCACTGCGCTCACCCAGCAGCACGCGGAGCTGCTGTCGCGCTCGTCCAAGCGGATCGTGCTGGCCTTCGACGCCGACGCAGCGGGGCAGACCGCAACCGAACGGGTGCATCAGTGGGAGCGCACCTACGCACTCGACGTCTTCGTGGCGGCGCTGCCGCCGGGGTCCGATCCCGGCGATCTGGCCGAGACCAGCCCTCCAGCGCTGCGCCGGGCGTTGGAAGAGGCCCAGCCGCTGCATTCATTCAGGGCAGAGCGCATCCTGCACAGGGCCGAACTCGACAGCCCGGCCGGCCGTGACCGAGCGGCCGATGAGGCCGCCGAGGTATTGGCCGTGTACCCCGCCGACGTCTTGAACGACAAGGACCTTGAACCGGTCGCACGTCGAATACCGATGGCAGTAGCGGACCTGCGCCGCCGCGTTGACGCGGCTCGTGATCGGCTGACTCAGCGCCCGGCGTCCTCCGCTCCCGATCCCGACGACGCCCCTTTACCGCCTGAGCGTGACGACGGCTACTACGACCACGAGTACGAGCGGGGCTTTGACCCGACGGGTCGCACGGATCGTGGGCCCGCAGAAACCCGCCTGAGTCGGCGTGTTCAGGTGCAGATCGAGAGGTCAAGCAGACAGCGGGCGAGGCGGGAGCGCCTGCTGTTGGAAGCCGCAATGGCTCCAGAGGGTGATGCCGTCTCCCTCATCACTCCTGAGCTCTTTGTCAGCAACACAGCCTTGGAGGCGTTCTCGCACATCGCTTCCGACGCGGACTGGCGTGACGACGAGGCGGTGCCCAGCGAAACTGACGTCGTGGGTGGGGCGTCAGGTTCACCCGGCGAAGATGTGCGGGATCTCTTGGCGGCGGCGGCTGCTGGTGGGGAGAAACTGTCGAGCGAGGAGGCACTGGGGCGGGTAGCGATTGAGTTGCGGCACTTCGTCAGTGAGACGGTTCGTCGAATCAGCGAAGGCGCCGATATTCCCTTCACGACACTGAACGTCGACGCGTCTCAAGCCGAGCGCTACCACTTCCGACGCAGTTGGCTGCGCTGGCTCAGTGAGCGTGAAGTCGAGCTACGCGACGTCAAGCAGCAAGTCGGTGCCGCGTCGGCGGTCGCGAGCTGGATCCAGGGCGGCATCGAAGCTGTGAAACCTGGACCCGTCGCGTCGGCCTCACATGAATAGAGCCCGTGTTCATTGATGGAGTGATCGTGCTCCGGGGGTGGGGCTCGAACCCACGACAAACGGATTAACAGTCCGCTGCTCTGCCAGCTGAGCTACCCCGGACCGAACGGGTCGATTCCTTCCCGAACGTGCGGCGCAACGATACTGAGTCGGCTGGGCACGCCGACGGCAGGTGGGCCGGGTGGGGATCGAACCCACGACCCAGCGATTATGAGTCGCCTGCTCTGACCACTGAGCTACCGGCCCGGCAGCACCGTACCGGGCCGAAGCGCCGATCTGGGGATAGGTCAGTGGCTCGCTCAGGGGCTAGTAGTTTGCGCGCAGAGCGCCACCGCGGCGCCGTGGGGGAGGAATGTCCACGATGCATACAGGGGAAGCGCGGCGCGACGCCGGAAATCTCACGAGTGAGCGACGCAAGTCTCTTCCCCGGCGGCCGCTCGGCTGGCGGATCGGGGTCATCGTTGCGGCATTCGCGCTGATCGCAGTTGCATGCGGCGGCGGCGATGACGAAACAGGTGAAGGCCCGAGCGAGCAGCCCGAGACAACCGAAGCCGTTGAGGCTGCGCCCGAGACCACCCCCGATGAGACGCAAGAAGAGGTAGTGGAAGCCCGTGAGGCTGGCGAGGCCACCGGCGAAGACATTCGCGAGACAGAGAGCGGTCCCATCTACGGCGGCAGGCTCGTGTACGGCATCGAGGCCGATACGGCCAATCCGTTCGTGCACTACGCATCGTCGTGCGCGATCAGCTGCCGCATGATCTTCCGCTCCATCACCGACTCGCTGTATGTCACCGACAGCGACGGCGAGATCGTGCCGTACCTCGTGGAATCCGAGACGCACAGCGACGACTACATGGTGTGGACTATGACGCTCCGCGACGGCATCAAGTTCCATGACGGGACGCCGCTGACGGGCGAGGCCGTGGCCTACAACATCAATCTGTGCCGCCTGAGCCAGCTGACGGGGCCGGCGTTCCTGGGCATTGCCGACGTCACCGGCGAGGGCCAGACGGTCACGGTCACCGCCAGTCCCGGACAGCCGCTCGCAGCCGGCCTCGGCCCCGCAGGGCGGGCCGAAACGTGCGGCCAGATGTTCAGCCAGGCGTGGTTGCACACACTGCCGAACAACCCGCTGTACGTGTCACCGGCATCGCCGCTGCCCCAGGAGATGCGCGAAGCGTTGCGAGAAGAAGCCACCGGCGATCCCTCCGCCCCGGTCGGGCTGGGCGCCTTCAAGTTCGTGAGCTACACGCCCGGCAACGGCAACAGCTTCCTCGCCGAGCGCAATCCGGATTACTGGCGAGGCGAAAACGGCATCACCGGTGAGAACCTGCCGTACCTGGACGAGATCGAGTTCGTGGTGGCCGTGGACATCCAGGGTCGCTCGAATGGCCTCAAAGCCGGACAGTTCGACATCATCCACACGGCCAACGCCGATGAGATCTCCAAGTACGAAGGCGAGGACTTCGTGCTGCTGCAGGCCAACGACTACGGAGAAACCAGCCACAACCTCATCAACGTCGCCGCGGGGGTGAATCCGGTGCTGGCGTTTGTGCGTGGTGCCGCTGAGCCGATCGCGATGGATCCCTTGGGGCTTAACTTGACCAATCCGCTGGTGCACCTGAGCTGCCGCAAGGCGCTCGCCCACGCATTTGACGGTGACCGCTTCGCCAACGAGCGCCACCAAGGCTTGGTGCAGGTGGCCAATGGACCGTTCCCGCCAGGCAGCGTCGGTTACCTCGAAGACTCTGGCTATCCGTCCTACGACCCTGAGGCCGCTGCTTCGGAATTTGAGCAGTGCAAGACCGACAGCGATCAGAATCCGGTGGCGTTCTCGTTCAACACCACCAACGACGCGTTCAACGTCGAATCGAACGAACTCGTCGTGTCGATGTGGACGGACGCCTTCGGCGACGAGCTGGCCGTGTCGATCCAGCCCATCGAGCAGGGCCAGTACATCAACCTGGCGCTGGCTGGTGTGTTCCAGATGCAGGGTTGGCGCAACCACGGCGGCGTGGACCCCAGCGAGCAGTGGTACTGGTGGCATTCTGCAACGGCGAGCCCGGTCGATCCTTCCGTGCCCGAGTTGGCGCTGAACTTCGGGCGCTTCCAGGATCCCGCAATCGACGGCGCGTACCAGGTCATCCGTCACAACCCAGACCCAGCTGCCCGGCAGGCTGCTGCCGAGGAGGTCAACCGGGCCTTCGGACGCAATGTCTGGAACCTGTGGACCTACTGGACACTGTGGGGCATCATCGCCAACCCGCGGGTGCAGAACATCACAGACCTGCCCATTCCCGACAACGCAGAGAATTCCTTCCCGGTGATCTCTGGTAAGCACCATCTGACGCAGATCTGGTGCACAGAGGGCAATTGCCAAGGCTGAGCTCCCACCAGGACGGCACGGGAGACGGCAATTGGCACGGGCGCGGTCTGTAGCAGCTGCAGCGGGGTTCGCGCCGATTGCCGTTGCCTGCGGTGGGAGCGACGGTTCCACTGACGAACGCACAGGCCCAGATTCCGAAACCGAGTCCACGGCCGCTCCGGCGCCGGCCACCGATGATCCCGCCCAGGATGCGGTTGTAGCGGCGCGTGAAGCGGGCGAGGCCACGGGCCAGGACACCCGCGAGGTCCAGACGGGGCCCGCCCATGGAGGCAGGGCCGAGACCTGTGGTTTCATGTTCTCGATGGCGTGGCTGGAGACATTGCCGAACAACCCGTTCTATGTGTCGCCGTCTTCGCCCTTGACCAACGAGGAGAAGGCAGCGGCCCGCGCAAACGCCACCGGCGACCCCTCCGCACCGGTGGGGCTGGGCCCCTTCAAGTTCGTGAGCTACACGCCGGGCAACGGCAACAGCTTGCTCGCCGAGCGCAACCCCGACTACTGGCGAGGTCCCAACGGCATCACCGGGGAGGAGCTGCCGTATCTGGACGAGATCGAGTTCGTGGTGGCTGTGGACATCCAGGACCGCTCGAATGGGCTGAAGGCGGGACAGTTCGACATGATCCACACGTCGAATGCGGATGAGGTCTCGAAGTACGAGGGCGACTCGGACTTCGTGACGTTGCAGGCCAACGACTACGGCGAGACCAATTACAGCCTCATCAACGTGGCCTCCGGCGTGAACCCGGTGCTCGCGTTCCTGCGGGGCACCGACGCGCCGATCCCGATGGACCCGCTGGGGCTCAACGCCACCAATGATGGGTTCAACGTCGAGTCAAACGAACTCATGGTGTCGATGTGGACGGACGTCTTCGGCGACGAACTGGCCTTCGGACGGTTCCAAGACCCTGAGATCGACGCTGCATTCCAGGAAATCCGCCACAACCCAGACCCTGCTGCCCGGCAGGCTGCTGCCGAGGAGGTCAACCGGGCGTTCGGGCGCAATGTCTGGAACCTGTGGTCGCACTGGACGCTGTGGGGCATCATCGCCAACCCGCGGGTGCAGAACATCACCGACCTGTCAATTCCCGGGAACGTCGAGGGTTCTTTCCCGGTGATTTCCGGCAAGCACCACTTGACGCAGATCTGGTGCACCGACGGCGACTGTCAGGGTTGAGCATGACTCTGAGCGTTGCCTGGGCCAACGGAGTGAGCCGATGAAGCTGGTCGGATGAAGCAGTTCGTCCGCGACCAACTCGGGCGCATCGTCGGCATCGCATTGATCGCCACGGTTGCGTGGGCGTGGTTCTTCCGGCCCCCGTTCAGCTGGACGTTCGGTGTGCTTGTGGCAATCGGCACGACCGGCGCGGTGATCGCCGACGGGCGCTACGCACTCCGTCGGATCGCGAGCGTGATACCGATCCTGGTCGGGGTCTCATTCGTGGTGTTCGCGCTCATGGCGAGCCTGCCCGGCGATCCGGCGATCAACATCTTGGGGCCCGCCGCGACGCCCGACCAGATCGAGATCGTCCGTACCGAGTTGGGCTTGGACGAGCCCTTCTTCAGCCGGTACGGCAACTGGCTCGGCGGTGTGCTGCTCGGCGACTTGGGGAGCTCGATCGTGCTGCGCGAGGACATCGCTGACGGCATCTCACGATCCATGACACCGACGTTGCAGCTGATGGCCTACTCGGTGGTCATCTCGCTCGCAGTGGCGCTGCCGCTCGGCGTATGGGCGGGGTACCGACAGGGCTCAGCCTCGGATCGTGCGATCAACAACGTGATGCTGGGATTCCTGGCCACGCCGAATTACGTGCTCGCGGTATTGCTCGTGCTGTTCTTGGCAATCGGCGGGCTGAGCGTCGCTGGCAATCAGTTCGGATTCCACGCATTGCCCGCCGCGCGCTACGTGCCCCTGGGCGACAACGTCGTGCTGCACTTCAAGCACTTGCTGCTGCCATCGTTGTCGCTCGCGATGGGGCAGGCCGCGGTGTTCATGCGGTTGCTGCGCTCAGACATGATCGGCACGCTGCGTCTGCCGTTCATCGATCTGGCCCGAAGCAAGGGGCTGCCGACCAGGCGGATCTTGTGGCGGCATGCACTGCGGCCGTCGAGCTTCACCCTGCTGACCGTGGTCGGGCTGACGATGGGCCTGCTGATTGGCGGCGCACTGATCGTCGAGTTCATCTTCACGCTCCCGGGCGTGGGCGCTTACATCTTCCTGGGCGTGACGCAGCGCGACTTCATCGCTGTGCAGGGCGGGGTACTGGTGATCTCGACGCTGTACATCATCGTGCTCACCATGTCCGACTTCCTCTACTTGGCGCTCGATCCGCGGCTGCGTGGCAGGGAGGTCGGCGCCCGTGCATAAACGGCTCGGATTCTTCTTCTGGCTGGCCGTGGTCTACCTGGTCGTGCTTGGGCTCGCCGCCATGTTTGCCGATGTCCTGCCCATCAAGGATCCCACCCAGACGTTTGCCGGCACGTCCAAGAACGGTCCCAGCCTGTCGTACTGGTTTGGCAACGACGGTGTGGGCCGCGACGTGTTCAGCCGGGTGATCTACGGGGCGCAGGTGAGCTTGGTGATCTCGACGGTCGGCACCCTGCTGGCGCTGGCGATCGGCGGTCTCTTAGGCATGGTCTCGGGGTACTACGGCGGGCGAGTCGACCGCTGGCTGACCGCCACGCTGAATGCGTCCCTCGTGATCCCGCCACTGATCCTGTTCCTGGCGTTGATCCTGTTCTTGGACTCCGAGGCCCGGCGCCGCATCTTCATTTTGATCTTCACGTTCGTGCTGCTGGCGATCGCCCCGATCGCCCGGGTGGTGCGCGCTGCCACTCTGTCGTGGGCCGGGCAGGACTTCGTGCTCGCAGCCCGAACGCTCGGGGCTCGAGACGGCAGGGTTCTGTTCCGCGAGGTGCTGCCGAATGTGGCGCCATCGCTCGTCAGCTACTCGCTGATCATCATGGCTGGGCTCATCGTGGTGGAGGGGTCCGCGGCATTTCTGGGCCTGAGTGTCCCGCCGCCCACGCCGACGTGGGGCGACATGATCAACAAAGGCAGGACGAACCTCGACGTCGCTGCGCACATCAGCTTGATGCCCGCGATCACCATGTTCGTGACCGTGCTGGCGCTGAACTTCGTGGGCGACAAGCTGCAGCAGTACCTCGAGCCGCGGGAGTCGGTGCTGTGACTCACAGCACTCGTCGACACGGTCTTGTGATGGTTCCCGCTGGGGGAGTTCGGTAGTGGCAGGCAGCGGCAACGCCCACTTGCGTTCCGGTGCGATCCTGAGTGCGCGGGATATGTTCGTGGAGTTCCCAGCAGCGGGCGGCCGCACGGTCCACGCAGTGTCGGGCGTGTCGCTCGACCTGCTCGAAGGCGAGACATTGGGGCTCGTCGGCGAGTCTGGCTGCGGCAAGAGCACGACGGGACGGGCGATTCTGCAGCTGCCGCGGCCCAATTCGGGTTCAGTGCAGCTCACTGGCCGAGAGCTGACTGCTCTTGACGACGAAGCGATGCGGCAGGTGCGGCCGCGGCTGCAAATGATCTACCAAGACCCGATCTCCTCGCTGAATCCACGGCGCACGGTGCGCGACATCGTGGCCGAGCCGTTGTTCATCGCATGGGACAACGCGACGAAGCGAACTGCCATGGCATTGTGGCAGGAGCGCATCGGCGGCCTGCTGCAGAGCCTGTTGCGGCGTGCCGCGACACTGCTGCGCATTGTGGGCCTGGCGTTGTGTGTGGCGTTTGTGCTGTGGATCGTGTCCGAGGCCGTCGAGGAGCGGGCCGCGGAGGGATTACTGGGTTGGACGCAGGTTCCCGCTGCGGTCATCGGCTTCCCGGCACTGGCTGTAGCGCTTCTGATGGCTGCGGTCACTCTCGTGCTGGGCGTGACGTGGGTGATGCTCGCGCTGATGCTGCCCTTCAGCCTGATGTCCCGCCAATTCGGGGAAGTGTCGGCGGCCGTCGGCCTTGCCGGGGTGTTCGTCACCACAGCTGCCAGCGCCTTCTTGGCCTGGCGCACGTGGTCGAGCTTCGGAGGCTGGGCGCAGTGGCTCAACTCGGGTGGGCTGAGCCTGTTCACCGCAGTGCTCATCGTGTGGCTGGTGGCGTCGCTCGCGAAGCCCGAACGGGCAGGCGCCAGCGCCGTGGCTACAACGCTAAGCGCCATGGTGGTACTGCAGGTGTTCTACATCGCAGGTCTCGACGACACGGCGAAGCTGGTTGTCTTGGTCGTCTCCGGTGCCGTGGACTGGTTTCTGTTCTGGTGGGTGCTGCGCCGCTACCGGGCCAACCGTCAGGTCCTGTGGGAGCGCGCCGAACCGCGGGTGCGCGAGGTGCTGACCTATGTCGGGATCAACCCCGAGGATGCCCTGGATCGCCGCCCGTGGGAGTTCTCCGGCGGTCAGGCGCAGCGGCTCTCCATCGCCCGAGCGCTCGTCAGCGTGCCGCAGGTGATTATCTGCGATGAACCGGTGTCCTCGCTGGACGTCTCGGTGCAGGCTCAGATCCTGAACCTGCTCGAGGACCTCAAGAACCTCATGGGTCTGACGCTGGTGTTCATCGCACACGACCTGGCAGTCGTCAAGAACGTGAGCGATCGGGTGGCCGTGATGTATCTCGGCAAGCTGTGCGAGGTCAGCGAACCCGATGCGATGTTCGAGGCGCCGGCCCACCCGTACACCGAGCTGCTGCTGGCGGCGATCCCGCATCCCGACCCTGAGGCGGATCTTGGCGCCGGTCGCATCGGTGGGGAGTTGCCGTCGCCGATGGCGCCCCCGTCGGGCTGCCGTTTCCGCACCCGCTGCCCCCTGGCAACGCAGCGCTGCGCCGCCGAGGAGCCCGAGATGCGAGAGATCGCCCCTGGGCGATTCGTCGCCTGCCACACGCCGCTGTTCGGCGAACACGCGCCGCCGGTGCGGGTCCAGATGAGCTCGGCTCGCCAGGGGGCATCGTGAGTGACCATGCGTCGCTGAGTGCGCCAACGCTCCTTGAGGTAGCGGACCTGCGGACCACCTTTGACACCGTTGCGGGCCCGCTGGTGGCTGTGGACGGCGTCGACTGGTCGCTGCGCGAGGGCGCCCGACTTGGTGTGGTGGGGGAGTCAGGTTCGGGCAAGTCGGTCATGTCGCGCTCGATAATGCGGCTGCTGCCGAAGTCGAAGGTGATCTCGACAGGGACGGTCACCTTCGACGGGATCGACATGATGTCGCTGAGTCGCCGCCAGCTGCTCGACATGTGGGGCCCGCAGCTGGCGATGGTGTTCCAAGATCCGCTGGGCTCGCTGAATCCGGTGATGAAGATCGGCCGGCAGGTGGGCGAGGGCCTGCGAGTGCATCGCGACTTCTCGGCGCGTGCTGCACGCAGCGCCGCGCTCGAGCTGCTCGATGAGGTGGGCATTCCCGAGCCCCAGCGCCGGATCGACGAGTACCCGCACCAGCTCTCAGGCGGCATGCGCCAGCGCATCGTGATCGCTATCGCGCTGGCGTGCAGTCCCCGGCTGCTCATTGCCGACGAGCCCACGACTGCGCTCGACGTGACGGTGCAGGCGCAGATCCTGGACCTGCTGGAGACCCAGCGGGCTGAGCGTGACATGTCGCTGGTGCTCATCACTCACGACTTGGGGATCGTGGCGGGCCGAACCGACGAGGTCGTCGTGATGTATGCGGGCCGGATCGTGGAACGCGCTCCCACCACGACGCTGTTCCGGAACATGAAGATGCCCTATACCGAAGCGCTGTTCCGGTCGATCCCCAAGGTCACCGACGACAGCCACGCCCGCTTGGAGATCATCGGCGGTCAGCCGCCCGAGATGACCCGCTTGGGACCGGGCTGCAAATTCGCACCTCGCTGCAAGTACGCGCAGGATCTGTGTGTCGCTGAGGAGCCGGCCTTGATTGCGGTGCCAACGGTTCCCGACCCAGACGCCCGCGAACTCGACGACGCTGCGGCCGACAACGGCCACGTGTACCGCTGCTTTTATCCGGTCGGCTCTCCAGAGGCCGCCGAGGCGCTCGAGCGCAACATCTCTTCAGGCCGCGTCAGCGAGACCGGCGTCGTCATCCAAACCGGCTGAGCGCACCAGAAGCTGGACCGCTCTCACGCGGAAACCTCGTCGTACCAGTCGTTCGCGTGGTGCAGCAGGTAGTCGCAGATCTTGGCGCACAGGTCGAACGGCTCACACATGTCGTCCTCGCCTTGCAGCAGTGCTTGGAGCGACAATTCTCTGCGAGCCACGATCATGAGCGTCCGCTTGGTCGGGTCGGTCACCGATGTCAGGGAATCGATTGCGGATACCTCTACGGGCAGGGCCGTGCCTCCCAGACCCGCCAGATCGGTGGCCAGCACGAGCATGTCCGGGCTGTGATCGAGTGGCGGGAGCGCCCAGGTGAAGAGCAGCGGCAACCAGAACTCATCCGGCGGAAGATCGTCTTCGGGCATCGCCCACAGGACCTCTTCGAACGACAGGAGCGTGCGCGGGTCGGCCTCCAGTGTGAGGTGCAAATCGAGCGGACCGCCGCACGCTTCGGCCGGATGCAAGTCCACCTCCCAGGTCTGGCGCAGGCTGTAGGTCTCGATGAATTGCCGCTCGTCGTGAATGTGGAAGCCGTGCGCGTGCGCATGGTCCTTCAGGCTTGCCACGTAGCCGGTGACGTCGATCGCTGCCATCGGGACACTCCCCACGTGGCGCTGGGACAATGCGCGGAGGCTATAGCCCCGCACGGTCCGGCTCGACAGAGTTGCGCGAACCGATCTGGAGCGGCCACGGCTGACCACTACCCTCCGCTCGATGCCGTCCGGAATTCCACTCGCCCGGAGCTGCCAGAACCGTGTCTGCTGGCGGTGTGATGCGTGCAGGGGATCGCAATGACGGCCGCAGGCGACGACTGGCTGGGCCTGCTGCGACGAACTGCAGACTCGGTTGAGGCGGCGCTCGCCGGATTCGACCGTTGGCAAGACGGCGGCGACCGACCCGATCAGTACGCGCTTGATCAGGTTGCCGACGCTGCAGCGCTGGACGTGCTCGACGCGGCAGGCGTGGCCGTGCTCAGCGAGGAATCAGGCCTGCACCGTGGAGCCGGCAGCGAGACCGTCATCGTGGATCCTGTCGATGGCTCCACCAATGCCTCACGGCGCATCCCGCACTACTGCATCAGCCTCTGCGTCGTCGACGGCGAAACGCCGGTGGCAGCTCTCGTACGCCACTTGGTCTCAGGTGAGGAGTTCACGGCGAGCGCAGGCGGGGGCGCCAACCTCGACGGGCGACCCATCTCGCCGAGCGGCTGCGATCACGGCGCACGCGCAGTGATCGGTGTCTCGGGACGCCCCGGCCCCGAACTGCCGGTGTGGCAGGTACGTGTCCTCGGCTCAGCAGCGTTGGACCTTTGTGCCGTGGCCTGCGGGCGTCTCGATGCGTACATCGATCTCAACTCCAATCACGGTGTGTGGGATTACGCCGCCGGCGTGCTGATCTGTGCCGAGGCGGGGGCATGGACCGGCGAAGCGGAGGGCAGGGAGCTGTTCCATCTCGAGCACAGCCGACGCCTCGGGCCCGTCGCCGCGAGCACCCCCCAACTGGCGGCCAGGCTCGTCGGCCATTGATTCGATGGCTGCCGCCGTCGAGACCGGCGCTAGCCTGCGAAGCCCGGCGTCGCGGGGCGCTTAGCTCAGTTGGCGAGAGCACCTCCCTTACAAGGAGGGGGTCGCAGGTTCGAGTCCTGCAGCGCCCACGCTCGACAGGCGCATTGACGGGATCCCGCGGGGCACTGTCTCAATAAATGCTGCTCAATAGATGCCGGGAACGATCCGGTACTTGACCTGTGCCTGATACTCCGCCCATTGAAGAACTGCATCTCCTGGGCACGCCCGAACCACCACGCCAGGAAGCGGTTCTTGACCTCTCCTTCGGGCTGGCTGAACACAGCGATGATCGTCGTGATGATCGTCAGCACTGTTCCGCCGGCCACGGCGTACAGGGATGACCGGTAGAACCAGTCACGCGGCATGCCCGTGAGTTCGAACCACCACAGCACTTGAGCCACGACGAACACCAGCAGTCCGTTGAGTCGGTAGTTGCGGGGTTCGCCGGTCTCGCGATGGATGACGTAGCCGGGAACGTGCCGTCCGGGCATGACCATCTGCAGCACGAAGAACGCTGCGAAGACGATGAGCGGGGTCCCGAACCCCAGAACCGCTTCGGTTGCGGTCAGTTAGACCAGGTAATCAATACCGTGCCAATCAAACATGACCGATTACCCCCTCCGCCACAGACATGGCTGTCCGCGAGTATTGCCGCGCTCAGCGTGCTCTGGAGGGACTCGCCGTCTTGCTCGGCGATGTGGGACGCACCACGCTGGGGAGGACCGGCGCTGGACCCTCGCACTACGGTACGTGTCGGCCTACGGGCGGCGTGTTCGGTCGCCAACACAGGGAGATGAGTCAGCCGATGAAACTCGACACCGGAGACAAGTTCCCCGATATCACCCTGCGGGATCTCGATGACAGCGACGTCACCATCCCCGAAGTGTTCGGCGACGGCTGGGGCATCGTGCTCATGTACCGGGGCCACTGGTGACCGTACTGTCGTCAACAGTTGGTTGACTTCAACGGCGCCGCATCACTTCTGAAGGTCCTGGACGCCAAGGTTGTGGCGCTGTCCGTCGATGACAAGGACACCACCGCGCGCCTCGCAGACAATCTCCAGTTGGGTCCCGTCCGGATGCTGCACAGCGCCGACCCAGCAGAGGTGTCGTCGGCGACTGGTGCCTTCATCGAATCCGAGCGGGGCATTTTGCACGCCACTGGGTTCATCCTTGCTCCAAGGGGCAAAGTCGCCCAGGCGTGCTACTCCACTGGTCCGATTGGCCGCATCACGGCCATTGACACCCTGCGAATCCTTCGTTTCGTTCAGCGCGCCAAGTAGCGAGGGACGGCGGTTACCCGCCCCGTGTTGATCTTCGGCGGTTACCCGCCGAAGATGAACCGCTGGTGGGTGCCTTGGGAGATCAGCGTGTCGCCGTGGGAAACCTTGATGTCGAAGACGAGGCGGCGGCGGTCGATCTCGCTGATCTCGCCTGAAACCACGACGTCCTCGCCTGAGGCCACGGCTGCCTCGTGGCTCACACAGATGTGGATGCCCACGGTCGTGCGACCCTCGCCGAGATGCGGCTGGACGCCGAAGAGGCAGGTTCCCTCGATGAGCCGGACCATGTCGGGCGTGGACAGCACCTTGTTGGGCAGGTGCGGCGGGGACATTTCGTCGGTCACACGGTGTGTGTCGCTGACGCTGAATCCGACCTCGATGGCTGCGCTCATGGCGGCAGACCTTAGAGCGTGCACTGCGCCTCAGTGTCGGGACCATCCCCACTAGCTTGCGGAGATGACTGAGTTGCATCTGCAGTGCGAACCGCTCGCCCCCTTGCTGGGTACTTGGCAGGGCACCGGCGTTGGCCACTACCCGACGATCGACGACTTCACGTATGTGGAGGAATTGGTGTTCAGCCACGTCGGCAAGCCGTTCGTGTCGATGATCCAGCGCACCCGCAACCGCGTCACGGGCGAGCCGTTGCACTCCGAGGCGGGTTACCTGCGAGCCCTGCCCGACGGGCAACTGGAGTTCACGATTGCCCAACCGTCGGGCGTCACCGAAATCCATCTCGGCACCGTGCGCACCAGTGACAGCGGCCTCGTGATCGAACTGTCGAGTGAACAGGTCGGCCTCACACCGACCGCCAAAGAAGTGACCTCGGTGCGGCGCGAGCTGACCGTCAACAGCACCACGTTGATCTCCGAGCTGTGGATGGCCGCCGTGGGCTACACCGAACTCGTCCATCACCTGCGAGGCGAACTCACCAGGCAGGACTGACCGAACCCGAGAGTTCCGAACGCACACCGGCGCAACCCGCTTCACCGGATTCGGCGACCCGCCACGCCCTACGCTGGCTCTACGGCGGAGGGGGAGTGATGTCACAGGTGTCCCAGGCCAGTGCGACAAACGGGGCGCATGCGTCCGATTACGGAGCGCCGACGGCCGCTGGCCGACCCGATGTGGACGACGAGACGCTCGCGGCAGCAGTGGCCGTTGCGAACATCCCGACGCTGCTGATGCTGCTGGTTCAGATGACGGGCGAACTGCACTGGCTCGAGGACCCGTACCGCCCCAAGCGCCAGCCCGGCCTCGGCGACAACGACACAGGCGGCTTGACGCCCGAGCAGCAGCAGGAAGTGCGCGAGGCGGCGTTCGAGGCGATGAGTGTCTGGCGCGACGGCCGCCCCATGGCGATCCCGGAGCCCGACGACGACCTGATCGTGCGGATGCTGGGCACGGCAATGGGAGAGCACGTCCCCGACGAGTACGGCGCATTCACTGCAGCCCAGCTCGGCCTCGCCAAGTTCCTGGACCACGATCCGATCAACGTTCCGCCCGGCTTCAAGGTGCTGGTGATCGGGGCCGGTGCGTCGGGGCTGTGCGCGGCGATCAACCTGCAGCAGGCCGGCGTGCCCTATGAAGTGGTCGAGCGCAACGGCACGGTCGGCGGGGTGTGGTGGGAGAACCGCTACCCGGGGGCCGGCGTGGACACGCCGAACCACCTGTACTCGTACTCGTTCGCCCCGCACGACTGGAAGATGTACTTCTGTCTGCGCGACGAGCTGCACGGCTACCTCGAGAAGGTCGCCGATGAATTCGATGTGCGCCGCAGCATTCGTTTCAACACCTCGGTCGAGAGCATCAGCTATGACGCCGAGCGCCAGGTCTGGCGCGCCGAGGTGCGCCATGTAGCGGACAACGAGGGGCGCTGGGAAACCGGCAGTCTGGGCTTGAGCGCTACGCCCGATGAAACAGGCCTGCGCCGGCGGGATGACGGTGCGGCCACGGCGCCCGGTGCGAACGGGCACGCTCAGGGCGTCGACGGACCCACGGAGATCATCGAAGCCAACGTCGTTATCAGCGCCGCTGGCATCTTCAACCCGCCGATCCGCCCCAACATCGATGGCCTCGAGACCTGGAACGGCGAGACCTGGCATACGGCGCGCTGGCCCGCCGATGCCGATGTCAGCGGCAAGCGTGTGGCGATCGTGGGCAACGGGGCGAGCTGCATGCAGACCGGCCCCGAGATCCAGCACGACGTGGAGTCACTCACGATCTACCAGCGATCGAACCACTGGGCGGCGCCGTTCGACCAGTTCCGCAAGGAAGTCCCCGATGCAATGCGGGTGCTGTTCGAAGCGGTGCCGCTGTACCGGGCGTGGTACCGGGTGCGATTGGGTTGGACATTCAATGACCGCATCCACTCGGCCTTGCAAACCGATCCCGACTGGGATCACCCTGAGCGATCGCTCAATGCCCAGAACGATGCGCACCGCAAGTACTTCACGCGCTACGTCGTCGACGAGCTCGGCGACCGCGCCGATGAACTGCTCGACAAGGTGCTGCCCACCTACCCGCCGTTCGGCAAGCGGATGCTGATGGACAACGGCTGGTACCGGATGCTGCGCAACCCCAAGGTCGAGCTGGTCGACGATGCCGTTGCCGAGATTTCGGGCCAAACCATCCGTACCTCGGACGGCTCTGAGCGCGAGGCAGATGTGTTGGTGCTGGCAACCGGCTTCGACGTGTTGCGGTTCATCACTACCTATGAGGCAGTGGGCCGCTCAGGGAGAACGCTGCGCGAATCGTGGGGTGACGACGACGCGAGTGCCTATCTCGGCACGGCGACGCCCGACTTCCCGAACTTCTTCACCCTCTATGGGCCGAACCTGCAGCCGGGCCACGGCGGGAGCCTCATCTTCGTTGTGGAGATGCAGGTTCGCTACATCATGGACATGATCGGCAAGATGTGTGCGGCTGGCCTCGGAGCGGTAGAGGTGCGCCCCGAGGTGCATACCGATTACCGCAATCGCGTCGACGAGGCGCACGGGAACATGGTCTGGATGCACCCCGGCATGACCAGCTACTACCGAAACGAGTCGGGCCGTATCGTCGTGAACTCGCCGTGGCGCAACGTCGACTACTTCGACATGACCAAGGAAGTAAACCTCGACGAATACGTCTGTGAGCCACGGGTGGCCAACCGAGAGCTGGTCGCAGACTGACCGAATCTCGCTGAGGGCTATCTCGCTGAGGGCTATCTCGCTGAGGGCTATCTCGCTGAGGGCTAGACAGCGAGTTCGGAGGCGATTGCCTCCAGCGCTGCGTCTACGGCGGCCTCGCTGACGTCGAGGTGGAGCACCATGCGTGAGCGGCCGTAGCGCCAGTCGGCCAGCACGCCGCGTGCTGCGAGGCGCCGTGACAACGTGGGGTCGTCATGGTCCAAAGAACTGAAGACCATGTTGGTGTTGCAGGCGTTCACGCTCAGGCCGTCGATCTCGGCCAGTCCGTCGGCGAGACGCCTCGCGTTGGCGTGGTCGTCTGCGAGGCGGTCGATGTTGTGCCGCAGTGCGTACAGCCCGCCCGCGGCGATGATGCCCGCCTGGCGCATGCCCCCACCCAGCAGCTTGCGCCAGCGTCGGGCCTTGCCGACAAGCGTCGCCGAGCCGCACAGCACAGAGCCGACGGGGGCGCCGAGGCCCTTGGACAGGCATACCGACACCGAATCGAACGGGGCTGCGACCTCGTCAGGGGCCAAGCCTTGGGCAACAGCGGCGTTCCACAGCCGGGCACCGTCGAGGTGCAACGCCAGCCCGTGCTTGTCCGCCAGCGCGCGGGCGGCCTTCTGCTGAGGTGCAGTCAACACCTTGCCGTCGATGGTGTTCTCCAAGCACAGCAGGCGGGTACGGGCGAAGTGGCTGTCATCGGGCTTGACGGCGGCTTCCGCCGCGACGAGGTCCAGCATGCCGTCGTCGTCGGTGGGAACCGGCTGAGGCTGGATGCTGCCAAGCACCGCCGCGCCGCCACCTTCGTACATGTAGGTGTGGGCGTGATGCCCGACGATGTACTCGTCGCCCCGCTCGCAGTGCGCCATCAGCGCGCACAGGTTCGACTGGGTGCCGCTGGGCACGTACATGGCGGCTTCGAAGCCCAACAGGTCCGCCGCGTACGCCTCCAGCTCATTGACGGTGGGGTCGTCGCCCCACACGTCGTCTCCGACGGGCGCGGCGGCCATGGCGGCACGCATGTCATCGCTAGGACGCGAGACGGTGTCTGAACGAAGATCGATCACACCGTCGAGCCCGCTGCCGACCCTGGCCGTAGACGCGGTCGGTGTCGGGGCGCTGCTCGGGCGCACGGGGGCTCAGCCCTTGCCGTTGCGCAGCAGCTTGCCCGGCAGCGGGCCGTGCGGATCGACGGCGTCGGCGCCGTTCCGGCGGATGATGGTGCCGTTCACGACCACTGCATCGATGCCCTTCGCATCAGAAATGAGGCGGTCGGCGCCGGCGGGCAGGTCGTACACCCGCCGCTTGCCCAGATGGCCGACCTCGTCGGCGTCGAACACCACGACGTCGGCAGGCTTGCCTTGCGCCAGCGTGCCGCGATCGGCAATGCCGAACACCTCGGCGGGGCGCTGGGTGAGCATGTGGACGGCGGTCTCGAGGTCGAAGCTGCCCCGACCGCGCACGAAGGTCGCCAAGAACTCCGTCGAGTACTTGGCGTCACACAGTTGGCTGGCGTGCGCCCCGGCATCGGACAGCCCGATCACCGTGGTCGGGTCATGCAGCAGCTCGTCGATGTCGTCGGGGTCGTGATTCAGCACGTCCTGGATGATGCGCATCTCGAGGTCGGCTTCGAGCGCTACGTCGAGCACCCAGTCCACCGGGTCCTGGCCGGCATCGTCGGCCATCTGCTGCACGTTGCGGCCTTCGAGCTCTGGGTTGTGGGGCAGGTAGCTGATTTCGGTTCGAGCCCAGCGGTCGCCGATCTTGCCGCCGTTGCCCGCCTTTTCCTTGAACTCGGCCCGCCAGTCGGCGTCGGCGTAGTAGCGCTTGCGCCCTTGGAGGTCGCTCTGGGAGACCGGCGTGAAACAGCGCAGGGCCTCGTAGATGAACGGTGCCTTCCAGCTCATCTCAAACTGGATGGGCTGCACGGCAACCTGCGGGAAGACGGGCAGGCCACGTTCGGCGATCTCGTGCGCACGCTCCAGTTCGGCACGGTGGCTGCCGGGACCGCGTGCCGAGCCCAGCAGCGCCGTCCAGCTCACGTGCGCCCCGGTGGTCTCGGCGATGCGTGCGAACTCGTCGTGATTGAGGCCCCGACCCACGGTTGCCTGCATCACGCCGCCCACGTCGCCGAGCGCCTGAGCGATCTCGACGATCTCGTCGGTGGTCGCGGCGCGGCTGGGCACCGGACGTCCCTCGTAGCCGACATGGGTAGGTGCTTTGGAGGTCGCGAAACCGAGCGCCCCGGCTCGCAGCGCCTCGGCCACCAAGTCGCGCTGGGCAGCGATCTCTTCGGGGGTGCCCTCCCGCTCGGTGGCCTCTTCGCCCATGACGTACATGCGGGCGGCGGTGTGCCCGATCAGCGCAGCCATGTTGACCCCAGCGCCGTTCGATTCGAGCGCATCGAGATACTGCGGGAAGGTCTCGAAGCCCCAGTCGCCGAGGCCGGCACGCAACGCATCGACGCTCATGCCCTCCACGTTCTCGAGCGTTCGCATGATGAGGTCGCGGTGCTCGGGCCGAGTCGGTGCCACCGAGAACCCGCAGTTGCCCATCACGATGGTGGTGACGCCGTGCCAGGGAGAGCAGCTCACCAGCCGGTCCCACATGATCTGCGCGTCATAGTGCGTGTGGATGTCCACGAACCCGGGGCACACGATGCGCCCGGTGGCGTCGATGGTCTGCGCGGCTTCGGCGGGAGCAGAGCCGAGCGCCACGACCTGGCCCCCCGAGATGCCTACATCGCCGATGTAGCGGGGCGAACCCGTCCCGTCGATGATCGTCCCGCCCGTGATCTTCAGGTCGTAAGCCATGTCGCAACCCCCGTGCTCTAGCTGTTTGAGCAAAATACCCCACGTTGACGGCACCAGGTCGGTCTAGCGTCACCGACATGGCGCTGCCGTTCGAGTTCTGCATCGAAGGCCCACCCGTGTCACAGCAGGCGAACAAGAAGGCGCGGTGCCGTGACTGGAGGAATGCGGTTCGCTCAGCGGCTATGAGCGAATGGGACAGCAGCCAGCCCATCGACGGTCCAGTCGCCGTGACGATCAGCTACATCTACGAAGACGCTTCGCTCGACGTGGACAATGTTCCCAAACCGATCTTGGACGCGCTCAAGAACTTGGTGTACCCGGACGACGACCAAGTGTTCGATCTTGCGTGCCACAAGAGGAGCTCTGGTGGCAAGCTGGCGTGGCCGAATGCGACATCCTTGCTGCGGCAGCACGCCGTGGTGCGCAACGAGTTCTTGCATGTGCTCGTCGACCGTGCGGATGTCCTGGGAGGCGTTACCTGATGCAACGAGAGCGAGACGCAGCAGAACACACGGTCTTGCTGAGCACTGCGTCTGAGTATCGGCGCAAGGGATACGAGGTTGCGATCGAAGCGCCAGTGGGCTTCTTGCCCGGCGTTCGAGCCGACCTCATCGCAACCAAACAGGACGACAAACGCGTGATCGAGGTCAAGACGCGATCCTCGTTGCGGACCGATCCGTCCGCCGAAAGGCTGGCCTGCGCGGTAGAGGCGGAGCCCGGGTGGAGCTTCGATCTCGTTCTCGTCCCTGAGCACGTCGGCGTGGACACGCCCGAGAACGTGGATCCGCTGGCCTTGGACGACATTCGCCACCGCTTGATTGACGCCGAGTCGCTGCTCAGCGGCTCGCAACCTGAGGCAGCAGTGCTGCTCGCTTGGTCTGGGTGTGAAGCCGCGGTCAGGCGGCTGTTGGCGAAGGAGGCTGGTGGGCACTCAAAGGCTGTCAGCCATGTGCGACACCTCTTGAGCGAAGCGACCATGCACGGCGCGATTTCGCGCCAAGAGCATTCGAGACTGAAAGAGCTGGCATCGCTGCGCAACGCCGTGATTCATGGGTTTCGCCATGGGGACGGCGATCTAAGGGAAGCGGCGGGCGAACTCATCAGGCTCGGTCGAGGGTTCGTCTCCAGGTAATGCCGCTTGACCGGACTGTGCGGGCGCAGCCAATTTGGATTGGTCGGTACGGAAACGAGCCGAGTACAGATGTGCATAGGGTGCACCCATGAGCACTGCCGACCTTGCGGACGAGTTGGTCAACCGGGTGACGTGGAAGATCCCCAATGCCCTTGCGCTGGTGGGGTCCAGAGCCGGCGACGAGCGCAACGCCATGACGACCAGCTGGATGACGCAGCTGTCGATGGAGCCGGTGCTCATCGGCATCGGTGTCGAGAACACTGCCGTCACTCACCGGCTGATCTCTGACGGCGGCTCGTTCAGCGTGAACCTCTGGGATGCAGAGAACACCAGGCCGTTCGTGAAGTTCTCCAAGCCCGCTGCCTATGAGGCCGCTGGTGATGGGGACGGTCCGGCAACCGGGACGCTGAACGGCTGGTCGGTGTACGAAGCCGCCACCGGGGCACCGGTGTTCGTCGATGCCGCGGCCTGGATGGACTGCGAGGTGCGCCACAGCGTGGACTTGGGCACTCACACGCTATTCATGGGCGAAATCGTCTCTGCCGGCATCAACAACGACGAGGTGCGGCTCGCCTCGATGTCGGACACCCGCATGAAGTACGGGGGCGTGAAGCGTCACTGAGGGCGGCCTTCCGGCGGCAACCGCGGGCGGCTCCGAGTCGGCTCGGCTACCATGGAACGGCTCGCGCGCTCCGCTGTGGTGAGGCGCTCGGGCGCACAGCCGACCGGGGATACCACGTGCCGAAAGTCAAAGACGACGCAATCTTGCTCGAAGGAAAGACCGTCGAGGCGCTCAAGGGCGGTTACTTCCGCATTGAGCTCGACAACGGTCACGAGGTTCTCGGGCACCTGAGCGGCAAGATGCGCAAGCACCACATCCGGATCCTTCCTGGAGACCGGGTGCAGGTGGAAGTTTCGGCGTACGACCTCAGCCGCGGCCGCATCACCTACCGCTATAAGTAATCCTCATGAGCAGTCCGGCGCAGCCGTCAAACGGCACGGTCAGCTTCAGCGTCGACGCCGACGTCGCCACGGTGACGCTCAATCGGCCCGAGACGCTGAACTCCATGAACGACGAGTTCATGAACGACATCAGCGAAGCGTTCGGCATGGTGGTGGCCGATGAGTCCGTACGAGCGGTGATTCTCACCGGATCTGGACGCGGATTCTGCTCGGGCGCCGACCTTCGCGCCGCCGCCGATGGTGCCGAGGACATCGATCCCCAGGCTCAGGGCGATGCCACGACCGACTCGATGGACAACGTGTTCCATCCCGCCATCCGAGCGGTGGCCGAGTCTCCGGTGCCGACAGTGGCCCGCATCAACGGAGTTGCCGCCGGCGGCGGCATCGGTCTGGCGCTCTCGTGTGACATCGCTATCGCTGCCCGGTCAGCATTCTTCGTCGCGACCTTTGGGCCTCGGCTCGGCATCGTCCCCGACTTGGGCACGACCTGGCAGCTGCCCATGCGAGTCGGCAGGGCCCGAGCGTTGGGCATGTCGCTGCTCGGAGAGCGCGTCACGGCCGATCAGGCCGCCGAGTGGGGCCTGGTGTGGAGGACGGTCGACGACGCCGACCTCGATGCTGCGGTGGCACAGGTTGTCGATGTGCTCCGGCGCGGCTCCCCGGCGGCGATGGCGCGGATCCGCTCTGCGGTGGATGGCGCCATGCAGCGTGACCTTGCCGACCAGCTCGATGTCGAGATGGGCCACCAAGCGGTGCTCATCCCGCGCAACATGTCGCACGGTGCAGAGGCGTTCCTGGCCAAGACCGATCCTTCGTTCCCGGGCGAGCGTTACTGAGCCGTCTCGGACTGCGCTGAACCAATGCCGCGCTGAACCGATGCTGCGCAGCGCCAGCGGCTGCGCTGACTTGTTTGTTGCACAGCGCCAGCGGCTGCGCAGTGCTGGCAGACTGGCACCATGACCGACACGCTCGAAGCCCCGACGACTGCCGATGCCGCTGCGGCGCGGGTTGACGCCGCCATCGACGAACTGCTGGCATCGCACAACCCCGAACAGCTGAGCTACGCGGAGTTTCGCGGAGCACAGTTCGACGCCGGTCTGGCTTGGGTGCACTTCGACGAGGGGCACGGCGGCCTGAGCGTCAGCCCCAGGCTCCAGCGGGGGGTCGAGGAGCGGCTGCGGGCGGCCGGCGCCCGGCCCATGAAGCCCGTCACGTTCTTCATGCACCTGGCCGGTCCGACCATTCACACGCACGGCAGCGAAGAGGTCAAGCAGCGTTTCCTCCGGTCGATGTTCACCGGCGAGGAGCTCTGGTGCCAGCTGTTCAGCGAACCAGGTGCGGGCAGCGACTTCGCCGGACTGGCGACCCGGGCGGTAGCTGACGGCGAGGAGTGGATCGTGAACGGCCAGAAGGTGTGGAACACGCTGGCCCACCTAGGCGATTTCGGCATGCTCGTGACGCGCACGAATCCCGAGGTGCCCAAGCATCGGGGGCTCACCTACTTCGCACTCGACATGAAGTCGCCGGGCGTAGAGGTGCGCCCGCTGCGCCAGATCACCGGCGAGGCCGAATTCAACGAGGTCTACATGACCGATGTTCGTGTGCCCGATGCAAAGCGCATCGGCGACGTCGGTGACGGCTGGCGGGTGTCGCTGACCACGCTGATGAACGAGCGCAATGCCATCGGCACCGGCAGCGGTGGTCCGCCCAAGCAGGGATCGGGACCGATCTCGGTGCTGGTGAAGTTGTGGAACCAGCGCGATGAAGCTGATCGCGACACCGTGACGCGTGATCGACTGACAAAGCTGTGGGCGCGCTCGGAGGTGATGCGCCTGACGAATATGCGCGCCGGGGCCAACCGGCGCATGGGCAATCCCGGGCCGGAAATGTCCATCGCCAAGCTGGCCTATGCCGAGCTGAACCAGGCGCTCATGACCTGTGCGGTGGACATGATGGGCGCCGAAGGGCTCGTCGGCTACGACTACACGTTCCGCCGCCCCGAGGACCTGTCGGTGGACGGGTCCGACGGCGGCGTGCAGCACGGTTTCCTGCGAGTACGCGCCAACTCCATCGAGGGCGGCACCTCGGAGATCATGCGGAACATCCTGGGAGAGCAGGTCCTGGGACTCCCGGGCGAGCCACGGGTCGACAAGGACGTCCCGTGGATCGAAGTGCCGCGTAACTGAGGCACGTCAGAACAGTCAGTCGATCAAGTCAGCCAGGGAGCAGCGATGACGGCGACCGACAGCAGCACCGAGGTGCCTCCCGCACCCGAGGTGTCGAAGCGGACCGAGCCGGTTGCACCCCGCGGCGTGAACCACCTCGTTCTCAACGTGCGCGACATTGAGGAGTCGCACCACTTCTGGTGCAACCTGCTCGGATTCCGCCAGGTGGGCAACTTGGTGGCTGCACCCGACGGTCGCGGGCGCCCCACGATGCGCTTCTACAGCGGAGTACGGGGTGCCCCCGAAGGTCAGCACCATCACGATATTGCACTCATGGAACAGGACGACCTGCCGCCGCCCCCGGAACAATGGACACTGGGAAGCGGTGGATGTGCGGTCAACCACATCGCCATCACGTATCCGGACCGTGAGTCGTGGCTGTCCCAGGTCCAGTTCCTGATGGACAACGACGTGAGGATCGCTCGCCGCACTGACCACGGCATGACGCACAGCGTCTACATCACCGATCCCAACGGCTACGGCGTCGAGGTGCTGTACGACCTGCCGCGTGAAGTCTGGGAGGACGACATCAACGGGGCGCTGAACTACGCCATCGACCACCCTCGCGATGAAGCGCTGATCGACGACACCAACTACATCGACGACTTCACCGGCTGGGGCGACCCCGACGACAAGTTTTGAGGACGGCGTCCCGCCGGCAGGACTGGGCCGAAGCTAGCCCGGGCATACGCGACAGCGCCGGGCCAGGCCAGAGCCCAGCCCGGCGTACTGCCGGCTCAATTGACCTCCGGCTCCCTCAGCTCTTGGCCTCGGTCAGCATGTCCTGCACGATCAAGCCCAGGTCGCCCATCTGCGGGATCAACTCCAGCCGCGCGTACACCTCCGGCGGCGGGTAGATCCCCGGGTCCTCCAGAATCTCGTCCAGGATGTAGGGCGTTGCGGCTGTGTTCGGGCTGCCGTAGTAGGTGTAGTTCGTCAACGCAGCGCCGTTCTCCGCGTCGAGCAGGAAGTTGATCATGGCGTGGGCCGAGCACACGTTGTCGGCGTTGTGCGGGATGGCCATCGTGTCCACCCAGCGGACACCGCCCTCGATCGGGATGGTGTACACGTGAGTCTCGTACGCATCGGTCTCGAAGAAGGCCTGGGCGAACCCGCCGCTCCAACCGTGTGCCACGTCGACCTCGCCGTTGACCAGGTCATCGCCGAAGGTCACCGAGTCGTACTTGAGCAGCCGATCATTGGTGGCCTTGAGCAGGGCGCCCGCTTCGCGCACGGCGTCCTCGTTACCGGACTCGATCACCTCGGTGATGCTGTAGCCCAAGTACTTCAGTGCGGCCGAAACGGCCTCGGGCGCGTCGTCGAGCATGGAGATGTCGCCCGGCACCAGCGCCGCCGTCTCAGGATCGAAGATGACCGCCCATGAGGCTTCGCCACCGAGCGTATCGAGCATGTCGTAGGTCATGCCGATGCCCGTCGTGCCCCACTGGTACGCCACGTGGAAGCGGTGCTCGGGATCGAACGGCGGGTTGTCCCACGCGTCATCGATGTTAGCGGCATTGGGCAGGGCGTCGAAGTCCAGGGGCAGCAGCAGATCCTCGGAGATCATCAACGCCACCATGTAGTCCGATGGAACGACCAGGTCATAGATGGCGGCGCCTGACTCGACCTGAGTGAGCATCTGCTCATTCGACTCATACACCGAGTAGTCGATGCTGATGCCTGACTCCTCTTCGAAAGCGACCAGCAATTCCTCATCGATGTAGTCGGCCCAGTTGTAGAACACCAGATCGCCGTCAGTCTCGCCGGGTTCGCAGCCGTCGTCGGGAGCCGGACCGTCGGCGGCATCTCCCGCATCGCTTGCAGCGGCAGTGGTGGCGGCGGCAGCCTCGCTGGCATCGTCGTCGTCTCCGTCGCCGCATGCGGCCAGCAGCAGCACAGCCACAACGGTGACTGCGAGCCACCGACTGCGGCGCAGTCGGCCTCGGGTGCTCGCTGAATCGGTCATGTTTCCTCCCTTATGGACGTCCAACGGAACGCCGCTGTGCTTGTCGCTCTGAGTGAGCGTGGTTGTATCGAGTGGTGCCGGTTCACGGCGTGCTGCTCCGGGGCCGTTGCAGTGCCAGCGAGGCCACGACCAGCGTGATCGAGGCGGCCAGCATGAGCGTGGAGATGGCGTTCAACTCGGGCGTGACGCCTTGGCGGATACTGCTGAAGACGTACACCGGCAGGGTCGTGGCCCCCGGGCCGGCCGTGAAGGCTGAAATGACGACGTCGTCGAGCGACAGCGTCAGCGCCAGCAGGGCACCCGCGGCGATGCCTGGCGCAATCAGCGGCAGCGTCACCCTCCTGAACGTACGCCACGGTGTGGCATACAGATCACGTGCGGCCTCTTCGAGCGTGCGATCGAACTGATCCAGGCGGGCGCGCACCACCACCGCGACGAACGAGATGTTGAACGCAATGTGGCTGAGGGCGACTGTCGTGACACCCAGGGTGAGCCGCGGGCCGAATGTGTCGATGAGCCTGAACGCCTCGGCGAAGAACACCAAGAGCATGACTGCCATCGTGATATCGGGGATGACGATGGGCAGGTAGACGGTGCCGTCCAGCGCCCGCCTCCCCTTGAAGCGGTAGCGGTCGAGAGCGAGCGCCACTGCTGTCCCCAGCACTGTCGACACGATCGTCGAGGTGATCGCGACGACAAGTGACACACGCAGCGCGCTGACGACGTGGGTATTGCCAAGGGCCTCGCCGTACCAACGCGCCGAGAGGCCTTGCCAGACATTGACCCGCTCGGAATCGTTGAACGAGAACACCACCAACACTGCGATCGGCACATAGAGGAACGTGAACACCAGCCACGCGTTCGCGGCCAGCAGCCGTCGAGACGAGCGCTTGGTGCCCGCAGTATCGAGACTGCTCATGGCGCACCTGCTCGGGCGCGTTCGGCGTTCTCCGAGTTGCGCTGGTTGATCGCCACTGTAACGAGCATCGCCACGATCACCAGCACGCTCAGGGAGGCGCCCAGCGGCCAGTTGCGAGCAGCCTGGAACTGGCGCGCCACATACGAGCCGATGAGCAGCGTCTTGGCTCCGCCCAGGATCTCGGGCACGACATAGGAGCCGAAGCTGGGGACGAACACCAGCACGCAGCCCGCCACGATGCCCGAGCGGGTCAGTGGCACCGTCACCCGCCAGAAGGCCTTCGCTCCGCTGGCGTAGAGATCACGGGCGGCCTCGACCAAGCGCCAGTCCATGCGCTCGAGGGCCACATAGAGCGGCAGCACCATGAACGTCAGGAATCCGTACACCATTCCCAGCACGACGGCAGTGGGTGTGAACAAGATGCGGAACGTGCCGAAGCCCATGGCCTCGCTGAGCGCTGAGGCCGGGCCATTCGAGCCGAGCAGGAAGCGGATTGCGAAGATCCGCACGAGTCCGTTGGTCCAAAACGGGATCATCACCAGCACGAGCAGACGGGCTCTGACCCTGGGGGAGCGGGTGGCCAGGTAGTAGGCGAAGGGGTAGGCGACCACCAGGCACAGCACGGTCGTGATGAACGCCAGCCAGGCCGAGCGGGCGATGATGCCCAGAATCACGTCGTCGGCGAGGCGCTCGTAGGAGTTGAGGTTCCAGCCGCTGAGCGAGGTGCGGCCCGTAGATGTGCGGGTGGCGAACGAGTACACGGTGATGAGGCCCAGCGGGACCATGAAGAAAATGAGCAGGTACAACGCACCGGGCGAGGCGATGAGCGTCCCGATGCGCCGAGCCCGGCGCTGCGCGGCCTGCTCTTGGGGCGTCAGCAGCGTCTCTGCTGGGCTGGAACGGCGACGCAGCGTGCGCATCAGTCCGCCACGACGGTTGTAGAGGCCGGGGCCCAGCTCACGCTGACCGGCTCGCCTGCGGCCAGCGCTGCCTCGCCGGTTTCGGCTCGGGCGGTGACCGTTGGTGCGTCGTTGCTCGTGCCGGACGCTGCGCTGATGGACACCGTGTAGACGAAGGCGTGGCCGAGGTAGGTGACGTCGAGAATGACACCGTCGAGGCACGGAGCACCGGGAGGCACCTCGCCTTGGGGATACAGCCGCACTTGTTCAGGGCGCACGCTCAACGCTGCCGCGGTGCCCGCGGCCAGGTTGCTCTCAGCGGCAACGACTGCCCCAGCACGCAGGCACACCGTCGAGGAACTCTCCACGACACCTTCGAGCAGATTCGTCCGTCCGATGAAGTCGGCCACGAAACGGCTGGCGGGATGCTCGTACACCTCTGCGGGCGTGCCGACCTGCAACAGGCGGCCTTCGGACATGACGCCCACTCGGTCGCTCATCGCCAAGGCCTCTTCCTGATCGTGTGTCACGAACACGAACGTGATGCCGACCTCACGCTGGAGCACCTTGAGCTCCACCTGCATTTCCTGGCGCAGCTTCAGGTCCAGCGCTCCCAGGGGCTCGTCGAGCAGCAGCACCTTGGGGTGGTTCACGAGCGCCCGGGCCAGCGCAACCCGTTGCTGCTGCCCGCCCGAGAGCTGCGAGGGTCGGCGATGTTCCATGCCTTCGAGCTGAACGAGCGAGGTTGCCTCGGCAACCTGCCGATCGGCCTCGGAACCGCGGATGCCGCGCATGCGCAGGCCGAAGGCGATGTTCTGGGCCACCGTCATATGTGGGAACAAGGCGTACGCCTGGAACACGGTGTTGACGGGTCGTCGGTCCGGTGGCGAAGATGCGACTTCTTCGCCGTAGATCAGCAGGCTGCCTTCGCTGGGAACGTCGAGGCCGGCGATCATGCGAAGCGTCGTGGTCTTGCCGCAGCCCGACGGTCCGAGCAGCGCGAAGAACTCGCCGTCGGCGATCTTCAGGTCGAACGAGTCGACAGCTATGACCTCGCCGAACCGTTTTGAGATGTCGCGCAGCTCCACAGCCGGTGCACCGGTGCTGGCCGGGGTCTCGTCGGCGGACGTGTTCATGTGAGTCCCACGGGGTTGGGCGAGGCGCCCACATGCACCGCGCGCGTGCAGATGAAGTCGTGCGCGATGGTCGCTGCTGCCAGAGCGGTGATCTCGGAGACGTCGTATGCGGGGGCAACTTCCACAACGTCCATTCCGACGATGTCGACCGGCGACAGGCCACGCACGATCTCGAGTGCCTGGGCGGTGGTGAGACCGCCTGCTACTGGCGTTCCGGTGCCAGGGGCGAACGCCGGGTCGATGCAGTCGATGTCAAAGGTGAGATACGCCTGACGATCCGCAACACGTTCGAGCACGACCTCGACGACAGCGTCAGGCCCATTGCGATGCACCCAGGGCGCGCCGAGCACCGTGAAGCCGTGATCGTCATTGTGGGTGCGGATGCCGATTTGCACCGAGGCCGACGGGTCGATGATGCCCTCACGCAGGGCTCGAAGGAACATTGAGCCGTGGTCGAGCCGGCCCTCGTCGTCGGGCCACGTGTCGGGATGCGCGTCGAAGTGGATAAGTGCCAGCGGGCCGTGCTTGGCGGCATGGGCTCGCAGGATGGGGTAGGTGACGAAGTGATCACCGCCGAAGGTCACCATCTGAGCGTCGTGAGCGAGAATCTCTGTGCAGTGGGCCTCAATGCGCTCGACGGCTTCGGTCGGGTGGCCGTAGTCGATAAAGCAGTCCCCGTAGTCGGCAACGGCGAGGTGTTCGAAGGGGTCGAAGCCGAAGGGATAGGCGTCAAGTTCGGCGAGGCCAACCGAGGCCGCCCGGATAGCTCGGGGCCCCAGACGGGCGCCGGGCCGGTTCGAAGTGGCCATGTCGAAGGGGATGCCCGATACGACGATGTCGGCCCCGGCGATGTCACGTGTGTAGCGGCGGCGCAGGAACGACAATGCCCCGCCGTAGGTCATCTCTGGCAACCGGCCACGTAGGCCTTCGGACCGGAAGGCCTGATCGCCGATTGTCTCGGACTCAGCCCCGGCGACCAAACCCCCGCCGCCCGACGACGACTCGCCAGCGTCGCTCATGTGGCGTCGCCTTGAGAGTCTGGGTTGTGCCATACGATCAGCGCCGCCCAGCTCTCAGTGGCCGGATCAGTGATGTAGTTTGGCAATCCGCACACCGCCTCGAATCCATTCTCGATCTGGAAGCTCAGCGTGCGGTCATAGAGCCGGCCCGCTCGAACTTCCGCGATGTACTCATCGGCGGTCATGGTCACCTTGTGCTCGGCGTAGCCCGGGATGACGCCTCCCGCGACGATCCCCGCCAGCCCAAGATCGACGCAGACCCGCTTGCGCAGCTCGTACAGCTCGGCTCCGATGCCGCGGCGCCGGTACTCGAGTCTGGTGGCGATGCTGGTGCCGTAGTACCAACGACCCTCCGGAACGTGACCGCTGCCGCTGTGGTCGTCGGGCACGATGTCGGCGATCGTGTGTATCGGATTCGCCAGATCGAAACTGCAGCGGATGCCGACGCCCATGGCGACCAGCTCGTCGCCGTTGAATCCGGCGAAACAGCCTTCGGAGAAATCGCGCGCCAGCTGACCGAACGCGTCGGCGTCGTACAGGTCGTGCTGGTCGGCGGTCGGGTGAGAGGCCAGCTCCAGCGCCTCGAGCTCGGTGGCCCACTCCGGAACGATGCGGGCATAGCGCAAGCCCGAGCGCTCGCCGACAGACACAGCTTCGATCTCACGCATCGCAGACCCCCCGCAGGCACCTGCGGCACCCCGCTGTAGTGCGAGACATTACTGCCGCGACAAGAACCGACTGGTCGCGGCGGTAGTTTCCGCGAGATGGCAGCTCACAGTGCTTCTGACGTGTGGTCACTCGAGACGGCGTCCACCACACCGCTGTGGATCGATCGTCTAGAGCCGCCCATCACGGCGCGAGCCGGTGTCGGTGGCGATCTTGACGTGGACGTCGCCATCGTGGGCGGTGGCTTCAGCGGGTTGTGGACGGCGTATTACTTGCGGCAGCTCGAACCATCGCTGCGTGTCGCAGTGCTGGAACGGCACTACTGCGGTTTCGGTGCGTCGGGGCGCAATGGCGGCTGGGCGGTGGGGGAGCTTGCTGGCTCTGTCGATGACTATGCGCTGCGCTCGAATCCAGCCGAATCACGACGCCTGCTGCGGGCGGTTTTCGATGCGGTGGACGAGATCGGCAGGGTCGCAGCCACCGAGGGCATCGACTGCGATTACGCGAAGGGCGGCACGATCCGGGTGGCGCGCACCGTTCCCCAAGTCGAGCGCCAGGTCGCGGAGATCGCTGAGGCCCGGGAGATGGGGTTGACCCCCGACGAGGTCCGGCTCCTTGATGCCGATGAGGCCGCAGAGCAGCTGAACGCCACTGACGTGCGTGGTGGCATCCTGCTCGGGCCCTCGGCCGTGCTGGACCCCGCCAAGCTGGCCCGCGGACTGGCCGCGGTCGCCGAATCGGCAGGGGCGGAGATCTACGAGCAGACCCGAGCGAGGTCTATCGGCGGCAGTGCCGTGCAGGTTGGCGGCAGCGAAGTGCGGGCACCGGTGATCGTGAGGGCGACGGAGGCGTACACCCGGGACCTGCGAGGGCACCGGCGCGACATCCTGCCCGTGTACTCGCGCATGGTGGCCACCGAGCCGCTGCCCGACGAACTGTTCGATGACATCGGGCTGGCGAACCGACCCAGCTTTGCCGACGACCGTCGCATGGTGACCTACGGCCAGCGCACAGCCGACAACCGGATCGCCTTTGGTGCCACCGGTGTGCCCTACAGCTTCGGCTCGCGGATCGTGCCATCTGCCGAGTTTCACCTGGGAATGCACCGGCGGATCTGGCGAGTGCTGGTCGAGATGCTTCCGCAGCTCGCAGATGCGCGCATCACGCATCGATGGGGCGGCGTGCTCGGCATCCCACGAAACTGGCTCCCGGGCGTGCACTTCGACCCGCGGACCGGCCAAGGCGTGCTCGGTGGTTACGTGGGCGAAGGTGTGGCGGCGTCCAACCTTGCGGGTCGCACGATGGCCGAGCTGATCTGCGAGCGCGACACCGAGCGCGCCAGCCTGCCCTGGGTGGGAGTCAGCTCTAGGCGCTGGGAGCCCGAGCCGCTGCGCTGGCTCGGCGTACGCGTGAGCCGCGCGCTGCTCGGCGTCGCCGATGAACTCGAGCTGAGAACGGGCAGGCCCGACCGCCTGATGTCAGGAATCGCGAAGCTGCTACGCGGCGGCCACTGAGTCTCGGAGCCGCTCTCAGACCCGCTCAGCGTCGTCGTCGAATTCGAGCTTGTAGCCCTCGCCGTCGCGCACCATGATCCCGCCGGTGGGCGCGCCGAAGTGCGTGCCGATGACCAGGGTCTCGCCGTCAGCCCAGTCGGGGAAGACCTCGTGGCGGGTCGCCCGGGCCTCGTCTTGGTCGGTGTCGAACATCGAGCTCAGATCTGGGTCTGCGAGCTGGAGAGGAGTGTGGGCCATGTCCCCGGTGATGATCGCCCGCTTGCCTTGCGAGGTGATGACTACCGAGATGTGCCCTGGGGTGTGCCCCGGTGTCGACTGGAACGACACTTCATCGCAGATCTGATGGTCTGGGTCGATCATGTCCACGAGGCCCGCCGCCACGATCGGCGCCACCGAGTCGTCGAATACACCGTCGCCGAACAGATCGTCGGTGCTCTCCCAATGGTCGTACTCGGCCCGGCAGAACAGGTACTGAGCGTTCGGGAACGTGGGCACCCATTCGCCGTCCACGAGCCGGGTGTTCCAGCCGACATGGTCCACGTGCAGGTGAGTGCACACCACGTGGGTGATGGATTCCGGCGGGAAGCCCGCGGCCGCCAAGTCGTCGAGGAACGGACCCTGCTGTTCGTGCCAGAACGGGTTGGACCGCTGCTTGTCGTTGCCGACGCAGGTATCCACCGCAATGCGGTGATCGCCGGCTTCGATCACGCAGCAGTGAATTCGCTGCAGCAGGTAGCCCTCGTCGCTCACGAAGTGCGGGCGCAGCCACGGTGCGGCATCGGCGCGGGCCAGCACGTCGTTCTTGCCTATGCCGTCATACAGAAACCGCGGCGAAGTCGGAGTATCGGATTCCGAGACCGACGTGATGGTGACGTCGCCGACCTGTCCCAGCGCAGGGGTTCGGCGCGCTCGTCGGTGCCGCTCACGGCTGACGTCCGACGTATGCCAGGTAACGGTCCGCGATCGGGGCGTCGTCGGCAATCTCAACCGGATCGGTGATCAGCTTCATCTTGCGCGGGCCTTCACCCATGCTCTTGATGGTGTTGAGACTGATCTCGCACAGGTCTGCGGGCAGCTCGACGTCGATGCCTGCGGCTTGAGCGATGTCCCATGAATGTGTCAGCGGATCCCAACTCACCACCCTCAACAGCATGTCGACGCTCATCGGCCCGAACCACCACTTGCCCTCGTGGTCGAGAGCGCCAGGCAGGTTGAGCGCCTCTGTGACGCCGGCGCGGGTCTCGGCCCACCTCGCGGCGGGATCGGCAGGTGCGTCAGGTTGTCGCTCATGGTGGTCGTGTCTCCTTGGTTGGTGTGGATGTCGGAATGACGGTAAGTCGTGGTGCCTCGGCGCGGCGATGCGCACCGGCGGAGTTCTCATCGCTGTCGACGAGGTTGACTCGCAAGCCGGCGAGCATGACCTGACTGTCGTTGACGTAGCAGCCGCGGGCACGAGCACCAGCGAGCACCGCATCGCGATCCACGGTGGTGACGTCAATCCCACCGAGCCCTTCGCCGCGTCCGTCGGTCTCGGCCACGAATCGGAGTGTGGCGTTGTCGATCGGCACGATCGGATTGCCGTCGGTGTCGCTGTCGAGATCGATCTGCGCGATCTGGCTCCACCGCTCGGCCAGCCTTTGTGGGTCGGGGCTCTGCAATTCGGCGGCGGCGATGCCGCTCACCAACTCGGTACGCACGAACGGCTCCCAGTGCTTGCCGGCGGGCCACCACGGACCGCCGACTGCCCCGGCGCCGTCGCTGGTCATCTGGTCCATCTCGAAGAATGCGCCGCCAGTGTCGGCGGGGTGGAGCTGCATCCCCACGATGCCGTCGTCGGGATAGTTCATGTCAAACGCGACGCGGACCCCCAGATCGTCCACATGTGAGCGCCGCGCAGCCACGTCGTCCACCTCGGTGATGACCATGTAACCCGTATCGCCGCCGCGACGATTCTGGTAGCGGCCCGCGGCGGTGTCCTCGGTGACGGGCGTCACGCACTCCAGGAATTGGGTGCCCACAGGCCACAGCGTGTTCTTCAGCCCGAAGACGCCGACACCGGGGTCGATATGACACGGCTCGACGCCCAGCACGGTCTGAATGTCGACGGCTGTACGGCCGAGGTCCGCAGTCGTGACAGCAATTTGACGCAAGCGAATCCACATGAGCGTCACCCTAGGAGAGCGATTCGGGCGATGCCTGCGAGCCGCCGCCCTGTGGACGATGACGATCCAGAAGGCTGTTCAGCTCGGCGCCTGCGAGCAGTCCCATCGCCAGCAAGTACAGCCAGAGCAGCAGGCTGAGGACGCCACCCAGCAGACCGAACACGGCGTTCATGCCGCTCGATGCCAGGCCGAGGTACGCACCGAAGCCGCCCGAGACGACGAGCCACCATGCAGTTGCCATCAGTGCGCCGGGAACTTCGCGCTGCCATGTCAGCTTGTGGCGTGGCGCGATGCGGTAGACGGTCGCGGCCCACGCGACGACAGCAATCACGACAGCGGGCCAGCGGAGCCAGTCCCACGCCGTGCTGAACACCCGACCCGCGCCGAATCGGTCTGCGAGCTCGGTACCCCCGCCGAGCAGCGGCCCCACGACCACCATCGCAGCGACACCCACGGCGACCACCAAGGTGAAGAACGTCAGTGCGAATCCCACGAGCCGGGTGGACAGCCAGTTCCGAGCGCCTTGATGCCCACGGGTGACGTTCAGCGCACGCACAACCGCCACGAAGCCCCGGGAAGCGGCATACCCGGCGACGGCCACGCCCACGGTGACCACGCGGGCATCAGAGCGGTCAAACAACTCGGCGATGGTGGTATTGAGCGTGTTCTGATCGCCGAACGTCTCGCTGATGCGTTCGAGCAGCCACGCCTCAGTGTCGGCTGCCGCGCTCTGGCCGATCAGCACATCCAGTGAGCCGAGCAGCGCGGCGAACACGATGACGGCCGGGAACAGGCCAAGCAGGGCGAAGAATGCGATCTCAGCGGAGAGTCCGGCGATGCGCTTGGCAGCCCAGTCTTGGCGGACCTCGTTGGCGATCTGCCCGACGCCCTGGGTCAGGGTGCGGAGCCTCGATGGCGGGCCCGCCGGCATTGGTAGGCGATTCAGGATGCGGAGGGTTCCGAGTCGGGTGTGCGAACCAGATCGGCAGCCCGCGCGACGAGGCCGTTGCGGTCGATCTTTGCTGTCGAGGCAAGCGGGATCTCGTCGACGAACCACACGTGACGGGGGTGGGCGTATGCCGGCCCAATCGCGAGTGCGTACTGCTTCACCGCATCGACGGTGAGCGTGCGACCGGGCTCGATGCGTACGAATGCGGCGGGCAACTGGCCCTTCACCTCGTCGGGCACCGGAACCACGACTGCCTGGTGGACCGCAGGGTGATTCTCGAGCAGCTGCTCCACTGCGTCTGGATAGATGTTCTCGCCTGCGCAGACGAACATGTCGTCGACCCGACCGACGAAGAAATACCAGCCGTCGGCATCACGGGTCATCAGGTCACCTGTGTGGTACCAGCCGTCGGTCAGCCGCTCTGCGTTGACTTCGGGCAGGTTGTGGTAGCCGGCCATCACCCCGGGCGAGCGCACCCACAGCTCGCCCGCATCTGAGTCTTCCCCGGTTGCAGGGTCGACCAGTCGCAGCTCCACCTTGGGATGTGCGTGGCCGACGGAGATCTTGGGCCGTGGCTTGCCCTGCGGATGGGGCCCGAATTCGAGCACGGCTTCTGTGGTGCCGTAGCCGTTCGATACCAGTGCTCCCGGAAGCAGGCGTTGCACGTCGCTGTGGAGGGCTTCGGTCAACGGCGCCGAGCCGATGAAGGCACGTTGGACCGAGGACAGGTCAGGGATCTGCTCGCCGGCCGCGACGCGGGCAGCGACCTCGGCCGTGACGAGCGCGAACATCGTCGGCACGCCCGAGCACATCGTCACGCTGTGCTCTGTGATGGCGTCGATGTAGCCGGCGGCTGTAAATCCAGGCAGGAGGACCACTGTGCCTCCGTTGGCGAACGCCAGCTTCGAGGACATCGAAGCGTTCTTGTGGTACAGCGGGGCAGAGACGAGCATCACCTCGCCGGGCATCGCCGCGCCGTACTCCAGAACCGTGAAGATGATGTTCCTGTGAGTGAGCAGCACGCCCTTGGGCCGGCCGGTGGAGCCCGAGGTGTAGATGTGCACAGCGATGTCGTCATCGTGCATGTCTGCGGGGCCTGGGAGCGGTTCGTGCGAGTGCAGCTCATCCCATTGCGGCGACCCGATCACAATGTTCGGCACATCGGGCGGGACGAGTGCGGCGTGCTCACGGTCGGAAATGACCAGCTGCACATCGGCGTCGTCTGCGATGTACGCCTGGGTTTCCGCCGGCAGCTTGGTGTTCAGCGGCACGAACACCAAGCCCGCCGCAGGTGCGCCGAACAACACGTCGTAGAACTCGCCGCAGTTGCCGGCCAGCAGGCCGACGCGCGCCGATGACGCGAGACCGCGTGCAGCCAAGCCTGCACCGCAACGCAGTGCCCGATCTCGCAGCTCAGCAGCGGTGACGTGTCTGGTGGGTGAGGCGGAACGGTCGATGAGCACGACGGCGTCGTCGCGCGCGGCGCGTTCAAGCAATTCGGCGACGTTCATCGCCATCGCAGGCTACGGCGACGAGCTGGCCAGTGTCCGCGGATCGCGATGGGCCGGTTCGACTTCGACAAGCGTGTCGTGAAAGGCCGCCGAACCGACGTCGGGATCGGGACCGCCGACCGCAGCGTTGGTCAGGACGTTGACGGTGCGCGCATCGGCGCTGCCAGCCCACCAGCCAAAGGGCATTGCCACCAGCCCGGGCTGCAAGCGGTCCGAGATGGTGGCGTCGGTGAACAGCTCGCCTCGGTGGTTGAAGACACGCACCCGGTCACCTTCGAAGATGCCCCGCACCGACGCGTCGGCGGCACTGATCTCGAGGCGTGGCCGCGGCGGTTCCGGAAGGTGGTGCTCGAAACCGCCGTAGTGGCTGTTGAGGAAGCGCAGGTGCTGCTTCAGCGTCATGAGCGCCAGCGGGTAGCGCCCGGCCAGCGCAGCGTCGCCTGCGGGTGATTCTGCTGCGGGTCGGTAGCGGAGCGCACCGAGCTGCAGCAGGCCCAGTTGGCGACGCGGGGCCCCATGGGCAGCGTCGGCACTCGACGGCGGCGACAGCGGGACCTCCCGTTCGACCAGGGCAGACCAGCCTGTCGGCACTTCCAGTCGCGCCCAGCCGTCTCGTTCGAGCCGCTCGTAGGTGATGCCGTCGAGCCAAGGGTGGTCGCTCGCGAGCAAATCCCGCGCCACCTGCTCGTCGCTGTCGGTCAGGCCGGGCGCATCGAGCTTCATCGCATCTGCCAGCCGGCGGAAGATCTCAGTGTTCGCCAAGCACTCTCCGAGCGGCTCGATGGCCGGCAGGTTCAGCGATACGTACAGATGGCCCCACGCGTTCATCAGGTCGAGGTGCTCGATCTGGGTGGTCGTGGGCAGCACGATGTCGGCGTACCTCGCGGTGTCGGTCATGAACTGCTCGATCACCACGGTGAACAGGTCGTCGCGTTCGAGGCCGGCGAGCACCCGGTTCTGGTCAGGCGTGATGGCAGCGGGATTGCAGCCATAGTTCACCAGCACCGTTACGGGCGATTCCAGTTCGCTTTTGGTGAGAACGTCGCCGAGTGCCGACATGTTCACGGCCCGCTCAGGACCGGGCGGCGGCACAACGTCGGCGAATGCCGTGTCGAAGTACACCTGCGTGGAGCGCATGTAGACAGAACCCGAGACGGCGGCCAGGGCGGCGATCGCGCGGTGGATGTCCCGGCCGTGTTCGCGGTGCTCCATGCCGATGAGCGCACGCAGCACCGTCGGCCCCGAGTGGGCGATGCGGTGCGCCAGTCCAACGATGTCGGCGGGTTCGGTGCCGGTGATGCTGGCTGCGTCGTCGAGGCTCATGGCCCGGGCTTCGGCCCGCAGCTCTGGCCAGCCCTCGGCGCTGGCCTCGAGTCTTGCCTCGTCGATCGATCCCTCGCTGTCCAGCACGCCGATGATTCCCAGCACCAGGGCAACGTCGGTGCCCGGACGCGGCTGGAGGTGCCAGTCGGCCCGCTGGGCTGTCATGGTGGCGATCGGGTCGACGACGATGACGCTGGCGCCGTTGCCGCGAGCCGTTTCGATGAATCGCCACAGGTGACGGTTGGTCAGCAGCGTGTTGGTGCCCCACAGCACCACGGTGCGGGCATCGGCGATCTCGGTGGGATCGGCTCCGAGGGGGACACCCAGCACATCGGACGCGCCCAACCACGCAGTCACTCCGCAGATGTCACGGTTCAGGCGGGTGGCCCCCAGCGCGGCGAAGAACCGGTCCGCGAGCACACCCTTCTGCACGAGTCCTTGTGTGCCGTCGAGCGAGTAGGGCAGCACGGTCTCGCCACCATGGCGAGCAATGGCCGCGGCCGTGCGTTCGGCAATCTCAGCGATCGCAGCATCCCACTCCATCGGCTTGAACCGACCTTCGCCCTTGGGCCCGGCTCGTCGCATTGGCCGCAGGAGCCGGTCAGGGTGATACACGCGGTCCAGAAACGGGTTCACCTTCGGACAGAGCTGACCGTCGGTGAACGGATGGGCCGGATCGCCTCGCAGGTGCACGGCGACGCCGTCGCGAACCGTGACTTCCCACGCGCAGGTATCTGGGCAGTCGTGGTGGCACGCTCCGCGCACGATCGTTGGGGAATCGCTCATCGGGAGCTCGCTCCCGGCGGCCGCCTCAAGAACCTCTGTGGGCATCACCCCTAGCATGGCCTAACCGAACCTGCGCGCCCGCATCGAATTCCGGGCACAGCGTGCACGAGGCCATCGCCCCATGTCACAGTCGACGTTCTCGGCGACACCGATCGCCGCGCCGCCTCTTGGCGAGCCGTCGCGCCTGCTCACCGGCCCGTTCCTGATCCTGAACGTCAGCGCACTGTTCTCGGCTATCTCGTTCTCTTCGATGCTGCCGCTCACGGCATTGCTGGTCACCAACCAGACAGGCGGTGGTGACGTGGCAGTCGGCTTCGCCATCGGCGTGTTCGCCATTACGGCCATCGCAGCCCGACCGCTCATCGGCCGTCTCGGCGACGAGCGTGGCCGCCGCTTCTTGATCGTCCTAGGCGGCTTCACCACCGCGGTGACGTTCTTCGGGCATATCTGGGCCGATACGTACGTACTCATCCTGGCCATGCGCATGCTGACCGGAGCGTTCCAGGGGATGTTCTTCGTCGGCAGCGCCGCGATGATCAGCGACCTGGCCCCGGAGCACCGCCGCGGCGAGGCCGTGAGCTGGTTCTCGGTGTTCCTCTACTTCGGAATGGGGATAGGCCCAGGACTGGGAACGATCACCCAGGAGTGGGGCGACTCCTCTTTCGCATTGGGGGGCTACGACGCGGCATTTGCTCTTGCGGGGGCACTGATGATGCTGTCTGCGGTCATCGGCGGGTTTCTTCCGAAGGACTCGCCGAGTGCCGTGGGGCAGCATTTCGCCGAGGACGACAACGGCCAGATGAACGGGACGGCGGGCGTTGGTGCTTCCCAACTGCAGGTGCGCCTCGCCCAGGCAGCACGCCCGCTGGTGTTCCAACTCGTCGGCAAGGAGGGAAGCGCAGTCCAGCCGCCTGCGGCGCCGCACGCCCAGGCGCCCGCGAACACGGGCAACGCAGGCCGCATCTTTTACAGGCCGGCGCTGTGGCCCGGGACCATTCTGGCGATGGGGATCATCATCATCCCGGCGCTGTACGCCTACCTGCCCAAGCTCGCAGAAGAGCACAGTCTCGGCTGGCTCGGCCCGGTCTTTTTCGTCTACAGCATGCTGGTTCTGGTGCTTCGCATCATCGGACGCAAGCTGCCCGACAAGCTGGGCACGAAGCGAACGGCGACGTTGGCACTCATCGGTGCGGCCGCCGGCATGGTGGTGATCGGTACCTTTGTGTCGGTTCCAGGGCTGTACGTCGGCGTGCTGATCCTGGCCCTCGGCGGTTCGCTGCTCTACCCAGCGCTGATGGTCGCCGCTGTCGAAGGCGTCCCGGTCAACGAGCGCGCGCGTGCCATGAGCACCTTCACGATGTTCTTCGAGCTCTCGGCTGGAATCGGCGGGCCGATTCTGGGTGTCACGGCGTGGCTCGTCGGCGCCACGGTCGGCGCCTTCTACGCGGCGGCCGCATGCTCGCTGTTCGGCATCGTGCTGCTGGGCATCTGGCAGCGCGGTCTCACTCCCACGCGTTCCTGAGCTAGAGGCGTTCGCAATTGAACGGGGAATTGTGGCCGCGTTCCGTTCAGCTGACGCCGAGCAGGACCATTGCGCCGATGTAGACGGCGACCAGGGCGACGCCATCGATTCGGCTGGCACGCTTGCCGACGAGCGCACCCAGGTAGGCCAGCACGATCACGGCCATCATCGCTCCGATTCCGAGGCCGGTCAGCGTGGGGTCGTCGATGGCTCCCGCGCCCACCAGGCCCATGGCTCCGCCGACAGCGAGGCTGTTGAAGATGTTTGAGCCGAACAGGTTGCCCACGATCAGCTCGGTGTGCCCTTTTCGAGCGGCGGCTACAACGGTCGCTAGCTCCGGCAACGACGTGCCCACCGCTACGACAGAGAAGCCGATGAAGCCGCCGCTGAGGCCCCAGCGCTCCGCGAGTGCGGTGGCGCCCTCCACAGCGAGCTGGGCGCCCACGATGACGCCGAACAGCCCCAGCAGCGCCCGGATCAGATTGGTGATCGACCGACCGACGTCCTGAGCGACAGGAGATGTGCCTTTATCGGGCGGAAGGGTCTCGTCACGCGACGAGCGCACCAGCCACACCAAGGTGATTGCCATCAAAACGGCCAGCAGGCCGCCCTCAAATCGGCTGAGCGTGCCGTCCACGACCAACAGAGCGAATATCGCTGCGGCAGCCATCGACCAGGGAACATCGCGACGCAGGGCCATGCGGGAGAACGGGATCGGCATGAGCAGTGCTGCCACTCCGAGGCCCAGGCTGAGGTTTGCCACGTTCGAGCCCACGATGTTGCCCACGCCGAGCGCGGGCTCGCCATTGATCGCCGCCAGCGAGGACACCACCATCTCCGGTGCGGACGTGCCGAAGCCCAGCACTACCGCCCCGATCACTGCAGGCCGGATTCGCAGCGCGGTGGCGAGACGTGATGCGCCCGTTACAAAGTGATCACCAGCCCACACCAGCAGCACTAGGCCCGCCAGCAGTGCCAGCAATGCGAGGATCATCGCTGCGACGACCTCGATCCCAATGGCGCGGACCTAGTGATTGTGACGCGGGGTGCCATATGCGCGAGCGGTGTCCCGGTACTTGACAGCCGGGCGAAGCACCATTCCCTCGTCGAACTGGGTGACGATCGACCGCTGGATCTCTTGCCACGGGGTATGCGATGGCGGCACGGGGTATCCACCGGCCTCGTCCAGCTTGGCCTTGCGGCGGGCCAGTTCGTCATCGTCGACCAGCATGTCGGCGCTGCCGCGACGCAGATCGATCCGGACACGGTCGCCGGTGCGCAGCAACGCCAAGCCGCCGCCGACCGCCGCTTCGGGAGCCGCGTTCAGGATCGACGGCGAGCCCGACGTTCCCGATTGACGACCGTCGCCGATGCACGGCAGCGAATGGACTCCGCGCACCAGCAGTCCTGCCGGGGGCTGCATGTTGACGACCTCGGCGCCGCCGGGGTAGCCGATCGGACCAGCCCCCCGAACGAACAGCAGGCAGTTCTCGTCGATGTCGAGAGCGGGATCGTCGATGTGGGCCCGGTAGTCCTCCGGTCCGTCGAAGACGATGGCGCGGCCTTCGAACGCGTCGGGATCATCCGGATTGGACAGGTAGCGCTGTCGGAACTCGTCGGAGACGACGCTGGTCTTCATGATGGCGCTGTCGAAGAGATTCCCTGACAGGTTGATGAACCCGGCATCGGCCAAGAGCGGTTCGCCAACAGTACGGATGACGTCGGCGTCCATGATCTTGGCATCGGCACAGTTCTCGCCGATACTGCGGCCGTTGGCTGTCAGCGCATCGGGGTGAGGCAACAACCCGGCGTGCATCAGCTCGCCGACCACGGCGGGTACACCGCCAGCGTGGTGATAGTCCTCACCGAGGTAGGACCCAGCGGGCATCAAGTTCACAAGCAGCGGCACTGCGTAGCCGTGTTTCTGCCAGTCGTCGTTGTCCAGCGGGACCCCGAGATGCGCGGCGATCGCATTGAGGTGGATCGGGGCATTGGTGGATCCGCCGATCGCGGAGTTCACGACGATGGCGTTCTCGAATGCCTCGCGGGTCATGATGTCGGACGGACGCAGATCCTCCCGCACCATCTCGACGACGCGCAGCCCCGTACGGTACGCGATCTGCGCCCGTTCGCGATACGGGGCTGGGATTGCGGCGGAGCCAGGAAGCTGCATACCTAGCGCCTCGGCGAGGGAGTTCATGGTGGTGGCGGTGCCCATCGTGGAGCAGTAGCCCACTGACGGTGCCGAAGACGCCACCAGGTCGATGAATCCCGTGTCGTCGATCTCGCCGGCGGCATAGAGCTCACGGGCTTTCCACACGACGGTGCCCGATCCGGTCCTGCGCCCCTCGTGCCAGCCGTTCAGCATCGGCCCAACCGACAGCGCGATGGCAGGCACGTTCACCGTCGCGGCCGCCATCAGGCATGCCGGTGTCGTCTTGTCGCAACCGATGGTAAGCACCACACCGTCGAGGGGGTAGCCCTGCAGCACCTCCACGAGGCCGAGATAGGCCAGGTTGCGGTCGAGCGACGCGGTGGGCCGCTTGCCGGTCTCTTGGATGGGATGCACCCCGAACTCGAAGGCAATCCCGCCGGCTTCGCGGATGCCCTCGCGCACGCGTTTTGCCAACTCGAGGTGGTGACGGTTGCACGGCGAGAGGTCTGAGCCGGTCTGGGCGATGCCGATGATGGGCTTGCCCGACTGGAGCTCTTCTCGTGTCAGCCCGAAGTTGGCATAGCGCTCGAGGTAGAGCGCCGACATGAGCGGGTCGCCCTCGATGTCGAACCAGGCCGCCGAGCGCAGACCGCCGCGCCCGATGCCCGGGTCGGGTCCGCCGACAGGATGGATCGAACGAGGTTCGGAGGATGGGTGTGAATCTGGTTCGGAAGCCACCGGGCCACACTACGCCTCGCCGCGGGTCGCACAGCAGCCGTGCGGGCCCCCGGTGGAGCACACGACGCAGCCACCACGGTGGACTCACAGGCGCGGAACTAGTGTGTGGCGGGCCGATATCGCGCCGAGGGGGCACGCATGGATCCGAGCCCAGAAGTACTGCTGGATATGCACCGACGCATGGTGCGCATCCGTCATTTCGAAGAAGCCGCCGGGCGGCTGGCCGAGCAGAACCGGCTGCCGGGATTCCTGCACCTGTATGTGGGGGAGGAAGCGGTTGCCGCCGGGGTGTGCGCCAACCTCGACGACGATGACCAGATCAGCTCGACCCACCGGGGTCACGGGCATCTGGTGGCCAAAGGGGGCGACTACAGCCTCATGATGGCTGAGCTGATGGGCAAGGCCACCGGCTACTGCGGGGGCAAGGGCGGCTCCATGCACATCTGCGATCTCGACCTGGGGATGCTCGGTGCGAACGGCATCGTGGGCGGCGGTGTGCCCATCGCGGTTGGCGCCGGATTCGCGAACAAGTACCGGGGCAACGACCGGGTCTCGGTGGTGTTCTTCGGCGACGGCGCCTCCAACATCGGCGCCTTCCATGAGGCCGCAAACATGGCGGCCGCACTGTCGCTGCCGGTGCTGTTCGTCTGCGAGAACAACGAGTACGGCGAGTTCACGCCACGTGAACGCACGATGGCCATCACCGATGTGGTGGACCGAGCTGCCGGCTATGGCATGCCCGGGGCAATCGTGGACGGCATGGACGTGGTGGCGGTGTGGGAGGCAGCCAACGAGGCCGTCAGCCGGGCCCGTCGGGGTGAAGGGCCCTCGTTCATCGAGGCCAAGACGTACCGCTTCTACAACCACCACGGGGTGCAGACGCTCGGCATGAAGTACCGCACCGACGACGAGCTCGCACAGTGGAAGCAACGGGACCCGATCGAGTTGTTCGAAGGTCGGCTGGCGGCAGCCGGCGTGCTCGATGCCGACGGTGCTCAAGCCGTTCATGACTCCGCCCAGGCCGACATCGAAGCGGCGATCGCATTTGCCGAAGAGAGTCCGCTGCCCGACCCGGACAATCTGCTGGCCGACGTCTACACCGGCGCCAATTTGACCGCAGCCGCGTACTCAGGAGCATCATCATGACCGCCACTGCCGGTGCCTCAGAGCGCAGCATCGCCTATGGAGCCGCTTTCACCGAGGGGCTCGCACAGATGATGGAGGCCGACCCGAATGTGTTCGTTGCCGGTGAGGACGTCGGTCGAGCCGGGGGAGTGTTCGGTTCGTTCCGCGGGCTGAACGAGCGTTTCGGCGATATGCGGGTGGTGGACACGCCGATCAGCGAGCAGGCCATCGTGGGTCTCGGCACCGGGGCGGCCGTCAGCGGCCTGAGGCCAGTCGTGGACCTGATGTTCATGGACTTCATGCTCGTTGCCATGGATCAGATCGTGAACCAGGCGGCGAAGCTGAAGTACATGTTCGGCGGCAAGGCCACGCTGCCGCTCACGATCACCACGAGTGCCGGAGCAGGGCTGTCGGCCGCAGCTCAGCACAGTCAGAGCCTCGAGGCGATGCTGTGTCACGTTCCGGGCCTCAAGGTGGTCATGCCGTCGAACCCGTACGACGCGAAGGGCCTGCTCATCTCGTGCATCCGTGACGACAACCCGACGGTGTTTGTGAAGCACAAGCGCCTGCTGGGCCTGCGTGGGGACGTTCCCCCCGACGTGTACGAAGTGCCGCTGGGCTCGGCGAACATCGTGCGGCCCGGCGACGACATCACCGTGGTGACGTACGGCCGGATGGTGCACGAGGCCACATCGGCTGCTGATGCGCTCGCGGCAGAGGGGATCGAGTGCGACGTGATCGACCTCCGCACGTTGCAACCGCTCGATATCGAGACGGTGATCCGATCGGCGCAGCGGACGAATCGCGTCGCCGTGGTGCACGAGGCGGTCCGATTCGGCGGTCTCGGCGGCGAGATCGCGTCCCAGATTGCTGAGGAAGCCTTCGACTATCTCGATGCACCAATCGAGCGCATCGGCGCACCATTCAGCCCGGTGCCATTCAGTCCCGTGCTCGAGAAGAAATGGGTGCCCAACGCCGAGATGGTCGGCGAGCGAATCCGAGCACTCGCGGCCGCGTGAGGGAAGCTACCGGCCCGACAGTCGGCATCGTTGCTAACCCCCTGGCTGGCAAAGACGTAAGAAGGCTCACCTCAGGGGTCACACCGGTCTCGGACGCCGTCAAGATCGGTGCAATCCGCCGTGCTGTGGTGGGCGCTTTCGAAGGCGGCGCAGAGCGGGTGCTGATCAGCGGCGACCGGTCGCGACTGGGGGATCGGGCGCTGGCGGGACTTGATCCCTCGGGACCGGTGGAGGTTCTGGAGCCGCACGGCTGGCATACCGGCCGCGACTCCCAGTTGGCAGCTGCACGCTTCTGTGAGCTGGGCGTGGGGGCGGTGATCGCGCTGGGCGGCGACGGCACCCAGCGAGATGTCGCGAAAGGCTGGCGAAACGTGCCACTGGTGCCGCTGGCCGTCGGCACCAACAACGTCTTCCCTTCGCAGTTGGAGGCCACCGTTGCCGGCTTCGCTGCAGGAGCGGTGGCGAGCGGTCTCGGGGTCGCGGCGGAGGTGACAGCCCAGGCAAAGATCATTGACATCACGCTGGAGTCGAGTGGCGGCGCCGATGTAGCGCTGGTCGACGTGTGTCTGGTGCGGGGCTCGTTTGTGGGCGCACGCGCTGTGTGGGAATCAGCGTCGGTGAGCGAGATCGTCGCTGCCATCGCCGAGCCGCCGTCGGTGGGACTGTCAGCCATCGCTGCGGCCGTCGCCCCGGTGGGGCGGCACGAAGCCGGCGGAGTGCACGTCCGTTTGGGGTGCGCATCGAAGAACGCGCAGCGCAGCAGACGCATCCGGGCGGCGGTGATGCCCGGCAGCTATTCCGACGTCGACATCGAACATTGCGAGCGGCTGCGTTTCGAACAGCCAGTCACACTGTGGGGCCCCGGTGTGCTGACGCTGGACGGAGAGCGCGAGACCGTGCTGGGCCGAGGCGAGAGGGCAGACGTCGCTGTCAATTCAAACGGTCCGCAGGTGATCGACGTGGGTGCGGTGGTTGCTGCGGCACAGCGACGGCGCTACCCCTTCGTGCCTGTGGTTGCGGACGGCTGAGCAAGGGGACGCCGATGGCCACCGAGTTTGCGATGCCGAAGCTGGGTCTGACGATGGAATCGGGCACGATCTTGCGCTGGCTGGTGCCCGACGGCACGCCGGTCGATGCTGGCCAAGCTGTCGTGCTGGTCGAGACCGACAAGGTGGAGACAGAGATCGAGGCTTCGGGCAGCGGCGTGCTGCATCTCACCGGTGAGGTCGGCGAAAACTACGAGTGCGGCGTGCGCATCGGCTGGTTCTGTGAACCGGGGGAGTCCCCACCCACCGCAGCTGCTGTCCCGCCCCGGGCTCCTGTACAGGCGTTGAAGTCCTCAGCAACCGGATCCGCTGTCGCCGCCGCTTCTGCAACGGCACCGCCACGCGCCCCTGGGGAACGTGTCCTGGCGTCTCCGGCAGCCAAACGGTTGGCGAGAGAACTCGGTGTGGAGTTGGCGACCATCGCCGGGACCGGTCCCAAGGGCCGCATCACCGAACGAGACGTGCGAGCTGCGCTCGACGCATCGCCTGTTCCGGCCTTGAGCGAAGCAGCTCCAGCGGGCACAGCTGCAGCGGACCTCAGCGCCGCAGTGTCACCGCCGGCAACTCTGGCGGCCCGGCAACTCGCGGACCTGCTCGGCGTTGACCTTCGCACCGTGAGAGCCGGAGCTGCCGACGGGCGCATCTCGCGCGCTGATGTGGCTGTTCACGTCCGGGATGTGCTGGCCCGGCTGAGTCGCCTTGTCGAGCCGGACCAGCCCGCCCTGATGAGTGCCGCGCCTGAAACGAAGCCCGCCGCAGCGGACGAGACACCACCGCTTGCCCAGACACCCACTGAAGAGATCCCCTTGCGAGGCATGCGCGGTGTCATCGCGGATCGGATGAGCGCATCGCTGCGATCGATGGCCCAGCTCACGCTCACGATGGATGCTGACATGAGCGCGATCGTGGCCGAACGGGCTGCGCGGGCCGAGTCTGCTCGCAGCGGCAACGGCGACGACACCGCCGATGTGGCGGTTCCGGGCTACACCGACTACGTCGTGGCCGCAACTGCCGCTGCGCTGCGTTCCCACCCGCGCATCAATTCCCAGGTCACGGCCGATGCGGTTGCGCTGTTGGGGGACATCCACGTCGGTCTCGCCGTTGCGCTTGATGACGGCCTGCTCGTGCCGGTGATCCGTCATGCCGACCGTCTGAGCCTGAGCGAAATCGCAGCAGAGACGAAGCGCCTTGCCGGCGGCGCACGCGAGGGAGCGTTGGGCTACGACGACTTCCAGGGCGCCACGTTCACGGTCACCGCACTTGGCATGTTCGGCGTGGACGCATTCACGCCGGTCATCAACCCACCGAACACCGCCATCTTGGGCGTGGGACGCATCCGCACTGAGACCGACTGGTCAGGTGGCAACCCCGCAGCCCGCCCGGTGCTCACCCTCTCGCTGACCTGGGATCACCGAGCCTTCGACGGCGCCCCAGCCGCCCGCTTCGCCGGTGCAGTGCGCGACTGGCTCGAGTCCCGCTAAGGGCTGACGTAGCTGCGCTTCGCAACCTCTTCGAGCATGACTTCTGTGGCGCCGCCGCCGATGGGCAGCAGGCGCGCATCGCGGCACATCCGCTCGATGGTCGACTCCCGCATGTAGCCGATGCCGCCGTGGAACTGCATGCAGTCGTACATGACCTGATTCACGACTTCGGCGCCGAGCGCCTTGACGCCTGACATCTCTTTGATGGCGTCGATGCCTTGTTCGGTCAGCCAGGCGGCGTGGTACATCGAGGCGCGCACTGCGTCGACCTTGGCCTGGTTCATTGCCATGCGCTGGCGGATTGCACCCAGGTCGTACAGCGTGGCGTCGAAGGCCTTGCGCTGCTGGGTGTACGCGTTGGTCAGGTCGATGGCGACCTGTGCTGCGCCGATGCCCATGCCGACAATCACCATCCGCTCGTTCTGGAAGTTCGCCATGGTGGCGTAGAAGCCCCGGTGCAATTCGCCGAGCAGGTGGTCGTCAGACAGCCACACATCGCGTAGCACGAGTTCGGCGGTGTCCGAGCAGCGCCAGCCGTGCTTGTCGAGCTTGCGAGCCACTTCGAAGCCCTCGGTGTGCGCAGGGACCAGGAACATCGAGATCCCGTAACGGTCATCGGGGTCGGTTCGAGCCGCCAGCACCGTCATGTCGCCGTACACGGCTCCGGTGATGAATGTCTTGGCGCCATTCAGCCGCCACCCGTCACCGTCGCGGACCGCCGTGGTGCGCAGCCCTGCCACGTCGGAACCGGCATCGGGCTCGGTCACCCCGATCGACAGCATGGTGTCGCCGGACTGAATCGAACCCAGCCAGCGCTCAAGCTGTTCGTCGGACCCCGCATTGAGCAGATGGGGCAGCGCCATGTCGGTGTGCACCAGCACATTTGCTTCGAAGCCCGCGTACGTAGAAGTGCCGAGCGCCTCGGAAAATACGGCCGAGGCGAGCGGACCGAGGCCCAATCCGCCCCACCGTTCAGGCACCCGCAGCGAGAACATCCCCAGCTCGCCCATCTGTTTGTAGATCTCACGCGGAACTTGGCCGGCTTCCTCCCAGGCATCGCCGACCGGGGTGACCTCGTTGGCGACGAAGGCGACGGTTTGCTCGTAGATCGCCTGCAGCTCGTCGCTCAGGTAGATGTTGCGATGGACTGTGGTGCTCACCGGCTCAGCCGACAGATACTGGGGCGGAACCCTGCTTGACCAGTTCTTCGAGCGGGTCGCCGCGGCGGAACCGCTCGACCAGCAGGTCGGCGTCGAAATCCACGCCGATGGGATTTGCTGCGAAGGTCTCCGAGCGCATGAAGTCCATGCACTCTTCCATCGTCGGGTAGTTCTCGATCTGAAACTCCACCCCGTTGCCGTCGGGATCGGCGTAGTACATCGAGGTGGTGGGACCGTGGTTGATGGTCCGAACCGGCATGATGCTGGCGGCCTTGAGCCGTTCGTAGAGGTCGAGGAGGTCGCCGAAGCTGCCCATCGAGTAGGCGATGTGCTCAAGGGTCCCCTGGCGAGAGTCGTAGCGACCGGGCTGGCCACGGTTCACGAATGCCAGCCGGTGATGCTCGTCGTCGTAGGAGATGAACGAGATGAAGCCGCCGTTGTGGACGACTTTGGCGTCGAGCACCGTGCACCACCACGACTGGAGGCGCTCGATGTCGTCGGTGCGAAAGACGGCGTGCGCCATCTTGATCGGCTTTGCCATGTCCAGCCTCCCTGCAGTGGTCCGTGTTCGGGGGCGACGCTTCACCTCTGCTGGCTGTGATATCTCTGCATCGCCCTTCCGCTCAGCTTAGGTCGATGCCTTCGAGGCGACCGGTCGAACGCCACTCGTCCAGGATGCGGAAGAACTTGATCGGGCCGGCGCCGTACATGGCAGTGAAGAAGCCGTTCGGGTTCCCGAGCTTGTTTCCTCGGGTGTAGTCGTAGTCCCAGCGGCTGGTGTGAAATGTGTGCCCCTCGTAGGAGTCGATGCCACCGATGCCAGGCAGCTTGGGCCGCCTCGTCGTCCCAACGCACCTGCGACACTGAGGTCTGCAGGCATGCGTTGTCGTACAGCCCGAAGCGGTGGCGCGTGCCCATCAGCGACAGACGGTTTGGTACGCCAAACCGGACACGTCCTGGCACCGACCGGGCAACGGTTCGTGGACAATCGTCCACGGCATGAGAGAATCGGCGCTCGTGCAGAGGGTCATCGCCTTGGACATGGAGGGTGTGCTGACGCCCGAGATCTGGATCGCGGTGGCCGACCGCACCGGGATTGCCGAGTTGCGACGCACGACCCGTGACGAGCCGGACTACGACGCCCTGATGAAGTACCGGATCGACGTGCTCAACTCTCATGAAGTGACGCTGAGTCAGATCCGGGAGGTGATCGCTGAGCTGCCGCTGCTGGAAGGGGCCCGTGAGTTCCTCGACGAACTCCGGCGCCAGTGGGTCGTCGTGCTGTTGTCCGACACGTTTGAGCAGTTCGACGACCACTTCCTGGAGCTGATGGGTCACCCACATCTGCTTTGCCACCGGCTCGACGTGGCTGATGGACGCCTGCTGGGATGGCGCCGCCGTGTCGAAGACTCCAAACAACGCGCCGTCGTCGCGTACCGGGAGCTCAACTATCACGTGACCGCGGTCGGAGATTCCTACAACGACCTGACGATGCTGCGAGCAGCAGACGTCGCGAGCCTGTTCAGATGCCCCGCAGCGGTGGCCGAGGCGAATCCGGACCTGCCAGCGGCATCCGACTACGGCGAACTGCTGCGCTGGATCGAGGGTGTGCACGTGCCGACCGAGTAGAGCAACTGCGGCGACTGAGGGGTCCGGGACAGTTCCGGTCGGACCGGACAGCAGCGGCGCGGATACGCTGCGAGCCACGTTTTCCCCGCAAGAAGAACAGGGACGGAGCAGAGCAATGGCGATTGAGGTTGGCGACCAGATTCCCGATGTGGCACTGCGTGTACTGGACGAGAGCGGCATGCCCGCGCCCGTGCAGTCCAGCGAGATGCTGGGCAGCGGCAAGGTGGTGCTGTTCGCAGTGCCGGGCGCGTTTACGCCCGGGTGCACCAACGTGCACCTCCCCGGCTATGTCGAAGGTGCCTCCGAACTTGCCGGCAAGGGTGTTGACAAGGTCGTGTGCGTCTCGGTGAATGATGCCTGGACAATGCACGCCTGGGCCGAGGCCAACGGTGCGCAGGGCATCGAAATGGCTGCCGACGGCAACGGCGAGTTCGCCGAGGCCATGGGCCTCGTCATGGACGGCTCCGGCTTCGGCTTGGGCTCTCGCTCGCGCCGCTACGCAGCGGTTGTCGAGGACGGAACCGTGACGGCGCTCGAGGTCGAGCCCGGGGCTGGTATCGACGTCTCGAGCTGCTCGTCGATGTTGGGAAAGCTCTGATCCCAGCCGGACGCATGGGGGACTGCGACGCCGCCGCCAGGCCGACGTCGCAGCGCTCATGACAACCGACGCGCCGACATCTGTCGGCGCGTCAATGGTTGCGACATCGAAGTTGCATCTCGGTTTCGACGTCGGCGGGACGAAGATCTTCGGCGTCGCGACCGATGGCGCTGGCACACTTCAGCGGGCGGTGCGCGAGCCCACACCCAGTGGTGCCGGAGCGCTCGTGGACTGTCTGGTCCAGATGGTCGGCGCGCTGGCGCCTGATCAGGGCCCTGCGTCGGTCGGTGTCGGCATGGCAGGGCTGATCACCAACTCCGGGCGGGTGACAGTCTCGCCCAATCTCGTCGGCGTGGACGGTGCAGACATCGGGGCTCGGCTCAGCGACGAGCTGGGCATGCCAGTTGCCTTGGACAACGAAGTGAATTGCGCCGCCCGTTGGGAATTGGCGGCCGGGGCGGCGCGAGACGTCCGCCATGGCGTGATGGTGGCCGTCGGTACTGGAATCGGCGGAGCCTTCATGTTTGGCGGCGAGGTGCTTCGCGGTGCGGTGGGGCTCGCCGGTGAGCCAGGGCACATGATTGTGGCGGCTGGCGGGCGCGAATGTACCTGCGGGCGGAAGGGTTGCTGGGAGGCCTACGCGTCGGGTTCCGCACTGGATCGGATGGCCAGCGAGCGTCTCGGCGATGGCGCGCGTGGCCCCGACGTGACCGAGGCTGCCCGGCAGGGAGACACCATTGCGCTCGGAGTGCTGGACGAGTTCGCATACTGGCTCGCGCTGGGCATCTCGAATCTCTGCATCCTGACGGACCCTGAAATGGTGGTGATCGGCGGGGGACTCAGCGAGGACTGGGATCTGCTTGCCGGATCGCTGGATGTGCTGCTGACCGAGATGCTCATTGGTCGATCGGACACCTCGCGCCCCAAGGTGGTTCCCTCACAAGCCGGCGAACTCTCAGCGGCCCTGGGTGCCGCCCTTGGTGGCGCCCGTGCGGACCGTGCCGCCCTTGGTGGCGCCCGTGCGGATTCCGATTCGTGCGTGACTGCCCCTCGCGAGTGATGTGAGACCACTGCGCGCAGCCGTGCTGGCGTTGTTGACGGCAGCAGCCGGCCTGCTGCCCACTCTGGCGGCCGTGCGCATGAACGCCTCAGCCGATGAAGCAGCCGCCTACGCCGCTGCGCTTCGCACTCCGGTGTTCGCTCCCGCGGACCCCCTCGACCTCGAAGATCCCGATGGCGGGAATGAGGCGTTGGCGTTGGCAGTGCCGCTCCTGCGGGCCGAACGCGCACCGGACGCGTTGTGGCGGGCGGCGCAGGAACACCACATCGGGACCGAGATGACGGCGTTCAGCTCGGACTGGCCCGAGCCGCACTGCCTCGCGATCTGGATCGACGGTACCGAAGTGTTCTCGAGCGATGTCGAAGTGGTGATTCCCGCTTCGGTTCAAAAGCTCATTACTGCCGCAGCGGCGCTTGCAGTGGTTGACCCTGCTGAGCAACTGGTCACCCAGGTGCTCACCGATGCTGAGATCGTCGACGGCGTACTCGACGGTACGGTCTGGGTCGTCGGCGGCGGCGATCCGCTGATCATGACTCAGTCGTACGCGGACTCGCATCGTCGCCAGCCGCAGTTGCGCACGCCGATGGAGGATCTCGCAGACGAACTCGTCGGCCTGGGCATCCGATCGTTGCGTGGCAAGCTCATCGCCGATGAGTCGCGCTATGACGCGACCCGCTTTCCCGAGACATGGCCTCAGCGCTACGTCACCCAGCTGCACAGCGGGCCGCTTTCGGCACTCAGCCTCAATGACGGCATCACGGGCTTCACGACGGCCTTGACCGCGGCCGAACACCCGGCGCGCTGGTTCGTGTCCACGCTGGCGGATCTGTTGACCGTACGTGGCGTCTCGGTCGATGTCGAAATCGACGTCTCGACCGCGCCGAGCGGCATGACCGAGATAGCGCGGCTGACGTCACCGCCGCTCATCGAGATCATCCAGCAGATGCTGCGTGAGAGCGACAACACGACTGCGGAGCTCATGCTGCGAGAGATCGGTCTGCGAAGTGCCGGTGAGGGCTCGACCCCAGCCGGCGCCGCTGCCGCGGCGAGGATCGTGTCGGAGATGCTGCCTCAACAGTCACCGCCGGTCGTGGTGGACGGCTCAGGATTGGATCGTCAGAACCAGTTGTCGTGCAGCCTGCTGGCAGCTCTGCTCGACAGCCTCGGCACCGATTCGGCCGTGGCAGCGGGACTCCCGATCGCAGCGCGCACCGGGACGTTGTCGCATCGATTTGCCGAGCACCCGGTGGCGGGCCGGCTGCATGCCAAGACCGGTTTGCTGACGGGGGTCAACTCGTTGGCAGGGTTCGTCCATACCGACAGCGGTACGGTCATGTTCGCCCAGATCCTCAACGGTGTGCCTGTCGATTCCCGACTGGGTCTGGAACTGCAGGAGTCGTTAGTGGGTCAGCTGTTGCGGTACCCCGTGGGTGATGTGGCAGCCCTGCGAGGATTGATGCATGGCCCCGCCTGAACAAGACCCGGACCCCGGCCAAGGGCGACACGAGGCTCGCGAGCGGGCTGGGTCCGATGTCGCTCGCGAGCGAGCGATGTTCCCTCTTGGTTCCCCGCTGCTGCCTGGTGCCGTACTGCCGCTCCACATTTTTGAGCCCCGCTACCGGACCCTTGCACGGCGGTGCACCAGCAACGATGAACCGTTCGGCGTCGTCATGATCGAGCGTGGGAGCGAAGTCGGCGGCGGGGATGTCCGTTCCGACGTGGGCTGCTTGGCGTCCATCGCGCAGCACCAAGAACTGCCCGACGGGCGATGGGTGATGCTCGCCACCGGTGGCCCGCGGATTCGCATCGCCGAATGGCTGCCGGACGATCCCTACCCGCGTGCTATGACGATCATCTGGCCCGACGAGCCTTCCGAGGTGGATTCGCAGACGCGCAGAGCGACGGTGGCGCGGCTCCGGCGGTTGCGAGCATTGGCCTCGGAAATCGGTGCCTTGGGAGTCACCGCGGCTGAGTCAGCAGCGATCGACGACCTCCTCGCGCAACTTGGGGAGGCCACGACGGACGCGACGGACTGGTCGTTCCAATTGGCGGCACTCGTACCCGCAGGTCCCTTCGATCGCTACGCCATGCTGAGCGCACCCGATCCGGCTGACCGTGTCGAGGTGATCGCAGGGGTGCTTGACGGCGTGGAAGAACTGCTAGGGGGCCGGTAGCGTCGCCACACGGGCCTGGGCGGCCCGCTCATGTCCAGCGGCGGACAATGTGCCTGAGCAGGCTGCACTCTCGCAGTCTGTGCCCAGCGGATGGTGCCTGAGCGAGTAATGCCACGACGAGACATCGGCCTGCGAGCCGAGCTTTCCGAATTGGCCGCCATGTTGCGGGCCTACGTCGTTCAGGAAACGGTGGGCCCACTGCGTGGGATCGGCCGCTACCTGTTGTTCGGACTGCTCGGCGCGGTCGGAGTGAGCCTCTCGGTCGTGCTTGGCGCATTGGCGCTGGTGCGCGTCCTGCAGACCGAGACCACGGTCTTCGGTGCCAACTGGTCATTCGTGCCGCACTTGGCTGGCGCCGCCGTGCTGATCGTGGCGATTGTCACCGTGGCGCGGGCGATTCGGCCCAAGGACGACGCCACCAGACTGGCGCCGGACATCGAACGGTTCGATGACGGGGCGACCGAACGCGGAGAAGACTGAGAACAACGTGGCCGAAACTTTCGAATCCAGCACCGACGGGCAGCGCATCACACCGCAGGACATTTCCGATCGCGTACGGCAGCTCATCGGTGGAGCCGGCGATGCTGCAGAGCAAATGTCGAGTGCCGCCGTCGCGGTGGCCGCCGCGATCGGGACGGGTCTTGTGCTGGCCGCATTCCTGTTCGGTCGGCGCCGTGGGCGCCGCCGCAGCACGATCGTCGAAGTCGTCCGGGTGTAGTCCGGGTTCACGGCATGCGGTGGGCGTGAACATGGCAGCAAAGCGACGCATCGGAGGGCTGAAGGCTCGGACCATGGATGTCCTGTGGCGACGAGCGCGGTCGGGCAACGGCAAGTGGCTGGCAGCGGCGATCGTCGTCAGTGGGCTCCGGCTGCTCGTGCGAATATCGAGGCGCAAGCGCGAGGTTGTGTTCAGCGGCGAGCTGGCGCCGGGTGAAGAACTCGCGATCCGGCACACCACACGCAGCTACGGCGAGGACAATTCGTCGGCGGATCAGATGTGAGCCACTCCGAAGCCGCGCCCGAGCACACGGCGCCGGACGACGCCGGCGAACAGCGAGGGGGCGAGCTGCGACCGGGTGAGACCGTGCTCATGATCGATAGTCGCCAGCGGCGGTACCTCGTGTCGCTCAGCGACGGCGGCGAGTTTCACACCCACGCCGGAGTGGTGTCTCACGACGAGATCATCGGATCGCCCGAGGGCTCGCAATATCGCAGTGGCTCGGGAGCCCGGTTCATCGCCATGCGGCCGACGCTCGCCGATCGAGTGTTGAAGATGCCGCGCGGGGCCCAAGTCATCTATCCCAAAGACCTTGGCGCCATCTGGATGTTGGCCGATCTTCGAGCGGGCATGCAGGTGTTCGAAACCGGTGTGGGCTCGGGTGCGCTGTCGGCGACCTTGCTTCGTACGGGCGCAATCGTCACCGGCTACGAGTTGCGGGACGATTTCGCCGAACGGGCTGCGGTCAATGTGGCGAGTGCTGAGGGGTCAGAGGCACTCGACCGCTACGACGTTCAACTGCGCGACGCCTACGAATCAGTCGATCCCCCTCGACTTGGTTCCAGTTCCCAAGCTCCTGCCCCGGGCTCTGGCAACGCCCAGTACGACCGGGCAGTCCTGGACATCCCTGAGCCTTGGCGGGTGGCGGTGCATCTGCCTGGTCGGCTGCGGCTTGGCGGAATCCTCGTCGTCTACAACCCGTCGGTGACCCAGGTGCAACAACTGCGCCGAACGCTTGACGACGGTCCTTGGGCGTTCGTCGAGACCATCGAGGTGCTGCATCGCAGCTGGCACGTGCAGGGGGCCTCCGTACGACCTGACCATCGCATGGTTGCCCACACCGGCTTCTTGACACACGCCCGATTGATCGAGGAGTGACGCGCACCATCGCCTCCCGCACACGAACCGAACTCCGGCGCCAGGCACGAACACCCCAACGCGCCGCAGCGTGGCTAACGCGGACGCTGTGCGCGGCTCTGCTGACTGCCTCATTGGGAGGCTGCGCTCCAGAACCCGACGATGCCGGACGGGAAGGGTCCCTGGTCGAACCGGTTGCTCGGATTGAGAGCAGCGAGGGACCGTTGTGGCTGGGCGCTCCGCCGGCATCATCGCCGGTCGACGACGATGTGCTCGCCGCGGCGGCTCGGGGAGTTGCTGCCGTGCGGGCGAGAGGCTGCGGGCCAGTATCGAACGGCACGGTGTTCGCCGTCGCGCCGGGGGTCCTGGTGGGTGCTGCCCATGTGATTGCAGGGGCATCTGCCATCGAGATCGAATGGTCCCCGAGCGGTGCCGTTGATCCGAGCACGTACCCAGCGGTCGTGGTGGGCTACGAGGAGGGACGAGACCTGGCATTGCTGCTGATCGACGCCGCGGTGCCGCCACTCGGCATCGATCAGGCACGGGTGGGCGCATCGGGGGTGGTGCTCGGATACCCCGAGGGCGGAGGGCTCGTGGCCTCACCAGCACGCATCGAGCACTACGTGAGCGCAACCGGGCTGTGGGGTGACGGAACTGCTAGAAGCGTGTACGTGGTTGCTGCCGACATCCGAACCGGACAGTCCGGCGCTCCGCTGGTCGATCAGGGGGGAAACGTTGTCGGTGTGGCGTTCGGCACGGTGCGAGGCCCCTCCCAGATCGGATTCGCTCTCAGCCGGGCTGAGTTGGTGGGGTTCCTCGTCTCGGCGGGGGTCGATGCCCGAGTGGACACCCTTGGCCGCACTGTGATCGGGGCGAGACCTGGAGACCTCAGCGAAGTCCCCAACGGTGAATGCGGCGGCGGGTAACGAGGCTTACGCCTCGATCTGCGCTTCTTGCTTCATCTCGGCTTACGCCTCGATGAAGATGCACTCCCCGGGGCACTCTTCGGCGGATTCGATCACGGCGTCGAGCTGGGAGTCGGAAAACTCGGCGAGACCTTCGACACCGCCCGGTTCGGCGAAGACCTTGTCGCCTTCCTTCACGTAGGCCAGACCGTCGTCGAGCAGTGTGAATACATCAGGTGCGATCTCTTCGCAGAGCCCGTCACCGGTGCACAGATCCTGATCGATCCAGACCTTCATCGTGTAGCGACCCTTCCTCCGCGACGGCCCGATAGGCGAGCCCGCGCCACTAATGAAATCTACCGAGTCGGCGCGCGTACCGCACGGCACCCGCGAGCGCTCCCGCCGCGGCCCGTCGGCCATCCATACCGCGCGTCACGTCATCACAACAGTGTGCGGGTAGTGTCAGCCGCGCATGGACCAGAGCGAATCCGAACCTCAGCGCAGCAGCGCAGCCGATGCGGGGGTCCTCCGCAGTCGCCTGCGCGCGCTCGAGGAAGAGGTCGCTCTGCTCCGACGCAAACTGGCCGACACGCCTGCGCGCGTCAGCACCCTCGAGGAGCGTTTGCTCGAAGCGAAGGGGCAACTGTCGGCGGCGGTCTCACAGAACGAAAAGCTGACCTACACCCTGCGCGAGGCACGCGAGCACATCGCGGCGCTGCGCGAAGAGGTCGACAAGCTGACCCAACCGCCCTCGGCGTACGGAACGTTCTTGTCCCGCAACGACGACGGCACGGCGGACGTGCACGCGAGCGGTCGCAAGATGCGGGTCGCCCTGCATCCAGACCTGGCCGAGACTGAACTCGTCGAGGGCAGCGAAGTCGTTCTCAACGAGTCCTACAACATCGTGCTGGCGCGTGGGCCCGAGATCTCCGGTGAAGTCGTCACGCTGAATGAGGTGCTCGAAGACGGTTTCCGTGCCCTGGTCACTGGCCGCGCCGACGAGGAACGCATCGTGGAGCTGGCGGGCGACCTGAGAGGTGAGCCGCTGCGGTCGGGTGACAACCTGCTGCTCGATGTCCGCTCCAACATCGTGCTGGAACGCCTGCCTCGGCCCGAAGTGGACGATCTGCTGCTCGAGGAAGTGCCCGACGTCACCTATGACGACATCGGCGGGCTCGATAACCAGATCGAGCTGATCACTGATGCGGTCGAACTGCCGTACTTGCACCAGGATCTGTTCCGCACCTACGACCTGCCGGCCCCCAAGGGCATCTTGTTGTACGGCCCGCCCGGCTGCGGGAAGACCCTGATTGCCAAGGCAGTGGCCAACTCCCTTGCTGCCAAGGTCGGCGAGGTCTCCGGTCAGCAGGGCGCGCGCAGCTTCTTCATTAACATCAAGGGCCCTGAGCTGCTGAACAAGTACGTGGGTGAGACCGAGCGACAGATCCGGCGCATCTTCGAACGAGCCAGGGAGAAGGCCTCCGAGGGCTGGCCGGTGATCGTGTTCTTCGACGAGATGGAGTCGTTGTTCCGCACCCGCGGCAGCGGCATCAGCTCCGACATGGAATCCACAGTGGTGCCGCAGTTGCTTGCGGAGATCGACGGGGTTGAGGGCCTGCGCAACGTCATCGTGATCGGCGCCTCGAACCGGGAAGACCTCATCGATCCGGCGATCCTGCGTCCCGGTCGCCTCGATGTGAAGATCAAAATCAACCGACCTGATGAGCAGGCGGCGCTGTCCATCTTCAGCACCTACCTCACGCCGAAGCTGCCGATCGACCCGATGGAAGTCGCCGATATCGGCGGCGGAGACCCCCACAAGGCCGTTCGGATCATGACCGAGCGCACGGTCGACGAGATGTACCGCCCCGACGACCTCAATCGCTTCCTGGAAGTCACTTACCAGAACGGCGACAAGGAAGTCATGTACTTCAAGGACTTTGCGTCCGGGGCGATGATCGAGAACATCGTGCGTCGGGCTAAGAAGAACGCCATCAAGCGGTCGCTCGCAACCGGCAGCAGCGGCATCCGTCTCGACGATCTCATGGGCTCGATCCGGCAGGAGTTTCGCGAACACGAAGACCTGCCCAACACGACGAACCCGGACGACTGGGCCAAGATCTCCGGCAAGAAGGGCGAGCGGATCGTCTTCATCCGCACGCTCGTCGACTCCGACGACAGCGATGCGCTGGGCGGCCGGGCGATCGAGCGGGTCCAGACCAGCCAATACCTCTGAGCGCTGAAGGTCCGGCGGGCGCTGAGCGGGTGAGTCTCGCTTGTCCTGTTCGCAGGCCTGACAGCTAGGGTCCGGGGCGGTGGCGGTTCACAAAGTCGTTGGCATCGAGACCGAGTTCGGCATTATCCATCGCTGCAACGGCGACTCGAATCCGGTAGCGGCGTCGTCGATGATCATCAACGCCTACGTCAACGGATTCCTGTGCCAGCGCGTCAGCTGGGACTTCGAGGACGAGCAGCCGGGCACCGATGCGAGGGGCTTCAACGAGTTCGATGCCCTCGCGCCCGAGATCGAGACGCATCTCGTCAACGCTGTGTTGACCAACGGCGCTCGCTACTACGTCGACCACGCGCACCCTGAACTGTCCACACCGGAGTGCTCGGACGCGCGCCAGTGCGTCATCTACGACCGGGCCGCCGAGGAAATCCTGATCCGCTCCATGGAGGCCGCGAACAACCTCCTGCCTGACGGCGAGGAGCTGGTGATCCACAAGAACAACAGCGACGGCAAGGGCAACAGCTACGGCTGTCACGAGAACTACCTGCTGGACCGCGACGTTCCCTTCGGCCGCATCGTGACGCACATCTTGCCGTTCTTCGTGACCCGCCAGATTTTCTGCGGGGCCGGCAAGCTGGGCATGGAAGTGCCGATGCCGGACCGGTCCTCGACGCCATTTGGGGACAGGCCATTTCAGATCAGCCAACGTGCTGATTTCTTCGAGGAGGAAGTCGGGCTAGAGACCACGCTCAAACGGCCGATCGTCAACACCCGCGACGAGCCGCATGCGGATACGCGCAAGTACCGGCGCCTGCACGTGATCATCGGCGACGCCAACATGAGCGAGGTCCAGACCTACCTCAAGCTGGGCACGACGTCACTGGTGCTGGCGATGATCGACGACGACTTCACGTCCGAGCCGCTGACGCCTCTCGCGCCGGTCGCAGCACTGCGCCAGGTGAGCTTCGACACCTCCCTGTCGGGACTGATCAAGCTTGTCGACGGCCGACACATGCGGGCCATCGAGATCCAGTGGGAGTACTTGGATCTGGCCCGCAAGTACGCGCAGAGCCACGGATTGGAGGCCGTCGGCGGCGACGACATCGGCAACGACATCCTCGATCGCTGGGAGTCGGTGCTCGGCGTGCTCGAGTCCGATCCGATGAGCCTTGCGACGCAGTTGGACTGGGTTGCCAAGCTGCGTCTGTATGAGGGTTTCGCACAGCGGCACGATCTCGATTGGGAAGATCCGAAGCTGGCCGCACTGGACCTGCAATATCACGACCTGCGGCCGTCCAAGTCGCTGGCGCGACGCGTGGGCCTTGAACGGATCACCACTGACGACGAGGTGAATGAAGCGGTGTCGGTGCCGCCTTCGACGACACGTGCGTACTTCCGAGGCCGCTGCCTCGACAAGTTCTCCGATGAGATCGTCGCGGCGAACTGGGACTCGATGGTCTTTGACATCGGGACGGATCCGCTGCGTCGAGTGCCGATGCTCGAACCGCTGCGAGGAACCCGGAACCACGTGGGTAACTTGTTGGACGAATGCCGCGACGCAGCCGAGTTGCTGCGCCGGCTGGGCAACTAGCCGGCCACCAAGAAGGCAAACTCGGCGTATCCGCAGGCGGCAATCGGAACGCCCACGCATTCGATACCCAGGCAATCGAGACCGGAGGAGGCCCGAAATGGCAGAACGCTCCCAGATGCGACGATCGTCTCCAAGGGAGACTGAGAGCACCGCGCCCGAGGGCGCATCGGCCGAAGGGGCGACCGAGCTGAAGGCGGAGCTCGACGACCTGCTCGACGAGATCGACGACGTGCTCGAGACCAACGCCGAGGAATTCGTGAAGAACTACGTGCAGAAGGGCGGCGAGTGACCCCCATGCCGTTCTTCGCTCCAGGTGAAGACCCAGGGGCGAGCTTCCTCGAACTGCTGCGACGCATCGGCAGCGAACCGTTCGCCGGGTTCGCCCCGATCTCTGCCGCTGAGGGCGGCTTCGGGCTCCTCGAGGGATCCCACGCCACCACCGTGCTCGCCGTGCGGACTGCCGAGGGTGTGGTGGTGGCTGGCGACCGGCGCGCCACCAGCGGTCATCTCATCAGCCATCGCGACATGCGCAAGGTGTTTCCCGCTGATTCCTATTCGGCGGTTGCCATTGCCGGCGCGGCGGGCCCCGCAGTGCAGATGGTTCGCCTTTTCCAGCTGCAGCTGGAGTACTACGAGAAGATCGAAGGCAAGCCGCTAAGTCTGGAAGGCAAGGCGAACCAACTGGCGGAAATGCTCCGAGCGCACCTGCCCCAAGCGATGCTCGGCCTCCCAGTGGTGCCGATCTTCGCCGGCTACGACCCCAGCGACGGGAGCGGCAGACTCTTTCAGTACGACGTGACCGGCGGCCGCTACGAGGAACAGGACTACGCCACGGCTGGCTCGGGAAGCCTGCACGCAGGAACCGTGCTGAAGCTCGGCTTCCGTGACGACTTGAGCGAGCCCGATGCACTGGCGCTGAGCGTTCAGGCCCTGTGGCACGCGGCTGATTCCGACAGCGCCACCGGAGGGCCCGATCCGGTGCGCGGCATCTACCCGGTGCTCGCTGCAATCGGTGCCAGTGGTTTCCGCCAACTGAGCGATGCCGATTCAGGGGCGGTCTTTGCAGCGCTGCAAGCTGATCTCGCCGCCGGCGGGAGCGGGGGAGCGGCAAACGCCAATCTAGGCCAGGCACCACGATGAGCATGCCCGGGCTGTACGTCAGCCCCGAACAGCTCATGCAGGATCGGGCGGATTATGCCCGCAAGGGCATCGCCCGGGGTCGTTCGCTGGTGACGCTGGAATACGACGGTGGCATTGCGCTGGTGGCCGAGAACGCTAGCGCGACGCTCCGCAAAGTGTCTGAAATCTACGATCGGATCGCATTCGGCGGTGTGGGCCGGTACATCGAGTTCGATCAGCTACGCGTCGCCGGAGTTCGCCACGCCGAGCTGAAGGGCTACCAGTACTCGCGTTCGGACGTCGAGGCCCGCAGCCTCGCCAACCAGTACGCGCAGATGCTGGGGCAGTTCTTCACTCACGAGCTCAAGCCGCTTGAAGTTGAGATCGTGGTGGTCGAAGTGGGGATCGGCGACGACACCAACCAGCTCTACCGGATCCAGTACGACGGGACCGTCATGGACGAGGAGGCCTATTGCTGCATCGGGGGCGATGCCGATGCAGTTCGCGAGCGTGTCGCGGACGGCTACGACCGCGAACTCGATGCCGATGGCGCCATCCGGTTGGCTCGGGGAGCGCTAGCAGGTCCGGAACGCGAGATCTTTGCAGCGGATCTCGAGGTGGCACTGCTCGAAGCGATCGTGCCGGATGGCACCCATCGCCGGCGTTGCTTCCGGCGCATGGACGATGCCGAGGTGGAAGTTGCCCTCGGCGACGATGCAGAACAGCCCAAGGACGGTTCTGAGCAGGAAGATTCCTAGATCGGAACTACGGTGAGCGCCGTGCAGCGGCGCATCATGGGTCTCGAGAACGAGTACGGGGTCACGTGCACGCTGCGAGGCCAGCGCCGGCTGAGCCCCGACGAAGTGGCGCGCTACCTGTTTCGCAGGGTGGTCTCGTGGGGGCGATCCAGCAATGTGTTCCTCGCGAACGGGGCGCGCCTGTACCTCGACGTGGGCAGCCATCCCGAGTACGCCACACCCGAGTGCGACTCCGTCTATGACGTGGTGTGCCACGACCGCGCTGGCGAGCGCATCCTCGAACAGCTCGTCGCCAGCGCGACCGAGCGGCTGGCCGAAGAAGCCTTCAACGGCACGATTTTCCTGTTCAAGAACAACACCGACTCGGCCGGGAACAGTTACGGGTGCCACGAGAACTACCTGACCAGCCGCGCCGATGACTTTTCGAACTACGCCGAGGTGCTGATCCCATTCCTCGTGACCCGCCAGATCTACGCCGGTGCGGGCAAGGTGCTCAACACCGCCAAGGGCGCGCGGTATTGCATCACCCAGCGCGCCGAGCACATCTGGGAGAGCGTGTCGAGCGCGACCACGCGCAGCCGCCCGATCATCAACACTCGTGACGAGCCGCACGCTGACGCCGAGCGCTTTCGACGCTTGCATGTCATTGTCGGCGATTCGAACATGAGCGAATACACGTCATTCCTCAAGATCGGTGCCGCTGCGCTGATGCTGCGAATGCTCGAAGACCCTGCGGTGGTGCTGCGGGACATGACGCTCGAGAACCCGATTCGTGCGATCCGTGAGATCAGCCACGACATCACCTGCCGTCGCAAGGTGCGCCTCGCCAACGGGCGTGAAGTGAGCGCCTTCGACATCCAATCGGAGTATCTTGAGCGGGCACTGCGTTTTGCCGAGACGAACGACCTCACTGCAGAGGAATCGCGGGCGTTGGGTATGTGGGAGCACGCCATGACGGCGATCGGTGACGATCCGCTGTTGCTCGACCGCGAGGTGGACTGGGTCATCAAGCACAAACTGCTCACGAGCTACGCCGACCGTGCCGAAGTTGGCTTCGACGACCCCCGCATCGCACTGCTGGACCTGCAGTACCACCACGTCCATTCGACGCGCGGCGTCTTCTATCTGATGCAGCGACGCGGACTCATCGAGCGAGTTCTCGATGACGCCGACGTCCGCCGAGCCACTGAGGAGGCCCCGCAGACGACCAGGGCGCGCCTGCGGGGGGCGTTCGTCCGCGAGGCCAAGGCCCGTCGCCGGGACTACACCGTCGACTGGGTGCACCTGAAGCTCAACGATCAAGCTCAGCGAACTGTCTTGTGCAAAGACCCGTTCCGTTCCCACGACGAACGCGTCGACAAGCTGATCGAATCGCTGTGATGAGCGCTGTCGCCCGCCAGAATCCGCGCTGCAACGCAGTCCCGCGCCGACACGCAGCTGGCTGAGGGCAGCAGATGCCGCGCTTTGCGCGCCTGCGAGCCACCGAGGTGCGTGATGTGAGACCCGGGCTGCAGCGAATGACCCTGTCTGACGGCAGCGAGGCGTATGCCCTCACTGATCTGTGCGGCCCGGTGGGGGTCGGCGATGAGTTGCTCGTGAATGCCTCGGCGCTGGAGTTGGACCTCGGCAGCGGGGGGGCGCATGTCGTCCACACGAACCTGAGCGCGCCCTATGCCGGTACTGACGTCCCGGGCCGGGTCATGAAAGCCCGGTATCTCGCCGAGCAGATGCCGGTCGATGCGTTCGAGGAAGCTGCGGGCATTGCTCCCGATCACCTTGACGTGACCGTGCTGCCGTCTCTGGCTGGCGTCCGGGTCGTGCTGTGCGTGCTGCACAGCCATGCACTGGCGCTGGCCGCCACGGTGCGCGATGCCGTCGGCGTTGCACCGGGCTATGTCATGACCGACGGCGGGGCGCTGCCGTTCGTTCTGAGCGATCTTGCGGCCGCGAGCCTTGAGCGGGGCACGATCGCGACAGCTGTGAGCGCCGGGCAGGCCTTCGGTGCGCCGATCGAGTCGGTCACAGTTGCCTCCGGGGTCGCAGCATTGGCGCGCCAGAACATCGACCGTATCGTCGTCGCGCCGGGACCTGGACATCTCGGCACCGCGAGCCCCCTGGGCTTCTCGGCGCTGGATCTCGTTGGTCACGCCGCCGTGCTGGAGGGTCTTGGCGCAGCGACCGCGCTGGCAGTGCGCGCATCATCGGCCGACGAGCGAGAACGGCACCGCGGCGTCAGCCATCACGCCCGCGCCATGGCCGCGCTGGCACCCGAACGCACCGTCGTGCCGGTTCCGGCGCGCCGTGCGAAACGTGATGCCGCATGGGTTGAGACTTTGGGAAAGCGGGCGATCAACATGGAGCCGGCCGCGGTCGGTGAAGCGCTTGCCCGCAGCGGGCTGAGCGTCACTTCCATGGGTCGCCCATTGGAACGCGATCACCAAGCGTGCGAGTGGCTGGGCGCGGCGGCAGCCTGGCTGGCGACGTCACCATGAGCGTTGCGGGCGAACCCGGCGATTGCGACCCAGCTGACGGCCTGAGGCCACGAGGTCGCCAACCGCGTATCCGGCGGGCCATGAGCCGACGTACACGCAACCTGTTGTCGTGGGCGTGGGTCCTGCTGGCTGCGGTGACGCTCGCATTGCTGATGCGAACGTTTCTCATTGCGGCGTTCTACATCCCGTCCGAGTCGATGGAACCGGTGCTCGAGATCGGCGACCGGCTGTTGGTATCCAAGCTCAGTTACCGCATCGGCGAGCCCGACCCTGGCGACATCGTGGTGTTCCGGACTCCCGAGGCGATGCGGCATCCGCAGACCTCTGAACTTGTCAAGCGAGTCGTCGCTGTCGGCGGTCAGACGATCGAGGCCGAAGGTGGGCAGCTCATCGTTGACGGCGTTCGGGTGCCAGAGGACTACCTCCCGGCCGATACGTACACCAGCAGCTTCACGCAGCGACTGATTCCGGCTGGGTACGTGTTCGTCATGGGTGACAACCGGGTCTCGAGCCAGGACAGTCGCTTCTTCGGACCGATCCCCGAGAACGAAATCGTCGGGCGGGCGTTCGCGCGCTTCTGGCCGCCCACTCGGTTCGGTGGTTTGTAAGACCGCCTATGCAGGGTTGAGGGGGGCCGATCCGGCAGCGCGGCTGATCAGGCGAGTTGTGCCTCGCAGATGTCGCCGTCCGGTGCCGTTTCCGCTGGTTCGCTCGGTGAAATAACACCGGCGAGCAGCCGGTCGACGTGGTCGCCGTACAGGCCGTCGAGGCCCATGTCGCGCAGTGCTGCGGCCAGGCGGATGTGCTGGACATCCCACCCGAAGCAATGGCGTTCGAAGCGGTGGAAGAGCGCTGCGAGTCCTCCGGTCCAGTCTTTGGCGGGGAGGTTGACGGCGTCGATGCCGCTGTCGGCCATTGCCGCCGCCCGGCGCTCCGGACCTTCCTTCATTCGTCGCACCCGGGTCGAGTCGACGATGTGTGCAGTGGTGCGGTTGCGCAGTTCGGCAAGCAGCTCCCAGTCCGCGTGGCATAGCCACAGGCGGTCTTCTGCCCCGGCGGATCGGGCGGCCTCGATGACTGCGTCAGCCGCCGCGGGGTCTTTCAAGTCAACCGAGAGCTCGAAATCGGTGCCGCAGGACTGATACATGTCTGCGAGCGTTCCGATGTCGGGACCGATGCGTTCACGGGTGAATGAGCTGAAGGGACGGCGAACACCCCGGTGCCAGACGACACCGTCGTGGTCCAGCATCGGATGACCATCCCGGCTCATCCAGACGTCGGTCTCGAGGCCCGTTGCTCCCAAGTCCAGGGCCAAGGCGAACGTCTCAAGCGCATTGTCGGGGCCATGAGCACGCCCGCCCCGGTGCGCGAACGTGATCGGTGGCGTGCGCAATGACGGCAACGGCTGCGGGAGCACATCTCTATCGTGCCAATTTGGATACCGCGTGCAGCGGAACTCACCAGATGTGGCCGATGTACTGCGGTTTACGACGAACGTTTCCGTCGCCTGTCGCGCCGTAGGGTTCGGCTCATGGTGGTGATCTGGCTGCTGCCGACCGTCGCGTTCGGCGTACTCGTTGTCGTCAGCACGCTCATGATCCGGCGGCTGGCCGCCGAGTTGCGAGCCACCGCTGAGGGGCTGGCATCCATCACCGAGACAACTGCTTCGGTGCGCGCCGACGTCGTTCGGGCTCGAACCGCCATCGACAGCCTGGACCTGCCGTCGGTACGCGAAGCCACGGCCGAGCGCGCGCTCGGCATGGTGGTGCGGTGGGCGGCCCGCCGGATGCTGCCGTTCTGAAACGCTGCCGCCGGGACCACCCACGCCTGTGCGCTCGGCAGCGAAGCAGAACCGCCGCGCAGGGCCGGGGTTCTACCATCGAGCCGTGAGCCTGCAGCCCAACGAGGTGCTGATCATCGCGTTCGTGGCCCTGATTGTGCTGGGGCCCACGCGTTTGCCGGGCGCAATCCGCAGCATCGGTCGCGTCTTCCGGCAGGTGCGGGAGTTCTCGACGACCGTTAGTCAGGAGATGGACGCCACGCTGTCGCCGCCGAAGGTGGAACCTGCATCGTCGCCCAATCCGCCGACGCCTGCAGACCCAGCCGAGGCTCCCGGTGGGCAGGGTGAGGGCGAGTCCTCCCAGCCCGACGCGGCCGATCCGGCGGCGGATCGCTCGACCAGCGACGGCTCTGCGTGAGGCTCTGGCGGCGGCGCCGGCCTCGGCCGGCGGTGATGGGCTTCTGGGATCACGTCGGTGAGCTGCGGAATCGGCTCATTTGGAGCGTCGTTGCAGTCGGCGTGGGCATGGTGGCGGGGCTCATCGTCTACGACTGGCTCCTTACCGAGATCTTCCTGCCGCCGTACTGCAATGTGCTGGAGGCTCAGGAGATCGATCGTCCGTGCAGCCTGGTGATCACGACGCCGCTGGAGGGCTTTCGTACCCGTATCAAGGTGTCGGTCTATCTCGGTGTGGTGCTGGCCATGCCGGTGCTGCTGTGGCACCTGTGGCGGTTCATCACCCCTGCACTCGATCGCCGGGAGAAGCGCTGGGCGGTGCCGTTCGTGATAGCGGGATTCCTGCTCTTTGCGGCCGGTGCCCTGCTGGCCTATTTCACCTTCGAGCGGGCGCTGGACTTCCTGATCGCCGTCAGTGGCGACGCCGTCGACCCGCTGCTCGGACCTGGCTCGTACCTCGGCTTGGTGACCTTCATGATGCTGGCCTTCGGCATCGGTTTCGAGTTCCCGATCGTGCTGGTCTTCCTCCAGATGGCGGGCATGGTGACGCCGCGACAGCTGAACCGGGCTCGTCGCTATGCCATCGTCGGCATCGTGGCCGGTGCGGCGATCATCACGCCGTCTGGTGACCCTGTCACGCTCGCTGCACTATCGGTGCCGCTCTACGTGTTCTACGAGCTGTCGATCCTGGTTGGCCTTCTGATCGTGCGACGCCGCAGCGGGTCTGTGGGGTGGCGACTTGGTCGCCGTCGAGCACAGGAATCCGAGACAGAGGCGGCCGGCGTCACGGACCCCTCCCCGTGAGCGCAACAGGCGATCAAGCGGATCTAGCCGGGCGACGCCTCAAAGCCACCAAGCCACTGCAGCGGCCGCCGCTCGCCGACCTGCTGGCGGCGCGGGGAATCTCGCCGGACGGCTTTCAGATCGAGGCATTTGAAGCGCTTGATCGGGGCAACTCGGTGCTGGTGGCCGCACCGACGTCGTCGGGCAAGACGCTGGTCGCCGAATACGCGATCGCGGCGGCCCTGCAAGCCGGCAAGCGTGCGGCGTACACGACGCCAACCAAAGCCCTGTCGAACCAGAAGCTGCGCGAGCTGCGCTCATGGTTGGGATCAGAACGTGTGGGGCTGCTCACCGGGGACAACGTGGTTCGCCCTGAAGCCGACGTGGTCGTCATGACCACTGAGGTGCTGCGCAACATGATCTACGCTGGCTCGCCGCACATCGCACAATTCTGCGTGGCGGTGCTCGACGAGGTGCACTACCTGCAGGATCCGTACCGGGGGGCGGTCTGGGAGGAAGTCATTATCAGCATTCCTGCACATATGCGCTTGGTGTGCCTCTCGGCCACGGTCAGCAACGCGTACGAGCTGGCGTCGTGGATCGGAGCGACTGCCGGCCGGTGCGAGGCGGTCGTGTGCACGCAGCGGCCGGTGCCCCTCGAAGACCGCTACCTGCTGTTCGAGCGGCACAGTCGGCGTCTCGTGGACTTGCCCACCCTGCGGGATGGTCACTCCAATCCCGAGATCGAACGGCTACTGGAACGGGCTCGTTCCCGTTCGGGAGGCCACCGTCGCCATCGTGCGGCAGGTGTGCGACCGGCGAGACCCCGGCGCTCTGAGATCGTGGAACACCTTGCCGCAACCGCAAAGCTGCCCGCGATCATCTTTGTGTTCTCGCGCCAAGGTTGCGACGATGCCGCACGGGCGCTCGCTGCAGAGGGCGTGGCCTTTCTGGATGCTTCCCAGCAGGACCGGGTACGTCAGATCGCTGCAGCCCACACTGCGTCCCTGGAACCAGGCGACCTCGACGCGCTCGGCTACGACGAATGGCTCGAGGGCCTCACCGCAGGCGTCGCAGCCCACCACGCAGGTCTGATACCAGCCTTCAAGGAGGCAATCGAAGACTGTTTCGCTGCCGGGCTGCTCGCGGTGGTGTTCGCGACCGAGACACTGGCGGTTGGTGTGAACATGCCAGCCCGATCCGTGGTGATCTCCCAGCTCAGCCGCTTCCGTGGAGAGGGCTTTGCCGCATTGACGCCGGGCGAGTACACCCAGCTCACCGGCCGTGCAGGTCGCCGCGGGATCGACGAGGTTGGCTACGCCTACACGCTGTGGCACCCGCACACGGCGTTCGGCGAGACGGCTCGCCTGGCTGCGAGTAACGACTTCGAACTTGAGTCCTCGTTCCGGCCGACGTACAACATGGTTGCCAACCTCATCGCCAACCGAACACGCGACGAGGCAGTCGAGATGCTGCAACGGTCGTTTGCCCAGTGGCGGGCAGATCGGCGGGTCGGCGAATGGACCGCTGCGCTTGAAGTCGAACGCCGGGAGCTGCGTGAAGCCCGTGCACGACTGCGGTCGATGGGCGGCGGCCGCGCTCGCCCGCAGACACAAGCCCCGCAGCGCGGAGGGTCGCGGGGCGGTCATCGTCATCGACGCGGCAAACCCTCCGACCGGCGCGTGGACCGAGCGCTTGTCGACGCAGAGCAACAAGCCGAGCGAACCGGAGCGCGGGTCAGCCGCTTGAAGGACCGGATCAATCTCGCCAAGGGGGGCCTGGCCCGGCAGCTCGATGCCACCAACGAGGTATTGAACATCTTCGGCTGCGCGGACGGCTGGGCGCTCACCCCGGCGGGGGAGTGCTTGAAATCCGTGTTCCATGAATCGGACTTGCTGACGGTGCTGTGCCTGCGTGAGGGCGTGTTCGACGGTGTCGCACCGGCTCGACTGGCCGGCCTGGTCTCGGTGCTGATCTACGAGCATCGAAGCAGCTTGCCGCCGCCTGCTCCCCGGTATCCGGACAACGAGTGCCGGGATCGGGCGGCGCTCATCTTTGAGCTGGCGGCACAGATCAACCGCGCCGAACGCCAGCACAACCTGGTGGCCTCTCGCCCGCCTGACGCTTCGTTCTTCGCAACGGCACACGCTTGGGCGGCCGGCGCAACCTACATTGAGCTGTGGCAGGGCGATCTCTCCGGCGGCGACGCGCCTGCTGGAGGTGACTTCGTTCGCCAGATGCGGCAGCTGATCGACTTGGTGGACAGAATCGCAGACGTTGCTTCGAACGGCGCCACACGACGCACAGCGGCTGACACACGCTCGGCGCTCGACCGCGGGGTGGTCGCAGCAGCGGCGCGGGTCTCCGACGAACCCGTGGGCACGCCAGCTGCTGCGGCGTCGGGAGAGGGTTTCGTCCCAGCTCCTGTGTTGACCCGGACCCGCAGGCTCCCATGACGATTCAGCGCAACCAGCCGTGGGGAACGGCCGCAACGCTGTCCGAGGGGGCACCCATCGCCCGCAGCAACGCGGAACTGCGCAGGTTGATCACCTGCCAGCGAGCGGCGGATCGCCCACCGTCGCCGATCGGCGTGACCGGCGGTGACCTGTGGCGAGTGGTGGGCGCACCAGCGGGCGGAGCGGAACGCCTGCGTTCTGAGTTCGCCCGGACTGCACCGATCGACCTCATCGAGGTGGTGGCCGATGAGGTGGTCCGCTGGGCGTGCGCTCACGCCATTGCACGCAACTCGTGGTGGCGCGGACCCGCCATAGCGGCAATGAGCGCCGAGCTTGCTGGGAAGTTTCGTCTCGCGCCCGCTGCCCATCCCAACGACGGGAGACTGCACGTGCTCACCACGGGAATCGATCAACCGGCGCTGGGCTTGGCACAACGAGTGCTGGCGCGGCGGCGCCTGCGGTCGGGAGCCCACCTGCCGCATCCGGCCATCACCATGCGACGTCTGGTGACCGCGGAATTCCGATTCGGCCGGCCGTTGGGGCTGTGGCTCGACGGTGAGCGAGTGGGCAGATGCCGCGAGTTGACCGTCTCGATCCGGCCAGACGCTGCGGTGATCGTGTTCTGATCCGCGGGCATCCGTCCTGCGCGCCATACCATCACTCACCAGTGCAGCCACGCGACGGGACCTGCCGGTGATCCACTACACCGCCGAGACCTTCACTCCTGGGGAGCAGGACGTCTTGCGGCGCTATGTCACCAACCTGCGCCAGCCGGTCTTCGCGCTCGTCAACCTTCCCGAGGTGGTGAAGGGGGCGCTGTTCGCGCGCTACTCGAGGACGCACAAGACCTTGCGACGGCTCCTCCTCGATGAGTTTGTCGACGATCTCGACATCTCCGGCGATGAGACCATCGACGCCACCGTCGGCGTTGAACGAGCCGAACAGCTCTACCAGCGCGTGTTCGTGGAATATGGCGACGATTCGGTGGCTCAGCTCGGCGCTGTGCATCTCGCGTGCGAACAGGCTTCCAACCTGCTCACCAAGATTCTCGAACGTGGACGGCTGATGTCGTACCTCGAGCAATCCACCCGTTACCTCGCCTACGACGAGCGTGTCCAAGGTCGGTACCGGTATCACCGGCCACCCGGCGTCATGACATCGTCCGCCGGAACCCGCTACATCGGTGACGTCGACCACATGTTCGACGCCTACGGCGACATGGTCCGCCGGATGACCGCATGGCTGACCGACCATCACGACGCTTCGCCAAGCGTCGCAGGTGCGGGCGGCGACCTGGCACGTCGCCGGGCCATCCGCGCGCAGGCCTTCGACGCGGCCCGCGGGCTGCTTCCCGCGGCCAGCTTGTCCAACGTCGGCATCTTCGGGAGCGGGCAGGCCTATGAGGCGCTGCTGCTGCGGATGAGAGCCCATCCGTTGCCCGAGGCTCGCAGCTACGCCCAGTTGATGCTGACGGAGCTTCGCAAGGTCATCCCGTCTTTCCTGCGCCGTGTCGACCAGCCCGACCGGGGGATCGTGTGGTCGGACTACCTGGAGACCAATCGCATCGCGATGGATGAATTCACCGCCGAGCTGTTCGCCGATGAGACGCCCGGGCCGGTGCCCGAGGTTGTCCTGACCGATTGGGACCCTGTGGGTGAAGACAAGATGCTCGCGGCGATGCTGTTCCCCTACACAGACCTGCCCGAAACACAGATCACCGCCCGAGTGAGGGAGATGACCGAGGCCCAGCGCCTGGAACTGGTGCAGCGCTATGTCGGTGAGCGCACAAATCGCCGCCACCGGCCCAGCCGGGCGCTCGAGCGAATCGACTACCGGTTCGACGTGCTCGGCGACTACGGCAGCTTCCGTGACCTGCAGCGGCATCGCCTGCTGACGATCGAATGGCAGCCGCTCGGACCTCGTCACGGATACGCCGTGCCCAGCCTCGTCGACGCTGTCGGCGGGGGAGAGGCCTACGACGAGGTCATGGAGCTGTCGACGGAGCTGTACAACGCACTCGTCGAAGCAGCAGGGCCGCTGGAAGCCTCCTACGCAGTTGCCATGGCGTACCGGGTGCGCTACAGCATGCAGTTCAACGCGCGCGAGGCGATGCACCTGATCGAGTTGCGGTCCCAGCCGCAGGGGCACACCGACTACCGGCGCATCGTGACCGAGATGTACCGCCAGATCGCCGAAGTGGCAGGCCATCGCGCCGTCGCCGCGATGCTGTCGCATGTGGATCTGTCGCAAGGCGTGCTGGGGCGTCTCGGCGCCGAGGAGGCCACCGTGCGCCGCCGCTCCGCCGAACCCGCCTGATGGACCGCGCCACATGAGCCCGCCACCATGGACATAGCGGCCCGCCTCGCCGTTCGGGGAGATCTCCAAGCGCTCGCTGGTCTTGCCGCAGATGCCGTTGCCGAGCAAGTCGATGCACGTGGCGGCTGGGTCTGGTCGCGCCGGGAAGTGCGTCCTCGCCCGTTCGAGATGAGTCTTGAGGCCGCCTTGAGCGACCCGGATCAGCAACTCTGGATCGGCACGATCGACGGCACTGCGGTTGGCTATGCCACCGCCGCCATCGAGGTGTTGCAAACCGGTGAGCTCCTCGGTCGGGTGCTTGACTTGTACGTGACTCCAGGTGCGCGAGAGGTCGCAGTCGGCGAGGCACTCATTTCAGAAGTTCTCGGCTGGTGCGGTGAACACAGCTGTGTCGGCATCGATGCGTTGGCGTTGCCGGGAAACCGAGCCACGAAGAACTTCTTCGAGACCTTCGGGTTCACTGCCCGTCTTCTCGTGTTGCACCGAAAGCTGGAAGGTGAACCGCCCGCGAATGCGGGGGAGTGATGGGCCCAAGACCAGAGATCTGCGTCGGGGGCATCGCAGTGCGGGGCCGCTCGGTGCTGCTCGTCGAGCGAGCCCGGCCGCCCGCGGTTGGGATGTGGGCGTTTCCCGGGGGGCGTGTCGAGCCTGGGGAGCGCCTGCGCACCGCCGTGGAACGAGAGCTGGCGGAAGAAACGGGGCTGACGGTGGAGTGCGGTGACCTTGTCGGTGCCACTGAGCACGTCAGCGCGACGAATCATTTCGTGATCCTGGACTACGCCGTTCGCTGCGAGCCTGACGCGATGCCCATTGCCGGCGATGACGCCGCAGATGCGCGTTTCGTCAGCTTTGACGAGATCAGCGACGGCCTGATCCCGCTCTCAGGCGGGATGCGCGACTTCCTCGACCGCCACGTCATCAGGAGTTGAGTCGTCGTCCGACCCCTCCGGTGGGGTGTCATTCGACTCTGGAGAAGCGTCGCCGATCGGAACTTCGGCGGCGTCTGTTACGGCTTGTTCGGCGTGCTCTGGGTCGGCTTCGGGTTGGTCTGCGTCGGCCTTCTTGGACTGTACGGCGGCTGCCTGCTTCTTGGAGCCGCGGCGTGGCCGGCCACCCCGACGAGCGGCCGTGGGGTCGATCCCTAGCGCCGTGGCGACTTCGGGCAGCCGGTCTGCGATCCTGCGCACGACTTCGAGCAGCTCGGCCTCGGGTTCGGTTGGAATGTTCGGGAGCACGACGTAGGGCCGAATGGGTGAGTAAGCAACTGCCTCGAGCACCACGGCGATCCGGTGCTGCGAGGCCCCAGAGCCGAGCGCGGCGTTGGCCTGGGCCGTGAGCTCCTGTGCGATCTCGGGCGGCAAGGGCGCACCGGCCTTAGGCGGACGAGAGCTCAGCCGCAGTGCACGCACAACGCGGCCTTCGGTCAGCGTCAAGCGCAGGTCGTCATGCCATTCACGCTGACTGCGTTCGAGCCGATCGTGGAGACCGTCTCGAATTCGGTCTGCTAGTTCGCGAGCCTCAGCGTCTCGGGCGAAGTCCTCCGCAGCGACGAGAACAGAGCGAAGATCTCGCAGGTCGAGCTGTTCGATCTGGCTGATTGCAGCGTCGGCGCGGTCGCGCCACTCCGCAGATTGCAGCGGGCCGATGAGGGATTCTGCCAACGAAATCAAGCCTTCGGCCGGGACCTCTGGATTTCCTTCAGCCGCAGCTTTTTGATTCTGCGCGTCGATTTCGGTACGTACTGCCGCAAGCCCTCCCCGCGCCACCTGTTCGGCTACGACCTGCTGCTCGGCAGGCAGGGAGGCAATCAGCGCACCCCGATGCTTGCGGCCGGGACGCAGCTTGCGAGCTTTGGGACGAGGCGGGCGATCAGGGGTTTCGGGCTTCGGTGCGGAGCGCTCGGATCTCTTGGCGCGATCCGCGGATCGGCCCCGGGGCGCTCGATTGTCCCTGTCACGCTGGCGGCGTTGCTTTGGCGCGCTGCCGCGCTTCGCGGTGGCCCCCTCGGGAGCGCCGTCACGATCGGAGCGCTCGCCGCGCGGCTTGCGCCGCGCGCGTGGTCCGCGATCGCCATCACGTTGACCGGTTCGCTCCCCATCGCGTTTGCGGCCGCCTCGGCGCGCACCCACGCCGGATGTCGTGCCCGAGCCGCCTCCCCGCTCGGGCGGTCCGAGCAACTCGATCCGCTCGGATTCCGGCTTGCCGCTTCGGGTCTTGGGCGGCAGCACCGCAGTGACGGTGATCCCGTCGATCTCGAAGTCGGCATCGACCCGCACGACATCGCCCGCAGCAATGCCCGCCGGCACCAGTTCGCCGTTGAGGGTTCCTTTGGGCTGCTTGGCTCCCGCAGCGCGCCATGTCCACGAGCCGTCGTCGCGTCGACTTGTCAGTTCGACCTCGATGCGTCGGCTCATCGTCGCTCCGCACGTCGGGCATCCTGCGCTGTGCGCAGCGGGGGCACCGGCTGTGGTGATGGCACGGCCAGCGTGCCGGCGACGCAGCGTTGCGTGGGGGCAGCGAATCCCGCCGCAGGCCTCACCGACACGTGCCGGAGGGTAGTCCTTGCTGGCTCGCCAATGGCAATGAGAGCGAGAGGCGGGCCTCGACTGAGCCGATCCAGCGCAATTGACTCAGCGCAGACGCACAGGGGTCGTACCCTCGCAAGTGCCGGCCGAAATGGTCCTCTGACAAATCAGATCGCCTCGGCCGCGATGTCGCGCGCTCGCCGCGCGAGAACACCCAAGTCGCTGCAAGGCCAGCCACAGAAAGGAATCGGTGCTGATGGCCGGTCCGACTGCTCCAACGTCAATCGCCCGCGAGGTCCACGACGTGGATGTCGCTGATGAGATGCGCGATTCGTTCATGCCCTATGCGCTCTCGGTCACCACAGCCCGGGCGATTCCGGACGTCCACGACGGTCTCAAGCCGGTACAGCGCCGGATCCTGTACGTCATGGACGACCTGGGCTTGCGCCCCGGTACGCCGTTTCGCAAGTCCGCCGGTGTGGTGGGGGAGGTGATGGGCAAGTACCACCCTCACGGCGACGGCGCGATCTACGAGGCAATGGTCCGCATGGGCCAGGCCTTCGCGATGTCCGCCCCGCTGGTGGAGCCCAAAGGGAATTTCGGCAGCCTCGACGACCCGCCTGCTGCGTACCGCTATACCGAGGCCCGCCTGAGCGCCCTGGCAATGACGATGGTGGCCGGCATCGATGAGGACACGGTCGACCTCGTGTCGAACTTTGACGGCGAGCGCACCGAACCTGTGTGCTTGCCGGCGCTGCTGCCGAATCTGCTCGTGAACGGCGCCAGCGGCATCGCCGTGGGCATGGCCACCAACATGGCGCCGCACAACTTGGCCGAAGTGGCGTCGGCGATCAAGCTGGTCCTGCGCCAACGCCGGCCCAAGCCCACAACCGCAGAGCTGATGAGCCTGGTTCGCGGACCGGACTTCCCCTCGGGTGGCACTGTCATCGTCGACGACGGCCTCGCCGAGGCGTACGAGTCGGGCCGGGGCACGATCCGGATCCGGGCAAAAGCTCACATCGAGCCGATCACCTCGAGGCGGGACGGCATCGTGGTGACCGAGTTGCCCTACATGGTGGGTCCCGAGCGTGTGCAGGCCAAGATCCGCGAATTGGCCGCAGGCGGCCGGATCGAGGGCGTCGCAGCGGTGAACGACCTCTCTGACCGCAACCACGGGCTTCGCCTCGTCATCGAATGCAGACCTGGTGTCAACGCCCAGGGTGTGCTCTCGCAGCTCTGGGCGCTCACGCCGCTCGAGGACACCTTCGGCATCAACAACGTGGCACTGGTGGACGGCGTGCCTCGCCAGCTCGGGCTGAGGGCGTTGTGCGAGCACTACATCGAGCACCGTCTCGATGTCATCATCCGCCGGACGCAGCACCGGCTGGACCGGGCGCTCGAGCGCGAGCACATCGTGGCTGGTCTGCTCATCGCGCTCGACAACATCGACACGGTCATCGCCATCATCCGCTCTGCTTCCGATGTCACTGCAGCACGGACTGAGTTGATGGCCCGTCTCGACCTGACCGAGATCCAGGCCAATCACATCCTCGACATGCAGCTGCGGCGGCTGACCGCGCTCGAGACCCAGCGCTTGCGGGACGAATTGGGGGAGTTACGCGATGCTATTGCCCAGCACCGCAGGATTCTCGAATCAGACGCACGACGCCGGACGATTGTCGAGCGCGAGCTGGACGAGCTGGTGGAGGAGTTCGCGATCCCGCGTCGCACAGAGATCCGGCACCGTGACGACCTCGTTGAGTTCGTGCCGCCATCCCCTCACGCCGATGCCGCAGGCGCGCTCGAATTCGACGGAGAGCGCGAAACGGCCGAGCGAACGAGCGTGATCACGCTCTCGACATCGGGCCTGCTTGGTCGGCGCCATTCCGAGGACCCGCTCAGCGCCAAGCCCGGTCGCCACGACGTCTTGGTGGCCACCGCGGCGGCTTCAGATCTCGATGCGGTGCACCTCATCACCGACCGTGGTCGTGTGCTTCGCACGGAGGTGCGAGCGGTGCCTGAGATGCTGCGCGGCAGCAGGGGAGCGCCCGTTCGCGAGATGTTCTCGTTGGCGCGTGGCGAGCAACCCGTCGCACTGTTCGGCGATGTCAGCGGACCGATTGCGATCATCACCCGAGGGGGCGTCGCAAAGCGCCTCGATGCGGCTGTACTCGGCTCGATTCGCAGTGGAAACACGGTGATCTCGCTGAACGAGGGGGACCGCGTCGTGGCTGGCTTCGGGGCACCGGACGGAGGGGAAGTCGCGATGGTGGCCTCGACGGGCCACGTGCTTCGATTCGCCGCCGATTCTGTGACGGTGAGAGGGCCGAACGCTGCCGGGGTCACGGGCATGAAGCTGCGGCCGGGGGCCACGGTGCTGGCGGCTGCGCCGATCGCCTTTGGCACGTTGGTGGCGGAGGTGACCGATGAGGGGGCACTGAAAGTCACGGAGATGTCCGACATCCCGTCCCGCGGCCGAGGCACCTCAGGCTCGCCGACGGTTCGATTGTCAGGGTTCGAGACACAAGTGGCCTACGCGTGGGTGGGCGTGAACCGGCAAGTTGCGGCGATCACGGCACCCCAAGGCGACATTTCGTCGCCCGATCCGACGCCAGTGCGGCCGCAATTGGAGTCGACCCGTCGCAACGGTGCAGCCCGAGGGGCGCAGACCCGGATCGTGACGCTGGGGGAGTACCGATTCTGATGGCCGCGGCCCCCACACCGGTTGGCACAGACTCCCGCGCAGCGACGGAAGGAACGTCCCGCACGATGGCAGACGAAGCTGATCGCTATGCCAGGTCAAAGCCCCCTGCACCCGCTGGCGATCCCAGCGCCACAGCTGCCTACGATGCCAGCTCGATCGAGGTGCTCGAAGGTCTCGAAGCCGTGCGCAAGCGGCCGGGGATGTACATCGGCAGCACCGGCTCGACAGGTCTCGTGCACCTTCTGTGGGAGATCATCGACAATGCCGTCGACGAGGCTGCTGCTGGCCATGGTCGCAGCATCGAGATCACTCTGCACGATGATGGCTCCTATGAGGTCGTCGACCGGGGTCGAGGGATCCCCGTCGGCGTCAAGCACGACAACATCACCGCTCTCGAAGTGGTGTTCACCGAGTTGCACGCCGGGGGGAAGTTCGGCACTGGGGCGTATGGGTCTTCGGGAGGTCTGCACGGTGTCGGAGCATCGGTCGTGAACGCACTGTCGAGCCACCTCGTTGTCGATGTGAACCGCAAGGGCGTCACCCACCGCCTGGAATTCAAGGATCGAATTGCCGGACACACCGACAGCGCCGGCCGCTTCCGCGCCGGGCACAAGCTCAAGCGGGTCGGACGGGTGTCGGCGGGACGCACGGGCACTCGCGTACGGTTCTGGCCCGACACGGGGATCTTCGACCCGTCGGCTGTCGTGGATTTCGACGAGGTGCGCGAACGCATCGAACAGGTGTGCTTCCTGGTGCCCAAGGTCAAGATCACCCTGGCCGACCGCCGGGCGGATCCGCCGGTCGTCGAGCAGGTTGTCTCAGCGGGTGGCTTGGCAGACTTCGTCGACAAGCTGTGCGGCGATGACGCACCGGTGACCGGGCTCATCCGCCTGACCGGCTCGGAGGAATTCACCGAGCGGGTGCCCGTGGACGGCAAGCTCACCGACGTCACGCGCCAGTGCGATGTCGAGGTGGCACTGCGCTGGACGCAGGCCTACGACAGCCGCATTGTCGGGTTCGTGAACACGATCCCGACACCCGAGGGCGGCACGCACATCGCGGGATTCGAACGAGCACTCACGACAGCGGTGAACGCAGCGCTGGCCGAGGCCGACCCGCGCAAGCTGAGGCGCCTGCGCGACGATGCCCGTGCACAGCGAGAGGATGCGCAAGAGGGGCTTGTCGCCGTGGTGCGGGCCACTCTTCCCGAACCCCAGTTCCGGGGCCAGACCAAGCGCGAGCTGGGGACTCCGCAGGTGCAGCGGATCGTGGCCAATGTGGTGCGCGAAGGGTTGCGTGCATGGTTCGACGGCAGCGCGGCGGGCTCGAAGAAGGTCCATGTGCGAGCGCTGATCGACAAGTTCGCCAATGCGGTCGTGAACCGTGTGGAGTCGCGTCGAGCCCTCGATCAGAAGCGCAAGGCGGCATCACTGGGCAATAACGGACTTCCGGACAAGCTGGCTGACTGCCGGCTGCATCCGGCCGGCGAGTTGCTGATCGTGGAAGGCGATTCCGCCGCCGGCCCGGCAAAGCGGTCACGCGACAGCGCGTGGCAAGCGGTGCTGCCGTTGCGAGGCAAGGTCGTCAATGCCAGCAAGGGAACTCTGAAGGCGGTTCTGGACAACGCAGAGGCCACGGCGCTGTTCACGGCACTCGGTGCGGGTTCAGGTGCTGCCTTCGACCTCGATGCATGCCGCTACGAACGTCTCATCCTGCTCGCCGACGCCGATGTGGACGGCAGCCACATTCGGTGCCTTGTCCTGACGCTCATCTACCACTACATGCGGCCATTGCTGGCCGCCGGGCGGGTGTACGCAGCGCAGCCGCCGACGCATGCGTTCAGCATCGGCACGCAGAAGAAGTTCGTGTACTCAGAGGCACAGCGGGCAGCGCTTGTCGATGAGCTTGATGCAGCAAACCGGAGGTACCGGCTCACACGGTTCAAGGGTCTCGGCGAGATGGACGACGACGAGCTGTTCGAGACGACGCTCAATCCGCAGACCAGGGTCCTGCGCAAGATCAGCCTTGGAGAAGCCCACAGCGCTCAGGCACGCGCAGACGACGCCTTCACCGTCATGATGGGCGCCGACGTCGCACCTCGACGAGATTTCATCATCGAGCACAGCCGAAACTACGGCCAAGCCCTCGACATCTGAGCCCGAGGGTCATCCGGCGGCACTCGTGCCACCGGCACCCGTGTCGATGTGTTGTGTCGTGTGGCGACCCCACGGGCGATTTACATAGGAAACAAAAATCTATAAACAAAACAAAATATCACATACAATGCTAAACACGCTCACGTCGCGAGGTTCCTATGGCGGCTTCCACGAATCCGTTCACACCAGGTTTCGGTGCTTCCCCGCCGACGCTCGCGGGGCGGGACGGTGTGATGGCGAGCATCGAGACGGCCTTGACGTCACCGTCGAGCCATCCTGCGTCCGCGCAGATCATCGTCGGCTTCAGGGGTGCTGGCAAGACAGCGGTGCTCAACGCAGCTCAAGAGGCGGCTCAAGCACGCAAGTGGGCAGTGATCAAGCATGACGCCAGCATCGGTGGCTGGCTCGACGACATCACCGCGATGTCGCTCAATCTTCTACCAGAGACACAGAGCGGCAGGATTTTCAGGCGTGTCAGCGGTGTCCAGGTCGCTGGCACTGGCGTTCATATCTCGACCGAAGGGCAGCGCACGGAGGATGCGCGCCTGCTGTTCGTCATGCAGGAGCTCTGCGAGTCCATGGCGAAGCGGAATAGCGGCCTGCTCATCAGCATTGACGAATTTCACAGTGCCGACGCCGATTCGTTGCGAGAGTTCGGTGCTGTCCTACAGCTGCTGCGTCGAGACGGCTATCGAGTCGTCTTCTTGGGTGCTGCGCTGCCACACATCGAGGATCTGCTGGCAGAGCACAGCGTGCCTACCTTTCTGCAGCGCATGAATCGCCAGACGGTCGCACAGCTCGATCAGCCCGCAGCGCAGAGCGCCCTGCGACGGCCGCTGGTCGATCGAGGCGTTCATGTCAGTGCCGACGCGATCCGGATTGCAGCCAGCGCGACTGGCGGGCACCCGTACATGATCCAATTGGTCGGCTTCCATGCTTGGGAGCATGCGAGGCAGCCGGATCGGGAGATCACGGTGGACGACCTGCGGGCGGGCATCGCGACAGCGGAAAACACCATCGTCACGCACCTGTTCGAGCCCATGTGGCGGTCGCTGTCCGACAAGGACCGCGAATTCGCCATTGCGATGTCGCAAGACGACTCCGAGTCCAAGCTAGGCACGCTCGCCGACCGCTGCCATGTCAGCAGCAACTACGCGGGCGTATACAGGCAACGCCTCATCGACGCAGGCATCGCGGCACCGTCCCGGCACGGCTATCTGCGGTTCGCCCAGCCGGTGATGCGCGACTGGATACGCACCCGCAGAGTCGAAGGCGGGACCGAACCCGGGAGCGGCTGAGATCGCCTAACCACAACCGACCATTCGTCGACTAGGGGTCCGTCAGAGGTCGATGCCGGAGTCTTCGGTGGTGCCGAGGCGACGCAGCGGCGGGCCACGTGGCAGCCACATTGATCGCGACGTCGGCGAGAGTGGCCAGGTAGTCCACATCGAATCTGTCGATCGGCAAGATTGCAACTGTCGCTTAGAGCGAGCCGCGGGGAGCGACCCAGTCCGTCGGCTGACCGGTGATTTCGGCGATTCGGTCGTAGTCGGCGTCGTAGTGGATGACAGTGAGGTCGTTGAGTTCGGCTGCGGCTGCGATGAGCAGGTCGGGAAGCGCGAGTCGATGGTGGCCGCGGCGTGCGAGTTGGTGCTGGACTTCAATTGCCCGGGACGTGACTGCGGTGTTGATGGGAACCGACGGCATCGCACGGCGCTCGGCCAGAATCGCTTCGTAGTCAGCGTGTGAACGGGCGCTGTAGAGCATCTCGAGGTCAACAATCGGGCACGTGGCAACCCGGCCTTCCACGATCAGCGGCGCAAGAAGTTCGGCTACCTCAGCATGGTGGAGCCGTGCCAGAGCGCTCTTGTCGGCGATGAACTGCGGACTCAGCGCCATGCAGCTGTCATGACCTCGTCGTCGGCAATGTCAGTGCCCGCAAGATCTGAGAGTCGACGCACGTGCTGCAGGCGCAGATCGCTCTCGACAAGGTGTCGCAGTGCGGCGTTGACGGCTGCTTTCATAGTGGAGGCACCCGTAACTCGCCGGGTCTCCGCAAGCAGCGCGTCGTCGATGTCGATCAACCGTTTGGTCACACGTCGGAGTATATCTATATCGTTAGTAACTAGATATACGCCAGTCGGTTTCGACGGCAGGTGACCGCGACGAGGTCATCTGCCGGGGCAGCAACGCGTTAGGCCAGACGGACGCTCCGTCGGGAACCTTCTCCGCCTGTGGCTGCCAAGATGGTGCCCTGCAACAACCTGCTGTTGTGTCAACGCCGATAATAGACATTATGTAAAGTTAAGACCTTATGGGCCCACGGCCGCAACTGTGAGGAAGTCCCCCAGGCGGATGCAGGTGTGCGGAGGCTGTTCGTAGGAGCGGTAAGTGAACGTGCGGCGGCTAGAGCTGCTTCTGTTCGGCATCGGGAACCAGAGCTGCGGCTTGGCACGCTGGTGTGGATCTGCTGGTGTCGTCAAAGCACCAGGGCCGCCAGCCCTGGATACGCCAGATCTCATACGCGGTCTCGAGGTTTGTCGCAGGGTTGAGCCAGGCATCGCAGGGTGACGGCGGTCGGCGGCCGGTGACAATGGCTTCCTCTTTGGCGTGGAAGCACCATTGCGCGGTGGGTGTGGCATCAGTGGCGCCATCGCACTGGAGATCGGGCGGGTCGATTCCATCGGGCAGGTGTCTGACACGAGGAAGTCCATCGATGCCTTTTCCGGCCCAACAGGTTGCGTTGAGTTGAAGCAGCCCCCAGTCGTTGGTCGGTGAGACGGCGCGTTCATTGCAGAACGATTCCCGCCAGATCAAAGCGAGAACGACATCGGGATCCCAGTCCCCGGTGTCGGCCACCAAGGGTCGGTAACGATCGCATTCGATGGGAACGCCTGGAGCCACGGTGCGGCGAAACTGGTCTCCGGGTTCAACAACGACGTGGGCGGTGGCGATCGGCGACGGGTGCAGATTTGGATGCTCTCCAACCGCATCCCCCTGAACCCCGATTCGGCGGGGAAGCTCGGGCCCGGAGCTGTCGAAGAGGACCGGAGGCTGAGTCAAGGCACTGCTGGTGGCCCTGACCGAATCAGCCCTGGGTTGGAACGTCGGCTGTTGGGTGTAGGGATGTGCTGCGGGGGAACGCTCGGCTCGGGTGGTGGCGCCAAGGCTCAGAGCCAGCAATACAATGAGGACGACCAAGGCGACCGCTGAGGTCACCAAGGAATTGGCCGGAACGTGTCTCCTTTGGCCAGTACCCCGCATGCACCACTCCGCTGTTGCCAAACGGGTCGGAGGCTATGGGGCGCAGGTGACAACTGGTTGTCATTGCTCCGGCGAGCACCCCAGTGCGCGAGTACCTTGAATATGCGGCTTTGGCGCGTTATTTGCGTGCCTGTGGCCAGTTCGGATGATGCGGGGGCGCGCAATGAGCAGCGAGTACGACATTCACATCAAGGGCGGCACGATCGTCGATGGCACGCGAGTGCCGCGCTACAAGGGCGACGTCTGGATCTCCGACGGCAAAGTGGCCCAGCTCGGCGGTCGTCCCCGAGGCACTGCGGAGCGGGTGATCGACGCCACGGGGAAGATCGTCGCCCCCGGTTTCGTTGACCTTCACACCCACTACGACGCCCAGATTCGCTGGGATCCGTGGTGCACGATCTCGGGCTATCACGGCGTGACGTCGGTAGTGCTGGGCAACTGCGGTTTCGGATTCGCGCCGGTGAAGCCGGAATTCCGCGACCGCTCCATGCTGACCATGACACGCACCGAGGCGATCCCGTATGAGTCCATGCGGCTGGGCATGAACTGGGACTGGGAGACCATCCCGGAATACCTGGATTCGCTCGAGCGGGCCCCCAAGGGCGTCAACGTCATCCAGTACATGCCCACGGCCTCGCTCATGACCTACGTGATGGGACTCGAGAAGGCCAAGGCCGGCGAGCCGGCATCGACCGCAGAGCGCAAGGAGATGGCGCGCCTGTTGCACGAGGGCATGGATGCCGGGCTGTGCGGCTTCTCCATCCAGCGACTCGGTCCCGACAGCGTGCAGGCCGACTACGACGGCTCCCCCATGGTCACCGACATCATGTGCGACGAGGACATCTTGAACCTGGCGCGTGTGCTGGCGGAACGGGACGAGGGCTTCATCCAGATCACCCAGGGCACCGGCGACATCCGGGCCGACATCAAGTTCCTCGAGGTCCTTGCAGCGACAGCCCAGCGGCCGATCCTGCACAACGTGGTGGTGCCTGCCCGCAAGGACCCTGAAGTGCACCGCCGTCCGTTGCGTTGGATCGAGGGGTGCTGGTCTGCCGAGCTGCCGATCTACGCGCAGTGCGGGACCGGTCGCGCAGGCTTTGCCTTCACGCTCGAGCACTGGAACCTCTACGACGCCTCCCCCGCTTGGCGTACGGTCACCACGGGCACCAAGGAGGACAAGATCGCCAAGATGTCCGATCCCGAGCTGCGCGCCGCACTCGTGGCTGAGGCCGCCGAGGCAGACCGCCGCCTGCAGGTCATCCAGGCCGGTGTGGGCGGCAATCCGAAGGGTCTCGTCGTACAAGGCGTGAACCGCCAAGCTGACATGCAGCAGTACGTGGGTCGCTCTGTCGGCGACCTCGCCGAAGAACAGGGCAAGCACCCCATCGAGGTCATGCTGGACCTGTCGCTCCAGGGCGATCTCAACGTGGAGTTCCTCGGCCCTGACAAGGGCTCAAATGCCGAGTTCATGGGCGAGATGATGCAATCGCCGTACGCCATCCCCGGCGTATCAGACGGTGGCGCGCACACCAAGTTCTTCAGCGGCGGCTCCTACACCACCGACTTCCTGACGTGGCTGGTGCGTGACGAGGGCACTGTGACGCTCGAAGAGGCCCACTACCGGCTTTCGGCGCTCGCAGCGCACGCGGCAGGTTTCAAGGACCGTGGAACGCTGCGAGAGGGCGCTGCGGCAGATGTCGTGGTCTACGACATGGAGGAGCTCGAGATCGACCCGCCCTGGATCGGCAACGTCGAGCACGACCTGCCGGGCGGCGAATGGCGCCGTATCCAGCGGGCCAAGGGATACGACCACATCATCGTCAACGGCGAGGTCACGTTCACCTCCGGCGATTGCACCGGCGCCACCCCTGGCCAGCTGCTGCGCCACGGCCGCGGTTAGAGGGAAGCCTCATGAGCACAATCAATGCAGACAACTACACCGGCCCCACCGAAGTGGATTTCCATTTCGATGTGATGTGCCCGTGGGCGTACCAGACGTCGCTGTGGATGCGAGACGTCCGCGACCGGCTGGGGTTGCAGGTGAACTGGAAGTTCTTCAGCCTCGAAGAGGTGAACTTGCGCGAGGGCAAGAAGCACCCGTGGGAGCGCGACTGGAGCTACGGCTGGTCGATGATGCGCATCGGAGCGATTCTCCGGCGTGACTCCATGGACCTGCTCGACCAGTGGTACGCGGTGTCGGGCAGAGCCCTGCATGTCGACGGCAACCGTCCCCACAATCCCGACGTGGCTCGGCACTTGCTGTCCGACATCGGCGCAGATCCAGCGATTGTCGACCTCTCCATCGAAGACCCGAGCACCCACGACGAGATCAAGGCCGAGCACCAGCGAGTCATCGATTCAGGTGGCTTCGGGGTGCCGACCCTGTACTTCGGCGACACGGCGATCTTCGGACCGGTGCTGCTCGATCCGCCCACGGGAGATGCTGCGCTGCGCATGTGGGACCTGGTCCTCGGCTGGCTGGAATTCCCGCACTTGTATGAGATCCAGCACATACCTCGCGACGAGAAGAAGATCTTCGACACCTTCAGGCCGTATCTCGAAGCACGCGACTGGGTGACCATCAACCGCGGCGAGGTAGTCGGCGTCGCGCCTCAGGCGGCGGGCTGAACCCGGTCGCACGCCGCTGGATACGTGAAATGCGGCCCTCACGAGCGCTCAGAAGCGCTCAGGGACGATCAGAACGCCGTGGGCCCCTCGCCGTCGGGAGCGAGCAGCCCACCCGCTGCGGCGAGGGCACCCGCCATGGCTACGGCGCGCTTATAGACGGCTTCGAAATAGTGCCCCGCAACCGTCTCGCGTCCTGCGAGCGGCGGTTTGCCGAGCGAGCGCACCGTTGAGGTCGGGTCGGTCGTGACCGAGATGCGGCGCGCCTCGGTACCGATATCGGCGTGCGGAACCGCAGCGTCTTCGGCGCTGGCCGTCGTCGCCGCCGAACTGGCGGCAGCATCAGCGTGTTCCGGCGAAATCGCAGCTCTGGTTGAGCCATGCCAGAAGGCTGCGCTCGCCTCAGCAGCCTGCCGCTGCTGGACTTCGGCACCGTCAAGGCGCCGGGTGCGCGAGGTCTTGCGGCGGCGACGGCTGCTCATGACCCACCTGCAACTAAGGCACCGGCGGGCACCAGCTCGGCGATCTCCGGCGTGTCGGCATCGATTCCGTCGAAGTCGTCGGCGAGCAGAGCATCGGCATCGATGCCCAGGGCGTGCCGGAGTTGCTCAGAGTCGAGATCGCCGATGGAGCTGGACTTCGGCAGCACCATGTCGGCGATGCGCCGTTTGCCAGCCACAACCTCTTCCACCCGTTCGTCGACGGTGCCTGGACAGACCAGGCGGTGGCAGATGACTGTGCGCGTCTGGCCGATGCGCCACGCCCGGTCGCGGGCCTGATCCTCCACCGCGGGGTTCCACCAGCGGTCGTAGAGCACCACATGGCTCGCTGCGGTCAGGTTCAGTCCCATGCCGCCTGCTTTCAGCGATAGCACCATCGCCCCAGGACCGTCCTCGGTCTGGAATCGGTGCACCATGCGGTCGCGGGCTGTGCGACCCAGACCGCCGTGATAGCAGTCGATCTGCTGTCCGGTCCGTCGCGTCAGGTGGGTCGCCAGGCGCTCGCCCCAGGTGGCGAAGTGCGTGAATACCAGCGCCCGCTCCCCCGCCGCGAAGACTGCCTCGAGAATCTCGTGCAAGCGGTCGAGTTTGCCGCTGCGTCCGGCGATCTGGCTGTTGATGTCGTCGGGGCGGTAGTTGAGCGGGTGGTTGCAGATCTGCTTGAGCGCGGTGATGGCCGCCAAGACGGCCCCCTTGCGCCTTTCGCCTGCCTGCTCGCTCGCCGCGGTGTCGACGATCAGCTGGTCCAAGACTGCCTGGTACAAGCCGATCTGTTCGGGTGTCATGGCACAGTGCGCGAGCTCGTCGATTCGGTCGGGCAGCTCAGCGGCGATCTGGGGCTCCACCTTCGTGCGGCGGAACACCAGCACGCCGTTGAGTGCATGTAGGGCTGATTCGGCAGCTCCTCGAGCGTCACCGGGCTGCTGCAGCTGAGCGATGAACGGCGTCCTTGAGCCCACCAAGCCCGGATTGCAGAAGTCCAGGATCGCCCACAGATCGCCAAGCCCGTTCTCGATCGGGGTGCCGGTCAACGCCACACGGATGCGAGCAGACAACCGCCGAAGCTGCTTGGCAGTCTCGCTGGTGTGGTTCTTGATGACCTGTGCCTCGTCGACCACGATGCGGTCCCACGTCACCTCTTCGAGTGCGTCGATGTCGCGCACTGCGGTGCCGTACGTCGTGATCACCACATCGATCTGTTCGCTGCCGTCACGCAGCGCGCGTACCAGCTCTGCGGGTTCGCGCCGAGCCGGACCGTGGTGGATGATCGCTGACAGCCCAGGTGTGAAACGTGCTGTCTCAGCCGCCCAATTGCCGACGACCGCCGGTGGCGCGATGACAAGTGCCGGCGTTTGACGCTGGTCTGCCGCGATGCGAGCGAGCACTGTTGGGGTCTTGCCCAGACCCATGTCCAGCGCGAGACAACCCCCAAGACCAGCCCCGTCGAGAAACTCCAGCCACGCGACCGCTTCGGCTTGATAGTTGCGCAGCTCGCCGACGAAACCTTCGGGGCTGGTCCGCGGCGCAGCGGAGATCTCAGCTGCGGAGCGCAGCAGGTCAGCCGCCCAGCCGCCTCCTGAGATGGTGACGCCGCCACGTACCGTCGGGCCCTCGAGGCCCAGTACCTGGCGCAGCATCTGCGAACCGGTGAGTGCGGTGACGTCTGCTCGTTCGGCAAGCGCAACAGCCGCTTCGGCCAGGTCGGCATGATCGAGCGCGATCCATTTGCCCCGGTCTCGTACGAGTGGTCGTGCTTGTGAAGCCAGCTCGTGAATCTGATCCGCTGTGAGCTCCACATCTCCAAAAACAGCGGTCCAGCTCACTGCGGTGAGCTGCTGCGCGCCCAGAGCGCTGTCAGTGGCCTCGGTGGCGGTGAGACGCAGCGACGGAGCCGGACGCTCACGCGAGAGGTTCGGGACTTCCACCTTGAAGCCCGCGGACTGCAGCGCCGGGCCGGTGACAGACATCAGTTCCCACGCCTCGTCCTGGCTGAGCACGACCTCCCCGCGTCGCTTGCCGCCAGGGCGCATCAACACCGGCAGCAGCCGTTCAAGGCGGGCGAGCTGGTCGCGTACTTCGGTGCGATGCGAGCTGACGCCGCTCACCATCGCCACCTCGACGGGCTCGGCCGTGCCCTCGGGGCTGAGGGCCAGCACTTCCATATGCCAGGCTCCGGCGTCATCAGGCTCGTCGAGCCGCACCACGAGCGACTGGCGCGCGGCGGCGGTCACCGGCCTGGCCCACAGCTCGATACGCCGGGCCAGATCCGAGCCTTGAGTAGCTGAACCGACGAAGCGAGTGCCATCCAGGTAGGCCAAGAAGGCCTCTGCCATCTCCGCCCGGCTGCGGGGCTCCGGAGATGCTGCTGGAACGTCAAGGCGCTTTGCGGCGCTCGTCACGATGGCGTCCACCATGCCGGCCAGGGCCGATTGCACCGTCGTGCGCGGCTCTGCTTTCGGTTCGGGAGCCGAGACTGCACCCGGCAAGCGGTCGATGAGCGCTGCCAACCGGTCGGCTTCGGCCGAAGCCGGCTGCCACTGAACCGAGAATTCCGCCGTGTCGGGCCGCTTGCGATTGCGACGCTTTCGAACCCGGTGCAGCCGCGGCACCGTTCGTCCCCCCGCCACCAGTTCCACCGCCATGCGGGCAGTGGTCCGCATCCACAGCGCGCTGGCACTGAGGAGGCGATCGTCGTTGGGGTCGCCGACGGTTCTGTCGAGATGCTCATTGCCGTGCAGGGATTCGTCGTCGTTCCCCAGACCGTTCTCGGAGATGACGGCAGAGGAAGTCTCGGCCGCTTCCGGAGATGCCGCCCCAGGACTGGTGACGGGTCCGTCGAGACCGACCAGCCAGCCCAGGACGTCGCTGACATCGGCCACGACTGCCTCGGCGCTGGTGCCCTCGGGCAGCTTGATATTCGGATGCGGGCGCCAAACGCTGTCCGGCGCGCCTGTAGCGACGAGACGGTCCATGACTCGCTCTGTGGCGTCGGGTTCGGTGCCAGCCCCCGCAGCCCACGCCACGATCCGCCCGGGCTGCCACGACAGCTGCAGCGCCGCTGGCTCCCGCAGCGGTCCCGCAGCGGCACCGGGGGCATCGTCGCTGGCCGTGCCGGAGGGGGTGTCATCCGGTGCATGCGTGGCGTCGAGACCTGTCAGGCGTTCGTAGGCGGCGGCAAGCTCACTGAAGTCGGCCTCGAAATCTCGTACCACCTGCCGCCGAATCGGACGCGGCAGACGGCGTGCCCCCGACAGGGAGGTCTCCGTTTGATCGAGCAGGTCCAGCAGGACCCGTTCCCAGCGCTGCGGATCGGTCTCGAGCGTGGCGACCTCTGCCAGCCCGGCGGTGCCATGCGCCTCTGCCCACACAAGACGAGCGATCTGCTCCCAGCGCATCGACGCCAAGGCAGAGACCGTCGCGCCATTGCGGAGTTCTGCGGCTGCCGCCACGGTGACGCCACCGTTGCTGACAGCAGCTGTGGCGCGCGTGAGGACCGCAGGCGCCGCCGCGCCATGGTTCGGAACCAGTGTCTGTGAGTCTTCGTCGCTCATTGCGTCATGAGGGGTACCAACAGGTGCACTACGCCGCCCGTCCGGACTGCGCTGCGCGCTTGGTCCGAGCTGTCGATGCAGGACCCGCTGCGGGCACAGTCACCGTGGTCGGCACTGTGGCCCCGGTCCGCTGCCGAGACTGCACGATTGATGTGCAGTCGTGGCTAGGCAGGGTGAGGGTACTGGACACGCTTCGCATCGCAACGCAACCCTCAGCGCCGCTAGGGCCCCGAATCTGCGAAGTGGTCAAAGCATGTGACGGGTCGCACGCTTACGCTGCGTCGGATGCGATGGTCCGATTCGTTTATCCCGACGCTGCGTGATGCGCCCGCAGAGGCTGAGGCCGTGAGCCATCAACTCCTCATCCGGGCCGGCTTCATCCGTCAGCTGCACTCGGGGCACTACAGCCTGTTGCCGCTCGGTCTGCGAGTGCACACCAAGGTGGCCGACATCGTGCGGGCAGAAATGGACGCCATCGGCGCGCAGGAGTTCTTGCTGCCGGCGATGCATCCCGCCGATCTCTGGCGACGCAGCGGTCGATGGGCGCTCATGGGCTCGGAGATGTTCCGCCTGCGCGATCGCAACGATGCTGATGTCGTGCTGGGCATGACACACGAGGAAGTCTTCGCAACGCTCGCGGCGGAGATGAACTCGTATCGGGAACTGCCCCAGACCTGGTACCAGATCCAGACCAAGTTCCGTGACGAACCGCGCCCGCGCAGCGGACTGTTGCGCGTGCGCGAGTTCATGATGAAGGACTCCTACAGCTTCGACATGGACGAAGCGGGTCTGGACGTCTCGTTCGAGGCACACCGCGAGGCCTACTTGCGGATCTTCGAGCGTCTCGATCTCGAGGTGATGACCGTGCAGGCCTCCTCGGGCGCCATGGGCGGCGATGCCAGTGTCGAGTTCATGGTGGCGTCGCCCGTAGGTGAGGACGACGTGGCCCGCTGCAGCTCATGCGGGTACCGGGCCAACGTGGAGCGAGCCCTCGCGGCGGTGCCGACCGTCACCGACCCGCCGTCGGTCACCGCACCCGAACGCTTTCCCACTCCAGGGGTTCGCACGATCGATGCGCTCGCCTCCTTCGACGGCGGCGCGCCGGCTGACCGGCAGATCAAGACCATGGTGATGGTCCTCGACGATCAGCTCACCCTCGTGGCCCTGCGGGGCGATCACCAGCTCAACCTGCAGAAGCTGGCCGATTGCAGCGGCGCCACCGATGTGCGACCCGCCACTGCACCCGAGACGCTTGCTCAGCTCGGCGCCAACCCCGGAAGTCTCGGTGCAGTCGGCGTCGACGATCTGCCGGTCTATGCAGATGAAGCGTTGCGCGGCCGTCGGTCCATGACGACCGGAGCCAATGAAGACGACTGGCACCTGCGTGGCGTGGATCCCGAGCGCGACATCATCGATCCGCGTTGGGCCGATCTGCGCGAGGTGTCGGCAGGTGAACCGTGCATCTCCTGCGGCGCTCGGTTGGAGATTGTGCGCTGCATCGAAGCTGGACACATCTTCAAGCTCGGCCGAAAGTACTCCGAAGCGATGGGCGTGTCGGTGCTCGATACCAATGGTGTCGCCCAGACCCCCATCATGGGCAGCTACGGCATTGGGATCGGGCGGGCGATGGCCGCCGTGGCCGAGACGCACCACGACGAGCGGGGCCTGTACTGGCCCGTCGCCGTCGCCCCGTACGAGGCTGTTGTCACCGTCCTGGACCCGTCTGATGATGCGCAGTCGCAGGCTGGCGAGCAGGTCTACCGGACGCTGAGCGACCACGGTGTCGACTGTCTCTACGACGACCGGCCGCTGCGGCCCGGCGTGAAATTGGCCGATGCCGAGCTCGTGGGCATCCCCTACCGCGTCACGATCGGAGCGCGCAGCTTGGCGCAGGGCAACGTGGAGATCACTGAACGCTCGTCCCGTGACACGCGACTGGCAGTGCTTGCAGTCGCCGGTGCCGAACTCGCTGGGAAGATCCGCGCCAATCGCCGCTGAGATCTGCCGGCCGACGGCTCTGTTTGAGCCCGGCGCGATGTTGCCGTATGTCGACGTTTGCGCAAGGTACGTGATACCGTACTGCTGTACCGTTCTGCGGCACAGTTCCACTATGCGGAACAAACACTAGGTGGAACAACCCTTCCGCAGGACTCCACGCTGGATGTGAGACAGGCGACCGGGACGGGGGTGCCCGGCACACGTCATGACGATGGCGAGGGGGGCAGGGCATGGCTGACGCGGCGACCGTCGACACCGACGATGCTGATGAAGAGATTGATCTCGCAGCCCTTGACGATGGCGATCTCATCGCCCAGATGCACGACGATCTCTACGACGGGCTTGGGCCCGAGATCCTGGAGGGCACCGAGCTGTTGCTCGGGCGCGGTTGGGGAGCCGACAAGGTTCTCAACGAAGCGTTGGTCGAGGCCATGCGCATCGTCGGCATCGACTTTCGCGACGGGATCCTGTTCGTCCCCGAGGTACTGCTCGCGGCGAATGCGATGAAGGCCGGAATGGCGGTGCTGCGGCCCCTGCTCGCAGAGACCGGTGCCGAGCCCATCGGCAAGATTGTCATCGGCACGGTCAAGGGCGACATCCACGACATCGGCAAGAACCTCGTGGGAATGATGCTCGAAGGCGCGGGTTTCGAGGTCATCGACCTGGGCATCAATACCGATGTCGACCAATTCCTCGCTGCTCTCGACGAGCACCGGCCGGACATCCTGGGCATGTCGGCACTACTCACCACCACGATGCCGTACATGAAGGTCGTCATCGACACGCTCATCGAGCTGGGCTTGCGCGACGACTACCTCGTGATCGTCGGCGGCGCCCCGCTGAACCAGGAATTCGGTGAGGCAGTCGGTGCAGATGCCTACTGCCGCGATGCGGCAGTTGCGTCAGAGACCGCCACTGACCTGATTCGCGTCCGGCGGGCGGCCGCGGCCTGAGATGGCCACCCCCAGCGCTCCCGCAGCGATTCCCAGCAGCAGTTCACCTGCTGCGAGCGGCGTGCATGCGTCGGCCGAGCGCATCCTCGTGCTCGCCTGTGGTGCGCTCGTCAACGAATTGCAAGCGATCGTCGGCGTCCACGGTCTCGACCATGTGGATGTGGAGTGCCTGCCCGCCAAGCTGCACAACCGGCCCTCGCTCATAGCTGGAGCCGTGCGCGAGCGCATCGCCCGCCTGCAGGCCACGGGTCGCACCTATCAGCAGGTGCTGCTCGGCTATGCCGACTGCGGCACCGCTGGCACTCTCGACGATCTGTGCGAAGAGTTCACGGCGAAGTCTGCGACGGGCGGTGCTCCTGCGATGTCGCGTATCGAGGGCGCCCACTGCTACGAGTTCTTTGCCACTGCTCAGCGCTTCGCCGAGATGTCTGAGGCCGAACCGGCAACTTTCTATCTCACCGATTACCTCGCCCGGCACTTCGACCTGCTCGTGTGGCGAGGTCTCGGCATCGCCGATCACCCTGAGCTTGCCGAGTTGTACTTCGGCAACTACCGGCGGGTTGTCCTGCTGACGCAGACGCCTGACGGCACGGAGCGGGCACGTATCACCGAGTTCGCACGTGCGGGAGCGGAGCGTCTGGGACTTCCGCTGGAGATCGTCGAGACCGGCTATGGCGACCTTGAGACCGCGCTCATCCACGTCGCAGCACCGAGGGGCCGCTCTGTGATTGCCCAGGTGCCCGCGTGACCGAAACCGTCGTCAGCTCCGCCACGCGTGAAGTCGTCATCGGCTTCGATCGCCCTTTCGTGACGATCGGCGAACGCATCAATCCAACCGGCCGCAAGATGCTCGCAGAGGAAATGCTGTCAGGCGACTTCAGCCGGGTCGAAGCCGATGCGCTCGCTCAAGTTGCTGCGGGTGCCCACATGCTCGACGTGAACGCCGGGGTGCCGCTGGCCGACGAACCGGCGATGCTCGCCGCTGCGGTCAAGCTGGTCCAGTCCGTCACCGACGTGCCCCTCAGCATCGATTCCTCGGTGATCGAGGCGCTCGAAGCGGGCGTCGATGCCTACGTCGGCAAGCCGCTCATCAACTCGGTGACCGGTGAAGTCGAGGTCATGGAGCGCATCCTGCCGCTCGTAGCACGAGCCGGGGCAGCCGTTGTCGCGATATCCAACGATGAGACGGGAATCAGTGAAGATCCCGATGTTCGTTTCGAGGTGGCGCGACGCATCGTGAACGCAGCGGCCGACTACGGCATCCCGCGTCACGACGTGGTGGTGGATCCTCTGGTGATGCCCATCGGTGCCATGGCGACCGCGGGTCGGCAGGTGTTCCAGCTTGTGCGACGCCTGCGAGACGAGCTCGGCGTGAACACCACATGCGGCGCGTCGAATGTGAGCTTCGGCCTGCCCAACCGCAACGTCATCACCGGCACCTTCCTGTCCATGGCTATCGGTGCTGGACTGACCTCAGCCATCATGAACCCGCTCCACGCCGAAGTGAAGGCAGCCGTGATGGCCGGCGATGTCCTGGCGGGTAACGATCAGAATTGCGCGGCGTGGATCTCCGAGCACCGAGATCGCAGTGCCATGGGGGCGAATAACGTTGCCGACGGCCGAGCCGGCGCCGGCGACCGTCCTCGCCGGCAGGGCGGACGTCGCGCTCGCACCGGTTAGCGAGGTCCCGATGCCACCGGGCCCGCTCCCGCCCGCCGACCTCGGCCCAGGTTCGGTGATTGACGCCGACCGGGTGATCGCAGTGGGCGAAGCGGTGAGTGACGAGGCTGGCGTTGAGACCCTGAGGTGCAAGGTGGTGTTCACCCCCTCAGGCCGAGCAGGCACCGTGAGCGCAGGCACAAGTGTGCTCGACGCAGCTCGTGACCTCGGTGTGGATCTCGACAGCGTGTGCGGCGGGCGCGGCATCTGCGGCCGCTGCCAGGTCGTCCCCTCGATGGGCTCATTCCCGAAGTGGGCCATCACGGCCCGTGCCGACGCTCTCAGCTCGCCGGGCGCAACTGAGACTGCCTATGGGGGTCGTCGACCGCTGGGTGCCGATGCCCGACTCGGTTGCCAGGCCCGTGTGTGCGCCGACCTCGTCGTCGACGTGCCGCCTGAGAGCCAGCTGCACGGCCCTGTGGTGCGCAAATCGATCGATGTCGGCGATATTGCGCTGGACCCGCTGTCGACATTGCACGCGGTCACCGTGCCGCCGCCGACATTGGACGAGCGCCGTGGTCTCGCTCAGATCGTGATCGACTGTGTGGCCGCCGAATGGGGTGTTCGCCTCGCTGGGATCCTGCCCGGGGCGCTTGCGGAGCTCCACGCGTCGGTCGCCGCGGGCACTCCCGACGATGCCGGCAACCGGCTGGTCACGGTTGCCGTTCGTTGGAGCGGGCCAGAACCGTCGGAGCGCAACGGAATGGTGGCAGCGGTCTGGCCCGGAGTCGTGACCGCAGCACTCGGTGTCGCCATCGACATCGGCTCGACGACCGTCGCGGGCCATCTGACCGACCTTCACAGCGGCGAAGTGCTGGCCTCGGCAGGCCGGATGAATCCCCAGATACGCCTGGGAGAGGACCTGATGAGCCGGGTGTCGTACGTGATGATGAACCCCGGAGGGGCGCCCGAGCTCACCGCGCTCGTTCGCGACGCCCTCGCAGCGCTGATCGCCGAGTTGTGCGCAGACGCCGGCTTGGAGCCGGCCTCGGTGCTGGAGGTCGTGCTTGTCGGCAACCCGATCATGATCCACATAGCGCTCGGCATCGACCCGACCCCGCTCGGGCAGGCTCCGTTCACCCTGGCGACCGACGCCGCCGTCGAGCTCGACGGATCCGAGTTGGACCTGCCATGCTCAGCGGCTCGGGTCTACGTCGGGCCGGCAATCGCCGGGCACGTGGGCGCGGACACCGCAGCAGCGGTGCTCGCCGGCGGACCGCACCGAGATGAGGCAATCACGCTCCTGGTGGACGTGGGCACGAACGCCGAGATCGTGCTGGGCAGCTCGAACGGACTGTGGGCAGCCTCCAGCCCGACCGGTCCCGCGTTCGAGGGAGCGCAGATCAGTTGCGGCCAGCGAGCGACACCGGGGGCGATCGAACGGGTACGCATCGATCCGACGACGTGGACGCCCCGCGTGCGCGTCATCGGCTGCGACCTGTGGTCCGACGAACCCGGCTTCGCCGAGGCGATCGAGCGGCAGGTGGCCGCCGGTTCTCGCAGTGCTGCTGCAGGGGTGACTGGGATCTGCGGCTCCGGGATCATCGAAGTCATCGCCGAGATGTATCTCGCGGGCGTGCTCTGCGCCGATGGGGTCATCGCGGCACCGCCGAGCGAGGGCGAGCGGGCAACCCGGGTGATCTCCGAGGGCCGCACGTCGTCGTTCGTGCTGTACGAGCCGCCCGAAGGCACCGGCGGCCCGACCATCACCATCACCCAGAACGATGTCCGGGCGATCCAGCTGGCAAAGGCAGCACTGCGCGCCGGCATCGATCTGCTGTGTGAGCGTGCCGACATCGCAGCACCCGATCGTGTGCAGCTCGCTGGAGCGTTCGGCGCACACATCGATCCGGTGCGGGCGATGGTGCTCGGCCTCATCGGCGACTGCGACCCGGGCGCAGTGTGCTCTGTCGGGAACGCTGCGGGCACGGGGGCAGTTCGAGCGCTGCTGTCAGGCAGTCAACGCGCCGAGATGGAACGGGTGGTCCGCGACATCCGCAAGATCGAGACCGCTACCGAGCCCCGATTCCAGGAGCTCTTCGTGGCAGCCATGGCGCTCCCCCACGCCACAGCCCCCTCTCCGAGGCTCTCGACGGTCATTGAGCTGCCGGAACGAACGGACCCCGGTGCCTCCGGTGGCGCACGCTCTGATCGATCCCCACGCCGCTCCCGGCAGCGACGGCGGCGATGAGTGAAGGTAGGTCTGCAGTAGAAGGTTCTGCAGTGGAAGGTAAAAAGCAACGATGACTGAACGAACACGACGGCGAGGAGGCGGGCGGGCGGCCCGCCAGGCTCTGCGGGCGGCCAGTGACCAAGTCACGTACACCCACCTGACCCGCAGGCTGGCCCCGGTCAGTGTGCTGGACTCCGAAGGTCTGGCCCAGATTGAGGCGAATGCCGAGACGATCCTGTCCGAGGTTGGTATCGCCTTTCAGGAATTCCCTCGCGCCTTAGAGCTGTGGCGCGACGCGGGTGCCGATGTTGATGGGGAGCTCGTCCGCTTTCCACGCGGTCTGTGCCGGCAGATCGTTCAGGACAACGCGCCCTCGGAATACATTCAGCACGCCCGCAACCCGGCTCGATCCGTGCCGATCGGCGGCGATGCGACGGTCTTTGCCCCGAATTACGGATCGCCGTTCGTGACCGACCTCGACAAAGGACGTCGCTACGCCACGCTCGAAGACTTCGAGAACGTGGTGAAGCTGACGTGGATGCTCCCCCACCTGCACCACAGCGGCGGCACCGTGTGCGAGCCGGTGGACGTGCCGGTGAACAAGCGCCATCTCGACATGGTGTATTCCCACCTGCGGTACAGCGACAAGCCGCTCATGGGTTCGGTCACCGCGGCCAAGCGAGCCGAGGACTCGGTCGAGCTGTGCCGTATTGCGTTCGGCGGCGACCTGGGCGACCGCGCGGTGCTGACGAGCCTCATCAATGCATCGTCGCCCCTGCGCTGGGATGCCACCATGCTCGGTGCAGCGGAGGTCTACGCGCAGCACAACCAGGCGTGCGTGATCTCGCCGTTCATCCTGGCCGGGGCCATGTCGCCGGTGACGGTGGCCGCGCTCGCGGCACAGTGCCTGGCCGAGGCGTTGTCGGGCATGGCGTTCTGCCAGCTGGTGCGCCCGGGCGCACCGGTGATCTTCGGAACGTTTGCCTCGTCGATGTCGATGGCGACCGGAGCCCCGACCTTCGGCACGCCCGAGGCAGGTCTGGCCATCTACGTCATGGCGGAGCTCGCCCGGCGCCTCGGACTGCCCTTCCGTTCAGGCGGGCAGTTCACGTCGTCCAAGGCTCCCGATGCACAGGCTGCCTACGAATCGGCATCCACGCTGCTGCCCACGATGGCAGCGGGCGTGAACTTCGTGCTGCACGCAGCGGGTTGGCTTGAGGGCGGCCTGGCGCTGAGCTACGAGAAGCTCATCATGGATGCCGACCAGCTCGGAATGATGGAGGTCTACGCCAAGGGCATCGACATGTCGCCCAACGGGCAGGCCCTCGAAGCGTTCCTCACGAACCCTCACGGCAACCATTTCCTGGGACACCCGCACACGCTGGAGAACTTCGAGTCGGCCTTCTACCAGTCCTCCATCGCTGACAACAACAGCTTCGAGCGTTGGTCAGACGACGGCTCGCTCGACGCAGCCCAACGCGCCAATGCGGTGTGGAAGCAGATGCTGGCCGACTACGAGCCGCCGCCGATCGACGACGCCATCGACGCAGAGCTCCGCGACTACATCGCCCGCCGCAAGGCCACCGAACCCGACGCCCTCGTGTAGCGGTCGCCCAGTCAGGCTCACTCGGTGCTCAGGAAACTTGCCGGATGCGCACCACGTAGTTCTCGTCGCGCTCGGCGAGCACTTCGATCCGGTAGCCCCACACCGTCAACTCATCTCCGACGCCAAGCAAGGGAAATTGCTCAATCAGTTCGCTTCCGCTGTCGTTGCCGATCTTGAGCGGTCGATCGCTCTTGCTGGCATCAACCGTGTACACGAGGATGCCCTGGTTGGCGAATGGGGTCCAACGGTCCCTATCGATGTTGCGACGGACTTCGACAGCGATCGCTCTGGCAGGCGCGACAGGCACTGCGGCCAGTCGTAGGTCACTGCCATCGCGACTCACTGGGGCGAGCGAGAGGACCGTGTCAGGCTGAGTAATACAGCTGAATTGATCAGCGCTCAACCACCCGAGCTGGTAGCGGCTCCAAGCCAGCATCTCGCTGAAGCGAATCCAGTGGTCCACTAGGTAGTGGTCGGACGGCAGCGGCGGCGTGTCGTTCAAGATCCGGTCGTGCTCGTCAATGAAGTGGTAGACGCCCAGGCCCATGATCCCGAAATTGGAAGCAGTGAGCCTCGATCCGGCCTTGCGATCGGGACGCAGCGAGACGCCCCCGGTGTTGTAGAGATCGGTGAGGCCGAACACATGGAGGAGTTCGTGCGCTGCGGCCCAGCCGTTCGAAGTGACTTCGCGATTCACCGAACGGTGCAAGACGTTCATGCGCAGCGTCGGAATGGTCCTGCCGTCGACGTCGATGTTGCCGGTCGCAGTTGCGATCGAGAACTGATCGCTCGGGAAGACCGTCATCACGGCATCGATCTCGGAAAAGTCGAGCTTGCCGGAGGCCAAGTTCGCAGAGAGTTGGCTCGCCTCGGTACTGAGAGCGTCGTGGTGAATGTAGGTGTCGAAGCCCTCCTCAGCCCGGAGCCATTCGTGCAGCACGCTGAAACGCAGATCGAGCCGCCCCCCGCTCGCCTCCTCGAGGTATTGCTCCATATAGGGCAGGCTGCTCGCGACCTCCTCGCCTGTGGAGTGGGCTGCCGGCGCATCGGGGAAGTCGACGAACAACACCGCAACGCGCACCTTTCCCACCGCTGAAGGTGCCCAGTCGGGCAGCGGGAAGCCTGCGGTGGTGTGCGAGCGACCTTCTGGCCTGCAGTCAAGGGAAGCCTCGAGAGGCGTGCCTTGAGAGCCGACGGCATACGCCGTTGCGTGGGCATGGTCGTCGCTGAGGTAGTACGCGATCCGGTCGCCGTCGGGCGACCAGTCCGGCGAGTGGGCCTGGCCTGCGACTACCGCAACCGTCTCTTGGCCCAGGCCGTCGGTGCGAATCGTGCTGATCGTGGTGCTGTCCTCATGGTGGGTGACGAAGACGATTCGGTCACTTCGAGGCGACCAGCTGATGCTGCTGTTGACGTCCCCTCCCACTGGCCGGAAGTCAGATCCGTCGGGAGCCATCAGGGCGATCTCAGAGCCGTTGTAGACGAATGCGATCGTGGAGCCGTCGGGTGACCAGACTGGGGAATAGTCGGGAGTCGCGTACGAGGTGAGCTGTGTCAGGTTCTGGCCAGTGACGTCGATCGTCAAGATGGCGTTGGAGTGCTCGCTCTCGGCGAAACGCCGGAATGCGATCGTGGTGCCGTCAGGTGACCAAGCAGGACCGCGGTCGTGGTAGGTGGCATCGGTGAGCTGTCTCCTTCCCGTGCCGTCGACGTTGATGACCCAGATGCCTGCGTCCCACTTCGATGTGGCGTACGGCTCGTGCATATAGGCGATCTTGGAGCCGTCGGCAGACCATGCCGGGTCGTAGGAACCACCGGTCCCGTCGGCCACGAGCTTCCGCCGATCGCTCCCGTTGATGCGCGAAATCCAGATGGTGCCGCCGTCCGAGTAAGTGATGTACTGGCAATCCGGCGACCACGCTGGATACGACGCGTTCACACCGGAAAATAGCTCACGCGGCGGATCGTCCGAGTTGCCACCGCATGTACCAGGTGCCAGAGCGGGTGAGACGGTGCTGGCAGTCCCGGAATCCTGAGTGACTGTGTCATCGGCGGGAGCTGTGGTGCTGATCGTTCGACCGAGGTACTCCGACAATGCCGCATCAGATACGGCAGCGTCGCCGCCGAAGATCTGCAGGTTGACTGCCTGGGTACCGGCGTCACGTGCTGTGGCACGGACGCCGTCGAGGTAGGCGGCGGTGTCGGTGGGGATCTGCCCGGGATCGGCGAGCACCAGCGGTGCGCAAAGCCGCGCCAGCAGGGGCCCCGCGCTGAATGAATCGAAGGGCACACGCGCTCTGGCAATGCCGATGCTCGCGTGTCCGAAGCAAGCGTCGGATCCGGAGCCGTAGCGGCCATGCGCCAACTCGGCGGCCTTGACGGCCGTGTTGTAGCGCGTCGTGCCGGCGAGCCGGGTGATTGCTACGCCGAGCTCGCGCAGCGACACCTCGACCGATTCGCTGATGGCGGCCGTACCGCCCATGAGAACTACGTGGTCCACAGGCGCCTGTCGCAGGTACGAAGCGACTCTGGAATGCAGCTCGTCAGGGGTGGTGAGCAGTACAGGGTGATGACCCCGAGCCGAGATCGGCCCGGCCACGAGAGCATCGGCGAACACTTCGCCACTGGCCACGATCGCCGTTCGACCCAGCCCTGGCATGACGCCTACGTGGCCAGTGTCGCTGTGATGAGCTTGCAGCAGCCGGCGCAGCTTGCTGGCAGTCAAGGCGGCAGTGTCATACCGGTCGGCACCACTCACGCGTTCAACTGTGATGTCGAGGGCTTCGAGACCGTCGACGACAGCTTCGCCGACTTGGGAGTCGGTTCCTGCTGCGGGGTCCTGTGAGTCGATCATCAGCACGCGTGACACGCCGGTCGTGACAAGAAACGCAGCGGCATCTGCTCGAAGATGGTCGGGAGGCGTCATCAGGATCGGCGCATCGAGAGCGCCTGCCACCGACGCCGCTACGACGGCTTCGGGCCAGCTGCGTCCCGACACCATGACAGCCCAGTCGAGAGTGCCATCTGCATCTGCAGCCACGGCTTCGGCAACCAGCAGCGATGTCGAATACCGATCTGCGCCGCCGTAGCGGTACGGCGTCACGTCCGCGAGTTCGGGGTCGGCGGCCTGCGAGGCTGCCGCTGTCGGGATGCCCGCTATGGCAACAAGGCAGATAATTGCTGCAGCGAGCGCTCTCCAGGCGGCACGCACAGGACCATGGTAGTTGTGTTGAGGCAGAGCGGCGCCTCGTCTACCGATTGCTCATCAGGACACGACGACGGCGGTGACGCCTACCACGGCCGCGGCGATGCCGATGGCCTGGCGCACGTTGATGGGATCGTTGTAGACAGCCCGGCCGACGAGGACGCTCATCACCGGGAACATGGACGCGCCCACGACAGTTGCCGGTGCGTCGAACCAGATGCCGACGATGTAGAAGATGGTGGCACCGGCGCTAGCGATTCCCGTCAGCACGGCGTAGCCCATCACCTCGGGCGGAGGCAGTGCCGGCAGGCGGCGGATCGCAACCAGCGCAGCCATGGCCGCCACCGAGGAGAGCCGTTGCCCGACTCCCGGCCAGGCACCTGAGCTCTCGGAGAGGTCCACCAGGATCCCGAGTCCCACCCCGTACGCGATGCCCGACACCAGTGCCCATGCCGTTCCGGTCGCCACGTGAGTGCCGCGGGTGCCCCCGGCGGTCACCAGTCCAAGGCCTCCGAAAGCCACCGCCGCGCCGATGATGGCGATGAGCGGCGGATCGTGGCCCCTCAGCGTGGTGTAGGCGAACGGGATGACGGCTGACAGCGTGGCGACGATCGGTGCAGCCACTGCCGACCCGGCCCGATCCAGCGATGTGTAGTAGCAGGCAAGGCCCGTGCCCAAGCCGACGCCCGAGACCAGGCCGCGCAGGAAGTCGTCGCTGGCGAACGATCCTGGAACGAAGGGCACGATTGCGAGCGAGATGATCGCTGCGGTGCCCTGAAACGTGATCATCGCCGAGAGGACGTGGCACCGCATCACCACACGGCGTCCGAACAGGTCGCTGGTGCCGATGCTCACTGAGGTGAGCAGACCGAACAGTGCCCCCATCGATCCTGCCTAGGGCCGTTGCGCCATCACCGGCGCCGGCGCAGCAGCGCAGCCACCGCAGCGGAGGCCCGTGCAGGGATCGGGAGGAACTGGCCCTGCTGTGCCACGGTCGGACCGGCAACGAGCAGCATGCGGGCAGCGACGAACACTGCGACCGAGACATACGCCGCCGCCATGACGAAGTAGAACGCGTTGAGCGTCAGGGACATCCCGATTGCGGCACAGATCGGTCCCACCGTGGCGCCGACCCCGTTCATGCGCACCAGTACGGCGCTGGCTCCGGCTCGCTGGGAACCCCGAAGCCAGTCGTTTGTCTGTGCCACTGCCATCGAATAGATCGGGTAGGCGAACGCTCCCATCACTCCCATGACGACGATGCCTGCGAAGCCTCGCTCGTCGAGAGCGAGCATGACGAGACAGGCAGCGCCGGCAATCGAAGCTGCCGCCACGATGACGATGCGCCGAGGCACGCGGTCTGAGAGGCGGCCGAGCGGGATCTGCCCGAACAAGCTGCCGATCATCGGGGCTGCCACGAACAACGCGACCTGCAGCGGCGACAATCCCCTCGACGCGGCGTATACCGATCCGATGCCGGAAATGGATCCCAGAGCGGCGCCGATCAGGAAGGCCACCACCACGCCGGTGGGTGCGGTCCCCATGAGCGTCCGGAGGCCGACTGATTCATGCACCATCACCGGCGGGTTGGCAGATGCGGACAGCGACATCGGCACGAGCGCCAGCGAGACCAGCACGGAGACCACCGCGAAGAGGGCGAAGCCGTTGGTGTCGGCGACGGCCACCAAGAGCTGGCCCGCGGCAATGGCGCCCATCGTGATGACCATGTAGCGGGCCACCATCCGACCGCGATTCTCGTTTGTCGCCAGCTCGTTCAGCCACGTCTCGGCAACGACGATCAACGCGGCAAAGCACACCCCCCACATAAAGCGACATGCACCCCAGACCAGTGGGTTGACGAAGACCGCCTGCACGAGCACGACGCTGCTGCCAGCCGATGCCCCCGCAGCGAAAACGCGTACGTGACCGACCTGCCCCAGGAAATGAGGAGCTAACGCGGAGCCCGCCAGGAAGCCGACGAAGTTCATCGCCATGACCAGACCCGCAACGGTCGAACCGAAGCCTTCCGAGGTGGCCCGAACTCCCAGCAAGGTGTTCTGCAGTCCGTTGCCGGCCATCAGGAGCGCGATGCCGGCAAAGAGGGCTGTGCTGCGGGCGGCGTGTGAAGCGAGAGCCGGGCCGCCCACGTGGGGTTCGGCGACTGTTGCGCGGGCGATCTGGGGAACATGGCCAGTTGCCATCTCATGTGCGCGGTGGAGGGCACGTTCGCGGCGGCTGATCCGTACCGTCGTCGACGCGCCGCTTTCGGCGCCTGTACCGGATGCGCCGCCTTCGGCGCCTGTACCGGATGCGCCGCCTTCGGCGGCCGGGGTCGGCTCGTTCGCCGACACCTGTGGCTAGTGCTCCGCTGTGTCAGTCGTCGGTGGCTCGAAGGCCGGCGCGTGAACGTACTGCCAGCCGAATCGACCCTTGATGCACAGGTGGCCGCTCGTCACCGAGTGATCCGCGGGCGACATCACCTTGACGATCTGCTTGTCTTGTACATGCAGTTCGAGATTGCATCCCACGCCGCAGTACGAGCACACGGTGCGGGTGACGGACTGGTCGTCCGGTCGCCACTCCCCCACGGCACGCAGATCGAACTCGCTCCGAAATTGCAGCGCCCCGGTGGGGCACACCGCAACGCAGTTGCCGCAATAGACACACGCACTCTCGGGTAATTCGACGTCGTACTCGGTACGGATACGGGCATCGAAGCCACGCCCGGCCACGGCGATGGCGAAGGTGTGCTGGGCGTCGTCTCCGCAGGCTTCGACGCACTTGTAACACAGCACGCAGCGGTCGTACGCGCGGATGTACAGGTCGTCCTGGATGCGGACGGGATCGTCGACATGGGCGGGTCCCGAGGGGGCGTCGTCTCCCAGAGCCGAGCTGTACCGACCAGGGTCGGCGCCGTAGTGCTGCGACCATGAGTTGATCTCGGGTGCCTGGCTGAGGTCGTTGGCAGAGCCCAGGAACTCCAGCACCATGCGCCGGCTGTGACGCACCCGCTCGGAGTCCGTGCTGATCGCCATGCCGTCTTCGGCGGGTCGAGAGCAGGCGGGCACCAATGTGCGCGACCCCTCGAGTTCCACGACGCAGACACGGCAGACGTTGACCGGGGTCAGATTGGGGGCCCAGCAAATGGTGGGCGTCTCCACGCCGGCTTCGGTGCAGGCGGCCAGAATCGTCTCACCCGCGGGCACCGTGACCTCACGGCCGTCGATGCTCAGCGTGACAGGCGTCTCATCAACGTTCTCACCGGATGCGTTCATGCTTGATCGTCTCCTAGCAGACCGAGCCGCATCGCCGAGAGCACCGCGGAAGCCGCCGTGTGGCCGAGACCGCAGATGGACGCATCGCCCATGGCGGTGGCGATGTCCCCCAGCAGCTCGCGCTGGGGGTCCGTCGGCGCGCCAGCCACGCGGATCTGCGTCACCAACTCGTGTTGACGGACGGTGCCCACGCGGCACGGCACGCACTGGCCGCACGACTCATCCCGGAAGAACTTGGCCAGTCGCTCGATCACGGCGCCCATCTCGGCGGTGTCGTTGAAGACCATCACCGGGCCTGAGCCGAGCGTGGTGTCCGCGGCACGCGTGTCCTCCAGCGAAAGCGGTAGATCGGTGGCGTCGGGTCCGACGAAGCTGCCCGCAGCGCCGCCCAGCAGGACTGCCTGCAGCGTGCCTTGCACGCCACCGGCCAGCGTCAGCAATTCACCCAGGGTCATCCCGAAGGGAGTTTCATAGAGCCCTGGTCTGCCGACGTGTCCGGACAGGCAGAACAGCTTCGTCCCCGGCGAACCCTCGGTTCCCATACTGCGATACGCCTCGGGGCCGATTCGCAGGATCTCGCTCACGTTGAGCAGCGTCTCAGGGTTGTTCACGACCGTGGGACGGCCGAATAGCCCGTGCGTGGTGGGGAACGGTGGCTTGTTGCGAGGCTCTCCCCGGAATCCCTCGAGCGAGTTGAACAGAGCGGTCTCCTCGCCGCAGATGTAGGCACCGGCACCTCGGCGCAAGTCGATGTCGAAGCGCTGGCCCGATCCCGCCGCATCGTCGCCCAGCCAGCCCGCGGACCGAGCCTGCGCGATGGCGTGCCGCAGACGCTGCGTGGCCAGCGGGTACTCCCCCCGGATATAGATCCAGCCCTGCTCAGCGCCCACGACTAAGCCGGCGACAGTGATGGATTCCACGATTGCCAGGGGGTCCAGTTCGCACAGCAAGCGATCCTTGAACGTGCCGGGCTCGGACTCGTCGATGTTGGCCACGACGTGCTTGGGGCCGTCCCCGTCAGCCACCGCCCGCCACTTGATGCCGGTGGGAAACGCCGCTCCGCCCCGGCCGGACAGCCCAGCGGCGCTGACCTGTGAGATCACCTCGTCAGGTCCGAGGCGCAGCGCTGCGTCGAGTGCTGCACCCCCACCGCGGTCCTGGTAGGCCTCCATCGAGGTGAACTCATCTGGGCCCCAATGGCGTCCCACCAGGTGTCGCAGCAAGCTGGGCGCCTCAGGGGTTGAAGCGGTGACGCTCACCAGCAGCGAGTCAGGTCCGCCGTCGTCAGCCGGCACTCGATCGGGTTCACGGCGACCCTGGATGAACACCGCCGGAGCACGTTCGCATTGCCCAAGGCACGGCCCTTCGTGGACCGCGTGGCCCTGAGAGCGGAGATGCTCCGCCAACGGTGCTGCGCCGGCGAGAGCGCAGATCGGATCCACGCAGACATGGCGAACACTCAGCTCGTGAGCCGGGGCGTCGGTGCGGAACATCTCGTAGAACGTGGCCACCCCGTAGGCCTCAGCCGGCGGCACACCCAGCGTGCGACCCACAAAGTTCAGACCGCCCGGCGAGATCCACCCCGCCTCTCGTTGAAGGGCATGCAGGGCGGGCAGCAACAGGTGCCGTATCTGCTTGCGGCGGCGTGTGCCTCCCCGTACGAGACGGGGGTGATCTACCACGACGGCTCCATCGCCGACATCGGTAACGCTGAGCGCGGCCATTACCGCTCGTCGTTCCGATGCGGTGGGTTCCGCATCGGAGAAGAACAGGTCAGCCACCAGCGCCACCTGCCGCAGCAGCTGGGCTTGATGCGTCGCCTGCGACGGCTGGGTTCAATGTGCCGCCTACGGCGTCCGCGCTCAATGCGCCGCCTGCGGCGTCCGGGCCGGATCTCAGCGGGTCGATGCGTACCGCTGCAGCCTTGAATTCGGCTGTCCCGCTGCGCGCGTCCCAGGCGTCATTGGTGAGCAGGTTCGAATCGACCAGATCCGGGAAATGGAACGTCGTGAACACCAAGCCGGTGGGCAGGCGATCGGTGACGTGCACCTCCATGTCCACCGAACCGCGGGGCGAGCTCACCCGGACCGCATCGCCTTCGGCAATCCCGAGATCTGCCGCGTCGGCGGGACTCACTTCGATCGCGTCGCCGGATCGGATCGGCGAGGAATAACCGGCTGACTGCGCGCCCGTGTTGTACGAGTCGAGGACCCGGCCGGTGGTCAGGCGCAGCGGGAACTGCTCGCTCAATACCTCGGCGGGCGGGCGATGTGTGACGACCGAGAACGGCGCAGGAGCGTGACCCCCCAGATCTGGCTCCCAGAGCCACTCGTGGAGGAACTCCGTGCCCGGATGGTCCTCGTCGGGACACGGCCACCGCAGGCCGCCGCTTTCGGTGAGCCGCTCCCAGCTCATGCCGCCATGCAGCGGCGACAGCGACCGCAGCTCGTCCCAAAGTCCTTCTGGCGAGGTGGTGGGCCACTGCGCCCCCATGTGCAACGCCAAGTCGCTGATGATCCGCACGTCGTCGCGTGCATCACCTTGCGGCGGCACTGCGGCTCGCACCCGCTGGACACGGCGTTCCGAGGACGTCACCGTGCCCTCGCTGGATGCCCAGCCCGCTGCCGCAGGCAGGACCACGTCGGCCATGCGGGCGGTATGTGTCAGCGAGATATCCTGCACGATGAGCAGATCGAGCCCCTGGAGCAGCTTGCGGGCGTGTGCCACGTTGGCCTCAGAGTCGGCTGGGTTCTCCCCGATGACGTACAGGGCTCGAAGCTCACCTTCTTCCATGGCTTCGAACATCAAAGTGAGATGCTTGCCGGGTACAGGGTTCAGCTCGCAGCCCCACGTGCTCTCGAACTTCGCCCGGGCCTGCGGATCGACGAGCGGCTGGAACCCGGGCAGACGGTCTGGCAACGCGCCCATGTCACCGCCGCCCTGAACGTTGTTCTGGCCTCGCAAGGGCACGAGGCCCGAGCCGCGGCGACCGACGTGACCAGTGAGCAGAGCCAGGTTGCACAGCGAGAGCACGTTCTCGACCGCTGTGTGATGTTCGGTGATGCCCAGCGTCCACAGGATCTGCGCTCGGGGAGCAGTGGCGTATGCATGTGCCATTTCTGCGATGGCCTGAGCCGGCACGCCAGTCAGCCGCTCGCCCTCGTCGAGCGTGAACGGTTCGACCGATGCCGCGAAGGCATCGAAGCCCGTGGTCGCATGGTCGATGAAGGACTGGTTGTGCAGGCCCTGGGCAATGATCTCGCGGGCCACGGTATTCGCCAGAGCGATATCGGTACCCACGTCGAGACCCAGCCACACGTCCGCAAACTCGGCCGAGGAGGTGCGGCGGGGATCCACCGCATACATTTCGGCTCCGTTGTCGAGGCCTCGCAACAGATGGTGGAAGAAGATCGGGTGCGCCTCGCGAGCGTTCGATCCCCACAGCAGGATCACATCGGCCTCGTGGATCTCTTGGTAGGAACTTGTCCCGCCTCCGAGACCGAACACCGTCGCCAGACCGACGACAGAAGGCGCGTGTCAGGTGCGATTACAGGAGTCGATGTTGTTGGACTTCAGCACCGTTCGCATGAACTTCTGGGCTGCATAGTTCATCTCGTTGGTGCTCTTCGAGCATGAGAACATGCCGACGCCACCGGCACCGTGCTGCTGAGTGGCCGCCGCCAAGCCCGTCGCGGCACGGTCAAGTGCGTCGCTCCAGCTCGCAGGCCGCAGGACGCCGCCGTCGCGAACCAGCGGCGTGTCGAGCCGGGGCAACGATCGGTTGCGGTTCCTCAATCGTGAGTTGATCCGCTGTGGCATCAGCCTTCCCCCCAATGGATGACCCCGTCGCGCGCTCGGCCCCGATAGTAGGACGCGGACACGTCACCGTCCGTCACCTGTGTCCCGATTTGTTCCACAGAGCAGAACAGTTCCACAATACGGTACAAAATGGCGGTCAGGAGACGGGCCTGTGTCGCACGCGGGGTACGGTGGTGAGAGTGCAGTCCATCTCTCGTGCGTTTGCGGTGCTGCGCGCGCTGGCCGTCGGGCCGCAGGGCGTCACCGACGTTGCGGACAGCGTCGGACTGCCCAAGAGCACGGTGGCGCGGCTGCTGACATCGCTTGAAGCCGTCGGTGCGGTCGCCCAGGACGACACCGGTGGCGACTACCGGATCGGGCAAGGGCTCATCGACATCATCGGTGCTGCTGGTGACGACCGAGGTCTGCTGGCTGCGGCGCGCCCACACCTGCACAGCTTGGTCAACCAGGTCGGTGAGACGGCGGGAGTGAGCGTTCGTGCGGACCGGACGGTCTATTACCTCGACCAGGTCGAACCCGAATCTGAAGTGCAGGTGCGCTCGTGGATCGGTGAGTACTGCCCATTGCACCTGGTGCCCTCGGGACTGGTCTACCTGGCGCATCTCAGTCCCGAGTCCTTGGAGGAGTACCTCGTAGGCGGCCTCGAAGCGACGACCGTGAACAGCGTGGTCGACCCAGACGCGTTGCGGACCCGGCTGGCACAGATCGCCAGCGCGGGCTATGTCTGGGTGTACGAGGAGTTCGCCGTCGGCATCAACTCGGCGGCGGCACCGGTGCTGAATGAGGAAGGCACCGCGGTGGCGGCGCTGCACGTGCATGGCCCCGCCTACCGGTTTCCCGATCCGAACCGCACCCACGACATCGGCCTCATGCTGATCACGGCAGCATCGAACCTGGCCGAGCACCTCGCCGGCCGGGCACCCCTGTCGATGTGAAGCCGGGCTAGCTGGGGCGGTCGCGGCGTCGCCGGATCTCGTCGGAGATTGCCGGCACGACTTCGTGCAGATCGGCGATGACGGCATACCCCGCCTTGGTAACCATGTTGGCTTCGGGGTCGATGTTTATGGCGAGGATGTTCTTCGATCCCATGGCACCCACCCAATGCTGGATGGCGCCCGAGATGCCGCACGCGATGTAGATCTGCGGAGCAATACGGGTGCCGGTCTGGCCCACCTGATCGGCGTGATTCCGCCAGCCGTTGTTGGTGACAGCACGAGAGCAGCCGACCCGACCCCCAAGCAGCTCGGCAAGCTCTTCGAGCTGGGCGAATCCCTCCGCGGAGCCGACGCCGCGGCCGCCAGACACCACGACCGGCGAGGTCGACAGCGTGATGCCTTCGGTCAGGGTGACCCGGTCGCGAACCAGCGTGCGCCGCGCTTCGGCTCCCACCTCGGGCTCGAAGTCGACAATGTCGGGAGCGACGTCGCCGCCGGGTGTCTGTTCGGCCTCGATGGCGTGCTGGGCGTAGGTCAACAACGGCAGAGTCGTGTCCAGCGTCACGTCCTCGAGCAGCGATCCGCCCCACTGGATCCGGGTGATCTGCCACGGTTCGCTTCCAGCCGACACGCTCACGCAGTTGGCCACGAGCGGCAGGTCGGCTCGGGCCGCCAGTTGGGCCATCGTTTCGGCCCCTCGATCAGTGCCCGCCGCGACCACCGCAGCGGGCTGTGCGGTATCGAGGAATGAGGCCAACGCAGCGCCCCAGGCGTCGGGCCCGTAGTCGGCAAGCAGTTCGTGGCGGCCGCAATGCACCGTCGTTGCGCCGTAAGCCGCGCAGGCAGCGGTGAGCTCGGCGTCGTGGGACTCGAACAGCGTCACGTCGCCCAACACGACTGCCTCGGTGGCTACGCCGAGATCACAAGCCAATGCCCGGGCGGCGGTGAGGGCCTCAAGGGCACCGCCGGAGGGCACACCACGGTCGTGGTCGATGAGCACAGCGACGCCGCTCACAGCACCCCCAGTTCGTCCAGCAGGTCCACCACGGCGGGAGCAGCTGCGGCACTGTCCCCAAGCACGACCGTGGTGCTGGCACGCTCGGGCGGTCGGTGCAGCCGCACCCGGGCCTGCCCTCCCGCTGCAGCGTCCTGCGCACCCTCGAGCAACTGGATCTGCGCCTTGCGTGACGCCAACCGTCCCTTCATCGTCGGGTAGCGGGGCAGGTTGATGCCCTCCTTGACGCCCATGGCGCAGGGAGCGTCCAGCTCGTACACCTCATAGCCGGCGTCGGTCTCGCGGCGAGCTACAAAGCCGTTCTCTGCGATGTCGATGCCCTTGATGCCGTTCACGATCGGGCGGCCGAGCGCGTGAGCGACACGGATGCCGACCTGGAAGTTCCCGCCGTCAGCCGACTCGTTGCCGAACAGGATGAGATCGAATTGCCCGCCGGCCGCCTCGAGTACCCGCACTGCGTCGGTGATGGCGACTGCAGTGCGCTGGGGATCCCAGTCAAGTCCGCCGGGGGCAGTCACCAGCGCTAGTGCGGTGCCTCCGACGCTGGCTGCGTAGCGCAACTGCTCGGTCGATTCTTCGGGTCCCAGGGTGAGCACCACCACGGCATGGTCGTCGCCGTCGAGCCGCTCGGTGATCTGCGCGGCTTCCTCCACAGCGCATTCCTCGTGGGGGCTGGTGGTGAAACCCAGGTGCGCTGTGTCGACCTGCTGACTGTCGGGGGTCACGTTGATGCGCGAGCCCACCGCCGGAACTCGCTTCACACAAACCAGGATGCGCACTGGCGTGCCCTTCAGGCCTTCATGCGGCTGTCATCGGGATCGAACAGTGCGAGGTTCGATCCGGTGGCCGCCACCGTCACCGGATACAGCTCGTTCTGGTACATCACCGAGAGATCGGTGCCCGCCGTCGCCAGCTCGCTTGGCAGGTATGCCATCGCCAGATAAGCGCCGAGCGACGGCGCGTTGCCAGCGGTCGTCACGCGGCTCACCCTGCCGTGCGAGTCGGTGATCCGCTCGCCCGCCGGCGTCAGGACCGGCTCGTTGCCGGCTCCCATCGGGAAGCGGTCGTAGCCCTCGGCGCAGCGCAGGTTCTCGAAGCGCAGCATTGCCAGCTGGGCGACGGGCGGTGCCTCGCGGGCTGCAAGGTAAGCCTCTTTGCCGATGAAGTCTGTGGCCTTCACGCGGGGCCGTGCCAGGCCCGCCTCCACCGGGTTGTACTCGTTCTCGAGCTCAGCGCCCATGAGCCGGTAACCCTTCTCGAGTCGCCCGGTGGTGCCGTAGACACCCGCTCCGACCGGTCGCAGGTTGAAGTCTTGCCCGGCCTCGGCAATGGCATCCCACAAAGCGAGACCGGCGCTGGTGGCGCAGTAGATCTCGAAGCCGGCATCACCGACATAGGAGATACGGAACATCTGCGCCGGGATCCCGGCCAGCAGCGCGTTGCGCACCTGCCCGTAACCGAACGCCTCCTGGGACAGGTCCGTCTCGGTCAGGGTCGCCAGCAGCGCGACAGCGTTGGGACCCCACACGCCATAGGTGGCGAGGGCCTCGGTGCGATTCTCGAAGGCCACGCCGCTGGTGGGCAGGTTGTGCCGGAACCAGTACTCGTCGCGGCCGCCGTCGAACGCACCGGTGGCGATGCGGAACCGGTCCTGCGCGAGGCGCACGATGGTGAGGTCCGAACGGAAGCCGCCGTCTGGTGTGAGCACAGGGGTATAGATCGACCGCCCGACGGGCAGGTCGCACTTGTTGACGACCATCCTCTCGATGTAGGGCACGACATCGGGACCCGACACCTCGAATACTTGGAAGGGCGAGATGTCCACCAGACCGCAGTGTTCGCGCAGGTGCAGATGCTCGGCATCGGTGATGGGGCTCCACCAGCGGGCGTCCCACTCGTGAGTGCGGCCTCCGATGCCGTAGTGCTCGACGAGGTCGGCGTTCGAGGAGTACCAATGCGGTCGCTCCCAGCCGCCGGCCTCGAAGTAGAAGGCGCCCAGCTCATCGGTGCGGGCCTTCGCAGGGCCGCACGTCACGTTGCGTCGAGTTGCCCACTGCTCTCGTGGGTGCACGATTCCGTAGGTCTTGTTGAAGTGCTCGTCGGCGCGGGCTTCGATGTGGTGGACGTTGCGATCCGGGTTGTAGAACCTCGTCACGTCCGAGCTGTGCGGGTCGGTCAGCCGCGGGTAGCCGTAGGTCATCCATTCAGCAACCAGACGGCCGACGCCGGGGCCTTCCTTGACCCAGACTGCGGCCACCGACCACAAATTCTCTACTTCGACGGTGGGTCCGAGCAGTGGGCCTGCGTCGGGTGTGAGTGACAGCAGGCCGTTGATGGCGTACTTGATCTCGCCGTCGCCCAGGAACTCCATCAGCTCGATGGCCTCTTCGAGCTGCTCGTCAAAATCGTCAGGTGTGAATGGCAGCTCCGTGGGGCTGAGGGCCGCTTCCTCGTTCGAGGGGATGTCCTCGACGCGATGCAGGATCGGTCGATGGGCGTAGCTGCCCACCTCCATCGAGCCAGCGGACTGCCGCTCGTAGCAGAACGTGTCCATGTCACGGACGATCGGGTAGGCCAACTCTTGATTGGTTTCCACCAAGACATCGAAGGGGCCGACGTCGACCATCTGGTGAACGGCAGGCGTCAATGGAATCGTCGCCCCCGCCATCTCTGCGAGCTTCGGGCTCCACACGCCGCAGGCGATCGCAACCGTGGAGCATTCGATGCGTCCCTTGTCGGTCACGACGGCCGCTATCCGAGGACCGTTGGGACCCGGGGCGGTCTCGATGTCGAGCACCTCGGTGTTCGCATGCACCGACAGGTGCCCGGCATCCTGGGCACGCTTGCGCATCTGCGTGCCCGTCTCCAGGGAATCCACCGCGGACACGCTGGGCGTATAGAAGCCGCCCAGAATGACGCTCGGATCGATGAAGGGCACCAGCTCGACGACCTCGTCGACGGTGAGCAGCTTGGACTCGATCCCCCAGCACTTGGCAGAGGTCATGCGTCGGCGGAATTCTTCGAGGCGTTCCGGCGAGCGGGCCACCTCGAGCCCTCCGCAGGTGTTCTGCAATCCGAGGGCCTCGTATTGCCGCTGGCTCTCGATCGTGAGGTCGACGATTTCTTTCGAGTGGTCGACGGGGAAGATGAAGTTCGATGCATGCCCCGTCGAGCCCCCAGGATTGGGCAGGGGACCCTTGTCGAGCAGCACGATGTCGGTCCAGCCGAGGTCGCTGAGATGGCCGACTAGGCAGTTGCCGACGATTCCTGCGCCGATGACGACACAGTCGGCCCTCTCGGGAAACTCGCTCATCCCAACCCCCTCCAACAGACAAGCATGCAACCGATATTCGGCCCTGGGCGCCGCCAGAGTACGACATGCGAGAGTGACCGATCCGGCCACTGCTGTTCTGTATGATGGAACAGTTCCGCTCAGTGGAACAGACTAGCGCGGAAGGGTAACTCAGGAACGCGCTGATGAGCGACACTGAGGGAACGTGAAGCGGCTGAGGGGCCGCATCCGTCAGCACGGCACAAGGGGCGCGCGCCATGACAGCAGCCAGTGAATTTCCGAGCGACCTGGAGATCGCCTCAGCGGCGACAATCCGACCGCTCACCGAAATTGCAGACGAGGCGGGCATTCCGTCGGAGTACCTCGAGCTGTACGGCACGGGCGTCGCCAAGATCAAGCTGGAGGCAGCGCAAGCAATGGCCGACCGGCCTCGAGGGCGCTATGTGGTGGTCACTGCCATCACGCCGACGCCTCTTGGCGAGGGCAAGACAACGACGACCGTGGGTCTCGGGCAGGCCTTCGCCCACATCGGCCGCACCGCCACGATTGCCATCCGACAGCCGTCGATGGGGCCCACCTTCGGCATCAAGGGAGGTGCCGCCGGCGGCGGCTACAGCCAGGTGGTCCCGATGGACCTGTTCAACCTGCACCTCACCGGCGACATGCACGCCGTAACCGCCGCTCACAATCTCTGCGCCGCCATGCTGGACGCGCACCTCTACCACGGCAACGAAGCCGGGTTCGACATCCACAACATCACCTGGCGCCGGGTGCTCGACGTCAACGACCGGGCGTTGCGCAACATCACGATCGGGCTCGGCGGGCGCCTCGACGGCATCCCGCGCGAATCCGGTTTCGACATAACCGCTGCGTCCGAAGTGATGGCGACCCTGGCGCTGTGCACCTCGATGGAGGACTTGCGGGCGCGGCTCGGCCGCATCGTGCTGGGTTACACCGGCTCGGGCGAACCGGTGACCGCAGAGGACATCGGCGCAGCCGGCTCGATGGCGGTGCTGCTGCGCGAGGCCATCAAGCCGAACCTGATGCAGACCTTGGAGGGTTCCCCCGCGCTCGTGCACACGGGGCCCTTCGGCAACATCGCCACCGGCAATTCCTCGATCGTGGCCGACCGCATCGGCATCCACACGTCCGAATTCCTGCTGACCGAAGCCGGATTCGGCGCCGACATGGGCGGCGAGCGCTTCTTCAACATCAAGTGCCGCTATTCGGGCGTCTCCCCCGACGCGGCCGTCATCGTCGCAACCGTGCGGGGCCTCAAGGCTCACTCGGGCAACCACCGCATCGTCGCGGGGCGGCCCCTGCCCCCGGCCCTGCTCGAAGCCAACCCCGACGAAGTCCACGCCGGCGGCGACAACCTGCGCAAGCAGCTCGAGAACGTGCGGATGCACGGGGTGTCACCGGTGGTGGCCATCAACGAGTTCCCCGGTGATCACGGGGTGGATCTGGACGCCATCGCGGAGATCGCTTCCGAATACGGTGCCCGCTCGGCCCGGTGCACCCACTTTGCGAATGGCGGAGCAGGCGCAGCCGAGCTCGCCACCGCAGTGGCCGAAGCCGCAGAGGAGCCGACGAACTTCGCCGTGCTCTATCCCGACGACATTTCGCTGCGGGACAAGATCAAGGCCGTGGCGACCAACGTGTACGGCGCCGACGACGTGAGCTACACCGCCCGGGCGAACCGTGAACTCGACAGCTACGAGCGAAACGGCTTCGGCAACTTGCCCGTGTGCATAGCGAAGACCCACCTGTCGATCTCGTCGGATGCGTCGCTGAAGGGTGCGCCGACGGGCTGGACACTGCCGGTGCGCGAGGTGCGTGCATCGGTGGGCGCCGGCTTCGTGTACCCAATCTGCGGCGACATGCGCACCATGCCCGGCCTCGGCCGTGACCCGGCCGCCCGTCACATCGACCTCGATGCCGACGGTGAGATCGTCGGCCTGAGCTGAATGGAGGCACGCCGTAGGCTGCTGGCTGAAGCCCAGTGGGAGCTCATCCCGCTGCGGAACCTCGCCGAACAGCTGCCGCATCTTCCGCCCCAGTCGCCGGTGTCGGTGACCGCTTCGGCCTCGAAGACGCTCGAAGACACGCTGGACCTGACCGCGGAGCTGTGTTCGCTGGGCCATCGCCCGGTGCCCCACATTGCTGCTCGCATGGTCGCCAGTCGTGATCACCTCGAAGAGCTGCTGGGCCGGATCGAATCGATGGGCCTCAGCGAGATCTTCCTGGTCGGCGGCGATGTCACCTCCCCCGCCGGCCCATTCGACAGCGCAGTCGGGCTGCTGGAAGCGCTGCGCGAGGTCACCCATTCGCTCATCCACATCGGCGTCACGTCCTACCCCGAGGGGCATGCGCTCATCACTGACGCCGTGCTGCATGAAGCGCTGCATGTCAAACAGGTGCTGCTGGCCGAGGCGGGCATCGAGGGCCATGCATCCACCCAGATGTGCTTTCACCCGAAGGCCATCGTGGAATGGCTGGCCGCCGAGCGGGACAGCGGATTCTCGCTGCCCGTGCACTTGGGCATACCCGGGGCCGTCGAAGCGGCACGACTTCTGCGAATCGGCACACGCTTGGGGGTCGGCGCGTCACTGCGTTACCTGCGCAAGAACACTGGTGCGATTGCACGCCTGTTGCGCCCCGGCGGCTACGACCCGGGCGGGCTGGTCGACCAGATCGCTCCGCACGCAGAGCGGCTCGACGTAGCCGGCCTCCATGTCTTCACGTTCAACGCGATCGCCGACACCGTCGCCTGGCGCGACGCCGCCTTGAGGGGGTAATGGGCACCCGTTAGTTGGTCCACCGGGACCCAAGTCAGAGACCCCTGTCATCGGCCAGTCCAGTTCCTGCGAACACGAGCAACACCAGAAAATGCAGGTCAGCGACGCCCGCTTAACGGCCACTTGGGATGAGGCTGTACCGAGATCCGAGTGTGGCCGACAGGTCTAGGCCGCTGACCGTGAACTCCAGACGGTTGGACAGTTTCCTGTCGTCGTCGGTGCAGATGGCGCCTGTTGCGTTGGGGGGTTATACGGGGTAGTGCCAAGCTGCTGGTCAGCACCGGTTTTGGTGTAACACCCCCCTGCCACTATGGGCACATGGCAAAGAACGCACCTGGCAAGCACTACCGGCAGGGACTCACCCTCGCCGCGCTGTTCGACATGTTCCCCGACGACCGCGCTGCTGAGGCGTGGTTCGCCGCTCAGCGCTGGCCGGACGGCCCGTCGTGCCCGCACTGCGGTCACGATGATGTGCAGACGGGCTGTGCGCACAAGACGATGCCGTACCGGTGCCGCCGCAACGGGTGCCGCAAGCGGTTCAGCGTCAAGGTCGGCACCGTCATGGAAGCCTCCAATATCGGCTGTCGCCTGTGGGCTGTCGCCGTCTATCTGGTGCTCACGAACCTCAAGGGGATCAGCAGCATGAAGCTGCACCGTGACCTGGGGGTGACTCAGCCGACGGCGTGGTTCATGCTGCATCGCATCCGCGAAGCATGGGCGCATACCGCTGGGGAACCGTTCGCCGGACCCGTCGAAGCCGATGAGACCTACGTCGGCGGCAAAGCCAAGAACATGCACCAGCGGGACCGTGAGCGGCGCATTACCGGCAGGGGCGGAGCGGACAAGGCTATTGTCGTCGGTGTGTTGGATCGCGCGACGAACACAGTGGTCGCCGGTCCGGTGGCCGACACCACGGCCCGCACCCTGACGGGGATCGTGGACAGCGTGACCGCTGACGGTGCCGATGTGTTCACCGACGGGCACCGGTCCTACAAGCCGCTCGCATCACTGGGATATGCCCATGCTGCGGTTGCTCACTCAGCACGCGAGTTCGTGCGCGGCCCGGTCCACACGAACGGCATCGAGTCGCTGTGGTCGATGTTCAAACGGGGCTACGTCGGGACGTATCACCGCATGTCTGAGGTTCATCTGGGCCGCTATGTGAACGAGTTCACCGGTCGCCACAATGTCCGCGAGATGGGCACCGAACGTCAGATGGGGACCGTCGTGGTGGACATGGTGGGCAAGCGTCTCCGCTACGACGACCTGATCGCCGCATGACCCTGACAGCGCTAGAACTCTGTGCTGGCGCTGGCGGGCAGGCATTGGGCTTCGAGCGGGCGGGTTTCGAGCATGAGGCGCTGATCGACAACGACGGTCATGCCTGCGTGACGCTGCGCACTAACCGACCGCACTGGAATGTGATCGAGGCCGATCTGTCTCGCTTCGAGGTGAGGTACTGGCATGGCGTCGATGTCGTCGCAGCAGGGTTGCCGTGCCCACCGTTCAGCGTCGCAGGCAATCAGGATGGAGCGGGCGACGACCGCGACCTATTCCCAGTGCTGCTGCGCATCGTCTCCGAGACCGCACCGCGGGCTGTAGTCGTCGAGAACGTGCGCGGGCTGATGTCGCGCCGTTTCGATACCTACCGTCAGATGGTGCAGGCGCGTCTTGAAGCAGCGGGCTTCGTAGTGCATTGGGGGGTGCTTGATGCTCACGACTACGGGACACCGCAGCACCGCACTCGCTCGTTTTTGGTCGCTGTGCCGGTCGGTGCTGTATTCGAGTGGCCGACACCTGATGCAGCCGGCGGCGGCACGGTTGCCGGGGCGATCAAAGACCTCATGGGTGCCCGAGGCTGGCATGGTGTTGATGCGTGGGCAGCAGGAGCGCAGGAACCGGCACCGACCATCGTGGGTGGCTCGCGTCGCCACGGCGGTCCCGACCTCGGCCCCACGCGCGCCCGTGAGACGTGGGCGAAGCTCGGCGTAGACGGACGCGGCATGGCCGATCACGCACCCGGTCCAGATTTCTGCGGAATACCCAGACTCACGGTCGAGATGGCCGCACGTTTACAGAGCTTCGATGACGGATGGCGGTTCGTGGGCGGTAAGACACAGCGCTACCGGCAGATCGGCAACGCTTTGCCGCCCAGCCTTGCCGCTGCGGTCGCGACCGCAGTCGCCCAGTGCCTGAACGGCTGACCGGCAAAGCCGGTATCCGAGCGTTCCTGCTGGAGCGCGTCGGCGTGATCGTGGACACGGAGGCTATTCGCGAAGCAAGCGGCAACCAGGTGCAATACGGGCGGCGGCTCCGCGAGTTGCGCGACGAGGAAGGCTGGCCGATCGAGTCGCACAATGATGCTGCGGACCTCAAGCCCGGCGAGTACCGGCTTGCTGGGCCACCTCCCGCGCCGCCGCCGCCTCAGTTCGCCCGCGGCATCTCGGCACGCCTCCGGGCCGAAGTGCTTGAGCGCAACGGTCACACCTGCCAGATGTGCGGCATTGCTGCCGGCGAACTCGACGACAACGGCCGCAAGGCCCGTCTACACCTTGGCCACATCATGGCCAAGAGCCAAGGTGGCAAGGACACACGCGAGAACCTGCGGGCGCTGTGCAGCCGCTGCAATCAAGGTGCTAAGAACATCACTCAAGAGCCGCCCACATGGCTGTGGCTGTTGGCGCAGTTACGGCGAGCGTCAGAACACGATCAGCGAGCTGCGTACGACTGGCTCAGCACCAAGTTCACGGAGGAACCGTCGTGAGAGAACCGCATCCGCATATCTGGGACAGCTCCTACGAGCCGACACACGCCGAGCTAGAGGAACCGGTCCAGCTCGAAGGCGCTCACGACTACACCCCCGAACAGGTCGCTGAACGCATCCTCGGATTCACACCGCCCGCTGATGCCACATGGCCCGATGAGAGCTAGCGCCCCGCTTTGGCACTATCCGATGTAATCCCCTTGCGTTGCAGTCGGTGGTTGGCGGGAGTTCGACGGTGACGTCGTCGGTGGAGTCGGGTTTGATCGTGATGCGCCAGGAGATGTTGCTGGACTTGTCGGTCCTTTGCGCTCTCTTGACCGATCCGCCTGTCACGTTGAAGGCGTGGAATTTGAGGGTTCTGTAGCTCAGGCGGAGATTTTCGCTGAAGTCGAGGTCAAAGGTGAACTCCGTCGAGCCGTTGTGGGTCGTCGGGGCAGCGGACGTCACCCTGACGGTGAACGGAACCGGTGCCGCTGTCACTGCCTGCGTGGCCTCGCTGGTGAGGGTCTCGGTGTTGTCGGCGTCGTCGGTGAAGCTCACCTGTACCTGGATGGTCTTGCCCTGCTCGCTGGAGGTGAGCTCGTAGGTGGAACCGGTGGCTCCCGCGATGTCGGTGCCGCCGGCCGTCCACTGGTACTCATATGAGACGTTGGTCAGCCCGTCGGCGTCGTCGATCGACGACGTGTCCGCCGTGAGGGTCTGTTCCACCTGGGGCGTCCCGCTGATGGTGGGCAGGCCGGTGGGCGCGGTGTTGGACTTGGCCGCTACTGCCTCCGTGGCCGCGCCTTCGTTCACCTTGATCTTGAAGCTGGCCGTCTCATCGTATTCAGTCCAGGTCCGAGCGTCGGAGCTGACGGAGAGGTAGTAGGACTTGTCGGTGATCGACCAGCCCTCCGCACCGCCCGGGTCCTCTTCAGTGGCAGCTGACTTCTCGGTGGGATAGGTCTGCGGAATGACTGCAAATGAGTCTGTGCCGCTCGGCTCGAGCTACTCGATGACGACGAAGTAGGTTGTCTCCGTCGCCAGCTGCTGTCAGGAGCCTTCACCCGTCGGCGCCTCGAAGGCGATCACCCCCGGTGTCGAGAAGCTCGACGGATTGGTCAGGGTGCAGTGCGCGTCGCCTGGCTCGCCTTCGCTCGCGACCCCGTTGATCGTCACCCGAAGCTGGTCCGCCGCGTTCGACGCATCGTAGAAGTGCGACACCCCGATGTCGACGGCGCCGAGTGCGTACCCGTTGGTCTTCGAGCCTGTCGCGAATGCCTGGGCAAACCCTGATCGAGCCGCATTAAGGGTGCGCTGAATCCCGCCGGCGCCTTCGGTCCCCACGCCCAGGTTGCTGACCAGGAACTGCGGCCTCTTGCTTACCTCCTCCCTCGCGGCGCTGGTCAGCGTCTCGCTGTTCCCGTTGTCGTCGATGAATGACACCTTCAACTTGATGGTCTTGCCCTGGTCGTCGTCGGTGAGCGTGTAGGTGGAATCGGTTGCATCCGCGATGCTGGCATCGTTGCGTATCCACTGGTAGTGGTAGGAAACACTGTCCAGCCCGTCCTCGTCAGCGATGCCCGAGGTGTCCGCCGCCAGCGTCTCGCCCACCTGGGCCGTACCGCTGATGGTGGGGACGCCCGTGGCCGGGGTGTCGACTTGTGGAGCGTCGATTTCGGACCTCAGCACGATGCGTACGCGAATGAGTTGCCCGTCTTCCCAGTCGACGTCCACGCCGTGCCATTTGAAGCTGCTGGCGCCGGAGCTCCCCGCGGGAAACTCCAGGGAGAGGTCGCCGACCTGCAGGGTGTAGTCCGCAGCGTTGGGAACGCCCTCCTGGAATGCCAGGCGCAGATCGCGGTCCGGTGTGTGGGACCAGAGCGACTTGATCTGCAGGTTCCCGCTTCCGCCGACATTGGAGAAGAGGTCGGCGCTAGCTGCCCCGATGGAGACGTTGGTGTACTCCACCACCGCCATGTCGGCCGACCAGACCGGCTCTGCAGGCTCCTCCGCGTCCGCCGACGCCGGCGTCGCCCAGACGGCCATGCGCCCCCGCCAGCACCATCGCCAGCAAGGCCACCACGATGCCCCTGTGAGTGCTCAGGGCCCCGGTCGACGGTTCAAGGAGAGGCGCAACCCTGGAGGCCGAGCCGATCCGATTGATACGTATCTTTGATGTCATCAAATCGTCCTTGGGGGAAGGGTTTCTCAAGGGCTTCGTAAGGTCGGTTGCGCGGTAATGCCGACGACCCAGGTCACCTCTTGGGGACGATCGTGAAGACGGGCGAGATCGCGTAGAGCGACAGCAGCGTCTCCCGAGGGCGCGCCACGTACCCGGAACTCACGTCGACGGCACCGATAGGGGCGTAGTTGTCGTTGGGATCGTTCGGCGTGCCGACGGCGACCATCTCCATGGGCGAGTTCGTGCCCATCGGGAGTTCCGGATGCGAGGCGCCTTGGGCGTCGCACCCGGTCCAGATCGTGTGGCTCCTGTCAACGCTCCAGAAGTGGCTCGGGTAGAAGTAGGCGGTGTTCCCGGTGTTCGTCCGCGCGTCGATCGCAGCGGTGCAGACCACCGCCTTGAACTCCGGAGCGACGCTCCGCATCACCCGATCGGTGAATGGCCCCCGTGTTTCATCCCGTTTACTCCGGCCAGAGGCTTCGAACTGGACAAGTTCGTTGTATTCCTCTATGTCCCCGGACATGGCGCCCGTTGCGTGGTGTGTGACGAAGACCACCCTGAACTGGTCCCCGACACGGGCGTCGTGCGGTGTGTGGAGCCAGTCTGGGGTCACTTGGTATCCGCCGCTCACGAAGCTGACGCTGCCCACGAAGCTGCCCTCAACCGCCTCGCCGTATACGGCGATCTCCAGCGCGTGGCTATCTGTGGACACGGACACGCTGTTCAGGTCGGCGCCGCTATAGAACGCTTCCGCCGGGCCGAAGCCGTTGAGCGTCTCGGGATGATCCTCGTCGTCGCTCGAGGTCCGCTGCAGCCTGTGCCCCTCGCCGCTGCGGTGGGTCCAGACCATCACGTAGGAGGTGCCGGGGGCCAGCCTCGTTCCCGTCGGCGCCTCGAAGAAGCTGAGCTCCCCTGCCGCGTATCCGTCGGGGCTGACAAGGTCGAACAGCTTGTCGCCCGGCTTCCCGTTCGAATCGGCGTGCACGGCCACCGACACCGACGACGATCCGTCGGGTATCTGCGCGTTGCTGTTCGAGTCGTCGGAGCCTTCGACGTTGACGCCGATGCCCTGCAACCGGTACCCGTACGTGCTGGGTCCGGTCGTGAAGCCCTGCGACACCACGTCATTGGTGGAGTCGACGGTGGCGTAGCTGTCGTCTGCCTGCCTCAGGTTCGACACCATCGCGTCGAGCGGCTCCCCGTCGACGGCCATCACCGGCGTGGGGCATGCGACATCCCCATGAGCTGAGAGGGTCACGCCTGGCGCCGACGGAGTGTCCGTGTAGTTGGCTACTTCGGAGCAAACTATGCGGGACAGGGTGACGCCTCCCCGTGTATGAGCCGGGGTGTCACCAACAATGCTCTGGACGGTCATGTCGAAGACGTATGAACTGCTACCGGCCACGGTTGCGCCTTGGAGAGCCGCCCATTCAGACATGCCAGCCGGGGAAGCCAGGCTCAGCGGGGCATCCACCAGGTCTCCTTGGGCAGATGCATAGGGCAGGCTGAACAGCGTGTCGCCCGAGCTGTTTTGCAGGTCGAACGGGATGCCAAAGAAGCCGCCCGTAGCTGCTGCATCGTCCGCCGTCACAGAAACACCGCGGATGAGGTAGCGGTCCGCTGATCCGACAGTCATCTCGAAGCAGCAGTCGTCGCCTGCCGAGATTATTTCTTGGTCACCCGTGAATCCCGTGAAGTTCGCAGCCAGGACGCCGCGGTCCCGCCTCGAGCCCTCGAGGGCCAGGCGCAGCGCGCCGCCGCGCGTCGCGGGACCATCCCAGCGTCCGGTCGAACCCAGCGCTCGCACCATCGCATTGTTGAAGAGGACGGCCTCCGGCTCGCCGCCCGGATCCTCACCGTCCGATGCCGTCTCCATGATCGACAGCGAGGAGCCAAAACCCGACAGCACGATGAAGTAGTTGACATTCGGGTACGCGAACGCCCCTTCAGGAGCCGTGAACTTGTTCAGGCCGGCCCCGAAGGAGGCCGGGCTGTCGAACTCGAACAGCTCGCGTTGCACACTCGAAGCGCCTTGAACGATCGTCCCAGAAGGGCCGCCGATCCACAGCGAGACGGTCAGATCAGACGGCGCGGCGGCCAAGTCGATCGAGACGCTGGAGATTTCGTAGCCCTGGCCGTGACTGCCCAGCCTGAACCCCATGGCGTACTGCTGGGTGATATCCGACTCGAACGCCGACGACTGGCCAACGTTGCTGACCAGCCGCGTGGTTGGTACGGACAGCAGCACCAGCACCGTGGCGGCGTTGGACGAGCGACTCGTCACCCCATCCCTGATCGCCTGTACCTGGTAGTTGTAGCGCACTCCGGGCTCCGTGGCCGTGGCGTCGAAGTACGTGGTATCGGTCGTGCCGGTGTCGGACACCAGCGTCGTGAGCGTCTGTTCGCCCCGGTTGGGCCGGCGGCGCAGGATCTCGTAGCCGTCCACGGATTCGTCATTCTCGGTGGGCCGGTCCCACGTGAGCTCCACCCCGCCTTGCACCAAGCGGGCCAAAAGGTTGGAGGGTGGCGTGCGCTCGTCCTGGGCCTGGGCCTGGGCCGTTGCTCCCGGGCCGATCAGGGCGACGAGGACCGCCGTCCCGATGAGCAGCATGGAGAGCGGCGCCAGGCGCCGCGAGCCGGTCACGACTTACACCCGGCCTGCCGACATCTTCCATAAGTCGGGGGGGGACGCCCGCGCAATCTGGGCCGAGGCGTTCACACTGTGTGACACATGATCATGAATATCTGAATTTAGCGCATAAGGCTCATGACGGGGCCCCGCTAGTTTGGTCCAGCCGGATCCAAATCAGGGACCCCTGTCAGAATCATGCCGTTCTGGCAATGGACGTGTGCGACTTCGGCCTACTGGATGAGCGTCTTGGGCGGCCGATCAGCTAGCCCTGATTATTCACGAGAATGCCTGTTCAGGGTTTATGGGTTGTGTTTTGGTGTGTCGGGCGGGTTTGTCGGCTTGACGGGACCCGGTGGGTGTTGTTTGGTGCCGCTGGGGTGGTCGCAGGGCCGGTGTTGGACCCTGACATGGGTGTGTGGGCGCGACGGGTCGGCCGCCGCGTGAGCGGCGCTGTTGGCGGCTGGGGGTGCGGGGTGCTCAGTTGGGGTGCTGGGCGGCGAGCAGGCTTCGGGTGCCGGGGTGTGCGGTGGGGAGCCGCAGCCAGGTGCGTCGGCCGGTTTCGCATACGAGCGCGGGCAGGTGCCACAGCTGCCAGCGGAGCCGTTTGGGTGCCGCGCGTTTGAGCGGTCCGGCAAGGCGCTGTGTCTGGAACCAGTGCACGAGCGCGGCGCTGATCATGCACAGCGCTGCCCATGCACAGTTGGCGTCCCAGGCTGTGAAGGGCATGCGGGCCAGTCCGCTGTCTTTGAGGCGGGCTATGGCGTCCTCGACGTCGGCGTGCTTGCGCATGAGACGGTCGAGCCGGGCGGGGCTGCCCGCAGCGTCGGTGAGGAATCCCCAGTAGCGGAAGTTCTCGGACGCGAACAGGCTGCGCTGCGCGCCCGGATGCAAGGGCTCGCGTCGGATGATCAGCCGTGTCCGCGCTGGCCAGCCCGACAGGTCCACCAGGTCGGTGAGCTCGGCGACGTGCGCTTTGGGATGCCGCTGTTTGGGGTTCGGCACCCCCGGCGTCCACCGCCCTGGGTCGCAGCGGGCCGCAGCGATCGCGGCGTCGATGCCTGCTGTGGCCCGGGCGGACATGAAAAACGTCACGTTGCGGTCCCTGCACGCCGCGGCGATACGCGCCGAACAGCCTCCTGAGTCCAAGCGCAGCACCATCTCGCGTCCTGCGAGCGCCAGATCGTCGCCTGCCCGATGGCCTGCCGCGTCAGCGTCGGGCAGCACCGATATCGCAGCGTCGAGCACCTCGACGTGATCGGCGATGCTGTTCGCGGCCGCGTTGCCCGGGCGCAGCTTCGCCCACAACGGCTCCCCGTCCGCGGTCGAGCAGATCATCGGGTGGAACCCGTACCCGCCCTTGAAATGCGGCGCCGCACCCGCCTTGTTGGGCGAGTGGACCTCCACCAGCGTCGAGTCGATGTCGACCACCAACGGACCCGAACCGCGGCGCTGGGACCACACTCGCTCACGCGCCTCGGCCGCGGCTGCCCACAGCCCGCCCAGCGCCGAGGCGTCGATGCCCCGCAGCGCCCGATACAGCGTCGAGTCCGACCCCACCGCCCCGAACAGCTCCCGCTGAGACCGCAGATGCTCGATATCTGTGCACGCCTCACCGCCGCCGGCGAGCACCAACAGCAAATGCGTCAACAGCCGGCCCCGGTCATGGACCGGGGCGCGCTCGCCGCGGCGCGGCACCGCCGCCGACAGCGCCTCGGTCAGCCCGACCCGGTCCGCGAAACCGCCCAAAGCGAACAGCCCCGCACCCCACACCACCCGATCCCCGCCGCCTGCCAGACGCGCGTTTGTCACACTGCTAAGTTTCACCTCGGAGATGCCCCCCTGAACTGCCGACCGCGTGCCTCGACAACACGCATCGTCGCAGATCAGAGGGGCTTTTCCGCGGACTCACACACCCAAGCCCACCAGACTCATGAAAAATCAGGGCTAGACGGCGAGGGCTCGCAGACGCGCGACCCGATGGTCGTCACCGCCGAGGTAACGGACGAGCACGCCGAGCACGGCCTCGTGGTCGAGCGTGCCGGCCGAATTCATGTCCTCGAGATCGGCCCAGTCTCTGGTCCGGTCGAAGAAAGCCTTGAACACGGCCAGGTCCCGGCAGGCAAGGAAGGGGATGTCGGCGCCGCCGAATTGCTCAATTCGGGCTCGGCCTGCGGCGGCCTCGTGGAACGATGTGGTGTTGAAGAAGATGTCCAGGGGTGTCGTGTCCCACCACAGCCGGCTCTGACCGTCGGCGCTCAGTTCACGCCGGTTGTCGTCAGTCACCGCCACACCTGCGGGGAGAGCCGTCAGCGCCCATTCGATGTGGTCGATGCTGATGAAGAGATTCACGTCTATGTCGATGGTCCCCCGGGCCTGCTGGGTGCACCAAGCGAGGGCCAGCGCGCCACCGAACGCGTGGGGTATGTCGGCCTCGTCCAAGGCACGATGGAGAGCGACGACACGCTCGACCAGATTCATCGTCCGAACACAGGGAACTTGAGCTTCGAGGAGTGGCGAGATGGGAACTCGGCGGCCAGCTCCAGGACAGCAGCCAACTCGGTACCCCTGCCCAGCCGGCCGTCGCCCCGCATCCGAGGGTTGAGCTCCCGGTCGAGGGCGAACCCGGCGGCTTCGACGATGCGATCGACAGTGGAGGCCGACGGTGACTTGGCGCTCGACTCGTAAGCGGCGATCGCCGAGTGTGAGGTTCCGGCGCGGGCAGCCAGCTCTCGCAGAGTGAGACCGGCTCGAGATCGGGCGGAACGGATCACTTGGGCCGCATTCACCTCCATAATGGTATCTGATCAGATACCAAGAACCAAATACAGAGACACTCAGCAGGATTTGATGAGGCGTAGCCCGTAGATGGCTTCCATTTCGCGCAGCTCGTCGAGCACTTTGCGTGGCGGCTGGCGCGACACGCGGATGGTGGCAACGGCTGCATGGTGCTTCGGCCCGGCCAAGATCTCGTTGCGCATTTGCAAGACGTTGATCCCGCTCGCCCTCAACGCCATCAGAATGCCTGCGAGCACACCGACCTGATCACGATGTCGAACCACGATGGTGCTGCGACCTAGGGGCCGCTCCGCACGATTCACGCAGTTCAGCACTTCGCCGGTCGAGAACGCCTCGAGGACTTCCACGACACCGTCGGCAATGTCCTCTGAGGCTTGCATAGTGGAGGCCCCGATGTGATGCGTGCCGGTCACACTTGGGTGCGACGCCAGCGGCGAGCGCCAGTTCGGCTCGGCTCCAGAGGGCTCCCCCTGGAAGACGTCGAGCCCTGCCCGCATGCCCCGCTCATCGAGTGCCCGCAGCAACGCCCCCTCGTCGACGATCTCGCCGCGGGATGTGTTGAGCAGGATCGCACCGTCGGGCATCTTCGCCAGAAACTCTGCATCCACGAGGCCGCACGTCTCGGGGTTGGCAGGCAGGTGCAGCGAGACGATGTCGGCTCCGGCCAGCAGGCTGTCCCAGTCGGGAACGACCTCAATCTCGTGCCGCTTCATCTCGGCGAGCAAAGCGTTCGAGCGATCCGAGCGATACAGCGCCGACACCTCGATGCCGAACGCGACGGCACGGCGGGCTACCTCGATGCCGATGTCGCCCATGCCCACGACGGCCATTCGCCGACCCTTCAGGCCAGAGGCGCCCATGTACTGGGCCTTGTTCCAGCGGCCCTCGTGCAGGTCCGAGGTGGCGTCGGGGATCTGGCGGTCGATGGCCAGCAGCAAGCCCATCGTCAGCTCGGCAACCGCCACGGCGTTGCGCCCTGGCACATTGCAGACGTACACGCCGAACTTGCTGGCCCCGTCGCAGTCGACCGTGTCGGTTCCGGCGCCGGCGCGCAGCACCATGGCGAGCCGATCGGCAGCCTTGAACACCTTCCGCTTCACCTCGGTGCTGCGCACGACCAGGACTTCGACGCCCTCGATGTGCTCGGCAAGTTCCTCGGCGGTCAGCTCGGGCTTAACGATGCAGTGGTGGCCCGAAGCCTCGAGCCGGCCGAGACGGCCGGTATCGATATTGTCGGCAAAGAGAATGTGCATCGGCGTCACCGCTGGGACAGGGTTCGCGGTCATAGCGCCGCCGCAGCGGCCGGGACATGTACCCGCATGTCTAGCCAGTGTGCCAAACGCGCGGCCCTGCGCGGTGACACCTGTGTTTCCTCCTCTTGCCCGCTGTGCTCACGGGCCGCTCGGCCTCTACAACAGTTGTCCCACGTCCAAGACAAGCAGGATCACCAGCAGCACGATGATCCCGGCGTTGAGCACGCTCACGGGCCATTTCCAACGGTGATCGGAGTTCCACTGCCGCCTGATGCTGGCGACGTTCGCCCACAGTGCGACCAGCGAGATGGGAATGCCCACGGCAGGTCCGACGCCCGGCGCCAGCCCGATAAACGGTGCGACGAACGGGAGGATCACGTAGGCGAGCGTGCAGCGGATCGCGGAGATCAGAATCGAGAACCGCAGCGATCGGGCGCTGGCCTCATCGAGCTCTGAAGCTGCGGTTGCAGCGGTTCCGGTCACGGTGGCCCATTCTCGCAGCCCGTCCCCCCGTCACCACCCAGGTTGCAGCAGCCACAGGCTGCCGGGGTGCCGCCGGGACGCTGGCAGCCGGTTGGCGAAGCGCCACTACCATCATCGGCAATCCACGGACTCAGGGGGAAGCATGGCCGGTGCACTTGACGGAATTCGCGTTCTGGACCTGTCCACGCTGGTGCAGGGTCCCCAAGCCGCCGAGATGCTGCACGACCTCGGCGCCGAGGTGATCAAGATCGAGCTGCCGGGCATCGGCGACGTGGGCCGCCACGTGGACATGCTCGAGGATTTCGGCCACACGTCAGTGTTCATTGCCTGCAACCGGGGCAAGCGATCGGTGACGCTCGATCTGCGCGTCGAGGCGGGGCGGGAGGCATTCCTGCGCCTGGTGGAGACCTCCGACGTGGTCCTGTCGAACTTCAAGCCGGGCACGCTTGACGAGTGGGGCCTGAGCTACGACGAACTGGCCGAAGTGAACCCCAGGATCATCTGGGCGGCAGGCAGCTTCTTGGGCCCCGTCGGGCCTGACGCCCAGCGCGAGGGTGCCGACATTGCAGGACAGGCCTCAGGCGGCGTGATTGCCTCCAGCGGGTATGACGGCGGGCCGCTGTCGACCTATGGCTCGCTCGTGGCCGACCATTGCGGCTCGCAGAACCTCCAGACCGGGGTTATTGCCGCGCTGTACGCCCGGGAGCGCACCGGCCTGGGCCAGCGAGTCGACGTCAGCCTGCTGGGCGGGCAGATCTGGCTGCAAGCGGTCGAGTACACCCATCTGCTGCTCACTGGCAACGAGGCAGGGCGCTCGAACGGCGGGCATCCCCTGGTCCATGCGCTGTACGGCATCTTCCCCACTGCCGACGGCTACATCGCCATGGCGGGCTGCCCAGAGCACCTGTGGCCAGGCATGTGCAGGGCCATCGAGCGTCTCGACATGGTGGACCATCCGACGTTCAACGCCTATTTCGTGAGCCGGGAAGTGGCCGCCGAGATGCGGGCGTTCTTCATCGAGGTGTTCGAGACACGCACCACCGAGGAATGGTCGAAGCGGCTCGAAGCCGAGGAGCAGAGGTTCTGCCCGGTCCGCTCGCACTCCGAAGTGGTGGCCAGTGACCAGCCGTATGCCAACGGCTACCTGGGCAAGGCCGACCATGACGAGTGGGGCGAGCAGACCTGGGTGGGCTGCCCCATCACCATGAGCGACACGCCCACGCGGTTCAGCAACCAGGTGGCCGAGCTCGGACAGCACACCGAGGAGGTGCTGCTCGAGGCCGGCGCTGAGTGGGAGGAACTCGAGCAGTGGCGTGAGGCGGGTGCCTGGTAGCGGTGTGAGGCAGGTGCTTGGTAGCGGTGTGAGGCACAGCTGAGCCGCGGCCGCGTCGTCGAGGACGGGCCCTCCGCTTAACCGCAGAGCTCACCGCCGGATACCACGGGGCGGCCAGCCAGCACAGTGTGACGCACCTTGCCGGTGAGTTCGCGACCCGCCCATGGCGTGTTGCGACTGCGTGACTGAAGCCCGTCGGCGTGGATCGTCCAGCGCTGGGTCGGATCGAACACAGCGAGGTTGGCGGGCATCCCGGCTTCGACGAGATGACCGTGCTCGGCGATGCCGGCGATGCGTGCCGGAGCCATCGAGACCACCTCAATAAATCGGGCGGGCGACATTGCCCCCGTCGCCACCAGCTCTGACCAGATCACCGACGCCATCGTCTCGACACCGGTCATGCCCGGGGCGGCATCGCGCAGCGATGTGTCCTTGAGCGAGGCGTGATGCGGCGCGTGATCGGTGGCAACCGCGTCGAGAGTGCCGTCGACGATGGCGCGGCGCAGCGCCTCGACATCGCTGCGCAGGCGCAGCGGAGGATTCATCTTGCCGGTCGTACCGAGGCGCTCGACATCGTCCTCGGTGAGCACCAGATGCTGTGGCGTCACTTCGGCGGAGACGGCGACGTTGTCGCGCTTGGCCTGTGCGACCAGCTCCATGGCGTCAGCGGTGGAGAGGTGCAGGACGTGGTAACGGCCGCTGGTGCGCCTGGCCAGTTCGATGTCACGCCGCACCACCGACACCTCCGCAGCTGCCGGACGGCCCCGGACGCCGAGCCGCCGCGCCACGAGACCCTCGTTGATGACTCCCCCGGCAACCATCTGCGGGTCTTCGGCGTGCTGGCTGACAACCGAGCCGGGCAGGCCGACGGTGGCGGCGAGCGCTGCTTCCATGAGAGCATCGTCGGCCACGCAGTCACCGTCGTCGGTGAAGACTCTCACGCCGGCGTCGTACAGCGCCGCGAAATCAGTGAGCCGCTCCCCCGCGCGACCGACCGTGATGGCTGCCGAGGTTCGGACATCGCATGGCGCTCCGGTTGCCAGCGCCAGTACTTCTCGGACCATGTCGGGCGTGTCGATCGCAGGGGTGGTGTTCGGCATCATCACGCACGCGGTCACGCCTCCCATGGCAGCTCCGGCAGCTCCCGAGGCGATGTCCTCGCTGTCGGTCCCGCCAGGAGTGCGGAAGTGCACCTGGATGTCGACGAAGCCGGACATCACCAACGCAGCCGAGGCATCCAGCGTCCGCCGGGCAGGTGGTCCTTCCCCGGCCGGCACGATTGTCGATATGCGCCCGTCCTCGACGACGACATCGACTGGCTGGGTCACACGCTCGGGGTCGACCAGGCACCCGCCCGAGATCACCAGATCGGCTGCCACCGCCTCACCCTAAGCCTGAGCGGAACGGTCACAGCGTGAGCGGCGAAGTGTCCGGCAGTCTGTGCGCAAAAATGCCGTCTGTGGCGGCAAAATTGCACACAGAATCGAGACAGCCTCACCCGGTACGGTTTCGGTCATGACGCTCGCAGACGCACGCCCGACAGCAAGCGAACTCATCTCGGACGCCCAGCGCGCCGACTACGAGGCGAACGGCTACCTGTGTTTGCCTGATTTTGTCGGCGCCGATTGGCTCGATGAGCTTCGGGCCGTCACGACGGAGTTCATCGAGGCCAGCCGGGCGGAGACCACGCCTGGCAAGGTCTTCGACCTCGAACCCACGCACACGGCTGACGCACCGAGGCTGCGGCGCCTGATCTCGCCGGTAGACCAGCACCCGACGTACGCCCGGTTCACGTTCGAAGGGCCGCCGGCGCAACTGGCTGCTGCGCTGCTCGGCGGCCCGGTGCGCTACCACCACTCCAAACTCAACTTCAAATGGTCCGACGGCGGCGAGGAGGTGAAGTGGCACCAGGACATCCAGTTCTGGCCGCACACCGACTTCACGCCGCTGACGATCGGGGTGTATCTCTCAGACGTCGATCCGGAGATGTCGCCGATGGGTGTGCTTCCGGGCAGCCATCTGGGGTCGCTGTATGACCTGTATGGGTCCGACGGAAGCTGGGCCGGGGCGATGAGCGACGACGACGCTGCCGGGCTCGACCTCGACGCCATGGAGTATCTGGGTGGTCCGGCGGGTTCGGTCACGGTTCACAACTGCTGCATGGTGCATGGCTCGATGCCGAACAACTCGCCACGGCCCCGGCCGCTGCTGCTGCAGACGTACTCGGCGCTGGAGTCATATCCGATTGCGAATTGCGGTGTGAACGGTGTCACCGGTCGCAACGGCGGGCGGATCTGCGGTGGGGAGGCCACCCAGGAGCTCACGATCGAGGGACGGGCGATGCATGTCGCGCCCGACTGGTCACGCAAGGGTCCGCCCACCATCTTCGGCTCCCAGCAGAAGGACGACTGAGTCGCTGCAGCGCCGGATACGCCGCCGCCGAGAGGTTCGCCCAGACATGAGCGATGACCGCCAGCACGTGCTGCCCGAGTTCGTCGAAGCGCTCGACGCTGTCGTGCGGCGCGAGATCGACGACTGCGACGGGCTGATCGACGCCGAGCGGCTCAGCGGCGGGGCGAGCATGGAGACGTATCGGCTTCGGTGCTTGCGAGCGTCGGACCCCGACGGCGTGTTCGACATCTGCCTGCGGCGGGGGCCTGACGGCATGGACCGCGAGGGCGACAACGTCACCGGCGTCGAAGCCGAGGCCCTCTGCATGAGCACGGCTCGTCTGGCGGGCGTGCCAGAGCCCGAGGTGCTCTACGTACTGGCCCCGGGGGACGGCGTCGGTGCGGGCTTCATCATGGAATGGCTGGACGGGGTCACGCTCGGTGCTCGCATCGCTCGGGCTGCCGAGCTTGAAGGGGTGCGGTCGCAGCTGGCATTTCGCTGCGGGCAGGAAATGGCGCGCATTCATGGGATCGATGTGGGCGCGACCGGCCTGGGCGATGTGCTGCGGCGCGCCCAGCCCAGCGAGTATCTCACCGAGACCTGGGATCGCTACAGGGAGCTGCCGACGCCACAGCCGATGATCGACTACGCCGCCCGCTGGCTGGCCACCCAGCTTGAGGGACAGGATCCGGTCGAGCTAACGCTGGTGCACAACGATTTCCGCAATGGCAATGTGATGGTGGACCCAGAAGCTGGGCTTGTCGCGGTGCTGGACTGGGAAACGGCCCACATCGGCGATCCGATGCGAGATCTTGGCTGGATGTGCACCAATTCGTGGCGGTTCGGGCAGCGGCATCTGCCGGTTGGCGGCTTCGGGCGCTACGAGGACCTGTTTGCGGGTTACGAGGATGTGGCCGGGGTGCCGGTCGACCCCGAACGGGTGCAGTACTGGGAGGTGTTCGGGTCGTTCTGGTGGGCCGTGGGGTGCCTGGGGATGGCCGATCGGTACCGCCAGGGTTCCGACGCCACCGTCGAGCGCCCGGCCATCGGCCGTCGCAGTTCCGAGTGCCAGCTGGACTGTGCGCATCTCATCATTCCGGGACCGGTCGAGTTCTTGCCTGCGGTGCATTCGCTGGGGCTGCTTCGGTCCGATTTCGGCCGTCGGACTGGGGAGGTGTCAGCACTCGGGGGCAGTATGACGAGCGCGGAGGCGAACGCTGCGGCCGGGGACATGCCCCGTGTCGACGAAATCCTCGAGAGTGTTCGGGACTTCCTGCACGGGGAGGTACGGCAGGCCACCGAGGGCCGAACGAGCTTCTTGGCGCTCGTGGCGGGCAACTCCATCGACATTGCGCTGCGTGAGCGGCTGATTGGCCCGCAGCTGCATCGCTACGAACTGGCTCGGCTGACCTCGCTGGTGGGCTCCCCCGCAGAGAGAGGTACCGGCGTGCCTATGGCTGTGGCTGACGCCGAGGTTGCCGAGCAGGTCATCGAACTGCGCTGGCGGCTCGTGCATCGGCTGCGGGACGGAACCATGGCGCTCGACACGGACGGGCTCGCCGAGTACCTGCGGACCTCAGTGGCCCATCAGGTCGCGATCGATCAGCCGAAATACTCGGCGTTCCGTTTTCTCGCCGCGGAGGCCAGCGAGTAGCCCGTCGCCGCCGAGTTCTGGACTCGTCGCGTCCGCGGTTCGCAGCCTCAGCACCAGAGGGCGAGCAGGACGTCTGCGGTCGTCCCCTCACACTAGTACGCCCAGCGGCACTGCGGCAATCCGGTCCGAGAGCTGGTACGCCGTCGTCCCTGGATGAACGACGAGACCGGCGTGGAAGGCATCGCCCGCTCGTTCGCGCAGCGACACGAGTTGCTTCGCGTCAGCAGGTTGTACCGCCCCTGACAGCTTCATCTCGAAAGCGATGAATCCGCCTTCGGGCAGGTCGGCAATCAGGTCGACCTCATGGTCGCCGCCGGCCGAACGCAAGTGGCCGAACCGCCAGCCCAATCTCTCGGCCTCAGCAGTGGCACGTATCTGTCCGACCGCAGCGCTCTCGAACAACTCGCCCAGCCGACGGCGGTCGCCCGCGAGCACCGCAGCAGTCTCGAAGTGATCGGCGGCTGCGAATGCGGCATCGACGAAGTGCCGTTTTGGCCGCTTGGTCAGGCGCTTGAGCCGGTTGTGCGACCAGCCACGCAGCTCCTCGATGAGGCCCATCCGGTCAAGCAGATCGTGATACGTCTCAGCCGTCGCCTTCGCGATGTCGGCAGCACGATGGATGGACGCATGCTCGGCACCGGTGCCGATCACGGCCCCGTACGCCTGGACATACCGGCGCAGCTTTCGCGTATGGCGTGCGCCGGGCGCAATCTCGGCAAGGTCACGAGAGACGGCCAGGTCCAGGTACGAACGTACGGCATCTTGCTGGTCTTCAGTAGGCAGGCCCAGATATCCGGGCAGACCTGAATCGGTCGTCGAAGAGACCTGTTCGGCGGTAGAGACTGGCGATTGTGCCCCTCGCGCGGCGTCGATCCCGCCGTTGGCGATGTCGGCCAAGGGGATCACTGGCGGCACTCCGCGCCGCTCGCACAGCGTCATCGGCCGGAGCCGCAACGGCATGATGCGACCGGCGCCGGCATGGATGTCGGCGGTGACCGCTCCCCTCGATGAACCGCTCAGGATGAAGCGGCCAGGTGTGCGATCGTCGTCGATCATGCGACGGACGGCATCCCAGACGGTCGGGACGCGCTGCCATTCATCGATCAGAATCGGATTCGGCAGCCCCGCCAACGCCGCCTCCGGATCGTTTGCTGTTAGCGCTGCCGTTGGCGGATGGTCCAACCGCAGCGTCGAAGCGGCGAGACGCGCGCCCGTGCTGGTCTTTCCGACGCCTCTGATGCCCTCGATCACACAAGCTGGATGGATGGACAGCAGACGTGCCAACCGTGCATCCGCATGCCGTCGCAAGTACTCCATGCACAAAAGACTAATCGGTTATCCATTAAATAGCTATTCAATTAGTCGTTTGTGTGAGTCGCCAATGAACGCATCTCGTTGGGGCTATCAGTTATCGCCAGAGGGCGAGCAGGACGCCGATCACGCAGTAGGAGATCAGCGGGTAGCCGACGTTGATCGCCAGCAGGCGCACGCTGCGACCCTCAAAGGTGTAGTTGACGCCATGGGACGTGAACACGAACCCGATCGCCGCCAGCAGACCAAGGCCGAGCCCTTCGCCGAAGGTGTCAGCGTCCAATCCCTGCGCCAGCAGCGCCAGAGCGAACGTGAACACGGCCGCCAGCACGATGGCGACGACGTAGGGGTACCACTGCCGAGGGGTTCCCTTCATCGCAGTCATGTCATCGTCGGTAAGGCCCACCTCGGCCATCCATGGCTTGGCCAGCGTGCTGTACCACGCCGCACCCAGCACCTGGTTGAAAATCACCGCCACGATGATCGCCCAGTAGTTCAAGCTGCCGAAGTCCATGCCGTCCATTTCCGAAGCGTAGGTGTCATCTGCTCGAGCTCGAATCGGCATCCGGCACTGAGACTCCGGTGGCTCCTACATTTCGGGCCAGATGCGGTGCCGTCACCCGATCCACGCGGCGATCAGCGTCAGGTTGCATCGGTGGGGTCTCGTGGCTGCCGGGCTCGCTCTCGCGGCAGCGTGCGCCTCCACGACTCCGATCCAGGATCCGTCAGCTGCAGAGCGTCCTGCCGAGACTCTGTCACGTGCGTCGACCACGGCACGCGCGCCGCTCGCGACGGGTCCATCCGACGAAGTTAAGGGTGGTAGTGCCGCGTCCGATTCGACGAGTCCGGACTTGGCGGATCCTGACTCGACGGGTTCAAGCTCGGCGGCCACAGGCGGGGATGGCGCGGCCTCAGGCGAGGGAGGCGCGGCCACGGGCGAGGATGGCGCGGCCTCAGGCGAGGGAGGCGCGGCCACGGGCGAGGAAGGCGCGGCCTCAGGTGACGACGACACACAGGTGCTGCCACCGGTCACGTTTCCAGATGCGAGCATTCGGGACCCTGAGGCCGAAGCTGCGGATCTCGCACGCCGCCGGAGCGTAATCGGGCTGTTCGAGCGGTTACGAGTCGAAGCTGAGCAACGTCGGGGCTACGACCGCGATGCCGTGTTTGGCGGTTGGCTCTACAGCAACGGACGCTCAACCCGAGACCGAGTCCTCGGAGCGGAACGGCGCCCCGACGGCACTTGGCTGTCGCTGTACGACAACGTCAGCGTGACCGCTGCCGCCGACCTCGACATCGACCACATGGTGCCCCTCGCCGAGGCGTGGGAATCCGGCGGGCATCGGTGGACTGCCGACACCTGGACCCGATTCGCCAACGACCTCGGCGATCCCCGCTCGCTCATTGCCGTCACGGCGTCATCCAACCGCAGCAAGAGCGCTCGGGATCCTGCACAGTGGTGGCCTCCCGAGGACGCCTACCGGTGCCAGTACGCAGCGGATTGGGTCACAGTGAAGTCTCGTTGGGATCTCGCTGTGGATTCCGTGGAGCAACGAGTTCTCGATGACGCACTCGACTCGTGCACCGGAGGCGAGTTCGAATTCAGCAACCCGCAGACGGCAGCCACGACATCACTGACGCCGGAACCCGACGACACCGCAACGGACGAAGGAGAAGCAGATGTCGGCGAAGCGGGCGAGGGCGAGCCGAACCAGAACGAAGCGGGCGAGGGCGAATCGGCGGACGCCGCCGCGAGCGCCGATGCCCGCAACGATTGCCATCCCGCCTACGAACCGTGCCTGCCGAACCTTCCCGGCGATGCGATCAACTGTGGCGACTTGACGGCCTCGCAGAAGCCGGTGGTGGTCAAAGTCATCGGCGAGGACCCATACCGCCTCGACCGGGACGGCAACGGCGTCGGCTGCCAGTCATAGGCAGCCTGAGTACTACCCCTCTGCGGCCGCTTTGATGGCAGCAAGGGTGGGACACTCGTTCATCGGTCCCAGACACACGGGACTCTCTGGAAGTAACGCGATACAGCGCTCGCATCGAATCTCGTAGCCCTTCAGCACGCCAGGGCCGGCCAAGAAGCAGCGCCGAGATCTGTGGGTGGTCTATTGGTCTGGGCCGCTGACCGTGAATTCCAGACGGTTGGACAGTTTCCTGCCGTCGTCGGTGCAGATGGCGCCGGTGTCGTCGCAGGCGTTGGGGATCGGCAGTACCACGGTGACGTCGCCGGTGGAGTCGGGTTTGATCGTGATGCGCCAGGAGATGTTGCTGGGCCTGTCGGTCCTTTGCGCTTTCCTTACGGATCCGCCCGTTACGTTGAAGGCGCGGAGCTTCAGGGTCTTGTAGCTCAGGCCAAACTCCTCGCTGAAGTCGAGCTCAAAGGTGAACTCCGACGAACCGTCGTGGGTCGTCGGGGCAGAGACCGTCACGCTGACTGTGAGGGGAACCGGTGCCGCCGCCACCGCCTGCGTGGCCTCGCTGGTGAGGGTTTCGTCGTTGTCGGCGTCGTCGGTGAAGCTCACCCGGACCTTGATGGTTTTGCCAACGTCGCTGACCGAAGGGGAGTAGGTCGAGTCCGTGGCACCCTCGATGTCGGCGTCCTCTGTTTCGTCATGGACAATCCACTGGTGGCGGTAGGAAACGTCGTCCAGCCCGTCGGCGTTGTTGATGGACGACGTGTCGGCCGTGAGGGTCTGTTCCACCTCGGGTGTTCCGGTGATGGTGGGCGCTCCTGTGGGCGAGTTGTTCTCAGGCTCGGTATCAGTCTCCGTGTCGGTCTCGGTGGTCTGTTACGAGATTCCTCCGGTCACCTTTATCTTGAAGCTGGCCGTCTCGTCGTAGGCGGTCCAAGTCCGAGCGTCAGAACTGACGGCGAGGTAATAGGACACATCGGCTATTGACCAGCCTTGCGCACTGCCGGGGTCTTCTTCGGTGGCGGCTGTGTCCTCGGTGGGATAGGTCTGGGGAATGAGTGCGAACGCGTCGGTTCCGCTCGGATCGGCCCATTCGATGACGACGAAGTAGGTGGTCTCGGTTGCCAGTTGCGGGCAGGAGCCTTCACCTGTGGGCGCTTCGAAGGCGATCACGCCTGGTGCGGTGAAGGTTGACGGGTTGGTCAAGGTGCAGTGCGCGTCGCCCGGCTCGCCGTCGCTGGCGACGCTGTTGATCGTCACCCCGAGGTGGTCCCCCACAGTCGACGCGTCAAAAAAGTGCGAGATCTGGATGCCGACAGAACCCAGGGCCCAGCCGTCGGTGTTGGTGCCCGTGGTGGTGTTGGTGCCCGTGGTGAATGCCTGAGCAAACCCTGACCGAGCGGTGCTGAGCGGGCGCATGATTCCCACGGTGGGGTTGACGCCCAAGTTGGCGACCAGCAACTGCGGCGTGTGTTCGTCGTTGCCTGCGTCCTGCGTCGGGGTGCTGGTCACAGTCTCGCTGTCGGCGGGGACACCTGTGTCCAGTGTGTTGGCTGGCAGAGCGTCGATGTCGGCAGTGAGGACGATGCGCACACGAATGACTTGGCCGTCCTGCCAGTCGACGTCCAAGTCGTTCCATTTGAAGCTGCTCGCACCCGAACTGTCCTGCGGGAACTCCAAAGACAGGTCGCCGACCTGGAGGGTGTAGTCCGCGGCGTCGGGAACGTCCTGGTCGAATGCCAGGCGAAGATCGCGGCCCGTTATGTAGGACCAAAGCCATTTGATCTGCAGGTCCCCGCTCCCGCCTGCATTGGAGAACAGATCCGCGCTGGCCGCGCCGATCGAGACGCTGCTGTATTCGGTCACCGTCATGTCGGCCGACCAGAGCGGCTCCGCGGGCTCTCCCGCGTCCGCAGGCGCCGACCACAAGGCCACGCCCACCAGCACCACCGCCCCCAAGCTGCTCAAAGACCGGCCCCGAGGAGACAGGCCAACGAGCGCCTTCCCTGCAAGGGTGGGGCCGCTCGAATTGATGCGTTTCATCGACATCATCTCTCACCGACCTCTACTCGCCGACGACCGTGAAGATCGGCGAAATCGCATACAGCGGCCTGTATCCATCGATGCTGCCGGTGACGTACCCCGAATCGACATCGACGGCGCCAACAGGAGCGTTATTGGCCGCCGGATCCCTCGGTGTGCCCACGGCGACCAAATTGTCCGCACCCATGGGGTACAGCGGATGCGCGACTCCAGAGGCGTCGCACCCGGTCCAGACCATGGCGTTCTCGTGGAAGTAGGCGGAGTTCCCGGTGACATAGGCGCCGTACTCGGTGTTGTCCCACTCGGCGCTGTAGAAGCCGGTGTAGCTGCTGGCGATCAGGGTGGGGCGATTCTGCCAGCCGCCGTCCAGCCAGTGGATCGGCACCCCGGCGCCCGTCATCTCGGTGTTCGTCACCGCGTCGGCCCCAGCGGTGCAGACCACTGCCCTGAACTCATCGGCGACCCTCTGGATGACCGGATCGGTGTACGGCTTGGCTGCTGTATCCCGTTCAGTGAGGCCTTCGGCTTCAAACTGGACGAATTTGTTGTAATCGTTGATGTTCCCCGAGGTGGGAAGCGTTCCGCGATGTGTGACGAAGAGCACCCTGAACTGGTACCCCACCTCGACGTCCTGCGGTATGTGGAGCCAGCTCTTGGTCACCGGGTGACCGCCGGGCACGAATGGGGCCTTATCCTTGACCACGGTGTACACCGCGATCTCCAACGAATTGCCGCCTGGGTCCTCGGACAGGCTGCTCAGGTCGGCGCCCAGGTAGTACGCGTTCGCGATGCTGGTGTCTGTCAGCGCGCCCGTGTCCTCGCTGTCGCTCGAGGTCCGATGCAACCTGTGCCAGGTGCCGCTGTTGTAGCGCCACACCAGCACATAAGACGTGTCCTGCGCCAGATGCGTTCCCGGCGGCGCCTCAAAAAGCTGTGGCCCGCCGCGTATTGGGTGGGGCTGACGAGGTCGAACAGCTTCGCGCCCGGCTTCCCGCCCGAATCGGCGTGCACGGCCGCCGACACCGACACCGAATCGTCAGGAACTTGGGCGTTGCTGTTGCTGTTGGAGCCTTCGATGTTGACGCCGATGCCCTGCAGCCGGTACCCGAACTCGTTCGAACCGGTCGCGAAGCCCTGCGACAACACCCTATTGGTGGCGCCGCCGACGGAAACGTAGCCGTTGTCGGTCTGGCCCAGGTTCTGCACCATCGCGTCGAGCGGCTCGCCGAAAACGGCCATCAGCATTGAGGTGCCTGCATAATCCCCAGTAGTGCTGTCGAGGGTCACGCCCGGCGCCGTCGGCGTGTCCTCGGCAGTGGATGTAGTGCCAAAATGGCGGCTCAACGTGACCCCCCCATGCGGTCCACCGACTTGATGTCCTGAAAGAACTCGTATGAGTCGCTTCCTGCCACGGTTGCGCCCTGGGGAGCCGTCCATTCGTTTATGCCGTCTATCTGACGTGTATTGGTCATGCTGAACAGCTCGTCAGTTCCGTCGAGCAGGTCCCACGGGTTGGTAAAGAGCCCCTTGCGTGCTGAGTTGTCCCCGCTGAAGGACACACCGCGGATGAGGTAGCGATCCGCTGCTCCGACAGTGATTCCGACACCGAGCTCGTCGCCGATCGAGACGATTTCTTGCTCGTCGGAGACTTGCGCGTAGGTCGAAGCCAGGATGCCGCTTTGCCGCTTCGAGCCCTTGACGGCCAGGCGCAGCACGCCGGAGCGCGAGTCCACGCTGTTCCCGAGCGTCGCTCCCGTCTCGTCGCCCGCATCCTCATCGTCAGAAGTCGTCTCCTTGATCGACAGCGACGACCCGAAATCCGACAGAACGATGAAGTAGTCGACGTTCTGGTACGCGAACGCCCCTGCGGGAGCCGTGAACGTGTTCAGGCCGACCTTGAAGGAGTCCGCGTCCTCAAAGTCGAACAGCTTGGTTGTCGCACCTCCGGAGCCGGGCCGCCCAGGAGCGTGGCCCATCCACAGCGACACGGTCAGACTGGACGGCACCGCGGCCAACTCGATCGAGACGCTGGAGATCTCGTAGCCCTGGCCGTGATCGCCCAACTCGAACCCCATGGCGTACCGCCGGGTGATCATCGCCGTGGCCGACGCCGACTGGCCCGTGTTGGCGACCAGCGTCGACGCGAACAGCGACGGCGCCGGTCTGGCGAGCGGGTCGAACGGCAGGCTGGTCACAGTCTCGAAGGTGCCGACGTTGTCGAAGAACGACACCTGCACCTTGATCAGCTTGCCGACATCAGCGTCGACACGCCGGTAGCGGGCCGAGCCGACGCCCACCACGATCTCGGTGTCGCCGTCGACCCGGATCCACCGGTAGGAGAAATCGTGCAGGATGCCCGTCGAAACCTGGGAATCCACAATGGAGATCCCGTCGGGGTCGCCAATACGCTAAGTGTCCACAGCCAAGACGCCGGCGTCCTCCGCGGAAGCCAGCACGGTCGGCGCGCAGGTGGCAGTTCTCGGGGCTCTGCCGTACACCGCCATTTCCAACACATCGCTGCCCGTGTCCACGGCCAGGTTGTCCAAGTCGACACCTTGATAGAACGCATTCGCCATGCTGAAACCGGTCAGCGCGCCCGAGCCCTCGCTATGGCTCGAGGTCTTCCGCAACCTGTGCACGGTGCCGCCGAGGTGGCTCCACACCACCACATAAGAGGTACTCGGCGCCAGCGTCGTTCCCGGCGGCGCCTCAAAAAAGCTGTGACCCGCCCCGAACAGACCGGGACTGACAAGGTCGAACAGCTTCGCGCCCGGCTTGCCGCCCGAATCGGCGTGCACAGCCACCGACACCGACAACGGCCCGTCAGGGAACTTGCTGTCGGAGCCTTCGATGTTGACGCCGATGCCCTGCAACGGGTAGCCGTCCGAGTCGGGACCGGTCGTGAACCCCTGCGTCAACGCCTTAACGGTGGCGCTGCCGACGCCGCGGTAGCCGTCGTCGGTCTGGCCCAGGTTCTGCACCATCGCGTAGAGCGGCACGCCGAGAACGGCCAGCAGCGGATTGCCGCCGCCGGAGCCGACTTCAATAGCCCCGTGTAGTGAGAGGGTCACGCCCGGCGCCGTCGGCGCGTCATAGCCATCGGCTGCGGTGCCAAATATGCGGGTTAAGACGCCGCCCAATCTCGTGCGGGAACCAAGATAATCGAAGAAAGAGAGATCCTGCTTGAAGGTGTATGTCTTGCTGCTTCCTCCTACCACGGTTGCGCCTTGCGGAGCCGTCCATTCATTTATGCCGGCTACCTCACGTGTATTGATCAGCCTGAACAGCTTGGCGGCCGAGGAACTCGTGCCGTCGCGCAGGTCCCACGGGTTGAGAATGCCGCCGCCTGCTGGTGTTGAGTCGTCCGATCTCCAGGAAAAACCGCGGATGAGGTAGCGATCCGCTGCTCCGACACCCATGCGGAAACAGCATTCGTCGCCAACCGAGATGGTTTCTTGGTCTATTGAGTCAGCCACGTCTTGCGCGTAGGTCGAAACCAGGATGCCGCTGGCCCGCCTCCATCCCTCGACGGCCAGGCGCAGCACGCTGTCGCGCGAGCTGGAAGTACCCCAGCGTCCAGTCGAATTCAACGCTCGTACAAGCGCCTTGTCCCCGAGCTCGCCGCCCCCATGCTCACCGTCGGACGTCGTCTCCTTGATCGACAGCGAGGAGCCGAAATCCGACAGCACGATGTAGTAATGGACACTGGGGTACGCGAGCACGCCCGCCGGAGCCGTGAACTTGTTCATACCGACGACGAACGGGGACGGGTTCTCAAAGTCGAACAGCTTGGTTTCCGGGACCGAGCTTTGACTAGAATGGTCGCCGATCCACAGCGAGACGGTCAGACTGGACGGGACCGCCGCCAGCTCGATCGAGACGCTCGGCAGCGCGTAGCCTTGGCCGTGACTGCCCAACGTGAACTCCATGGCGTACTGCTGGGTGATATTCGCCGTGGCCGACGCCGGCCGGTCCGTGTTGCTGACCAGCGTCGTTGCGGGCCGCGACGGGCCTGCCGGTTCGGCGACCGGGCCGAACGGCAGGCTGGTCACAGTCTCCGAGTAGTTGTCCTGGTCCGTGAACGAGACTTGCACCTTGATCAGGTTGCCGATATCGGCGTCGACGAGCAGGTAGCTGGGTGAGTCGGCGCCGATATTGGTCTCGGTCCCGCCGTCGACCTGGATCCACTGGTAGGAGTAGACGAACTCGATGTTCGACCCCACGCTCCCGGAAAAGGGGAGCCCGTTCCCGTCGGCAATGCCCAAAGTGTCGGCAAACAGGATGGGGGCGCCTTCCGCGGAAGCCAGGATTACCGGCCGGCCGGTGGCGCCCTGGTTCGCGGGAGTCTGGGCGTGGGCGGGAGTCTGGGCGCTGGCAAACCAGAGGGCGTTCGCCAAGGCGGCAATGACCGCCAGCCCAATGAGCTGCAGCGGGAGCGTCGCAAGACGCCGGGAGGCGGTCACGACCTACCTCCCGCAAGCCGAGCGCCAAGGTCCGGGGGGGAGGTCAGCGTTTGCGTGGCACGTTCGAGCACATCGACCCTGCCGGTGGAGGTGCCCGGTGTTTCGTGCCGCTCGCCGGCTGCTTGGCGATGTGTCACATAGTCATGAGTGAATTTCACGAACTCATGAGTATATATGACGTTCTCTCGGTGACACGCCAGATGTACTGATCCCGCGCCATCAGAATGTCCTGATGGGGATCGGGGACTGGCAGCCCGCATCCTCCCTCAGGAGTCACCGCAACTCGCGCACCAGGTACAACGTTTCAGGTTGTCACCGCTAGGACTCGGCGGCGGCCTTGATGGCGGCAAGGGTTGCGGCCATGCCGGCACGGACATCATCGGCACGCGCCGCCAACTGCTCTGAGCTCAGCGATCGCAACGTCGGCGGCAGGGTCACGACATCCCAGATCTCGGTCAGCGACGTGCCGCCACCTTCATTGGGCGTCATGCGGTAGGTCCATCGCACATAGGGGCCTTCGGGATCCTCAGGGCGAGTCACCCACTCGAAGCACGCGCCCGGCTGGGCTGTGGTGACCGTGCACGGCACGCTCCACTCGCGTTCGCCGATGCGGTTGTGCCCTTCGAATGTGGAACCCTCGGCGCCTGGCGTGCCGCTGGTCCAATCTGCTCCGGCGTTCTCGGGGCTCCACTCCCCCATGCGCGGCACGTCGCAGACCAATCCGTACACAGTGTCGGGCGCAGCGGCGATTTCGACGGTGGCTTCGTGGTGCATTTGGTGAACGGTCATGGGCGAAACCGTAGTTCCGCACCCGTGCCTGCGAATGGTGCCGCCTGTGATGCGTCTTGGGCACTGCGGTCAGGCCCGCCGAGCCATACCATGGCGGCGACCGCGAGCGGTCCCACCCAGCCTGTACCGGCACGAGCGCACAGACACCAGGAGCGTCAATGGGCGAGATTCCACGCACCGAGGACCGACGCAGCCCGATCCGGCGCCTGGGCCGCACGGTCGAGCCGATCCACACGGTGGCCTACTACTCACCGGAGATCTACGGATTCAACGACGACGGTTTTAAGGGCTGGTGGCACGCCTACTTCGCATACCGCTCGGCCCCGATGGGCAGAGTCGGCGCCGCCACCGTGACGGCGGTCTTCTACAACTTCGCTCCCCGGATGGTCGAGCGAGCGATGCCAGGATGTTGGGACATCATGGAGCCCGACGCAGTTCGAGCCAGGCAGCTGGAGTTCACGACCGCCTCGATGCAACGGGCCTTGGGCGAGTATCCGGATCCCGGCGACATCTCAGCCGCAGCGTCCGCCCTGCGCAGTTTTGCGGGCGACCTGCCGACGGGCGCACGACCGCTCTACGCAGGGTGGGCCTCGGAACCGTGGCCCAGCGACAGCACCGGAGGCGGGGATGTCATGGACCTTTGGCACGGCTGCACGTTGCTGCGTGAATTCCGCTTCGACGGACACAACATTGCGCTCGCAGCCGGCAATCTGGATCCCGTCGAGTGCCACGTCATGATGACCACTGGTGGCCACGGAAACGGCGCCACCATCCAGAAGATCCGTGGCTGGAGCGCTGACGAGTGGACCGCAGCCTGCCAACGGCTCATCGACCGCGGCTGGATCACGGCCGACGGCGAGCAGACACCCGAAGGCAACGCCGCACGTCGAGCCGTCGAGCACGACACGGACCGGCTGTCTTGCGCTGCGGCCGACGCACTGCCAGCGGGCGATCTTGAGGCCCTCTTGGGCCGTCTCGAGCGCATCATGGGCTACCTGGTCGAGACCGGCATCGTCGCAGGCGTCTGGCCACCGCCGCACGTCACTGTCGCTGCCTGAGGAGCCGTGCCCTCCCGCTCTGCCGAGATCAGTCCTGAGCCAGACGACGGCAGCGGGCGCGACTTCATTCGCGATCTTGTCGTCGCGGACGTCGCCTCGGCGCGGTTCGCAGGAAGGGTGCAGACCCGATTTCCGCCGGAGCCGAACGGGTACCTCCACATCGGGCACGCCAAGGCCATCTGTCTCGACTTCACCGTCGCTTCCGAATTCGGCGGGCGCTGCGTCCTCCGCTTCGACGACACGAACCCGGCCACCGAGAGCCCCGAATACGTCGATGCCATCGTCTCCGACGTGAGGTGGCTCGGCTTCGAGCCCCACGAGATCCGTCACGCCTCGGACTACTTCGAGCAATTGTACGCATGGGCCGAGCTGCTGATCGAGCGAGGACTTGCCTACGTCGATGATCAGGACGCGGACGCCATCTCGGCTGGGCGCGGAGGATTCGGCCGCGCAGGCACGGAGAGCCCGTACCGCGACCGGCCGGTCACCGAGAACTTGCGCCTGTTCCGGGAGATGGCTGCTGGCCGGCATTCCGAGGGCAGCCGGGTGCTGCGCGCCCGCGTCGACATGCAGCACGAGAACATGCAGATGCGTGACCCGGTGATGTACCGCATCCGCCACGAACACCACTACCGCAGCGGCGACCGATGGTGCATCTACCCCACCTACGACTGGGCACACGGCCAAAGCGATGCCATCGAAGGCGTCACTCATTCGCTGTGCACGCTGGAGTTTCGAGACAACCGGGCGCTCTATGACTGGTACTTGGAGCACCTGCCGCTCGATGAGCTCGGCCATACCGGTGAGCGGCCCTACCAGACCGAGTTCGCCCGGCTGGAGCTGAACCGGACGATCACCTCCAAGCGGGTCCTGCGCCGGCTGGTGGAGGGCGGCCATGTGGACGGCTGGGGCGATCCCAGGCTGCCGACGCTGCGAGCCCTGCGGCGGCGCGGGTATCCCCCTGCAGCCATCCGAGAGTTCTGCGCCTCCATCGGGGTTGCGCGTACCAACAGCCGTCATGCTCCCGAACTGCTGGAATCGTTCGTGCGAACGGAGCTGAATGCCGTGGCGCCGCGCCGCATGGCCGTCCTGCGGCCGCTGAAGCTCGTCATCACCAACTGGCCTACCGATGACGACGGCGTGCCCGTCACCGAGTATCGGGAAGCCGTCAACAACCCTGAGGACCCCTCCGCCGGCACCCGGCAGGTGCCCTTCAACGGGACCTTGTGGATCGAGCAGGACGACTATCGCCTCGACGCGCCGCCGAAGTACTTCCGGCTCACGCCTGGTCGGGAGGTCCGGCTGCGGGCGGGCTACTTCGTGCGTTGCACCGACGCGGTGACCGACGACGAGGGCAATGTCACCGAGGTGCACTGCACCTATGATCCGCAGACCTCAGGCGGCCAGGCGCCGGACGGCCGAAGGGTCAAGGCCACCATTCACTGGGTCAGCGCACAGCACGCAGTGCCCATCACTGCCGCGCTGTATGAGCGGCTTTTCGATGCCGAACTGCCAGGTGACCGCACCGGTGATCCCCTCGACGACCTGCATCCGGACTCCCGCGAAGTTCTTGCCGGCGTCGCAGAGCCGGCAATCGCGGATATTGCTGCTGGCACCGTGGTGCAGTTCGAGCGACTCGGCTATTTCTGCGCCGACGGCCCCGGGTCGGAGAGCCCCGGGTCGGACGGCCCTGTGTTGGACGGCCCTGTGTTGGACGGCCCTGTGTCGGACAGCCCAGGGGCCTCGCTGTTCCACCGCACCGTCGGGCTGCGAGACGAGTGGGCGAACATCCAGAAGCGCCAGGCCCAAGCCGCCAAGCAGGGCGGCAAGCGGGGCTCCAAGGGCGGCGGCGAGCGAGGCGGCACTCAGCGCGGCCAACGGGGCGGCAGTCAGCGCGGCGAACGGGGCGGCAGTCAGGGCGGCGAACGGGGCGGCAGTCAGGGCGCAACAGAGGGCGGCGAGCAGCCGCAGAAGGAGGCCACGTGAACGCACCGCAAGCAGGCGAATCGGGAACTGCTCCAAATGACGCTGCTCCTGGCGATGCCGGCTCGAACGACGCCGGAACCCGTGACCGGGTGGCAATCATCACCGGAGGCGGCACCGGTGTCGGCAAGGCCTGCGCGCTGGCGCTCTCGGAGGCCGGCTGGAAGGTGGTCATCTGCGGCCGTCGCCGAGAGCTGCTCGACGAGGTGGTGGATCTGTGTGCGGATGAAGCACTCGCCGTCACCGCTGACGTCTCGGAACCGGACCAGGTCGATGCTCTGTTCGCAGGGACCACAGACCGGTTCGGCCGTGTCGACCTGCTGTTCAACAACGCCGGCATGGGCACCCGTCCCGTTCCGGTTGATGAACTGGCGGTCGCGGACTGGATGGCCACCGTCGGGGTGAATCTCACCGGCTCATGGCTGTGCGCCCGTGCGGCCTTCGCACAGATGAAGCGCCAGCGGCCCTCCGGCGGTCGCATCATCAACAACGGGTCTGTCTCAGCGCAAACCCCCCGCCCGCATTCGTCCCCCTACTCAGCGACGAAACACGCCATCACAGGGCTGACCAAAGCACTGTCGCTGGACGGACGCTCCCACGGCATCACCGTCGGGCAGATCGACATTGGCAACGCCGAATCGCCCCTGACCGCGGCCATGGCCACCGGCGTCCCCCAGGCCGACGGGAGCATCCGGGCCGAACCGCTGATGGATGTCGACCACGTGGCCCGCGCCGTCCTCTACATGGCGGAGCTGCCGGCCGACACCAACGTCCTGACGATGACGGTGATGGCCAACGGAATGCCCCTAGTCGGCCGCGGCTGAGAACGTCAACGGGCACACCTGTCCGCGTGGCACTTAGCCTGAATCTACCGGTGTGGTGGGTGTGCGGGGGTGGCCGCGTCCGCGAAAAAGGCCTCCTGATCTGCGACGATTGTGATGTCGATATTCACGTTCGTCTCAAAAACAGGAGGCACTTTTTGTGTCTGCATCGTCGCGCAGTCTGGACCGGTTCGCAACGACCTTTGACCATGAGGGCCTGGTGGCCAACGCGGGCCTGATCGTGGCGGGCACGCTGATGGCCCGTTTGGGTCTGCTGGCGCTGATCGAGCGGTGGGTGCGCACCGGTTCCGCGAACCCGGGCCCCAAGATCGCCAATTTGGTCGCCGCGATGGTCGCGGGCGCCACTCACATCGATCACGTCGAGATGCTGCGCGCCGGGCGCACCGGTGCGGTACTGGGGTTCACGCCGGTGGCGCCGTCCACGGTGGGGTCGTTCTTGCGGACCTTCACGTTCGGTCACGTCCGCCAGCTCGAAGCGGTGCTGTCGCGCACCCTGGCGCGGGCGTGGCGGCTGGGAGCGGGCCCCGGCGCCGAGCCGCTGGTGGTCGATGTGGACTCCACGATCTGCGAGGTCCACGGCAAGCAAAAGCACGGCGCCGCGTACGGCTACACCAAAGCGCTGGGCTATCACCCGCTGCTGGCCGCACGCGCCGACACCGGCGAGGTGCTCGCCGCCCGCATGCGCAAAGGCTCCGCCGGGTCAGCGCGAGGTGTGCTGCGCTTCGTCGACGAACTCGTGGCCAATCTCAGGCGCGCCGGCGCTTCGGGGCCGCTCACGGTGCGCGCCGACTCGGGGTTCTGGTCCTGGAAACTGATCGACCGTCTCGACGCCCACGGCGCCAAGTGGTCGATCACCGTCACGCTCGGATCCGCTGTTCGCGCAGCGATCGAAGCGATCCCCGATACTGCGTGGGCCGACATCGACTACACCGACGGCGGCCACGCCCAGGTCGCCGAGACGGCCTATGTCACCGGCGGCGGCACCACCAAGCGCCGCAAACGCACCGTTCGTCTCGTGGTGCGCCGCACCCGCCTCGCCGAGGGCGCCCAGCGACGGCTGTGGCCCCACTGGCGGCACCACGCGTTCATCACCAACACCGAGCACCGCACCGTCGCCGCGGACGAGTTCCACCGCGGCCACGCCGTCGTCGAGCTCGCCATCCGCGACCTCAAAGAAGGCTCCGGCCTCGAACACGTCCCCTCAGGCCACTACGGCGCGAACTGCGCATGGCTCACCTGCGCCGCCCTCGCCCACAACATCGGCCACTGGAGCGCCGCCCTCGCCGCCGCGCCGCCAGCCACGAACCGCTGCCGCCGCACACGCCTCGTCGCCCTCGCCGCCGTGCTCGTCAACCGCTCGGGCACACCCACCCTGCGATACCCCGCCCGCTGGCCCTGGGCAACACAATTCCAAGCCACCCTCACAGCCCTGCGAGCCCTGCCCGGACCCTCGGGCTGACCCGCACCCCCCGGAATTGACGCCCCCACACAAACCCAGCGTCAACACAACCCAAAACGACCCCGACACCTAGCCCCACACGACCCCGACCCGGCATCAACCCAGCCACCCACACCCGCGCCAACACCCAATCGGTGGATTCAGGCTTAGAGGATGAGCGGATAGGTGGGTCAGTGGGGTTGCCAGGGGACTGTCCGGAATTTTGTGTATCGGGCGTGGTCTGAGGGTCCGCAGCTGTGTGCTGTGGGCCGGGAAGGATCATGTCTGTGACTGATCAGAATCTGTCCGCGTTGCCGGCTAGCGACGCTGCCGGCGAGGCGGCGATGAAGGACTGGGCCGAGCATCTGGTGGCCAGGGCGCGTGCTGAGGGCGTGGAGCTGACCGGCGACGGGGGGCTGCTGACGGGTCTGGTGCGCCAGGTGCTCCAGACCGGCCTGGAGGTCGAGATGGCCGAGCATCTGGGCTACGAGCGTCATGCCCCCGAGGGACGCGGGACGCCGAACTCGCGCAACGGGTCGACGCCCAAACGCGTCAAGACCGAGATCGGCGAGGTCGATCTGGCGGTGCCTCGCGACCGAGAGGGCACGTTCGCGCCGGTGACGGTCCCCAAGCATCGGCGCCGGCTCGAGGGCCTGTCGGGGAACGTGATCTCGCTGTACGCGAAGGGCCTCACGACCGGCGAGATCCAGGCGCACCTGGCCGAGATCTATGACACGTCGGTGAGCCGGGAGACGATCTCGAAGATCACCGACGAGATCGTGGCCGACATGGCGGTGTGGCAGAACCGGCCCCTCGATCCGGTGTATCCGGTGCTGCTGATCGACGCGATCGTCGTGAAGGTCCGTGACTCCCAGGTCGCCAACCGGCCCGTGTATGTGGCCATCGGGGTCGATCTTCAAGGCGAGCGCGACGTTCTGGGGCTGTGGCTGGGCCCCGCCGGCGGGGAGGGCGCCAAGCAGTGGGCTGCGATGCTCACCGAGCTGCGAAACCGCGGCCTGGCCGACGCTTTGATCGTGTGCTGCGACGGTCTGCGGGGCCTCCCCGACGTCGATCCGGGCCACCTGGCCCGACGCCACGGTGCAGACCTGCGTTGTGCACATGGTCCGCAACAGCCTCCGCTACGCGTCAAAGAAGCACTGGGGCCAGATCACCAAGGCCATGCGCGAGATCTACACCGCGCCCACCGTCGCCGCCGCCGAGGCACGCTTCGAGGCGTTCGCCGACGACTGGGAGAACACCTACCCCGCCATGATCCGCTCCTGGCGCCACGCATGGGACGAGTTCGTGCCGTTCCTGGAGTTCCCGCCCGAGCTGCGCCGCGTCGTGTACACCACCAACGCCGTCGAGTCGCTCAACGCCAGATTCAGAAGAGCCGTGAGACACCGAGGGCACTTCCCCAACGAACAGGCCGCGATGAAGATCCTCTACCTTGTCGCCACCGCCCGACGCAAAACCGGAGGCAACCTGATCGGCAAGACCAACGGCTGGAAAACCATCCTCAACACACTCACCGTCCACTACGGCGACCGGATCGCCGACCACATCCGATGAACACCACCACAGCCAGATACACAAAAAATCTGACAGGCCCGTTGCCGCGGTCGTGGTGGTCGATGAGTTTGAGGGTGATGATCAAGGTGACGGCGAGGGCGAGCTGGGCTTGGCGGTGCTCGGGTCGGCGGTCGGTGTTGCGTCTGAGCTGCCCGTAGCCGGCGAGCCATGAGTTGGCGCGCTCGACATGCCAGCGCAGCCCCAGCGGGGCGGTGGCCGGCTCGGCAGGGCCGGCGCTGGGTTTGCGTTTGGGCGGCCGCGCCAAGTCGCAGATCCCGGCCGCGTCCGCGGCGGCGTCGACGCGGGCGCCCCAGTAGCCGCGGTCGAGGTGGATGGTGTCGATGTCGTGATGCAGTCCTTGTCGTTCGAGCTCGGCCATGGTGGGCTCGAACAGCATGATGTCGTTGCGGTTCGCGCCGTCCGCGCACCACGCGACCGGCACGCCTGCGGCGTCGACCGCGAGGGACCACTTCCAGCCCGATTTGCGTCTGTCGACAGGGCTTTTGCCGGTCCCGGGGCCGCCGCAGGGCGCCTTGTGGACGGACCCGTCGATGCACACATCACCGAGTCGCAGGCCCATGATGCGGTCCCATGCGGCGATCGCCTCGGCTGCGATCTGGTCGAAAACGCCCGCAGCGACCCACTCGTCGCGGCGTGACCGCAGCGTCGTGTCGGACACCGCGTTGTCCAACAGGATCTCCACGGACCGCCATGAGCAGCCCAATACCAGCCGCCAGATGATCCCCCGCAAACACAATCGGTCGCACACGCGGGGCCGGTGACAGCCCAACGGGTGACGATCCGGCGAGCGGGGCAAAAGCGGCTCGACTGCCGCCCAGATGACATCCACCACTGCCTTTGTCAGAGCGCGCATGATGAGCAGGCACCTCCACCATGTCGTCGGTTGGAACAGCAGCCCGCATCACAGCGGGCCCAACCCGACGACTGGTGGATGGTCGCCTATTCGCGCGGCCTCTTAGAGGCTTAGCGGATAGGCGGCAGTGCCCGGCAGCCCCGATGTCCTGGACTCTGCGCAGAAATGCCGCCACAGACGGCAAATTTGCACACAGACAGCGTGACAGCAACTTTCCGAGACGTCACCTATCCGCGCGGCCTCTTAGGACTCGAGCGAGTAGGCGCGGGAGGGCGCCTCGAACCGGCGGTCGCCCAGAGTCTGGCGTCGGTGGCGGCTGCGGAGCTCGTTGTCTGGTGGAAACTGCCGGGGGTGACCTTGGTTGAGTTTTCGTGTAACAGGGTGTGTTTACAGTCCATGTCATGAGGTTCACGGACATTCGCAGCGATTCGGCGGCCGGATCGGCGTCGGGTTCGATGCCATCGGGCGAGTCTGCAGCCGCCGTGCCGGCGGGAAGGTCGTTGCCGGCCGAGTCGGCGTCGCCGGTCGAACCTGTGCTGGCGGTGGGTGCGTCGCTGCGTGAGGCCGGGACGGTGCCGCCCGCCCATTCGACGCCACCAACTCTGGTACCCGCGTCGGGGCCGGTGTTGTCGGCGGGGTCGGTGCTGTCGGTGCTGCGCGGAGCGCGTGACGTAGTGGCGCGGGCGTCGCTGGTCCCGCTCGAGGGTGCATCCAGCGACACGCTCGCCCAGGTGGTCGAGCAGGCTGAACGGCTGCGCTCGGCCGCTCAGGCGATGCTGCTGAGCGCCACCGCCGCGCTGGAAGCCTCACAGGCAGGAGCGGGCCGCTCGGCGCTGCGCGAGCGGGCACGGCAGAGCAGCCGCAACGCCAAGCGCACCACACAAGACAGCGAACAGATCGCGCAGATGCCGAATGTGGCGCGCGGCCTCGCGGTGGGCGATCTCACCGTCGAGCATGCCGAGGTGCTCGCGGACGCGGCCCGACAGACCAGCCCCGATGCCGTCGACACCGCCGCGGACCTGCTCGGGACCGCCGCTGCGGTGCCGCCCGAGATTCTGCGCCGCGACGCCCGCGACTTCGTCGCCCGCTATGACCCCGACGCGGTGCGATCAGTGCTTGCGCGCCAACGCCGCGAACGCAGCGCCGCATTGTTCGTCGACCACACCAGCGGCATGGGAGTGCTCAACGCCCGCTTGGACCCGATCAGCTTCGCGTTGATCCAACAGGCAGTCGAGAACTACAAAAACGCCCTGTGGCGACAAGACGGCGGACGCGACGGCACACCCAACCAGATCCGCGACAACAAACAACGCCTCGCGGACGCCGTCTTCGAGATGCTCACCGACCGTAACGCTTTGGTCACCATCGACCACCCCACGGCCCCAACGCCACAGGCACAGCACCACTCCCCCAACAGCACCGACACCGACCCGGGCCGTGACATTGCCGATCCCGGGCGTACTGGCGATGCCCGACATGACCGCAGCGGCACAAGCGATGGCGAGCGCGACCGTGATGGCCGCGGCGAGCACGAACACCGCTGCGATGGCGACCACAGCCCGCAACGCAGCGATGCGACACCCCCCACACACAGCGAGACCGTGCCGGTCGGCGCCGCGGGCCGCTCGATCCAGCGCTGGCGGCCTGCCCAAGCACCCAACCAGCTCGTCATCGTCGCCGAGATCGGCGTCATCGACGGCACCACACCCCACGGACGATGTGAAGCCCTCGGCGTCGGGCCCGTACCGGCCGAGATCCTCAACAACCTCTCGCCCGACACACGCATCAGCGGCGCACTGTTCGACACCGCAGGCCAGCCGCTGTGGCTCGGGCGCAGCCGACGGCTCGCCACCGCAGCCCAACAGCTCGCCGTCGCCATACGCGACCGCGGCTGTGTTCTGTGCCGCGCCCCGATGCATCGCTGTGAGTACCACCACATTGACGAATGGAACGCCGACGGCGGCACCACAGACCCTCCCAACCTCGCAGCACTGTGCGACGACTGCCACAACGGCCTGCACGAACACAACCAGCGACTGCGTCGACACCCCACCACCGGCCGCTGGGACACCGAACCCCGCGGCGAACCCGACAGCACCGACGGGGCCATAAGGAACACGAGCCCGGCGAGACCCCGCAGCGAACCCGCCAGCGCAAACGGCGCCGCGGAGAACACCAGCCCGGCAAGGCCCCGCGGCGAACCCGACAGCACCGAGCGAGGAGGCAACCCGCCATGACCAAACCCCTGCGTCTCCAACGAACCCACAGCGGTTCAAACGGCCACATGAACGGCGACTTCGGCCGCAACCGCTACATCAAGTTCCAGTAACGGCACCCAAGGACCCGAGCGAGCAGGTGCCGGAGGACACCTTGAACCGGCGGTCGTCCAGAGTCTGGCGACGCCATCGGCCGCCTACCCGCGCGACTCCTTAGGCTGCGCGCCATGAAATTCGGGTACCTCACTGGCAATCATCACGGCGGCATCGACCCAGGCGATCTGGCCCAAGAGCTCGAAGAACGGGGCTACTACTCGGTCTGGTACCCCGAGCACACCCACATCCCGACCTCTCGCCAGAGCCCGTACCCCAATGGCGGGCAGCTGCCGGGGACCTATTTCCACATGATGGACCCGTTCGTTTCCATGGGTGTCGCGGCTGCGCGGACTTCGTCCATCAAGCTGGGCACGGGCATCTGCCTCATCCTGCAGCACGACCTCATCGACCTCGCTCGGACCGTGGCGTCGACCGATGTGCTGTCGGACGGGCGTGTCGTGCTCGGCATCGGCGTCGGTTGGAACTCCGAGGAACTGGCCGATCATCGACCCGACATGCCGTTCCGCCAGCGCTACGGCGCCATGCGCGAGCGTGTGGCTGCCATGCGGTCCATCTGGGGGAACGATCCGGTACCGGCCTTGGACGGCCGATGGGACAGCCACAGCGAGTCGTGGATCTACCCCAAGCCGGCGAATGGCTCGGTTCCGATCGCGCTCGGCAATGCGGGCCCACTCGGCATCGGGCACGCAGCGGAGTACGCAGATGAATGGTGTCCCATCGATGTCGGCGTGATGAACGTGACCGGCAAGCCCGACGTGGTCGGCGGCATCGAGCGATTCCGCCGACTCGCCGCCGAAGCAGGGCGCGACGACGCCGACGACATTCCCATCACGCTCTACATCTGGGGACGGCCGCGTCTGGACCGGCTCGAGTCCTACGCCGAAGCGGGAGTCAGCCAATTCGTGCTCACGCCGGTGAACTTCGACCTGCCCTCGGCAGACGAGACGCTGCAATACCTCGACGAGCTGACGCCCACGCTCGAAGCATTCAATAACTGAGACTCCCTACCGGGCCCGACGAAGTACGCTTGCCAAAGAGGCCAGCCTCAGCCGGGTGGTGGCCGAGTCCGAAAGGCGCTTCCCACCTGGAGAGGCTGGCCCTCGCGCGAACGTAGCGACGCACTCGTGCCGGAACCCAGTGAATTCCGCGCAGGCTTGAGCGCCGGTAGCTGACGGGCGCGTTCGGGCTAGAGGCCTGAGCGCCTGAATCCAATGGTCGCGCTGGGTCTAGAGGCCCGAGCGCTCCAGGATGTGGACGCCGCAGCTGGAGCCGAGGCCGATGACGTGGGCCAGACCGACCTTGGCATCGGGGACCTGACGGTCGCCGGCCTCGCCTCGGACGTGGGTGGCAACCTCGAACAGGTTGGCCACGCCGGTAGCGCCGATCGGGTGCCCTTTCGACAGCAGGCCGCCTGACACGTTGACGGGGATCTCGCCATCACGCCACGGACCACCCCGGTCGATCCACTCGCCGGCGCCGCCGGGCTCGCACAGGCGCAGGTTGTCGTAGTGACGCAGCTCGGCCGTCGCGAAGCAGTCATGCAGCTCCACGAGGTCAAGATCGGCTGGGTCGACGCCCGAGTCCTCGTAAGCAGCGTCGGCTGCATTGCGGGTCAGCGTGTTGACATCAGGCTGGACCTGGCAGCCCTCGGTCCAGGGATCTGAGGTCAGCACCGAAGCCGAGACCTTGACGGCGCGTCGTTGCTGCTCAAGTGGCAGCGTCCGCAGCTTCTCATCCGACACCAGCACCACTGCAGCAGAGCCGTCGCCGGTGGGGCAGCACATCAACAGCGTGTTCGGGTAGGCAATCACCTCAGAACCCATGACCTCTTCCAGCGTGAACGCCTTGCGGTACTGCGCCAGCGGGTTCAGCGTCGAGTGCTCGTGGTTCTTCTGAGCCACCTTGGCGAATTGCTCGAAACCCACGCCATCGTTCTCGTAGGCGTACTCCATGCCGGCCTGGGCAAACACGCCCGGCATCATGTTGGTGCCCAAGCGCCCCTCGACACCGACCACGGAGCCGAAGCGGCCCTTGCGCTCGAAGACGTTCTTGTCGGAGCGGGCGGCCCGATCGCCACCGAGCATGCCCATCTTGCCCATCTGCTCGACGCCCACAACAAGGCCCATCTGCGCCTCACCGGATTTGATCGCCATCATCACGGTGCGGACCGCCGTGGCGCCGGTAGCGCAGGCGTTGGCCACGTTGTAGACGGGAATGCCGGTCTGGCCGATCTGCTTCTGGAGGCGCTGTCCGACGCCGCCGTTGGCTTCGTAGAGGCAGCCCGCCGCCAGGACGTCCATGTCGGCCATGGTCACCCCGCCGTCGTCCAGTGCTCCCAGCGAGGCTTGCGCTGCAAGGTCGATCAGGTCTTTGTCGGCGTACCGGCCGAACTTGGTCATGGATGTGCCGAGAATCCAGACGGGGTCCTGATTGCTCATGGCTGCTCTCCTGTGATGAATGGCGGTGCTGTTGGTTGTCTGGGTCGAATGTTGTCTGTGTCGAATGTTGTCTGTGTCGAATGTTGTCTGTGTCGAATGCGGTCGCTATGCGGTCGGATCGGTGTCGCTATCAGCGGCCCTGCTGGAGCCCTCAGGCTGGCGAAGGCTCGTATCCAAAAGCAACGGCTTCGTTGCCTTCGTCGTCGGTAGTGGCCACGTAGGTTGCGAGGCGCACGCGCATCCCGAGGCTCACGTTCTCGGGCGTGGGTTCGACATTGACGATGTTGCTCTTCACGCGCCCGCCTCCGTCGAGATCGACCACCGCGGACACATACGGAGCCGGCACTCCCCGCGCAGCGCGGTGCACGATCGTGAACGCCCGCACCGCGCCCGTGTTGGCGAGCCGGGTCGTCGAAAACTCGCGAGCCCCGCACGCGGCACATGCATTCCGACGATCGAAGTAGGTGACCCCACAGGCATCGCAGACGTTGGCGACCAGGTGGGGGTCGTCGCCGAGCTGCAAGTACTCGACCATGGAGATTTGGTTCGGCGCAACTTGGTTCGGCGCAACTTCGTTCGGCGCAACTTGGTTCGGCGCAACTTCGTTCGGCGCGATTTGCTCGCCCACGTCAGCGTTCCTCCCAAGTCGAGGTGAGTGCAGGGGCCGGGCGCCGAGCAGGCACAGCGCCCCGCAGCAACTTACCAGTGCCCCAGCCAGTGGCCCCGATGAACCAGCGGGCGATCGACCGTCGCGTTCAACGCTTCGGGATCGGGTTCGTTCGCTTCGGCGAAGAGCGGACGCCGAGGTCTGTCCTGGCTCGCTGCGGGTCCGCTTGAGGCCTCAGCTGATCGATCAGGCCATCCCACAGCAACCACACCGACGGGTTCATGCGACGGCGGGACGCCGAGCGCCGCAGCAACTGCTTCGGCGTGTTCGAACATGCCGAAAAACAGCACTCCGAGACCTTCGTCTATCGCGGCGTACTGCAACGCCATCGCAGCGAAGCTCGCATCCACCGTCCAGAACGGCGTCGACCAGGCATCAGAGCCTTCGCCGAGCCCCGTGTGTGCCTTGTCGGACTCTGCGTAGCGCTCGACGTACGCTCCTGGGTCCGCCCAGACGGTGATCAGGACCGGGCAGGCGACCAAGCTGGCCCAACGAAAGCTGTCCCGACGATCTGCCGGCAGCGTCGCGTCCCAGTACCGAGCCGTCTGGGAGGCCCCGCTGAGCACGACGAAGTCGAAACCCTGCGAGTTGCCGGCCGATGGGACGCGCCGGGCCGCATCGAGGACCCGCGCCAGGAGCACATCGTCAACAGGGTCCGGCATGAAGTGCCGGGTCATCCGCCGTCGGCGGGCGAGTTCGCCGAAATTCCCGCTCACAGGACCAAGTGCTCAGCCCGCCCGGGACCCCAATGGGCCGGGAGCGCTACAGCAGTTTCGCGAGATCTTCCCGTGTGGCCCACCCGAAAGCGATCAGCGCGTCACCATTTGATGTGTCGAAGCCGTCAAACAGTGCGATCAACGCCGGATCAACCTTCTCGGGCCGTGGAGCGGTGTGGTTCAGCACGAACGAGGGCCCGCCGTCGCCATAGACCTTGAACTCTCGAGCCTTGTACTCGCCCTGAACCTCGAATCGCTTTGCGAGTCGCCGCCCCCAGGCGCGGTCCTCGCCGTTGGGCTCGTAGCCGGGACGTGGCACCACCCGACCCAGCGGCTTGAACGCCGTGAATGCAGCTGCGTCGGCCATCTGGGAGGCCACCAGCACGTCCTCGTCGGGGAACGCGAGCACGGCACGGCGAAGTTGATCGGTGACCATCGCACGCAGTGCGCTGTCACGACGGGCCGAGCGCCGTGTTGCACCGGCACCCATCAACACGGTGGGATCGCCGCCTACGCGTTCGAGTGTGCAATAGCCATATGCGGCGAGCTTGACGCCGTCTCGCACGTGGGTGACGAGCACCCAGGCATCCCGCTGCTTGGAGAGATGCCCGACATCGAAGTGAACGTTCTCACCCGTGACCAATTCGGCCATCTCGGAGATCTCGGCATCGCTGAGTGCGGTGCAGTCCTTTGTCTCAACCTCGAGCGCCATTTTGGTTATCGCCCCCTGTGGTGCTCGTTGACCGAACCCCAACGGCCGGCCAGACAAATCCTTCAGTGCTAGCTCAGTGCGCGGACGCGCCTCCTGCCACAGCGATGCAAGGCATGCGACAACCGTCGCCGACCGACCTCGCCCCGATCACAGATAGACACCGCCACGCTCTGCCGTCCTCGCTGGACCGGGCTGCTCGCCGGCTTCGAGGGCATTGCCACGCATACTGCGCAGTTGCCGCTCAGCCATCATCTGCTGCGCCGACACTGCAGCTTGGATGCCGTGGAACAATCCTTCGAGCCATCCCACCAGTTGGGCCTGAGCGATACGAAGCTCAGGGCCAGAGGGGATGTCCTCTTCGAACGGCAGCGCAATCCGGTTCAGCTCGTCAGCGAGCGGTTCGGACAGCGCCGTTGCCAGTTCCTCGACGGACAGGTGGTACACGTCGCGCATGCGATCGCGACCTGCTTCGTCGAGTTCCGCATGGCGGACCTCTTCGAGCAACTTGCGAATCATGCCGCCAATACGCATGAGCTTCGCCGGTTCCGGAACGAAGGGCTCGTCGTCGACGTCTTCCGTGAGAGGTCCGCTATTCAGCAGTTCACCCTGTTCTGGGTCTTGAACCGAATCGCCAACCACCATCGAAAGGCTATCTGGCGAGGGCGCGATCCCCGTCGGCGCAGGCTCAAGAAAGCCCCGTAGACACTGGGCACATGTCGCTTCAGAGCCAGCCAGCAGCCGGTTATGAGCCTGGCTACAACAGTGCGAAGGGCACCATCATTTCTTCTGAGGTCAAGCCCCCGTGCCGGCCGATCAGGCCATGATGCGGCTGGTCTTCATCGGGCATGGTGAAGGCCTGCAGGCCTCGGGGAACGAGCGCGACATCTCCGAGACGGCCCCTGGCCGCCTTCGAGACATGTTTGCCCAGCCAACGTTCGTCCAGCACTTGGCTCACGGGAGCGATCTCCGCGAGGGCGGCGTATCGGTCACACGCACCAGCGAGTTGAGGTTCCGCACCTGGGCGAGCGTGCAGCCACAGCATCCTGGCCTCACCCGACCAGCCGGTAGTGAGCTCGGTCACCTCAGGGTCGATCATGACGAGCGGTTCGAGCACTTCGACGAAGCCGTGGTCGGCCGTGACGATGAGCGGAGTGTCGCCAGGCAGTCCGGTGCGCAATTCAACGGCGAGGCGTTCCACCTCAGCGAGTGCAGCTCGATAGTGGTCGCCCAGTCCGAATTCGTGGGCGATCTTGTCGAGCGTGTCGTAGTACGCGAACACCAGCCGAAATCCCGCGGCAACTGCGCTCAAGACGCATTCGGCAATGTCGTTCGCTTCGCGCCAGCCCCAGAACGCACCGCCCCGCAGGTGAGCCATGGTGAATCCACTGTGGCGAAACTCCGCCCGCGTCACCACCGCCGCCGGCTGACCGCAGAAGGGCACGACGGGTTGCAGTTCGTCGGCTGGCAGCGCAGCGCGTACGTCGGTGCCGCCGGCGCGCCAGCGAAGAGCATTCAGTAGTCCCAGCGGCGTTGGCACCCGATACCCGACAAGGCCGTGTTCACTCGGCGCAGCACCGGTTGTGAGAGATGTCAGGGCCGTCGCAGTCGTGCTCGGCGCAACGGTGGTGATAGGTGGCGTGCGATCGCTAGCTGCTGCGAGCACCGGGGCCAGTGATCTGTTGCGGCGCAACTGATGCCATCCAAGACCGTCGACCACCAGCATGACCACGGTGGGAGCCGAAGCGACGGGATCGCCGATGAGTTCCGTCTCTACGCCGGCGAGGAGACCCGGCATCACCTCAGTGATGCAACGACCGCCGTAAGCGGGAAGGACACGCTCGAGTACCAGCGGCTCGCTGTCGATGGCGCTGCCGAGGGCACTGTCCATGGCGCCGACCCTAGGAGCACCCGCGGAGGCGGGGCTACGCTGCCACCGTGGCGGTCTCGACGCGGGGAGACTACGCAAGCCGCGCGTTGCTGTCCCTGGTCCTCAACGACAACGGCAGGCCGACGTCTGTGCGCGACATCGCGGAGCGCACCGGTTTGCCCCAGCCGTACCTAGAGCAGATCTTGCTGGCGCTCAAGGGGGCCGGGTTGGTCCGCTCCAAGCGCGGTGTCGGAGGTGGGTACGTGATGGCACGCGACCCTTCCGAGATCACGATCGGGATGATCGTTCGGGCCGTCGACGGCCCGATCGCCCTCGGCGATTTCGGCCAGCCCCATCAGGACGGCGCCTGTGACCACGAGGGGCAATGCGTGCTGCTCGCGATCTGGGACTCAGTCGGGCATCGCATGCGCGCCGAACTCGATTCCTACAGCCTCGCTGCTGTGGCAGAGGTGGCCCGCGGCCGCGCGCCGTGGCCCGGAATCGCCTTCGAGACGCCGTAGCGACTCAGTTCGCCGGCTGATTTCGCCGGCTGATTTCGCCCGTTCAGTTCGGCCGCTCAGTTCGTACATTCAGTTCATCGAGAATGCCGACGGGTCCGAACCGAACTCTCGCAGTGCTTCGACGAAGTCTGCGGGCATCGGAGCGGCAACGCTCATCTCGGCACCCGAGGCGGGGTGTTGGAATGTCAGCTGCGATGCATGCAACAGCGGACGGCTGATGCCGAAGGGATCGGGCACGCCGTAGGCGAGGTCCCCGAGCAGGGGCAACCCGATACTGGCCAGATGCACCCGGATCTGATGCGTCCGACCCGTGGAGAGCTGGCAGCGAAGCAGGGATGCCTCGACGGGGTACGTGAAGAGCTCAACGGTGCTGTAGTGCGTGCGAGCCTCGCGTCCGGTGGCCATCACCGCCATCAACGTGCGGTTGTGAGGATCTCGGCCGATGCGGGCATCGATGGTGCCTCTGGGCGAGGGCGGGTGTCCGCGTGCCAGGGCTGCGTAGATCCGGCGAACCTCTCGCCGCGAGATCTGTTCGATAAGGCCTTCGTATGCCAGTGGGCTGCGGGCGCACACCAGAGCCCCGCTCGTCCCCCGATCAAGCCGGTGCACGATGCCCGGCCTGTCAGGTTGACCGACTTCGGCCATGTCGGGGAACCGCGTGACGAGCGCGTCAGCGAGCGTTCCGTGGGAATGACCGCTGCCTGGATGGGTGACCACGCCGGACGGCTTGTTCACCACCACGACATCGGCATCGGCATAGAGGACATCGAACGGGACGATCTCAGGCTCCCGCTCGATGACGGCATCGGGAGCCTGCTCCGGCAACACCTCGACCACCTCGTTGGGCGCGAGTCGTCTCGAACCCACGGGCGACACCTCGCCGTCGATGAGGACGCAGCCGTCGGCCACCATCTTCGCCGTCTCGGACCGTGACCGCCCTGTCAGCAGCGACAGCGCCCGGTCGAGGCGTTCCCCTGCCAGGGAGGCGGGGATCTCGAACCTGCGGCGTCGCTCGTTCACTCAGGCGCCCCCTCCGGGGTTCGGAGGGAACGCCTCTCAGTGCGATACAGGTGGAACAGCACGATGACGAGTCCGACGGTGATCGAGGCGTCCGCCAGGTTGAAGATCGGCCACCACTGAAGATCGACAAAATCCACGACTGCACCCCGACCCCAGCCCGCCCCGCGAAACAAGCGGTCGGTGAGATTGCCCAGTGCCCCGCCAATGATCCCTCCGAGACCGCTCGCAGCCCATCCTGCTCGGACGCGCCGACGTGACGACCACAGCACGCCGATGATCACGATGGCGGCCAGCGCCAGTACGGGACCGAGACCGCTCCCTGCCGAGAAGGCGAAGCCGGTGTTGTGGACGAGTCGCAGGCGCAGCGTCCACACCAGATCGATGATCCGATCGTCGAGTGCAACGACGGCCCAGGCTTTCGTGATCTGGTCAATACAGAGAACGACGAGCGAGGAGATCACGACCTTGAAATTGCGCGCCAAGCGATCTGGTGAGGCAGCCGGCCGGTTCGCGAACACCTGGGGCCCAGCTAGGGCCGCCGCCACGCCGGACCGCTGCTCTTGACCTCCACACGCATTGATGCGTGCGGGATGGCCTCTAAGCGTTCCTTGGGGATCGGCTTTCCCGACACGATGCAGATGCCGTACGTGCCGTCTTCGATACGCGCGAGCGCAGCGTCAATCTCGGCGATTTCCTCGCGTTCTCGAGCAGAGATCTGCAGTGCCCGATCACGCTCGACGGCGATGGAGTCTCCTTCGCCGGACTCCTCGTCGAATTGCACATCACCGGGCTCGCGCTCGTTGACAAGCTGCTCGGCTTCGGCTTCGTATCGCTCCGCGTGCGCGGTGTAGCGGCGACGCTCTGCCAGCAGCGCTTGGTGCTGCTTCTCCAGGAACACTGCGCCAAAACGCGGCTTCGCTGGTTTGCGGCGTGGTGCGGTCTTCTTCGCAGCTGTCTTTGAGGCGGCGCCAGTCTTGCGGGCGTCAGTCTTGCGGGCGTCAGCCTCACGGGCGCCGGTCTTGCGGGCGTCAGTCTTGCGGGCGTCAGCCTCACGGGCGCCGGTCTTGCGGGCGTCAGTCTTGCGGGCGTCAGTCTTGCGGGCGTCAGTCTTCTTTGCAGCAGCATTGGCGCCGGAAGGGTTCGCGGCATTCTTGGGTGCCGGAGCCTTCTTCGCGGCAGTCTTGCGGGCAGCAGCCTTCTTCGCAGTAGCCATGGCCCCTCCCCTGCTCAGCGAAGCGGCAGTCTAGGTCTCCACTCCTCGAAGCGGGTGGCGGATATGGGCTCCGTCGATTTCCGTGTTCCAGGGGTACCCTCACCATCTCGTGGGCCAGCCCGCACCATCGCTGGGACGATGACACAGCCTGCAGGAGGCCCTGGTGATGCGAGAGCCGACTGACACCTTGTACCCACGTGTATCTGCCCAACCTGATTTCCCTCGAATCGAGGAGAGAATCCTTGCGCGCTGGCAGGACGAGGGAACCTTCGAGGCGTCGATCTCCAACCGCCCCACGGACGACGAGTTCGTCTTCTACGACGGACCTCCTTTTGCGAACGGTTTGCCCCACCACGGTCACCTGCTGACCGGCTACGTCAAGGATGTAATCCCCCGTTACCAGACGATGCGCGGCCACCGTGTCAACCGGCGATTCGGCTGGGACTGCCATGGGCTGCCCGCCGAGATGGAGACCGAACGTGAACTCGGCGTGAGCGGGCGGGCCGCCATCACCGAATTCGGTATCGAGCGTTTCAATGCCCAGTGTCGCGACTCGGTGCTGCGGTACACCGCCGAATGGCGCAAGACCATCACGCGACAAGCCCGATGGGTGGACTTCGACAACGACTACAAGACGATGGATTTGCCCTACATGGAATCGGTCATGTGGGCGTTCAAGCGACTCTGGGATCAGGGCCTCGTCTACCAGGCATTCCGGGTCATGCCGTACTCGTGGGGCGCCGAGACCCCACTGTCCAATTTCGAGATCCGGCTCGACGACGCCACAAGGCCACGCCAGGATCCCGCCATCACGGTCTGGTTCGAGCTTGATGACGCCGGTGACACGGCTGGCGCAGCCGGCGCAAGCGACACAGCCGGCGCCAGCGACACAGCGGGCGCAGCCGGCGCAAGCGCCACACACGGGCCCCTTCGGCTGCTGGCGTGGACGACGACGCCATGGACCCTGCCTTCCAATCTGGCGATCGCCGTCGGCGGGGATATCACCTATGCCGTTGTGGAATCTCCGGCGCTCGGTTCTGGTCGCTACGTGCTCGCATCTGACTGTCTCGAGCACTATGCCGCAGACCTTGAGCCGTTCACGGTAGTCGGAACGCTGAGCGGCGCTGAGCTGGCGGGGCGTCGCTACGCGCCGATGTTCGAGTTCTTCGACCATCGCAGCGAAGCCTTCCGGGTGCTCAACGGCGACTTCGTGGACACTTCAGAGGGCACCGGCGTTGTTCACTTGGCGCCAGGCTTTGGCGAGGACGATCAGATCATCTGCGAAGCCGACGGCATAGAGATCGGCGATGCCGTCCCGGTGGATGATCGCGGTTGCTTCACCGAGCCAGTGTCGCCGTGGGCGACCCTCAACGTCTTCGAGGCGAATCCGCAGATCATCACGGAGCTGAAGAGTCGCGACCGGGTGCTGAGACACGACAGCTACGAGCACAACTACCCGCACTGCTGGCGCACCGACACGCCGATCATCTACAAGGCCATCAGTTCGTGGTACGTCAAGGTCACGGCGATCTCGGATCGCTTGGCGCAGACCAACCAGCAGATCAACTGGGTGCCCGACCACGTTCGCGACGGCCGGTTCGGGCAGTGGTTGGCGGGCGCCCGCGACTGGTCGATCAGCCGCAACCGATTCTGGGGTTCGCCCATCCCGATCTGGGTCAGCGACGATCCCGAATACCCCCGTATTGACGTCTACGGCAGCCTCGACGAGCTTGAAGCTGATTTCGGCGTGCGCCCGATTGACCTGCATCGGCCCTTCATCGATGAGCTGACGCGAACCAATCCCGACGACCCCACAGGCCGCTCGACGATGCGGCGGGTGCCCGAAGTGCTCGACTGCTGGTTCGAATCGGGTTCGATGCCATTCGCGGCAGTGCACTACCCGTTCGAGAACTCCGAATGGTTCGAGAACAACTTTCCCGCCGACTTCATCGTGGAGTACATCAACCAGACGCGCGGCTGGTTCTACACGCTCCATGTCCTGGCGGGAGCGCTGTTCTCCCAGCCGGCGTTCCAGAACGTGATCTGCCATGGGATCTTGCTGGCGGCTGACGGCAACAAGCTGTCCAAGCGGTTGCGGAACTACACCGAACCCAGCGACATCTTCGCCAACCAGGGCTCAGACGCCCTGCGTTGGTACCTGATGGCGACAAACATCGTTCGCGGCGGTGACACACGCATTTCTGACGCCGGCATCGATGAGGTCGCCCGTCAAGTTCTGATCCCAATTTGGAACGCGTACGCGTTCTTCACGCTATATGCGAACGCGGACGGCTACGAGGCGCAGTTCCGTGTCGATTCGGACAACGTGCTGGATCGCTACCTGCTGGCCAAGACCAGAGCCACGCTGGAGTCGGTCACGGCCAGCTTCGACGCCTACGACCTCCCTGGCGCGACCGCCGAGCTGCAGGCCTTCATCGACGCCCTCAACAACTGGTACATCCGCCGTAGCCGTGGTCGATTCTGGGGTGAGGCCGCGATTGCTTCGCCTGTGGGTGACGGCCGGCCGACCGGCGATCTTGACGCCTTCGACACCCTGTACACGGTGTTGCAGATCTTCTCATCCATGGCGGCCCCGCTGCTGCCGATGATCGCCGAAGAGATCTACGGCGGGCTGACCGGCGGCGACAGCGTGCATCTGAGCGACTGGCCGGATCCGGCCACGCTGCCGTGGGACCCAGCACTGGTCGAGCGCATGGACGCTGTGCGCGCTGCTGCCTCCGCTGCGTTGCGGGTACGCGAGGACGCAGGCTTGCGAGTGCGGTTGCCGTTGCGGCGCGTCACGGTGGCCGGTGCGGGGGCCGAGCAGCTTGAACCGTTCGCTTTCTTGCTGGCGGAAGAAATCAACGTCGCAGAAGTTGTGCTGAGCGACCAGTTGGGCGCGGTGGCGACACTCGTGTTGCGTCCTGAGGGATCCGCGCTCGGGCCCCGACTGGGCGGCGCAGCCCAAGAGGTATTCGCCGCTGCTCGTTCGGGTGATTGGCGTTCCGAACCGGATGGCACCGTTGTTGCAGGCAGGCACCAGCTGCGCGAGGGCGAGTTCCAGTTGAGCCTGCAACCCGCCGACCCCAGCACAACCTCAGTGCTCGACGCTCAGCAGCTTGTCGTCGTGCTTGACACCACGGTCACACCCGAACTCGAAGCCGAGGGCGCCGCGCGCGATCTGATTCGCAATATTCAGCAAACGCGCAAGGAAGCGGGTCTCGACGTCACCGACCGGATCAGCCTGAAAATCCGCTGGACTCCACCGAACTTGGACGACATTCGTCGTCACGAGCTTTTGGTGACAGCTGCGGTCCTCGCTGAAGAGATCGACTGGTTCAGCGGCGGGGACGAGCCCGAGATTGAGCTCGCTGTATTTGCAGAGGCTGCTGGCGCCTAGGCCTGCCGGCTGCGCCGGATGTGTCCTAGGCCGACTGTCGCCTAGGCCGACAGTGGTTCCTTGCGAATCAGCGCCTCCAGGAAGGGATCGTCGAGTTCCGCGAGCGCGAGCGGCGGCCGGTCCGCATCGAAGACGACATCTTCGTCGTCGTCGTCGTCAACGTCATCATCGCCGAACCCAGAACCTGCTTCACGGATCGACTCGTAGGCGGCCTCAGTCCGGCCAGCAACTCCAGCGGAACTGGCGGCGAGCGGTGCGACGATGGATGGCATGGCGGCCGGCTCGGGGCCAGAGCGCACTGACGCCGCCACGGGTTCGACATCGGGCAGATCCTGGCCGATCAAGTCCTCTTCGGCCTGGTCATCCTCGTCGGCCTCGACTTCGACGGTCCCAGCGGTCGCTCCGGTGCTCGCCGGGAAGGGCTCGAGGGCAATATCCGGTTCCTCGGCTTCGATGACGTCAACGCTGTAGCCAGCGTCGGAGAGCGACCTGGAGATCTCGGCCCGCACGAGACCCGACAGCGCCTCGGTGAGATCGTCAGTCGCTGATTTGAAGACGTCATCCAGTGCTTGAGTACCGGCTGCCTGGAGCTCCGCAAGAGCCTCGGCGATCTGTGCGACGGTCTCGGGCGAGAGCTGAACCTCCACCGGACGCGATGGCGATCCCGATTCCACGCTGGTCATGCGATGGTCGATCTCAGTGACCTGTGCCGCAAGAGATGCGATCTGCACACCGAGGCGCTCAAGCACACCAGTGCCTTCGGTGCTGGGGGTTTCGACGGGTGGGGGTGTCGGGCTTGCCATGGCGCGGAATTTACCAGCGTCTCAACAGCGCAGCAGCATGCCGGACACGAGCACCTGCAATCCGATGATCAGCACGATCGGCGAGAGATCAAGCGCAACCCGGCCCAGTCGTATCGCAGGCAGTGCCCGCCGAAGCGGCCCCATGACCGGCTCGGTGATCCGCACTAACCAGGTCCGCACCACCATGACTGGACTGTCAGGGGACAGCGGGATCCAGCTGAACAGAACGCGAGCGAAGACTGCGAAGACGTACAAATTCGTCAGCGTGCACAGCAGGCCTCTCATCGTTCGGCCAGGTGGCCCGGGTTGGAGCGTTTCAGCGGTCGACGCCCCCTGTTGGAACCGTTTGATGTTCGCTGTCGTTCACCACGACATTTGCCGGCACGAGCATGTACACGGCGTTCGCAACCTTTCGCATCTCTCCATCGCGGGCGTAACACAGGCCGCTGGCGAAATCCAGCAGCCGACGTGCTGTGTCGCGGTCGAGTCCTTGCAAGTTCAGGATGATCGGTTGGTCGCGCTTGAAGCGGTCGCCGATCTGCTGCGCGTCGTCGAACATGCGGGGCATCAGCACGAACGGCTGTACTGCCGATGTCGCCACGCGGCGCACAGCGGATGTCGGTACGGGCGCCCCCGAGTGCGGTGTTGCCGACGGTGGTCGTTCGACCACTGTGACGCCGCTCTGGCTCGTTTGATCGGCGAAAGCATCCGGCGCGGGCATTTCGCCCGGCAGGGCGCGCTCGGCCGGCAGCGCATAACTGTCGTCGGGGCCGAGGCCCAGATAGCTCATCGCCTGCTTCATGAACGAAGCCATGCAGTACCTCAATAAGAGCAGCTTCGATTGGAGACTGTCTCGGTTGCAAAGAGTACCGACTCGCCAAGATACGGTCAGGCACCCCGCGTAGAGGCGGCCCGCGGCGGTCGATTGCCGAACAGGGCGGTCCCGATGCGCACCATCGTCGAACCCGCCCGGATTGCTTCTTCGAGGTCAGCGCTCATTCCCATGCAGCGGTGCTCGAGGTCGTGGTGATCCGCAAATCGAGCGACCTCGGTAAACGCTGCTTCGATCTGCGATGACGTGCCTTGAGGCCCGATCGCCATACAGCCCTGAACATCGAGTCCGGACTGGCGGGCGGCAGCAACCAGCGGCGGAGCCTCGGAGAGCGGGCATCCGCCCTGGGTGGCAGTGCCGCTCACATCGACCTGCACAAAGATCGCGGATCGGGGACTGTGCCGTGCAATCTGTTCGACAAGCCGTGTCCGGTCCACGCTCTGCCACAGATCCACCACACCTGCCAGCGGTCGCACTTTGTTGGACTGCAGCCGTCCGATGAAGTGGACCTCGATCGTGCTCCTGGTCTCCGGCAGCAGCTGATCCCACTTCCCTTGCAGTTCCTGGGCGTAGTTCTCGCCGATCATTCCCAAGCCGGCAGCTGCCGCGGCGTCGATTGCAGAGGCGTCGAATCCCTTCGTCACAGCCACGATGCCGGTCCGAGCTGGGTCGCCCCCGGCGTCAGCAATCCGGTATTTGACGCGTTCGACGCGTTGGCGGACCTGTCCGGCATCAATCACCGGACTCGTCTCCTGCTCCGTCGGCGTCCAGGCAGACCAGCAGCGCAGTCCGGCCCTTCTCGGCACGAGTCCGGTGCGAGAAGTAGCGACCATCGCAGGCTGTGCAGCGATCCAGCTCGGTGTCGAGAATCGCTCCCCCGCTGCGAAGCGTCCGCCGGGCAGCCTCGCCAAGGTCAAGCGCCGGCGTTTCCCACGCAGTCCTGCTCGCCACTGAGGGGCCGAAGGAACTCACGGCAGCGTCGAGTTCATCTGGCCCGAATTCGTAGTGCAGGCGGCAGATGTGAGGCCCGACGATCGCACGGATGTGGCGGATCCCGTGACGTCCGAGTTCCGCGAGCGTCGCCTCGACAACACCGCCGAGCAGACCGCGCCATCCCGCGTGAACCGTCGCAACAGCACCACGACCTCTCGCATCTGTCCCGTACAGCGCGATCGGCACACAGTCCGCTGTGCGCACTGCGAGGGTCGCTCCAAGCGTCATCGTCCACGCAGCGTCGGCGCTAGTGCCGCGATGCTCCCCAGGATGGGAAACCCGGACGATCTGCGTGCCGTGGGTCTGCTTGAGGACGGTGACCGCGCTGGGACCGAATTCCACCAGGGGGGCGCAGTCGCCGTCGCTGCGTTCAGTGACGGCGATGCGCACCGTGCCGGTCCCGCAGCGCCGGCGCAGTGTCAGCATTGCGAGTGCCGACCCGTTCGGCTTACGCCGTTTCGCAGCCGCGTGGCCACGTCAACGCACGGCATCGCTGTGCCGTCGTTCGACGGGGATGCACCCTCGCCCGGGGCGTCACCGCAGGAAGCTGGGTACGTCGAACGATTCGTCGTCCTCGTCGAGGTCGCCGAATGGGTCGGCCAAATCGTCAGCTTCTTCGGAGCCTGCGTAGTCGCCGAGGGTGGTGCCTCCGGAGCGAGACGGCGTGTATCGGTCAAAGCCCGCCGCGATGACGGTGACACGGATTTCTTCTCCGAGCGAGTCGTCGATCACCGTGCCGAAGATGATGTTGGCGTCGGCGTGTGCCACCTCGCGGATCACTTCCGCCGCCTCGTTGACCTCGAACAGCCCCAGTTCGGGTCCGGCGGCAATATTCAGCAAGATGCCGCGGGCTCCATCGATGGACTCCTCGAGCAGCGATGACGACACCGCTTGGCGAGCAGCGTTCTTGGATCGGTTCTCGCCATGTGCACGGCCGATTCCCATCAGCGCCGTGCCGGCGTTGGACATAATCGCCTTCACGTCTGCGAAGTCGGTGTTGATGAGGCCAGGAGTCGTGATGAGGCCCGAAATGCCGGACACGCCCTCACGCAGCACGTCGTCGGCCATCCGAAAGGCATCGATGATCGACGTGTGCTCGCTCGCCACCGTCAACAGCCGGTCGTTCGGGATCACGATCAAGGTGTCGACTCGTTCCTTGAGCCGTTCGATGCCCTGCTCAGCCTGGATCTGACGGCGTTTGCCTTCGAAGGCGAAGGGGCGGGTGACCACGCCGATGGTCAGTGCACCGACTTCCTTGGCGATTTCTGCGACGATCGGCGCACCACCGGTTCCGGTGCCTCCGCCTTCCCCAGCGGTGATGAACACCATGTCCGCGCCCTGCATTGCTTCTGCGATCTCATCCCGGTGTTCCTCGGCCGCCCGGGTGCCGATCTCGGGGTCGCTCCCCGCTCCAAGTCCGCGCGTCAGCTGGCGACCGATGTCCAGTTTGACATCAGCGTCGCTGAGCAGCAGCGCTTGAGCGTCGGTATTGATGGCAATGAATTCGACGCCGCCAAGGCCGACATCGATCATCCTGTTGACGGCGTTCGAACCACCGCCGCCGACGCCCACCACCTTGATGATTGCCACGTAATTCTGTGGTGAGGCCACAGGGCTCCTCGCGTTCGCTGGCCGGCCGCGACATCAATCGTGCCGTCGGCAGGCACCTCCTAGGGAAAATAGCGCAATCCACGACAGTACCGATGCCTCCGTTAATGGGCAAGACCCGCGCAATGGGATGACCTGGCCGATCAGTTGGCTCCGCGGACCACCGGGAGATGCGGAACCGATACATCGAGGATGTCACCTGAGTGCTCGAGATCGGAGATGACTGCGGCAATTGCGGCCGTCTTCGCACTGATCGCCGACTGGTCTCCCAGCGCCACCTCGAACACGACACCGCCCGGTTGTTGCCGGACGCGTGCCCTCACGTCCCCGCGCCCGTCACGCCACAACGCAACGACTGTGAAACCGTGCTGGCCGCGCGCTGCGTCGAGGACCCCAAGCAGGGCTTCGGCATCGCTGGCGAGGTAGCCGCCTGGTTCCGGCGCAGCGGAAATCCCCGACAACCGCGGCAGTTCGGGTGGGGCTGCGAGCGGTGATGTGAGGATTCGGCCTTCAATATCGGTGAGTACCCAGCTGCGGGGCGCGGCGAGTGCCAACGCCACCGCCGTTCGCTCGACAACGTCCACTTCCACCGTCGCGGGCCATCGCCGCCAGATCCGAGCGTCGGCGATCCACGGCAGTTCCTCGAGCGATTGCTCTCCATGTTCGGTATCCAAAGTTCCCATGAAGTCACCGGCGCGAATGCCTGCTGCCCGGTACGCCTCGTCGTAACTCACTCGATGCAGACCGCTGAAGTGGATCCGATCGACCTCAAACGTGCCTGCGGCGAGAATGATCGTGCCGATCGAGAGCACGAGCGCTGTGAGCGCAACTCCGATCACCCAACGCTTGGGGCCTTTCCCTCCCGGTGCGGCGGCCTCCGCAGGTTCGCCAGGCACGCTCAGGTAGGGATCGGTGCGGCACCGAAACCAACCATGCGGATCTCGGGCTGCAGCACGATGCCCGACGAATCCGCGACACGGCGGCGGACCTCGGCCATCAGTGCGACGACATCGGCTGCAGTTCCGCCGGGGTCCGAGACGATGAAATTCGCGTGCAAACGCGAGACCTCGGCCGTGCCGATACGCAAGCCGCGCAGCCCTGCTTGATCGATGCGTGCGCCTGCGGACTCTTGTGGCGGGTTCATGAAGACCGAGCCGGAGTTCTGGCCGCCTGGCTGGTGTTCTCTGCGCCAGCGGACGATCTCCGCGATCTGGTCGGTCACCTTTGAGGGAAGTGCGCGATGCCCTTGCAATCGCGCACTCACCACGACATGGCGGTTCGCCAAACCACTGTGGCGGTAGCCCAGATCGAGAGCATCGACGGGGCGAGGCTGCTGCACTGGGGGTGCTGAGGGGCCTTCCAGGTCGGCAATGTCGGCGTCGATCAGGCAGGACGCAATATCGCTGCCATGCCCGCCTGCGTTCATGCGCACGGCCCCGCCAACAGAACCCGGGACTCCCACAGCCCATTCGAGCCCGCCGATCCCTGCTGCGGCGCATTGGCGCGCGAGCACGGGCAATGCCACCGCTGCACCAGCGGTGAGCGTGGCGTTCGCGTGATCGAATTCGATGGTGTTGTAGGCATCTCCAAGCAGCAGTGCGATTCCTTCAAAACCCCGGTCCGCGACCAGCAGGTTCGATCCTCGTCCGACAACGAGGATTTCCAGCCCGGAGGCGGCACCGGCTTCTCGCGCCCGTTGCAGGTCGGCGAGGCCATTGGCCACGAATGCCACCGCAGCAGGCCCTCCGACTCGCGACGTGGTGATCGAGCCCAACGGTGCATCGATGCGAGCGTCGTAGCCCAAGGCTGCTGCGGCTCGTCGGACCGCATCGGGATCGGACCATCGCTCAGTGGGCATGCAGCAACTCATCTGCGAGCGTCGTCAGGTCTCCCGCTCCCAAGGTGAGGCACAAGTCACCTGCTCGCAGGTTCGCACGCAGGTACGAACGCAGCTCAGCCCGCCCCGGGAGATACGCCACGGAGGCGTAGGGATGCGAGTCGAGAACGACGCCGAGCACAAGTTCTGTGGACACGCCAGGCCGTGGCACCTCGCCGGCGGGGTAGATGTCGGTGAGGACCAACTGGTCGGCGCCTCCGAATGAGTCCGCGAAGTCCTGCCACAGCGCCGCGATCCGCGAGTAGCGATGGGGTTGGAAAACCGCAACGATGCGATTCCAGTCCCCGCTGCGAGCCGCAGCGATTGCGGCCGTCACTTCAGCCGGAAGGTGCGCATAGTCGTCGATGAACGAGATGCCGTCGCGCTCGCCCCGCCGTTCGAATCGCCTGGCCACACCCGCAAAGCGCCCCAGTGCCTCGATCATCGGTGAAGCTGTGGCGCCGAGTTCGAGTGCTGCGGCCAGCGCACCAGCGGCGTTCGTGACGTTGTGCAGCCCAGGCAGCGGCAGTTCGCAGCGCCCGATCGAGGTGGTGCCCGCGAACAACTCGAACTCTGCACCGCTGCGCGAACTTCGTGCGCCAATGATCCGGTATTTCGCCTGCTCAGATCTTCCGTACGTCACGCAGCCGCCGACGCGCTCTGCCATCGCGGCGGCCTGTGGGTCATCGGCGCACACCACGCGCGGCCCGTTCGCGCTGCTGCAGAAGCGTTCGAATGCCCCCGTGAGCGAGTCGAAGCTGCCGTAGTGATCAAGGTGATCGGGCTCGATGTTTGTCACGAGCACCGCGTCGGCGCCGAGTTGGAGGAACGTTCCGTCGGACTCGTCGGCCTCGACAACGAACCACTCCCCCGCCATGTCCCAGACGGCGCCCGAGCCGATCTCGTTGAGCTCACCGCCAACCAAGAACGACGGGTGCTCTCCGGCAGCAACGAGACAGAGCGCCAGCATCGACGACGTGGTCGTCTTGCCATGGGTCCCTCCGACCGCCAGTGTCCTCTTGCGCTGGCAGATCTGGCTGAGCAGTTCGGCTCGACTGAGGACCGGTATCCCCCGGCGCCGGGCTTCGGCGAGCTCCACATTGCTCGAGGGCACAGCGCTCGAATGCGCCACGATGTCCGCGGACCCCACATTGACGGCGTCGTGGCCGATTGCTGTTCGAGCTCCGTGGGCGGCGAGCCGCGTCATTCCCGGGCCCGGTCTCAGATCACTGCCGCTGAGGGCATGACCCATCTCCGCGAGCACCAGCCCGATCGCATTCATTCCCGCACCCCCAGCCCCTACCAGGTGGATGCTGCGAGATTCGGCCAGATCGGGCTGCGTCCTGGTCACGATGTGGGTTCCTTCGGCGAGCGCTCCCTCATCACGACAGAGCCCGGGACCACCGAGCTGTGCTCGATCACGAGTTGTGCGACGCGTTCTGCAGAGTCTCGACGACCGAAGGTCGCAGCGGGGGCAGCTTGCGTTCCCCTGTCAATTCCTCTGGGGCCGCCGAGTTCCGACATCTGGTCGATCTCGGCAAGCACCCGCTGCGCATCGAGTTCGGCATCCGGCACCGCGCGTGCCTGACCGGTCGACACCAAGTGTTCGGCATTGCGGCGCTGATGGTCGTTGGTTGCGATGGGCAAGGGCACGAGCACCGCCGGAGTGCCGATCACCGACAACTCGGCAACGGTGGAAGCTCCGGCGCGGCAGATCACCAGGTCAGCTGCAGCCAGCGCCAAGGGCAACTGCTCGTCAAAGGGCACAGTTCGGTACCACTCGGTGACGTCCGAACCGTCGGGGCGCGGCGCTGGGTGCGGCGGGCGGTCATCCCAATCTCGTTTGCCTACGACGTGATACACGAATACGCCGTCGCGGCCGCGCAGTGACGGAAGCGCCGACCACACGGCTGTGTTGATTCGAAGCGAACCCAGCGAGCCGCCGAACACCACGATGACGGTCGCATCGGTGGGCCAGCCGAGCCGGATGCGGGCATCGGCCGCCTCGAGCGCTGCCTGGGTGACCTCGGGGCGCACGGGATTGCCCGTCACCACCTCGCGCTGCAAGCCGGTTCCATGTACTGGCACCGCAGCCGCCCGTGCGAAGCGACCCAGCAGTCGGTTCGTTGCCGAGGCGACAGCATTCTGCTCTGCGATCACCAACGGCACTCTCCAAACCACGGCGCCGACCGTCGCGGGCAGCGCGGCGTAGCCGCCGAGCGACAGCACAGCGGCAGGTCGGCGTCTTCCGACGAGCGCGATCCCGCGCAACGTTGCCCAGGCCAAGCTCGCTGCCGCCAGTGCATTCGTCAGGTTGATTTGCCTCGCAGTGAGGCCTCGGCCACCAAGTGCGGTCAGACCGAAGCCCGCTGCCGGCACGATTTGTGCGTCCATTCCTCTGGTGCTGCCGACGAAATGGATCGCGCCGGCGGGCCACCCGCGTTCAGTCAGTGCGGCGGCCACGGCCAAGCCCGGCATGAGATGTCCGGCAGTTCCACCCCCGGCGATCAGCACGCTTGGTGCGGCAGAGGCTCTGTCGGGTGCGGGCACGGCTCAGTCGGACCGCCGGGTGACGTTCAGCAGCAACCCTGCGGCCGCTGAGGTGACCACCAAAGAGGAGCCGCCAAAAGAGAGGAATGGCAGCGTCACACCGGTCACCGGCAGCAATCCAACCACACCGCCGACGTTCACCAGCGTCTGCAGCACAAACCAGATCGAGATGCCGGCGGCCAGCAGCGAGCCGAACAGGTCAGGCGCCTTCTGACTCGTCCGGAAACCGCCGATGCCGACGACTCCCAATAGTGTCAGGAGCCCCAGCGCACCAAGAAGCCCCATCTCTTCGCCGACGATGACAAAGATGAAGTCGGTGGGGGCATTGGGCACCCATCCCCACTTCGCCTGGCCTGCTCCGAGTCCGGTGCCGCGCAGTCCGCCCTGTGCCAGGCCGACCAGGCTCTGGAACGTCTGGTAGCCGCTCGAGGCACGCTCGGAGATCGGATCGAGAAAGCCCGCGAGGCGCGCTCGGCGGTACGGCGCCGCATACACCAGCAGAGGCGCTGCAATTCCGACCATCAGGGCAATCTTGCCGAGGTCCCGGCCTGGCAAGCCTGCGACGAACAGCATCCCGACCCCGATGCCGACCAAGATCAGTGTGGTCCCTAGGTCCGGCTGCAGCAGCACGAGGGAACAGCCAGCGGTCAGCAGGAGCATCGTCGGGCGCAGGATCCGATCGGGACGGTCGATCTGATCTTTGCGAGCGTCGAGGAACGCGGCCATCGCAACGATCAGAGCCAGCTTCGCGATCTCCGACGGCTGAACACTGAGTTGCCCGATCTCGATCCAGCGACGAGCACCACCCGCGCGTTTGCCCACCGCCAGCACGATGACCAGCAGACTCACGCTGAGGGCTACAAGGGGCAGCGCCAGGCATCGCCAGCGCCGGTAGTCGATGCGAAGCGTCACCAGCAGCACGCCCACGGCGATGGCCGCCGACCACAGATGTCGTGTGAAGTACTGCAGGGGGCGGTCGGGCCCCTCGACCCCGGTCGCTGAGGTGGCAGACAGCACCAGGACCACCCCGGTGAGGAGCAGCAGGAAGACCGCGGACAGGAGTGCGGCGTACCGCACCGAAGGCCCCGATTGCGCGCGAGGAAGATCCAGCCGGCTCATCGCACGTCTCCGGAGCAGGTCTGGGGGTCAAGGCGCGATGCGAGATCCGATACGGCTGCGATGAAGTGCTCGCCCCGTTCGTGGTAGCTCGAGTACCAGTCGAACGACGCACATCCGGGTGACAGCACGACGTCTCCGGCCGGTTGGGCCATCCGGTAGGCGATTTCCACGGCATCGGACATCGAGTCCGCCACGGAGAGCTCGATCCGACCATGCACGGGTCGGCTGAAGCAGGCGATCACATCAGAGGCAGCCTCGCCGATCGCGACGACACCGCGTACATGGGCAGCCACCGCAGCGAGGTCGCCGAGATCGAGACCCTTGTTCCGCCCTCCCGCGATGAGGACCGCATCGGGGAATCCCCGGAGCGCGGCCACGGTGGCATGAGGTGCTGTCGCTTTGCTGTCGTCATGGAAGCTCACCGCTCCGATTCGCCCTGCGAGCGCGAGTCGGTGCGGTAGACCGTCGAACGAGTGCAATTCAGCCGCCACTGCCTCTGCGGAGGCCCCCATCTCCAATGCGATCGCCGCTGCTGCTGCGGCGTTCGACAGGTCGTGCGGCCGACGCCGCGGCAGTTCCCCAGCTGCCACGAGCGCTGTGTGATGCGCTACCAGGACGCCGTGCTCGTAGCGCACATCGCAGGCTGCATCGAGCGACTGAGGCGTCGCAAATGTCACACGGCGTGAGCGGATCCCCGACGTCCATGGCTCGACGTCGGGATCGTCGAACGGCACCACCGCGACATCGTCAGGGCCTTGGGCGGCCCAAATTCGCGCCTTGGAAGCGGCATAGTCCCCGAGATCGACATGCCAGTCGAGATGGTCGGGTGCCAGATTCAGCCACGCGGCCACAGCAGGGGCAAAGTTGAGGGCTCGGTGAAGCCTGAACGACGAGGCCTCCACGACGAAGGTTGAGACGTCCCGGTCGATCGCATCCACCAAGGCAACATCGGTGTTCCCGGCGCCCACTGCACTGATGCCGCTCCGGTTCAGCATTCGTTCGGTCAGCACCGTGACCGTCGTCTTGCCATTCGTACCCGTGATTGCGGCAAGCGGGCGGTTGTCCCACTGTGCCGCCAGATCCAGCTCGCTCACTACCGGCACTCCGGTCGCATCGGCGAACGTGTAACTGGGGTGCCGTGGCGGGACTCCTGGTGAGGGGACCACAGCGGCAGCGTTCGACACCAGAGCGCTGAGCAGACCGTGATCGGTGGAGTCGTGGATCTCCACGGAAGCGAGCCCTGCGGAGGCAACCCTCGCGGCAGCCCCCTCGGGGCGGTCGTCAGCCACGATGATCTCATGGCCTCGAGCCCCCAGCGCCGTTGCCACCGCGCATCCCGTCACGCCCATGCCGACGACCAGCACCGGTCCGTCGTCAGGACGTAGGGCGTCGAGCATCGGGCGGCGGGCATCCGAGGGATGATTGGGGCTCACAGCGAACCTGCCGGCAGTTCGACCAGGTCGAGACTCAAGAAGTCGGCGTAGTAAAGGCCGAGCGCGAGTGCCACGAGCAGGCTGTTCACGACCCAGAGGCGGATGAGCACGGTGGTCTCTGGCCACCCGCCTAACTCGAGGTGATGGTGCATGGGGGCCATCCGGAGCAGGCGGCGGCCGAAGAGCCGGAACGAGCCGACCTGGACGATGACAGACGCCGTCTCGATGACGTACAGGCCGCCGATGACGGGCAGCAGCAGATCTACGTGCAGAAGCATCGCGAGCCCGCCCATGGCGGTGCCGATGGCCAGCGAGCCCGTGTCGCCCATGAAGATCCTCGCCGGCGGCGCGTTCCACCACAGGAACCCCACGCAGGCGCCAGCCATGGCAGCAGCGACGATGGCGAGATCCAGCGGATGCTTGACGTCATAGGAGATCGGGTGACGGAATGCCCAGTAGCCGACGACCACGAACGCGGCGAAAGCCACTGAAGCGGCGCCTGCGGCAAGGCCGTCCAGGCCGTCGGTCAGGTTCACGGCGTTGGAAGTGCCCAGAATGATGAGCACAGCCCACAGGATCCACACAGCGGCGGGGACTCGCAGTGCGTTTCCGCTCAGCCGAGTGAAGCCAATCGCCGCGTCGAGATTTACCCACCACACCGACGCAGCCGCGAATCCGACGCCCACTGCGATCAAACCGATCAGCTTGGCCCGCTTGTTCAACCCCAGATTGCGTTCACGGCTCACCTTGATCCAGTCGTCGGCCAAGCCGACGAGGCCCGCAGCGCTGACTGCCGCTAGCAGCACGATGCCCGAGCGCGTCATGACCGTCTCGGCGCGCAGGTGACTGACCACGTAGCCCACCACGGCGGCAGCCACGACTGCGGCACCTCCCATTGTCGGCGTGCCGGCCTTTGTGATGTGCCCCCGGGGACCGTCGAGGCGAATCGGCTGGCCGACGCCGCGTGCCTGCAGCCACGGCACGAGATATCGCGTGCCGATGAGCGATACGAACATCGCGGAGCTGGAGGCGATGAGCAGGGCGATCATTGCTTCGCACTCCTGCGAATCTGCAGTGCGTCGGCCGCGACGGTTGCGTCGTCGAACGGCGTTGAGCGGCCTGCGGTCACCTGGGTGGTCTCGTGACCCTTCCCTGCCACCACGACGACGTCCCCAGCCCGCGCACCCTCGATGGCAAGCGAGATGGCCAGGGATCGATCGAGTTCGACGTACAGGCCGTCGCCGGTGTCATGTCGCCCGCCGGCACCAGTGGCGATCTCTGCCGCGATGTCGGCGGGATCCTCGCTGCGAGGGTTGTCGGAGGTCAGGACCAGCATGTCCGCGTGGTGATCTGCTGCGGCGCCCATGGGTGCCCTCTTGGATGGATCACGATCGCCACCCGCACCGAAGACCGCCCAGAGGCGGCCATCGGGACCACTCAGTTCGCGAGCACTCGCCAGCGCCGCGGCGAGTGCTTCGGGCTTGTGGGCATAGTCGACGAGGACGGTGATGTCATCGCCGGGACCGTTCACGGGCCACAAACGCCCTCGCACCGGTTTCACCGCGGCGATAGCGGGTGCAATGGCACTGTTGTCGAATCCGAGCGCGCTCGCTGTTGCCGCTGCAGCCGCCACGTTCGCCGCGTTGAATCGTCCGAGCAGCCCGCACTGGATCGGTCGGCCGCGCCATCGACCGCTGAGCCCATTGACGCTCACGGTGACGTCCTCAATGTCGGAGGGCTGCCATTCGACCACTGTGCCGGTTGTACCAGCGGCCATGGCTGCCAACCGGCGACCCCATCTGTCGGCCACGTTCACCAGTGCTATTTCGCAGCGGCCGTCAAAGAGTCGCGCCTTTGCGTCGAAGTAGTCCTCCATCGTGATGTGGAAGTCGAGATGTTCATGACTCAGGTTGGTGAAGACACCGGCCGTGAAGCTGGCACCGTCGACCCTGCCGAGTGCGAGGGCGTGCGATGACACTTCGAGCACGACCATCTCAGTTCCCGCATCTGCGGCTTCGCTGAGGCGTCGGCACACCTCTGGCGCCTCCGGTGTGGTGTGCGGCCCAACCAGGGTGCCCATCACCTCGCATGAGGTTCCGCAAGCGCGAGCGATGGCGCCGATCGCGTGCGCCACCGTGGTCTTGCCAGAGGTCCCGGTAACGCCGACGACCGCGCAGCGGCGCCACGGCTGGCCCCATACCGCAGCTGAAGCGGGGCCCAGCGCACCTCGCACACTGGGCACGGCGATCTGGGGCACACCAACGTCGAGGACGCGCTCGACCATCAGCGCAGCGGCGCCTGCCGTGATCGCCTCAGACGCAAACGCGTGACCGTCGTGGTGCCGACCCACCACGCAGCAGAACAGCATCCCGGGCGCGACTGAGCGACTGTCGTGGGTGATGCCGTGCACGAGCGCGGCTCCACCGTCCGTCTCGTCGGCGTGGCGACCCGACGGCGCAACATAGGTTCCGCCGATCTCGGAGGCCAAGCGCTGCACCGGGATCGGGATCGCAGAGCGCGGCGAGCTCATGGGCCGTTCTCATGCATCGGGCGAGACCTGCAGCATCCGCAACGCGTACTCGGCAACTTCAGCGAACACCGGTGCCGCCACTATGCCGGCCCGGTACTCGTCGGGTTCATCGAGGACGACAACCACGGTGAGTTCTGGACGATCAGCCGGGAGGAAACCTGCAAACGAGCTCGTGTACGCGTCGGAGCTGTACCCGCCGTCGGGACTGGGCTTCTGCGCCGTGCCGGTCTTGCCGGCTACCCGGTAACCGTCAATGGCGGCCCGCTTGCCCGTTCCTTCAGCGACCACGTCGGCCAGGATCGATTTCAATTCCCCAGCTGTATGTGGCGATAGGACACGGCGCGTCACAGCAGGGTCAGCCGGCCGCAGCGCTCCGTTGCTGTCCACGCTTCCCAGGACGAGCCTAGGCGTGACATAGACGCCGTCGTTGGCAATGGTGTTGTAGGCGGCGGCGAGTTGCACCGCTGTCACTGCGATGCCCTGACCGAACGCAATCGTGGCCAAGTCCGTGCCTCGCCATTGGTTCGCGGCACGCAAGATGCCGCGGCTCTCGCCGGGCAGCGCTGGGGCGCCCTCAGCCCCGGTCAGGCGACCGAAGCCGAACGCCCGCAAGGAGCGCTGCAACTCGGCTGCGCCGAGTCGTTCGGCCAGCCTGATCGTGCCGATGTTTGACGAGTGGATGAGGATTTCCGCCGTCGTCATCTGGCGGTCAACGTCGGAGTACGGCTCGGTGAATTCCTTGTCGGCGAACATGTAGGCGGCTGGTGTCGAATGGCTCTCAGTGGGCGTGGTCACGCCCGCTTCCAGCACGGCGGCGACCGTGAAGCTCTTCGCGACCGAGCCTGGCTCGAATGCGTCGGTGTATGCCGGGTTGTATGCCACCGGCCCGATCTGTCCAGTCTCGGAGTCGCGGGCCACGCCAGCCAGTGCAAGCACATCGCCTGTGTCGGTCTGCATCACTACCACCATGCCGCCGCGCGCACCGGTCGAGTGGACAGCGGCGCTCAGCGAGCGCTCGGCAACCCACTGCATCTGGGTATGCAAGGTGAGGACCACGTCGTCGCCGTGGCTGACCGGCTCAAAGAGCTCGGTCCCCGTTGGGAGCGGCATCCCGCTCTGAGTGATCCGAGCGACCTCGAGACCGTCTGTTCCGTCGAGTACTTCGGTGAACTGCTTCTCGGCACCTCCCAGCGGGTTCTGGTCGATGTCGACAGCTCCGAGCAGACCGCGAGCGAAATCGTCTCCGTTGGGCCGCAACCGTGAGGATTCACCGCGCACACCGACACCTTCGAGCTGCAGCTCCTGTACGGCCAGCCCTTCCGATGGACTGACCTGGCGCGCCACGTAGACGAAGTGCCGATCGCTCGCGAGCCGTTCGGCGATGACACCGATGTCAATGTCCAACACTGACGCCAAGGCTGTCGCAGTCTGATGCGGGTCGGTGACGAGGCGAGGGTCAGCCCAGATTGTGGGCAGGTTGTGGGACACTGCGAGGAGGTTCAGGTTTCGATCCAGGATCGCTCCACGTACCGATTCGAGTTCCCACTGAGCGGTCCCCTGGCGCTCCCCCAGCGCGGCGTAGGTCTCGCGGTCGAGCACCTGTACTTGGACCAGGCGGGCCGCAAGGGTGGCCAGGGCAATGGCTGTCGCGATGATGAGCAGGAGCGCTCGGCGACGCGGCGGGCCGGTTCGAACCTTGCGTCGGTGCGACTTGGGCGGCGCAGAGTCAGTATCAGCCGTGCGCCCGGATTCGAGGGCCGATCCAGGCGCGCCGACCGATGGGTGCCAGTGCAGTTCGGCTGGTGCATGAGATCGCCGAGTGGTTGTGGAATCGGCGTGCGCAACAGGCGGACGCAACCCTGGCGGGGCACCCATCGATGGGTGCCAGGGCGCCCGGGCTACGCGGCGTTCGTCTCGGTCAAGAACGTCGGTCATGCGCTGTAGACGCATCGGTCAGCAGCGTCTTGATCGAGAGCCAATCTCCGCCCTGGTGGACGGTGCGTGACGGGGGCGACACCGCAGCGATGTAACGCGGCTCGATCCGCACGTCGATCGGATCCGCCGCGTTGACGAGGCCGAGCGCGCCAATTCCCATCAACTCGATTTCCGCCGGACCATGAAGTGTCTGCAGCTCGTAGCGAAGATCGATCAGGCGTTCCCGCTCGACCGCGATCTCCGATTCCAGCTCGGAGAGGCGGTACTGGCCTGCAGCCAGCATCGAGTGGAACACACCTAGTCCCGCAAGCAGGGCGATCGTCGCAGCCGCCAGGAGCGCGGTGACGCCCACGAGCCGCAGGCCCACGGCGCGACGTCCGCCGATGCGCACCAACTCTGGTGGCGTATCCGCGACGGTGAGGTGGGCGGTGGCGAGAGCCATCGAACGCTGCTCGGTTCAGGGGCCGCTTGCAGATCAGCGGCTGGCGTGCTCGAGCCGCTCAGCGGCCCGCATCATGGCGCTGGAGGCGCGGGAGTTGTTCTCGACCTCGGTTGCGCTCGGCCGCACAACCTTGCGACGCAACAGCCGAACCGTGGGTGCGGCGCCGCAGATGCACGGCAACGTCGACGGGCACTCGCAGACGCCGTCTGCTGCTTCTCGCAGAATGATCTTCACGATGCTGTCTTCTCCTGAGTGATAGGCGAGAGTTGCAAGGCGCCCACGTGGTTGCAGGCGCGCGAGCGCAGCTCGCATTGCGGGTTCGATGAGGTTGAGTTCGTCATTCACTTCGATGCGGATCGCTGCGAACGTGCGCATCGCCGGATGGCGCCGGCCACGTCGAGCCGCTGCGGGCACAGCTGCCCGAACGGTGTCGGCCAGTTGCGCAGTGGTGTGCAGCGGTCGTGCTGCGACGATCGCCGCAGCGATGCGGTTCCCATGACGCTCTCCGGCGTTGTGCCGCAACAGATTGCGCAACTCTTCGAGGTCATAGGTGTTGACGACGGTTCCCGCATCGAGTCCCGCCCGGGGGTCCATGCGCATGTCCAGCGGGGCGTCGTAACGGTGCGAGAAACCACGCTCGGCGGCATCCAGTTGGTGGCTGCTGACGCCGAAGTCGAACAGTGCGCCGACGAGGGGTCCTTCCTTGCTGGCATCGATCAGCTCGCCCAGAAGATCGAAGGGTTCGCAGCAGTAGGTGACGCGATCACCGAAGGGCGCGAGCCGTTGTCGTGCGGCCGCGATCGCCGCGGGATCGCGGTCGATGCCGAGCAGTCGCCGTTCGGAGTGCTGCCCCAGGAGTACCTCCGCGTGGCCGCCGCCTCCCAGGGTCGCGTCGACGAACAACCCGCCGTCAAGCGGCGCGAACACCTCGGCGATCTCGGAGACCATGACCGGTTGGTGAAACGACCTGGTGGCCGCCGCAGCGCTCATGACTGCTCCGATGCTGTGCCGCCGCTCTCGGGCGCCGCCAGGAGCGATTCGCCTTGGGCGTTCATCTCCTGCCAGCGACCGGCATCCCAGATCTCGACCTCGTCGATGGCGCCGATCACCACGCATTCGCGCTGCAGGCCTGCAAATCGTCGCAGTTCCTCGGGAATGGCGATCCGACCCTGCTTGTCAGGCAGGACCCGTGCCGCCCCCGCGCCGAATGAGCGCTTGGCGGCACGTCCATAGGGCCCACCCGAATGTGAACGCTCGGACATCTGTGCTGCGATCTCGCCGAATCGGTCTGGTGTCATCAGTGCGAGACAGCCTTCGCTGTGCTTGATGAGGAAGCCCGATGGCTCGAACGCGCCGCGGAAACCCGCTGGGAGCACGATGCGGCCCTTGGCATCGAGCGAGTGCTCATGCCGGCCGACGAAAAGACTCTCCACCGCAGGGCCTCCGCAGCGTCCGATTGGGAACCTGGATTGTATGGGCATATGTACCCCTACAAACCACTTCGCACCACTTTATGGGTAAAACACCCACAATGTCCACCCCACGTGTGTCAGATCACCCAAGTCGGCTGCCAGCACCGTCCCGAAAACCAGGCCCCGGCGCAGATCCCGGCATCAGGGCTGTCGGTCAGGCCCGGTGACGTGCTCAGGTGTCGTGCGCGGCAATGAAGCTCACGACCAGTTCGGCTATCCCCGACGGAGTGATGTCGACGCCGAGGTCTGCCCAGCCAACGGCTCGGTCGCGGACCCGTGCGGCAGTGTCTGGGTCCAGCAGAGGCGCCAACGGCCCGAGATCGAATCGCTCGTAGGCGGCGCACTGGAAACGGCTGCCCTCGCGGGTGCGGCGCTGCGAGATACCGACCAGTTTCCGGCCGTTCACTGCCACCTCGCCTGGGCCAAGCGAGGCGAAGCACACCAGGCCGCCCGACGGGCCAGCCTCGTAGTGGCCACGATGCACGTTGGCCGGCATGCCGACCGAGGAGAACGCCGCAGCCAATCGGCGGCCTAGCCAATCGAAGGCCTCGCCGACGTCTGCACGCCAGAGCGGATCATCGGCCGGTACGAACACATCCACCCATGTGCACACATCGGGATCCAGCCACACAAGTCCCCCACCGCTGCGACGCCGCACGACATCGGTGCGCGTGCCGCTGAAGGGGTCGACAGTCGCAGATCCCAGGATCAGTGCTGGCTTCGTCGGGCGCAGCCATGAGACGCGCCTACGGCGGTCCTGCGGCATTGGGCGGGCGTGCAGCAGTTCGGCGCTCGCCTGCCATTTCTCGCGTATCCACTCGCCCACCGGTCCACGATGACAGACCGCCGGCGACGTTGGTCACCAAGGACTGTGCGCGGGGCTGATCAGCCGGACTGGTCAGACGAGTTGGTCAGACGAGCTGGTCAGACGAGCTGGTCAGACGAGCTGGTCAGACGAGCTGAGGACGCAATTCGGGCAGGTAGTCGGTCCACTCCGTTGGAGCGTCGCCTCGCATGGCGGCCACGACGGCGAGCGGTTCGGGAGCGTACGGCGTCCTGCGCAGCCGGTATCGGCCTTCCGACAGGAGCGAGTCTCCCTTGCCCACGTTGCAGGACCGGCAGCAAGCCACCACGTTTTCCCACGTGTGTTCCCCACCACGGCTTCGCGGGTGGACATGGTCGATGCACTCCGCCCGGCGCCTGCAGTACTGGCACCGGTATGCATCACGTGCAAAGACTGCTCGCCGGTGGAGTGGAGCTCGGCGGCGGTACGGCGCCCGTACGTGGTATGTCAGCCGGACGATCGAGGGCACCGACATCGACATACGCGGTGAGCGAACGCTCCCCGGCCGGGTGTGGATGACGTCGGCCTTGCCCGCCAGCACCAGCAGAAGAGCTCGTCGCACGGTCGTGATGGACAACGGCTGGTAGGTGACGTTGAGCACCAGTGCCCGTTGGGACAGAACCGAGCGGACCCGTGAGACCTTGCCGTGGGGACGAGCCGGGTGGCCGTTCGCGCCAGCGCGTCCGTTGACCGGATCGGCGACAGATCGCCGCGCATACGCGACGGCTCCTGGGGAGGTCATGTCACCGTGATGCCGCAGCGGCGGCTGGCCAGCGTCGGCACCATTCCAGCCATTGGATCAGATCTTCGGGTTCAGCAGATGCAGTGCCATCGTCACCGAGGGCAGTCAACAGTCGGAATCGCACGTAGTCGCGGTGAGGAACCGGCAGGAACGGCGGCCGGGTCCACCAACGCATTGGCACCAGCCGTCTCATGGCGCCAGCAGCCGCAACCCACAGTCGAGGGCGCGCCACCACCGCAGACAGCGCCCCGAACAAGCGGGGGCGGCGCGGTGTCCGATGTCGGCGCACCGGGCCACTCTAGAAGCGAACGTGCCCCCGACGGCGACGGTCAACGGACGCTGAGTAGCCTCAGAGCGTTCGGGAGGCTGGGATCCCAGAGAGTTGACTGCTGTGCGTAATCACACACCCCCACAAACGCACCCGGCCGATGCTGAAACGTTCCGCCGCACATTCGAACGCATCACTGCCAACGTGGAGCGTGTCATTCGCGGCAAGCCCGACGCCGTCGGCCTCTCGCTGCTGTGCTTGCTGTGTGATGGGCACCTGCTGATCGAGGACGTGCCAGGCGTCGGCAAGACGAGCCTTGCGAAATCGTTGGCGTCTTCGATTGATGCACCGTTCGGCCGTATCCAGTTCACCCCTGACGTGCTGCCGTCCGACGTCATCGGCGTGAATGTGTGGGACGAGCGCGAGCGCGTATTCGACTTCCGGCCCGGTGCACTCTTCTCGAGCATCGTGCTGGTCGACGAGATCAACCGGGCCTCGCCCAAGACGCAAGCGGCGCTGCTCGAGGCGATGCAGGAACGGCAGGTCACCACTGACCGCACCACGCGCCCGCTCGGCCAGCCGTTCATGGTCATTGCTACGCAGAACCCGATCGAGCACGAGGGCACCTACCCGTTGCCTGAGTCCCAACTGGACCGATTTCTCATGCGCATCAGCGTCGGCTACCCCGACGCCGACTCGGCCGTCGAGGTGCTCGACCTCCACGACGGCACAACGGAAATCACGCTCGAAGCGGTCGCGACGGCCGGCGAGGTGCTGGCAATGGCGCGCACCGTCACCGAAGTACACGTCGCGCCGGTATTGCGCCGCTACATCGTGGCGGTAGCCGATGCGTCACGACGGCGCGGCACGATCACGCTAGGTATCAGCCCGCGAGCCACGCTCGATCTGCAGCGCATGGCACAGGCGCGTGCGCTCGCCGCCGGTCGGAACTACGTGGTGCCCGACGATGTGAAAGCTGTGGCCGAACCGGTACTCGGCCACAGAATCCGACTGAGCCCCGACGCGCAACTGCAGGGACTAACCCCGCAATCAGCACTGCGCGACGTCTTCGAGGCCGTCGCGGTCCCCACCGCCACCCGCTGAGGCTCGCTGCGATGCCCCGAGGGCCCGCATGCTGACTCGGCGGGGCTGGGCCGTCGGGATCGGTTCATTCGTCGCCGCTGGCGCCGGGCGCCTTTTTGGCATCGGGGAGCTCTTCGTGCTCGCAGTCGCCGGAATCGCGCTGGTCTCGGGGGCCACCATCTGGACGCGTACGCGAAGGATCCGCCTCAGGATCCAGCGTTCAGTCCAGCCTGTACGCGTTCACGCCGGCGGGCAAGCGCGGGTGGAGCTCGCCGTCACCAACCTCGGCGGACCGACCCCGGTACTTCAGCTGACCGACCCCGTCACCGGCACGCTCGGCGCGCGCTTGGGAGTGGGCCCGCTGCTCGGGGCGGAGCGCGTGAACGCCACGTACTTGCTGCCCACCGAGCGCCGAGGTCGGCTGAGGGTTGGTCCCGCCGATGTTGCGGTTGTCGATCCGCTGGGGTTGTCGCGCACGCCCATCGGTGCCGGACCGCTGACGACGCTCGTCGTCTACCCCGCCACCCAGACACTCGTACCGCCTCGACTGGCCCGTGGTCCCGAACCGCTGGGAATTGCTGCTGACGTTCACACGTTGCAGCGCATTGGCGAGGATTTCTACGCCCTGCGCGACTACACGGCTGGCGACGACGTCCGCCGGATCCACTGGCCGTCGACGGCGCGCCTGGGTCGTCCCATGGTGCGGGAAGACGAGGTTCCCCGCCGGAGCCGGGTGACGGTGGTGCTCGACACTCGCAGCACAGCCTTCGACACCGAGCGCTTCGAGATCGCGGTGTCCGCGGCCGCCAGCGTCGTCCTCGCCAGCGCCTCGAGACATGATCCGCTGCGGCTGTTGACGGTGGCCGGAGCAGACACCGGTTTCGTCACCTCTGGGGAAGGCCTGGCGCAGCTGTTCGATCACCTCGCCGAGGTGTCCACGTCAGGCACGGGCTCGCTGCGTGGCGTGCTGGCAGCGGCGACAGCCTCGGTGGTGGGTGCAGTGGTTGTGGTGCTCGGGGGTACAGCCTTTGACGCAACTCGAGATATCGAAGCGATCGCGGCAGCGGGTTCGCGCAGCTCGTCGCTGACGGTCATCCGCGTGGGCGGAACCGGCGAAGTGCTCCCATCGGCCGGTTCGGCCTATGTCGACATCGCTACTGCTGCCGAGCTGGCGCCGAAGTGGGCTGCAGCCCAGACGGCCCAAGAGTCGGGGGCGGTGCGCGCATGACGCGGCGAAGCCTGTGGCAGGTCGAGACCTCGCTGTGGCTGCTCACGCTGCTGGCCGTGCTGATGGCTCGTCGCCTGTTCGACTCGTGGGACTACGCGCCCTTGTGGCTCATCTTGGCCATGGGAGGTCATGCAACAGCGGCGGTGACGAGACGGCAGCGCTGGCCGCTGGCAACCGCCGCTACGGCATCTGTGGTGCTGCTGATCATCGTCGAGGGGCTGGCGCTGTACTCCGACACCTTGTGGCTGCGACTGCTTCCCAGCGCCGAGACACTGCGGCAAGCGTCGACCGATGTGGCCGCCGCATGGGAGGCGTTCGGCATCGTGGAAGCGCCGACGCCTGCCACTGCAGGATTCCTGCTGGTCGGCGGCGCGGCAATCTGGCTCACGGCCTTCATCGCGGACGCAGCAGCGTTGCGTGCGAAAGCCATCGGCGAAGCGCTGCTTCCCGCCTTGATCGTGCTGGCCTTCATCGGGGCATTGGGCACCGACGCATGGCGTGTCCGCAGTGCTGCGGCGATGGTCGTGTGCGCGGTGGCGTTCGTGGCTGCTCACGGCATTCACCACACCGGGAACCGGATGCCGGTCGGCGCGTCGGAGCGGCGTCGGGCAACCGTGCCCATGCGCACTGCACTGCGGTTGGGAACTGCTGCCGCCGTGGGCGCGGCGCTACTCGTACCGTTGCTGCCCGGCAGCGACGCCCGGGCGATCGTCTCGTGGAAGGACCTCGACGGAACCGCACCGGCATCGAGGGTGACGATCAGCCCGCTCGTCAATGCTCAAGGCCGCCTGGTGGGCACTTCGGGCGCTGAGCTGTTCCGTGTCCGAGCGGATGCACCCGCGTACTGGCGTGTCTCGGGTCTCGGGCAGTTCGACGGAACCTTCTGGGGATCCGAGCAGCTGTATGGCGATGCGTCTGAACACTTGGACGGGCGCTCGTCTTCGGAGCTGCTCACCCAACAGTTCACGATCGGGGCGCTCGACAGCATCTGGCTGCCCGCTGCATACGAGCCGGTCGCCTTTGACGGTCCCGAGGCGCTATACGACCCCGAGTCCGGCACCCTGGTCACCGAGCACAGCAGCGTGCTCGAGCCGGGGTTGACCTACACCGTCAGCTCGAACGTCGACATTCCATCAGTTGCAGGGCTCGTGGCTGCAAGCGGCGACGTTCCGCCCGACATTGCAGAGAATTACCTGGCCCTGCCCGAAGGTTTCAACCAACGTGTGGCAGACCTCGCTGCTGACGTCACGGCGGATGCCACGGGCCCCTACGCAAAGGCCCTGGTTCTGCAGAATTTCTTCCTCGAGAACTTCGTATATGCGTTGAGGGTGCCAAGCGGGCATGACACCGATCGCATGGAGCAATTCTTGTTCTCCGAGCGGCGCGGCTATTGCGAGCAGTTCGCCGGCACCTACGCGGCGATGGCCCGGGCGATCGGGTTGCCTTCGCGTGTTGCCGTGGGCTTCACCCCAGGGGAATTGGTCGAAGGCGAATACGTGGTCAGGGGCGAGCATTACCACGCGTGGCCCGAGATCTGGATTGGTGGCCGCTGGGTGTACTTCGAGCCGACTCCAGGGCGGGGCGCCCCTGGGGCAGTCGTCTACACAGGAGTGCTTGCCCAGCAAGTCGTGCCCGGAGATCCGACCGCAGCGGGCGAGGAAGGCTCAGGCTTCATCGGTGCGCTGGGTCTCGAAGACCTCGAGGGACTGTCGGGCGACCTCGAAGGCTTCGTGGACGTGCTCGACTTCGAAGGCTCGGCAGCGCCTACCGGGAGTTGGTCGGAGTGGCTCGTCGTTCCCTTCTATGCGGTGCTGGCGGTCGGCGTGCTGTGGCTCATCACGGTGCCGTCGGCTGTACGAATCCGCCGAGCGCTGCACCATCGCCGCGCACGTCACGATGCGCGCGCTGCGGTCGGCGCTGCCTGGGACGACGTCGCAGAGACACTCTTCAGCCTCGGCATCGACCAGCGAGCCACCGAGACGCATACCGAATTCGCCGGTCGTGTCGACCACCGGCTGCGGATCGATTCAGGCGAGCTGTACTCACTGGCCATTGCTACCCAGGAGGCCGCCTACGCGGCGGAGCCTCCGTCACCGCAGACCGTCGTGGGGGCGAGGCTGAACGCTCATCACCTCGAAATGCGTATCCGATCTGCGCGCAGCAGGTGGGATCGCATCGGCACCGCGTGCCGTCCTGCTGCCCTGGTGGCAGGACCTCGCTCGCGCCGCCGCGACCGCGCATACCTCAACGGCGCGGAAGTGGGCAGCCACTGACGGCACGCGCGGTCTCAGCGCGGCAGCGTTGGTCGAAGGTGGTCTAGCTGGGGTCGTTGCGGAAGCGGCGCCGCATGCGGTCGCCGAATGAGTCGGCGCTGTTCGGTCGAGAGCGCTTCGCGATGGAATCCGAGACTTTCTCGAGACCCAGCTTGCCCATCTTGCGAACGTTGCGCTCGATCACGACGGCGCTCGCGAACACCACCAGAAACGCAACAAACGACAACGCGAAATGGATTTGCAGACCCAAGCCGATGCCGACCAAGCCCAAGACTCCGCCGAGCACTGCCCATCGGATGTTGCGCAGGGCATGGCGGGTCAGCGTTGTCTCCGAGACCTCCCGCGCGAATTCCGGGTCGGTGTCGTAGAATTCCTTCTCAATCTCGAGGAGGATGCGTTGTTCGTCGTCTGAAAGCGGCACGCACAGACTCCAAATGCTGTATTGCCTATGTTGCTGCCAGTGTAGGACCGCGCTCAGTGCTACTGCCACGCACCCCTGTTGCGCTGCGCCTGTAGCGCGAAGTGCACAGCGACGTCTTCAGCGGCCCCATCGGCGTTCGCCTGGCACACCGTCGCGCAGGGCCGCCGAGCCGTGAGCGATCACAGCTCGGCCGAATCGGCCGCGAATGGCATCGAGAGCTTCGGCCAGCTTGCGATCGAGTTCGGAATCACCAGTCGGGCCGTGGTGCGCATCGCCGCCGGGCCCACTCTCACCATCTGGAGGCAGACCCAAATCGAATGCAAGCTGGCACGGCTCTGGCGACTCTGCCAGGTTTTCCCCCCGAAGTCCCACCCCGGCCACCGATTCGGCCGATGCCGTCTCGGACAGATTCGACACTCCGACCCCCAGCAGGCGGATCCCCCCGCTGGTGTCCAGTGTGCCGACCAGCCGGTGCGCCACGTGGGCGAGCGTCCGGCCAGTCTGGAACGGCTCTGGGAGCGTGTGAGCCCGCGTTTGCATCGCAAAGTCGGGATGCCTGATCTTGACCGTCACCGTCTGCCCGGACAGCCCGTTGGCCCGGAGTCGAGATGCGACGGCATCGGCGAGGCGAACCGTTTCGCCCCGTATGAGATCGGGATCGTCGAGGTCGGTCTCGAATGTTTCCTCGTGGCTGACTGAACGCGGGATCCCGCCTGGGTGCACAGGCCGGTCGTCGATTCCCTGTGCCAGCGCGGCGAGGTGCGCGCCGTGGGCAGCGCCCACGGCCGCGACGAGCTGCTCCACCGACTTGTCCGCCAAGTCGCCGACCGTGAACGCGTCGATCTCGTTGAGCCGTCTGAGCGTCACCGGGCCCACGCCCCAGAGCGCCTCCACACGGTGAGCCCACAGGAAATCCAGCTGTTCGGCAACACCGACCACTCGAACGCCGAGTCCCGGCTCCGGTCCGGTCGATCGCACGGTCGGTTTCGCCGCAACCGAGGCAAGCTTCGCCAAGGTCTTGTTGGACGCGACGCCGACAGAGCAGTCGAGTCCCACGGCTTCGCGTACGGCATCGCGGAGAAGCCACGCAATCTCCCGAGATGTGCCGAATAGCCGGTGAGCTCCGGAGACATCCAGAAAAGCCTCGTCCAGCGCTATCGGTTCCACGTGGGGTGTGATCGATTCGAAGACCTCTGCGATGGCCGACGAGGCCTCGATGTAGCCGGAGAAGTCAGAAGTGACGACGACGGCGGTGGGGCAAAGACGGCGCGCCTGGGCGGTCGGCATAGCGGCGTGCACGCCCGACACGCGCGCTTCATAGCTGGCCGAGGCCACGACGCCGCGCCTGCCGGATCCTCCGACGATCACCGGGCGTCGGTTCAGTGACGGGTCACGGTTGCGTTCGACCTCCACGTAGAACGCGTCCATATCGACATGCAGGATCGGAAGCTCGTCGGAATCCGACCCACCGGGGAGGTCATGGCGCGCTCGACTCATGGACTGCGCAATCGGACTGATCTGGACGAGTTCGCCTTCGGGCACCGATCCCCAAGTCGCATCGGCCGCTCTTAGGGCGTCGTGGGCGCTACCACCAGACCGGTCCGGTGGTCGCCAGTCACGGAGTACCGGAACTCATGGCCTCGTGGAGCACCTCCGTCCAGGTAGGCCAGCAGCGGCTCAGCCATCCAGGCGTACTGACCGCTGAGCAGTTCTTCGACTTCACCGACTTGTACCCATCGGGCATCGAACACGATGCCGTCGGGATCCGCGACATCCAGTTCGCCGCTCCACTGCTGAGCCTCGTGAACCTCCACCTTCAGTATCCAACCAGGTCCATCTCGACCATCCGCTTCGACGGTGTACAGCGGGCCATCCCAGGCCGAGACCTGCAAGCCAGTTTCTTCTGCGACCTCACGGGTCAGCGCTCCGAGCACCGTCTCACCCGGATCCACCACCCCGCCCGGCGTGCTCCAGTCGGTGCTGCCATTGCGCCGCCGGTTGTTGACCATGAGCACCGCGCCGTCCCGCGCGAGGATCCCCCCGGCAACTGCCCATCGGTGCATATCGGTCGGCACTCAGGAAGTCTGCCACGGAGGTGTTGACTGCCGGGTGGTCTGGGTTGCATCTGGCGGTTCGTTGTCTTGGGGGCAGACCGTCTCAGGGGTGACAGCCCGTCACGTGCGTGGCCGTACCATGGCACGGGTGAGCACGCAGGGCGACAACGAGCGGCACAGTCGTGCAAGTACGCCGGTCACCGCAATGGGTGCCGACGATGCTCTGCTTACTGCGGCGCCGACCGCTCTGCCGTCGGTGCTGGCCCGGGCTGTCGCCTTCGGTGCGATCGTCATTGCCGCAGTGTGCGGAGGCCTCGCGGGCTATGCGACGAGCATCCTTCAGTGCGCTGAGGGGTGCATCGGCCCGACGCTTGGCGGTTCAGCCATCGGTGCAGCCATCGGTGCTCTGGCGGCTGCAGCAGGAGTCGCTGCACTCGCGGCTCTGGTGCTGCGCTCGATGAGCGAATGGGCTGACCAAGCCCCAGCACGGCGCCGCCAGCACAGCTCAGCGAGGCTCCGCCGGCACGGTTCGCGAACGCGGCGGGGTCCACGCGACGCGCAGTCCGACGACAAGGCGGTACGGCATTGACGACCAACGTTCTCGCAGTCGAAGACGACGAACGGATCCGGACGGCGCTGCGCCTTGCACTTGAGGACGAGGGCTGGCGAGTCAGCGAGGCAGAGTCCTGCGAGGAGGCCTTGGAGCGCTTTACGCCCGACGGCACTGACGTCGTGCTTGTCGACATCATGCTGCCCGGTCTCGACGGGTTCGAGCTGTGCCGGGCCATCCGACGGATCAGTCATGTGCCGATCATCATGGTCACAGCCCGCGATGACACCCATGACGTCGTAGCCGGGCTCGAGGCGGGCGCGGACGACTATCTCACGAAGCCTTTCGCTCCCAAAGAGCTGTCTGCGCGCATCAGAGCCCTGTTGCGGCGAAGCCGGACCGTGGACGGCAACGGACTGCCCCGAACTGTCGGCGATCTCGAGATCTATCCCGACGAGGGTGTGGTCCGCAAGGGCGGTGAAGAGTTGCACCTGACCAAGACCGAATTTCGCCTGCTCTGCGAGCTGTCGGACAATCCCGGCAAAGTGATGAGCCGCGAGCAGCTGCTTGAGCGAGTCTGGGGGTACGACTACTTCGGGGACGGCCGTCTCGTCGACGTGCACGTGCGCAGGCTGCGCCTCAAGATTGAGGATGACCCGGCCAACCCCCGTTACGTAGCGACAGCACGCGGCATGGGCTACAAGCTGCGAGCCTGACATGAGGCCTCGCTGGCCGCGCCCGCTGCGCCGGCTGCTGTGTCGAATGGCGGCAGCCGATCGCAGGCGAGAACCATGAGGCCTCGCTGGCCGCGCCCGCTGCGCCGGCTGCCGCTTCGCGCCCGCGTCGTCGGTGCCTTCACGCTCGGTGCGATGCTGGCGGCGTTCTTGCTCGTCGTGATGACGTACAGCCTCTCCCGGGGTTCGATGCTGGGTCTGCGCCACGATTCCTCCGAGGGCCAGTTCTTCGCCAACGCGACGCAGGTGCAGAGTTCGCTGCGTGCGGAGAGTCCCGACTTCGCCGTGTTGCTCGAGTCGCTGCCAAGTCTCAGCGGCAGCCGTTCCATCGTCCGCACCGGACCGGATACCTGGCGATCCCCATCGCTCGTTCCCAACGATCTTCCCGACGAGTTGGTGGCTGCGGTGGAGCGATCCGACCAGGCCCACGCGATGCGGTACCGGCTCGACGGCGTCCCGCAGCTCGCGCTCGGTCTGCGGTTGCGTCCCTCGGCGGTTTCCCAGCTCAGCGAGACGCTGTATTTCGAAGTTGTCCCGCTCTCGGAGATCGAGGCCACCCTCGCAAGCCTGCGCCTCATCCTGGGTGTCGGAGCAGCGCTCGTAGTTCTGATCGGCGTGGCAGTTGGGGCATGGGCTGGCGGGCGGCTGCTGCGACCGCTTGCGACCGTCTCCGACGCTGCGAATTCGATTGCTCACGGCCGTTTCGACACACGCGTCGAGCGCAGCGACGATCCCGACCTCGCCGTGATCGTGGAGTCGTTCAACGACATGGCCGATGCCATGGAGCGCCGCATCGCTCGTGATGCCCGATTCGCATCCGATGTGAGCCACGAGCTGAGATCACCCTTGCAGACGCTGCGAAGTTCGATCGACTACCTGAACGGACATCGCGACGAGCTGTCGGCGCAGGGAGCCACGGCGCTCGATCTGCTCGCTTCAGAAGTTGACAGGTTCCAGCAGCTGGTGCAGGACCTCTTGGAGATCTCCCGGCCCGATGCCGAAGGATCGGTCTTCGAACGAGGGCTCGTCAACGTCACCGAATTGGTACAGCATCGTGTCGGCGAGCACCGTTCCGGCGAGCTCGGCCCGGAGGTGGAGCTCGCCATCAGCCCCGCCGCAACAGATGCAGTCGTGATCGGCGACAAGCGAGGTCTCGCACAGGTCTTCGACAACTTGCTGCGCAATGCCGAGAAGCACGGTGGCGGTGTCACCAGAGTGGAAATCTCCCGGCCGGGTTACTCCGTGCGGGTTGCCGTGGAGGACGACGGTCCAGGTGTCGCGCCCTCGGAGCGCGAATTGGTCTTTGAACGCTTCACCCGCGGCACCGCGGCGCGCAAGCGAGGCGCCGGCACCGGCGCGGGTCTCGGGCTGGCGCTGGTGTACGAGCACACCCGGCGCCATGGCGGCTCAGTGCACGTCGAATCCCGCGTCGACGGCCAGCGTGGTGCACGTTTCGTCGTCGAGCTGCCGATTGCGGGGCACCGGTGAGATGTCCGAAAGGCGCACTGAGGTGCCTGGGTGTGTCCCTGGGATGTGTCATCGCGCTGGCGGGTTGCGGCCTGCCGACCGACGAGACCCCGAGGGGTGTCGATGTGCCAGCGGGTGTCTTCCCCGAGCGTGATGCCCAGCCGGTCGTGGGTGCGGCGGCCGAAACCCCCACGACATCGCTGCATGCGGTGTATTTCCTGCGCGACGGTCTTCTGGTGGAGCTGCAGCGGCCGCTCGCCGCACCTGTCTTTCTCGATGCGCCGCTCAACAATCTGCTGGCCGGCCCGACGCCGACTGAAGCCGAGAACGGCCTCGAATCCGCAATCCCAGCAGGCACCGAAGTGGTGGACGTGCAGCTGCTGCGCAACAACGTCGTGTCGATCCACCTCAATGAGGTGTTCTTCGAGGTGGAAGGTGCACAGCGAGTCCGCGCCGTGGCACAGCTTGTGTTCACCGCTTCCGCGCTGGCACGTGACAGTCAGGGCGTGCTGTTCTACCTCGACGGCGTGCCACAGTCACTGCCCGACGGAGCGGGGACCATCGCCCAGGTACAAGCTGGTCAGCTGCCGCGTGTGCTGCAGGTCGAGGACTTCAGCGAATTGATGCCGCTCACTCCGCTGCGTGCTGTCTCGAGGGCTTGACGGCGGGGTTCAGCTGAGGCGCCGGTGCATACGCCGGGATCCCCGATGAACGGCCAGACGTCCGTAGTGAGCGCGCGTGCCGGCACGCATTGCTGCGACGAACATCAGCATGGTCGGGAAGACTTCAAGCCGACCGAACAGCATGAGCGCCATCAGCACTGGTCGTGCCTGGCGTGGAAACTCGAGCGCGGTCGCGGTCGGACCCGCCTCCCCCAGTGCCGGGCCGGCATTCCCGATCGCCGAGACGGCGCCCGAGAAGCCAGTCTCAAGATCGGCCCCGAGGGCCGTCATCATCATCCCGCCGACAACGATCAAGCCCAGGTACAGCAGCACGAATCCCAGTGCGCGGGCAGCCACTTCCTCGGCCACGGTCATGTCGCCAATCCGCATCGACAGGACCGCTCGCGGATGGCGTGCCCGGATCACTTCGCGAACTGCGTAGCGGGCGATCACCTGCAAGCGCAGGACCTTCATGCCGCCCGCTGTCGAGCCGGTCATTCCCCCGACCAGCATCAGCACGAGCAGCACCATCTGGGCTGATGGCGTCCAGAAGGTCTCATGGGTGTAATCGGTCGTGCCATAGCCGGTGGTCGTCCCCAGCGAAGCCGCGTAGAAGATCGCCTCCCGAACGTTCGCGCCCAGGCTGAGCTTGGGCGCGTTCAGGATCACCAAGGCGATCGCAGCTCCGCCCAGCATGCCTAGGTACCAACGCAGCTCCGAGTAGCCGCGCAGCATCGATCTGGTCCGCATGATGGTGTGCCAGTGGAGCGAGAAGTTCGCGGCGCAGATGATCATGCCCACGATCAGCACGAGCTCGATCGCCAGCGAGTCGAAGTAGGCGATCGATGCCGAATGAGTCGAATAGCCGCCGGTGGCCACTGTGGTGAAGGCGTGTGCGACTGCGTCGAACAGGCTCATCCCGGCTATCAACAAGCCGACGGCAACTGCCAGCGTCAGTCCTCCATAGAGCAGCCACAACCGGCGGGCGGTGGCTGCAATGCGCGGTGTGAAGCGGTCTGCGGTGGGTCCAGGCGCCTCATTGGCGATGAGCTCCAACCCGCCGACCTTCAGAGCCGGCAGAACGCCGACCGCCAGCACGATCAGGCCCATGCCGCCGAACCACTGGATCATGCTGCGGAAGAAGAGAATTCCGTGGGACACACCGTCGATGTCATCGAGGATCGTGGCTCCAGTGCAGGTGAAGCCCGAGATGGATTCGAAGAGCGCGTCGTCGAACCGGCGCCAACCGATCACGCCGCTGAACAGGAACGGCAATGCTCCCGCCACCGATACCGCCAGCCACGCCCACGCCACCGACGCGAATGCCAGCGGGGAATCCGGTCGCTCCGAGGCCTTCGCGCTGGCCATCATGGTGCTGCCCACGCCGGCGGTCACCGCTGCGGCGACCAGCAGCGCCAGCGTGCCTCCCCCGCCGTCGAAGAAGGCGACGCCAGCTGAGATCACCATGCCAGTGGCGACGAACACCAGCGCCGCCCCGCTCACTCGCACGGGAGTGGACTCGATGCGCCCTCCGAACAACGCGACTCCGGCGTTCATTGCATCCTGACCGCCTCATCACGGCGCCGCCAATAGCCGTGGCGCATGGCGTTCGTGACGGGATGCACGGCGACGCTGATCGCCACGACCGCGGCGGTGACCGACATTCGCCCACCCAGCATGAGCAGTCCTGCGGTGACTTTGCCGAGCCAGTCGACGGCAGCCAGATGCCCGCTCGACCCTGCAGCCCCCAAGGCCGGCCCAACGTTCGAGAGCGCAGACACCGTATAGGTCAACGCATCTGTGACATCGAGCCCGCTGGCGCCCAACGCGATCGCAGCTGGGATGACGAGCAATGCCGCCAGCAGCAACTCTCCGACGATGCGGCTCATCGTCGTCTCGGAGATGGTGGAGCGTCCCAGGTGCAATCGCTCGGCGAGTGAGGGATGAACAGCGCGACGCAGCTCGCGCCCGATGTACGACACGAGCGTCAGGATGCGCACGACCTTGAAGCCGCCGGCCATGGACGCGCTCATGCCGCCCACAAGCATGAGCACCATGAGGACCGCTTGGCTGCCGGTCGACAAGTCGACGATCTGAGCCGCTTCGAAACCGGTTGTCGAGATCATCGACACCACGGCGAACAGTGACCGACGCACATGGGTCAGACCGAAGTCGCCGCTTGTCCACAACGCCACTGACGCTGCGGCCAACACAATCAGGGTGACATAGAGACGGAATTCGTAGCTGCGCAAGAATCGAGCTGGATCTCGACGCCGGATCGCCAGGAACATGAGCGGGAGGCTCACACCTCCAGCTGCCATGCCGAAGATCGCCACCCACTCGACAGCGGCAGAGTTGTACGCACCCAGCGAACCCGCTTGCGTGGAGAAGCCGCCCGTCGAGGCGGTGGTCAGCGCATGCAACCCACTTTGCAGCAGCGGCATTCCTGCCAACGCGTATCCGACGGCGATCACAACGGTGAGGGCTCCGTAGAGGAGCAGCAGGCGGCCCATAGTGCCGGCGCTGCGCGGTGCCAGCCGTCGGGCCGACCGGGTCGCCACTCCCCCGTCGGAGTCAAGGCCCCCGACGCCCAGATGCGGCAGCACCTGCACCAGCACGACGATGAAGGCAGCACCGCCGAGCCATTGCCCTGCCGCCCGCAACGCCAGCATCCCGCCGCCGAGATCAGCCGGAGCAATCGACGTGCTGTTCGTCCCGGTAACCGTCGCTGCAGCCTCTGCAAATGCAGTGGCGACCGAAGTGGGCTCTACTGCACCGGTTGCGATATGAGCCACAGCGATCATGAACACCGCGGCGAACGACCCCAACACGAGCGCGGTCAGCGACTGGCGTTCGGTGATGCGCCGCTCGAACCGGCACAGTCTCAGCAGGGCCAAGGCGACAACCGCAATGGCACAGCCCGAGATCAGCAGCGCCAGCGCATCCGAGCCGGACTCGCCGCTCGCGGCCACGCGCCCCCCGAACAGCAGGTCGAATCCAGCGCAGGCGACGAATACTGGAAGTGAGGTGGCCAGCACTACGAGGGCAGTAACTGCGAGCGTCGACTCGTACGGCCCGCACGCCCACCGATGGAGCGCGCCGTTGGCGGCGCGCACCATCCGCACGACGAGGCGGCGGATTCTCTGGCGCTGCGGGGCCCGGCGAGCCGGACGGGGTGTCACCGAAAGGCCTGCTTGACCTCGTCCACGCAGTCAGGCGTCACGAAGGCGACCACGTGGTCCCGCGCCCTGAGTTCACTACGGCCCCGGGCAATTCGGGCCTTGCCGTCGCGCACGATGGCTGCCAGCAGCATCTGGCCGGGCAGGTGAAGATCCCGGACCAGCGATCCGTCGGCCCTCGAACCCGCACTCACCGCGAATTCGAGCACCTCGACATTGCCTTCGAGGAACGTCGCAACGGCCGTGACACCGCCGCGGACCATCCGCAGCACCATGTTGGCGCTGGCAGTGCGGGGCGACAGTGCTGCATCGATGCCTACCTGCTCCAGCAGTGGCAGCAGCGACAGGCGATGCACCACCGCGATGGTCTCGCTGGCGCCCTCGGACTTGGCGTACAGGCAGGCCAGCACGTTCGCGTCGTCCTCGCCGGTGACGGCTACGACCGCATCGAAACTGCCGATGTCCTCACGAGCGAGGACGTCGATGTCGGTGATGTCTCCATGCAGCACGAGCGCGCCGGCGTAGCGTTCGCTCAATTCGAGGCACCGTTCGTGGAGAAGCTCGATGATGACGACGTCGATGTGGCGCTCGAGCAGGCGGCCTGCCAGCAGTCCGGCGGTACGGCCGCCGCCCAGGATCATGACCCGGCGCAGGTCGGAGCGGCTCAATCCCATGATTTCCATGAGCTCGCGCCGGCCTTGGCGGCGGCAAACGACCCTCAACAGGTCGTGAGGCTGCAGTGTCGTTTCGCGCCGCATCACGTTGACCTCGCCGTCCCGTGAGAGGACGCCGAAAATGAAATCCCATTCGGGCTCGTAGTACGCGCCGACCTCGGCCATGGTCTTGCCGACCAGCGGAGCATCTTCGGCGAGGCGTGCGCCGATGACGTGCACTTCCCCGTTCGCGAGCTCGTTGATGTCCGACACGCCGTGGTACACCAGCAAATCCATGATGGCGTCGGCGGTCTGCTCGTCAGGATCGAGCACCAGATCGACCCCGATGGCGTTGCGCAGGCTGCGGCCAGCTGTGCCTCGTAGATCGCTGTCCTGCAGGCGTGCCACAGTCGCTGGCACACCACGCTGCTTTGCCTGCATGCAGGCAAGCAGGTTCACCTCGTCCGAATCGGTAACCGCGACGACCACCTCGGCTCGATCGAGTCCGGCTTCAGCAAGTACTCCCGGGTTGGTACCGCTTCCGTGAACAGTCAGCAGGTCGAATTCGGCCCCGAGGGCGTCGAGCCGATCCGAATGCTGGTCGACGACGATGACGTCATTTCCTTCTCGACTCAGGCGCTCCGCGATGTAGCTCCCGACCTCGCCGGCCCCCACCACGAGAATCCTCACAATTGGCGACCCTACTTCGGGGCATGCTGAGGGGCGTTCATCTTGAGCAGGGACATCACGGGCAGGAGAACGACATGGCACTCGTGGTAGCGATCGATGCCGGCACAACCGGTGTGCGCTCCATGGCAGTAGGTGATTCCGGCGACGAAGTGGCCTACGCCTACCGGTCGTTCCCGCAGCACTATCCCGGGCCGGGTCTGGTCGAGCACGACCCGAATGAGATCTGGGAAGCCACGGTTGCCGCTCTCGATGAGCTGTGCACGCGGCTTCGAGCGCTTGGTGACGGGCAGATGCCCCCAGTTGCCGCTATCGGCATCACCAACCAGCGTGAGACGGTCGTTGCATGGGATCGTCGAACCTCCGAACCGCTCGCCCGGGCCCTCGTCTGGCAGGACGTCCGCACCGCGGCGCGCTGCGGCGAGCTGGAGGCTGCTGGACACCTCGCCGAGGTTCGGCGCCTCACTGGTCTCGTGCTCAGCCCGTATTTCAGTGGCACCAAGATCGAATGGCTGCTGCGCCACGGCGGCCTACCAGCGAGCGGTGATCTGGCCATGGGCACTGTGGACAGCTGGCTGATATGGAAGCTGAGCGGCGGAATTGCGTTCACGACAGACGTCACGAATGCCTCGCGCACCCTGCTGTACGACATCGCAGCTAACGGATGGTCACAGCCAATGTGCGATCTGCTGTCCGTGTCCACAGCCGTTCTGGCCGAGGTGCGCCCATCGGTAGGTCGGTTCTGCCGGACTGCGGACACCACTCCGCTCGGCCCGGGCATTCCGGTGAGCGGCGTCGCCGGCGACCAGCAGGCGGCACTCTTCGGCCAAGGCTGCCATGAGGTCGGTATGGCCAAGAACACCTACGGCACAGGATCGTTCGTGCTGATGAATATCGGCGGCGCGTGCCCGGAGCCGATCGAGGGGATTCTGACCACCGTGGCCTGGGACCTGGGCGAGGGTCCCACCTATGCGCTGGAAGGCTCGATTTTCGCTACCGGAGCCGCTGTGAGCTGGCTCACCGAGATCCTCGCCGGAGCGGTCGATCCGGCGGGGACCGAATCGCTGGCCCGCAGCGTGCCCGACAGCGCCGGGGTCGTCGTGGTGCCGGCCTTCGCCGGCCTCGGCAGCCCCTGGTGGGATCCGAGCGCACGTGGAGCGATCATGGGCCTCACGTTCGCAGCCAAGCCGGCCCACATCGCACGCGCCACGATCGAGTCCATGGCGTTGCAGACCCGAGACGTCGTCGAGGCAATGAGCGCGGGTGCCGGCCGAGAACATCGCCGAGCTGAGAATCGACGGCGGGGCAGCAGTCAACGATCTGCTGTGCAGTGTCCAAGCCGATCAGCTGGGTGTCCCCGTCAGCCGACCAGTGGTGACCGAGACCACCGCCTTGGGGGCGGCAATGCTGGCCGGGCTGGCAGAAGGGGTCTGGACCTCGCCTGACGAGGCTGCATCGCTGTGGCGACTCGACCAGCGCTTCGAGCCTTCGGTTGACCGGGCGGCCCCAGACAGACTTCATGCGCTGTGGCGGCAGGCACTCGGACGGTCATTGCGCTGGTCGCCCGGCGAGGAATCTTCGTAAGCGGCACGGGACGTGGCGGAGGCCGCAACGTCCCCGGAGGTGCTCAGCCGGCGGGAGTCAGCTTGTCCAAGGCGACGCGTAGCTGGCTGGTTGCCTGACGAATGCGGTGCTCATTCTCGACGAGTGCGAACCGTACGTGGCCCTCGCCCCCCGGTCCGAAGCCCACGCCCGGCGACAGAGCGACGTTGGCCTCCGATACCAGCAGCTTGCAGAAATCGACCGATCCGAGGTGGCGATAGGGCTCAGGAATCTTGGCCCAGGCAAACATTGTTCCCTTTGGCGGTGCGATGTCCCAGCCGATGCGGCCGAGGCCGCGCACGAGAACGTCTCGCCGTTCGCGGTACGTCTCGCGCACCTGTGAGGGAAAGTCTTGGTCCTCGTTCATGACGACCGTGGCGGCAATCTGGATCGGCTGGAAGGTGCCGTAGTCGAGATAGCTCTTGAGCTTGGCGAGCGCAGCGATCATCTCGGCGTTTCCCAGGCAGAACGCCACTCGCCAGCCGGCCATCGAGAACGACTTCGTCAAGCTGTAGAACTCGACTGCGACCTCCTTCGCGCCTTCGGCCTGCAGGATCGAGGGTGGCTCGTAGCCATCAAAGCCCAATTCGGCGTATGCGAAATCGTGCACGAGCAGCACCTCGCGCTCACGAGCGAAGTCCACGATCCGCTGCATGAACTCGAGATCGACGCACGCCGTAGTTGGATTGTGCGGAAACGACAGCACGATCACCCGTGGCCGAGGCCATGAGTACTCGAAGCGCTCCACCAGGCGTTCGAAGAAGGTCTCGCCGACGTCGAGCGGTACTTCCCGCACGCTGGCCCCCGTGAAGAGCGGCCCGAAGATGTGAATCGGGTAGGAGGGTGCTGGTACCAGGCAGGCGTCGCCAGGCGCAAGCAGTGTCCACATGAGGTGAGAGAATCCCTCCTTCGCACCGATGGTGTTGATGACCTCGGTGTCAGGGTCGAGTTCGACTCCCCACTTGCGCTGGTACATGTCGGCAGCCGCAGCGCGCAGCTTGGGAATGCCGCGGCTGGCCGAGTAGCGGTGGTTGCGTGGATTGAGCGCGGCCTCCGCCAGCTTCTTCACGGCGCGCTCGGGTGACGGCAGATCAGGGTTGCCGAAGCCCAAGTCGATGACATCGGCACCTGCGCGCCGACGCTCGATCTTCAGCGTGTCGATGATCGTAAAGACGTACGGCGGCAGGCCACCGATGCGGCGAAACTCCATGATGCGTGTGAGGACCTTCGGCCCTTAGGCCACGGGGCCGGTCTCGAGCCGCGCCGCGAAGTCAGCCAGCGCGGTGTGGGCGATACGGCGCTCCGCACGACGCTTGACGAAGCCGGGCAGGGGAACCGCCAGCTCCAGGGCGAGTTGGTACAGCACCTCGGTACGACCGGGTTCGGTCATGGGGTTGAACTCGTACCTGCCGTCGAGCTGCTTGACGACATCGCCGTCGACGAGCTTCCACGAGATCTGGTGGGGAGCCCCGCCGTGGTCGTAGGCGAGCGTGTACCTGGCCGTCCGCCCCAGCGCCTCGACGCGGAACGAGGCTTGCGCGATCCGGCCGACCGGATCGCTCTCGATGACGGTCGCGGAAGAAATGTCGGTAGCCCACTCGGGGTAGCGCTCGATGTCGGTGATCAGCGCATAGCAGGCTTCGGGGGACGCAGCCACAACTGTGGTCATTGTCATCTCATCGATCATCTGTGCGTCCCTGGTCTCGCGCGCTGTCGGCTCCCATTGTCTCAGGGTCCAACCCCACCGTGGCTCATTCTCGCAGGATGACGTGGCCGCTGACACTCGCGGCACGAAACTCACCGCAGGGCCGCCTCGAGTTCTGCTGCCAAACGTTCATAGGAGAAGCGCTGTTCCGCCTCCGCACGCGCGGCGGCACCCATTTCCGCTCTGCGAGCGGGAGACGACAGCAGCTCGTCGATGGCGGCAGTCACCTCGTCGATGCTCGCAGGCCGATCAACGACGAGTCCTGTCCGGCCGTGAGCGACCGCCTCGTGGCTGCCACCCGAACGACCGGCAACGGCTGCCACGCCGCACGCGGCCGCCTCGACGAACACGATGCCGAACCCTTCCTGCTCCAGTCCTGCCCACCTGCTGCGGCACGGCGCAGCAAAGACGTCTCCCATCGCCATGAACTGCGGCACGGCATCGGCGCTGATGCGACCCAGGAACGTGACCGGAGCATTGAGGCGACGCCCGAGCCGTTCCAGCCGCGGTCGATCTCGCCCCGCGCCCGCAATCGCCAACTGGAGTCCGGGATGCTTCGAGCCCAAGCCTGACACCGCTTCGATGACTGCATCGAAGCCCTTGCGCGGCACCAGCCTGCTCAGACCCACCACGAGTGGCCCCGAGCCCAGACCGAAGCTGCGGCGAGCGGCTTGGCGCTCATCGGGCCCGAGCGGCACGAACCGATTCGTATCGACTCCGGGGGGAATCTCGGTAACGGGCAGCTCTCGCGACGCACATCGCTGTGCCTCCGCTGCTGCATATCCGCCGGCTGAAATCACCATCGAGGCCGATCGCAGTACGCGGGCCAGCACGCCAGACAGGCCGGGCAGTCGTGCCGGCACGGTGACCTCGGCACCATGGAGCACCACGCCATAGGGCATGCCGAGACGCGGGCCCAGCGCGCCGAGGGGCAAGGCGGGGTCAAGCAGCACGATCTCGGCGCCGACCTCTTCGGCCAGGGCACGGATCCGCTTCCCAAGGCCCGGATGCGGAAGCAGGACAGGGTCGGGGGTACGCACGATCCGCATGGGCTGGGCAGCGTCAAATGGGGCCGCGTTGCGGTGGGGTGTCGTGAGCACCGTCGTGGCGTCCGCCGGAAGGCGGCGCCACAGCTCCCACAGGTAGTTCTGTATACCTCCGATCTTGGGCGGAAAATCGTTCGTGACCAGCAGATGAGGTCGCATCAGCCGCCAACGCGCCGTGGCTGCACCACCGACGCAAGCTCTGCAGCCACCAGCCCGTCCGGATCGTGCTCGCCGAGGCCCTCAGCTCGTGCACGGTCGACGAGATCCTCCCGCCCGAGCCGGCGGGCTGCCCACACCGCATGGCCGGCGACGACAGCCGACGGCGACGCCAGGGATCGGCACAACACGTCTTGCACGGCCGCCGAGTCGGGATCGCCCACGTTTCCGAGTACAACCAGCGCATTGCGTCGCAGGTACTCGGGTCGCCGGCGCGGGATGTACCAGTGACCGAACGTTGCCATGAGGGCATCGTCAGTCATCCGGAGCACTTCGACGACATCGACGTAGCTGCTGCGCGCAGCGCGGGCGTTTCCGAGCGACACCGCCACGCGCCGTGACTGGGATGTACCCGTCGCCGGATCGTTGAACGGGCAGACAACCTGGCAGTCATCGCAGCCGTACAGTCGGTCCCCCAGGGCAACGCGGAACTCGGTCGGGAACGCACCGGGGGCCTGGATCAGCCATGCCAGGCAGCGGTTCGCATCGAGCACCCCAGCGGTGTCCAGCGCACCGGTGGGGCACGCCACCTGGCAACGACGGCAGGTGCCACAGCCGTCGGGCTCGACTTCACCCGGGATCGGGAGTTCGGCAGTCGTGACCACCGAGCCGAGCACGGTCCACGAGCCGAGCTCACGAGACAGCAGCATCGTGTTGCGGCCCAGCCAACCCAGACCCGCACGGGCTGCGGCAGCTCTATCCACCAAGCGGTTGTCGTCGTAGACCGCAACCGCCTCGAAGCCGCTGGCATGCAGGACCTCGCTCACGCGCTCAAGACCTTCACGCAGCGCGCCGTAGGCATCGGTCGCCACGTAAGCAGCCACCGATCCGCGGACGCCTGCCAAGGGTGCATCATCTGGTGCGCCGCGCTCGTCGGGTGGCCTGTAGGTGCGTGCGCACACCACGACGCTGCGTGCGCCCGCCAAGATGGCCGCCGGCGTGGTGGAACGCTCGGGCCGTCCGTAGGTGAACCACATGCCTGCATGCAGGCCGGCCGCCTTGCGCTCGGAGATTGCATGCCGCTCCTCGACGAACGGCGAGACATCGGTCACGCCGAGTGCATCGAGGCCGGCATCGGCGCCAGCCCGTTGAACCCGCGCCAGCAAGGTTCGGTCGGCGGCTGCAGCCATCTCTCAAGTGTGCCGTGAGCTGCACGCCGAACGCCGCCGATCAGGGTCGCGGCCCGGCTCAGACCGGTTCTCTTATGCTGGAAGCGGCGCTCAAGCCGCGGCCGGTGCGATGTACGAAGACCAAATTGACGTCTGGGTTGGCCGCCAGTACGGCCCTTACAAGATCACGGGGTTGCTGGGTCGCGGCACTGTGGCGCACTGCTACCGGGCAACGACGATGCGAGGAGACGAGATCGGTCTCAAGGTGTTGATGCCCTTTGCTGAGGCCCGGGCGGAAATCCGGTCGCTGTTCGAGCAGGAATACGAGCTGATGGCCCGTTTGGACCATCCGCACGTGCTCGCCGTCCATGGTGCCGGAGTGATCGGCGGCGCTCACTTCATGGAAATGGAGATTGTGGACGGCGAGACCCTGGCCGACCGCTGCGGCAGCCGCCACCCCCCGACCCTGACCGCGGGTATCGCCGTGATCCAGCAGATCTGCGCGGCCCTCGACCACGTCCACGAGCACCGGATCGTTCATCGCGATGTCAAGCCGTCGAACATCATGCTCGAGACCCGGCCCGACGGCAGCGACCGTGCGGTGCTCTTCGACTTCGGGCTGGCATACGACCTCGACGGGCCTCCGTCGCCACCGGGCCGGGTGTACGGCTCGCCGATGTACCTCTCCCCCGAGCAGGCGTTGGCGAAACCTGTGGATCCTCGCACCGACATCTACGGTCTCGGGTCGACGCTGTATGTCCTGGCTGTGGGCTCGGCGCCGTTCTACGGCGAGCGGAACGACCTTCTGCACGCACACGTGCGCACACCGCCGCCCGATCCCGCTGAACGTGGCGTGTCGGCCGCGCTTTCGGAGATCATCCTGACCGCCATGGCGAAATCGCCCGAGGATCGCTTCGCGAGCGGTGCCGACCTCGCCGCTGCGCTGGCAGCAGTGGAAATCCCCCAGCACGAAGGCGAGCGCCGCCGGGGGCTCCTACGCCGGCTGACAAGCCGGGCATAGGGGCATGAGCGGATAACTGCCGCCTCCGCAGCGGGCACACGCGGCCCCTCAGAGGACTCAGCTGACCCCGTGGCGGTAGCGCTCGACGAGCTCCGCCTCGTCGACGCCGTACACCAACACCGTCTGCGGTGGGCCGCCGTCGAATGCGACGATCGCCATCACCCGACGGTCCCCCGGTCGTACGCCGACCACAGTGCCCGTTCGTCCGACCAAGCAGGAACGGCGCTCGTCGGCTGTCTCCGCCAAGCGAACGACGTCACCGACGCCGAAAGGGAGCGAGAGGCCGACAACCACGCTAGGCGCCGTCTGCCGCCAGCCGCGTCGTGAGCTCGATCGCCGCTTCGAGCTTCGCGGCTGCACGCCCGTCAGCCACAGCGTCGCGGGCCAACTCGAAGCCTTCCGCGAAACCCTCAGCCAGCCCCGCGACGATCAATCCCGCACCGGCGTTGAGCTCCACGATCTGAGCTCTGGGTCCGGTCTCTTCACCGGCAACGATCGCCCGCAGGATGTCTGCGTTCTGCTGCGGGGTGCCGCCCCACAGAGCGGCTCGATTGACGCGTTCGAGGCCGATCGACGTCGGATCGAACTGGAATTCGTCGGTGATCTCTCCCTCGCGCACTTCGTAAATGCGCGTGAGGTCCGTCAACGTGATCTCATCGAGGCGGTCTGCGCCATGGACAATCAGCGCCAGTTCCGCACCCTGGGCCGCGAGCACCCCGGCGACGCGTGGCGCCATCACCGGGTCGCTGACCCCGAGCACCTGGCGTTTCACGCGGGCGGGGTTTGCCAGCGGTCCTAGGAAGTTAAATGTGGTGGGCACACCGAGCTCGGTGCGCACCGGCCCTGCGAAGCGCATTGCCGGATGAAATTTCTTGGCGAATGCGAATCCCAATCCGATCTCCGAGATACACCGTTCGACCGCGGGCCCGTCCAGATCGATCGCAAGGCCCAGCGCTTTGAGGGTGTCGAACGAACCCGACGACGATGTGGCTGCCACCGAGCCGTGCTTGCAGATCACCGCGCCGGCGGCCGCCGCAACGAACGCCGCCATGGTGGACACGCTGAGTGCGTGTTGCTGCCGTCCCGGGGCTCCGCCACTGCCGACGATGTCGATCGCGCCGTCGGGGGCCGTCAGCGGGACTGCCGCATCGTGCATGGCGTCCACGAGACCCGTGAGCTCGGGGACCGAACCGCCCTTCATTCCCAGAGCGATGATGAAGCCGGCCAACTGGGCATCGGTGGCGCTCTCGCGCAGGATGCTGCCGAGCGCTGCGCGCGCCACTTCTGGGCTCAGGTCTATGCCTGCCACCAGATCTGTGAGGACGGCCTTCCAGCCGCCGAAGTGTGCGAGCGGATGTGCAGGGACCCCGTCAGGATCATCCATGTCCGAAGCGTCAGTCTCTGTGGTGTCAGTGTTCACGGTTCGGAGACTAGCGATGTGTCCAAAAGCGCCTGGTCGCGCCTCTCGCCGCGCGCGGCACGGGCGCGGCGGTCTGGATCAGGTCGTTCAGTTCGAGCTGGCAGCCGCCTGCGCGTTGCGAGCGCGCGCCGCGGCGCGGCGCCTCCGGCGAATGATGCGTACACGTTCGGCGGCCGTCTGCCCGCCCCAGACGCCCTCCTTCTCCCGAACTGCAAGCGCGTATTCGAGGCACTCGCCCGATACCGCGCACGCCGCGCAGACCGCTTTCGCCTCGAAGGCACCCTCTTCGTCGCCCGCTGCGTCGCTGTCAGGCGGGTAGAAGATCTCGGCTTCGAGGCCTCGACACGCCGCGTGACGCTGCCATGCGAGCAAGTCGGTGGCGAGGCCACCGTGCTGATCCACGACGACCCGGATGGGGTCCGTGCTCGCGGGTTGTGATCTCGCGGCCCGTGGGCTGACGTGGGCTGTTGCTGTGACAGAAGGCATATCACGCGCAATCTTGCCGATGCATTGCGTCTTGTCAAGGGCTTATCGAGCGTTCAGTAGCCCTCAAGGACCCTGATGCGTGAGGCTTGCGCTGAGGGCGCAGACTGATCCCCGACGCCCTTGGACACACCCTTGGCCCTCGACAACCTGATACCTCACGCCGCAGGCGGAAAGCCACACCATGCGCAGTTTCTTGCAAGTCTTCGGTCAAAGCGTCGAGCGTCGAGCGGTCGTGCCTGGCGCGCTCGTTTCGGTTGGTACCGCGCTTGTGGTGGGCGTCGCCCTCGGGAGTCTGGTGCCGGAGCGGACTGCTGCGGCGTACGCCGTCAACGGTCTGCTGTTCGTCGGACTGATTGCCGGGGGCGCTGTCGCTGCGGCCAAGGCTCGAGACAATCACCTGTTGTCGGCGATCCTGACCTCGGGGCCCGTGATGGTCCTGGCCGTGGTGGTGCAACTGATCCGTCGCTTCGGTTCCGGCGAGACGGTTGCACCCCTGGGGCTCCCGCTCGTGATGCTGCTGGCGGCGTCGCTGGCGACTTTGGGCGGCGTGCTCGCCGGCATCGTGCGACAGCGTCGACGTTCGTTGCTGGATCCAGAGGAGTCACGCCGTTCGCGTAAGCGCTGACCGGCCCCATGGTGGCCCATTGCCCGCTCTCGTTCCCTGCGCTCACGGGCCGCTCGGGCCCTGACTAGCCTTGTTGGCTGCGGTGAGTCGGCCGGGTGGCCGCGGTCCGGCATCGCGTCATTGACCCGAAGCTGGCCCGAGGAAGGTCGGGACTCCACAGGGCAGGGAGCTGGCTCGCAACCAGGCGCCGCGAGGCGACGGAAAGTGCAACAGAGAGCAAACCGCCGATGGACCGGGCCACCCGTCCGGTCACAGGCAAGGGTGAAACGGTGCGGTAAGAGCGCACCATCGCCGGGGGCGACTCCGGCGGATCGGCAAACCCCTCCCGGAGCAAGGCCAAGCAGGGATCGGACGGCCCGTCCAATGATTCCGGGTAGGCCGCTCAGATGGATGGCCACCCCGACGGCGTCAGCCGACGGACAGAATCCCGCCTACAGGCCGGCTCACCGCCCCCACTGGCCAGCGGAGAGCTACGACGCTCAGCTGCTGGTACGAGGCCCGCCGGGTTCCAAGTGCGACGTGTCGTTGAACGCACTGAGCACTGGCGCACCTGACCGGAAGCCGATCCGAGTGATCTGGGCCTGGGCGACATGCATGCGCCAGCCGATCTCTTCGGCGGTGCCGAGGGCCCACCGAACCGCCGATTTGATCGGTGAGACGTGCGTGAAGACCGCGATGTTCAGCTCTGCTGCCTCGGCGGCCACGACATCGCACGCTGCAGCGACCCGAACATTGAGAGCTGCCAGCGACTCGCCTCCTGGCAAGGTAAATCCGGGATCGGCACGCCATTGCCCCCACATCTCGGCTCGCACCTCCGAGATTGGGATCCCGTCCCACTCGCCGTAATCCAGCTCTGACCAACGCTCGTCAATGGACATCTCGAGCCCCAGCAGCTCACTGGTGGCATCTGCGGTCTGGCGAGCTCGCAGCAGCGGCGAGGACACGATCCTGTCGGGCCGGTGATCGCCACGCGAGAGCGCAGCAGCGATCTGATCGGCTTGCTGAACGCCGACCTCGTCGAGTTCGTTGTCGACGCGCCCCTGCAACAGTCCCGCCGCGTTGGCACTCGTGCGCCCATGGCGCACGAGGATCAGCATGGGCGCCCGGCGCACGAGGATCAGCATGGGCGCCCGTGGCGTACGAGGATCAGCATGGGCCACCTCCGCCTCGCCGGTACTGCGGTCCGCCACGGTAGGCCAAACGTCCAGCTCGCCAGAAATCGGCCCGAGCCGCCGAGCTGTGCGCCATGCCGCTGGCGCGCCAGATCCACCAGCAGCCGGCGAGACCTACGAGTTCCATGGTGCCGATCAGCCACACGCTCCGAGCGGCAAGCGGCAACGTCGCGCCTGCCGTGTCGCCTCCCACGGGCCACCAGAACAGTGCGGGCTGGATCCACGCACCTTCGAACACCTGATGCCAGAAGACACCGATCGGCAGCGCCAGCCAGCGGCGACGCGTCCGCCGACGCCCGACGGTCGCCAGCATCACTGCCACAAGTCCACTGGCCGGCAGCGCCAATGAGTGAGTGAAGGGCGCTCCGCCAGTCGCAGCATGCATGACGTCGGGCAGCAGCGCCCCCGCCACGATAAGGCGATGGTCGATGGCAGGATCGCCGAAGCACCAGCGCATTGCCACCAGTGATGTCGCCACGAACCACAGCAACATCAGTCCGTTCCCCTGCGTAGCTGAGCCAGTGGATCCACCGGCTCAGCGCACGAGCAGTGCCCCGCACTGGGGACACTCGGCCAACACGTCGGGTTCGAGGTGCACGATGCGCTCGAACTCGACCGAGGGGACTTCGAGGTGACACGCGCTGCAGGTGGTGCCGACGAGCCGGCCGACGACAGGAGCGCCCCGGGCAATCGCCCGGCGCTCCTCATAGACCGACACCAGATCGGGATCGGCTGAGCCGACGAGCGCCTCCCGCTCGGCGATCACGTCGTTGTGCTGAGTGCTGGCCTCGCTCTCCGCGGCGGCGATTGCAGCGTCCACTGCTGCCATGCGTTCCGTCGCTGCTGCGTGGCGCCTTGCCAGATCGGCTCGGGCGCTGCTGAGCGGCTCAAGCTGTTCCATCAATTCGAGGATCTGGTCCTCGATCTCTATCTGACGTCGTCCGAGCGACTCTGCCTCTGCAGTGAGCGCTTCCGCCTCCTTGGGCGACGTCAGGTGGCTGTCGTACAGTCGCTCGGAGTTGTGCGCACGCTTGGCCTCGATGCGTGCGACCTCATCTTCGTGCCGGCGCTGCTGGCGTTCCAGGTCCCGGATCTGAGCGTCAAGCAGCCTTGCCTCAGATACCAGTTCGGCAAGCTCGGCCGTGATGCCGGCGCGGGTCTCGCGCTCCGGCAGGTGCTTGACCTGGTGATCGATCTGATTCAGTCGAACGTCGAGGTCCGCGAGCCGGCCGAGTGCTGCCAGCCCGCTCGACCGGGAGCCGGGCTCACCGGTCTGAGCACCTGGCTCGGAAGCGTCTGACGTCATCGGTGTCCAGTGGTCGAGTGAACGTGCATCGGGCTCAGGCCTGGTCGTCTTGTGTTCCGTCCCCGCCGGGATCTCCACCAGTTTGATCTGTGCTGTCCTGCGGGATGGATTCGTCAGTATCGCCCACGGGTTCGGTCGCTCGCGCCCTGAGCTCGGTTGCGATCTGGGTGCAGCGGATCCACTCGAACCTCGTCTCGCCATCGGTTGCTGGCACAGCAACTTTGCAGAGTGCATCGGGCAGAGGCTCGAATTCGTTGTCCTCGGTTGGGCGAACCATGCTGCATGGCAGGTCGAATTCGAGCGGAGGCTCCGACGGCGTCACCGCTACGGCGATCGAGCAGGTATCCCCGGACAGGAACAGGTACTGGCTGGCTCGAGACGGGGGCGGCGCCGGCGGGAATCCTCGTAGTTGGGTGTTCTCCAGAGCCCGCTCCATGTAGGCGGACCAGATGCGCGCCGGGATCCAGCCCCCGGTGGCCCGCCGACCCTGGATTTCGCCCATCGGGACCTGCTCGTCGGGATGGCCCATCCACACTGCGGTCGACATGTGCGGCGTGAAGCCCACGAACCAGGCGTCATGAAATGACTGCGTCGTGCCGGTCTTGCCGGCGGCGGCCTGTCCGCTCGCAAGCTGCGCCCGCGTCCCGGTGCCAGATCGCACATTTTCCTCGAGAACCGAAGTCACCCAATCGGCTGTGACCGACGACACCACCCGCCGTCCGTGCGGCGCATGCTCGTAGAGCACCTCCCCGAAGTTGTTCTCGATGCGGGTCACATAGAACGGCTCCATCCGAACTCCGCCGTTGACGAACGTGCCGAAACCCAAGGCCTGTTCGAGGGGGGTGATCTCCTGCGCGCCCAGCGAGATGGACGGATACGGCAGGTAGCTGTCCTCGCCCGACCGGCCGATGAGGCGATTCGCCATCCCGACGACCTCATCCAGACCGGTGACCAGGCCCAGCCGGACGAACGCGCAGTTCGAGCTGGCGGTTGCCTGCTGGGCCAGCGTGGCGACCCGACCTGGGCTGTTGGCAAAGTTGCTCACCTTGTAGTCCTCGAGCGGTGGATTGGGGAACACGCATGGCCCCTGCCCGCTGATCGTGTCGAACGGATAGAGGCCGGCGCGCTCGATCGCGGCCGCGAGGACGTAGGGCTTGAACGACGATCCGGGTTGGCGCCGGCCTTGGGTGGCGAGGTTGAATTCCGAATCGCTGAAGGCAGGGCCGCCGATGAACGCGAGCACCGCTCCGGTCGATGGATCGACGCTGACGATGGACACCTCGAATTCGCCTGTGCCCTCCGGCAGGACCTCCGCCACGGAGGTGCGCATAGCCCTTTGCAACTCGGGACGCAGCGTCGTCCACACTCTCAGACCGCCGCCGAACACCTGGCTGAAGCGGGCCTGGTAGGTGTCTCCGAGAGCTGGGTTGGCCAGCAGTGCCCGCCGCACTTCGACCAAGAAGTAGTCACGTCGAAGCGTCACGTCGGTGCGACGCGGCGACAGGTTGCGACTTGGCAGCGGCCGCCGTTCGAATGCGTTCCGCTGGGCCTCCGTGATGATCCTTGCATCGACGGCTTGCTGCAGCGACCTGCTGCGGCGTCGGGTCATCGTGGAGATGTTCTGATCGAACCCGTCAAACAGGCCGGGGCTGCGAATGAGACTTGCCAAGAATGCTGCATCGCCCACGTCGAGCGTCGAAACGTCCTTGCCGAAGTAGGTCTCGGCCCCGGCTTGCAGTCCGTACGCCCCGTTTCCGAGATACACCTCGTTGACGTAGAACTCGAGGATCTGTTCCTTGGAGAAATCTTCCTCGAGCCGGGCCGCAATCACCGCCTCGCGGATCTTGCGGTTGAAGCTGCGCTCGCTGCCCACCACACGGAGCTTGACGATCTGCTGGGTGATCGTGGAGCCACCTGACGCAATCCCGCCAGCGGACACGTTCGACACCAGTGCGCGTGCAGTCGCCCGCAGATCCACACCGTTGTGGAGCCAGAACTTGCTGTCCTCCACCGCCACGATCGTGGCAAGGACTTCGTCGGGCACCTGGTCGAGCGTGATGATCTCACGGTCGATGTCATTCAGCAGGATGCCGATCGGATTGCCGTCGGAGTCAAATACCTGGGTCCGCTGAGCCCCGGGCCGCAAGTCGATCGTGATGTGATCGCGGTCGCGTTCGACGGCGTCGAGGGTGCTTGCGACATGGGGCGCGGAGGCGCGGGCGCCGATCGTGACGACGGCTGCGCAGAGCGCGATCATCACGGCGAGTAGGGGCAGCCGGGCCAGCCGGCGGGCGATGTCCACGTTGAACTGCAAGGTACCGGGCCGACATCGCGTGCCCGGCGCGCCACAAGCCGGCCGCTGGGCATCACACTGGTGCCATGAGTCCGGCTGCATCTGGCGAGTGGTCCGCCGACGGGGCACACCTCGATGCCCGCTGCGTCTGGATCATCGACGGCGGTCCCAGCGCGCCTCGCCGACTCCCGCCCGGCGAGCCCACCTGCGTGATTGCCGTGGATCGTGGCTTGGCCCACACGCTGCGGCTGGGCTTGCGACCCCACGTTGCCGTCGGAGACTTCGACTCGGTCGATGCCGGAATGCTGGCGCGCACGCGTGACGAGTGGCCCGACCTCGTAGTCCAGCGACACCATCGTCATAAGGCGCACAGCGATCTGGACTTGGCCCTGAGCTTCGCGTGGGGGCTCGACCCCACCGAGATCGCGCTGGCGAGCGGTGCCGGCGGCAGGCTCGACCACATGGTGATCTCGGTGACAATGCTCGCACGGCCTCGCTATGCCGCGCTACCGCTCGTGGCCTACGTCGGCGCGAGCGTCGTACGCGCTGCAACCACCGGCATGACCATTGCATTGCCGTCAAGCGATGGGAACCTGCTGACACTGCTTGCCGTGGGCGGAGCCGCCAGTCTGCGTACGACTGGGCTGCGATGGAACCTGACCGGATCGATGCCACTCCCCAGCGCGGCGTCGCTCGGACTGAGCAACGAACTCACTGCACCTTCGGCCCGCCTTGGAGTACAAGCGGGCACCGTTCTTGCGATACAGACACATGGCAAGCCGCTTCCGTGAGCGACTCGCCGGGAGTGAGGCCCGGCGAGTTCGGATCTTCGCCGCTGTCGCGTGCGCAGCGGTCGTCCTTGCCGCTGGCTGCGCGGACACGGACCGGGGATCCGCTGCGGTACGCGTCCTGACATATCGCGACTTCCACCTGCCCGCCGACGCCCTCGAAGCGTTCACCGCCGAGACTGGCATCGAGATCGTGGTGTTCCGGGAGGACACGCCCGACGATGTCATCGACTTGCTGGAACGCAGCCGCACCCATCCCGTGGCCGATGTTGTGGTGGGCATCGACACGCTTGACCTGCAGTACGTCATCGACAGTGGCCTCACCGTGCCCTATGCGCCGCTGGCGCCCGGTCCGCTGGTCGAAGACCTCGCTGTCAACGCCCACGCATTGACGCCGATCAGCTATCTCGATGCCTGCCTGAACTATCTGCCGTCGTTCTACGTCGTGCCCGAGCGTCGCATTGACGAATTGCCCGACGCTGAACGCCTGCCGCCACCGGTGCCGCGCGGCCTCGGCGCCCTCCACGATCCGGCCCACGCCGGAACTGCGGTGATCCCGGACGCCGCAACGAGCCGGATGGGCGTGTACCTGCTGGTTGCGCTCGAGCGGCTGTATCCCGAACGCGGCGGTGACGAGGTGACACCGTGGCCCCAGATTCTCGACCAGATGCTGCGTTGGGGCGTCGAGCTCGCACCGAGTTGGGAGATCGCGACCTTCGAGCGCTTTGCCGGCGGGGAGCCTCCCCCGCCGCGGCCGATCAGCCAGGATGTTCCCGATCCTGTGACGCTGGAGTCGCTGCGGGGTCGTCTGCCGATGACGTGGGGCACAGCGGGGCTGCCGTCGGTCTATGCCGAGTACCAACCCGGCCTGCCCGAAGCACTCGACATAGCGGTGGTCACCGATGACTGCGTTCGCATCGGGTTCTATGCCGGAGTCGTCGCCGGAGCGCAGAACCAGTCCCTCGGCGGGCGCCTGATCGACGCCATGGGTGAACCGCTCTTCCAATTCGGCGTGAGCGATCGCTTCGGCTCGCGCCCAGCGCGCAGCGACATCGTGAGCACACCGGAATGGCAGGAATTCGGGGTGAGAGTGCACCCGTATCGGCCCGATCCTGCCTACGTGGGCGCCAACTGGAAGGTGTGGCAACTCACCTGGAGTCAGGTCGTGCGGAACTTCCAGACTGGCCCTCCCCCACCTGAGCCCGAGGTGACGGTGACCTTGCCCGACAACTAGGGCGTCGCGGAGCGGCTGGTCAGAGGTTGGCGAGGATGCGTCGTGCGGCGCGGGCGGCGGTGTCGGTGCGGGTGCGGCCGGTGATGCGCCGCACGTCGGCACTGTCGGGCGCGGTTTCGGTGATGGCTGCGCGCACGTCGTTGGCGACCGCTGCTCGGCCGCCCACGATGATGACCTGGCCAGGTCGGTAGTCCAGTATCAGCGCCGCGGTCGCTTCGGGCAGCGTTCCTTGGTTGGTGTAGGCGACCGCAGAGTTCTCGGTTGCTGCTGCCAAAGCCGCCGCGACGCCCACATCAGGAGCGGACCAGCCGTTGGCAATCACCAGAGTGACGCCGTCGGGGGCTGCGGCGGGGTTGCCCAGCACTCGCCGCGCTGCCTGCGCGGCAGTGTCGATGCGATCAGCGCCAGTCAGACGGGAGACGCTGGCCCCGCTGGCCACCGCGACGATCTCGTCGTGCACCTGCTCGCTGATCGCCGCAGTGCCCCCGATGAGGACTACCCGCGCAACCTGGTAGTCGCGCAGCAGCGCCGCCGACGCTTCGGGCAGCCTGTCGCGCTCGGTGTAGATCACCGCCGAGCGGCCGCTGCGCGCAGCCAGCGCCGCAGCGGCCCCGATGTCAGGCGGCGACCAGCCATTGGCCACGATCAGCGTGACCCGGCCCGCACCCGAAGGCGCCCCGAGGATGCGACGCGCCGTGCCCGCCGCCGTGTCGGCGCGATCCGCCCCCGAGACGCGCGAGATGTCCGAATCGGGTGATGCGGCGCGGATCTGGGTGCGAACATCGCGCGACACCGCCGCTGTGCCGCCCACGATGATCACCTCTGCAGGCGAGGCCTCTCTCAGCAGCACTCTCGTTTCATCGGACAGCTCGCCGCCCGCGGTATAGACCACCACCGCGCCATCGGTTCGGGACGCCATCACCGAGGCCACCCCCACATCAGCAGGACTCCACCCATTCGCCACCACAAACGTCGCGACGCCAACATCAAAATCACCACCACCGCCACCGCCGCCGCCGCCGCTGGGACCGGTGGGGCCAGTAGGAGTTGTCGGGCGGACCGGGCGGGTCGGACCTGCCATCGCCTGCACGGCGTTGATCGAGACGGTCTCCAGGATCTTGGAGTCAAACGCGTCGATGTACTTCACTCGGACTCTCAGCCAGTAGCCCAGATCGTCAGCGACAGGCCGGTAACTCGACGACATGGCGCTGTCGATCAGCTCCCAGCTGCTCGGGTCGTTCCGGTCATCGGAACGCCACCACATCCACTCGTGATCGGTCACCGGGACATCGGGCTCAGTCAGGACCGCTCGTAGCGTCGAGCCCACCCCAGGCAACGTCGCCGAGAGCTCCAACATACCGAGCTCGTCTTCGTTCTCGACCGTCACCGTCACCGCAAGCGTGCCGTAGTGGGTGCCGTCGAAGGCACGCACGGTGATTTCGTAGTCATTGCGGCGGTTCGAATCGGCGGGTTGCTCGTAATCGGGCGGCTGGAAGAAGTTCAACTCGCCGGAGTCGTCGATCTCGAAATCGCCACGGTCGGCTCCCGCGAGCGACCACGTGACCGCCACACCTTCCGGATCGACCGCCGAGTAGCGGTCGACCTCACCATCACTGTTCTCGGTCCAGGTGAAGCTCGTCTGCCCGGTCACCACCGGCGGCTCGTTCACGCCGGTGACTCGGACCGTCACGTCGAGCGTCCCGTGCTGCGACTGGGTGCCGTCGTCGGCACGGACGGTGATCTCGTAGTCGTTGTCGAATGCAGTATCGAAATCCGGCTGGTTCCTGAAGCTCAGCACGCCCGAATCCTCGTCGATCTCGAAATCGGTCCGGTCGGGTCCGGCAAGCGACCAGGTGACCTCCTCGCCCTCGGGGTCACGTGCCGTGTATTTCGCAACCGCGTCGGTGCGGGTCTCGGCATAGCTCGGCACCAGCGGACCCGTAACCGTCGGCGCCTCGTCGATGTCTTCGACGGCGATGGTCACCCGTTGAGTCGCCGTCAAATTCGATGGATCGCGCGCTGTGACGGTCACCTGGTAGGAGGATTTGCGCTCGTGGTCGAGCAGCACCTTCGTCCGCAACTGACCGCCTCCGGGATCAATGTCGAACGATGCGGCATCGCGGCCCCCGAGCGCATAGGCCAGGTCGTCGTTGTCGAGATCGTCCGCCGCAACAGGCAGACCAATGTCACGATCGGGTGCCGTGTTCTCGTCCACGGACCGAGCGCCCTTTTCCGTCGATGGGAACGTCGGAGCTCGGTTGCCTGGCGGTGCCATACGGAGGGCATTGTCAGGCTCGGCGCTGACCGTCTTGCTCGGACCGTGTCGATCCCGGTACGACGCAGTGGCGCGCAGGTCGTAGCCGACATCGCCATCAGCGGGCGTATACGACGATGACGTCGCCCCGCTGACGGCCGCCCAAGGTCCGCCGTTCAGCGAGCGCTCCCACAACCATGTTGTGCCGCTCACACCGCCGTCAGGGTCGCTGAGCGTCGCCCTCAGGGTTGTGCCGGCTTGCGGCGGGGGCGACGAGAACGACAGCGTGCCGTCCTCGTCTTCGTTCGTGACCGTCACGGTCAACGGCTGGGTTGCTGTCAGCCGGCCGTCGGAGGCCTGCACGGTCACCACATAGGAGTTGTTGCGCCCCGAATCCACCGGAGCCTCGAAGTCCGGCATGGCTGCGAAGGTGACGACGCCCGTAGAGCGCCCGATGCTCAGATCCTCGCGGTCGGTTCCAACCAGCGTCCAGATCACATCCTCGCCTTCGGGATCTTCTGCTTCGAACCTGGCCACCTGACCCGCGTGACCTTCGACAACGCTCTCGCTGGTCGGCCCTAACGTGATCATCGGCGCTTCATCGACATCGGTTACCGTGACCGAGACGTCGAACCTGTCATCGACTGCCGTGTCAGCATTGCCCTGGGCGTCTTTGCCGTCGGAAGCTTCCACAGTGACGCGATACCCGCTCTGGGCCTCGTGATCCGGTAGGTCCATGAATCTGAGGACTCCGTTGCGGTCGATTTCAAAGTCGACCTGGTCGCTGCCCGAAAGCGTCCAGGTGACGCGCTCCTTGTCTTCGGGGTCGTTCGCCTCGTAATCCGCAACGCTTCCTGTGGTGTTCTCAGCGAAATTCCTGGTGGATGGACCGGTGATGTCCGGTCGCTCGTTCACGTCCTCCACCTCGACTTCCACCGAGACGACGTCGGCGTTTTCGCCATCGGAGGCCTCGACGTCGACCTGGTACTTGTTGTCGCGGTCGCGGTCGTCGGGCATTTCATAGTTCGGCGGATCCTTGAACCTCAAGGAACCCCCGGCGATCTCGAAGTCGAGCCGGTCATCGCCTGAAAGCGTCCACGTGATCCTGTCGTTCTCAGGATCGTCGGCGCTGAAGAACAGCCCCGTCGAGGTGCTGTTCTCGTCGACAGCGGCCATGCCGTCGCCGGTCAGCGTCGGCTTCTCGTTCTGGTCGGTGACCGTTACCTCGATCTCGAACTCGACGGTGGTCGTGCCATCGAACACCTCGAGAATCAGGTCGTACACGTTGTTGCGACCGCTGTCGGTGGGCGCTTCATAATCGGGGACGCCGTCAAAATGGAGCCTGCCCAGGCTGTCCATGTCGAACTCCGCAGCATCGGTGCCCACCAGGTCGACTTCGACGATGTCGGTGTCAGGGTCGTCGACGTCGTAGTCGAAGATCACCGCGTAGTTGCCCTCGGGGTATTCGATCTGGTGCGGGCTTGCTAAGTCGACGCAGACCCCTGGCTCCGTGCAGTGCACCACCTTTGGGGGCTCGTCGGCATCAATCACTTCGATGGTCACTTCGATGGTGTCGTCGACCGCTGTGTCGACCGTGCCGTCGTCTGCCTTGGTGTCAGTGACCGACACTGTGATGGTGTAGGTGGAGCGATCCTCGTAGTCGGGATCGAACGCGGTTGTGATCTGCGCCGCCGAGTCGATCGCGAACGAGCCCGCGTCGGTCCCGCCCAGGGTGTACGTGAACGTGTCGTTCTCTGCGTCACGCGCTTGCACGGTTGAGCCGACCGCTGCACCCGAACCGGAGTTCTCTGCAATCGAGCGCGTGGTGCGCTCGCCGTCGGCAAAGAACGGCTCGCTGTTGGTTGCGCCTGGCGTTCCTCGTGCGGTCACCGACCAGTCGCCCTTCCGGTCGGCCACACCGGTCAGCGCTCGGACCTGCACGTCGAGCCGGATCCCGTCGCTCACCTCCGAGCCGTCCAGGACATGTGTGCAGCTGCTGGCGGTGCACGAACTCATGTCAGAGGACCACCGAGCGTCCGACTTGTCGGCCGCATCGCTGCGAATGTGTCGAACCTCGTAACCGGTGATCGCCGAAGCGCCCGTGAAGTCGGGCTCCTCCCACGCCACCGTCAGCGAGCCGGAGCCGGGCTGCACGTAGCTCAGCGGTACGGCATCGGGAGACTGGCGGTGGCCGTACACCTTGATGTCCCACGAGTTCACGGTGTTGCTGGCGCCGCCTCGCGCCTTGTCGGTGACGCGCAACGTCCAGGTGCCGCGGGGGTCCTCGCCGAGGTGCCTGGCCGAGCCGAACCTGAACACGCCGGTGAGCGGGCATGGGCGATTGGAGGTGCAGTCAGTCGAGTTCTGGACCGTCAGCACCGAGGTTGCGCCCGACGGGGATTCCAGCTTGATCTCCAGATTGCGGAAACTCGGCGCGTTGAAGTCGACATTGACCTCCACGAACTCGGTGAAGTCCGCCTCGCCTTCGAGACGGACAGTGCTCGCGACGGCGCTGCCGGTATCGGGAATGCTGCGCGCAGTGTCGTACGACGCGGTCGCGGTGCGCATCGCGGGCACCTTGGACCAGCTCCCGGCAAGCGCGACCGCAGCCGAGGCATCCACCACACCGAAGCCGTACTGGTGATTGAAGCTGTAGGTGCCTGTCGTTCCGTACTTTGATGCGCCTGTCTCCCAGCCCGTGTCGGTGTCGTCGTTCGTGCGGGCCGATGCCGCCAGGATCAGCTTGACATCGCGCCACGACAGCGTGGAATCGACATCTCGGACAAGCGCAGCGACGCCGGACACGATGGGAGCAGCCGAGCTCGTGCCGCCGAAGCGGTCGGTGTAGCGGCTGTAGCGCCAGGTGGTCGCAATGCCCGGGTACACCTTGTCTGTGCTGTCGGAGGGCGCGCAGACCCACAGGTTCGGTCCTTGCTCGGAGTAGTCCGAGCGCTTGCCGTCGTTGTCCACGGCGCAGACCGCGGTGACGCCGTAGTAGTTGGCGACCTCGTCCAGCGAGGCCCAGTCGCCGTCGTCGTCGCCATTGCCGGCTGACCAGATGTAGACGATGCCGTGGCCGCCGGATCCCTCGGTCACGCCGGCGTCGATCGCGCGTTCCCACAGCCGTCCCACACGAGAGGCCCGCGGACCCTCTGAGGGTCCCCAGCTGTTGTTGGAAATCGACGTCGTGACGCGCCCTTGCGACGCGGCCCTGACAGCGTTGAACGAGCTGAATGCACTGTGCAGGTCGTAGGCGTAAATGGTCGCTCGGGGCGCCACGCCGCGCATGCCGATGCTGTTGTCGCGCGCTGCGATGAGGCCCGCCACCGCAGTGCCGTGGCTCGACCGCTCGCCGAAGACGTCATCGACGCTGCGAAAGCTGTGATTCTTGGCCCTGTCGACGTTGGCCGCCAGATCCTCGTGGAAGTAGTCCAAGCCTTGGTCCACGACGGCGACGTTGATGCCGGTGCCCTTGTAGGTGTCCCACACAGTGCCGAGGTTGATGTCTTCACCGGCCGTGCCCCCGAACTGCCCGGTGTTGTTCAAGTGCCATTGACACCCGTAGAACGTGTCGTCAATGCCGGCCGGTGCCGCGGGGCAGGTTTCTGTCAACCGTCCGAAGGTGCCGTCGGGCCGCAGGAGCACGAGATAGGTGCCGGTGTCGCCCGCCTGGTCGGCCTGCACTTGCAGGTAATAGGTGCCAGCCGACAGCGTGTCGTAGGTGGCGAAGGTGTCGATTGACCCAATCGAGATGCTGTAGCTGTTCACGTTGAGATCGGCGCCGAATGAGTTCTGCAGCGTTACCTCGATATCCAGGTCACGGCTGGACCCGACCAGCGCCACGCGGGTGGATTCGTCGAGCGTGAACCTGAAGAAGTCGGTGTCGCCTGTGGCGCTGATCTCACCGCCGGCGGTCTGGCTGATGTCGATTTCGTGTGCTGTCGCCCGAGAGCTGCCCGGTTCCGGCGATTCGTAGACGAACAGGTAGTACAGGCCGGAGTCGTCGCCGAAGAACGGCTCGACCCTGATGTAGTAGGTGCCCGCGGCGAGCGTCTCGCGCAGGGCGAATTGGAGGCGAGTCGGCTCCAAGTACGCGTCGTCGTTCGTCGCGACGATCGAGCCGTCGGCGTTCAGAATTGCGCCGTAGGTGTCGGCCACGAAGCCGCTGGCACGTGCAGTGATCGTGGTCTCGGCTGCCAGTTCGAGCTTGAAGTAGTCGATGTCGCCGTCGTCGAGCAGGGACCTCGCCCCGGTGTCGTGCAGGACCGCCCTGGTGACGCTGCCGAGCTCGATGTCGGTCGCATCGCTGAGGCCGGTCGTGTCGGCGGCGGTTTGCAGGTGCAGCGTGTAGGCACCCGTGGAGCCGCCGTAACCGGTGACCTCGATGTAGTAGGTGCCGCCGGTCAGCTTGCCGTCGAGCTTGAAGTTCTCGGGGCCGCTGGAGAGGTACGAGTCGTCGTTGCTGTCGATGAGGCTGCCGCTGCTGCGATACAGCTTGCCGTGGGTGTCGGTGGTGCCCGTCGTCAGGATGAAGTACTCCCGAGTGCCGCTGACCGGGAACCGGAAGTAGTCCACGTCGCTGGCGGAGTCGAGCACGCCCCGCACCGGCAGCTCGTTCACGATTGCCGTCGCTGTCCCGCGTGATGAACCCGGATCCCCCGGCGTCCCTGCCACGCTCGTCGCCCACGCCCCGTCGCTCGAGGTCACAGCGCGCACCTGCACGTCGTAGGAGGTGCCGTTGGTGAGCGGGCTCACGATGATCCGCAAGTCTCCTTCGGACCATGCATTGTCGAGGACGGTCCACTCGGAGTCATCGGCTTTGTCGGTGTCGCTCGCGCTGGTCTCGATGTAGCGCAGGTCATAGGCCGTGATGTCGGCAACTGTGACACCGTCGGGGTGGCCCCAGGCCACCGTCAGAGCCTGATCGCCGGATGCCACCGCAGTGATCGAGGGCGCTGCGGGCGTCTGGGCTGCGGCGAGGCCGTGCCCGAGCCCCGGCAATGAGAGCATCCCCGCCCCCAGGCACACGACCAGCGCTGATCGCCCCAGCCGGGCTATCGCTGAACGAGAGGGGCGCCGTGCTGGTGTCTTCACTTGGTGACGCGCTCGATCCACCAGTTGGGGCTCGACAGCTCCACGCCGTCCTGGCCGGCAAGCGAATTGGCCAGGTCGAGCGACGCGAAGCCCGGTTCGGTCTCGATGAAGTAGCCGTTCGTCACAAAGTCGAGTTCGGTCAGACGGCCTGCGTCGATCCCATTGCGCCCGAAGAAGGCGTCGATCGCCGAATAGTCCCAACTCGGGTCGAGCACCAGCACCGCACCGCCGGGCAGTGCCATCAGCTCGCCCGACTCCGACCAGAAGACGGGGTTGCCTTTGGCACGCAAGTCCTCTGTGGCTGCGCCTCGCACCACCACGTCGTCGCCGGCGGTGGCAATGATGTCCTCCCGTGAGATGACGTCGCCGTCGGGTTGGACGACCAGGTTCGGATCGCGCCACACCTCCAAGGTGCGATCGCCGTCCTCCCACGTGTACATCTGGCCCAACGTCGGCTGTTGTGGCTCCGGCGGCGGCTCCTTGGTTTCCTCGCCAGCCGATTCGACGTCTGCCGGTCCGATCTCGTCGTTGCTCCACACCGCCGTTGTTCCCGAGTCCGTCTCGACAACGGCTCGCGAGTCCCGGGGGGACTCGTGCTCGGGCACCATCGCTGGAGCCTTTTGGACGAGCGGGACCGCCGCAGGCTCGAGCGACGGCAGTTCAGCTGAGAGTGCTTGCGCCGGCCCCAAGGACAGGCCCGTTGCGGTTACCTGAGGAATATCGGCTCCAGGTGGCGCACCCGCGCTCACGACAACGCCAGCCGCAGCATTGGCCGACGAGGACGTCACCTGTGATCGCCAGTACAGAACGACGGCGACCACGAGCACGACCGCGACAATGGACATCATTCGCACCACGGTTGCCCGCGCCCGACCCGACCTCATCAATTCGCGACTATATGGTCGCGGCGGACCCAAATTGGGCGTCTCTCGAAACGTTGTTCGCTGATCTCAGCTCCTCAACGACCGACGAGAGTCGGGTCATACAGCACCGGCCTGCCAAGACCGTCGCGGCCGACCAACGTGCATGCAAAAACGCCCTTTGCACGCAGCACGTGGGTGGCTGCATCGTTGAGGCGTTCGAGGCTGAGTCGGCCCTCGGCGACCGCCGCCTCGATCTCGGAAAATGCGGCGGCAGCATCCTCAAGGTCGCCGACAAGAGCCAGATCTGCGCCGGCGGTGATCGCCAGCAATGCAGCTTCGCTCACCGACCACTGGCTGCGGATTGCGCCCATGACCAGCGAGTCGGTCACGATCAGCCCGCTATGACCCAGCTCGTCGCGCAGCAGGCCGTTGATCGCCGCCGGCGACAGGGACGCCGGCATCCCGCCGGTCAGTCCGGGGACGTTGAGATGTCCCACCATGACGGCCGCATCTGTTGCCCCGACGACGGCTGCGAAGGGAATCAGGTCGCGCTGGCGCAGCTCAGACAGCGGCGCGGTGGATGCGAGTTCCTCGTGAGTGTCCGCAGTCGCCCCGCCGTGACCTGGGAAGTGCTTCACGACGGGAACCACTCCCCCGGCACTGAGGCCTTCCACGGTCGCCATGCCGTAGTCGGTGACCGTGGCGGGATCGTTGCCGAATGACCGGTCCCCGATGCCTTCCCCGGCTCCGACATCGATGACCGGTGCAAAATTCATGGTGAAGCCCAGCGCTGCCATTTTGCGGGCGTGATTCGCTGCCTGGTCGGTTACCTCAGCCGGGGATTTGTCGGTCTGTGCAGCCGCTGAGGGCAACCGACCAACGACGCCAGCGAGTCGTTGCACTCGGCCGCCCTCCTCGTCGACGGCGAAGATCAGCGGGATACGGTCAGCGAAGTCCTGGAGCTCGGCAATACGGCGCCAGACATGCTCGGTGACAGGGCCCTGGAGCAGGATGCCGCCGATGCGACGGTCACGTGCTTCTTCGACGGCGAAACCAAGCGAGCGCTCGCCCAGCGCCGTCATGATCGTCTGTCCGATCCGGACCGGCAGCGACAGCTCTGCTGTGCACCATTGATCGACATCGGTCCACCACGCCCCCGAGAGCAGCTGGCGAACCCCGACGCCCGAGAGCCAACCCAACGGTCGTTCCTCACCGGTGAGCACGGTCGGTCCCGGATCGCCGATCGCTACCTCGCTGTTGTCTGCGAGCTGCAACCACACGCCCAGGGCCCCGGGCGCACCGAGGCGCGCACCGACGACATTGGTATGGATCGGGGGCTGATCTCCGACAATCGGCAGGATCGTGGTGCCGATGGGCTCGATCGAGCCGTCGGCGCCGATCACCCAGTAGCCCACGCCGCCCGGTCCCCGCAGCACTGACACGATCCGGGGCGCCGCTGGCGCCCCGTCTGACCCAGGGATCTCCTGTTCGGGCGCCACCGTGACCAGCGGCGGCAATTCGGAATCGCTGCTGGACTGCGCTGCGGCACCCGGCGGCGCAGTCAGCCAACTGACCGCGCTGACCAGCACTGCGAGGCCGAGCGCTGCCCGCATCGAACGTGATGGCGGCTGCCGCCGAGTTGCGGGCGGCGGTTGCTCCGGCGCGCTGATGCCGCAACGCGTCATTGCGACGACAGGCGTTGATCCAGCTCCTCGGCCGACAGCAGCTGATGCCCCAACTCGACACTGCTGGCGCCGTCGGGATCCACCTCGATCGGTGCGGTGAAGTTCACATCGCGGATAAGGCAGAACGTCTCGTCCTCAGCCGGGCAGTAGAACACGACAGCGGTGGCGCTGAGCACGGCTGTGCCCGAGTCTGCTTCTACTGTGGCGGCGAGCCGCACAGGCATCTCCGGACCCCGGGCCTCGTAGCGAGCGCTCCCTTGTGGATGGACCAACGCAGTGTCGTCTGGTGACCATTCGAACTCGAACAGTCCCTCGACATTGAACTTGTAGCCCTCGGGCACCGTGAGTTCGAGCACGATCTCGATGGGCCCCGGCGCGACTCGCTGTGGCAACAGCACGACCTCGTCGTCGATCACACCGGTGGCAGTCACTGCGGCGATCTCCAGGTTCGACAACGCCAAGGTGGTCAACTCTCCCGTCGCGAGATCGAGCATCCGTATGCGGTGGTTGTTGGTATCGGCCACGTACAGCGTGTCCGAGGTGGCGCTGAGACCGCTCGGCTCGGCCAGTTGGGTTTGGGTCCCGCTGCCGTCCCGCAGCCCCGCCGTCCCGTCGCCCGCGACGACTGACGAAGTCATCGTGTCGAGGTCCAGCACCTTGATGCGATGGTTGTACGTGTCTGCGACATAGAGCAGGCCCCGCCCGGGAGCGTCGCCGACGTACTCGATGCCGATGGCGTGCTGCAGGAGCGTCTCTTCAAAGCTCCCGACCTCGTCCCCCCACACAAAGAGGTGTCGGCCGACAAGTGTGTCCAGCTGGCCTTCTGGGCCGAATGAGACCTCCCTCACCGCGCTTGCTTCGGGATCGGTGAAGTAGAGCGAGGCCTCATCTGAAGTGAGTCCTGATGGCTGCGAGAGGGTGGCCGTCAGCCGGTAGCCGTCGTCGAGACCTTCAGCCCCGGTGCCGGCGAAGAAGTCGAGTGCGCCCCGCGTCAAGTTGAGCAACCAGATCTGGTGGCGTCCAGCACCAGCGATGTACAGAAGATCGCCTCGCAGATGCAGGTCCCATGGCGACGCTATGGCCGTTCCGGTTGCGGGGCCGGGCCCAAAGGCGGTGACGGGATCACCGGTCCCGGCCACCGTGGTCACCTGGCGAGTACGCAAGTCGGCAGCCCGGATGAGATGGTTCTCACGGTCCGCGATGTAGAGCGTGCTGCCGTCGGCATCCAGTGCCATGCCCTGCGGCCTTCGGAACGTGGCCGCGGCGAACCCGCCGTCGGCTCGGCCTTCTCCCCCTGTGCCGATCACATCGATGAGCTCGCCGTCAAGCTTCGCTACGAGGATCCTGTGGCGTCCCGTGTCGGCGATGAAGAGCCGGTCACCCGCTTCATCGGCAAGCACCTTGCCAGGGAAACTGAGCACTGTCGGCAACGCGGGAGTGATGTTGAGCAGTTCGCCGAGCGGAGTGGGGTCGATCAGCCCGTTGTGGCCATACTCGGCGGCCATCGTGGCGATGACCGGTTTCAGACGGTCGTAGACCCCTTCGCCAGCGACCGTGCCGACCACCTTGCCCGTAGGGTCGATGACTGCCACGGTCGGCCAGGCGTTCACGCCGTAGGCAGTCCGCAGCAGCTCCAGGTTGTCGTTCACGATGGGGTGCTGGCGGCCGTACCGGATCGATGCCTCGCGCACAGCCTCGGACGTGCGCTCGGTGTCGAACTTCGCCCAGTGCACGGCGACAACGACGATCTCGTCGGGGTGCTCGCGCTCAAGTCGATGGAGGTCGGGGATGATGTGGATGCAGTTGATGCAGCCCTGGGTCCAGAAATCGAGGATGACGATCTTGCCACGCAAATCGCCGCTCATCGACAGCGGCCTGCTGACGTTGAACCAGTCGTAACCCGCTGGGAATTCCGGCGCGGCAACGTTTCCCTCGTAGGTCAGCGGTACTGGCCCGGCCTCGGTGGTTGTCGTCGCTGCAGTTGCCGAATCCGCCTCTTCATCCGGGGTGCCTGTTGCCGGCTGAGATGTGCTCGTGCTGCTCTCGGCAACCTCGGTCGTCGCGGTCGTTGGTTCACCGGCCTCTTGGGAGGCACAGGCACCTGCGAGCAGCAGCACCGCGGCAGCCGCGGCGGTCCAGCTCCGCGCCGACCTGCGTTGGGCCCAGCGATGTCGAGGTGAGCTGCGGGGCCTGCGAGCGACGCCTCCCATGGCGTCCCGCATCGCCTTTAGGCCCTGCGAACAGCGCGGCGCGAGTCCACGACGCCGGTGTCGAACCCGGCGCGGTGCAGGCCGCCATGGAATCTGGCGTGCTCGATCTTGAGACAGCGGTCCATCACGACGTCGAGGCCGGCGTCGTGGGCCAGCTTGGCGGCTTCTGAGCTCCACAGGCCGAGCTGCACCCAGAAGGCCTTGGCACCGATTTCGACTGTCTCGGCCGCCACGCCAGGCAGGTCGGCCGGTCGGCGGAAGACATCCACCAGATCGGGCATGACCGGCAGGTCGGCGAGGCTCGGGTAGCACGGCTTGCCCAAGATCTCATCGGCCACCGGGTTGACGAAATACACGTCAAAGTCGGTGCTGGAGCTGAGCAGGTAGGTCGCGACGAAGTTGGACGGCCGCGCCGGATTCGCCGACACACCCACCATCGCCACGGTGCCCGTGCGCTGGATGAGCGCAAGCCGCTCGGCAGCGCTTGGCTCGGTCCAGCCGTCGACCGGCTCATGGACAATCGTCATGCGGGCACCGCCTTCGCGAGGGCTTGATCCAGATCCCAGAGGATGTCCTCGAGATCCTCGAGGCCGATTGACAGCCGGATCATGTCGGCACTGACGCCGCCCGCTGCCAGTGCTTCTTCGGACAGCTGCTGGTGCGTCGTGGAGGCCGGATGGATCACGAGCGTGCGCGCGTCGCCGACGTTCGCCAGGTGGCTGATCATCTGCAGTGCCTCGATGAAGTCGGCGCCCGCTTGGCGCCCGCCCTTCACGCCGAAGGTGAAGATGGCGCCGGGTCCCTGGGGCATGTACTTGCGTGCAAGTTCCCGGTAGGGGGAGGACGCCAGGCCCGAGTAGCTGATCCAGCTCACTGCGGGGTGAGCTTCGAGGTGCTCGGCAACGGCCTGCGCGTTGGCGACATGCTCGTCCATGCGCTGGGGCAGCGTCTCGAGACCCTGCAGCAACAGGAATGCATTCAGCGGTGACATGGCAGCGCCGATGTCACGAAGCTGCTCGACCCGCAGCTTCGTGCAGAAGGCGTACTCGCCGAAGTTCTCCCAGAAGCGCAGATCGTTGTAGCTCGCCACCGGTTCGGTCATGTTGGGGAAGCGCCCGCTGCCCCAGTCGAAGCGCCCCGACTCGCTGACCACCCCGCCGATCGAGTTGCCGTGCCCGCCGATGAACTTCGTCGCCGAATGAATCACGATGTCAGCGCCGTGCTCCATCGGTCGGCAGAGGTACGGCGTGGCGAACGTCGAGTCGACCACGAGCGGGAGCCCGTGGGCATGAGCGACCTCGGCAATGCCTGCCAGATCGGGAATGGAGCCCGAGGGATTGCCGACGATCTCGGTGTAGCAGAACTTCGTACGGTCGTCGATGGCCGCCGCGTACGCGTCGACGCTGTCGCCGTCGACGAACCGAGCCTCGACGCCGAAGCGTCCCAGCGTCACGTCGAACATCGTGTGGGTGCCGCCGTAGAGTGCCGACGAGGTGACCAGGTTGTCCCCGGCCTCGCACAGCGCAGCTGCGGTGAGGAACTCCGCGGACATTCCCGATGCGGTGGCGACGGCGCCGATGGCGCCTTCGAGGCTCGCGATCCGTTCCTCGAACGCATTGACGGTGGGGTTCGAGATGCGGGTGTAGATCGTCCCGTACTTCTGCAGGGCAAACAGATCCGCAGCGTCCTCGGTGTCCTCGAACACGAAGCTCGTGGACTGGTAGATGGGAACTGCGCGAGCTCCTGTGGCTGGATCGGGACGGCCGCCCGCGTGCAGGGCGCGTGTGCGGAACCCGAACTGGTGATCGCTCATCGGACGCAGCCTACGACGGGCTCCCCGCCCCGTGAGTTCGCCCGATCCACGGTTTGGCTGAGCGAGGCCAGCTCAGCGAGGTCGGCCAGCGGCATACAGCCGGGCACGTTCGAGCGCCTCGGTCGGCCCGACACCGGCCACGCCCGCCATCCAGCAGGCAATCGGTGCAGCGATCCGCTCCGAATCGTGCGCTGCGACACCCGCGAGGTTCAGGAGTGCTTCCATGACTTCGAGGCCGGGCGCAGGTGCTCCGATCGCCTCGGCAAAGCCCGCCAGCCACTGCTGTGCTGTCATACCCGGCTCTTCAGAACCCGTCTCGTCGCTCATGACCCCAGCGTACGCATGGCAAGTCGAGACGCTCCAGCGACCACGCCAAGCACACCAGGCCGACCACACCGGGCGATCACACCATGCCAGCCGCACCAAGCCGGCCGCATCGGGTCTGTGGCATGGGTTCGCTACGGTGCACCTCGACCGGGCGGCACCGACCGCAGAAGGGACAGCGATGAGCGATGACGAGGGCATCTTTGGACCGGAGCTGTACGAGTTCTTGGAAGAACTCGAGGCCAACAACAACCGGGAGTGGTTCAACGAGAACCGCGAGCGATACGAGGAGGAGGTGCGTGAACCCGCCTTCGACCTCATCCGTGCAGTTCGGCCGCTTCTCGCCGAGATCTCCCAGCACATGACCGCTCGCGACACCAAGGTGGGCGGCTCGCTCATGCGCGTGTTCCGTGACACGCGCTTCTCGGCCGACAAGACGCCCTACAAGACCAACGTGGGCATCCAGTTCCGGCATCGGCGCGCCAACGATGTTCACGCTCCCGGCTTCTACGTGCACCTGTCCACCGAGAGCTGCTTCTTCGGCGCCGGCAGCTGGATGCCCGACCGGGATGCGTTGGCTGCCTACCGGGTCGCTATCGACGAGCGCCCTGAGAAGTGGATCGCCGCCCGGGACACCTGCCAGTCCGATGGCTGGCGGATGGAGGACGACCGACTCAAGCGCGCACCGCGCGACTGGTCCATCGACCATCCGATGATCTCCGATCTCAAACGCAAGAGCTTCATCACCGTGCGCGACTTCGATCCCGACCTGGCACTCAAACCCGAATTCTCGTCGGTGATCACCGCGTGGTGCTCCGAGACGCGGCCGCTCATGGTCTTCCTCTGCGGGGCAGTGGGGCTCGACTTCTGACCCACCAAGGTGCATCCGTATGACGATTCCGTAGAACCGGCAAAGCTTAGGCATTCACATCGACAGCGTGGTCCCCGGAAAGATACTCGTGCGGGGGAATGCCGGTGAGCCGCAGATAGAGCGCATCGGGGCACACATCGATGTCATCGCCCCAACAGATTGCGCGTGCGACGCCAATCCGAACCGACTCGAACACCGACCGATCGGACCAGGCCGCGAATACACCGCGGCCCGCAAGATCAGAGAGGTCGACCTCCCCCTTGACGCCGTCAGAGAATCGGAGCCAGATGCGGCAACCGTCACACGCTCGCACCTCGACCGGGCGCACGACATCCGCCGCGCTGCTCATCAAAATTGGGCCCTGCGCGGTTTTGTGGGGTTGGGGTTGCTGGGCCGGTGCGCGGTCCGGTTCTCATCCAACGCAGCGCTCAAGGCGATCGAGGTGAAACTCTTGGCGTTGTCGGTCATCACGGCGTCGACGCCGACGTTGAGCTTGTTGAACCAGTCCCGGGCCCGCCGTCAGAACACTGCGGCACTGTGGGCGTTGATCGCCGAGGGTCTCGTCGCTCATCGATCAGGCCGTCACGAGGCATATCGGCTCTTCGGATCTGGACGGGGGAAGATGCCAGAACGGGCCTGGATGTCGGGAACGGCACCCAGGGCACTTGCCCGCTGCGTACGACAGCAAGCAGAATCGAGCTGCCGTCGCGCGCACAAGCGCCGCCATCGCCGCTGCGCGCGAAGCAACAGAATCGGCCAAGCATGACTGGATGGACGCCGATCCAGACCAGATCAACGAATCGGCGGACAATCTCCTGCAAGATGCGCGAGCAGAGGCGAAGGTCGCCACAGATGTGTCAAAACCACTGGAAGAGCGCCCCTTCGGCCGTAGGGGCGAAGACGTCAGCGTCATCAGGTTGGGGTCTGATCACTCGCCAGTTCTGAGCTGTCTCCAAGCGGAACGACTACCGGCGGTGTGTACGACTCCACCGGCGGCGCTTCGCCTTCGTAGCGCTCAATCTCCACGAGGCAGGTGTGCGCCGATGGTCCTTGCGCCAGTCGGCTCGTCCCGACGTCGGCTGTCAAGGTGTTCGGGTTGCCCGCACGGCAGGTGCCGTCGGGCGCGGGGTCGTACCAGGCGCCTGTAGAGATCTGCACTACCTCGGCAATGACCGCTTCGTCCAGCAACGCCCCGGCCAGACAAGCTCCCCGATCGTTGAACAGGCGCACCACGTCGCCATCGCAGATGCCCCGTGCGGCCGCAGTGTCGGGATGCATGCGGACCGGCTCGCGGCCCGCCACCTTGGTGGCCTGGCTCGGAGCGGCGTGGTCGTACTGGCTGTGCAGTCGTACCGCTGGCTGGTTCGAGACCAAGTGCAGCGGGAACCGATCGCTGCCCGTTCCGCCCAAACGTTCGAAGGGCTCCATCCACGCAGGGTGAGGCGGGCAGTCGTCGTAGCCATAGCCGGCGATGGTCTGGCTCCACAGCTCGATCCGCCCGCTTGGGGTGCGCAGCGGCTTGCCCATCGGGTCGGCGCGGAACGCCTCGAGATAGATCTGCGTGGGCTCCCCCATCAGCGCCTTGTCAGGAGCCATCACGTAGCCCTTTGCGCGGAACTCCTCATACGTCGGGGCCTGCGGATCAGCAGCACGGTGAATCTCGTAGATGACTTCGATCCACTCGTCGGCCGTACGGCCCTCGGTGAACTGCTCCCCGAAGCCCAGACGTTCGGCCAAGCCAGCGAAGATCCAGTAGTCGTCGCGGGACTCCCCCACCGGTTCAGCCACCGCCGCCATTGCGATGAGCATCGTCTCGGCGCCGCCGATGTCATTACGCTCGAGCGGTGTCGTCGCTGGCAGCACGATGTCGGCCCGGCGGGCGACCGGCGACCAGAACGGCTCCTGCACCACGATGGTCTCGGGTCGCCGCCACGCTTGCATCAGACGGTTCAGGTCCTGGTGATGATGGAAGGGGTTGCCACCCGACCAGTAGACGAGCTTGATGTCGGGAAAGCGGCCGCGGTGCCCGTCGAAATCGAACTGCTCGCCGGGCCGTTCGAGCATCTCGGTGATGCGTGAGACGGCAATCGTGGGCGGACCCGGTTGGCGCATCGGTACCGGCAGGCCCGGCACCCGAGCCCTAACCTGACCGGCTCCGGTATTGCCCTGGGTGCCGAAGCTGAAGGCATAGCCGCCGCCGGGCAGCCCTACCTGACCCAGCACGCACGCCAGCGCGAGCGCCATCCAGTACGGCTGCTCGCCGTGGTGGGCTCGTTGGGTGGACAGGCTCAGGTTCACCAGCGTTCGCTTGGCAGCCATCTCGTGAGCCAGCGACACGATCTTTCCCGCATCGATGCCCGTGACCGACGCAGCCCACTCCGCTGTCTTCGGGGTGTCGTAGTCCACTGCATCGCGCCAAGGCGTGACGCCGTCGGGGTCACCGCAGGCTGCTGCGAAGCCCTCGCCGAGAACATGTGCCCGCAGTTGTGGCCAGCCATGGCAATACGTGGCCAGAAACTCCAGGTCAGCGAGTCCGTCGATCAGCAGCGTGTAGATGATCCCCAGCATCAACGCCACGTCGGTGCCCGGGCGGATCGGCAGCCAGCGCGCCCCGACGGCGGGATCGAAATCGTCTCGCAGAGGTCCCACGTTGACGAATTCGACACCCGCCGAGCGTGCCCTGTTCACCCAATCGTTGTGGTGATGCGGCCCTTGGCCGCCGTAGGTGACGTGACTGTTGGTTGCACGCATCCCGCCGAAACACACGAACAGCTCAGTGCTCTCGCAGATGACCGACCACGATGTCTGGCGGGCGAGCGCAGCGTGATAGCCCATGCCCACCATGTAGGGAAAGAGCGCCTCGGCTGCCGCCGATGAGTAGGTGCCCTTCTGGTCAGTGCAGCCGCCGGCGAGCCGCATGAACCGATGCTGCTGGCTGGATGGAAGCCCGAAGCGTCCCGCGGAACCCCAGCCGTACGAGCCTCCGAAGATCGACGATCGGCCATGCTCTTCGCGCACCCGGGCGAGATCGGCGGCGACTAGGTCCAATGCGTGATCCCAGCTGACCTCGACAAAGGGCTCATGACCGCGCAGGTGGGTTGCAGAGCCCGGTCCGTCTCGCAGCCACGACTGCCGCACTGCCGGGCGCATCACCCGGTTCTCGGCGAAATGGCGCAGCGATTCCCCGAGGTGAGACTGGGAGGGATCGGTGGGATGCCGACGGACGTTCAACACCTCGCCATCGCAGGAATCCACCAAGAAGGAGCCGAAGTGCGTCGCCATGGCTGTGGTGCGCACGGCGGTTCTGGGAGCGTCGCTCGCCGTCGTCATGCGGCGCCTGCCTGAGCGGCTGCCGTGTCGGTCCCGGATCCGTCTAAGATCCGCTGACTCCAGGCATGCGCCAGCAATTCGAGACTGGTGATGCGCTCCGGCAGGCCGTACGTGGAGGTGTGCACCATCAACTCGTGGGCGCCGGTGGCAGCGGCCAGCGCGTCGAGACTCGCTACTGCTTCGTCGGGATCGCCCACGAAGGCGTTGGTCGGCATTGTCGCTGCGCGCTGCCACTCGGGATGTGCCATCGCTTCGTCCGGGTGCAGCAGCGGCCAGAAGCGGCCCGTGCGGATGCCCCAGCGTCGCAACAGCGACGGTGCGGCGTGGTACCTGGCGGCATCGCTGTCGGCGGCGGTGACCAGACCCACGCTCACCATCACATATGGCTCGTCGAGCACTACCGACGGCTGGAAGCGCTCGCGATACAAGTCCACGGCGCCCAGCACTCCCCCGCCGTCGAAATGGTGAGCGAAGGCAAACGGCAGACCCAGGTATCCGGCGAGCTGTGCCGAGTAGCCGCTCGAGCCCAGCAGCAGCACGGGAGGCATCGACGTGGCCTGCGGCGTCGCCCGAAAGTCCATCGGGGGCCCTTCGCTCGTCCGCACATCGCCGAGGTAGGCCATCAGGTCCAGCAGGTGACTCGGGAAGTCGTCGACCTGCCAAGGGTCCGGCACTGCACCGTCTTCGGCCGGACCCCGCACGGCCGCTGCGCTACTGGGCTTGTTGCGCACCGCTGCCGCGGTGCCGGGATCGCTGCCCGGCGCCCGTCCGACGCCGAGATCGATGCGTCCCGGATGTAGGGCTTCGAGCATTGCGAACTGCTCTGCGATCACCGCTGGGCTGTGATTGGGCAGCATCACCCCGCCCGAGCCCAGCTTGATTTGCTCGGTGTGAGCGGCCAGGTGGGCGATGAGCACCGCCGGAGATGTGCTGGCCACGGTGTCGATGTTGTGATGCTCTGCCACCCAGAACCGCTCGTAGCCCAGCCGGTCAGCAGCGCGAGCGAATTCGGTGGTTTCCGCCAGAGCCTGCGCGCTGGTGGCGCCTTCGGACACCGTCGCCAGGTCCAGCACCGACAGCGGGAGGGCCTGCTCCGCGGTCATCCGAGCGCTCCAGAAGCAGCGATGTCGGCAATCTCGTCATCGCTCATGCCCAAGAACTCGCTGAGCACCTCGAACGTGTGCTGTCCGAGCATGGGCGCTGCAAACCTCGGTCCATGGTCGTAACCGGCGATCTGGTACTGGTGACCGGAATAGGGCACGGTCCCCATCCGGGGGTGCTCCAGCCACCGGTGGAAGCCGCGGTGCACATATTGAGGGTCCGCGAGCAGGTCGCTGCTGCGCTGCACCATGCCTGCGGCGATCCCGGCATCTGCCAGTTGCCGTTCCAGCGTGGCTGCGTCCTGATCAGCGGTCCACTCGGTGATTTGGGTGTCGATGGCGTCGTGCGCCGCGAGGCGCCCCTCGAGCGTCGACAACTCCGGCGCAAGGGCCCACTGCGGTGCGCCCATGAGTTTCACCAGCGTTGCCCATTGCGTGTCGTCGGCGATGGTGATGGCGCACCACCGGTCCTCCCCCGCGCATGGGTACACACCCTGAGGGGCCACATTGGGGTCGCGGTTGCCGTTGCGAATCGCCACGACGCCGCTGGCTCCGTAGTCGGCCAGCTCGGGAGCAAGGAACTGCAGGCCGCATTCGAGCTGTGCCGCCTCAATGACGCACCCTTTGCCGGTACGGCGGCGGCGATCCAGCGCGGCCAGCAAGGTCGCCGTGATGAACCGCGGCGAGATGGTGTCGGTATAGGCGAGGTACGGCCCGTCCGGGGGCAAGTCGGGCCAACCCACAATCGGATAGAAGCCCGCTATGGCCGCCGCGTGATAGCCGAAGCCGCCCAACGGCGACAGCGGTCCGCCGCTCGCCATCAGCGACGTGTGCACCACGATCGCTGTGGGGTTCAGCTCGGCGATGAGGTCGTCATCGGCGATGTTGCGTGCGAATGTGCCCGGCGTCCACGCCTCCACGACGACGTCGGCCCAGGCAATCATCCGCCGGGCGATGTCGACTCCCTCAGGCGTTCTGAGGTCGACATCGATGCTCTTCTTGGACGTATTGAACGTGCCGTAGAAGTGGGCCATGTCGACGTCGATGACATCGTCCTTGAACGGCGGGTTGACCCGCAGCCCGTCGAGCCGTCCGCCTGACTCCACGCGAACCACGGTGGCGCCGTGGTCCGCCAGCGCCTTCGCCGTGATCGGGCCCACGCCGATCCAGCTGAAATCAACGACCTTCAGGCCCGTCAGGGGCAGGTCGGCATCGCCCACCTGCCATGCGAGCTGTTGGTCTGGCGCAGCGGCATCCCCCTTTGCGCTCCGAGAAGCCTGGGCGTCGCTGGCCCGGATCTCCGGGCCGTGCTCATCGACCCTCGGGGGTCGGCGCGCTCCCCCAATGCGAGTGCCGTCGATCGACGTTGGCCCGCCAGGCACCTCAATCGGCTCGCCCGCCGAGGCATCGAACGATCGCCAGAAGTTCCGGGCGCGCAAATGGTCGAAATCGAGCAGATCCGCCACGGTGTGGACCGGCGCAATCGTCTCACTGTGCTCCAGCGCCTTCCGCATCAGCACATCGTTCGGATAGCGCTCGCACAGGGCGACCATCGCCTTGTACAGCTCGTCGAAAGTGCGTGTTACCGGCTCACCGCTGCTCGCCCGAAGATCAAACGTGTCCCAGTCCTCGACCCGCCAACTCTCATCCGCGAGGCCCTCTTCGACGAGCCAGTCCAGCAGTCGGCCGATCGCAACTCCGCGTGCCACGGTGATGGCCCAGCCATCCTGGGTCTGAAAGCGCAGCTGAAGCGGTGCGGCGAGCATGACCATCGTGCCGGAGCGCTCGAAGTCCCGACCGCAGATGGCGTGCGACTCCATCGCATTCAACAGCGTCCAGGTGACGGCCGCCTGCGCAGACACCGCCACGTGCTGTGGCTCGGAACGAAGCCGCATCCGGGCATGTGCGACGAGCCCGGCCACGGCTGCTTCGGCCCCGGCGTGACGCCATACCTGCGCGACCGATGCCTTGACCGGTGCACGGTCGCGGGTGCCCTGCAGGTTGACAGAGCCCCCAAGGGCTGCCAACGACAGCTCCGAAGATGGGTCAGCACTGCGGGGACCGTCGAGACCGAAGGGCGTGACCTGCACATGGATGACCCGTGGGTTCAGCGCGGCGAGATCGTCGTGGCTGTAGCCGGCTTCGGCAAGGGTGCTCGGGACACCCGATTCATAGACAAAGTCGGTCTCAGCGACGAGACGCTCGAAGAAACGGCGGTCCGCTTCGTCGGCGAAGTCAATGACGACGGAGCGCTTGTTGGAGTTGTATGCGCAGAACTGCCAGCTGCGCAGATCTGCGCTCGTGGCGTCCTCATCGGTGCGCATCGGGAGCTCGCCACGTGCCCCAGAGCCGCCAGGCGGCTCAATCTTGATGACCTCCGCGCCGAGTTCTGCCAGCATCCACGGTCCCAGCTCCCCGCGCTGATCAGTCAGATCCAGAACGGTCATGCCGGCCAAGGGCGCCGCTGCCGATTGCTGGGTGGTGCTGTTGGGAGCGTCCATGGGTCACTGCGGAGCCATCAGCGGGCACGTCACCCCTTCGACTCGACTCGCGACGATACGCAGGCGAATGCCCATTGGGTGCGGTTAGCTTGCGCGGATGGCCGAAAGCCAGTCGCCGCGGCGATTCAATCCTCCGAGCGAACTCGACGGCGAGATGCTGGCGCGCATCCGCGCCTGCGGGGAGCGCAGCGACGCCGAACGCAACCCCGATCGCGAGATCATGGCCGACCTCGGGAGTCTGGGGCTCATGCGTGTGCTGGTGCCTGCCCAGCTCGGCGGCTTGGGGCGACATCCGGCCGAGTTCATCGAATTCACCCGCCGGGTCACTTACGAGCACCCATCCACTGGCTGGGTTGCCATGACCTGCAACGAGGAAGCCGAGATTTTCGCCGCCTACCTCGAGCCGTCCACTGTCGCAGGGTTCTATGCCGAATACCCCGACGCAGTGATCGCAGGCTCGGGCGTGCCAAGGGGCATTGTCCGCCCCGTCGACGGCGGCTGGATCGTCAACGGGCGCTGGACCTTCGTCAGCGGATGCACTGCGGCCGACTGGTGGGTGGTGGCCAACGTCGTGGAAGGCACCGATCCCAAGGAGCTGTGCCACATTCTGGTGCCCGCCGACCCAAGCCTCATCGAGGACACTTGGCACACAGTGGGCCTGCGTGGCACTGGCAGTCACGACGTGGTGCTCACCGAGTGTTTCGTGCCCGCGCACCGGGCAGCGGTGGTGCCGAACTACTCGCTGCCCAAGCCCAACGAGCATCCCTTCTACCGCCTGCCCTCGGGCCTGCGGTTCCCGTTCCCCAAGACCGGCGTGGCCTCGGGCATCGCAGATCGGGCAATTGACGAGTTCACGGCCCTGGCCACCGACAAGACCCCGCTGTTCGCCCGCTCGGAACTGGCCGGCCGGCCCGACGCTCATTCGGCGATCTCCCATGCCGAAGCCTTGGCCGGCGCCGGGCGCGCCTTTGTGGCCGACCAGCTCGACGAGATCTGGGAGGCCGCCGCCAGCCACGGCAAGGTCACGGCCGCCCAGCACGCCCGTGCACGGCTGGCGTGCTCATGGAGCGTCCAGAACTGCATAGCCGCAGTCGAGACATTGGTCACAGCCGCGGGCAGCACTGCCAACTTCACCGCATCGCCGCTCGGCGCCTTGCTCAACGACGTGCGCGCCGTCGCCGGGCACTTCATGGTGGGCAGCTACCAGATGGACACTGCAGGCCGTGTCCTGCTGGGCCAGGATTCCGGCGACCGCAACTTCTGACAGACGACGAACTGGTCGATCGTGGGTCGCTGGGGACAGCTCACGCGGGACTTCAGGTTGGGGTCGGGTGCGCCATGCCGCCCACATGATTAGTTGCTGCCCACTGATTGTCCCCGTTTCCCACAAATGGTAGATAGTTGGTAGCCTTACACCATGAGTGACGCATACCACCTTGTGATGGGAGACCGTGGCCGGGTGGTGTTCCCGGCAGAGATACGTGCCCGCGCCGGCATGGAAACGGGCACGCCGCTGATCCTGTTCGAAGCCGAGCACGGATACGAGCTCTACACCCGGGAGCAGCTCTCGGAGAAGATCTGCAGCAATCTCGCGGGTGCGGACCTTGTCAACGAGCTGCTGGTCGAACGCCGCCAGGAGGCAGCCCGTGAAAACGCCGAAATGGAGCGGTGGATGGCTGAGAACGCATCCCAGCCTCCAGCGTCGGCAGCAGATGACGCAGCGTGACGTCCGTACTCGACGCCTCGGCGATACTGGCCCGGCTCAGACGTGAACCGGGTGCTGACAACGTTGAGCGCGCCCTGATCAGCGGCGCATGCTGCGGCGCTGCGAACTGGAGCGAGGTGTCTCAGAAGATCCGAACCTACGGGTTGTCGCCCGCGCAGGCGCGAGGGCTGCTCGACGCCTACGGCTTTCGCATCGAGCCGGTCACGGTCGGCGATGCCGAGTGGGCAGCGCATCGCTGGCGCCCCCGAGAGAACCTGTCGCTCGCCGATCGACTGTGCCTCGCGCTCGGCGAACGGCTTGACGCCCAGATCCTGACCGCCGACCGCTCGTGGGGCGACAGCGATAGCGTCACCCAGATTCGCTAGGCCCAGAGTCGCTGGGCATCCGCTCCGCCAGACTTGGCGTTCAGATGAGACAGTTCACAAGCCGGATCGATCCCCGAAGCGACGACTTCGGCAAGAACGCCGCCGCCTACGGCGATCTGCTCGCCACTCTGCGAGATCGCCAGCGCTTCGCCATCTCCGGGGGTGCGGGCCGCGAACGCTCGATCGAGCGACACCACAGCCGGGGCAAGATCCTGCCGCGGGACCGGATCGACCTGGTGTGCGATGCCGACACGCCGTTCCTGGAGTTGTCCACCCTGGCTGGCTGGGAGATGTACGACAACAGCGCTCCCGGCGCCGGCATCGTCACCGGCATCGGCGTGGTGTGCGGCGTCCCGTGGATGTTCATAGCCAATGACGCCACGGTGAAGGGCGGCTCGCTGCTGCCGGTCAGCATCAAGAAGCACGTACGCGCTCAGGACATCGCTGCCGAGAACGGCCTGGGCGTGATCTACCTCGTGGATTCCGGCGGCGCCTTCCTCCCTCTGCAGGACGAGATCTTCCCCGACAAAGACCACTTCGGCGGCAGCTTCTACCGCCAGGCCCGCCTTTCAGCCATGGGCCTGCCCCAGATGTCAGTGGTGCTTGGCGGCTGCACGGCCGGCGGGGCCTACGTTCCGGCCCTCAGCGACGAGGTGATCATGGTGTCGGGCATTGGCCGCATCTATCTGGGCGGCCCGCCCATCGTGAAGGCCGCGCTCGGGGAGATCATCGAGCCCGACGACCTCGGCGGCGCTGCGCTGCACACCCGCATCTCGGGCGTGTCCGACTACATGACGCCCGACGAGCGATCTGCATACGGCAAGCTGCGCGAACTTTGCGATGCGTCGAACCAGCGACCGGTGGATCATCGCGTCGGCTGGCTGTCGTGGACCGAGCCGGAGCCGCCTCACTACGACCCCGCCGAGATCTACGGCGTGATCTCCGCCGACGACCGCATCGGTTTCGATGCCCGCGAGGTCATCGCCCGGCTCGTCGACGGTTCCCGGTACTCGGAGTTCAAGCCCGAATGGGGCGACCACATCACGTGCGGCTTCGCCCGCACCTGGGGGTACCTGGTCGGCGTCATCGCCAACAACGGGATCATCTTTTCTAACGACGCCCTCAAGGCCACCCACTTCATCGAGCTGTGCGAGCAGCGCCGGGTGCCGCTGCTGTTCCTGCAGAACACCACCGGCTACATGGTGGGCAGCGATTCGGAGGCAGCCGGCATCGCCAAGCACGGGGCAAAGATGGTGTCGGCCGTCGCCAATGCCACGGTGCCCCGCTACACGGTGCTCATCGGCGGCTCCTACGGAGCCGGGAACTATGGCATGTGCGGGCGGGGATTCAACCCCAGGTTCCTGTTCGCCTGGCCGAACAGCCGCATCGCCACTATGTCCGCTGAGACTGCCCAGACCGTGCTGGTGGACATCCGGCTGGCCGGTATGCGAGGCACCGAGACCACCCCCGACCAGATCGCTGCGATGCGGGCAGAGGTGGCCGACCAATACGAACGCCAGAGCGACCCGTACTACGCCACGGCCCGCCTCTGGGACGACGGTCTCATCGACCCGGCCGACACACGTGAGGCTCTCGGACTCTGTCTTGCGCTGGCAGCCCGTCAGGACGCCCCGGCCCCCGGCGGCGGCCTCGTCTACCGGATGTAATCGGCAGCCGTTCTTGCCATGAGCCTGACGCCATGAAGCTGCTGGTCGCGAACCGGGGCGAGATCGCGAGCCGTGTCTTCGCTACCGCTCGGCGGATGGGTTGGCGCACCGTCGCGGTGTACGCCGAACCTGATCGCCATGCGCCGTTCGTGAGCGACGCAGACGAGGCCTGTTGCATCGGGCCCGCTGCGCTCGACCGGTCGTACCTGGACATCGAAGCGATCCTCCAGGCGGCCCAGGACACCGGCGCCACAGCCGTGCATCCCGGCTACGGCTTCCTGTCAGAGAATGCAGGATTCGCCCGCGCGGTGCTGGGTGCCGGGCTGATCTGGGTCGGGCCCCATCCCGAAGCCATCGCGCAGATGGGCGCCAAGGTGGAAGCCCGGGCACTCGCACAGGCCGCGGACGTGCCGATCATCCCAGGCGCAACCGAAGAACATCTCGGTGCCTCCGCTGCGGAGATCGGCTTTCCGGTGCTGGTGAAGGCGTCCGCGGGAGGCGGAGGCAAGGGCATTCGCGTCGTTCGCTCCGCAGACGAATTCGATGCTGCGCTGATTGAGGCCCGCACCGAGGCGCTGCGTTCTTTCGGAGACGATCGGATCATTGTCGAGCGCTACATCGAGCGCCCGCGCCATGTCGAGGTGCAGGTGATCGGCGATCAGCACGGCGACGTCATCCATCTGGGTACCCGCGACTGCTCTTCGCAGCGCCGCTTCCAGAAGCTGCTGGAGGAGGCGCCTGCGCCGAACCTGCCCGACGCCACCCGCGACGGTCTCCACTCAGCGGCGATGGCACTCGCCCACCACATCGGCTACGACAACGCCGGCACGGTGGAGTTCATCGTCGATGCCGGCACTGGCGAGTTCTTCTTCCTCGAGATGAACACCCGGCTGCAGGTCGAGCATCCCGTCACCGAAGCGATCACAGGGCTGGACCTCGTAGAGCTGCAACTGCGAGCGGCGACCGGTGAACCCCTCGGTCTCCGCCAGTCCGATGTGACGTTTTCTGGTCACAGCATCGAGGCCCGCATCAACGCTGAGGATCCCACAGACAGTTTCAGCCCCCGAGCGGGCCCAGTGAACCATGTGAGCGTGCCTGACAGTGTGCGCTGGGACTCGGCGGTGGTGCCCGGCAGTGCGATCACGCCGTACTACGACCCGCTCATCGCCAAGCTCGTGGTTGCTCGCAGTGACCGCGAAGCGGCACTTGATGCTCTGCGCGACGCCCTTGACGGACTCGTGGTCGGGCCCGTGCCGACCAACGCCGGATTCCTTCGCTGGCTGACGGACACACCGCAACTGCGCGATGGCGACATGACCACCGACATCATCGACTCGTTGAATTCCGAGGACATGCCAGCACCGGCGTCAGGCCATCAAGCCGCACCTCTGGCCGCTGCCGTCTGGCTCGGGCACCTGCGGAATCGGCGTGCAGCAGGTGACAACGGACCGTGGGCAGCGCTCGGGGGGTTCCGGCTGACCGAACATCGGCCCGAAGCGGCAGTGTTGCTGCGAGATGCCGACGGTGATCTCCACGAAGTACCGGCAGCGGCCATCAACGGTGCCGAACCGGTGAGCGCCAGCAGCACCGACACCAATTCCGTAGCGATCAACCTCGACGGGCACACGGTCACGTTCGATGTAACAGAGAGATCCGACGCCTGGGCGCCCACTGCCACTGACGTCACTGGCGCGGTCGATGCCGTCGCGGCACCGTTCCCAGCCGTCGTCGTCGAGGTCGTCGTTGTGGCCGGTGATGTGGTGACGACCGGCGACACGGTGGTGGTGGTGGAAGCCATGAAGATGCTCCACTCGCTCACGGCCCATGGAGCAGGCACAGTCGCAGAGGTGAGGTGCGCCCCGGGCGATGCCGTGGAGGCGAATCAGGTGCTGGTCGGTTTCGTCGGCGGCTGAGGCACCGCCCAGCCGTCAGCGAGATGGACCTTGTTTGTGTGCTCTGGGTGTATGCATACTACTCATGTGTAGTTGAGTATTCCTGGATAGGTCGTGTAGGGTTCCGCTGTCAGCAATCAGTTCGGGTCCCCGGCGCTGTGCGGTCATAAGCCGCTTCGCTGGCGGACGGGACGGTCACCCTGAGCTGGAACGCACCGGTTGACGACGCCGGGTCGGTCACCGGCTATCAGATCCTGCGACGCCGCCCCGGGGTGGACGCAGTCGGCACGTTCCATGTGATCGCCGCAGACACCGCCACCGCCGACGTCTCGTTCGTGGATCGCTGCGCGGACCAGCCCGGCACCGCCTACACCTATCGGGTCAAAGCGCGCCGCGGCGACCAGCTCAGCCGCTGGGGCAACTACTCACGCATCGACCTCGCCGCCGGCTACGTGTCGGCTGACCCACAGACCGGCTGCGATCCCGACACCGGCACCGGGGGATTCCAGGACCGCGCCACACTGCAGGGCCTGCCTGCGGGTTACCCCAACACGATCGGTTTCGCTGTCCCAGATCCGCAGACGGCTGATGTGATCGCAGGTTTCACTTACGAGCACTTCCAGCCCCGCGATGTCACCGCGAAGCTGACCGATGACGGCATCGTCATCAGCTGGCGATGGCCGTCGCGGACAGATGCCTGCGCCAGCTACGACATCGAGCGGGTGCCCGGCACCCGCACCTTGCAAAAGGTCACCCACGCCAGCGGCTACAACACCTGGGAAGTGACAGAGACCGGGCCTATTACGAGTACACCTGCATCGGTAACCCCGGCAGCCGAGACCTCTCACCGGAGGCATTGGAGGCCTTGGGGCTCGTCACCAACGCCGACACCGCGACAACCCAGGAAATCGCGGACGCACGCGACACGATCGACGACTGGCTCGACGCCGACTTCACACGACGGCTCGCCGACTGCAGCAGCGACGGTTCGGTCAAGCCGGGCAATCCCCTGTACAACGTCTACGGCACCTTTTGCGCCCGGCTGTTCGGCAGTGAGGGATGCATGCACACCACGACGCGTACGTCACCGTCAGCGGCCTGGCTCCCGGCACCGATTACACCGCCGAAGCCCTGTTCCGGCTCATCTCCGAGGAGAAGTTCATCGGCAGCGGCCGCTCCGGGCTCCCCCAGCCCGAAGACTTCATCCCCACCTGGGACGGCGGCTTCTACCCCGGCGGCATCTGGTCACCCGCGCACCTCGTCGGCACCGTCACCTTCACCACCGACCCATAGCCGAACAGCGAATTCGCTGCGGGCTCCCACTGCGCCAAGGGCCGGCAATTCGCCTCGGAGACGCAGATTGCCATGGCTACGGTAAGCAGCCGTGAGCCGCAAGGAGATACTGATCGTCGCCGGGCCCAACGGTGCGGGCAAGACAACATTCGCGCGCGACCATCTCAATCTCGAAGCGAGCGGACTGATCTACTTGAATGCCGATCTCATCGCTGCGGGGCTCTCCCTTTCCGAACCCGCTCTCGCAGATCTGCAAGCTGGCCGGCAGATGCTGGCCGAGCTTGACCGGCTCGGAAACGACGGCCACAGCTTCGCGTTCGAGACCACCCTGGCGGGACGGGGATACTTGCGGCGCATCCGGCGCTGGCGTGCCGACGGCTACCACGTCACACTGCTGTTCCTGTCGCTGCCGTCAGAGGAACGTGCTATCGCCCGCGTGCGTCGGAGGGTCTCTCTCGGCGGGCATGACGTGCCAGACGAGACGGTGCGCAGGCGCTACCATGCGGGCTTGGAGAACTTCTGGCACCTGTACGCGCCCGCAGTCGACGAATGGGTGTTCTGGGACAACCGGGGGGAACGGCCGCTGATGATCGAACGGAGCACCAGCCTTGCCTGATCCTGTCAACGCGACCGATGGATGCGCCCAGCAGAATGGCGTGAGCACCAACGGCCGTCTGCGGTTCTCGGGTCCTGAGTTCATCGCGAGCGTGGAGCGGTCGCTGATTCGGGCCGCGAAGCATGCGCATCTCGAGGCGTACCTCGCGGGAGAGGGCGTTGCGTACGAGCGCGACGGAGTCTTCGGCATTTACCGGCCCGATCCAGCCTTGTACGAAGACTTAATCCCGCCGGACATGGACAGAAGCCACATCCCGCCCCCGTTTGACAACGAGCAAGCATTCCCCGAGCTGCCGCCATCTCTTCCGCAGGAAATACTGGACGAACTATCAGCGCTAGCCAACGCCTCCTGACAGACCGCACAGCCCCAGCGGCAGGTTCGTCAGGACCTCGTTGCCCGCCTCGGTGATCAGCACTTGCTCCTCCAGCTTGACGCCTTCGCCGCCTGATCGTGGTCCGACGAATGCCTCGATGCACATGACCATGCCCGGCTCCAAGACGCCGTCGTAGCCGACCCTGTCCCATTTGTGACGGTGGCACACCGATGGGTACTCATCGCACAGCCCGACCCCGTGCGAGATCGATGTGTAGTGCCGGTACCGATCCAGGTCGGGATACCACGCCCGGTCGGTGATCTCCCTCAGCGTTGTGCCTGCCTGGTGGATCTCGATGTTGTGCTCGATCTGTTCGGCCGCCAGCGCCCACGTGTCGTGCTGCGCAGGGGTGGGCTGGCCGTCTCCGCACAGCCACGTGCGCGACATGTCCACGCAGATGCCGTATGCACCGACCAGGTCGGTATCGAAGCCCATTAGCTCCCCCGCCTGCACCCGGCGGCTGCTGGCCTCTTGGTACCAGGGGTTCGTCCGCGGCCCCGACGACAGCAACCTCGTCTCGATCCATTCGCCGTAACGCCGCAGGCTGCCCGCCCACAGCGCTGCCCACAGGTCCAGCTCGCTCACACCGGGCTCGAAGATGGCCTCCATCTCGCCGATCGCGGCCTCGCAGGCGTGAACGGCGCAGCGCATCGCCCGGATCTCATCGACGCTCTTGATCGTGCGAGCCGTCTCCATGAGCGGCTCCGCCGGGACAAGTTCGACACCGAGAGACTCGGGCGCTCGCGCGGCGCCCAGGTCCAGCCGATCCACGGCCACACGGCACCCGTTTCGCCTGGGAACGGCTCGGGCGTGCTCGCCAACCAGTGCAGCGACCTCAGCAGCCCAGCGCTGGGCGATCTCGGGTGCCCTCGGACCAGCGAGGAAGTGCGTGTACGACGGGGCCGGGCGGATCTCGTCGACAACCTCGGAATGCGCGTCGAGGAACTCGCCCTCGGAGAACTCGAAGACGACGACGGGTCCGTCCGTGTTGACCACAGCGAAACGGACTGCGTTGTGCATGGTCCACAACGACATGTTGGTCGTGTCGGTTGCGTAGCGGATGTTGAGCGGGTCGTACAGCAGCGCTGCGTCGCAGTCGGCGGCGCGCAGCTGCTCGCGGACCCTCCCGAGGCGATACCTGCGCATAGCCGAACGGTCGGGAAGCTCCAGACCAGCGGCGATCCATTCGGCTTCCAGCTCGGGGCCGGGGCCGAGCGCATGCATGTTGAGATCGGTGTGGTCCAGCAACCATGCGGGCGGCTCGTCCCGGGCCACCCCGATCTTCGGCTGGTGTCGTCGGTGCCCCGAGAGCTCCATGAATGACAGCCTTCGGTTCGGTCGGTGGTCTCCAGCCTTCGGCCTGCGGCGAGCCTAGGGTCTGGCAATGACTTCACCGGAGCACGCAGGATCGGGGTACGAGGGCGGAACGCTCACCGGGATCACCATCCACCCCATCAAGGGCTGCCGGCGCACCGAACTCGACTCGGTCGTGGTCTCAGCAACAGGTCTCGATGGCGATCGCGCATGGCAGGTGGTGACGGTTCCTGACCATGACGGCGCCCTCGGTAAGGCGGTCACGCAGCGCCAGAACGCAGCGCTTGCCACCGTCTCGCCAGTTCCCATCGACGGCGGCTTGACGATCAGCGCACCCGATGTCGGCACAATCGACGTGAAGCGGCCTGATGCCAACGACGTCACCGTTCACGCGCTCATCGGCGATGAGGTCGCCTGCGCAGATGCGGGTGACGAAGCTGCAGAGTTCTTCAGCGAGGTCTTGGGATTCCCGGCTCGGCTCGCTGCCCTGACTCCCGAGTCGTCCCGCCCAGTGCGACTCTTCCGGGGACGGCTCACCGGCTTCGCCGACGCAGCTCCGGTGCTCGTTGCGAACACTGCCTCCCTCGATGACCTCGTAACCCGGGCGACCGAGCCCTTCGGGATCGAACGATTCCGGGCAAACCTCATCGTCACCAACGATCATCCCTGGTCAGAAGACACCTGGACCGAGTTCTCAATCGGCGATGCCGACCTTGTCGCTCGGATCGCGTGGCCCCGCTGTTCCGTCCCACAGATCGACCAGGACACGGGCAAGCGACACCGCGAGCCCGCTTTGGTGCTGCGCAAGCACCGCTGGTGCTACTCCGCCGAAGGATTCTCGCCCGGCATGCGGGGAATGCTGGAGGGCAACGCCATGTTCGGCATCGCCTGCACCGTCGATCCCCAAGGCGCTGTGCTGTCGGTGGGCGATCCGGTCAACGTCGCAGCTACTGGGCCCCCACTGCTCGACCCGCCACGCTGAGGCACCGGCGCGCAATCTCCAAGAGAACAGCCCGGTCGCTGGTGGTCTCGCCCTTCGTGCTCGCCGAACTCGATTGCTTCACAGCGCGCGTCGCTGGTGATGATGCCGAACTGGCGATGTTGTCGGAGCAGGCGTCTGGAGCGTAGCAGTTGGCGTCGTTCGACCGTGTCGACCTCATCCGGGCTCGGGCAGTCGCGGAGCGGTATCGAGACCTGCTTCTCGTCCTCACCGACGCCTCCCTCGTCGTCCTCGCTCACCGATACGAGACCGAATCCATCGCCACGTTGGACGAAAGACACTTCGGCGTGGTCCAGTCGCTCAAGGGACGTCCATTCACAATTCTCCCCGCTGATCGATCCGGGCCTAGCTGGATGCCGGCCGGCTTCGTCGGCGGCGAGCTGCAGGGCAGCCAGCGTTGTATCTGCCTGCCTGAGCCTGGTTTCTTGTAGGGCCGAAGACCTCCGGTTCAAGCGAATTGGGCGACCACGGGCGGATTCAACTCTGGGGGAATCTACGGGCCGAGGCATCTGGTAGGCATCGTCACCTTCACGACGCTTCCTTGAACACCACGTCGCTGCCCGGTGCGACTGTTCCAAGGGTGCCGCACAAGATTCGCCGATGCCGCACCGGGCTGGTCGCCAACGTGGCCTCACTGGATGACTTCGTGACGTGAACCATGCGGTGCAGAGTTTCAGTCAATTTCAATAATTCTGACAAGGCGCCGCTGCAGAGACTGCTACCGTTCGGCACATGGACCTGAGTGCGCTCGCGCAAGTTGGCACGATGGTGCTGGCGGCATTGGCGATCGTGTGGCACCAGCAAAGATCCAGCGACAAACTCCGTGACGACATGAGCGCTCAGATCACCGGGGTACGCGACGAGCTACGCGGCGAGATCGGCGGGGTACGCGGCGACATCAGCGGGGTACGCGGCGAGCTCGGCACAGTGCGTTCGATTGTCGTCGAAAACGGCCAGCGTCTCGCACGTATTGAGGATTTCTTCGGTATCGGCATGCCTGCTGAGACTGCTCCGCTAGCCGTCGGCGCCCGCGTAGCTCAGCAAGCCAAGCTCCCAAGCACTGAAGAAGCAAGCGACGCGCCCTGAGACCTCGGGCGGCCCAGCGCCGTCCACGAGGCCGGTCAGATCAGCTCAACTCGCTGAGCACCTCATCGGTGTGCTCGCCCAGGATCGGGGCGCGCCGCCAGGCCCACCAGTCGACATCGGTGGTGAACGGCGAACCTGGCACCGTGAAGGTGCCGAGCACCGGGTGCTCCTCGGAGCGCCACCAGCCGACGGCTTCGAGGTGCGGGTCGTGGCGCAAATCGCCCACGGTGTTGACCGGCGTGATGGGAATGCGTCGCCGCTGGCCTTCGACGAACAACTCCTGCTTGGTGAACTGAGTTGTCAGTTCCTCTACCCACGCGTCCACTGCCTCGAGGGCCTCGCGGCGCACCACGATGTCCACGAAGATCTCGTCGAGAATGCCCTCGTTGCCGGTGAGCTCGTTCACCCACTGCGCCACTGCGTTCCAGTGCGTCGGCTGGATGGCGATGATGGCGACATAACCGTCGGACGCTGGGTACATGCCCATCGGGCTCGTGACCGGCCGGCGGTTGCCGGCCCGAGGCCTCGGCACCTGGTCGTCGAGGTACAGCGGCACGCCCGTCTCGGGCGAGAGCCACAGCCCGACCTCCTGCAGCGACAGATCGATGGTCTGGCCCAGCGCCGGCTCGCCGGCTGCCGTGGCTTGGTTGCGCGCACGCACCGACATCATCGAGCCGATCACCGCATGCAGCGACGCACCGTGCATCAGCACGCCGATCTCGCCCGCCGGTGTCAGCGGCGGACCGTGCGGGAATCCCACGGTAGACGCCAACCCGCACGACGCCCAGCCGATGAGGTTCGACGAGCGCCAGCCGCGACGCGGCCCCGTCATTCCGAACGGCGTGATCGACACCCACGTCACGTGCGGGAACTTCGCGACGATGCCGGCCACTCCGAGGCCTCCCTGATCGCTGTCTGCCAGCCACGGATAGGAGTCCTGGATGGCGGGCAGCGCGTCGTCGAGCACCACGTCGGCCGACCCGATCAGGGCCACCAGCGCCGCGGCATCGTCGGCATCGGTTGGGTCGAGCACGACGCTGCGCTTGGTCGCGCCGTAGTAGGCCCACCACAGGCTCGCTTCGGGACCCTCATGGCCCGGCGCCAACGGCGGCATCCTGCGAATCGGACTTCCGTCGGACGGCTCCACGCAGATCACATCGGCGCCGAGCGCCGCCCACACCCGGGTTCCGTACGCACCCGACAGCCCGGTCATGTCGAGTACCCGCACGCCGGCCCACGGGCCCTGCCGTTGGGGTGCGGCGCTCACGCCGCACCACCGGTGACGTTGCCATCGGCGTCGTAGAAGTCCGCTATCCCGACCGATTCGTACCACCGGTCGAAGGGGCGCTCCAGGATGACTTCGGGCCGGGCGTCGGCGAATGCCACCCCGTCGGCAACCATTTGCGCCGCTTCGCTGTCCGAATAGCCGAGCTCGGCGAGCACATCGACCGTGTCGCCGCCCATGTTCGGACCCGCTCGCGTGACATAGGGCGGCGTTCGGCTCATGCGCAGCGGATTGCGAACGAACAGGTCCCGTCCCAATCTCGGGCTTGGCACCACCGAGTACGGGCGGCGGTCGTGCACTTGGGGATCGGCCATCACGCCGCGATGATCGAGCACTTCATAGGCCGCAACGCCAATCGCCTGCAGCTCGGCGGCGGCCTGCTGCGCGCTGCGGCGGGCGGTCCACAACGAGAGCTCAGCGTCGATGGCATCGTGGTTGGCGATGCGGTCGGCGAGCGTGTCGTGCGGGTACCTCGACAGAGCCGGCTGCGCGGTGCAGTCGTACGCGTCGATTGCGGACCATTCGGCGAGCGCGGCAAGCGAACGCCATGCGTCATCGCTTTGCACCTCCACGGCCACCCAGCGATCGTCGCCGGCACACGGGTAGATGCCAGCGGGCGCTGCCCACGACACCCGGTTGCCGTTGCGGAACGGTTCAGGCACGCCCAAGTCCTGGCCGACCAGGTACGGCCCCAAGAACGACACCGTGGTCTCCAGCTGGCTGATGTCGATGAATCGGCCTTCCCCGGTGCGGTCCCGTTCATGCAGGGCGCTGACGATGGCCAGCATGGTGTGCAGGCCGCCCATGTAGTCGGGCGGTGCGATCGAGGGAATGCCGGCAGGCTCCTCGTGGGGGAAGCCCGTGAGCGCATCCCATCCCACCAGCGGGGCCTGGTTCGGCCCGAAGGCACGGAACGGGTAGTACGGCTTGTCCGGGTCCACGCCGAAGCCGGTCATGCCCGCATAGATGATGTTCGGGGACACCTCGACGACCGAGGCGTAGTCGAGTCCGAGCTCGGCAATGCCGGGTGCCGCAAAATTCGTCAGGAAGACGTCACAGGTGGCCAGCAAGCGCTTCGCTGCTTCGAGTGCCTCGGGGTGCTTCAGCTCGAGGCCCACCGAGCGCTTGCCGGCAGACATTTCGGGCACGTACGGGCCGGTGTCGCAAAAGACGTCGGCCAGGTCGGGGTCGCGGGCCCATGCTGAGCCGAACGCTCGCGCCACGTCGGGGTAACTGTGCGCCTCCACCTTGAATACTTCGGCGCCGTGGTGCGCCATCGCCATCCCGCAGCACGGTGCCGCCACGGCGATGCTGATTTCGAATACCCGGACCCCCGCAAGTGGTCGGTTGTCCGCCGTTGCAGCTTCGGACTGCTGCTGTGGTCCCATAGTTCGGTGACCTTAGACGCAGCGCGTATGGGCAGCCCCCTCCCGACAGCCACTCGTTCGCTGCGGCAGGGCTTCCCTGCCATGAGTCCTCAGCTAGGCCCGGCCGCCGCCCCACTCCCGCAATCTCGCAGACCGCCGCTGCGGCACCGGATCACGCTGCGTGCTAGGAACAGGCCGTTGGCGGCTGAGTACGTCAGCCGCCCCACCCAAGGAGCAGCGCAGTCATGTCAGAACACGACCATTCCGGCGACTCGCCCACCGAAGTTGTCGCCAACTTCATCGCCGACATCGAAGCGAAGAATCTCGACGGAGCGATGTCGCACGTCGCAGAGGATGTGTACTACGACAACGTCCCGATCGGCGACATGAACGGCCGTGACAAGATGCGCGAGTTCCTCTCCCCGATGCTGGGAGGTGCCGGCCCGGTCGAGTTCGAGGTCATCCGCCAGACCGCCACCGGCAACACGGTCATGAATGAGCGCGTCGACCGCTTTCACACTGCCTCGGGTCGACAGATCGAGCTGCCTGTCATGGGCATTTTCGAAGTCAACGACGGCCTGATCACCTTCTGGCGCGACTACTTCGACAACGGCACGTTCATGCGCCAGATCAAGAGCGGTTGAGCCGGCCGTGGCCTATCAGTACGACGGCTTCGACCTGACCGGCAAAGTCGCGGTCATCACGGGCGGCAACGGCGGCATCGGACTCGGCTACGCCCGCGGCATCGCAGCCGCGGGAGCCGACGTCAGCGTCTGGGGCACGAATCCCGACAAGAACGCGGCGGCCGAGGCCGAGTTGGAACAGATCAACCCGTCCGCCAGCGCGCTTCGCTGTGACGTCTCCGACGAGGAGCAGGTCGAGAACTGCATGGCTGCGGTGATCGAGCGCTACGGGCGTATCGATGCCTGCTTTCCGAATGCAGGCATCGGCACGCAGAACCGGCAGGGCTTCCACGAGCACTCCAACGAGGACTGGTACAGCGTCATCGACGTGAACCTGCACGGCGTGTTCTTCACGTTGCGCGCCGCAACTCGCCAGATGATCGCCCAGGGTGAGGGCGGATCGTTGGTGCTGACCTCGAGCGGCACCGCCATCCAGGGCTCGGCACGCGGCCAGGCCTACGCGGCCACGAAGGGTGCGATGCTGGCGATGATGATGAGCCTGTCGGTCGAGATGGCTCGCTACAAGATCAACGCCAATGCCATCATCCCCGGCTGGATCGACACTGCCATGACCCAGCGGCTGTTCACCTGGGACAAGTTCGTCGACAACGTCATGCAACGTATTCCCATGCGCCGGTGGGGCGTGCCGGACGACTTCGGCGCCATCGCTGTGTACCTGATGAGCGATGCTGCGCGTTGGCACACGGGCGACGTCATCAAGATCGACGGCGGTTTCAGCATCTTCTGACCCCCGACGCCTAACATCGGAACATCGGCGGTGCTGGTCGCTCGGGGGCGTCGCCAGCGGTGACCGCCGGATCGCTACCGACACGCACCGGCTTCGCGCGTGCCGGACTCCAGTTGAGGGGGACCCGTGGAGGAATACGACGTTCACATCAAGGACGGCACCATCGTCGACGGGACTCGGGTGCCGAGCTTCCGGGGAGACCTGTGGATCTCCGACGGCCGCATTGCCCAGATCGGTGGCCGTGCGGACAGGCCATCCAAGGAAGTCATCGATGCCGACGGCTGCATCGTGGCCCCTGGCTCCATCGATTTGCACACCCACTACGACGCACAGATCCGCTGGGATCCCTACTGCTCGATCTCGAGCTGGCACGGGGTGACGTCGGTGGTGCTGGGCAACTGCGGTTTCGGCTTCGCACCGTGCAAGCCCGAATTCCGTGAGCGGTCGATGCTGACGATGGTCCGCACCGAGGCGATCCCGCTCGCGGCGATGCAGGAAGGAATGCTGCCGAAGTGGGACTGGGAAACCATCCCGGAGTACCTGGACTCGCTCGACGCGGCGCCCAAGGGCGTGAACGTCCTGCAGTACATGCCGACCGCGTCGCTGATGATCTACGTGATGGGCCTGGAAGCTGCGAAGTCACGGCCGGCCAACAACGCGGAGCGCAGGGAGATGCAGCGTCTGCTGCACGAGGGCATGGATGCCGGGCTCTGCGGCTTCTCCATCCAGCGCCTCGGCCCCAATTCCACCCAGTCCGACTTCGACGGCACGCCGATGGTCACCGACACCATGATCGACGACGACATCTTCATGCTGGCCGAGGTATTGCGCGAGCGCGACGAGGGATTCATCCAGCTGACGCAGGCCACGAGCGCCGATGTCAACAACCCAGAGGACCTCTCCTTCAAGCGGCGGCTGGCGGAGGTCTGCGGCCGGCCGATCATCGACAACGTGGTACCGGTCAGCCAACGCAACCCGCGAGTGCACGAGGAACGGCTCGAATGGCTCGAACAGGCGCACAACGACGGGCTGCGCATCTTCGGTCAAGGTGCCTCGATCCGGACGGGCTTCGCCTTCTCGCTCGACGAGTGGAACCTGTACGACTCGAGCCCTGCGTGGCGCGAGGCCACCACGGGCTCGCTGGAGGACAAGATTCGCAAGATGTCTGATCCGGCCATCCGCGAGCGGCTGCGTGCCGAGACCGACGAGGCAGCGACGCTGTTCGCCAACACCCAGGGCGCCGTCGGCGGGCCTCCCCGCAAGCTGGTCGTGCAGGGCGTGGCCCGGCGCGAAGACCTGCAGTCCTACGTGGGCAGGTCGCTCGGCGAGATTGCCGAAGCGGAAGGCAAGCACTACATCGACGTGATGCTGGACCTCTCGCTCGAGACCGATCTCCGGACCGAGTTCCTGGGCCAGGGTCCGGAGTTCAACGTGGACCACATGTCCGCCGTGTACACCGACTCGCCGTACACGATCCCTGGCGTGTCCGACGGCGGGGCGCACACCAAGTTCTTCTCCGGCGGTGCGTGGACGACCGATTTCCTGGCCTGGATCGTCCGGGACGAGAAGCGCGTGACCGTCGAGGAAGCGCACTACCGGATGTCGGCGCTCGCAGCCCATGCAGCCGGCTTCAAGGACCGTGGCGTGCTCACCGAAGGCGCCCCGGCCGACGTGATTGTGTATGACATGGACGAGCTGGCCATCGATCCCGAGTGGATCGGCGAGGCGGTCTACGACCTGCCCGGCGGAGAGTGGCGGCGCGTCCAGCGTGCGCACGGTTACCGGCACATCCTGGTGAATGGCGTCGAGACCTTCCAAGACGGCGAGTGCACCGGAGCCACCCCCGGCAAGCTCCTGCGCCACGGCCGCGGCTAGCAGCCGCAACAAGACAGCGCGGCTTAGCTGGCGGCGATCACCTCGGCGAGGGCAGCAACGCCGTCGCGGATGTCGTCGTGGGACAGGCTGCCGAAGCACAGGCGCATGCGTCGCGCTCCCCACTGCGGGTCGACTGACCAGGCCGCGCCCTCGTTGAACTGGATTCCCCGCTCGGCGGCGGGCGCCAGGTAGCGGGCGGTGTCGGTGCCCGATGGGAACGTCAGCCACACGAAGATGCCGCCCTTGGGATCGGTCACCTGCACAGGCCCGCCGAGCTTGATTGCCACTGGCGACAACGCGCCGAAGTGCGTGGCCACGGCGTGGCGCATGACGCGGCACTTCTCGCGAAGCGTGGCCCGCAGTGCGCGCACGTGGTCGACGAAGTGCGCCTCCGAATACTCCGCCAGAATCAGTTGCTCGACAGCTCCCGTGCCGGCATCGTCCTTGAGCGCCACGAGCTGTCGCAACACCGGGACTTCCGCAGCGATGAAGCCCACACGCAGCGCCGGCGCGATGGACTTCGAGAACGACCCGCAATACACGACGCGGCCGACATCGCCGCCGTCGCGTGCCAGCGCAGCGATGGCCGGCGGGCGCTCGCCATCCCACTGCAGATCGGCGTAGCAGTCGTCTTCGAAGATCACGACGTCCCACCGCCGGGCAATTTCCAGCAACTGGTGCCGTCGTTCGGTCGGCATGACCGAGCCGGTCGGGTTCTGCACGGTCGGGATCGTGTAGATGAGCTTGGGAAGGCGGTCTTGCGAAGCGAGCTCACCGAGTAGCTGATCGAGCGCTTCGGGCACGATGCCGTCATCGTCGAGTCGGGCCGGTTCGCAGAGCGCGCCCGCCCGGGTGAGCTTCGAGATGATCCCGCCGTAGGTGGCTTCTTCGGCAACCACGACATCGCCCGGTTCGACGAAGGCCGCAATCACCAGGTCCAGTGCCTGCAGCGAACCGGAGACCACGAGCACATCGTCGGCGCTGATGGGCAATGCAGCCTCGGCTGCCAGATTCGCAGCGATGAACTCTCGCAGCGCCTCGTAGCCCTGCGGGTTGCCGCCGAGGTTGTACGTGGCGAGTGCTGGGCCGTGCCTGTTGATGGCGTTGACGGCCGCTTCGGCCAATCCGCCCACCGGCACACTTGGCGAATCGTTGTTTCCGCCGACGAAGCTGTAACGCGGAATCGGCGTCCAGGTGGGCGCGGGAGGGGGCAGGCCCGACGCCATCTTTGATCGCACGTCGAAGGACGCGTGTGTTGGTTCCGCGTGCGACATCGTGCCCGGGTGTCCAGCGATCAAGCGTCTGAGACGACGATCCGCTGCGCGAACAGCCACTGGCCGTCGACCTTGCGCACGACGTCGTCGTAGTGCCCCACGAGCAGGATTCTGCCGCCGTCGGTCAGCGGCTTGACCATCTGGAGGTGGCTGAACACGGTGGCTTCGGCGCCGTCGCCATCGGCAACGACGTTGGTCACCCAGTGCTGCGCAGAGGCGAATTCTGCGTACTGCTCCTCGATTGCGTAGGCGGCGGCAAAGGCCCGCAGCTCGTCACGGCCGTTGAACGTGCCAACGATCCCGATGAACTCGCCGTCCGGCGTGAAGGTATTCGCGTAGCCGTCGGCATCGCCGGTGTCGATCGCCTTGTTGTAGCGAGAGATCAGATCCCGGATCTCGACCCGGTCGTCATTTGTCAGCGCCACAGCTCTCCCCCAGTGCTTTGCCGGCGTGTTGGCGTCAACCTACTTCGACACCGGTCGGGCTGGCTTCGCCCGCCGGTTCCGTTAGTCATGCCTACCGTGATCCAGCAGGCATAGCCATCACCCAGTATTCACCTATCTGGACACCTGCCGACGCCCTTGCTTATACTGCGTTCGGTGCGCACCGTCCGGGCATTTCGGTCGAAGCGAGATCGGCGACTCGCTGGTTCTGCTGCGTTGGATGGACCTGCCCCTCAGGTCCACGAACGGCATTGGCCAACGGCACGCTCGATCACGCTCGAGAGCGTTACTCACTCCTACGGCCAAGCTCAGGCGCGACGTCCGCTCGACGGTGATTCGCCCAACCATGACGGCTACTCAGTCCGCGACTTGTCACTGCATGTCCACCCCGGCGAGTCGGTGGCCTTGCTGGGACCGAGCGGGTGCGGCAAGACCACCCTGCTCCGCCTGATTGCGGGACTCGAACGCCCGCTCGCAGGCACCATCTGTCTCGGCGACCGGTTCGTTTCGGGCCCGCCTGGGCGAGGCGGCACCTGGGTGGCGCCCGAGTCACGCCGCGTCGGGATGGTGTTCCAGGACTGGGCGCTGTTCCCGCACCTCACCGTGGCTCGCAACGTCGGTTACGGGCTCGAACGGACCAAGCGAACGCCCCGCCGAATCGCCGAAGCGCTCGACTTGGTGGGTCTTGCCGGTTTCGAGGAGCGCCTGCCATCGACCCTTTCGGGCGGTCAGCAGCAGCGCGTCGCGTTGGCGCGGGCTCTGGCGCCACGGCCCGGAGTGCTGCTCCTGGACGAGCCCTTTTCGAATCTCGACGCCTCGCTGCGTGAGGAGGTCCGCAGCGAGGTCCGCCGGCTGTTGATCGAACTCGGCATCACCGCCGTGTTCGTCACCCACGACCAGGACGAAGCCTTCGTCGTCGGCGACCGTGTCGGCGTGTTGCGCGAGGGCCAGCTTGCCCAGGTGGACACCCCGGACGGCCTCTACCGCCGACCTGCCGATCCGTTCGTGGCGGACTTCGTGGGCACAGCGTCGTGGCTGCGCTGTGTGGCATCCGCCGGCGTCGCACACACGACGCTCGGCCGCCTCCCGCTCGGCGGCGCCGATGCTCCCCGCAGCAACGGCACCCATTCAGGGGATCCCGTGACGGGCACGGTGGACGTCATGCTGCGCCCGGAGCAGCTCCGCCTCGCGCCGGGAGCGTCAGCCGAAGTCGAACTCGTGGAGTTCTACGGGCACGACTCGATGGTCGTGGCGAATCTCGATGGCACGCAATTGCGAGTGCGCTGTGGGCCCGATCCACATGTCAGCCGCGGCGATGCCGTGGCAGTCGAGTTCATCGGCACCGACGTCGTGGCGTTCGTACCCCATGGCCAGTCCGCTCACAGCCTCTACGAGGAAACCTTGGAACGAGCCGAGTTGCGATCGCCGGCGGGGACCGAGGGCTCACCCACCCCCGCCGAACTCGAACTGTTCGCCGACTGAGCACCCGCTCGGGACCGGGCGGTTTGTGCGCTCGCAGGCAGGCGCTCAGCTCATGCCAGCACGCAGAGGGGCGATGACCTGTTCTGCGAATCGGTGGGCGGGCTCCGCGCTGTCAGGGTTGCCGAAGTCGAGCACAAAGTGCCGGATGCCGACCTCGACGAGCGAGGCGAGGAATTCGGCGTAGGAGGCTGACTCGCTGTCGGTGGTGGGCAGCGCTCGCTCGACGGTGGTTGACATTTCCAAATCGGCCGGATCGCGTTCGAGGCGCTCGAGCTCGTCCAGCACGATCCCGCACTTGCGACGCAGCGACTCCAGATCGCGTCGCCAGGGTGTGTTCCAGATATCGGCATGCCGGGCTGCGACCTTGAGCCCGATCTGCTCGCCCGAAGCCCCGACGCAGACCTGCGGCGGGATCTCCGGCAGCGGTGGCGCTGCCGCCCCGTCGATGCGATAGTGCTCGCTCTCAAAGCTCGGGTCGTCGGTGGTCCACATCAACCGGCAGATCGTGATGACCTCTTCGAGCTGGGCAAAGCGCACCTTCGGTGACGGGAATTCGTATCCGTACGCCCCGTACTCGTCACCTCGCCACCCGGCCCCGATGCCCAGGATGAACCGGTTGCCCGACAGGTATTGCAGCGTCGCCGCCATCTTCGCTGTCAGCGCCGGCGGCCGGTAGCCGTGCCCGAGCACGTGGTGGCACAACTGCACGCCGTCGAGGCGCGCAGCGCACCACGTGATGGTGGTCCAAGCCTCGAGGAAGGGATCGGTCTTTGCGTCGAATCCGTAGAAGTGATCTGCGATCCACAGCGAGTCGAAGTGCTCGATCACTTCAGGCAGGAGCCATTCCACCTGGTCGGCCACGATCGGCCGGTGATCGCTCCACCGGTTGCCGATGCACGGCGACAGCCATCCGAATCTCAACGCGCCTGATGCGTCCGCAGTGTCGTTCACCGTGTCACGCTAGTGCTCTGGTTCCCGATGTCTGAGTTTGTGCTCGTCGAAATCGAGCTCCCTGTGACTGCTCGCCCAAACGGATCGGCTTCACAGCGGCAGCGTTCCGGCGATTGCTCGCAGCGCAGCCTTGCGTTCGTTGACATCCGGGAGCACTGAACTCACGAGTGCCCAGAAATCGGGTCCATGGTTGAGCTCGGTGAGGTGGGCCAGTTCGTGAACAACGACGTAATCGAGCAACCTCGGTTCGAGCATCACGAGCCTCCAGTTGAACCTCAACTGGCCATCGGCAGCACAGCTCCCCCATCGTCTGCGCTGATCCCCGATGAGCACTTCAGGCTTGGAACCGCCGCCCATTTCCGGCCACCAACGATCGACGCCGATCGAGACATGCTCGCAAGCACGAAGCCAGTACCACTCGGCGACAGCACTGCGGATCTGCGGTGCCGCATCGGCAGGATCCACATCTACCGGCAATAGCACTTGCAATTCCCACGGTCTGAAGCGCACGTCAACGTCGACGATGTCGTCGCTGCCAACGGTCAAGCTCAGGCTGCGTCCGTGGTATGGAAGCGTGCCAGGCAGCTGGGGCGGAGCTTGCTCGGCTGGCACATTCGCAAGGCGGTCCAGGATCCATCGCGCCTTGCTCCGCACGAACGCCGCGATGTCTTCGGGGCGCGTTGCTGCCGGGACCGCCACACGCACGCCGTTCGGACCGGCGGTGATCTCCAGGGTCTTGTGCCGACGCGCGCTGCGCCTGATCTCATAGTCGATGACGGCGTCGCCGAATCGAATCCAGTCGTGTTCAGAGGGGTCCACCCCTCGATTGTGCCCTCGGGCAGGAACAGAATTCATCTCAATTTCTGAGGTTTCTCGAAACGCTCCACAATGTGTAGAATTGTGTAACATATACACATCGAGAAGGTTGCGTACATCGACAAGCATGCGGGTACCGACAACCGGGCCTCGGGAGGGCGGCGATGCGCACCAACATTGAGATCGACGACGAACTGATGGCTGCAGCCATGAAATGGGGCAGCTTTCGCACCAAGCGTGCAGTTGTGGAGGAAGGACTTCGCCTCCTGGTTCAAACGAGGACGCAGGGCCGCATCCGCAGTCTGCGAGGCAAGCTCCCGTGGGAAGGATCGCTCGATGAGATGCGCACTGACCGATGATCGTGGTCGATTCATCGGTGTGGATCGACTTCTTCAACGGCATCGACACCCGCCAGACCGACCTGCTGGACGAGCTATTGGGAGTGCAACCGATTCTCACCGGTGACCTGATTCTCGCTGAGGTTCTGCAAGGATTCCGAAGCGATGCTCACCTGCGCAGCGCCCAATCGACGATGGACACGCTGCTCTACGAGCCGATGGTGGGACGGCATATCGCCATGGCCAGCGCTCTCAACTACCGGAAACTACGCAAAAAGGGCATCACCCCCCGCAAAACCATCGACATGTTGATCGCCACCTTCTGCATGGAAAACGGGCATCAGCTGCTCCACGCAGATCGTGACTTCGAACCCATGTCGAAACACCTCGGACTGGCGGTGCTCTAACGGTCGGTCGCTGCCACGACACAACCAGCGGTGCGGTGCCGCACGGCACAACCCAAGTGAGCAGCGGGGATTCCTAGGGTTTCAGCGGACCCGACCAGGCGCATTCAGGGGCGGACGGCACGCTTGTGGGGACGTCGCGCCAATTCCTCAAGCGCCGGCTGGGCCAGCTTGACGAACGTGCAGGCCAGGCGCCTGGTTTCGCGGGGGTCGATGAGATCGACGACGTCGCCAGCCATGGCGGCCTTGAACGGCGATCGGAGCCGCAGCAGCCGTTCCTCGATCAGTTCCCGGTGCGCTTCTGGGTCGGGCGCGGCTTCGATCTCGCGCCGGTACGCAGCAGCGACGCCTCCTTCGATGGGAATGCCGCCCCACTCTCCCGCCGGCCATCCGAATCGGAGGTTGAGCGCGTGCGGCAGGCCGATGCTGTTCGGTGCATCGGCAGCCACCCCGTAGGACTTGCGGACGTTGAATTCAACCTTTGGCACGCTTGCCTCGGCCGATGCGATCAACGCACGCACGCCGCGGCGCATGGTGGCCTTGCGCTCCGCAGCGGAGCCCAGCATGAAGCCGGGCATGTCCAGGAAGATCACCATCGGCAGGTTGAACGCATCGCACAGGTCGACGAAGTGGGCGTACTTATCGGCGCCGTCTCCATCCATGGCCCCCGCCAGCCGCATGGGGTCGCTGCCGACCACGCCGACGCTGTAGCCGTCGAGCCGGGCGAACCCGGTGATGATCGCTCCGGCGTAGTGGCGGCGCATCTCGAAGAACTCGCCGTTGTCGACGACGTGTCGGATGAGCGCCCGGGCGTCGTAGCCGGCTCGACGGTTCGTGGGAATGATGTTGAGCAGCTCTTCGGGCCGGCGATCCGGCGAGTCGCCGGTGTCCACCCGTGGCGCCACCTGCGAGACCGTGTTCGGCAGGTACGACAGGAACTGCTTGATCTGGTCGAACGCGTCTTCCTCGCTCTCTGCCACGTTGTCGACCTGGCCGCTCTCGTACACATGCATGCGGTAGCCGCCGAGTTCCTCCTTCGACAGCATCTCGCCGGTCGCGCGCTGCACCACTGGAGGACCAGACGGGAAGATCTGCGACTGCCCTTTGACCATCACCGTGAAGTGCGACATGAGAGCAGCGGCCGCTGGCCAACCCGCCACCGATCCCATGATCCCCGAGGCCACCGGGACCTTCGTCATCATCTCGACCGATTGCCACCACATGTCTCCCGATGGCAAGGCCATCTGGCCCGATTCCTCGTCGGACTTGGAGCTATGGCCCACGCCCTCTCGCAGTTGCACGTACGGGATGCCGTACGTGATGGCCAACGGCTGGGCGAACTGGTGCGGGATCTTGTGAACGTTGTGGGGGCTGCCGCCTGAGATCGTGAAATCGTCACCGCCGATCGCGACCGGCCGGCCGTCGAGCTCGGCAAGACCCATCACGTAGCCGCCGGGCGTGAACCCGATGATGTTGCCGTCGTCGTCGTATTCCGGGCCGCCCATGAGCCCGCCCATCTCGACGAATGAGCCGGGATCGGCCATCTTGGCGATGCGCTCGCGCACCGTGTAACGGCCGCCCTGGTGCTGGCGCTCGATGCGCTCGGGTCCGCCCATCTCTGAGGCGAGCTCCTTGAGGTAGGCGATTTCCGCGATCGCCTCCTCCCAGCTCATCCCCGGCTTCCAGGTTTCCCGATCCGGATCAATAGGCATCTTTCCGCTCCGATCTCCTCACAGAGACATCGCCTCGCACCCTGCGGCTACGCGAACCGCGTGTAGTGCGCCTCAGCGTCGCTACGAATGTATGGGGCGCTGATCGTCTATGCCGAGAACTCGTCCTCGGGGGCAATGTGCTCCAAGAAGCAACTCGGATGACTGATGCCGGCTATGAAGCTCGAGCCCGTATTGCCGCTCTCGGAGTAGCCCTCCACTATTTCGCCCTCTCGCAGCAGGATCGGCTCTCTCGCGTCGCGGCGTGACTGGCTCCGGTGCAGGTGCTGGTCGACCTCATCCCCGGAGTCGACGACGGCGAAGATGCAGTCGGTGGCAGAGAGCTCGTGCCACTGCCACCAGCCTGCCAGGATCCCCTCTCCGACGACGCATGAAACCTCTGGGTGCTGAGTACCGGGTTCATCCCTCCAGTCGAGCAGATCTGCGGGCTCGGGTCCGCTGTGCGCCCGGCACTCCCAGCTCGTGTCTCCCTCGAATTTGCCCGCAGACTCCGGCTCCTCTGCCCCGATGTCGTCGCCACCCTCCACGCCGCCGCTGCCCGAATCGTGGCGACGCGCATAGGTCTCCTCGTCAGGAACACTGTGGTCGCCGGTTCGCTCAAGGAAGCACTCGGGACGAGACGTCGCGGAGATCATCCCGTCAATGTTCGCTGACGAGCTGTAGCCGATAACGGCCTCGCCGTTCGCGAGGGCGACCGGATCGCGCGCATCGAGCCACCACAGGCGTTCCACATCATCCTGGTATATGGGTCGCTGCGGTTCACCTGGCCCCGAAGACCATGGCTCCGGCGCCACGACGACGAATACGCAACTGCCCGCCGAGAGTTGAGACCATTGCCACACCCCTGGGGCGATGTCTCGTCCGACGACGTACTCAACGGGTCCCTCGGCGTCTGAGTCGTCGTAGTCGTGCCTGAAATCAACCAGCGTGGCCAGGTCTGAGGCGTGGGCCGGGTCGTCTTCGGTATCGCTCGCGGCTGAATCGGGGGGTGCCGTGCTCGGCGCGGGTGCGGAGGCGTCGGTGGTTGCCGAGTCCGACACAGCGCAATGACAGCTGCGCCAAGCCATCTCCTCGACACTGATGCGGACACGACGTGGAGATTAGATGCACGCTGGTGACGGCCGATGGCGACCGCAGTAAGTTTCGGCATCTAGGCGCGGGGTTCGCGGCGCCGCCGAGAGTGACAGGGGATCACCATGGAACTGGGACTGTTCACCATGCCGAGCCATCCGCCCGAGCGCGACCTGCGCGAGGGCTGGGAGTGGGACCTGCAGGTGATCGAGTGGGCTGACGAGTTCGGCTTCGGCGAGGCGTGGATCGGCGAGCATCACGCCGCTCGCTGGGAACCGCACCCGGCCCCAGACCTGCTCACGCTCGAGGCACTGCGCCGGACCAAGAACATCCGCATCGGTCCCGGCGGGTTCCTGCTGCCCTATTACCACCCCGCCGAATTGGCCAACCGGATCTCGCTGCTGGATCACATCTCCGAGGGCCGCCTCAACTTCGGCGTTGCCGCCAGCGGCCTGCCCAGTGACTGGGAGATGTTCGGGGTTGACGGCATGGCCGGCGAGAACCGGGAGATGACCCAGGAGTCGGTCGAATTCATCCTGAACCTCTGGAGCCAGGAGCCCGGATGGACCCACGAGGGCAAGCACTGGAAGGGCTCAGTGCCGCACGGCATGCCCGACATGGACCTCGTGCATCACCTGCGACCGCTGCAGCAGCCGCACCCGCCGATCGGCGTGGCAGGGCTGAACTCGCCGTCGCCGACGCTGGAGATGGCAGGGGAAAAGGGCTGGATCCCGATGAGCCTGAATCTCAACCCGCAGTATGTGAGCGGCCACTGGGATTCCTATGAGGCAGGGGCCCGCCGGGCGGGACGCGACGTCAGCCGCAGCGATTGGCGCATGGTGCGCGAGGTGTTTGTGGCTCCCACCGACGAGGAAGCCTGGGAGCTGTCCTACGGCGGGATGATGGGCAGGATGATGACCGAGTACTTCATTCCCCTGCTCGGCGCCTTCGACTTCCACAAGTTCCTCATCGACGAGCGCAACCCACCCGTCGGCGGCGTGGTCACCGTCGAGTATTGCGCCCGCAACAACTGGTTCGTGGGCTCGCCCGAGACGGTCGCAGCCTCAATCGAGAAGGTGTACGCCGACGTCGGTGGTTTCGGCCACCTGCTGCTGTTCTGCTTCGACTATGCCGAGACGCCCGAGTCGGCGGACGCATGGCGGCGGTCCATGGACCTGCTGGCTAGTGACGTCATGCCCCGGGTGTCGCACCTCACCGGAGACTGAGACACACGTGCCGACCCGTCCGACGTTAGAACACTCCGCTCGGGCGCTGGCCGGGCGCGCACGTGGCCGCGTCTCGCAGTACACGGGCATCGGGACTCGGCAAATCGCACGGCGCCCGCCAACCTGGCTTCCATCTCCCGAGCTGGCCAAAGGCGATCCGAGGCTCGGGCTACGAGACCGCTGGTACCTGCTCGGCACCTCGAGCCTCGTGAGCGAGGAACCTGTGGCGACTCGCCTGCTCGGCGAAGACTTGGTGCTCTGGCGTGACGGCAGCGACGCGCCACGCCTCATGGGCGATCTGTGCCCCCATCGAGGAGCCCGGCTGTCGATCGGCGATGTCGTGGATGGGGAGCTGCGATGCAGCTACCACCACTGGCGGTTCGACGGCGACGGGCAGTGCATCTCGGTGCCGTCCCAGGGAGGTACGTGCTCGCTGGCCGAACGGACGCGGGTAAGCGTGAGCTACCCAGTCGTTGAGCAGGCCGGCTACCTGTGGGCCTGGATCGGCGAAGCCGAGCCTGCTCCGCTTGACCTTCCGACGGAGTTCAGCGACAGCCGCTACTCGACATTTCCCGAGACCGTGGAATGGGGTGCGAACTGGCTGCTGGCGCTCGAGAATCTCGTGGATCTCATGCATGCGCCGTTCCTGCACGCACACTCGATCACGCTGAACGAAGGCATCACTGACGACCGCGTGGTTGTCGACGATCACGACGACGGCTTCGAAATTCGCCGACGCGACCAAGCGGGTACCAACTTCGACTGGATCGATATCCACACCGGTGCGCTCAGCTACGTTCGTCTCGATATCCCGCTGCCGCCCAGTGCCGGGCCAGGTCCCCCGCTGCGGATCCTGGGATTCCTGACGCCACGCGACAACGCAGCAACGCTCGTGCACTTCCCCCGTTTCCGGGAGGTGGCGGGGCGCGAGCGCCGCATCTGGCGGGCGCTGTACCAACTGCGACTGCGCGGCACCCACCTCCACGTGCTCAACCAGGACAAGGAGATGCTCGAGAGCCTGCGCACCGTCGAGGAGGCCCGACGTGACGAGCATCTCGCTCAAGCCGACCGCCCCGTGGTGCACTTGCGTCGGGCGCTCGAACCAGACTTGGAGGCGCAACGGGAACGATTCGGGCTGGCACCCGAGTCGGCCCAGGCACCCGTAGCGCTCGCAGACTGACGCCGACCCGCACCTAGCCGCCAACCGTTGACGACCACAGGACACGAACGATGAGCCAGATCGCCGCCGACCCGATCGAAGCAACGGATACGTCACACCAGGGATCACGAGACCTCGTGGCGCGCATCGAGGGCATGTGCGCTATGCGCGACACCCGGCAGGAGGATTGGGACACGCTGGCGTTCCAAACCAAGGCGGGACCGCAGTACCGGCGCGCCCAGATTCGCTATATCGGCTCGGGCGGTACCGGCGATCATGAGGGGGACGAGCGAGCCCTGGCCGCCGAGCACTTCACGTTCTCCAACATGCTGCTGCCGCCAGGAGCCGAAGGCCCCGAACACACGCACCATGACGTAGAAGAGGCGTTCTTCGTGCTCGAAGGCGAACTCGAGGTCACGATCTACGACGGAGACGAATCCGCCAGCCGGCTGCTCTGCTACCGCGACCTCATCAAGATCCCCGCGGGCACCGCCCGCTCGCTGCGCAACGTGGGTGACACCGATGCGCTGTTCGTGGTGATGCTCGGGGCGTCGAAGCCACAGCTGCCCACCTACCCCCCGCACTCCCCCATGGCGGGGATCACGCGGGACTGAGCAACCCACACGACCGGCTCGACCATGAGCCTGAACGGTCGCCGTGTCGTCGTCACCGGCGCCGGGCGCGGGCTTGGCGAGGCGATGGCACATGCGATCGCCTCGAATGGCGCATCGGTAGTCGTGGCCGAGCTGATTCCCGAACGCGGCGAGCGCGTCGTCGGCGAGATCCGGGCTGCAGGCGGCGCCGCCGAGTTCATCCCCACCGATGTGAGCGATGAAGCCTCGGTTGCTGCGTTGGCCGAGCATCTTGGCTCCGGCGGGCCCCTCTGGGGCGTCGTGAACAACGCCGGACTGGCCGACGCCGTGGGCGGCAAGACGTTCTGGGAAATCACGCCCGACGAATGGGATCGCATCCAAGCCACCAATTCCCGTGGGTCGTGGCTGGTGAGTCGGGCGCTGGCCCCGCAGATGCTGGCTGCCGGCGAAGGCCGGATCGTCAACATTGCCTCGGATGCGGCGCTGTACGGCTCGCCGCGCCTGTCGCACTACATCGCTTCGAAGGGAGCGCTAATTGCCTTGACGCGGGCGATGGCTCGAGAGCTGGGCGACCATGGCATCACCGTCAACGCCGTGGCGCCGGGACTTGTGGAGGGGCCCTCCGCTGAAGAGATCCCGGCCGAACGCCACGCGCTGTACGCCGAGAACCGGGCGATCAGCCGGCCCCAGGAGCCCGACGACGTCACCGGCGCAATCGTGTTCCTGCTGGGCGAGGAAGCCGCCTATATCACCGGGCAGACGATCGTCATCGACGGCGGCTTTGTGATGCCATGAGCGCAGCCCAGCGGAGAAACGGCGGCGACCTGCTCGTCGAGGTATTGGCGTCGCTCGATGTCGACACTGCCTTCGGGGTGGTCAGCGTCCACAATCTCCCCCTCGTCGATGCGCTTACCCACCGCCTGCGATGGGTGCCCACCCGCAGCGAGGCAGCCGCTGTGAACGCAGCCGACGGCTACGCCCGGGTCCGCGGCACGCCCGGCTGCGCGGTGACCTCGACGGGAACGGGCGCCGCGAATGCGGCTGGGGCATTGGTGGAGGCGCTCACGGCCGGCTCGCCGGTGCTGCACGTCACCGGACAGATTCCCAGCGAGCATCTCGGCGCAGGCCGCGGAGTCATTCACGAGACACGCGATCAGCTGGGAATGTTGCGGTCCTGCTCGGTATGGGCGACGACGGTCGGGGTGACACCGTCGACCGACTTCGCCCACGCAGCCCGACGGCTGGGCACCCATCCGCGTGGACCGGTCAGCCTGGAGTGGCCGATCGATCTGCAATACGGGGAGCCAGCCCTCTGGGACCATCTCCCCGAAGACGCTCCCACGAGTCTTGGCTTGGACAACACCGGCGGTGGGCCCGAGCCCATCGAAGCATCCGCACTTGTCAGCGGCTCCAGTGGCGCAGCTGCGCGTCATGACTCGACGAGCCTTGGTGTTGCGACCAAACCGGACGATGCTGTGTTGGACCGGGCTGCTGAGCTCATCGCCGCAGCGGAACGACCCTTGGTGTGGGCAGGAGGCGGTGCCATCGGTTGCAGCGTTGCGATCGACGATCTGTTGCGCTGCACCGGTGCTGGCTTGTTCACCTCGAACGCAGGGCGCGGTGTCGTGCCCGAGACCGACGACCGGGTCATCGGCAATTTCGCGGCGTCTGCGACCGGCGCCGAGTTGCTCGCCCAAGCCGACGTGTTCATCTCGATCGGCACGCATTTCCGCTCGAACGAGACCCGCAGCTACCGGCTGGCCCTGCCCGCCACGCACATCCAGATTGACATCGACCCTGCGGCCATCGGCCGCTCTTACCCGGCAGATGTCGGGATCGTGGGCGATGCCCGCACGTTGGTCGCCTCGCTCGTCGCCCGTCTCTCCGATCGCCGCTGTGCCCTGCAGCCGGAATGGCACGAGAGCATCACTGCCGCCCGTGAGCAGTGCCGGGCTCAGCTGCGGCGAGACATCGGGCCGTACGCGGCGATCTGCGACATCATGGCAACCGTGCTCGGCGACCGGTCGCCCCGTGTGCGCGACATCACCATCCCCAACAGCTCGTGGGGCAATCGCCTGCTGCCAGTGATCGACCCATCCACCAACGTGGTCCCCCGGGGAGGCGGCATCGGACAGGCCGTCGGCATGTCGATCGGCGCTGCGGTGGCCCGTGCCGATGAACCGACCATGGTGATGGTCGGCGACGGCGGTCTCGTCCCTCAGCTCGGCGAACTGGCCACGCTGGCCCAAGAGCAGCTGCCCGTCACCGTTGTGGTCTTCGACGACGGCGGGTACGGGGTGCTGCGCAACACCCAAGACCGGCACCTGCATCGGCGCTCGGGCGTGGATCTGTACACACCGGACCTGGCCGCGACGGCGGCAGCGTTCGACTTCGGCTACTTCGAGGTGTCCACGCCGCGGGAGTTCGCCGACGCCTTCGAGACGGCGACCGCTGCGGGACACCCGCAGATGATCCGTGTGGACTGTGATGCGCTGGGGCCGATGCCGGTCCCGTTCGTCCCGCCCGTCGAGATGCCGCCGACAGCCGGGCCATGAGTCCCGATATGCGCGGCGTCCAGACATGAGTGTCGAGACCGATCCCGCTCAGCACGCGGTTCCGGCTGGACTGATCTCCCGGAGCCACCTGGGCATCGAGCCGTTCTCGTTGAACCGACCTGCCTCGCTGGTGGACGCCGCTTCGATGGTCGCTGCCGGCGCCTGGGCGCATGCCGGAGGGATCGACGTTGCGCAACGGCTTCGCAACGGCGAAGTGGCTCCCGCCCTCGTCCCGCTGTGCAGGCCTGGGCGGGAGTCCTACGGCGGACTGGAAGTGCTCGACGCGATCTCGCTGGGAGACGGTGTGCTGTTCATCGGCGCGGCTGTCACCCACGCCCGGATCGAAACCGACCGACTCGTACGGACGGTGCGGCCGGACCTCGCTGATGCATGGCGGACTATCGGCAACGCGCGCATCCGGTCCACCGGCACGCTGGGGGGCAACCTCATGGCGTTCGACTCCGGCTACGACGCAGCGCCGATCCTGGCTGCCGCCGGAGCCGAGCTGATCTTCATGGAACCCGATGGCTCCGAGCGACGCTTCGCTTTGGCGGACCGGCCGCGCGATCGCTTGCTCGTCGGCTGCGAGGTGCCGTTTGCCGGCCATGTCGTCTATGAGCGATCGCTGAAGCCAGTCGCGTCTGTGGCTGTCGGCGACAACCACATAGCGATCGGTTGCGCCTATCCCGAGGTCGAGGTGCTGCCCAGCGGCGCCGCTGATGTCGACGCCGTCAACGCAGCTCTCGGAGAACTAGCCGATCCGACCGATGACGTCTTCGCTTCGGCTGCCTACCGGCGCCGCGTCATCGACGTGCTCGTCGGCCGTTGCCTGGAGCTCCATGCAGCAGGTGCGATGAATGATGGCGACCTTGGCAGTGATGGTGCGTACCCGCCTAATGCCTCGCGCAGGGAAGCCGTCGCATTTACCGGGCACCCTGCAGAATCCCTGTCGGACGACTTAGTGGATATCGAGCTGCGGCTCAATGGGGAACCGTTCAGCGCGTCGACCCCAGCGTCGGAGATGCTGGTTGACACCATCCGGTCACGCGCTGGACTCGGCGGCACTCGCGTCGGCTGTGATCAGGCCGTCTGCGGTGCCTGCACCGTGCTCGTCGATGGCCATCCCACCGCGTCGTGTTCCACGTTCGCCTGGCAAACCGACGGTCGCGACGTGCTCACGATCGAATCGGGCCGCTCGGCAGCGGCCGGCGACCGGCTGACCGGCCCAGCGGCGGCATTGTCTGCGGTCCAGCGAGCATTCGCCGAGCTGAGCGCTTTCCAGTGCGGCTACTGCACACCTGGGCTGATCCTCACCGCAAGCGCGCTGCTGGCCCGCCATCCCGACCCCGACCGAACGACGATCTGCGACTGGCTCGATTCGAACGTGTGTCGTTGTACCGGCTACCTCATGGTCATCGAGGCAGTGGAGGCAGCCTCAGCTGCACTGCGCTCCCCCAGCAGCCCGATGCAAGACGGTGCACCATGACGCGCTCAGACGCCGCGGCGAAGACGTCCGGCACCGCTTCGTACGCAGTCGATGTCGCGCTCGGCGGCATGCTGCACGCCAAGGTGCTGCGCTCGCCCCACCCACATGCTCTCGTGACCCGCATCGACACCGTCGCGGCCGAGCAGGCCCCCGGTGTTCGGGCCGTCTTGACACGGCGGGACCTGCTCGACGTCGAGCTTCGAGAACGTTGGGCTGGCGACGACCTGCAGCACCGCCCTGTGGCCGGGCCACTGGTGGCCTCGCACAGCTACGGCTACTTCGTGAAGGACCAGCCGATCCTGGCGCTCGACCGGGTGCGCTACGTGGGCGACGCCGTCGTCGCGATCGCAGCGGACACCGAGCTCGACGCGGCGCGGGCCCTGTCGCTCGTACAAGTCGACTACGAGCCGCTGCCGACCGTGGCCGACTTCGATGCCGCTCTGGCCGACGGCGCGCCAGAGTTGTTCCCCGAAGCTCCGCTGGCCATGGCTCCCATCTACGGCCAAGGCGCCAGCGGCGGCACCCGGCCCAAACCGAACGTCTGCTACCGCTTTGCCTACGAGACCGGCGACCCAGCGGTCTTCGATCGCTGCGACCACATCTTCGTCGACGTGTTCGGCTTCGACGGCCGACAGCAGCACCTGCATCTTGAGCCGTTCGTGACGGTCGCCCGATGGTCCGGACCCCGCTGGTCGGCCCCAACCGCGGACAGCGGCGACAGCACAGACGAAAGCGACGACAGCACAGCTGACAGCAGCCGTCTCGAGCTCTGGTCGAGCTGCCAGAACCCGTTCCCGGTCCGCAAGGAGATGGCTCGGCTGTTGGGCATCGGCGAGCACCGGGTGCGCATGCAGGTCAGGTACCTAGGCGGCGGCTTCGGCGCCAAGAACGGCTGCAAGACCGAGCCGATCGCCGCATTGCTGGCCCGCAAGGCCGGTGCACCCGTCAGGTACTGCCTCACGCTGGACGAGGGCTTTTTGACGATGCGCCAGCACAACGCACGCCTGAGGTTGCGGACCGGCGTGATGTCCGACGGCACCCTGGTGGCCCGCGACGCCGAGGTGCTGCTCGATGCAGGCGCCTATGCCGATGCAAGCCCCCTGGTCGCAGAGAAGGCGGGCTATCGGGTCGCGGGGCCGTACCGGTGGCAGCACATCCGTACGGTCACCGATGCGGTGCTCACCAACACCACTCCCGCGGGCCCGTTCCGGGGTTTCGGCGGCACCCAGGCCAACTTCGCCTGCGAAAGCCAGATCGACATGATCGCCAAACGGCTGGGGATTGACCCCGTCGAGCTACGCCGCCGCAACCTGATCGGATTGGGCGAGGCCTACGTGCCCGGCGAGTCCGCCATGGACTCCGATCTCACCGAAGGTCTTGAACTGGTGGCCGACCGCATCGGCATGGACCAGGCACGCCCTGCCGGCCGAGGCCGGGGCGTGGCACTGGGCTTCAAGGATTCGGGCGGGGTCAACAAGCCAGCGCAAGCCCGGGTCAAGGTCGCCACAAGCGGCGATGCGTGGGTGCAATGCGGCACCGTCGAGATGGGTCAGGGCGCCCAAACAGCGTTACGTGAGGTCGCGGCACGAGTGCTTGACGTGCCCCGATCGCGTGTCCATTGGTCTGACCTCGACACCGATCACACCCCGTTCGACCAGGGCACCAATGCCTCCTCGTCCATCTCGGTGATGGGTCAGGCTGTGCAGAAGGCCGCCGAAGCTGCTCGTCTGCGCATCCTGCAGTTCTCAGCCACAGCGCTGGGGGTGCCGGTGGCCCGTGTCGATTTCCGAGACGGCATTGTGCTGGTTGCGTCCCAGGACGGTTCCAACAAAACGGACCGACGCCCGCTTGCCCCGCTGGTCATGGGCATCTACGGCGGGACCGGTTACGAGTTCACCGGCGAAGGATTCTTCAAGGCCCCCAGCGACAGCCGGGCCCCGTTGGAATCACCGTGCGTGTCGTGGGAGTACGGCTGGGGGGCTGCGGAGGTTTCGGTGGACGCCGACACCGGAATGGTGACCGTGCACCGCCTGGTCGTCTCCGGCGATGCCGGGGCCGTGCTGCACGAAGGAGCCTGCCGCGGTCAGGATGAGGGTGCCGCGATCATGGGGCTCGGCGGCGCTCTGTTCGAGACCATGCGCTTCGACGGCCCGGTGCTCGCCAACGGCCGACTCGTCGACTACCGCGTGCCCCGGTCCAGTGACGTGCCGGCGGAGTTCATCTCGATCACCCAGGAGCAGGGACACGGACCAGGCCCCTTCGGGTCGAAGGGCCTGGGTGAAGGAGCGATGCTGCCCGTGGCATCGGCCATCGCGAATGCCGTTGCCGATGCAACCGGGGTGCGCGTGACCTCAATGCCCCTGACCGGTGAGACGGTGCTTGCAGCGCTCGATGCCGTCCGGGACAGCCCATGAACGCCAGCGCCACCGAGCCCGCGTGGGCGATCACTCACCTGCGGCGCATCGCCGTGCGCTGCAGCGCATTCGACGAGTGCGTCGATTACTACGCCGGCCCCTGGGGATTACGGCAACTTGGCGACTCCGATGACAAGACGGCGGTACTACGCGCCACGGGCGCCGAACACCATGTGCTGGAGCTGCATCGAGCTGATCGCAACGGCATCGATCACATCAGCTTTGGTCTCGCCGACAACGGGGCCGTCGACGCGGCAGCGGCCACGCTGGCGGGCCGCGGCGTGACCCTGCTCAGCGAGCCGGCCGCACTGGACCGGCCGGGTGCGGGCTACGGATTCCGCATTGCCGACCCTGAAAGCCGGATCGTCGAGCTGGCCGCGTGCACTGAGGCCGCGGCGGCGCTGCGGGCCGATGCCACGCCGACCAAGATCGCCCATGTCGTGCTCAACACCGCCGACATCGAGGCGCTCTGCGACTGGTGGTGCGAGGTGCTGGGCTTCCGGGTGAGCGACTGGAGCGAACGCCAGATGGTGTTCCTGCGCTGCAATGCCGACCACCACGCCATTGCGTTCAACCGAGCCGAATGGGCATCCCTCAATCACGTCGCGTACGAGGTTCCCTCGCTCGACGCATACATGACCTCGCTCGGGCGGCTCGCCCGGGCAGGCCATGCCGTCGGATGGGGCCCAGGTCGTCACGGGCCGGGCAACAACGCGTTCGGCTACTTCGTGGATCCTGCGGGCACCGTGCCCGAGGTCACTGCCGAAGTGCAGCAGGTCGACGAGGCCACCTGGGTGCCGCGAACCTGGCCACGCACCCCGGAGCTGTCCGATCGCTGGGGCACAGCAGGCCCGCCATCGGCCGAAATGCGGCAACACATGGCTGGAACGCCCGAATAGCCGAGCCGACTAACTGAGGTTTCGCAGGGATGCGGCCGCCCGGTCGAATATGCGCAGCATTTGACCGTCATATATGGCACTTATGACCGTCATATACCTGGCGAATGCACGAGGACGGGTTCTACGCAGAAGCAGAGCTTCGACGCCTCCTCGCGCGAGGCGAAGGACAGTTCGTCGAACTCAAATCGCTCTGGGATCTCGCGTGCAACGGGCACGTCTCGACGGTGCCGATCTGATCATCATGGAGGTCGACCCCAGCGCCGAGGCTGTCATGGTCGAAGGCAACGGCTTTCCGTATCGAGTCGGTGACAGCGTCGTGCGCGAAACCCAGGAAGCCATCAACGATCGCAAGATCGCTTACCGGCGCCGCGGCTACGAACAGCGACTGTGCCTGGACGCAACCCTCGACGACCTGGATCTGGGTCTCGCTGAGCAATTCCTTCGGCGCGTCGTCGAGGTCGGACGGCCCGTGGCCGAAATCATGCAGCGGTACGGCTTGATCCACCTCGGCGGGCCGAATCGCATCCGCATCACGAACGCAGCGCTGCTGCTGTTTGCCCGCGACTCGATTTGGCGTTGGCATCCCCGCGCTGACGCTCGGCTCTTCCGTGTAGACGGCACCAAGCGGGAGCACGGCAGGCATCGGAATGTGCAGCAGATCGCCCAGCTTGACCTGCCCATCGCGACTACGACGATTTCGGGCGGAGTATTGAGGTGTGGTTCTACGACGACCGCATGGAAGTGCTCAGCCCCGGCGGGCTCGTGCCCCCCGTCACGCTCGAAGCACTGCGCACTGGTTCGCCCGCGCATGCGAGCCGCAACCCGGTCCTCGTTCGCGTTCTGGCGGCGGCAGCAGTCACATGGTGCGGCTGCGCAGCGCACCGGCACGATCTGGCAACGAGACCCCCGACGGCACGGACGAAGCCGACGGGTCCGGGGGCCTCAGCCTGGGTATGCAGCACGGCGCAGAAGTGCACGAATCCCGGATCGTCCGCCTGCGGGCTCGCATGTTGGCGCTCGGTGAGGTCTTGGACGCCAAGGGTGCGATGTCCAATGCCGACTACAGGGAGCTGTTCGGCACGGACCGTCGTAAAGCCCTCGCCGACTTGAGCACGTTGGTCGACCTCGGCTGGCTGGCGCGACGCGGCGAACGCCGCGGCACCCGCTACGTCAGGCCCGACTGAACGCTCTGCGTGTTGTTCTGAACTGGGCACGTTGGCGCCGAGATGCGGCAACACATGGCTGGAACGCCCGAATAGCCCAGCCGACTAGCCGAGGTTTCGCAGGGATGCGGCTGCCCGGTCGACAGCTTCGGCAGAATCGCCGATCAGCACGATCACCGGGTCGAGCGGGCCATTCGCAGGCTCGATACGCCAGCTTCGTCCCACCGCTTGGACCTCGTGGCAGCTGCCGTCGGGAGTGCTGAACCACCCTTTCGCTCGCACCAGCGTCTCGGGCGGGGACTCAAACCAGCGAGCGACGGTCGTCACCTCCCATGGTCCCGCCGGGCTGACGACGGCAGTCGCGACCTCGAACGGGTGCTCACCCGCATCGGCACGAAACGTCGCTCCCTGCAGTGCAGCGCCGAGCAGGATCCGTGGATCGATACGCCCATGAACCGAGGGAACGACCATCCGGCCTGGCGCGAGCTCGCCGATCCGGCGCGCCAGGGACTGAACCGTTTCGTCGTCCACCTGATCGACCTTCGAGAGCACCACCAGGTGCGACACGTCGATCTGGCGACGCACGGCGGGCGCGAACCGGGAATCGCCCAGCTGGGACGCCAACAGATGCGCATCCACAACCGCCACGACCCCGTCGAGCGCACAGCCGGCTGCCGATTCGATGACCGCTGCAAGCGTGGCGGGGTCGGCGACCCCGCTGGCCTCCATCACGATGGCGTCGCTGGTTCCCGCGCTGGCGAGGATTTCCAAGGTCTCTGCGAGGTCGTCCACCAAGGCACAGCACGCACAGCCATTGGTGAGCTCAACCCGATCGGGCGTTCGTGACGCGACTTGCAGGCCATCAATTGCCATCGCATCGATGTTGACGGGCCCAATGTCGTTCACGACCGCAGCGATTCGCAAGCCAGCGGGCTCGGCCAGCAGCTGACGCAGCACCGTGGTCTTGCCGCTGCCGAGGAATCCCGTGAGCACCGTGACGCCGACGGCATCTCCACGGGCATCGTCGCTCTGCCGGCGAGCTGCTGCGATCGACCCGATCGCAGCCTGCCAGGCGTTGTCCAGTTCGCCGGCGCCAGGGTGCCCTGCGACCGCAGGCTCTGGACCGCTCACCCCCACCTCCCTCAGTAGACCCGAGGCACGATGCGCCACGGCACCTTTGCGCGGTACTGCTCCCAGAGGCTGCCGTATTTTTGTGCGCATCGTCGATCGCAGGAACATCTTCGCGTCGGCGCGGTCGCCGAACAGCTGCGGGTTGATCCGACGTCCGAGATAGAGCTCGCCAAACGCCGCGCCGGTAGCGCTAGGTGCAGCACCCCGATGAGAGCAAGAACAGCCCAAGGCGCAAAGAAACCCGCCACGAGGTTGGTCACGTCAGGTGTCTCGTGTTCCTGCCGATAAGCCGGATCGCCGCCTTCCGAGGAAGGAGGCGCCCCATGAGCACAGCCGTGATCCGGTTGACAAGGCCCGGCACCAGCGCTCGCAGGGCCAGCAGCGGTCCGCGCACGTTGACGTCCACCGCCTGGGAGATCTCCTCGTCGGGGGCTTCCAGGAACGGGCCCACCGGTGTGAACGCCGCGTTGTAGACGACGATCCCGAGGTCCAGCCCAGCGACTGCGTCTGCGAGCGCCTCGGCGAACGCGGGGTCGGCCAGATCCAGAACCACGCATCGAACTTCGACCCCGTACTCGGCGATGAGCTGCTCTTTGAGTTCAGCCAGCAGTTGAGGGCGGCGCGCCACCAGCACCAGATCCATGCCTCGTACGGCGAGCTGGGCGGCGAACGCCGAGCCGAGCCCCTCCGAGGCACCGGCGACCACGGCCCAGCCCCCGTAGGCATTCGGCAGGGAACGGACCCGCCGAGGTGATCTCCAACCGATGGACACCCGACCTCCAGCAATCAGGATTCGCCGCCCGAATCAATTCACGAGGTGGGCTCGCCTCCGAGCACAGTGTCGTGCACGGCGATGTCGCGCAGCGCCATCGGATCGACCTCGTAGGGATCATCGTCAAGCACGGTGAGGTCAGCCAGCTTGCCAGCCTCGATCGAGCCCAAGCGATCGTCGCGGGCCAGAACATGGGCTGCGTCGATGGTGATTGCACGCAGCGCCCGATCCACTGAGATCCGCTCCCCCGGCGCCATCACGGTTTCGCCGTCTGCGCCCACTCGATTGACGGCACACCACGCAGCCAGCAGCGGCGACAGCGGCGTGACGACCAGATTGAAGTCGCTGTGGAGCGCGAACGTGGCGCCGGCCCGTACGAGCGAACCCAGCCGGGCCGTGGCCTCACTGCGGTCGGGGCCGAACCCGTGATCGGAGTGCAGCTGTGCCCGGAAGTGCACGAAGTAGACGTTCACGCTGGCGAGGCCGCCGAGCGCCGCAAGGCGCTTCGCCTGCGCCGGTGTCGAGATGCAGTAGTGCTCGATCGTGAAGCGATGATCGAAGCGCGGGTGCTCGGCCTGAAGCGCAGCGAGCGTGTCCAGCGTCATGTCGACGGTGCGATCGCCGTTGGCGTGGGAGTGGATCTGCACGCCCGCCTGCCAGAACGGCCGCATCCGCTCCACCATGTCCTCCCATGGCACCTCGCCCGTGTGGGCAGTGTCTTCGTCGAGGTAGCCCGGTGCATTCATCACCAGCGTCATCGACGGGTACGAGCCGTCGTTCACGTACTTCACGCCGTGGGTGTTCAGCCGATCGTCGCCCTCGGCCCGCTTCGAGGCGAGGAAATCGAGCATGTCGCTGCCGTAGCTGCGCACCAGCTTCGGCTCGAAGGGAATCATGTAGATGCGCAGCGGGAACGTGCCTTCGGCGATGGCCGCTGCATGGTCGTCCCACTCGGGCGCGAATCCGTCGGCCATCCCCCACACCAGGTCCGCCGTCGTAGTGACGCCGGCCGCACGAGCGACGGCGCCCATGCGGTCGATGGCGGCGCGGCCGGTGCCAGGCCCGAAGATGGATGCTGATACCGGCCGGGTGGCCCGTGCGGTGGCCTCGGTTTCGACGAACCAGCCGTTGAGGCGCCCGTCGGGGTAGCGGCCGAGTCCGTGACCGACGCTGCCATCGTCGACACCGATCAGCTCGAGCATCGGGGAGTTCACGTAGACAATGTGCGGCGCGTATGCGCAAACCCACATTGGCACGGTGTCACTGATGGCATCGAGCATGTCGCGGTCGAGATGGCCCTCCTGGCTGGCGGGGTCGTAGCCCCATGCCGTGAGAGGGTCACTGGGATCGGCGTGCTCGGCCACCAGTGCCCGGAGTTGGTGCAGCACCGCGTCACGGCTCGGCAGCCCCTTACGCAGACCGGTCGGTGATGCGGAATCGATCGGGCCGACGTAGTGCAGGCCCATGTAGGTGCCGCTGAGGCGCAGGTGGGTGTGCGGGTCGATGAAGCCAGGGAGAATCACCTTGTCGGCGTAGCGATCGTCGACATCGAAGGGGTAACGCCGCAGCCACGGCTGCATCGATTCGATCGAGCCGACCGACACGATGCGGCCGTCTGCAACGGCGACGGCGCTGGCGTGGGGTCTGCCGGGATCCATCGTGCGAATCCGAGCAGCCGGGTAGACGGTGATGCGTTCCATGCAACCCCCAATCAGGTCATAGTGGGAATGGTCTGCTCGGACCGCGATGGTGCCTCAGGCTCAAAGCGCGGGTAGTCGGTTGAGCATTTCGCAAGGCCCGCACCGACAGTCTCCTAACTGTGAACGACGAATGCCTGCCGTCGGCCGAGGCCGAAGCGGTAGATCGAGAAGTCGGCGTCGAGGGCCACGGCCTCCCGGATGCCCAGCCGCTGCATGATCGCCCAGCTCGTGCGATCAACCAGAGAGAACCGTTGGTCAGCAAACGCCTCGCCGATGCTTGCCGCTGCCTCAAGATCTGCGACGATCGCCGGCTCGATGCGGGCAATGCCCATGCGGATCCCGTTCACGAGTCTCTCCGCGACGGCGATCCCGAGGCGCCTCGTGGCAAGGAACCAAGTCTCGACGATGACATGGTCGCTGGTCACCAACGCGCCAGCGAACTCCTCGAGTCGACGTGCTGCCCTCACATGACCGGCGTCGTCGACGTCTGCGGCTGCGTACCACGCTGAGGTATCGACGAAGACGCTCACTCGCGACTGCGGAGCGTCGCTACCGCCTCTGCCACAGCCATCGCCGTGCCTTCAGCGGCAATGTCGCTACCCCCCGAACTCCCGATGCCGACGATGGCTGAAACATCAGCATTGGTATCGACCCTGCCGAGGTCGCGATCGACCAAGCGCCGGATGTACTCGGCCATCGTGATCCCCAAAGAGGCCGCCTTCTGTTTCACCTGCACATGTTGCTCTGGTTCCAAGGCGATCTGTGTACGCATGATGTTACATCATAACAGCACTCACGCTCGTCCACAGCTCGCAGGACCGTGATGCAGTGCGAAAGCCAAATGCTGCCGCCATCCGAGGTCCAACGACGAGGGACCACGCCGCAAGTTCCGGCTGGGTTGTTGCCGAGATCGAGCCCGCTCAGGTCACCGAGGTGATGAAGGTCTCCAGTGCCTCGATGTGCTCGGCGGTGCTCTGAAGATTGGCAGCCGGATTGCCGCCCCACTCGCATGTGGTGCTCTGGCAGTTGACGGAGAAGTGAGTGAAACCAGCGTCGCGGGCCTCGTCCACCAGGTCGGTCCATCGATCCGGGCCGATGCCGTAGTCGGCCTCGGCCTCAAGGGCGCAGTCAGCCGGGTCGCGGCCTTGGGCTGCGAGCATTTCCCGCAAGGTCTCCGCCAGCGCCACCGTGTCCGGCCCCGAGTCGCCGAACGTGAACCCGTCCCCCCATCGGGCGGCCCGTCGCAAAGCGGCAGGCGTGTAGCCGCCGAACCAGATCGGGATGCGGCGGGCGGGCCGCGGCCGGATGCCGGCCCGGTCGATCCGGTGAAACTCGCTCGTGTAGTCGATGACGTCGTGCTCCCAGAGCGCACGGATGACCGTGATCTGATCGTCGAGCAGGGCGCCGCGCCGCTCCCAGTCGGCGCCAAGCGACTCGTATTCGACATAGTTCCAGCCCGAGCCCACACCTAGCCGGAAGCGCCCGCCCGACAGCAGATCCACCTGGGCCGCCTGCTTGGCCACCAGTGCCGCTTGGCGCTGCGGAAGGATGATGATTCCGGTCTCGAACTCGATGGTGCTCGTGACGCCCGCTAGGTAGCCGAAGAGCACGAACGGCTCGTGAAAGTCGTCATGCTCGATGTAGGGACCCCAGAACGCTGGCTCGCGCCCGGAATGCTCGGCGCCGAGCACATGGTCGTAGCTCACGATGTGCGAGTAGCCGAGCGATTCGGCGGCTTGGGCCCAGTCGCGCAGGGCGATCGGGTCGGTTCCGATCTCGCAGGTCGGCAGGACCGCGCCAAACTTCATGAGCTCAGCACTTCATCTGCTCACTTCAGGACTCGCAGCGGCACGCTGCGGGGGCCACGAATCGGCCCGACTGACCACGCGACCTCTTCGGGATCGCGATTGGCAGAGGGGACCGTGGAACCGTTCCGTCTGGGCAACCGGGCACTGCTCGCGCAGGTCGGCCAGGATCTCGGGTGCGTTCGTTGCCCATTCGTCGCTCAGATGGTCGAAATCGGTCGCCCAATCTGCGACCGTGGGTCGCTCAGCCATGTCGATCTCCACTCCGCTGCGGCAGCGATGATGTCCCGCCCCGCAGGCCGGCTCGCCCGCAGGTGCTCCCGCGATGGTATTCGCCGACCCCGCCGGCTCGCCGGAAAGCCCCAGCCGTGCCCTGGAGGCATGAGTCGGGCGGGACGCGTACCTTGGTGCCATGCCATTGTCGGTGATCGGGATGATCGGGGTGTCGCCCCCGAAGGACGACTCGACGGTGCACATCATCGAGGGCGGGCTGTCGCGCCAGTACCTCGAGGAGTTCAGCCGGGCGCACGACGCTGCCGGCTTCGACCTGGTGCTGGTGGGCTACACCTCGACTTCGGCCGACGGCTGGTCCGTGGCGACCCATGCTGCTTCGGTCACCGAGCGTCTCGGCTATCTCATCGCGCACCGGCCCGGCTTCGTCGCCCCCACGCTGGCAGCCCGCAAAGCCGCCACCTTCGACCAGCTGAGCGGCGGGCGCTTCGCGCTGCACGTCATCGCCGGAGCCAGCGACCGCGACAATCAGCGCGACGGCGATTACCTGCCGAAGGCTGATCGCTATGCCCGAGCCGACGAGTACCTCGAGGTGATGCGCCTGACGTGGACGTCACCTGAGCCGTTCGACTACGAGGGCGCCTACTACCGCTTCAGCGACGTGCGCCCCGATGTCAGGCCGCTGCAGCAGCCGTCGCCTCCCGTGTTCTTCGGAGGATCGTCGGTCGAGGCGCTCGAGATGGGTGCCCGCCGCTGTGACGTGTACGCCGTGTACGCCGAGCCGAGGGCTGCCACGGCAGAGCGGTTCGACGATTTCCGCGCCAGGGCTGCCGTGTACGGCCAGAAACCTCAGTTCTCGATCAGCGTGCGGCCCATCCTCGGTGCCACCGAAGGCGAAGCGTGGGACCGTGCGCACCGCATCCTCGACGGCATCGAAGCCGCCGGCACGGACAAGCTGACGGTTGCGGGCAGTCACCGGGGCAAGCCGTACGACCGCGGCGGCGAGCGGATGCTGGCACACGCTGCGGCGGCCGACACTCATGACGAGCGGCTGTGGCTCAAGATCGCTGAAGCAACAGGCGCTCCGGGGAACACCTCGTGCCTGGTCGGCACGCCCGAACAGGTGGCCGACTCGATCCTGCGCTATTACCGGCTCGGAATACCGGCAGGCGGGGGGCCGAGCGACGTGGCGTACGTGCTGATTCGAGGCTTCGATCCCCTCAACGACGCTGTCGATTTCGGCCGCGAGCTGATCCCACGCATCAAGGCCGGCGTTGCCGAACTCGATGCTCAGACGAGCCAGAGCGAGGACCACCCAGAACGCGGCGAGACCGCCTTGGCCGCTGCCGACTGAGTAACTGCCGAGTAAGTAACTGTCAACAACTGAACTGCCAACAACAGAGCTGGCCGACAATCGGATTTTGGAGAGGACCCCATGCTGGACTTGGACTTATCGGGACGGGTAGCGCTGGTGACCGGTGCCTCCAAGGGCATAGGCAAAGCCTCTGTGCAACTGCTCGCCGATCACGGGGCGACGGTTGGCTTCTGTGCCCGCGGGCCGCAAGCGGTCTTCGAACTCGCTACCTATCGACCGCCATCGGGGCCTGGCTCAGTCCACGGCTTCTTCGGCGACATGTCTGAAACCGATGCCGTGCAAGAAATCCTGGAGGTGGCCACATCCGAGATGGGTCCCATTGACATCTTGATCAACAACGTCGGCGCCTCGCCCTCGCGCAACTTCCTGTACATGACAGACGAGGACTGGACCGAACTGCACCAACTCAACCTCATGTCAGCGGTGCGCTGCACACGCTTCTGCCTGCCGCACATGCGCGAGCAGAAATGGGGTCGGATCATCATGATCGCCAGTGGCGCCGCGTTCTCCCCCAATGCCGCTCTCATCGACTACGCCGCCACCAAGGCAGCCATGGTTGCCACAGCCAAGGCGCTGGCCGGCAAGTACGGCGCCGACAACGTGCTCACCAACACCGTCGTCCCCGGGCTCATCCGCACCGACATGTGGGAACGGGCGGCCGCCGAGATCGCCGAAGCCTCGAGCACCGACGCCGAGGCGATCTTTGCCCGGAACTCCACCGGCGTCCCCCTCGGCCGCTACGGCACCGCCGAAGAAGTTGCTTCGGGCGTGGTCTTCTTGGCCAGCAGCGCTGCCAACTACATCAATGGCACCTGCCTGACGATCGACGGCGGGGCCGGCACCCACGTCTGAGCCGGCTGCGATCTGAATTGGCCAACCCCGAGAAACGCGGCTCTGAAACTCCGTACAGCCGCGGGCTAGTTTCAGGGCGCACGGGCGCCCGCTACTTTCTGGGCGCGAACCGTACGCACAGGACTGGAGCGAGACAATGGCGCACGCCTACACCAAGAAGGGCCTCGAGACGCAGGAGGCTGTGCAGTCGTTCATGGACGACCACATTTATCCAAACGAGCAGGAGTACCACGAGCAGTACGCCGAGCTGGCTGCTGCGGGAGATGTCCATGCCACGCCAGCGATCATGGAGAAGCTCAAGGCCGCTGCCCGCGAACGTGGGCTGTGGAACCTGTTCATCCCCCACCTCGACCCGCAAGCTCCCGGCACCAAGCTCTCCAATCTGGACTACTCGCCGATTTCGGAGCAGCTCGGCAAGGTCACGTTCAGCTCCGAAGCGCTGAATTGCTCCGCGCCCGACACCGGCAACATGGAGATCCTGAACCTGTACGGCTCCGAGCGGGTCAAGCAGCAGTACCTGGCTCCGCTGCTCCAGGGCGAGATCCGGTCCACGTTCTCGATGACCGAGCCTGAGGTGGCCAGTTCGGACGCCTCCAACATCCGCCTGCGGATCGATCGCGACGGCGACTCCTACGTGCTGAACGGACGCAAGTGGTTCTCCTCGAACGCGCTGCGGCCCGAGTGCCAAGTGCTCATCGTGATGGGCAAGAACGACCCTGACGGGCCGCGTCACCGCCAGCAGTCCATGATCGTGGTCCCCCGGCATGCCGAGGGCATCAGGGTGGATCGCGATCCGCTGGTCTTCGGATTCCACGATCGTGGTGGTCACCCCGAGCTGGTCTACGAGAACGTGCGCGTGCCGGAAGATCACATTCTGGGCGGCGAGGGCGAGGGCTTCGCCATCAGCCAGGCCCGCCTTGGCCCGGGTCGCATCCACCACTGCATGCGGTCCATCGGCGTGGCCGAGCGTGCGCTGGAATGCATGTGCCTTCGCGCGCTCGAACGCGAGACCTTCGGCAAGTCGGTCGCCCAGCAGGGCCTGATCCAGGACTGGATCGCCGATGCTCGCATCGAGATCGACCAGGCCCGCGAGTACGTGCTGCACGTGGCACACCTCATGGACACGATCGGCAACAAGGCTGCGGCTCAGGAAATCTCCGGCATCAAGGTGGCCGTGCCGAACATGGCGCTCAAGGTGATCGACCGCGCCATCCAGGTGCACGGTGCCGGCGGCGTTACCCAGTTCTTCCCGCTGGCCGAGATGTACGCCCACATGCGCACCTTGCGGATCGCTGACGGCCCCGACGAAGTCCACAAGATGACCATCGCCCGCCGCGAACTCCGCCGCCACGATCCCGACTTCAGGATGCGTTAGCACATCCGGAACATCAGACACAGCAGATGAGCTGGTGCCGTGCCAGCAAACGCTTGCCGGTGTGGCGCTTCTCTGTGCAAAATCACTCGCTCAGCGAACATTTCTGCACAGAGAACTGATCCTGTCGAGGCTGGCGCGAGGCATTCAGCCCGCCTCAACCACGCAAACGTTTGTGGTCACGGAACTAAGTTGGCGCGATGCTCGCAGTTGGCGATGTGGAGTCGTTCTACGCCAACGGCTTTGTCACGGTCGACGCGCTGATCGACCGGGCTCTGGTCGATCCCCTGAAGGAACGATTCGAGCGGCTGTTCCGGGGCGACTTCGAGACGGGCACCGTCCCAGACGAAGTCAACTGGCTCGAGGACCGCAGCGACCCAACCCTGACGCGCCAGATCTGCAATGGCTGGAAGGCCGACAGGCTCATTGCGTCGACTGTGCTCGACGCTCGCCTGGGTGAGGTCGTTGCCAAGCTGGCCGGCTGGCCTGGCGCTCGCATCGTCCAGGACAATGTGCTCTGGAAACCGCCTGGTGCCCGGTCGCTGGGCTTCCACCGCGACAACGCCTACCTGTCCTGGTACACGCCGACGGAGATGTTCTCGTGCTGGATCGCGCTGGACGACACTGTGGCGGGCGGCGGCACCCTGGAGATCGCCCGGGGATCGCATCGCTGGCCCACCGCAGGCGACCTGTTCGGCGAGTTTCATGCCCCGGACGACTACCGGGCTCCGGTCGCTGCAGCCGCCGAAGCCGCGGGCGTCGAGTTAGACATCGCGCCGGTCGAAGTGACCGCGGGAGGCGGGTCATTCCATCACGGCTGGGCCTGGCACGGCTCGGGGCCCAACAGCTCCGACCGTCACCGGCGAACCCTGGTGCTGCACTGCGCCAGCAGCGACGCCCGGTTCAACCGGGACGGCTTCGGCGAGGGCAACGGACCCATCTACTCCCGCTACGCCCGCCTGGCCGACGACGAGATGGACGAGAACCATTTCCCGATCCTGTGGCGCAACGACGGATACCGAACCCCCGGCATCTAGCTCCGTGACCACAGGTCATTGCGTCGTAGCGCCGACCCTCGGTGTGGTGTCGTGTGTGATTGGGGTCCCTATGACGGTCCGAGCGTTCGGCGAGCGATGGCTGCGGCGGTCTGGGTTCGGGTAGCTCCGCTGTGTCGCAGCACGGTTGCGTCGGGCAGGATTGCGCGGGTCTGATCCTTGACTGCGGCGGTGATCGCGGCGGGCCCGCCGATGAACACCACTCTGGTCGGCCGGTAGTCGCGTAGTATCTCGGCGGCTTCGGCAGAGAGTCGCCCACCTTCGGTGTAGAGCACCGCGGAACCCGCGGTGCGCGCCGAGAGCGCGGCTGCGGCGCCGACGTCGGGAGGACTTCAGCCATTGGCCACGATGATCGTCAGCTCATCGGCTGGTGCCGCGAGGTGCGGGCCCAAGAACCTCCGGGCCACCCCTGCGGCTGTTGCGGTTCTGGTGGCGCCGCTGACGCGCTCAATGATCGCACCGGGCACGGCGTTGCTCATTTGCGACACTGCGCCAGGCTCCACGGCGGCCTCGCCGCCCACGATGAGCACGCGGGCCGGTCGGTAGTCGCGCAGCAGTCGCTGTGTCGCATCGGGTAAAGCGCCGCATGTGGTGTAGGCGACGGCTGAGCGAGGTGTGCGTGCAGAGAGTGCTGCGGCCACGCCGATGTCGGCGGGGCTCCAGCCGTTCGCGATGATCACGGTCGCCCCGCCCGCCTCGGAGGTGTCCAGGATCCGTCGCGCGACGCTGGCGGCGGTGTCCGAGCGTGTCGCTCCGGTGATCCGCTCAACCGAGTCCGATTCCGAGGCGCGCCGCATCGAGGTCAGCGCTGCGGCGCTCACAGCGGACCCTCAGACCACGCCCGATACACAAAATTCCGGACAGTCCCACGCAGAGCCCGCGCCAACGCCTCCGGCCGCATGATCGTGGCCTTATTGGTGCGGGTACCGCAGGCGGTTTCTAGTGGTGGTTGCGAATCGTGGTGTGTTCGGTGTCGTGGAAGTCTGTCAGGAATTCGTGTGGGGTGCGGTCGTCGAGCACGATGCGGGGCCGGTGGTTGAGTTCGTCGGCGGCGCGGTCCAGGTCGGCTCGAGAGTGCACGGCCAGGTTCGTGCGCTTGGGGAAGTTTCCCGTGTCAAGGTTCTTGAGACAGGTCATTGTTTGGTGCTGACCTGAAGGAGAACCCTGATGGGCCGTCAGCCCGCCATGTCGGTGGAGGACAAGACGAGGATCGTGCTGGCTGTGTTGCGCGGCGAGGTGTCCATCGCTGCTGGGGCACGTCGAGAGGGCACCTCGGCGATGTCGGTCTCGAAGTGGCGCGACCAGTTCCTCGCCGGTGGTCGTCAGGCGCTCGAGGCCGGCGCCCGCCATGGGCCCTGTGCCCGCGAGCAGCAGCTCGCCGCAGAGATCGAGCAGCTCAATACAGCCTTGGGCGAGGCTCACATGGAGTTGCGGCTGTGGAAAAAGGGGGGCTCGCTGCATGGGGCTTCGCCGAGCTCGACGCGCAGCGCCGGGCGGCGGGGGTGAGCGTGACCCGGTTCTGTGCTGTGGCGGGCGTGCCGAGGGCGACGTGGTATCGCTGGCAGCAGGCCGGCTCGGCATCGAAGGGGCCGTGGCCGGCGCCGGCCCAGGACGCCGTCGAGGCCGACGCCAAGGCCCTCGCCGATGCTTGGGAGGGGTGGGGGCATCGCAAGCTGGCCGAGCTCAAGCGCGTCGGGGCCGGCGGCGTTTCCCCAGGCCCGGTCAGCGACTCGACGATGCACCGGGTGCTGGCCCGCAACGGCTTGTCCCTGCCGGCGAAGTGCACCGGCGAGATCCGCCGGGGCGCCGGGGCGCGCAAAGAAGCGTTCGTCTCGCCGCAGTCGAGACCGAACCGGCTGTGGCAGGCCGACTTCTCGGAGTTCGAGACCGACTCGGCGGGCAAATGGAACCTCGGCGGAGTCGTGGACTGCTGGGCCAAGACTGCCCCGGCGTGCGAGGTCAGCGTCCCCAAGACCACCGCTGACGCGATCGAGTTCCTCGAAGCAGCCGCTCGCCGAGGCCGAGCGGCTGCTGGGCATCAGCTGGACAGCCGATCTCGTCGACCCCGACACCGGCGAGACCCGCACCCTGCGGATCGTCACCGACAACGGCCCGTGCTTCAAGTCTGGGCGCTTCGCTGCCTGGGTCGCCTCCAAGGGACACATCGCTCACATCCGCACGCGCAACCGCGCTCCGTGGACCAACGGAGTCATCGAGCGCTTCTTCGGCGCCGTCAAATACGAGCACCTCTACAGGCGCGACATCACAGACAGTCTCGAGCTCGCCGCCCAGGTCCGCGCCTACCACAAGACCTACAACACGATCCGGCCCCACCAAGCCATAGCCATGGCCCGACCCATCGACCGCTACCGACAAACCCCGACCACCCAACCACCAGACAGCGAATCCGTCTCAGATTCTTGACACGGGACAACTGGTTGCGGATCCAGCGTTGAGACGGATGCGACGGAGTCCTGCGGTGCCTGGACCCGACCGCCTAGCGTCTCGTGACAGGGACGGGAGGAGCTTCGATGGCGCTGACAGTGCAGAGCTTGCCTGCGACCGCCGACTACCGGCACCTCGTGCAACACGACCGCATCCACGGCAGCCTCTACACCGACCGGGGAGTGTTCGCGGATGAGATGGAGCGCATCTTCACCGACGGCTGGATCTTTGTGGGGCACGAATCCGAAGTGCCGAATGTGGGCGACTGGGTCTCACGGCGACTCGGCACCGAGCCGGTGCTCATGGTGCGCAACCGTGAAGACGCCATCAGCGTGGTCGCCAACCGCTGCGCTCACCGGGGCACCACCCTGTGTCCGCAGAACGACGGCAACAACCGGAACTTCCGCTGCCCGTACCACGGGTGGACCTACGACCTCGACGGCACGCTGCTGGGTGTTCCAGAGCCGCAGGGCTTTCACAAGGACATGGCCGATCTGGGCCTCGACCGCCCCGGACAGGTGGACGACTACCGGGGCTTCGTCTTCGCCAACCGCAGTGGCACCGCCGGGTCGCTCGCAGATCACCTCGGCGCAGGCGGCACCGATCTCATCGACCGCACCTCCGACATGTCGCCCACGGGACGCGTCGGCCTCAGCGCTGGCTGGATCGGCCAACGCATCGACTCGAACTGGAAGATGTGGCCCGAGAGCGACAACGACGGCTACCACCTCAACTTCACGCACGCGTCGATGGCGCGGGCCGTCCCCGACACCTATTACAACGAGATCGTCATGACCGGCGAGGATGCCTCGGCATCGGTCACACGCGCCTACGACGGCGGACATCTCGAACTCGATTTTCGCCGCAGCTACCCCACCGAGCTGGCCTGGCTCGGCACCACTCGCGACAAGGTGTCCGACTACTGCGAGGCACTGGAGCGGTCCTACGGCCCGGAAAGGGCGCGGGGCATCATGTGGGACGGACCACCGCACGCATTGGTCTTCCCGAACCTGTTCCTGGCAGAGATGAACATCGCCCGGATCGAACCGCTCTCGCCCGGTGTCACCGTGCACCACCACACGCCGCTGCTGGTGGAAGGGGCCAACGAGAGCATCAACCTCCGGCTCATTCTGCAATCCGAGGCGGCAATGGGCCCCGCATCGTTCTTCCTCACTGACGATGCAGTCATCGCTGAGCGAATGCACCGCGCGTTCGAAGGGGCCGTCGTCGGTGACGACGGCTGGATCGATCTCAGCCGGGGTCTCATGCGCGAACGCAGCGATGAAGGCCAGCGTTGGAGCGACATCACCGACGAGACCACCAATCGGGGTTTCTGGCACCACTACCGCGACGTCATGGATCGCCCCACCGGCGGAGACTGAGCAGCCGTCATGGCAAACGTCGACGAGACGACGCGTCGCGACATCGAGGCATTCCTGTTTCTCGAAGCCCGGCTCGCTGACGAGTCCCGATATGACGAGTGGGAGGAGTTGGTCACCGACGACATGCACTACTGGGTGCCGTTCGGTCCCGGTGACTACGTACCCGGCACCCGTGTCAGCTACATCAATGACAACCGGGCCCGTCTCGGCACCCGCATCCGCCAGCTGGCCACCGGCGTCCACCATGCGCAGGATCCTCCGTCGTCGATGCGCCGAGTCGTTTCGAACATCGAAATCATGAGCGCCGATGGCGACGAATTCGAGGTGGGCAGCAACTTCGTGCTGTACGAGCACGCGCTGCAGGCCACCGGGCACATCCGCATCTGGGCGGGGCGGGCAACGCACCGTCTGCGACGCACACCGGACGGCTTGCGCATGGCAGCCAAGAAGGTCGAGCTTGTGAACTCCACCTCACCGCTGCCAAATCTGTCAATCCTGATCTGAGCGCGTGAGAGCCGACGTTCCTCTTGGCAGGAGCAGGCCGCATTCTGCAGCCGGGCTCACACCGGCGCAGGGGCCTCCTCGCTGACGCCGGTCATCAGCAGCCCAACACGGTCCGTGGTGGCCTCGGCGCGAGGCAGGTCACACATGGCTCGCCCTTGGAACAGCACGACGATGCGATCCGAGAGCTGCATGGCCTCATCGAGATCCTCGCTGATGAGCAGGATGGCAGCGCCGGCGGCACGCTTGGCGAGCAAGCGCTCGTGGACATACTCGGCCGCGCCGATGTCGATGCCTCGGGTGGGCTGCGCGACGATCAGCACCCCGGCATCGGAGGAAAATTCCCGAGCAATCACGACCTTTTGGATGTTGCCGCCCGAGAGGTGCGAGGTCTGCGTGTCGATCGACGGCGTCTTGACAGCGAAGCGCTGCACAAGGTCTCGGCAGCGCTCTGCGATGGCGCGGAACTGCAGGAGTCCGGCCCGCACGTAGGGCCGCTGCTCATATTCGACGAGCATCAGATTCTCCGAGACGGTCAGCTCCCCCACGGCGCCGTGCCGCATGCGCTCCTCGGGCACGAACGCCACACCCCGACGCCGCACCCGCTTCGGCGACGGCGTGTCGATCGGCACACCGCCGACCTCGATGGCTCCAGATTCTGCGGGCCGCAGCCCGAAGATCGCCTCAGCCAGTTCCCGCTGCCCGTTGCCCGACACTCCGGCAATGCCGACGATCTCGCCGCCGCCGACCCGAACCGAGAAGTCATCGAGGGCGACGTTGCCTCGGTCGCCGCGGACGCGCAGCCTGTCCACGACCAGGCGGTCGTCGCCGGTCGGCTGGGGCGGCACCTCGCGGCCCAGCCGCACCTCCCGGCCCACCATCATCGAGGCCAGGCCTTCGCGGGTCGTCTCTGCTGGTGTCGTGCGGCCGACGACGCGGCCGTCTCGCAGCACCGTGATCTCGTCGGAGATCTCCATCACCTCGGCCAACTTGTGGGAAATGAAGATGAGGCCGCGCCCCTCGTTGGTGAGCGAACGCAGCGTGGCGAACAAGTCGGTGACCTCGGGTGGCGTCAGGACCGCCGTGGGCTCGTCGAGCACCAGCAACCGAGCCTCGCGATACAACGCCTTGAGGATCTCGGCCCGCTGGCGCTCGCCGACCGCAAGCTGCCAGATGTACGCATCGGGATCGATCTCGAGGCCGTGCTGCTCGGAGACTTCAACGAGCCGGCGGCGCACCGGACCCATTTCGGTGAGTCCGCGACGCCCATGCAATCCGAGCGCGATGTTCTCGGCCACTGTCAGCGTCGGCACCAGCATGAAGTGCTGGTGAATCATGCCGATGCCGTGGCGTATGGCGTCCGCAGGCGAAGTGACGTCAATCTGTTCGCCCTGGATCCGCACCGTGCCCTCATCGGGCCGATACAGCCCGTACAGAATCTTGACGAGCGTGCTCTTTCCGGCACCGTTCTCGCCGAGCAGCGTGTGCACGTGCCCGGGCTGGACGACGAGATCGACGTCGGAGTTGGCGATGACGCCAGGAAACCGCTTCGTGATGCCGCGCATCTCCAGCATCGGCGCCGCCGGGGCCCCGCTTGATGGCGAAAGCCCGGCGGCCGTCGTGCCGTCGGTTTGATTCATCTGCTGTGCCACGGGTTCATTGACAGGCGGATGTCACGTGTTTGTGCACCTCGTCAAGCTTCCGCAGCCCGAAGCAGCGGCTTATTCGATGCCCGTGGAGATCGAGCCGTCGGCGATGCCGTCGGCAACGGCCTGGGCCGCTTCGAGAATCGAGGCATCGAGGCCGTAGCCGTCGTTGAACTCGATCACGATGCCGCCATTGGCGAGCGTGGCGATCATGACCTCGCCGCCGAGCGTGCCGGCTGAGATCTTGTCGATCATGTCCGCCAGCAACACCTCCCAGTGGTACACCTGCGAGGCGACCACGATGCTCTCGCCGAGCGCCGTCTGGTTGGCCTGCGTGCCGAACCACGCAACGCCCTTCTCCTTCGCGACGCCGGTGGCACCGACCACCATCTGTGCCGAGCCGGTCAGGACATCGGCATCGTTGGAGATGTGGGCTTCGGCCGCTTCGGCCGCCAAGGCAACGTCGCTGAAGGAGTCGGTGTACACGATGTTGGTCGTCACCGAGGAGTCCGTTGCTGCGACGCCAGCGGCGAAGCCGTCGACGTAGAGCTTGGCGTCGCCGACCGGGATCGGGCCGATGACGCCGATCACGCCGGATGCGGTGATCTGCGCTGCAACAGTTCCGGACACGTAGCCGCCTTCGTCGGAGCGGACCGTGTAGGCGAAGACGTTGTCGTGGCCCATGTAGTCCGCAGCAGTACCCCACGCGAAGGAAGTGTCCGGGAAGTCCGGAGCGATCTCCCCAAGCGGTCCGCCGTACTGGCTGCCGTGCGCGATCACCAAGTGGTAGCCGTCCTCGGCGTAGCCACGGATCGCCGCAGCCGCCTCCTCCACGATGAAGGTGCCATCGGTGACGGCGATCTCGATCTCGCGGGTTGCTCCGATTGCGTTGACCGCGTCGACCATGCTTTGCGTGAACGCCAAGTCGTTGCTGGCGCTCGGCGCCACGATCGCGATTCGAAGAGGTCCTTCGTCGACCTCATCGGCGCCGGTGCAGCCTGCAGCCAGCAGGACAAGCACGGCGAGTGCCGCCAATAATGTCGTCAAGCGGCGACACTCTCGCCCATTCCGTGCGTCCTTCGACGCGGTACGTGTAAGCATTTGGTCCTCCCAGATAGTCCCGGCCGGAAGTCGCGTCCCGCGGGCGCGATCCGCGACAGACCGCGGCCTCCGACTGCCCCGCGATGCTAGGTCAAGCTCGGCCCCCTTGATGCCGCACGCGGTCAACATCGGGTTCCAGCCGTGTGTCAACTGAGGGTGCACCTGTTGGCGCTGCCTGTTGTGAAGCGGTGGCCAGAGACTTCGTGCCGTATTGGGCTTCCGGTCCCTGGAACCACGCGCCTCAGCAGAGTCTTGCGATCGTCCCTCCCCGCCGCGCCGCGCCGCATCTTCAGAACGCGCTATGTCGAATCTCCAGAACGCCCTGCGCTCTACCTTTATAACGCGTTACATCAGGTCTACAGAACGCGCTATATTTTCTCTCCAGAACGCGTTGTGCGGCAGCAGGAGGAGTTCGCCATGAGTGAGGCATCTGCAACGCTCACCATGCCCGGCTATCTGCCCCGCATCGCGGGCCGCGAGATCCAAAGCGCCCTGCGACGGCGTGGGGCCGTGCTCATCGAGGGGGTCCGGGGATGCGGGAAGACGTGGATGGCGCGGAACTTCTCCCGCAGCGAGGTCCGGCTCGATGATGAGGCGGCGCTGCTGCTGGCGTCGTCGGATCCCGCAGAGGTGCTGCGTGGCCCTGTCCCTCGATTGCTAGATGAGTGGCAGAACGCTCCGCACCTGTGGAACCGGGTGCGCCGGGAATGCGACGACCGCCCAGAGCCCGGCCAGTTCCTCCTCACTGGCTCGGCCACCCCGCACGACGACCTCACCCGCCATACCGGCACCGGCCGCATCAGCCGGGTACTGCTGCGGCCGATGTCACTGTGGGAGACGGGGCAGTCCACCGGCGCCGCATCGCTGAAGAAGCTGTTCGACGGCGGCACGGTCTCGTCCCTGCCCAATGAGGCACTCGGCCTGCGAGCCATCGCCTCGGCCATCTGCGTCGGCGGGTGGCCCCAGAACCTCCGCCACAGCGAGGAAGACGCCGTCTTGTCCGTCGGCGACTTCGCCAACGAGATCATCCGAGTGGACATCCCCTCTGCCAGCGGGGTGCGCCACAGCCCAGTCATGGTGCAGCGGCTCATGGCGTCCATCGCCCACAACGTGGCCACCGAGGCAAAAGCGACCAAATTGGCGTCCGACATGGACACCGGCCACCCTCCGGCCCGTAACACCGTCGCCGCCTACCTCGACGCCCTGCGTCGCATCTACGTCATCGAAGACCAGCCCGCCTGGGCGGTCAGCCTGCAGTCCAAGTCCACACTGAGAAAAGAGGCCAAGCGGCACTTCGCCGACCCTTCGCTGGCCGCCGCCATGCTGGGAGCCACCCCCGAGCGGCTGCTGTGTGACCCCGCGGCGCTGGGATGCCTGTTCGAGTCGCTGGCCGTGCGCGACCTGCGCATCTACGGCCAAGCCGAGCGCGCCAAGGTGTTCCACTACCGAGACAACACCGGCCTCGAAGTCGATGCCGTCATCGAGCGCGACGACGGCGCATGGATCGCCGCCGAAGTCAAACTCAACCCCAGCCCCAAAGCCGTCGACAAGGCCGCAAAATCGCTGCTTCGCCTCACAGCGAAGACAACCCGCCACCGCAGCAGCAGCCTGGCCTGCCTGCTGGTGATCACACCCACCGGTCCCGCCTACCGCCGCCCCGACGGCGTGCAGGTCGCCCCGATCACCGCACTCGGCCCCTGATCAGCGACGATCCGCTGCTACCCATCACGTTCGAATGGCACCGTCAAGGCGGCCGGTGCGCCTATGCGACGGCTGACGAGCACCAGGACCACGATGGTCAGGACCGCCGGTGCCATCGCAGCGATCGTCGAGGACGCGCCCACGATGATGCCGAGGGTCTTGAGCTGGAGCACGGTGGATGACACGACGCCGAACAGCAGTGCTCCTGCCATCACGCCGCTGGATCGCCAGGCCCCGAAGTACACCAGCGCCACCGCGATGAACCCCTGGCCGGACGTGAGGTTCTGCTGGAAGATGCCGACATCGAGGGCCAACGTGCCACCGGCCAGACCTGCCATCACGTTGCCGATGATGATTGCCTGGGTGCGTACGACGTTGACCCGCACACCGAGCGTGTCGGCCGCCTCAGGTGTCTCGCCCACGGCGCGGACGTTCAGGCCGAACGTCGTCTGATTCATCGCGAACCAGACGACGGGAACGAGCGCGAACGCCACATAGGTCAGCACGCTGTGCTGGAACAGCATCTCCCCGACCACCGGCAGACCCGAGAGGCCGGGAATCTGCACAGAGCCCAGCCCGTCGATGGGCACCGGTGTGCCCACCTGCTTGCGGAACAGCAAGTCGGTGAAGCCCAGTCCGAACAGGAAGATGCCGATACCGCTGATGCCCTGGGTGGCATGCATCACCACGGTGATGAAGGCGTACACCAGTCCCATTGCCGCACCGGCCGCCAGCGCTGCGACAACGCCGGCCAGCGCGCTCCCGGTGCGCAGCGCGGTGATGTAGGCGGCGTACGCGCCGATCAGCATCACGCCTTCCACGCCCAGGTTCAGCACCCCGGCGCGCTGGCCGATCGTCTCGCCCAGCGCTGCGAGCAGGAACGGTGTCGCCAGCCGGATTCCTGAGGCCAGCGTGGCCACGAGCACGCCCACGGTGAAGAAGTCGCTCACGCCCTGCCCCCGTAGCTCTTGACCTCGCCTGCCCAGGTCCTGAGCCGGTCGCGCAATCGCAGGCTGCCTACTACGAACACCACCACCACGCCATTCAACGCCACCACCAGTGCGGCGGGTACCTGCACCGCGCGTTGCAGGTCGTTCCCGCCGGTGAGCATCCCGCCGAAGAGGAATGACGCGGGCACGGTGAAGAGCGGGTGCAGCCCGCCGAACAGTGCCGCCACGATGCCGTTGAAGCCGGCGTTCTGCGTGAACGCTGCGGCGCCGCCCTCGCCGATCAAACGGTGCGATTCGCTGCCGAACACGAGCACTGCTCCGGCGATGCCGCAGCAGGCTCCGCTGAAGGCGAGTGCTTGCGTGACGCTGCGCTTGACGGCCATGCCCGCGTACTGGGAGGCATCAGGGTTGTGGCCCACGGATCGCAACCGCATGCCGAGTGCGCTGCGGAACAGCAGCAGGTAGCCCAACACCGCTACCAGCACCGCAACCAACACGCCGATGTGCAGCCGGGTGCCTCCAGGCAGCAGCGGCAGGTCGGCATTGGCGCTGAGGCGGCGCGTCTGCTGGATCTTGATCGCACCGGGTTCGATGAGCAGGTCCTGCAGCAAGAAGCTCAGCAGGTGCGCAGCGACGATGTTCATCATGATCGTCGAGAGAATCTCGTTGACGCCTGCGTACGCTTTGAGTGCGCCGGGAATCGCTCCCCAGAACCCGCCGCCGAGCGCTCCCGCGATGATCACCAGCGGCACCAGCAGCACCCGGGGCAGATCGTCAAATGCCATCGACGTGGCCGTAGCCGCGATGGCACCCAGGATGATCTGTCCCTCGCCTCCGATGTTGATGACGTCAGTGCGGAATGCGATGCAGATCCCCACGCCGACCAGGGCAAGCGGCATGGCCCGCACCGCGGTGTCTGCGAGGTTGTCGGCGCTGCCGAACGCGCCGGTGATCAGCTTGCCGTAGGCGAAAAGCGGGTTGGCACCGAATACAAGCAGCATGACGGCGCCCACGATGAGCGCCGCGATCGTCGCGACGGCAGGCACTGCGATGCCCACAAACGGCCGTAGCAAGCGAGCTAACCGGCCAGCAGCAAATTCAGGGGGCGCGCCGTCGTCGCCGGTCGTTGGAGATGTCAGCGCCATGCCCCTCTCGCCTTCTGCATCCCTGCTAGTGACTACTCGAACTTCGGAGGGCGCTTTTCCACGAACGCCCGCTGGGCCTCTCGAGCGTCACTGCTGTGGAAGGTCTCGCCTTCCAGGCTGAGCGACAGCGGCAGGATCTGGGCCGACATCTGCCGGATCCAGTTGTTGATCGGCACCTTGGAGGCGCTGATGGCTTTCTGGGGCCCAGCGGCGAGCTGCGCCGCCTTCTCGAGCGCCGTGTCCCCAATTGCGTCGTCGTCCACCAAGAAATTAACGAGCCCCATGTCGTAGAGCATCTGACCGGTGACTCGTTCGCCGGTCATAAGATGCCATTTGGCCCGGTTCACACCCATCAGCAGCGGCCAAATGACCTGTCCCCCATCGCCGGCGCCGATGCCCATGTTGACGTGGGTGTCCGCGAACACCGAGCTGTGCCCCGCCACCACCACGTCGCACAGGAGCGCGATGTTGGCACCGAGGCCCATGGCATAGCCCTGCACGGCCGAGATGATCGGCTTGCGCAGCTCAAGGAGATGGTCGACGATCTGGCGCCCCTCCTCAAAGCTGACCGCCGGTCCGCCGGCATCACTGAAGTCCCCGCCGGCGCAGAAGGCACGGCCTGAGCCGGCGAGCACGACAACCTTCACGTCGTCGTCGGTCTGCGCTTCTCGAGTGAATGTCGCCATTTCGTGGTGCATCTGCCCGTTGACCGCATTGAGTCGCTCAGGACGATTCAGCGTGACGACAGCGACACCGTTGTCCCGCTTGTCGATGAGCATTGCTTGGTAATTCTGTTGGTCGAGCGGCATGGCGAGTCTCCCCCTGTTGGCCAGCGCTTGGTCGGCGCTCAACGTACTGCGGTCAAACTGTGCCTGATCGTCCTCACCGTACGGCGGTGAGACTGTGCCTGATCGTCCTCACCGTACGGCGGTGAGGACCCGGCCGACCTCGGTGTGGGGCCGGCCGACGATGCGTTCGTAGTTGGCCGGGTCGGTGGCGCCTTCGGTGACCATGACGAGCACCGTGGCGTTCTGCGGGTCGTCAAGCGCGCTCCGACCCTGCTCATCGGCCAGCAGGGCTCGCAGGCCCGCCAGCGATGCGCTGCCGGTCTCGCCCGCTACCACCTGCGAACCGGCCAGGTCGACCATGGCCTGGCCAGCGGCGTCGCTGTCCACCGAGACGCACCAGTCGACGCCGCTGGCCAGCATCGGCCATGCCAGCGGTGAGGGCACCCCGCAGTTCAACCCGACCATGATCGAGCGGTGCGGACCCGGCGTCTCGGTGATCTCGCCTGCCATCGTCGAGGCCTGCACGCAATTCGCATCGTCGGGCTCCACCGATACCAGCACCGGGCGGTGCTCGCCGCTGCGGTAATGGGTGACTGCAGCGGCCATGAAGGCGCCGACTCCCACGGGGACTGCGACGAGATCGGGTTGGGCGATCCCGTTGGCGGCGAGCGCATCGTCCACCTCGGCGAAGATCGTCGTATAGCCCTCGGCGACGTTGGCGGGGATGGTCTCATAGCCCGGCCACGAGGTGTCCGACACGACTAGGCAGCGTTCGCCGGCCATCTCGGCGCTCTGGGTGATCGCATCGTCGTAGGTGCCGTCCACCACGGTCACCGTCGCGCTCTCGTCCCCGATGGCGGCGATGCGAGCCTCTGACGTGCCGTCGGGAACCAGGATGTGCGCGTCGAAGCCCAGCAGCCGGGCCATGAAGGCAACCGCCCGTCCGTGGTTGCCGTCGGTGGCGGCCACCAGGGTCATCGGCCGAAGGTGAGCCAAGCTGGCTGCCAGCGCATTGATGTTCGCCCACTGCGGTGGCTCGCTGCCGAGGTGCTCGCAGATGGCACGGTACGACGCCCACGACGCGCCAAGGATCTTGAACGACGGCAAACCCATGCGCTGGGTCTCCGCCTTCACGAGCACCCGTCCGACGCCGAGGCTTTCGGCCAGCCGGGGTGCGTCGATCACAAGCGTCGGGGCATACGCCGGCAGCCGACGGTGAAATGTCCGCACTTCGGGCGGTGCGGCGGGCCAGTCCCGCCCGTCGAACAGGGGGTTGCGGATCACCAGTGCAGCCATCGTCGGCCTCCTCAGTCGAGTTCGTCGAGTGCGGTGAAGAGCCGCTGGGCTTGCTCGGCGGCTTTGGTGCGTACCTCCGTCGGGTCGACACGGGTGGCGACCCCGGCTGAGAGCACCTGCTCGCCGTCGATCGTGACGTTGAGGGCCCCGACACCAGGCGTGTAGGCGAGATGCCATGGGTCGGCGCTCGGGTACGACCAGCGCACTGAGTCCTCAAGCGCCTCGGGCATCAGGTTCCAGCCGTTCGCGAGCCATTCCCACGGTGTGTCTGGCCCAGCGGTCACGTCGTGTTCCCGCAAACGCACATAGGCGACTCGGAACTCGTCGAGCATGTCGGCGCCGATGCCGTCAGTGCCCAGCGCTATGGGGTTCGTGGCAGCGAACCGGGCCGGATTGGCGTAGCCGACGGCGTTGTTCATGTTCGAGCGAGGGTTGTGCACGATGGTGCCTTCGAGGCCGTGATCGGTCGGCAGATGAACTCCGTGGATGAGCAGCCAACGCTCGTCGCTCAGGCCCGCCAGCCGCTGCGCAGCGTCGGCGTCGGGCGGCCCTTCTGCGACATGGATGTGCACGCCGACATCGTGCCGGCGGGCCAGATCTGCGGCTGCTTCCAAGGTGTCATCGGTGCAGGTGAACGCCGCGTGGACGCCCACATACCCCCGACCGCCTGCTGCGAGGTAGCGCTCGTTCTCTGCCAGGCCGCGCCGAGCCCCGTCCGCACCGTGACGGTCAGTGACGCCGTAGCAGCAGCTGGCCCGCACGCCGATTTCGGCGCACGCCGCCGCGATCACGTCGAGCGAGCCTTCGATGGCGTTGGGCGACTCGTGATGATCGACGATGGCCGTGCAGCCCGATTCAAGTGCTTCGAGTGCTCCGAGCTTCGCCGACCACTCCAGCATCTCGAGGTCGATCGCGCGGTCGAGACGCCACCACACCAACTCCAGGATCTCTGCGAAGCCGCCTGGGGTGCGCGGCGGGGCAGGCATGCCTCTCGCCAGCGCTGAGTACAAGTGGTGGTGAGAGCACACCAGTCCCGGCGTCGTCGCGCCGCCCTCATTCACGGCTGCGAGCGTAACCTCAGCCCCGGAGCCGGCTGAGCCGCCCTGACGTCCGGATTTGTTCAGGTCGGGTTGATCCGATCAGGTTGATCAGGTGCGCAGTTGGGGCAGCAGCTCTAGGAGGCGGTCGAGCTGGGTGTCGACGTCAGGCGATGCCAGACGGATGCACAGGTGCTCGCAGCCGGCATCGATGTAGCTCTGAAGCCAGATGCCGACTTCTGCAGCGGTACCGGATTTGGTGCCCATGATCTTCTCCAGCACCGCTATCTCGACGCCGTAGTAGAGCATCGAATGCTCGGCCACTTCGGCTGCTGCGGTGGCGGGCTCGCCAATGTTGACCGTCAGGTACGCCGCAGCGGTGATCGCCGCGGGGTCACGGCCCGCGTCGGCGGCAGCGGCTCGCACCGTCGCGAGCTGACCTGCGAAGTTGTCGACCACAGGAGCGGTGGGAAACCAACCGTCGAAGTGCCGGCCAGCACGTTCGAGGCCTCGCGGGCCTGAGCCCCCCAGCCACATCCGGGGACCGCCCTCGGTTGCACACACTGGCTGCAGTCGCAGGTCTGCCGGCGTGTCTGTTGCTTGCCACAGTTTGCGGGCGTCGTGCACCACCTGCATCATCCGGCCACCCCTGCGGTCGAATTCAGCACCGACGAGATCGAAGTCGTCCCGGACCTGGGGCAGTCCGGGCCCTGCGCCCACACCGAGGATCAGCCGACCCCCCGACAGCGCGTCGATCGTGGCGGCTTGCTGAGCAAGCTGCGCAGCAGGTCGCATCGCCGCCAGCAGTACCGCCGTACCGAGGTCGATGCGCTCGGTGACCAGCGCTGCAGCCGCGAGGACCGAGAGTGGTTCCGCACGCGGTTTGGCCAGCAGCGAATCTCCGATCCATGCAGCGTCGAAACCGGCCTGTTCGGCCCGGACGGCAAGGTCGACGAGCCGGCGAGGGTCCCCGTCGTGAGGCGGGTACATCCCAAACTCCCGCGAGGGCAGCAGCAGGCCGAAGGTGACTGAACCGGGTGACGTCATGGCGTGAACTCTGCCACTTCGATCACGCGGGCCGCAGAGTGGCACCGCTCGGGGTCAGGCTCGCGCAACGACTGATCGAAGCACGTCGACGGTGCTGGGCCTCCTGCGAGTTCCAGGCCTTCGGTGGCCGCTGCGAGATGGGGTTCGGGTCAGCCCGAGAAGAGCGAAATCACCATCGGTGTCACGATCGCCACGAAGATCGATGCGCCAATCCCGACTATCCATCGGAATTGGTGCTTCGCCTCGGTGCGATCAGCTTGCCGCTGCGCCGCAATCTCAGCGCGATCGGCCTCGCGCCAGCTCATCACTGCGGCGCGATCGGCTTCGCGCCAGCCCGCCGCTGCGGCGCGATCGGCTTCGCGCTGGTCCATCAGGCGGTCGAACTTGGCGTCGATCCAATCCCTGAGCTTGTCGAGTTGGCCAGCCAGCTCGTCCTTAGTGACGAAATGCTGCAAGTCGGATTTGGTGGCGAGGTCCGATAGCGGAGCAGGGGCCAAGCACGTCATGAGGTACTCGGCAAGTGGCTCGTCAATCTGCTCACAAAGCCAAGCGTAGAGGCGAGATCGATCTTCTTCGGACATGTGCCAAATCCTCTGGTGAGTCAACGCAATCGGTCTCGGACCATAGGCATTGCTCACGGATTGGCAAAACTTGTTTCATGGTATCTGGCTATATTTCACACTTCTGAGTGTCGCTGGGCAGCAAACGGCGACACAGGACCATCCAGCCGAGGGTTTGAACCGGGACTAGCGGACCCTTTGTCTGCCTGACTGCTTCAGCGTCCAGGCTCAGACCCCGGCGTCGGCACGCTCGCGGTTCGACGGGTTGCGCATCGCCAGCACCCCCGCAGTTCGCAGCGCCTCGTCGATATCGGCGTTCAGAGAGAGTGTGTTTGTGCTGAGTAATTGCCTCTAACACATGATTTCATGAGATATCATTCGTATCTCAGCCGATCAGCTATCAGTTCGGGTCGCCGGTGTGATGCCGTGCGGCAGCGAGCTGTGGTGGCCTGCAGCAGGCCCTCCTGCAGCAGGCTGAATTCCTCTTGGAGTAAAGCCCATGACCTCTGAACGCTACAACCGCCTCATCCCCCGCACGAGAAGCCGTTCTATTCGCGCTGCCATCGTTCTGACCCTTGCCGCCGCGCTCTATGCGCCGATGACCAGGCGGGTGCCTCGCTCAGCGATTCCTTCGGCCGGAACTCCGTGCAAGACATCGATGTCAGCGGGACATACCCGAGGGGAATCTGGTCTGACGGCGCCACCATGTGGGTGTCCGACGAAGATGACAACAAGGTCTACGCCTACGAGCTGAGCACCGGCACCCGGCTCGCCCATCTGGATTTCAACACGTTCAGCGGTGCCGGCAACAACGCGCCCGACGGTCTTTGGTCGGATGGCACCACGATGTGGGTGATTGATCGAGTGGACGACAAGCTTTACGCCTACACGATGCCCGGCCGCACCCACCTGAAGTCGCTGGAGCTCGACGGCGTCGACCCCCGGACCTTCGACCCGGCGTCGGAGGCCTTTGACCCGTCGGACACTGACTACGCGGTGCGCGCGCCCAGCACCACTGCCATGACCACCGTGACCGCAAGCGCGCTGTACTCAGACGCTGAGGTCTCCATCTAGCCTGCCGACGAAGACACGAGCACTGACGGTGCTCAAATCAGTCTGGTGGCCGGCGAGAACACCATCACCGTCACGGTGACCCGCGGTTCGCACACCCAGACCTACACCGTGGTCGTCACCAGATCCAACCTGGCCGTCATCCGCAATGACGCCACGTTGAGCGCTCTCGCCCTCAGTGACGTGGACATCGGCACGTTCGATTCCGCCACCGCCCACTACACCGCAGGCGTGGCCTGCTCTGTGGCAACCACCACCGTTACTGCGCAGCGCAGCGACACGGGTGCGACGGTGACCATCTCCCCCGATGATGCCGACGCCGGCGCCGAGGGACACCAAGTCGCCTTGAACGAAGGCCTCAACACCATCACTGTCGTCGTGGAGTCCTTCGACACCACGGTCAACAAGACCTACACCGTCGTTGTCGCTCGGGCTTCCACCGAAGCGTTCGGATGGGCCGTGCTGTCGGACATAGACGGACTCGCTGAGGGCAACCGCATGCCTCGAGCCATGTGGTCCGACGGCACCACCATGTGGGTGACCGATCTCAGCGGAGCGCTATTCGCCTACGACCTGGCCACCGGCGCCCACGACTCATCCAAGGACATCACCACGCTGGCGGATACGGGCAATCACAATGCCAATGGCCTGTGGTCCGACGGCACCACAATGTGGGTGTCCGATCCAAAGAACAACATCAAGATCTTTGCCTACGACTTGGCCACCGGCGAAATGGACACGAGCAAAGAGCTCACGACGCTCTGCTCCATCTGGAGTCTCGATCCCCGGGCATCTGACAACTGCCACCCTGCCGGACTGTGGTCCGACGGTACGACCATGTGGGTGGTCGACACGATGGACAAGAAGCTGTACGCCTACGACCTCGATACGCGTGAGCGACAAGCCCACCTCGACTTCGATGGTCTGAGCGATGCTGGCAACAACAGCCCGAAGGGAATCTGGTCCGACGGCACGACCATGTGGGTGCTCGATCACCACAAGGGCCGGATACACAGCTACAACATGCCCGGCGAACTCGAAGAGCAGTAGGCGGCAGCAACTGCATTTGTGAACCCATGAGTGTGGCTGTGGCCAGCATCTCGCTGGCCACAGCCACACTCCTACGACTGCGTGAAGCTCGTAGGGAAAACGGTTCAGACCCAGGCGTCTGCGCGTTCGCGGTTTGACGGGTTGCGCATCGGCAGCTCGTTGTGCCACACGCCTTCGTACTCCCGGACAGCCGCTGCGACGGCACCCGCCGTCGGCACGAGCCCGATCTCGCCGACGCCTTTGATGCCGTAGGGAGCGCCGGGCTGGGGCGACTCGACCAGGATGACGTCGACATCGGGCATGTCCTTGGGCCGGATGATCGCGAGGCTGCGAAGCGTTGAATTGAGCGGTCGCCCGTCGGCGTCAGCAGGGAAGCCCTCGCTCAGCGCATAGCCGAGCCCCATGTGCACGCTGCCCTCGATCTGGCCCTCGCACATCACGGGATTCACGGCTCGGCCGACATCGTGCGCGGCGATGACCCGCTCCACCTTGCCGGACTCGGGATCGAGGATGACGACTTGGGCGGCGTACCCGAACGTGGAGTGGATGACCGGGTTCTCCAAGCCTTCCGACAGCGAGTTAGTCCAGTCCACCCGGTACTCGCCCTCGTAGTCCACTTCGGGCCGGCAGCCGTCGGCCAGCGCGGCGCGGCAGGCGTCGGCCACGGACCCAGCGCCCATGAGCGTGCCCCGGCTGCCGGTGGTCTGACCGGCACCAAGCTCGCGGGTGGAGTCCACGATTACTCGCACGGCCTCCGGATCGACGCCGAGTTCCTCCACGGCGACCTGTAGCGCAACGGTGTGCACGCCCTGGCCCATTTCAGTCCAACAGTGTCGGACTTCGAGGGTGCCGTCAGCGCAGAAACGCACTACAGCCTTGGCGATCTCCTTGAAGCCGTTCCCGAGTCCGGAGTTCTTGAGCCCCAGCCCGATCCCGACGGGCTTTCCGGCAGCACGGGCCGCCTCGTAGGGCTTGCGCACAGCGTCCAGGCAGGCCTGGGCGCCCAGACAGCCGTCGTCCATGATCTGGCCCGGTCCCCACACTCCCCCGGGCACGACCACGTTGCGCTGACGCATCTCGAAGCCGCTGATGCCCAGGGCTTCGGCCAGCCGGTCCATCACGCCTTCCATGGCGAACTGTGCCTGGTTTGCGCCGAAGCCCCGGAATGCGCCGCACACAGGGTTGTTGGTGCGCACTGCGACGGACTCGACATCTACCGCCGGCACCAGGTACGGCCCGGTGGCGTGTCCTGCCGACCGTTCCAGCACCTTCATGCCGACCGAGGCATACGGGCCCGAGTCGCCGAACATTCGCGCCCGCACCGCAGTGAGCTTGCCGTCGGCGTCGCAGCCGACCTCATAGGTCATGCGGATCGGGTGCCGCTTCGGGTGCATGAGCAGCGATTCCTCACGCGACAGTGTGATCCGTACCGGGCGACCGGTCAGCCACGCCGCGAGCGCCGCGTGTGCCTGGTTCGACATGTCCTCCTTGCCACCGAACGCCCCGCCGTTGGAGACCAGCTCTGTGGTGACCACCGACGGGTCCAGTGCCAGCACCGCGGCGATGTCGTTGCGGTCGTCCCAGATGCCCTGCCCGCCGGTGTACACGTGCAGTCCGGCGGGGACCCCGTTGGCAGGGGTGGGAACGGCAAGGGTCGACTCGGGTTCGAGGTAGGCGTGCTCGATGCGCTGGGTCTGGAAGGTCTCGGTCACGGTGTGCGCCGACGCAGCCAGCGCGGCGTCGACGTCGCCGCGGGCGTAGGTCGAGCGCGACAGCACGTTGCCGTCGAGCTCCCACACGGCGTCGATGTCGCTGTCCTTCACCCGTACCGGATCGGTCATGGGTTCGAGGACGTCGTAGGCCACATCGATCAGCTCTGCGGCGCGCCGGGCAGCGGGCCGATTGTCGGCCACGACAGTGGCGAGTACGTCGCCGAGGTAGGACGTGCGCCCGCCCACCGGGATCATCACCGGCCAGTCCTTGTGGATGAGGCCCACCCGCAGCACGCCGGGAATGTCGGCGGCGGTGAACACGGCCCGCACCCCGGGCACTGCTTCCGCTGCGCTGGAGTCGATCGACAGCACATCGGCACGGGCATGGTCAGCAAACCGCAGCGCGCCGTGCAGCATGCCGTACGGGCCTGTCACACCGGTGATCGACGAGTCGATCACCATGTCGTCGATATACGGACGGCTGCCCAGCGTCAGCTCGCGAGCCTCGTAGCGAACGCCGGAGCTGCCGACGCCCTTGGGCGGCAGCGCCACCGGCACCTCCCCTGCCGCCAGCGATTCCACTGCGTCGAGGATCTTGGTGTAGCCGGTGCAACGGCACAGGTGACCGCCTAGGTGGCGGCTGGCTTCTTCGCGAGTCAGCGCGGAGCCCTTGCGGTCGAGCAGGGCCTTCAGCCGCACCACGATGCCGGGGGTGCAGAATCCGCACTGCAAAGCGCCATGTGCCGCGAAGGTGTCCGCCATGGCGTCCACCTCGGCATCGTCGAAACCCTCGACGGTGGTGATCTCGGTGCCGGCTGAGCGCTCCAGGCTGGTCTGGCAGGCCACCCGTGCCCTTCCGTCGACCAGCACCGTGCAGCAGCCGCATTGGCCCGACGGGGCGCACCCGTCCTTGGGCGAGATGATTCCCAGCTCATCTCGCAGTGCCGCAAGCAGATGCTCATGGTCGCTTGCGACCGTGACCGGCGAGCCGTTCAACACGAACTCGGTCGTCATCGGCAACCTTTCTCCGGGACCTAGGGATTATCTGTCCCTTCCCCGCTAGCTATTGTCGCACCGCCGCGCGGTCATTCACACCACCGCTCAAGGCGGCGGGATGGCTCCCTTGCGTTCGCCGATCAACTTGTACGTCTCAGGCCGCCGGTAGCGATCGAAGTCGAACACCGTGTCCTTGTACTGCGAGCACCAGTCCAAGTCGCAGCGTGCGGTGATCAACTCGTCACCATCGGTGACGGCCTGGGCCACGATCTGGCCCGACGGCGCAATAACTGCCGAGTGCGCCAGCGACTCCACGCCCTCCTCGGTGCCGCCCTTGGCGACCCCGACCACCCAGGTCCCGTTCTGGTAAGCGCCTGCCTGCATCACGAGGTGATTGTGGAAGGCCTGCAGCGGGTCTTGGATGGGATCGGGCGCGTAGTGCAGCGGCGTGTTGTAGCCGATGAAGATCATCTCGACGCCCTGGAGGCCCATCACGCGGTAGGTCTCCGGCCAGCGCCGGTCGTTGCACAGGGCGATGCCCATGACGCCGCCGAATGCCCGCCACACATTGAATCCCTCGGCGGACTCTTCGAAGTAGCGGCGTTCGAGATGCTGGAACGGGCGTTGGGGCTCGTGCTCTTCGTGTCCTGGAATGTGCACCTTGCGGTACTTGGCGACGAGGGTGCCGTCTCGCTCGACGAGGATCGCGGTGTTGTAGCGCTGCCCGTCAGGTGTCAGCTCGGCGTAGCCCAGGTGGAAGCCGATGCCCAAGCGCTTGGCCTCGTCGAACAGCGGCTGGGTGTCCGCCGATGGCATCTCGGTCTCGAAGTACGACAGCAGCTCGGGCGAGTCGTCAGGAAAGAACCAGCGGGGGAAGAAGGTGGTGAGCGCCAGTTCGGGAAACACCACGACATCGCAGCCCCGCTCGGCGCCTTGGCGCAGCAGCGCGATCAGGCGCTTCACCACGCTGGCACGGGTCTCGTAGCGGGCGATCGGCCCGAGCTGCGCGGCGCCGACCGTGAGCGGCCTCATCGAGCCATCCCATCGCTCGCGGCGTCTGCTCCACCCGAGAGCATCTCGTCGATGTCGCCGTTGGCCAGGCGCCACACCACATCGGCCAGCAGGTTCGCGCCGGCCTCGATGTCCTCGGGCGCCGTGTGCTCAGCCGGGTTGTGACTGACGCCGTCGAAGCTCGGCACGAAGATCATCCCCGTCGGGCAGACACGCGCCAGCATCTGGGCGTCGTGGCCTGCACCCGACGGCATGCGACGGCGCGTCAGGCTCACTTCGGAGGCGCATCGCTCGACGAGGTCGATGACGGCCGGATGGAAGTCGACCGGCTCGAACCGTGCCGTGCGCCGCATGGCGGCTTCGAGATGCTCGCCGTCGGCGATGCGGGCCACGATCTCGTCAAGACGTGCCTCGGCGTGCTGCAGCATGCCTTCGGAAGTGTTGCGGAGATCCACCGTCATCGTGGCCAAGCCCGCAATGACGTTCACCAGGTTCGGCACGAGCGAGATCGACCCCACGGTGCCGACCTGCGAGTCGCCGATGTTGTGCGCCATCTCGCGCACCTCGCCGGCAATGCGACACGCGGCCAGCCCCGCATCACGGCGCAGCGGCATCGGCGTGGTGCCGGCGTGGTTGGACTGCCCGCGCAGCGTGATCTCAGTCCAGGAAATGCCCTGCACGCCTTCCACGACGCCGATCTGGACCCCGTGAAACTCGAGTACTGGCCCCTGCTCGATGTGCAGTTCCATATAGGCATACGGCACGGTCCCAGGCACCGGCGCCGATCCGCGATAGCCGATGCGGTCCAGCTCGTCGCCGACCGACATGCCCTCCCGATCAGTGATCTCCAGCGCTTCTTCGAGAGCTATACCGCCCACGTAGGCCAGGCTGCCCAGCATGTCAGGGGCGAACCGGCTGCCTTCCTCGTCGGTGAAGTACGCCACCGACAGGGGGCGGGACGGCTTCCGACCGCTCGCCAGCACCGACTCGATCACTTCGAGGCCTGCGAGCACGCCGAGATTCCCGTCGTAGCGCCCGCCGGTGGCAACCGTGTCGACGTGACTGCCCATCATCACCGAGTCGGCAACCCGGCCCGGCTCCGTGCATGCCACGACGTTGCCGAGGCCGTCAACGGTGATGTCCAGCCCCAGGTCGGCCATCCAGGTGCCGACCAGGTCGCGACCCGCGCGGTCCTCGTCGGTAAGCGCCAGCCGGCAGTTGCCCTGCGTTCCCTCGATGGCACCGATCTGAGCCAGCTCGCCCAAACGGCCCATGAGGCGCTCGCCGTCGATCCGCGGTGCCGCCCTACTCGATCCGCTCATGGCGTCATTCTCTCATCGCAGTGAGCGGAACTACCGCCACGCCGTCGGGGCGTTCGTAGGCATAGCCACCTGCAGCGCCTGGTGGACCAGCCGGTCTGCAATACGCGGCAGGTAGCGCCCGCGAATCGTCCGCAGAAGGAGATGCTCAAGTGGTGTATCACTTTCCACACCCTCAATGCATCAAAATCAGGTCGATTGATGTAGGTTTTTCAAGTCGCCTGATTCAGCGTATTGAATTCGGTGTTCGAGTTCGAACGCTCGTCTCCTGCGCAACCAGGCGCCGCTCACGCAAGGGGCATTTCGAGGCCTTCATAACCGGCAGCGAGCTCGACGGCAGTCTCGGTGATGTCCATGCCTCGTTGCTTCTGAGCCAGTTCATCAAGGCGGCCCATCAGCCCTCGGCATCAATGCGCGGTGCGTCAGCGCTCATGGGTTCATTCTCTCATCGGTAAGGTGCCGAACGGCCTCACATACACGTTTCAGCGCCGTGATCTGGAGCGGAGGCCGTCTCGGTGACGGGCCGACAGGTGAGGCATCTTCGGGTTCATCTGAGGACCTCGATACGGACCGGTTCAATCGTTTGATGAGGCCAGGGTGCGTGTGCGACAGCGGCATCAAGAGTGATCAGCGGCGCGTCGAGAGCTGCGGCGAGCGCGACGAATGTCGCGTCATAGGCCGTGAGGTTGTGTCGCAGTTTCCAGATCAGCGGCAGCAGTGCCTCGTGGGTGTAGCGCACGGCGTCGAGATCGGCGAGCGCTCGCAGCGCCCTTTCGCCGCGGTCGGGATCGATCTCCCCGAGCGCCGCGTAACGGCGCAGGACATGCGCTACCTCGACATCGATCAGAGCCGGAGCGTGCACTGAATCCGCTGAGACAATGCGCTCGGCGACCGCTTCTGCGAGCGGCAGGCCCAGGAGCCACTCGACCGCGGCGGACGAGTCGACGACGATCACTGCGAATCGCGAACCGCGCGTACCGCCTGTGCAGCGGTCTCGGAAACTGTCGCACGGTCAAGTCTCGCGACTTGTTCCGCTAGTTCTTGGCGAGTTGGACGTTCGAGAACGCGCTGCAGTTCCCGAATCGCAAATTCCGACAACGACTGACCTTCGAGCGCAGCACGGGATTTGAGACGTCTATGCAGTTCCTCAGGAACGTTGCGAATCTGCAGTGATTTCATGCGCAAATCATACTTTCATATAAATTGCATGCACCCGCCGCGACCTCAAGCCGGCGCAACGAGGCCATACATGAACGCTGCGTCGCTCACACGAACGTGGCGGCGACCTCGTCGTTGAGTTCGTCGATCATCTCGTCCCACAGCCGGGGCCCACAGCCGGGGCAAGCCTCGCAGTGAATCCCAGAAGGACTGATCGCTACGGACCTCGAAGTCTGGCTCTTCGCGTTTGAGGGTGGAAGAGCTCGCTGTGGACGGGCAGCTCGCTCACGTCACGTGACGGTTCGAGGCGCCGCAATGCCATCGCGATCGCACAGGGTGTGGACGACAGCGGCGATGCGGCACAGGTCGTCCTCATCGCAGCCCTGCGGCGCTTCGCGGATCATGTCGACTCGCTCGTCGTGCCACGCCGCCCATTCGCGCGCAAAGAACGTGAGCGGCACGTGTTCGCGTGGACCCCCGCCCGCCATCGCCGCGGGCAGATCGGCGGCGCGCACTCGTCGATAGACGGGCAGCGGATCAGCCGGCGCCCGCTGCACACGCACTCTCACCGGCATCGCCAGCCTCCGTCGGTGCGGTCCCCGAGCCGATGAACTTCCATCGTGCTCACACGGCGAATGCTACAAGCGCTGCTGCCGCCAGTCCCGGCGAACGCCAGAGATATCAACGAGGCGAGGAAAGTGCGAGTCCCGGCACATTGGCGGACATTGCGCTGCGGTGCCTACACAAAGGTAGCGGCAACCTCGTCGTTGAGCTCGTCGATCATCTCGTCCCACAGCCCGGGCAGGCCTCGCAGCGAATCCCAGAACGCCTGGTCACGGCGGGCCTCGAAGTCCTCCAGCGGGACGCCCTGCTGCTCGACCCAGGTGTAGTAGCCGAGGTTGAAGATGCGGTCGCGGCCCCGGTCCGTCAGCACCTCGATGTGAGGCGCGTGCTCGCTGCGAGCGTCGGGCGCCAGATGCTGCTCGAGGATGCTGCGGGCAGCGCCCGCATCGAAGCTGCCCGCATGGCGTTCCGCAACATGGCGGTCCCGTTCGGAGTAATACATCTCGAAGCCGTCAGTGGCCACGGTCATGACCACGTCGTCTGATCCGAGGCCCAGCTCGTTGGCGGCGCGGGCCGCGGCGAGCACGTTGCAGATCGACGAGTAGCCGAAGTGTCCCAGTTCGTCGAGCACCCACGATGCTGCCCCTAGGTGCTCGCGCAGGGCGTCACGGCCGGCCTCGGTGTTGAACACCAGCCCGAGCCCGTCGGTTGCCCGGTCGCTGACGCCGACGATGACGTCGGTGTTGGTGACGTTGTGGATGAGCGGTATGTGCTTGTCGCCGATGCCCTGGATGTTGTGCTCGCCGTAGCCGTTGTAGAGCATCGTTGGGCACTCAAGCGCCTCGACCGCCACGATCTGGGCGCCGTGTTCGTCCTTGAGCCGGTCGCCAGCGCCGAGCGTGCCTGCCGAGCCGCTGGCGGCCACGAACGCGGCCAAACTCGGCTCGGAGCCTGCGGGCGCCTTCTGGCGCAGGTGTTCAAACACAACAAGCAGCGCCGCTCCCGTCACCTCGTAATGGCCGATGTGATTCGAGAACTCACTGAACTGGTTCAAGATGAAGTTCGCCGGATCCGCTGCGAGCATGGCGCACGCGTCGTAGATCTCTTTAACGTTGCTCTCCGAGCCGGGCGTGCGAATCACGTCGGCAGGGTCGGCGACCCAGTCGGCCAGCCAGTCGAACCGTTCACGGCTCATGTTCTCTGGCAACACCGCAACGCCGCGGCACGCCATGATCCGGCTGATGGCCACGCCGCCGCGGGCGTAGTTGCCCGTCGATGGCCACACCGCCCGGTGCGTGATCGGATCGAACTGCCCCGAGGTGACCCTCGGCGCGAGGCAGGAATACGCAGCCAGCACCTTGTGGGCACCGATCATCGGGAACCGGTTGCCGAACAGCACGACAACCTGAGCAGGCGTGCCGGTCAGCTCGCTCGGCAGCACGACATGCTCAGGCACGTCGGTGCGCCCCCCGGCGCCGTCGTTGAACCAGTGGACCCGGAACAGGTTCAGCGGATCCGCAAGGTCTGGGTCGACGTCGGCGAGCGCTGTGTCGATGTCAGGGTCAATGAGGGAAGGATCGGCGAGTTCGGCGAACGTGGGCAGCCGGATGCCTTGTTCCCGGAACCGCTCGACAATGTGGGCTCGGCCACCGGCGTCGGTGACCTCGGTGGACAGCTGGGCGGCATAGCTGGCGGGAAATGGACCGGCGGCGCCGGAAGGGGTGCCCGTGGAGGTGCAGAAGACCATCGGGATCTGAGGCTATGTTCCGCGGACAGCGCCTGACGTCCGCGGGGACTTCCGCAGCGGGGCGCATTGGACGGCCCGGATCGATGGCGGTGAACCGATGACTTCAACACGCGTTGCGCTGTACCTGCAAGACGCCCACCCGATCGGTGAGGCAATGGGCTTTGCGCAGTACGCCGAGGAACGCGGTTTCGAGGCCGTGTGGCAGGCCGACTCTCGGCTGGTGCGCGAGGCCAGCGTGCCGATGGCTGCGTTCGCTGCGACGACCTCCCGTATCAAGGTGGGAGCAGGCGTCATCGACATCTGGTCGCGCAACGCCGCACGGCTGGCGTCGATGTTCTCCACGCTCGACGACCTCGCGCCGGGTCGCATCATCTGCGGTCTCGGCGCATGGTGGGACCCGCTCGCCGCGAAGGTCGGCATCAGCAGGGCCCGCCCGCTTGGCGCGATGCGAGAGGTCACCACCGTGGTGCGGGCATTGCTCGCCAACGAGAACGTCAGCTTTCACGGCGATCACGTCCAGCTCGACGACGTCGAACTCGACTACGTGTACCAGGAGCGGCGGCCCAAAGACGTGCCGATCTACATCGGTGCCACAGGCATGAAGATGATGGAGCTGTGCGGCGAGATCGCCGACGGCGTCGTGCTGAACTACCTGGTCTCGCCTGACTACAACAGCCGTGCCATGGAGGCGCTCGAACGCGGCGCCGAATCAGCCGGCCGCAGCGTCGACGATCTCGACCGCCCCCAGCTGGTGGTGTGCTCGGTGCACGAAGACCGCGCGACGGCGCTCGACATGGCACGCAACATGGTCACCCAGTACCTGGGCCAGCAGCCCCACATCATGAAGGCCTCGGGCGTACCCGAATCGCTGCTCGAAGAAGTCGGCAAGGTACTGACGTGGCCAGCCACGGCCGAACAAGTCGAAGCAGCGTCACAACTCGTTCCCGACGACATCGTCCAGATGCTCACTGCCTCGGGCACGCCTGCGGAGGCTCGCGAGGCCGTCGACGGCTACTTGGCCAACGGTGCCACCTGCCCGATCCTGTACCCCCTGGGCGACGTCGAGGCCATGATCGACGCGTTCGCTGTCTGAGACACATTCAGCCGGATCGTTCGTGTCAAACCGGCGCGGCTGGGCCAGCGGGTCCCACGAGTCTCCTAGTAGCCCAGCTCGGTCGCCGCACGTTCGAGCGCCACGGTGACTGACCAGTGGGTGCGCGCCAGGCGCAGATCGTTGTTCGAGCCGTCGGCGTACAGACCCGCAGCGCTCATCCAGAACGCCGCTGAGCGCATGGCGTAGAGGAGCTGGTAGTAGGCGCAGCGCTCGGGGTCGATCTCGATACCGGTGGCCTGCTGGTAGCGCTCGAAGAACAGTTCCCGGGGCACGACATTCGAGAGCAGGTCGGTGCCCTCCCGATTGAGCTCGGTCAGCATGTAGGCCACGTCGTACATGGGGTCGCCGATGACCTGCAGCTCCCAGTCGAGAATCGCCGACACCTGGTCGTCGTGGATCAGGACATTGCCGGTCCGGTACGCACCGTGCACGAGCGTGAGCTGCTCGGTCGTCGGCGCGTTGTGCTTCAGCCAGCCGATCAAGTCGGCGAGGATCGGATGGCCCGGATGTCCGGAATCGTCGATGAGCGCCTGCCACTTGGCGATCTCGCGCAGAGCGAAATCGTTGCCCTCCCCCGGGACCCCGAGGAATTCGAGACCTGCCGCCTGCCAGTCGACGTTGTGCACCGCCGCCAGGGCATCGGTGAAGCTCGCCGGCAGCACGCCGCGCCCGGCCGCCGCGGCGTAGTACTCGCGGCCCGCCCGGCGCCACGGGCTCGGGCACTCGCCGACGACTCGTTCCATGAAGATGGCGGGAGCGCCGAGGACTGCGGGATCGGGTTCGTACCAGAAGGCCCGCGGTGCAGGAACGTCCGTGTCCTCAAGGCATCGCAGCACCCGGAACTGCTCTCCAAGATCGGATTCCTCTCGCAGCAGCGCATTGCCAGGGTCGCGACGCAGGCACATGCCTTGGCGTCGCTCGTCGGCGCCGTCGGACCAGACAGCGTCGAACAGCCATGTTTCGTGCGACCAGCCGACAGCGATGCGTTCGGGGCTGCCGATGTCGACGAGGCCGCTGGCGCCGAGGCGATCACGCAGGTAGTCACCGAGAACACCGGTCAGGTTGCGGGCGTCGGGCTGGATGATGTGCTCCCCCACGGCGCTCATTGCGCGATGTCCATGCGACGATCGATGTCGCGCCGCAGCGCGTGCCGGGTGGCGGCCAGCGCCGCTGCAGCGAGGGGATGGGAGGGATCCCACCGGTACAGGGCGTCGATGACCTCCGACGCGGCGGATATCGACGCTTGCACCCGCATGCGAGCGACAGCGTCCGTAACAGCAGCGGGGACATCGGTCGCGCTGCCGCCTGTCGCGAACACGGCATCGAGTTGATCTGCCAGCGCTGCGACATCGGCGATCTCGGCAGTGTGATGTTCGTCCTCGAATCGGGCCTGCTTCGCCAGTCGTTGCAGGATCACCGACGCCATGAACGCCTGAGTTCGGGCGAATTCGTCGTCGACGGCTGGCGCGATCTGGGAGCGCAACGTGTCTGCGAGCCGTGACAGCAGTTGGTGGTCGTCGAAGCTCATGGTCTGGACTGAGGGTTCGACCAGTCTCCGCTGCGCTTGGCCGCAGAGAACCGGTGAACCGGCCACATGTCCTGATCCTCGCCCCACCAGGTGCCCACGCCGTCGACCTCCCAACGGACGAGGCTGTTGATGTCGACGAAGCTGTGGCGGTTGATGATGATCCGGCTGACCGGGCTGCCGGTCGCCCCGAACCGTTCGCCGGCGGCGTCGACGGCGTCGATGCGAATCTCGGAAATCCAGCCATCGGAGCTGCGACGGACGGTGCGTTCGCCGTCAACGAGGCCGGCCTGTGCATCGCCGTGCTGAATGAACCCGTACGCAACCCGGTCGAGCGCTTCGCGGGTACTTGTGACTGCCAGGAAGCCCGAGCCGTCATCACCGGCGCCGGTGACGTAGGCAGCCTGACGGGGGCGGTTCTCCGGCCTGCGGCCCCATGTGCGGTCGCGCATCGACCAGCAGTCAATGTCAATCAGCTCACCGGCCAGCTCAATCGTGCCGGCGACACGGCCGATCTGATCGAAGTGCGCCGAATGGCTGAACGTCGAGCCCGAGGCCGACAGCGGCCGCGGCGGCAGCACTGCGTCGAAGCGCAGGTCGGCCGTGAATCGGCCCGGGTCGTCGTAGCCGAGCCGGTACGCCATCGTGGGAGTCTCGACGCGAACGCTCACGCCGTTGGGCAGCGTCGCATCTCGCAGGTCGAACTCGGGCGGCAGCCGCAGAGCCGTGAGATTGGAGCTGTAGGGGACTTCCCACGGCAGGTGCGCCGTGTCGTCCCACACCCACGCCCCGCCCGAGATCGTGCCGATGTTGTGGCGCGCCAAGGTGTAGAGCCATCCCCCGAGGGCTCGTTCGCGGTGATGGAACGAGAACCACGCCGTCTCGGTGAACCACCAGTCGTCGCCCCGCAGGTGCGCGTGGAAGCCGTCGTCGTCTGGTGTGAAGACGGGGACGCTGTCGGAAGGCTGACTCACCTGGCGCAGCGTAGAACGACCCGCTTGGTCGAGTCCGGTTGCAGGCGTGAGTGTCCCTGCGATCGGCACAGTGCTCAGTCGCCGATACTGGTGCGATGGCTGAAGTACAGGGGCTGGATCACATCGTGCTGAACGTGGCCGACGCCGAACGCTCGCTGGCCTGGTATCGGGATCGGCTGGGACTGGCGCCGGTTCGTTACGACGAATGGAAGGCCGGAGATGCACCTTTCGTGTCGGTGCGCATCGATGAGGGCACGATCATCGATCTCGTCGAGGCAGACCGCAGCGGAGAGAACCTCGGGCACTTCGCTCTGTGGGTCACTGGCGATGTCGAAGAGATCGCTGCACATTCCGACGTGGCGGTTGTTCGTCGCTCGCCGCGTGTCTACGGGGCGCGCGGCTGGGGTTCGGCCGTCTATGTCCGTGACCCCGACGGCAACGAGGTCGAACTCCGCTCCTACGGTCTCGCAGGACCGCCCGATGGCTCTTGACAGCAACTTTCAATAAATTCTGTTGATCTTCGCGGGCGCGGCTGCTGTCATGCGGTCATGGCATCAACAAGCAGACACCGACACACGCTGGGCACCACAGGTGATGACCAATGACGGCGGCGATGGACCCGTTGCTCGCCGTCGGGATATCGAAGTCGGCACTCGTCGTCTGGTCCGTGCTGATCACGATGCTCAGCATCGGAATCCAGCTCGAACTGCTCCGCCGCTACCGCCTCCATGTCACGCATAGCAAGGCCGAGTTGCAGTCTCTTCGCGAGCACTTGGACGACTTCAAGCGCGAAGTAGATGCAGATCTCGCGCGGATGCAAGCGGAGGTGGACGCGCATGTTGTGTGGAGCGAGGCCGGCAGCCGGTTCCTGCATCACGGCCTGGTGGCAATCTCGCAACGGAACAGTTCGAACGGCTCTACGGCCCATCGCACCTGCGTCGCCGAGCACCGGGACACCCACGGTCGCCGAACGGCTGCGCTCACGTGGCGGCCGATTCGCCAGACTTCCCGGGCCATTCATCCCCGCCGCGACCTATGCCGGTGAGGTTTCACCAGCCGACCGGGTCTGCCGCGCCGGCAACAGCGGCCCAGCCGTCGGGGCCGGCTGTAGCACGCCGTGCTACACTGGCCCGGTGGAACGCGAGATCAGCCAGCGTGAACTCCGCAACGACAGCGGCAAGATTATGCGTGCCGTCAAGAAGGGCGAGTCGTTCATCGTGACGAGCAACGGCGAGCCCGTGGCGCGCCTGTCGCCGCTGCATGATCGCCATTTCGTCCCCGCCGAAGTCTTGCTGGAGGCCTTCAAGGGGGCCCCCAAAATCGACTATCAGCAATTCCGGGCGGATCTCGACGCGCTGGCCGACCCAAGTCCTTGGCGAGATGACTGATCGCCAGCGCCACCACTACGGGCTGCTCGATACGTCTGTGGTCATCCATCTGGCGGATCTCAGCCCGGCAGACGTGCCGCATGCGCCATCCATCAGCGCCATCACCCTCGCCGAGCTCTCGGCGGGTCCGCTCACGGCCGCCCATCCGACCGAGCGTGCGGCGCGGCAGGAGGTACTCCAGCGAACCGAGTCGACGCTATATCCCATCCCATTTGGTGTCGAGGCAGCGCGGGCGCATGGTCAAATCTCTGCGGCAGTGACAGCGATCGGCCGCAAGCCCCGCGGCGCTCGTGCCATTGATCTGCTCATTGCCGCCACCGCGATAGCTCATGGACTGCCGCTGTACACACGCAATCCCGACGACTTCGTGGGCTTGGATCATCTCATCGAGATCGTCGCCGTCTGAACTGTGTAGCGGCGGTGCGGCAGCCCGTCAGCCGAGTCCGGCGGCTCGTTCCGCCGACGCGTACTGTTGCGGCATGGCTGAGCTTGCACGATTCACGCTGGACAGCAACGAGGACGAGATTGCCGAGGTGGTGCGAATTGACGGCGGCGCCATCATCGAGGACGCCATCGATTTGGATTTCGTCGAGCGGCTCGAGGCCGAATTGCGGCCCTGGATTGACCGCACACCGGGCGGGCTGGACAACTTCAGCGGCCACAACACGACTCGAACTGGAGCGCTCGTGGCGCGCTCGCAGGCATGCCGCGAACTGGTGATGCAACACAAGATCATCAGCATGGCCAACCGGTTCCTCGGCCCCTACACCAACAAGATCCAGCTGCACCTGACCCAGGTCATCAACATCAAGCCCGGCCAGGGCACCCAGCCGCTGCATCGAGACCGCCTGGCATGGGGCGGCTACATCCCGGACCAGATCGAGCCGCAGTTCAACACCATGTGGGCGCTCACCGATTTCACCGACGAGAACGGCGGGACGCGCATCGTGCCAGGCAGCCCCGGCTGGGACCCCGAGCGCCGGGCGGCCGATGACGAGAAGACGCAGGCCACGATGGGCGCCGGGTCGGTATTGCTGTACTCGGGCTCGGTGATTCATGGCGGCGGGGAGAACCACAGCGACGCCGATCGCACCGGCATCAACATCACCTACACCCTCGGTTGGCTGCGCACCGAAGAGAACCAATTCCTGTCCTGCCCGCCCGACGTCGCCAAGGACCTCGATCCGGAGCTGGCAGATCTGATGGGGTATTCGATGGGCAACTATGCGCTCGGCTACTACTCCGACCCGTCCGGGATGCCGGGGCCGGTAGATCTGCTCACTCCGGAAATAGTGCTGGGCCGCAAGCCAGGTTCCAAACACTCCAACTCCGCACTCCTCACCCCCGCGGAGTGACCTGGCAGCCGCATCCCGCTTCGCGCGCACCCGCGGGCTGCGACGCCTGGGGTGGGTGCGGATGAATTCGACATCGGGCCCGTCACTTCGAGTTCGGCGAGATCAGGCGCTGGGCGCCGGTGCGCCGCTCTTCTATTCCGAGCCGCTGCACATCGTGCGAGGCGACGGGGTCGAGCTGTTCGATGCTGAGGGCCGCCGCTACATCGACATGTACAACAACGTGCCGTGCGTGGGCCACGGCAACGCACGAGTCGCCGAGGCGATGGCCGCCCAGCAGGCCACGCTGAACGTGCACAGTCGGTACCTGCACGAGGGCATTGTCAGCTTCGCCGAACGACTCGTAGGCCTGCATGCCGACGGAATCGAGAGCGCCGTCATCAGCTGCAGCGGCACCGAGGCCGTCGAGGTGGCGCTGCGCATGGCGCGGCTGGCAACGGGTCGGCGGGGTGTGATCGCTACTGATGCCACCTACCACGGCAATACCGAGGCGGTCATCGCGCTGACGCTGGCGGCGAGGCGGCCCGACGAGCACCCCGATATTGCGACGATTCCGTTCCCCCAGCGCTTCCGCCCCATCACCGACGGGCTCGACGAAGGCGAGCTTGCCGGCGCCTATCTGGAAGAGCTCGCTGCCGCCATCGAGCATTTGGAGGCATCGGGACAGGGTGCCGCGGCGATCGTCCTGTGCTCGATCCTGGCCAACGAGGGCCTGCCAGACATCCCCGGCGATTTCATGGCGAAGGCTGCACAGATGGTCCGCAACGCCGGCGGGCTGGTCATCGCGGACGAGGTGCAGGCCGGCTATTGCCGCACGGGCCGCTGGTGGGGCTACGAGGTCACGGGGTTCGAGCCGGACATCGCAGTGATGGGCAAGCCGATGGGCAACGGCCTGCCCCTGTCGGCGACGGTCGCAAGCCGCGAGCTCGTCGAGGGTTTCCGTGCCAGCACCCGACACTTCAACACCTTCGCCGCCAGTCCCCTGCAGGCCGCTGTTGGTCATGCGGTGATCGATGAGATCGAAGAGCGGGATCTGGCCGCGAGCGCCAGCGAGATCGGCGGGAAGCTGAAGGCCGCGATTGCCGCACGAGCCGAAGGGTGCTCCTGGATCGGCGACGTCCGCGGGCACGGCCTGTTCATCGGCGTGGAGATGGTGACGCCCGGTGATGACCTGGCGCCCGACCGTGCTCGCGCGGTGGAGATCACCGACCGTCTGAAGGACCGGGGCATCCTGGCGTCGAACGCCGGCGCGTTCGCCAACGTGCTGAAGCTCCGGCCGCCGCTCGTGCTGCAGCAGTCCCACGCAGACGAGTTCTTGGCAGCATTCGACGCTGTGCTGGCGGACCTCGATGGTTGACGGGGCTGCGGCCCCGTACGAATCGCCGGCCCGCGAGGCGCTCCGAGCGTTTGGCCTCGGTTCGGCACACCTGCAACTGATCGGCATCAGCGAGAACGTCACGTTTCGCGCTGACGACGACCGCTCACCTCAGGCCTACGTTCTGCGATTGCACCGGCCCGGTTACCACACCGTCGACGAACTCAATTCCGAACGCGTGTGGCTGGAGGCGCTGCGGGGCAGCGGCATTTCCGTGCCGACGCCGGTCGCTGCGCCCGACGGCCGTTACTTCGTACCCGTCGAAATCGACGAAGAGGAGACACGACGGGTCGGACTCAACCTCTGGGCGCCGGGAGAGATCGTCGGCGAGTTGCTCACCGCGCACGACAAGAGCACCGACGCAACAGAACCGGCCGAGATCACCGAGCCGTTCGGGCAGCTCGGTGGCCTGATGGCAGCGATGCACAACCAGGCGGCCAACTGGACACCGCCGTCATCGTTCCGGCGCCACCGCTTGGACTTGGACGGCTTGCTCGGCGAAGCACCCTTCTGGGGCCCCTTCTGGGAGAACCCGGTGCTCGATGGGCGCGAGCGGGACCTGCTGATCATGGCCCGCGATCATTGCCGGGAACGGCTTCGTCGCTATGGCGAGCCGCGCCGGACCTTCAGCATGATTCATGCCGATCTGCACCTGGCAAACCTGCTCACCCACAACGGGCAGCTCAGCGTGATCGATTTCGACGACGCCGGCTTCGGGTGGCACCAGTACGACATCGCTGTGGCCATGTTCCATTCGAGAGGTACGGCGGATTTTCGGGCTGGCCGGCAGGCGTTCCTGCACAGTTACCGAGCAGTCCGCCCCATCAGCGATGACGACCTGGCGCTCGTGCCGATGTTCGAGCTCATTCGCGGCATGGCGATCCTCGGCTGGAGGGCCCAGCGGCCCGAGGTGCCGTGGCCCGAGGGCCAACTCGAGATGTTCCGCGAGGGCGTCGTCTCTGGTTGCAAGCGGTTGCTCAGCGGTTCAACGGCCTCGGCCTAGGGTGCGCAGATGCATCAGCTCATTGGGGGCGAGCGGCGCATCGGCCGCAGCATCACTGCGCTTACCGTCGTCGAACCCGCCACTGGTGCCGTGCTTGCTGAAGTTGACACAGCGTCGCTCGCAGACATCGACGACGCAGTCGCCGGTGCGAATGAAGCTGCGAACGAGCTGGAGCGCCTGAGCTTTTTTGATCGGGCCGAGATGCTGCATGCTGCGGCGGGGTGCATCGAGGCCGCAGCGGGACCGCACGCTGAGCAATTGGCTCGCGAGAGCGGCAAGCCCCTCGCCGCAGAGGCCGCCGACGAGTTGGCCGAGTCGGCCGAGATTTTCCGGTTGGCCGCCGAGGAGATCAAACGGCTCGAGACACACGTGCTGCCGAGCGTCGATCCTCGCAAGCGGGTGTTCACCCACCGCAAGCCGAACGGCGTCTACGCCTTGGTCACGCCGTGGAACTTCCCGATGAACATCCCGGCAGAACTGCTCGCGGCCGCGCTCGCCGCAGGGAATCCAGCGGTGATCAAACCATCCCAGAACGCTCCGCTCTCCGCGCTGGCGCTCGCCGAGGCCGTCGCTGAAGCGGGGTTCCCGCCCGGGGCTGTGTCGGTGGTGATGGGCCGCGGCGAGGTGGGAGAGGCCTTGGTCTCGCACCCGGGCGTGGACGGCGTCGGATTCGTGGGCTCGCAGGCGACCGCTGAGGCAATCGTGGCTGCCGCGGGCATGAAGCGCACGATCATCGAGTCGTCGGGCAATGGGCCCCAGATCGTGTTCGACGACGCCGACCTCGCCGCTGCTGCCGACGCCGCGGTGTTTGGTGCCCATTTCGTGTCTGGACAGTGCTGTGTCGCGACCGAGCGCCTGCTGGTGCACAACTCGATCCACAACGAACTGGTCGCGCTGGTCATGGAACGCGCCCAAGGCGTCACGCTTGGCGATCCGCTCGAAGACACAACGTTGATGGGCCCGCTCAACAACGAGGCGGTCGCAGCTCACATGGATGCCCACGTGGCCGATGCCCAAGCTCAGGGTGCCCAAGTGCTGCTGGGCGGCGCCCGTGAGGCCGACCGGCCGACCGGCTTGTTCTACGAGCTCACGGTGATCGACGATGTCATACCGACCATGGATGTCTTTCGTGACGAGACGTTCGGCCCGGTCGTGCCCATTACCGAGTTCGATTCCGATGACGAGGCGTTCGCCCTCGCCAACGACTCCGAGCTCGGCTTGCAGGCGTCGGTGTTCACCTCGTCGCTGGCTCGTGCCTACCGGGCCGTCGACGAGCTGCGTACCGGCACCGTGCTGGTCAACGAGGGAACCGCATTCTGGGAACAGCACCCGCCCTTCGGCGGCGCCTCACGCACCGGAACCGGCTGGGGTCGCATCGGCGGGAAGTACACGATCTTGGACATGACCGATCTCCGCACCGCCATCATCGACACCGGCCATCGCGGCTGACCCTCGTTCCTCCGGTGGGATCAGACTCGAGGATCGAGCAGCGTTACGAGGCTTGATCGGTCACCCCAGGCCGCGATCTCACGGTCGGCGGTGGCGAGACGGAATCCGCCGACGATTGCGGTGGCCACGATGATGCGGTCGGCCGGGTCACCATGAAAGCCCTCGTCACCCAGTTCGGCGGATCGAAGAGCGATTTCATCGTCAACGGGCACAGATACCAGACCGTCAGCCACCAACCGCTGCCGCAACACCCGCAGCGGCTGGCTGAGTTCAAGTCGGCCAGCAGAACACAGCTGAGCCAGTTCCCAGAACGTGAACGCCGACACGGCGACCTCGCCGTGCTCCCACGCCTCCTGAATCTGGTTCCGGGCCAATTCGCCGAGGCGCGACACAGCCGCGACGAGCCACACCAGCACATGGGTATCGAGGAGGATCACTACTGCGATGATCGATCGGGGTCCAGGACCCGATCCGGATTGCTGACGACCTCCCAGTCGCCAGCCGGAACCGCGGGTGCGACAAGGTCGTCAAGAGCCCCGATGTGCTCCTTGTAGCGCCCCCACATCTGAGGAACTGACCGGCTCGCGGGCACGAGTCGCGAGACCGCCCGGCCGCGCTTGGTGATGACGATCTCGATCCCGGTCTCGTTGACTTCGTCCATCAAGGCGAGGCAGCGGTTCTTGAATTCACCAGCAGGAATAGTCCGTTCATCGGCCCCGCCCAGGGACATCCGACTACCTCCCCACATCAATCGCCGTGTCCATTGTAGCCATAGCCATAGCCAGTAGCCATAGCTACACAGATCAGATTGAACCCCCTGCGACGCCACAAGAACAACTGATCGACACCGGTCAGGCGTCCTAGAGGTCGAGGTGGAGCCGTAGGGCATCGTTGCTGACGATGACTGCGGGACGTCGGCGGGCTGCCTCAGAACCCAAGGCGGGACCGGATCGGAATGGCGGCGCGGGGTAGCGTCGGTTGTCGCTGCGTCGCGGTTGGCAGGAGGGACGCTGTGTGGGAGATCACTGAGGCTGATCTCGCACCGATTGCGTTGGGGGCAGCGGTGCTGGGCACCGGTGGCGGCGGGAATCCCTACCTCGGGCGATTGCGGGTCCTCCAGGTGCTGCGAACCGGCGGGCGGGTGCGGGTCATCGAGCCCGAAGAGATCGCTGACGACGACTTGCTGGTGGCCGTCGGGGGCATGGGTTCGCCGATGGTCAGCCACGAAAAGCTCGCTGGCGGCGAAGAGGAGACCGTGGCGGCCCGGGCACTCGAGCGCCACTTGGGGCGGAAGTTCGACGCGATCGCCCCGTTCGAGATGGGCGGCAGCAACTCGATGGTGCCGATGGTGGTGGCTGCCGCCATGGACATTCCCATCGTGAACGGCGACGGCATGGGTCGGGCCTTCCCCGAACTGCAGATGATCACCTACCTGATCTACGGCGGCAGCCCCTACCCCGCCGCCATCGCCGATGAGCGCGGCAGCCAGGTGGTCATCGCCGAGGTGCCCGATGCCAAATGGCTTGAGCGCATTGCACGGGCCGCCACTGTCGAGATGGGTGCGCACACGGGGCTGGCATCAGCCGTCATGGACGGCGCCTACTGCCGTCGCTCGATCATCCCCAACACACTGCGGCTGGCCAGCGAAATCGGGCACGCAGTGCATCACGCCCGTGAAGTCAAGGACGATCCGGCAGAGGCGATCCTGGGCGTCGCTGGTGGCATGCGGTACCTGCGCGGCAAGGTCACCGACGTGCACCGGCGCAACGCAGCCGGCTTCGCGCGCGGTCAGATGACCGTGGCGGGAACCGGCGGCGACGCCGGCCGCACCATCCGCATCGACTTCCAGAACGAGAATCTCGCCATCTACGAAGACGACGAGCCCAAGGTGATGGTGCCCGACCTCATCACGCTGGTCACGACCGACACCGGCGAGCCGATCACGACCGAGCTGCTTCGCTTCGGCGTGCGGGCCGACGTGCTGGTGCTGCCAGCGCCCGACTTGCTGCGCACACCCGAGGCGCTGGCCGTCGTCGGGCCGCACGCCTTCGGCATAGACGCCGACTACGTACCCGCCGTCTGAGGGGCCACCAAAGTGGCAGTTGATATGCCAACAAAGTGGCGGTTGAAACACCAACAACGTGGCAGTTCTGCTGGAAGCGAATTCCCGGCAGCAAATTCAGGTGCGGGGCAGCACCTCGTTGGCGGTGAGGTCGATGATCTCTGAAAGCCGGTCGGTGGCAAGCGGGAACAGCGCTACCGAGTCGGCACCTCCCGCCCACAGCGCCTGGATCTTGGCGGCGCACTCGGCCGGTGTGCCGGCCACGGTCAAGTCGGCAACCCACTGATCGGGCATGCCATCTCGCACTGCTCTGTAGCCGCCCTTCTCGATCAGGATCTGAAGCTCGTCGGAGATCCCGTACACGTCGGTGAGGGCATTGGGTCCGTGCTGGCGGTAGAAGGCGAGCGAAGCCCGGGCGGAATCTCGTGCTGCTTGGCCGTCTTCGTCCACGGCATACAGCGCGAACACCGTGATCGGGTGGGAGTCGGTACGGCCTGCGAACTCGCGACCCTCGTCGATGCGTTCGGTCGCCCACTCCACGTACCGCAGGCTCGAGCAGACCGACAGCACAGTGCCATCGGCGATCTCGCCGCTCAAGCGAAGCATGTTCGGGCCGGATACGCCGAGTCGCACGGGCATCGGCGGGCCCGTTTCGGGATAGGTGAGCTTGATGTTGTTGAACTCGAAGACTTCGCCCCGATGATCGAGCGTCTCGCCAGCAAGCAGGGCCTTGACCGCCGTCACGCATTCCCGCACTGCTGTCAACGGCGACCGGGGATGCAGGCCCATCTGGCGAACCCACACCGGAACACCCAGTCCCACGCCTGCCACCAGCCGCTGCGGGGATGAGCGGCTCAGCGTTGCCAGCTCCATTGCCAGCACCGATGGGTGGCGCGCCACCACCGACACGACACCGAGGCCCACTGTGATCTCATTCGTGGCACCGAGCACTACCGAAGCACCTGAGATGCCGCCGGTGAAGAAGTAGTCCTCAGCGAGCCAGATCTCGTCGAAGCCGCTCGACTCGGCCTGCGCTGCTGCAGCTGCGATGGCCTCGGGTGCTATCGCGCTGCCCAGGATGAGCCCGATCGATCCCTGGTTGCTCACGTGCCCACTCCTCCGTCCGATGAGCAGGGGACCACCGCCAAGTCCCCCACAGCCTTCACCCGGATCCGAATCGCGTGCGACGGCAGGTACGTGAGCGGGATCTCGTCCACGTCGGTGATCTCGACCGTGGCCGCGTCGGCACCTGTGTCGACCGCACGCTGTGCGGTGACCGACCGGGCTTCGGCCATCGCCTCGTCGCGGGTCATGGCCGCCATCGAATAGACCCGGTCGGTCTCTGCGCCGACTTGGGCGATGGCTGCGCCGATCGCGCTGGCGACCGAGAAGTGGTCCGGCCGGATCGTGTCCGATGCACCGGCCAAACCGTCGCGCACCAACACTCCCCCACCACCGACCACCACAACGGGCACCGGGTCGGCCGAGGTCTTCATCTGCTCGACCGCAGTGGCCAGCATGTCCTGTATGCGTTCGACCGCACCGATCACGACCTCAGCATCGAGAGCCCCCACCGAGGAAGGATCGCCGATATCAGCCATGCCGGCAGCAGTTGCGATGTCAGTGGCAGTCAACTCGTCGCCGCCGAACACCAACGCCCGCTCAGTGAGCTCATAGCCGACGCTGTCGGGACCCACTGTCACACTGTCGTCTCGGCCGTTGCCTGGCCGCACGAGGCTCCCCCCGCCCAGTCCCATCGACAGCACATCGGGCATCCGGAAGTTCGTGCGTACTCCCGCCACCGAGACTGCCGTCGAAGCTTCACGCGGGAAGCCGTGCACCAGCACGCCGATGTCGGACGTGGTGCCGCCTACGTCCACGACGACACCGTCGCGGATGCCGCTCAGGAAGGCCGCACCGCGCATTGAGTTCGTGGGACCCGAGGCAAACGTGGCCACGGGGTATCGCCGGGCAAAGTCGGCGCTCATCAGCGTGCCGTCGTTCTGGCTGACGTGCAGCGGGCAATCGAGGCCAAGCTCGACCAGCGCGGCGGTCAGCCCCGCCACGGTGCGTTCGGCCAGCGGGCGCAGGCACGCATTCACAATCGCCGCGTTCTCGCGTTCGAGCAGTCCGAGCCGTCCGATCTCGCTCGACAGGCTGATGTCGAGCCCCGGCACTTCGTCGAGCAGGACCTCTTGCGCTTCGGCTTCGAAACTGGCGTCAACCGGCGAGAACACCGACGCCACGGCCACCGATCCCACGCCCTTCGAGGCGATATCTCGCGCCGCGGTGCGCAGCTCTTCGTGGTCGATCGGGCTGATCACACGGCCGTCAAACTCGTGGCCGCCATGGCAGAGATAGACGTGGTCGCCCAGCACGGCACGCAGCCGATCTGGCCAGTCGATGAAGGGCGGCAATCCCTTGGTGGCGGGCAGCCCAAGGCGCACCACCGCCGTTGGCACGAGCCGGCGTCCCTCCACCAGTGCGTTCGTGAAGTGCGTCGTGCCGATCATCACGGCGCCGATGGCGTCCGGAGACAGGCCATGGGAACCGAGCAGCGTCCCGACAGCCGTCACGATGCCGTCGGTGACCTCGGGAGTCGTCGTTGCCTTGGCCCAGCCCACCACGTCATTGCCCGACATGGCGACGGCATCAGTGTTGGTGCCGCCGACGTCGACGCCGATCCGCAGCATCCCTGACGGCGAGGCCTGTTGCGCGCTCACCGTGCTCGCTCCAAGGCATCGAGCACGGCCTCCGGGGTGATGGGCAACGTGTCGATCGGTGCGCCGATGGCGTCCGCGACGGCATTGGCAACAGCAGCCGCCACCGGAACCACAGGCGGCTCGGCTGCGCCCTTCGCGCCGTAGGGACCTGCAGGGTCTGCGTGTTCCATCACGATCATCTCCACCTTCGGGACATCTGCGGCCAACGGCAGGCCATGTTCCTTGAACGTACGTTGGACGTAACGGCCGTGATCGAGATCGACGCGCTCGCTCAGCGCAAAGCCCAAGCCCTGTGCGACGCCGCCTTGGATCTGACCCGCAATGGCGTCAGGGTGAATCGCTCGCCCGACCTCCTGGCACACCACGTAGCGCTCCACCGTGACTCGCCCGGTGACTGGGTCGACGCTGATCTCAGCTTGGTGCAGGTGATAGGTGGGCGTCGGCCACCCCTTGATCAGCATGCCGGTGGCGCACATGGGATCGTGCGGCGGCGTCGGCGTGACATACGAAGCGCCTGCCGCTATCGGTCCCTGCGTCCATGTGGCTGCTTGGGCGACCTGGCCGAGTGTGAGGCTCGCGACAGGAACACCGGCAACCGTCACGACACCATCTGTGATCACCAGGTCCTCGGGAGCCGCCTCGAGCATCTGCGACGCCCGGTCGAGCACCTGGCGCCGGACTTCCGCAGAGGCGTCGGCGATAGCGCGGCCGACCACGTGGGTGGTGCGGCTGCCCTGCGATCCGGAGTCGTAGCCCGTGGCGTCGGTGTCGGGCATCGTGACCAGCACCTGATCGGCTGCTAGTCCCAATGACTCGGCCGCAATTTGCCGCAGCGCAGTCGCGACGGCCCCCGAGCCGTTCTCGGTCGCCGAGGTGATGACCGTGGCGGTGCCGTCCTCATTCAGTTTCACCGTGGCGTGGCCTGGCATCGGATTGGTCAGCCAGATCGCTGCCGCCATGCCGACGCCGCGCAGCAAGCCGTCACCCCCACCGCGCTGTTCTGACTGGCGCGACACGATGTCGCGCTGTTCTGCATTGCGCGACACGATGTCGCGCTGTTCTGCATTGCGCGACACGATGTCGCGCCAGGGCGCCAGTTCGTCGACTCGTTCGAAGGCCTCGTGCAGTATCGACACCTGTTCGAGCGGCTGCCCATTGCGCATCAAGTGGCCGTCCTGCGCCAGCGACGAGAGCCGGAACTCTCGGCGGTCAAGGCCGAGTGCATCCGCAATGGCGTCCATGTGGCGTTCGTTTGCGAACACCAGCCAAGGTCCGTTTACTCCCCGGTAGGCGCCGGTGGGTGCCGTGTTCGTGTACACGTTTCGGGTCCGGATTCGGGCAGTACCCACTCGGTAAATCGAGCCGAAGACGAACATCGGGATGGCCGACAGCGACGGGCCGTTGTTGGCGTACGCGCCGCTGTCGGACACGATCTCGACCTCTGTGGCCAGGATCGTGCCGTCTCGCCGCACCGCGGAGCGAACCGACACCAGCGCATTGGCGCGGCAGGGAGCCACCAGCCGCTCTTCGAGTGCGCTGTGCTGCATGCGGATGGGGCGGCGGTAGCGCCGGGCCAGCAGTGCTGCGAACGCTTCCAGGCTGACATCGAGCTTGGCGCCGAAACCGCCCCCGATGTGATGGCCGATTACCCGGACCGCTGAGGGCGTCACGCCGAGTATCTGAGCGACTCGGTCTCGCAGCCGGAACGGATACTGGTGGGAGACCTCGATGGTGTAGCGACCCGATTCGAACGTGGCCAGCGCCATCTTGGGCTCCAGATGCGCCTGGTATTGCCGGGGCGTGCGATAGGTGCCCTCCACCACCAAGTCTGCCACCGCGAACGCCGCATCGAGATCGCCAGGGTCGTGGATCACTTCGGCCACCACGTTGCCGTCGCGTCCGATGTCGACGCCGCCGGCCACGGCGTAGCGATTCCACGCGGAGTGGACAAAGCGAGCACCTGGCGCGAGGGCCTGTTCGGGCGTGGAAATCGGCTCGATCGGCTTGATGTCAGGGACCACGGCGCTTGCGCCGGCCTCGGCTGCGGTTCGGTTGTCCGCGACCACTATGGCAATCGGCTCGCCTTCGTACGCCACGTAGTCGACAGCCAGGAAGGGACAATCGGACACGATCACGCCAGTGCGCCAATCCGGCACGTCCACCGCGGTCAGCACTTCCAGCACACCGTCGATCTCCAGCGCCGGGCCTGCGTCGATGGCACGGATCTGGCCGGCGGCCACGGGCGATCGGGCGAGCGCAGCCCACAGCATCCCCGGCCGCACGAGGTCGGCGCCGAAGACAGCTTCGCCACGCAGCTTTGCGTCGGCGTCGCTGCGGGGCGGGTTGACGCCGAGCGCGCTCACGATGACACCGCCGTCGCAGCATCGAGCGCTGCCTCCACGATCTGCTGGTAGCCCGTGCAGCGGCAGATATTGCCCGCCAGGGCCCGGCGAACCTCATCCTCGGTGGGCTGGGGCACCTCGGCGAGCAGGGCCGTGAGGACGATCAGCACGCCGGGCGTGCAGTAGCCGCACTGCACTGCCGCGTGGTTCACGAATGCCTGCTGCAGCGACGTCAGTTCGCCCGCCCCGGCAAGTCCTTCAACTGTGTGAACGGTGCGACCATTCATTGAACCGGCGGCCAATATGCACGACGCTGCCGGACCGCCGTCCACGAGCACCGTGCAGGCGCCGCACTCGCCCTCGACACAGGCTTCCTTCGAACCGGTGAGCCCCAAACGATCTCGAAGCATGCCGAGCAATGTCTCGCCCGCACTGACTTCAAGCAGGTGCGCTCGGCCGTTCACCGTGAGCCGGACGGCGACGGGCTGTTCGGATGAGCCTGCGGGCATCATTCCCCCGCTCCGACGATCTCGCCGACACAGCGCTGTGCGAGCCGGTTCAGCAGACCTGGGATGACGCGACGCCGGTACTGCGCCCTTTCGGTTCGCTCCGGTGCAGCTGCCTGTGCCAGCTCCTCGCCGGCCTCGTCGAAAGCGACCGGGCCACCGTCGATCTGTGTGCCCAGCATGGCCGTCTCCGCCGCCCGCACCCGATGCGGAGACTGACTGCCTCCGCACACCGCGACCCTGGCATCGCTCACCGTGCCGTTTGGCGCAACCGACAGCCTCAGCGCCAAGCCCACAACCGCCAGATCCATAGCGCTGCGACGACCCACCTTCAGGTAGCCCTCAGCGCAGCGATCGCCGAGTGGCTCCACCTCGACTGAGCGCAACAACTCAGTGGGCCGCAGAACCGTTCCGCCAGTTCCATCGAGAAACTCTTCAAGCCCAAGGCGTCGGCGCCCCGACTTGGACACCAACGCCAGCTGGGCATCGGAGATCAACAGCGCAGGCAGCATGTCGGCGGTCGATGCGGCGCCGCACACATTGCCGCCCAGCGTGGCCATCGTCTGGGTCTGCCAAGCGCCCACGGCAGCGGCGGCCTGCGACAACGCCGGATGCTCCAGCGCAATGAGCGAAGAGGTGGCGAGTCTGCGCAATGTGACCAGTGACCCGATGCTCGTCACACCGCCGACCTCGGACATGCCGCGCAACCCATCGATGCCACCGATGTCGATCAAGGCCGCCGGTGCCCGTTCGCCGCGCAGGTATTGCGGCATCACGTCGGTCCCGCCCGCCAGGACACAGCCCTCGTTGCCCCAACGGCTCAGCTCGTCAACCGCCTCTGCGACGCTGCTGACCCTGCAGAACCGCACAGCAGAACCTCCTCAGCGCCCTCAGACAGGGTGCCCCTCAATCGGGGCGATGGTAACCCCGGTCCCGAGTCACGGTTCGCCGAATGCCTCAGCGTCCTCCCAAGCGTCTTCGCTGTCGAGGTAGTCGCTGGCTGCGTCGAACAGGTGAGTCATCACGGTCTTGTGGCCGGGAGCGGCCACCACGAAATGCATGTGGCCTGGACGCCAGTTGTGCCGGCCGTTCTCGAACAGCAGACCCCCCGCCGGGCCGTCGCCGGGGATCTGATACGGCACCGGGCGGATGCCTCTGATCTCGTAGCGGCCATCGCTGCCCGTGGTGAAGATGCCGCGCATATTCATGGCCGTCTGATCACCGTCATGTACGTCGTAGAAGCCGTTCGACGCCGTCTCCCACTCGTCGAGCGTTGCGCCTTCGATCGGATTGCCGTCGAGCCCGAGCACGTGGCCGACAAACGTGATCTCGTAGTCGTTCTCCATGGAATCCACGATGATCGAGTCGCCCATCTCGCGGTGCGGCGCCCCCTCGACGTGGAACGGACCGAACACCGTCGGCTCCGTCGAGCCCTCGGCGGCTACGTGGTTGATCATCTCGACGAGCATCGACATGCGGGGCTGCTTTCTGTCATGACGCCTCCTGCGCTCTTGGCACTTTCTCGACGTCCACTTCACAGGATCGCCGTTGGCCGAGTTGGCCAGCGCAGGGATGCTCAGCAACCAAGCGCGAACGCAACCGCATTGCACACTGAACGCATTGTTTCCTCGCTGAACTCGCCCGCAAGCGTGGTGAGCGATGAGCGTCGAATGGTGTGCAGACCGTCGCAGTTGACCACGGAGTCGTCCGTGAGATTGGACGCTGTCTCGCCGACAGGCACCTCAACGGCAAGCCCACGAATTGTCGAAGTGATCTCGGCGACGGTGACCAGTTCACGCACATCTATGACCTCGGAACGGGTGAGGACCAACACTGGGCGCCGCTTGTTGCCGACTTCGGCCCACCACAGCTCGCCTCGGTTCACTCGTTGCCCCAGGTCTCGGCCTCATCCCAGAAGGCGTCGGGTTCTTCGGGCATCCGTTGATAGGCAGCGCGGTCGGATTCAGCCAGCGCTCGTTTGACCGCGGCAGCAACTCCTTGGCGTGCAGCGGCGGAAACGTTGACCTGCAAGCGCTGAGCCTGTTCGGCGAGATCCTGCCCGAGAGTGAACGTCGCGCGTGTTGTTGCCATCACATTACGCTAGCAATTTGTGCCAGCATGCATGTGCAGCACCAGGCTGGTCTGCTCAGCGCCCCACACGCTCCCGTGCGGCCGCAGGCGTTTCCGCCTCCTGCGACGCCGCGATGCCGGCCTCGCGGTCAATGGGGAACGGCGCCATGCCGTCGGGCCCGGGAGGTGCCATCTCGGGAGGAAACAGCGCGAATCCCGACTCGTCCCGCGGCTTGCGGCCGATGCTGAGGCTCCGCGTGTTCGCCCCTGGCTCAGTCGGCAGCAACCGGTGGCGTCGTCTCGCTCATCCTGTCCCACACCACCTGGTCCGGAAGGCTCATCACCATGTCGTAGTGATCGGTGGGCATCAACCGGGGCATGCCCGTAGCGGAAGAGGGTTGAGGGACGGGTCCGGCCGGTTGGGTGTATTCGGCGGGGTACTTCAGCGCCTCGAGCTCAGCGTTCGAGATCTCGCACAGCCCCAGAACCTCAGGGTCCACCCACTGCTCGACCGGAATGGCGGACCCGCAGGCCACTTCGAGCGCCAGCCCTTCGGGGCCGGCGAAGTAGATCGACTGGATGAAGCCGTGGTCGATCGGGCCAAAGACTTGGACACCGCGGTCACGGATGCGATCCCGCAGCGCCATGAGGTCCTCGAACGTGTCGACGTTGAAAGCCACGTGCTGCATGGTGCCGGCAGTGACGGGCTCGCCGGGGCCTCCCGGATGGGTGACGCCCAGCTCGATGTCCTTGGCGTTGTCCGGATGCTGGACGAACGCCACATAGCTGTCGGGCGCCAGTTCCACGAAGCCGTGATAGGTGCCGTCCACGCCGTGCATCCAGTACAGGGCCTTGAGCGGCAGCCCGAGCACGTCGCACCAGAACTCGAGCTGGCCCTTCATGTCGCGGGTGGACAGGGCCAGGTGGTTCACACCGTTGGGATGCAATGCAGTCATTCGAGCCGCCCCTCCTGCTGTCAGTCCAGCGGTACCGCCGACGCGGGGCACCGCGGCAGGCACAACACGTCGGCACGCGGCGCAGCCCGCGCCCGCACAATTGACTCTAGGCCCCGCTTGCACCTGGGAACCGCGCTGTGCGCGCTCTGGAAGCGGTCAGCCGAACCGACGGCGGACGTAACTCAACTGCGAGCGTCCACCCGCTGGCCGTTCCCGCCGCTCGTCAGGCGGCGGGCGTCCCGGAGGCCTCGTCCTCCGCCGCGAGCGTCGCCTTGTGTCGCTCGTAGCTCTCCAGCATGTTCAAGAAGTGAGCCGGGTTGTAGATGTCTTCCTCGTAGCTCCACAGACCGTTTCCTGCGTACTTGAGCAGCGAGAAGTTGTGCTCTCGGTGAATCGAGCCATCGTCTGGGTCGACCATGCGGTTCCATATCTGGCACACCACCCAGCCCCGCTCCTCGTCGATGATGTACCACTCGCTGGGGAACTCGATCATTTCGGATCCCGGCCACTCGCTCATCGTGGACTGGATCCAGTTGTAGATGGTCTCGCGTCCGACCATCGTGCCGAAGTGGTGCTCGACGTAGGTGGCGTCGGGGGTGATCTGGTCGGCCCACTCGCGCCAGTCGCCGGATGCCCCCGCCCGGCGGCCCGCTTCCTGATATCGGGCAAAGGCCGCCTCGATCTCGGCTCGGTTCCATCGGCTCAGGGTTGACGCTCCTAGGTTCTCGGCCCGAGGAGGCCAGGGGGTAGGTGAAGACGTGCTCAGGACGGCGCCAGTGGGGCAATCACGTGCTCGGCGAACAGGTCGAAGGAGCGGTCCACTTCGTAAGCGCAAAGATCGCCCCAGGCGAACACGCCCACGAAATAGTCGGTGCCAGCCTCCTCGGCGAATCGTTCGCAATGCTCACGGATGGTCTGGGGTGAACCGACGACGACGGCCTCGAAGTGCTTGGCATTGTCGTAGTCGCCGCCGAGCGTGGGGTCATTCGGCGGCGTCATCTCGTATCGACGGAACAGCCGGGTCAGGTGCTCAGTGAACGCGACCCATGTCCGACGCCCGATCTCGTCGGCTTCGGCATCGGTAGGAGCCACAACCAGTCGGCGGAGCCCCCCGATCATCGGCGGGTGGTGCCTGCCGACGCCGTCATCGCCCAGGAGCTCGTGGTAACGGGCCGTGCTTGCGGCCACGGCAGCCAGCGGCCCAGCGGCCATCGTGCGCACGCCCATTTCGGCGGCTGTCTCAAGCTGGCCCGGGCGCCACAGAGGCGGGTAGGGCTTCTGGTATGGCTCGAAGGTGATGGGCACGTCGGAGAAGCTGAAGAACTGCCCATCGAAGCTGAAGTTCCCTGTCGTCTGCATGGCAGCCAGGATCAGATCCAGCGACTCGTCGGTCTTGGCGATGGCATCGTCAGGGTCGAGGCCCCACAGCAGGTGCTCAGGAACGCTGATGCCTTTGCCGAAGCCGATCTCAAGGCGGCCTTCGGAGAGCTGGTCGAGCATGCACAGCTCTTCGGCGAGCCGGATCGGGTGGTAGAAGGGCAACAGGTGCACCAGCGAGCAGATGCGGATGCGGCTGGTGCGCTCAATCGCGGCGGCCAAGAAGACATTGATGCTGGGCGCGGCGTCGAGCGGGATCAGGTGGTGCTCGGACTTGTGCCACCCCCACACCCCGGCCTCCTCGGCCCGTGCCAGCAGGTCGAGCCGGTGCCGGTAGAGCTCGTGCCACGGCACGTCGCCAGGTTGCTCCAGCTGGTCGAAGATGCCGAACCGCATGAGCGGCGAGAGTACTTGTGCGCCGGCCCGTCGGCCGCAGCGGACGCGAGATTCAGCGAGGTCACAGAGCTCATGGCCGCACGCCGCACCGTCGGCCGGGGTGGCCCGGAGCTAGGTCAGATGATGGCGCTCTCGACGAACGGACGGTTCTCGACGATGCGCTGATACCCGAGCGGCGTGAGGTCCAGCGTCCGGTACTCGCCATAGGCGATCCATTCAGAGACGGCACGGCCGATCGCCGGGGATTGCTGCATGCCGTGTCCCGAAAACCCGTTGGCGAAGATGAAGTTCTCGATCTCGTGGTGGGGCCCGACCACGACGTTGTGATCGAGCGTGTTGTAGGCATAGTGCCCGGCCCACTGGCTGGTGACCTTGAGACGCTCGAATGCGGGCACACGGTACACCAGCACCGGCCACACCTTGTATTCGAAGATGTCGTGGTCCATGGAAAAGTCGTCGTAGGCGACTGCCGGATCGACATCGGGTGTGCAACCGCACATGTACGCGTCGCCGTCGCTGCGCATGTGAATGCCGGTTGGGTCGATGGTGAGCGGGAGTGCGCTATCGAGCGGCTCGCCAGCCTCGAAGATGAACGTGTATCGCTTGCGCGGCTCGACCGGCAGGGTTGCGCCTGCCATCGCGGCGACTTCAACCGAACGCGGGCCCGCTGCGTTGACCAGCGTCCCGCACTTGACGGTCTCACCTGAACTCAGCACCGCGGCGTTGACCCCGCCCTGCCCGATGACCACGTCAGCGACCTCGCCAGTCACGTATTCGACGCCGTTCTGGCGGGCCTTGCGGCGCCACCAGTCGAACATCGTGCCCGAGTCGAAATAGCCCTCGTCGACCAGGTTGTGGCTGCCGCAGACGATGTCGTCGACGTTGTAGAAGGGGTAGTCGGCCTTGATCTCGGCGGGACTCATGATCCGGGTGCCGGCGCCGAGTCCGGACTGGATGGCCTGGTTGCGCCGCAGGGTGGCCGCGAACTCTTCGTCACTCGCGAGGTACATGTAGCCGAAGTGATGCACGAACAGGTCGGGGACTTCGGGGTCGCCGAGATGCTCCCGGAAGTTCCGCACGAAATCGGCGCCGAAGCGCGAGATCTGCACGTTCAGCGGGTTGGAGAACTGCTGGCGCATGCAGCTGTTGGTGAGCGATGTCGAGGCCTGCGAGTAGGTCGGATCACGCTCGACCACCAGCACGCTGCCGTCAAAGTCATCGTTGGCCGACAGCGCCCAGGCAATGGACGAGCCAATGACGGCACCGCCGACGATCACGACGTCGTAGGCGTGCCGCAAGGGCGCATCGTGGGCAGTTGGCATTCGTTACGGTCCTGTGGTGAGCGGGGACGAATCGGCGCTGTCAGATGATGGCAGCACGGGACACCCGCTCGACATCACCGGACACTGCTGCGGGGCATTTGGGGACGATCGGGGGCTGGCACATGAGATTGCAAGGCAGGGTGGCGCTGATCACCGGAACCGGCAGCGGGATCGGGCGTGCCACGGCCCTGCGCTTCGCCGCTGAAGGAGCGCGCATCGTTGGCGTCGACATTGCCCCTTCGAACGAAGAGACGGTGGACGCGGTCCGCGCGGCGGGCGGTGAGGCAATCGCGGTACGTGCTGATGTCGCTGTCGAATCGGACGTGGCAGCTGCGTTCGGACTAGCCGAAGCCGAATACGGCGGGATCGACGTGGCATTCAACAACGCCGGGATCATGCTGGATGCCGACACCGACGCCATCGCGACCGCCGACGAGACCATCGACCGAACCTTCGACGTCAACGTGAAGGGCGTGCTGTACGGCTGCAGGTACGCCGTCGAGGCGATGCGGCGACGCGGTGGCGGCTCCATCATCAACACCGCTTCGTTTGTTGCGTCGGTCGGCGCAGCGACCCCACAGATCGCCTACACGGCCTCCAAAGGCGCCGTGCTGTCGTTGACCCGGGAGCTCGCCGTGGTGTATGCCCGGGAGAACATCCGCGTCAATGCGCTGTCACCGGGACCGCTGCGCACCGAGATGCTCATGTCGTTCCTCGACACACCCGAGAAGCGGCACCGGCGGCTGGTTCATGTGCCGATGGGCAGGTTCGGCGAAGCCGACGAGATGGCGTCCGCGGCGCTGTTCCTGGCGTCCGACGACTCCTCCTACATGACCGGCGCGAACCTGCAGGTCGACGGTGGCCTGACCGCCGCCTACGTCACCCCCGAGTGATTCACGGCCCGAAGAAACTCAGTCGTCCCGGCTCAGATCCGCTTGGCCTGCCGCAAGCGCCCGGATGAGGCTTGGAACATCGGCAACCATCGCATTCCAGACGAGTTGGTGATCCACCTTGTGGTACTCGTGCACGACGAAGTTTCGGAACCCACGCAACGCCTGCCACGGAACGTCCGGGTAGCGGTCTTGTGCCTCAGGTGAGAGCTTGCTCGCGGCTTCGCCGATGACTTGCATCAGGCGCTCTGCGGCAGTACGCCGCATCCAGCCGGCCCGGTAGGCCTGCTCCCCTGCTTCTGCAATTTCCTGGACCTTCGCCGCCGCTTCGAGAATGTCCTGAATGCGTTCTTCATTGCTGCGACTCATAGGCGAATCGCGTCGTCCAGCATGGAGGTGTAAGGGGGAACAAGCATCCGCGCTGACGAGATCTCCACCGAACACCCAAGCAGTTCTTCGAGTTCGGCCAGCAGCCCGGAGGCATCGAACAAGCTTGCATCGGGTGCCCACTCGCAAACGAAATCGACATCGCTGTCAGGGCCGTCGGAGCCACGCGCAACTGAACCCACCAGCGCGATGGACGTTGCCTTGTTCCGGGTCGCCGCACTTCGAATGGCTTCCCGGTGGCACCCAAGGATCTCGTCACGGCGAGCCATGAGAACAGGGTAACGCTGGCACATTCACAGGTCGCCCAGCAAAGAGCTACGGGGCGCGGCGTCTTGGCATGCTGACACGCATCGAGTTCGAAGCTCGACAGCAACACAGACGGCGGCATGAATCCAACATCACGCCTCCACCAAACAGTGAAAATGTGCGCGGGAGCGGGTCGGTGTTGTCTGACTTGCCATCAAGCTGGCCCTGCGCGTTGTGGGTGCCGCCGCATGCTTTGAGGGGGCTGCCTTCCCGCTGTGAGGTTGCGGCCTTACTGCTTTGAAGTTGCGGCCTTCCTACGTTGGGGCTGCTGCCTCCTCCTGTGAAGTTGCTGTGTTCCCGCGTCGCGCCTGTCCCGCTTGGGACTGAGATGCCATTCATCCCCTTCTGACGATCCTGCGAGCAGCACTAATGTCCGGGCGCAGGAGCGGCGGCAGCCGACAGCTGCCGCGGGATCGAGGCTTCAGGGGGCGAGATGCTGGGTCCGTATCGGGTACTGGATCTCACCGACGAGCGCTGCTGGTTCGCCGGCAACCTGCTGGCCCAGCTCGGCGCCGATGTGGTGCTGGTGGAACCCCCGGGCGGATGGCCACGCGGCTACGCCCACGATGCGTACAACCGCGGCAAGCGCTCTGTTGTCGCAGCCACCGCCGACGAGGTGGCAGCGCTGACGGCCAGCGCCGATGTCGTGCTGCACAACGACGCCACGCCCTTCGAGCTCGACCTCGCTGCCCTGCGAGACGCCAACGACCATCTCGTCACGGTCCACATCACCCCGTGGGGCGAGACCGGGCCAAAGGCCGACTGGAAGGCAACGGATCTGACCCTGTTCGCATCCAGCGGCCAACTCGCGGTGACCGGCGACAGCGACCGTCCCCCGGTGCGCATCAGCATCCCGCAGGCGTGGCTCCACGCCAGCGCCCAGGCAGCGGTCGCTGCGCTGGTGGCGCTCGAGCATCGGGCCCGCAGCGGACACGGTCAGCATGTCGACCTGTCCACGCAGCAAGCAGTCTGCGAGACGGCACTGTCCGCGATCTTCTACGCCCCCGCAGGCCTGGCAGAGGTGCAGCGGGAGGCGGGCGGGGTCCGCTTCGGCTCGCTCATGCTCCGCACGATCTATGCGTGCAAGGACGGCTACGTCATCGTCACCGTCGCCTTCGGTCCGATGATCGGGCCGATGGTGAGGCGATTCCTGACGTGGATGAACGAAGAGGGCTACTGCGACGATGAGACCCTCAACAAGGACTGGGTGGATTTCGCGCTGCACCTGCAGTCCGGTGAGGAAACCGTGGACGTCATCGAGGGATTGATGGACGACATCGCCCGCTTCTGCATGACCAAGACCAAGGCCGAGATGATCGAACGGGGTCTGCGCGACTCGCTGCTCATCTGCCCGGTCAACACCCTGCAGGATGTGCTCGACAGCCCCCAGCTCGGCGCTCGCGACTTCTGGGACGATGTCGACGGCACCAAGCTTCCGGGGCGTTTCGTGCTGGCAGAGGGCACCCCCCTGTCGCCCCTCGGTCCGGCGCCCGAGGCGGGCGCACACACCACCGAAGTGCTGGCCGGCCCCAGTGCGGGTCTGCCGTCAGTGACGGAGCCCCTGCCCACCGGTGCCCGCTCGGACAAGCCACTCGCCGGTCTGAAGGTCGCGGACTTGGCCTGGGTGGCGGCAGCTCCGCTCGCAACGAAGATCCTTGCGCATTGGGGTGCGACCGTCGTGCGGGTCGAGACGCAGAACCGGCCGTGCCTGCTGCGTGGCGCCCTCGGCCATCGTGACGATGTGCCTGATCAGGAGAACGCCATCGCCTGGCACTCCACGAACGCCAACAAAATGACGATCTCGCTCGATCTGTCCAAGCCCGAAGCTCGCGACGTCGTGCGCGATCTCGTCGCATGGGCCGACGTGGCCATCGAGTCGTTCACGCCCGGCACGATGGCCGCATGGGGACTCGGCTACGACGACCTGCTCGAAGTCAACCCCGAGCTGGTCATGGTGTCGAGCTGCGTGATGGGCCAGAGCGGCCCGCACCGGGACTTCGCCGGCTTCGGCAACATGGCCGCTTCGGTAGCTGGCTTCTTCGACATCACCGGCTGGGCAGACCGCGGGCCCGCCGGGCCGTACCTGGCCTACACGGACTACTGCTCGCCCAGGTTCACCGTGTGCGCGCTGCTTGCCGCGCTGGACCACCGCCGGCGCACCGGTGAAGGCCAGCATCTGGACTTCTCCCAGATGGAGGCAGCGGTGCACCTGCTGGCACCCGCCATCGCCGAGATGCAGGTCACCGGTGTGCGGCGCACCCGCCGGGGCAATGAGGACGACCACATGGTTCCCCACGGCGTGTACCCGGCTGCCGGCGACGACGAATGGATTGCCGTCGCAGTCGAGAACGACGAGCAGTGGCGGTCGTTGGCGATCGAGATGCGACGGGAGGATCTCGCCGATCTTGACGTATTCGCCCGGCGGTTTCGCCAGGACGAGCTCGACGAGATCGTCACCGTCTTCACCGCACGGCAGAACGGCCCCGGCCTCATGCATCGCCTGCAGGCGCACGGCGTCCCTGCTCACTACGTCCAGAATTCGGGCGCCTGCATCGACGATCCTCAACTCGCCCATCGCGGCCATTTCCAATGGGCGCCGCATTCCTACGCCCGCCGCACCATCGTCGATGCGGTGCCCTACACGCTGTCGGCAGCGCACAACGGATTCGACTGGGCCGGCCCCACCTACGGCGAGCACGCCATAGAGATCCTCGGCGACCTGCTCGGCTACGACACCGATCGCATCGCCGACCTGGCCGCCGCAGAGGTGCTGGAGTAAGCCGTCGGGCCGGCGGCTGCGCTGGGCGCAGCGCGCCACCTTCGCGACGTCGCGGCGAACCGGGGTTTCAGCTTGTAGATGCGATGAAATTGGCCAGCACAGCGGCCAGCTCGGGGCCGCTGTCTTCCTGGACGAAATGCGCGGCGCCCTCGAGAGTTATGTGGGCTTGACCCTGTGCGCCGGGTATCCGAGTCCGGAACGGCTTGTCAGCACCTTGAGTGACCGGGTCACTGTCGCTGAAACAGCAGAGGAACGGCTTCGTGAACTGCTCAAGCAGGCCCCAGGCCTCACGGTTGGCAGGAGCCTCGGGATCGTCGGGCGAAGTGCAGACGAAGGACGGCCAGATGCGTGCGCCAGCCTTGTAGGAATCGTCAGGGAACGGCGCGTTGTACGCGTCGACCTCCTCCGCAGAAAGGTCGGTCAGGCACCCGCCGTTCACGATGTCTCCGATCGGGAAGACGGGCGATTCCTGGGAGTACTTCTGCCACGCCATGAACGCATCGCTGGGCCTGCGGTCCCCTGTGGGCAGCCCGGTGTTGGAGATCGCCACACGAGCGAAGCGATCGGGCTGGGCCGTCACGAGACGCAGGCCGATCAGACCGCCCCAGTCCTGGCCGAAGAACGTGATGTCACCCAGATCGAGGCAGTCGAACACCAGGCTCGACATCCAGTCGACATGGCGGGCGTAGCTGTAGTCGATCATCTCTGCGGGCTTGTCACTGCGCCCGAAGCCAACCTGGTCGGGGACGATCACCCGATGGCCTGCATCGGCGAGCGGCTCAATCATGTGCCGGTACAGATACGCCCATGAAGGCTCGCCGTGCAGCAAGAGCACTGGAGCGGCGCTAGCTGGCCCTTCGTCCAGGTAGTGCACCCGCAGCGTGCCGCCGACACCGTCGGGGACTTCGGCGTAATGCGGTTCGAAGTCGAAGTCGGGAAGACCCTCGAATCGTTCGTCGAGTGTGCGCAAGGTGTGCATGAGCTCAGTCTCCGTTGTCGGTTTCGGATGGGACATCGACACGATGCAGGTCGTCGCCGACCTCGATCACGCCGTCGAAGTGGGCTGCCGCCATGTCGTGCCATTCAGCTCCGCCGCCGGGCGGGAACGGCGGCACGTAATGCGTGAGGATGAGGGTGCCCACGCCCGCTCGCTGGGCGGTCTGGGCCGCCTCGGCTGGCGATGAGTGGTACTCGAGGGTGTCCTTGATCCGCTGGAACGGCAGCTGAGCGATGACGTCCTTGTTGATCACCGTGTGCACGAGCGCATCGGCACCGTCGCACAGGCGATCCAGCCCATCACACGGCACCGTGTCACCTGCGGTCACCACCACGGCACGGTCATGCTCGAACCGGTATCCCACGCTCGGCTCGACTGGGCGGTGGTCCGTCGGAGCGCACACCAGCGTCACCGCACCGCCGAGCTCGATCGGGCCGTCGCTCACTTCGGTCACGGTGACCGGCGGCGGGTAGTCGAGGTCGGCGTGGTGGGCGATGCGGTAGCCGATGTCTGGCCCGAGCGACGCCAACAGATGCTCCACGACGGCCGCCGTGCCGACAGGACCCACCACGACGAGCGGCGTCGGCTCGAACGTCATCACCCACCGGGTCGTGATGACGTCGTTGAGGTCAGTGATGTGGTCGCTGTGCAGGTGTGTCAGCAGCACCGCACTCAGGTTCGGCGCGCCCACGCCAGCGGCCGCCATCCGCATCAGCACGCCGCGCCCGGCGTCCACCAGGTAGTGCTCGTCGCCCGCCGAGACCAGCGTCGCCGGCCCAGCCCGGTTTGGGTCAGGCAATGGACTGCCCGTACCCAGCAGAGTGACGGCGAGGCTCATGCGGCGATCCGATCGTGAATTTCGAAGCCTCGGCCCGCGAGCACCCCATGTCCCGACGCGTCGTCCTCGGCGCGCCAGAAGCTAGTGGTGCACCCGTGTGTTACAGGTTTGATGCTGCACACTGTCCATTGGTCACATCGCCGAGGAACCGAGCGCCCCACTGATGACTCAGCCGACAATCGACAGCATCCCGGTCGCCTACACACCCCCGGGCGGGTACGACGCCTTCCCTGCGCCGGTGCTTGCTGGATGCGTCGAGCCGATCCCCGATGGGGCACCAGCCATCGGTGGGTTGTGGGAGACGGTCGATGTGGTTGTCGACGGCGAGAACGTGCCTGATCATCCCGGACTCAACCATGTCCAGCGCATCGAGCAGGCGGGAGATCGAGTGGTGGTCACCGGCGGCGGGATCATCCACGACATGCGATGTGACGGCACCGAGGCCAACGGTGTCCACGACGTGGCCGAGTTCGACAAGTTCACCCCCATCGGTGTGATTGCCACCTACGAGAACGGTGTTCATGTCCTGCGGCCGATCGGTATGGACATCGAGGTCAAGCGCTGGCGAGATGGCGAGCACATGATGTGGGAGTACCTCGGCTACACCGCTCGACTTCGCCGCATCGGCCCGCTCCTTGAGGTCGTGCTCGGCGACATCACTGTTGAACGCGTCGACGCCATCGTCAATGCCGCAAACGAGACGCTGTTGGGCGGCGGCGGTGTGGACGGCGCGATTCACCGCGCGGCGGGGCCAGAACTGCTCGCACACTGCCGCACACTCGGGGGCTGTCCCACCGGGCAGGCCGAGATCACGCCGGGTTTCGGGCTGCCTGCTCGCTGGGTGATCCACACTGTCGGTCCCATCTGGGGTGGCGGCTCTCACGGCGAGGCCGAACTGCTGGCCTCGTGCTACCGGGAATCACTGGCCAGGGCCGACGAGGCGAGCGCTCGCACCGTTGCGTTTCCGGCCATCTCCACCGGCGTCTACGGCTACCCCATCGCGCCTGCCACGCAGATTGCGGTCGATACCGTCCGCAGCACACCCACCGAGGTCGAACTCGTGCGCTTCGTCTGCTTCAACGACGAGGCCCTCAGCGCCTACCACGCCGCCCTCGGCCCCACGCCATGAAGGCGCAGCGGTCCCACGCGTTTGCTGTCGCGGTTCTCGCAGCGTCCCTCGTCGCCTCGGGATGCGGCTCTACGGATGCAACGTCGGAGGCCGCGATCGGCACTCAGGCCGATTCGACAGCAAGCACCGACGCTCCCGTCGACGGCGCGGCGACCTACCAGCAGTACTGCGCTGAGTGCCACGGGGTCGACCTACGCGGGACCGACAAAGGCCCGTCGCAGTTGTCCATCATCTACGAACCCGGCCACCACAGCGACTACGCCTTCCGCTCAGCCATCAGCGAAGGCGCGCCCGAGCACCACTGGTGGTTCGGTGACATGCCGCCAGTCGAAGGCATCTCCGATGACGAGATCGAAGCGGTCATCTCGTTCGTCCGCGCTGAGCAAGAACGCCTCGGCTTCGAGGAATAGCCCACTGCGCCTACGCCGTGGCTGCGTCGATCTGCTCGCGGGTCAGCTCGATGCCGAAGCCGGGTGCGTCGCTGGGCACGAGCCAGCCATCTTCGGGGAGCGACATGCCGGGGGTGGAGCGCCAGGCGTTCATCAGCGTCTCGCCCGGCGGGCAGCCGACGTACATCTCGGCCCAGCGGTTCTGAGGCAGGGCGTGGCTGAGGTGCTGACCGTAGCTGTCATTGCAGCCCCCGTGCAGGGCCATCTCGATGCCCGACGACGCGGCGACAGCCGCTATCCGCAGCACTGCGGTGGCACCCCCCACCCACTGAATGTCCGGCTGCAGCACATCCACGAGTCGCTGCTGGGCGGCGTAGGCGAAGGCCCGGTCGGTCAGCCAGCGCTCGCCCGCAGCCAGCATCTGCGTGGGCAATCGTCGGCGCACGTCGGCGTATCCGGGCCAGTCGTCGGGCTGGGCGTAGTCCTCGAGCCAGGTCAGCCGGTACGGGGCCAGTGCCTCGCCGAGGCGCACGGTGTAGGAGGCATCTAGCGACGACCAGCAGTCGAGCATGATGTCGGCATCGGGCCCGAGTTCTGAGCGAGCGCTCGCCACCAGACGCTCGGTCTCGGCAATGCCGGCAGTGCCTGATCCGGGCCCGACCGAGCCGGCCAGCTTGAAGGCGTCGAATCCCCGGTTGCGCGAGTCGTCGAGGTCATTGCCGGTCGCATAGCAGCGTGTACGTTCCCTGGCTGGGCCGCCGATGAGCTCGTAGACGGGTCGGCCCAGGACCTTGCCCTTGAGGTCCCACAGGGCGAGGTCGACCGCGCTGAGGGCGTAGGCAGCCAGTCCCGCCGTCCCAAAAGCGCTGTTAGAACTCCGGCTCATCATGTTCCACAGCCGTTCGATGGAGAGAACACTCTCGCCGGCGATCATGGGGCCGAAGAAATCGTTGATGATCGGTACAACCGGCCCTGCCTGGCTGGTCATGCCGACGCCGAAGCTGCCATCAGAGGCAGTGACGACGCACAGAACGTCGTCCCAGGGAGGCTCGAATCGCATCGCCTGGCCGGCGAAGCTGCGGTCGCTCGACAGCGCATGCATCATGCCTGTCGAGTCCCACGACATCGTGAGCGGAGCGGTTCGCCCGAGCACTTCAGGCCGCCGTAGCGGCGCCGCCGTCACCTCAACGATCGTCGCGGTCATCGTCGCAGCGTACGGGTGCCCGCTTTGATGATGTGTCCTGCAGCCGGCTCTGCGGCGCCGGTGACCTAACGTCTTCTGCGGCATGCCGGGCACGCCACAGACTGGCGTCGGCACCACCGCGCTGCTTGTCGCCAGATGAGGGTCAGCTTCGATGACATCTGCAACTGGACTGGTACTCACGTCACCTCGCTCGTTCGAGCAGCGCAGCTTCGACCTGCCGGACATCGGCGCCAGCGACGGCCTGCTGCGCATCGAGGCATGCGGCCTGTGCGGCACAGATCACGAGCAATACACCGGTCACATCACCAACCCGCATGCGTTCATTCCGGGTCACGAGGTGATCGGCGTGGTGGAGGAACTGGGCAACGCTGCCGCTGGGCGCTGGGGTGTGAACGCTGGTCAGCGAGTCGCCGTTGAGGTGTTCTTGTCCTGCCGGGAATGCGTGCAGTGCCGGGCAGGCGTGTATCGGCGCTGTGAACGCAACGGGCTGCGCACGATGATCGGCTTCACCGATGCCGACACGCAACCGGGCTTGGGCGGCGGCTACGCCTCGCATCTGTATCTCGGACCCGACTCGATGCTGATGCCGGTGCCCGACGAGCTCGATCCGGTCACCGCCACGCTGTTCAACCCGCTCGGTGCCGGCATCCGCTGGGCGGTGGAGATCCCCGAGACCCAGCCGGGTGACGTCGTGGCGATCCTCGGACCGGGTGTTCGGGGCCTGTGCGCCGCGGCAGCCGTGAAGGAGGCCGGCGCGAGCTTCATCATGATCACGGGCCTCGGAACTCGCGATGCAGAACGGCTAGCCCTGGCACCCTCGTTCGGTGCGGACCTCGCCGTGGATGTGTCAGAGACCGACCCGAATCGTGCGCTACGCGAAGCGATCGGGCGCAAGGCCGACGTCGTGGTCGACGTCACTGCGAAGGCGCCCGCCGCATTCGCTCAGGCTGTCCAGCTCGCCCGCCCCGGAGGCACCATCGTGCTCGCTGGCACCCGCGGCTCGCCCGAGACACCGGGCTTCGACCCCGATCACATCGTCTACAAGGAGCTGCGGATCATCGGAGCCCTCGGCGTCGACGTCGGCGCCTACCGCAAGGCGCTCGACCTGCTGGTCTCAGGCCGCTACCCATTCGAAGACCTGCCTCGCCAAGTCGCCGGCTTCGACGACCTTGAGCCGCTGATTCAGCTACTCGCCGGAGAACGTTCCGGCGTGCCGCCAGTTCACGGCGTCTTTGCGCCGTGAACCATCAAACACAGCACGGCGTTTTTGCGCCTGAAACCTCCCACCTCTAGGAGCCATCCCGTGAGCCGTCCGGTCTTTGAAACCTTCAATCAGGAGTGGGCCGACAAGGTCATCGGCCGCGTGTCCCGCTCGGGCATCGACGGCTATCTGGGCATCAAGGCGGTGGAGTTTGAAGCAGGCCGCCTCGTATGCGAGATGCCGATCACCGACGAACTGATCACGACGATGGGCACCATGCACGGCGGCTGCCTGTCTGCCATGTGCGATCACGTGCTCGGCGTGGTCATGTACCCAGTCATGCCGCCCGGCTATTGGGCAGCGACGACCGAGTTCAAGATCAACCTGCTCGCTCCCGTCACGGGCGGCACCTGCGTCGCCACCGCCGAGATCATCTCGATGAGCAAGCGACTTGCCGTCGTGCGTGTCGAGATCACTAACGGCGAGCGGATGGTCGCCGTCGCTCAGGGCACAACCACCATCGTCGCTCCCAAGAACGCTTCGTAGGCAGCGCCCGCTGGTGCGGGCTAGGTCGCTACGAAGTACTGGTGCCGAGTATCTCGGAGATTGAGGCTGCCGCGGGATATTCATTCGGATGTTTTTGATGTGTTTCAGTATCTTCCGGGTGCAGGCCAGCGCTCCCACCGGGCCGCATCAACGAAGGCACTACGATGGATTCCACTGTGATCGCGGCAATCATCAGCGTGCTGGGAGCGGGCTTCCTCGCCATGCTTGGCGTGTTCATGCGAGGCCTGCGAAACGACATCCGCACTTTGCAGACCGACATCCGCTCCGAGATCGCCGCGCTGCGCACCGAGATACGCGCCGAATTCGCCGCCGTGTGCGCCGAGATGCATGCTGAGTTCGCCGCTGTGCGCGCCGACATCGCTCAACTGCAGCAGGCCGTCGCACGGCTCGAGGGCATTGTCGGCGAGCACAGCCGACAGCTCAGCCGCTTCGCCGACTATGGCGAGCGCATCACCTCACTCGAAGCCGCCCAGCTCAGCACCGCCTAAGCCCAGGTGCAGCAGTGCCTACTGGCGGGCCATCTCGGCTCGGGCGGTGGCGGCGATGTCTGCTGCAGTGCGCGCCGCGAGGTTGATCTCGACCTCATGCAGGGTTCCGGCAAATGGGAACGAGCCCTCATAGCGCTCTGACACCGTCGACCCGTAGTCGAGGCCGATGCTGGCACCCAACGACGAGATCATCCGCATCATGAACGGCAGCTCTGCCTCGCCTGCCGGCTGGCCATCGACCCCCAGTTCGACGATTCCGCCTGCGCCTTCCGTACGTCGGAAACGCACCGACAACTCGCAGTCGCCTTCGGGCACTTCGATGGACGACTCCACGATCGTATGATCCGCGAACGCGTTGTAGTCCACGACGAGGCGTTCGTTCTGGACGAAGGCCGAAACGCCGGCGCCCGCACTGCCCGTCGCCCAGATGACACCGTCTTCGCCCGCCTGCCGACTGACTCGGGCGACGAGATCGAACATTCGCCCGCCGGCAGACGGGGACGCTTGCGAGGGAATCCGGGACATCGGCGGCCGGTATAGGTAACGCCGGCTCGACGGGTGCGGCGAATTCTCCCGCAGCGGCGCCGCAAAGAGACCGATGCCACGATCGTCGAGCGGCAGGACGCCATGGCGCTCGGCCTCGGCCCACCACAGGCCGATGAGCTCGGTAAGGCGTTCGGGCTGGTCGCCCGCGAGATCGTTGCACTCAGAGGGATCGGCCCCGAGGTCGAAGAGCTCCCACTGTTCAGTGTCGAAGTCGTCGCCCGGAACGTGCCGTATGACCGCTTTCCACCAGATGTCGTCGAGGAGCGCGACCAAGGCACGTGACCCGGAATTCTCGAAGTACTGCAGCGTGTTCGTGGCTGGGGCCCCAGGGTTCGCGAGCACCGACGCAAACGAACTGCCTGTGACAGGGAGCTGATCCATCCCCCGGAACGACTCGGGCGGCGTGACACCGAGCAGCTCGTAGAGGGTGGGGGTCACGTCGGAGACATTGACGAATTGGCTGCGCTTTGTACCTCGCTGATCAGCGGCGATGCCCGCAGGCCAGTGCACGACCATCGGCACGTGCACCCCGCCCTCATGGGTGTTCTGCTTGTACCAGCGGAATGGCGAGTTGCCGCATTGGGCCCATCCCCACGGGTAGTTGGTGTGGCTCTTGGGTCCGCCGATGTCGTCAAGGTGCTCGACGACCTCGTCGACCGACTCCGGAAGCCCGTTGAAGAACTTGAACTCGTGCATGACGCCGAACAGTCCGCCCTCCTGGGAAGCGCCGTTGTCGGCCATAACGATGAAGATCGTGTCGTCGAGCAGGCCGAGATGCTCGAGGCCGGCAACGAAACGGCCGATCTGATCGTCGGTGTGGTCCAAGAACGCCGCGAACGCCTCCTGCAGCCGACACGCCAGCTTCTGCTCGTTCAGAGATAACTCGTCCCATGGCTTCACGCCTGGGTTGCGCGGCGCCAACACGGTGTGCGGCGGGATGACACCCAGCTCGAGCTGCCGGTCGTACCAGCGCTGCCGCACCACATCCCAGCCCTCGTCGTAGCGGCTCCGGTACTTGGCGAGGTATTCCGGCGGCGCCTGGTGCGGGGCATGGGTGGCACCGAACGGCAGGTACGCGAAGAACGGCCGATCCGGCCGCACTCCCTTGCTGTTGTTGATCATCTGCAGCAGCTGATCAACGAGATCCTCGCTTAGGTGATACCCGTCCTCGGGCCGTCCAGGCGGGTCGATGGGGTGATTGTCAGCGACGAGCTCGGGGAAGAACTGGTCGGTCTCGCCTTCGAGGAACCCGTAGAAGCGATGAAAGCCCCGGCCCAGCGGCCATTGGTCGAACGGTCCGGCGGCCGAGCAGTCCTGTGTCGGCGCAAGATGCCACTTGCCTGCACCGAACGTGGCGTAGCCCCTGGCACCGAGTACCTCGGCGATCGTGGCCGCGTGGTTGGTGATGTGCCCGATCTGATGCGGGAAGCCGGTCTGGAAGTTCGCTACTGATCGCATGCCGACAGCGTGCTGCGCTCGCCCCGTGAGCAACGACGCCCGGGTCGGCGAGCACAGCGGTGCGACGTGATAATTCGTGAACTGGACGCCGTTCGCGGCGAGAGCATCCACATGCGGCGTGTCGATGTCTGACCCGAAGCAGCCGAACTGGGCAAAACCGGTGTCGTCGAGCAGGACAAACACGACATTCGGGGCTGCAGGAGGCGCATGGGGGTGTTCCTCAAACCACGGCTCAGACTCGGTGATGGTTCGACCGATGCGGCCTTGGAATGACGGGTGTGCACTGGGGATGGCCATCAGTGCCCTCTCGTCGGCATGATCGCCCGACGCTATGCCACCGTCCCCGCGGCATGCGAGACAGTGGCCGCCCCTCAGACAGCGATGATGTCGACGCGCAGCCTTGCGGCGTCGGCGAGTGCACTGAGATCGTCAGGATCGGAGGTCAAGATCTCATCGTCGTGGTCGCACAATGCGACGAGCGCCGCATCGATCGCATCGGCGAGGCCCGAGCGCGCGAGTAGCACTCCCGCCCGTCGCCCGAGCGCATCATCGAGAGGCTCCGTTCGAATTCCGCGCAACGCTCTGGCCAGTCGGGTTTGACGGCCCGTTCCGCCTCGCCATACCTGAGCAATCACGCCCCCGTGCGTCATGGGTGGACGGCCCGTGCGATGCGCTATCGACAATCGCTCCCAAGTTGCAAGATCGTTGCGTTCGAGGGCAATCAGCGCCCCCGAATCAAGTACCAAACTCACCTCGCGCCTTCCGTTCGCGCAATCTCGCCCGGACTTGTGCCGCGGCTTGGCGATCAAGGCGTCGTCGTTCTTCCAGCGCCTCGTCGGTGATCTCGCCGAATTCGGCTTCATAGTCCTCGATAGCCTCGGCCAACGCTGCGAGGAGACGCCGCTTCTCGCTCTTGGCTGCCATCGCTTCGTTCACCCACGCACTCACAGACGATGCGTCCCCGGCATTCACTGCGTTACTCGCAGCCTCGATGAGATCTTCATCGACGGTGACGGTAATTCGGCGCTTCGTCATACCTTCATCATATTTTCATACGCGCACCTGCGTGGCCTGCCGCGAGGTCCATCGCCGCCGTATCTGTGGGAGGCATGAGCCTCCCCGTCACCTGCGGCTGAGCAGGCTCTTGATCCGCTTGACGGCGGGTGTCCAGATCCAATCCGGCTGCGTGACTTGGTGATGATTCTCGCCGGGCAGCTCCATGGGGTCGTAGTAGTTCTTGTCAGAGTTCTTGCGCATGTCCGTCGTCCGCTTCAGCACTTGCATGTGTGCGTAGGCGGTTCCCTTATGTGTCCAGCCCTGCCGGTGGTAGTTCCAGTTGTCCGGTGCCAAGCGTTGCGCTGCTTCAAAGTGCCGCAGTGCACGCTCACTGTCGCCTCCCGCTTCGAAGTGCAGCGCGAGCTTGAACGCCGGTTCCGCCAGCAGCGTGTCATCGTCGACCGGCTTGCGGCGAGCGGCCAGTTCTTCGCTGGACCAGACGAACTCGCTGTCCGTTCCTCGCTCGATCCAGTCGCGAGTCGCAGAGGCAAACGCGTCGCTGCCGATGCGGACCTTGCCGAGTCCGAACTTGATCGTGGTCTCGGCCGGGTACACGCCTTCGTTGCTGCGAACGATGCGCCCCTCTTCGTCGATCCATGCGGCCGACGGCACGTTGACCCAGCCGAACAACGAACTGATCCGGTGCGTCGGGTCCACAACGCTCCGGTACGTCGGCGAGGCCCGGTCGAGCCACTTGCCGGCTGCGGCCTCGCCTCCTGAATCCTGGGCCACACCGATCAACTCGAATCGGTCAGGGCCGATCGAGGTGTAGAGCTCCTGCCAGACCGGCAGGCTGATCCGGCAACCTCACCAAGAGGCCCAAGTGAACAGCACCACCTTGCGACCGCGTAACTCGGACATTCGCAGCGTGTTGCCGTCGCGCTCGGTTATCTCGAAGTCGGGGGCAAGCCCCGATTCCAACCCAGATCGGCGAATCTCCGGCACCGAGCCCAGGCTCCACGCACCGCCGTCGCGCACATGCTTCTGGCCGATCTTGTCGGCAAAGGCCGAGTAGCAGAACCACACCCAATCATCGGCATCGGCGATCCATGCTTCACGCTCGGGCTGGAATAGCGGCACGCACAGCTCCCCGAGGCACACCCCCTCGGGTTTCAGCTGCCAGCCGGTGGCTTTGGACAGCTCATCGACCCGCACCCACAGCGCACGCGTGTCATCGGTGCGCTGTGCGACGGTGCTGGTCTTGTCGTTGGCCAGGATGATCACGGCGCGCCCTTGCCTCGGCCGATCACCCTCATTATGGAAGACCCCCGCCGGGTTCCAGACCCAGCACCACCCGGCCGTACCGCTCATAAACGGCGTCGGTCACCATGAGGTGCGACTGCACCGTGTAGATGTCCCGCAGGATGCGCTGCATGTCGTTCGCAAGCATCACCGCGCTGCCGCCGGCATACCGGAACAGCCCGCTCACGACGTCGATCGCCTCGTCGGTGCACCACACGGCGACTGCTTGGGCCTCAGTGACGAGCGCTGGGTCCGGTGGCCCCTCGGCCGCCGAGTCGAACATGGCCTCAATTGCCTCGGCCATCCCGGCTGCGCACGCGTTCATCCGGATGGTGCTCTGGCCGATGGCTCGCTGGAACACCTGCCGATCGGCGATGCTCACTGCGCCAAGGTAGCCACGCTTCTTCTCGATGGCGGCTTCGCTCATGGTTTGCAGTGCCAGGCGACCCAGGGCGTACGCGAAGCTGCCGTGCTCGTTGATCACGTAGCCGGGCAAACCCAGGCGGTGCAGCGCCCCTCCCCGCATGTGCTGAGGACCCAGCAGATCAATGGCGAACCGATCAGGCACGAACACATCGTCCAGCTCGTAGTCGCAACTGCCCGTGCCGCGCATGCCCAGGGTGTGCCAGTTGTCGTGCAGGATCACCTCGCTCGCGGGCACGAGCGCCCTGATCAGCGGCGGTCCGTCGCAGAACACCGGCATCATCACCCAGTCGGAGTGCTCAACGCCGCTGCCCCAGGCCCACCGGCCGGCAATCAGATGAGCGGCGTCGTCGGCTTCAAGCCGAGCAGTGACCGGCCCATCTGCTCGCGGCACATGTCCGACTCGAAAAAGGCGTGCGTGGCCAGCATGTTGATGTCCCGGAAGAACCGCTGCACCGGCGAGTCGGCGGCGAAATTGGACGTGCCCGAGTGGTGGATGATGTCGTTCACCGACCGACGGCAGTGGTCCACCACGAAGCCCGCCTGTGCCTTGAATCGAATGCGATCCGACAGGCTGAACGTGTGGCCAGAGTTGGCCAGCTCAATGGTCTCTCGCACCTGATCGGCAACCAGCCGTTCCGCGACCAGGGCCGCTGCAGCAGCCTCGCCGAGCTGAGCGTGCGCCAACTTGTCGTCTGCCACGACGGCACGCGAGTGCGTCCGCACCCGGTTCTTGACGATGTGCTCGAAGGCAGTGGCCGCGCCCCGCAGCCCGCCCGAGAACACCGGCATGGCTTCGCAGTAGATGAATGGCATGAGCGGCAACAGGTACAGCGGGTCGTTGTGCAATCGTGCGCCCGGCGTGTCGCCGTCGACGAAGTCGATCAGCCGCAGCACCCGGTGCCCAGGAATGAAGACGTCGCGTATCTCGAAGTCGTTGCTGCCGGTGCCGGACATCGCGGCCATGTGCCAGCTGTCGACGAGAGTGGTCTCGGTCGCACGCATCGCCACGATGTAAATCTCGCCGTCGGTGCCCCGGCCGCCGGTGCACACCCAGTCCGCATGGACGATTCCCGTGCCCCACGGTGAACGTCCCGAGGCGATCACACCGCCATCGGTCGGCTCGATGCGGATCGTGGGCGCCGTGGTGACCGGGATGAGGGCGTAGTTCTTGCCATCGAAGAACTCTGCTTGGGCCTCTTCAGAGAAGCCATCCAGTTGTGGCCGCTGTAGAAGGCCAGGATCCAGCCGGTGGACATGCAGGCTGCGCTGATGATCTCCACGACTTCACGATGGGTGTGCAGCGAGCCTTGCAAGCCGCCCCAGCGCCGGGGCACCAGGATCGAGAACAGCTCAGCGTCGATGAGTTCGCGAATCGTCTCGTCGGGCGGACGGCGCATGGCCTCCGCATCGGCTGCTCGCTCCGCGACGACGGGCTCCAGCTCGCGAGCCCGGCCGACAAGTTCCGCGTGGTCTGTCATCAGCTGTGTTGCCGCCGGGTGCTCAGGTCGCCTCGGGCGGCGCGACAGCGGCGTCGGGCACCCAGTTGCCATGGAAGCCGTAGGGCACACGCTGCGGCAGCGGTACCCGGGCTACAGGAGCACGGCCGAGATCCCGAGCGTCGAGGATGACCAGTTCGCTGCCGTTGCTTGTCTCGTCGTAGACGAACGAGATCAGCCAGCCGTCGTCCTCGGCGGTCCCGTCGGGATCGGGAATGAAGACCGCCTCGCCGCTCCCCCGGCCGGGGCCGTGATCGTGAAACACCGCTATGCCGGTGTCGTAGTCGATCTTGTAGTTGGCGCCGGGAATGAGGCCGTCGGCGACGCCGACCGTGTAGCCGAAGCGGTGCTTGCGGGCGGTTCGATCGCCCCGTACCTGGGGGAATTCGTGGAACCGGTCGTCGACCCGCTGCTCCGACACCCGGCGGCTCACCGGATCGACGATCCAGCGGTCCAGCGTCGGCTTGGAATCGCCTGCTGGACCCAGCAGATCCCGGTCGAACATCTTGTCGTAGCGGCACAGGTCGAGCACCACGCGCCCGTCGTCGTCCTCGTAGGCGTTGAGCGGGTGGAACACGTAGCAGAGCCCGACGTCACACCAGATGATGTCGTCGGCGCTGCCCTCTCGCGGCAGCAGCCCAACGCGGGCGCCGTAGTCGGGGTCCCACCGGAAGGGGAACGACGACTTCCCGCTGAGCGCGATCTCGAGATCGACCGTGACCGGCAGGTCGTACACCACCGCGTAGTTCTCGGTGAGGGACATGTCGTGGATCATCGACATGCCACCCAACGGGATATCCACCGTCTTGCGCACCTGGCCGTCCGTGCCGATCACGACGTACTCGATGTGATCCAGCAGGTCCTGCCACGCATAGCAGATGGCATGTATCTCGCCGGTGGCGGGATCCACCTTGGGATGAGCGGTGAAGCCGGTCTGCAGCGTCCCGAAGAAGTCGTTGCGGCACACCGTGTCCAGCTCGTAGCCGAGCTCGGCCGGCAGACCACCGGCCTCGACAAGCGCCCAGGTAGTGCCTGCGTAGCCGCCGACGCTGGTGTTCGGTGAGAAGTCGAGGCCACGGCTGGGTCCGGGGACCGGGGGCTCGCCGAACGTCTCGGTGACGTCGTGACCGCGGACCCAGCGGTTGCGATACCACTCGGCGCGGCCCCCTCGCAGCCGAACGCCGTGCACCATGCCCGTGCCGGTGAACCAGTGGCTCGTCGCCGGATCGGTCGGCACCACCGGGTTCGGCCCGTTTCGCAGGTAGCGGCCCTCAAAGGCTGCGGGAATCTCCCCGATCACCTCGAGGTCGAACGCAGTGACCTCTTCAGTCACACGAGCAAAGTTGCCCTCGGTGTAGTTGTTCTGAGGCTTTGCCTCGGCAGCCTCGGCGGTTTCGGCGGTGTCAGTCATCAGGGACTTCCCGGTTTGTCGCCAGCCAGATCGACGTGCCGGCCTATGACGTTGCGAGTCACGGTAGCGACGTCGTCGTGCTCAAGGCCATAGGCCCAGTCGGTGCAGCCCGTCGTGAAGACCTCGCCGAGGCCCCGCCGGAACCATCCCATCACGGCGGCCCCATAGGCGAAGCGTTCCCGGTTCTCTGGTGTGTCGCCGCCGCCGAGGCGCTCAGTCACCCAGTTGAGCTCGCCGACGTAGCTGTCGGGCAGCCCTGGCGGTGCCTCCGAGGTCTCCCACAGGTGCGCCGGCGCCGTGCCCAGCACCTCGAAGTTCGCCGGGGTGCCACCGGATCCGGTGCTGACCGGTAGCCCGTCGACCAGGGCCAGCTCGCAGCCGTCGCACTCGTAGCCGACCACCACCGGCTCTGCCCCCACAACGTCGCCGGCTATCAGCCGCAGACCGTCGAACGCCCAGTGGCTCGGTCGCCAGATCGTGTACCCGCCGGATCCCTTCGGCGCGCTGCGGCAATGGGCATAGCCACCCCGTGTGAAGCTGACGCCGGTCATCTCGGACTCGGGCCGTCCTGTCAGGGGGTCGCTCCACATGGTGGACACCGTGTGCTCTACCTCGGTGCCCATCACGGGGTCGAGGTGGAAATCGAGCTTGTAGCCGATCACCCGGTCTTCCTCGCCGAAACGGACCTGCCAGAACGAAGTGTTGCCGGAGAAGAATGCCACAGCGCCGCCGGCCTCGACCCAGCTCTCGACGTGATCGCGCATCTCGGCCGACCAGTACTCGTCGTGCCCGACGCTCAAGTAGAGGCGGCGCCCCTCAAGCAGGTCGGGTTGGGTGTGGAGGTCGAGGCTCGTCGCGTAGTCGAGGCTCACGCCATTGCGCTCGGCCCAGCTCACGAAGAGCCGCTCCCAGTTGGCCCAACCCGCGGCGGCGGACCAGAACGAGTAGTTGTCGAAGTAGTCGTCGACTTCGGCGCGGGGCAACTGACCGAAGCGGGCGACGCGATAGCGATGAGGGTCGGGCTTGTCGAGGAAGCCGCGCGGCAGCGGACGTTGCTGGGAGGACTCGTGGCCACCGGTGTAGAAGCTCGGCCCGCCCCAGTCGTTGTAGGCCGCCCAGGTTGAGGTGGACAGTACGAGCAGAGTTTCGCCCGGCTCGGTGGCCCGTACGACGAAGAACGCTTCGGCGACCTCACCACCAGATGACCGCAGACGCAAGAGGTGGAAGCCCGGCTGCCACTGCGGGTCGATTTCGAGCGAGAGCGATGGGGTCCAGCCACAGCCCTCGGTGGCGCAGTCGTCAGGCACCGGCTGTTCGGTGACCGGCAGCTTCCAGGAACCCACCGAAGTCTCATCGGCACCGATTCGCAGCACCTCGACCCGACACGATCCGCCGGCGGCGCTGATCATCAGGTCGATGGTGTCTCCCGCCACGCCGCTCTGTGGCCAGCAATAGCCCGCAATCATGCGGCGACCGTAGCGACCGTTCCGCCGCGACGCTTCGGCAGCTCAGCCGGCGGTCAGCTGGAATGCCGCTCGATAGGCATCGCACACCGAGCGCTCGGCGCCGCCGACGAAGCGGCCGAGCAGCACGCTGTTCTCGAGCATGGCGACATAAGCCGACTCGCCGAAGAGCGCCTTGCGTTGGCGTTCATCGGGGATCAGTAGCGTTGTCCCCTCTGACTGCGTTCGCGTGCCATCGACGACGGCGTACAGATCGGGGCGGATGGAGGCGGGCAGCGATTCGAGCCCGTCGAATTCGCCCGGTGCGATCGGCCCATCGGAGACAATCTTGGCCCGCTCGGGATGCAGCAAGGTGAGGAACGTCGCCGGGCCGCCGGATGGTTCCACCCGCACCCGCGGAAGCAGCTTGCGCAGGCTGGCCGGCACATCGTTGACCGAGTCGAGGGCGCGTGCTGTCGGGGCGATCTGGGCGGTGATGTCGATCGGTTTGCCGCGTCGCAGGCGGCTGATCGTTGCGCGCAGGGCGTTCGCCGGGGGCGAGGTGTTGAACAGCAGATTGCCCATCTTGAGGGCCTCTTTGATCGTGCCTTTCGTGTCTTCGAAGCACTCGGCCTGGTAGCGGTCGAGCAGCGAACTCGGGGCTGCGCTTACAGCCACCAGCTCGATCTTCTGGCAGAGATTGGGGGTGTTGCGGATGCCCATGTTGAGGCCCTGCCCCAGGAACGGCGAGGTCTGGTGGGCAGCGTCGCCGCAGAGGAACACATTGCCGAATCGCCAGCGGTTCGCAATGAGCGAGTAGAACTTGTACACGGTGTGGCGGATCAGCTCGGTGTGGTCGGGGTCTGAGAACGGGGCGATGAGCTCCCGGATCCGCTCCGGCGACTGGAGCTCGAGGATGTCGTCGCCGGGATTGATCCTGAACTCCCACCGCACGTGGTTCTCGACTCCCATCGGCAGGTAGGTGGTGGGTCGCTCCTGATCCACGATCTGGTAAGCGCACCCGTCGTCGCCGACGCGGTGCTCGGGTGCAGCTATGGCGTCGACCACCAGAAACGACACGTTGTCACCGAGCAGGGACAGGCTGCCTCCGGCTTGCTTGCGAACGAAGCTGTTCGCCCCGTCGCATCCGAGCAGGTATGTCGCGCTCAGCTCGCGCAGCTCGCCGCTGGTGAGCTTCTCGATGGTGAGCTGAGCCTCTTCGTCGCTGTAGAGCTTGCGAGCACTCCAGCCGTAGAACGTGTCGATGCCGTCGGTGGCACCGATCACGCCTCGCAGGACGTCCTCCACCTGCGGTTGCACGAACCAGTTGCGGGTGTCGCCGACTTCGAGGGCGGTCTGCGCGAACGGCTCGTTGAGCCTGTCCTTGTCGAGGTAGTAGCCCGCCCTTGGGGTCCGCCGCAGGGAGATGCGCTCGAAGTCGTTACCCAGGATCTCGGCGAGGATGGCACAGGAGTACGCATCGAACATGACCGCCCGCGGATACGGGTACGGGTACTCGCTCTCCTCGATGAGGCCGACGCGCAGCCCGGCTCTCGCCAAGTGCAGGCTGGCGACGCATCCGACCGGCCCGCCGCCGACCACGACCGCGTCGTAGTGCTGCCGATCAGCGAGCGTCCCTGACACCGCCGAAACCCTAAGCGGGTGGCGCAACCGGCAGCCCCGACGTCCTCGACTCTGCGCAGAAATGCCGCCACAGACGGCAAATTTGCATACAGAAAGCGTGACATCAGTTTTCCGAGACGTCACCTATGGACGCGGCCTCTACACGGCACCGCCGGGCGGTGACGCGCCAGGGTCGTTGTGCGGCTGCCGCCTATGCCGGGGTGTGCTCGAAGGGCAGGTTTTGGTACTGGTACTGGTTGACGGTGACCCGCAGCACGACGCCGTCGTCACCGCGCGTTGGGAACGGCTTGCCCGTGTACTTGTGGCTGAGCGCATCCAAGGCCGCCATGGCAGGGTCGGGCTCTACCACGCAGGTGCCGCGCAGCTGCAACTCCTCATAGGGGTTGTCGATGTCGACGATCGAGATGGCGACACGCGGGTCACGCAGCACGTTGCGCGTCTTCAGCGAGTCCTGTCCCGTCGCAATGGTCACGGTGGATTCGTCGGCGAGATCGATCCAGACCGGGTCGAGCTTGGGCGACCCGTCCGCACGGAGAGTCGCAAGATGGGCGAAGTTCGGACTGCGCACCAAGTTCTGGGCTTCAGCACTCATGATCTTCGGTGATGGCGTGGTCATAGGTCTTCTCGCTTTGTGGATCAACCGGACGGGCTCACCGTAAGCGAGCGTGACGAGCTGCTTGACGACCGGGGCCTCTACAAGCTGCTGCAGCTGAAGCCCAACGCCCGGATGAGCTGCTTCGCCCTGATCCCGGACTCAGCCCACTTCCACATCATCGAGAACCCCGCCGCCTGCGCCGACGCAATCCGCGATTTCGTCGCCTCCGTGAACGAAGTTCGATCGGTGTCAGATCCGCTGCGTCGACACGGTCGGCCCACGCTTCAGGGGCTTCGGCGCGTTGAGCCCTCGTCTTGCTCATTGCCTCCAACTTCCCTTCAGGAATTCTGAGTGAGCAGCCATGGCATGAAGGATCGCGGAGCCTTCAGAACTTGGCGACGATCTTCCCCAACGTGTTCCAGTTGCGGGCCGTGGCGACGACGCCGAGCCGCTTCTCGAGATGGGCGTACGAGAGGGTCATTGCCTTGACGCCGTCCGGTGTCCAGACGTATGCCTCGGTGCCTTCGATCGCGAGGGCCTCGGGGCCGTGGTCCTGTTCCAGGAGCGCCGCCGCCGCCTCGGGGTCGGGTTTGCCGGAGAGAAAGTTCACCAAGTAGCGCGAAGGGTCGGTAACGACCGCTCGCAGCGGATTGCGGTCGAGCACCGCACGAACCTGGTCCGCCGTCCGGACGACGCAGGGAACGTTGACATCGAACGCCTCGCTGAGCAATCGCTTCACTACAGCGGTGACCTCGTCGGGCCGGGTCGATTCAGCCGAGACAATCACGTTCCCGCTCTGCAGGACCGTGGCCACGCCGGAGTAGCCCTCGTCGGTCAACCGCGACCTGAGCTCCGCCATGGGAACCCGGTTGCGAGTCCCGACATTGATGCCGCGTGGCATCACGAGAAAGCACTCAGTCATCGAGGCCGTCCCAACGCTGCCCGGTGAACAGTTCAGAGACGTAGGGAACTTCCAGATGGCCTGACGGGTGGTGGCGCTCAAGGAGCGTCTCGATGTGTCCGACGGCTTCGGTTTCACCGATCGCTTTGACTGCGGCCTTCATCTTGGTTGTCGATCGGAAACTCTCGATGACCAACTCATGGACATCGGCCGGGTCCACTCGGTGGTGGTCAACGTGACGCCGACATAGCCCGCCTCGTTCAGCTCGCCCGCCACATCGAAGCTGCGGTAGTCGCGCGAGTAGCCCGGGCTGTTCGCTTCCAGGAAGTCCTCGTAGTCGTCCAGAAATGAGGAGCGGTTCTGCACTCGGTTGTTCTGGATGATCCCGATCAGTCCAGTCGAGGCCAATACCCGTCCGGCCTCGGCGTAGAAGCGCTGCCGATCGAACCAATGCAGTGCCTGTGCTGTGATCACGAGACCTGCGGAGCCAGACTCAAGAGGCAAGTCCTCGACACCACCTTCGCGGAACTCAATCTCGGTGCCGCGGCTGTCAGCGATGGCCTGAGCGCGCATGCCGGTACCGGGTTCGATCCCAATGATGCGCCAGTGAGGCAACGCTGACTTGAGCTGGCGGGTCGAAATGCCCGTGCCCGAACCGATATCAGCTGCCACCTGCGGAACAGGGCGGTCAGCGAGTGCGCCACCCAGTGCAGCCCACAGCGACTCGGGATACTCAGTACGGGCGCGGCTGTAGGCGGTGGCAATCTCGTTGAACGCCTGTCGACCGTCAGCCACTGAGTCGGTGCGCGGTGACGGCATGCACCTCGACGATCACTTGGGCAGTCCGTGCTCGTCGTAGAGCACATCTCCGTGCTCGACGGACGAAGGGCCGTCGCCAATGAGCCCCGCACAACGCTCGCCGATGGCCTGTAGTTCGTGCGCGACGGTCTCCACACTTCGACAGCGCGTTTGGGGCTCCTGATTCGGCTCGCATGCGGCGGCTGACACAAGAGGTGAGCATATGAGCCCAAGACGAGCATGGATGGATGGCCGAAGCCGACTTACGGCCAGCTGCAGCTACTCGGTTCGTTCGGAGATGTCGACCAACCTGCGCATCAGCGACGGAGCGACCATTCCCGGCGCTACCACTACGTCTCCTGGGTGCCGAGCGCCCGACGCAACAGTCGTTCAGCTTCGGGCGACTTTTTCCACCTAATGCGCGGTGCCCGCCAATACGAGTAGAAGTCATCGGCTGAGGCGAACTCACCGTCACCAGCGACAAGGTCTTCAATCCTCGCGATCGATCCGATGTACTCCCGGGTGGCCGACGCTCTAGAGCGGGAGGCGATCCGCCACGTCTCGTGGGCAGTGACTTCCACGTCCGTGATGCGTTCCGGGCGTGTGGCGTCAAAGGTGTAGAGCACGACTACGGAGATCAATTCCTCGTACTCATCGAACGGCCGCAGGATACCGGAGAACTTGAGTTGCGGCCACAAGAAATAGGTGTTCCCCGTATAGAGGGCGATTCGATTATTCAGATTGCCGGTTGGCGTTCCTCTAGTGGATAGCTTGCGTCGAGCGCACTTGATGTCGACGGCCCGCGGCCCTCCCCCGAAAGGCGCTCCGAAGAACTCGAGGTCAGGGTACGACCGTTCGGAATCTGCCTTCAACGATCGAGGCGCCCTGCAGCTCTGTGACCTGTTGCGTCAAGTGCTGCCGAAGCTCGATTTCCATGACGTTGGCAAGCGCTGCCGGTTCACTGGGCAGTGGCAGCAGGTGGCCAAGATCCGCCAGCTGGGCGCGCAAGTCTTCGGATGAGCTGGCCTGTAGAGGCCAGCGATCATGGGGTGCATGCTCGCGGAACACGCCGACGATTGACGGCCTCCAACCATGCGTTTGTTCACGGAGCCAATCCAGAAGCGGGGAGTCCTCGGGTCAAGCGTGCTGCATCTCAGCGAGCCGAGCCGCGGAACCCCCGAAGGAGCCCGACCTCACATCTGCGCGACGAGGCCAGCGGCCACCCTCTCCGCCAGGAGCGGAGGAACTGCATTGCCCATCTGGGATTGGACCGACGTGCGTTTGCCCACGAGTTCGAATTGATCAGGAAACGTGAAAAGCCGCTTCAGCTCGGGTACCCGCAGCCGCCTGTTCTCCCAATGGAATGGGCCCACATTCGGACCGGGCTGCGCCTGAATGGTCGGCGACGGGCGACTCGGATCAAGCTTGAGCAGGAACGACCAGAACCGAGACCGCCACTCGAAGACCGGTTCAGCGTGTCCGCGCCGAGCCGTGAAGTGGAGATAGTTGTCGCCGGGCGGGACCTCTTCCAACAAATGCCCCCAACGTCCTCGAACGATTTCCTCCGGCTCAGGCTCGGTGACGAGCCCAGCCAAGGCTTCCCCGGTTGTCACGTGCGGTCGTGGTCCTCCGCCTGTCTTCCGCCGCTCCCAGTCGCCATGATGAGTCGCCGTCGGCAGCTCGGGAAGGCGCTCGCCTCTGCGGGCACCGACGACGAACAACCGGGGTCGAGACTGCGGTACGCCGTAGTCGGCGGCATTGAGCACCGCCCAGCGATGGTCATACCCCGCTGCCCTGATCTCATTCCTCAGGCGCACGAATGCCGGACGGCTGGCCTTGTTGTTGAACGTGAGTGCGTAGACGTTCTCGAGCATAAAAAACCGGGGTCTTGCCTGGGCGAGCACCGCTGTGTACGCCTGAAGGAGGCTCGCCGCGGGGTCGACGCCATCGCGCTTCCAGTCGAGCCAGAATCCCGACTTCGAGAAGGCAACGCACGGCGGTCCTCCGACGAGCACGTCTGGCCGTTCGCCTGCTCCGAACCCCCCGACGCGAAGGATCTCCTCGGCCGTGACGCCTCCGGCACGTCCCGTAGCAAGCGGATACAAATCGGCACGCAGAACTTCACGCAGTCCGGGGAAATAGGCTCCAGCGTTCTTCTCCATGGTGTCCGCGGCGTCGGCATCCCACTCGACAGCCACGGTCGTACGAAAACCGGCTGATTCGAGGCCGAGATCGAGCCCGCCAGCACCGGAGAACAAAGAGACGGCCGAACCCAGCTCCACCGACTCAGTGTGGCCTGCCGCGGCATCCGAGGCGCGCATACGTGAGGGCGTCCCAAGACTGAGCTGAACGCCATTCGTGCGACGGTCTCGGCGTCGGATCTTCATACCGCCAAGCTAGAAACACGGTGTGACAGGAATCGCTAGCGCTGGTCACATACGAGTTCATCACCGAGCATCTGAGGAGACAGGCTGAGCGTGGACCTCTCGGAATTCGTCCAAGCATTTGCCGATGGCATGAAGGCTGCCGATGTCGCGGGACCGGTTGCTGTCAACCAGCGATCAGGTGTGCCGTTCCGACCTGGCATCGGCCCCCACACCGAGAGCGCGACGATCGGCCTCGTGCTTGCGGCGCTCGACTCCGGCCGGCTGCCGCCAATGGAGCGTGAGGTCCCGTACCCGAGAATCGCTCGCCAGAAGTGTGATCTAGTCGTTACTGGCGAGCCAGGCTGGGCGATCGAGGTCAAGATGCTCCGCTTTCGCGGGGACAACAACAAGCCCAACGACAACATGCTGCTTCACCTGCTATCGCCCTAGGAGGGTGGTCGGAAAGTCCGGGGGTGGGTCCTCGTGTTGGGGGGCGTGATCGCGGATGATGGTGGGGTGCGCGGTTCGGCTGATGGTCAGGGTTCGATTTTCGATGTCGGGGTGTTGGTGGGCGGCCTGCTCGACACCGAGGGGTTCTTGGTGACGTTGGGGCAGGCTCGGGGCGAGCTGTTCTGTGATGCCGATTTTGATGCGTTGTATGCGTCTGGCCGGGGTCGGCCGTCGCATCCGCCGTCGGTGGTGGCGGCGTTGTTGTTGTTGCAGTTGTTCTATGGCGTGTCGGACCGTGAGGCGCAGCGGCGTTCGCGGTTCGACATGTCGTGGAAAGCGGCTTTGGGTTTGCCGCTGGAGCATCGGGGGATTGCTCATGTGGTGCTGGTGGAGTTCCGAGCGCGTCTGGTTCGCGCCGGGATGGAGTCCTTTTTTGGGGGATCGTGTCAAGATCGCTGCCAAGCGCGCCGGGGTGATCGGCCATCGCCGCACGATGGACTCGACCGGTGTGGCGGACTGCGTGCTGACCCAGGACACGATCACGCTCATCAGGTCCGGGGTCCGCAGGTGCGTCGGGGTGCTGGGCGGGATCGACGCCGATGCCGGGGCGGAGCTGGCGGGGCTGTTGTCGCGTGACGACTACGACCGGGGGGCCAAGCCGCAGATCATGTGGGCAGACCCCCAAGCACGGGCGGCTCTGGTCGCGGAGCTGTTCGGCGACGCCGAGACCGTCATCGGGTTCTGCGCCCGTTTCGGGGACCCGGGCCTGGCTGGGGCGGTCGAGCTGTTGAGGGTCGTGGCGGGCCAGGACATCGAGATCGCCGCCGACGACGACGGAGCCCAGACCCCGCGGATAGCTCAACGGGTGGCCCCGGACCGGGTCATCTCCACGGTCGATCCCGACGCTCGGCACGGGCACCGTTCGCGCACCGACCGCTACGACGGCTACAAGCTGCACGTGTCCGCGGATGTGGACTCGGACCTGGTCTGCTCAGCGGCCGCGACGCTCGCGACCACCCACGACGCCGCTGTGATCGAAGACCTCATCGACGCCGACCCGGTCCCGGTCGCCGAGATCATCGCCGACACCCACTACGGATCGGGGCCCACCCGCCAAGCGATGGCCGACCGAGGCATCCACCTCGTCGCCCCCGCCCAGCCGATCCCGGCCCGCGGCGACAAGCTCACCAAAGCCGACTTCGACATCGACCTCGAAGCAGCGACGGTCACCTGCCCGCAAGGGAACACCGCACCCATCCCGCCGCCGCGCGGCGCCAAACGGCGCCAGGCGCGGTTCGCAGCAACCGATTGTGCAGCATGCGAGCTCAAGCCCCGATGCACCACACGCGACGGCGGCCGAATCGTCGAGATCAACCCCCACGAAGAACTCCTCGCCCCCGCAAGAGCGCAACGATGGACACCGGAGTTCCTCAGCCGATACCGACTGCGAACCCAAGCCGAACGCAAAATCGCTCAGATCAAGTCCCGCACCAAAAACGTCCCCTGGCGCGGCCTCGACAAGGCCAACCTGTGGCTCGACCTGCGAATCGCCGCCCTCAACCTCGACCGCGCCGGCCGCCTCGGCATCATCAGGTAAAACACCCGCCCCGACCGGCGACCCCGGCCCCCACTGGCCGACCGACGATGCGCCTGGGCATCATCAAGCAGAACACCCGCGCCCAACCCACCCCGAACCACCGACCAGACAACCGCGCACGCTCAACAAACAACACACACCACACCCCAATTGCCGACCACCCTCCTAGGCCAAGCACCGCAGCGCCGTCACCGATTGCGTAAAGCTCGGCGAGTCTGGGTTCACACATCGCAAGGCAATCCTGATCTATGGCTACGAGGACGCCGACATGCCACTCATCGACGCCATCGACGCCTTCGAGACCCTCGCCTGCCAGCGTGCCGAGCTGGGACCGAGAAACGAAGCCGGCTTCGAAGGCCTGATCCACCCCGTGCACGCATCGGGATGCGTCTGCAGCTGGGAGATCCTGACAGGCTCCTAGGCCTGGCAGCCCAAGTGCGCTTCAGTCCTGGACTGGCGCCGTCACACCCCTTACGGCAACACCGGATGCATTGCCCTCACTGTGCCAAGTAGCAACGTCCGGACGGCCCGGGAGCAAGAGTTCAAGCTCGCACGAATCAAGGATCGACGTTGTCGACAGTAGGGCGCTCTCTCGCGCGCCAATCAGGTGGGCCGACGGACCTGGAGACGGTCAAGTTCGTAACAGACGAAAGCCGTGGTGAACGCTGCGCGGCGAACTTCCTCCCACGACACCTCGGCTCTCCCAGTGTCAGCCTCATCGCGAATGTGGTTCAGTCGATGATCGAGGCTCAGAACGGACCGTGCAAGTTCGGCAAGCTGAATGAGCACTCCGGACTCTCGCGATGGGAGCTGGAGATCCTCAAGATGCCGCTCCAGACGATCGATTGGCTTCTCCTGGCTACCTCGTGCCTCATCGCCCAACACCTCGCTGGTCGCATCCATGAGAGCCTTGCGTAAGTGATCTCCGATTTCGGACACAACTTGATCATTCGTTTCTCCGCTCCATAGCAGTCCAAATGCCTCACTCAAGTGACGGGCGGCACCCGGGCACGAAAGTGCGAACTGGGCACTATTCACGACTTTCTGGACCTCATCTTCGACCTGCGCTGGCGCGGATCCCCTACTCTCCTTCAGCCACCGAAAGAAGAGTTGCCCCTCACCGGTAACGCGGTAACTCTCTGAGCCTCGCGAGCCGTAGCTCACGCGCAAGAGACTCCAGCCCGCGAGTTCCTCGAGTGCGCCGCCGTCGAAACCGTCAAACTCTCGATTCGAGCCATCGCCAGTGAAGGTCATGCCAGTGCCAGCAAGGCTGTCTGTTCGGATGAACAACCGATTGCCAGTGGACTCGAGATGCGCAGCCGCCATTTCTTGAAAGAGCTCAAGGGCGTCGGGCGGCATCCGGGCTACGAGGTCGTCATATGGAATCTCGTTCACAGTCACGTGACCGTAGATCCGCCCGCTTCCAAGTCGTGGACCCCCGCGAGAACGTCAAACGGCCGCAGTGGGTTCGAGTCTGATCCAAGCCATCAGTAGCCAGCCGTGGGTCTAGACGCTGATGTCCGGTGTAGATGGGTAAGAGCGGACAGTCACTGCCGTCCGTGGCCGGTTGTGTCGGGGATGTCGACGAGGCGGCCTCGTGGGATGAGGCGGCCGGGGTCGTACATCGGCAGCGTGCACAGCGCGCCGCGCAGCATGTTGCCGTCGTAGGACTCCACATCGAGCTGAGTGCCTGGTCCGTCGGCGGGATCGTCCATGCGGGCGATGGCCACGCCGCATTGCTGGAATGGCGACCATGCGGTCAAGCAAACTTGACCGATCGGCGCACCATCACGGCTGACGGCACGGCCGAGTTGTGCGACGCCGCTCTCGGTACGCAACCCGCACGTGCGGCATGCACGGTCGGCCCGCTCGAGAGCGGCTTGGCCGATGAAGTCGTTCTTGTCGAAGTCGACGAATCCACCGAGCCCCGCTTCGAACGGGGTGACGGTGCGGTCGAAGTCGGAGCCGGCGTTGAGCAGCCCGGCCTCGATGCGGCGGGCTCGGAACACCTGCGCGGACGTGATGATCATTCCGAATGGCCGACCCACCTCAAGGATTCGGTCCCCGACAGCTTCACGGTCGATGTCGGGTCCGAGGTAGAACTCCCACCCGAGCTCGTTGGTGAAGCCCGAGCGGGTGACCGTCACTGGCTGGCCCGCAATCGACACCTCGGCGATGTCGAAATAGCGGAACGGATCGGGCGGATCGCCATCGACGACAGCCGCGAGCACCTCCAGCGAATGCGGCCCCTGAACCTGGCTCACCCAGACATCGGGATCACGAACCTCCACGTCGAGATCCGCCGCGTGGGCCCGGTACCAGCTGTAGAGATCTCCGTCGGCTTGGGCCATCCAGAAGCGGTCCTCGGCCAAACGCAGCATGACGCCGTCGTTGATCATGCCGCCATCGTGATAGCAGGCGAACTGGTAGCTGCACCGCCCGACCCGCACCTTGGACACGTCCCGAGGGAAGACACGGTTCGCCAGCCGCTCGGCGTCGGGGCCGACGAACTCGATCGGCATCTCACCCGTGTGCCGCAGCACCACCTCGCAGCGCACCTTCCAGTACATCTCGTCGGCCGTCACGTCGGCGAAGCGCACCGGCGTCAGCCGGTCGTTGTACAGCTGGTACTCCGGATCGTGAGGCAGTTCCTGGTACATCAGCGGATGGGGCGCCATCGTCCGAGAGAACTCGCTTGGCGGCACGCCGTCGGCCGGCAGCGCCTTCACCACGAACCTCAACGGCGGCATCGTCACCGGCACAGCATGCCAACGGCATTGACGAGTGGCGGACTATCGGGCACCTCAACGCTGCGCTCGTTCGAGCCACCACACGAGCGACTCCACGTCATCGAGAGCGCCGCCCTGCTCGGCAAGAAACTGGCCGAGGGCATCGATCAGGGTCGGCACATGATCGCCAGCCCAACGAGGAAACCGGCCAGCGTGGGTGAACACCAGTCCCGAGTGCCTTTGCCCTGCAGCAGCGATCGTCTTATGGAGCGCTGCGAAGTCCTTGATGTTCTCGGTGACGACGGCTCGTCGATCCGAGGTTGCAGCACGAAGCAGTTCTGCATCCGGGAACCCGATCAGCTCAGCGACTTCCTTGACGACAACGACGTCGAGGCCGAGTCGCCGCAGCTCGACCGCAACGGCCGGCGAGTGCATCTCGTCAAGTAGAAGCCTCACCCCGACAGCAGTTGGCGCTCGCGTTCCCAACCCGCCATTTCGCGCTCGGCCGCCTCGTCATTGTGGGCCAGCTCGGAGTCGATTTCGTCGGTGAACTCGACGTAGTAGCAACCGGCAGCGCGGACCTGCGCAGAAGTGAGACCCATCTGAGCTGCCGACGATGCAGCGCGCTCCTCGACGCTGCCGCGAAGACCTCGCAGCAGCCCAACGACCTCCCAGACGTCAGGCCCGGAAGCCAATCCGGCACGGCGGCCGCTCGGACCATCGCGGAAACAGACGCCGGGATGCGCTTCCATGCGCAAACCCTCGTCGATCAGACGCTCCCCTACCGCAGAAATCGACTCAGCTCCCTGATCAGCTCGACGCCTCAGCCGGTCATAGGCGCCCGGACGTCGGAACCGGATCGAGAGCACGGTCATGGTGACATTGTAGTCAGGTATCACCGCACAGTGGATTTGGTCGAGCCGCTCTGCCTGTCAGTGTCCGAATCCCTCGCACCGGCGATGGCTACGCCGGTATCCATGAATTTCCTTCTTGGAACTCTTGATTTTCAAGGATGCCGACCAGGGCCATTCGTGATGCTCGGCAGCGCTTCGGCACCACCTTCGGCGTCTGGGTCCACCTTCTGGGCCGAGGCGGTCACAGCGCTCTCGGTCGTCCCATCGACTACGAGACCAGACTCTGGCGACCCGCATTGCGATTCGGGTTTTCTCAGGCCGAGTCGTCGCCGTCAAGGCTCGATTCGTTCTGCCGTGGCAGGGTTAACAAGTTCCACCGCTGCGCCGCGTGGCAGCTCAACCACCACCGCAGCACCGCCCAGCACAGCCGATTCGCCGATCTCAACGGTTCCGGAATGCCGATCGACGATTGCCTTGACCAAGGACAGACCGATACCGGCGCCGCCGGAGTCACGCTGCCGGGACTCGTCGAGCCGGACGAACCGGTCAAACACCCGCTCTCGGTCGGCTGCGGCGATGCCAGCCCCGTCATCCTCGACCACTGCCCGCACGGCGTCGGCAGCACTCATCGTGGTGATCTGCACTCGACTCGCGGCGTGGCAAACGGCGTTCTCCACGACGTTGAATACCGCACGTTCGATCTGTGTGCTGTTGCCAAGTGCCAGAGCGGACCCATTGGAGGAGACAGCTATGTCGATATCGGCATCGTCCAGCCGGCTAACGACCTCCCGGCACACCGCCAAGAGATCGACAGTCGAGAAATCCCGGTCATCGCGCTGTGCATCGAGCCGAGCCAAGTCCAGCAAAACTGCTGCCAGACCCTGCATTCGCAGGGCCTCGGTCTCGATCTTCGGGGCCAACGCAGCCAGTCGCTGGGGATCGCTGCTGATCTGGGCAATCTCCGACACGGCGACGATGGTCGCCAGGGGTGACCTGAGTTCGTGACTGGCGTCTGCCACGAACGCTCGCTGGCGTTCCGAGGCGGACTCGAGTCTGTCCAGCATCTCGTTCATCAATCCAGCCAGCTCTGCTATCTCGTCGTCACCGCTGGGTTCCGGTACCCGTTCATCAAGCGTCGATCCGCTGATTGCTGCGACACGACGGGAGATGTCGCGCACTGGTCGCAACGTCCGCCCGACAGTGATCCAGATCGCGGCGCCGAGGAACAGCACGACAACCGGCACGATGATCTTCAGCGCATCTGCCACGGCGTCGACACCGTCGCGAACCTCTCGGATCGATGCCTCAGCAAGTTGCTCGTTTCGCAGATCGCTGCTTGAGGCTTGCTCTGGGTCGCCAGCAGAGCCATCGGCATCCCGCTCGGCCATGGGTGCGCCGTCGTCGTGGGCTGCACCGCCTGCGGCACTCTCTGCGTCGTCGCTTTCGCTGGATCCTTCGCCGCTGGCCGCATGCGAAGCCGACTCCAGTGCATCGCCCAGTGCAGCCCGCGCATTGTTGGCAAGGTTCCGCTCCACGAGCTGCACGATCACTATCGAGGCCGTCACCAGCACGAGCGCGGTCGCCACCGTTGCCGCCAACGTGGTCCGAACCTGGACAGAGCCGAGCCTCGGGAGCCTCACGACGCCGGCTCGACTATCCGATATCCGACGCCACGCTGGTTGGTGATCGTCCTGACTCCGAAGGGCTCATCGATTTTGCGGCGCAGGTACCCGATGTACACCTCGACGATCTTGGGATCCACGTCAGTGTCGAATCCCCACACCCTGGCGAAGATCTCGCGTTTCGATACGGGAGCCCCGCCGGCACGCATCAACACTTCCAGCACTCCCAACTCGGTCCGGCTCAGGCCAATCTCGTGACCCTGACGCCGAACTGAGACAGTCGCCGGATCGAACACCAAGTCCCCCACCTCCAGCATCACCGGCCGCGGAGTCGGCGGTCGGCGAGCGAGTGCCCGCAAACGCGCCAGCAACACCACGAACGAGAACGGCTTCGCCAGGAAATCGTCTGCACCGGTGTCGAGCGCCTCGGCTTCGTCCCACTCGCCGTCTTTCGCCGTCAGCATCAGGATCGGTGTCCAGTCGCCTTCTTCCCGCAGTGTCCGACAGATCAGATAGCCGTTGAGGCCAGGCAGCATGATGTCCAGCACAATCACGTCGTAGCTGCCCTCGCGAGCTCGCCACAGGCCCGCAGCGCCGTCATGCTCGACGTCTGCAAACATTCCGTGCTCTGCCAGACCGTCGTGAATCACTTCCGCCAGGTTGACTTCGTCCTCAACCAGCAGCACGCGCACGTGTCCATCTTGGCCGACGTATGCCTAGAGGAAGCTGAGAGAAGACTGAGAAGACAGGTGCTCGTTCTTACCGACCTCTCAGTGTTCGGGAGCGACCATGCGTCTCGATGAGGTCGCTTCCGCGATCGAAACCAAGGAGTTCTTCACTCATGACCAATCGCAAATGCTCTCTCTTCGCCGCACTGGCCCTGTGCTTGGGCCTGCTGCTTGCCGCCTGCGGAGGCGACAACGAATCCGAAGGCGAACACGGCGGGGAGGAGTCCTCGGGCGAACACGGCGGCGGCGAGTCCTCCGGTGAGCACGGTGGTGAAGAGTCCTCCGGCGAACACTCCGGCGGCACCGAGAGCGCTGAAGACGACGAGGAATCCGGCACCCGCTACGCCAAGGACGAGTCGTTCGACGAGAGCCGTAGGGGTGCCCGACTCGTCCTTCGCTACGACCCCGACCAAGATGCCTTCGTGGGGACCGTCACCAACACAACCGACGCTGTCCTCGACCGAGTCCGCGTCGAAGTCCACCTGTCCAACGGAGTCGAACTCGGACCTACGACCCCAGGCGACCTGCAACCCGGTGAGTCAGCCCAGATCACCCTCCCCGCGGACGGTGAGCAATTCGGCGCCTGGAGCGCCCATCCCGAATCAGGCAGCGACGAGCACGGCACCGAGGGAAACGCTGAGCACGGCACCGAAGAGGACGCCGAGCACGACGAGTCGTCCAACTAGATCGCGGCTCACGTGTCGCCCGAGGACGGTCGGCTCAGGCTGGGTTGCCGTCCTGGGTCACCACGTCCTGCATCTCGCGGACGTGACGCAGCCAGAGGCCACCCCCGTTGTACGGGCGAGGGTCGTAGGAGCGGTGCCCGAGCAGCCGCTGGACGCGCTCGCTGCACCCGGACAGCTCGCCGAGGCTGAAGTCCAACGGACTGGCTTCCTCAGGGGTCAGCCAGCCAGCTACGAAGCTGACGTGCATCGCCCGGCGCCACCGATCCGTAGTGAGATTGGCGCCGCCCCCGTGGAGCACATATCCCGAGTAGACCAGCGCGTCGCCGGGCCCAAGCTCAGCCGGCACCGAGAGGTGCTCCTCATAGCGAGCAAGCTCGGCCTGCCGATGGCTGCCCGGCACCACCCGGGTCGCGCCGAGTTCCTCGGTGATCTCATCGAGACCGATCATGGCGCTGACGGTGACCTCCGGGGAATTCGGCCATGTCGCCTTCACGAACGCCCACCAGTTGTTTGCGTCGCGGTGCAGCATCTGCTCCGGCTCCCCCGGCCCGATGTACATCACCTGCGCCGTGTTCAGCCAGTACGAGCCGCAGACAGGCAGCAGCATCGCATCGGCGATCGCTGCATACAGCTCGTTGTCGAGAATGTCGAAGAATGCCGGCGAGAGCCGGGCCAGGCTCGAAAAGCGGATCGTGTTCGCCCCAACGAACCGCTTGCCGTCTTCGCCGAGTCCCTGTGTCGCACCTCCTGGCTCGACACCCTCGGCGAATTCGTCGGCAGCGGCACGTATCTGGGCAATGTGTTCGGCTCCGAACATCCCCTCGACAATCACGCCTCCGTCGTCACGCAGCGCCCTGAGGATGGGCTCGAGCCCGGCTGCGGCCGGGGTCCTGCGGAGCGAACGAGTCGCGGTCATGCTCATGGCAACACGTCTCATCGTCTCTCGCCCGCCATCGAGCGATCCACAACGACGCTACTCCTCCAGTCGTGTCGTAACCCTTGATGTGCCTGCTGCGCCGATAAGTCCGCTAGCCCGAAATGCACGTCGACCACGAGGGGCTTGTTTCTACGGTGGCGTAGCCCGAGTCCACCTTTCTAGAAGGACTGAACGACCCCTGACTTGAGAGTCCGAACGTTCAATGGGTCGCCGTGGCTTGGCGCTGACGCACCTGCGGGTACACGCTTACCGGCATATGGGTGAGCGCTTTGGAGACGAGTCGCCGAAAGAACGCACCAGCCGAGAGATCCTCCGGCGTCCTGTCGTGCACGAACTCGACCTCTGTGTTCGGCTCCCGAGGTGATTCGTCGGCGGCGATCGATCGCGCTGCTGAACCCGACTCCGTGATCTCGGTCTTGTCCGCCACTCCGAAGAGCAGCAAGCAGCAACAGTCGTAGACATCGGGCTCTGACGTGAGCTTTCGGAGCATGTCGATCGCGAAGTCAAGTTCTTGGTCCGGAATGTCGGCGCCGGCAACGAAGAGGAACCCGAGTGAGGACAGTGGATGGCGACCTCGAAGGTTTTTGGCCCTGCGCGGTTTTGTGGGATTGGGACTGCCGGGATCGGTGGGGGTCATTATGTCGTGAGGATGCCGCGGGCGGCGAAGTTGGCGGGGTTGGTGAAGCCGTGGGCGGTTCTTCGCAGCACTTGGAGGAGGTTGTTGGCACCTTCGATTCGGCCGTTCGAAGGTCGGCCGGTGTGGTGCCAGGCGAGGATCTCGGTGGACCAGGCGATGACGGTGTCCACGACGGAGCTGAGCTCGGGCAGCTCGCCGGTGGCGTAGAGATCGGCGAACCGGTCCAGGGCGGCCAGGGCGCCTTGTTCGTCGTCGGCGAGGTAGAGGCCGTGCAGTTCCTGGAGGGCTTCCCAGGCTGCTCGCAGGCGGGGATGGTCGTCGAAGAGCTTCTCGAGGCGTGCACGGTCGGCTGGGTTGAGCTGGTCGCCGCGGCGCAGCAGCAAGAACCGTGACCGGAACACCTCGCGGTCGAACGCGGGCTTGACGCCGGGCGGCTGTCGGCGCTGGACGTCGCGGCGCACAGCTGTCAGCCCGGCGCTGAACCAGCGGATCACATGGAACCGGTCCAGCACGTGACGGGCGTGGCCGAGGCGGTCCTCGATGGCGGCCTTGTACGCCTTGGAGCCGTCGGAGACCACGACCTTGACGCCTTTGCACCAGCGAGGCCCCTGAGCTGCCAGGAACCCCGAAAGCGCCGCTGCGCTGCGGTGGGGGACCATGGCCAGGGTCTCGCCGGTGTCGCCGTTTTGGATCACCGTCACATAGCGGTGCCGCTTGCGCATCGAGGTCTCATCGACCAGCAGCACCCGGCAGCGGCGACCGCGGCGATGGCACGCGACCAGCGCCGACCAGCTCGCCACCAGTGTCATCACCGCGTGCCAGCCCACCTTGTGACGGCGAGCCACCGCTCGGATCGGCATCACCTTGGCGTCGGTGACCAGCCTGCGCGCCAGACGCCGCGTCAAGCGGCCCTCGAACTCGGGGTGGTCCTCCACCCAGCGCCTGTCGCAGTCACCGCAAACGAACCGGCGCCTAAGCCACACCAGCGTCACCAGCCGACCCGACACCTCCAGATCGCGAATCTCGCGGCGACGCGTGTCATGCACCCCCGCGCCGCCCAGCCCGCACCCCGGGCACCGAGCCCGCCGGACCGTGGACGCGACCTCCACACACAGCTCGTCGACCTCGTCGACCAGCACACTCAGCACGCGTATCTGACGCAGGTGCAACCGCACCCGCATAACATCGGCAGCCATCGAGGCCCTCCTGGATCGTGATCTTGCAATCACCGATCCCAGCAGGGCCTCGACCCCTGCTCAGGGACCCTCAACCACCCCAATCCCCACGTTTCCGCGCAGGCTCAGGTTTTTTGCGTCGCCGTATCCCTCTTCGAACCGGTTCCGCAGGTTCTTGGCGTAACTCGACAGCATCGTCTTGGTCGAAATCAGCACCTCGACGCCCGCCGCCCATGACGCGATGACCACATCTCCCTGCTTGAGATAGGCGCTGCCCATCACGCGGGCCTCAGCAGGCAGCGCTCGCCGTGCCCCCTGCGTGTTGTATCGGCCTTCGACCTGCGAACGGAGGCTGCGGGTTAGGCCTCTCTCGACGAACTCACGCACATCACGTGGAAGAATTCGCGGACTCTGGCGCCGGGGCCAGACATCATCGGCGTCGAAGCCAGCTCGACGGAGTTCTTCTGCAGCCCACACATCGGTGGCGCCCGCCACGATGCCAGAGCTCTGTTCTGTGCCGACCGCTTCTCTGAGCAGGAGTGAGAGCAACTCGAAGTCGGGCGCGTAGCTTCCGTCGCGCCGCCACGGATTGACGAAAGGCTCTCCCGGAATGAATGCGTCGAAGCGGTCAAGCTTCTGCGGTTGGGCCATTGAGGTCCCCGTCGGGTCAGCGCTGCGTGGCGTGCGGCGTCACGCCGCAACCCGCTCCGCGGGCAGCGTTACACCGTAGATGCACTGCGCCACCGCGGTTGCCGCCGCTCGGTCGCGCGTCCTGAAAGCTCGCCGCAGCCGGCTCTTGTCGTCTGCGCTGATTGACGGCAGGTGCGGAACTCGGATCTTGCGCAGGTATTGCGCCTGGAAGCGATACGTCCCACCTCGCATCTTGACGCAGTAGGCCCCGACGAAGAGGTTCGCAACATCAGACAGCAGGAGGCCGCCAAGCACTTCGAGATCCCAGACATCCGAGACGACGAAGTAAAGGTTGTGGTGGGGGTAGTAGTGCCCCTCGTCGAGCACCGGATGAGCAGATGACTTGATGTCCGGAATCAGCAGCTTGGGTCGTTCCCGCAGACCAGGGGTCACACGGTCGATTGTTCTGTACCAAGTGCTCGGCCGTCGCCTCGCAACGTGCCGACGGCGTATCCGTGACTCGTGAACTCGGAAGTAATCAGCAAGACCGGGGAACTCGACGAGGTCGACGAGTCGTCCGTCTTCCCACGGATTGATCAAGTAGCGGCCGCCCCAATTCGGTTGCCCGCTGACGATGTCGCCGGCAGTCACGAGAGGCAACAGCCGATCGTCCTCGATGCCCTGCGGGGCGTCAGAGATGTAGACCTCATCACAGCCGGTCGCGATGCCGATTCCGACTCGCGTCCCAGTCCGCGGATCTTCGAGCGGAGGAAATCGGGATTCGAGGTCGGCCAACAGTTCGAGGACGTGCGGCGAACCCGTCGGCCAGTGGTCGCCGCCTGTGAGCCATCCCCTCAGCTCCGTGACCTCGAAGGAAGCGTCGGCCGGCTCCTCGTCCGCTTCCGAGCGAAGCCAGGGTGCAAGACGGCGACTTGCCGCTTCGTCAAATGAAGAACTGGCCTCAACGAGCTTCACCCGGCCTTGCGGCGCATTGCGCAACACGGTGATGGCTGGATAGGCGGACACGGAGGCTTCGAATGCGTCGGCGTCGTGCATTTCGATGAGCGCTTCAAGTGCGTACCGGTCACCGACGAGCTGGCGCAATCGGGCGCCGTACTGGTTCCGCATCCAGCGATCAGCGCAGATGAACCCGAGACGGCCACCTGGCGCCAGCAGTGCCAAGCCCTTCTCGAAGAACCCGACGAACAAGTCTGCTCGGCCCCGCATCGTCGAGCATTCGGACCGGTAGGCGTCGCTGACTTCGTCCGGTATCTGCTCCAGCCGGACATACGGCGGATTGCCAACCACGAAGTCGGCGACGTCGTTCCCGTGATCGGTGAGCAAGAAGTCGCCCGTCGTGACCCAGCGTTGAGCCAGGTGCTCGGCAGTCCCTACTGGCTCACCGAGTTCCAAGAGCTTCGCCGTAACGGCCTTGCGCGTGTGCTCGGCGTTATGCGCCAATAGGTCGAAGCCGCGGACTACGTCGTCGAGATCAGTGAGCACTCGCCCATGAATTGCGCAGGATTCCGAGAGCCGCTCGACAATGGGAAGCAGGAACGCCCCGCAGCCACACGCCGGTTCCACGATGGTAGAGGCACCAAGGTCAGCCTCAGGCCGGTACCCGACCAAGTCAAGGATGAGGTCCACCACCCAGCGACGCGTGAACACCTCGCCGTGCTCGCCCTCTGGGTTCGGCGTCCACGCCGGAGGCGGCAGTGCCTCGCTCGTCAACGTCAACTGGGTACCCCTCATCGCCGAGCCCCGACTCCTATCGCCAAACTACATCCGTGTAGCTCCCACAAGCCGCGACGCTAAGAGGCCGCGCCAATAGGTGAGGGCGACTTCGGCCCATTCGGTGTCACTGGCCGACAGCGTCAGTAAACGCGCTGGTCAGGGACGTACGCGTCCAGGAGGCTGGCGAAGCGTTTCCGCAGGTCAGCACCTATTGGCGCAGCCTCTAAGGCCCCCTGTGACAAGCCCGTCACACCCAGGGTCACACCCAGGCCCGAACCACTGGCCCAAACATCATGACCGTCACACCCCCTCTCTAATCTCGTTATGGACATCGAGCGAAAATCGAGCGAGCGCTGCCGTTGTTGTTCCTTGCTCTTTATGTCTCCCTTGCCCTATACGTTGCACTCGGTTGATCGACAGAGGGCGCCGCTACCCAAACGGCGTCAGCTGAGGGCGAAACTGATCCGAGTAGTGTCGCTGAGCGAGGGCAATCGAGGATTCAGGGGGTACCGATGGACATCGTCAACGTCGACCACGACCGGGCTGCGCAGTTCACCGGCGAGGTCGTGGAGCTGGTCTACGCCACCGGACCGTCGACCTATGACTACCAATTTGGCTCCCGCACGGCGTTGGACCGCCTGCTGGGCGACTCGTGGCTCGCCAGAGGCACGCTCTATGGCTACGACGAGACCATGCTCGCCCTCGACGGCGACGATCTGCTGGGCATCGAGATCGGGTTTTCCGGTCCGGAGTTCGACCGTCGCAAGAAGACCCTGCGGCCGCTGTGGCAACCGATGCTCGACGACGGCGTGGTCACGCACGACGAGCTTGCCGAGATCGGCCGACGCTCCTACCTCGCCAGCTACCTCAACGTCGTCATCCCCTCAAGTGCCTACTACATCCATGCGCTGGCGGTCCGGCCCGATCGGCACGGCCAAGGAATCGGCGCTGCGCTGATGAAGGACGCCATCGAACGGGCCACCGACGAGGGATACCGGGTCGTCCACCTCGATGTGCTGTCCGACAACCCTGCCGTCAAGTTCTACGAGGCATTCGGCTTCGAGGCGCTGGCACAGACCATCGCGCCCGTCCCCCACAGCCACGGCATCCCGATGGAACAGCGAATGGCGCTCGACCTGCGCTGACCCGCAGCCGTAGCTGGCATTGTTCGCCGGTTCCGACAAATCCCAGGGGGATGACCGTGACTGATTTCGTTCGCACCGACGACGCGCACTTCGACGCACTCAGCGACTGGAACTACGAGCTCCGGTACCACCAGTGGAAGGACCTGCGCGTCCACTGCATCGACGAGGGGCCGAGCGACGCACCTGTCATGCTGCTCCTGCACGGCATGCCGACCTGGGCGTACCTGTACCGCACCATGATCCCGAGCATCGGGCTCGTGCCCCTGCTGGCAGCCGCTTCGTCCGCTTGCGCTACGTGGTTCCCGCGATCAAGGCCGGCGTCGAACCGGACCTCGAGGGCGAGGCTGCCCTGAGGTACGCAGGCTTCTCCGCGCCCTTCCGCGGTTTGCCCGAAGAAGGATTCAACGGCGCCCGCTGGTTCCCGCTGTCCATCCCCGTCGGCGACTACGACAGCGGCAACGGCGCCGGGCAGACCCTGCACTACCGGGTGCTGCTTGGCTGGAACAAGGCCACCCACTTCGTCTGGGGTGCCCAAGACGAAGGCTTCAACGAGGAGTGGGGTCGCACCTGGGCCCGGCAGATGAATGCACCGATCGACGTGCTGCCCGACGCCGGCCACTTCCTGCAATTCACTCACGGCCCCGAGATCGTCGAGCGCATCCTGCGACGCGCCGACGCGTAGCCGGCCGAGCGCAGCCGGTCGCCTCGGGGCTGGCGACAACTACTCCTTGTAGGCGACCACTTCGATCTCGATGAGCGCCCCGGGAATGATGATCCCGGCGATCACGGTCGTGCTTGCGGGCGGGTCCGTCGGGAAGTACTTCTTCCGAGCTGCGCTGTACTCGCCGTACTGCTCGGCGCCGGTGATGAACGCTTGCAGCTTGACGACATCGGACATCGAGAAGCCTTCCTCGCTCAGCGCGAGGCTCATGTAGTCGAAGATCTCCTCGGTCTGCCCGCCCATTCCCTTGCTCAAGTCGTTCGCGATGGAACCCGAGATGTAGATGGACGGTCCGGCTCGCACCGCTACGGAGAAAGCCCCTGATCGGATGAGCTCAGGAACCGGATGGGCCTCGATGAGTGCTTCTGAAACTATGACCTTGCCAGCCATCAATCATTCCCCCTTGTGATCGGATGCGATTCTTGGTCTCGTCATGTTCCCACGACCATCAGGTCAAGAACCGAGGCTTCTCCACGCCGTAGTCGCCCCACATCGATTGTCGTCTGATCGCGTTGGGTCCGCGGAACTCCGGTATCACGTACTTGCCGATGAGCTCGATCGCCTTCAGGTGCTGTGAGACGCCGAGATCGTCGATACGCAAGACGATCTCGTCGACACCCATCGCCTCGAGACGCTTGATTCGCTCGACAAGGTCGTCGGGCGTGCCGATCATGATCGTCGGGGTGAACTCCGCAAGGGCCAGGGGATCGTTCTCGTGTTCCTTCATCTTGCGGATCTCGTTGATGCCCTCGAAGCCCGACCGCTGATCCAGCTGGTCGTACATGTCATACGTGCTGCGGAAGAACCGGGTGACGTCGTGGCGGGATTCCTCGACGGCCGCCTCGCGGGTCGCCGCACAATGACTCGTGAGGGGGCAGAAGCACAGCGCCGTGTTGACCGGGTACTGCGCTATCGGGTCGGGCGTCTTGCAGGCGTCGCGGTACAGCCCAATCAACTCCCCGAGGTGGTCCCAGCCCAAATACGAGTCATTGGTGATGGCGCCCAGTCCCATGTTCCCCGCAATCGTGTGCGTCTCGGGACTGATGGTGACGACCCAGATCGGAAAGAGCTCCTCGCGGTAGAGCCGCGGGGTCACCTCGATCGGCGGGATCTTGTAGAACTCGCCGTGGTGCTCCATCGGGAACTCCGTGAGCGCCTTCACTGTCACTTCGAGGCCTTCGCGCCACTGAGCCCGGGTGTCGGAAGGGTCGACCTCGAACGGATCCAGCGTCTTTACGTTGTTTGATCGAGCCGTGCACAGCTCGACTCGACCGTGAGACAGGATGTCGACTGTCGCCAAGTGATTCGCCACCTTGATCGGGTGGTTGAACTTCAGCATCAGGATCGACATGAATCGGAGCTTGATCCGGCTCGTGCGCATCGCGACTGCGCCGTAGAGCGTCTCGGGCGCAGCGATCGTGGCACCAGGGGCAAAGTGCTGCTCAGAGGTTCCCCAGAAGTCCCACCCCGTCTCCTCGCACAGCTCCGCCTCGCGGATGACCTCGTGCAGCCGGTGATGATGCGTCATCCCCCGCGGTGTCGTTCCCTCGCTCAAGAACCCGAACCGCATGAGTCAACTCCCCCGGCGTGCGCGCTTTGATGCCCCGGCGCGGCGCAATCATCCTTGCACAGGCCTCTTGCGGAGGCCCGGGGCGCGCATGGTTGATCAGAAAGGGCGGTCGCCGATGAGGGTCACCCGCTCCATGCGCCGGTGCATGCCGCCGTGATCTGGCACGGCGTAGTGCTGGGTGCAGCGGTTGTCCCACTGCGCGATCGACTCCGGCCGCCACCGGAACCGGCACTGGTACTCGGGCCTGCTCGCCTCGTCGTACAGCCGCCGTCGCAACGGGCGGCTCTACTCGTATGCGGTTGTACTCGTTCGGCTCCACCGCATCGACACGCACGTCACTCCCCTTCCGAGGCTCGCGACACATACTGTCAGCAATGGTCGATTCATCGCGCAAGTGAGTGCACATGAGCAGAACGACACCTCCGGCCGGCCCCGTGTCGCTGTGCCGGCCGGACTGGCTGTACAAGATCGTCGTCGACTATGCGGGTTTCGGCGCGCATCTGACAGGCACAGATGCAGATCGCTCCACAGCCGATTGGCTCACGAATCTGATCTGTGAGATCGGCGGAACGGCGACTTTCGAGCCCTTCGCCTTTGACCGTTTCGACGTGCGGGCCAAGCTGGTTACCAACGGCCGAGCGGTGCCGTCGGTTCCGCTCTACTACAGCGCGACTGGCAGCTTCGACACCGACGACGTGCAGGTGGTCAGGTTTGGCGCTGGCGTTGCAGGCTCGGCGTCGGCATTCGAGGAGCGGCTGCGCAGCCTGGACTCACGAGCCGTTGTCATCGCCGTCGACGGGCCCGACGAACTGCCGGTGCAGTGCAATCGCTTCCCGACCAAGATGCTCGGTGTGCCAGGCGTGATCGTGCCCGGCAACTGGTTCGATCGGCTCGGCAAGGCCCAGCTGAGACTCCGGTTTGACGCCTCGATCGAGCCGGCGACTAGCGCAAACGTGCTTGCCACGTTCGGATCAGCGGATTCGCCGGTGATCGCCGTCACTACCCCGCTGACTGGATGGACGCCCGCTGCCGGCGAGCGGGGCACCGGGCTCGCAGCCGCCCTCGCTGTCGCGGTGGAGCTGTCAAGCGAGTACTCAGTGCACTTCTCGGCGTGCAGCGGGCATGAGATTGACCACATCGGTCTTCGCCATCACCTCGCTCAGCGTGACGTGCGGAGCGTGCCAGTCATCCACTTCGGCGCATCGATCGGCGCTGGAGCGGTTGAGCCCGGCGTCTCGGGAGCGCTCGAGCTTGCTTCGACGCGGATGGCGCTGACGACCGCTACCGGACCATGCAGGGCAGATATCGCCGAATTGACGACAGGTGCCAACTGGACCCTGCGCGACGTCGAGCCTCCCTGGCCGGGCGAAGGCGGCACGTGGCAGGAAGCCGGAGCTCCGGTGTTGTCGTTCCTGGGACCGTTCACGCTCTTTCACACCGCCCACGACACACCTGAGCGGGCCACGACGCTAGAGGCGCTCCACCTGGCGACAACAGTCGCCCTCGCAGCCGCTCGCCGATTTCTTGAGGATGCAAGTCAGTGACGTCACGGCAAGCCAAAGCCAAGATCTGCGAGCCAGGACCGGAGATCTGGTCGGGTCGCCGGATTCTCTGGGGCATGAGCACACCTCCTACGCTGAACCCTTCAGTCCGACGCACACGCTCTGGCGACCTCTTCACGAACTGACACGCCCAAACCGCAAAGGAACGCTCGATGACCGACACGGCACCTGTAGACGATTGGGATACCGACTACGACATCTTCGACCCGGGATACGTGACCGATCCGGCGCCCGTGTGGGAGGAGTTGCGTAGCCAATGCCCCATCGCCCACAGCGAAAGGTGGGGCGGCTCCTACTTGCCCACCAAGTACGACGATGTCCAAGCCCTCGCCAAGATGGTGCCTGAGCTGTCCAGCAGAGACATCTTGGTGACGTCGTCGCCGCCGGAAGTCATCGAGGAGCTTCGAGCAGACCCGGACTTCGAGAAGTACGGCACCAACGCCGCTCCCATCTCCGAAGATCCGCCCATCCACGGCTGGACCCGCCGCCTGCTGCTTCCCCACTTCTCGCCACAGGCAGTGGAGGCACACCGCCAGTACACCCAGGAGCTCGCCGATCGCCTGATTGATGAGTTCATTGATGCGGGCAAGGTCGACGGAGCCGGGCAGTACGCCCAGCAGATTCCGCCCCGTGTCATCGCTCACCTCCTGGGAATCGACGAGAGCCGGGTGGATGAGTTCACCCATTGGGTGCGATGCATATTGGAACTGGGGCTCGCCAAACCCGAACTTCGCATCGAGTACCGAAGGGTGATCCGGAAGTTCTTCCATGAAGTCGTTGAGGAGAAACGGGCCAATCCCGACGACGGTTTTGTCTCGTCGCTGCTGGCGGGCACTGACGACCATGGCAACCCGATCGATCCCATGATGGTGGTGGGCATGCTCAATCTGCAGCTCATTGCAGGCATTGACACCACATGGAGCTCGATCGGCTCGGCCCTGTGGCACTTTGGCACTCACACCGACGATCGTAAGCGCATGGTGGCCGAGCCGGAGCTGTGGCCGTCAGCCATCGAGGAGCTGCTGCGCTTCTATTCGCCGGTGACGATGGGCCGCCGAACCTCCGAGGACGTGGAGATCCGTGGCGTGACAATTCCCAAGGGGAGCAAGGTGCTGATGAACTTCCCGGGTGCCAACCGCGACCCCGAGATGTTCGAGCGCCCCGACGACGTCATCCTGGATCGTCCGCACAACCGCCACATCGCGTTCGGCGCGGGCATCCATCGCTGCGCGGGCTCAAACCTGGCCCGCCTCGAGATGGACATTGCGCTGCGCACGTGGTTCGAACGCATCCCGGACTTTGAGGTGAGCGAGCCCGACCAGGTGACTTGGGCCGGTGGGCAGGTCCGCGGCCCCCGCTACCTTCCGATCCGCTTCCCGTCCATCGGCTGACGCTACGCAGATGCGGCGTGCCCTCCATGAATAACGACGACAAAGCGGCCAGCGCCGATCCGATGGATCCAAAGGCGCCGACGCCGTTCACCGCCTCGGCCAACTCCGCGGCGGCTGCGATCTCCTTCGACGACCCTGGCGACTTCGATCGAGCAACCCGGGGACTCATCGCCCAGCTCGACGGCGGTCGAGTCACCATGGGCGATCATGTCGTGTTCGACGTCGCCCGTCACTCGTTCGTCACAGAGACAGACGAGGCACCGTCCTCAGTGCATCCGGGGCTGTGGCGTCAGGCCCGCCTCAACGTCAACCACGGGCTATTCGAGGTGGCCGACGGCGTATGGCAGGTCCGGGGCTACGACATTGCAAACATCACGTTCATGGCCGGCACCGACGGCTGGCTGGTCATTGATCCGCTGACCAATGCGGCGGCGGCTGCGGCCGCGCTGGACTTAGCCAACCGCACCCTCGGCCCTCGCCCGGTGGCCTCGATCATCTACACCCACTCCCACGTCGACCACTTCGGCGGCGTGCTGGGCGTGACGACTCACGAAGCCGTAGCCAGCGGCGACGTCCAGATCGTCGCCCCCGATGGATTCCTCGAAGAAGTGGTCAGCGAGTTCGTCATCGCAGGGCCGATCATGGGCCGGCGGGCGGCATACCAGTTCGGTCCCCTGCTGGCGCCCGGACCGCTCGGGCATGTCGACTGCGGCTTGGGCTCGGCGATGGGCTTGGCACGGTCAGACCTGCTGGCCCCGACTGACACCATCACCGAGACCGGCGAGGAACAGACCCTCAGCGGCATCCGGATCGTCTTCCAGAACACGCCCGATGCCGAGGCACCCGCCGAGATGAACTTCTTCTTCCCGGACAAGCGGCTGCTGTGCATGGCCGAGAACTGCACGCACACGCTGCACAACCTGTACCCGATCCGCGGTGCGCAAACCCGTGACGCACTCGCATGGAGCAAGTACATCCAAGAAGCGACGGACCTGTGGGGCGCCGACACCGACGTCATGTTCGCAAGCCACCACTGGCCCCGGTTCGGCAAGGACGACGTGCGGGCCTTCCTTTCCTTGCAGCGAGACGTGTACCGCTGGATGCACGACCAGACGATGCGGCTGGCCAACCAAGGGTTGCGGCCCACCGAGATCGCAGCCCAGCTTCGCCTGCCCGCCGAGTTCGACCAGTCCCACGTGCAGGGGTACTACGGCACGGTGTCGCACAACTGCCGCTCGGTGTACAACCGCTATCTCGGCTGGTACGACGGCAATCCGGCCAACCTGGATCCGCTGACGCCGGCCGAGGCGGGCACGAATTACGTCGAGTTCATGGGCGGAGCAGAGGACGTTCTCACAAGAGCTCGCTCGTGCTTCGAGCGGGGCGAGTACCGCTGGGTGACCCAGGTCGTCAATCACGTGGTCTTCGCCGACCCGTCGAACCAGGAAGCTCGCAACCTGCAGGCCGACGCGCTCGAGCAACTCGGCTACCAGTCCGAGTCGGCGACGTGGCGCAACGCCTATCTCATGGGTGCAAAGGAGCTCCGCGAGGGCAGTCCCGACTGGGGCCGACTTCCCACCCGGGACATGTCAGGGGCCATGACCGCCGAGCATCTGTTCGACGTGATCGGCGTCCGCTTTGATCCTGCTGCGTTCGACGCAGGTCCGTTCACGTTGAATGTCCACCTCACCGATCTCGGTGAGAACCACGTGTTCGGCGTCGGCCGCTCGGCCATCCACCACAGGCCCAATGCCGTCGATCCCGATGCCTCGGCTTCGATCCGCACCGACCGGGCAACATTGGCTGCGGCGCTCAACGATGTGGCAGCGCTCGAGCGAGCCGAAATCTCCGGCAATCAGGAGTTGGTGCGAGCGCTGCTCGAAAGCCTGACAGTGTTCACCACGGCACCCCTGATCGAACCCTGACCCCGGCACCCTGGGAGACACCCATGCCGCTCGACAAGCCCTACCTCGACGTGCCCGGCACCACCATTTTCGATACCGAACAAGCCCGGAAGGGCTATTGGCTCAACCAGTTCTGCATGTCGTTGATGAGTGAGGCGAACCGCGAGCGGTTCCGTGCCGACGAGCGTGCCTACGTCGAGGAATGGAACATGTCCGATGAGCAGAAGGCCGGTGTGCTCGACCGCGACTTCAACCGCCTGATCGGCCTCGGCGGCAATATCTATTTCTTGGCAAAGATTGGCGCCACCGACGGCTTGTCGTTCGTCCAAATCGTCAGCTCAATGACCGAGAACGACGAGGAGGGCCACAAGGCGATGATGCTCGCTGGCGGCCGATCTCCCGACGGCAACCGCTACCTGAGCGAGTGGGAGGCGCAGCAGTGAGCGCTCGCATCACCGCCAGTGTCTTCACGAGCCACGTGCCCGCCATCGGCGTCGCCATCGACCAGGGCAAGACCGGCGAAACCTACTGGCAGCCCCTGTTTGCGGGGTTCGAACCGGCACGTGCGTGGATCCGGGAGAACTCGCCCGACGCAGTGATCCTCGTCTACAACGACCACGCCAACGCGTTCGGGCTCGAGATGATCCCGACGTTCGCCCTCGGCCTAGCAGCGAGCTACGAACCAGCCGACGAAGGCTGGGGTCCCCGGCCCGTGCCGACCGTCCACGGCCACCCGGAGCTGGCGGCGCACATCGCGCACTCCGTGATCCAGCAGGACTTCGATCTGACCCTGGTGAACGAGATGACGGTCGACCACGGGCTCACGGTCCCGCTGTCGATCATGTTCGGCCAGCCCCCGGCATGGCCCTGCCCGGTCGTGCCGCTCGCTGTCAACGTCGTGCAGTACCCGGTTCCGTCGGGCTGGCGCTGCTTGCAGCTCGGCCAGGCCATCCGGCGCGCCGTCGAGAGCTTCGACGACGATCTCAACGTTCAGATCTGGGGCACCGGCGGCATGAGCCACCAGCTCCAAGGGCCTCGCGCCGGTCTCATCAACCAGCCGTGGGACAAGGCGTTCATGGACCGACTGGTCGCCGATCCCGCCGATCTAGCCGGCATGCCCCATATCGACTACGTCCGCGAGGCCGGCTCCGAAGGCATCGAGCTGGTCATGTGGCTCATTGCACGAGGGGCGATGGCCGACTGTGCTGATGTCGCCGACCCGGCCGGCCGTTCCGGTGATGCAGCGCCTTCAGTTGTCCACCGCCTGTATCACGTGCCGGCCAGCAACACCGCCGTCGGCCAACTCATCCTGGAAGATCACTCCTAGCGCTCTAGCGCCCGTGTCCGGCGACACTGAGAATCCGGCGCTACCAGCGTCGCTAGCGTTAGACGGCGATGTCGTTCACGGGTGACCCAATTCTCGGCGAGGACGCCGACCTCGACGTCACCGAATTGGGCAAACGCCAGCGCAACAAGCTGGACAAGCAGCGGCGCATCGTCGCCGCTGCCACCGCCCTCTTCCAAGCGAAGGGCTTCGAGGACACCACCACTGCCGAGATCGCTACGGCCGCAGGAATTGGCGCGGGCACGCTCTATCTCTACGTCGAGTCGAAAGAGGAGTTGCTGGTCAGCGCATTCGTCAACGTGGCAGGCGAGGCGTGGACCGAAGCGTTCGAGCTCGTCGACCGCTCAGCGAGTGTGGTCGATCAGATCATGACGCTGCTGCTCCACGTCACCGACCATCACGAAGCGGATCGCCGGCTGGCTCGATCGTTCTTCAAGGAGCTCCCTTACGTGAGCACGTCCGGCCGTGCCGGTACCGATGCATTCACTGGCTGGTTCTCCAATCGGCTCGCCTCGCTGCTCGACGACGCGAGCGCTAACGGCATGCTCGATCCCGACGTCCCCAAGTACACGCTGGCCTTCAACCTCTATTCGCTCTGGCAGGTCCTCATGCGGCGCCTCGTCACGGACAGGATCGCCTACGACGAGATGGTGACGCAGCTCGAAGACGCCGTTCGAGTTGCGGTGTGGGGGATGGCGCCAGAAGCCTGAGCCTTCAGGCGGCCTTCGCCACCGGACCGACGGTGTCGAGCCACCTGCGCATGAGCGCCACAATCTCGGCAGGCCCGTCGCCGGCCGCGAAGACCTTGAGATGCGTAGCGCCGATTCGGCGCACTGCTTGGCGACCAGGGTGGTCTGGCGCTGGGGCAGCAACAGCACGCCCGTCGCGAGCTCGGCACGTTCGGGACGCCCGCCGATCACATGATCGTTGGTGGAGATGCCGTCGAAGCCGGCCCCCTCGAGTTCACCGACCAGGCCGCGGATCACGCCCCAGTCGGTGCCCGTGTTGATGTTGCCGAAGGCCGCTCCGAGTCGCATGAGGTCCCGTTCTACTCGGACCAGTCGGGCCAGGCGAGCCGCTCGGACCCCTGCGGCGGCGCTCATCGACCTCGACTCTCTGTGCAGAAATGCCGCCTCAGGCGGCAAATTTGCACAGAGAGTCGGGAGGCGTCGCGATCCAAGCCGTGACTCCTCCGTGCCGTTCACTAGGCGATGTTGGCGCCGCCATCGCTGTGCAGGAAGCGACCGGTCATGCCTCGCGACGCTTCGGATGCAAGGAACACGTAGTTCTCGGCGTGGTCCGCAGGGCCGAGGGCGACATCGAGCGGGCTGCGCTGACGGATGGACTCGACTCGGTCAGGTTCGTGCCCAAGGGATCGGTCGTACAGGCCGAGGGAGCGCAGGCCCCGCAGGTCGGTGCTGTGGGTGCCGCCGGGGGCCACACCGTTTACCCGGATTTCGGGTGCCAGCTCATGGGCCAGCGACACGACGCAGCCGCGCACCGCGAACTTGCTGGCGACGTACAGAATTCCCCCGCGTCCGGGCGTGAAGCTGCTGGTCGAACCGGTCAGGATCACCGACCCTCGGCTCTCTCGCAGGGGTTCGATGCTGGCTCGGACCGCCAGCAGCATGGAACGCACATTGACGTCCATGGCCTCGGTGAACGCTTCGTCGAGGCCGTCATGGGGAAGCTCGGCCAGCCCGAGGTAGTAGTCGAAGAGCCCGACGCAGCTCACCAGCGTGTCGATGCCCCCGAATGCGTCGAGCATCGCCGCCACAGCGGCGTCGTTGTCGTTCGCGCTCGTGGCGTCGCCGCAGATGACAGGTCCGGCCGACGCCTCGGCCAACGCCTCGCACTTGAGCGGATCGATCTCCAGCGTGCCCACGCTGGCTCCCTCGGCCAAGAAGGCGTCATGCACACCTCGGCCGATGCCTGAGCCTGCCCCGATGATCAGTGCTCGTTTGCCGGCCAGCCTGCTCATGGAGAGATCGTCACAGGAAGATGGCCAGGTTCTGGGTGCGCAGCACCGATTCGTCGATCTGGATGTCCCTCGATCGCAGGCGCATCCCGTCCGGCGTCGGTATCAGGACGTCGGTCCGACCGGCGGACAGCAAGCTCGGTGCTGTCCGGTCGCCACGAGAGCGATACAGCAGCACCGCCGATTCCACGATGAGCTCGTCGCCGTCGCCCTCGAAGGTCCGGACATTGGAGATGTGGTGGCGGATCCGGCTCTGGGGATCCTCGGTCCACGCGTAATCGGTCCCGAACCGCTGCACTCGCTTGGACAGCGAGAACCAGTCCTCGTCGAAGTGATCCATCGTTTGCAGATCGGCCTCGTCGGCTGCTTTCACGGCCGTGACTCGCACCGGCATCCGGTAGCGGATCTGCGGATCCATGAGCTCAAGCCATCCTTCGAAGTCGGCACTGTCAAGAAGGTGCGCTTCCTCCACCAGGAATTGCGCAGCGGACTGGTGCCGCGAGTCGCTGTATGGCAGCGGGGCCCGGGCCCGCTGCAAACTCATGCGAGCGTCTCCCCCATGCCGAAGGCGATCATCTCGCGTTCGGGTGCTGGCCGGGAGACCAGTTCGGCCCACATCGAGAACCAGTGGCGCTGGTTGTGCTCGCCGAAGCCCTGATACGCCGTGCCTGGGCCACCGAAGCCCTCGAATTGCTCGACAATCGGATCGCCGTCGAGCGTCAGGCCCATGCGGTTGTTGAGGAGCAGGTTTCGTGCCATTGATCCCCGTGCCATCGTCGTGATCGACACCCAGTTCTCGACATCGTCCTGCTCGAACATCCCCGACGACCCGAAACACATCAAGTACGCCTTGTACGAAGCGGCCTTGTAGTCGTCCGGGGCATCGGCCGCCACGCAGAACCACGAGTACACCTCGGTTTCGCCGGGTCCGACGGGCTGCCACAGGCGCACCGAGATGAACGGCGTGATCCGCCCTTCGCCGTCGGTCTGGGGCCAGTTGTGGACGAAGCTCAGGTTGGGGAACAGCGTCGCCGCCGACGGCATGAAGCCCGACTCCCCTGCCAGCGCACGTTGAGGAGCGCTCAGCCTCTCCCCCATGCGATCGATCATCTCGTCGGGGTAGCCGACGTACTGCAGTCCTGTCCTGAACCCGCTGCCGGCCGGCAGCTTGTAGGTGGTGCCGCCGCCGGGTCCCGCGTGCCACAGCACGCCCTCTTTGCGCTTGTAGGGCTTCGGCTCGCCGAAGAGCTCGATGTCGACCACGCTCGCATGGGTGTGGGGCGTGTGGTAGCTGTCGCCCATGAAGTTCTCGGCGCCGATCTTCCAGTTCGCCTCGATGCGCCAGCGCTGCGGGCCGCGGAACTCCATCCCCGCAGCGCTCTGGCCGGTGTAGAAGTCGAGGTAGAACGCAAAGTCCCCCAGCCAGGTCTCGAAGTCGGGGGCGTCCGGGTCGAGGCTGGCGAAGATCATTCCGTTGCGAACTGCGATCGACGGGGCCGGCAGGAGTGCCTGACCTTCCTTGATGAAGCCCGCATCGCCGCCGTAGGCGTCCGCGTGGAACGGCAGCCCGGCGAGTTGGCCGTCGTTGCGGTAGGTCCATGCGTGGTACGGGCACCGGAATGTCCGGGCGCTGCCCCGTTCGGCACGGCAGACCTGCATGCCTCGGTGGACGCACATGTTGAACATCACATGAATCTGTCCGTCGCTGTCGCGGGTAACCAGGAACGAATCGTCCAAGATGTTGCGGACGACGTAGTCGTTCGGCTTGGCGATCTCGGACTCGTGGGCCAGGAAGTTCCACGACCGGCCGAACAGCCGAGCCCGCTCCAGCTCGAACACTTCGGCGTCGTTGTACAGGTATGCAGGAATGAGGCCCTGACGCACCGCGGCGGTGACCTCGTCGATCTCCATAAGTCCTCCCCCGTGCCCTAGTTCAGCCCAATTCGGTCCTGTTCGAGAGCCGCCAGATGGTGTCGCCACAGGGTCTCACGGTTGAAGGCCCCGCCGAGGTCCGGCAGTTCGGCCAGGTCGGCGCTCGGAATCGCCTCGGGAATCATGCCTGCGGAGCGCACACGCAGGTGAATACGGGCAAGCGTGTCGAGCTGCAGGGCCCGCAGCACCGCCTCGGCGACGTCAGCCCCGATGGTCACCACGCCGTGCCCCTTCAGCACGAGGGCCTCGGCGCTGCCCAGCGACGCCACCATCTCTGCGGCCAGCTCGTCGGTGCGGATCAGAACCGAACGCGGGTGCACCCGGATGCCGGCGGCTGCGAGATGGGTCGCCGGGATGTCGTAGGCGCCGAAGATCGGCTCGAGTGCGAACCCCGCAAGGCTGGCCACCACGACATCGGGCGGATGGGCGTGCACCGCACAGGCAACGTCAGGACGGGCCGCAAGCACCGACGTGTGGATCGGCAGCTCGCTCGGCACCCTGTAGTCGCCACCGGGATCGTCGATGATCTCGCCCGAGTCGACATCGACGACGCGCACGTCTTCTGGCGTCGTGAACCGAAGTCCCGCTTCCTCGGGCCCACGGCACCGCACCAGCGCCCGGTTGCCGTCGAGCCGCAAGCTGATGTGCCCCAAGATGTTCTCGACCAGCCCGCGATAGGCCATCACCCGACACCCAATGGCAACCTCACGCCGAAGCCGATCAAGGCCGCCGCTCACGATTTGAGGCTATAACCGCACTGTCATGACACCCGACGACTCTGCGCATCCCGAACGCGACCGACCTTCGACTGAGTCCAACCCGGACACGAAGACTCACGGGCCGCTGGCGGGGGTCCGGGTTCTTGACCTTTCGTCGGTGTTGATGGGTCCGGCTGCCACGCGCATGCTCGGGGACCTCGGCGCCGATGTCATCTTCGTCGAGTCCGAAAAGGGCGACCGCAACCGCACCATGGGGTCCGGTCCTGCCGAGGAGCTCTCGGGCATCTCGCTCAATCTGCTGCGCAACAAGCGCAGCATTGCGATCGACCTCAAGCATCACCGCGGCCGCCAGGCATTTCTGGACATCGCCTCGACTTGCGACGTGATGATCACCGATCTCCGCCCCGGCCCGCTGAGCCGGCTCGGCTTGCACTACGAGGCGGTACGGGAAGTCCGAGACGACATCGTGTTCTGCCGGGCCCACGGTTATCCGTCATCGAGCGCCCAGGCGAACGCTCCCGCCTATGACGACATCATCCAGTCCGCCAGCGGCGTCGGCGATCTCTTCCGCCGCATGGGCGCCGAGCCGAGCCTGCTGCCGAGCCTCGTCGCCGACAAGGTCTGCGGACTGACCATCGCCAACGCTGTCCTCGCCGCCCTGTACCACCGGTCCCTCACCGGCGAGGGGCAATGCATCGAGATCCCGATGATCGACGTCATGCGGGCCTTCGTGCTCACCGAGCACGGCTCGGGCGCGATCTCCGAGTCTCCCGTCGCGGACGCCGGCTATGCCCGCATCCTGACGCCCGAGCGCAAGCCGCAGCCGACTGCTGACGGTTGGATCAACATCCTCCCCTACGACCAGGCGCACTACGTCGCTCTCTTCGAAGCCGGGGGTCGCCTCGATCTCGCCACTGATGAACGCTTCGCGACGCCCATCGAGCGCGTCGTCCACAGCGACAGCCTGTACCGCGACGCCACGACCGTGCTCAGCCAGCGCACGACCGTCGATTGGCTGGAATTCTGCGAAGCGCACGGGATCCCGGCGACTGAGGCCACCACGCTCGACGAGCTCATCGAGCAGCTCCCGGTCGACGAGCACCCCGTCGCAGGTCCGTACCGGGTCATCCCGCCTCCCGAGCAGTTCTCCGAGACACCTGCCGGCATCCGGCGACCTGCGCCCGGCATCGGCGAGCACGGCCGCGAAATCCTGTCCGAGATCGGCTACCACGCAACATCGATCGACGAACTCGAAGCCGAGGGCATCCTTGCGTCACCCTGAGCGGTGAGCACCGAGAGTGCTCGCCAGAGCCCGACCTACGATCCGCTCACGGGAGAACGGCTCCTTGCCGAGCGATTCACGACAGAACGGAGCGACGATGCATTTTGGCGGCAAGCGGGTGATCGTGACCGGCGGGGCGTCCGGCTTCGGGCGAGCCATCAGCCAGGGGTTCGCCGGTCGCGGCGCCCACGTGATGGTGACCGACATCGACATCGACGGCGCCGACGCAGTCGCCGCGGATCTGGACGGGGCGCTGACCTTCCGGCTCGATGTCACCGACGAGGACGCCCATGCCGAGCTTGCCCAGCTAATGGCGGACACTTGGGGCGGCATCGACATCGTGGCCACGAACGCCGGGTTCTCTCACCGGGCCGGTTACACACTGAACGTCCCTACTGACGAATTCGACCTGATGTGGGCGGTCAACACGCGCAGCATCTATTTCGCGGTGAAGCACTTCACACCGCACATGCCGCCGGGGAGCTCCATCGTGAGCACGGCATCGATCGGCGGGAAGCGGCCCCGCAAGGGCTTCACGCCGTACAACGCGTCCAAAGCGGCGGCGATCATCCTGACGAGAGGCTTGGCCGAGGAGTTCGCGCCCGACATCCGGATCAACTGCGTCGCACCCGTGGCGTCCGAGACCGCCTTCTTCGTTCGGGCGACCGGCAGCGACACGTTGCCCGAACCGCTGAAGGAATCGATCATCGACGGCATCCCCATGGGCCGCATGACCGACCCCATCGACGTCGCCAACGCCGTGATGTTCCTGGCCTCCGACGAGGCCGGCTTCCTCACCGGCGTCTGCCTCGACGTGGACGGCGGGCGCAGCATCAGCTAGGGGCGCAGAGATGATCAATCGTTCCGGCACCGCAGCGCTTCGGTAGGGTCCCGACGGTGAAGTTCGCCGCCTTCCTGGCTCCCCATCACCTTCTTGGCGAGAGCCCCGCGTTGCAGCTGCAGCGAGACCTGGACCTCGTCACCCACCTCGACCGGTTGGGCTATGACGAATTCTGGTGCGGCGAGCACCATTCGACCGGCTGGGAGACGATCGGCTCGCCCGAGATGTTCCTGGCCGGCGCAGCCATGCGCACCAGCCGTATCAAGCTGGGCACGGGCGTCACCTCCATCCCTTACCACCACCCCTTCAACGTCGCCCAGCGCATCGTCCAGCTTGACCAGATGAGCTTCGGGCGGGCGATGCTCGGCACCGGCCCGGGCGCGCTGCCGTCCGATGCCCACACCCTGGGCATCGATCCCATGCTGCTGCGCGACCGCCAGGACGAAGCCATCCCGGTCATCAAGCGGCTGCTTGCAGGCGGCGAGCGCTTCACCTACGAGTGCGACTGGTTCTCGATGTACGACGCCAAGCTGCAGATCCTGCCGTACCAGCACGAGATACCGATGACGACGGCGTCGATGATCAGCCCGTCGGGCATGACGCTCGCGGGCAAGTACGGCATGGGCGTGCTGTCGATCGGGTCAATGTCCACCGACGGTCTGGCATCGCTCCCGCTGCAGTGGAGCTTCGCCGAAGAAGCCGCGCAGAAGCACGACCAAGTTGTGGACCGGGCCAACTGGCGGGTGATGTTCAACTTCCATGTGGCTCCCACCCGCGAGCAGGCCCATCGCGATGTTGAGCACGGGCTGCTGCGGTGGCACAACGAATACAACGTCGACACGCTGCAGCGTCCGGGCCTCGAACCGCTGGCGTCCACTGCGGAGGCCATCGACTTCTACGCCAACCCTGACACCGCCGCGGGCGTGATCGGCACGCCGGACGACCTGGTTGAGAACATCCTGCGGATGCAGGAGATCAGCGGCGGGTTCGGCGTGATGATGGGCTTCGTCAACGACTGGGCCGAACCCGAGGCCATGTTCCGCAGCTGGGATCTGGTTGCACGCCACGTCATCCCGGCGGTGCGCGGTCAGCTCACATCGATGCAGGAGTCGAACAAGTTCGTGATCAAGAACCGGGGGTACTTCGACCGGGCAGGCAAGGCCATCCTGGCGAAGATCCTGGACAACGAGCGCGCTGCCGCTGCGCTAAAGGGCGGCGGCACCGGGAATACAGCATTCACGCCCCGCCTCGGCGCCGATACTGACTGACAGCCGCACTTTCTCACCGGCGCCGGAGCCCGACCGGGACCAACGCTGGCCCGCCTAGGGTGCGGGAATTCTGACTCCTGGGGATCCCGCGCGGCTCGAAGCCGTCATCGGTGTCGCCGCACCTGTCCTGCAGTCAGGCATGGGCGGTGTGGCCGGCCCTGAGCTGGTCGCTGCGGTGAGCAACGCCGGTGGACTCGGGATTCTTGCCGCGCTCAACCTTCGGCCCGACGCCGTGCGTGCGGCGATCACGCGGGTGCGTGACCTCACCGATCAGCCGTTCGGCGTCAACATCTGGCTCCACGATGACGTTCGGACGCCGCCTGACGTCATGGAGCACTCTGACCTGGTTCGCTCCGTGCAAAGCGTTCTCAACGAGCTCCGCCCCCGATTCGATCTCCCTGCAACGCTCGAAGCTCCGCGGCCGATGCCCGATCTCGTCGACGACGCGCTGGAGGTGATGATCGAGGAACGCATTCCCGTGTTCTCTGCGGGCCTCGGCATTCCGGAGCCCGAACTGGTCGACCGGTTCCACGAGGCTGGCACTCGGGTCGTGACCATGGTCGCGACGACAGCAGACGCCAACACCGCCGTCGCGCAGGGCAGCGACGTGGTGATCGCGCAGGGTCTCGAAGCAGGCGGGCACCGCAGCCACGGCCGCAAGCTCCCCGCTGCGCAGACCGTCGGCACCGGGACGTTCACCTTGGTCCCCCAGGTCGTCGAGGCGATCGACGACCGGGTTCCCGTGGTGGCAGCCGGAGGCATCGTCGACGGGCGCGGCCTTGCGGCAGCCACGATGCTCGGCGCGGCGGGCGTGCTCATGGGCACCCGATTCGTGGCCACCGCAGAATCACAGGCCAGCCAAATGTGGAAGGACCGCCTCATTTCGGGACGCGGCACGACCGTGGTCACCGACGGATTCACCGGCCAGTGGGCCCGGGTGCTGAAATCGGAGTTCACCGACCACTGGTCAGAACATGGCGGAACACCGCTGCCCGGCCTGCTGCAGGCGGCGGCACGTGCCGACCTGCAACGGGCCGCCATGGCTGCCGATGACGACCAGATGCAACCGCTGTATGCCGGCGCCGGGTTCGATCTGCTGGACGACCTGCCGGGAGCCGGCGACGTCGTCATCAGCGTCGTCGAGGAAGCGAGACAGCTCCTGGGCCGGTGACAGCGACGATTGCCGTTTCTCGACCCGTCGGCGGCGCTCGCCAAGCCGAGTCGCTGTCGAGGTCCAGAATGCGGACAATCGCGCTGGTGCGCTCAGCATCGCGCCCGGCCGTCCGGTCAATCAAATGCGGTGGCCAGCCAGGCAGCCAGTTCCGGTTGGCGCTGGTGCCAGTAGGACGAGACTGTCGTGAAGCTCGCCTCCGGCGCTGCCTCTGCAAGCCATGGGTCGTCAGCAGTTGAGCGTGCCGTCTGCGAGTGCGATGGCCGAGACCTCTGCCGCGGTTCGCAGGTCGTCCAAGACCGCCTCTGGTTCGAACGTTTCATGCACGAGGACATCGAGGTCCCGAATGCACCCGCGTCGGCGATGGCGGAGGCAGCCGTACACCTTTGGCCTGAGCAAGCAGCTGCTCGAAATCAGGGGAGGCAACCGCAGGCTCCCGAACACTGACCTCACACACGCCACTGCGGCTGCCCCGCTCCGAGGCACGAATTCTCACCGTGCCGCGTGCGGACAGCGTGTTCAGCGCGTGGCGCGCCGCTGACCACGACACCCTTGCGGCCCTGGCAACGCCCGCAACGCTGCGGAGACCGGCGGACGACGTCACCGCAGCGAGCACCAGGCGTTCGACTCGGCTGAGCTGGTCCGGTGACTCGGCACACGAAGCTCCGAGGTCATCCGGCTGTCGCCCCTCCACAGCCCTGCACCGCTCACGGGCCGGCGACTCGCTCGAACTGGCGCACGAGCGCCACCCAACGCACGAGGGTGATACGCCAACCTCGACCGGATCACTGCAGCGAGCGCCAGATCTTCTCGGGAGTCAGCGGGAGATCCAGGTGCTCGATGCCGTACGGCGCCAGAGCATCAAGCACGGCGCTGTGGATCGCGGGAGTGGCAACAACGGTCCCGGACTCGCCGATGCCCTTGACGCCCAGGGGATTGAGGGGCGATGGCGTCTCGGTCTCGTAGCACTCGAAGAAGGGAAGCTCCGCAGCGGACGGCAGGGCGTAGTCGGCGAGGCCGACGGTCATGGGGATCGCCTCGTCGTCGTAGAACATCTCCTCGTACAGCGCAGCACCCACAGCGAGCGCCAAGCCGCCGTGCACCTGCCCGTGGGCCAGGACCGGCTGCAGGATGACGCCGGCGTCGTCGACGCTCACCAGGCGCCGCACGTGCACCTCCCCGGTTGCTGTGTCGATTTCGACTGCGGCCACGCAGGCGCCGAATGAGAACGATCCGGCTCCGCCTTCGGGTCTGAAGTGATGGTCGACGGTGAGTTCTCCCAGGTCGGCCCAGCCGAGGGAAAGGGCCGGGGTCCCCACCACGTGGAACAGCCCGCGACCGGTGTCGAGCGTGACATCGTCGGGGTCGGCCTCGAGGAGCTCCGCCGCACGCTCACGAGCCGCCGCAACAAGGTCGACGGCCGCGCCGTGGGCGGCCGAACCGCCGAGCTGCGCCGAACGGGACCCGATCGTTCCCCCGCCGATTGGGGACCTGTCCGTGTCGTCGTGCGAGATGGTGATGCGGTCGACATCGAGGCCGAGCTGGGTGGCGACAACCGGAGCAAAGGTCGTCTCGTGGCCCTGACCGTGAGGCGAAGTGCCCACGACGACGTCGACGCGACCATCCGGCTCCAGTCGGGCTGTTGCCCGCTCCCCCTCGCCGCCACCGGTGATCTCGACGGTACAGCTCACGCCGACCCCAAGGAGCACGGCGCTGTCGCCGCCGGCCCGCCGGCCCGCCTGCTCGGCGCGCAGCCCCTCGTAGTCCGCTTCTGCCACGGCCCGTTGCAGTGTCTCGGGATAGTTCCCGCTGTCGTAGGTGGCTCCGACGGCTGTCCGGTACGGGAAGCGATCGGCCGGCACGAGGTTGGCCATGCGCACCTCGAGCGGGTCGCGGCCGATCGCTCGGGCGAAACGGTCGACCGCCCGCTCGATCGAGCAGGCTGCCTCGGGACGGCCGGCGCCTCGAAACGCAACCGTGGGCGTGGTGTTGGTGACCACCGAGGTGCCTCGCAGCGTTGCGTGTGCGATGTCGTAGACGCCGGTTCCGCTGTTGCGCAGGTTGGTGGTGACGTTGGTGCCCATGGCGGGGTACGCACCACTGTCCTGCAGCGCATCCACTGAGTAGGCCACGATCGTGCCGTCGCGGTCGCCGCCGATACGGATTCGGTGGCGTGAGGCTCGCCCGTGACCCATCGCCAGCGACGCTTCTGAGCGGGTTTGCGCCCATCGAATCGGCCGACCGAGCTCGCGTGCCGCCCACGCCACGACCACGTCTTCGGGATAGCAGCCCCATCCGCCCTTGGCGCCGAAGCCGCCGCCGACATCGGGCGAGATGGCCCGCACCGTGCCGGGTTCGAGGCCGAGCAGCGTCTCGATGACGTATTTGGCTCCCGCCGGTCGCTGCGAGCACACCCACGCTGTGCAGCGCCCGTCGGCGCCCCAACTCGATGCGCCGGCGAGCGGTTCGATCGGATGCGGGCCCAGTCGTGGGTGGACCAAGTCGAACTCCACCGTCACGTCGCAGCCGGCCCACACCTCGTCGGGGACAGCTTCGAGTTCCCACGCCAGGGCGACATTCGTGCCGGCGTGCTCGTGCAGCAAGGTCTCGCCGTTGAGGCTGGCATCGAGGTCGACGACTGCGGGCAGCGGCTCGTAGTCGACCATGACGAGTTCGGCTGCGTCCACCGCCGCCGCACGCGTCTCGGCGATCATCAGGGCGATGGGCTCGCCGACGAAACGCACGGTGTCATGGGCCATGAGCGGTCGCCACAGGTCGCGGTTCATCGACGGCAGCCGGGGCGGCAGCGGCCAGCCGTCGACCTCGGGTCCGAGGTAGACCGCGATCACCCCGCCGGCCGCCCGTGCCTCGGTCACGTCGACGGAGGCAATCCGCGCATGGGCTTCAGCCGAGCGCACGAAGGTGGCATGTGCCGCGCCGGCCAGCTCGGGGGCATCGAGTCCGTCGATGTAGGTGCTCTGGCCGCGCAGCAGCGGCTCGTCTTCGCGCCGCCCGTTGAATCCTGATGTGTCCACGGCTGCAACGTAGCTTCCCAGCCCTTGACGCAGGGAGTACTTGGAAATCATGCCGACGCGAGTCCGCACTCCCTCTCGTACTCGGGACGCTGGACGGCCGGCGTGCAATGATCGACAATTCTCGGAAGGCGATCTGAGCGTGTGATGGAGATCAAGGTTGACACCGGGAGCGGCCCGTCGAATGGCCCGTGCTTCGAGGACGCCGAGGGCTTCAACCTGTCGGAGATGCCTGGCAATGGGAGTCGTCGGATTCCGCTGGGCGACTTCCCGACCGGCCCCGAGGTGCGAAATCGCTTGCCTGACATCGTTGCGACCGACCAGTCCGGCCGGCAGGTAGACGTGCACGCTGACCGGATAGGTCAGCCGGCCGTGGTGGTGTTCTCCCGATCTGCGGTTTCGCGGTGCGCTGCGGTCCCGAGCAGATGCTCGCTGCTGCACTGGATCAGGACTTCGAGGTCGCGGCCGCACAACGGCCCGTTGACCGGGTGTCAGTGGAGGTGACAATTGACGGGGATCGGCTGCCGATGGGGGTCACTCGCCAGATCGTCGCCACGTTCCGGGTGCCCGAAGGTCAGCACCTCTACAGCGATCCAGTGCCTGAGGGGCTGGTGGTCGCAGCGATCGAGCTCTACGACATCGACGGGATCCTCTCCTACAAGCCGCTGGCGCCGCCGACCTTGCCCCTGGCGCCGCCGACCTTGCCCCTGACGCCGCCGACCTCGCCCCTGACGCTCGCAGGGTTCGGCGACACGCTGCAGGTTTACGAGAGGGACGTGGTGCTGCGGCTTCCCGTCACGCAGAACGCACGGCAGATGCGCAAGGACGACCAGTAGCAGCATGGGCAACGGTGACAGGATACCTAAATATTTACCTGTAACAATTAGGTTTTAGCTGTTAACCTACACTGACAACCGGAAACATAGAGGTTGTTCATGCCCCGATGGCCTGCGGCTCGGCGGCTGACCGCCACTGTCGAAAACGAGTTGTGGCGGTCGTGGGATGACGAAAGCACACCGAGAATCGTCGTGACTCAAACGATGCCAGCGCGGATCGCGGACCGGCCGGTCCCGGCGTTCGGAGCGACGGCGGGGGCCGCTGTCGGGGCAGCGACCCAGGCGGTTGACGATCTTCGTGCCCATGCGGCCAAGACGACTGGCGTCCTAGGTCATTTGAGTGCGGTGCTGATCCGGGCCGACGCAGTGGCGTCGTCACAGATTGAGCACATCACGACCTCCAGTGAGGCGCTGGCGGTCGCTCTCGCGGACTTGAGCGACGAAGAGCCCGATCCCTACCCGGCAGACACCGAATTGGTGGCAGCGAACGTGACGACGGCGCTCCAGTCCTACAGGGCCGAGGAAGACGTCACGTCGGACTGGTTCCACCGCCGCCACCGCAGCCTGTTGGCCGCACATCCGGAGTTGCTGCCGCACAACCGCGGCGCGTGGCGGGACTCCGCCGTGTGGATCGGCCCATCCCGACAGACCGCGGATTTCGAGGGCCCACCGCATGGGCGAATTCCGGCACTGATGGACGACCTTGTGCGCTTCATGCGTCGCAACGATGTGCATCCCGTCGTGCACGCTGCCATCGCACACGCCCAGTTCGAGACGATCCACCCCTACGCCGACGGCAACGGCCGCGTCGGACGGCTGCTGATCCACCAGCTCCTCGACGCCGGGGCGACGCCGGTGCCAGTGGCCCATGGCCTCGTGCACAACCCGACCGGCTACGTCGACGGCCTGATGGCCTACCGAGATGGTGATCTCGACGCCTGGGTCACTGTGTTCGCGTTAGCGCTCTGCGACGGAGCGCGAGCCGCCGTCCGCCTCGTGGACCGCATCGATGGCATCGCCAGCGAGTACCACCAGCGCATCCGCACTCGCTCCGGGTCGGCGGTGTCGCAGATCCTCGACGGCTTGCTGCATACGCCGGCCATCACGGCCGGCGAGATCCAGTCCACCTACCAACTGACGCCGGGACGGGCCTCACAGATCCTGCACCAACTCGCCGAGGCGAGCATTCTGCGTCAAAGCGCTCACCGGGCAGGCCGGGCGCGCGTTTGGGTGGCCCATGCGGTGATCGACGCCGTCGACACCATCAACGCCTCCATTCCACGGCGTCTCCTGGCCGCCGCAGACGACTCGAACCCCAAACGCGGCCTCGTACGAGGCCCCCTCTCCGAGGAACTCCAGATCTGACCGAAGTCTGATTCACCCAACCGAGAGCCTGCACAAGCCCAAGGTGAATCACTCTGCGGCGACCTCGAGATCGGCCGCCACGAGCGGTGTGTCGACGACGAGTCCCTGATCGGTCGAGCGGACGCTGGCGCCTTCGGGACCGGCGATCTGCCAGTGCCCGGGCTGGACCCCGACGATTCGGAACTCGGTCCGTTGCCGTGGGTTCTCCTGCAGTGGCGCGAGGCCAAGCCGGAGCGCGCCGCCGTCCCACTCGGCCCGGCGGAGGGCGACTCGGGGGAAGTCGACGTCGACCACTTGGGGGCAGCGGTCCAGCGGCGCGGCTGACAGCGCAGTCCAGCGTCCCGGTCCGACCGCCTCCGCCGTGGCCAGGAACGCGTTGAATTGACCCCTCGGGTGCTCCTCGTCCAGTCCCATGCCCCAGGTGAATTCTCCCCGGTCGTCATCCCATGTCGGCTCGTACGACGCCTCGATGGCCGATGTCAGCCGCTCCTCCAGATCGGTCAGCCCCCACTCGCGTGCCAGCACCAACGCCGAGCCGAGTCCGCGTCCGGCGGCCAGCGGAAGCTCGGGATCCTGGTCGAGGCGGGCCGACCGGCATGCGGCGTCGAACAGGCGCCGGGCCTCTTCGGCCTGCTGGGGGGCCACGTAGAACGCCGTGGTCAGGGCGGCTCGGACCGGCAGGCGATGGTGCACGTCGACCTGGGGGTCGTAATAGAAGGTGGTGGTCGTGGGCTCGGCCTCGCCGACCAGATCCAGGTAGTGCTCACGGGCGTACTCCCACCAGGGCCCAAAGGCCGCCTGGTGGTGGTCAGTGCCGTAGCGGTTGTCGTGAAGCCTCAGACCGAGGCCAGCTCCAGCCAGTCAGAACGGCCAGATCTTGGTGTTCTCTCAGTGGCAGCCGATTGGCGCCGCCAGCCACTGCTGCCGCAGGTGACCGGCGATCTGTGAGTGCGTCCAGGTGAACGTGTTCTCACCGTCGCGGATCATCTCGAACGGCTCGTTCCAGCGGCTCTCGGCAGCGATCATCTCGCGGATGCCGAGCAGTACCAATAAGAAGCCCTTGTAGAAGAGCATGCCGTCGGCGGCAACAGGGTCCATTTGAACGCCCCACGGCTCGATGCCGTTGGCTGTCCAGCCGGGCACGTCGTAGTCCCCCCACAGTTGGCGAGGAATGAAGGGGCGGTAGGCGTCGGGGTAGTTGGCGCGGTCGGGGTCGGGGCCGAACTGGGTGAGCCAGTCGGCTGCCGACCACCACCCGGTGTGGCGCTCGATCAGTTGGTCCAAGATGGCCACGTACCGCTCGGTCCAAGCCGGTGTGCGGTGGGCCATCAGGCCGAGGGCGTACGAAGAGTCGACCAGGTCGAAGCGATGCCAGCTTGCCATCGGCGGATCGGAGCGGTCGTCCCAGTGCGGATGGGGCCGGCCGGTTCGTGACCAATCGTCGGGCGTGTGGGCCTTGCGGTCGAGGTAGCGAAACCACCCGAGGCTGCGATCGGACAGCATCAGCACCCCCTCCCCTATTCTTGGTCAGCTACTCAGCGGTGTGGGCGAGGATCTCTTCCCAGACCTGAGGCCAGATCACCTCTGGCAGCTCGTGATGCTCCTATTGATGTCAAGCGGCGGGTTGGAGTGTGTTGAGCCAGTCGCGGTAGGCGGGCACGAGGGCGTGGTGGGGTGCTTTGCCTCGTTCGATCACCGAGATGGTTGCGGGCCAGGTGTTGAGCTGGTCGGCGGCGTGGGCGAGGCTGAGGCCGGCGGCTTGTCGTCGGTGTCGGAGCTCGCCTGGATCGCCGGCGCTGTTGGCGTGGTGGGGGTCGGCGAGCAGGGCGAAGACTTCTCGGGCGATGTAGCGCTTGAGGCATCGGATGATCTCGCGGCGTGATTTGCCTTCTGTTTGGCGGCGTTGGGCATACGCGCGTGTTCGGGGGCAGGTGGCGAGGCGGACCATGGCGATTCGCCACAGGGCGTGGTTGGCTTGGCGGTCCCCGCCGGGGTTGAGGCGGTGCCGGGTGGTCTTGCCTGATGACGCCTCGACGGGTGACGCGCCGCACAGAGCGGCGAACGACGCTTCGCCGGTGAGCCGTTCGGGGTTGTCGCCGGCGGTGATGAGCAGGATCGACGCCGTGTCGGTGCCGATGCCTTTGGCGGCTCGCAGCGCCGGGTTGGCGGTCAAGGTGAGCTCGTCGAGATGGCGGCGCAGCTCGTCGAGATCGGCGTCGAGGACCTGATGTTGGCGGGCCAGGGTGCGCAGCGCGATCTTTGCCGCCTCGGCGGGCTCGGCGGGGTCGCCGGGACGGAACCGAGCGCACCGAGCCACCCGCTGCGCAGTCGTGAGCGGCTCGAGGGCGCTGCGCAGCCGGTCCGGAGCAGTGACGACAAGATCGCGGATCTGATTGGAGACGCGGGTGCGATGGGCACGGGTCGAGCACAACGCGACCCGGATCGCCCGGATCGACTCCACAATCCCGTCGCTGCCCTTGGGAGCGGTGGTCGCGTCGCCGGCGAGCGCGGCGCGGGCCGCGGCCTCGGCGTCGACGACATCGGACTTGCCGCGGCGGCGACGCATCTGACGGTTCGGCCGGTTCACCTCGACCACCTCGACGCCCGAGCCGACCAGATGACGCGTCAGCCCCGCCCCATAGGAGCCGGTGCCCTCCACACCGACACGCACCAGCGGCCCGAACGACCCCAGCCACTCTGCGAGCCGGCGATACCCCGCCGGGTCCGCCCCGAACGACGCCGTGGCGAGCACCCGGCCCGCCTGATCGGTCGCCGCAGCGACGTGGACCTCCTTGTGCGTGTCGACGCCTCCATAGACGCCGACTGGCTGATCAGCCATGATGAACCCCTGCCTTTCTCCCAACTGGGTGAGCGAGGCACCATCGGCCGGGACGGCGGACAGGACAGTCAAGGCGGTCTCCAAGGCTCCTATGAGGTCACGTCCGCCCGACCGGTCGGTGCGCGCCAGCAGCCGGGACACCAGGCCGACAGATCACGAACAAGGCACCAAGCCCGTCACACCCCGAGTCAAACCCAGGCCCGACCGCTGACCCTCCCATCATGACTGTCACACCCTGTCGAGCGTCACCATGCGGGAGTCCTCGATCGCCTCCACCGTGGCCTCGCCGTGGGGGTACGGGAGGATCGGATCCTCGGTTCCGTGGATGACGATCGTCGGCGTGGAGATGCCTCGCAGCTTTTCGGACCGGTTCTCCTCATCCATGAGCGCCGACGCGTGGTTGTGCATCGCCGGCCAGTTCGCGGCCCGGTCGTACTCCCGCTCAAACATCGCCGTGAAGCCCTCGACGTCGAATTCGGCACGGCTGCCGACGAGCGCTCCGGAATTCTCCAGCCGCGACTGCACCCGGTCTTCACGAGTGATCGGCGGCTCCAACGTGTACTTCATGTTGAGGTCGATGATCTTCTGGTGCGGCGGCGGCAGCTCAGAGGTCTCGCCCATGAAGATCGCCCGCCCGATCTCGCCGCCGGCAGGTGACGACATGATGGACGTCATTGTCCGGATCCGGTCCGGATGATCGATCGCCACCTGCTGGCAGATCATCCCGCCCATCGAGGCCCCCACCAAGTGCGCGCTGTCGAGCCCGCGCGCGTCGAGCACACCTACCGCGTCGTTCGCCATGTCTGCCAGGCCGTACGTCTCCTTCTCGAGGTCAAAGCTCGTGCTCTGGCCCGTGTCCCTGTTGTCGAACCAGATCACGTAGCGCCCGCCGTCCACGAGCCCGGCGACGAAGCCCTCGTCCCACCGGATGGCTTGGGCGCTTGCGCCCATTGCGAGCAGGATGGGAATGTCATCTGGGTTGCCGAAATCCTCGGTCCAGATGTCGATCCCGTTGGCTTTCACCATCCGCTCGGCCATGTCTCCACCTCTGCTGTGGCGCCGAAGCTAGCCCCGGCCCGCTTGCGGGTAGTAGCCGTCGACGAACGTGAGCCGCTGACCTCAGTCCAGGTCGAACCGGTCCAGGTCCATGACCCTCGCCCACGCCGCCACGAAGTCGCGCACGAACTTGTCTTCGGCATCGGATGACCCGTAGAGCTCGGCGATGGCTCGCAGCTGGGAATTCGAGCCGAACACGAGGTCGACTGCGCTGGCCGTCCAGGTGACCTCGCGGGTTCCGCGGTCGCGGCCCTCGTAGACGTGCTCGGACTCCGACACCTGCCACTGCGTGCCCATGTCCAGCAGGTTCACGAAGAAGTCGTTGGTCAGCGACCCGGCCCGGTCGGTGAGCACGCCCAGCGACGTGCCGCCGGTGTTGGCGCCCAGCACCCGCAGCCCGCCGATGAGCGCCGTCATCTCCGGAGTCGTCAACGATAGAAGGCTCGCGCGGTCCACCAGCATCACCTCGGGTCGGCGCTTGTCACCGGCTCGCCAGTAGTTGCGGAAGCCGTCCCCAGTCGGTTCGAGCACGGCGAAGGACTCGGCGTCGGTCTGTTCCTCAGAGGCATCGGTGCGCCCCGGCGAGAACGGCACCTCGATGTCGTGACCGGCGTCGCGCGCCGCCTGCTCGACGGCAGCGCATCCGCCCAGGACGATCAGGTCCGCGAGCGACACCCGCTTCGAGCCGCTCTGCGAACTATTGAACCCAGCCTGGATCCCTTCGAGCGCCGCCAGCACTGCCGCCAGCTCGGCCGGGTCGTTGGCCTCCCAGTCCTTCTGGGGAGCGAGCCGGATCCGGGCGCCGTTGGCACCGCCGCGCAGGTCGCTGTCACGGAACGTCGAGGCCGAAGCCCAGGCGGTCGAGACCAGCTGGGACACCGAGAGGTCCGAGCTGAGGACTTGGGCCTTGAGCGCCGCTACGTCGCCGTCGTCGATCGGCTCGTGGTCGACGGCAGGGACGGGGTCCTGCCAGATCAGCTGCTCGTCGGGGACCTCTGGTCCGAGGTAGCGCGCAACGGGACCCATGTCGCGATGGGTGAGCTTGAACCACGCCCTGGCAAACGCATCCGCGAACTCGTCGGGGTGCTCCAGGAAGCGCCGCGAGATCGGCTCGTAGATGGGATCCATCCGCAGCGCCAGGTCGGTGGTCAACATGACCGGTACGTGGCGCTTGGACGGGTCGTGCGCGTCGGGCACGGTGCCAGCCGCAGCGGGATCGGTCGGGATCCACTGCCACGCACCCGCGGGGCTCTGGGACAGTTCCCACTCGTAGCCGAACAGGATCTCGAAGAACGAGTTGTCCCAAGTCACCGGCGTGTGTGTCCAGATGCCCTCGAGACCGCTGGTGATCGTGTCGCCCGCCTTGCCGCTGCCGTAGGTGCTGGTCCAGCCCAGGCCCTGTTCCTCCAAGCTGGCGCCCTCGGGCTCGGGGCCGACGTGTTGGTCGCCGTCGGCAGCGCCGTGGGTCTTCCCGAAGGTGTGGCCTCCGGCGATCAGAGCAACCGTCTCGGTGTCGTCCATGGCCATGCGGGCGAATGTCTCTCGGATGTCCCTCGCCGCTGCGAGCGGGTTGGGCTCGCCGTTCGGCCCCTCGGGATTCACGTAGATCAGGCCCATCTGCACGGCGCCGAGCGGGTTGGCCAGCTCCCGATCGCCGCTGTAGCGCTCATCAGCGAGCCATTCGTTCTCGGGCCCCCAGTAGATGTCCTCCTCGGGCTCCCACACGTCCTCGCGGCCGCCGCCGAACCCGAACGTCTCGAAGCCCATTGACTCGAGCGCGACGTTGCCGGCCAGGATCATCAGGTCGGCCCAGGAGATCTTGCGGCCATACTTCTGCTTGACGGGCCACAACAGCCGGCGTGACTTGTCCAGGTTGGCGTTGTCAGGCCAGCTGTTGAGCGGCGCGAAGCGGTGCGTGCCTGAGCCGCCTCCTCCTCGGCCGTCATGGATTCGGTAAGTGCCGGCGCTGTGCCATGCCATCCGGATCATCAGCGGCCCGTAATGGCCGAAATCGGCCGGCCACCAGTCCTGCGAGGTGGTCATCACCTCTACGACGTCGGCCTTCAGCGCTGCGAGGTCCAGGCTCTTGAACTCTGCGGCGTAGTCGTATTCGGCGTCCGTCGGGTCGATCAGCGGGGAGTTCTTGCCGAGCGGCCGCAGGCTCAGTTGCTCAGGCCACCAGTGCTGATTTGCGAGCGCGCCCATCGCAGCGGCGCTGTCATGCAGCACCGGGCATCTGGCCGCTGGCGTCGCTCCGGCGGCGGTGCCTGTGTCCTCAATCGTCATGGGTGCTCCTTAGCTGAGTGTTGAGCTGTTTGTTGGACTGTTGTCTCGACTGGTTGCTGGGCTGACCGGCGGGCTGTCCGGTGGCTGACCGGTGGACTGTCCGGCGAGATTGCTCTCTCACCCACATGCATCGCTCTCCGCGACATCGGACGCGGCTAGGCACGCGGGGCAGTAACCCCAGTAGATGACCTCGGCTTCGTCAATGGTGAAGCCGTTGTCATCGGCGGCTTCCAGACACGGCCGGTACCCCACTGCGCAGTCGACGTCGACCATCCGGCCACAGTCGCGGCACACAAGGTGGTGATGATTGTCGTCGACCCGGTCCTCGTATCGGGCCGCCGACCGGGCCGGCTGAATGCGCCGGATCAGACCTTCGGTGGTCAACATGGTCAAGGCGTCGAAAACTGCCTGTCGGGATACTGACCCGATACTCGCACGCACATCGTCGGCCAGATCGTCAGCAGTGGCATGCGGACGGGCCGACACGGCATCGAATACTGCCAACCGCTGTGCGGTCACTTGTATCCCGCGCGCTCGCAACAGCTGCTGGGCGTCCTCGATCACGCCGTCATCATATCAATAATTCTGGACAATATCCAGAATTAGATTGATCCTGTATAGAGGATCAATCGACGGAGGTGCTGCGCGTCTCAGGCGCCGGCCAGCGAGACGACCTCGAACAGCGGTTCGTATCCGGCAAGCCCGGGGGGATCGTTCCGTTGGGGCAGCCGGTACAGGATGATCTCGTCGCTCAGACCGGTGTAGTCGGCGATGCGTGCGGCGCATTGGGCGGGGGTGCCAGTGATGCTCATCGTGTCGACGACCTCATCGGGCACCAGGTCCATTGCCTCGCGCATCTGACCCTGCGGGACCAGCCGTGCCGCTGCGTCGGCGAACTCGTCGAAGCCGATCTGGCGGAGCTGTGAGTCGTAGTACGGATGCGGCACAGGGTGAAACAGCCCGCAAATGGCGGCTTGGGTCACCTTGCGGGCGAGCTCCTCGTCGGCGTTGACGCTGAGAAACGAACCCATGAGGAAGCCCAGGCTGTCGGGGTCACGGCCGGCTTCGGCCGCAGCGCTGCGAGCCGCCGGGCGGACGATGTCGCTCATGAAACCGACCGACGCCATCACCCCGACGCCGACGCCGTCGGACACCTCGCCCGCCAGCCGCACCATCTTGGGTCCCGAGGCCGACAGGTACACCGGGATCGACGGCCGCGTCGGCTCCCAGGTGGCCCGCCAGCGGATCCGGTGGTGATCGCCCTCGTAGCGCACGGACTCCCCCGTCTGGCCTGCGACCACGCTGCGAACTATCTCGATGTACTCGCGCATCTTGGCGAGCGGCCGGAAGTCGTCGACCCCCATGTACCAGTCGTTGAAGTGGCGGTTCCCGGTGCCGATCCCCAAGGTGAACCGTCCCCCGCTGAGCTCGTCAAGGTCACGAGCCGCGATCCCCGTGAGCCACGGCTCGCGGGCGTAGGCATTGGCGATGTAGGTGCCGACAGTGACCCGCTCGGTCGCAGCGATCACCGCAGCCGCCGACACGAACGCACTCCGACCAGCCTCGACGGTGTACATCGAGCCCATCCCCGCGGCCTCCCCCTCCCGGGCCAGCTCGACAAAGTCAGCCATCGAGTCCTCGAAGCCGAGCAGCAGGCCCAGCACGGGCGTCGTAGGCAGAGGTTCGTTCGGACTCATCTGGGTCTCCCCGGTTGTGCAGTGCTAGAAGATCTTGCCTTCTTGACGGGAACATGTGCTTGCCATGCCGTGGCGCACCGGCTAGCGGCTGGTGGGTTGAAGGACTGGTGGGCTGATGGCGGTTGGGGGACGGTCGGCCTATTGCCGGTCCGCCCGCCGCGGCCCGGTTCACCGACGCATCACGGGTAAGCCGCGACCATTGGCCCAACCAGCCAAGCACCTCCCGCCGCGACCCAGCGAGTCGCCACTCGTTCCGCCGGGGGCCGGCTGTTGGTGGTTATGGGGGTGTTCGGTTTGGTGGGTGGAGTTCGTAGCGGTGGTTGGTGTGGTGGCGGTGTACTTGCCAGCCGTCGTCGTGGATGTGGTGGTGGCAGCGGTTGCACACGAGCACGAGGTTGTTGAGGTCGGTGCGTCCGCCGAGTTCCCAGGGGATGATGTGGTGCGCTTCGCAGTAGATCGGCGATTTGGCGCAGCCGACACAGCCTTGGTCGCGAAAGGCCAGTGCGGCCCGTTGGGCGTCGGTGGCGATGCGGCGGCTTCGGCCCATTGCCATGTCGCCGGTGGCTCGGTTAAACACGGCGGGCAGGATTTGTGCGTCGCAGGCGAGGTGCACGAGTTCGCTGGTTGGGATGGGTGTGCCGTCCGCGAGGCGCGCGTTGGCGAGTTGTCGGTTGACGGTGTCGTAGTCGGCAACAATCAGCAGCGAGGTGCCCCCACGCCGTGGGCGCCCCCTGGCGTCGGGCTCGAGCATCAGCTTCGCGATGGCGTCTGCGGTGCGCTGGTGGTGACTCGGCCGATCGGTGGGGTCTTCGTCACGGTAAAGCTCTCGTTCTTTAGCCGCCACGATGGCGGAGATCTGTGCACCGGCGATCGGGTCGAACTGGGCGTTGAGCACCACCATGCCCGTCTCGGTGCTGGTGAACACTCGACCTGAGCGGTCCTGGCGCTGACGTTCCAGCAACGACTTGCCGTCGTCGCCGTTTCGGTCGGCTTGGTGGCGGCGCACCGTGCGACGGAACTCGTCATAGCCCTGCCGCTGCGCAGCGGCCGCCAGATACTGCTCGTTGATGGGGCCCTCGCCGGCGGCGCGGGCGATCAGCTTTGCGTGCGCCGCGGGGATCGCACCCCTCGCCAGCGCCTCACGCGTCGCATCCAGAGCCTCGAGGCTCACGGCGAGGCGCACGTCGCTTCTCGCGCTACGCCCTGACGCTGCGAGCTCCACCCGTGCGGCGCGCTCCGCAGCCGCGGTGTCATGACGGCGAGCGATCTCGCCCAGCACCGCTGTTTTCATCGCCGCCAACGTCGACTCCGAACGGCCGATCACACCCAAACGGCCCCGCAGACCCTCATCAGACAACCCCGCCACATCCACAACACCCACGCACACACCGCCACCAGAACAATCACACGAACCCGGCGGAGGAATAGCGACAGCCGCAGGCGAACGAGAGGCCGGGGAAACGGGCGACAGGTCAGCAGCGGTGGCAGCCGACGGCAGGTCAATAGCGGCAGTGGCGGGCGGCCGGTTGGCGGCGGCCGCAGCGGGCTTCAGGTCAGTGTCGACAGCAGCGGGCGACAAGGCGGCGCCAGTAGACAGCAGGTCTGTGGCGACGGCTGACGCGCCAAAGCCAGCGACGGGAGCGGGGACGGCACTTGGGTGCATTGGAACAAACGTACGACAGGGGTGTGACAGTCATGATGGGAGGGTCAGCGGTCGGGCCTGGGTTTGACTCGGGGTGTGACGGGCTTGGTGCCTTGTTCGTGATCTGTCGGCCTGGTGTCCCGGCTGCTGGCGCGCACCGACCGGTCGGGCGGACGTGACCTCATAGGAGCCTTGGAGACCACCTTGACTGTCCTGTCCGCCGTCCCGGCCGATGGTGCCTCGCTCACCCAGTTGGGAGAAAGGCAGGGGTTCATCATGGCTGATCAGCCAGTCGGCGTCTATGGAGGCGTCGACACGCACAAGGAGGTCCACGTCGCTGCGGCGACCGATCAGGCGGGCCGGGTGCTCGCCACGGCGTCGTTCGGGGCGGACCCGGCGGGGTATCGCCGGCTCGCAGAGTGGCTGGGGTCGTTCGGGCCGCTGGTGCGTGTCGGTGTCGAGGGCACCGGCTCCTATGGGGCGGGGCTGACGCGTCATCTGGTCGGCTCGGGCGTCGAGGTGGCCGAGGTGAACCGGCCGAACCGTCAGATGCGTCGCCGCCGCGGAAAGTCCGATGTCGTCGACGCCGAGGCCGCGGCCCGCGCCGCGCTCGCCGGCGACGCGACCACCGCTCCCAAGGGCAGCGACGGGATTGTGGAGTCGATCCGGGCGATCCGGGTCGCGTTGTGCTCGACCCGTGCCCATCGCACCCGCGTCTCCAATCAGATCCGCGATCTTGTCGTCACTGCTCCGGACCGGCTGCGCAGCGCCCTCGAGCCGCTCACGACTGCGCAGCGGGTGGCTCGCTGCGCCCGGTTCCGTCCCGGCGACCCCGCCGAGCCCGCCGAGGCGGCAAAGATCGCCTTGCGCACCCTGGCCCGCCAACATCAGGTCCTCGACGCCGATCTCGACGAGCTGCGCCGCCATCTCGACGAGCTCACCTTGACCGCCAACCCGGCGCTGCGAGCCGCCAAAGGCATCGGCACCGACACGGCGTCGATCCTGCTCATCACCGCCGGCGACAACCCCGAACGGCTCACCGGCGAAGCGTCGTTCGCAGCGCTGTGCGGCGCATCACCCATCGAGGCGTCCTCAGGCAAGACCACCCGCCACCGCCTCAACCCCGGCGGGAACCGCCAAGCCAACCACGCCCTGTGGCGCATCGCCATGGTCCGCCTCGCCACCTGCCCCCGAACACGCGCGTATGCCCAACGCCGCCAAACAGAAGGCAAATCACGCCGAGAGATCATCCGATGCCTCAAGCGCTACATCGCCCGCGAAGTCTTCGCACTGCTCGCCCACCCCCACCACGCCAACAGCGCCGGCGATCCAGGCGAACTCCGACACCGCCGACAAGCAGCCGGCCTCAGCCTCGCCCACGCCGCCGACCAGCTCAACACCTGGCCCGCAACCATCTCCATGATCGAACGAGGCAAAGCACCCCACCACGCCCTCGTGCCCGCCTACCGCGACTGGCTCAACACACTCCAACCCGCCGCTTGACATCAATAGGAGCATCATTCACGATTGTGAGGTCAGCAGGCGCGCCTCTGAACTGACTCACGGTGCGACGGGTTACGTGGCAGGTTGACTATCGGGAACGACGCTTTTTCCTAGCCGCACCGCAGAGATCGAGCTGCCATGCCGCCAACCGGACCTCTCACGGGACGCATCGCCTTGGTCACCGGAATCTCCCGCGACCTCAGCATCGCGGCGACTGTCGCTCGACGGCTCCATGAACTTGGCGCTGTCGTACACGCGACCGGCTGGCCCACTCGCGACCGAGAGATGCCATGGGGCCACCAACCGCTGTCACCGCTGCCGTTCACCGTCCATCAACACGATCTCGAGCAGGCCGAGACCAACCACACCCTCATCGACGAGGTCATCGACGCTCACGGTCGACTCGACATCGTCGTCGCGGCACACGCCCGATCCTCGTTTCAGCCGTTGTCCGAAGTCGAGGCAACCGAATTGGACCGTGGCTGGGCAGTCAATGTGCGCAGCATTGTCCTGCTGGCCCAGCGATTCGCACAAGTTCACGAGCCGGCGCCACCGGCGGAGCCTCCGTCCGGGCGCATGATCTGGTTCACCAGCGGCCAGCACATAGCGCCAATGGGCACGGAGATCGCCTACGCCGTGTCCAAGGGCGCGCTCCACCAGATGACCGCGACGATCAATCATTCACTCTCGGAATCGCGCATCGTGGCCAACTGCATCAACCCCGGTCCCGTTGACACCGGTTACGACGAAGGCGATGCGCACCATGCGGTGAGGTCGCGATTTCCTGACCAACGATGGGGCACCCCAGATGACATCGGCAACCTCGTCGAGTTCCTCGCCACCGACAGCGGAGGTTGGATCCGGGGCCAGGTCATCAACGCCGAAGGCGGATTCGACCGCTTCAATCAGCCTTGACGCGCCACAAGATCGTCGACTCGCCCCGCGAGGCTTGAGCCTCACCAGCTGCGGCCACGGTTCCAGCGCTACCCGTCACGCACGGCGTGGAGTTCGACAACGCGTCCGTCGAGGAGACGAATAGAGCGGTCGGCGAAGGCAGCGGCCCGGGCGTCGTGGGTAGCCATGACGATGGTGTGGCCGTCGCTGGCGAGAGTCCGGAGGAGGTCGACGATCTCGTCGGACCGCACGCTGTCCAGGAACGACGTCGGTTCATCGGCAAGGACACACTTCGGGTCGTTGTAGAGCGCCCTGGCGACAGCGACGCGTTGGGCTTCCCCAGTGGACAGCCGTGAGGCAACGGTGTGGGTGCGGTGAGAGAGCTTGACTGAATCGAGCAGTTCGGTGGCCCGAGCCCGGCCGTCAGCCATGGCTCGGCCGTCAAGCAGTAAGGAGATCGCCACGTTCTCCCAGATCGTCAGAGTCGGGACGAGTTCGACGATGGGCAAGACGATGCCGATGCTGCGAAGACGTAGACGGGTGCGCTCGTTGTCGGTCAATGTGGCGAGGTCAACGCCGGCGAAGCGGATCGTGCCCGCTGTCGGCGTGTCGAGCCCGCCCAACAGGTGGAGAAGGGTTGACTTGCCACACCCGCTCGGTCCCTGAATTGCGACGAATTCGCCCGGATAGACGCTGATTGACACGTCGTCGAGTGCGGTGACGGTCCCGTCAGTGCCAAAGATCCGGGTGACGCCGATGGTCTCGACAATCGGCAACGTGTCACACGGCGAGGGCACGTCGGAGCTCGCCGAGCCGCTGGGCGGTGTGGTCCATCCAGCGCAGATCTGCCTCAAGGTGGAACAGGGCGAAGTCAAGCAGTACACGCATGTGCTCGTCCGCGTCGGACTTGGCTCTCGTGAGCTCGCGCATCCGCCCCGAGTGCAGTTCCCGTTGCGCTTCGATGATCTGCCCGGCGTCTCTGCCCGACAGCAATGCAAGCGTCACCTTGAGGAACAGGGCGCTGTGGATGGGCGACTGGGCCGGTTCGGGCTCGGCATACCAACGCTTGAGGTCGGTAACGCCATCGGCGGTGATGGCATAGGTCTTGCGGTCGGGGCCCTGTCCGGGGGCGGTCTCGGCGAGTTTGACGAGACCGTCGCGCTCGAGGCGTGACAGCGTTGCGTAAATCTGGCCGAACCGAAGCGGTCGCATCTCGGCGAAAAGGCTGTCGTAGGAACGCTTCAGGTCGTAGCCGTGGCGTGGGGTGGCTTCCATGAACCCGAGCAGGGCGTGTTGCACGCTCATCAACACGAGTGTGGCACAAGATAGTGGTCAATGCACACCAGGTATACACAGGTAGTATAGTTGCTTGTGACCAACATCCATGCCACGAAACTCAGGCGAGTTCACCGACGCGGAGCCCACGAGGTCGTCGCCCTCGACGACGTGTCCCTGGACATCCACCCGGGCGAGTTCGTGACCGTCACCGGTCCAAGTGGCTCGGGCAAGTCGACGCTGCTGCACCTTCTCGGGCTCATCGACAACCCCACCGCCGGCACGCTGTGCATCGACGGCGTCGACACCGCCGGCTTCTCCGATGATCAACGCGCGCAGTTCCGGCGCCAACGGTTCGGGTTCGTGTTCCAGTCGTTCCTGCTCCTGCCGGGCCTGGCCGCGTGGGAGAACGTTGCCCTCGCCGAGTTGCTCGACGGCAAGCCGCTGCGTACGCAACGTACGAGGGCTATGGCGCTGCTCGACGACGTGGGCCTGACGGACCGATGGGACCATCCACCCCACGAGCTTTCCGGGGGCGAGCAACAGCGAGTCGCGATCGCCCGGTCGCTCATGGCAGACCCCGAGGTCGTCTTCGCCGACGAACCGACCGGAGCGCTCGACCAAGCCAACTCGGCGAACATCCTGGCGTTGCTGCGCCAGTTCACCGTCGATCGAGGGCGGAGCCTCGTCGTCGTCAGCCACGAACCCGCGATTGATGCCAGCGCCGGCGCCACGTTGATCAGCTTGCGCGACGGGCAGGTCGCCGACGACCCGGTGCCGACGCCATGAGGTTCGACCGGTTCCGGCTGCTTCACCTTCGACGACTTCGGGAACACCGAATGCGCACGACCGTGTCGGTCCTGGGGATCGCTTCAGGTGTCGGGCTCATCGTCGCCATGTCGTCGCTGCTCACCTCTGCGACCGCGACGGCCAATGCGACCGTGGCCCTCCTCGGCGGGGCCCGCTACGAAGTCACCGTCGCCGGAGCTGACCTGGACCGGGCACGCGACGCAATTGCGGGCGTCGAAGATGTCGAGGGCGTCCGCCGCTATGTCGAAGTGCCCGTCATGATCGACGGCGACCAAGGATGGCTTGTCGCGCTTGAAGACCGTGGCGCTGGGGTCACTACCCGCCAGGCACAAGCCCTGGCGGCCACCACGGGCATCCGGACTGGCTCAGCCCTTCCGGCGTCTGGCCGTCATGTCTTCACCGGTCCGACCGGGGAGCCCACGGGCGGCCAGATCGCGGGCCGAGCTGACCCCGAACTGCAGGATCGCTACGGCGGGCGCTTCGCGGCCGCTGACCTCGATACCGCGCTCGGACTGCGCGGACACACCGGGACCGAAACGCTACTCGTCTATGGCCAGCCCGACCCAGCCGCTCTGGCGGCCGCCGCAGGCGACGCGGACATCCGCGAGGCCAACAACAGGGTCGTCCAAGCCCGCAACACCATCAATGTCATGTTCTCCTTGCTCTCGATCCTGGGGGCCATGGGACTGGTTGTCGGCGGCTTCCTGCTCTTCAACACCATGAACATGACTGTTCTCGACCGTCGTCACGAAATCGCGTCGCTGCGGGCGCTCGGCGGCGGTCGACGAACCATCCTTGCCGGCGTGCTCGCCGAAGCCGCAACGCTCGGGGCCGTCGGCTCGGCTCTCGGACTGGTGCTGGGCGCAGCCCTGGCTCGCTCGGTGATCGCCACGGTTCCTGATGCGTTCGCTCGCGCCATCGGAACACCACTGCAGACCTCGGTCCCGGCAACGCTCCTCGTCGTCGCATGGCTTGTGGGAGTTGCCACCGCAATGGCATCCGCCATCGTTCCGGCCCGCAGGGCGCTTCGTATCGAACCTCTCGAAGCACTCCGCCCCGACGTCGGTGATCCCTCCGAGCATCGTGTCACCAGCCGCCTGTGGCTCATCGGCCTCGGCGTCGCCCTCTTCGTGATCCCACGAGGCCAGCTTTCGCTCGGCGCGGCCATGGCCGGTGTCCTGTGCATCGCTGCCGGCGCCGCCTCGTTCATTACGGCGATGACCGTTGCCGTCGCCCGACGGTTGGGTACCAGCGGCGAGCTTGCAGCGACAGCGCTGAAGCGTTCCCCGCGTCGCGTGTGGGGTACCACGGCCGTGGTGATGGTCGCCGTCGCCGTCGCCGTCACCACCACTGGCATGGCGATCAACCTTCGCGACACCTCCAACGAGAACCTGTCCACGGCTCTTCACACCGACTTCTGGATCGGCACCACTAGCGGTGACACCATCGCCATCGTCGGCCTTCCCCCGGCCTGGACGTCGGAGTTCGAAGCCATACCAGGCGTGCGCTCCGTCGCCGCCAGTACCTGGATCCCCGCTGAGTCGGGACCCCACATCGTTGGCATCTCCGGTGTCTACGGCGATTCCGCGTACCCCTTCTCCCGACTCGCCAGCGATGACGCACGTGCCCAGATGGCGGCCGGCGACGGCGCCATCGTGCTGAAGCAGACCGCTCTCACATTCGACCTAGAAGTCGGCGACGTCATCGACATCCCCGGCGCAACACCGGCCCTGCGACTGCCGATCGTCGCTATCAGTGACGCCCTCGCCCCCGGCAGTGGCGGCATGATCAACATCTCCCATGACCTCTTCGCCACCCACTACGGAATCAGCAGCTTCGCCCGGTACGAAATCCAACTCGAACCCGGCGCCGACCCAGCCGCAGTCCGCGAGCAACTCGACCGGATCACCGCAATCGCAGGACTTCCTATCCAGATCTTCACTGGCGAGGAGTTCCTCGGCGACCTCCGGCGATCCGCCGACCAAATCCTCGTCCTCGTCGCGATGATGCTGCTCGTCATTGTCACCTGCGCCGCAATTGCGCTCCTCAACACGCTGCTGGCATCAACACTTGAGCGCACCAACGAATTCGCCGCGCTCCGGGCCATCGGTGCCACCAAACGACGCATCCTCACAAGCGTCGCGGCCGAGGCCCTTGCCATCGGCCTCACAGGGGCAATCCTCGGCGCACTCGCAGGATCCGGCTACCAGGCCATTCTCGTCCGCACCTTCAAGACCACGACCGCGTTCGACGTCGACTACGCCTTCAGCCCCGCCGCGTTCGCTGCCGCCATCGTCACCGGCATCGCCATCGCTGCAGCCGGCGCAGTCCTGCCGTGCCGCCGAGCCACCCGACTCGACATCCTCAACGCACTCGCCCGCTGAGCCCTCGCCTCGCCGCGCAGGGCTAGAAGATCTTGCCCACGAGGCCTGCGCCCTCGACGGCGCCCATGAGGTCGCTCCAGCCGTCGTCCGTGGCTCGCACCCACTTGGTGAGGTGTTCCATGCGCATCATCTCGGCGATCTCGGGCTCGTCGGGGTCCATAGCCACAAGGAGATCCACGAACCGGGCGCTGAGGTCGTCGCCCAGATCGGGCCCGGCGGTGAAGGCACAATGGCTGTAGGGGCGGGTGCGCCACACCTCGACGATGTCGTCCTCGGACACCGGGTGGCGTCGCAGCAGCGACGGCAGCCACGGCTCGAAGATCACACCTGCATCGGCTCGACCGTCGACCACGGCCCCGAAGATCGCCCAGTCGTCCACCCACGACTGGAGGTTCGGGTACTCGATCGGCTCGAGGTCGACAAGTTCGCAGTCCGAATCGAGATCGAACCCAGCCTCTGCGAGCTGCGCAACCGGCAGCAGGTACAGCTCGCTGGACACGTCCACTCCCAGAGCAAGGCGCCGCCCGCGCAGATCATCCAAATCAGCAATGCCGGCGTCGGCTCGGGCGACGATCAGGGTGTGAACGTCCTCGTCCGTGTCGCGCATCGCCAACGTCCGACAAGCGCCCGGGGACTGCAGCAGCAGCTGGGCATGCGCCATCGGCGCATTCCACGCAATGTCGACATGGCCCTCCAGCACCGCGCTGCACAGTGCGTCATAGGTGGAGTACAACGCGTACTCCATCTCGAGGCCGGCCTCGTTGAAGTACTTGCGAATGGCGTAGGGCGCCGGGCGCGGATCCAGATGAAGATGGCTCGCTTCGGATCAGCGGCAGTCGCCCCGATCAGAAGGGTGTTGGCTGCGGACTTGCGGCGCCGCACGCGGTCGCGGATTCTCGGACATGGGCGCATCACCCCCGCCGCCCAACGTAGTGCCGCGCCTAGTGGCAGTGGCCGGGACCCCTTCAGAGCAAGTCTGTTGGTGCGGGATCGAGGCCGAGCTCCAGCTTGCCGGCAAGCTCTGCCGTGCGGTCCCAGTCGAAGACCATGTGACCTCGGAGCGTCAGCAGATCGCGGGAAATGCGCTGCAGCGGCGAATCGGCGAAATGCACGGACGCACCCGACCCTTCCAGCACGGTGCTGACGGCGTCGATCGACAGGCGAACCGTTTGGGCAGCCGCGAGGCGGACTCGGCCCCGGTCGACGGTTTCAAATACCCCTCCCCCGTCGTAGACGTCGCACACCTGATCCACCGCGTCGTCCCACACCAGACGTGCCGCTCGCACCGTCGCCTGCGCCTGAGAGAGGCGGACCTGAGACGCCGGTTGGGTGGCCTGGCGGTCACCCATCGAGTAGGCAAGCACCCGCGACGACAAGCGCTCTCGGAAGTTCTCGACGGCCGCTTCGGCGCCGCCCAATGCTGCGGCGGCGGCCACGAGCGTGAGCACCGGCACCATCGGATACCGCACGAACGGATCGGCGCTGAGTTCCGCCCCTGGCGGGGAATTGCCCGCAAGCTCGATGGCGGCGAGCGTCTGGTCGGCGGGGACGAACACCCGATCAGCCACCACATCGTTGCTGCCGGTCCCTCGCATGCCCGACGTGTGCCACACGTCCACGACGTCTACCTCTGCGATCGGCAGCAGGAAGAAGCGCGCCTCGGGTCCCTCGTCCCGACGGATCAGCCCATTGAGCATCACCCAGTCAGCGTGTTGCACCCCCGTTGCCCATTGCCACCGGCCCGTGAGCTCATAGCCGCCGTCGACCGGCGTGGCGGTCCCGGTCGGCGTAAGCGTGCCTGGCATCAGCACATAGGGGCGATCGCCCCAGACCGCCGCCTGGAGCTCTCGCGGCCCTCGTGCCACGAACCAGTTGTGCAGCACGAGGAACAACAGCGTCCACGCAGACGAGACGCAACCGTGAGCGAGAATGCGTGTCATCTCGCCGAGCGACCGGAGCCCGAGCCCGTGGCCGCCGCGCTCGCTGGGTACCAACATCTCGAACACCCCGCTCGATGCCGCGTCCTCCATCGTCGCCTGGGGAAGCTCGCGCAGCTCTTCGGCCTCAGCCGCCCGCTCACCCAGGCGCTCCACCATCGACGCCGCCCACGCCACGACGTCAGCGTGCGAGAGACGCCCGTCCGGTGATCGATCCCCGTGCGGCAGCGTTGCGTTCACCGCTTGGAACCTAGCTGTGGTTCTGAAGTCGGCTTGCAGGCTGTGTGTATCTGGGAAAATGCCGGGGTGTCAGGCTTCATCGACGAGCTGCTTAGGCGCATCGCCGAGTTCCACCGCAGCCGTCCGGTGGTCCCCGAGTACCCGATGGTCGCTGAGGTGCTCGACGCGCTCGACGAAGCACGCAGCCCCGCCCAAGTCGAGCCCCGCCAACTGCCTGTGCTCCGGCACCTCGACGCCGTTGAACTCAGCGGCGATACCGCCATCGACGCGGTGCTCGAAGAGTTTCTCTGCCTCGCCTCTGCGCTGCCTTGGCGCCAGACCGCCGGCTATTTCGGCGTGCTGAGCGAGGACTTCCACCACAACTACGGCTACGTGCAGCTACTGGGTCCCGACTCGATCGTCGAGCATCATTCGGTGCGAGTCGGCATCGCCGTGTGGGGCCCACACCTCCATTACCCCAGCCACAATCACGAAGCCGAGGAGCTGTACCACGTGCTGGCGGGCAAGCCGTCGTTCAGCGGCAGCGATGGTGTGCGCCGTACCACCAAACCCGGAGATGCCGTGCATCACGCGCCCTGGCAGGAGCACTGCCAGGACTTCGGCGCCACGCCGACGGTGCTCCTCTACTGCTGGACCGGAGCCGTAGTGGCCGACGCGGTGCTGTCGGAAGACAGGCCTTCCGGATCGCCTATGCCTCAGCGACGGCCTTGAGATTCTCCAGGCTCTGGGCGATGTTGCTCACCAGGAGGCTGTAACGATTGTGCTTCTGGAAGAACTCCAGATCGAGAATCGGAGAATCGAAGCTCTCGGTGACTCGGCAGCCCGAGTCGGTGGCTTCGATCTCGTAGCGCCAGAGCGTGCGGCGGCCGTCCTGGGCGGGCACTTCGAAGGCCCATTCGCGACCGGGCTCAGCAGCGACGACGACGCATCCGGCGTCCCACTTCATGTCGCCGTTCTGGTTGTATCCCCGGAACTTTGCGCCGACCACAGGCTCGGTCGAGCCGTCCTCCCACTCGGACTTGTAGCACTCGGGACTGATCTCGCTGATGCGTGACAGATCCGTCAGGATCCCGTACACCGCTTCGGGGTTCGCGGCGATGTCGATGCTTGTGCTGGCGGTGGTCTCAACCATGGGTGCTCTCTTGTCGGGGTTGTAGCTAGCGTGATACTACCGACGTCGACCCCAGCGGACCCGCACCTTTGGTCGCCGGTCAGATGGGGAAGCTCACCCCGGTGAGCTGTTCTGACGCAGCCCAGAGCCACCGCTGCAACGCTGCCTCCTGAGATCGGGCACTCGACGTCACCACCACCGGATGGCCTCGCATCTCCATGAGCCCGTCCGGGCCATAGAACTGGCCTCCAGAGGCGGCGGGATCGGTCGCAGCCCTCAGCGTCGAAAGGGCGCCCATGGCTGCGCTGTGCTGCAGCGGCTGAATCAGCAGATGGATGACTCGTATGCCCGGGAAATGACGCAGGATCTCCGTTTCGGACCAGCCTGGATGAGCCGCCAACGCCACAGCCGGAGCCCCTGCCGCCAGCAACCGGCGTTGCAACTCGTAGGTGAACAACAGGTTCGCCAGCTTCGAGCGTCCGTACGCAGCAGCCTGGCTGCGATCCTGCGCAGCCCCGAGACGGTCGAAGTCGATCCGCGACCGGTACCGGTGAGCCTCGCTGCTCACCGTCACCACCCGCGACCCGGCAACAGGCAGCATTCGCTCCAGCAGCAACCCCGTCCAGGCGAAGTGGCCCAGGTGATTGGTGCCCATCCGGATTTCGAACCCGTCGGCGGTCTGCCGGCGTGGTGTGTGAAAGACCCCTGCGTTGTTGACGAGCAGGTCGATGCGCTCGAACCGGTTACCGATGGCAGACGCCGCTGCACGCACCGAGTCCAGCGACGCCAGGTCGAGTTCCTGAAGCACTAGGTCGGAACCGGGATGATCGGCCCGAATCGCATCGACCGCCGCCCTGCCCTTGTCGAGATCCCGCACCGCAAGCACCACCAATGCGCCACGGCCCGCCAGGGCACGCGCCGTCTCGAGACCATTCCCGGAGTTGGCGCCCGTGACAACCGCCACCCGGCCCGACTGATCGGGAATGTCAGAAGCAGTCCACTTCATGCTGGTCACGCGATCACACCGTCTGGCGGTAGCCCGCGAAGCGTCGGAGCCGGAGGCTGTTCGTCACGACGAACAGCGACGAGATGCCCATGGCGCCGGCGGCGATCATGGGGTTCAGGATGCCGAACGCCGCAAGAGGAATCGCGGCGGCGTTGTAGGCGAAGGCCCAGAACAAGTTGCCCTTGATCGTCGACAGCGTCCGACGTGACAGCGCTATGGCATCTGCCACGGCTCGCAGGTCGCCGCTCACGACGGTGAGATCGGAGGCTTCGATGGCTACTTCGGTGCCGGTTCCCACGGCAATGCCGAGATCGGCTTGCGCCAGCGCCGGGGCGTCGTTGATGCCGTCTCCCACCATTGCCACGCGCTTCCCGTCGGCTTGAAGCTGTTGCACGACGGCGGCTTTCTCACCGGGATAGACCTCGGCGATCACAGATTCGATGCCAACCTTGGCGGCGACTGTACGGGCAGTGCGCTCGTTGTCGCCGGTGAGCAGCGTGACCGCCAGGCCCTGGTCGTGCAGCGCGGCGACCGCCTCCGACGACGTCGGCTTGATGCGGTCGGCGACCACCATGACAATCTCCGCTGTCCCGTTGCGGCCAGCAAGGACGGCCGTCGCGCCTGCGGCCTCGGCGGTCCCAGCCAATTCAGCGACAGGGCCGGGCACGGTGTCGAACAGGCTGCGCCGACCCACCCGGATCTCGATCCCGCCGATCGTCGCCGTCACGCCCGAACCGGGCATGACCTCGAACTCGTCCACGGCAGCCAAACGGTCGGCCAACCCGTCGATGGAATGGGCGATGGCCTGGGCGATCGGATGCTCTGAAAGCGCCTCTGCCGACGCTGCCAGCCGGTGCACCTCATCACGCTCGACGACCGACAGCTCGCCCGCATGCACACCGGCGAGCGTCATGGCTCCCTCAGTGACGGTGCCGGTCTTGTCGACCAGGACGACATCGACCGAGCGTGTGTCCTCGAGGACTTCGCCTCCCTTGATGATGACCCCAAGCTGAGCGCCTCGACCGGTGCCCACCATGATCGCGAGCGGCGTCGCCAACCCGAGGGCACAGGGGCACGCGATGATCAGCACTGCCACGGCCGCGGTGAACGCTGCCCCGGCCACGTTGCCCAGCACCAACCACACCGTCAGCGTGACGAGGGCTGCGGCGATAGCGAAGGGCACGAACACCGCCGACACCCGATCGGCGAGACGCTGCACCTCTGCCCGGCTGCCTTGGGCCTGGGTGACCAGCCGGATGATCTGGGCCAGCGCCGTGTCAGCGCCTACCTTCGTCGCCTCGACGACGAGCGAACCGTTCGCATTGATCGTCGAACCGATCACCTCATCGCCGGGTTCGACCTCGACCGGCACCGGTTCACCGGTCACCATCGACGCATCGACCGCCGAGCGTCCGTTGGAGACCACACCGTCGGTGGCGATCCTCTCCCCCGGCCGGACCACGAACCGCATCCCGACCGCCAGATCAGCGAGCTCGATCTCACGCCCGTCGACCAGGCGGGCTGTCCGCACGCCAAGGTCGGCCAGCGCCCGGATGGCGTCACCGGAGCGGCGCTTGGCCCGAAGCTCCAGCCACTTACCCAGCAAGATCAGCGTCACAATCACGGCGCCGGTTTCGAAATACACATGGCCATCGCCGACGCCGGCAATCGACACAGCCAGCGACCAGGCCAGGGCCGACAGCGACCCCATCGACACGAGCGTGTCCATCGTTGTGGCGCCGTGCCGCAGGTTCACCGCCGCCGCTCGATGGAACGGCCACCCAGATCCAACGATCACCACCGTTGCCAGGGCTGCGACCTGCCATTCCCAGCCGCCGAACTGCAGCGCCGGGATCATCGAGATCAGCACCGACGGCACCGTCAGCGCCACACCGATGACCAGCCGGATCAGCAGGTCCGCCTGGCGCCGCTGCTCGGCTGCGTCGCCTTCATCGGGGGCGATGACGGAGTATCCCAGTGCCTTGATCTCCGCTGTGACGAATGCTTCGTCGAGCGATCCGTCATGGGTGATCGTGGCCCGACCGGTGGCGAAGTTCACGTTTGCCGCCGCCACGGCGTCCAGCTCGTCCAATCGGCGCTGAATCCGGCTCGCGCAGGCGGCACACGTCATCCCATCGATCGCCAGGTCGGATCGGGCCTTCACATCGGTGGCCATGTGCCCACCCTAAAGGTTCCACTGCACTGGAAGGTCAAGTCCCTTATCGAGTCCGGCTGATCACTTGGCAACGGTTGGGGTCGGTGCATGACGCCGGGTCGAGACCCTGTGCCCGTTTCAGCAGTGCCGCCAGCTCCTTGCGGGCCGAACGGAGCTGGGCGATCTGGACGTCGATGGCATCCACTTGGGCCTCGATGAGCGCTGTGGTATGCGCGCACGAACGCTCGCCGACGCTCTTGAGCTCGAGCACCGAAGAGATCTCGGCCAATGTCAGCCCAGTCGCCTGCGCATCCCTGATGAACTGCAGCCGCTCCACAGCGTCGCCCGCGTACGCGCGGTAGCCGCTCGCTGTGCGGCCCGGTTCATCCAGCAGACCGATCGACTCGTAATATCGAATGGTCTTCGTGCTCACCCGGCAGCGATCGCCCAGTTCCCCGATTCTCATACGCACGACCGTACTTGACCTCCCCGCCTCAACCTTCCAGTCGGAAGGAATCCTGACGGAGGACCAGAGATGAAGATCACTGCAGTCGTGCTCGATTCGATCAGCGGTCCGGTGAGCGTCGGGCTGAGCGTGATCATGGGTGCGGCGATGGCGGGTGCCGAAGGCCGCACCGTCATCACCTACGACTGAACCATTTCCGCAGCGGTCCCGGCCGCGTTCAGCCCCGTGTGAACTGGGCGACGGTCTCGATGTTGAGCTGACCGGCCAGCCCAGCCGTGCGGTGCACAGAGGCTGCCCGCCACTCGTTAGAGGACGACATCGCAAGGAGTGCGCCGCGGTTGGGGTACTTGGCGATGGCGACCTCGTCCCACAGGTCCTCGACCTGGCCGAGCGCCAGGAACGTCACGTCCGCAGCGAACTGGATCTCGCCGCCGTAGTCCCCGATGATCTTTGACACCGCACGGCCGTACAGCTGGTACGCCTCGTAGCCGGTGAGGTCGGATTCCCGCCCGTCCTCGTACTCGGCCTTGTCCTTGAACCTCAGCAGGTTGACCATGTAGATCGGCCCGTCGGGACCGGGCTGCATCATCTCGTCGATGCGCTCCGGGCTCGTGGGCATCACTTCGTTGACGACCTCCATCAGGTCACCCTCCTCTTCTGGGCGTGGGCCCCATCAGTCAACAGCCTCCTTGAGCCAGAGATCTAGGGTCGGTTCCTCACGACATCGGGGGGACCCATGGCCGATCTGGTGACACGAACCCAAGCAGCGCCCGTCGTGTTGGGTGCAATTGCCTTCGGCAAGCCCAAGGAAACGACTCGCGACCATCCCCTGGCGACCGACGACTCGTGCAATGACCTGCTTCGAGCCTTCGCGGAGCTCGGCGGCGAAGAGCTCGACACTTCGAGGATGTACCAGAACGGCAACAGCGAGGCGGTCATCGGCCGGTTGCCGGCAGGCGCTGGCATCAGGGTGGGCACCAAGTACCACCCCAGCGTCGACGGAGGCCCGGTTGTGCAGATGGAGCAGTCGCTCACGGCCCTGCGGCGCGACTCGGTGTCGATCTACTACATCCACATGCCCTCGACCGAGATCGCCCTTGAGGACACGCTCGCCAAAATGAACGAGTGCCATGCCGCCGGCCAATTCGAGCGATTCGGGCTGTCGAACTTCCCCGCCTGGCAGGTCGTCGAGATCGCGCAGTACTGCAAGCGCCAGGGGTACGTGATGCCGACCGTGTACCAGGGGGTGTACAACGCCCTGAATCGCACCGCGGAGTACGAGCTCGTCCCGGTGCTGCGCAACTACGGCATCAGCTACTACACCCACGGATCGCTCGCGAGCGGGTTCCTCACAGGCAAGTACCGCAAGGGTGTCGCACCGGTGAAGGGGGTCGACCGCTTCGCCCAGTCGCGCCGGATCAGGCAGTACGAGGAGCGCTACCTCCACCGAGACGAGATGTTCACCGCACTCGATGCCATCACCGCCGCTGCCTCAGAAGCCGGCCTCAGCACGCTCGAGGCCGCGGTGCGTTGGACCCAGCATCACTCCGCGGTCGACGCGTCACTGGGCGATGCAGTGCTCATCGGCGTGTCCCGCATCGAACAGCTCGCGCCCATCATGAGGGCGTCAGGCGGCGGCCCGCTGCCGGATGCTGTCGTCGAGGCATTCGACGTGGCGCACGAGTGCGTGAAGATGAAGTCCGAGTACTACATGCAATACCCCTATCCAACCGAGGGCAGCCCCTGGCGTTCGCGCTTCTGACGCGACGCAACTACTGCGTGCCGCACGCCGTTCGGCGGGTCTTCAAGGCTCGGCGCGGCCTGGTCAGGCTTGGCCGACGAGCAGGGTGAGCTGCCCGGCTCGCTGCTGCTTGCCGGTCTGCAGGACTCGCCCTGTCAGCACCGTTTCGATGGAGACCGCGCCGTCATCGAACCCTGCACTGACGGCATCAGCGACGAGATCCATGTCACGCATCGGGCCCCAGAACGGCTCGTGGTTGTTGTAGGTGTCCCAGTCGATCATCGCCTGGGTGACAGGGTCGACGCCCGCGTAGCCGGCGAAGTCGGCATGGACCATGAGCCCGCCCGCAGCGAGGAGGCGCCGGCATTCGGCCAGAGTTCTGCGCAGCGCCGCGGGCGACATCTCGTGCAACACGATGTGCGACACGATCAGATCGAAGTGACCGTCGGGAAAGTCGGTGCACTCGGCGTTCTGTTGCGAGAAGTGCACCGCCCGGCCCAGAGACTCCGCCCTCGCATGCGCATACCGCACCACCGGTGCGCCCAGGTCGATGCCGTGGACTTCGGCATCGGGAAATGCGTCGACATACGGCAGCGTGGAGTTGCCGACCGTGCAGCCCATGTCGAGTATCCGCCGCGGTGTGAACTCGGGGTACGAGGCCGCCAGGAGGTTCTGGCAGATCGAGTGGCCGTAGTCGTCGTTGAGCGCACCCATCTGGCCCATCGCATAGACGTAGACGCCACGGTCGTACACCGCTCCGACCGACACGTCGCCAGCCATGTACTCGCCGCGGTAGCCCCCCGGCATTGCATGGATGTCGACCTCGGCGTTGTACCAGGGGATCTCGAGATCCGGGTCGAGGCGCAGAGTCCCGAGCCCCGCATCGGCCACTCGTGCCCGGGCTGCGAGGTCGTCGGCTTGGCGCGTCACGGCGTCGCCGACCGAGCTCCACAACAGGTGCTGGCTCGATCGCCGAACCGAGCTCCACAGCCGGTAGTACGTGTCGGCGCTCAGTGCTTCACGGACTTCGTGGCGGTCCGCCGGCTCGGCTCCGTGTTCCGAGACCCACCGATCCCGGACCCGATGGTCGTAGATCTCCCGTACGCCGGGGCTGACCCGGGTCGCGATGTGCGATTTCAGCGCCTGAACGAAGCTCTCCCGTGCGAGCTCGTCGTGGGTTTCGGTGGGGAGGAGTTCGTGTCGTTGCTGGCTCATCGGTCTGTTCCCCCTGTTGTGCTGCCTGTCACAGCTCCGCGAATGCGCGATCGACGACCTGCAGATACCGGTCTTGCGTCTCGCCGGCCAGCGCCTCTTCACGCATCTCCTCGAAGACGCGATACACGCGACTGGCGAACGCCGCCGCTTCTGCAGCACGGGCGACGGCCGCATCGCCGTCGGGGCGGTACGCCTCGATCGCCGCCGAGACGTCGATTCCCGCCGCGTCGAGCACTGCTTCAAGGCTGCTCTGCCGCTCCCGCAGGGCCCACACTTCGGCCGCCAACGCCGTCACGATCGCCAGGACCGCATCGGTCGCGCCTTCGTCATCGAAGAACGTCGGCCGCGCGCCGCGTGCCTTGGTCGGAAAACTCCGCCCCTCGGTCGGCTGGGCTTGCGGCGCTGCCGGTTCGTCCATCACCCCAGCTTCCCAGAAACTCGTTCGCCAGGCCGACTGTCCTGCCCTTACTCTGCCTCGTCGTTGCCGGTCCTCAGACGTGCTGGCGTTATACACCTCTATACACCACTAGGTGTAGCATCCTCGTGTGGGCCGGACCAACATTGACATCGACGACGAGCTGATCGGACGAGCAATGAGCATGTACGGGCTAAGAACCAAGCGCGAAGCAGTGCATCTTGCGCTCACGGAACTCGTCGGAGGCGAGCCGATGAGCATCGAAGAACAGCTCGCCATGGAGGGCGTCGGATGGGAAGGCGACCTCGACGCAATGCGCGCCAAGCGATTCGAAGACTGGGGGTATGACGAGGACTTCGATGCTGCTGGCTGACAGCTCCACCTGGGTCGAGTTCCTCAGGGGCACCGGTTCACCGGCAGCGATTCGCATGCGCGCAGCGATCTCCGACGACGAGGTGATGGTTATCGACCCGATACTGCTCGAGGTGATGGCTGGCACTCGATCAGCGATAGTCGGTCGCACGCTGCGACTGATTGAAGCCCAGCACTTCGAGGCTTTGGAGCCCCGGCGCGACTGGCTCTCCGCGGCATCGATCTACCGGGAGCTGCGGCGGCGAGGCATCACCATTCGCTCTCAGTTGGACGCCGTGATCGCTGCAGTGGCCATCCGACTCGACATTCCTGTCCTCCACTGTGACCGCGATTTCGACGTCATCGCGCAGCACACGCCCCTGCGCGTAGTGGCCGTCTGAATCACATCGAGTTCGACGGCGACGTGAGCCATGTCACGTCCGGCAGGCCCGCCGAGATGGAAAGGCAATCGAATGAGTTCCAGTCGATCCCAACGGCGTAACCGGCTCCGTCCGGAACGGAACCTGCCAAGAACGATCACACGTCGATTCCGCTTCGGCGCCTTGTTGGCAACATCGGCGCTGACCGCGATGTTGCTATCAGCGCCCGCTGCCGCCGAGATGGGCAGTGGCCTGTTCGATGATCCCGAACCCCCGGCCGACAACGGCGACGACGACGGCGACGACATTTCCAATGGTGCCGGCGACGGAAACGCTCCGGGAGGCCGCCCGACCAACACCTGTAATGGGCGCAACCGGAGCGGTTGCTGACACATGGCGGCCCCGGCGCTGGCGAAGCTCCGTCGGCCTTGCTGGCCTGACGGGCGCTTCGTACGCCGCAGTATTGACAGAATCGCCATGTCACTGTGGCTTGGCGCGGTCACAGCACGAGTCGCGGTGGTCCCCATGGCCATCATCGGGGGGTTCATGTTCGTCCTGACCGCGCTCGCAGCTGACCAGCTGCTGACAACGGCGTAAAACCTGCGATTGCACAGTGTCACGAAGCGGCGCGAGGCCGTCGGAGAAATCGACAGGCCAGCGCCGAACATACACTGGTGTAGGTGGCAGGTTTGCAGGCCTGGCAATGGCAGCCTGAGACTGTCCGGGGGTGATGCGATGCCCTTGACGCCATCGTCGACCGGTGGCGCTCGCACGACGTGGAACTACACGCCGGAGCTGCCGCTGCGCTCAGCGCCGTTTCTGCGCTGGCCTCCCCGACCAGGCGCCATTGCAAAGCACCTCGTGCGCTCGTGGCTCCCCCTGCGGTCCCGCTTCTTCATGCTGGCTGTGTCGTTCGGGATCTGGGCATGGTTCATGCCGTCGCTCGAGCGCACCAAGCACTTCGAGCTCGGCTGGATCTTCGAGGTCTGGCTTCGCAACCTGATCCTCGTGACCGTCGTAGCAGGCGGGCTTCACGTCTGGCTCTACGTCATGGGCCGCCAGGGAGACTCCCTGCGCTATGACGCCCGGCCGTTCGGTCGGAACAAGCGGGTGTTCCTGTTCGGAAATCAGGTGCGGGAGAACATCTTCCTCACGCTCGTACCCGCCGTCGTGGTCTGGACCGGCTTCGAATCACTGCTGTTGTGGGCCTACGCCAACGGGTATGCACCATCGATCACGATCGGCGACAACCCCGCCTGGTTCGTGGTGTTTCTGGCGATCATCCCGTGGTGGTCCGTCCTGTACTTCTCGGCTCACCACCGGTTGCTGCACACCGGCCCCGCGTACCGCCACGTCCACTCCTGGCACCACCGCAACGTGAGTGTGGGGCCGTGGTCGGGACTTGCGATGCATCCCGCCGAGCATCTTGTCCTGTTCTCCGACGTGGTGCTGCTGTTCCTGTTGCCGTCGCACCCGGTGCACCTCTATTTCATGACCATGCACCACGGCATCGGGGCGCCTCTGTCGCACACCGGCTTCGACGCCCTGTTGCTGGGACCGCAGAACCACCGCCAGGCCAGGTTCGAGCTGGGCGATTTTCACCACCAGCTCCACCACCGGTTCATCGAGTGCAACTACGGCGGACTCGAGTCGCCGCTGGACGAGATGATCGGCTCGTTCCACGACGGAACTCCGCAGGGCGACGCGGCGCTGTCGCGCAGTCGTCACGAGCGGTCGAGCACCCGCACGACCAGAAGGGACACCAGAAGGGATCACGGTGCCGGAGCCGGCTGAGCGGGGGGCAAACAAGTGTTCTTGATCCTGTGGGCCACGCCCCGCTCGATCTCGACGGCGTTCGAGTGGATGATGCGCCAGCGAGGCGACTTCGAGTGCTTCCATGAGCCGTGGAACGAGCTCTACTACTACGGCGAGGACCGCCGGTCGCAGCGCGACGCCCATGTCCCCGCTCGACCGGGCCACAACTATGCGTCGTTCTGGGATGAGATCTCAGCGCTTGCCGAGGCTCAGAGCGTGTTCGTGAAGGACTTCGCCTATTCGGTCGAGCACGACTTCGACGACGCCAAGCTCTCGGCGACGACCCACACGTTCCTGATCCGGGACCCGAAGCGGGTGGTCCAGGGGCTGGGCCATCACTGGCCGGACTGCACGTGGGACGAGGTCGGGTTCGGGTCGCTGCACCGCCTATACGGACAGATCGCCGACCGCGACGGCACGGCCCCGCCCGTCATCGACGCCTCCGACCTGACCGGCGACCCTGGAGGAACGATCCGGGCCTATTGCGACGCCGTCGGCATCCCGTTCATCGCCGAAGCGCTCGAGTGGTCCCAGGGTGAACGCACCGAAGTGAGCTGGTACGGCGAGGGCGCCGGCCCATGGCACGATGCGCTCCGTCAGAGCACCGGTTTTTACAAACCCCCCACTGAATACCCGCCCTTGGAGGACACGCCTCGCCTCTACGAGCTCTACCAGCGAAGCCTGCCCCTCTACGAAGAGATGCTCGCCCACAAGCTGGATCCCGCCGCGCCGCCGGGTTGACTCCCCTATCTTCCGATCTTGCTGGTGACGAGGTAGCCATGTTCACGATGGAACAACAGCGGGCTGGGCGGGTGTTGCCGCCGGGCCGCTCGCGTCTGTAAGGGTGCGCCATGCGACGGTTCGCCATCAGTCTCCTTGCTGCGTTTCGAAGGGTCTCGGGGCTCGTGCGGAAGGTGCGTGGCAAGACGCACGACGATGTGGCCGCCCAGCGCGTCACGAGCGGCCAGTCGTGGAACGAGTTCTGCGACTCGTTGAAGGCGGCGGGAGCCGCGTTGAATTTCCCCGGCGCTCCTCGGGACCCTTTCAGCCAAGCTGAGGGATACCGGTACCTCAGCCGTCTCGCCCGCGCCGGTCTGACGGCGTTCGTCGAACACGCCGACCCCAACGCGCCCGAGCTGCATCGTGTTGTCGACGAGACCACGAAGCTAGGCGCGGACAATCCCGACAACTTCTATCTGACGGCCGCGCTGGACGGGAACTACGAGTACACGATCACCGGTCGGCGCAACAACATTGCCTACCTGAGTTTCGGAACCCAGTCCGGCAACTACGGCCAGGGCGGCGGTTTGCCCCCCACGGGATACATCGAATCCGACGAGATCGAGATGGACCCCGACGGGTGCTTCGAACTGGTGCTCAGCAGCACGCCACAGGGCACCAACTGGCTCCCGATGACGTCCGAGACCGGCACGCTGGTGGTCCGCCAGACGTTTGGGGACCGCACTACGGAAACCCCGGCAGATCTGACCATTGAGCGCATCAATTGTCCCCCCGACCAGCGCCGCCCCTCCCACCTGACGGCACGGGCTCTGGATGAGGGGTTGAAGAAAGCGGGGGCGCTGGTGATGGGCGCACCATTGCTGTTCGCCAAGTGGGCGCGTGACTTCTCCAAGCACAGCAATGAACTGCCGATGTTCGATCCGGACGTGTCACTGGCCGCCGGCGGGGATCCGAACATCACCTACTACCACAGCCATTGGGCACTGGCGCCCGACGAGGCGCTGCTCATCGAAGCCACGCCTCCCGAGTGCGAGCACTGGAACTTTCAGCTGAACAACTACTGGATGGAGTCGCTGGACTATCGCCATTTCACGATCCACACCAACAAGCATCTCGCCCACTGCGATGCCGACGGTTCGGTGCGCCTGATCGTGGCGCACAAAGACCCCGGCCTGCCGAACTGGATCGACACCGCAGGCCACACGTCCGGCACTATGTGCTTCCGGTGGGTGCGCGCCGCCGAGCACCCCCAACCGGGGTGCCGAGTGGTCAAGCTGAGCAGCCTGCAGGACTAGCCCAGTGGCAGCTCACTCCTGCAGCCGGAAGGTGTCGTGACTTCCACGGACTATGAGAACCCCTATCGTCCTGTCCCCATCAGGATGTTCAATCGGCTGGGCACGGCAGGTCTGCACTTCGGGCTCTCGGACCGCCTGGAAGTCGGCGCACTGCGTGAGGCTGCGCAACACAAGACCGGCTTGACGGACTTCGGCGACGACGGGCACCTGCGTGCCCTCGAGGTGCTCGTCACGTCAATCAACGACGAAGCCCGCCTGACCCCGACCGGCCGGCAGATACAGAAGTCGCGGCTCGTCGGGGCGCTGGTTCACCGGCTGCGGATCGAGGACCTGCTCAAGCGGCACCCCGAGATCGACGACATCGACCTCGGCACGATCATCCTGGTCACCGGATTGCAGCGCACCGGTACCACGTTGCTGCAGCGCCTGCTGAATTCCCATCCGGAGATTCGGGGCATCTCGGGCGCGGAAGCGCTGGTGCCGGTGTCGACTCACAATGAGACCGAACGCGCACAGCGGGCTCGCAGATGGCGTGCGGTGCTCGCCGAGAAGACGATTTCCTACCTGGCACCTGAGTTCATGGCGATCCATCCGGTCGGGCACGACCAGGCCGAAGAAGACGTCCTGCTGCTCGATCTGAACTTCATGAGTCAGTCAGCCGAAGCCATCATGTGTGTGCCGAGCTATTCCCGCTGGCTGGAAGAACAGGACCACACGCAGACCTACGAGTACTTCCGTCGGGTTCTGAAAGTGCTGTCGTGGCAGCGTCCCGGCAGCGCCTGGGTGCTCAAGACCCCCCATCACATGGAGTACCTCGACGTGTTTGGGAAGGTGTTCGACGGCGCGACAATCGTGCAGACCCACCGCGATCCCCGAGTGACGCTCGCTTCCTTTTGCAGCATGGTTGCCCATGGCCGCGGCATCTTCAGCGATTGGGTCAATCCGACCGAAATCGGGCAACACTGGTGCCACAAGACGCACAGGATGGTCCAACTGGCCATGCAGACCCGGGCCGAGTCGCCAGCCGGACAGTTCGTTGACGTCTCCTACTACGACCTGACGAACGACCCGATCGCCGAGGTCCGGCGGATCTGCGGGCTGGCGGGGATCGGTTTCGATGACGAAGCCGAGCGGGAAGCCGTGCAGTACATGGCGGCGAATCCGCAACACCGCTTCGGCAAGCATGCATACAAGCTCAGCGATTTCGGACTGAGCGAGCAGATCGTCGATGAAGCCTTCTCCTGCTACCGGGAGACATATGCAATCCCGTTCGAAGAGGCCTCGAGCCAGCCATCGAGCGCCAATCATCAATCGACCGGCGAGGCACCTTCTGGCATGACACAAGAGAAGCGAAAGTTCCCAGGCAGCGCCATCGTCAACGCCATGAGCGCGGCTCTCCGGGACCTCCGGGATTCGAAGAACCCTGACCTCAGTCCGGTCCCAGACGACGTGCGGATTGACGGCAAGACGTGCCTCGTGACCGGCGCCAACAGCGGAGTGGGTCGAGCTGCTGCTATTGATCTCGCACGGCGCGGCGGAAATATGATTCTGGCCTGCCGCCCTGGCCATGCCGGAATCTGCGACGAGATCAAGCGACAGTCTGGGTCCGAGACCGTGGAATTGGTCGAAGTGGACCTCGCCGATCTCCGCTCTGTGCATCGCTTCTGCGACCAGCTGCACGAGCGCGGCACCCGCCTCGACATTGCGGTCATGAATGCCGGCCTCTTGTCGCGCAGGTCGAGGCAGACCCCGCAGGGATACGAGGTCATGTTCGCGGTCAACTTCCTAGCGAAACGGGTGATGATCGACCGATGGCTCCAGGACGGCGTCATGCGCCCGTCGAGTCAGTCCGGTGAGGCCCCGCGGATCGTGTTCGTCTCATCGGAATCCCACCGGTCCTGCGACCCCATCGATTTCGATCGCTTCGGTGCCTACACCGAACACGGGATGACCGAAAGTCTGCAGCAATACGGCCAAAGCAAGCTGGCCCTCTGCACGTTCGCAACCGAGCTGTCCCGCCGCCTGAACCAGGGCGAGGGAATCGACGTCGCAGTACACGCGTTGTGCCCAGGAGGCGTGGCCACAGGTATCGCCAGAGAATCGCCGACACTGCTGAAGGCGATCATCAACCCGGTGCTGCGATTGTTCTTTCAGTCTCCCGAAGAGGCCATCGGACCGGTCGTGTACCTCTGCTGCGCTGAAGAAGCGGGCAGCTCCACAGGGATGTATCTGCACATGATGCACCGGAAGCAGGTGTCGCCCCCGGCATCGGATCCGGAAAACGGAACCAAGCTGTGGGATGCCAGCGAAGCCCTGGTGGCGAAGTCGAGCGAGCTCAGATGAGAGCCTCCGTGCCGGTCGAGCTGCGGCTGACCCATCTCCAGCAGCTGGAATCCGAGGCGATCCACATCATGCGCGAGGTGGTGGCCCAGCTCGAGCGACCGGTGATGCTGTATTCGATCGGCAAGGACTCGTCGGTTCTGCTGCACCTCGCCCGCAAGGCGTTCTTCCCCGGCAGGATCCCGTTCCCGCTCCTGCACCTCGACACGACGTGGAAGTTCTCCGAGATGATCTCGTTCCGGGACCGGATGGCGGATGAGATCGGGTTCGAGCTGATTGTGCACACGAACACCGATGGCGTGGCGCAGGGCATCAACCCGTTCGATCACGGGTCGAAGAACTACACCGACATCATGAAAACCCAGGCGCTCCGCCAGGCGCTGGACGCGGGCGGGTTCGACGCAGCGTTCGGGGGCGCTCGGCGTGACGAGGAGAAATCACGGGCCAAGGAGCGGGTGTTCAGCTTCCGCGATGCGCATCATCGCTGGGATCCGAAGAATCAACGTCCCGAGCTATGGCAGCTGTACAACGGGCGGGTCAAGGCGGGCGAGTCGATCCGGGTGTTCCCGTTGAGCAACTGGACCGAACTCGACGTGTGGCAGTACATCCAGGCCGAGAACATCCCCATCGTGCCGCTGTATTTCTCAGCGGAACGGCCGGTGGTGGAACGCGACGGCGTGCTGATCATGGTGGACGACGACCGGTTCGTCTTCAATGAAGGCGAGGTGCCGGACCTACGCTCGGTGCGATTCCGCACGCTTGGCTGCTACCCGTTGTCGGGTGCGATCGAATCAACGGCCACGACGCTGCCGGAGATCATCGGCGAGATGCTGCTCGCCACCCGCTCCGAACGCGAGGGTCGGGTGATCGACTACGACCAGTCGGGCTCCATGGAGGCGAAGAAGCGCGAGGGGTACTTCTGATGGCACCCCAGTCACACCAAAAGGACCTTCTGCGCTTCCTTACCTGCGGCAGCACCGATGACGGCAAGTCGACACTGATCGGTCGCCTGCTGGCTGACTCGAAGATGATCTACGAGGACGTGCTGGCCAGCCTTGAGGCCGACTCAGAGACTCAGGGCTCGGCTGGCAGCCGGGTCGACTTGGCGCTGCTCATGGACGGTCTGCGGGCCGAGCGGGAACAGGGCATCACGATCGACGTCGCTTACCGCTGCTTCTCCACGGCCCGGCGTACGTTCATCATCGCCGACACTCCGGGCCACGAGCAGTACACCCGCAACATGGCGACCGGCGCGTCGACCTGCCAGTTAGCGGTCATCCTCATCGACGCCCGCCACGGGATGCTGCCCCAGACCAAGCGCCACAGCTACGTCGCCAGCCTGCTCGGCATCCAACATGTCGTGGTGGCGGTCAACAAGATGGATCTCGTGGACTGGTCCGCGGACCGCTTGGCCGCGATTTGCGAGGACTTTCGAGCGTTCTCCAAGACGCTCGAGTTCGGCGAGCCGTACTTCTTGCCGACCTCCGCCCTGCTGGGCGACAACGTGGTCGACGCGGGCGACAACCTCGGCTGGTTCGACGGGCCGCCTCTCTTGGAATACCTCGAAACAGTGGACGTCGATGCCGGTGTAGATCTCGAGCACTTCCGCATGCCGGTGCAGATGGTCAGCCGGCCGAACCCTGACTTCCGCGGGTTCTCCGGCACTGTTGCTTCCGGGGCCATTCGGCCCGGCGATGAGGTCGTGGCCGTGCCGTCAGGGCTTGGCTCGACGGTGGAGCGGCTCGTGACCTTCGACGGCGACCTCGACGTTGCCGGGCCGGGTCGAGCGGTCACCGTCACCCTCGCCGATGAGATCGACATCAGCCGCGGCGACATGTTGGTGAGACGTGGCGATGAGCCGCTGCGTGCCCATGAGCTCGACGCGATGGTGGTGTGGATGGCCGAGGCCGAGATGGAACCCGGCAGCTCGTACCTGCTGCAGTCCGCTAACGGCATCTCGAACTGCACGATCCGCAGCCTGCGCCACCGCGTAGACATCAACACGCTCGGACACGAGCAAGCGCTGGCACTGGGACTCAACGACATCGGACGCTGCGTGGTCGCGTCGGACCGGGAGCTGCTGTTCGACTCTTACAGCAACAACCGCACGACCGGGTCGTTCGTGCTGGTCGATCGGCTCTCGAACGCAACCGTTGCCGCTGGCATGATCATCGGCGCGGCATCGGCGTGGGACCACACTCCAGACGCAGCGCTCGTACGGCAGATCTCGGAGATCAGCGACGCCGAGCGGGCCATCCGGTTCGGCCAGCAGCCCTGCACCATCCTGCTCACAGGTCTCACTGCCGCGGGCAAGTCCACTCTCGCCACCGCCCTCGAACGTGAGTTGTTCGACCGGGGCAGGGTGTCGATCCGCCTCGACGGCGAGAACGTCCGCATGGGCATTTCGCGGGATCTCGGCTTCAGCGCGCAGGAACGCTCCGAAAACCTCCGCCGGGTGTCGGAGGTCGCACGGCTCGTGAACGGACAAGGACTCATCGCGATCGCCGCACTGGTGGCGCCCAACAGCGAGGTTCGCCAACGCGCCCGTGACCTCGTCGGCGTCGGCCGCTACGTCGAGGTCTTCGTCGACACGCCCATCGAGGTCTGCCGGGAGCGTGATCCCCATGGCATCTACGCCATGGCCGACAGCGGCGAGATCCCCCAGTTTCCTGGCGTCTCGGCCCCCTACGACCGGCCCGCCGAAGCCGACCTGCGCGTCGACACCTCCACCCAGAGCGTGGCCGAATGCGTGGCGGCGATCGTGAGCGTGCTGACCGACCGCGGATTCCTTCGGGGGCCGAGCGCGCCATGAGCGAGCGCACGTTGAGCGAACCCGTCTCGCGCAACATCGTCCGCTCCGAAGGTCGGGTCAGCGGTGCCGACCGTCAAGCGCACTTCGGCCACCGCTCGGTGACGGTCTGGTTCACCGGGCTCTCCGGCAGCGGCAAGTCCACACTCGCCTTCGCCCTCGAAGAAGCGCTGCTCGAACGTGGTGTCGCTGCCTACGTGCTCGACGGCGACAACGTCCGTTTCGGGCTCAACCGCGACCTCGGCTTCTCGCCCGAGGACCGCACCGAGAACATCCGCCGCATCGGCGAGGTCTGCCGTCTCTTCCAGGATGCAGGAATCGTCGTGCTGACGGCCTTCATCTCGCCGTACATCGCCGACCGCGACCAAGTACGTGTAATCCACCCCGAAGGCACGTTCATCGAGGTCTACGTCGACACCCCGCTGGACGTCTGCGAAGCCCGCGACCCCAAGGGCCTCTACGCAAAGGCCAGAGCCGGCGAGATCCCCGACTTCAGCGGCATCTCCGCCCCCTACGAGCCGCCCCAGTCCCCCGAGATCATCATCGACACGACCCAGCCCCTCGACGACTGCATCGCCCAACTCCTCGCTGCCCTTCGCCGCGCACTGCTCGACGCCGTGCCCAAGAATGTTTGGGCAGATGCACGCGCCGGGTTCGGCGATCCTGAACTTGCTAGCGAGTGAAGTAGCCATACTTATATGGTTCAGCTACTATGCATGTATGGCCAGCAAGACAACCATCAACTTCGATGACGAGATGGAAGCAGCGTTAGGAGAGCTCGTGGCGCTCGACGGCACGAAGAAGCTGGCGATCAAGCGATCGCTTCTCGCCGAGGTCAAACGTCGCCGGCGCAGCCAGGCCATGCTGGACATGATTTCGTCCTGGGAAGCCCAGGAAGGACCGATCGACGCTGAGCACCTCGACTGGGCCGACCGGGTGCTCGACCGTCAAGGCGTCGAGCATTGATCATCGACGCAGGACCCTTCATCGTCGACGGCGAACGCCTGAATTCTCGTCTCTGGGCACTCATCAAGCGGGCAACCGAACGAGGCGAGGAGTTGCACACAACGCACCCAGTGCTCGCCCAAGTCTGGCGTGACCCTGCCCAGCAAGCCAATCTGGCCCGGGCGCTACGTCACTTCGACGCACATCCGCTCGACGAATCGGTCTCGGTCGGGCGCCGGTTAGCCGCGTCGCGTACTTCCGATGTCGTCGACGCGCACCTCGCCGTCGTCGCCGAGCGACTCGGCACGTTCATCCTCACAACCGACAGCGACGACATGACGTCGCTGAACGCCCGCTTCGAGGTCTATTGAGGGCGGCGGGTCGCTGCTAGTCCCAGGTGCCGAATTGGAAGGCTTCGCCAGGGAGTGCACGCCACTGGTGCCAGACCTCGGGGTCGCCGTCGGTGACGTCTATCCCCGTATGGGGTCGGCGGCGTCGAGAGCCTGCGCCGACGTCATGGAATGCTCGTGACCCAGAGCCGCCTCGACATCGAGGCGGTGCATGCCCAGCTCGGATGCCGCGTGCCAGGCCCACAGCCGTGCGGTGCCTTCCCCGCCGGTCATCGAGAAGTAGCAGCGCCGATCGGGATCGTCCACGAGACCGTCCACAGGCGAATGGGCCCACGCTGCGAGGTCTGCCATCGGAGCGCCGGCGGGCTTGCGGCCGCTCCGCTCGTATCCACGTTCCCGGGACTGAGGATCGTCCGGTGCCGAGCTGATCATCTCCTGCGATGCGATCCCGACGCGACCGATATGTGACGCTGCGTTGTACACCGTCCAGCCAGGGCAGTTCGGAACCGGCACCGCCTGCTCCTTGTCGCTGCGACCACAGATGTAGTCAATGGCGGACCGCGCCGCCACGATCCTCTCAGCGTGGTCCGTCACCGTCGGCTCCCAACGTTCGCACTCGTTCCTCGTAGTCAGCCCAGCCGACGAGCACCCGTGCTTCGTCGAACGTTGCCCGGGGCCCGCCGGCATCGCCGCTCGCCGCCAGGCTGCGCGCCGCACGTCCCATTGCCGCAATGCCGCCCAGCAGCAGCGACACCGGGTAGATCACGAGCGAATACCCGAGATCAGCGAGCGACGCAGGATCCAGCCACGGCGTTCGGCCGTCTTCCACGAGGTTGACGGTCTTGTGGCTTGGCACTTCGGCGCAGTAGCGCTCCATCTGCTCGAAGGTCTCGAGTGCCTCCACAAATGTGATGTCAGCACCCGCATCGGCAAACGCCGCAGCACGCCACAGCGCCTCGTCGAAACCATCGGTCGCACAGGCGTCGGTGCGCGCCATGATCAACGTGTCGAGCCCGTGTTCTTGCCGGGTGCGCACGCACGCCCGGATGCGCTGCACCGCCTCGCTGCGGTCCACCACTTCCTTGCCCACCGTGTGGCCGCAGCGTTTCGGCCACACTTGGTCCTCGATCATCACGCACGCCAGACCCGCTTGGGCACAGCCCAGCAGCGCCCGCTCCGCGTTGATCGGGTTGCCATAGCCGGTGTCGGCGTCGCCGATGATGGGCAGCGAGGTCGCAGCGCACACGCTGCGGGCCTGGTCGATCATCTCGCCATAGCTCAGCAGTCCGAGATCGGGCAGGCCCAGTCGAGCCGCCGCTACCGAAAAGCCTCCCAAGAACCCGGCCTGGAATCCCGCCTCTTCGAGCACCCTTGCGGAGAGGCCGTCGTAACACCCTGGGGCCTGCACGACAGAGCCCGTCTGGGCTGCTGTTTCCAGCAGCACGCGCAATCGCCCCGCACCACCGCCGCGGTTCGGGAACAGCGTCACTCTGGGTCGACTCCTCGGGCCGCGCGGCGCGACGTGGACATGGTTGCCGCAGTCTGACAGGCTTCGCTTGGGCGAGAACGCCTGCAACTGAGGGGGTCACAAGATGTCACAGATGAACGAAACAGCCGCCGCATTCTTCGACGCGTGCGAGAGCGGACAAGGCTGGGACGGGTGCTCCCAGTACTGCACCGACGATGCGACGTTCTCCGCACAGTCCGAAGCGATCGGCGACCTCACCGACCTCCGCTCCTACACCGAGTGGATGAAGGGCATCCTGACGATCCTCGAAGACGGCTCGTACGACCTGAAGTCGTTCGCGACCGACGAGGAGCGGGGCAGCGTCCTGGCCTATGCGGTGTTCAACGGCACCCACACGGGCGACGGCGGTCCGGTTCCGCCGACCGGGAAGGCAGCCAGCTCGGACTACGTGTACGACATGCGGTTCGAGGGCGACAAGATCGCTCACATGACCAAGATCTGGCACTCAGGCGTCGCACTGCAGCAGCTCGGCTGGGCATGAACTCCGACGCCAGCCCTACCACCAGATCCGCCGGGGTCGAGATGTGCCAGGAGACCAGATCGTGACGCCAATGCGGACGAACTGCCCACGTGACTGCTACGACAACTGCGGGATCGTGGTGCGCTCCGGCAAGGACGGTCGGGTCATCGTCCAAGGCGATCCCGATCATCCAGTCAGCCGAGGAACGCTGTGCACGAAGTGTGCAACGGCCTACAACGGCGTGTGGCAGGACCCCGAGGCCCGCCTCGCCACTCCGCTCCGCCGGGTCGGCCCGAAAGGCGAAGGTGTATTCGCACCCATCAGCTGGGAAGACGCTCTGGCCGAGACCGCGGAACGCACGCAGCAGATCGTCGACGAGCGCGGCCCCGCGGCCGTGCTCCACACCCACTACTCGGGAACGATGTCGATGCTGGCGTTCATGTTCCCGCTGCGGTTCTTTCACCGCTTGGGCGCGACCGAAGTAGAGCCGGATTCGATCTGCAATCTGGCCGGACATATCGCGTGGTCGTACATGTTCGGCACGTCCGTCGCTGGATTCGACCCGCGTACCGCGGTCGACTCATCGTGCATTCTCGTCTGGGGTGCCAACCCCTCTCACAGCGCCCCGCACATGGACCGGCACTGGCTGGGAGACTTCAACGGGTCCGTCGTCGTCGTGGATCCGATACGCACGGCGACCGCGGCCCGTGCCGATCTTCATCTCCAGCCTTACCCCGGCACCGACGCTGCACTGGCGTTTTCCATAGCGCACGAACTCGGCGCCATGGCGGCCTTCGACACCGAGTTCATCGCTGACCATGTCCAAGGCGTCACCGAAGTGCTCCCCGCCATCGAAACGTGCACGCCGGAATGGGGTGAGGAACAAACGGGTGTCCCGGCCGGTGACATCAGGCAGGCTGCCCGGCTCTATTCAGCCGGACCGGCGCTTCTGTGGGCCGGTCAAGGACTCCAACGTCAGCCCACGGGCGCAAATGTCATGCGCGCCGTCGGCTTGCTGCCGGCGCTGACTGGCAACATCGGCAAGCCCGGCGCAGGGATCAGCTACCTCAATGTTGCGGCGGCCATGCTCGGCGCGGACTTCGACGAGCTGTCCGGCACGTCACTGGCCCCAAACGGCGTTCCCAAGGTCAACCACATCGGCCTTGCAGCCAAGCTCGAAAACCCCGAACGATTCGGAGCGTTGTTCAGCTGGAACACAAACCCGGTCGCCTCGGCTGCCGAGCAGGACAGGCTCCGTGCTGCACTGTGCCGACAGGACCTGTTCACCGTCGTCGTGGACTGCTTTGCAACTGACACTGTCGACTATGCCGACATCGTGCTCCCCGCCGCGAGCTTCCTGGAATTCAACGACCTCACGTTCAGCTATATGTCACCGATCGTGGGAGCGCAACAAAAGGTCCGAGAGCCAATCGGCGAGGCGCTGCCGAATCAAGAGATCTTCCGCCGGCTCGCTGGGGCGATGGGCCTCGACGAACCAGAGCTCCACGAGACGGACGATGTGTTGATCCAGCGACTTCTCGACCAACTCGACCTCGGCCTCTCCTTTGCCGATCTGTCAGAGCGAGGCCACGTGTACCTGACCCGTGAGCCAGTCGATTTCTTCGCCGACCGAAGCTTCCGCACCCCGTCGGGCCGAATCGAAATCGCATCTGACGCTGCAACGGCGGCCGGCTTGCGGCGGGCTCCGGTTCCAACGGCTGACGCCCGTGAAGCCGACGGGATCTTCCGGCTGCTGTCGCCTGCCTCACAGTGGCGGCTCAACGACTCTCACGCCAACGACCGCACCATTGGCCGGCGAGCAGGTCCTGCAACCGTCACGATCCACCCTGCAGACGCGGCCGATCTCGGCATCGCCCACGGCGACCCGGTCCGAATGCAGAACAGTGCAGGCCAACTCGAGGTCAAGGCAAACGTGGAGAACGCTGCACCTCGTGGCGTTCTCGTCAGCTACAAGGGACGTTGGCCCAAACTGGAACCCAGCGGCTGCAACGTCAATGTCCTCCACGAGGCCATATCTTCCGACATCGAGGGCTGCAGCGCAGTGCACGGCACGCGGGTCACGCTTGAACCAGCGCATTGACGCCCTCGAATCCCGCTCGGTGACGGTCGCCGACGCGGATCACCTAGACCGATGAGTCGCGGCGAGATACATCTGAGCGCCTTCATCCAGGCGTCTCCGAATCATCAGATCAAGGGGATGTGGAAACACCCTGCGGACGAGACGTCGTGGGGGTACCGGACCCTGAGCTGGTGGCAGCATCTCGTGCGCACCCTGGAGCGGGGTTGCTTCGACGGGATCTTCTTCGCAGACGTGTTGGGCACCTACGACGTGTACGGGGCGAGTCGCGAGGCTGCCTTGCGTGGTGCGGTCCAGATTCCCGGCATCGACCCCACGCTGTTGATCCCCGCGTTGGCGGCGTGTACCGAGAACCTCGGTTTCGCAGTGACCATGTCGACCAGCCACCACGCTCCCTACCACACAGCCCGGCTGTTCTCGACTCTCGACCACCTCACCGCAGGCCGTGTCGGTTGGAACATCGTGACCTCGTACCTGTCCGATGCGCAACGTCAAGGACTCGGCGAGATCCTGCCCCACGACGCTCGCTACGACCGGGCCGACGAGTACGTCGATGTCTGCCTGAAGCTGTGGGAACAGAGCTGGGAAGACGGCGCGATCGTCCTCGATGCCGAGGCCGACACCTTCACCGACCCGGCGAAGGTGCACGAGATCAATCATTCCGGTGATTGGTTCACGGTCGAAGGCCCCCACATGGTCGAACCCTCCCCTCAGCGCACACCAGTGCTGTATCAGGCGGGGAACTCGGCGCGCGGTATCGAGTTCGCAGCGGACACGGGAGAGGTCGTCTTCATGTCTGTGCCAGGCAACGAGCGGGGTGCCGCCGTTGTGGCATCGCTGCGCGAACGTGCCGTAGCAGTCGGTCGCGATCCTGATCAGATCAGGGCCCTGCAAGTGGCGCGGGTGGTGGTGGCAGAGACCGATGCCGAGGCCCGGGCGATGCGCGACGAGTGGTCGCGGTTGTTCTCCGTGGACGGCTACCTCGCTCTCTACGGTGGCTGGACGGGCATCGACTTGGGCGGTCACCCGCCCGACACACCGATCGATGACATCGAGGCGAACGCGATCCGGACCCAGGTCGAGCGCTGGAAGCTGGAAGACCCCGACAGGACCTGGACCGTCGGCGACGTCGCCCGACGGCTTTCGGAGACTGCCGGCGGGCTGGGGTTCGTGGGTTCGCCGACCACGGTTGCCGATCAGATGGAGACCTTCATGGAGACCACCGGCGTAGACGGGTTCAACGTGACAACGGCGCCCGTTCCCTGGGGGTTCACCCAGGTGGTCGACTGCCTGGTGCCCGAGCTCCAACGGCGTGGCCGATTCCGCACCAGCTACGAGGGCACGACATTCCGGGAGAATTTCTTCGGCGCCGGCCAACGCCACCTGCACCCCACCTACCCCCGCCTGCGCTGAGGGGGGCGACACCGACGCCAACGGACCATCCATGAAACGAATCGAGATCAGCCCATGACGCCCGCCGCCAACCCGTCGATCGACTCAGCCCGCGTCCGGGCCCTCGTCGTGGAAGCCGTCACCCAAGCAGCCGAACTTCTGGCCGCCCCATCCACAGCCGAGCAATGGGACCAGCCTTCGGCCCTCGAAGGCATGACGGTCGGAGCACTCTGCGCCCACCTCGTACGCGCCGCCGGCGCCACTATCGCCTACCTCGACCGCACCCCGCCCGACCGGCGCCCTGACGCCGACCTCCTCACCGCGGTCACCTACTTCCACGCAGCAGTCGACTCCCCCATCCACGACCAGATCAAGGACGTCTCCGCCGCCGAATCGGCCATCGGCCACGAGGCCACTGTGGAGAAATGCCGCCAGCTGGCCGCCGATCTGGAAACACGACTGGCCGCTGAACCCACCGACCGCCTCGTGGCCGCACTGGGAGGCCGACTCCTCACCCTCGACGACTTCTGCCGCACCAGACTGATCGAGGTCCTCCTCCATCTCGACGACCTCGCCGTCAGCACCGGCCAGACCCGCCCAGCCACGGATCCGCTCGGCCCAGCGATCATCATCGAGATCTGCATGAACATCGCCCGAGACCGCAACGGCGACTGGGGCGTCCTCTACGCCCTGACCCGGGCAGAACGCTCCAGCGACACCGCAGTCTTCCCCGTCTTCTAACCCCCATCCCACGACGCAACCGCCCGCTCCAGGGAGACTTGACATGAGTTCGACCGCCAAGTTCGTGTTGATGGCTCAGCCCTCGGCGCCAGCCATCCCGCACTCGGAGGTACTCGAGAGGTGGGCGACCGAACTCGCCGCCCACGCCGTCGTCGTCACCAACATGCGCGGCGTCTACAACGACCACATCGCCACCCACGTGATGTCGTTCCTGCTCGCCTTCGCCCGCGGGCTGCCGCAGTACGCACACGACCAGCGCGACCGGGAGTACCGGCGTGGGGTTGCGCCGGTCCTGCACCTTGCGGACTCGACCCTGTTGTTCATCGGTGCCGGCGGCGTCGCCCACCAAGCAGCTCGGTACCTGCAGCTATGGGGGCCGAGGGTCGTGGCCGTCGACGCCCGCCCCGAGACCACCTCCGGTGGAGCCATCGATGCCGTGTTCGGGGCCGACGATCTCGAGGATCAGCTTCCGCTGGCCGATGCGGTCGTGATGACCGTTCCCCACACCACCGACAGCGAGGGGATGCTGGGCCGGCGTCAGTTCGAGCTGATGAAGCCCACGGCGGTGTTCATCAACATCGGCCGCGGCATGACCGTCGTGCTCGACGACCTCGTCGACGCGCTGGACGTCGGCGAGCTTGCCGGCGCCGGCCTCGACGTCTTCGACCAAGAACCGCTGCCGCCCGACCACGGGATCTGGACGCTGCCCAACGTGCTCATAACACCGCACGTTGCGATGGTCTGCCCCGACATCGACCAGCGCCGCTTCCAGCTCGTCGCCGGCAACTGCCGCCGCCTGCTTGCCGGCGAGCCGCTCCAGTACGTCGTCGCCGACAAGATCCTCGGCTTCTGACCATTGCTCGCAACCTGGGTCGATCAATTCCCTCGACTGCACAGTTCCGTCGCGCAATGCTCGCGGCGCGAATGAAGCCTTCGAGCGGCCATTCCATCGACGCCCTCCCCCACGATGACCGGGACGCCGCCTGTGTGCCCACCATCCCCCGACACGAACCCGAACAATCCCGTACCGGGCGGCTTGCTCGGTACGACCTACCTCGTCTACGTCGATGATTCGGGAGATGAGACCCAGGATCTCCTCACTGCCCTGGCGATCCCCGTGGCGGTGTGGGCAGACACACTGCAAGCCTGGAAGAAGTTCCGCCTCTGGGTTGCGAAGCAGTTTGACATCCCGACCAGCACCGAGCTGCATGCGTTAGACCTCGGAACCAACTCGAACGCAGGACGGGGCGAGCTGCCTCCGTTCGAACCGGGCGATCGAAACCAGATCACGCGCTCCGCCTTCAGCACGATCCGGTCGATCGCAGAACTGCGAGTCCTGACTGTGTTCGCGCCAGTTGCGGAGGGATCGGGGAAGCTCTACCCGCAGCTCGTCGACTTTCTCGAGGAGTTCTGTGTGTTCCACGAGTCACACGCCTGTCAAGGGCCAGTGGGATCTGCCCAGTGGCGGACAGCAGGACTGCCCGTTGGTGGCCAACAGAACTGCCCGGTGGTGGCCAGGTGTTCTGCCCGTGGGTCAGTTGGTCAGTGGCGTCACCCCCTTGCCGGCGGTGGCTTGGGTGAGGCGGATGCTGTCGCCGGCGGTCATGACGACGTGGGCGTGGTGGAGCAGCCGGTCGACGGTGGCGTTGGCGATGGTCTTGGGCATGAGTTCGTCGAACCCGGCGGGGTGAAGGTTGCTCGACAGGGCGATGGAGCGTTTCTCGTAAGCGGCGTCGACGACCCGGTAGAGCGCCTCGGCGGTCTCGGTGGTGACTGGGAGCAGGCCGATGTCGTCGATCACGATGACGTCGGAGCGCATGATCCGCCGGATGGCCTTGGCGGCGGTGTCGTCGGCGCTGTGGCGGCGCACGAGCGCGCCGAGGTGCTCGAGACTGAACCAGGACACCTTGTGGCCGGCATCGACGGCGGCCTGGCCGAGCGCTTCAAGGAAGTGCGTCTTGCCTGTGCCTGATGGTCCGCACACGACGAGGTTCTCGTGGCGGTGGATCCACTCCAGGGTGCGTAGCGCCCGCTGGGTCGGCGCCGGGATCGAGCTGACGGTTCCGTCCCAGATGTCGAAGGTCTTGCCGGTGGGGAACCCGGCCGCTTTGCGCCGGGCCCGGATTGAGGATGCTTGGCGGCCGGCGAGCTCCTCGGCCAGCAGTGCCCTCATTGCTTCGGCCGGTTCCCAGCGTTGTGCCTTGGCGGTGGCCAACAGGTCCGGTGCTGCGGCGCGCATGTGGGGTAGGCGCAGGGCGCGGAGCAAGTCGACGACCTCGTCGATCGGCGCTGGGTTCATCGGTCGCCTCCGAGGCGACCCCAAGCGGCGGTGCCGGGCTGCAGCGAGTGCGCGTCATCGGCGCGCCGGGGTTGTCCGGGCGGGTCAGCAGCCAGGATCGAGGCCAGGTCGCCGTCTGCGAAGCGGCCGAACATCGCGGAGTGGCCGAGCGCCCAATCAACGCGGACCTGGCCGTGGAGGCGGGCAAGGGTGACGGCTTGGGCCATCTTGACCTTCATGCGGGTCGTGCCCGCGGCGGCTGCTTCAACGAGCCAGGTGCGGGCGCCGTCTCCGATGGCGAGGAACTCGGTCTCGGCCGCGCTCGTCGGCTTCGGACGCCGCGCCAGTGGCCCAGCCGGGCGTGGCGGGTAGTGGGCGTCGTCGATCATCGGATGCCCGGGTGTCGAACTCTGGTGGCGGGCGACCTCGATTGGGCCTGACGGTGCGCAGTGGGTGACGACGACCTGGTCACCGTCGACGCGCACCCACACCGTCTCATCGGCGAGGGTGTGCGGGACCGAGTAGGTCACGCCGCCGAAGCTGACCGTGGAGCTCCAAGAGACTTTCCGGGTCTCCCCGAGCGCTGCCGTGTATGGGCGTTCGGGCAGCGCGTGCAGCCGGTGCCGTTCCTCGGTGAGCATCTCCACCGGCGCCCGCCGGGTCACCCGATGGACCCGCTCGTTCACCTCAGCGGTGAACGCCTCGCAGGCCTCGACCAGCTCGGCCCAACTGGCGTAGTCGCCGCGCAGGTTCGCGTCGGTTGGCACCAAGTCGGCCTTGGCGACCCGCACCGTCGCCTCGCTGCCGCCTTTGGATTCAGGGTCCGCCGGCACACACGTCGCGACCGTCACGCCGTAGTGGCCGCCGACCGCAACGATCTCCGGATGGCGCACGGCGATCCCGGCGACGTGGTCGATCGTGACCGTGCGCTCGTTGTCGGTGAGCCAATACGTCGCAGCGCCGCCAAAGGCTCGCATCGCCCGATCCACACAGGCGATCACCGTGGGCAGGGTGCGGTCCCAGGTCGCGATCACCACCCGGAACCTCGACCACGCCAGCCACGCGCAAAACAGATTCGTCCGCCGCCCGGCGATGACCGGGCCCGCGCCCCAGTCCCACTGCGCCCACATGCCCGGCTCGGGGATCCACGGCCGATACACCCGCCGCCGACCCGCCCGGAAGCTCTTCTTGGCCTCCGCCACTGCTCGGCGCACCGTGCGATCCGAACCCTCGAACCCCAACGCTTTCAGCTTGGCGTGGCAACGATCGGCGCGGATCTTGCCACAGGAGCGCTCCACCCACTCCTCGATCTTCGGCAGCCACGGATCGATGATCCGTTTCCGCCGCACCGGGCCCACACCCCCCAGCCGACCCTCGTCGCGCTCAGCCACATACGCGGCGACGGTGTGATGCGAACAACCGGCCAGCTCGCCGGCATCCCGGAACGACCCAGTCAGGTCGAACGCTTCCAACATGTTCATGATTTCCTCGCGAGACTTCACTTGCTCCTCCTGCTCGATGGTCACGGTTGTGGTGACCGGCTATTCGAGTAGGAGGAGCACCCCGCCGCGGTGCACCCCGACGGGAAATGGACTTCAACGCGGGCAGTTCTGTTGGCCGCCGCTGGGCAGAACCGTCGGCCGCCAGCGGGCAGCTACATGGCCGCCACTGGGCAGGATCTCATGGCCGCCGACACACGCCGTTACCTGGTACGACGGCACAGCAGAGAATCTGGCTCAATTTACTCGAGCCGTTCACAGAGCTCTCCCGTACTCGCGCCGGGTGCTCGAAGATCCAAGGGGCTATGACAGCTCCGAGAGTCATCTGATACAGATGACCGACTTCATCGCCTACTCGGCGCACCATGCGGTGCTTAACGACCGTGGCATCGGGCCGGCAGACTCATTCTTACGCGAGCGTGCGTACTCCACTTTGTTGCCCGCAGGCAACGCCCCAGGTCACGTCTGGCCTGGAGATATCGATGTCGACGGCCTCCCGTGCTTCGCACAGCGGCTCGGCATTCGCGACTATCCCCCAACAGCACGATGAGCCCCCAATGAAGGGGGCTCTCGCAAGCCACTCTCGTGACTCAGACCATCAATACGAGCACTTAGTGCTCTGATGACCTCGGCACACACGATACACGAAGTATCGACAAAAGTGCGAGCCCTTTAGGTTGCCAGCTTCTGGGGGCTTGGCCGACCGCTTCGTCGGCTGAGGGCCCCGCCTCAGTTCAGGAGGGGAGCAGGCGGCGGGCGGCTTCGACGACCACCCCGACCGCCCGCTCCTCGGTGGCAGCGACGCGGGCCTCGTCGACGACGGCCTCGGACTCGGTCCGCTGAGCGATCACCCCGGCGACGCACCCGGCCCGCCAGCCGTTGGCTGCGCACATCGTGAACAGGGTGGCCGACTCCATCTCGTAGTTGAGCACGCCAATGCGACGCCACTCCGCCAGGCTGCCCCGCAGCCACCCGACGACCTCGGCGGCCATGGTGTCGTAGCGCTCCTGGCCGGGGTAGAACGTGTCGCTCGACGCCGTGATCCCGACCCGATGGGCAGCGTCGAGGGCGACCGCGGCATCGACCAGGGCCCGGGTGCACTCGAACGAGGAGGCGGCCGGGTACTCCATCGGAGCGAAGTGCCGGCTCGCCCCGTCGAGGCGGACCGCGGCCTGGGTGATGACCAGGTGACCGATCAGCAGATCAGGCTGGATCGATCCGGTGGTGCCGACCCGCAGGAACGTCCGCACGCCGAGTTGGGCCAGCTCCTCGACCGCGACCGAGGTCGACGGCCCGCCGACGCCGGTCGAGCAGATCACCACCGGCTGACCGTCGATCGACGCTCGATAGCTCGTGAACTCCCGGTTCGAGGCCAAGTGCGCGGGCTCGGCCATCGTTTCGGCGATCCTCCCGACCCGGGCAGGGTCGCCCGGCACGATGGCAAGCGAGGCGCCGCCGAGATCGGCGGCGCTCACACCCAGGTGCATCACCCGCTCGTCACTCATCACCCGACCCTATTTCTCAGCCGTTGGTGCCGGTGCGCTCGAGGGTGTCGATGAGGCGTCGGGGGATAGTGTCGATTGCGTCGATGACTTCGTGGGCGACCCAGACGCGGGATCGGCCGGCGCGATGATCGCTGAGCCGCAAGATGCCAGCGTCGGCGAGCTGGTGCAGGATCTGCGAGGCGCGGCCCGGTGTCACCTTGTAGGCGGCTTGGATCTCGCCGGCGGTAATGGCTGGCGTTCCCAGCAGCCCGTCGAGAATCTGCGAGACAGCGGACCCCTGGCGGGTGCGGACACGCTCGCGGTAGTCGCCGGCGATGCCGGCGATGCGGTCCACGAGGCGGACAGCGGCGTGCGCACCGTCGGTGACCGCTGTGGCAAAGACGGTGATCCAGTCGTCGAGGTCGCCCCGGCGGTATGCGGTCAGGCCGCCGACATATCCGTTCGGGTTGTGCAGCAATCCGTGCGCGACCGGCACCGGCGCTGTCGCCGCAGCGGGCCTGGGGTCAAGCAGCCGGTGGATGAGCAGCCGTCCGATGCGGCCGTTGCCATCGACGTAGGGGTGGATCGTCTCGAACTGGGCGTGCGCGATGGCAGCGTGCGCGACCGGGTGCACGTCGCTGCGGGCAGCGAAACGCACCAGGTCGTCCATCAGCGCGGGAACTCGGTCCCACGGCGGGCCTTCGAAGTCTGCGCTTTGGCGGCTCTCACCGATCCACACTGCACAGTCCCGCCACGCGCCGAGGTGTCGCTGCTCTATTTCGGGATCCGCCGCGAGCAAGCTGCTGTGGCGACGGTGGAACCAGTCCTCAGTCAGATCCTCGGATCCACGTTGGGCGCTCAGCGCGACGGTGACGTTCGCAGCGACCAGCTCCGTCGCGACCGGGTAGGGGCTCCGGTCGGGATCGTCGTCTCCGAGATCGGCGAGCGCGACTGCCAGCGCTTCGCTGGATGTCGTGATGTGCTCGATCTGCGAGGAGGCGACTGCGTCGGCTCGAATGAGCACGGCGCTCAGGTGGCCGAGTACCCCGGTCGTCTCGGCGGCGCGGTCGCGCAGCTCGCTGACCGTCCGCGTCGCCTCGGCAAGCGCCTCGCCCGTGGCCGGCTCGAGCGCGGGGATCGCAAGACCCGCAACAAGGGCGGGCACGGTCCGTTCAACTGTGATGGTACGCGAGCTCTCGTCGTCCCACGACCGCCACAGCTCGTTCTCCACGGTCGCGGTCTGCAGCTGGGCTGCTGGCCATCGGGACACTGGCCGCCTCCACGCTTCAACACCGACACGGCATATGTAAGGTTAGCAGCACTTACCTAATATTCAAGAGCAAGAGTTTAGGTTGGCGGAGTATGACTCTTCAATTAGGCGAGCTCGTCGCGATCAGGCACTCCAGCCGCCGTCGACGTGGATTGTCTGCCCGGTGATGCTGGCACTCCCTGCGAAGGCCGACCGAGCCGAGCAGCGATGGGGAACAGCGCCGATGCGGGAACTACCCTCGCCGTTACGCGAGCGGCCTTCTTGGGGATCGCCAATGTCGAAGACGTACACATTGCCTTACACGCTCAAGGCCCCCTCAGAGGAAATCTAGCACATGTATCTGGCTGAAGTGCCTGTACTGCCGGGGTGCCGTGCGTGGGGCGAAACCGCCGAAGAAGCGCTGCACAACCTCGACGGTGTCGCGGCAGACTTCATCGCGTCGTACAACCAACATGGCGACGAACTGCCTCAGTCCATTGCCGCTGCTGGCGAACTCGTCATCGCGGTGTGACCTATCGGGAACTGAACCGGAAACTGAATTCACTCGGCTGCGAGTTCGATCGCCAGTCGCGAGGTTCGCATGAGATCTGGCGCAACCCGGCTACAGGAACTCGAACCACGATCCCCAACTGGGGTCGGCGGGATTTGCGCATCGGAACGGTCCGGGCGATCGTGCGAGATCGTGGACTGGACAAGACAGCCTTTGATCGAGCCTGACTGCGCCGAGTTGAGTCTCCATCACGATGATCGGTGGGGGCGGCGAACACCTCAAGCCCCTCCCGAGCCAGTGATGCGGCTGCGTCGTGGAGCCGGTCGCCGTCGAGATCGGCCATGACCGCGGCCGATCCCAACTCGGCGAAGTTGCCAACGGTCGCCAGGCCAAGACCGCTGGCTCCTCCGGTGACGGTGGTTCGCCGCTACTCAAGGTCGGCAGAAATCATGAGTCTTCCCTCAGAACCGGTCGGTTGTGACGCGCCTGGGGCGGCCGCTCGCCCGTACGGTCGGACAGTCAGCCAACCAAGATCGCCCATCTGCACAGCAGCCGATTCTCCTTCGTGAGCGAATCGGTTCGGCACTGACATCGAAACCGGCACATCAACGCAGCGAGTCATGCAGGGGTGACGTCATGCGGTTCCTCTTTCAGGTGCGTGGGCATGGCAGATGTCGCCGGTGGCGTTGTTCAGGCGTAGCGGCGCAGCAGCATTGATGAGTTCTGACCGCCGAACCCGAAGGCGTTGATCTGAACGATGGCGGCGTCGAGCTTGGCGGGCTCGGTGATCACGATGCGGAACTCGGCAGCAGGTTCGACACTGCGGGTTCCGGCGGTATTGGGAAGGGTGGTAGGCGTCGGCGAGGGTGGCGTGGCCACCGAAATCTGCGAAGACGTGCGCACCGCGAGTGCGGGCGTGTTGCTCGGATTCGAGCACAACTGCGGCGCTGCCGTCGCCGGTGACGATGCCTTGGCGGTCGATGTCGAACGGGATCATGGCGCGTCGCGGATCGCGGCCTTGGGCACTCATCCCGTAGCGGGCATGGGCGTCGTACCACACGGGGCAGAAGCTGCCCTCCATCGTGCCGTCCCAGGAGGGCAGCCCTCCCTCGGTCGCGCCGACCAACGCGACATCCACCTCACCAAGCTGGATCATCCCGGCGGCCAGCCCGATCGCATCGACCGACGACGCGCACGCAGTGGTGACGGTCAGCTGGGGCCCGTGCAGCCCGTAGCGCATGGCGAGCTGCGAAGCGGCCATGTTCGGAAGCACCTGAATCATCATCTTGCGATCGAACTCACCGCTGCGCTCGAGATCGTGCTGGCCCTTCATGAGCGCCCGAAGCCCGCCCATGCTGCTGCCGTGGACGATCGCCGTACGTCGGGTCGGGAGCTCGTCGATTCCCGACTCGTTCACGGACTGCTCCGTGGCGGCGATCGCGAACTGCGCGAACAGGTCCGTCCCCTCCACCACCTTCGGGCTCAGCCAGTCGAGCGGGTCGAAGTCGGTGACGCACGCCCACCAACCGAAGCTCTCGTCGTTCGACCAGGGCGCAGGCGCGATCCCCACCACATTCGTGTCAAGCGAGGTGAGGAACGTGTCGACGTCGCTGCCGATGGGCGACACGACGCCCCGGCCGGTGATCACTACTCGGTGCATGCCGCTCTCCAGTTTGGCCGCGCGGCGGGACTCGCCGCATGAACTGCGCCTCCAGCGGACTCAGCCAGCTCTCCCGCCCATCAGCACGCCGGATCTCCCGGGCAAGAGTCACGGCCAGCTGTAATGCGGGCCACCGCGATGGTGGTGTTGTCAATCAATCCAGCGAATCGGGCGGTGTCAATCAGCGTGTCGGCAACCGCCTCGGCCGATCCCCGCCGCTCAGGCGGCAATGCGAAGCCGAGGCTCAGATCATCTGGATCGTCGCCGAACCAGCCTCGATCATGCGCCATCAAGACCGGGTCGAACAGCCCATCGGTCGCCAGAACGACAAGCAATCCCTGGTCGCGGACCCAGTCTTGGACACGCGCCGCGGGGACATCTTCGCTGAGGCTCTCGAGGTGACCCGGCGGCAGCTCATAGGTGCTGCCGGGACTCGCCCGGAACATGCCGATACCACGGCTGACGAACCCCATCGGCCCGCCATGAGGCGTGCTGTGCCAGCCCGGCCCGCCCGCAATGGGCACCAAGAACGCCATCGAGTCCCCCACCCACGACAACAGCAGGCCACCTTGGGGATTCCACGCTGCAACCACCAGCGTCGTGAGGGCGATCACCGACGACACACCCTCATCGGGGCCGCGCATCTCGGGGTGCAAGCTCCACGCGGCGGCGTTCGCCGCATCGAACGCTGCGGCCATCTCTGACTGGCTGGTGATGCAATCCGGCAGCGCATCCACCGCCACCTGCGCCGCCTCGTCCCCGAACGGATGACCGCCCAGCCCATCGGCCACCGCCATCACCCACGAACCGTCAGCGTTCACGACCGTCCGGACACGATCCTCTTGCCGATCCCGCGGCCCAACCTCAGACCGCGTCGCGATGTCCATGTCGACCGAGGCGGCTGAAGTCCGGGACATAGGGCATTCCGATCGAAGTCTCACCAGCGACGGTACCGAAACTGCACGATGGGAACCGCACCGCTTTTGCGGTAGTGGCCTGGTGTGACATGACCTGCAATCCATGTGGATGGTCAATTTATATACTTTGAAACTTATATTTACTGCAAGGTATTCAGTAATTTGGTATGATTTGTGTATAGAGAATCGCGGCAGAGTGCACGAGAGGAGGGCTTGAGATGGCTGGCAGCGTCATTGGGCGACTGGGAGATGTCCCCGCAGCTCAGCATGGGTATTTCACACGCGCGCAAGCCTCGGCGGCTGGGATTCCGGATTTTGATCTGACCAGGTCTGTGGGGCGCGGCCTGATCGAACGCGTAGGGCACGGCGTGTACAGGGTCGCGGGCGCCGGTTTCGATCCCCTGGCGGAACTGCGCATTGCATCGTTCCGGCTCGACCCGGAGCGAACACCCCGCCAGCGCGCCGCCGATCCCAGGGTCTGGGTCGCTCTTCAGTCAGCCGCGAGAGTTCACGGTTTCGGAGTATTCGCCGGCGGGCCGCACACGTTCGTGTCGCGCGGTCGCATTCAGCCTGGTCACGGCACAAGCGTCCGCCGCCGATCGCGAGGGCTCGAGCGCGGCGACTGGGAACTCAAGGACGGGTTTGCGGTGACGACGGTGAGCCGGACCACGGCCGATCTCATGAGCGATCATGTTGACGGCGGACACATCGGCCGGTTCATCAGCGACGCGCTCAACGCAGGCGCCATCAGCATGGTCCGACTGTGCGAGCGGCTCGGCGTGGACCCCGACGAGATCGAGTCCCTCCTCATGCAGAGCGGGGAACACGCGAGCGCCGGCGTCAATGACTGAGGCCGACGGCGAGGGAGGCGAGCAAGCGGTTCCCTACCGCACACCCGACGCATTCGACCAGGCGCTCCAGGAGCGGATCGCGAGAGCTGCAAACTCCGACTCCCTAAATGTCGCAGAGATTCGTCGCCAATTCGCTTAGAGGCCGCGCGGATAGGCGACCATCCACCAGTCGTCGGGTTGGGCCCGCTGTGATGCGGGCTGCTGTTCCAATCGACGACATGGTGGAGGTGCCTGCTCATCATGCGCGCTCTGACAAAGGCAGTGGTGGATGTCATCTGGGCGGCAGTCGAGCCGCTTTTGCCCCGCTCGCCGGATCGTCACCCGTTGGGCTGTCACCGGCCCCGCGTGTGCGACCGATTGTGTTTGCGGGGGATCATCTGGCGGCTGGTATTGGGCTGCTCATGGCGGTCCGTGGAGATCCTGTTGGACAACGCGGTGTCCGACACGACGCTGCGGTCACGCCGCGACGAGTGGGTCGCTGCGGGCGTTTTCGACCAGATCGCAGCCGAGGCGATCGCCGCATGGGACCGCATCATGGGCCTGCGACTCGGTGATGTGTGCATCGACGGGTCCGTCCACAAGGCGCCCTGCGGCGGCCCCGGGACCGGCAAAAGCCCTGTTGACAGACGCAAATCGGGCTGGAAGTGGTCCCTCGCGGTCGACGCCGAAGGCGTGCCGGTCGCGTGGTGCGCGGACGGCGCGAACCGCAACGACATCATGCTGTTCGAGCCAACCATGGCCGAGCTCGAACGACAAGGACTGCATCACGACATCGACACCATCCACCTCGACCGCGGCTACTGGGGCGCCCGCGTCGACGCCGCCGCGGACGCGGCCGGGATCTGCGACTTGGCGCGGCCGCCCAAACGCAAACCCAGCGCCGGCCCTGCCGAGCCGGCCACCGCCCCGCTGGGGCTGCGCTGGCATGTCGAGCGCGCCAACTCATGGCTCGCCGGCTACGGGCAGCTCAGACGCAACACCGACCGCCGACCCGAGCACCGCCAAGCCCAGCTCGCCCTCGCCGTCACCTTGATCATCACCCTCAAACTCATCGACCACCACGACCGCTGGCAACCCCACTGACCCACCTATCCGCTCATCCTCTTACAGCCGATTCCTGTACCGCGTGTTCGCCTCAGGCGACTCCGGATGGGTGCTCAAGGGCGCAACAGGGCTACTGGCACGCATACCCAACCGTGCTCGCCACAGCCTCGACATCGACCTGATGCGCCGCGACGACCTGCGTGAAGCCATCAGGTTGCTGCAGGTCCTCGGGCACCAGCGCGCTGACAATGACTTCTTCACATTCGACGTGCAACCGCAACGAGAACCCGCAGTCGACGCGCCCAACGCGGCGCTGTCAGCAACGGCATACCTAGGAGAGCGTGAATTCGAGAGGTTCAAGATCGATCTCGTTGTCGAATCGAACATGACGGCAAAACCTGAATCTGTCAGTCCAATCAAGCCGGTCGAGATCGCGGGACTGCGGTCGGTCCCATATCTGGTGTACCCGCTCGTCGACCACATCGCCGACAAGCACGCCGCCATGCTCGCCGACTATCTCGGACGCCCGAGCAGCCGGTACCGCAATCTCGTCGACTTGGCCATCATCGCCGGGTCGGAATCAGTCGGCGCAGCGACACTCAGCCACGCGCTGCACAGCGAATACGCGCATCGTCACATTCAGACACCCACAGTCGTCACGCTGCCGTCAGACGAATGGATTCCCGGCTACGAACAAGCGGCGAAACATGTCCCGAACCTGCCTCAACGCACCGCTGACGAAGCGCTGGAACTGGTAGGCAAGTTGCTCAATCCCATCCTCGCGGGCCGCACGGCCGGTACCTAGAGTCCGAGCGGAGCCCGCTGGACGGACTGACGGCGGTGCCGACTTCGCCTCAAGCGGCTCGGCGCGTCCGCAATTGACTGCTACCGCCGAGCCCGCTAGGCGCTCACACTTGCAGCACGTACAGCTCGCGATACTGGCCCAGTGTCTCCACCATGCGCTGACGTTCGGCCAATGTGGCCGCGTGCAGCCTGCGCCAATCGGCGGCGTCCAACGTGTCGGCCGCGTCGGGGTCTTCGTCGTCGAACTGGACGGTCTGTAGGTGGTCAGCCGCGAGCCCTAGTTCGTGCGGCGAGATGTATTGACACAGCACCGTCACGGTCGCCCTTAGCACGGCGTTCCGTGCTTGCTGCTGAGTGATGAAGTCGGCAGTTTCGCTCATGGCTGAGAGGGTAACCGTGGCCAACCGAGGCGGCGCTGGGGGTAGCCGAGGGGTAACTGAGGGGCGAATAGGGCGCTGACCTGTGGCTATCCGCTCCCCTTGGCTCCATATCTGCCCCCACAGCGAGACATCGCTTGATCGTGGCAGCCGACAACCCGCTGGGCCCGGACGGTCGGAGTGACGTTCGCCATGGCAGGCGGGCTGATGCCCTGCTATGCAACGGATAATGGAGTGAGTATCGCGACGCGGAACCGTGAGGAATGGAGTGACGTGATGTCAGATACGTCCGAGGTAGATTCGAGAGGGACCAGGGTCGCGTTGGACCAGGCGACCCATGCGCCGGGCGCGATCTATGCCAGTCCGGAGATCTTCCGTCGCGAGGTGGCCGAATACTTCAAACGCGAGTGGCTCTACGCAGGACGGGTCGAGGAGCTGGCCGATCCGGGTGACTACATGGCGCTGCGCCTGGTTGGCGAGCCCGTACTGCTCTCGCGCGATCGAGACGGTCAGCTACACGCCAGCTACAACATGTGCGTCCACCGAGGTGTCGAGGTTGCGTACGGATCGGGCAATCTCAAGGCATTCAGCTGCCCGTACCACGGTTGGGTCTACGGTCTCGACGGCCAGTTGAAAGGCGCCGCCTTCATGGCCGAGAGCAAGGGATTCGACGTCGCCGATTGCGCCCTGACACCACTGCGGCTCGACGTCTGGCGGGGCAACATCTTCATCAACTTCGATCACGATGCCGGACCGCTGGCTGACGCAATGGCCGGGATCGACGAGGAGTTCTCTTTCCTCGGGTGGGAGAAATGCCGCCTGGGCAACAAGATCGAAATCGACCTCGCGTGCAACTGGAAGTTCATACACGAGAACTTGATGGACTTCTACCACGTCGGGGTGCTGCACGCGGACAGCTTCGGCGCCAACTTCAAGTTCGAGCCCGACCACGTGAACATCAAACCCGACGGCGGTCTTTCGATCTTCTACGATGCCGGCCCTCCCACGCCGGGCGCCGAGCCACTGCTCGGCAAAATGCCGTGGCTCGAGGACAGGCCGCACAGTTTTGCCTGTACTGCGTTCACCGCGCCCAACCTGACGTTCTTCGGCCGCATCGACTGCATTCGGCCGATGATCTCGTGGCCGATCGACGAGGGCCGCACCCGGGTGGTCATCTACCAACTGTTTCCCGAGGAATTCTTCGACAGGCCGGACTTCGTCGAGACGCTGAAGATCTACCACGACTATCAGATCCTGGTACTCGAAGAGGACCGAATCATGATCGAGTCGATGCAACAGGCGATGAGTTCACCCGCCTACCGGCCCGGGCGTATGAGCACCCTGGAGAAGGGCGTTCACAACTTCCTCAACGGCTATCTGGACCGCGTGATCGGTGGAGCGACCCCATGACAGCCACTGTTGCCGGCGCAGCGGACGTGCTGATGCGCGACTACATGGCATTGGAGCCGAACGAGACCGTCCTGATCACCGCCGACACCGACAGCGACGAAGTGGTGTGGCAGGCGGTGCTCGCAGCATCACTGCTCGCCGGTGCCAATGCATCGGTCCTGTTGATCCCGCCGCTTCCGTATCAAGGTCGCCTTGCCGACCCGTACCTCACTCCGGCTGTTTCGGCCGCAGCGCTGGCCGCAGATGTGTGGATTGATCTCACGTTCCCCTACCTCGCTGGTTCGGAGCTTCACGATCAGGCGATGGAGGGCGAACACATCCGCTATCTGCTGGGTGCCGACCTTAACGCCGAGGGCCTGTTGAGGCTGTTTGGGCGGGTCGATCTCGACCGCTACTTCGCGGTACACCATGCCTTTGACGCGCTGGTGAACGAAGCGGTCGGCAAGACCGTGCGCATCACGGACAACGCTGGCACCGACGTGAGCTTCATTCTCGGGCCGCGTGGATTCTCCAAGCCGCGACGAGCCGATAAGCCAGGGACGGTCCTGGTGCCGGGGCAATGCACGATGTTCCCCGAAGTCGAATCGGTGAAGGGGCGCATCGAGGTCGGTGCCATCTTTCACGAGTACTACACCCAGCTCGCTGCACCCATGACCCTCGAGATCGATGGCCGCATTCGGGCCATTGCGGGCGGAGGCAATGAGCGATCCGTCGCGGACCGAGCCCTGCGGCGGGCAGGTTCGGACGGCAACTATGGATATGTCATTCACTTCACCCACGGCATCCATCCCACGGCCCGAGTTACGGGCGACTCGTTCATCGAGGACACCCGTGCCCGGGGCAACAACGCCATCGGCATGGGCATGCCGTGGTGGGACCCCGGCGGCGGTGAGAACCACCCCGACGCTGTATTGTTCTTGCACACGATCGACATCGATGGTCGACGTGTCGTCGAAGACGGTGCCATCGTGGGCCCTGAGTCGTTGGTGGCTCTCGCAGCAGAGCTGCGGCCCATCGTCGGCTGAGTCTCCATGAAACCCGCACCATTCTCGTTTGTTGCCCCCGAGTCGCTCGACGCGGTGGTCCGAGCCATGGCCGAGTACGGCGATGACGCTCGGATTCTCGCAGGAGGCCAGAGCCTGGTTCCGCTCATGAATCTCCGGCTGGCCCGACCCGAGGTGCTCGTGTCGATCAACCGCTGTCAAGAGCTCGACTACATCCGGCTCTCGAACGATCGCCTCGTCGTCGGTGCGCTCGTGCGCCAGATTGATGCCGAGACCGACTCGCTGGTCGAAGCCGAGTGCCCGTTGCTGGCCAAGGCGCTCCCCCACGTCGGGCTACCCGCTACGCGCAACCGTGGCACCGTCTGCGGCAGTCTGGCCCATTGCGACCCGCTAGCCGAGTTGCCGGCCGTTGCGCTCGCGTTGGAGGCCGATCTGGTGCTCACGAGTGTCACTGGCGAACGTCGGGTTCCGGCTCACGACTTCTTCGTAGCTGACATGACTACCAGCATCGAGCCAGGTGAGGTCGTTTCGGCGGTCACGTTCAGACGACAGGACCCAAGCGAACGAAGCGCCCTGGGGGAAGTCTCGAACGGGGGCCACGCGTTCGCGGTGGGCGGGGTCGCATTGCGGTGGGGCAGCGTGGACGGCGTCTGCACGATGGCACGCATCGCGGCGTTCGGCGTTGGGTCGGTGGCCCAGCGTTTGATCGACGCCGAGGGCGCGCTGGTCGGCTCCGACCTCGGCCCAGAAGCAATCGCAGCCGCCGTCGCGACGGCCCGCAGCGCAGTCAATCCGACCGGTGACATCCACGCCGACGCCGAGTACCGACGACACCTCGTCGGCGTCCTTGTTGAACGCGGCCTGCTGGACGGGGAGGGTCCATGACAGACGAATACCAGGTGAAGGATCACCGTCAACGGGCGAAGCCGAGAATCCCGTGTGGAGCCGCGGCGGTTGCTCGTCGACTTCCTGCGACACGATCTCGGCCTGACGGGCACCCACATCGGCTGTGAGCAAGGGGTGTGCGGTGCGTGCACGGTGCTGCTCGACGGCCGCACCGCACGCAGCTGCCTGCACTTCGCTGTGGCGGTTGACGGATCGGACATCCGCACCGTGGAAGATCTCGCAGACCTCGATGAGCTCCATCCGATCCAAGAGATGTTCCACCGCAAACATGCCCTCCAGTGCGGTTTCTGCACGCCGGGATTCCTCCTCACGGCGGTCGAGTTGCTGGAACGCACCGCCGACCCCGATGAGGCCACCATCCGGGAGGCACTGATGAACAACGTCTGTCGCTGCACCGGCTACGCCAACATCGTCGATGCGGTAGCTGAGGCCGCGGTGGAGCTGCGACGAGGGCACCGAGCATGAGCAGCGACCGGCAAGGCGCCGTTGGGCAAAGCGTTTTGCGTCGAGAGGACGACTACCTCCTACGGGGCCAGGGCCGCTTCGTCGACGATCTGCCCGCGCCGATCAACACCCTGCACCTTGCCTTCGTGCTCAGCCCCTACGCCCATGCCCGAATCGTGTCGATCGACGTGAGCGAGGCGCGCGCGCTCGATGGCGTGGTCGACGTTCTCACCGGCGAGGATCTGGCAGCCCTGGTGAAGCCGATCGCTGCTCAGATAGAGCTGCCCGGCTACAGCTACAACACCCGCGACGTGCTGGCTGTCGACGAAGTGCGGTTTGCGGGCGAGGCGGTGGCCGTGGTCCTGGCCGAGAGCCAGTACCTCGCCGAAGACGGCATCGAGCTGGTCCAAGTCGACTACGAGCCGCTTCCAGTGGTCACCGAGATCGACGAAGCGACCGATCCCGCCGCCCCACAGGTCAATCCAACGGTGCCGGGCAACGTCTACTACGAGGGTCGATTCGCAACCGATGGCGTGGCCGCTGGTTTCGAAGCGGCGGCCCATGTCATCTCCGAAGACTTCCGCTCGAACCGTGTGACCGCTGTTCCGATTGAACCCCGAGGGTGTCTTGCTGTGCCCGAGCAGGCGGGCAACCTTGTCTTCTACTCCTCGACCCAGATACACCATCTGCTGCGGACTGCCCTGGCCGAGTTCCTCGACGCTCCAGAGTCAACCCTGCGGGTAGTGGTTCCCGACGTCGGCGGCGGATTCGGCATCAAGGCGGCCCTCTACCCCGAAGAGTTCGTCTGCGCCGCGCTCGCCCGGCGTTTGCGTCGGCCCGTGAAGTGGATTCAGGACCGGTATGGATCCCTGCTCACCGATGTACACGCCCGTGATAACCGCTACCGGGTTGAGGCCGCGGTCGATGATGACGGCATCGTTCTCGCGCTGAGGGCCGAGATTCGAACCAATGGCGGCGCCTACTCAGCGTTGCCTTTCGGCTGCACCCTGGAGACCACCGGTGGCGCCCGCATGATCGTTGGGCCGTACCGGATCACCGAATACGAGTACACGGCCACCGCCGTCGCAACCCACACCGCGCCTGTGCTGGCCTATAGGGGCGTGGCCCAACCGGTTTGCTTCATGGCGATCGAGGGCATCATGGACCGGATTGCCCGCCGGCTCGGGCTCGATCCAGCCGAGGTTCGGCTGAGAAACATGGTGCCCACCTCAGAGCTTCCGTGGACCAACATCGTTGGTGTCCGCTACGACACAGGCAGTTTCATAGAGTCGCTCAACCAAGCGATGGAGATGGCGAACTACGACGAGTTCCGCGCCCGCCAGGCGGCCCAGGGCCGACTCGTCGACGGCAAGTACCGAGGCATCGGTATCTGCAGTTTCACGGAGGTGAGTGGGACGGGAGCCCCAGGCTGGCGTGCCCGCGGGCTGACCCGTCTGCCCGGATTCGACAGCGGGACGGTGAAGGTGGAGCCCACCGGCAAAGTGACGGCCTTCGTGAGCCACGCTCATTCGGGGCAAGGCCACTTCACGACCTTCGCGCAGGTCGTCGCCGACGAGCTCGGGGCCCGACTGGAGGATGTGACGATCGTCGAGGGCGACACCGCCGCCGGGCCCTACGGCACGAACACCTTCGCAAGCCGCAGCGCAGTCACGGGCGGCGGAGCGCTGGTGCGGGCGTCGGAGAAGGCCAGGCTGAAGCTGGCGCGGATCGCCGCGTCGATGCTCGAGTCCACGCCAGAAGACATCGTGGTCTCCGACGGTCAGATGCACGTCGCTGGCGTGCCGAGCCGATCGCTCTCATTCCGAGAGGTCGCTGAGACGGCGTACGCCATGAACACGTTCGACCTCCCCGAAGGCGAGAGCTTTGGCCTCGAGGAGACCGACTTCTACGACCCGCCCCTGGTCACCATGGCCAATGCGACCCACATTGCACAGGTGGCTGTCGATGCCGGAGACGGGACCGTCGACATCGAGGGGTACACCGTCGTACATGACTGCGGTCGCATCATCAACCCGATGATCGTCGACGGTCAGGTGATGGGCGGTGTGGCACAAGGCATCGGCGAGGCGCTCATGGAAGAATTTGTGTACGACGAGGACGGCCAGGTCCGCACGGCGACGCTGATCGACTATCTCCTGCCCAGCTCGGTGGACGTTCCCAACTTCCAGATCGCTCACATCGAGTCTCCGTCGATCGATGCCGTCGGTGGGTTCAAGGGCGTGGGGGAAGGCGGTGTGATCGGAGCAGTACCCGCGCTCGTCAACGCAGTCGCCGACGCTCTGTTCGATCTCGACGTCAACGTCAACACCAAGCCACTTCGACCCGCGCTGCTGTCACGCCTCATTCGAGAGGCCGGAGGGTGACGGCGGCTTCAGCCAGCCACGGGGTGAAGTCCAGCGAGGTTGGTGCCCGGGTGCTGGCCGCCCTCGCCGAGGCTCCCGGTGCCCTCCCCCTCGGCGAGCTTGCGTCGCGGGCTGACATGATGCCGAGCAAGGCGCGCCGATATCTCGTCAGCCTGATCCGCTGCGACCTCGTGCTGCAGGATCCGATCACCGGTCGCTACGATCTCGGCCCCGGCGCGTGGCAGTTGGGCTTGGCCGGTCTGCGGCGGCTTGACGCGGTTCGCTTCGCGACCGACGCGTTGGTCGAGCTCAACCAAGGCCTCGATGTAACCACCGCGCTATCGGTGTGGGGCCAGCACGGGCCGGTGATCATTGGCTGGCGCGATGCCAGCGAGGTTGTTCACTGCAACTTGTACATCGGTTCCGTGCTGCCGCTCATCGGAACGGCAACCGGCAGGATCTTCTTGGCCTATCAGCCATGGCGAATGATTGACGAGAGGGTCGCCGAAGAGCTCGAACGGCTGGCGGGTTCTCCTCTTGGTGATCGCTATCGTGATGCTGGCGCGGTGCAGGATCTGATCGATCAGGTTCGCCGAGACAGGTTGGCCATCTCCCGCGGCGACTATTTGCCCGGGCTCAGCGCCGTCGCCGCACCGGTGTTCGATCATCAAGGTCGACTTGTTGCGTCGACCGCAGTTCTGGGTCGGAGTGGGACGATGGATGGTGTCGGCCCAGATTCCCCCGCAGCGGCTCTTCGCCAGGCGTCGGAGGAGGTCTCCCACAAACTCGGCTATTCCGCCACGTTCGACTGACGGCGCACGGCACTGTTGCGAAGGTCAACCGACCGGCGTGGCTTGCGGTTTGGCGTCGGGATACGACCAGATCACCTCGGCGAGCTCATCGAACGCCACTGCGAGACGTAGAGGCTCAAGCTCTGCTTCGACACCGAGCACCTGTTTGTGTCGGAGGGGGGACTTGAACCCCCACACCCTTTCGGGCACTAGATCCTTAATCTAGCGCGTCTGCCAATTCCGCCACTCCGACATGAAAACCCAAAATCGCTGCATCGCAGCCCCCTTGAGGGCCACAGCGGAGCGCATCATCATAGCGTTGCGTACTGAGTCGCCCGGCGGCGATCAGGCCTCGTCGATCGCCGTCGCCAGGGCGTCGAGACTCACCGGATCCAGTTCGCCTCGCCACGACCACACGACGATGTCGACCCCGGCGTCGAAGAAGTCCTGCGCCCCCGCTACAGCCTTGTCGATGTCGCCGTCGGCCTCGAAACCGAGATGCACCGACCGGTCGATCTCGGCCTCATCACGGCCCACGCGTTCGCAATGCGCCCGCAGAATCTCGTCCAGCTCCTGCCACGCTGCGACATCGGCCGGGAAGGTCATGTCCCACTGATCGGCGTACTTCGCAGCGGTGCGCAATGTCCGCACCCGGCCCTGCCCGCCGATGACGATCGGGATCCGCTCCTGGATCGGCTTGGGCTCGCACCACGCGTCGGTGAGCTCGAAGAAACGCCCCTTGTGCGTAGTCGTGGTCTCGGTCAGCAGCTTGACGATGACCTCCATGCCCTCTTCGAGCCGGTCAGAGCGGTCCCGCAACGGGCCGAGATCGATGCCGTAGGCGTCGCTTTCCATGAAGTTCCAGCCAGCGCCCATCCCCAGTTCGAAGCGACCGTTGGAGATGTGGTCGAGCGTGGCGGCCATGTTGGCGGTCACTGCCGGATGGCGGTGGTGCATGCCGTTGACCATGGCGCCGAGACGTATTCGCGTCGTCGCCTGCGCCAAAGCGGCCAGCATCGTCCAGCCCTCGAGGTTGGGACCGTCGTAGGGCGGTGCCAACGGATAGAAGTGGTCCCAGCTCCACGCCGACTCGAAGACCTCGAACTCGTCGGCGGCTTGCCAGATGGCCAGATACTCCGGCCAGGTGGCGTGGTGCGGCGGTGTCTTGATCGCGTGACGTCCCATGAGGACTCCTTGTCGCAGGCGACCCGAACGATACGTGGTGAACTCGCGACCGTGACCTGGTTGGGAAAGGGCTCATGGCAGTGATCGACAAAGCGGAGTTGATCATCCGCAACGCCCGCTTGGTCGATGGAACCGGCGCTCCGTCGACCCATGGCGACATCGCAGTCACCAATGACAGGATCGTCGGGCTGGGCGATCTCGGCCACGCGGAAGGCGCCGTCGAGATCGATGCGGACGGCAAGGCGGTGGCGCCCGGCTTCATCGACGTGCACACCCACGACGACCGTGCGCTGCTGGTCGATCCCCTGATGGCACCCAAGGTCAGCCAGGGCGTCACCACGGTCGTCACCGGCAACTGCGGAGTCAGCTTGGCGCCACTGCGGACCACAGGGCGGCCACCGGCACCGCTCGACCTCGTCTGCCCCGACGGCGCGGCTTTCTTCTCGGAATTCGATGACTACCTCGCTGCCCTCGATGGAGAACCGGCGGCTGTCAACGCACTCTGCCTGGTCGGCCACGCCTCCCTGCGGGTTGAGGCCATGGACAATCTGCACCGCCCGGCGACTGGAGATGAGATCAAGGCCATGCGGGGCCGCCTGGAGCGAGCATTGGAGGCCGGGGCTATCGGCCTGTCGACGGGTCTCTACTATGCGCCGGCCGCGGCTGCACCGACCGAGGAGATCATCGAGCTGGCCAGAGCGGTTCGGGCCGCGGGCGGCATCCACACGACCCACATGCGAGACGAAGCGGACCGGGTCAGCGAGTCGTTGGAAGAGACATTCACCATCGGCCGCGAAGCCGGCGTTCCAGTGGTGATCTCGCATCACAAGTGCTCCGGGCAGGCCAACCACGGCCGCTCGACAGAGACCTTGGCGCTGATCGAAGCAGCACGGCACCGCCAACGAATCAGCCTCGACGCCTACCCCTACATCGCCAGCTCGACGACTTTGGATTCAACAAGGCTGGCGGATGCCAGCAAAGTGCTGGTGACTTGGTCCAAAGCGCAGCCCGCGGCTGCTGGGCGAGACCTCGCCGAGATCGCAGCCGAGATGGGTCTCGACCCCGAAGCTGCGGTCGAAGCGTTGCTGCCCGCCGGCGGGATCTTCTTCATGATGGACGAGGCGGACGTGCGCCGCATCCTGGCCTACCCAGGCACCATGATCGGCTCCGACGGCCTGCCGCACGACGAATTCCCGCACCCGCGCCTGTGGGGCACCTTTCCACGGGTGCTTGGTCACTATGCGCGCGAGCAAGGCCTCTTCTCTCTGGAAGAAGCAGTGCACAAAATGACGGGGCTGCCGGCCCGACGTTTCGGTTTGGCGGATCGGGGCGTGCTGGAGGCCGGTGCGATGGCCGACCTCGTGCTTTTCGACCCAGAGACAGTGATCGACACCGCCACCTTCGAGCAGCCGAAGCAGCCGGCGCGCGGAATCGAACTCGTCGTGGTCAACGGCAGGGCGATCTGGCGGGACGGCGCCAGCACCGGTGCTCGGCCGGGCCGGGCAATCAGGCGAGGAGCAAACCCAGAATCAACGTGGTGAAGCCGAACGAGACGGCAACCACGACCGTGATGCGGCTGAGGTTCTTTTCGGCAACGGTTGAGCCCGCGGCAGCGGTTCCGACGCTGCCGCCGAACATGTCGGACACGCCGCCGCCACGGCCGCTGTGCAGCAGCACCAGGCCAATCAATCCGAAGGCCGACAGCAGGTGAATGCTGCCGATGATCCACGTCATCACGGGCAACGAGGCTACCGGCGCCTGACGCTGGCCCCGAGGGCGGGCGGGTTGTTCGGAGTTTGTTTCTACGGGCGGATCGGGTGCGTGATCGGGGTGCTGCCCTTGGCGCCCGGCACCCATCCCTCGATGATGGCGCTGAAGCCGCCCGCTCCCCCGCCTGCCCGCACCACCATCGGCGACCACGGGGGCAGCTTTCGCAGGTTCCCGTCTGCGGAGCCTTCGGTGGATCCGAACACGAGCCCACCATCAGCGGGCCCGCTCCCACCGTCGGCACCTGCGGTGCCCTTCAGGTACTGCAGGAACCCGGCGGGAAGACCCTCTTGGATGCCTCCCGCGTCGCGGGCTGCGAAGTCGAGGTCCATCTGCAGCAGTGGCTCGAGTTCGTCGTGGAAGCGCTGCTTGGTCCAGCCCGAATCGGCGAACGTCGACATGTGCTCGGGCGTCATCACCAGCATCGCCTCGCCGGGCAGCTTGCGATTCCCGACACACATGAGCTGCTGTGCGATCGTGCGGATGAGCGAGTCGGGAGTGCGTGAGATCTGATCGGTGCAGCCGATCGGGCCGTGCCCGGCGAACAGCGTCACGGTGTCTTGTCCCGGCTCGAAGCCCCGGCTGACCGACAGCGGCGGCCAGCCGTCGGGCAGGCCCTCCTCGTCTTCGGCGAAGCACCAGCCGACTTTCGAGGGCGACCCCAGTGCGGAGCGGTCGATGCCGCCGATGCCGGGCTTGCCGCCGCCCACGTTGCGGATCACCAACTGCAGCGCTCGCCCGATGGTGGAGTTGGCGCGATTGCCCTGGCCGAGCGCGTTCTTGTCGGTGTTCATGCCGATGCGGCGCCGGATCGGGCCGTTCACGATCACGATCGGTCCCGAGAACCACAGCGTGCACAGCAGGCCGTGCATATTGAACGTGTCAGTACACGCAGCCTCGACGGCCGCAAGTACCACCGGCAAGTACTCGGGCTTGCAGCCGGCCATGACGGCATTCACCGCGACCTTCTCCACTGTGCACTCGGCCAGTGTCGGCGGCACCACGGCCATGATCTCGTCGGGAGCCCGAGTGGTCGCCGCCAACATGGCTGCGACTCGTGCTTCGGTCGGCGGCACCACCGGCAACCCGTCGGACCAGCCGCGGTCATAAGCAGCCTCGACTGGATCCTCAGCAGAGGCCAGCTCCACACGGCGGCTTGCGAACGACGTCGCCCCGAAGCGCAATGCCAGCTTGTCGGCCAGCAGCGGGTCAACCGAGAGCGATCCGCAGCCAGGCCGCATCTCGGCCAGACCGGCGCCCAGATCATCGGCCCCGCTGAGCGCCTCCCAGCTGCGACGGTCCCAGCCGACGGTGCGCGCCATCTCTCGACCGTCCACCACGGCCATGAGTGTGGGGACGGTGTCGATGTCGTGATGCCACGACACGGAGAGGTCGGCATCGTGAACAACATCCGCCGACGATCCCGTCACGCCCGCCGGAAAGGCGGGGTCGTCCTGGGTGAACACGGTGAGACCGGTTCCGCTGCGTGCCGCATGGTCGACGAGCTCGGCGAGCACCGGCTCGACATCGCGGCACGTCGGGCAGTCGCGTTTCACGAATGCCACGAGGCCGTCCGAAAGGGACGGGCGCCCACCACCGGAGTCAGCGGCTGGAAACTGGCTTTCAGGAGACACGCCGTGACTCTAGGTTCGGCCCCCTGGCCGCCGCTGCCGGCGCCACACACGCCTCTTTTCGTTTGCGATCCACGCGCCGTACAGGCGCTATCTGGCCGCGTTGACGATTCGGGCGAATTGGGTGGCGTCAAGGGAGGCGCCGCCGACGAGGGCGCCGTCGATATCTGGCTGGCCGAGCAACTCTGGGGCGTTGACGGGCTTGACCGATCCACCGTATTGGACTCGCACCAGCGAGCCGGTGCCGGGGCGCATCTCGTCGATGACACGACGCGCCCTGGCGCACATGTCCTGGGCATCCACGGGTGACGCATTGCGGCCCGTACCGATTGCCCACACTGGCTCGTAGGCCACCACCAGCGTTTCGAATTGCGCCCGCGTGAGCTTGGCGAGGCTGCCGCGGAGCTGTGTGGTCACGACGTTGGTGGCGCGGCCGGCTTCGCGGTCTTCGAGTGTTTCGCCGACGCAGACAATCGGGGTCATGCCCTGCTTAGCCACTGCTGCGGCTTTGGCTGCGACGATCTCGTCGGTCTCGCCGAAGAGGGCTCGCCGCTCGCTGTGGCCGACGATGACATAGGTCACGTCGAGCTTGGCCAGCATGGTTGGCGAGACCTCGCCGGTGAAGGCGCCCTGTGCCTGGTCGTGGCAGTTCTGTGCGCCGAGCTTGAACTCGAGGCGGTCGACGTCAATGACGGTCTGGCATGATCGCAGGTCCACAAATGGCGGATGGAGGCTCACCTCGACCTGGTCGTAACGGTGCCGGGCCAACTCGTAGCTCAGCTTCTGGCAGAGCTGGATGGCCTCGAGGTGGTTGAGGTGCATCTTCCAATTGCCCGAGATCAGTGGCGTTCGACTCATCGTCCCTCTCCCCGACTGGCTCACCGCTGTGGCGAGTCTCGCAGCGCCGCTAGGCCGGGCAGGTCGCCGTGCTCGATGAGTTCGAGGCCTGCGCCTCCCCCGGTCGAGATGTGATCCATGTACGGCGCCAGGCCGAATTGGGCCACGGCGGCCGCGCTGTCACCGCCCCCGACCACAGTGAAGGCCCGGGAGTCGGCCATCGACTGGGCGACCGCACGGGTTCCGGCGGCAAACCGGTCGTCTTCGAACAGCCCCATCGGGCCATTCCAGAACACCGTCCGGGCTCCAGCGATCACGTCGTCGAATTCCGCCGCCGAACCGGGTCCGATGTCGAGGCCGCGGTAGCCGTCGGGCAGGCTGCGCCCCATCTGGCGGACGGTGCCGCCGGCATCCAGCGCAGTGATGTCGTTGGGCAGAACGATGTTGGCGCCGCCCGCAAGCAGGCGCTCGCAGGTCTCGATGAAGTTGGGTTCGCAGAGCGAGTCGCCGATGGGGTGGCCCATTGCGGCCAGGAACGTGAAGCACATGCCCCCGCCGATGACCAGCGTGTCCACCACCGAGAGCAGCGCTTCGACCGCGCCGAGCTTGTCGCTCACCTTGGCTCCGCCCAGCACGGCCACGAACGGCCGCTTGGCGTCGGTGCGCAGGCCGCCCAGTACTTCGGCTTCCCGGTGCAGCAAGCGGCCAGCTGCGCTCGGCAGGTACTGCGGCGGACCGACGATGGAAGCGTGCGCCCGGTGGCTGACGCCGAAGGCGTCGTTCACGTAGCCATCGAAGGGGGCGGGGCTGCCAGCGCCGAATGGGGCAGTGACTGCGCCGCCGACCAGAGCGTCGACGAACTCGGGGTCGTTGGCGGTCTCGCCGAGGCGGAAGCGGAGATTCTCCGCCAAGGCAATGCTGGGTGCCAGCTCTAAGAGACGCTCGGCGACCGGGGCCAGCGAGAAACGCTCGTCGGGTGCGCCGCCGGGGCGGCCCAGGTGCGAGCACGCCGTGACGGCAGCGCCCCGCTCGATCAGCCAGCGCAGGGTCGGCAGCGCCGCACGGATGCGCAGATCGTCAGCGATCTCAGGCGTGCCGTCGGGTCCGTCGCGCAGCGGAAAGTTGAAGTCGCAACGCACGAGGATCCGCCGGCCGTCGAGGCCACCGAGCCGTTGCTCGAGATCCTCGAGCAACGGCAGCGTGCCGACTTCGCTCATCGGCTGCAGATGATGTCCACGAGATCCACCAGCCGGTTCGAGTAGCCCCACTCGTTGTCGTACCAGCCGAGGACCTTGACCATGCTGCCCATCGCCATGGTCAGGCCGGAATCGAACACGCAGCTGGCCGGGTTGCCCACGATGTCGCTGCTCACGAGCGGGTCCTCGGAGTAGTCGAGCACTCCTGCCAAGGGTCCGCTGCCAGCGGCGGCGGCGAAGGCCTTGTTCACCTCCTCGACGCTCGGGCTGGCGTCGAGGGTCGCTGTGAAGTCGGTGATCGAACCGTCGGGAATCGGAACACGCAGCGAGGTTCCGTCCAGCCTGCCCGCCATCGACTGCAGCACCAGCCCAGTCGCACGGGCGGCACCGGTCGAGGTCGGGATGATGTTCACTGCTGAGGCGCGGGCCCGGCGCAAGTCGGAGTGCGGTCCGTCCACCAGCGACTGGTCGCCTGTGTAGGCGTGAATGGTGGTCATGAGGCCCTGCTGCACGCCGAAGGCCTGATCGAGCACCTGCACCATCGGCACGAAGCAGTTTGTGGTGCAGCTCGCGTTCGAGACCACCTTGTGCGCTGCGGGGTCGAAGTCGGCGTCGTTCACGCCCACGACGAAGGTGGCGTCGGCGCCCGACGCAGGCGCCGACACGACCACGAGCGGGGCGCCAGCTTCGAGATGCATGGCCGCCTTGTCGCGGGAGGTGAAGATGCCGGTGGACTCCACCACCACATCCACCCCGTAGTGGGCCCACGGCAGATCGGCAGGGTTCCGCTCCGACAGCACCGGCAGCACCTTGCCGTCAATCGAGATGCCGCCGTCGGTGGCGGCGATGTCGTTCGACAGGTTGCCCAGCACTGAGTCGTACTTCAGCAGGTGGGCCATCGTCGCCGTGTTTCCGAGGTCATTCACCGCCACGATCTCGATGTCGCAGTCGGGGCGGTCGGCCGCCCGGTAGAAGTTGCGTCCGATCCGGCCGAAACCGTTGACGCCCACGCGCACGCTCATCTGCTGCTATCCCCTTCGCTCCACGAACCTCGCGGGCTGCCTGTGCCCGGGCCCGATCTACCGTTAGCTGTCTAGCGGGCTGGCGACGCTTAGCGGGCGATGTCGCGGTGGCGGCAGTGCAGATCGTGGCCCTGTTCCGCCAACAGGCGAGTCACTTCTTCGGCAATGGCGACGCTGCGGTGCCGACCGCCTGTGCAGCCCAGCGCAATCGTCAGGTACGACTTGCCCTCGGTGCGATAGGACGGCAACAGTGCGTCGAGCAGCGGCATGAGGTGCTCCAAGAAGGTGCCAGTAGCCGGCTGGCCGAACACCCACTCGCGTACCCCGGGATGTAGCCCGGTGTACGGCCTCAGCTCGGCCACCCAGTGCGGGTTCGGCAGGAAACGGCAGTCGAACACCAGGTCAGCTTCCCGCGGCACACCGTGCTTGTAGCCGAAGGACATGATCGCAGTTCGCATTTGAGGCTCATCGCCGGATGCGCTGAATTCGTCACGCACTCGGTCGCGCAGGTCGTGGACGTTCAGATCACCCGTGTCGATGACCACGTCGGCGGTCTCGCGCACATCGGCGAGCAACTCCCGCTCGAGCTCGATGGCGTCGATGACCGAGTCGGCCACCGGCTCCGCGCCAGACGGTTCCCCTGGAGGGTCTACGGCGGGCAGATCGCCGGTGTGCAGGGGATGGCGGCGCCGAGTGTCGTCGTAGCGCCGCACCAGCACGTCCGTGGGTGCATCCAGGTAAACGACCCGCACCGTCGCGTTCCGCTCGCGCAGCTGCGTTATCGCCGTTACCAAGTCCTCTCGGTATTCCCGGGTACCTGCCACCAGCGCCACGCGGCGCAGCCGGGCACCGGGCCGGGCCACCATGTCCGCCACGTCGCCGATGAGGTGCGGCGGCAGGTTGTCGATGACGAACCAGCCGACGTCCTCGAGCGCATTCGCCGCCGTGGAGCGGCCTGCTCCCGACAGGCCAGCCACGATCACGAACTCTGGCCCCTCAGCCACGATGCCGATCGTATTGGGCCGATCGTATTGGGCCGATCGTATTGGGCCGCGGGTACGGGAACGCCGCGGGCCTCAGGAGCCTGCCAGCGCCTCGGCAGGGTGCGTAGCGGCGTACACCGCCTCCGCAACAGCGTCCGGCAGCCAGCTCAAGGCCCGCAACTCCTCCAGCGTGGCCGCCTTCACTGCGCCGACACTGCCGAACTCACGCACCAGGCGTGCCCGTCGCTTGTCCCCTAGGCCCGTGATCCCGTCGAGCACCCCGCGCTTCATCGCCTTGCCGCGCAGCCGCCGGTGGTACGACACGGCGAACCGGTGGCTCTCGTCGCGCACCCGCTGCAGCAGGTACAGCGCCTCAGACTGGCGAGGGATCCGCAACGCCTCGGACCGGCCCGGCACGAACACCTCCTCGAATTGCTTTGCCAACGCACACACCGGGATCTGCTCTCGCAACCCCAATTCGTCGAGAACCGCCGCCGCAACGCCGAGCTGCCCCTTGCCGCCGTCCACCACGAGCAACTGGGGCGGGTACGCGAACCGCCCCTGTTCGGATGCCGGCAATTCCCGTTCGGTCAAGTAGTTCCGCAACCGGCGGCGCAGCACCTCGTCCATGGCGGCATAGTCGTCATTGCCCGGGACGTTGCGAACGCGGAAGTGGCGGTACTCGCTTCTGCGGGGCAGGCCGTCTTCCAGCACCACCATCGAGCCGACGTAGTTGGTGCCCTGCAGGTGGCTCATGTCGTAGCACTCGATGCGCAGCGGCGGCCGCGGCAGCTCCAAGTGCTCCGCCAGCTCGTTCAGTGCACGGGCACGGCTGTTGTGGTCGGTTCCACGGCGCAAGCGGTGCCGCGCGAGCGACTCACGTGCGTTGTGCCGCGCTGTTTCCATAAGCGCTCGCTTGTCGCCGCGTTGCGGGATGCGCAGCGTCACCCGAGATCCGCGCTGCCCGCTCAGCCATTCCTCGTAGAGACCCGCCTCCGCGGGGGCCTCAGGCACCAGCACCAGCTTCGGCCAACCGAGCGGATTCTCGTCGTGGTATAGCTGCTCCAGAACACGTGCCACCAACTGTGGGCCGTCGAGCTCCTCGACTTTGTCCACGATGAACCCCCGCTGGCCCATCACCCGGCCCTTGCGCACGAAGAACAGCTGGACGGCTGCCTCGAGCTCGTCGTCGCTCATGCCGATGACGTCGAAGTCCTCGTTGCGGGTTCCGGCGAGCTGCTGCTTCTCGATCGCCCGACGAACGCTGGCGAGACGGTCTCTCAGCCGGGCGGCGAGCTCGAATTCGAGTTCCGTCGAGGCGTCGGCCATGCGCTGTTCAAGGTCGTTGACGATGGCGTCGGTGTCGCCTTCGAGGAAGCGAACCAACTCCCGGACAAGCCGGTCGTATTCGTTCCGCCCGATTTCGCCCACACACGGTCCGGCGCACTGCTCGATGTGGTAGAGGAGGCAAGGGCGGCCGAGCCGCTGATGGGTTGCCAGCTTGCTGTCACTGCACGTGCGGATCGGGAAGGTTCGCAAGAGCAAGTCGAGTGTTTCCCGGATGGCGTACGCATGGCCATACGGTCCGAAGTACCGATTGCCTCGCTTGCGACGCCCGCGCATGACCATCGCTCGCGGCCACTCGTCGAGCAGTGTCACCGCCAGGAATGGATACGACTTGTCGTCCCGCAGCCGGACGTTGAACCTTGGTTGATGCCGCTGGATGAGGCTGTACTCGAGCATGAGCGCCTCGACCTCGGTGGAAACCTCGATCCACTCGACCGAAGCAGCCGTGGCGACCATCTGGGCGGTGCGATGGTGCATCCCCGCGGGATCGCCGAAATAGCTGTTCAGGCGCGAGCGCAGGCTCTTGGCCTTGCCTACGTAGATGATCCGTCCGTCCGCGTCCAAGAACTGGTAGCTCCCCGGCGTATCCGGTACCGATCCCCCCTCAGGACGTAGGCCCACACTCGCAGGCTAAGAGACGGGAGGCGCATGCAGCGAATCCCCGGTGAGAAGCGGCCCGCTCCGTTCTGTGTGCAGAAATGCCGCCATAGGCGGCAAAATTGCGCAGAGAAGACGTGGCACACCCGTACAGCCACGCATAGGTGGATACCGCGAGGGCGTGTAGTAAGTTGCGCCGACGTAGGGCCAAATCTTGACGCGCCTGCTTGGGCGTACCCCGGGATTGGAATGATGCGGTCAATCCACATCACGTAGCTGTGCAGGAGGCTGCAAAATATGGAACTCGCACAGGAGCGGGACGCAGGCACAAACGTGATCAGTCCCGCGGGCCGGGTGGATGGATCGAATTCCGCCGAATTCCACGAGGCGCTGATGGCAGCTCTCTCGGGCGATGACAACCGCTTCATCCTCGACATGGGCGGCATCGACTACATCAGCAGTGCCGGCCTGCGTGTGCTGCTGCTGATCGCCCAGCATCTCGGCAGCAGTTCGACGCCATTCGCCGTCTGCTCCCTTGCAGCCTCGGTCGACGAAGTGTTCCGGATCAGCGGTTTCAATCAGATCATCACGGTGTACGGGACGCTCGACGAGGCGAAGGCACAACTGGCGTAGTCGCGCCCATGTCCGAGCCCTGGCGCATCCTCGTCGTCGACGACGAGCCTGATCTCGAGCCGCTCGTCCTGCAGCGGATGAGAAGGCACATCCGCAGCGGCAAGTACGAGTTTGTGTTTGCGGGCAACGGCCTGGAGGCGCTGGAGAAGCTGCGGGCGGACGACACCATCGACCTGGTGCTGTCGGACATCAACATGCCGCAGATGGACGGGCTGACCCTGCTGTCGCAACTCGGCTCGGTCGATCGCGACCTGCGAGCAGTGATCATCTCCGCCTATGGCGATATGGCCAACATCCGCACCGCGATGAACCGCGGTGCCTTCGATTTCGTCACAAAACCCGTCGACTTCGACGACCTGCAAATCACGATCGAGCGCACTGTCGAGCACCTCAGGCAGTGGCGAGAGGCCACCGCATCACGCGACAAGCTCGTCACGCTCCAGAACGAACTCGACATTGCTTCGAACGTGCAGCAATCGATCCTGCCCGACGATTTCCCTGCGACGTCGGCATATGAGATCAACGCCAACATGGTGCCGGCTCGCAACGTCGGCGGCGACTTCTACGACTACGTCGCAGTGCCGAACGACCGGATGTTCGCAACGGTTGCCGACGTGTCCGACAAGGGCATCCCTGCAGCGCTGTTCATGATGTCGAGCAGGACAGCCCTCAAGGGCGCTGCCATCGGCACCGGCTCGCCACGAGAAGCACTGATCGAAGCGAACCGTGTCCTGCAAGCGGACAACCCCACCTTCATGTTCGTGACCGTCATCATGGCGGTCTACGACCCCAATAGCGGCGAGGTGGTATACGCCAGTGCTGGGCACGACCCGCCAGTCGTCGTCCATCCTGACGGCAGTGCGCTGCAGATGCCCGCAACCGGTGGCATCGCCTTGGGCATCGCCCCCGAAGCGGTCTTTGCGAAGAACCTGACAGAGAACAAGATGACACTGGCCCCCGGCGAAACCCTGGTCCTGTACACCGACGGCGTCAGCGAGGCGATGAACGTTGACCAAGAAGAGTTCGGCCTCCAACGACTCCTGCAGATTTTCAACGGCAGACCGCCCCAGAACGCCAAGGAAGCAATGACCGCGATCTTCGACGCGGTAGCGGAGTTTGCCGGCGAGGCTCCCGTCTCGGACGACATCACCTGCCTGGCCTTGCACCGGAGCGCGTCGTGAAGCACGCGAACCGACCGACCGAGGATTCGACTGTCCTGCCCCAAGGCGCCCCGCGCCGGGGAGCCGCCACCACCGAGCATTACTCATGCGACGTTCGTTGAACATCACCCCCGTGCCGGGCGCTGCGGCGGCCGAGGCGCTTCCACGAATCGTCGCGTTCGTGGAGGAAATGGCCGAGCTGGACGATTGGGCGCCGGATCTCGTCTTGAGGTCGAATCTCATCCTCGAGGAACTCATCCTGAACACGCTCACGCACGGGCGCACCAGCGGGCTCAGCGATATCGAGATCACATTGGAGAGTGGCGTGAACTCGGTCACGATCACCATCGTCGACGACGGCGCGGCGTTCGATCCGTTGACCGACGAGCCATCACCCGACACCGAATTGCCCCTGCAGGAGCGGTCGATCGGCGGGCTGGGCCTGCACCTGGTTCGCACCATGGCAGAAGATCTCGCGTACAAGCATGCCGATGGCAAGAACCACCTGACGCTGGTCGCCCGGGCTGGTGCCTGACAGAGCGCCGCCGCGCCTGCGCCTGTCATCGCGGCGGCCTGCCGGCGCCTCGGCGGCGGTCCTTGCAATCTTCGCCGCCGCGCTGCTGGGCGCATGCAATGGATCGGAACCAGGCACCCCGGATGACGGCGAGAGTTCCGGCGACGTGACTGCGACGCTGGCTCGCCCAACCGTTCCAGAGACGCTGAACATCGAGACCGGTGTGTACGACGATCGGGTGGTGTTCGGCCAATCGGCCGCGCTGAGCGGACCTGCCGAAGCACTCGGCCGTGGAATGGAACTCGGGATTCTGGCAGCGTTCAACGAGGCCAACCGGGCCGGCGGCGTGAACGGGCGCCTCCTCGAACTCGTGTCACTCGACGACGCCTACGAGCCCGAAGCAGCCATCGCCAACACACGCGAGCTCATCGAAAACAACGGAGTGTTCGCCCTGATCGGCGCCGTGGGGACGCCGACGTCCCGTTCAGCCACGCCTGTGGCTGCTGGGGCCGATGTGCCGTATGTGGCGCCGTTCACTGGGGCCGGATTCCTGCGGAACGACGACTGGACGAACATCATCAACCTCCGTGCCTCCTACGCCCAGGAGACCGAGGAGATGGTGGAGCGGCTGACGGTGGACCTAGGCATCGAACGCATCGCGGTGCTTTTCCAGGACGACTCGTTCGGTCGGGCTGGTTACTTCGGCGCGCTCGCCGCTTTGGACCGGCGTGACATGGAGCCCGTAGCGATCGGCTTTTATCCCAGAAACACCACGGCCATCAAGTCCGCTCTGCTGGACTTGAGGTCAGGCAATCCCGAGGCCGTGATCATGGTTGGCGCATACGGACCCGTAGGCACCCTCATCACCTGGGCGCGAAACACCGGGTTCGACCCCGTCTTCATCACGCTCTCGTTCGTCGGTGCGAATGCACTCGCAAACCAGCTCGGTGCCGACGGCGAGGGCGTGCTCGTCACCCAAGTCGTGCCGTTCCCGTTCGACGAATCCACGCCGATCGTGGCCGCCTATCAGGCCGCCTTGCGTCAGGAGGACCCCGGGGCGGTACCAGGCTTCGTGTCGCTCGAGGGCTACATCGCAGGAAGGCTCGCGATCGCAGGATTGGAGCAATGCGATGGCTCGGTGACGCGCGAGTGCTTCCTGAACGCGATCTTGGGCGCCGACGAACTCGACATTGACGGTTTCACCATGAACTTCGGCGACGGTGAGACGATCACCGACGACAACCAGGGCTCCGACGCCGTCTTCGTCACTCAGATCGGCCCCGACGGTTTCTACCGCTCCCTCGACACGTTGACGAGCACAGATCAATGACCGACGCAGCGACCACCGAAGAGACACCGCCACCCAACGGCGCCGCCGTCAAGCCTGAAGCGGCCTCCCAGACCGACGGGTCTGCTGTTGACGCGCAGCCTCTCGCCACATCCGGCGATGGATCTGGGGGCAACAACGACATACATGAACACCGCAAGCCCGCAATTCACCACCGGATCTCGACCCAGATGTACGCGGGTATCGCCGCCCCGCTGTTGCTGACGCTGGCCGCCAGCGTCGTCGCCTGGATCTCGTTCACCCGTGTCGGTGAAGCCGAGAAAGAGGTCACCGGAGGAGCCATCCCAGAGCTGAGCGCAGCGTTCGGCGTTGCCGAGTCCAGCAACCGCCTCGTGGCAGGCGGCCCGCGGCTGGCGTCCTCGACACCTCAGGACTTCTCGGCAGTGGTTGGTGAGATCGCAGCTGCGCAAGGCGAGTTCGAGACGCAGCTGGACTTGCTGTGGCAGCGCGGCACGGGCTCGATGTGGCTCGGCGAGATGCGCGGATTCGCGGCGCAGCTCAGTTCGAATATTGATGCCATCGAGTCCGAGATGCCCGAGTACTTCACGCTCGGGCAGCAGGCAGACGAGCTCAGGTTCGAGGCCGATGCGGCCGTGCGAGACCTCGAGCGCCAGATCGTGCCGGCGCTCGACGACCAGCTCTTCTACTTGGTCGCCGGACAACGAGATCTGGACACACCGCCCGTGTCCGAGGCCATCCACAGGTCCGACGAGGAAGTGCGGCTATACCGCCACTGGTCCGCATTGGGCGGCGACGTCGCACGGTCGGCAGAGCTGCTGGCAAGCGCATTCAGTGCCTCCCAGTCGGCATTGATCGAGCCGCTGCGAGAAAGCTTCGAATCAGCGAGGGATCGCATTGAGATCAGCGTCGCCACGCTCGACGACGCCGCTGGCCCCGAACTGCGACCAGCGGTTGACCGCCTGTTCGCCCTGGGACTCGACGACGGCAGCGTCTTCGACGTCATGGAGCGGCGCCTGCAGATCGAAGAGACCCAGCGCCAGCTCCTGGCCCAGAATCAGGGATTGGGCGTCGATTTGGTGGGCGAGATCGAGTCGCTCGTCGGTGCCGTGCAGACCGATGTCGATTCGGCCACTGACGCCTCGGCACAGGCCGTGAGCACTGGGCGCCTGCTGCTGATCGTCATCAGCATCGTCGGCGTTCTCGGCGCGCTGGCAATCAGCTGGCTGTTTGTCGGCAAGCGGATCCTGCGGCGCGTCGGCCAATTGTCCAACCGCATGAGGGCCCTGGCCGGCGGCGACCTCGAAACCCCCGTCGACACCAGGGGCCGGGACGAAGTCGCCGAGATGGCCGACGCTCTCGAAGTGTTCCGGCGAGACGCGCTGGAGGTGCAACGGCTCAACCTGGTCGAGAAGCTGGCCAACGAGCTGAGCGAACGCAACGAGCAGCTGTCCCAGACACTCGCTGACCTGGACCGTGCGCAGGACCAGATCGTGGCGAACGAGAAGCTGGCAGCCCTCGGCGAGGTGACCGCTGGCGTCGCCCACGAAATCCGGAACCCGCTGAACTTCGTGAAGAACTTCGCCGAGTCGTCCGACGAGCTTCTCGAAGAACTGCTCGAGGCGATCGCCGACCCGGAGCCGGCCGACGACCACGCCGACTACATCACCGAGATCACGGGCGACCTCAAGCAGAACCTGAATCGCATCCGCTCACACGGCGACCGGGCCAATCGCATCGTAGAGAGCATGCTCATGATGGGACGGGGCGGCGGCGAATCACGCCCCGTGGAGATCAACGCGCTGCTCGACGAGCACGCCATGCTCTCGTACCACAGCGCGCGGGCACAGGATCCCGATTTCAACGTAACCATTGAGCGGGACTTCGACCCCGAGGTGGGCGAGTTGCAGGTCATTCCGCAGGACATGGGCCGGGTGTTCCTCAACTTGGTCACCAACGCTGGCTATGCCGCGAACCAGCGGTGGCGGGAGCTCGGCGGCGATCCGGGCAAGATGGTCTCGATTGGCGACGCTGACGACACGCCCTATTTCCCGACCATCTGGCTCAGCACCCGCCGAACCGATGAGTCGGCGGTGATCTCCGTACGCGACAACGGCACCGGCATCCCGCCCGATGTTGCTCAGCGGATCTTTGAACCCTTCTTCACCACCAAGCCCACGAATGAAGGCACGGGGCTGGGATTGGCGATGTCAAACGACATCGTGCGAGGTCACGGCGGTCAGATCACGGTGGACAGCGAGCCGGGCGAGTACACCGAGTTCACCGTGGAACTGCCGCTCGTGCCCGTGACGCGATCCGAAGCAGAGGACGCCGCCGCGGCGACCTGATCAGAGCGAACCGATCAAGTCTCGTCCCCGAAGGGATCCTCCCACTCGGGCGGCAGCGGGATCTCGAAGGCATTCAGCGTCAGCGAGATCAAGCAGTAGTAGCCCACCGTCGTCACGAGTTCGATGACGCCCTCGGCGCCGAATTCGGCGACGGCATCGGCGTAGGTCTCGTCGCTCATGCGATGCGACTCGAGCAATTCAGCCGCTACCCGGTGCGCGATGGCCTCTTGCCCGGTGAACTCTGCTGGCCTGCCTTCCCGAAGCGCATCGAGGTGGCGCTGCTCGATGCCTGCTGTCCGAGCCAAGCGCTCATGTGCGGCGAATTCGAACTTCGACTGGTAGTGGGCTCCAACTGTGCATATCGCCGCTTCCTTGACCGTCTCGGGGAGTCCGCCTGCGAACCGGACTGCGGCACCCAGTGCCTGGGTCGGTCCTCCGATGGCAGGGGCTCGCACCCAGACGCCGTAGGGACCCACGATGCTCTTGACAGACAGATCGGCGGTCGCCGAGCTGCGCGGACCGCTGCGCAAGGCCTCGTACACCTCGCGCCCGCCTCCGGTCAGCTCTTCGGGGGTGATCTCGGGCAGTCTCATCTGCTCGCTCCTTCGCTCACGATGACTCGTTCAGCCGACCAGCGGCGCCAGATACCGACCGGTATGAGATTCCGGTGTCGCCGCCACCTGTTCGGGGGTTCCCGCGGCAACGATGGTGCCGCCGCCGATGCCTCCCTCGGGTCCCATGTCGATGATCCAGTCGGCGGTTTTGATGACGTCGAGGTTGTGCTCGATGACCACGACGGTGTTTCCGCCGGTGACCAACCGATCGAGCACGCCCAGCAGCCGTCGGATGTCCTCGAAGTGCAGACCGGTCGTGGGCTCGTCAAGGATGTAGATGGTGTGGCCTGTCGAACGCTTTGACAGCTCGCTGGCCAGCTTGACCCGCTGAGCCTCGCCCCCCGACAGCGTCGTTGCGGGCTGGCCCAACCGGATGTAGCCCAGGCCCACGTCGACAATCGTCTGCATGTGACGCCGGATCGGCGGCTGCGCCGAAAAGAACTCGAGGGCGTCCTCGCACGGCATATTGAGCACGTCGGCAATCGTCATGCCCTTGAACCGGATCTCGAGCGTCTCTCGGTTGTAGCGAGCGCCCTTGCACACCTCGCACGACACGTACACATCGGGCAGGAAGTGCATCTCGATCTTGATGTTCCCGTCACCCGAGCAGGCCTCGCACCGGCCGCCCTTGACGTTGAAGCTGAACCGGCCCGGCAGGTAGCCCCGCACCTTCGCCTCGTTCGTGGCGGCGTACAGCTTGCGGATGTGGTCGAAGACGCCGGTGTAGGTGGCGGGATTGGACCGAGGTGTGCGTCCGATCGGCGACTGATCGATGTCGATGACCTTATCGAGAGCCTCGACGCCTTCAATCGAGGTATGCAAGCCGGGCACCTGCCGGGACGAGTAGATCCGCTGCATCAGCGACTTGTAGAGGATCTCGTTCACCAGTGTGCTCTTGCCGGAACCCGACACACCGGTCACGCAGATGAAGCAACCCAGCGGGAACTCCACGTCGATCTTGAGCAGGTTGTGTTCCCGTGCGCCGCGCACCAACAAGCGGTCGGCGCCGCGAGGGCGGCGCTGCGACGGCATCGGGATCTCCCGGACACCTGAGAGGTACTCGCCCGTCACGGAGCCCGGCGCGCCGCTCAGGCCGTCCACCGGCCCGCTGTAGACGATCTGCCCCCCGTGTTCCCCGGCTCCGGGGCCGATGTCGACGACCCAGTCCGCGACCGAGATTGTCTCGAGATCGTGCTCCACGACCAGCACGGTGTTGCCGAGGTCGCGCAGGTGCAGCAGCGTGTCGATCAGGCGGCGATTGTCACGCTGGTGCAGCCCGATGGACGGTTCGTCCAGGACGTAGAGCACGCCTTCGAGTCCGCTGCCGATCTGACTCGCCAGTCGGATGCGCTGGGCCTCGCCGCCGGCCAGCGTCGCCGCCGAACGGTTGAGCGTGAGGTAGTCCAGGCCCACATCCAGCAGAAAGTTCAGCCGAGCGTCGATCTCCTTGACGATCGGTGCCGCAATGATGCGCTGGCGATCGGTGAGTTCGAGGCCGTCAATGATCTTCGCCGCTTCGCCGATGGAGGCTGAGCACAGCTCGAAGACGTTGCGACCGGCGACGCGTACCGCCAGCGACACCTCGTTGAGTCGTGCACCATCGCAGGTTCCGCATGGAACCTCGCGCATATAACCCTCGATGCGGTTGCGCGACCAATCGCTTTCGGTATCGGCGTGGCGGCGGCGCAGGAACGGGATGACGCCCTCGTAGCGAGTCGTGTAACTGCGCGAACGGCCATACCGGTTGCGATAGCGAACTGTGATCTGCTCGCCGGGCGGTGCACCTTCAAGCAGCAGCTTGCGCTGACCCGCTTCGAGCTGGGACCACGGCACGTCAAGGGGGATGCTGTGCTGTTCGCCGACCGCCTCGAGCAGCCGGATGAACCACTTGCCGGTGGCGCCAGCCCACGGGGCAAGCGCTCCGGCGGCAACCGACAGCTCGTTGTTCGGAACGACCAACTCGGGATCGACTTCATATCGAGTGCCGAGGCCATCGCACGTGTCACAGGCGCCGTACGGGGAGTTGAACGAGAAATTGCGCGGCGCCAGTTCCTCGAACGAGCGGCCGGAGGTCGGCGAGTACAAGTGCTGGCTGAAGGTCAGCATCTCCGATTCGGCTGTTTCGCCGTTTCGGGGCGGGACCATGTGGATCCACACGTGACCGTCAGCTAGGCCCAGCGCAGCCTCCACAGACTCGGTCAGGCGCTGCTCAATCTCGCTGCGCATCACGAGCCTGTCGACGATGACCTCGATGTCGTGGTTGACATAGCGGTCCAGGCGCTCGATCTCGTCGGCGTTGCCAAGGTCCAGCACTCCGCCGTCCACCCGTACCCGTGCGTAGCCCTGCCGTGCAAAGTCGCCCAGCTGCGTGTGGTAGTCGCCCTTGCGCCCGCGCACAACCGGAGCAAGCACCTCGAAACGGCTGCCGGGGGCCAACTCCATGATCCGGTCCACGATCTGCTGCGCTGTCTGGCGCTCGACGATCTCGCCCGTCTGCGGATCATGCTGAACGCCGATACGGGCGTACAGCAGCCGCAGGTAGTCGTACACCTCGGTGATCGTGCCCACCGTCGAACGCGGGTTGCGGCTGGCGCTCTTCTGATCGATGGAGATTGCCGGCGAGAGACCCTCGAGGAAGTCCACGTCGGGCTTGTCCATCTGCCCAAGGAACTGTCGCGCGTAGGCCGACAGCGACTCGACATAGCGCCGCTGGCCCTCGGCGTAGATGGTGTCGAAGGCGAGCGACGACTTTCCGCTGCCCGACAATCCGGTGAAGACGATCATGCGGTTGCGGGGCAACTCGACGTCCACGTTGCGCAGGTTGTGCTCCCGCGCGCCGCGGACGATCAGTCGCTCACCCATGCAGTGCGATCCTACCTGTGCCCCCTGTTGTCTCCCCGGACACAAACAGAAGTTCGTCGGGCGCCACGCCAACGCCTTGAACGTTGCCTCAATCGGCAGAACTAGGGTCGCGATCGCCAACGTGTGCAGGGTGCCGGGGCCTACGAGGCGCGGCCGGAAACCTGACGCCAAACACCCGAGACAACCATCCAAGACAACCACCCGAGAACGAACTGGGAGCGGTCATGCCATACGAAGTACGAGGAGTCGTGGCGAAGGCTGTAGGCGAACCGGTCAGTGTCGAGACCATCACGGTTCCCGACCCCGGACCTGGCGAAGTGATCGTCGACGTGCAGGCGTGCGGTGTGTGCCACACAGACCTGCACTACCGCGAGGGCGCCATCAATGACGAGTTCCCGTTCTTGCTCGGGCACGAGGCGGCAGGCGTCATCTCGGAGGTGGGTGACGGTGTCACAAGCGTCGCCGTCGGCGATTTCGTGGTCCTCAATTGGCGAGCGGTCTGCGGCAACTGCCGGTCGTGCGAACGGGGCCGCCCGTGGTACTGCTTCGCAACGCACAACGCATCGCAGAAGATGACGCTCGACGGCGTCGAACTCTCGCCGGCGCTGGGCATTGGAGCATTCGCTGAGAAGACCCTGGTGGCAGCAGGACAGGCCACCAAGGTGGACCCTGCCGCCCCGCCCGAGGTGGCCGGGCTCATCGGCTGCGGGGTGATGGCCGGCTTGGGCGCAGCGATGAACACCGGCGGCGTCGGTCGAGGCGACAGCGTGGCCGTATTCGGCTGCGGTGGCGTCGGCGACGCAGCCATCTGCGGTGCACGGCTCGCCGGAGCGCACACGATCATCGGCATCGACATCGACGACCGAAAGCTGGAATGGGCCAGCGAGTTCGGTGCCACCCACACCATCAACTCGGGGGGCATGAGCAACGACGAAGTCGTCGAAGCAATCCGAGAGTTGACCGAGGGCAACGGCGTGGATGTTGCCATCGAGGCAATCGGACTGCCCCAGACCTACGAGCAGGCCTTCTATGCCCGCGACCTGGCGGGGACCGTTGTGCTGGTCGGCGTGCCGAATCCCACCATGAAGATCGAACTGCCGATGATCGAGGTCTTCGGCCGAGGCGGATCACTGAAGAGCTCGTGGTATGGCGACTGCCTGCCGAGCCGGGACTTCCCAATGCTCATCGACCTGCACCTGCAAGATCGGCTGCCGCTCGATCGGTTTGTCAGCGAGACGATCGGCATCGAGGGGGTCGAGGAGGCTTTCGAGAAGATGGAGCGCGGCGAGGTATTGCGCTCAGTCGTCGTCATCTAGGCGCTGGCGTCTCTGAGGTCTCGGCGGAGTTCGCGTAGCTCGTCGCGCAGGCGGGCTGCGTACTCGAATCGGAGTTCGGCGGCCGCCTCGGCCATCTCCTCCTCCAGCGAGGCGACGAGGCGGGTGAGATCGTCGGGCGGGAGGTCGCCGTAGGCGGCTCGCATCCGCTCGGCGTTGACGCGCCCTGACGCCAACTTCTCGGGCACAGGAGCGGTCTGGGCAGGGCCCCGCAACACCTCCAGGATGTCGGTGACGGCTTTGCGAATGGTCTGCGGATCGATGCCGTGCTCGGCGTTGTACGCCTGCTGCAGACCGCGGCGGCGATTGGTCTCGGACACGGCACGCTGCATTGAGGGAGTGAACTGGTCGGCGTACATCACGACCTGCCCGTCGACGTTGCGTGCGGCTCGGCCGATGGTCTGGATGAGCGACGTCTCGCTGCGCAGAAAGCCTTCCTTGTCGGCGTCGAGAATTGCCACCAGGCTCACCTCGGGCAGGTCGAGGCCCTCTCGCAGCAGGTTGATGCCCACCAGCACATCGAATTGCCCAAGCCGCAGGTCCCGGAGAATCTCGATCCGCTCGATGGTGTCGATCTCGCTGTGCAGGTAGCGAACCCTCACACCCAACTCCAGCAAGTAATCGGTGAGATCTTCCGCCATCTTCTTTGTGAGCGTGGTCACGAGCACCCGCTGGCTCTGCGCTGTGACCCGCTCGATCTCGCCCATCAGGTCGTCGATCTGGCCCTTGGTCGGACGCACGACAATCTCGGGGTCGACCAAGCCGGTGGGCCGGACGATCTGTTCGACCACCTGGGAGCTCGTCCGCAGCTCATAGTCCCCGGGCGTGGCCGACAAGAAAACGACCTGGTTCAGCCGATCCATCACCTCGTCGAAGCGCAACGGCCGATTGTCCCGCGCCGAGGGAAGCCGGAAGCCATGTTCGACCAGGGTGTCCTTGCGCTTCCGGTCACCGGCGAACTGCCCGTGCAGCTGGGGCACCGCGACATGACTCTCATCGATGACCATCAAGAAGTCATCGGGGAAGAAATCCAGCAATGTGTACGGCGGCTCGTCGTAGGTCCGCCCGTCCAGGTGCATCGAGTAGTTCTCGACACCGTTGCAATAGCCCAGCTCGCCCATCATCTCGAGGTCGTACTCGGTGCGCATGCGCAGACGCTGTGCCTCGAGCAGCTGGTTGTTCTTCTCGAAGAACTGCAATTGCTCTGCGAGCTCGGCTTCGATCTTGCCGATCGCGACCCGCAGCTTGTCCTCCCCGGTGACGTAGTGCGACGCAGGGAACACGGTGACCTCTTCGAGTTCACCCAGACGCTCACCGGTCAGCGGGTCGATTCGGCTGATGCGGTCGATCTCGTCGCCAAACAGCTCCACCCGCACCAGGAACTCCTCGTAGGCGGGATGGATTTCGAGCGTGTCGCCGCGCACCCGGAACCGGCCTCGAACAAGGTTCATGTCGTTGCGCTCGTACTGCATGTCGACCAGACGACGCAGCACTGCACGCTGTTCGACCACCTCGCCCACACGCAGGTACAGCATCTGGCGCAGGTATTCGGAGGGCGCGCCGAGCCCGTAAATGGCCGAAACCGATGCCACCACGATGACGTCCCGACGGGTCAGCAGCGCCGCCGTGGCCGAGTGGCGCAGGCGGTCGATCTCGTCGTTGACGCTGGAGTCTTTCTCGATGTAGGTGTCCGAGGCCGGCATGTAGGCCTCAGGCTGGTAGTAGTCGTAGTAGGAGACGAAGTACTCCACACGATTGTCGGGGAAGAATTCACGGAACTCGTTCGCAAGCTGCGCCGCCAAGGACTTGTTCGGAGCGAGCACCAGCGTCGGACGCTGCGTGCGTTCGATTGTCCACGCGATCGTGGCGCTCTTGCCCGAGCCGGTGATGCCCAACAGCGTCTGGAACCGGTCCCCGCGGCTGACGCCGTCTGCCAACTCTGCCACCGCGCGCGGCTGGTCTCCGGCGGGCTCGAAGCCCGCCTCGACCCGGAACGGATAAGCGGCGGTTGGCTTCGGCAACCAGGGACGGGTTTGACCGGTCTCGTCCCATCCAGGATCCCCGTGTGTCGGGGCCGTCGAAACCGATGCCATGATTCCGAGGCTAGGGCCGGGACGCGTCGCCATCCCGCCAGCGCCAGCGCGTCCGAAGGGGGACACTGTTGCGGCGACCCGCGCCGTGGTGGCCCCCTGCGGCCAGCCGGTGTGGTTATCCTGCCGCGCTGACTACCGACCTAATGAAACTCGACCTCACCACCGCACGAGACCGCCCATGAGCCGCGACGAATCCGACGCCCCTGCGCCACCCGAAGACGCGCTCGACGACGCCTCGATCGACGACGTCATGCTCGACGACGACATCGAGCCGATGGAGGAGGATCTCGAGGCCGAAGAGCTGGGGGTCGGGGATCCCGACGATGACCTGGCCGACGACGTCGACAACTTGGATGTCGATGAGACGACCCCTGACGAAAAGGACTCGAAGTCGAGCCGCGAGGTGCCCGATGGTGTGCGCCCGACCGAGGACGAAGACGACGACGAGGACGACGAGGAACTTGAAGCCGACCTCGGAGAGATCCTCAAGGAACGACTCGCGTCCGAAGACGACGACGAGGACGACGAGGACGACGAGATCGGCATCGTCACCGGCTCGCGTTCGTCCTCCAAGCAGGAAGACGAGATCCTCTGCGAGGGCTGCTTCCTGCTCGTCAAGCCGTCGCAATACGACACGCGGTCGCCGGAACCCAGCTGTCCGCACTGCGGAACACCGCTCGCCTACTGAGTTGACGCGAGGGCCTGGCCGACCGGGGACGGCCCTCGTCGAGCGCTTCAGGCCGCAGGTTCGCTGTGCGGCAGTGCGCTCGCCCATGCGAAGGCCGCGTCGATTGCGGTCTCCAGCTCAGCTAGATCACCTGAGTTGTCGATGACCCAGTCGGCGATGGCGAGGCGCTCTTCCCGAGGCAATTGCGCGGCGATGCGCGCACGTGCGTCGTCGGCAGAGAACCCCCGAGAGCTCACGAGACGCTCGACAGCGACGTCGGTCGGTGTGTCCACGACCAGGATCCCGCTCGTGTGATAGCGGGGCCGTTGCCCCTTCGCCAATCCCTCTCCGAGCAGAGGGATGTCGAGCACGACCATCTGGTCCGTCCCCTCCAGCTCGCCGAGCCGGCGACGAATCTCACGACCGACCGGCGGATGAGTGATCGCATTCAGATCAGCGAGCGCGTCAGGGTCAGAGAACACGATTGACGCGACTGTGCCGCGGTCCAGCGTGCCATCGGGAGCCACGATGTCGTCTCCGAAGCGCGCCACCATCTCAGCGAAGACCTCGCCCCCGGGATCTTGCTGCCCGCGGACAATTGCATCTGCATCGATGAGCCCAGCCCCGCGCAGCACAAACCCTGTCGCGACAGTGCTCTTGCCGCTGCCGATGCCACCGGTCAGCCCGACTGCGATCATCAGACCGCGTTCGCAGGGGAGCGGACGGGCTAGCCGTCACCCTCAGGGGCGGCCGCGGCGGGCTCACCGTCGGGACCCTGATTCTCATAGTGCGCGAGGGCCTGGCGATAGGCCTCTTCGCCATGCTCCTCGTAGTACTCGCGCCACGCCCGCTCGGCTTCTGATTCCTCGCCTGCGGCCGGCGTCTCATAGCTGAACTCGCCGATGAAGTTGCCTTCCTCGTCGTAGGCATGATCGCCGAACGCTTCGCGGTATTCCTCCGCAACCACGCCACCCTCAGCCGCTTGCTTGATCGACAGGCTGATGCGCCGGCGCTGCAGGTCCAGATCGATGATCTTCACCCACAGCTCCTCGCCGGGGGTGACGACCTGCTCAGGAAGCTCGACGTGGTGCGCGGACATCTCGGAGATGTGCACCAGGCCCTCGATGCCGTCGCCGACCTGCACGAATGCGCCGAAGGGCACCAGCTTCGTGACGCGGCCGTAGACCAACTCTTCCACCCGGTGGCTGCCGGCAAAGGCTTCCCAGGGGTCCTGCTGTGTCGCCTTGAGCGAGAGCGAAATGCGCTCGCGGTCGCGGTCGATCTCGAGCACCTCCACCGTCACCTCGTCGCCGATGCTGACGACCGAGCTCGGGTGATCGACGTGCTTCCACGACAGCTCAGACACGTGGATGAGGCCGTCCATGCCGCCGAGGTCCACGAATGCGCCGAAGCTGACCACCGAAGAGACCCGGCCGGTGCGTCGCTCGCCGCGCTTGAGGTCGCGCAGGAAGCCCTCTCGCTCCTCCTTGAGGCTCTCTTCGAGCCAGGCGCGCCGGCTGAGCACCACGTTGTTGCGGTTCTTGTCGAGCTCGATGATCTTCGCTTCGAGTTCGCGGCCCACATAGGGGGCCAGATCGCGGACTCTCCGGAGCTCGACCAGCGACGCTGGCAGGAAACCCCGCAAGCCGATGTCGACAATCAGTCCGCCCTTCACGACTTCAATAACAGGACCCTTGACAACACCGTTGGACTCGCGGATTTCCTCGATGCGGCCCCACGCTCGCTCGTACTGAGCCCGCTTCTTGGACAGCACCAAGCGGCCGTCGGGGTCTTCCTTCTGGAGGACGAGCGCTTCGATCTGGTCGCCGACATCGACGACCTCGGACGGGTCGATGTCGTGTCGGATGGACAGCTCCCGTGACGGGATGACGCCCTCGGACTTGAAGCCGATATCCAGCAGCACCTCATCGCGGTCGACACGCACGACGGTGCCGGCCACGATGTCGCCGTCGTCGAACTCGACGATGGTCTGCGCGACGGCGTCCTCGAAGGAGATGTCAACCAAGTCGTCGAGAGTGACGGTGCGCGGCACGTACTCGCCTGCATCGGTAAAGGTGCCGAAGTCGCTCTTCGAAGCACCGTTGGCCCCTTCGTCGCTTGCACCGTCACCGCCCGGCCCCTCCGGTGGGGCCTCGGCAGAATCTTCGAGTTCGGGAGCGGGGGCAAGTGCGTCGGTCACGGAGGGAATGCTCAGGTCGGCAATACGGGCGCAGGCGGCCGAGCGAGCCGCACACAGCGCACGGGAAGGCTACCGGTTTGGTGCTGTTCAGCCCTTGGCGTCTGCCCAGGTGGAGCCCATCGCGATGTGGACTTCCAGCGGAACCGCCAGATCGGCGGCATCCCGCATTGTCTCAACCGTCAGCTCGGTCACTTCGGCGGCCTCGACGGGGTGCACTTCGAGAATTACTTCGTCGTGCACCTGGAGCACCAACCGGCTCGCTGCAGAAAGGTCCCCCAAGGCCGCATCAAGCCGGACCAGCGCGACCTTGAAGATGTCCGCGGCGAGTCCTTGGATCGGAGCATTCATTGCCTGACGCTCAGCAGCCTGGCGTACACGGAAGTTGCGAGAGCTCAACTCGGGAAGCGGGCGGCGACGTCCGAAGGCCGTCTCGGTGTAGCCCCGATCACGACTCTGCTTCACCACCCCGTCCATGAACGAGCGCACCTTCGGGAACGCTTCGAAGTACGCGTTCAGTATTCCTGCCGCCTCGTCCGTGGGCACGCCGAGGCGCTGGGAGAGGCCGTACGCCTCCATCCCGTAGGCCAGCCCGTAGCTCACCATCTTCGCCACCGACCTCTGCTTCGGGTTGACATCGCCCGCGCCGATGCCGAACAGCGAGGCGGCCGTTGCGCTGTGGATGTCTTGTCCTGCCTCAAAGGCTCCCACGAGACCCGGGTCGCCGGACAGGTGGGCAATCACGCGCAGCTCGATCTGGTTGTAGTCGGCGATGAGAAGCTCGAATCCATCGGCAGGCACGAAAGCACGCCGGAACAACCGGCCCTGTTCGGTCCGCACCGGGATGTTGTGCAGATTCGGGTCTTCGGAACTGAGCCTGCCGGTGCGAGCGACCGTCTGGTTGAACGTGGCGTGGATGCGATCATCCGGGGCGACGCACTCGAGCAAGCTGACGCCATAGGTGGATCGCAGCTTCTCCACTTCCCGGAAAGCCAGCAGTCGGTCCACGATCAGGTGCTCCGCCCGCAGCGACTCCAGCGCTGCTGCGCTCGTGGAATACCCGGTCTTCGTCTTGCGCTGCGGCGTCAGCCCTAGGTCCTCAAAGAGAACCTCGGCCAGCTGCTTGGGCGAATTGACGTTGAGATCGTCTCGGCCGGCCAGCTGTCGCACCTCGGCTTCCAGCGCGAGCACTTCGCCGGTGAGATGATCACGCAACGACTCCAGCTCGCCGCGGTCGACGCCGATCCCGACGGTCTCCATGCGAGCCAGGACTGAGATGAGCGGACGCTCGATGTCCTGATACAGGTCGGACATTCCCAGGTCTGCGAGTTGCCGGTCGAGCATCGGCGCCAGCATCGCCACGGCGAGTGCGTCGCGACCAGCCACCGCGCCCCCAGATGGCCCGCCGGCGTCGAGATCGTCGAAGCCCAACTGGCCCTGGGTGTCCCCGTCGCCGAACTCGGTGCCGCAATGTCGAGCGAGGAGCGTGCCCAGCTCGTCGCGTCCCTCGGATGGCTGGATGAGGTAGGCGGCGATCGCGGTGTCCACGGCGAGCCCCGCGAGCGTCGCTCCGGCATCGAGATCGTCCGCAAGGCGTGCGAGTGCGCGCATCAGCGACTTCGCCTGGTGAACGTGGACGCCTGGTCCATCGCTCCCGACCAGATGCGCTACTGCCCGGGCAACGTCCGGCAGTACGAGATGCTCGGAACCGAGAGCGAGCACGGTCCCCTGCGAGGGGTCGATGGCGACCGCAAGCACACCCAACGTGCCATCACCCTCGATGGCGAACCCGAGCGCGACAGGTCCGTCTTGTTGGGCCAGCTCGCTCAGCAGCGCTGTGGCATCGGCGCTCGAGGCGATCGGCAGCAACTGCGCGTCCGCAAGCCGAGCAGTGTCGGGCGAACTCGTGTCCGGTGCCAGCAGACCGTCCAGCGGAGTGCCGACCAGGGCGTCCCGGAGCCGGGTGTGCAGGCTGCCGAACTCCAAGAACTCGAACGTGCGCGCTGCGAGCTCGGCATCGAAGCTGTCCCAGCGGAGATCAGCTGATGTCACTTTGATCGGCGCATCCATCCGCAAGGTCATGAGGTCGATGTTGCGCCGCACGACATCGCTGTGCGCCGCAAGATTCTCGGCCAGCTTCGGGGTCTGCTGCGCGGCCGCGGCCAGCAACTCCTCGACGTTGCCGTATTTGTTGAGGAGCTTGGCGGCAGTCTTCTCTCCGACCCCAGGCACTCCTGGCAAGTTGTCCGACGGATCGCCACGAAGCGCGGCGTACTGCACGTAGAGGTCCGGGGTGACACCGGTGCGCTCTGCGATACCCGCTTCGTCGTAGAGCGCATAGTCAGTGACGCCACGCCGGTTGTACAGCACCCGGATCCTGGGATCGTGCACGAGTTGGTACACATCGCGGTCCCCGCTGACGATCAGCACATCGTCGCCGCGTTGTTCGGCCTCAAACGCCAGGGTGGCCAGCAGGTCGTCGGCTTCGAAGCCCGAGCAGTCAACGGCCGAGATGTTGAGCGACTCGAGAACCTGCCGCACCAGACCCATCTGGTCGATGAGCGTCGAGGGGGTTTCATCGCGGTGCGCCTTGTACTGCGGCTCCGCGATGTGGCGGAACGTCGGCTCGCGACGGTCGAAGCACACCGCTATGGCGTCGGGACGGTGATCCCGTACCAGGTTGATGAGCATGGACGTGAACCCGAAGACGGCGCCGGTGGGCTGTCCCGAGCGGGTGGCCATGTCCTCAGGAACAGCGAAAAAAGCCCGGTAGGTAAGGGAGTTCCCGTCGAGCAACAGGAGCTTCGACATCGGAACTCTCCCAACTGTGTCGGGGGCGGTCGCCTCAGGCTGGCAGATTCAGATGGGCAGGTTCTAAGGAGTCAGCTGTCCATCGACGACCTGTTGAGCGATGTCTCGCATCTTCGCGCGGTTGGCCATCGCCGTACTCCGGATGAACTCGAACGCGTCCCGCTCGGAAAGCTGGAAGTCGTCCATAAGCAAGCCCTTCGCACGCTCCACGGCTTTGCGTGTCTCCAGCTTCTCCTCGAGGCTCTCGACCGTGTCTTCTAGCTCTCTCATTTCCGTGAAGCGACCCCACGCCACCTCGATGGCCGAGACCAGCTCTTCACGCTGAAACGGCTTCACCAGGTATGAGAGCACGCCGGCGTCTCGGGCTTCGGAGATGAGGTCGCGCTTGCTGAACGCAGTAAGGATGAGCACAGCGGAGGTGCGGTCGCCCGCCACCTCCCGCGCTGCGTCCAGGCCGTCGCGCCCGGGCATCTGGATGTCGAAGATGCACACCTCGGGCTGATGCAGGCGGGCCAATTCCACTGCCTCGTCACCTCGACCCGTCTCCGCCACGACCACGTAACCCTCGTCTTCGAGCATCTCGCGCAGATCGAGCCGGATGATGGCCTCGTCCTCTGCGATCACGACTCGCTTGGACACTCGCGCTCCCCTGGCGGAAGAAGGTCGCACCGGCGGGACAGGACCTGCCGGGCTGCTGCGGATCGGTCAGCCTACCGCTGCGCCTCGGCGGCCTCCCCGAAAATCCTGCCGAAGGGGGCTCTTGGGCTCGCATAGGCTTGGAATGCGCGCACTGGTGAGACGGCGCCGGACTTGGCAGACACCGCTCGGGTGAACCGGCACCGTCTCGCAGCGCACCCTAGAGATGCGCGCGAGATGTACCCGCTGTTTTTTCTCGGGTGCCCGGGGCGGGATTCGAACCCGCACGCCCGCGAGGGCAGAGGATTTTGAGTCCCCCGTGTCTGCCGTTTCACCACCCGGGCTACGGGTTGCCCAGCGTACTCAGCGACGCGGTCGCCCTTGCGCCGGATCGCCACCTACCCTTTGCGCTGAACCCCGATGAATGTTCACCGCGTCGTTGCCCGGGCACGCGCCCGTCTCGCTGCACCGGCGTTCCCGAGGAGGCCGAGTGCTCGCATTCACATTTCCGGGTCAGGGCTCTCAGCAGCCCGGCATGGGTGAGCCCTGGACTTCGCACGAGTCGTGGGAGCTAGTCGAAGAATCATCTGACGCCTGCGGACGCGACGTCGCGGCGCTGTTATGCGAGGCCGACGCCGACGAGCTGCGCCATACCCGCAATTCGCAGCTCTCCACCTTCGTGCTGTCGATGGTCGTGCTCGATGCAGTCGAGCGCACCGGTGCGACCTTGTCGTTCGCCGCAGGGCACTCGCTCGGCGAGTACAGCGCGCTGACCGCGACCGGCGCCTTGGCCTATGACGATGCCGTGCGACTCGTCGCCGAACGCGGCGAGGCCATGCAGGTTGCCGCCGATGAGCAGGAAGGAACGATGGCGGCGGTGCTCGGTCTCGACGACAACCTGGTGGCGGAGGCGTGCGAGGCCACCCCGGGCGACGTCTGGGTCGCGAACTACAACGCTCCGGGACAAGTCGTCATCGCAGGCTCTCCTGACGCCGTCGCCGTCGCTGGCGACGAAGCGAAATCGTCGGGGGCGAAGCGCCTCATGCAGCTGCCCGTCGGCGGCGCATTCCACACACCGTTCATGCAGCCCGCCCGAGACCGGCTGCGCAAAGCGCTGGCAGAGGTCGAGATCCGCGCTCCGAGCGTGCCGGTCGTGGCCAACGTCGATGCGCGCCCGCGTTCGGATGCCGACGAGTGGCGCACGGTGCTGGCCCAGCAGCTCACGAGCCCAGTGCTGTGGCGGGCCAGCCTCCATGCGTTGGCCGATTTAGGAGTCACGACATTCGTGGAACTCGGCCCCGGCAAGGTGCTCACCGGCATGACCAAGCGCACGCACAAGGGTGCGAGCGTGCTGTCGGTCAGTGCCCCCGCCGAGATCGACGCCTTCATGGAAGAGCTGGCGAACGATGCCCCTTCTGCGCCCACGGTTATGGGGGGCGAGAACCTCTACGTCACCGAGCGACTGATCGTGAGCCCGTGCGCGGGGATCTTCACTCTTGGCGCTGGCGTGCGCGACGGCCAGCAGATCAGGGTGGGCGATGTGATCGGGCACGTGGCCGGAGAGGAAGTGCGCTCTGCATTTGCGGGTACTGTCATGGGGATCATGGCCGTCGAAGGTGAACGAGTCACCGCACGGCAACCCGTCGCGTGGCTGCGAACGGCAGACGGCACCTGAAGGAGAGGCCACAGATGACGCTCACTGCGGGTAGCGCCTCGAGCGCGCGCATCGTCGGCATCGGCACGGCGCTCGGAGAGCGCGTCATGACCAACGACGACCTGGCAGAGATGGTCGACACTTCCAGTGAGTGGATCATCGAGCGCACCGGCATCAAACAACGAAACATCGGCGGCACCACCGCAGGGTTGGCGGCACGAGCGGGGGCAGCGGCGATGGAGGTCGCCGGCGTCGACCCTTCCGGCATCGACATGCTCATACTCGCTACCACCACACCGGACCGCTGCGTTCCCGCTTCGTCGTCGAGAGTGCAGGAAGCCCTCGGTCTCGACTGCGGCGCAATGGACGTCAACGCCGCGTGCTCGGGCTTCGTGTACTCGCTGGTTGCGGGTCACGGCATGATTGCCATGGGTCACGAGCGTGTGCTGGTCATCGGTGCTGAGGTGCTCTCCCGAATCACCGACTGGACTGACCGGGCCACCTGCATTCTCTTCGCCGACGGTTCTGGAGCCGCAGTGCTCGAGCGCAGCGAAGAGGGCTCCGATCTCCTCGGCTGGCATGTCTCCAGCGACGGCACCATGGAGGATCATCTCTACTGCGAGCACGACGGCTACATCCAGATGGCCGGCCAGGCGGTCTTCAAGAAGGCCGTGCTCGTGATGGAGGAGTCGGCACGCCAGTCGATGAAGCAGGCCGGACTGACGCCCGACGAGATCGACGTGGTTGTTCCGCACCAGGCAAACGTCCGAATCGTCGAGACCGCCTGCAAGCGGCTGGGCATTCCCTTTGAGAAGGCTGCGATGGTCATCGAACGCACCGGCAACACCTCGTCAGCGTCGATCCCCCTGGCGCTCGATGACGCAGTGCGCGGCGGACGAATCAGCAAGGGCGACCACGTACTGCTGGTCGGATTCGGGGCCGGCATGACCTCTGCCTCGGCGTTGCTGCGCTGGTCGGGTGCTCCGGCCCAGGCTTCGTGAGCCGGAAGATTCCCGCACGATCCGGCGACCAACACCACGCACTCGGCACACGATGAACGCCTCAACTGCGCGCCCCTCAACAGCACGGACGGTGCTCGTCACGGGCGGCAGCCGCGGCATCGGATTGGCGACAGCGCGCCTGTTCGCCGATGCAGGCCACCATGTCGCCGTCACGAGCCGCACCGAGGCACCTGACGACGAGCGGCTGCTGTGGGTGGCGTGCGACCAGGCCGACAGCGATGCGGTCGACGCCGCCTACCGTGACATCGAAGCAGAGCTGGGACCGGTCGAGATCTTGGTCGCGAACGCCGGGATCACGCGGGACCAGCTCGTGCTCCGCATGGCCGACGAGGACTTTGCCGCTGTCGTCAACACCAATCTCACAGGCGCGTACAGGATGGCCAAGCGGGCAGCGAGGCCGATGCTGCGGGCGCGCTGGGGACGGCTGATCTTCGTGTCCTCGGTGGTCGGTCTGCTGGGGTCTGCGGGTCAGGTCAACTACGCCGCATCCAAAGCTGGCCTCGTGGGGATGGCCCGGTCGCTGGCTCGCGAACTTGGTTCGCGTGGCATTACCGCGAATGTCATTGCCCCTGGGCCGGTCGCCACCGAGATGTTCGGTGCCTTGAGCGCCGAGCAGCAGGCCGCGATTACCGGGGCTGTTCCGCTGGGCCGCGTGGCAGAGCCGTCCGAGATCGCCGCTGCAGTGGCGTTTCTGGCGTCCGACGACGGCGCCTACATCACCGGGGCTGTACTACCCGTCGACGGCGGCCTGGGGATGGGTCACTGAACGATGGCGGCATCCGAGCAGGACGTTGACCGTCCGGGATCTACACTTCGCACTCGCACGACCGTCGCTGGATCGTGCGAGTAAGAACCCACACATGAGGGGATCAGCATGAGTGACACGTTGGATCGATTCCGGGACTGCGCCGTCGAGGTGCTGGCCGTGGATGCCGAGCAAGTCACGCCCGAGGCCAGCTTCGCTGATGATCTCGACGCCGACAGCCTGGACCTCGTCGAGTTGGTGATGGCTCTGGAAGAGGAGTTCGACATCAACGTGGACGAGGAAGAGCTGGAAGGCGTGACCACTGTCGCCCACGCGATCCAGCTGGTCGAATCCAAGCTGTGAGCTGCAGCCAGTGAGCGACAGACGTCGGGTAGCTGTCGTCGGCCTCGGCGTCATTTCGTGCGCTGGGACCGGCGTGGACGACTTCTGGCAGGGTTTGAACTCCGAGCCGCCAGAGGGCGAACGTCGCGTCACCGACTTCGACCCAGCGACGTACTTCGACAACCCCAAGGAGGCGCGGCGGGCCGATCGGTCAACTCAGCTCGCCATGGCATCGGCTGCGCAGGCCGTCGCCGACGCAGGCGACTTGGCGTCCGACCCGGCGCGCTGTGGAGTGATCTACGGAACGGGCGTCGGCGGACTTCAAACCTTCGAAGACCAGGTTCTCGTGCTCGACCGCAAGGGCCCACGCCGGGTATCGCCGTTCATGATCCCGATGATGATGCCCAACGCTCCCGGTGCTGCGATTTCGATGCGGTATGGCCTGGCTGGCCCCTGCGAGGTTCTGACTACAGCCTGCGCAGCTGGGACTCACGCGATCGGGTACGCAACGCGGCTGATCCGCGCCGGAGCCGCCGACGTGATCTTGGCCGGCGGCTGCGAGTCGGTGATGACTCCCGTGGGCACCGCTGGCTTTGTCAACATGACCGCGCTGTCGACGAGCGGCGTCTCGATGCCGTTCGACAAGGAACGCGACGGCTTCATGATGACCGAGGGCGCCGCCACTCTGGTGCTCGAAGACTGGGACTCGGCGGTCTCGAGGGGCGCAACCATCCACGGCGAAATCCTTGGTACCGGGTCCAACGCCGACGCCCACCACATCACTGCACCGGCACCCGGTGGCGCGGGTGCGTTGCGCTGCATGCAGCTCGCCATCGAAGATGCCGGATTGACACCAGCCGACATTGTGCATGTGAATGCTCACGGAACGTCCACCCCGCTGAACGACGCTGCAGAAGCCGAGGCGCTCAACAAGCTGTTCGGCCCGAGCGGGCCGCTGGTGACGTCAACCAAGGGCGTCACCGGCCACGCGCTCGGGGCCGCAGGAGCGTTCGAGGCCGTGGCGGTGCTGATGTCGATGCGACATCGCAAGATCCCGCCGACAGCCGGCTGGACCACACCCGATCCCGAACTCGCGGAGTTCAACCTGGTGACCGGTCAGGCTGCCAACTGGGAGCCCGGCCCCTCGCTTAGCAACTCGTTCGGCTTCGGCGGCCACAACGGCTGCGTGGTGCTGGGCCCAGCCGTCTCCTGAACGACGGCCGCCAAGCGAGGCGCCCCGCGGCCAGCTCCCCGTGGGAGGTCCCCGGGGGCTACAGGCTGTCGTAGGTGGCGGTTTCGATGTCCTCGTACAGCTGGTACGAACGCGCATCCGCGAACGGCACAACCTGGCTGATGTAGCAGCCGGCTACCTGGTTCGGCAGGTCGATCCAGAAGAACGAGTTGGCCAGCCCGGCCCACATGAGGCCGCCAGCCGGGCGACCGGTCGGCGCAGGCTCCTCATTGATCTGGAACGTGAGGCCCCAGGATTTCTCGAGTCCAGGGAAGAACTCTGCATCGTTGGAGTACGGCGGGATAGCGGAGTGCAGCATCGTGACCCGCAGGTCGCCCATGGCATTGGACACCATCTGTTGGTGCGTGTCGGCCGAGACGATCTGGCGGCCGTCGACGCTGCCGCCGTTGAGCATCATCGACAGGAAGCGGCAGTAGTCGTCGATCGTGGAGTACAGGCCGCCGCCTCCCATCTCCATTTCGGGGTCCTGGGGGATCTCGAATGGCATCTCGACCAGCGAGCCGTCCTCCATCCGGGCATGCATGGCCGAGATTCGCGACCGCATGTCATCGCTGATTCGAAACGCAGTGTCGGACATGCCAAGCGGCCCGGAGACGTTCTGCGCGAAGTACTCCCCCAGCGACATTCCTGACACTGTCTCGACCATTTGGCCGGCGTAGTCGATGCCTGTTCCGTACATCCAGCGTTCGCCCGGATCGAAGAGCAGCGGAATGCTGAGCGTCGACTTCTGGCACTCGGTGATGCCAGGCGTGCCCGTGGCTTCCTGGTACTGCCCGAGCTCTGCGCTCCAGATGTCGTAGCCCATGCCGGCGGTGTGGGTCAGCAGCTGTCGCAGCGTGATGTCGCCATTGCGGGCCCGGGTGACGGGTGCACCGCTGTCGTCGAACCCGGTGAGCACATCGAGCTCGTCCAGCAGCGGCAACGTTTCCCCCGCGGGGCCGTCGAGCGAGAGCTTGCCCTGCTCGACGAGCTGCATTGCTGCGGTGCCCGTCAGCGCCTTGGTCATCGAGGCGATCCAGCAGACGGTGTCGTTGGTCATCGCCACATCGCTGTCGGCGCCGCGTGTGCCCGCCGCAGCGGAACAGATCTCGCCGTCTGGTCCGACGATCTTTGCCACTGCGCCGACGACATCGCCGTCGGCAACTCCCCGGTCGAGAATCCCCTGAACTGTGTCTGCAAGTGCCATGAGCGTCTCCTTGTCCGCAGCCAGACGTGGCCCGACGCCGGGCGGCCCAGCGTGCGCGACGCTAGTTCGCGCTCCGGACTGCGTGACACCGACGTGACCTCATCTGGCGGCTGAGCGAGACGCGGCCGCGCTGAACACTGCGCGAGACTCGGCCTCACGCAATCGGACCCAAGGGGACGTCTCATGGCAGAACCACAGCAGCTTCCGCTTACGCAGACCCACATCGACCATTCCGACCTCATGGACTTCGATTTCGAGATCACCACGCAAGGCCCGCCGATCGACTGGCCCGAACCGCTGCCGGTCGTGTACCAGACCGATGCCAACTTCGGCATCGGCTTCGCCGCCGACGTCGGCGATTCGATGGGTGGGCTGTTCGGCTGCTACACGCTGTTCAACCACGGCGGTTTCTTCAACCGCTATGTCATCGGCAGCCCGTGGATCTGCTGGCATCATCCGCTGGTGTTCGACTACGAGGCGGCGTATGCCGACGCCAACGACGACCTCGATGCGGTCGTGTACCTGGCTGCAGGCTGAGGCGCTGCTGAACTCGACCGCGGACCGGAGGCGGCGCCGAGCGGACGTCTTGAAACGCGCATGGGTGCTCGTAGCGGGCGCTTCTGTGCTGGCCGCAGCCTGCAGCGCCAGCACCGTGCAGGTGGCCCCGCCGCCGACGACGGCCACGGTGGCACCGGCCCCAGCGACGAACGACGCCATGGATGCAGCCGCGAGTCACGGGCAGCCGGCCGCGTCGCCTGTGGCCACGACGATTTCGTCGCCCGCTGGTGAAGCGGCGCCTGCTGCGACAACCACCGCAACACCGTCGACGACTGAGCCCGATCTGAGATGGACCCTGCTGGCAGGCGGCGATGTGCTGATGGATCGCAGCGAGGCCGCCGGCATCGATCCGTTCGCCGGAATCGAGCCATTGCTGGACTCAGCCGACGTAGCTGTCGTGAACGTGGAGATGGCCATCAGCGAGCGTGGCGATCCCGCCGACAAGGAGTTCGTCTTCCGGGCGCCACCGTCCGCCGCCGAGCACATCGCTGGCGCTGGCGTGGACGTTGCCAACTTGGCGAACAACCATGCCGGCGACTACGGGCCTGATGCGCTCGTCGACACGGTTGAGCTGCTCGAGGCCGAGGGAGTGATCGCGCTCGGGGCGGGAGCCACCAGCCCCGAGGCCTACCGGCATCGGATCATCGAGGTGCGACCGGGCGTTCGCGTCGCGTTCGTCGGGGCCTCGATGGTGGTGCCGCTCGACTTTCCGGCCACCCGGACGCGCGCAGGCATCGCGTCGGCCTATCAGCGCGAGCGAGTGCTCGCGAACGTCCGGGTGGCTGCGGGGGACGCCGATGTGGTGATCGCGGTCGTGCACTGGGGCGTCGAGCGGATGACCTGTCCCGATGGACGGCAGCGCGACTTCGCCTTCGAGCTGTTGCGCAACGGCGCTGATGCGGTGATCGGCCAACACCCTCATGTGCTGCAGCCCGTCGTATTCGGCGACGGGAAGCTGGTGGCCTACTCGCTCGGCAACTTCGTGTGGCACTACCGGTCCGGCATCACCGGTGAGACCGGTGTGCTGCAGATCGACTTCGACGGCGATGAGATCGCGGGTTGGTCGTTCCACCCGCACCTGCTCGACATCAGCGGTGCTCCCGTTCCCGCCGCCGAGGGCGGCCGAGTCGACCGGATCAACGACATCATCTCGGGCGACTGCGCCCGCCACCAGCCTCCTCCCATCACCACTCCCCCAACGCCAGTCAGCGGCGCTGGATGAGGAGTGGGATCTCCTGCGGGTAATGTACTTCTCGATGTACATTTCTGAGTTTGCGATAACGGATCACCAATCCATCGCCGAGGCACGGCGCAATCTGTCGACGCTGGTCCGCGAGGCAGAGGGCGGCAAAGCAGTCCAATTGACCCGCAGGGGTGAGCCCGTGGCAGTCCTGATCAGCTGCCGGGCTTTCGAACGGCTCGCTGCCAGCCATCGGAGTTTTGACGAGGCGTATCGGGAATTCGCCGACAGCGCCAGACTCACCGAGCTGGAACTCGACCCTGACGAGCTCTTCGGAGATCTGCGCGACCGTGTACCCGGCCGCGACGTGTCGCTGTAGCCGATGCAGTACCTCCTCGACACGAACATCGTCTCAGAACCGTTGCGGCCGCAGCCGAATGCGGAGGTGCTGCACCGTCTTCGTGAACATGACGGTGAAATCGCGATACCGGCACTGGTCTGGCACGAACTTCGGTTTGGCTGTTGCCGACTTCCCCAATCACACCGACGCGACGCGATCGAACGCTATATCGACGAAGTCGTGTTGGGACGCTTCGCGATAGAGGACTACGACCGCCGGGCGGCTGATTGGCACGCGCGGGAACGCGCGCGATTGGCCGCAGCCGGCGCGACACCGCCCTTTGTCGACGGTCAGATCGCGGCCATCGCAGCGGTCAACGGGTTGATCCTCGTGACCGCCAACACGTCGGACTTCGCAGCCTTCGATGACTTAGACATCGAACACTGGATGTGAAACCGCCGCCCCAATGTCAGCGATGCGCTCCACTCGCGCGCTCAGCCGAGCACTTCGGCTGCCGCGAGATCGGCGATGCGGTCGGCGTCGTAGCCCAAGAACTCGGTGAGCACCTCGAAGTTGTCCTCGCCCAAGCACGGCCCGCCGCGCCATACGACCGGAGGCGTACGTGACATACGCGTCCGGCAGTTCTGCGTCCACATTGTCCCACGATGGCTCTGGGGAACATTGATGTGGTGTTCGCGAGATGTGAGCTGCGGGTCGTCGCAGCAGCCCTGCGCGTTGTTGACCGGGTAGGCGTCGATGCCGTGGGTCTGGAACGCCTCGGCGGCCTCGACGTTGCTGCACTCGGAGGTCCACGCCGAGATCACCTCGTCGATCACCGCAGCACGCTCGCGCCGTACGGCCTGGTCCCAGCCAGCGGCCCCGTCAATGTCCAGCCCCACTGCGCCGGCGAGTGCCGGCCACCGGTCGTCGGTACAGGCGATCGCCACCCACTGGTCGTCGCCAGCGCTCGGGTAAACGCCGTGCGGGCTCATGTGCGGGTCCTCGTTGCCGCACCGCTGGGGATCCCGTCCGTTGACCGAGGCATCCAAGATGGCCGGAGCCAGGTAGTGCAGGGCTGCCTCGGTCTGCGACACGTCGATGTAGCAGCCGTCGCCGGCGCGATCCCGGCGCTCCAACGCGGCCATCAGCGATGCCACGATGACTCGTGGCGCCAAGAAGTCCGTGTAGGGGCCATACGGTCCGGCGGGGCCGCGATCGGGCCATCCGGTGATCTCGTAGAAACCGGCAATGGCCGCTGCCATGAATCCGTAGCCGGCGAGACTCGAATAGGGCCCGCTCTGGCCCAGAAGTGAGCTCGACAGCATGATGATCCGGGGATTGATCGCCGACAGATCCTCGTAGCCGTAGCCCATGCGCGCTGCCGCTCCAGGCGCCCAGGATTCCGTGGCAATGTCGGCCCAGCGGATCAGGTCCTCGACCACCTGGCGAGACTCGGGTTTGCTGAGATCGAGGCTGAGGCTGCGCTTGCCTGCGTTGTACACGCCGTAGCCGACGCTGTTGTCGGGGTGTGGGTCCTCGTCGACGAACGGGTTGACCGTGCGCATGGTGTCGGGCCGGCCCTCGGTCTCGACCTTCACCACGGTGGCGCCGTAATCGGCCAGGATGCGCACCGCCGAGGGCGTGGCGATGACCCACGAGAACTCCACCACCCTCAGGCCTGCGAGCGGCAGTACAGCGCCGCCGGAGACTCTGCCTTCCGAGACAGTGCCATTGGGCTCAGCGTCGCCCGATGCAGAGCCGCTGGCCCCAGGACCACCGGAGGCAGCGACCACGGTCGCCGCGTGCGGCCGCCGGTCGGAGTCGATCGCATCGTCATGAGCGCCGAGCCGTGGCACGACCGGTGTGCGCTCGGGCGCTTCGTCGCTGAAGTGCACCAGCGGTCCGCAGAAGCGAGCAACTCGCCCATCGTCCAACTCGGAGTCTCGCCAGAAGTCGCGACTGGCGAAGTGCACATTCGTGAGGAGATCGCTGACCAGTGCCGACGGCGTGATCAGCAGATTTCGGTCGAACGCCGCAGCCCACAATTCCTCAGCCGTCTTGGTAGCGAGAAAGCGGGCGTGCGTCGCAAACGATTTGCCGATGATTTCGGGCGAGCGCTGGCCGCTGAGAACCTCGACTGCGATGGTTTCCCAGTCCACCGCCTGAAGCTCCTCGTCGGCAAAGCCTTCCTCCGCCTCCCACTCCACGAGCCGTCGCGTGAAGGGCGCAAATGCCACGCCCATGAGCGCGACGCAGATGGTGTTGCCGTCGGCGCACGGGAACATCATCGGGATGTCGATGCCGCCGAGGCTGAGGCCGCCGGCGATGCGGTCGATGGGGTTGGCATTGACCCGTGGCGACATGTTCTGCGGCTGGCCGTGGGTCATCGACTCCATGGCAGAGACATCGACGTGCTGGCCAAGCCCGCTGCGTTGGGCCTCGCGCAAGGCGATAAGCGTGGCCGCAGCGGCATCGCCGGCGGCCTGAAGAAAACTCTGCGGCACGCCCGAGACCCTCACCGGGGCACGGTCCTTGTCGCCGCTGGAGTGCAGGAACCCGCTGCCGGCCACTGCGGTTAGATCCGAGCCTGCCCAAGTGCTGCGCGGACCGGTCGAGCCGTACGGCGTCACGGACGCATGGACGATGGCAGGATTGACGGCGGCGAGATCGTCATAGCCGAGACCAAGTGCAGCCATCTGGCCCACCGGCGCGTCCTCGATGAGCGCGTCCGCTCCCCTGACGAGCTCCAGCAGTCGTTGCCGGCCCTCCGCAGTGCTCAGGTCGGCCGTGTCACTCTGCTTGCCCTGGTTGTAGGCCCAGTGGCCCAGCGAGCGTTCCGGGTCCGGCTCGTCGTCGACGAATGGACCCAGATGACGGCTGCGCACGCCACCGGGCGGCTCGACAGCAATCACCTCCGCTCCCAGACTGGCAAGCAGGTAGCCCGCGAACTGGCTGATTCCCTCGCAGAGATCCAAAACCCGATAGTGCTGCAACATCGTGTGATTCACCCCTCGTGTGCGCCGGCACGAAGCGCGACCCGATGCCGATTCTTCCCTGTTCGGGCAATTCATGCGAACCACCGGCAATCCGAACCGCCCAACGGTGTGCCGAACGGCGACCCGAGCGGCGAGACTGCCGGAGCTATTGGGACGACCCGGGGAGGGTGAGATGGTATGGACGGGCTTGTCGAGTACTTCCGGGTGATCAGCGGCGAGCATTCCGACTGGGACGAGTACCAGGCTGCGATGACTCGCCAAGGCAAGGTGCTGCTGCGCTTGCACATCGAGAGTTGGGGCCCGATCTCAAGAGGCGGCTTCCCAGCCCGCCACGTCGAGGACTAGACGCCGGGCGGTACCGTCGAGGTGATGGCGCTTGCCGAGGACGACGTGCCGGTGGGTCGGCGGCTAAAGGATTTCGCCTCGCAGCTGTGTGGGTGCGACGACGAGATGCGATTGCGAATCGTGCTACATGAATTCGGGCTGGTGTGGGAGGACACGCCGCTAGTCGCCCGGCTGAGACTCGTGGCCGATGAACCGGGGCCGATTGATAGGCGCTGGGACGCATTCTTGGCTGCGTATGTGGAGCATCGGTACATGCATGACGGCATCGTCGCCCCTGAATGGGTGTTCGACGAAGCTCGCTATCTCGACGAGTTCTGGTTTCCGGGCCCAGATCTCGATTTCTTTCGGGTCGAAGCCATCGTCCACCCTCCTGCAGCGTTTGAAGCTCGCCGCGCCTTCCTGCCCGCTCGCGAGCTGCTTGTGGTCTGAGATACCTCCTTCCCCACGAACAGCGATGGACCGCGGTGCCTTCGGAGAGGCTCTGGCCGAGGTGGCTGAACGCCTGCATCGGCGCGGGGCTGTGGCGAGGATCTACGTCGGCGGCGGCGCGGCCATGGCCTTGGCCTACGACGCCGAACGAGCCAGCTACGACATCGACAGCGTGATCATGGACGGGTACGGGCCGCTGATCGAAGTAGTCGGCGCTTCGTCGGCCCCTGATGTGCTCGCCATCGTCGAAGGTGTGCTCGGCAGCCAGACGCTGCCCGATCAAGGGCGCAAGGTCATCGAGAACCGCATCAGCGAGACGGGACTGCTCGGGCGGCGATGTGCGACAGGTTGGCCGTGGGGTTGAGGGTGCCGAGCTCACTGCCCCAGTCGCCCACGAGGCGGGACTGCACGTACGTGTCAGCCAGCGCTGGGTCGCCGTGCTGCACCAGCAGCGACGCTGCCCAGCATTGGGCCATCTGCTCGACGAGACGCCGCGCACCTGCTTCACGGCTCGTGCCGGAGCCGCCGACATCGTGGCCACCCATGGCAGTACGGAGGCCGGTGAGGTGGCGGTCGAGTGTTTCGACGAGGCGCGGGTCGTAGCTGAGTGACACCAAGCGAGGCCGCCATGTCGCGGCGAGCTCCGGCTGGTGTTCAAGCGCACCGAGCGCCGCCGAAGTCATCGAAGTCGGGCAGCCGTGGCCGACCTCGGCCTGGCTCATCAGATACATCAGCGCATTGCGGGTAACAACGCCGCCGTCGCCCGGCTGGGACTCATAGCGCATGCAGTGGATGCCGGCTGAGACCGACATGTCCAGCAACGAGTGGTACGCAGGGTGGTAGCGCACCTCGTCGATGCGGTTGCCGAAACGGTCGTGGGTCGCCAACTCGGGCGAGCGCCGATTGGCCAGGAAGCCCCACTCGAACACCTCTTGGGTGCCCACCGCTTTGCCGAACGAGGCCATCACCTTGCGCTGGGCACCCTCACGTTCCATTGCGGCACCGAGGACCGGGTCGGTCGCGAACAGGTCGTACGGCTCCAGCGGCGGCGGCTGGTTGGCGCCCGCCTGCAGCGTCATCGCATCATCCATGGCCACCAGTGTTGTGCGTCACACGGAGACGGGCACAGCTACGACGCCAAGGACCCGGCAACGCCGAACATCGCCATGCCAGACCTGTTTCTTCTACGGCCGGCCGACGCGCACGCCGACCTGTTTTAGGGCGTCGATGACTCTCCTTGCTTCAGATGTCACGAAAGTGAGGCTCCGCACACAGAGATCTTCGTGGATGTAGTGGATGCGCGCCGCAAATCCATCGCTGCCGCCATACAGACGGTCGTAATCAGTAGCCGCGTCCGGCGCCGCCGGATTCTGATCGGGTAATCGCACCAGCACCTGTTCCGCGTATTGGATGGACGCGATCGAGAGGGCCTGCTTCGGACGCTGCCCCATCTGCGCCGATACGACTTCAGACCTGATGCGAAGGACTGCACGCGAGGGCAAGAAGTACTCGAGGAGTGACGGGATCAACGCCGCCCCTATGACGACAGGCACGTAGCGGGGAAAATCGAAGTCGACAAGTGACGCCACCCGAGACGCAACGAATGTCGCGCCAATCGCCCCAGCAATGCCGATCGCAACATTCGCGAACTTGCGCAGGCCTGAGCCAATCGATTCTGTGACGACGACATCGCCGTTCGACCGGCGCTTGAACCTTGTTCGGGACCCAGATCGGGATTCGGGCTCCACTGCTCACCCCTTGACCGAGGCAGTCAGCTTGCCAGTGTGGGGGTCTCGGGAATCACCGCAGCAGGTGCTCGTAGCTCATCTGATCTCCCTGCTCGCAGATCTCACGACTCGTCGGGGTCGCCGCGGAGGATGACGATGCCGGTGGCGACGACATCACCCCGCTGGTTGCGCACCTCCACTCCTCGATCGTGCTCCCCGAAACTCACCGGCGACACCGTCAGGTCATCGCCAGGAAAGACCGGTCCGCGCAGCCGAACGTCGAGATTCAGAATCGCATCGGCACCGAACTGCGCGACCAGCGCATCGAGCGCGATCGCTGTGGTGTGGGAAGCCTGCACCACCACGTCGGGCAGCCCGGCCTTGGCTGCGAACTCGGGGTCGGTATGCACCGGATTTGCGTCATGCACGCCGTCGACGAAGCTGCGCATCGCCTCCCTTGTGAGTGTCGGAGCGGGCACCTGGGTGAACTCGAAGTCAGTCACGTTCTCGCCTTCCCTGCCGAACTCTCGCCCTCTGCCGCTTCAGCGCCCTTCGAGGGGTCAGCCGGCTTGCGCTCCACAAACACCGTTCGCTGACGCTGTATCAGCTCCCCGTCGGCGTCGCGGTACTCCGACAGCACAGTGGCGAGGTGCAGCGTTCCCTTGTCGATGATGTCCTCCACCGACACCACCACGGACACTCGCTCGCCCAGACGGAACGAACGGTGCCACTCGAACGACTGGCCGCCGGCGAGGCCTCGCTCCAGGCTGAGCCCGATGGGCCCCACCACCGAATCGCTGCCACCCACGGTCGGACCGAAGAAGGGCAGCCGCAGCGCTACCTCCCCTGCGGTGGGCGTTCCAAGCGCATCGACCAGCAGCGCGACGGATTCGGGTTCGACGACCACCTCGGTCTCCACCAGCACTTGGCCCAGCGTCTCGAGATTCACGCCGCTACCTCGCTCCGCACGTTCAGTTCGAACTCAGCAGTTGCCACACCTGCACCAAGAGGTCCTCATCGTCGCCGGCAGACGGCGGATCAGAAGCCGGCTGCATGTCCCATCCGTACGGCTTGTTCATGACGTGGATGCGAGGCTCTGGCGATGACTTGTCGCCTCGGTCGAAGGCTCCCACGACGAGCGTGTGGTCGCCCTCGGCAATCCAGAAGCACTCCCAGTGCACCGACGACGACGTCTCGATGATCGCGACCTCGGGCGCCGGCCGTGAGACCTTGACCGCGAGCCCTGTAGCTCCAGGATCCATGGCCAGCTAGAGGAACCGGCGGTTCAGCCGGTTCGGCGGCACCTCGATCCCCAGCTCTCCAAGCAGCGGCCTCGTGTCCGCGATGTACTGCCTGCGGAGGTCCGCGTTGTTCTTCTTCCGCAGGCCCCACCGCACGTAGGCGTCTCCGAAATCGGAATCAGACCGTCCGAACATGTCCAGCGCCGCCGGCCACCAGACCCCGATCCGCTCGTTCGCCTCATCGAGGCCCTCGGGCGTCGAGCAGACGATGCGCAAATTGCGCAGTCCGAGCGTGCAATGGAACAGCTCTTCCTTATGCACCCGTGTGGCGATGTCTGCCAGCGGCTTGTAGGGCACGCCGTCCCACGTCTCGCCGATGTACACGCCGACCCGGTCGATCAGCGCATGGAAGTACGACAGGTCGCAGAACGTGTCCATTGGCAGCCGGAACGCGTACTGCTCGATCGGGCGATCGACCTTGTCGACTCCAAGGCCGGCCAGGATGTGAGCGTTGATGATCCCGTGCTCGACCTCTTGCTGCATCAGCTTGACCAAGAGCCCCTTGGTCGCTTCGTCGGGTGCGAACCGCAGGCAGCGATCCCACAGCTTGGTCAGCAGGTCGGTGTAATGCGGATTCGTGCTGTTCTCAACGTGGTAGCTCAGCATCCGCACGAGCAACTCAGCGAACTCGGCCGGCATGTCGGGGTCGCCCTCGTCCCAGATTCGCTGTGGTTCGTCTGTGCGTTCCAGCGTTGCCGTGCTCATGTCACTCCCACGTCGTCATGATCTCGGTGGCACATGACCAGCAGTATCCGAGAGTACTCAGCCTCAGGTCTACGCGCCGGTCTCGGTGCCGAGGTACGCGGCACGCACGGCTGGGTCGGCCTGCACCTCATCGGGGGTGCCGATGCTGATCACCTTGCCCTGATCGAGAACGTATATCCGATCGCTGATGCCGGTGATGAAGTTGAGATCGTGGTCGATCACCAAGACGCCCGCGTCGACAGCCGCAGCCATGTGGCGAATCCGTCGGATCATCTCGGTTGACTCGGCATCACTCATGCCGCTTGTGGGCTCGTCCAACAGCAGGAACGCCGGCGCCATAGCTGCCGCGCGGGCCAATTCCAGCCGTCGAGCGCTGCCGTAGTCGAGCTCGCGGGCGCGGCGATCTCTCACCTCCCACAGGCCAGCCTCGGCTATGAGCGCGTCCACCGGCGGACCGGTCCCCGGCCGGTGCCGGGCCGCCACACGGCTGGACAACTCCACGTTCTGACGGACGGTCAGCGCTCCGAAGAGCCGTAGGTTCTGGAACGTACGCAGGAGACCTGCACGAGCGATCTCATAGCTCGGCTCGGAATTCAGATCGCGCTCGCCCACCCTGAACCAGCCTTCAGCAGGATCGACGATCCCGGTGATCACGTTGACCAGCGTCGTCTTGCCAGCCCCGTTGGGGCCGATCAATCCGACGACCTCGTCGGGCGCGACGGTGAGGCCTGCACCATCGAGGGCTCGAAAGCCGCCGAAATTGACGACGATGTCTCCCACCTCGAGGACTGCACCCCCATGGGCCACCTCGGCGTGCAAGCCCACCGGCGCGACTTCAGCGAGAGCTTCGGGTCGAACATCGGGTTTACGGCGCTGCCACCGACGCCACAGCCAGGCATCCAGCTCCCAGTCCCCGAGGAGGCCGTCCGATCTGAAGATCATGAAGCCGAGCATTGCCAGGCCCAAGAACACCGTCTGAAGGTTTTCTCGGAAGATCCAATCCAGCGGTCCAGCGTCCAGGCTGAGTCCGAACACCTCGAAGCCGTCTTGTCCCATACGCCGGGCCAGTTCGCGCCCGACGGTCATCACCGCCACTCCAACGAGCGCTCCGGTGACGCTGTTGCGGCCGCCAACTATGAGCATTGCCAGCGTGAGCAACGTATAGCTGAAGAAGAAATCGTCGGGAAGGATCGAGCCGTTCTCGTACACCCGCAGCGACGATCCGGCGCTGACGATCACGACGGAAATGAGCAGCGCCGCCATCTGCTGCACCAGTGGGTTCACGCCCATGGCGCGCGCTGCCAGGTTGTCTTCGCGGGCCGCAACCGCGAGCTTGCCGCTGCGGCTCTGCGCATAGAGCCGAGCGACGATCAACGCCGCCAGCAGGCAGGCATAGATCGGCAGCCTGCTGTCAAGCGCCGCCCCGACCTTGAAGGTGAGACCCGCACGGTTGCCACCGGTCAGGTCAGGCCAGTTGCGAGCCACCTCATGGGTGACAAACAGCAGAGCCAAGGTGATCACCGTGGCCGCGACAGCACCCGATTCCGCGCCCGAGCGCGCCAATCCGATGCCCACCACAAGCGCTATCACCACGGCCACCCCGATGGCCACGGCACCGGCCAGCAACGGGTTCAGCAGAACTTCCTGCAATCCGAATGGGGAATCCGGAATGCGCTTGAGCTTCTCCGCGGGGCTGATGGCAAATATCGCAAAGGCGTAGCCGGCGATCGCACCGAAACCGATGTGGCCGAACGACAGCACACCGGTGTTGCCGACGTAGATCTGGATACCGAGCACGATGATGGCGTCGATCAGCATGACCGTCACCAGACGTTCGGCAGCTCGAGCTTGCAGGCTCTGGTAGATGAGGCCACCCGTCACAAACACGGCAAAGAGCACGGCGCAACCCACGATGGGGAAGCCGATGTCGCGTCCGAAACGAGGAAACATCAGACCCGCTCGGCGTGAACGACCCGAACGAGGCCCTGCGGTCTGAAGATGAACAGCAGGGCGATCAACAGGAACACCACGCCTTCGGTGAGGCTGGCGACGCTGTCGGGCAGGCGTGATCGAAGGATCACTTCAGCCAAGCCCAGGGCCAAACCGCCGATGACGGCCCCACGCAGACTGCCCAGACCGCCGATCAGTGCGGCCAAGACGCCCTTGAGCATCGGAGTGATGCCAGCGCTGGGGTTGATGCTGCCGGCTCGCATCAACCAGAAGACCCCGGCGATGCCCGCCAGCAGTCCCGACAGGGCGAAAGCGCCCCGGATCACGGTGTCGGAGCGCACGCCCATCAGCCGGGCGGTGTCGAAGTCGGCTGCGGCGGCACGAAGCGACAGCCCGAACATGGTTCGCTGCAGCAGCAGGGTCGTGCCGATCAGCGTCAGCACAGTCACCACGATGACGACGGTGTCGTACACCTCGATCCGTAGCGGCCCGACTGAGTAGGTGTTCGTCACCCACGAGGGCCTGTCGAACGGCTTCACCGACGCCGACACGTACAGCAAGAAGATCGCGGAGATGACGAAGTGCACACCGAATGAGGTGAGCAGCAGTGTGAAGTCTGAGCTTCCCCGCACACGTGAGAAAGCGACCCGCTCGATCACCAATGAGGTCAGCACCGCGCCCACCACGATCAGCGGTGCCACCACGTACCACGACCAGTCGCGCCCCAGGGTCCACAGCGCGATGTAGCCCCCGACGGTGATGAGCTCACCGTGGGCGAAATTCAGCAGGTGCATGACGCCGAACACGACGGCCACGCCCAGCGCCAGCAGTGCGTAAATGCTGCCCCGGCCAAGGCCGTCGATGAGGTTCTGCGCCAGCTCGGTCACCCCGTGGGACCCCCGGCGCTGTGAGATTCATGCGCGCCTGAGGCGGGCAGCCCCTCATTCGCAGGCATGACATGACCTACGAAAGTGTCGAACAAATCGTCTTGTTGACTCAGCTCAGCACCCGTGCCCGAGGCCACTACCTCGCCGCTGCGAAGCACATAAGCGCGGTCAGCCACAGCGAGCATCCGTGCTGCGTTTTGCTCCACGACGAGCAGCGTGCGTCCCTGTTCACGAAGCGTGCCGATGAGCTCAAATACCAGGTCGACCAGCACGGGGGCGAGGCCGAGCGAGGGTTCGTCCATCATCAGCAATCGGGGAGCCGACATCAGCGCCCGCCCGATGGCTAGCTGCTGAGCCTCGCCCCCCGACAGGTATCCGGCCGAGACATCCCACTTCTCCCTCAGCACCGGAAAGCGTTCTGCCATTTCATCCAGCAGTTCTGCGCGCTTCGCCGCTGGCACCGTCACCCCGCCGATCTTCAGGTTCTCCTCCACGGTGAGGTCGGCGAAGATGCGACGGTGCTCTGGCACGAGCGCCACCCCCGAGCGCAGCAGCTTCTCTGGCGAGTGGCTCGTGATGTCTTGTCCCTCGAAGGTGACGCTGCCCTCTGCGGGAGACATCAGCCCGGCGATGGTCGACAGCAAGGTGGTCTTGCCCGCTCCGTTGGGCCCGATGAGGCCGACGACCTCACCCGACCCGACGCTCAGGGACGCGCCGCGCAATGCAGCTATCGAGCCGTACCGTGCGGTGAGGCCTTCGACTTCGAGCATTGGAGATCGCGAGGCCACCGCGTCTGGCGTTGTGCCCGCTCCTGCGGCGCCGATACGGACCTATTCGATTGTGGCGACGAGTACGTCCTCGCCGTTCACAATGCGATTGATCGGCACCGCCTTTGGCGGGATGCCGTTCGTGCCCTCGTAGGTGATCTCACCCGACAATCCCTGGAATCCAGAGATCTGCTTGACGGCCTCGCCGATCTCGGCAGTGTCGTCGCAGCCGCAGTCGAGCATCCCCTGGATGCCGATGAACATCGAGTCGACATAGAGCGCCATGAAGCCACGACTGTCGAGCGCCTCGCCTTCGGCGGCCTCGAACGCGGCGAGCATCGAATCGATGCGGTCGCCTGCAGTGATGCTCGTATGCGGCGTATGGGCGATGCCCTCGTTGTTCGCCTCGACCTGGATGCCGGTGGCGTCCAAGGCGTCGGTGCCGATGTAGGTAAGACCGTCGAGGCCTTGGCCTTCGAGCTGGCCACGCAGGGCAGTCACCTGGAAGCCCAATGCGGCCGAGAAGACGGCCTCGTTGTTCTCTGAGATCTGAGCGATCTCATTCACCTGCGACGAGAAGTCAGTGTCGACGAACCACACGTAGGTCTGAACGCTCACCACCTCGCCGCCACCAGCTTCGAAGGCGGCGATGAACGCGTCGGGGTTGACGCCGGTGTAGGGGATGCCTTCGCCTTCGGTGAACACGATCGCCCGGGTGATGCCCTGGTCAAGCGCCCACTTGGCCGCCGCACCCGACATCTGGTGGTCGTCGAAAGTGACCAGGTAGGAGTTGTTGGAGGCATCTGCCAAGGTCGGCTCGGTCGATGCCGCTACGAACAGCGGAACATTGCCGCCTGTGGTCTGCAGGATCGGCAGCGCAAAGTCGGCGAAGGGCGGGCCGATGAGGAAGTGTGCACCCCAGTCCAGCAGGTCCTCGGTAGCGAGCGCAGCGTCGGTGCCGACCTCTTCCACCCGCACGGACACCGGCCGGCCGTTGAAGCCGCCGCGGCAGTTGGCGAGATCCGCGACGTACGGCACCACCTTGGAGCCCGGGATATCGACGAACCCGACCACATCGCTGAAGTCCATCGCCATGCCCACCCGGATCGGGTCACCTGTCGGCGCTTCTTCGCAGTTCGCCAGATCGGCACTCAAAATGTGGTCGATATCGATGCTGGTCATCGTGACGGCGGGCGCCGGCGCTTCGGTGGCAGCCGGTGCTTCGGTGGCGGACGGCGCATCGGTGGCAGCCGGCTCGCTTTCCGCGGAGTCGTCGCTGCTGCATGCAGTTCCGAACAATGCCGCAACAGCCAGCAAGGCCAGGATGCGTCGTTTCATGATGAGACCTTTCCGTGGGTCGGGTCGATGCTACTCCTCCAGACCAATCCCCTCAGATAAGTTCTGCTGATCGTTCCGGAGGAAACACCCGTGGCCAATGAACGCGTCCGCATGCTGTGGCCAGACCATCTCGGAATGGCGCGGGGAAAATACGTTCCTGCGGCCCTGGCCCATGCAGGCACCGGCCACGCGGCAGCCGTCTTCAGCCTCGCCTACGACCGCTCGTTCGTCGCTGCGCCTGGATCAGGCGTGCTCGACGGCTTCCCCGACATGCACGCCAGCTTCGACCCCGCCGATCTGCGACCGGGCTGGGACGACGACCGGACCCAGGTGGCGGTGTGCGACCTGTCCCAAGCGGGCGAGCCGTTCCGCTATTCGGCCCGGTATGCCCTGCGCAAGGCAATCGCCGACTGGGAGGCGTTGGGCTACCGCCCCATGGTCGGCATCGAATTCGAGGCATACGTGCTCGAGTTCACCGACGAGCACGGCTGGCAGCGCTGGGACACGCCCGAGTCGTACGTGTATGGCACCGGCCGTTGTGTGGATCCCGTCGGCTTGATCGACGACGTTGTCGATCTCGCAACCGGCAGCGACATCGTGCTCGAATCGGTGAACGCCGAGTTCGATTCAGGACAATTCGAGCTGACGCTTCGTTACGGCGATGCGCTGCGGGCCGCCGACGACGCCTTTCTGTTCAAAGTGCTGGCTCGAGAGTGCGCCATGGAGCACGGTTTAAAGCTCACCTTCTTGGGCAAGCCCTACGAGGAGTTCGAGGGCAACGGCGTCCACGTCAACTTCTCGCTGATCGACGCGGACGGCTCGAATGCGCTCGTCGACACCAGCACCGACGACGGGCTGTCCGAGCTGGCGAAGTCATGCTTGGCCGGGCTGTGTGCCCATCACCAAGGGCTCACGCCGTTGTGCGCCCCGACGGTGAACGCGTACCGGCGCCTGCGGCCGTTCACGTTCAGCGGTCGGCGGGCCAACTGGGGCTACGACCACCGCGTGGTCGGCACCCGAGTGCCGCCCGAACGAGGCGAGCGCACGCGCATCGAATCCCGCCTCGCAGATGGCACCTGCAATGTCCACACGGCGATTGCCGCGGTGTTGCAGGCAGCGCGTCTCGGCCTGGTTGACCAGCTCGACTGCCCCGAGCCCGAGACCAACGACGGCATGGAGGCGTGGAACACCGAGGTCACCTCGGCGCTCAACCTGGCGGACGCGCTCGGGGACCTGCGTGAAGACGCTGCGCTCGCGGAGGCGGTGAGCAGCGACCTCGTCGACAACTTCCTTGCCATCAAGGCAGCGGAGTGGGAGCGCTACGTCGCCGCTGCCGGCGAGCCCTCAGACAGCATCAGCGAGTGGGAGATCAACGAGTACCTGCCGTTCCACTGAGCTGTTCAGGTGCGGCTCAGGCGCTGGTCAGGCGCTGGTCAGGCGCTGGTCAGGCGAACTCGAGGTAGCGCTCGCGTTCGGGGTCAGAGACCTCATCACCAGCGGGGTCGCAGCCAGCTTCGAGGAACTTCTCCAACTCTGCGTTGACCATGAGCAAGAAGTTCGTCGAGAACTCCTCTCCCAGCGCTGCCGCCAACGCGCTTCCCTTGTACGCCGCGATGCCGTCAGCGGCAGTGGCAGGCAGGGGAACCGCATCGCCAGGGTCGTCGTACTTGTCGCCGACGCTCATCGGCCCGGGATCAGCGCCCCGCTCGAGCCCGTCGGCTCCCGCCGCGAGCAATCCCGCGATCATCAGGTAGGGGTTGGCGTCGGCGCCTGGTGCCCGATACTCGACCCGGTTCGCATTCCCGGCACCCACGGTGCACCGACACATCACCGAACGGTTGTCGAGCCCCCAGTGCACATGGGTGGGCGCGAACGTGTAGGGGCGCACTCGCTTGTAGCCGTTGGGCACGGGGCTGCCGAGCAACGACAGCGCCCCGGCATTGTCGAGCTGGCCGCCCAGCCACGGCGCCATGATCTCGTTCGGTGAGTCGTGCGAGGGGGCGAACACGTTCTCGCCACCCGATGACAGGCTCGTGTGCACGTGCATCCCGCTGCCTGAGGGCTCGGTCCACGGCTTGGGCATGAACGTGGCCTTCAGCCCGGTCTCTTCGGCGATCTCCTTGACGATGCTCTTGTAGAGCGCTGTGTTGTCGGCCGTGGTCATGGCATCGGCGTGGGCCACGTTGATCTCGATCTGACCCGGTCCGTACTCGGAGTTCGACGATTCGACCGGTATCCCTGCGTCGATCATTGCGAGGCGCATGTCGAGCAGCACGGCTTCGATATCGCCCCGGTCGGTCAACGACGAGTACTGAATGTGACTCTGCACGTGCGACCAGTCCGCCTCGCAGAGGTAGAACTCCATCTCGGTGGCTACTACTGGGCTGTAGCCGAGCACTTCGCATCGCTCGATCTGGCGCTGCAGCACGGTGCGCGGCGCTATCGGGTGCAATTCGTGGGACGGATCGAGGCTGACTGAGAACACCAGCGCGTAGCCGGGGCGGTGCCCGAAAGATTCTCAGCGTGCCGAGATCGGGAACCAGGTGGGTGTCGAGGAAACCCTTGGCCATGTTGATGTAGGGGCTGTAGACGAGGTCGTTGTGCAGGTCGAATATGTAGATGGCATCCGCAAGGTGGCAGCCGTTCTCCACTGCGGACCGAAGAAAGTGGTCCACGGGAAAGCGCTTGCCGCGCAGGTGCCCGTAGGTGTCGACGATGGCGACCTCGACGGTGTGCACTGCGGCAGAGCGCAGCGCGCTCTCGATTTCGGCGAGGGTTGTCACAGGCTTGCCTCCTAGGTCCGCCTAAACGTCTGCACAGACTTACCATTCGCCCATGACATGCGGGGCCGACCCGGCCACACAGATCGACATCGCCGACGCTCGCCGGTATGCGGATGGCATCCCCTGGGAAGACTTCCGCACGCTGCGACAGCGTCCCGGGCTGCACTGGAACCCCTACGAACACCACGGATTCTGGGCCGCGACGCGCCACGCCGACGTGTGCGAGGTGTCCCGCCACCCTGAACGCTTCTCGTCGGCGATCGGCCACGTGAACCTGTGGGACCTCGAAGCCGACGCGCTCGAGGCGCGCCGTTCGATCCTCGAACACGACCCGCCAGCGCATACGCGCCTGCGCCGGGTGGTCAGCAAGGCGTTCACACCCCGCCAGATGCGCCGCTACGAAGAACGCACACGTGCCATCGCCGATGAACTGCTCGACACCGTGGTTCGCGAGGGCGGGGGCGACTGGGTCGATCTGGTGGCAGCGCCACTGCCGATCAGGGTGATCATCGCCATCTTGGGAGTGCCACCCGAAGACGCTGGCTACATGGTGGAGCTGTCGAATCACCTGGTGGAAGGCACCACAGAGGCCCAGTCGTTGCCGCCCGACGCGTACGGCAACACCACACCGCTGGGCCTGCTTCCGTTCGGCAGTCCCGCCGCGTGGGGGTTGTACGAGTACGGGGCGAAGCTCGGCGATCAGCGCTTGGACCATCCCACTGACGATGTCGTGAGCCACTTGGTGCACGCCGAGGTCGGCGGCGACCGTCTGACTGCGACCGAGTTCCGCAACTTCTTCCAGGTGCTGGTGTTCGGCGGCAATGAGACGACACGCACGGCGATCACCCACGGGACGATCGCGTTCGCTGAGCATCCTGACCAGTGGGATCGGCTGGTGGCTGATCCAGGCCTGGTGCCTAACGCCGTCGAGGAGGTCATCCGCTGGGCGTCGCCGATCCTGCACATGCGCCGAACCGCCGCTGTCGACACCGAGTTGGCGGGCACCCAGATCTCAGCGGGCGACAAGGTCGTCATGTGGTACCCGTCGGCCAACCGGGACGAGCAGGTGTTCGAGCACCCGGACGAGTTCGACATCAGCAGGGTCGACAATGAGCAGATCGCCTTCGGAGGCGGCGGGCCGCATTTCTGCCTGGGTGCCTACCTGGCGCGGATGGAGCTGACGGTGCTGCTCGAGGCCATGCTGGACCGTGGCATCCGACCCGCCAGCGCCGGCAACCTGGAGCGCATCCCGTCGAACTTCGTTCACGGCGTTGCATCGGTTGACGTCTCAGTCGCTGATTCGTCTGCACCTGCGACCGTCCCTGTGCGAGCCTGAGGCCATGAGCAGCTGGGCCGAGCCGTACCTCGACGACCTCGGGCCCGACGACGCCAACATCTCCGACCACGACGTCTGGACCCAAGGCGTCCCCCATGCGACGTTCGCGCGGATGCGGCGCAATGAGCCGGTGGCGTGGATTGACGAGATCGACGGACGGGGCTACTGGGCCGTCACCAAGTACGACGACGCGTTCCGCATCAGCCGGGACACCCAGACGTTCACCTCGTCGCAGGGCATCCGCCTCGAGGACATGGCGCCCGACGAGCTGGAAGCCCGCACGACGATGATGGAGATGGACCCTCCCTCCCACACCCGCTACCGCCGGTTGGTGAGCCGGGGATTCACGCCACGAGTCGTCAACACCTACGAGGCAGCCATCCGCGGGCTCGCGTGCGAAGTGCTGGACCGGGCGCTGCCGCAAGGCCGATTCGACTTCGTCACCGAAGTTGCGACGGAGCTGCCGATGCGGATGCTGGGACGCATGCTCGGCACCAGCGACGAGGACGGTCACCAGCTCGTGGAGTGGGGCGACGCCCTGCTCGGCAACACCGATCCGGACTTCACCGACTATCCCGTCGGGCTTGTCGACACCGACGAGTTCCGCTTCATGCCCTTCCGCAGTCCCGCCACAGTTGAGATCTTCGAGTACGCCGCCGAGCAGGCCACCAAGCGCCGCGGGTGCCCGGCATCCGACGTGATCAGCCAGCTGCTGGCCCCCACCACCGACGGCACACCGCTGACAGACCTGGAGTTCAAGAACTTCTTCACGCTGCTCATCGCGGCGGGCAACGACACGACCCGCTACACGATGACCCACGGCCTGTGGGTGCTCATGGCTCACCCCCATGTATTCGACGCGTGGCGCTCCGCGGTTCTGGCCGGCGACGAGGCGCTGACCACGACCGCGGTGGAGGAAGTGCTGCGGGCAAGCTCAGTCACGACGCACTTTCGACGTACCGCCACATGCGACACCGAGATCCGAGGCACCAAGGTGCGGGCCGGTGACAAGGTGGTCCTCTACTACGTCAGCGCGGATCACGACCAGGACCGTTTCGCACACCCGTACAGGTTCGACTTGGCCCGCCCGGACAATGAGCACATGGCATTCGGCCGCAACGGTCCTCACCTGTGCCTCGGTGCGTGGCTGGCGCGCATGGAGATCAAAGTGGTGTTCGAGGAGCTGCTGCGGCGGGTGGTCAGGATCGAACAGGACGGGCCGATCGAGTGGTTGCGGTCCAACTTCATCTCTGGCATCAAGCACCTGCCGGTCTCAGTCGTCGAGCGCGCCCCATGAAGGCGCTCATCGTTTCGCACGAGGCCGGCACCAAGCCCGGTTTCATCGGCGATCGCCTCACCGAGCGCGGCGTGGAATGCGACCTGCACGTCATGGTGCCCGACACCTCCGATCCCGAGCGCTTCGAGCCGCTTCCGGCCGACGGCTTCGACCTCTTGGTGATCATGGGCTCGTACTGGTCCGTGTACGAGGACGCGATCAGCGCCTGGATCGGCGACGAACTGGACCTCATTCGCCGCTCACACGAGAGCGGCACGCCGGTGCTGGGCATCTGCTTTGGGGGCCAGGCTCTTGCTGCCGCGCTCGGCGGAACGGTCGAGCGATCACCCGAGACTGAGATCGGCTGGTACGAGATCACGCCCGCCAACGGAGTGAGACTGCCGATCTCGGCGGGGCCGTGGATGGAATGGCATCACGACCGCTTCTCGCTGCCGCCGGGCGCCGATCTGCTCGCCAGCACCGAGACCTGCCCTCAGCTGTTCCGCGTGGATCGGAGTGTGGGCACCCAGTTCCATCCCGAGATCAGCGTGGAGCTGGCCACTGACTGGATGCGCGAGTCGAGCGACAGCTACCTCGACTCCTGCGGTGTGACCCGCGAAGGCATTCTCGCCGACGTCAGCCACAACGAGCCCGCGAACCGGCGCAACTGCTTCGACCTGGTCGATTGGTTCCTCGACGACGTCGCGAAGTCCTAGACCCGTCCTAGGCGAACCCGGGCGGGCCCAGCGGCCTAGTCGCCGAGGTATTCGCCGAGGTACTCGGCCACCCGTGCGATGCCCTCGTCGGCCTCAGGGAACAAGCCCACCATCGAATGCCAGACGTGGATCATCTCGGGCCAGACCTCGAGGGTCACATCGACGCCCGAAGTACGAGCCTTGTGGGCAAGCCGCTCGCTGTCCGACAGCAGGACCTCGTCGTCGCCGCAGTGAATCAGCAACGGCGGCAGTCCCGCGAGATCGCCTTCCAGCGGTGACGCATACGGATCTGCAACATCGCCGTCTGCGCCAAGGAAGACACCGGCGATCCGGCTCAGATCGTCAGCGCTCACCACCGGGTCGCGGTCCGAGCGGGTGACTGCGCTCTCCCCGGTGCCCGACATGTCAACCCACGGCGATATGGGCACCGCTGCTGCGGGCAGTGGCAAGCCCAGGTCCCGCAGCTTCATCAGCGTCGACATGGTCAGACCGCCGCCGGCGGAATCGCCCGCGATGGCGATCCGGTCTGCCGAATAGCCCCGCTCGAGCAGCCAACGATAGACCGCCACGGAGTCCTCGACGGGAGCGGGGTGCGGATGCTCGGGTGCGAGGCGGTAGTCGACCGAGAGTACCGGGCAACCCAGCTTCAGGGCCAGGTCCCCGGTCAGGTTCCGGTGCGAGCCGATCGATCCGGCGACGTAGCCGCCGCCGTGCACGTACTGCACAATTGCGTCGCTGCTGTGGGCGTCGGGCGTCTGCAGCTCGCAGGAAACGCCATTGGCATCCACCATCTCGCCGCTCACTGCTGCCGGCAACGGCCGTGCAGTGAGCTCTATGCCCTTGCGCATGGCTTCGATGTCGGCTGGCATCTGCTGCGACGCGATGATCTCGCGGATTCTGTAGAACTCTGCGCTCGCCATCGAGCCCTCCCCTGCTTCGGCCCGCATCGGGTTGATCACGATCAGCCGCCACAACGTAGTCAGGCACTGCGCCGTAGTGTCGATGCGCCGTGTCGATGCGGCCCGAGCCCGACGAGCGAGGAGGCCCCATGCTGCTGGAGAACAAGATCGCCATCGTGACCGGTGCTGCGTCTGGCATCGGCGCCGCCAGCGCCCGCCGCTTTGCGGCCGAAGGTGCGTCAGTGTTGGCCGTCGACATCCGTCGCGAGCGTGTCGATGGGGTCGTGGAGGACATCATCGAAGCCGGTGGCGAGGTGCACGGCTTCCGGGCCGATGTGTCCCAACCGGACGATGTCGAGGCCATGGTGGACGCGGCGATCAAGCGCTGGGGCGGGCTCGACGTGCTGTTCAACAACGCCGGCACGTTGCGGCCCGGCACCGCGGTGGAGCTTGAGCCCAACGACTGGGACCTCGTCATGAATGTCAACGTGCGATCGGTGTACCTGGGCGCCAAGTACGCGGTCCCGGTGATGGAAGCCCGCGGCCACGGCTCGATCATCAACACCGCGTCCGTCAGCGGGCTACACGGTGACGGCGGCTCCGTGGTCTACGCCGCCTCAAAAGCGGCCGTGATCAATCTCACCCGCGCACTGTCGACTGATCACGCCCCCGCCGGCGTGCGCGTCAACGCCATCTGCCCCGGCACCATCGAGACACCTCCGGTGCAGCGGATGATGAGTGACCCAGTCATCCTCGAACGCAACATCAACGCGCACGCGCTGCGGCGTCTCGGACATCCCGACGAAATCGCGAGCGTCGCAGCATGGCTGGCCAGCGAGGAATCCTCGTTTGTCACCGGTGAGGCCATCGTGGTGGACGGCGGCCTGCGAGCGCAATCGCCACTGGGCCGCCTTGCCGATCCCCGCCCCGCCCACCTGCGCTGAGAGGGGCGCCGGGACTGTTCAGGCGCCTGCGCCAGCTTCTGCGTCGGCGAAGAGGAACATCATCGAGGCTTCGCAGACCACCTGACCGTTCACGCTCGCCGTGCCTCTTGCACGGCCGCCCCTGGTTGACAAGCGATCGATCGTGGCTTCGAGCCGCAGCGTGTCGCCCGGAATCACCTGGCGGCGGAATCGGGCCTTGTCGATGCCACCGAAAAGCGCGAGCTTGCCTTCCAGAGACGAGTCCGAGGCGGCTGCGAGACCCGCCGTCTGTGCAATGGCTTCGACCATGAGCACCCCGGGCAGAGTCGGCCTACCGGGAAAGTGACCGTTGAAGAACGCCTCGTCGCCGCTGAGGTGCCAGAGCCCCACGCAACTCTTACCGGGTTCGAGTTCGACGATCTCATCGACGAGCAGGAACGGCGCTCGGTGCGGCAGCAACTCCTCGGGGTGCGGGAAGTCAGGCTCGCTCACCGTGGCGAAGCTACCGCCTGTCCGCGCCGAGGGGCCGAGCGGTCCGTGAGCGCAGCCAACAAGAGCCCCAAGCCGCGTACCCGCTGTTCACTCAGTGCTGAAGGTGCTGCGCTGGTAGGCCACGACGGCGGCAATCTCGGCATCGGTCAGGAGCCCACCGAAAGGAGGCATCGAGCCGCGGCCGTTCCACACCACCGACAGGTGGTCGCCAACGGTGAGCCGTTCGCTGACGCCGCCGAGTGCCGCACCCACCCCGCCGCTGCCGTCGCTGCCGTGGCACACCGAGCAGCTGTCACCGAAGACCTCGTTACCGAGCTCCACATCGGCGTTGGCGAACGCCAGCTCCAGTCGCTCCAAGTCGGCCTCGGTCGCATCGCCCCCACCACAGCTCGCGAGCCCGATCACGACCGCGACCGCAAGCGCTGGCACCCGCCACCTGCGGCGCTTCACTTCACCACGATTGGGCGTGAATCGCTTGCTCATCGGGTCACCCGTGTCGTGCCGACGCCGGTGTAGCGGCTCGGTGGCTCGTTCCAGCGGCGGGACATCCAGTCGGCATCCCGGTAGTGGGCGTGGAAGTGGCCCGGTATCTGACGCATCACCTGATCCACGATTCCGCCGTTGGGTCCAAAGCGTTGTTCGCCGGCTTCGGTCAAGCGAGCCAGCATTGCTTCCAACGCCGGCGCCGGCGGATCGGTTCCATGCCGCTTCCAGACCACCATCGGCGTGGCGCAAACCTCGCAGTCAGCCACCCAGCACAGCTCGTCCTCGAAGTACCAGTGGGTGAAGCGAGCTGCCTCGCACAGCTCGCAGTCGGGGTCGAGTCCTGCCGGATCTGATGCGGCCGCACCAGATGGGACCGGTCCGGCAGCGTTCGGTGCGGCTGAAGTCACCCGTCAGCCGCGATCGAGCGCCGTCCGGTATGCAGCCACCAGCTCACCCACCGCCTCGGGGCCGTCGGACATCAGGGTACGGACGACGGCGGAGCCGATGATCACGCCGTCTGATGCCTTGCACGCCTCGACGGCCTGAGCGGGAGAGCCGATGCCGACACCGGTCAGCACGGGGCGATCGGTCACGTCCCGGCAGCGGGCCGCTATCTCGGTGGCTGTCCGGGCCAGTGCCGCCCGTTCGCCGGTGACACCGAGCAAGCCGACTGCATAGACGAAACCGCGTGAGGCTTCGCACAGTTCAGCGAGCCGATGTTCGGGCGTGGTGGGAGCCGCGAGCAGGACTGCCTCAACGCCCGTCGCCTCAGCGGCCTCGAGCCACGGCCCCGCTTCCACGTATGGCAGGTCGGCCAGGATGGCGGCGGACACACCCGCTTCGACGAGCGCTGAAGCGAAGCGTTCGTGCCCCTGGTGGTGGCAGAGGTTGTAGTAGGTCATCACGGCGTGCGGCACACCGGTGTCAAGCCCACGCGCCTGCGCCAGCACACTCGCCGGTGTTGCTCCCCCATCGAGCGCGGCGGTGGATGCCTGCTGGATCACTGGCCCGTCCATCACCGGATCTGAGAAGGGAACACCGATTTCGATGGCATCGGCCCCGGCTGCGGCCGCTGCCTCGACAGCGCGTTGCCAGCCTGGATAACCACCGGTCACGTATGGGATGAGCAGCTTCGCGCCGCTGTCGCGCCGAGCCCGCAGGTGCTCTTCCAGCGCGCCGAATGCGCCCGGCTGTGAATTGCGGTGCTGATCGCTCACTGACCTGCACTCATTGTTCCGGCCCTTCCATCCCGAGCACGTCCATCATCTGGTCGACGTCCTTGTCACCGCGGCCCGAGAGGTTCATGAGCACTGTCTGGCCTTGGATTCTTGGCGCCTCGCGCACGATCCACGCGAGCGCATGTGCGCACTCCAGCGCCGGGATGATGCCTTCGGACCGGCTCATCAGCGTGAACGCCTCGACCACCTCGTCGTCGGTCACACTCGGGTACTCGGCACGGCCGATCGTCGCCAGGTACGCGTGCTCGGGCCCGACGCCGGGGTAGTCCAGCCCGGCCGAAATCGACTCGGCTTCGAGCACCTGACCCACTTCGTCCTGCATGAGGTAGCTCGTCATGCCGTGGACCACTCCAGGCACGCCCCGTCCAACGGCTGCCCCGCCAGCGGGCTCGACACCCACAAGGCGGGCATCACCGTCAGCGAAGCCCGAGAAGATGCCGGCGGCGTTGCTGCCGCCGCCCACGCATGCCACCACGACATCGGGACTGCCGCCCATCAGATCCTTGCATTGGGCTGCAGCCTCGTCGCCAATCACGTGGTGGAAGGTGCGCACCATCCATGGGTATGGATGCGGGCCCATCACTGAACCGAGGCAGTAGTGCGTGTTCTCCACCGTGGCCACCCAGTCCCGCAGCGCCTCGTTGACGGCGTCCTTGAGCGTGCGGCTGCCCGAGTGCACGGCCTCCACCTCTGACCCCAGCAGCTGCATGCGGAACACGTTCAAGGCCTGACGGTTGACATCCACCGCACCCATGTAGACCTTGCACTCCATCCCCAGCAGTGCGGCCGCTGTGGCCGTAGCAACGCCATGCTGGCCGGCCCCCGTTTCGGCGACGAGCCGGGTCTTGCCCATGCGCTGGGCCAGCAGTGCCTGTCCGATCACGTTGTTGATCTTGTGGGAACCGGTGTGGTTGAGATCCTCCCGCTTGGCCAACAAGCGCACGCCGAGCTGGCGGGACAGATTGCTGCACTCGGTAAGCGGTGAGGGGCGGCCCCCGTAGTCGCGCAGCGTGGCCTCGAACTCGGCGATGAAGGCCGGGTCCACCCAGGCCTCGCGAAACGCTGCTTCGAGTTCCTCGCACGCCGCGACCAGGGTCTCGGGAACGAATCGGCCTCCGAAGTCGCCGAAGCGGCCATCGGGTGTGGGCTCGCCCATGACCGACCTGATATTCGTCGTGGGCTCGCCTGTGACCGGCCTCGTGCCCGGCGTGGGCTCGCCCATTGCTGCTGCCATGTGGTCCCTCGCTCAGTCGTCACGCCAGTCGTACGGCGCCGAACCCGGCATCTGCACCTCGTCAGTGTCGTCGTACAACGCCCCTGCGTCATTGGCGTTCGCAATGAATTCGCGCATCTTGAGTACGTCCTTGCGGCCCGGCTCTGACTCGACGCCCGAGGCCGCATCGACTCCCCAGGGACGCACGATCTCGATGGCTTGGGCCACGTTGGAGGGGCGCAGCCCGCCAGCCAGCAGCAGCCTGATGCCGCGATCGCGGCCCTCCAGTTGACGCCAGTCGAAGACGCGTCCACTGCCAGGTTCGGAGCCGTCCAGCATGAGCACCGAGGCGCCGTAGTCGCGCACTCGCTCCACGTTGGGATCGCCTGCCACGAACGCCTTGATGAGTCCCGGCACGCGCTCGGCGATCCAGCGGCTGTCGGCGGCGGTCTCGTTGCCATGCAGCTGTGCCAAGCGCAGGCCTGCTCCGTCCATCACCTGTACGACGCGCTCCGGCAGCTCATTGCGGAAGACGCCGACCGTGACGATCCCTCCGGGCAACCGGCGCACGATGTCACGCGCGAGTCGCGGAGAGATCTGGCGAGGCGAGCCCGGCACGAAGTTGAAGCCGACCGCGTCTGCGCCCATGCCCACGGCTACCAGCGCGTCCTCCTCGTTGGTGACACCGCAGATCTTTACGAACACGTCAGGTGACCTCTCGCCGCTTGGGGGCCCTGGGTCATCGGGCGCTGGGGCATCGGGCCCAGCGTCAGAAGTCGACGCCTTTGGCGACGATCGGGTCCAGGAAGATGAGCTCGGGCCGGCCCGCCATGTAATCGCGCATTGCCCGTCCGAAGACCTTCATCTCCTCCGAACCGCCATGCGATTCAAGCGCGGATTGGTCGGTGTACAGCTCGTAGAACCACACGACATCGGCATCGTTCTGGTCCTTGTGCGCGGCATAGACCTCGGTGCCCGGTTCTCCGGCAGCGTTGCTCATGCCGATGTCGGCAATCACGGCGAGCAGATCATCGCGCTTTCCTGGTTGGGCGGTCAGCTTGGCCAGCAGTGCGGTCTTTGCCATGTCGAAACTCCCTGCGATCCAGTCGTGTCAGCGACAGCCTGCGAGCGTACCGGTGAGGGCCTCTGGGCGGGCCGATCAACAGGGCTCCGTCAGAACAGCTCAGCGAGCAGGACCGGCTCGCCAGCCTTCGTGTATGCCGTGTTGCCGGCATCCCGGCGCGCCAGCACGAACCCCACCACGGCGTCACCGAGCACTGCCGCATTCCGCACGGTGGCAACCGCAGTGCCAGTGCCGTCGTGCAAGTGATCGTCGGGCGCGAGCGGAACGGAAGCCCGGAGCCGGCACACGCTGCGGCGTCCACCTGCCCGCGAGTCGATCCGCTCGACCAATTCCTGGCCGCGGTAGCAGCCCTTGGTGAACGACGCCGCGCGATCCACGAGTCCGGTCTCGTTGGGAATGTCGCCAGACAGGATCTCTGTGCCCATCGCAGGCAAGCCGAATGCCATGCGCAATATGTCGTACTCGTCTGCGGAGATGACCTCCACAGCTGCGAAGTCGGGCCTCTCCGCACTCTGTGTCGGTGCCAGGACGTCGAACCCGGATGCAAGCGGCCAATTCGAACGCCGCACAACGAGCGACGGCGATGCCGTTGCGTCGTTCACGGCGTCTTGCAGTGCGTCGACGGCTGAAGCGGGACCTCGAAGCGAGTGCATCTGCCACTGCTGGAAGGTGATCTCAACTCGGGTGCGCAGCTTGAAGCGCTCCAGTGACGTGGCCATGGCCTCACCGAAGCCGGGCTCAGTGTCGGCGACGTAGGTGTCGGGTCCCGTACGGCAGATGTCGAAGAGTGCTTCAACGCGCCCCCGCGGTTCCAGCAGGAACGACAGGGTGCTCTCGCCCAGGTCCAGCGCCGTCACGTCGGCAGAGATCTGGCCGTGGAGATACACGGCCGCCTCAGGTCCGGACACCACAACGACGTCGCGCGGGATGGTCGCCACAACAAGCCGATCAAGCTGAGGCTGCAGGGTCATCCGTTCCTCCAGCCGGGCACCAGCCGATCCACTGCATTGCGAATCAGCGCGAGCCCGACACCGTCGTCGAGCGACATGATCGACTCGGGGTGGAACTGCACCGCCGCGACGGGCAGTTCACGATGCTCCACGGCCATCACGATGTCGTCGTCGAGGCTCACTGCGGTCACTTCCAGCACGTCAGGCACCTCAGCACGATGGGCGAACAGCGAGTGATAGCGGCCCGCCCGGAACTCCTTCGGCAAACCGTCGAGCAACTGCCCGCCGAGGGTGCGGATGGCAGAGGGCTTGCCGTGCATCGGCGTGGACAGCTGCCCGAGTTCGCCCCCGAAGTACTCCACGATCCCCTGCAGGCCCAAACAAACACCGAAGAGCGGCAGGCCGGCATCGATCGTGGCGCGCACCACAGGGCCGATGCCGAAGTCGTCGGGGCGGCCCGGACCCGGCGACAGCACCACGAGGTCGAACTCGTCGGCACTGATCTCCGCTGCCGGGAATCCAGCCCTGCGCGTCAGCACAGTGGCACCGGTCTGGCGCAGGTAGTTCGCGAGCGTGTGCACGAACGAGTCCATGTGGTCGACGAGCAGGACGCGCCGATGTCTCTGCTGGACTGCAACAGCCCCCGCGGCCGGTGCCGAGCGCGGCCGCCGGATCGCGTCGAGGAATGCGGATGCCTTCAGCTCGGTCTCGGACTCCTCATCGTCGGGAACTGAGTCCCACAACAACGTGGCGCCTACCCGCACCTCAGCGTGGCCGTCCGTCACCCGGATAGTGCGCAGCGTGAGCCCCGTATTCAGGCTGCCGTCGAATCCGACCTTGCCGACCGCGCCGCCGTACCAAGCCCGGGCGGTGCGCTCGTGTTGCTCGAGGAACATCATCGCCGCCGTCTTGGGTGCACCGGTCACCGTCACCGCCCACGTATGGGACAGGAAGGCGTCCAGCGCATCGAATTCGGGGCGCAAGCGGCCTTCCACATGGTCGACGGTGTGGATGAGGCGCGAGTACATCTCGATCTGGCGGCGACCGATCACCCTCACCGAGCCGGGCACGCAGATGCGGCTCTTGTCGTTGCGATCCACGTCGGTGCACATCGTCAGCTCGGACTCATCCTTCGCCGAGTTGAGCAACGCCAAGATCTGCGAGGCATCGTCGATGGGATCCTGACCGCGAGCGATGGTGCCCGAGATGGGGCAGGTCTCGACGCGGTCGCCCTCGACACGCACGTACATCTCCGGGGAGGCTCCCACCAGCCACTCGCCGGATGTGCCAGCATTGCCCAGGTTGATGAGAAATCCGTATGGCGATGGGTTTTGCTCCTTAAGACGGCGAAACAGCTCCGAGGGCGGTTCGACGCACGGCTCAGAGAACATCTGGCTGCTGACAACCTCGAACAGGTCGCCCCGGGCGAAGTATTCGCGTGCAGCCCGCACGCCGGCCGAATAGCCGCCCGGCTCGTGGTCCCGGCGCGCTTCGAGGTCGAGATCAGGCTCGTACGGGACGCGCTGGCCGCCGCCCGCGAGCCCGGCAGTGCTGCGACCAGCCGCGGCGAACTCGTAACGCAGTCGCTGCGCAATTCCGCCTTGGTGATCCACGATGAGCAGGTCGTCTGGCAGGTACAGCACCAGATCGCGCTGGTGGGATGGGCGCGGCAGCGTCAGGGCAATGGGCTCAAACTGGAAGGCGAGGTCGTAGCCGAATGCGCCGTAGAGGCCCAGGTGCGGGTCGTCGCAGCTGAACAGGTCGACCAAGGACCGCACGACCGTGAACGTGGACGGCTGGCGGCTGCGCTCCTCTTCCGCAAAACGCCGGTCCGGACGCTCAATCGTGCAGGCCACTTCGCCGCCACGGTTGCTCAGGTCGTGTCGCAAGTCGACGACCCCCGCAGCTGCTCCCAGCGCCGCCAGCGCCTTATGGATCGGCTCGAGCAGCACTGTGCCCCGTTCATTCAACGCCCGCACCGATACGTCCTGGGCCCGGCTGGTGATGACCAGCGGCGGATCGGTGAAACCCATGTCCCAGCGGGTATAGCGACCGGGATACTCGTAGCTCGACGAGAGCAGCACGCCCCGGGCCTCGTCCAGCCGGTCCACGAGATCTTCGACCTCAGCAATGCCGTCCACGGTGGTCGTAGCCAGCGAGATCGTGATGCCCCCGACGGTGCGAAATTGCGTGTCGGCGGTGGTCATAGGTCCAGGGTCACCGTTTGGTCACAAGTACAGGCCGGTGCTGCCTGGCTCGATCCGGGGCGCCGCGATGGCGTGAACATCCCGCTCACGCAGGATCAGGAAGTCGTCCCCGTGTACCTCGACCTCATGGCGGTCCTCGGGGCTGAACAGCACCCGGTCGCCCTCCTGGGCGCTGCGGACGTTCGGCCCCGCGCCGACGACCTCGGCCCACACGAGGCGCTTATTCTGCTGCGCCGTCGCCGGGATGAGAATCCCGCCGCTGGTGCGCCGCTCCGATCCATCGTTGGGGAGTCGCACCAACAGGCGGTCGTGCAGCATCTTGATCGGCCGCCGCTCGTCGTCGTCGTGGTCGACCGCAACGGGCGTCTTGGCCTTGCGAGCACCGGTCTTCGGACTCTTTGAGGGTCGGGCGGCCTTGGTCGCCGATCCGGTCCCGTGCTCATTGTTTGTCTCAGGAGCACTCACCGCCCGCACGGTACCGTTCACCAGCGTGAATGACGCAGCGAATTCAGCGGTCGCACCCCAGCCAATCGCCGTGGCGGCGTCCGATGGCACCGAGCTCGAAGCCGAGCTGGCTTGGCCATCCGCAGCCACCGCTGTGGTTGTGCTGTCGCACCCGCACCCGCTGTATGGCGGGGACATGTGGAACCCGCTCATCGACCATCTCTTCAGAGCTCTGCCCGCGGCCGGCGTCGCAGCGCTTCGCTACAACTTCCGCGGCGCCGGCAGTTCCGGCGGCAGTCACGACGATGGAAAGGCGGAGCAGCTCGACGCGGCAGCAGCGTTCGACGCGGCAGCGCGCCTGGCAACGGAGCAACCCGGCAGCGATCCCCCGCCGCCGGTCGTGTCAGCAGGCTGGTCCTTCGGCGGCGACGTTTCCCTCGCGGCCCATCACGACCATCTGGCGGCGTGGATCGGAATTGCGGCGCCTCTGAGGATTGTGGACCCGGCCACAATGTCGTCCCCGATCGACCCGCGTCCCAAGCTGCTCCTGGTGCCCCAGCACGATCAGTTCCGCTCTCCCGCCGAGGCCGCTGAGATCACCCAGCACTGGGTGAATTCCCAGCTTGAAGTGATCGCAGGCGGCGATCACTTCCTGATGGGTCATGCCCGGGCGGTCACCGAAGAGATCACTTCGTTCGTTGCCGGCCTGTAGCAACGCCGGGGCCTACACGATGCGGGAGGGCCGGTCGCCCCAGTACTCGTCTCGCAGGATGCGCTTGTAGAGCTTGCCAGTGGGAAGGCGGGGCAGCTCGTCCCGGAAGTCAACCGAACGCGGCATCTTGTAGCCCGAGATGTGCTCGCGGCAATACGCCAGCAGTTCGGACGCCAAAGCATCGCTCGCCTCGACACCTGCGATCGGCTGCACGACGGCCTTCACCTCTTCGCCGAAGTCGTCGTTGGGCACACCGAACACCGCCACGTCGGCAACCTTGGGGTGCAGTATCAGGCAGTCCTCGATCTCTTGGGGGTAGATGTTGACCCCGCCCGAGATGATCATGAAGGCCTTGCGGTCGGTCAGGTAGAGATAGCCGTCTTCATCGACGCGTCCGACATCGCCGAGCGTTGACCACAGCTGGTGTTCAGCGTGGCGGGAATCAGCGGTCTTGTCCGGATCGTTGTGGTATTCGAACGCCGGTATCTCCCGCTCGAAGTAGATGGTGCCTGACTCGCCCACTGGCAGCTCGTTGCCTTCGTCGTCGCAGATGTGAATGACCCCGATGAGCGGCTTGCCCACCGTGCCTGGGCGCTCGAGCCATTCTGGCGAGTTCACGTAGCAGAAGCCGTTCAGCTCAGTGCCGGCGTAGTACTCGTGCAGGATCGGCCCCCACCATTCGATCATCTGACGCTTGACCTCGATCGGGCAGGGCGCTGCGGCATGCACGGCGACCTGATGGCTCGACAGGTCGTGGCGGGTGCGGGCGTCGGGGGGCAGCTTCAGCATCCGGCTGAACATGGTCGGCACCCACTGGCTGTGCGTGACGCGGTACCGCTCGATGTACGAGAGCGCCTCGGCGGCATCGAATCGGTCCATGACCACAGCCGTGCCACCCATCGACTGGGTGCCGGTCGTGAACGACAACGGTGCCGAGTGGTACAGCGGCGCGGGCGACAGATAGACGCTTCGGTCGCCGATGCCGAAAATGCCTCCAACGAGCCCGACGCCGATCAGGTCAGGATCGGTGATCGACGTACCGTCGAGCGGTCGCATGATGCCCTTCGGCCGACCGGTGGTGCCCGAGCTGTAGAGCATTGCCGAACCGCGTGGCTGGGAGGCGAGCGGCTCCGCGGGGTGGGCCGCAATCGCATCGGTGAACGAGTCGAAGCCGTCGACGGCCTCGTCCAGCATGAGCCGAACGTCGCAGTCGCCGATGAGCGGGAGCATCTCGGTTGCAGCCTCAGCAACCGTCGGCGACGCCACCAGAACCCGAGCGCCGCAGTCGTTGACGATGAACGCCGCCTCTTCCGCAGTCAGGTACCGGTTGACCGTCGTGAAGTACAGACCGCTGCGCATAGCACCCCAGTAGGCGTCGAAGTAGCCGATGTTGTTGTCGGCGAAGATCGCCACATGGTCGCCAGGGCGCAGACCCGCTGTCCACATGAGCTGGGCAAACTGTGAGCTGCGGGCTTCGAGCTCGCCGAAGGTCCGTACCTGACCGTCGCGGGCCATGATCACGGCGGGACGGTCAGGATCGGTCTTCGAGAACGTGCCGGGATAGCTCATAGTGCCGAAGCTACTTCGGCGCCTTCAAGTACAGACTGAAGCTATCCGGCGTCCTCGCACTCCGGCCTGAAGCGAAGGTCAGTCAGACGGAGGGCGAACGGCAACGCCTGCATCCAGGAGGGCCCGTTTGGCGTCGGTGATGGTGTGCTCACCGAAGTGGAAGATCGACGCAGCCAGAACAGCATCGGCGCCGGCAATCACAGCGCCGTCCACCAAGTGCTGGAGCGTGCCGACGCCGCCGCTGGCCACGACAGGGATACCGACGGCGTCGACGACCGCCCGGGTGAGCTCCAGGTCGAAGCCCGCCTTGGTGCCGTCGGCGTCCATAGAGGTCAGCAGGATCTCGCCGGCCCCCAACTCGGCTACTCGACGTACCCATTCCAGCGCGTCGATGCCAGCGTCCTCGCGCCCGCCCTTGACATAGACATTCCACGTCGTGTTCCCGTTTACATCGGCAGGGTTCGACTTGGCGTCCACGGCCACCACGGCGCACTGGCTGCCGAACTCGTCGGCAATCTCGCGCACCAATTCGGGGCGGGCCACGGCGGCCGAGTTGACAGACACCTTGTCAGCGCCCACCCGCAGCAGGGCCCGGGCATCGTCGACGGTACGGATGCCGCCACCAATCGTGAAGGGAATGAACACCTCCTCGGCGGCGTGGCGGGCGAGCTCGATGATGGTGTCGCGGTCGTGAGCGGAAGCGGTGATGTCGAGAAAGACGATCTCGTCGGCGCCTTGTCGGTCGTAGGCGGCCGCCAGCTCGACTGGATCGCCTGCGTCTCGCAGGCCGACGAAGTTGACGCCTTTGACGACCCGCCCGTCGTCCACGTCCAGGCAGGGAATGACCCGCACGGTCTTCATGAGAAAGCCCTCATGATTGGCCGACCTCGGGGATCGGCTCGTCGTGGGCTGCGCTCCCGCGTGCCACCACCACGGCGGCGCCGGGCGAGATCGCGCCATCGTGGAGCGCTTTGCCGACGATGGCCCCAGCGAGCGTGTGGCCATTCGCCGAACGCAGGTCTCGCAGGTCGGCAATGTCGGCGAGATAGCCGACCCCGCCGCTGGCAATCACCGACATGGCCGGCGGGCGTTGAGGTGCGTCCAGCACGTTCCGCAGGCCAGACAGGTCGCTCCCGCCGCCCATGCCATCGCGGGCGATCTGGGTGACGACAACCGCCTCGGCGCCGCTGCCAGCCAGCCGGGACAGCGCCTCGGACAGGCTCACACCGCTGCGATGCTCCCAGCCGCGCGTGGCGACTTCGCTTCCCCGCACATCGAGACCGACGGCGACGCGGTGCCCCGCAGAGCTCAGCTCCCCCACGAGGTCCGGGTTCTCGACTGCCGCAGTGCCCACCACGCAGCGCGTGACTCCCGCGTCGAAGAGCGCTTCGGCGCTGGCGCGGCCGCGTACGCCTCCGCCGCATTGCACGCGAACGCCAGCATCGCCGATGGCGGCAACGACCGACCGGATCACATCCCGGTTGGTGCTGTCGACAACGCCCGATCGGGCTGCGTCAAGGTCGACGATGTGAATCCAGCGCGCGCCTGCCTTCGCGAATTCGTGCGCTACGTCGACCGGGTCGGCGTCGTAGCGCACCTCACGGTCGTAGTCGCCTTGCAGCAGGCGCACGCAGCGACCCTCGCGCAGGTCGATCGCCGGATACAGCTCGAAGCTCATTGGCTGCACCGGTTTGCCACCACTGCGGCGAGGAAGTTCTGCGCCAGCAGCTTGCCGGCGTCACCGGATTTCTCGGGATGGAACTGCGTTGCCCACGTGCGGCCGCTCTGCGTGACCGCAGTGATCGGCGTCGGATAGTCACAGGTTGCGACCACCAGGCCGGCCTCGGTGTCGGGCGCGTAACTGTGGACGAAGTACATCCAGGCACCCTGTTCCAGACCTGCCAGCAGCGGGCAGCCCGGCCGCTTCACGTCGAGCCGATTCCACTGCATCTGGGGCCGCACCATGCCGTCCGGCAAAAGCCGCACCGTCCCAGGCATAACGCCCAATCCGGGTATTCCTGGGGCCTCTTCGGAGGCTTCGAACAGCATCTGCATGCCGACACAGATGCCCAAGAAGGGCCGTCCGCTCTCGATGGCCTGGAGCGCCGGCTGTTCCAAGCCGGTCACACGAAGTTGCCTCATGCAGGTGCCGAAATGCCCGACGCCTGGCAGCACGACGCCATCCGCGTCACGGATGAGGCCTGCATCCGCAGTGAGAAGGGCATCGGCACCTACTCGTTCGAGTGCCTTTTGGGCCGAGCGCAGGTTGCCGATGCCGTAGTCGAGCACGGCGACCAGCGGTCGGCCTGAAGCCGTTTCGTTTGATTCGGTCACTGTGCGGTCGCCTTGAGATCTACTTGACGCGGGCTTGGCGGTGCGCCGATCACCGGCTGCCCGTCATAGGACGCCCTTCGTGGAGGGCAGCACGTCGTCAGCAATACGGATGGCGTCATAGAACGCCCGCGCCGCGCCCTTGAAGCTGGCCTCGATGATGTGATGGGTGTTTCGGCCGCGCAGCATCACCAAGTGCAACGTGATGCCTGCCGACATGACGAGCCCCCGCCAGAACTCTTCACACAGCTGTGGGTCGAAGGGCGGGTCGCCCAGGATCTTCTCTCCCGGCGGATCGATGTCGTAGTGCAGGAACGGGCGACCTGACAGGTCGAGCACGACCTCGACGGCCGCCTCGTCGAGCGGCACCGTGTACGACGAGAAGCGGCGCACGCCTGCCTTGTCGCCCCAGGCCTGCCGCATGGCCTCGCCGAGCGCGATGCCGGTGTCTTCGACGGTGTGGTGGGCGTCGATTTCGAGGTCGCCGACGGTGCGCAGTCGCAGGTCGAATCGAGCATGCTTGGCCAGTTGAGCGAGCATGTGGTCAAAAAACGGCAGGCCCGTCGAAATGTCGTTTTGGCCGGTGCCGTCGAGATCCAGCGTCAGGTCGATCTGGGTCTCCTTGGTGTGGCGCTGCACGGTGCCAGTCCGTGAGGAGACAGGGCGAGCAGTCATGAGGACCCCTCCGCATCGATCAGCATCGGTCGCATCAGCCTGCGGCCTGCGCGGCGGTTTCGCACCCTCCGGCTGGACGACTTCATGCGAGCACCTCTGCGAGGGCCTCGAGGAAGCTGTCGTTCTCGGGAGGCGTGCCGACGGTGACCCGCAAGCAGTCGGCGAGGCGGGGCCACCCCGAACAGTTGCGCACGAGCACCGAGCGGTCCACGAGTGCTTGCCAGACATCGTCGCCGCTGCGCCCGGTGGGACTGGTGCGGAACAGGATGAAATTGGACTGCGAGGGCCAGACGTTCAGGCCCAGCCGGCCCAGGGTCGTCTCGATCCGCTCGCGCTCGGACACGATCGCAGCCACACGGTGCTCCATCTGGTCCGCGAACCGCAGAGCGACGCGCCCGGCAATCTGTTTGAACGTGTCGACGTGGTACGGCAGCACGACTTTCTCGAACTCAGGAGCCATGCCTGCGGGTATCACCGCATAGCCCAGCCGCGCCCCCGCCATCGCCCACGTCTTCGAGAACGTGCGGGTGACGACGAGATTGGGGGGCCCTCCTGCATCGTCGCAGAGGTCGATGGCGCTCCAGTCGGCGAATTGGCCGTAGGCCTCGTCGACCACTACGAGGCCCGGCGCAATCTCCAGTGCTCGTTCGAGCACCTCAAATCGCTCGGGCGTGCCGGTGGGATTATTGGGCGAGCACAGGAACACGATCGAGGGCTGGTGCCGCTCGATGACGCGCTCCAACTCGAAGACGCTGACGCTGCCGTCTACGTGCCGCTCGCCTTCGACCACCGCGCTCTGGGTGCTGCGCGCGATCTGGCCGTACATCGCATAGGTGGGCTCAAAGGTGGCAACGCTTCGACCTGTCCCGCCGTAGGTCAAACAGACGGTCTGCAGCACCTCGTTGGAGCCGTTGGCCACGAAGATGCGCTCAGGCTCGATGTCGTGCAGCTTCGCCAGGTCGGCCCGTAGCCCGCTTGCCGTGCGATCGGGGTAGCGATGCCACTCGACGTTGCGCAGTTCCGACGCGAGTGCCTCAGAGAACTCTGGCGGCGGTCCCACCGGTGCCTCGTTCGTGTTGAGGCGCACCTCGACGTCGATCTGCGGCGAGTGATACCCCTCAAGCAGGCGCAGGTCGTCACGGACTGGCGGCTTCACGGCCGAATCCCCGATGTGGACCACTCCTTGCGGCGCGACACCGAAACCGCGTGTGCCCACAGCCCCTCGGCTTCCGCCAGCTCAGCCACTGCCGGCGCGAGTCGATCGAAGCCGGCTTCGGTGACATCGACCACATGCATCCGCTTGGTGAAGTCGTCGGTGGTGAGCGCTCCGGCAAATCGGGCGGTTCCAGCAGTCGGCAGCACGTGGGATGGTCCTGCCACGTAGTCGCCGACCGATGCCGGTGCCCATGGCCCGACAAACACTGCCCCGGCGTGACGGATGTCGCCCACCAGTTCATCGGCGCCATCGCACATGAGCTGAATATGTTCGGGCGCAACGAAGTTGGCGACTTCGGCAGCCTGGGCGGGGCCGTCAACGAGGCACACGAAGCCGTCGGCCTCCAAGGTGGCCAGGGTCTCGTCGCGCCGTGGCGACAGGTCGACGATCTGAACGATTGCCTCGCAGACGGCGTCAGCGCAGGCAGGGTCCCAGGTGACAAGCCAAGCCCGGCCCCCGGGGCCGTGCTCGGCCTGCAGCACCACATCGGTCGCTGCAGCGGCCGGCGGGCACGTCCCGTCGGCGATCACGACGATCTCCGAGGGCCCCGCGAACGCAGACGCGACGCCCACGTCTCCGGCCACAAGCTGCTTTGCAGTCGCGACCCAGGCGTTACCAGGCCCAGCCACGACATCAGCCGGACGGATGGTCTCAGTGCCGTAGGCCAGGGCCGCGACGGCCTGCACGCCGCCCACCCGGTGCACCTCGGTGACACCGCAAAGATGCGCGGCAGCCATCACCGACGGCGCCAGGTTGCCGTCGGGACCCGGCGGTGAGCAGAGCACGATGTCGTCCACCCCGGCCGCTTGAGCGACCAGCACGGTCATGAGCACCGTGGAGGGGTAGGCGGCCAACCCGCCCGGCACGTATACGCCAGCGCGGTCCACCGGCTGGCTGATCGAGCGAACGGTGACCCCGTCGCGTTCGTAGGTATGGCCAGCAGCCGCTTCTGTGCGATGGAATTCCAGTATGCGCCGGTGAGCGGTCTCCATTGCCGAACGCAACGCAGGCGACAGACCTGCCCACGCAGCCTGAAGTTCGCTCGCCGGCACCAACGTGTCGGGCACGTCAACCCCGTCGAAGCGGGCAGTGAGTTCCCGGACAGCCGCATCGCCGCCGTTTCGGACTTGGTCGATCAGCTCGCGAACAGCCTCGGCTGGCACCGCGGTGCTCGCTTGCGGGCGCGGCAGCAGATCAGCCAGCTTGTCGCTCCGACCCCGCAGGTCCAGCCGTTTGAGCACCGCGCCGAGGGTACCTGTGCCTGTTTGAGCCACTGCTGCGAATTGCGGCTGGAGCACTGCTGAGCCCACAATCTGCCCCCGGCCAGCAGTTAGATTTCTCTGATGCGGAGATGCATGTTGATCATGGCGCTGGCTATTGCGATGGCTAGCGGTGTGCTCGTGCCGGTCGTCACAGTGGGAGCATCGCAACGCCCTGCCGATCTTGATGTGTCGCGCTATGGGGGCGCGGACCGGTATGCGACCTCGCTGCTGGTGGCCGAAGCGGTGGCAGCCCATGCGGGGGGAAGCCTCGAGTGGGTGGTGATGGTCTCGGGCCGCAACTGGACCGGCGCAGTCATTGCTGCACCGCTTGCAGGGTCACTGGGCGCACCAGTTCTTGCGACGCCGCCGGACCAGCTGCGCTCGGACGCCTCCGAGTTTCTGCACCGCACAGGGGTGTCTCAGGCGCTTGTCGTGGGCGCCGAGAGCGACACCGAGGGGGTGGGCGCCACGGTCGTGGCAGGCCTCGAGGCCATTGGCATTTCGGTGGAGCGAGTAACGCGTGCGGACCAGTACGCCACTGGATTCGCAGTCGCCCATCGGATGGGCACGCCGGGCCACATGGGCAATCTGGGCAGAACTGCTGTAGTGGCGAGCGGGGAGGTGTTTGCTGATGCGCTGGTGGCGGGTGCGTTCGCGGCTCGCGGCCCGCATCCCGTGCTGCTGACTCCGCGCAGCCGTTTGCACCAAGGCGTGGCCAGTTACCTCGCCGAACTGGGAATCGAACATGTGGTGCTCATGGGCGGAACCGGTGCACTGCACCAATCCGTCGAAGACTCGATCGTCGCGCTCGGTATCGAAGTAACAAGGCTTGCGGGAAGCTCCCGTTACGACACTGCGATCGAGGCAGCGAGATTCGTCTCGGGCATCTATGGCGACGACTGCTTCACGAGCCGACGAGTCGGCTTGGCGCGCGCCCGAATTCCGTTCGACTCCTTCAGCGCCGCCCCGCTGCTCGCCCGCCTGTGCGCTCCCCTGCTGCTCGCCGATCCGCGAGCCATTCCCGCACCCACCATCGAGTTCCTCAACCAAGCTCGCTCTGCAACGGCCGCCCGTGGCGACGCCGCAGTCGACCTTCGGGTCTTCGGCGGCTATGCGGCAATCTCCCAAGGAGCGATCAACACTTATGTTGCGAGTTTCACCGGCGCCGTGAACCCCTTCGGCGCCGATGGGCTGCAGACCGGCACCGTCGTTACTGGCGTGCAGCCTCAACTGCCGTGCGTCGCCGATCTCGGCAGCCAACCGATGCCGGTGCTCGGAGACGAATTTGCCTTCGCAGCGGCATGGTCGCCGGACTGCAGTCGCGTTGTGTATCTCGACAACGAGCAAGCGATCTGGACATCTCGGATCGACGGAACGGAACGGACCAGGCTGACCGCTGGCTACACCGAGGAAGAGGAAGGCGAGTCACCTGCGTGGTCGCCCGACGGCACGCGGATCGCCTTCGTCAGATACGCAGGCCGGTTCTTGAACAGCGATCCCGTCAAGCACATCTTTGTCATCAATGCGGACGGAACGGGTGAGATGCAGCTCACATCGGGCAACTTCAGAGACCGCTCACCTACGTGGTCGCCGGACAGCAAGCACATCGCATTCTCGCGTCACAATCTCGAGACACCGCAGCACTATCAGAACTTGGACGACGAGTACATCGCCGTTCTGGACGCCGACGGCAGCAATATCAGGCCATTGACGCGAGGCGGCCTCGCCGACCGAGCCCCGTCATGGTCGCCTGACGGCACACGCATCGCCTACGGCGCGGACCACAACTTGTGGGTGATGGATGCCGTCGGCAGCAGCGCCCGGAAGGTACCAGTCACCGGCACGCGGGACGGTTACTCATGGTCGCCCGACGGCACTGCAATTGCATTCGCCACGCTTCGCTTTGTGGAGGACGACACTTACAGCGAAGGCGTCCGCATCGACCGGAGCATCACCATCGCTGAAGTCGACGGCTCGTCGACCGCGGTCGTTGTCCGGTACACCAGCCACGTCACCACGGATTCGGCCACAGACAGATACATCAACGTCCGCACGCCGAAGTGGGCGCCTGACGGGCGCAGCATCATGTTCGAACGCTATGCGAACCTAGCCGAAGGCACCCGTACCTACGTGGCGCCCGTTCCCCAGCTGCGCAGGGCTCGCATTGCCGTGGACTGTCGGCCGACCGGTGGACCGAGCCACGGCGTTGGATTCCCGACTTCCGATTCCGACGCCATCTCTCAAGGCACGCTGCGCATGGCTGTGCTGTTCGTCGACTTTCCGGATGCACAGGCTTCTCACAGCACCCAAGAAGAGCTTGCACGCGGCAACCCGCAACTCACCGATGACTTCATCGAACAAGTGAGCTATGGGAACTTGGACCTTGAGTTCGTGCCGCATCACGAGTGGCTGCGGGCTCCGGAAGATTCCAAGCACTACTTCGACATCGAGGGATCTGTCGGGTCCTTCGAAATCGCCGAGGTCGCGGCCTCGCTTGCTCTCGGCCGCCGTCAACATCTTCCCCGCGCAGTCGAATGGGGCGGACTGGAGCGGCTATCTCGTTCCGCTGACCGTATCGATGCTGGGAGCGCCTCACCTGGGAGGCTCAGGCTCGCTCGGTTTGCCGGACAGCCGGGTCGATCGGCCCGATGCGACCCCGGGGCAGCGGTGGCATCGGATCAAGGTGGGCACCCAAGGTCTATACGGGTTGTTCGCGTCACGCTTCCCGATCTATATCGGCGATCATCACGAGCCACCCAGCTGGACCCGCTGGCAGCTGGGATGGCTGGATACGGAACAAGTTGCGTGCATCGACCGGCCGGAGGCGACGGTGCAGCTCGTGCCACTCGCCGGTTCGGGTGACGGAACGGTCATGGCGGCGGTGCCCGCCGCTCACGATGCGATAATCGTCGTAGAGAGCCGCCGCAGGATCGGCTACGACACCCTCTCAAGCGCGCACCGCAGCGCAATCCTCGCAGGCAGCATCGACCCGAGCCTTGTGGGCGACCGGGTGCTCGTATACGTCGTCGATCCGACGGGCGCTCAACGACCAATCCGGTTCCCTGGCGACAACGGGTACGGGTACCTCGACCGCTACCCATTCCTCGACATGGGTGAATCGGTCACGGTGGCGGGCTACAGGATTTCCGTCATCTCCGACACAGGATCTGTCCACACCGTTTCCATTGTCAAGGCAGGTTGAAAGCATGAGCACCAAGCGGCCCAGAGTCAGAAGTTTCCCCGCCGCCGTGCGGACGTTCGCACTGCTCGTGGCGGCCATTGCCATTGCGTCAGGCGGCGTGCTGGTGCCGGTCACCGCTGTCGGTGCGGTACCTCGTTTCGCCGAGATCGACATGACGCGCTATGGGGGCGCGGACCGGTACGCGACATCGCTGCTGGTAGCGGAGGCAGTAGCTACCGAAGCCGGCGGCATGCTCGACTCGGTCGTCATGGTCTCAGGGCGCAATTGGACCGACGCCGTCGTCGCAGCGCCGTTGGCTGGATCACTGGGTGCGCCCGTGCTGGCGACGCCGTCGGGCATGCTGCGCGACGACGCAGCAGAGTTCCTCCGGCGCACTGGAGTGACCCACGCACCCATCGTGGGTGCCGACAGTGACGCCACCGGGGTGGGGCCTACAGTCGAAGCCTCGCTGCAGGCCCTTGGCATCACGGTTGAGCGGGTCACCCGTGCCGACCAGTATGGGACCAGCGTGGCGGCCGCGCATCGACTCGGCGAACCTGGGGAAATGGCAATACTTGGCCGGACTGCCATTCTGGCCAGTGGAGAGGTCTTCGCTGACGCTCTGGTTGCTGGCGCGTTTGCGGCACGCGGCCCCCACCCGGTGTTGCTGACTCCGCCCGAACGACTGCACCAAGGGGTCTCCGACTTTCTCATCCGAGCCGGAGTTGCGCACGTAGTGATCATGGGCGGCACCGGCGCTCTTCGGCAACCGGTCGAAGATGGACTGACGGCCCTCGGCATCGAAGTGACACGTCTCGCAGGCGCGAATCGTTACGACACCGCTGTCAAAGCCGCTGAATTTGTCGTTTACCGCTACACCCAGACTTGCTTCACGCCACGGCGCATGGGCTTGGCGCGCGCCCGAGTCCCGTTCGACTCATTCAGCGCGGCCCCTTTGCTGGCCCGGTTGTGCGCGCCGCTGCTGCTCGCTGATCCTGGCTCAATTCCTTCAGACACGGCTAACCATCTGGATCGACTTCGAGAAGACATCGCACCCAGCGGCGATGACTCGCTCGCTGGGCACATCTTCGGAGGCAACAGCGCGGTCTCGGACGCTGCAATCAGCGCCTACCTCGCGAGGGGAACCAGTGAGGTGACGTGCGATATAGAGCTCGGGGACGAACCGGTCCAACTGTTCGTCAATCTTGGCGGAAAGCGGGCCGCATGGTCACCCGACTGCTCGCGGATTGCCGGCGCCGACAAGGGAAACCTCTGGACGGCTCAAGCGGACGGTACGGACCCCGTACAACTCACCTCAGGTGCGCGATCGGATGAGAGCTTGACGACGTTGTGGTCCGACCACAGCCCTCGCCAGACATTCGAGGAACGGTCAGATTTCTCACCGGATTGGTCGCCCGACGGCACCCGCATCGTCTTCGTCCGATATACGGGTGTGTGGATTCATGCCGATGAGCCCGTCTATCACATCTACGTTGTCAACGCAGACGGGACCGGCGAATTCCAGCTCACTGATGCTGACGCAACCGACAAGAGGCCGTCCTTCTCGCCTGACGGACGGAGAATCGTTTTCGAACGCCGGGATCTCGAAGGCGATCCACGTGATCCCGACAGCGGCTGGAAAAAGAACTCGGTGATGATCATCGACGCTGACGGTCGTAATGAGACTCGCGTGGTCCAGGGAGGTGGCGGCGAGATCTATGCGCGTTGGACGCACGACGGTGAACGCATCGCCTATCGCTCGGGGGGAGGCATCGCCACGGTGCGTGAGGACGGCACCGACTGGATGCCGGTCTGGCCCGTCAGTCGGGCAGATCTCCGGTTTGGCGAGTACGCGTGGTCGCCGGACGGTTGTCAGGTTGCCGTGGTGGCGCGGCGCAGACTTGACGACGGTCAAGCCGAAGAATCAATCAAAGTCATCAACCTTGAGGACTCTTCGGTCACGACGCTCGTCAGCTACACGGGGCCTCACAACCAAAACCAAAGAATATTCAGGCCCCAGTGGATTCCCGACGGTCGCGGGATTCTTTACAGCAGTCACATTGTGAACACACACGATGAACCGCGTCACTACGTCGTGCGGTTTCCCCCGCCGACGTCTGCAGACGTTCCCACCGGCTGAATCCGACCCTCGAGACCTTGGAATCGCCCGGCGAGGACCGTTGTGGCTAGCGTGCCGCGGGTGATCAGCGCAGCGGAGCTGTCATCGATAGAGACTGCGGTGGGTGAAATCGGAACTCGAGTCGCTCAGGCAGCCGACGAACTGATGGGCACACCGCACGAAGATGTCGGCGTCGAGCTCTATGAGGTCGAGCGCTCGCTGCGCATGGCCCGGCGCCGATTGGCCCAAGCCACCGACTCGCTTCGCTGAGCGCCCGGTCAGCTGCCGCCCGGCGCGGCACTTCAGGAGCGCTCGACGATGGCCCCGGCAGTCGCAACGATCTTGCGGGCGCGGGTCAGGTGCGGCACGTCGACCATCTGACCCTTGTGGGCGAACGCCATCAGGCCGGCGGCCTCTGCTTCAGCGAACGCCTCGAGCAGCTCCTGAGCGTCGGCCATGTCGGCGGCGCTGGGCGTGAACGCAGCGTTGACGATGTCGATTTGTGCGGGGTGGATAGTGATCTTGCCCGTGAATCCCATGGCCGCTGACGTGGCGCACTCCGCAGCAAGCCCCTCGTCGTCGCGGAAGTCCACGAACACCGTGTCGAGCGGTTGCTTGCCCCATGCCGTGGCGCCCACCAGGCACATGACCCGGGCGTACTCGAACACTGGCAGGTAGGCGCCTGAGGCATCCCGGTTGGCCTTCGAACCCATCGCTGCGGACAGATCCTCGGCACCCCAGCTGAGTGCGTCCACACGGTCGTGGCGTGCCAGCTCGCCGATGTTGATCAGGCCCTGCGGTGTCTCGGTGCCCAGCACCAACAGCACCACGTCCCCGGTTGGGTGGCCGTTCTCAAGTTCCCAGCGAGTGATCATCCCGTCGAGCTGAACGACCTCCGCCGCATTGTTCACCTTGGGCACCAGGTAGGCGTCGGGCGGGCAGACCATCGTCTCGGCAATGTCAGCTGCACACCACGGGGTGTCCAGCGGGTTGATCCGCACTACCCGCTCCTTGCCACCGAAGTCGACATCGGCCAGCCAGCCCGCCAGGGTGACCCGGGCGCTGTCCTTGTTGTCGGGCGTGACGGCGTCTTCAAGATCGAGCACGAGGCTGTCCGCGTCGGTGGCCAGGGACTTTGTGAGCATGCGCTCGTTGGCGCCGGGCACGAAATGCGACGATCGCCGCACGGTTGCGTTGCCAACACTCTGGGACTCGGTCATTCGGTCGGGCCTCCTGGGCCTCGGGTCGTTGTTGCGGCGGGCGCCGCTGATGGATCAGGCCGCGAAGGCACTCGGGCAGTAATCGTTGAGCACGCAGTCATCGCAGGCGGGCTTCCGGGACGAGCAGACCCGCCTGCCATGCAGGATCAGCCGCAGGCTGAAGTCGCCCCGCTCGTACTGAGGGATCATCGGATTCAACGCCAGCTCGACTTTGACCGGGTCCTCCTCATCGGTGATGCCGAGTCGCCGCACGAGACGGCCGACGTGGGTGTCCACGGGCAAACCGGGCAGATCGAAGGCGACCGAGCGGATGACATTCGCCGTCTTGCGGCCCACGCCAGGCAGCTTCACAAGGTCTTCCAAGCGGGTCGGAACCTCGCCTCCGTAGTCGGCCAGCAGCTGTCGGGCCATGCCCTGCAGGTTGCGGGCCTTGCTGCGGAAGAAGCCGGTGGGATGCACCAACTCCTCCAGCTCAACGAGGTCGCACGACGCCAGCGCCTCGGCGTCGGGGTACTTCTCGAACAGCGCCGGCACAGTCGCGTTGACGCGAACGTCTGTGCATTGCGCCGACAGGATCGTCGCCACCAGCAGCTCGAACGGATTGCGGTGCTCGAGTTCGCACACGGCTTCGTACTCGTCTTTGAGCCGTTCGTGGGTCCGCTGGGCGCGCCCTTTCGGCGATCGAGGCCTAGCCATAGCGAGTTTCTAGCGCTCTCGTTGAACGCGTGCGCCGCGGCGGGCTCGGGCGCCCCGCTGGATCGAGACCAGCTTGTCGGCACGCAGCTGCCCGCACGCCGCATCGATGGAGGTGCCCCGGTTGACGCGCACGGTGGCGTTCACTCCGTAGGACGCCAACTCTGACGCGAAATGCTCGATGCGCCCCGATGGCGATGGCGCGTGGCCGTAACCCGGCGTTGGATTCAGCGGAATGAGGTTGACATGCGCCGCAAGCGGTCGTGCATATGCAGCCAGTTCGGCAGCGTCACGGTCGCGGTCGTTGACGCCGTCGATCATCGCCCACTCGAGGCTGATACGGCGCCGCTTGGCACGGCGGTAGTCGGCCAGTGCGCTCGCAAGGTCGCGCAGGGGGTACGTGCGATTGATCGGTGCGATGCGATTCCGCAGGCGGTCGTTCGCGGCGTGCAGCGAGACTGCCAGATTGACCGGCAGGCTGGCAGCTGCCAGACGCACAATGCCCGGAATGACACCCACAGTGGACACCGTGATGTGCCGGGCACCGATGCCCATGTCGCCATGGAAACGCTCCACTGCTGCCCACACGGCGTCGTAGTTTGCGAGTGGCTCGCCCATGCCCATGAACACAATGTTGATGGCTCCGCCGCGGGCGGCTCCGCTGTTGATGGCTCCGCCGCGGGCGGCTCCGCTGTTGATGGCTCCGCCCGCCGAGCTGCTGTGGCTGGTCGACGGCTGCTGCAGCGTGCCGAGCACCTGCTCGACGATTTCCCCGACACTCAGATTCCGGTCGAATCCCACCTGACCCGTGGCGCAGAAACTGCACGCCATGGCACAGCCAGCCTGGCTGCTGATGCACAGCGTGGTCCGATTGCGGTAGCCCATGAGCACGGTCTCGACCAGATGTCCATCACGCAGCGACCACAAGTGCTTGCGGGTCTTGCCGCGATCCGCTGTCTGGGTACGCACCAGCTTCAACGCTGGTGGCAGCAGTTCGCCGATGGCCTGTCGCAGGCTTTTGGGAACGTTGGTGAGCTCGGCCAGCGGGCGGCGCTGTCCGTACAGGCCATCCCACACCTGGTCCAGCCGGTATGAGGGCTCGCCATCGAGCAGCTCACCTAGCTCCGCCCGGCTGAGGTCCGCGAGTGCGGGATCGGCGACGGAGGCTGTCACGACCGGCCAGTGCCGTAGGACGCGAGCGGTCCGATGCCCGTGAACAGCCGCCGCACAACGGCAACCTCGAGGCCGAGATCCCCGTAGAGCGTGACGGCCGGCGCGTTGTCGGCGTCGACGTAGAGCATGGCCCGAGTCAGCCCAGCGTCGGAGAGATGCTCGTAGCCAGCCAGCGTGAGGGCTCGGCCGAGTCCCCGTCCGTGATACTGGGGATCCACCGCGATGACGTACACCTCACCGACCGGCGGGTCCTCGTCGTTGTGCATCTTCGTCCAGCAGTAGGCAACGATCTGCCCGTCGATGTCGTACACCCGGAAGCCGTCGGCGTCGAACCACGGTTCGGCTTGACGCTCAGCGACCTGAGGAAGCGTCCATCCACCCTGCTCGCGGTGCCACGAGAACGCCCGGTTGTTGACCTCCACCCATGCCTGCTCATCTTGGCCGACCACGAACGAACGCGTCTCGATTCCGCTGGGCTGATCCATCGGCAGGGACCGCTCCATCCGGTACAGATCGCGCTCGAACGTCAGGCCCAGCGATGTCAGCTCACGCCCGAGCGCAGTCTGCGAAGGCGCCAGATCGCTGCCCGCCGCTTCGGCGTGATCGGGATGGTCGATCCAGACCGACAGCGGGCCGGCAACGTCGTCGAGTTGCCGCCCTAACGCTGCAGCCAGCGCTCCCGCCGGCCACTGTGCGGCGTTGGCCTCCACGAGAGGGCCATGCTGATCAGCACCGATCGAGATGACGGGATCGGCACTCACTGCCAGAAGGCTAATGCTGCGCGGTTGAGGCCCCCAGGCCGTACCAGCCGGCCGCATGCGCCGCGCCGGAGGGGATCGTGCGGGCGCAGGTGCCACACTTGCCCGGTGAACCAGATGCGGTGGCTGAACCGCAGCCAGCCTCAGACGCTCTACAGCGCCGTGCTGCTGTGCTACTTCTCCGCTGTCCTGCTGCTATTCGGAAACCGCATCGACTGGCAACTCGCAGTCGACGTCTTCGAGGGCATCGTCTCGCTGTTCGCCAGCGAACGCACAGCCATCGGGCTCAGCGACAGCGTCGTGCCGCTGTCCGTGACTGTGCTGCTCGGCGGCTCACTCGTCGCTGGCGGCTTGGGAACCGCCAATGAGCGGCGGTGGGGCCACTGGCTGTGCTCTGCAGCGGCGGTCTACTCGGCGGTCGCGACGCTGTGGTGGGGTGCCCGCACCAGCTTCCAGCTCGGAATCTTCATGCGGCTCCTGTTCGACGCTCTGCTTCTGGTGCTGCTCTTCCACCCGATCAGCCGCAGTCATCGACGCGTCTGGTTCCGGTGAGTCTGCGTCTGCGTCGACGGAGGCGGTCCGAACTGCCCAGTCCGCAGGACAAGGCAGACACCGTCGAGCAGATGTTCGACGAGATCGCCCCGCGCTACGACCTGCTGAACCGCCTGCTGACGTTTCGGCTCGACACCCTGTGGCGACGGCGTGCGGTGGCAGCACTGGGCCTGCAGCCGGGCGAGACAGTGATTGATCTGGCCTGCGGCACCGGCGACCTGTGCAACCAGCTCGAGGCGGCGGGCTTGTTCGCCGTCGGAGTCGATTTCTCCGCTGGAATGCTTCAAGCCGCGACAACCCGTGCTCCGCTGGTGCGTTCCGATGCGCTGAGCCTCGGCGTGCGCGAGGGCTGGCTCGCCGGTGCGACCTGCGGCTTCGCTCTGCGAAATTTCGCCGACCTCGATCGTTTCTTCGCCGAGTTGGCTCGGGTGCTCCGGCCCGGCGCTCGGGTGGCGATGCTCGAAGTCGCCGAACCCGCCAATCCGGTGCTGCGTGCGGGGCACAAGCTGTACTTCGGCAAGGTCGTTCCCGCCGTCGGCAGCCTGCTCTCGAGCCGGTCGGCCTACCGCTACCTGCCCGAATCAGTGGCGTACCTGCCCGCAGTGCCAGAACTGCTCTCCCGGATCGCCGAGGCGGGATTCCACGATGTCCAGCGGAACGCGCTCAGCGGAGGCATCGCTCAGCTCATCACGGCAACGCGAGACGCCTGAACAGCGCCCGCAGGCGGAGTCCGTTTAGGTCTACGGCACCGTCTTGGCGAGATCGGAGACAACCTCGGCTGTGGGAAGTTCAGCAAGCGAGGCCGGCGGGCACAGGATCTTGCAGTCACGCGAGCCACCGCCCACGATGACCGCATCGCAGTCCATCACCCTGCTGTCGATCCACACGGGAATGTCATCGGGCAATCCGAACGGTGTCACGCCGCCGATCATCATGCCGGTGCGCTCGATGGTCTCAGGGGCATCCGCGAACGATGCCTTGCGAGTACCCAGCCTGCGCCGCACGATGCCGTTCACATCGAGCCGGGTCGTGGCAAGCACCACGCAGCAGGCCATCGGCCGCTCGGCCGACTTGCCCACCACGCAGATGGCGTTGGCCGACGCGTCCATCGAGTAGCCGTATCGCTCGCAGAACTGCGCCGTGTCGGCGAAGTCGGGATCGCATTCCACCAACTCGTATGCCACGCCGAGCGCGGCGAGATGATCCAGGACTGCCTCGGAGCTCATCGCGACATCTTGGCGGACCGCGGCCGAGATACCGCAGGATGCACGGCTTCCAACATTGGGTAGACGCGGTTCATACGCCCAAGGCCAATCCGACCGTGAGCAGCGCGCCCACAACGAGCTGGAGCCGCCCGGTCCCCGCCAGCACTGCCACCAGTGCTGCGCCAGTGGCACCGCGCAGCACCGTGCGCACGGGCGAGATGGCCACCATGGCCGAGGCGAGCGCGAGGATCGCCCAAGGCCGCAGAAGCGACAGGTACAGCGGCGAGATCACCACGATGAACACGACGGCCACGTACATCGCCCTGGTCGGCCTATCGCCTACGCGCACGGCCAGCGTGCGCTTGCCGGCCTGCTCGTCGGTGGGCAAGTCCCGCAGATTGTTCGAGATCAGCAGTGCCACTGAGCCCAGCCCGACGGGCACCGACGCAGCGAGGCCCACCACGGTCAGGTGGGCGTCTTGCACGAATGCCGACCCTGCAGTCGCTACCAGACCGAAGAAGACGAACACGAACAGCTCGCCGAGGCCGCGGTAGCCGTACGGCCGCCGGCCGCCGGTGTAGTACCACGCGGCCAGCATCGACGCCGCTCCCGCCACAATGAGCCACCACGAAACTGCTGCTGCGACGACCATGCCGACCGCCGCCGCTGCCCCGAACGCAGCGAACGCAGCATTGCGCACGGCGTTCGGCGAAGCCGCGCCCGATGCCACGAGACGTTGGGGGCCCACCCGGGTGACATCGGTGCCTCGCACGCCGTCGCTGTAGTCGTTGGCGTAGTTCACCGCAATCTGGATGAACAACGACACGACCAGCGCGCAGACAGCCCGCCACCACACGATCGCTCCCTCTGCCGCGGCATCCGAGGCTGCGGTGCCCACGAACGGCGGCACCAGCGATGCGGGCCAGGTGCGGGGTCGCGCCCCGGCGAGCCAGGTTCGAACGCCGGTCATTCCTGCGGTGAACCCAGCGGTCCGGCGTCGTCGGGAGACAGGGCTGGGTCCGCCACGGTTTCGAAAGCTAGGCGCGAATGGCGGAATGGGGCGCACTGACGAAGGTCATGCTTCCAGTCAGCTTCGACGTCTGCGTCGCTGCTCAGCCCGCCGCGGCCGCCCACGGGGCCGACTGACCCGCCTGGTAGTGGTCGGGCCGGATGCCGAAAGCCTCGATCATCCGGTGCCATCCACTCGCGGAAGCAAGCAGCGCACCGAGGCGCAGAATCTGCTGCTCGTTGAAGTGATCGTTCAGCCGCTCATACATCTCGGGCGGGATCACGCCCGAGTGCTCGAAGCCCGACAGCCAGTCGCACAGCGCCAGTGCGGCCTTCCACGACTCGGGCAACTCCGATGCCTCGTAGTCGGTCAGTTGTGCGACGACTTCGTTCGTGAGTCCGGTGCGCACCAACGATGCGCTGCGCACGAGGCTTCAGTGGAAGCACTCGTTCCGGTTGGCCATCCGGATGCGGCACAGCTCGATCATGTGCCGATCGAGCGCACCCGGATCTTCGTCGGGATGGCCGCCGTACACGGCACCGACCCAGCCGAGGAACAGGTCAATGGTGGTCTCGTCCGCCGCGAGCGTCCGGAACAGGTTGTCGTCGGTGTAGGCCTTCGCGTACCACGTGTCCAAGCGCCGTTGCTGCTTGTCGTCCAGCTCGGTCACCTTCGGCAAGTAGCCGTGCTCGTTGGCCATGACTCCCCCTCGGCGCGGATTGCTCGCTGCCAACGACGCTACCGCAGCAGCCACAACTGCACCGCTGTTCCCACCGGACTTTCCAGGCACATGCGTTCGGACGCGCGCCTAGTCTCGGCCTGAACCAATTGCGGCCAACTCGGACGGCCGACCAACGCGAGGGGGCGTGACATGAAGGCTGCTGTGCTCTGCGAACAGCCGGGCGACCTGGTAATCGAGGATCTGCGCATTGACGGACCCGGGCCGAACGAGGTTCTGATCCGCACCGTCGGTGCCGGTCTGTGCCACAGCGATCTGCATTTCATGGAGGGGCTGTTCCGGACGCCGCTCCCCCTGGTGATGGGCCACGAGTCCGCCGGCGTGGTCGAAGCGATCGGTTGCGACGTCAACTACGTCTCTCCCGGCGACCATGTCGTGGCCTGCCTGTCGATCTTCTGCGGCCAGTGTCACCGCTGCCTGTCGGGCAATCCTCATCGCTGCACCAATGTCCGGGCAACATCCCGCCCGAAGGACGCAGCCGCCCGGCTCAGCCGGGACGACGGCACCGAAGTCGGCCAGATGGCCCGCCTCGGGGGATTCGCCGAGCAGATGCTGGTCCACCAGAACGCGTTGGTGAAGATCCGTCCTGACATGCCGCTCGATCGGGCGTGCCTGATTGGCTGCGGTGTCACCACGGGCTTCGGCGCAGCGGTCAACACCGCCGGTGTCGGCGTCGGCAGCGTGGTCTGCGTGATCGGCTGCGGTGGCATCGGGCTCTCGGCCGTGCAGGGCGCAAGGGTCGCCGGGGCGGGCCGCATCATCGCCGTCGACATGACCGATGAGAAGCTCGAGACCGCCCGCCAGCTCGGCGCTACCGACACGGTCAATGCCGGTGAGGTGGACGACGTCGTCACCGCCGTCAAGGACATGACCGGCGGCGGCGTGGAGTACAGCTTCGAAGCCATCGGCTTGGCCCAGACCGTGCAGCAAGCCTTCGGGATGCTCGACATCGGCGGCACCGCCACCGTGATCGGCATGGTTCCCTCCAAGACCAGGGTCGAGCTGCGCGGCATCGACTTCCTGTCAGAAAAGAAGCTGCAGGGCTCGATGATGGGCTCGAACCAGTTCCGCAGCGACATCCCGATGATGGTCGAGCTCTACCTCGACGGACGCCTGATGCTGGACGAGATGATCTCGGGACGCATCAGCCTCGAACAGGTCAACGAGGGCTACTCCTGGATGAAGGCCGGCACCTCCAACCGAACCGTCATCACCTTCGACTGACCCCGCAGTCGACCTGCGGCGCCCAAGACTTCGACTGACTCCGATGCCGTCGGAGGCCTTGCCAACGCCGTCAAGTGAGCGGAATTCCACCCTCGATGCGGTGCGTGGCGTGGCGGTGCTCGGCATCTTGGTCATGAACGCCGTGTCGTTCGGCCTGCCCGCTGCGGCGTACACCAATCTCGACGCAGCCGGATCGCGCACGCTGCTGGACTGGCTCATCGGCGGTGCCGGAGAGATCTTTGCCGATCAGAAACTCATGGGTTTATTCTCCATGCTGTTCGGCGCAGGCATCGTGCTGTTCGCTGAGCGCGCCGCTGCGAAGGGTCGGCGCAGCGTGCTGCTGAGCCTGTGGCGCAACGCACTGCTGCTCGTCATGGGCGTGGTGCATCTGCTCGTATGGGACGGCGACGTGCTCACGGTGTACGCCTTGTGCGCCCCGGTCGTGCTTGCGCTGCGGCGACTGCCGCCCAAAGTGCTCTTCGCGTTGGGCGGTGCGTTCTACGCAGCAGTGGCAGTCATCTCCTGGAGCGTGCAATCGTCTCTGCGAAGCTTCTCCAGCGTCCTCATCGACTTCTGGCACTACGGCGACTACTACGACGTCATCGAGACATGGTTTCTCGCGGACTACTTCGGGCGAGCCTTGGGCGCCATGCTCATCGGCGTGGCGCTGTACCGGACGGGCGTCATCGGCGGCAACAAGGCGCCGTCGTTCTACCGCCGCATGGCGGCATGGGGCCTGGGCATCGGGCTGCCGCTGTCGGGTGCAGGTCTCGCGCTGATGGTGGGAACCGATTTCGACATCGACTGGGCCATCGCAGGAACCATCCCGAACACCGTCGCCACCGTGCCCATCTGTATGGGTTACCTGAGCTTGATCGTGCTGTGGAATCGCGGAAGCGATTCGCCAGCGCGTCGGCGCATCCGTGCCGCGGGACAGATGGCGCTTACGAACTACCTCACGCAGACTGCGGTGGGCATGGTGGTGCTTCGATGGCTGCTCGGTGACGTTTCGCTCACCCGCAGCAGCATCGCCATATTCGTGGTGAGCGTGTGGGCGCTGCAGCTCTGGTGGTCACAGGCGTGGCTTGCGCGATTCGGGTTCGGGCCCCTTGAATGGCTGTGGCGTAGTGCGACCTACCGTCGCTGGCAGCCTCTGCGCGCTCGCTAGCCACAGAGCGACGAGAGCCCGAGCGGGTGCCTTTGGGCTCGGCTACGACAGGATCTGCGTGGCCTCCATGTAGCCGGGCTCGAGGAACTCGACGCCGGGCGTGACGCGAGCCAGTTCGTCCGCGATGCTGGATGTGTCCGTGGGCACTGAGAACCCCGGCAGCCAGTTGTCGTGGTGACCGAGGATGATCTTGCGGGGCCGGAGCAGGTCGGCTTGACGGCCGATGAATTGGGCCAGCGAGCCCTGGATGGGCTCGCCGTCGATGTTTCCGCGGCCAGCCGCCGCGAGGATCGCCACATCAGGGCGAAGATCGTGCATCACCCCTGACCAGTGCCCCGAGGTGTCCTGGAACAGCACCGAGCCGTCGGGTGCCTCGATCAGGAACAGCAGCGCTCCCCCGTCGCCCCGATCGCTGTGACCGACTGCTGATGCCGCGATGTGCTCGCTCGTCGCTGGATCGACCTCGCTGGCCAGGTACTTCATCAGCTGGGCGAAGCGCTCCTGCTGTTCTTGCCAGGTGACGCCCAGGTCACCGAGGCACACCTCGCCAGGTTGGTGCATCTGGGTGTGCGACCACACGCAGGAGTGCTGGCTCGGGTACACCGACACGCGTACACCGTTCCCCCGGTCCCCCTGGCTCAAGTTGATCGTCTCTCCACCGGCTACGCAGATCATCCGGTCCGCTGGGATGCCGGCTTCGGCCATGAGCCGCACTGACTCGTACGAAGCAACCAGCGTGGCGTTGGTGTTGGCAACAATCCGCTCAGCGCCATAGAGGTGGTCGAAGTGGGAATGGCCCACGAGTACCCAGTCAGCCTCGGTGACATCGTCTGCCGAGAGCCCGGGTCCGACGGCGTTTTGTGCCCGGTCGATATATGCATCGAGAAAGATGGTGAGGCCTGCGGTGCGCAGCCGGAATGTTGCGCACCCGTACCAATCGAGCGTCGTAGCCATGGCCGGAACCATACGCCCGGGCTCAATGGCTCCGCGGGCCGGGCACACTGGCGCGACTATGGGTGGCTGCCGTAGGGGGAAATGCCGGGCTGCGACCCGTGTCGGTGCTGCGCTGGCGCTGCTGACCATGGCGACGCTGCCGTTCGTGGCCGGATGCATGTCGAGTCGCGACAGCGAACCGGCCAGGCCTCCAGACGCAGCACTCGACGGAAGCCTGCATGTCCTCGTTGCCGCCTCGTTGCTGCCGGTTGCCGAAATGCTCGCCGACGACTTCGAGCAGCTCCACCCCGGCGTGGACGTGCTGATCGCGGGGGCAGGAAGTTCCGCGCTGCGCGAGCAGGTACTCGCCGGCGCACCGGCCGACGTGTTCATCCCCGCTGACCCTGTCCATCTCGACACCATCCGCGACGAAGTCGGGTTGGCGAGCGCACCCGTCGTCGTAGCCCGAAACTCGCTGGTGCTGGCAGTACCGGCCGGCAATGACGCCGGGGTGACGTCGCTCGCCGACCTGGCCCGGCCCGAGCTGCTGATCGGGCTGTGCGCGGCCGAGGTTCCCTGCGGCGCTCTGGCCCGAACAGGATTGGCCGACGCCGGGATCGAACCGGTTCCGGACACCGATGAGCCGAACGTACGGGCCCTGATCACCAAGCTGGCCGCCGGTGAACTCGACGCCGCCGTGGTGTATGCCAGCGACACAGCCCCAAGTGCGGGAGTTGGCTCGCAGAACGGTTCCATCGTGAGTCTGGGCTGGACCGCCGGTGCAGCTCCTCGAACGTCATACGCTGCCGCAGTGCTGGCCGATGCACCAAATCGTGCAGCGGCCGAAGCGTTTGTGAAGTACCTGCAGACGAGTTCGGCGCGTGACGCGTTTTCTGACCACGGATTCGCCGCGCCATGACTGACGGAACGACTCCTGTGAGCAGTGGCCGCTCCGACGGACGAGTGACGCGCCGGGCGCAGCGGGACCTGCCGCCGTGGCCCGTGGCAGTTCTGGCGGCCGTCGGCGTGGTGCTGTTCGCCCTGCCCGTGGTTGGGTTGGCAGCGCGCACACCGTGGACCGGGCTCTGGACGCATCTGTCGAGCCGCTTCGTGGTGGACGCCGCAGTGCTCTCGGTGGTGTCGTCTGTTGCCGCCGCGATCGTCGCAGCGGCGGTCGGCGTTCCCTTGGCGTGGGTGTTGGCGCGGGTGTCCTTCCGGGGCCGTTCGGTGGTTCGAGCACTCGTGACGCTGCCGATGGTGCTGCCGCCGGTCGTCGGCGGCGCGGCGTTGCTGTTCGCGCTCGGTCGCCGAGGCGTCGTCGGCGGACCATTGCACGACGCCACCGGGTTGCTGCTGCCGTATTCGATCTGGGGTGTCATCCTGGCGAATGCGTTCGTCGCCACACCGCTCGTGATCCTCACCACCGAAGGGGCGCTGCGGAACCTCGATCGGCGCTACGAGGCGGCTGCTGCCACGCTCGGGGCGTCGCGGCTGCGCACGCTGTGGCGGGTCACCTTGCCCATGATCGGACCGGCACTGGGTGTTGCTGTCGTGGTGGCCTGGGCACGCGCTCTCGGCGAGTTCGGTGCGACCGTGACGTTTGCCGGAAACCTCGGAGGGCGGACCCAGACATTGCCGCTCGCGGTGTTCGTGGCACTCGAGGCAGATCGCGATGCTGCCGTTGCCATCAGCTTGGTCCTGGTGGCGCTGTCGCTGGGCTTGCTCATCGCCCTGCGGGACCGTTGGTGGCCGAGCCGATGACTCCCGCAGCACGCAACACAGCCGACGGCGCTCTCGATGCCGACATCGGGCTGCGGCGGGGTGATTTCGAGCTGGATGTCTCGCTGCGCGTCGAAGTCGGCGAGACGGCGGCGCTGCTGGGACCGAACGGCGCCGGCAAATCCACGATTGTGGCGGCGCTCGCCGGACTGCTACCGCTCGAAGGCGGCGGCGTCCGCCTCGCCGGCCGGGTCCTCGACGACCCGGCGGCTGGCGTCTTCGTCCCGCCCGAACAACGTCGCATTGGTGTCGTGTTCCAAGACCAAGTCCTGTTCGGGCATCTCAGCGCGCTCGACAACGTCGCATTTGGCTTGACCGCTCGCGGGATGCGCCGGGCCGAGGCGCGCGAGCAGGCGCAAGCGTGGCTCGGCGCAATGGACCTCCGCGACCTTGCCCAGCGCCGGCCCAAAGCGCTGTCGGGCGGCCAGCGCCAGCGGGTCGCGCTGGCCCGAGCGCTCGCTTGCCAACCCGACCTGCTGCTTGCGGACGAGCCGCTTGGATCGCTGGACGTCACCGCGCGTAATCGCCTTCGGCGCAACCTGGCAGCACACCTCAGCAGCGGTCGCAACGGCGGCAGCGTGACACCGGAATCGCTGCAGGGCGCTGAGAACGTGCCCCGATTGCTCATCACTCACGACCCCACCGATGCCTTTGTCCTGGCTGACCGCGTGCACATTCTTGAAGACGGTCGCCTCACCCAGTCGGGCACGCCCGAAGAGTTACGCCGGGCACCTGCCACCCCATACGCGGCCGACCTGTCAGGCATCAACCTGGTGCGAGGCACGGCGCAGGGCGGGGAGGTCACCGTGACGTCCGATGACCCCTCGACGGCGGGTCAGAGCCGCAGGCCAGCCACTGTGCTGCACGCCGCCGACACAACAGCGAACGGGCCGGTCCTGGCAACGATTCACCCGCGGGCGATCGCACTGCATCGCGAGCGACCCAGCGGCAGCCCGCGCAACGTGTGGCGCACGACCGCGGACGCCGTCGAGCCGCTGGGAGACATCACCCGCGTGTTGCTCGGAGCGCCGCTGCCGCTCACCGCCGACATCACGCCCGGCGCGGCCCACGAACTGCTGATCCGGCCCGGCACCGCCCTGTGGGTCTCGGTCAAAGCCACCGAGGTCGAACTGGCGCCCGACAGCCCGAGCCCGCGCGGCTGATGGCGCCGGCTCCGTTAGTGCCAGAAGGTCAAGACATCCCAGGCGTGACCCAGCGGTTTTCCTAGCCAGCGCCCTGCTCTTCGAACCACCCGCCTCATGGAGGCCGTTTCTAGCCGGAGCGGCTGACGGAAGTCCACCCCTTGTCGGCGCCGGGGCGATCGTCGAAGGCGGCGCTATAGCGGTCGACGAACCCGGGGTCGGCAGCTGCGGCGACGGTCGCCATGTCGGCATCGGTCATCGCAGACTGCCATGCCTCAATGAGTTGGTCTTCGGCCCCGTAGTCGAATCGATCGCCGATCGAACGTTCCATGGCACTGCCCGGCGCAGGGTGGTTGGCCTCGTCGGACAACCAGCGCGCAGTCTCAGCGAGACCCTCGACTGGGTCGATGACGTCGCGGTAGCCGAGCTGATACATCGCCTTGTCGCACCCGATCATCCGATGATGCGGGGTGCTGCGCAACGTCAGATGATGGCCGACGGCTGCATATTCCCAGGGAATCGACACGATCTCAAAGGTGTGATCCAGCGCGGCAGCGAGAATCTCCACCCATTGGATGAGCGTGGGCGTCCATTCGTCGGCAACGTTGTACGCCTCGTCAGCCGAACGCGCTCCGCCGTCAACGGTGGCTAACAGCATCGCTGCGGCATTGCGCGCGTGCGCCTGTCCTTGCAGGGTCGTGCCGCCATCGGGCAGCACGATGTGCTCCCGCCCGTCGAGAACGCGCCGCACGATCTTCCACTCGCGCGGGCTGATCTGTCCGGGCCCGTAGATCCAGGGGTACCGCAGGTGCGAGGCGGTGGGATGCTGCGCGAACACGACCTGCTCGGTCACGGCGATCTGGCGGACCTTGCGATTCACGCGGAACTCAGGCGGCTCGTCGGAAACCAGCCGATCATGCTCGCGGGTGGGCGCGCGCATCCCGGCAGGCCAGAGCGCATCGGCATCGCCCCAGCCCGAGTACACGGGGAACCCGCCGACGCTGACGAACTTGCTCACGCGCCCCGCCAGCACCTTGGCGATCTCCCGCAATCGCCCGTACATGACCGCGGCCAAGTCGTACTCCGCTGCACCCAGTGCGCCGGCGAATTGATCGGCGTCGAACGGGTCGGTATGGATGTGCTCGACAAGGTCGGTGATCTCGTCGACCTCGTGACGACCCGTGTGCAAGATCGTGACCCGGTAGTCACGTTCGAGCAAGCCCTTCACCACGTGCGGTCCGGTGGGACCGGTGCCGCCGACCACCAACGCCGTTCGTTCGCTCACGCCTTGACCTCCGTCTCACCCGTCGCCTGGCACCCGGACCGTGAGACGGCCCCACAGTCGATGTCGCTCGGGAAATGCCAATGTCCTGGCGACATTACGGCCCTGCCTGCGCAGCTCGCACCGAGACGCCCGCTGCGTCAATCGTGACGTCCCGTGATGCTCGCACCGTTCGCCGGTACGCTCCCGCAACGATGAACGCGAGTGTCAGCGGAACCGGGTCATGATCGAGTACAAGCGCGGTACTCGGGTAGTAGTGACCGAGGACATCTCGGGCGTCCCCGAAGGCACTGCAGGCAAATGCGGACGCGGTATCGGCTTCGCCATCAAGCGTTACCGCGTGCGCTTCGACAATGACGTCGAGGCCATATCTGTTGCGCACAGCAAGCTCGTGCCCGAGGGCGAATGGTCACAGTTCCTCGCCAAGCGGGCGCGTGCAGAGATCGAAGCAGCAACCGAACGCGCCCGGATTGCCGAGGCCCGTGCCGCCGCCGCCGAATCGCGCGGACTGCCCGCTGCAAGCGCAGAAGCACCGGCCACAGAGACTGCCCCCGAACCAGCACCCGCTGCCGAAGCCCCTGCGGAGACCTCCGGGAGCGACGAAGCCGGCGATCCCCGCTTGGCGGCTCTGCTCTCCCGTTCCAAGTCGGCACGTGCTGAAACCGGCGTCCCCGCTCCGCAGAGTCCCGCGACTGCAGCCTCGGAACCGGCCGCCGCCGAGCCAGCTCCCGCACCGGCCGCCGAGGCTCCACCAGAGCCCGCCGCCGCAACTGCGGCTGCCCGGCTAGCTCGCACCGCTGCTCCGTCAGGTCCCGAACGCGCCGAGATTCCCGAGTTCGTGCCAGGCCCCGAGGTCGATCCCGACTACACGCCTGCCGCGAACCGAGTCAGCGAGCTGCTGGGGCAAGTCCGCAAAGACGACTGAGCGGCAAACAGGCCCACACACACGAGGACCTGACCGCCCCAAGCGGCACAGCGAGAAACTTCAGTCAACGCCTGGCAGCGGGAACGGCTCGGGGTCTGCGAACCGTCGCACCACGTTGGCCGTGATGCGCGCGATGTCGTTGTCCAAACCGTCGCGGGCCAGCGCGCCGAACCACGAGATCGAACCCACCGAGAACACCGCTCCGCCGTTGGGCGTCTCGTAGAACACCATGTCCGCACGCACGTACGGATCGGGCGTAGGGAAGGAGATCGAGCCTTCGAACTCTTCCTTTGTGCGCAGCATGTCGGGCCCGAAGGTGGTTGCCGAAGCCAGCACCACAGCATGGTCGGGCGATCCGAGGCGAACGTCGTAGCGGTCGACCTCCTGGCCGGCTGCGCCGCCGCCGAGTCCTGACGTGCCGATGCGCTCGCCGGGCACCCCTTCGAGGACCCACGAGGCCCGCGAGCTGTCCGCACCCGGATCGCGCACGAAATACGTGGCCTTCTCGAAGCCCTGGGCGGCGAACCCGATGCCGCAGATCTCGTTGGGCGCCCGGCCTTGCCGGCGCCACAGCCCCCCGTACTCACCACCCCAGGCGTGGTAGCTCTCGCCCGGGCCGGTCTGCCAATTCCGCACGCCGTCCTCTGCCCGGCGCAGCTCGATGGCACCCGGCCAGTCGTCACTGAATGCCACCCGCCAATAGAAGCCATTGCCTCCCAGGTACATGAGCCGGCCGCCTTCGCGCTGCCAGTCCGCGAGCGCATCCAGCATGGCGGTTGACCAGTATTCGGGGTGGCTGCCGGTGACCAGCACGCGATAGGGCGCGATGGCGGCAATGCCCTCGTGATGCAGGTCCTCGTCGGTCACGATGTCGTGATCGACTTCAAGATGTTCGAGGAAGGCGTTGATGTCGGTGTCCGGAGTGAAGTTCCAGCCGTCGGCGCCGGGGCGGAGGTTCAGCACTGGCCGCAGGCGCGAGTTGAACATCACGCCGCTTCGATCAGGGTGCTTCTCGTAGTGGCTGCGTCCCAGTTGGGGATGGTCGCGGATGTACGCATGCTCAGGCCGCAGGCGTGTCTTGGTCGGGATGAAATCGGCGCCCTCGAACAACATCCGGTGGTTGGCGTAGGCCATGTAGGTAGCCGTCGGCATGAGCAGAGCCACATCAGCGGTCGGGGCACCTGGGGCGGGCCGGACGAAGAACGGCACCCGGTCCTCACCGGCGGAACTGCGCACCCGGAAGGCGTAGATCCCGCTCGGCAGGTCGTCAGGCAGCGTCGCCTCGACCGTGGTCTCCCACCCGGCGTCGTAGAGATCGTCGTGGTGGAAGTGCACTGCGTCGAAGTGCGCCGGGTTGTCGATCCAGCGGTGCGCCGAACCGTCCCATGCCGGCCCCGTGATGGCTCGCGTCGGCAGCTGGTGCAGCACGACTGGCCCACAGTTCGGGTTGCTCGCGGGAACTCGGCGCCCCGCCATGTCGGCGGCCAGATCCCACGATGCCGAGAAATCACCGGACCGCAGGATCGGCCGTGCGATGCGGCCGTCGAACCGTTCGCCTCCGGGACCCGCGCCCAGCCACAATTCGACCGGAGCCAGCGCAGCTGCGCCGACTGGCGCTCCCAGCACGGACGCGACTCGGACCCCGTGCCGGACACGGTCCTCGCCCGGAGATGCGTCGAGTTCGGCTTCCAGGTCCACGAACGTCATGTCACTCAGCCGGCCTGCCTCGACGGCATCGCGCCCTGGCGATTCGGAGCGCGCCGTGACCAAGGCCGCGCTCAGCGTTCCAGCTTCATTATCGAGCTCGACGTCGAGCAGGTACCACCGGTTGCGGGTCAACGGAAGCTCGTCAACCGTCACTCGCGTCTCGGTGCCAGCCGCCGAAGTTGATGCGACGGCGCGCCCGTCCACGAGGTCGAGCCGCAATACCTCGAACTCCGATGAGTCCCTCGGCGCGGCAGACGAGCGTGCGGTCAGCGTCGCGATGCGCGCCGGCCGATCGAGCAGGGTTGGCATCACCCAGACCCGTAGTCCAAGGCGCGGCGCGCTCGGCACGCCATCCACAGAAGCGACCCCGTACGAGCCAGGGGTGAGCGGCTGCTCGTCGAGCTCAACCGACCAGTTGTCGATCGCATCGACGGGACGCTCGTCAAAGCCTGGGCCGTAGCGGGTCGGATCACCACAGACGATCTTGGTGACATCGACCACAGCCGGGCCTGGCTGGTGAGTGGATGCCAACAGGTGGATGCTCTCGCCGGCGCGCAATGTCCATGGCTCGCAGTAGCCGAGGATCTGCTTGGGCGGGCCGGCGTCGGTGGGGGCGGGCGCGACGGCGCTGGACGCGGTTGACTCGGTCACAGTGTCGTACTGGGACTGTTCAACGGGCTCGGTTGTGTGCCGAGCTCAGCGCTGCGACCTGAACGTGTCGTAGTCGGTCACCGGCATGCCGTCGGCACGCCAGCCGCCGAAGCCGGTCACCACATGGCTGACCCGGGCAACGCCCATGTCCCCCATCGTGTCAGCGGACAGGGCCGAGCGGGCGCCTCCGGCGCAACACAGGATGAACTCGCGATCCTCGGTGAAGACCTCTTTGGTGTAGGGCGAATCGGGCGAGACCCAGAACTCGAGCATGCCTCGGGGCGTGTGCATCGAGCCCGGAATGGCGCCATCACGCTGCAGTTCGCGCACGTCACGGATGTCCACGATCAGCGCTCCCTGCTCGGTGACCCGTCGGTGCGCCTCCGCCGGCGAGATGTTGTCGATACGGGTCTTGGCCTCCGCGACCATCTCGTTGACTGACTTGACGCCCATCGGTTCCTCCTTGCGGCGCTGCATTCGGGTTCAGCCGGCGGCCATCGTTGCACCGCAGCGAAAGCAACGGGCGCCGTGCATGCAGTCTCACCGACGCGGGCGCCCGAGTCCACTCGGCCGGGCGGTCAGCACTCCCGAAGGGTTCGCGCTGGCACACTTGCGGCGGTGACAGAGCCGCTCCGAACGCCGCCAGGCCGCTTCTGTATGGGCGTTGACACCGGCGGCACGTTTACCGACGCGGTCGTCTATGACCACAACACGGATCGGGTGGTCGCGGCAGCCAAGACGCCGACCAGCCATGAGGACCTGTACGGCTGCGTCGTGGCGGCGATGACGAATGTGCTCAGCAGCAGCCACGTCAGCGCAAGCGACATCGGACTTGTGGCGGTCTCGACGACGCTGGCGACCAACGCATTGGTCGAGGGCGCTGGACGACCTGCCGGCCTAGTGGCCATCGGGTTCGAGCCCGAAGCGCTGACTCGCGTCGGACTGCGCCCCGGCACTGCAACCGGCACGAGCGAGGATCTGAATTCACGAGCAGACACCTCTCCCGCCGAGGGCGGACGCGATCGGCCGACTAGCAACCTCGCGACAGCGCCGGTCGTGATCGTGGGAGGCGGGCACAGCGCCCACGGTGACGAGCGCGACCCGCTCGACCTCGGCGAGCTCACACGAGCCATCGACCGAATCGACGCTTCTGTCGAGGCATATGCCGTCGCAGCGCAGTTCAGCGTCCGCAATGCCGCACACGAACTCTCCGCACGGGACGCGATCCGCGAGCGCACCGGCAAGCCTGTGACCTGCAGCCACGAGCTGTCGCCGCGGCTGGGCGGTCCACGACGAGCGGTCACGACCCTCCTCAACGCGCAACTCATCTCGGTGACTGCCCGCTTCACCGAAGCAATCCGTGCCGCCATGGGATCACTCGGGCTCGACGCACGGCTGATGATCGTTCGGGGCGATGGCTCGCTCGTCTCGGCCGAGTTCGTGGCACAGCGGCCGATCGAGACGGTGTTGTCGGGGCCTGCGGCCAGCGTGATCGGTGCCCGCCACCTCGCCGCATCGTCTGCGACGGATGCAGATGCACTCGACGCGGGCTGCCTTGTCGTCGACATCGGCGGCACGACGACTGACATCGCAGCGATCCGCAACGGCGCGGTCGTCCCTGCTGACGGCGGCAGCGACAGCGCCACTGCAACGGTCGGCGGTCACGCCACGATGGTCACGGCACTCCCGACGATGACCGTGGGCCTTGGCGGCGACAGCGAGATCAGCATTCCTCCCGACGGAGTCCTCGGCGAACTGGCCGTTGGTCCTCGCAGAGTGGTGCCGCTGTGTGTGGCAGCGCGACGGCACCCCGACGCAGTGCTGCCGATACTGCAACGTCAGCTTGAGGCCAAACGTCCCCTTGCAGAGTTCGGGGAGGTGCTGTTGCGGGCCGCGATCCCTGCGTCGACTGAGCACCTCGACGGTCTCGAGAACGAGGTGCTGCGGCTCGTCGATAGCGCCGGCGGCGCGCTGCCCTTGGAGGACCTGAAACGGTCGGCCCGCTGGCGCAGTGCCGTGGGAAGGCTTGAGCGCCGCGGCATGGTGCGACGCGCTGCATTGACGCCGACTGACGCCTGCGTCGTACTCGGGTTGGTCGATGCCGAATCGGTGGGCGATGCGGCCGCGGCCCACGCAGGAGCAGAGCTGTTCAGCCGCCAGCGCGACCGCTACGGCGTCAACGTCGGTACCGGCGCCGCCGACCTGTCCCGACGCGTGATGCGCTCCGCGCTGCGAGGCGCCGCTGAAGCGCTGCTCAGCGTCGCGCTCGGTGCGGACGGCATTGCCCCTGGCGAAACCAGGCGACCGCTTGCGCAAGCAGCTCTCGACCGCCGGCATCGCGACCTCGGGCGAACTACCGCCAGCGAAACCGGCAGCACTCACGGTGATCGCTCAGCCAACCCGCTGTGGGGCTTGCTCGAGCCCAGCGAGCAGCCGGGCGTGCCGGTCGCAGGCGATGTGGCATCGATTCCGGCTGATCCAACACCGCTCGCCCACCTCGGCGCAGGTGTCGCATCGCCAATCGTTGCCATCGGAGCACCAGCCCCCACCTATGCCCCGCTTGTTGCGGCACTGCTCGGCACCACTGCTGTGGTTCCAGCGCATGCCGAAGTGGCCAATGCAGTCGGTGCAGCTGTGGCCCGGGTCCGCATCACGAAACAGATCACCGTGACCGCGCCCCGTCGCGGCAGCTACCGGGCACATTGGGGCGACGATCCGCCGGTGTGGCACAACCTCGACGAAGCCCGCGAGTGGGCGACGACCCAAGCAACCGAAGCCGCCCAAGCCGAGGCCGCCGCAGCCGGCGCTCACGACGTAGAGCTCACCGTCAGCTGGGAAACGCGCACCGCCCCCAGCAACGGCCGCGAACTCTTCGTGGAGGCAACCCTGAGCGTCACCGCCGCCGGCCGCCCCTCACAGCACTGAAGCGCCCCGGCAACAAGCTGAGAGCCCAGCTACTGAGGCGGAGCAGATATGTGAACGAGACGTCCCTCGGTCCTGCACGCTGTCTGCACCGTGCCAAGCCAGTCCACATCGGGCACAGGCCGTGCGGTGACCAGATCGTCAGCGAACGCAGCCTCAATGGCCGCGGCAATCCCGAGCAACTGCCGGTCGCTGTAGCTCGGACCCACAAGCTGCAGTCCGAACGGCGTGCCCTGGCCGTCGAGTCCGCAGGGCAAGGCTGTGGTGGGATGGCCGACCACGGTGAGGGCCGCCGACAGTCCCAGCCATGCCATGTAGTTGCGAACAGGTCGCCCGTCGATCTCAGCGGGATACAGCTGGTGCCAGTCAAAGGGCGGCACGCTCACGCCGGGGCAGATCAGCACGTCAAGGGTGTCGAACAACGCGTCAGTGGCCCGGTACAGCTCTACCTGCCGCCTCCGCGCCTTTGCGATGTCCAGCACCGTCGTACGCAGGGCCTCGTCGTAAGTGGCGCGGATGTTGGGGTTGAAGCCGCCGTCGGGCCCGGCGGCGTCGGGATCGAAACGGTGGATGCTGCGGTGGTAGTTGGTGGCGAAGATGTCCGACCGGAGCTGCCAGTCCACTTCGAGCGCATCGCTGAGGTCGAGGGCGGCCTCTGACACCGAGCCGACGATGCCGCTCAGCCGCTCGACACGGTCGGCGAACACGGAACGGACAGCCTGAGAGACCAGCAGGCCACCCAAGTCGGCGCTGACGCCCACACGCAGCGATGCCACATCGACCACAGGGAGGTCTGCGAACGCCCCAGCGTCCAACGGGAACGCCATGGGATCACGGCGTGCCGCACGGTCGCGGCCCGCTACCACCGACAGCAACAACGCCACATCAGCGACGGAGCGGGCCATCGGACCCTGCACGCTGTAGTTGGTACGCCCAATCGTGCGCTCGTCGTGTGCAACCGTGCCAGGCGTGGAGCGATGAGCGGCCACACCGCAGTACGAGGCCGGGATGCGCAGGCTGCCGCCATGGTCAGATCCGGTAGCCAACGGCGCCATCCCGCACGACAGCGCGACAGCGGAACCGCCCGAGCTGCCCCCACAGGTCCGTGAGGGATCGAACGGATTGCCGGTGGCGCCGAAGAGCCGGTTCACGGTGTTCGCGCCGATGCTGAGCTCAGGCGTGTTCGTCTTGCCGATGATGACGGCGTCGGCGGCCCGGACCCGCGCCACGATGCCGTCGTCGGCGATTGGCACATTGTCTGCGAAAGGCACAGCGCCAAAGGTCGTGGTCAAACCTGCGGTGGCCTGGATGTCCTTGATCGCCACCGGCAGGCCCGCCAGCGGCCCCAATTCGTCGCCGCGGGCGCGGGCGTCGTCGATTGCACGAGCCGTTGCTCGCGCTGCATCGTCATCGCGGTTGACGAGCGCATTCACCGCCTCGTTGGTCGCATCGGCCCGTGCAAGACACGACTCCAGCAGTTCGACGGCTGACAGCTCGGCGGCTGCCATCAACCGCCGTGCCTGGGTCGCGGTGAGATCGCAGGGTTCACCCATCCCCCGGAGCGTGCCACAGCGGCCCGCCACAGGCTGCGCTCAGCTGCCCTCGGTAGTCTGACCGGCCATGAGCAGCGGGGATGGGGCCAGCTCGAACGGCCACAAGTCGTACGTCAACGAAGTGGTTGTCGTGGGTGCCGGGTTCGCCGGCATGTACATGCTCCACAAGCTGCGCTGGCTCGGTTTCGACACCGTCGTGCTCGAACGAGCCGACGACGTGGGCGGCACGTGGTACTGGAACCGCTACCCCGGCGCTCGCTGCGATGTCGAGTCAATGCAGTACTCGTACTCGTTCGATCCTGAACTTGAACAGGAATGGGAGTGGACCGAGCGCTACTCGTCCCAGCCGGAGATCCTGCGCTACGCCAACCATGTCGCGGACCGCTACGACCTACGCCGCGACATCCGCTTCGAGACCACCGTCGAACGCGTCGACTGGGACGACAAGGCCCGCCACTGGAGGCTGCAGACCGACCGCGGCGAGTACCGGACGCGTTTCGTGGTCATGGCGACCGGCTGTCTTTCGACGGCGAACACGCCCCGATTTGATGGGATCGATTCGTTCGAGGGCGACACGTATCACACGGGCCGCTGGCCGCATGAGGGCGTGGACTTAGCAGGCAAGTCGGTTGCAGTGATCGGCACGGGCTCGTCCGCAGTGCAGGCGATCCCGGTGATCGCACAGGAGTGCGAGGAGCTGACGGTGTTCCAGCGAACGCCGAATTACTCGATCCCAGCTCGCAACGAGCCGCTTGACCCCCACGAGCAAGACCAGTGGAAGGCGAACTACTCCGATCTGCGCGCCAAGGCGCTCAAGGAGATGCCGGCCTTCCTCACCCGCCTGCCCCGCTCGGATGATCTCGCCAAAGACGCAGATCCTGACGAGTTCGTCGAACGGCTTGAGCACCACTGGGAGGTGGGCGGCTTCACGTTCTATGGGGCCTACGGCGACACCGCACTCGATCCTGAATCGAACCAGCGCATCGCTGAATTCGTGCGCGCCAAGATCGCCGACGCCGTCCACGATCCCGAAGTCGCGGCGAAGCTCACTCCGCACAACACCATCGCCTGCAAGCGACCGTGCCTGGACACGAGCTACTTCGAGACCTACAACCTGCCCCAAGTACGTCTCGTAGACGTATCAGAGTCGCCGATCGAGCGCATCTCCCCCTCCGGCGTTGTCGTCGACGGACAGGAGTACGCCGTCGACGCGATCGTGTTCGCGACCGGCTTCGACGCCATGACCGGGACACTGCTGCGCATGAACGTCACTGGGCGCGGCGGCATCCGGCTGGCCGAACATTGGGATGCCGGTCCTCGCACCTACCTCGGGCTCGGCGTGGCCGGCTTTCCGAACCTGTTCACCGTGTCGGGTCCGGGCAGCCCCTCGGTGCTGACCAACATGATCGCGTCGATCGAACAGCACGTGAACTGGATTGCGGAATGCCTCGGCCACCTGCGCGAGTACGGCATCGAGACCATCGAGGCGCAGCCGGAAGCCGAGGCGAAATGGGTCGACCACGTCAACGCCGTCGCCGACATGACGCTGTACCCGACGTGTAACTCGTGGTATCTGGGATCCAATATCCCGGGCAAGACACGGGTGTTCATGCCCCTCGTCGGCTTCCCGCCCTACGTTGAGATCTGCGATGCTGCGGCGGCCGACGGTTACCAGGGCTTCGCCTTGGCCTAGACGGCCGTCCACCACACAAGGCTCCAGATGCGATTCACTCCGACGGAACTGACCGGCCCCGAACTCGGCCTCCAGGCCGAGGTGCGCGAGTTCCTGGCAGCCGAACTGCCGCCGGGCTCCCACGAACCCTGCCTGGGAATGGCTGCGGACCACGACCGCGAGTTCTCGGCCAAGATGGCCGCCCGGGGCTGGGTGGGCATGGCGTTGCCGTCACGCTGGGGCGGCTCGGACCGCACCGCCGTGCAGCGCTTCATCGTGGTGGAAGAGATGCTGCGGTGGGGCGCGCCGTTGGGGCATCACTGGGTGGGCGACCGCCAGACCGGCAACGTGATCCTGAAGTTCGGCACCGACGAGCAGCGCGAGCGATTTCTGCCGCCGATCTGCCGGGGCGAGCTGGGCTTCTCCATCGGCATGAGCGAGCCCGACAGCGGCTCGGACCTGGCATCAGTGTCGACCCGGGCCGAGCGCGCCGACGACGGCTGGATCGTCAACGGCACGAAGATCTGGACGTCCAATGCGCACATGAATGACTGGTTCATCTGCCTGCTGCGGACTTCGCCGATGGAGGACGGCAACAAGCACGCCGGGCTTTCGCAGTTCCTGATCGACCTGCGCTCGCCGGGCCTCGAGATCAGCCCGATCCCATTCCTTGACGGGAGTCATCACTTCAACGAGGTCACCTTCCACGACGTGTATGTGCCCGACGCCAACGTCGTCGGCGATCCCGGAATGGGCTGGCATCAGAACACCACCGAGATGGCCTACGAGCGCGGCGGCCCCGACCGCTGGCTGTCGCCGTTCTCAACGGTGGAACAGCTGCTGCGCGAAACGGCAGGCACGCCGATGGAAGACACCGTGTCGGATCTGTTCGGCGAGCTGGCGGCCCGCTGGTGGAGCATCCGGAACCTGTCGCTGTCGGTGGCGCGGCTGATCGACGAGGGCGAGGCCCCGTCGGTCGAGTCCGCGCTGGTGAAGGAGATGGGCACCCGCTACGAGCAGGAGGTCGTCGAGAAGCTCGTGCAGCTCATCGACGAGGAATACTCACCAGAGTCGGAGTCGCTGTTCGAGCGAATGCTGGCTCAATGCGTGGTGACCTTCCCGGGCAACACGATCCGGGGCGGAACCATCGAGATCCTGCGCTCGGTCGCCTCCAAGGGCCTCCAAGGGCTGCCGACATGACGGCGGCCCCATCGACACAGCCTGCCGACATGACGGCGGCCTCATCGACACAGCCTGCCGGCATGACGGCGGCCCCATCGACACAGCCTGCCGGCATGACGGCGCGTGCTCCAGGTGAGCCGGTCGTGGTTGACGAGTTGGTCACCGAGACCGCACACCGGCTCTTCAACGAGCTGTGCACACATGAGGCGGTACAGGCTGCCGAGGACAACGGCGCTGCGCCTGAGATCTGGGACGCGTTCTGCGAGACCGGATTCGACCTGATCGCCATCGACGAGGACGCCGGCGGATCGGGCGGCACGCTGGCCGACGCTGCCGAGGTGCTTCGGATGGTGGGCTACCACGCGGCGCCCATCCCGGCGGCCGAGAATGGCATCCTCGGCGGCTGGCTGCTGGCGTCGGCAGGGCTGGACCGGCCCGACGGACTCGTCACGGTCATACCGCCGCGCGCCGCCGATGGCGGTTGGAGCGGTGGTGGCGCCTGCTCGGTCGATGTTGCCGGAGATGGCAGTGCAACGGTGACCGGTGAAGCGCTGCGGGTGCCTTGGGCACGCAGCGCAGAGGTCATCGTCTGCGTGTGCGAGTGCGACGGGCAACCCGTCGTGGTGGCGCTCCCGGCGGCTCATTGCGAGATCACACCGCTTCCGAACATGGCCGGAGAGCCACGCGACACTGTCCGGCTCAACGGCGCGGCTGGCCGCGCAGCCCCCGCGCCCGACGGCGTCGACGCCGATTCGCTCGCCCAGCGGGGCGCCCTGTCGCGGGTCGCTCTCATGGCCGGCGCCATCGAGAAGATGTGCCAGCTGACGGTGACCTACACCAACGACCGTGTCCAGTTCGGCCGCCCAGTGGCCCGCTTCCAGGCCGTCCAGCAGCACTTGGTGTGGGCTGCGCAGGATGCAGCGCTGGTGCGCATGGCAGCCGAGTGCGCCGCCCGGGAAGCCACCCGCGGAGGTGCCGACTTCGAGATTGCGGCAGCGAAGCTCATCGCCAATCAAGCCGCCGCTCGGGCGACGAAAGCCTGCCACCAGGCCCATGGCGCCATGGGTATGACCCAGGAGTACCCGCTGCACCACTACAGCCGTCGCCTGTGGAGCTGGCGCAAGGAATACGGCTCCGACGCCCACTGGTCGGCGGTGCTTGGCAACATGGCCGTCGGCGCCGGCGCCGACGGCCTCTACCACCTCATCACGGACGGCAGCGCCGCCCTGGCCTGAGCCAAGCGCTCGGGGGCGGGCGCATCTACGCTCGCCGCATGGATGACAGCGCATTCGACGAATTCGGCCAGTACGGGGACATCTCGGTCAAGCTGAGCGACGACCACGTGGCGATCGTGGAAATCCACCGGCCGCCGCACAACTTCTTCGACCTGGAACTGATCGACGGGCTGGTTGCCGCGTTCGGCGATCTCGATGCCGAGGACGGCTGCCGGGCCAGCTTGCTGTGCGCAGAGGGGAAGAACTTCTGCGCCGGGGCACAATTCGGCTCCGACGGCCGCCGAGGCGGCGAGATCACGGCAACCAATGAAGACGGCAGCCCACGCCACCTGTACGACGCAGCGTTCGACCTGTTCTCGAAACGCAAGCCTGTCGTGGCGGCGATCCAAGGCGCAGCGGTCGGCGGCGGCCTCGGCGTGGCCTGCTTCCCGGATTTCCGGGTTGCTGCACCCGAAGCCCGCTTCACCGCGAATTTCGCTCGGCTGGGCTTCCATCACGGCTTCGGGCTGACCGTGACGCTCCCCCTGTTGGTCGGCCAGCAGCGTGCACTGGAGCTGCTGTACACCGGCCGACGCGTCAAGGGCGACGAGGCCGTCGAGATCGGTCTGGCCGACAAGCTGGTACCGCTCGACGAGCTGCGGACCGCTGCTTATGAGCTGGCAGCGGAGATCGCCGGCTCCGCACCGCTGGCCGTCGAGTCGATCCGCAACACGATGCGCGGTCACCTGCCCGATGCCATCAAGGCGGCGACCGACAACGAGAAGGCCGAGCAAGACCGCCTGCGCACCACCAATGACTGGAGCGAGGGCGTGAACGCCATGAATGAACGCCGCACCCCGAACTTCACGCGCAGCTGATGGGCGACGCCGTGCTCGGGGCGCCCGACGTGCGCGACGCCCTCGACGCGCTCCTCGAACGCAGGACCGACGAGACCCGCCTGACCTCGATGGGCGCCGGCAGCGACGACCTCGACGACGGCAGGGCGTACCTGGCGGCGACCGTTGACGGGGGCTGGCACGTGCCGACGTGGCCAGCCGGACACGGAGGGCGCGACGCATCGCCGGCTGAGAACCATCTCATCGGCTCAGTACTGCGTGAGTACGTGGTGCCGGACCTCTACCCCTTCGCGATCGGGCTGGGGATGATGGGCCCCGCCCTGCTGGCACACGGAACAGCGGAACAGCAGGATCGCTGGTTGCGGCCGATCGCATCGGGCGCCGAGATCTGGTGCCAGATGTTCTCCGAGCCTGAAGCGGGGTCTGATCTCGCCAACGTGGCGCTGAGCGCCCAACCCGACGGCGAGGAGTGGCGACTGGGCGGCCAGAAGACCTGGACCAGCCGTGCCATGTGGGCGCAGTGGGCCATCTGCCTGGCCCGCACCGACCCGTCACAGCCCAAGCACAAGGGCCTCACGATGTTCGTGGTGGCCATGGACGCTCCTGGCGTCGAGGTGCGACCACTGCGGCAGATGAACAACGACGCCCACTTCAGCGAGGTGTTCGTCGACGGAGCCGTGATGCCCGACGAGTGGCGCATTGGCGACATCGGTGAAGGCTGGCGAGTTGCGATGACCGTACTGGCCCACGAGCGGGCGGGCGCGGGCAGCCGGGGTGGCGGTGATGGCTCCCGGCGCGGAGCACGGCTTCCGACCTGGCTCGCAGACCTGGAACGGCTGGATGCGTTGAGTGCGCCAGCCCTGCGCAACGAGGCGATGCAGATTCATGCCGCCGACATGGCGTCACGCTGGACGAGCCAGCGCGCGGCCGACGAGGCTCGCTCCGGCGGCAGTCCCGGCCCAGCGGGCAGCGGGGCAAAGCTGCGCACAGTGGAGTCCTACAAGGGCCGGGCGTATACCGCCAACCGAGCTGCAGGCACTCACGGCATGCTCGAAGACGGTCACGGCTACATCGAGACGGTGACGGCACCATCAATGTCGATCCGTGGCGGCACGGACGAGATCCAGCGCAACATCCTGGGCGAGCGGGTGCTCGGCCTCCCGGGCGAACCCCGGCTCGACCGTGATGTGCCCTGGCGCGATTCCCGAAAGGGAATGCTGTAGGCACAGCGCGATTCCCGAAAGGGAATGCTGTAGACACGCTCTTGCATGAGCAGAGTTCCCACCACCTACAGCGAAGTGATGTTGCTCGAGGAACACGGCCCGGACACTTACGTCGGGGTGAGCCCCGAGTACTCGTGGGGCCGCATCTACGGCGGCCAGGTCATTGCTCAAGGATTGTGGGCGGCATTCCAGACGGTGGACGAGGCGTTCGTGCCGCACTCGGTCCACGCCTACTTCATCCGCGGAGGCACGCTCGACGAGCCGGTCCGCTACGAAGTCGACCGGCTGCGGAACGGGCGGTCGTTCTGCACCCGTGCCGTCGTTGCCCGACAGAGCGGCGGCGCAATCCTGAACCTGTCGTGCTCGTTCCACGTTGCCGAGCAGGACGCCGAGGTGCAAACGGCGCGCATCCCGCTGGCACCCGACCCGGAAGACTGCCGCAACGTCGACGAGGAACGGTGGCCTTGGATCATGGAGCGCCGACCGTTGGTCAGCTATCCCGGGGCCGGCCAGTCAATGGGCTGGGTGCGGATCGTCGACCCGATCGACGACGACCCCCGCCTGCACACCTGCGGTCTTGCCTTCACATCCGACGCCATCCAGTTCAACGCTGCCCGGTCACTGCATCCGATGCAGGTCTCGCGCGGGCAGTACCAGGAGACCTTCATGAGCGCGTCGCTGGATCACGCAATGTGGTTCCACCGCCCGATGCGCGCCGACGATTGGCACCTGTATCAGTTCGACTGCCACGGTCTGACGGGCGCCCGCGGCATGACCGTCGGCAACCTGTTCTCCCCCGACGGCCGCCACATCGCAACCATCGCTCAAGAAGTGCTGCTGCGGGAGCGACGCCCGCAGCCGTAGTCGGCGCTGCGGGCGCGGCGTTCAGCTGGCGGCAGCGCAGCAGGCAGCGTCAGAGCTTGCTGCTACTGGGCTGGCAACCACCACGTTGTCGCGGACCTCGTTGTCGCCCGACTTGACGTACCACTCCCATTCGACACCGGCCGGATCGGTGACCCAGGTCTCGACCTTGTCGGCGTAGCAGCACATGGTCTCGTCGACGCCGGTCGTCTCCAGGCCAGCCGCGGCGAGGCGTCGCTGCGCTGCGAACACCTCATCGTCTGACGTGGTCTCGACGCCGAGATGGTTGATCGTGCCGCCGTGGCCCGGCGATTCGAACAGCACAAGCTTCAGCGGCGGTTCGTCGATAGCGAAGTTGGCGTAGCCGTCGCGCCGCTTGGCAGGTTCCGCGCCGAAGAGTCGCGAGTAGAAGTCGACGGCCTGGTCGATGTCGTCCACATTGAGCGCCAGTTGCAACCTCATGGGATCACACTACGGCGAGCGCCATGCACTGCAAAGGACGATCCCGGACATCTGTAGGTGGGTGCCAAGACCGGGCAGCGGAACCCGTTCTCCCTCTCGTGTTCGCTGTACTCACGAGCCGCTCGGCCTCTAAGGTGCGCCGCTGTGACTCCGCCCAGGCAGCTCAACCCCGCACAGCTCGCTGCAGCCGACGCGCTCTCGAGCTTCTACGCGAACGGCGGTGACGTGCCGACTGGGGCGTTTGCCGATCTGGGCTTCGAGGACGGGCTTGCCATCCAGTGCGAGATGCAGCGACGAGCGGTCGCGAATGGCGTTGCGCAAGCAGGCTGGAAGGTGGGGCTCACGTCGGATCGGGCACGCACTGCCGTTGGTATCGATGACCGCCCATTCGGGCACGTCAATCGCGTGCTCGAATCGCCGGCTTCGATCCTGTCAGCAGAGATCAACAAGGTGAGCATTGAGCCCGAGATGTGCTTCGTGATCGGCGAGCGCATCGCGGGCGACGATGTCGATCCGGCCTCGGTGCCCGCCCGCATCTCACAGATCTGCGCCGGCTACGAGGTGAACGAGGCGCGGGTAGCTGTCGGCAGGAACCTGGCCATGCTCGTGGCCGACAACCTGACGAACTGGGCCATCGTGCGAGGTTCCGGCGTGGCCGCCCCTGCCGCCGAGGAACTGGACAGCTGCGTGGTGACGGCGTCCTGCGACGGCGAAGAACGCTTCAGCTGCACCGTAGCCGACGAGGTCGACAACCCCTACCTGTCCATCGCCCGGCTCGCCGCCACGCTGCACCGGTACGGCCTGGCGCTCGAGCCCGGCCAGAGCGTCATCACCGGTGCCTATGCCCGCTTCCGGGTTGAGGCTGGTCAACGCTGGACCACGCACTACAGCGGTATCGGAACCGTGGAGGCAGTGATCTCATGAGCCAGTCGACGCCTGGGCCGACCATCGTGGCAGCGCCCGATGCACCTCTCAACGTTCTCGTCACGAAGACATTGACGCTGCCCGACGTGACTCCCGAAGAGGAGGGCATGATCGCAGAGGCGGCGGGGCCGGACGCGATCGTCAACATCGTGGACCGGCCGCGCGACGGCGTGCCGTTGGCTGCCGACGCAGACGTGATCCTCGGGATCGTTCCGCAGTGGCTCTTCGAAGCCGCGCCAAGACTTCGGTGGATCCACGCAACGGCATCGGGCGTCGACATGTTCATGTACCCGGCGTTTCTCGAAAGCGACGTTGTGCTGACGGGCGAGAAAGGTCTCGTGGGCAGTCACCTGGCCGACCACGCTTTCGGGCTGCTGCTGGCACTCGTTCGGCGCATCGCGACGGCGGTCAAGCTCGGTCCCGAGGGATGGGACAACGACCACCGAGAGCGGATGCGCTACAGCGAGCTGGAGCTCGAGGGCCTGACCATGGGCATTCTGGGGTTCGGCGGCACCGGCAGGCACCTCGCCCGCCGGGCCGTGGCGTTCGGCATGAAGGTGCAGGCGATGGACCTGTACCCGGTGTCGCCCAGCGACGGCGTGGACAGCGTCGGCGGCCCCGAAGCGCTCGCCGACATCGTGGCCACCAGCGACGTTCTGGCAGTGGGCCTGCCGCTCACCGACGCAACCAAGCGAATGTTCGACGACGAGATGTTCGCGTCAATGCCCGACGGAGCGATCCTGCTGAACGTGACGCGCGGCGAGATCATCGACGGGCCGTCGCTGGAGCGTGCGCTGTTGAACGGGACGATCGGCGGCGCGGCGCTCGACGTAGCACCCGTCGAGCCGCTGCCTGCAAACAGTCCGCTATGGGGATTCGAGAACTGTGTCATGACACCGCATACCGCTGGGGCCAGCCAGCACCGGGCTCGCCGGAATCTCGAACGCTTCTGCCGCAATCTTGTGGCGCTGCGTGAGGGCCGCGCGCTCGAAGGTGTCGTCGACAAACAGACCGGCTTCTGACCAACGGCGACACGGCGTCGCGACACCGGATCGACCGCTCCGAGATTCCGACACCGATCTGTCACAGAAAATCCGACCTAATTGGTCGGCTTTCACCGCTACAGTGCTCGCCACTTGGCATTACCGCTGAGTAAGGCACAGCCCGCCTCATGGGGCGACAGAAATGGAGATCGCCATGAGCGATTCACAAACGGACTCAAGCGCGCAATGGGGCTTCGAAACCCGAATGATTCACGCGGGCCAAGCGCCTGACAGCGCCACCAACGCCCGCGCCGTACCGATCTACCAGACCACCTCCTACACCTTCGAGAGTTCCGAGCACGCCCAAAAGCTGTTCGGGCTGGCCGAGATCGGGAACATCTACACGCGGATCATGAACCCCACCCAGCATGTGCTGGAGGAGCGGGTGAGTGCGCTTGAGGGCGGCATTCGCACGGCAGTCGGCTTGCCCGGCGCGCTTGCAGTGTCCTCGGGTCAGGCCGCGGAGACGCTGGCGATCCTCAACCTGGCAGAGTCGGGCGACCACATCGTGGCCAGCCCGTCGCTGTATGGGGGCACGTACAACCTGCTCCACTACACGTTGCCGAAGATGGGCATCCAGACCACTTTCGTGGACGATCCTGACGATCTCGACTCGTGGCGTGCTGCGGCACGTGACAACACGCGGGCCTTCTACGGCGAGACCATCGGCAACCCGAAGAACGACATTTTGGACTTCGAAGGCGTGTCCGAGGTTGCCCATTCGGTCGGCGTTCCGCTGGTCGTGGACAACACGGTGCCCTCGCCGTACCTGTGCCAGCCACTGGCACATGGCGCGGACATCGTGGTGCATTCGGCCACGAAGTTCATCGGCGGGCACGGCACGTCGATCGGCGGGCTGATCGTCGACGGCGGCACGTTCGACTTCGGGGCCTCGGGACGGCACGCGATGTTCACCGAGCCCGATCCCAGCTACCACGGTCTGGCCTACTGGCCGGCACTCGGTGCAGGTTCGTACATCCTGAAGGCACGTGTGCAGCTGCTCCGTGACATCGGCGCCGCTGTCTCGCCCATGAACGCTTTCCTGTTCCTGCAGGGGATCGAGACCTTGTCGCTGCGTATGGAGCGGCATGTCGCGAACGCCGAGGCGGTCGCCCAGTACCTCGAGTCCCATCCGCGGGTCGAGTGGGTCCTCTACGCCGGACTGCCGTCCAGCCCCTACAACGACCGGGCACGCAAGTACCTGCCGAGGGGGGCCGGCTCAGTGCTGGCATTCGGGATTGAAGGCGGCACCAAGGCTGGCCAGAAGTTCGTGGAGAGCCTGTGGCTGCACAGCCACGTCGCCAACATCGGCGACGTACGCAGCTTGGCGATCCATCCGGCCAGCACGACGCACAGCCAGCTGACCCCTGAGGAGCAGTCCGACACGGGCGTTGAGCCGAATTTGGTTCGGCTGTCCGTCGGTATCGAGACGATCGACGACATCATCGCCGACCTCGACACCGGCTTCGAGGCTGCCGCCGGCGTCTGACGCCTGGCACGGCCAGCGGCCTCGATGGGTCCTGCTACTGCTCAACCCCACAAACCGCAGATCGGTACGGCCTCGATGCCTTGGCCGAGGCCGTACCGCTGCGGTCCTGTATGAAAGACGACTCCGCCGGCGAACCGGTCTCGGGGGAGCTGGTCTCGAAGCCAAGCGAGGTGGCGCGCGTCCTTCTGTGTCGGTGCGCTGCCGGACTTCACCTCGAAGGCAGCGACTCGTGAACCGAACTCGGCGATGAGGTCGATCTCGTGTTCACCCCGGTGAGTACGCAGGTGGTGAAGGTGCACAGCGTCCTGTGCCGCTTCGGCCTCTGAGCGCAGTTGGGCCGCGACGTAGGTGTCGAGAATCCGGCCGCGGGCGTCCGCATCGTGCTGGATTGCGACCTCATCGACCCGTGCCAGCCAGCCAGCGAGGCCCGAGTCTGCGAGGTAGCGCTTCGGCGTGGCGACGAGCCGCTTGAGCCGGTTCGTCCGCCACGCAGGTACATCCACGACCAGACGCAGGGTCCGCAGAATGTCGTGGTAGCCACGGGCCGTGCGGACATCCAGCTTGGTTGCCTCAGCGAGTGCAGCGTCGGCGACGACACCTGCCGAGTGCAGCGCCAGCACCTGGAGGTAACGAGTCAACCGTTCGGGACTTCGGCGTCGTCCCGAACCGATCGCCAATTCTCCGAGGTCTCGCGATGCCGTCGACTCCACGTAGCCACGCATCCACCGTTCACGCCGACGCTGGTTCGGCGCCTCGACAGCGTCGGGAAAGCCGCCGGTCAGCGCGATCTGCAGGTAGTCGAGAATGCCGGGCGGCTGGGGCGGCACAGAGAAGCGATGCTCGGTCTCCCACCGATCAAAGAGCGAGGGGGCTTCGGCATTGCCGAAGCGTTCACGACCAGTCAGCGGCCACAGTTCGATGCTGAGAAAACGTCCGGTGCCAGGCCAAGAGCCAGCGATGAGGTCACCACGAGCCGATCCAGTGATTATGTAGCGCTGCGGCTCCGCTCGGTCCTGATCGACAGCGCGCTTGACTGCACCGAGCACCTCGGGAACGTGCTGCCATTCGTCGAGCAGCAACGGGAAAGGGCCAATGGAAACGGCGGCATCGGGATCGTCAAGAGCGAGTCCTCGTTGTGCGGGACGGTCGAGCCGCAATGCCGAAGCGGCATGGCGAATCGCAGTCGTCGTCTTTCCCACTGCGCGGGGACCGGTGACGATCACTGCTGGCCAAGAGGCCAGATCGTCGGCAAGCAGCCGATCAGCGATTCGGGGTATGTACGCAGCGATGCTCACAGCATAACGAGTCGCCGCTCATTCATGCTAGGTTTTGTACTCTAATTAATGTATGTTTACGAGGGGATTATCTGGCAGGTTTTCGTGCATTCCTGCATCGATCGACGGGTCAAACTCAAGCCCCGGCCCGCGCAATGAGTTCGAGCCGTGTCAGCGGACGGCGCCAGCGTCTCGCAGGTCTGCGATCTCGTCGGATCCCAGACCGAACTGGGCCAGGATCTCGTCCGTGTGCTCGCCCTTGGTCGGGCTGTGTCGGCGAATATCGCCGGACACACCATCGATCTGGGTGGCATTGCGCACGATGCGAATGTCGCCAGCAGTTGGGTGATGCACCGGCGCGGCCATGCCGAGGTGCTGAACCTGCGGGTCTGCGAACGCCTCAGCAACGGTGTTGACGCGTCCGCACGGGATGCCCACGGCGTTCAGCCGCTCGACCCACTCGTCGCAGGTGGCCACAGCGAGCCGCTCGCCGATGATGGCGTTCAGCTCGGTGCGGTTGGCCGAGCGTGACTTGGTCGACGAGAAGCGTTCGTCGTCGGGCAGATCCGGTCGGCCGATCTCCGCGCAGAACGCCTGCCACAGGCGGCCTCCGGGAGCGGCGATGTTGATATGCCCGTCGGCAGCCTTATAGGTCCCCATCGGGATCATCGTGGGATGGTCATTGCCAGCCTGTGGCGGGTCCTCCCCCGCCACAGTCCAGCGAGCGGCTTGGAAGTCGAGCATGCCAATCATCGACTCGAGCAGCGATGTGTGCACCCAGCGGCCCATGCCCGTCCGGGATCGTTCGATCAGCGCCACCAGCACTCCGATGGCCAGCTGCAACCCGGCCGTCACGTCGCTGATTGCCACACCGGCTCTCACTGGGCCGTGCCCCGGCAGGCCAGTGACCGCCATCATCCCGCCAAGGCCCTGAGCAATCTGGTCGACGCCGCCGCGCGTTGCGTAGGGGCCCGCCTGGCCGAACCCGGAAATCGAGCCCATGACGAGTGCCGGGTTCAGTGAGTGCAAGGTCTCCCAATCGAAACCCAGCCGGTACTTGACCGTCGGTCGCAAGTTCTCGATCAGCACATCAGCAGATTGCACGAATCGGTGCAGCAGGTCGCGGCCTGACGGGTGCTTGAGGTCGATCACCACAGACCGTTTGTTGCGATGAATGTTGAGATGGTCGGGCGATTGCTCGCGGCTCTCCTCGAAACTGCTGCCAGGTGCGTCGACCCGGATCACGTCGGCGCCCCAGTCCGCCAGCTGGCGCACGGCGGTGGGACCTGCCCGAGCAATGGTCAGGTCGAGCACGACGAAGCCGGCAAGCGGGAGCGCCTGCTCGCCGGCCTTAGGGCCAGGTGCCGATGCCTGGCTCACAGCCTCAACTGTTCGCAGGGTCTGCTTGGGCACCACGCACGAGCCGGCCGGGACGGGCGCCGGTGAACTCGCCGTCGGTCGACACCTCGGTTCCTGCCACGAACGTGTGCCGGTAACCCGTCGACCGCTGGATCAGGCGCTTGCCGCCGCTCGGCAGGTCGTACACCAGTTGCGGCCGTTCCAAACCGAGTGCGTCGAAGTCGACGATGTTGAGATCGGCGCGGCACCCCGGCGCCAGCAGGCCGCGGTCGGCCAGCCCATAAGCCAGCGCGTTGGCCCGGGTCTGCTTGTGCACCAGGTACTCCAAGGGCAGCCCCTCGCCACGGGTGCGATCCCGAGCCCAGTGGGTCAGCAGGTACGTGGGATAGGACGCGTCGCAGATCGTGCCGACATGCGCTCCCGCATCGCCGATCCCGCAGATCGTGTAGGGGTCCGCCAGCATCTCGCGGATCACGTCGAGGCTTCCGCCGGTGTAGTTCTCGAAGGGGTACAGCAATAGGGCGTCGCCGTCGCCGTCGGACAACAGATCCAGAGCCAGCTCCCATGGACTGATGCCAAGATCCGCCGCGCGGGCGGCTACCGAAGCACGTGGGTCGGGTTCATAGTCGGGCACCTCGCCGAGCTCGAAGGCGCGTGTGAGGGCGTAGTCCATCCACTTGCTGAATCCGTCGACCGGCCGCTCCGAGACGAGCGCTCGCCGCAGTGTCCCGTCGTTACGCATGCGGGCTGCTCGCTCGGGCGTCGGCAAGTTGGCAATCTCGTTGTAGGCCGGATGGTTTCCGAAAGGATTCACCGACACATCCAGACCGAGCAGCACGCTGATCGGCCGGCAGCCCACCTGTCCGTTGGCGGCGATGCCGTCGGCGTTGGCAGCATGGATGTCCGCCAGCGTCTCGCGCCACAACTCGGGCGAATTGTCCACCTGCAACAACAGGACCGACAGTGGGCGTCCCGAGAGCTCCGCCGCAGCCCGCAGCGTCGCGAACTCGCCGGGTCCGAAGTCGGAGTTCACCTGCAGCACCCCAGCATCCGCGTGTCGCATCGCACGGGCGACGGCCGCCAGTTCGGGATCGCCCGCCGACAGGGACGGCGTCAGGCGACCGTCCGCGGCCTTGTGCTTGGTGGTACGGCTGGTGGTGAAACCGAGCGCTCCCGCCTCCAAGGCCTCGGTGACGAGCGTGGTGATCCGATCCAGCTCATCGGCGGTCGGCACTTCGGCATGGTCGGCACCGCGTTCGCCCATCACGAAGAACCGCAGCGCCCCATGCGGCAGCTGGCTGCCGATGTCCATGACCCGGGGTGTCTCGCAAAGCGCGTCGAGGTACTCGGGATAGCTGGTCCAGCAGAAGTCAATGCCGTCGGCGAGGACTGTTCCAGGAATGTCCTCGACGCCTTCCATCAAGTTGATGAGGTAGTCCTCGGTGCCCGGGTGGACCGGGGCGAACCCGACGCCGCAATTGCCAAAGATCGCCGTGGTCACCCCGTGCCACGACGACGGCGTCATCTCGGGATCCCAGGTGGCCTGGCCGTCGTAGTGCGTGTGAATGTCCACCCAGCCCGGGAGCACCAGTTGCCCGTCGGCATCGATCTCGCGTTGACCCCGGGCGGCCACCTCGCCCACCTCGACGATCGTGCCCCCGTCGATGGCCACGTCCGCCGTTCGCGGTGGGCCGCCGCTCCCGTCCACCACAGTCCCGTTACGGATCACGACCTCAGCCATGGGAGTGAGCGTAGTGAGTGTCTCCAATCGGGAACTGAGACTGACTGAATTCATACCAGGATTCGTACCGGGGTCAGGTCCTCTGCGCAACTTGGGGGCCAGTCGCTTCCTCGGGTGAGGACCGATGCCCGCTGCGGCACCCCACGAGAAACCCCGCTCCCCACGACAGGTGCATGACGGCGAACGCTGCGGCCGCTCGAAGGCGATCTGTGAGCGCGGGAAGGCTGGGGCGAAGGCGTGCCGCGGCCAGCGTGCAGGCACCTAAGTATGCAGCGGGCATGATCCCCCCGCGCAGACGGCCCCGGGCCAGTTCCAGCGCCGACAACGCCAGACCGAACGCGAGAACTGGTGCTGCAAGCTGCCGTGGCTGCGTCGAGCGCGGGTGGCGACCGATCACCACGCGCTTCCAGATGCCGTAGTCGTAGTACTGGCGTGCCAGTCCCGCCCAGCTGGTTCGAGGCTGGTAATCCACGACCAGGCTGGGGTCGAGCCACACCACATGCCCCTGTTCGCGCAGGCGCCAGTTCAGCTCGTAGTCCTGGTTTCGTTCCAACGACTCATCGAAACCGCCCACGGACGCAAGCACGGCAGGGTCGAACACACCCAGGTACACGGTGTCGGCTGGCCCCTCGTGACTGCCGTGCCGGAATGCGGCCGGACCCCCGCCGAACCGCGAGGACACGGTTACCGCGATGACCCGACTCAAACCACGCTGCCCGACCGGCCGCTGCACACCGCCGACATTCGCTGCGCCGGTGCGCGCCAAGGTCACAACCGCCCGCTCCACGTAGTCAGGGGGCAGCCTGGCCTGCGCGTCAACCCGCACGATGACGTCGCCGGCAGCAGCGCCGATCGCGAGGTTGAGACCCGACGACGTCGTGCCAGCAGGGTTCTCGACGATCTGCAGAGGCCACTTGCAACTGGCCTCTGAAGCGACACGATCGGTCCCGTCACTGCTCGGCGCCACGGCCACGATGACTTCCAGCGGCCCGCCAAAGGTCTGCGCGCTCACCGCATCGAGACATTCGGGCAGCTCGGACGCACAGTTGCGCGCCGGAATCACCACAGAGACGTGCCGCCCGTTGTCCGTCTGTGCGTCGCTCACCGGGCGTTGCGGCGAGCCATAACGACGAGGCTCTTCGCCATGATCTCCCAGTCGAGTACCGGCGACCAGTTGACGACGTACTGCAGGTCGTGACCGAGCTTGTAGCCCGGATCGGTTTGGTAATGGCCCTGCGTCTGTGCGAGCCCCGTGATACCGGGCGGCACATCGTGACGTCGGCCGTAACCGGCGATCTCGCGTTCCAGCCGGGCAACGAATTGGGGCCGCTCGGGTCGGGGCCCCACCAGCGACATCGTGCCGACCAGCACGTTCCACAGCTGCGGCAGCTCGTCGAGCCGGGTGCGGCGCAGCCAACCCATACCTCTCATGACCCGTGGGTCGTTCGAGGTAGCGAGCACAGGCCCATTGCTCTCCGCGTCACGCGTCATAGTGCGGAACTTGAGCAGTACGAACGGCGCTCCTCCACGACCCACTCGCTCCTGCCGATACAGCACACCTCGACCACCACCGATTCTCACGTACAAGGCGACTGCTGCGGTGAGCGGCAGAGCGAATGGGGCGAGGAGCAGCAGGTACGCGAGATCGAGCAGTCGCTTGAAGCGCAGGCGGCACATCGGCAATGCATGCTCCCGCAGCGCCACAAACGGCATGCCCCCGATCTGGCGGCTGCGCTGTAGTCCCAGCAGCGTGTCAGCTGGTGTGATGCGGCGAAAGACACCGATGTTGCGCAGTTCCAGTTCACCGAGCGGCTCGGGATAGATGGCGTCGAGAGGCTGTCCGGACAACAGCAGCAGCTCGGTGGCACCCAGGCGATCTGCCTCGGGGAGGATCAAGGCGGGATCGGTCAGGCTTCCGACGACCACGGCATCGGCCTCAGCGTCGGCGAGATGCTCTTGGGCCGAGTCGATGTGGGCCGGCGTGCCAACCAGCAGCATCCGTGGCTCGCCGATGCGCAGCTGGCGCACGCGCCGCGCCCCCCAGCGATTGAACGAGATCAGCACGGCACCCGCCACGGCCAGCACCACCAGATTCCCCCGAGGCATCAGGTAGCGACCCGTCAGCAAGGTGACGGTGGCGTCGCCGCCCACCGCCATGAACGTGAGCAGCATGGCTCGCGGAAGCCAGGGGCGATGTCCCAACCGTTGCTCGAACTCGTACAGACCGCCGAAGTAGTAGACGGTCATGTGCAGGACCGTGGCGACGGCGAAACCGATCAGGTAGTGGGTCCACGGATAGGTCGGCCAGTCCAGGCCGAAACGCACGACGGTGATGGCGACCATCAAGCCGAACAGCGTCACCGCATCGACCACGTAGAGGAACCGGAACCCCTGACGGCTTGACGGACGCCACTCCGGCGGCGCAGCTGGCGTCACGGCGTGTGCATGGTTGGAGGCGACACGTGACTGGGTGCGGGACTGGACCTTCACGCGAAACAACCCATCGCTCGCTCTACCGTCGCGCACCCTGTCGGCCGGCGGAGGCGCAGTCCGCAAACTATCGCTCCCGTCGACTTCAGCAGTATCCGGAACAGGGCCGATAGGCATACGCCTCCCGTTCGCCAGCGCGACAGCAAGGCTACGCTGCGCTCCCTCGACCGCTCGGTGCGGCACAGTCTGCGGTCCTCTCGGTCCCGTTTTCCTGGACAAACCAATGCGGATGGAGAGGCCAACGATGACGACCTGCCAACGGCCCGTGACACGCATTTTCTCGGGTTGGACTGTGGTGGCCGTGATCTGCCTCGGCGTGTTCGCTCTGTGGGCTCCCGATCTCGATCTGCCGCTCGGCAACAGCGACGATGGTCGCATCTTCGGCCGTGCGGGCCTCCAAGCGCGGAACTACTGGGAGTTGGGACCGGTGGAATCCCGGTTCGGGGCGGTCATGGATCCATACATCCGCGCCGAGTTCGAAGTCCCACCTCGCGCGGAGCCGCCACCCGCCGCAGTCACTTATGCGCATCACCCACCGCTGCGACTGTTCATCACGATCGCCTCCATCGGAGTTTTTGGCGACAATCTTCCGGCTCTGCGCATCACCGACTTCCTGATTGGTGCAGCGACGGTCGCTCTCATGGCCGCACTGCTGCGCGTGGTCGGAATGAGTTGGGGACCGACGTTGCTCGCGGTGTTGGTCATGTCAAGCACGGGCTTTTTCTACGTCTTTGCACGTCACGGCATCAGCTTTTCGTTGCTCTTGGCCCTTACCGCCACTGTCGCGAAGTTGCGCCAGATCGAGCGGCCGCCGCGGTGGGCGTTAGCCGGAGCCGCAGCGCTCGCTGCGTTCACTGCGCTGCATTCGTGGATTGCCATCGCCTCGCTCGGCCTTCTGGTGCCCTGGCTGTTTGTCGGAACCATCCAGCGACGCCGACAGGGCGAGAACCCAGGCTCGACCCCACCTCGCAGCCTCGGTCAGTTGGCGCGCCTCGGTTGGTCGCCCTCACTTGTCGCGATCTTCGCCGGCGCGGTCGCAGGTGGGTTGCTGACGGCAGCGTGGTTGCTCAACGCCACCGACATCTCCGAACTCAGCGAACGGATCGCTTTCCGCACCGGAACCGATGTCTCGACAGCGATCGAGCAGAGAAACTTCAGCTTCGGGGAGTTCCTGTCACGCCAGTGGCGTTTCGCGAGCCACGAACTCATGACCTCGTGGTGGCTGAGGCTGCTGTTGCTACCAGCGCTCGTGGCTGCGTTCGTCGACCGTCGCACCCGTGGCCCGGCGCTCGTCACCCTTGCTGTCGCAGCTTCGCTGACATTTGTCTTCCAGCAGGGCGCTTGGATCCATCGTCTCTGGAATTTCCCTTGGCTTGCTCCGACTGTCATCGGAGTGGCTGCGCTTGCCGACTGGGTCCGGCGTGCCCTGAAGGGCCCAGCCGCAAAGCTGCGATGGCCGCTCGGCCTTGCCGCTGCAGTGGTCCCGGCGATCACCCTGGCCTTCGTCGTAACAGGACCGACAAGGGACTTCTACCTGACCGATCCGGCCGACGCCGGAGCGGTTCTGGAGCGAGCCACGGCGACGGCGCCTGAGGTCGCTGAGGCTGAACTCATTTGGATCACGTCGGGCCTGTCGACAGCCCGGTGGGCCTCCTACTATCTTGATTTGCCCGTGTGGTCGCTGGATGAGAGCAAGCTCGACGACGTCATCGCATCGGACTTAGTGCTCCTCCGCAATGACCGCATTCCCGAATTCGTCCCCGAGGCTGCAATGGCAAATGCGCTGGCGATTGGCGAGTCCTACACGCTGATCACTGCCGAGGAGTTGGTCGAGTGAGCCAGCCCATACCTCCTGCCGATATCCGGGGCAACGACTGGCGCTCGCTTCCCGCGGCTCCAGCGGAGCATTTCGTGCCAGAGCGCTCGGTGAGCGTTGTGATCACCTACTTCGAGGCACCCGAGGCTCTCGAACTGACTCTTGCTGCTCTCGAGAGGCAGACGTACCCACGCGACCTCTTCGAGGTAGTAATCGTCGACGATGGTTCACGGGTAACGCTGGAGACACCGTCACATTGCCCGTTCGAAATCCGAGTCGTGCACCAAGAGGATTTGGGTTTCGGCCTCGCGAGGGCCCGGAACACCGGGGTCAAAGCCGCTTCGAACGACATCATCGCGTTCCTGGACTGCGACATGATGCCCGAAGCCGGCTGGATGGCTGGGCACGCCCGCTGGCATCACGCCGCAAGCGACGTCCTGACGCTCGGTTTTCGGGCCCACGTCGACGTTGCAGGCATCGACGCAGACGCCGTCAGGAATCGAATCGGGTCGCTGTCCGACCTGTTCGCAGGCCGCGCTGTCGACAGACCGGAGTGGATCGAGTTCCACATGGTGCGCACCAATGAGCTCACCTCCGACGCCGACGATCTTTTTCGTGTCGTAACTGGCGGGAATCTCGGTGTTTCCCGCTCTTTCTTCGAACTTGTGGGCGGCTACGACGAATCGTTCACCCAATGGGGTTGCGAGGACACTGAATTCGGATACCGAGCCTTCACACGCGGCGGTGTACTGGTTCCGGCGCGCGGCGCGATGTGCTGGCATCAAGGACCGGGGGCGGCGCCGAGCAGCGCCGAGAAGGCCAGCCTCGAGCTCCAACGGGCCAAGATTTCTCAACTCATTGCGCACCATGGCTTCAGGCAGGCGAAGCCTGGTCGGAGCTTCTCGGTACCGCAGTACGTCGTGACTGTGATTCCAGGCAGTGCCGATCCCGAAACACTGCTCGACACGATCGAGCGCATTCTGGGCAGCACCCTGCACGACCTTGTTGTCTGGATCAACGAGTCTCCGCACCGCCACGGCGGTGACGACCCGGAGTATGAGCGCATTCGACGGCTCGTCGCCGGAGATGCTCGCGTACAGTTCGGGCCTGATGGCGCAGCGACTGAGGCATTGGCGGCAGCGGCGTTCCATATCACGGTGCCCGCAGGCACAGAATTGGCCCAAGACGACCTGACGCGGCTCACTCGAACGCTCAAGTCGGCCGCACAAACCTCGCTGGACTTGGCAGATGGCAACAGGATCTCCCTCACTCGAGCTCGGTTTGTGCACCGGGCCGTGCGCACAGGAAAGCCGCTGGAGCACGTTGTGGCGGATGCCTCGTGCGAGGCACCGAAGAATCAACCGAAGAGCCAGTCGCCTCCGCCTGAGGGTGCCGAGCGGCCTGCGCGACCTGCGCGACCAGCGCGAAAGTCTGTGCCAACGCTGCCTCGACGGGAAGAGCCGAAGGCAGCAAAGGCGGCAGATTCCGCTGCGCGGGCTGATCGTCGCCGGACACATGCCATGAGGCAGTCCGTACGGCCTCCCGCTGCTGAACGAATCCAGAAGATTCGCGACATGTCCCGACGCTTCTCGCGGCAAGCGGCCCAGATTCGGAGTCGTGAAGAAGCGACACACTTCGCCCGCGCCGTCGGAGCCTGGGTCGGGGCGGCACTTGCGTGGCGATTGCGTTGGATCGCCTGGAAGCACCGGCAAGCCGCACGATGGCTGATGTGGAAGACCCTGCGCGCCCAAAGCTGGGCCAGGCGCGCCTCCAGACGAACGATGTGGAAGACCCTGCGCGCCCAAAGCTGGGCCAGGCGCGCCTCCAGACGAACGATGTGGAAGACCCTGCGCGCCCAAAGCTGGGCCAGACGCGCCTCCAGACGAACGATGTGGAAGACCCGCCGGGCCCACAGGTGGACACGCCAATCCCTTGGTCCGTCAACCTTGGGAATCCAACCAGCGACCTATCGCCTCGGACCCCATCTTGTGGCGCGCGGAACAACGGCGAGCGAGATCTTCGAGGCTTCGAGTCGGGTCGATGACGAACTTGGACACGCGACACGGGCCGTACTGATCGACGACACCTCTGGCGCGCCTTTCGAGGCTGACGGCGCTTCAGTACGCATCATCAAGGTTGCCGACCTCGATCCCACTGCACGGGTGCCCGCTTTCGACGCCGAGCAGGTGAATCCTAAGAATTGGTCTTTGGAGTGCCGTCGTATGCCGGCGGCCCTTGGTCCTGTTGCGCTCCTGCCCGAAGAATTGGAAATCCGCAAGACGACAAATCCGGACAAGATCTTGGCCTGCCGCCGATTTCACCATGTGGTCGACATCGGGCTTTATCACGAGAGCACTCCACGGCGAGCCGCGTCGCTTGCCGCGCTCGCTGCAAGCGGCGTCGTAGTTCACGTCATCGACGAGGATCCGAATCTCCGAACACTGCTCGGGCCCGATCTCTACACGTTGATGAGGGACCCCAAGATCCCAATGTCAAGCGAACAGGAGAGGGAATCGCTCAGTGTGGCCATGCGACGTGAGGCGTTGCGGAACCATTCGCTTCGAGTCCGGGCCCGCCAAGTGTTCGCTGTCGCTGACCTCGAGGCACCCGCGCCGCCTCTGGTCTCAGTTCTGCTGGCGTCCTGCCGTCCAGCGCTGGTCGAATCTGCCATCAAGAGTGTGGCGATACAGAGTTACCCACACATCGAATTGGTGTTGGCCCTGCATGGCGATGGCTTCGACCATGCTGAGATTGACGGCCTTCAACGGCGACTGCCCATCGCCAGCAAGGTCGTTCCAGTGCCCGCTTCCGCACCGCTCGGCGCCGTGCTGAATGCGGCCGTAGAGGCTTCGTCGGGCACCTTGCTCACCAAGTTCGACGACGATGACTTCTACGGTTCCGAACATGTGTGGGATCTCGTGCTCGCCCACGAATACTCACGGGCATGCCTCGTCGGGAAGGCGGCCGAGTACGTCTATCTGGAACGCAGCAACCAGACGATCCACCGCTTTCGAGGCGGCGCCGAACGGCTTAGCTCCGAACTCAGCTTGGCCGGCGGCGCGATGATCATCTCCCGTAACGACCTCGACTCCATCCTTGGCTGGCAGGAAATCCCGTCTGGAGTCGACAAGGCCTTGATCGAAGATGTCGTTGCCAGCGGACGTCGCCTCTACCGCACTCATGGCAAGGGCTATGTCTTGGTACGGCACGGCGACTCGCACACCTGGGGAGTCGACGACGCGTACTTCGAAGAACAAGCCCAAGAAATCCGCGAAGGGTGCGACCTCGCGTTCGCCGGGATCTTGAGCGAGCCGTGTGACCCGCTGTTGGCCGGGAACGATTTGCAACAAGACTGACCTCGTGCCCACTACGGCAGCCCTTGCGGGTGTCTGCAAAGGAATCGCCAATGGTCCGCGAGCATGTGCTTGAGGTCCCGCTGGGCACTCCACCCGAGTTCTGCGGCAGCTCGACTGCAGTCCGCCCATGACTCCGCGAGATCGCCGGGCCGACGCGCCACAACGTCGAATGGAATCTCCCGCTGAGTGATCTTCGACGCTGCCCGAACGACTTCATATACCGACGTACCGACCCCAGTTCCCAGGTTGAACACCCGGCTGCTGCGGTTGCCTAGGTCGGCGTTGAGGGCGGCGACATGGCCTTCAGCGAGGTCCATGACGTGCACATAGTCGCGGATAGGAGTGCCATCGGGGGTGCCGTAGTCGTCGCCGTAGATCTGAAGTCTGGAACGTGTGCCGAGAGCTACTTGCATGACGACTGGCACCAGATTTTGTGCTTCGCCAAGCGGATTCTCACCGATGTGCCCGGAGGAATGTGCCCCGACAGGATTGAAGTACCGCAGGAGCACTGACCGCATTTGTGAGACGGCTGCGGCGTCAGCGAGGATGCGCTCGCACATGAGTTTCGTGGCGCCGTAAGGACTCTCGGGAACCACTGGCATTTCTTCGGTGATGGGCAATTCCCCAGCTGAGCCGTACACAACTGCGGAGGAGCTGAATACGAAGCGTGAAACCCCACGCTCTGTCGCCAGTTCAATGAGCGTCAGTGTCGAGTCGAGGTTCTTCCGGTAATACCGCAGCGGTTCCGAAACCGACTCGGGAACGCTCTTCAGTGCCGCGAAGTGAATGATGGAATCGATGTCATAGGCATCAAAGATCCGCCGAACCGTCAAGCGATCAGCGGCATCTCCATCGACGAATTCGAGCCGCCTCCCTGTCAACCTGCGGAGTGCCGCTACGACACCGCGTTGGGCATTCGAGAAGTCGTCGAGAATCACTGCGTCCCTGCCAGCGGCGTGCAGCGCCACGACGGTATGGCTGCCTACGTAGCCAGCGCCGCCGGTCACCAGTGTCGTCATCGGGCGACGATGTCGATCGTATGGCGTGACGCCCGAACAGTTGGTACGGACAACGACGGTTTCCTCGGGCTGGATCGCATCATGGAGGCGTTCGTACGCGTCGTCGACATCGTCGTCACGCCCGCGCTTCGAGCTCGCATTCTACTGGGGCGGCCGGAGCTAGCCCAGCGAGGCAATTCCTCTCGCCTTCGGTAGCGGGGCCCTCGGTAGCGGGGCCTTCGGTAGCGGTTTCTGGATGGTTCACATGACACCGAGCGCACAATGCCACCCGGTATTGTGTGCGACTGGCTAGGTGACCGCGGTGGCTCGGCTGCACATCTCAAGGAGCAGGACTTTGGAGCGTCTCCGCGAACTATTCGCCGAACGCCGTATGGGCACGGCTCGGCGGTGCCACTCGGCAGGAGTTTGGCTGCCTTGGATGCTGCCGCTGCTCATCCTCACTGCATGCCAGAGCGTGACCGTTCCCGCGACAACTGCCACCGAACCCGCGACATCGCAACCACCCGCCACGGTCCAGACCCAGTCCACCGTTGTCGCTGCGTCCAGCCCGGTTCCGACAACTACGACGACGTCCGTGGCTCCCACTCAATCTGAGGCCACTACGACCACAAATCCCCTCTACACCGCCCCGTTCACCGGATTGCCGACGGCGAACAAGATCGTGCGGCCGGCCGCCGTCGTGAAGATCGACAACCACCCCCGTGCCCTGCCTCAGTGGGGCATCAACCAAGCCGATGTCGTCTATGAGGAAATCGTCGAAGCTCGCCTCACGCGGTTCGCGGCGATCTTTCATTCCAACGATGCTGATCTGGTTGGCCCCGTTCGGTCTGCTCGCACTGGCGACTTTGCGCTGCTGTCGAATCTCAACCGACCCATTTTCGTGACCTCGGGTGCCAACGCGTACACGGCACGAGCCCTCCGCAGGGTCGACGCGGTCAGCATCATCGACGGAAGCACGATCGCCAAGGGTGTGTTCGAGCGCTCGTCAGCCAAGAGGGCACCCCACAATCTCATCACCGACACCGCTCGCATTTACGCCGCAGGCGCCGGCGAGGGCCGGACGCCCCCGGAGTACTTCCGGTTCCGGGGCGAAGGCGACACGCTGCAGCGAGCCACTGCCGTCAGCGGCGTCGACATCGACTTCGGGCAGATCGAAGCCTCCTACCGGTGGGACACTGCCCTTGGCGGGTGGGCTCGCACTCAGAACGGCAGGGAGCACACAGACTTCGATGGCGTACGGATCGCGCCCGAGAACGTCATCGTGCAATTCGTGCGGTATCGCCAGAGCCCGGCGAATACGGCGACACCCGAGCCCGTGCTGACCGGCACCGGCGAGGCGTGGATATTCAGCGATGGCCAGGTGGTGCAGGGCACTTGGGAGCGGCTGTCCGAGCTCGACGTCACGGTGTTCCGTTCCGACAACGCCCTCATCGTGGCCCTCACACCCGGGCGCACCTGGATCGCGCTTGCCCGAGCGGGCTCCGCCGAAATGGTTCCCTGATCTGCGTTCTCTGATCGGCCTGATCGCAGCTACGACGCGGTGCCAGCGGCTCAGGCGAAGTCGTGACGAGGCACGTGCGACCACAGTCGCTCAAGGTCGTAGTACTCCCGGGTCGGTTCGTGAAAGACCTGTGCCACGAACTCGCCAAAATCGAGCAGGACCCACTGGGCCTCGTCCAGCCCCTCAGTACGGATCGGACCTTCGCCACCAGCGGCCTTGACGTGTTGTTCCATCAGTTCGGCTATGCGCCGCACCCGGCGCACATTGGGCGCGCTCGCAATGACGAACCAATCGGTGATGGCCAGCACGTCACCCACATCGAGCACCACGATGCGCTCGGCCGACATCTCGGAAGCTCCATCCACGGCAGCCCGCACAAGCGGCGGGACGGTCGCGGCAGCGCTGCTTGGGACCGGCCCGACGGCGTGGATCCCGGTAGAAGCCGGGGACGCCTGCGGAACCGATGCCACGTTCACGGAGAATAGAGGCTGTGCCGGGTGATGTAGCTCATTACGGCGGGCGGCACGAGCCGGGCGACCTCCGGAGTCGCCTCCGATCGGGTGCGATGGACAAGCAGATCGCGCACCAATGTGGCCGACGCCTCGACGGGATCCATGAACACCGTCTCGGTGCGCCAGCCCTCGACATGAGCGGGTGGCTCGCTCCGCGGCTGCACCACCGCGAGCCTCACGCGCTCAGATAGCTCCGAGACTCGGTGCCAGGTCGGCAAGCCGCTCGCAGCGGCGGGGCCCACGATGAGCACGGTCTCAATACCGGGACGCTCGAGCGCGATCACGGTGTCGATCGTGTAGGTCGGGCCGCCGCGCTCAATCTCGAGCGCACTCACGTCGATGCCGGCGAGACCGCCGAAGGCCAGCTGCGCCATGGCCAACCGGTGGTTCGCCGGCGTCACCGAGCGCTCAGCGGATTTCTGCCACGGATTGTTCGCTACCACCACCTGCACGATGTCGGTGCCCAACTGGTCCCGTGCGCAGATCGCGGCGGCGACGTGTCCGACATGGGGCGGGTCGAAGGTGCCCCCGAAGATCCCTTGTCGCGGCGGCACCGCCGCAGTGTAGAGTCACGCTCCACATCACATAGGTTGCGTGCACCGAGGCACCGTTGCGTCATTGAGCAGGCCTCGCGTGTCGCTTGTTGCGCGCGCTGTGCGCCATGTGTTACGTTTGAACGTCCGCCCATAGCAGAGTTCTGCACGGCCCGGGTTCTCGGGCCTCGCATCGCATGCGGGCGTACAACCAAGAACGGCGCCGCCACCGCGGTGGTGTCATGCCTGAGTCCGGGCTGAGTTGGCCTGCCGAGGGCAAAACATACCCGGTGCCCCCCACCGGGTCGCATGCACTAGGCGGCATGCAAATCGAAGACGAAGAAACCGGCTGCCCCCTGCCGGTTGGAGCGTGTGTCATGGATTCAGTTGGCCAGTACCTGAACGAGATCGGTGCGGTTGCACTTCTCACTGCAGAGGACGAGCGCATGCTCTCCCAGCAAATCGAAGCGGGACGAGATGCGCGGACGCGCCTTGACAGCGACGAGGAACTGTCCGTGGCCGAGCGGCGCGACCTGCGCAAGGCCGTGCAGACCGCCGCTGCCGCGCGTGACCGATTCATCCGGGCGAACCTTCGCTTGGTCGTGTCCATCGCGCGCCGCTATCCGCTGCCTCCGACGCTGGAACTGCTCGACCTGATCCAGGAGGGCAACCTCGGCCTCGAGCACGCAGTCGAGAAGTTCGACTGGCGGCGTGGCTTCAAGTTCTCCACCTACGCGACGTTCTGGATCCGCCAGTCGATTGGACGGGCGCTCGATCAGAAGGGCAGCCTCATCCGGCTGCCGTCCGATCGTTCCGCCACACTGCGAGCTGCGCTGCGCCACAACGGAGGCGACAGCGACTCACTCGACGACGAGAACGCGTGGCTGCAGCGGATCAGCACACCGACGTCGCTCGACAAGACGGTCGGCGACGACGGCGACAGCGCGCTCATCGACCTCATCGGCGACGATGCGCCAGGACCCGAGCACTTCGCCATCGAATCGGATCGCCGCGGCATGGTGATGTCCATGCTCGGCCGGCTGGACAAGCGCGCCCGCTATGCGGTGGCCCGCCGCAACGGGATCATCGACGGTGAGCAACGCAGCTACCGCGAGATCGGCGAGGAACTCGGCGTAACTGCCGAAGCGGCACGCCGTCTCGTCAAGCGCGCCGTCGATGAGCTGCAGAGCCTCGCCGCTGACGGCGAGTTTGTAGACATCGATGCCGACGCCGACGCTGTCTGACGACGCAGTCTCACCTTCCGGCGCGCCTAGCCCCGACGGATCGCCTGAGCACGCACCGGGGTGGCATACCGGCTCGTGGACCGGGCGGCCGGCAGGCCAGCAGCCCGAGTGGCCTGATCCTGCAGCGCTCTCCGAATCACTGGCCGAGCTGAGGCGCCGGCCTCCGCTGGTATTCGCCGGCGAGGCAAGGCGACTCACCGAGCATCTTGCACGGGTGAGCACGGGCAACGCTTTTGTGCTGCAGGCCGGCGATTGTGCGGAGTCCTTCGAGCTCTCGACTGCTGACCAGATTCGCGACCGTCTCAAGGTCATCTTGCAGATGGCCGTCGTGATGCAGTACTCCGCTGGCTTGCCGATCGTGAAGGTGGGTCGGATCGCTGGTCAGTTCGCCAAGCCGCGCAGCAAGCCCACCGAGACCCGCGACGGCGTCACACTGCCGATTTTCCGGGGCCACATCGTCAACGACATCGCGTTCGACTCCCAGTCCCGGACGCCGGATCCTTCGCGCTTGCTGCAGGCGTACAACACCTCTGCGGCAACCCTCAACTTGCTGCGTGCATTCACCCGGGGCGGCTACGCCGACCTGCGACAGGTGCACACGTGGAACCAGGAATTCGTGGCATCGAGTCCAGCGGGTCAACGCTACGAAACACTGGCCAACGGCATCGATGCCGCGTTGCGATTCATGAACGCGTGCGGTCTGGACACCGATGACAGCGCCATGAGGCAAGTGGAGCTGTACACCAGCCACGAGGCGCTGCTGCTCGGGTACGAAGAGGCACTGACCCGCACTGACAGCATCACCGGCGACTGGTACGACTGCTCGGCGCACATGCTGTGGATCGGCGAGCGCACCCGGGAACCCGACGGTGCCCATGTCGAGTTCCTGCGGGGCGTGCACAATCCGATCGGGACGAAGCTGGGACCGACCGCGACACCCGACGAAGCGCTCGCGCTGTGCGAGGTGCTGAACCCGAAACAGATACCAGGGCGGCTCACACTGATCAGCCGCGTGGGCGCCGGCAACGTCTCGGCGTCCTTCGGGCCGATCCTGCGGGCGGTCACACAGGCTGGGCACCCGGTGGTGTGGCAGTGCGATCCGATGCACGGCAACACCTACACAACCGATGAAGGGGTCAAGACCCGGCACTTCGACGCAATCTTGGCCGAGATTCAGGAGTACTTCGCAGTCCACGCCGCGGTAGGGACGTGGCCGGGGGGTGTGCACCTGGAGATCACCGGCGACGCAGTCACCGAGTGCATCGGCGGCGGCGACGACCTCACCAAGCACCAGCTGGGCGACCGCTACGAGACGATGTGCGACCCCCGACTGAACGCTCGCCAATCACTCGACCTGGCCTTCATCGCAGCCGAGTTGCTCGCCGAAGTGATCTAACACGCCGCCCTCGCGCACAGCGGAGGCTGGCGAGGCCGAGTTGTCCTAGGCCAAGTTGTCCTAGGCCAAGTTGTCTTAGGCCAAGTTGTCGACGAAGCCTTCAAGCTGGCGCAGGTTGCGGCACTCGAAGACGCCGTCGGTGTAGGTCGAGTACTCGGTGATGACCGAGTCCCCCGTGTCCCAATACGAGCGCGGTTCGGGATTCAGCCAGAACACCGAACGTGCCCGTTTCTGGCACTCCTTCAGCACCCACGCGTTCGTCGAGTGGTAGTTGTTGCGGGCGTCGCCCAGGAACATCATCGTGGACTTCGCGTTGACGTCCTTGCCGAAGTTCTCCCAGAACACGCCGAAGGCATGACATCGCCGTAATCGGAATGGCCGTCGACCCATACGACATCGGCCTCGGTGTTCACCCGGTGCACCGCGTTGGTGATATCTTCCTCGTTCCGGAACATGTGGGTGACCTCGTCGATGCCGTCGATGAAGACGAACGAGCGCACCTTGGAGAACTGGTTCTGCAGCGCATACACCAGATGCAGGGTGAAGCGGGCGAACGCCGCGACGGAGCCCGAGATGTCGGCAACCACGATGAGTTCAGGCTTGTTCGGACGTGGATGACGGAAGCGGGGCTCCGCAGGCACGCCGCCGTAGCTAAGTGAACGTCGCACAGTGGCCCGAAAGTCGAGCGGACCACGGCGCTTGTGCTTGCGCTTGCGCGCCAGGCGCGCTGCCAGCTTGCGCGTGAGCGGTTGGATGGCTTTGCGGATGCTCACCATCTCCTCACGGCTTGCGTGCATGAAGTCGACATCTTCGGGCAGTGGCTTGCGCAGGGTCTTGGCCATCGCTTCGACGCCCCTGTCGGCAACGAGGCGGCGCCGGATCTCGGCTTCGATCTCCCGCTTCAGCTGCTCAATACGGTTCTCGAATTCCTCGCGTTCGAGCCGTTCCGCCAGCGAGGTCATCTCGCCTTCATATCGCTGGGAGGATTCCTCGATCAGCCGGTCGAGCATCCCGTCGAGGTCGAGGTTGCGCAGCGTGCGGTACAGGTAGTAGGTGCCGCCCACGGGCCGGCCCGGCTCCATGCCCGCGAACTGCGTCACTGCCGCTCGGGCCATGGCCGCCATCATCGCCTCGTCGGCGTTCAGCAGCGCCCGGAAGAGCATCTCGGCGATCTCCTCGGGGGACATGTCCTGCCCACCCCCGCGGCCACCCATGCCCTGCATCTGCTGGGACATCCACTCTTCGAGATTGTCCGGATCGAATTCGCCGTTGCCGTCTTCATCGCCGACGCTGTATTCAGGGCCCCGCAACGAGAAATAGACCTCGAACACTGTCTCGAATGCCCGCCAGTGCTGCTCGTTCTTCACCAGGGTGGCGGCGAGCGCGTACTTGAATGCGTCGCGATCCTCGATGGGAATGTGCTTGACGGCCTCCATGGCATCGAGGTTCTCGGTCAGCGACACCGGCAGCCCAGCGCTGCGCAACTCCCCGACGAAGCCACTGAGCAGGTCCAGCATTTCCGACTCCCGTCCCTGGCAAGCCCTGGTGGGCTAGACCTCGACCGTCAGCTCTTTGGCTGCCTTCTCGATGTCGGACTGATACTTGAGCAGGATGTGAAGCGTCTGCTTGGCCTGCTCGACATCAATGTTCTCGATGCCCAACAGCACGAGCGTGCGAGCCCAGTCCAGCGTCTCGGACACCGACGGCGCTTTCTTGAGCTCAAGCTGGCGGATCGACCGGACCACTCGCGCGATCTGTTCGGCCAAGTTCTCGGTGATGTCAGCGACCTTGGTGATGACAATCTGCTTCTCCCGCTCGAGGTCGGGGTAGTCGATGTGCAGGAACAGGCAGCGGCGCTTCAGGGCCTCGGAGAGTTCACGGGTGTTGTTGGAAGTCAGGAAGACGAGCGGTATCTGGGTGGCCACGATGGTGCCCAGCTCTGGGATTGAGACTTGGTAGTCCGAGAGGATCTCCAGCAGCAGCGCCTCGGTCTCGATCTCGACCTGGTCGACCTCGTCGATCAGCAAGACGACCTTGTCCTTGGCGCTGATGGCTTCGAGCAAGGGACGCGTGAGCAAGAACTCGTCCTGGAAGATGTCGTCCTGCAGCTCCACCCAGTCCTCGTGCTCGGCGTCGGTGCCGCGGTCTGCCTGGATGCGCAGGAGCTGCTTCTTGTAATTCCACTCGTACAGCGCCTTGGCCTCGTCGAGCCCCTCATAGCACTGCAGGCGGATCAGCCGAGCACCGGTCATGGCAGCGACCGACTTTGCAAGCTCGGTCTTGCCCGTGCCGGCCGGTCCCTCCACCAGGACCGGCTTGCCGAGCCGCTCGGCCAGGTACACGACGCTCGCGATGCCGTCGTCGGCGAGGTATTCGACTTTCGCCAGTCCTTCGCGGACACCCGACAGGTCTCCGAACACTGTTTCGCTCATGTTGGGTGTCTCCGGAGTCAAATTGGGCAGTGGGCAGGTCTGACAGTGTGGCAGCCGCGGCGGCCTGTCGGCACGGTCAGCCCCGAGTGTGGCCCCGACCGGTCACTACGAACTTCGTGGTTGTGAGCTGTTCAAGGCCCATTGGGCCACGCGCGTGCAACTTCTGGGTGCTGATGCCGATCTCAGCCCCGAAGCCGAATTCCTCTCCGTCCACGAAGCGAGTCGAGGCGTTCACGAGCACCGCAGCGGCGTCGACGCGGCGTGTGAATTCCTGCGCAGCCGAGAGGTCACCGGTCACGATGGCTTCGCTGTGCCCCGAGCCGTAACGGTTGATGTGGTCGATCGCAGCTTCGAGGTCATCGACGACCGCGACGCTCATCTTGAGCGCCAGAAACTCCGTCGCGAAGTCTTCGGGGCTGGCTGGCCCGATCTGCGATGAGATGGCCCGCGAGGCAGGATCTCCCACCAGTTCGACGCCGTCCAGATCGTCGACGATGCGGGGCAAGAAGGTCTCGGCCACGTCTCGATGGACGAGGAGCGACTCTGCGGCGTTGCACACCGAGGGCCGGCTGAGCTTGGCGTTGGAGACGATGTCTGCTGCCATTTCGAGGTCGGCCCGGGCATCGACATACACGTGGCAGTTGCCGTCGCCATCGATGACGTAGGGCACGGTGGCGTTGGCGAGCACCGACGAGATGAGCGCTGGACCACCCCGCGGGATCAAGCAGTCGATGCAGGAGCGCAGCTGCATGAACTCGGTGGCTGCGCTATGTCTCGTGTCGGTGACGAGGACCAGCGCATCGGCGGGCAGGCCAGCGGGGACGATGCCCTCGCGCAGCGCCTCGGTGATCGCAATGTTGGAGTTCAACGCTGCCGACGAGCCGCGCAGGAACGCCGTATTGGCGGACTTCAGGCACAGTCCGAACGCGTCGGAGGTGACATTGGGTCGGCTCTCGTAGATGATGGCCACGACGCCAAGCGGCACCCGTACCCGTTCGATGGCGAGCCCGTTGGGCCGTACCCATCCGTCGACCACCTGACCGACTGGGTCGGCGAGGGCCGCCACGTTACGAAGGCCCGCAGCCATGGCCCCGATACGGACCGGATCGAGTCGCAGCCGGTCGACGAGCGTCGCCGAGGTGCCAGCAGCCTCGGCGTTGGCCACGTCGTCACCGTTGGCAGCCAGAACGTTGTCGGTTGCCTCTTCGAGAAAGTCAGCTGCGGACAGCAAGGCCTCGTCTCGCACGGCGCCAGGCGCCTGCGCCAACACGGTCGCAGCGGCCTTGGCTCGCAGGCCCAAAGCGGCCATGATGCTGGCGTCTCCGGTCATCTCCGGTGCAGTTCGCGCGGTGGCGTCAGGCACCTGAGCAGACTAGTGGGCGGCCCCCAAATTGATGCGGAGAGCTCCTGTGCAGCGTGCTGCTCGCCCGTTGCGTTCGCCTCACCCGCTCGCCAGCAGACCGCCCGCTGCGACATCAGCCGAGAACGACGAGGTCGTCGCGGTGAACGACGAGCGGATGCAGGCCCTCGGGCAACTGATCGCTGCGGAGTCCGGCTGTGGCACGCAACCCGTCGGCATCCACAGCCGCGAGGCCCTTGGCGAAGATCTGGCCACCGGAGTCGACGATTTCGACGGCTTCGCCAGCGGCGAATGCACCGTCGAGGCCGACCACGCCAGCCGCAAGCAGCGACTTGCCGCCGGCCATCACGGCTTGGCGGGCGCCGTCGTCGACCGTCACTGAGCCCCGGGCCGCTACCGCGAATCCGATCCACAACTTGCGTGCGGAGACGCGAGCATCGCGGGCGGGCACCGTGGTGCCGACGCCTGGGCGGCCGGCGGCAGCGTCGGCGACGACATCGGGCCGGCGGGCCGCAGCGATGACGGTCCGCACACCGCTCCAGGAGGCCATGCGGGCTGCTGCAAGCTTCGAGGCCATGCCGCCGCTGCCGACGGCGTTGGCCGATCCGGCTGCCGCAGCCAGCGAGGGGCTCACCTCGAGGACTTCAGCAATGAGCGAGGCGTCTGGATCGACGCTTGGGTCCGCAGTCAGCACACCGGGCGTATCGGTCAGCAGGATCAATGCGTCGGCGCGCACCAGGTTCGCTACGAGCGCCGCAATCCTGTCGTTGTCGCCGTAGCGGATGGCGTCATCGGCGATCGCATCGTTCTCGTTGACGACCGGCACGACTCCGAGGTCCAGCAGATGGCCCAAGGTGGCCCGTGCGTGCAAGTACTGGTCGCGATCACGGAAGTCGTGCGGCGCGATCAGTACCTGACCCACGACCATGCCACGCTCGGCGAAGAGCTCCCGGTACGAGGCCATCAGGTCGATCTGCCCGACGGCGGACAGCGCTTGCAGTCGCTCGGGTTCCGACGGGCGTTCGACGCCGAGCCTCTGCACACCTGCCGTTATGGCCCCAGAGGTCACCACGATGACCTCATGACCGGCCTCACGCACCGAGGCAACTTCATCGGCCAGCTTCGACACCGCATCGAGATCGACACGGCCGTCCGATGTCGTGATCGACGAGGTCCCGATCTTGGTGACGAGTCGCAATGTGGGTGACATCGACATCAATCCTGCCTCGCCGCAGCCTCGATCACCCAGAACTCATTCACAGCCAGCGGGCTCACGTGTCGGGCTCATAGGTGAACTCGAAGTCGCCGATGCGTACGAGGTCGCCGGACCGTGCGCCGCTGCGGCCCAAGGCCCGGGACACACCCAGCTTCTCCAATCGCCGCTGAGCCCATGCGAGCGCCGCCGGATCCGTCAGGTCCGACAGGGCCACTGCCCGGCGAGCCTGTCGGCCTTCGATTTCGAAGATCCCGTCTGCGAGGTGCAGAACAGTGATGCCGGCGGATTCGGGGCGGTGCACCACGTACTGCGTGGGGGCTTCGTCGGCCTCCCTGGCTTGAGAGACCAGATCACGCAACTGGCCGAGCACGGAGGCCACGCCTTCACCTGTCACGGCGCTGACGCGCGGGCCGTCCCAATCGAGGTGGGCGACATCTGCTTTCGTTCCCACGATCAACCGTCGGCGGGCTGCGAGAACGGCGTCATAGCGCTCAAGTTCCGCGATGAGTACTTCGATCTGCTCGCGGGGATCGCGGTCGGTCACTTCGGCGAGGTCAGCCATCATCAGCAGCACTCGGGCTCGCTCGACGTGGCGCAGGAATTGGTGACCGAGGCCCTTGCCCTCGGCAGCGCCCTCGATCAGCCCAGGCACATCTGCGATCACCATCTCGAAGCTGTCGGGATCCAAACCACCCCTGCCGTCGCCGAGTCGGACGACACCGAGGCTGGGCGTCAGGGTCGTGAAGGGGTAGGAGGCGACCTTCGGCCGCGCTGCAGACACCGCACTGATGAAGGTGCTCTTGCCTGCATTCGGGAATCCCACAAGCGCCACGTCGGCCATCAGCTTCAGCTCCAGGCCGAGCCAACGCTCCTCGCCCGGTTCTGCCTGTTCCGCAAATTGAGGCGCCCGCAACCGGTTCGAGGCGAAGCGGGTGTTGCCCCGGCCACCGCGGCCACCCTGAGCAGCCAGCCAGCGGTCGCCGGCATTCACGAGATCGGCCAGCACCGTTCCGTCACGATCCCGCACGATCGTGCCCTCTGGCACACGCACGATCTCGTCGACTCCCTTGCGGCCGTGCCGCTTGCGGCCCTGACCGTGGGCACCATTGGTCGCCCGCCGGAACGGGAAATCCCGGAACGCCAGCAGCGACGCCACGTTGCGGTCTGCTACCACCCACACATCGCCGCCGTGGCCGCCGTCGCCGCCATCGGGACCGCCACGCGGCACGTGCGACTCGCGCCGGAACGAGACACAACCCGCCCCGCCGTCGCCGCCTTTCGCGTGCAGCTGACACTCATCGACAAAGTCGCTCATCAGCATTCGCCTGTCTCAGGCAATTCCGGCTAGACCCTCTCAGCGCCCACGCGGACGCCTCGAAGTTCGGGTGATGACCAACGAGGGCTACGACGTGACGACGTCGACCAGCCGGCGGCCCCGCCGATAGCCGAAGCGTACGACGCCGGGAGCCGTCGCGAACAGCGTGTCATCCTTGCCGCGACCCACGTTCTGCCCCGGATGGAACTTGGTGCCTCGCTGGCGCACGATGATGCCGCCAGCGTCGATGGTCTGTCCCGAGTACACCTTCACCCCGAGACGCTTCGCGACAGAGTCGCGCCCGTTGCGAGTGGAGCCTCCGCCCTTGGTCTTCGACATGGTTCAGTCCCTCGCGATCGCGGTGATCTCGACTGTGCTGTAGCGCTGCCGGTGGCCCCACCTGCGCCGGTTGGTGGTGGCGTTCTTGTAGGTGAAGCCGTCGATCTTCGGGCCCTTGGTCTCGCCTACCACGCGGCCCCGCACAGAGGCACCGACGAGCTCGGCGGGCGTCGCCAGCACCATGCCGTCATCGACCACGAGGACTGGCGTAAACGTGACCTCTTCGCCGGCCGGCACCTCGAGCAACTCGACATCAAGCCGTTGGCCGGCCTCGACGCGGCGCTGCTTGCCGCCGGTGGCGATGACTGCATACATCGACTGGGAAGGATACCGATGGGCTACCCGATCGGCGCATGAATTTCGCTCTTCGAATCAGGAGAAGAGCGATTCGCGCAACTGGATGCCCCTCCCCTCGCACACGTCGCAGGGATCTGACATCGACTCGAGCAGTCCCTCTCCTGTGCGCATCCGAGTCATCTGCACGATGCCCATGTCGGAGATTGGCTCAGTCGCGGTTCGGGTCTTGTCGCGAGCCAGTGCCTCATTCAGCGTGGACATCAGCTGTTCGCGCTGGCGCTTGTCATCCATGTCAACGAAGTCCACGATGATGATCCCGCCGATGTCGCGCAGCCGCAGTTGCTTGGCGATCTCGGTAGCGGCTTCGAGATTGTTCCGGAACAACGTCTCGTTGAGGCTTGACCTGCCGACATTGCGCCCCGTATTGACGTCGATCACGGTCAGCGCCTCGGTGTGCTCAATGATCAGCGACCCTCCCGACGGCAGCCAGACCTTGCGGTCGGTGGCCTTGCGCACCTGCTCGGCTACATGAACTCGCTCGAAGAGCGGCAACCGTTCAGCGACGGGGTCGTAATAGCGGATGCGATCCATCAAGGGCGCGGCGACCGCCTCCATGTAGCCCTTGACCTGTTCGAACAGCACCGGATCGTCGATCACCACCTCGCGGAAATCGGCAGTGAACTGTTCCCGGATGATGCGAACCGCCAATTCCGGCTCGCGGAACAGCAGCGCCGGCGCCTCGGAACGCTCCGCCAACTCCGAGATCTGGGTCCATTGGCGTGTGAGACGCTCGATGTCCCGCCGGATCTCGGCCGGAGTGACATTCTCAGCCGCAGTCCGCAGGATCACGCCAAATCCCTCGGGGATTTCCTTGGCCAGCAGACCACGCAGCCTCCGCCGTTCGCGGGTTGGCAGGCGACGAGAGATGCCTGTGACGCTGCTGCCAGGAATGAGGACCACGAAGCGACCGGGCAGCGACACTTCGGTCGTGAGACGCGCGCCCTTGTGGCCGATCGGGTTCTTGATGACCTGGCACATGATCGTCTGCCCGTTGCGGATCAACTCGCTGATCGCAGGACCGTCGACCGTGCGGCCTCGGCGTCCGCCGGTGCGCTTGCGCTCGGGGCTGGCATCTTCATCGCTGTCGTCGTAGGCGACGGTGAGGTCGCCACGGTAGAGAACGGCTTGCTTAGGCGTTCCGATGTCGACGAATGCAGCTTCCATGCCCGGAAGTACCCGGCGCACCCGGCCCTGGTAGAGGTTTCCGTAGATCTCGGAAATGTCATCGGAAGGACGGCTCACGTAGTACTCGATGAGCGACCGGCCTTCGAGCACCGAAATGTGAGTGGCGCCTTCGGCCACATGTACGCACATCCGGTAGCGGCCGAGCGGCTTGCCGTTGCGGTACTGGCCCCGACGCTCGGAGAGCTGCTCGTCGTCGAGCTCGACGGGGCTCTGATCGGCCAGGATCGCCTCGACGGGAGCGTGGGAGCCGTTGCGGTTGTCGGTGGTTGGCGTGCCGGCCTGGTTGGATCGACCACGCCCGCCGCGTCCACGGCCACCCCGCCGACGTCGGCGCCGCCCGGTGGTGCCTTCGCTCTCGCCAGCCTGAGGTGAGGGTCGGGTGTCGCCGATCTGGGGTTTGCGAGCAGGCGGCGGAACCCCTGGCGGGGCTGGCTTCGCGAGCTCGGATTCCGCTTCTTTCGATACTGCGTCGGCCTTGGGCTCAGCCTTGGCCTTGAGCTCAGCCTTGGCCTTGGGCTCAGCCTTGGCCTTGGGCTCAGCCTTGGCCTTGGGCTCAGCCTTGGCCTTGGGCTTGTCGGGAGCCGGAGTCGCCCGCCTGCGTCTGGTCTGCGGCCCTGATGCTGGTTCAGGCGGTGCTGGAGCAGCAGCCTCCGGTTCGGGTGCGTCAGGCTTGTCGCCGCTTGAAGGCGCGACGAGCCGACGCTTGCGAACAGCGGGTGCGGTATCTGCCGATTCGCTCGACGTCTCGCTCTGCGGGTTGTTCGTTGTGTTGTTGGTGGTGTCGTTCAGTGTTGATTCATCCACTGAGGGGTTCCTTGTGTCTCTGGGCGCACTGGGCAGGCACGGCCGGTTCGGCTCGTCCTGCGGCGCCACACGTCCATTGATGTGTTCTACGGGCAATGCCCATCTCGTGTGCCGGCGCGAGCGCTGGCACCAATTCGCTGGGGCGCACGACCCTGGGTGTCGCCGACAGCTCGGCAGACAGCACCGCTCCCCGCCCCGAGGAAGCCTCGACGCGAAGCGCGGCAACGCCTGGTCGTATGTCTGAGCTCAGGGTCTTGCCCTTGTGCACTCGTTCGGTCACCACGGTCTCGGAAGCCAGGAACTCCTCGACCGCTTTGGTTGCCGTAACGGCTTCGAGCCCGGCGATCTCGAATTGCCAGCCGCACGAACGGACCGCCGCTTGCAGCGAGGGTCCGCTGCCGTCGGTCAGCACGACGGCCGACACGCTCATGCCGACCGGGAGCGCTTCGGTCAGCGCTCTCGCCAAGGTGCAGTAGCTCGCCGTCGCTACCTCGGACTCGTCCTCGCACGAGTCATGAGGACCTGAGCGGCAAACGATCACCGGACCGTTGGGGCCGTCGCGCACCGCGTCAGCGGCAAGCGGCAGTTCCAAGAATTCGGCGTCGGACTCGTAGCCGGTCGGCAACGCCAAGCCGAAGCTCAACTTCATGCGAGGCGAGAAGCCCTGGCTATAGGTGACCGGAATGCCGACCTTGCGCACGGCGCGCTCGGTCACGCGGGCCACATCCCGGTGTCCAATGAACCGGATCTTGCCGACTTTGCGGAAGCGAACGCGCAGCTTCAATGTCGTCTCCCACCCATGCGGGTGGGAGCGGCACTGCGGCTCGGCATCGGAGCAATGAGGCCGCGCATCACGCGCCGCCTCCCGCCGATGCACCTGCGCCCGCCAGCAAGCGGGGGCGCAGCTCGACCGGCACCATATGGCCGGTCGCGAGATCCTGTCCCGTCCCCTGACTGCCGCCATTGGGGGCGACAGGGGACGCAACCATGTGCTCGATCCCATATTCAGTACAGGCCCCGCAGTCGTAACACGGGGTCCAGCGGCAGTCAGGCAGGCCATGGCCCTCGAGGGCGTCCTGCCAGTCTTGCCAGAGAAAGTCGCGGTGCAAGCCGGCACCGATGTGGTCCCAGGGCAGCACTTCGTCTTCGCCTCGATGGCGGTACACGTACCAGTCGAGACTGAGGCCGCACGCTGCCATCGCCTCTTCCCAAAGATCAAGGTCGAAACGCTCGCTCCACTCCTGAAATGTGCCGCCCTTGCGCCACACGTATTCGATTGCCGCGCCCACACGCCGGTCGCCTCGACTGGCGATCCCCTCGGCTGCCGAGGCCGCCGGGTCGTGCCACTTGAGCTGGACACGCCGGTTGCGACCCAGCGCCGCTCGCACCAGCCGTACCTTGCGGGCCAGCTCGTCGGGCGGGTTCTGCCCGAACCACTGGAACGGTGTGTGGGGCTTCGGCACGAAGCCCCCCAATGACACCGTCACCGAGGCACGTTTGTTGTACTCCTGCCCGATGCGCGCGCACGCATCGGCGAGGTGAGCGATCGCCTCGGTGTCAGGGTCCATCTCCGAAGGCAGACCCGTGAGGAAGTACAGCTTCATGCGGTGCCAGCCCTGGCTGTAGGCAGAGCGCACGGCGCCGTACAGGTCTTCTTCAGTGATGAGCTTGTTGATGATCTGGCGCAACCGCCACGAACCCGCTTCGGGGGCAAAGGTGAGCCCCGTGCGGCGTGCTCGCGACACCTGAGCCGCCACGTCGACGGTGAAGGCATCGACTCGCAAGCTCGGCAACGAGACGCTGATGCGGCTTGGGTCTAAACCGTTGCCGTCGGCTGCGCCATCTGTGCCCATCGCGCCGGCTGCGCCATCTGTGCCCATCGCGCCGGCTGCGCCATCGGTGCCCATCGCGCCGGCTGTGCCGGCCGAGACCGTGTCCCGGACCAGCTCGGCGATGCCGCTGTAGTCCGCCGTGGACAGCGACATCAGGCTGACCTCGTCGTATCCGCTGCGTTCGAGGCCTGCCGTCACCATCTCTCGGACCTGCGCGGCGGGGCGTTCGCGCACTGGGCGGGTGATCATGCCCGCCTGGCAGAAACGGCACCCCCGGGTGCAGCCCCTGAACACCTCCACCGACAGCCGATCATGGACGACTTCGGTGACCGGCACCAGCTGACGGCGGGGATAGGGCCACTCGCCGAGGTCCGCAACGGTGCGCTTGGCAACGAGCGGCGGCACGTCGGGGTACTTGGGCGTGACCTCGACGAGCGCTGGGCCGTCATAGGCGACGTCGTACATCGCCGGCACGTACACACCCTCGATGCCTGCGAGGTCCCGCAGGATCGTGGTGCGAGTGCCAGGACGCTTGCCGGTTCGCTTCCAGGCACCGACCGCCTCGGTGATCTCGCCGACGACTTCCTCACCTTCGCCGACGACGAAGAAGTCCACAAAATCCGACAGCGGCTCGGGGTTGAATGCGCAATGACCACCAGCGCCGATCAGCGGGTCGGCGTCGCTGCGCCGATCCGCCCTCACCTCCAGCCCCGCCAGATCTATGCAGTTGAGCACGTTGGTGTACACGAGCTCGGCAGAGAGGTTGAAGGCGATGATGTCGAAGAAGGCTGCGGCTCGATGCGTATCGACCGAGAACAGTGGGAGCCCAGCGGCTCGCATCTCGGCCTCAAGGTCGATCCACGGTGCATACGTGCGCTCGGCGCTGGAGTCCGGACGCTCGTTCAGCAGCTCGTAGAGGATCTGAAGGCCTTGGTTCGGCAGGCCGATCTCGTAGGTATCGGGATAGGCCAGGAGCCACGAAGTGAGATGGGGGCCGACCGTCGGTCGCTGCATCCCGTCCTCGCAGCCGATGTACCGAGCCGGCTTGGAGACACGTGGCAGCAGGGGCTCGAGCCGGGGCCACAGCGTTGTCATTGCAACTCCAACGCTACCGGCCCCTGTGGATAATGAAGCGTTTCAGGGCGCCGTGGTTGCTGGTACGCCCTTAGAGGGCGTAGCGGCGCGATCCGACGCTGATGACGATGCCCACGGCGGCGAAGGCCGTGATGGTGCCCGAACCGCCATGGCTCATGAGCGGCAAGGGGATGCCCGTAATCGGCATGATGCCGATCGTCATGCCGATGTTCTGGAACACCTGGAACAGCAACATGGAGAGGACACCGACGACAAGTAATCGTCCGAAGGGGTCGCTGGCGACGCGGGCTATCTGCCAGATGCGCACCGACATGTACGCATAGAGCGCGAGCAGAAGCGAGCCGCCGACGAGGCCGAACTCCTCCCCCAGCGCCGTGAAGATGAAGTCGTTGTGCTGCTCGGGTACCAGGGAGAGGTTCGTCTGCGTGCCCTGCTTCCAGCCCTGACCCCAGATACCGCCCGCACCGATGGCGATCTGGCTCTGCCGCAGGTTGTAGGAGGCCTCCAAGGGCTCGAAGTCTTGATCCAGGAAGGCCGTCAGGCGGTTTCGCTGCGTCTCATTCAGCAGCCGAGGCCCCTGGAGAGCGTCGATGCTGAACACCAGCACGAGAGCCAGGACGCCGGCCAGCGTGATGACGACGATGTGCCGCAGCTGCGCACCCGCGACGAGCAGCATGCCCATCGCAATAGCCACGAAGACCAGCATCGTGCCGAGGTCGGGCTGCAGGTAGATCAGGCCCATCGGCACCACCAGCAACAGCCCGGCGTTGAACAGCGTGTCGAAACGCAGGTACCCCTCGTGGCTGGCAACGAATGCGGCCAGCGACACGATCACGATGAGCTTGGCGAACTCCGAGGGTTGCACCTGGAATCCGAACGCCGGCAATTCGAACCAGGATCGCGCGTTGCGAATCTCCGGGCCCCAGCGCAGGAGTGCCCCCAGCGCGATCAAGACTGCGAGGTACGCAGGCGTGGCGTAGAAGCGCAGCGCCCGGTAATCGACGGCGGCGGCGACGACCATGACCACGATGCCGATCAAGACGAAGATCGCTTGACGGCGCGCCACGGTCCATGGATCGCCACCTTCGAAGGAGAGGCTTCGCCACGTCGAGGCGTAGTTCATGGCGATTCCCAGGCACGCGATCGCAACCGCAGACAGCGCCAGCGTGTAGTCGGCGAACCAGGCCGGAGATCGCAATTCACGCCGGGTTTGTGTGCGATTCAGCAGACGCCCGATCACGACGCCACCTCCACCCTGCGGCGGGGCAGATCGCCCAGGAGCGCTCCGTCGATCTGGTCCACATCGGGGATGCCGTCGCCGTCCGCGTCAGAGGGCGTGTTGGCCCGTGGCAGCTGGATGCCCCACGGGCAGCCTTCAGGCACATAGCCCAGGAACGCCGGATCGCTTCGCAGCGCCTCTGGCACTTCAGGGCACTCGGGCTGGGGCGGCACGAACGCAATCTGCGGCTCGGGCCAGCGCTGCTCGTAGGCCCGCACCGCCTCAATGATGCGCCGAGCCACTGGCGCTGCCGCCTCGCCGCCGTATCCAGCCTCCTCCATGACGACAACGACGGCATAGCGAGGGTCATGCGTGGGTGCCCACGCGACGAACACCGCAGTGTCCTCCTTCTTGCGTCGCAGCACTGCGTTCAGACCCTGCGCCTGCGCCGTGCCGGTCTTGCCCGACACCCGGTAACCCTCGTGGTCGTAGCCCTCGAACGCCCTGGCGGCAGTGCCTCGCAACCGGGAGTTGGTGACGTTGCTCAACCCTTCCCGCACCACCGAGCTGCCGTCGGGGAAGTCCACGACGTCGAGCACCCTCGGCTCGAACGTGAGCACCGCCTCGCCGAATGTCTCAGCCTCCCGCGACACGACCGCCTCGACAATGTTCGGCGAGAAGCGGGTTCCGCCATTGGCCAAAGTGGCGTAGGCATTGACGAGCTGCATCGGCGTCACCGCCACCAGCCCCTGGCCGATCCCGGTGTTGATGTTGTCACCCGGGAACCAGCGCGACGGCTCGTTGTAGGGGTTATAGGCCTCGGGGCTCAGCTCGAACAGGGTTTTCTTCACGTCGCCGTCCGGCACCCGGCCCGTCTTCTCGAATGGCAGCTGCACGCCAGTCGGCGCGCCCAACCCGAGCGATCGGGCCATGTCCTGGATAGCCCACTGCTCGGGACCGTCGATCCAATACAGGTCATCGGAGACCTTGTAGAAGTAGGCGTCGCTCGACCGAGTCAGCGCTCCGGACAGGTCCAGGGTCCCCAGCGCGGCCCGGTCCGAGTTGAAGAAGGTGCAGCGGCCGGTGCAGCCCCGCTCGTCGGGAATCTTGTAGTAGCCGATGTCGTGGAACGAGGCTCGCGGCGAGATGAGACCCGCTTCGAGCCCGGCAAGCGCCGTCACGGGCTTGAACACCGAACCAGGCGAGTAGGTGCCCTGAACTGCAAGGTTGTTGAGCGCTCCCGGCGAATAGGGGTTCTCGAAGACCGAGCGGTACTCCGCCACGGTCAACCCCTCCACCATCCAGTTGGGGTCGTAGGTGGGGTGCGACACCATCGCGAGCACGTCGCCGTTGCGCACGTCCATGACCACGGCTGCTCCCGTGAGTGCCGGGTAGAAGAAGCCCGAGTCCTCGCTCACCGTCTTGCGGGCTCCGATCAGTCCCTGTCGCAAGTACGACTCCACCGCAGCCTGCAACTCGACGTCGATGGACAGCACGATGTCATGACCCGGCTCCGGCGGGACATCGGCCAAAATCCGCTGCACGCGGTCGCGCCGGTCCACCTCGAGCTTGGTGCGGCCCGGCTCGCCATGAAGCTCCGCCTCGAAGAGACCCTCAATACCTGCCCGGCCGACTCGCTCGTAGGGCAGGTAGCCGTCGTCGATCAGCTCCCTGTGCTGGCGTTCCGACATCGCTCCGACGTAGCCCACGATGTGCGCCGCGATCTCGTTCTGCGGGTACACGCGCACCCAGTCCCATTTGGCCTCGACGCCGGGAATGGACCGCTCGGCCACCCGCAGCAGGCCGTCCTCGTCGAGGCCCGTCGCCACCACTTTGGGGGCGAGCGGGTGCGTGCGCTGGTCGGCAAGGCCCTGGCTGAGCTGGGCGACCGGCACATCGAGCAGGTCGGCCAGTTCGGTCAGCACCGCCTCGGTCTGAGGCTCCGTGTAACTCGACTGGTCGATCGTTACGACGCCGGTGCGGATGTTGTCGGCCAGGACCACACCGTGACGGTCGAGGATGCGTCCGCGCGTCGGCGGGGTGATGATGATGCGGACTTGGTTCGACTCCGCAGCTACGGCGAATTGTTCCGACTCGAGCACCTGCAGGTACCACAAGCGAGTGAACAGCGCTCCGAACAGGCCCACCATCACGATGCCCAGGAAGGCCATTCGCCGACGGACGCGCTCATCCACTGCGAGACCTCGGTTCCCGTTCGGCGGTAATGCGCGGGCGGATGATGAGCGCCCAGCGAACCACGCGTTCGAGCAGCGGATTGGTCAGCAGCGACGCGACACCGGTGACGACGGCGATGCGAACAAGCGGAGCCTCCGTCACATAGACGAGATCCATCAGCCAGCCTGCGCTGGCGAACAGGCCGATCCCGCCCGCCGCCAGCACCGACGCCAAAGATGCACGTGCGAACCAGCGCGCCGAGGGGATCTGCTCCGTCACGATGCCTGACAAGTAACCAACCAACGTCAAGACCAGCAGGGACATGCCGAAAGGCGTGTGAAGGATGAGATCGGAGGCCAGTCCACAACCTGCGCCGAAGGACGCCCCGGTGCTGCGACCGCCGACCATCCCCCCTGCGACGGCGAGCAGCACCAACGGATCGACAATGACGCCGGCCGGGGTGATGTGCGCCAGCAAGCCGACGTGCGCCATGACAGCAGCAACCAGCACCAGCGCCGATCGAGCCAGCGGCCCGGCACCTGCCATCACCGCAGGTCCCCTCTCACGATGCCCCGTCCGTATTGACGGGGGTGACCGGGGTGTCTGATGGCTCGCGATCGACAATCACCGGCTCGGGGACATCGGGCTCGTAGAGCAGCACCTGCACCCATCGCAGCCGCGTCAGATCTGCGGCAGGGTGGACGGTGACCCGCTGCGCTCCCCGGACTGCGTCGGGCTCGACATCGGTGACCGTGCCCACAAGCAGCCCGGCGGGAAACGTGCTTCCCTCAAAACCGCTGGTCACCACGGTCTCGCCTGGGATGACGACCGTCTCAAGCTCGATGTAGCTCACCTCAAGGTCGCGACCCGGGCCTCGTCCCGAGGCCAATCCGTCGTCTCCGGATCGGACGATGCGCACGCCGGCGTCGAAGTTGGGATCTGTCAGCAGCTCTACCCGCGAACGAGTGGTGCTGGCCTGCACGACGCGCCCGACCAAACCGTCGCCGCTCTCGACCGGCATTCCCTCGCGTATGCCGTCCCGGCGTCCTTTCGCCAGCTCGATCGTGCGTTCGAAATTCGACACCGGTGCATCAATGACCCTCGCTGTGACCCGAGGGATTGCTCGGGCGGTGTCACGGGCGCCCACCAGAGCGAGCAGTTCCTGCCGGTCCCGTTCCAGCTCGCCGACGCGCAGCACCGATGCCTGCGCTTGTGCCAGCTCGCCGCGCAGCTCTGCGTTCTCGGCCTCTAAGTCGTCGAAGCTGACGACCCCGCGCCAAGCGTTGCGAAACGGCCCGACCACCCAGTCTCCGAAGGTTCGCACCGGTCCCAGCAGGTCCAGCGCTGCGCCGCGCGCGGTGTCCAGCACGCCGCCAGAGCCACGTGCGTCGAGCGTCAACAGTGCAATGGCGGTCACAACGAGCAGGGCCAAGCGGAGCCAGGTGCGTCTCCGAATGCCGGCGCGGCGGGCCACGGCCGGGGGCGTCAGCGCCCCTCGGTGGACGAGTACAGCACTCCGTGGAGGACGTCGAATTCTTCGAGCGTCTGGCCGGAGCCACGCACGACGGCGAACAGCGGGTCCTCCGCGATGTGAACTGCAACGCCTGTTTCCGAGCGCAGTCGATCCGGCAGACCGCGCAGCATCGCTCCGCCGCCGGCAAGTGTGATGCCATAGTCCATGACGTCGGCTGCCAATTCCGGCGCGGTGTCATCGAGCGTCGCCTTCACCGAGTCGACGATTGCGCTGACGGGTCCCGCAATTGCTTCGCGGATCTCGACGCTGTCGACGCTGACCGATTCGGGAAGCCCGCTCACCATGTCGCGGCCACGGACCTCGGCGTAGATCTCCTGCTGCAGCGGCCACGCAGAGCCCAGCGCTAGCTTGACTTCCTCTGCGGTGCGCTCGCCAACGATGAGGCCATGCTCCTTCTTGACGTGAGCAACGATGGACGCGTCGATCATGTTGCCGCCGACGCGGGCAGAACGAGCCGTCACGATGCCGCCGAGCGAGATCACGGCGACCTCAGTGGTGCCGCCGCCGATGTCGACGATCATGCTCCCCTGCGCCGTCTGAACCGGCAGCCCAGCGCCGATCGCCGCTGCCATCGGCTCCTCGATAATGTACGCCCGGCGTGCACCTGCATACTCGGCGGCTTCCAGTACTGCGCGCTGCTCCACTCCGGTGATTCCCGACGGCACGCAGATCACCATGCGCGGCTTGGGCCAGCGCGTCTGGGTGACCTGGTTGATGAAATGCCGGAGCATCTTCTCGCAAATGTCGAAGTCGGCAATCACGCCGTCCTTGAGGGGGCTGATTGCTGTGATGTTCCCCGGCGTGCGGCCGATCATCCGCTTGGCCTCTTGGCCGACGGCCAGCGAATTGCCCGTCATCGAATCGACGGCCACCACCGAAGGCTCATTGAGCACGATGCCCCGGCCGCGCACGAACACGGTCGTGTTCGCAGTACCGAGATCGACTGCGATGTCCCTGCCGCCGAACACGGGTCGGCGCCGACGGGGTCGGGACGACCCGTTCGTCGCCATCAGCTGCCGACCTTGTTGTTCGACGAGACGACGGACGGAAAGAACAGGCCGATCTCTCGCTGGGCGGAGGCTTCGCTGTCGGAACCATGCACGAGGTTCTCGGTGAGCGACAGCCCGTAGTCGCCCCGGATGGTGCCGGGCGCGGCAGTGGCGGGATTGGTGGCACCCATCAGGGTGCGCACGACGGCGAAGACGTCGCCGCCTGCGTCGGCAGGGCTTTCCAGCACCATGACAACCGATGACGAGCGCGTGATGAAGTCCAGCAGTGGTTCGTAGAACGGCTTGCCAGCGTGTTCGGAGTAGTGCCGCTTGGCAGTATCGCGGTCGATTGTCCGGTGCTCCAAGGCCGCGATGGTGAGCCCCTTGCGCTCGAACCTGCCCAGGATCTCGCCGACGAGGCCGCGCTCGACAGCGTCAGGCTTGCAGATCACCAGCGTTTGCCGCATCGCTGTCTCCCTCAGCCTGCTGCCTCGCACCGACGCGTTGCGCGATGGGCTGCGCGCCAGAGACTAATGCGGGTGACTCCCCAGCAGTCGCCGGGCTTCGGCAGCGATGTACAGCGAGCCGCTCACCACCACGATCCCATCGGGACCGGCCCGGTCGAGGGCGTGCTGCAGCGCATCGGTGACGCTCGCAGCCGCGATGATGTCGAGCGGCCGGTCACGGCCGGCCGCTGCGTTCTCTACAGCAGCGGAAACCTCGCTCGGCGGGATCGCACGCGGCCATGACGCCGCAGTTGCAACAACCGCATCGAATGGCTCGAGATCGAGCGCTTCGCAGAACTCGCCGGGATCGTGTGGTCTGTTGGCACCGATCACGAGCACATTCGAGCCGTCCGTGCCTGCCTGCGAAGCGACTTGCGGCTCTCCCGCCGGCGTCGAGCCCATGGACAACGTTTCCGCCAGCGTTTCTCGCAGCGCAGCGGCACCAGCGGGATTGTGGGCCCCGTCGATGACCACCGTCGGCTGACGATTCACGATCTCAAAGCGCGCCGGCAGCGTGATGTCCCCGAGCGCGGCAGTGATCACATCGTCGTCGAGGCTCCGGCCGAAGAATGCCTCAACCGAGCTGATGGCCGTGGCGACGTTGATCGCCTGGTGAGCACCGTGGAGTGGCACGAAGTGATCGGCGTGCTCCCCAAACGGTGTGCGGACAGTCACGAGCTGACCGCCGACGGCGGGTTGGCGGTCGGCGACATCCCAGTCGACGCCGCGGCGCCACAGCTCAGCGCCGATCCCTGCCGCCGTGACGGCCACAACCTCGACGAGCTCAGGGGCCGTCTCGCCGCAGACGGCGATCGCCCCTGCGGAGATGATCCCGGCCTTCTCCGAGGCAACGTTCGCCAATGTGGGCCCGATGATCTCGAGGTGGTCGGCGCCGACGTTGGTGATGACTGCCACTGCAGCGTCCACCACGTTGGTGGCATCCCAGCGGCCGCCCATGCCGACTTCGATCACGTTGACGTGCGCAGTGGAGGCGAACCAGTTGTACGCGGCGGCAGCCATCACCTCGAAGTAGTTCGGCCGCTCGCCGCAGCGCTCGGTCACCATCGACTCGAAGACGGCGACCTCGCTGATCGCCGTTGCGAACGACTCGTCGTCGAGTGGCTCGTTGGCCACGGTGATCCTGTCGTTGACGCGCTCGATGTGGGGTGACGTGTAGCTGCCCGCGGCAAGCCCGCACGCCCCGAGCAGCGCAACTGACAGCCGCGCCGTGCTGCCTTTGCCGTTCGTGCCGGTGATGTGGATGGCCGGCACGCTGTCCTGCGGGTCGCCCAAGACACCCATGAGTGTCCACATGCGATCCAGCGTGGGTGCCGTTGCCTCGGGGCTGCCGAGCAGCCGTTCGAGGTCGATATGGGAATCCAGCCAGTCGAGTGCGGCCTCGTAGTCGCGCAGCGGCCCGGCTGCCGCTCCGATCGGCGCAGGGCTCAAGATGCGCGGCGTGTGACGGTCGAACGGGGCACCAGCGTGGGATTCACCTTGTCGAGCACCACGCTCCGGTCGACGATGCAGCGGGCCACGTCATCGCGGCTCGGCAAGTCGTACATCAGCCCCAGCAGAACTTCCTCGAGGATCGCCCGGAGCCCGCGCGCGCCCGTGTTGCGGAGCATCGCCTGATCCACGATGGCTTCGAGAGCATCCTCAGTGAATTCGAGTTCGACGTCGTCAAGCTCGAACATCCGGCGGTACTGGCGCACCAGCGAATTCTTCGGCTCGGTGAGGATCCGGCGCAATGCGTCGGGACCCAGCGCGTCGACGACGCCGACGACGGGGAGCCGGCCGATAAATTCGGGAATCAGGCCGAAGTGGCGCAGATCTTCGGGCAGCACATCGGGCAGCACGTCGAGCGCTGAGCTGCCGGCAGCGTTGCGCAGCGTCGCTCCGAATCCGATGCCCCGCTCCCCCACACGGTCAGCAATGATGCGCTCGAGGCCGTCGAACGCGCCCCCGCAGATGAACAGCACGTTGCTGGTGTCGATCTGCAAGAACTCCTGGTGAGGGTGCTTGCGGCCGCCCTGCGGGGGCACCGAGGCCACGGTGCCCTCGACAATCTTCAGCAAGGCCTGCTGGACGCCCTCGCCTGAGACGTCGCGGGTGATCGAGGCGTTCTCGGCTTTGCGGGCGATCTTGTCGATCTCGTCGATGTAGACGATGCCGGTCTCGGCGCGCTTCACGTCGAAGTCGGCCGATTGGAGCAGCTTGAGCAGGATGTTCTCGACGTCTTCTCCCACGTAGCCGGCCTCGGTCAGCGCCGTGGCATCAGCAATGGCGAACGGCACATTGAGCATGCGCGCCAAGGTCTGCGCCATCATCGTCTTGCCGCAGCCCGTGGGGCCAATCAGCAGGATGTTCGACTTGGCAATCTCGACATCCTCACCAGCACCAGGTCCGGATGGCTCAAGACGCATCCGCTTGTAGTGGTTGTAGACGGCCACCGACAGGATCGTCTTGGTCTTGTCCTGGTCGATGATGTAGTCGTCGAGGAAGGCAAAGATCTCGCGTGGCTTGGGGACTGACTCGAATGGCGTCTCGGTCGATGTCTCGACTTCGTCGTCGATGATCTCGTTGCACAGGTCGATGCACTCGTCGCAGATGTAGACACCTGGGCCCGCGATGAGTTTACGCACCTGTTTCTGGGATTTGCCGCAGAACGAGCACTTGAGCAGCTCGCTGCCCTCGCCGAACTTCGCCACGCTGCACCTCCCTCCTGCTGAGACTTGGTCGTCGGTAGACGTACAAGGCTCGCACACGGTCCGTCCGCACGCGACCTCACAGTTGCTCGCCAAGGATGGCACAGCGCGCACTGAACAGTGCGATCTGTTTCATCCCGGCCGCTCGGTATCCACGGGGAGCGGTCGAGACGCACCGGTAGGCTCTGCGCTTCGTGAAGACGACGCTGACGCCGCTGGATTCAGCGGATTTCATCGGGCGCGCGCCGATTCCTGAACCTGATCCTCCGGTCGAGGACGAGACGCCGGTTGACCCCGACACCGACGACTCCAGCGACGGCGAGACTGCGACAGAACGAATTGTCGGTCCCCGCGTCAAGCTGACCGTCGAGGTCGACGCCGAGACGTTCGACGCCGACATCGAGGCTGCGTTCCGCAAGCTGGCCCGTGAGGTGCGCATTCCCGGATTCCGACCCGGCCGCGCACCGCGACGGGTGCTGGAATCGCACTTCGGATCCGAGGTTGGGCGCGCACAAGCGCTCGAAGAAGCGGTGCCCCGCTACTACGCCCAGGCGGTGCGTGACAACCACGTCGACGTGGTGAACCAGCCTGAACTGGAGCTCACTCTCGATGGAAGCGAAGGGCCGGTGGCGTTCGAGGCGACGGTCGAGATCCGACCGGTGGTGTCGATCTCGGGCTACAAGAGCCTGCAGGTCGAGATTCCCAGTCCCGAGCCGCCCGAGGAGGAGATTGACGCCCGCATCGACGAGACGCGCCGCCAGTTTGCCGATATCGCCGAGGTGGACCGCACCGCGGAAATTGGCGACCGTGTCACGATCGACATCGAAGGGTCCGTGGACGGCGAGGCGCTGCCCGGACTCTCAGCCCAGGACTACCTCTATGAGGTCGGCAGCGGCGGCATCGTGCCTGAGGTCGACGAGCAGCTCATCGGCTGCGAAGCCGGAGCCGAGTTGTCGTTCAGCGCGCCACATCCGGTGCAGCCCGAGATGGAGATCGACTTCGAGATCAACGTCAACACGGTGTCGGAGTTGGTCCTGCCTGAATTCACCGACGACTGGGTCGACGAGAACACCGAGCACGGCTGCATCGCGGACCTTCGCGAGGCCACGGCGCGGCAACTGAGCTTCGGCCGCATCATGCAAGCCAATATGGCTCTGCGCGACGAAATACAGAAGCACATCGCCGGCCTTGTCGATGGACCGGTTCCCGATGCCATGGTGAGCGGGGCAATTGCGGATCGCATGTCAGAGCTGGGCAGCGGGCTGCAGCAGCGAAACATGACGATCGAGGACTGGTTGGAGGAAACGGGCCAGGAGCCTGCGTCGTTCATCGGGGAATTGCGAGACGATGCCGAGCGTGGCGTGCGTTTGGATCTGGCTCTACGTGCCCTGGCCACGGCTGAAGGCCTGCAAGCCGACGACGATGACATCGACGCAGAGTTGGAACGGACGGCAGCCAACGATGGCCGCAGCCCGGCCCAGCTGCGCGACGTCATGGCAGATGCCGATGGACTCGCTCACCTCACATCAGCGATTTGCAAGGGCAAGGCGCTTCAATGGGTCATCGAAGCCGCCACACTCATCGGACCGGACGGCGACACCATCGACCGCTCAGCGCTCGAATTCCCGTCGCCCGATGACTCGCAGAGCGTTGACGACACCGAAGACGCAATCGACAAAGACGACAAGGACACACCGTGACGACCGAGTTCTCCGCACACGCGGATCAATCTGATATCAGCGCCGGACGGCACAGTGCCCGCAATTACCTCGTGCCCACCGTCGTGGAACAGACCAATCGGGGTGAGCGGGCGTACGACCTGTACTCCCGGCTGTTGAAGGAGAACATCATCTTCTTGGGCACGCCGATCGACGATGTCATCGCCAATCTGGTGTGCGCGCAGCTGATCCACCTGGAGTCGGAAAATCCCGACAAAGACATCAACATCTACATCAACTCGCCCGGTGGGGACCTCAGCTCGCTGTTCGCCATTTACGACACGAGCCAGTACATCCGCAACGACATCACCACCATCTGCCTCGGGCAGGCGGCGTCTGCCGCTGCGGTGCTGCTGGCTGCGGGCACGCCGGGCAAGCGCATGGCGCTGCCCAATGCACGGGTGCTCCTGCACCAGCCCTACGGGCAGGCGATGGGTCAAGCCACCGACATCGAGTTGGCGGCGCGCGAGATTGAACGGATGCGTGAACGGCTTGAGCGGATCATTGCGCACCACACCGGCCAGGAGTTCGAGCGCATTCACACCGATACCGACCGCGACTTCATCATGGATGCCGAAGCCGCCAAGGAGTACGGGATCATCGACGAGGTGATCGCGAACCGCCAGGTGCTCGAGGACGGCCCGATCCGCGCTGCCTAGAGCGAACGGACGACGGGAATCACTGAGTCCCCCGCAGCACACCATGTGCTGCCAGCATCATCAGCTTGGAAGGCTGAGGTTCTGGCGAGCGGACGACGGGAATCGAACCCGCATCATCAGCTTGGAAGGCTGAGGTTCTGGCCGTTGAACTACGTCCGCGGAGGCGGTCAGGGTAGCGGCGCGACGTTGGCGGCCTAGTTCGGCCCGGCAGCAGCCTTGGAGCCAGGCGGCAGATTGAAGGGCAGTTGCGTCGTCATGGCTGAGCGGTCGATGCCGTCGAGATTGACCCGCAGCGCCGTGTCCGGCTCGAACCAGGGCGGATCGAGCAGCGCGAGGCCGATGTTGGTGTCGAACCTCGGCGAGCGAGCAAGCGCTCGCAGCGTGCCCACTGGGTGACCGTCGGGGCACTGCACGGTGCGCGGCGACCGCATTGGCGACGGCGGGTCGCCATCGACGACGAGACCGACGAGGCGTCGCTGGGTGCCCGAAGCCCGCCGAGCCACCAACGCGGCTTTGCCGATGAAGTCGTGACCCGCTTGATGGTCACCATCGTCTTCCGGGCTGACGAACCGGCTGATTCCGGCCTCGTCGGGATCTGTCTCGGGATCGGTGTCGCCACCGAAGGACAGCAGGAAGCTCTCGATGCGCTCGGCGTTGTTCGGCGCGCCCACTGCAAGCCCGAAAGGTCGACCCGCTTCCCACAGCAGGTCCCAGAGCTCTTCTCCCCGGGAGCCGTCCATCAAGAAGAGCTCGAAGCCGTCTTGGCCGGACCATCCGGAGCGGCACACGATCATGGGGATGCCGTCGTGCTCGTGGCGGACGAAACGGAAGAAGCGCACGTCGCGCACCCAGTCCCCCAACGCCGCCGCCACGACATCGGCGGCGCGGGGGCCTTGGATCGCAAGCGGCCAGACGTCCGGCTCGGTCACGTCGACGTCGAATCCGCCTTCGCCCGCCACCGCTCGTGCCCACAGCAGCACGTCGCTATCGGCAATCGAGAGCCAGAACGTCGTCTCATCGATTCGCAGCGCCATCGGGTCGTTGACAAGGCGACCCTCGTGGTCGCACATCGGCGCATAGCTGGCCGCACCGACCTCGAGGTCCCGCAAGTCTCGGGCGCAGAGATACGTGACCAATCGGTGCGCATCCGGTCCGGCGATCTGCACTTGGCGCTCACAGCCGACGTCCCAGATCGCCGCGGCTGTGGTCAGTGCCCGGTAGTCCGCAGCAGGATCATCGGTGCTGATAGGCAGCACCGTGTGGTTGTAGACCATCGCCTTGGTCATGCCTGCTGCTACCGCGCGGTCAGTGAACGGCGTGATCTTGGTCCGGGGACCGATAATCAGCTCCACCCCGAGCTCCAGCCCTGCGAGGCGAACTAGCGACCGGTGCGCAGCTAGCTGCCAATCGCCTGCAAGTGGCCTGCGTCGCGCAGCCGCTCGAAGAACTGCGGTTCGTAGGCGGACTCAGGGTCTGCACGCACTGCGGTGTCGATGGCGTGCGCATCTTCGCCGACCAGGATCCGCCAATCGCCCGCGAGGACTCCCGCCAGGATGATCTGGGCAGCTTGAGCGGCTGTCGTCGGGGCATCGACACGGAAACGCGTATTGCGATCGACGACCAGCGCCTCGATCTCGGCATCGCTGAACTGATCGATTGGGATCCCCCGGGCCGCCATCGTCTTGCGCCGCAGTGGGATATCGAGACCATGCGCCTCGATGCTGTTGAACGCGATCGAGGTGCCGATGTGACCGGGCATGACGACGTGGGCGCTGACGTGCGGCGCGTGGAGCGCGAGGTCCACCATGAGTGCTTCGGTGAAGCCCTTCACGGCGAACTTCGCAGCGGAGTAGGACGTGTGGGGCACGCCTGGCCCGACGGTCGCCCAAAACCCGTTGATGCTGCTGGTGTTGACCATCGCCGCCGCATCTGAGCGGACGAGCAGGTCCATGAAGGCACGTGCGCAATTCAGTACCCCGTTCCAGCACACCTCGAAGGTCTTGTCCCACGCTGCGCGTTGATCATCGATGACGAAACTGCCGCCGCCGCTGATACCGGCGTTGTTGAACAGCAGGTTGATGTGGTCGGTCTCGTGGGCAGCGGCGACGTCGGCCGCAAACGCTGCGACGGCGTCAGTATCAGTGACATTGCACAGGTGTGTCGTGATGCGCACCCCTTCGGAGGCGTCCTGACTGGCAAGTTCCGCTGTCTCGGAAAGCGTCTCGCTGTTGAGGTCGCAGGCAGCGACATGCGCTCCCGCTGCCGCGAGTTGGCGAACCAACTCACGGCCCATGCCGGTGCCGCCGCCGGTCACCACTGCGATGCGCCCAGCAAAGTTTGATACAGCCATGCGTCTGTCTCCCCCACTTGTGCACGCAGACGCGGCTCCGTGCTGCGTGTTGGTCGGTCGTGTCAACCAGTGCTGAAGTCTCGCAGTGTCACGATGCTTCCGCGTCAAAGCCGGACGCGACCTCGCCAGGTCAGCCTTCCGGCGGGCCGCCCGCGAACATCTCGGCAGGTGGTATGAGCACCTCGGCACCGGTGCGCGGCTAGCGGCCGAACGCCTGCAGGTAGCCCGCGTTGCGCAGCCGCTCGAAGAACTCCGGTTCGTAAGCCGACTCAGGATCGGCGCGCACTGCATTGTCGATGGCGTGCGCGTCATCGCCGACCAGGATGCGCCAATCGCCCGCAAGGACGCCCGCCAAGATGATCTGGGCGGCTTCGGCAGCTGTCGTCGGGGCATCGTCTCGAAAGCGCGTGTAGAGGTCGAGGACCAATGCCTCAACCTCGGTGTCGCTGGACTGATCGAGCGCCACCCCCCGGGCCGCCACGGTCTTGCGCAACACCGGCGCATCGAGACCGTGAGCGGAGACGCTGTTCAGATCGATCAATGTGCCGATGTGGCCGGGTATCACTACGTGGGCGCTGACGTGGGGCGCGTGCTGCGCGAGATCCACCATGAGCGCCTCGGTGAAGCCCTTGACGGCGAACTTTGCCGCGCAGTACGCCGTGTCCGTCACGCCTGGACCGAGCGACGCCCAGACGGCCATGGCACTGCTGGTGTTCACGATCGCTGCCGCATCTGAGCGGACGAGCAGGTTCATGAAGGCGCGAGCGCAGTTCAGTACCCCGTTCCAGCACACCTCGAAAGTCTTGTCCCACGCAGCTCGCTGATCATCGATCACGAAGCTGCCGCCGTGGCCGATGCCGGCGTTGTTGAACAGCAGGTTGATGTGGTCGGTTTCGTGTTGTTCCATTACCTCCGCGGCGAACGCTGCCACGGCACCTGCGTCGGTGACATCGCACGAGTGCGTGGTGATTCGCACGCCGCTTGCGGCCCGCGACGTGGCCAACTCGGCGGTCTGCTCCAGCGTCTCATCGTTGAGATCGCACGCCGCTACGTGTGCGCCTGCCACTGCGAGCTGGCACACCAGCTCGCGGCCCATACCGTTGCCGCCGCCGGTGACCACGGCAATACGTCCCGCGAGTTCAGTGACGGCCATGGATCAGCCTTCCGGCGGACCGCCAGCGAACATCTCGGCGGCCGCGGCTTCCATTTCCTCGGGGGTCACGTCTCGCACATGGGTGGCGATTGACCAGTTGTGACCGAAGGGATCGCGGATGCCGCCGAAGCGGTCTCCCCAGAACATGTCCGTCGGCGGCATGGTCAACTCAGCACCTTGCGCCACGGCCGCCTCGATGGTGGCGTCACAGTCGACGACGTAACGGTGCATGGTGACCGAGGAGCCGCCGAGCGCAGCGGGGGCTGATTCCGAGCCGGAGAACTCTGGAAAGTCGTCGGCCAGGAAGATCAGACCGTCGCCCAGGATCAGCTCGGCGTGAATCAGCTTGCTGCCGTCGGGTGTGGCCTGCCGGTTCGCCTCGCGGGCACCGAACGCGGCCGTGTACCACTCGATGGCATCGGCAGCACCGCCGGGCGAACCATTGGTGCGGGCACCGATCGTCATGTAGGGCACGACAAAGGGCCGGTCGGCGGGAATCGGTTGCACATCGCTCATGGCGCGGACTCTAGCCACGGCCCGCCAAGCGGAACGCTGCTCCCAGCCCCGCTCCCAAGTGCGTTTCCGATCAACCCCCAGCGCTGCTTCCAGAGCCGCTCTCAAGAGCATTTTCGATCACCTCGCAACGCTGCTCCCGGCGCCGCCCCCAAGTGCGTTCCCGTTCACCCCGCAAGGCTGCGACAATGCGTCATTCGGCGCGCTCGCCAGGCACTCGGCGCTGCCGGTAAGGAGGACTCTCATGAGGCAAGTCGACCACTGGATCGGCGGTCAGCGAACGCAAGGGTCGCCCAAGACGCTGTTCGAAGTGACCGACCCGGTCACCGGCAGTGTCATCGCCACGGTTCCCATGGCGTCCGCGGGCGACGTGGACTTGGCCGTGGGCACGGCACGCACGGCGTGGGATGGTTGGCGGGAGGCCTCCATCTCGTCTCGAGCTGCGGTCATGTTCGCCTTCCGGGAGCTGCTCGAGGAGCATCGCTTGGAGCTGGCCGAGATGGTCTCGGCCGAGCACGGCAAGGTGCGAGCCGACGCCATGGGCGAGTTGCGGCGAGGGATCGAGGTGGTGGAGTTCGCCTGCGGCATCGGCCAGCTGCTGAAGGGCGAACGCACCGACGACATCAGCACCGAGCACGACGCCTACACAGTCCGCCAGCCGGTCGGCGTGGTGGCGGGTATCACGCCGTTCAACTTCCCGGCGATGGTGCCCATGTGGATGTACCCGGTAGCCATCGCCTCCGGCAACTGCTTCGTGCTCAAGCCGTCAGAGAAGGACCCGTCGGTGGCGGTGCGCATCGGCGAGCTGTTCGCCGAGGCCGGGCTGCCCGACGGCGTGTTCAGCGTGCTCCACGGCGATGCGGACGCGGTGAATGGCCTGTGCGAGCACCCTGGGATCGACGCGGTGAGCTTCGTGGGCTCGACGCCGATTGCTCGTCATGTGCACCGCACAGCGTCAATGGCCGGCAAGCGGGTGCAGGCGCTCGGCGGTGCCAAGAACCACATGATCGTGTTGCCCGATGCGGTCATCGGCCAGGCCGCTGACGCCGCCGTGTCGGCCGGTTACGGCTCTGCCGGCGAGCGCTGCATGGCCATCTCGGTGGTCGTGGCGGTGGGGGCAATCGCCGACGACCTGTCTGAGGCGATTTGCGAGCGGATCGACGCACTGCGCATCGGCCCCGGACTTGGTGCCGAGGCCGTCGACATGGGCCCGCTGGTCACCGCAGAGCATCGTGATCGAGTGCTCAGCTACATCGACCTGGGCGAGTCCGAAGGAGCGGTGCTGGTACGTGACGGCCGCGGCCTTGTGGTGGACGGCCACCCGAACGGCTACTGGGTCGGGCCCACCTTGCTCGACGAAGTCACCACCGAAATGAAGGTGTACGAGGACGAGATCTTCGGCCCGGTGCTGTGTCTGGTGCGCGTCGAGTCGTTCGAAGAGGCGATGGAGCTGATCGAGAACAACCCATACGGCAACGGCGTGGCGCTGTTCACCCGTGACGGCGGTGCGGCACGGCGATTCCGGCGAGAAGCCCCCGTCGGGATGATCGGTGTCAACGTCGCAATTCCGGTGCCGATGGCGTACCACTCGTTCGGTGGCTGGAAAGACTCGCTCTTCGGCGATCACCACATGCACGGACCCGAAGGCATCCGCTTCTACACAAGGCTCAAGGCGGTCACCGAGCACTGGCCCGACCCGGCCGACCGCGGCGTCGACCTGGGCTTCCCGACAGCTCGCTAAGTTCATCCCGCCGTACGCCGGCGATCACAGCATTCGTGAATTGTAGGGTGAGTTCTTCGTAAAATCTGCGGTTAGCGGTCCGTAATTTCTGTGGCTAACAGAAGCGTGAGCCGATACCCTCCGGGTTGTGCGATACGTCAAACGCCACCTCGAGACGGCACTGGATCGCTCGCTGGAGGCCTCTCGCGTCGTCGTGCTGCACGGCGCGCGTCAATCAGGGAAGACCACCCTGGCCCGTCACGCAGCGCAGAAGCGAGGCGGCTCCTATGTGACTCTCGACGACGATGCGTCACGGCTGGCCGCACTCGACGACCCCGTGGCGTACCTGTCTGCGCTGCGGACCCCCGCGGTGATCGACGAAGTGCAGCTTGGCGGCGACCGCGTTGTGCGAGCGGTCAAGCGCATCGTGGACGACTCCGATGAGCGGGGCCGATTCCTGCTGACCGGTTCCACGAACTTCTTGTCGGTGCCCACCATCAGCGAGTCGCTCGCAGGTCGGGCGCGCATCTTGCGACTGTTCCCTTTCTCCGAGGCAGAGCTCGAGGGCAGCCTCCGGCTCGATCTCACCAGATGGCTCGACGCCTGTTCGATTGACCCGCCGCAACAGACGGAGGATCGTGCGGATTACATGAGCCGCCTGTGCCGCGGCGGCTTTCCCGAGGCGGTCGCTCTGGCCCCGGCACAGCGCCAAGGCTGGTACGACAGTTACCTCGAAACGGTCGTGCAACGCGACGTCGCCGAACTCGGCGACATCCGCCGGGCCGAAGCGCTCGTCGATCTGGTCCAATGGCTGGCAGCAAACTCCGCCGGCGAGCTCAATGTCCAGACGGCCTGCCGGCAGCTCGGCATCGACCGGTCCACGTTCAACCACTACTTCGCGTGGCTCCGGACCGTGTTCATGGTCAATACGGTGCCGGCGTGGTCGCGCAAGCATGCCGCTCGTGTCGCCAGACGACCCAAGACACACTTTGCCGACACCGGCCTGGCCACGGCGCTGCTGGGCGTCGACGCCGACGCTCTGGCATCTCCTACGTCAACTGCCGCTGGCCCGCTGCTGGAGACCTTCGTGGCGAATGAACTGACACGGCAGACCGCCGGGTCTGCCGGCGCGCGGCTTCACCACTTGCGCGACTATGACGGCCACGAGGTGGACATCGTGCTCGAACGCCCCGACGGAGCGCTAGCAGCCGTTGAGGTCAAGGCCACGGGCAGTCCCAGCGAGAACCACCTCAGGCCGCTGCGATGGCTGCGCGATCAGCTTGACCGGACGGCGCCGGGCCTGTTCCGCATCGGCGTGCTGCTGCACACTGGTCCCCACTGCCACCCGGTTGGCGACCGCCTCTGGCTGGCCCCAATCAACACGCTGTGGCACGCCGAGCCCCAGCATCCATGAGGACTCACAAGGCAGCCGAATTCAAGACCGCTGTCTGAACCACCCCGGGCTGAGTAGAGGCTCGGGTTGTCGGGTTCCTATCGTGACCCGGTTGACAATGGAGACATCGCAGGCGGTGGCGAAAGTGTCAGGGGTGCTGTCGCCGAGGCAACTGTGGACGCGTTGGATGCTCCGCCAGTGCACCCAGCCGAGCGCCGCGAGTTCGACGTGTTCGTCGCTTCGCCATGGCTCCCGGCGGGTGTGCCTCATCAGATTGGCCCTAAAGCCGTGGGCATGGGACCGCTCATGACGGCAGAGCATCGTGACTTCGGTGCCATCGACTAGGAAGTCAGGTCGTGACCGATATCGGGGAACTGAGTGGATCGAGTCGTTCAGACGAACTGGACGAAGTGCTCGACGAACACATGATCGGGGAACTCGCCGGTCTGCGCTCCTTTCAGCGAGGGGTCGGATACCTGAATGACCGTCGGGTGGAATCGGCGGCAGCGAGCGACAAAGGGGTGCGCGCGACGGTGCGCGGAACAATGCCGTACGACGTCGAGTTGTGGCTCGACGCCGACACGCTGAACTGGTCGTGCTCGTGCCCTGCGGCCGAAGACGGCTCGTTCTGCAAGCACTGCGTCGCCGTGGCGTTGTCGCTGCTGCGCACCGGCGAGCGTCCCGAAGGCGCGAGCGAGCCGAAGCGGCCGTCGCAGCGCAGCCGAAGCGCCGACCCTGATGTCCTCCTGCTCGAGGGGTTCGTGCACCGGCTCGATGTCGAACGGCTGGCGGAGATCGTTCTGCAGCAGGCTGCCGACGATTGGCGCTTACGCGAACGCCTGCTGCTCGAAGCGAGGTCCGAGCAAGGCATAGGACCGGACCTCGATGAATGGCGTCAGCGGATCAAGGGCGTTCTTGGCGCCCGGCGTCATGTGAGCTATCACGAAGCTCCTGAATGGGCAGCGATTGTCGACGACATGATCGACGCGATGGTGGATATCTGCGATGCAGGTCATGGCCCCGAAGCAGCGCAGCTCGCCGAATATGCGCACAGGCGGGCGGACAGGGCCATGGGCCTTGTGGACGACTCTGACGGGTGGCTGACGGTCATATCCGACCGACTGGCAGATCTGCATCTTCAGGCGTGCGAGCAGAGCACATCAGACCCGGTCAAGCTGGCGAAGCGCCTCGCGAAGCTCGAAATGACGTCAGAACTGGACGGATTCCACCGGTCGGCAGCGAGATATGCGGAAGTACTCGGCCCCTCAGGGCTGACCGCGTTCCGCCGTGCAATCGAGCCCCAATGGCGGCAGATCGACCCCAAAGACGACGGCTGGTCGTCGGACGTGTCCCGCCTGCGTGAAGCGATGATCGGTTGGGCGCTTGCCATGGACGACCCCGACGCGCTCATCGAGGCGCACCGGCGCGAGCGAATTCACCCCACCGACATGGTCGAGATCGCCGCTGCGTTCGAACGGGCCGGCCGTGACGACGAAGCCGTCGAGTGGGCCCGTCGGGGTCTGTCAGGCACGGGGCACGGCTCATGGCATGCCGGTAATACCCGCGATTTTTTGGCTCGCAAGCTGCGCGAGCGGGGCGAGACCGGAGCCGCCGTCGATCTGTACTGGAAGACGTTCGAGGCGAGTCCGTCGCTGAGCAACTATCGCCGCCTGAAGCAGGAGGACACCGGTGTCGACTGGCTGAGCCGAGGCCGCGAGCATCTGCTCAGACGGCTCGATCCGAGCGGTGACAACCCGTTGCTGGCGTACGGGGCGCCGACTGATGGTTCGGTGCCCGAAGACGTCATGTCTGACGACGCTTCCGCCGCGCCCGCAGCAGCAGCCATCTTGACGGAGATCCTGCTCTTCGAAGGTCACGCTCAGCAAGCATGGGACACGGCTGTGCAGCTGGGCACGAGCAGCCAGATGTGGATGACGCTCGCGAGGGAACGAGAGCGACGCTCACCTCGTGACTCGATCACGGTCTATGCCTCGGCGGCGCTGGCGATCATCGACCGCAAGAGGGCCAACCAATACAAGTCCGCCGTCGATCTGATGTCTCGAATTCAGCGTCTGGCAGCCGATGCGGGCGAGCCGGAATTGTTCGATTCGCTGCTGCAACGCGTCCGGACTGAGCACCGGGCGAAGCGCCGGCTCAAGGAGTTGCTTGACCGCGCCGGTTGGTGATCCCGCCGGGCGATCTGCGGCATCCGGACGCTTCGATGGCCGTCACTGCTCGACGAATGGGTTGATGACCCGCAAGCCGTTGTAGTCCTCCTGTGCGCTCATGTCCTCGGAGTACACGGCATCGCAGCCCAATGCCTGCGCAGCAGCAAGGATCGCGCCATCCCAGTAGGACAATCCGAAGCGCTGGCTGAGCGACACGCCGGCACGAAAGACCTCAGCCGTGATCGGCTGGACCGGGAAGTCGTCGAAGACGCTGAGAAAGCGCAGCGCCAGTTCGGCACTGAGGGCATGGGGGCGGCTGCGCCGAGTGGCCTGAACGAAGAACTCGGCCAGCACCTGCACCGAGAGCGCCAGGTCGGGCTGCTTGAGCAGCGCCACGGCGAGTCCGTGCTTGGCGGCATCGTCGGGCGCGGGACTTGCCGCATAGAGCAGAACGTTCGTGTCAACGAGACGCACTGCGCTCGTACAGATCTTCGCGCGACAGATTGTCAGCCGTCCGGAAGCCGCCAGCTGACGCAGCTATGACGCTCAGCACGTCGTCAAGGTGCCTGCTCCGCCGCTGCTGTGCCGTCTCAGGCGGATCCTCGTCGTCATGCAGCACGCCTCCATCGCCACTCGCAAGACGCCTGAGGTAGCCGCGAACCAGCGCAGACACCGAGGTGTCCAGCTCAGCAGCGCGAATGCGCGCCAACCGGTGGGTGTCGTCGTCAATTGTCACCGTGATGTTTCGCATGCCCATCAACCTCCTGCTGTACCACAGTAATTGTGACACACGTTATCTGTGTGCCACAGCTATCGGCTTGGATCGCCGTCTCTCCGCCCACTTACGAGCGGGTCCGAAGGTGCTGTGCACACGTGAGGCGGCACGGCGGTTCCGGCGGGAGGCTCCCGTCGGGATGGTCGGCGTGAACGTGGCCATCCCGGTGCCCATGGCGTACCACTCGTTCGGCGGCTGGAAGGACTCGCTGTTCGGCGGCTGGAAGGACTCGCTGTTCGGCGACCACCACATGCACGGACCCGAAGGCATCCGCTTCTACACAAGGCTCAAGGCGGTCACCGAGCACTGGCCCGACCCCGCCGATCGCGGCGTTGACCTGGGCTTACAACCACCGACGCAGCCACAGCGCCCTCCGACCGCTCGCTGAGTGTTGTTGCTCCTATTGATGTAACACACCTCTCGTACGTTTGTTCCCATGAAGCACGTCGGCCAAACCGGCTCACAGGGCAGGGCTGCAGTCACTGCGGTGCGTGTGGACCCGGTGGAAGTGTCGGGGCTGTGCGACGAGGGCTTGCGTGCCCGGCTTGGCGAGATCGGCCGGGCCGAGTCGGCGCTGACGGCGATGAAGGCTGCTGCGCTAGGCGAGATCGTCCGCCGCAAGGGTGCGTCCGCTGCCGAGCACGCCGCCAAAGACACGCTGTCTATCTCAGGGCGCGCGGCACGTGGGGATGTCAAAGCAGCAGTGGCACTGGGCGAATTGGACATGACGCGTGATGCTTTGGCCGATGGTTTGGTTCCTGCGGGGCACGCACGATTGATTGCGCGTGCCGCCACCGAGGGCCCCATCGATGAGGGGTTCCTGGCTCAGCGGGCACAGCGCGAGGGCTATGACGAGTTCCGTCGCACCGTGGCGCGTCATCAGGCCGACCACAGCAGCGACGACGGCACCTCGCTGCTCGAGCAACAGCGCCAGGCGCGCTCGGGGCGGGTGTTCACGAGCCGTGACAACGACATGGTGGTGCTCAACGCACAATTCGACAGCGTCACTGGCGCTCGGCTGGCGACGGTGATCGCAGCAATGGAGCGCCACTTGTACCACCACGAAGACCCCACGGCGCGGCCCAGCCATCCACAGCGCACTGCCGACGCGATTGCAAAGCTGATCCTCGAACCTGACGCGCAGCGGCCTGCGGGAACGTCGCTCCTGGTCGTGGCGGACTACGACATGGTGAACCACCAGCTCACCAATGCCCGTCTGTCAGACGGCACGCCGATCCCCATCGGCGAAATCGCCAACGTCGCCGCCGATGCGCATGTGCTGCCCGCTATCTTCAACCACGCGACAGGGGATCTGCGAATGGGACGCAGCCGCCGCACCGCCACCGACCTCCAACGCGCTGCTCTGGCGCTGCGCGACCAAGGCTGTGTCGGCTGCGGTGTGTCTCCCGACCACTGTCGATCCCACCACATCATCGAATGGCGGGACGACGGCCCCACTGACTACGGCAACCTCGTGTCGGTCTGCAACCGATGCCACGACAAGATCCACCACGAAGGCTTCGCCGTCAAACACAACCCCAACACCGGCCGCTACCGGCTCCAACCCCCGACCCGGCCACCCCACGACACCAACGGCCGAACCGGGTCACGGGCACCGCCACGCTGAGCGCCCATTGGCGCACCAAGCGAACAGCACTTTCCACCGCTGTTCGATTTGTGCACAGATTCTCCGCAATTGAGTGTCGCTGGGCGGCGGACTGGCCTTGGGGGCAAACCTCCGCATCAGCGGAACGCACCACGCTCGTACAGCTCATCGCGAGACATGTTGTCGGCCGTCTGGAAGCCGCCAGCCGACGCTGCGATTTCGCTCAGCACGTCGTCCAGGCGCTTGGTACGCCGCCATTCCGGCCTCCACTCGTGAGGTCGCCTCGATTGGGAGCGCGAACTCATGTGGCGTGCGCCGGGTTGAACCACGACAGGCCGTCGAAGCGAGCGAAACCGGCGTCGGCGGTGGCGACGCGGGCACCGCTGCTGATGGCCAACGCGGCGATCCAAGCATCAGGCACAAGGTTGCCGGCGATGAATGAGTCGCGTTCAGCGAATTGCGAGAACTGGCGCCAGGTCGCCTCGGTCGCCTGCAACTGCCGGGCAGCCGGCGCAGCGCGCAACGCATCCACGAATGAGAGGGCGGCCGTGGTGGGAGCAGGATTCGCGAATACCCGGCGATTCGTCACCACGCGGAGAAACCCGGTCAGGACTACGTCGACGAGACCGAATGGTTCTGGGCCCTCGAGCGCAGCGTCCAGCCAGCGACGGAACATCTCGTGCTCGTCGAGATCGCCACGGTAGGCATACACCAGCACATTGACGTCTGGGCAGATCATTTCCAGCCGTCGGCGTCAAGGGCGCTGCCGAGCGCCTCAGGGTCTGCGGGATCGACGAGAACCTGATCACTCGCGCTGCCCCATGTCGGCAGCGGCACACGGCGAACCTCCGACACCTCGCTCAGTACGTGGTGAAGACCTTCGACGACGAGAGCCGTGAAGGTGCACCCACGCTCTGCGGCGCGGCGCTTCGCCATGTCTGCAAGCCCATCGGGCAAGTTGATCGTCGTTTTCATATATACAACCATATCGTGAGATATGCAGATATGCAGATATGCAGATATGGCTCCATACACCTACGACGAGCTGCTCCATGAGCACCTCAAGCTCGACACCGTCTTAAGGAGTCCTGCGCCGTTGGCACCTAAACCATGAGGAGACACACCCAGCGGTAATGACTCTGGTGCAAGGGGTCAGGACTCAAGCCCATTTGGCCTGGTCGTAGAGGCGATCGGCCAGCGAGGTGATTTCCTCCGCCATGGCGAGCTTGTTCCGCCACGTCGCTGGGATCGCCTCCGCTCCGTAGTGGGCTCCGGCTACCTGGCCGTAGATGGCACCGGTGGTGTCGGCATCGTCACCGAGGTTCACAGCGAGCAAGGCGCCCTCGCGGAAGCCATCGGAGCGGTGGAAGGCCCACAACGCCGCTTCAAGAGCGTCGACGACGTAGCCCGTTCCCTTGATGTGCGGTGGGTCACGGTCCTTGAACGATCCACCGGCGACGAGCGCAATCTTCTCGGCTAGTGTCCTGAGTGGGGAATTTGTTGCATATATGCGGCCATGGTGTCGAAGATCTCGTCGGCGGTCTTGTGCCACACGAACGGTTTCGGGTTGTCGTTCCAGTTGTCGGTCCAGTGGTTGATGGAGTCCTTGAGTTCTGTGACGGAGCGGTGGGTTGAGCGGCGGAGCCACTTGGTGGTGAGCTCTGAGAACCAGCGCTCGACGAGGTTCATCCAGGAGCTGTAGGTGGGGGTGAAGTGGAGCTTGAAGCGGGGGTGGCGCAGCAGCCAGCGCTTGATCGTGGGGGTCTTGTGGGTGGAGACGTTGTCGAGCACGATGTGCACGTCGAGCCCGTCGGGGACCTGCTTGTCGATGAGGTTCAAGAACGAGCGGAACTCCTCGCTGCGGTGCCGGGCTGTCATGGAGGTGATGACCTTGCCCGAGGCGGCGTCGAGGGCTGCGAACAGGTCGGTGGTGCCGTGGCGGCGGTAGTCGTGGGTGCGCCGCTGGGGCGTGCCGGGCATGAGCGGCAGGATCGGCGCGGTGCGGTCGAGCGCCTGGATCTGGGTCTTCTCGTCCACGCACAGCACCACCGCCGCCTCGGGCGGGTTCAGGTACAGCCCGGCGACGTCGCGGACCTTGTCCACGAACTGCGGGTCGGGGGACACCTTGTACTCGTCGATGAGGTGGGGCTTGAGGCCGAACGCGCGCCATATCTGGCTGACCGCGGTCTGCGACACCCCTGCTGCTGTGGCCATCGACCGCGTCGACCAGTGCGTCGCGTCCGCCGGGACGGTCTCGAGGGTGCGCACGAGCACGTCCTCGATCACCGCGTCGGTGATCTTGCGCGGCGGGCCCGGCCGCGGGTCGTCGGCCAGCCCGTCCAGGCGGCGCTGCGCGAACCGCTTGCGCCACTTCGACACCGTCGCCGGATGACAGCCCAGCTCCGCGGCGAGGTCGTTGTTCGCCCGCCCCGACGCGGCGCCCAGCACGATCCTGCACCGCAAAGCCAGCGCCTGGGACGACTTGGGCCGTCGCGCCCACCGCTCCAGCGTCTCTCGCTCCGCGTCGTCCAGCTCCACCGGCACCGCCGGCCGTCCCCGTCGAGCACCCATAACAGCCTCCGATCCACGCCGAAGACCCCATGATGGCGCACCCAACACAAAAACGCGACTAACTCAACACTCAGGACACTAGGGGGTCGCGCTCCCAGAGTCGTTCGACGGGGCAATAGCTCGGGGACAGCAGCGTTTGCTTGTTGACGCCCTGCAAAGCTCCGACCAGCAGGCCAGCGAAGTAGCGACAGGCATCGACCGCTTCCCGTGCCTGGTGCGTGACCCGTGAACTGTCGGCGGCCATGGCGATGGCCTCCGCAGCGTCGCCCGCGAAGTACATCGGCACCGGCGCAAGCCGCATCAGCGAACCGTTCCCGGCACTCATGGGGTCGATGGATCCTGCGTACGGGTCGCCGTGCTGGACAAACCGCGACAACGCTCGGCTGACGGTGATCCCGATGTCGAAGCACGCCCCCGTACTGGACAGGTAGCCCTCGCGCCACCAGCGCACGTAACGCTGCATCTGATCGGTCGGGTCGAACCCTTCGCACTCGACCAGGCTGGTAGCCAAGCACAGCGCCATTGAGGTGTCGTCGGTCCACTGGCCTGGCATCAGGCCAAACGGACCGCCGCCGACCATGTCATCGATCGGCTCGAACGAGCCGGGATTCTTGAACTCCAGCGTGGTGCCCAGCGCATCACCTGCGGCGAGTCCGAGCAGACATCCCCGGAATCGATCCCGGGGTGTGGGATCACTCACGCGGCCCGCCCGAGACTGGTTCGCTCCAGTTGCGGACGTACTCGCGTTGCTGCGGCATTTCCGGCGAGCGAGGCGTGCGGTACGCCTTCTCCATGCCCGTCCACCACGTCGCGATTTGGTCGAGAGCCTGCTCGCCCGTCTGGCCATGGCGCACCAGCCAGCAGCCGACCACTGTGCCGGTTCTGCCAACGCCACCCCAACAATGCACGTAGACCGTCTTGCCCGCACCTATGGCCTCGTCAATCACATCGAGAATCTCGGCAGTGTTTTGGGGGCTGTGCGGCACATCTAGGAGGGTGGTCGGAAAGTCCGGGGGTGGGTCCTCGTGTTGGGGGGCGTGATCGCGGATGATGGTGGGGTGCGCGGTTCGGCTGATGGTCAGGGTTCGATTTTCGATGTCGGGGTGTTGGTGGGCGGCCTGCTCGACACCGAGGGGTTCTTGGTGACGTTGGGGCAGGCTCGGGGCGAGCTGTTCTGTGATGCCGATTTTGATGCGTTGTATGCGTCTGGCCGGGGTCGGCCGTCGCATCCGCCGTCGGTGGTGGCGGCGTTGTTGTTGTTGCAGTTGTTCTATGGCGTGTCGGACCGTGAGGCGCAGCGGCGTTCGCGGTTCGACATGTCGTGGAAAGCGGCTTTGGGTTTGCCGCTGGAGCATCGGGGGATTGCTCATGTGGTGCTGGTGGAGTTCCGGGCGCGTCTGGTTCGCGCCGGGATGGAGTCCTTTTTGGGGGATCGTGTCAAGATCGCTGCCAAGCGCGCCGGGGTGATCGGCCATCGCCGCACGATGGACTCGACCGGTGTGGCGGACTGCGTGCTGACCCAGGACACGATCACGCTCATCAGGTCCGGGGTCCGCAGGTGCGTCGGGGTGCTGGGCGGGATCGACGCCGATGCCGGGGCGGAGCTGGCGGGGCTGTTGTCGCGTGACGACTACGACCGGGGGGCCAAGCCGCAGATCATGTGGGCAGACCCCCAAGCACGGGCGGCTCTGGTCGCGGAGCTGTTCGGCGACGCCGAGACCGTCATCGGGTTCTGCGCCCGTTTCGGGGACCCGGGCCTGGCTGGGGCGGTCGAGCTGTTGAGGGTCGTGGCGGGCCAGGACATCGAGATCGCCGCCGACGACGACGGAGCCCAGACCCCGCGGATAGCTCAACGGGTGGCCCCGGACCGGGTCATCTCCACGGTCGATCCCGACGCTCGGCACGGGCACCGTTCGCGCACCGACCGCTACGACGGCTACAAGCTGCACGTGTCCGCGGATGTGGACTCGGACCTGGTCTGCTCAGCGGCCGCGACGCTCGCGACCACCCACGACGCCGCTGTGATCGAAGACCTCATCGACGCCGACCCGGTCCCGGTCGCCGAGATCATCGCCGACACCCACTACGGATCGGGGCCCACCCGCCAAGCGATGGCCGACCGAGGCATCCACCTCGTCGCCCCCGCCCAGCCGATCCCGACCCGCGGCGACAAGCTCACCAAAGCCGACTTCGACATCGACCTCGAAGCAGCGACGGTCACCTGCCCGCAAGGGAACACCGCACCCATCCCGCCGCCGCGGGGCGCCAAACGGCGCCAGGCGCGGTTCGCAGCAACCGATTGTGCAGCATGCGAGCTCAAGCCCCGATGCACCACACGCGACGGCGGCCGAATCGTCGAGATCAACCCCCACGAAGAACTCCTCGCCCCCGCAAGAGCGCAACGATGGACACCGGAGTTCCTCAGCCGATACCGACTGCGAACCCAAGCCGAACGCAAAATCGCTCAGATCAAGTCCCGCACCAAAAACGTCCCCTGGCGCGGCCTCGACAAGGCCAACCTGTGGCTCGACCTGCGAATCGCCGCCCTCAACCTCGACCGCGCCGGCCGCCTCGGCATCATCAGGTAAAACACCCGCCCCGACCGGCGACCCCGGCCCCCACTGGCCGACCGACGATGCGCCTGGGCATCATCAAGCAGAACACCCGCGCCCAACCCACCCCGAACCACCGACCAGACAACCGCGCACGCTCAACAAACAACACACACCACACCCCAATTGCCGACCACCCTCCTAGATCAACGATGGAATGCCGGGAATGCTGGTATGGCGTGCCGAGTCGGCTGGCTTCTTCCGCAGCAATCGGGGCGTAGGGCGCCAATCCTTCATACGGCTCGGTCAGGTCGATGAAGTGGCTGATTCCGGCCTTCAACAGAATCCTCAACTTGTGAGCGGCTTCGTTCCGGCTTGGCGCCCCCGGATACTCGCCCGCTAGGAAGCGGCCATGATCGACCCAATAGGTGTTCGCCGGAAGTTGATGACAGCTACAAGCACCGCCCATGTCCACCGTCATTGGTCACCTCGCACCCGGCAAGCTCCGCCCCCGGCCAGTCGGAATCACTCGTCAGTCTGTGAATGACCGTGTCGCCACTGGTCGGGAAGGCGGGATTTGAACCCACGACCCCCTGCTCCCAAAGCAGGTGCGCTACCAAGCTGCGCCACTTCCCGAGTCTGAAGAGTTGACGGAGTGCTGGCGGGCCAGCTCTCGCGTTCGAGCGTACCGGTGGCGGTCCGATCGGCCTGAGTCGTTTCTGGGGCGAGCGGTGCTGTGTCGGGTTGTGGTGCTACCCGGTTGCGCCGCGCCGTCCTGCGCCTTGCTTTGAGTTCGGACCCTGTTCCGCGTTGGGGCTCAGTCGTTCACCGAGATGACTTGAGTGGGACAGCTCGCTGCCGCTGTGCGCACCGCGCTGTGCTGCTCGGCGCTGGGGCTGTCGTTCAGCAGCTGCACGAGACCGTCGTTGCCCACCTCGAAGTTGCCCGGGGCGATCATCTCGCACGACCCGCTGCCGATGCACTTGTCGACGTCGATGGTGATCTTCACTGTGCCTCCAGGTCGTCCGGCCCCCAGGTCGTCGAGCTCGCACGTTGCTAGGTGCCCACGCAACGTGCCCCTGGAGATCCGGCAACACGCTACGCCACGCCGCTGCAACGCCCTACGCATCGCGGCCCGGGTGCAACCGGGCACGCGTGACGCGTGGCCGTTACTCTCGGCGGCGGCCGCGACCGGCCACAACGGCAACCACCAGGAGGACGACCGTGAAAATCGGCGTGATGATGTTTCCCACCGACAAGGCCATCGGGCCAGTCGAGTTGGCCAAGGCCACTGAGGAACGGGGCTTCGAGTCGCTGTGGTTCCCCGAGCACAGCCACATCCCCACCAGCCGTGAGACACCGTGGGGCGGCCGCGAGGGAGCGCCACCGCTGCCCGAGGAGTACTGGCGCACGCACGACCAGTTCGTATCGCTGGGTGCCGCCGCCGCGGTGACCGAGAACATCATGCTCGGTACCGGCATCACCCTGGTCGCCCAGCGAGACCCGCTGTGGCTGGCCAAGGAAGCCGCGACCGTGGACGCCATCTCGGGTGGCCGGTTCATCTTGGGCATCGGCTACGGCTGGAACAAAGAAGAACTCGCCCACCACGGCGTGAAGTACACCGACCGGCGCGCCGTGACCCGCGAGACGATGCTGGCCGTGCGCGAGCTGTGGACGCAAGACGAGGCCGAGTTCCACGGTGACTGGGTGAACATCGACTCGTCATGGCAATGGCCCAAGCCTGTGCAGGAAGGCGGCCCGAAGGTAATCCTGGGCGGCGCCGCAGGTCCGCGCACCATCGCCGACATCGTGGAGTTCTGCGACGGCTGGATGCCGATCTCAGGCCGTTACGACCTGGACGTGCCGATCAAGCAGATCCGCGAGTCCGCGATCGAGGCGGGCCGCGATCCCGACGAGATCGAGATCGGGCAGTTCGGCACGCCCCCCAAGCCCGAGATCCTCGACAGCCTGGCCGAAGTGGGCGTCAGCCGGGTCGTGCTCGCGCTCCCGCCGGCACCCGCAGACACCGTGCTGCCGATCATGGACAAGTACACCGAGCTGCTGTAGCCGCGGGCATCGTCGCCGCTGGAAGCGCCAGCGGGGACAATGGCTCGATGACTGACAGCGCGCCAGGGGTGGAACTCCTGGACTTCACCGACGAGCTCGGGCGGCGCCTTGGCACCGCACCGCGGGCCGAGGTTCACGAGCGCGGCGACTGGCACCGCGTCTTCCACTGCCTCATCGTCACGCTGCGCGACGACGTACCGACAGCCGTCCTGCAGGGACGATCACGCTCCAAGGCGGCCTATCCGGGGCTGCTCGACATCAGCGCGGCAGGGCACCTTGCCGCCGGGGAGACCCCGCTCGATGGAGTGAGAGAACTGACCGAGGAACTCGGTGTTGCTCCAGACACCAGCGATCTCGTGCCTCTTGGGATCCGCAGAGTGGCGGACAACAGCGGTGAGGGCACGCTGAACTGCGAGCTGATCAGCGCGTACCTGCTGCGTGACGACCGCTCGCTCGCGGACTATGCGGTCGCTCGTGACGAAGTCGATGCTGTATTCGACGTGCCGATTGCGCCGTTCCTCACGCTGCTCGAAGGCGGGCCGCCGATCACCGTCGAGGGTGTCGCAGCGGCTGGCCATCCCGACGCTCACGATGTCACCGCCGAGGTGACGCTGGACGATCTTGTGCCCGGCACTGAGTACTGGGTGGTGCTGATGGTGATGGCCCAGCGATTCTTGGCTGGCAAAGGCCCGCTCGCGGTCTAATTCTCCAGCGACGACACGACCAGCGAATCCGGCTGAGAGCGCCTGCCACTAGGTGACGAGGGGGTTCTCCCAACGGACCTGGGGAAAGCGGGCGAAGTCGGTATCGGCACTCATCACCGTCAGGCCATGCTCAACAGCCAGCGCTGCCAACACGGCGTCGGGCACCAGGTTGGCTGTCACGTGGTGCTCGACGACGAGTGCGCCCAAGATCGCCGCGGTTCGCTCGCCTGATGGCGGGATCCAGGTCGGCCCGGCGTCAAGCCATGCGCGTACCCGTTCCCACGCTTGGGTCGCAGTCAATGGTCGGTTCCACACACGCGGATTGGTGCTGATCCGCATGAAGGCCGTGACGGTCTGAAGCGGTAGTGCCACACGGCGATTGCCCAGCAGTGTCTCATCGAGCCATTGCTTGGCTCGTTCATGGCGAACCGACGAGGCGTCCGTGGCGTACAGCAGCAAGTTGGCGTCGACGAGCACACTCAGCCTTGGGGAGAGTGCTCGTCGACCCGGTCGCGCATTTCGAGCTCATCAAGCATCCCGAGGACCTCGCCGATGTTGGTGACATCGATCTTCTGGCCCATGTCGTAGCTCTTGTGTACGTATGGCTTCGAGGCCGCAGGCCTGGCGAGACCTTCCCGGGCGAGCCGGTTGAGCGCCTCGCTCATGCCAATGCCCTCAGATCTGCGGAGTTCTTCGACCGCTGCGACCACGTCATCGGCCAACGTCACCGTCGTCCGCATGCCATCACCTTAGCATCATGATGCTCCCATAGATCAATCATGACGCGGGCCTGAATCTCAGCGCCATGGTGGGATCCGTCAGGTCACCGTTTCAGCTCCCACCGTGTCCGTCGACTGGGCAGATGGTTCTCACCCTGTTTGGGGTGGCGCCGCAGAATCAGGGGCCCGGTGCTGAGCGATGATCGCCAAGACGTCCGCGCCAAAAGCCTCCAACTTGGCCGGACCGATGCCCGGCACGGCCAGAAGCTCAGTGTCGTTACGGGGACGCTGGGTCGCCAAGGCAATCAAGACCGCATCTGCGAAGACGACGAACGCCGGGACGGCATCGGCTCGGCTTCGCTCAAGGCGCCAGGCACGCAGTGCCTCGAACAGTTCTGCGTCACGAGGATCTGTCGGCGGCTGGGGTTTGGACTTGCGAGGAGCGGTTGAGGACCCGATGCCCGTCAACGTCGCAGCAGTCCCGGCTGCGCCATCAGCATCGGCGCTCGAATTGCCCCCCACACCATGAGACGCTCCGGCCGCCGGTTCGGAGGGCGCCGGTTCGGAGGGCGCCGGCGGCGCGAGTTCGTCGAGCTCCGCCACGAAAGCACTCGGCTCGTCAGCACATACCAGGGTCACCGATTCCGAACAGCGGGTCAGTGCGACGTGGAAAATGCGACGTTCTTCTTCGACATCGGGCGCGAGTCGGTGCGGCATCAGGCCATCGGAAGCCTCGTAGACGATCACGTGCGGCCATTCGAGACCTTTCACCTTGTGAACGGTTGCAAGCCGCACTCCGTGGCGTCGTGCCGTCGTCGCCTGCGCAGCACTTGCCTGAGGGCGGGATTCGTCGCTGCCGAAGCCGGCTGTGTCAGCCGCTCCTGGCCCTGCACCGGCCAGCCGGTTCTCCAACCACGTGGCGAAGCCCGCCGGATCGGGGTGCAGGTGGGCAACCGAGATCAGCGCCCGCAAGTCATCGCCGTGGGCCGACCGGTCCACGGATCGGCGTGACGCGTCCAGGCGAGTGTCGAGACTGAGCCCCAAACCGAGCTCGTCTCGGACTGCTTCAAGGATGGCTTGGGTCGAGAGCTGCTCGTTTGCGGTGCGCTGGCGCAGCATGTCAATGTCGTCGGCGAACTCGTCGATCTTTGTTGATGTGCGTTCGTCACTGAGACGGCCCGCCAGCGCACGCAGCGCTGCAAGGCTGCGTTGCTCGCCAATCCATTCGATCACGCGTGGCGAAATCGCCCGCGGCGGCCGGCGCGCCGCGTCCGACAGCGCCCCTCCCGGCAGTGCCTGACGGGGCGCAACGGCCAGCCTGAGCCACGCCAGTGCACCCGCGACACCGGTGCGCTCGAGGAATCTGCGACCCAGCGGTGCGTCAGCCGCCACGCCCATGTCGTCGAGCACGACCTGCGGTACGAGCAGCGTGCTGTTGACCCGCGTCAGCACGGCAATATCGGCGGGCCGGGCTCCGTCGTCGATCAGCGCTGTCACCGTCTCGCGCAGGATTCCCGCCGCATTAGCTCCGGCCTTGACGACGAGTGAGCGATTCTTCCGGAGCCCGCCAGCACCACTGAGGAGGGGTTCTCCGGCACCGGAGTCCGCTGCGTCGGACGCCTTGCCGACCGCATTAGTCGCCTCGTCGGGGGCACCCCGATGTGGTGCTGTGATCTGCTTGTCGATCCTGCGGCGATTGTGCGACAGCAGGTTGATCGCGGCGTCGATCACGGGCGACGGGCAGCGGTAGTTGACGTTCAGGTGATGCCGTGTCGCTCCGGGGAAGTACTTGTCGAAGTCGATGAGCCACTGCGGCGACGCGCCCGCATAGCCGTAGATCGTCTGGTCGTCGTCGCCGACGGCGAACACGTCGGCTCGGGGACCGGCGAGCAACCGGATCATCAGCAGGTGAGCTGACGTCAGGTCTTGAAATTCGTCCACCAGCAGCACACCGCAGACGCGCCGCGCGGCGGCACGGGCGGCAGGGTCGGTCAGCAGGATCTCGATTGCCCGGATGATCTGCTGGTCGAAGTCGACCAAGCCGTCCGCCGACAACTCCTCGACGAAACGCGGCGCCACAGCGGCGAATTCGGGAACATCGGGCTGGAAATCGCGCTCCACCTCAGCGGGATCGCGCAATCCCAGCCGCGAAGCACTGAGCGCCTCAAGCCACGGTGCGAGCTGATCGGTCATCGCCCGCCGGCGACGCTTGATCAGCCCGTCGAGGCGGCCACGCACGCCCATCTCGTCGATCACATCGACGCGGCCGTGCCGGGACGGACGGGCGAACGGACCCGATCCGTTGCAGATAGCAAGTGCCAGGCTGTTCAGCGTGCGCACTTGCAGCCCGGAGATGTCCGTCGTTCGTTCCTGCATCTCGCGCCGGGCCCGCACATTGAACGCCACCAGACAGACCGCGCCGGCGGCAAGTCCGACATCGTTCACCAAGTAGCGAGCACGTTCGGTGAGCACGCGCGTCTTGCCCGAGCCCGCGGGCGCAACGATGCACGCCGATCCCCCGAGGTGACCGACCGCCGCCTGCTGATCAAGTGCGAGATCGGCGTGCGGGATCGCTCGCCGGACAACACTCAGGCTGCCAGCGGCCAGGTTCGCGGCAGGAACGACCGGTGGGGCCCCCTCGATTGCGTCGAGGTCGAATGCATCGAGCGGTCCGCCGTCGCACCACACGGGACCGGGCACGGGACCGGCGCCGGTGATCACATCGCCCCTCTCAGGCCCGGGGCAGCGCTGCGCGCCGAGCTTCAGCGCCGCCGAGGCCGGAGCAAAATGTGCTCGCTGCGGATTCCGAGCATCGACGGCATTTGCCGAGAGCAGATGCGCAAGCACCTCGGACCGCATCGTGAGGCCGGGCGCGAGCTCCCACCAGGGCGACTGCAGGACGGGTGCAGGATCGGGCACCTCGCCGTCGAGTTCAATGACCTGACGGGTACGCGTGCGCCAGGCTTCGCGCAGCCGGTGGCCGATCTCGGCACTGAAGTCGCTCGGGCACACCCTGATGCGTTCGCATTCCGCCCAGGGCTCGGGTGGGCGGGCACCGGGATGCACCAGCACGCTGCGGCCAAGCTGAGGCGGTCCTGCGAGTGCAGCCGCGGTCATGTTCACGTCATCTCCCGTTCACGGCATCTCTCGTTCGCGTCATCGCCGAGGCGCAGTGCCTCCAGATCGCGCTACAGAGCCCGGTGTGCACCGACCGATGCGCTAGCGGCCGATGCCGATGAGGTGCATCGCCTCCGCACGGGTTGCGGTGTTGCGGAATTGGCCCCGCACGGCTGAGGTGATGGTGAGCGATCCGGGCTTTTGCACTCCCCGCATCGACATGCACTGGTGCTCGGCCTCGACCACCACGAGAGTGCCTCGTGGCTCAAGCACCTCCATCAGCTTGTCGGCGACCTGGGTCGTGAGTCGTTCTTGCACCTGTGGCCGGCGGGCGTAGGCCTCCACGAGGCGTGCCAGCTTCGACAGCCCCGTGATTATGCCCCGCTCGCCTGGGATGTACGCCACATGCGCCCGGCCGACGAACGGCATGAGGTGGTGCTCGCACATCGAATAGAAGGGGATGTCACGCACCATGACCATCTCGTCATGGCCGGTCTCGAACTGCACCTTGAGGTGATGCTCGGGGTCTTCCCGCAGGCCAGCGAACACTTCCGCGTACATGCGGGCGACGCGCTTGGGCGTTTTGCGTAGCCCCTCGCGGTCGGGATCTTCGCCGATGGCAATCAGGATCTCCCTGACCGCTCGCTCGATGCGGTCGGTGTCGGTCGGCTGATTGGTGACGGCACCGTTGGCGGCGGCGATCGACGGAGTCTCACCAGTGACATCGGGCGTGGAAGCAGCGCTTGTGCCAGGAACTGAGCCGTGCGGCATCCGGTGAACCTACCCGCGTTCGACGGTGACACCATCGCCCATTTGGATATTGCACAGTGGGTCAGGTGACGCGCCCCCGGCAGGACTCGAACCTGCAACCGGCGGGATAGAAGCCCGCTGCGCTGTCCAGTTGCGCCACGGGGGCCCAGCGCCATCCTGCCACCGAACTCGCACGGCTCCACGGCTCGCTCGGCTGCCCCGGCGGCCGCGTCGGCGGTGCTGGATGCGGGCTAGCGCGAGGGCCAGCGCAGGATGCCGGTCTCGGTGCGGCCGTCGGCGGCCTTGTAGTCCAAGTCGTCGGGGAAGGCGATCCGGTGCGGGCCTTCGTTGTCGTAGCGAATCCGCACGTGCTCGTCGTCGGCAGGGGTGCCTCTTCCGGCTGCAGCGACTGCATCGGTCACCGTTCCGAAGCGGGCGAAGCGGTGCAGCATGCCGATGGTGGGCGTCATCATCACCATGTCGCCGATCTCGTTGCGCCTGATGGCGTCGGCGGGGCGCACCCACTGGTGCTCAACGGCTTCGTCGTGGTCGGGCAGGGGCGTCTGACCGTCTGGCATCGCCGTCAGGAAGAACCGGGTGTCGTAGCGGCGCGGCGAGCCCAGAGGCGTCACCCAGCGCCCGATGAAATAGACGTTGTTGCCATCGAGGAGCAGGTCTTCGCTGCGCACGGTCTCGATGAAGTCGCGCTCGCCGGCATTGACCTCGTCGCGGTACTGCGAGAACCGCTCAGCGACATCAGCAGGTGAGAGGTCGATGATGCCCGAGGGCAGATCCCTGGGGTCTTCGACGCCGACCGGGTGGTCGTGGTGCGCCAGCAAGAGACCGGCCTCCTCGAAGGTCTCCCGCAGTGCTGCAACCCAAAACGCAATGCCGCCGCGTTCGATGCCGATGCTGTACGAGGCTTCGGCGTCAGTGAGGCCCGCCACCGTCTCATCGGCGCGCTGGGTGGCATCGTCGGGATCGACCGCGCCCCCGGGATACACCCACATGTCGCCCACGAAGATCGATCGGGAGTTGCGCTTCAGCATGAGCACGTGGGGATCGTCGCCGCCGGACAGGATCATCACGGTGGCCGCATCGCGAACAGGAATGGCTTCAGGGTCATAGTCGCCGCCGGATCCGGGCGATTTGGCGCCCACGGAGACGCGGCGCTCGGGCTGTTCGCTCACAGGCGGGTCAGTAGTCGATGCCCGCGCAGACGAGGCAATCTTCGCCGTCGTGGCTGGCGCGGGCGGCTTCCGCATCCTCTTCGGTCTGATACTGCGGCGTCGGGTGACGCTGGATCCGATCGTCGTCGTAAGTCGCAGATGCGGACTCACCGCCCGTCGGCACAGCGGACTCAGGCCGATCAGCAGCCTTTCCGGAGGGCGCGAACACCTTGTCTTTCCAACGGTCGGACTCCGACCAGCGGTAGCGCAGGTGCGCCATCGACCCCGGCACACGCAGGTTCTCGAAGGCAGCGAACGCGTCCCGAAGGATCTGCAGGTTGAGCTCCGGTTCGTTGGGCCGGCCAGACGTGTGGCCGAGCGGGTAGTCCAGGTAGGCGGCGCGAGGCGGCCAGACCGCCCTGGTGATGTCACGTGCGCTCGTCACCGACAGCGTCGGGATCCCCTCGGCCTCGATGGCCCGTGCGATCAGACCCACGGTCTGATGGCAGACCGGTCAGACCGGAACGAGCAGCACAGCGTCCAGCTCGTCGGCCACGCAGCGCTTCGCCAGTTCAGGGATCAGCTCGGTGCGGACCCTTCGGGTGCTGTAGATGCCGCCCATGAGGGTGTAGGCGTTGGGACCCAGCTCGCCGATCTCCCCGCTGTCTCGCAAGACACGCAGGCCCTCGATCGGGAACACGCAATTGATGTCCGAACGGGCATCGGTCAAGTCGTAGGCGAAATGCGTGGCGCGCAGTTGAGCGGGGTCGATGTCGGTCGGAATCGCCCGGTACGTCGTGTCGTCGCGAAAGTGGAACGCCGTCTGGCCGACTGCATAGACGCCACCCGTCGCAATGAGGCCCAGGCGGCATTCCGAGATCGGCTTGGTCAGCGGTGTCCATGGCGGCGGTGTCTCGCTGTGGAGCCAGAGGTACTCGCCGTATCCCAGTCCGATGTACTGGGCCGTGATCCGAGGGATGTACTCGACTGGCGGCTTCCGAGCCACGACGGTCTGTGTGCTCACGCTCCTACGGTACGCCGTCGGGCTCGCGCCTGTCAGAGCTCACCGCAGAGTCGCCGTGAAATCCGGTAGCGAGGTGGTGCCGCCCGTGGCATCCTTGACCACCCCGTGCGGGTCGTAGCTCAGTCGGTTAGAGCGCCAGTTTGTGGCACTGGAGGCCGGGGGTTCGATTCCCCTCGATCCGCCGCACCTTCGCTCAGAGGGTGTCGTTAGCCTTGCGGGGCATCTCGCGCCTCTAGCTCAATTTGGCAGAGCAACGGACTCTTAATCCGCAGGTTCTGGGTTCAAGTCCCAGGGGGCGTACTACTGGTTTGCCGGATCACAACGGCTGCTGAGTTGGTCAGCACAGCGCTGCACGTTTGATATTCCACGCGTCGATAGCCATGACGAGGACATCGGATGAATCAGCGGGAAGCACACGACGAGCCGAGGGTGTCGGACTTCCACTCGACGGCCGACGACTTGGTCGAACGCAATCGGCGTGTGGCCGACATCGTCAAGACGCCTGGGATGGCACGCGCACCCAGCCGGCACGTGGCGATCGTCACGTGCATGGATGCTCGCATCGATCCCTTGGCTGCGCTGGGCCTGAGCGTCGGCGAAGCGCACATCGTGCGAAACGCGGGAGGCGTCGTCACCGACGACGTGATCCGCTCGCTGTGCATCTCTCAGCAGCTGCTCGGCACCCGCGAGATCTTGGTCATCCATCACTCCGGCTGCGGCATGTGCGGCCTCGACGAGACGACCTTCCGGGCAGTGCTACGCGAGCGAACCGGGAAGCAACCAGATTGGTCAATCGGATCATTCGCCGACCCCGCCGAAGACGTGCACATCGCCATCGCAGCGCTGCGAGCCTCGCCCTTCATCGAGCACAACACCGCTATCCGCGGCTTCGTTTACGACGTCGAAACCGGCCTGCTCAACGAGGTTTCGACGACGGCCTGAGACGCGGCTCTCACCCCGTGCTGCGCCGTTCAGTTGGTCTTGGTGATCGTGACGGTGTGGGTCTGCCCCGAGTCCGCAGTGACCGAGACGGTGTACCCGCGAACCGTCACCGAATCTCCAGCTTCCAACAGCGGGAAGTCCTCGACCGTGCCGTCCCCGCTGTCGCCCGCAATCTTGAGCGGCAGATCGCCGGCCCCCAACGAGGCGTCAACGGTGTAGACGAGCACACCCTCCGCAGGCAGGCCCGGCGGCGTGACACGTGTACCGACTGAATCGGAGTAGGGGCGGGCATTGTCAAACCCGAGCCGTCGTCGACTCTCCATCACGAGTACCTGATTCGGGGCCAAGGGAACGACAGTCATGACGGTTCCAACTCGGGGGGCTGCAACTGGCTCCAGCTCAACTGTCGTAACGGATTCGGTGACGCAGCGCACTTGGTCGTCACCCAGCCATCCCAGCTGCCACCGACTCCAGGCCAACATCTCGTCAAAACTCACGTGCCATGCAGTTGCCGTTTGCGTATGGCCATCGACGTGTCGTCGAACTTCCTCAAGGCGAGAATCGCCGGGCGAAGCCGGGAAGTAAGACTCAAGTCTCATACGGCCAAAAACCGTGCGCACCCAGATTTGGCTATCCGTGCGTGGTGTGCGCCGATGGTCATCACCGTATGGGTAGAGATCGGTCAGACCGAGGGCGTGAGCGACCTCGTGTGCGGCGATCAAGCCCCAGTTGCGGGCACTCGTCTGTTGAGGCAGCGTCATGGTGTTCGCGAACGTGATCTGCATGAGGCTGCCATCAGCAATGATGTCGCCTCCTGCCTGACCGCCGCCGAAATGGCTACTCGGGAGCACGAAGAGAACGATGTCTGAGCCAGCAAAATCGAACGAGGGGTCCGCAGCGGCCACGATCTCGAGGGGCAAACTCCGAGCCTCTGCGTCGGGTGGAGCAACTTGCTCGTTCGTCGTCCGTTCGCTGAAGTAGTCGCTGTAGTCGCCAGTCATTCGCAGCCAGCCGTGTCGCACTGTCGTGGTGACGTCGAGGCGGCCGTAACTGACCTCTTCGAGAAAACGCGTCATGAGCGGCAAACCAACATCAGCTTCCTCTTGCGTGCTGTAGGTGGCTTGGGCATCGGGGAAATCGGCGAAGACAACCGCTACTTGCAGGGATCCGATCGCAGGGGGAGCCCAGGTCGGCAAGGGGAACCCCGCGGTCACCTCATCGATGAGGCCGAGCGGCATGCACGCGCGGTGCTCGCTCTCCGCGGTATCGCCGTCACTCGTGCCGCTGGCATCAGCGATCCAGATCTCGAAATCCAAAAGGCGATTGCCCTCGAGTCGGTTCTTTCGGTATGCGATGCGCTCGCCGTCAGGCGACCACGCAGGCTGAGATTCCGGCCCTGCCGCATTCGTCACCTGTAGCGAGCGGGCTTCATCGACCTCGACAATGTAAATGTCCGACTCGCGATGATCACCACTCGCGTACGCAATCCGGCTGCCGTCAGGCGACCATGACAGGCTGTCACGTCGCACCCCGCCCCTCAGAAAGCGGACATTGGAGCCGTCTGTGTCCATCACGCCGAGTCGACCAAACTCCACGAAAGCGAAACGACGGCCATCGGGAGACCAGCGCGGTGCGTCGAACCAACGACCCTGTCGGCCCGCCGCGACCTGTACATCGCCACCGGTTTCTGCTTCCATCGTGACGATTGAGCGTGAACCGTGAACGACGAGATCCTCCGGGCTACTGACTAAGACCTCGCGGCTGAAAACTATGCGGCTTCCATCGGGTGACCACGACGGGGAATCGTCGGTCCCCTCGCCTCGCGACAATTGCCTGTTGCCGGTGCCGTCGGCGTTCACTACGAAGATGCGCGAGGTCCGCGGCGACGCCACGCTGTCCCGTCGTACATACGCGATCTTCGTACCGTCGGGAGACCACGCCGGTGCATCAGCGTCAACACCAGCGCCCGACAATTTCAGAACTTGACGCTTGTGGCTGCCATCGGGTCGTGATATCTGCAGCGCACCTCTTTCTGCGAACGCGATGTACTCACAATCTGGTGACCACGCCGGCGCGAAGAGGCTCGGGCTGGGACCAGCGAATCGGACGTCCTCGCCACTGCCCGAGCCGCCGCAGGTACCTGCTGGAAGGACGGTCGGCTGGAAGGCCTCCTCGTCAATCGCTTCTGTCTCCTCGGTGGTACCGCCCGTGAGGTATGTGTCGATCGCCTCCTGTGAGACGGCGCCGTCGCCACCGAAGATGGTCAGCTGCAGTTCATCGACCTTGTTTGCTTGTCGCGCCGCGTCGAGGAACGCTGCCGTCTCCGACGGGATGGCACCGGGGTCAGCCAGCACAAGGGGTGCGCACTGCCGAGCCAGCAACGGCGCCGCGCTGAATGAGTCGAAGGGCACTCGGGCACGAGCCAGGCCGACAGCGGAGCCCCCGAAGCAAGAGCCACCCGAGTGCTCGGCTATGAGACTTGCCATCTTGATAGCCGTGTCGTACCGGGTGGCTCCTGCAATCCGACTCACAGTGATTCCCAGATCACGGATGGAGTCCTCGACCGGTGACGACAGCGCGCCGGTCCCGCCCATCAGCACAATGTGGCGAATCCCTGCGTCGCTCAGGTACGACTCGACGCCCGAGTCGAGATGTGTCTTCGGGCTCAACAGCACAGGGTGGCGGCCCCGGGCCGACAGCGGACCAGCGACGAGCGCATCTGCGAACACTTCACCGCTCGCGACGATGGCCGTCGATCCGAAATCGCCGAGCGTGCCGACGGTGCCGGCGCGGCGCGCCACCGCGACCCCGGTCTCGTACTGATCGGCGCCGCCGACCCACTCGACATCGAGCCCGGCCGATTCGAGCGCAGATGCGACGGTCGATGAGATAGATCGCGTCTCGGCGTCGGCTCCCGCGCTCACCAGCAGTGCATCGGAGGCCTCGACGCGCCGCAGAAATTCCAGCGCGTCAGCTCGAAGCTCTGTGGGAGGTGTCATCAGCACCGGTGCGTCAAGCCGGCCAGCGACCGACGCCGCCACGACTGCCTCGTGCCAGCTGACGCCCGAGACCATGACCACGGTCTCCAGCGAGCCGCCGGCATCCGCGGCGACGGCCTCGGCGGCGAGCAGCGATGTGGCGTACCGGTCGGCGCCCCCGTAGCGGGTAAGCGTGACGTCCGCGAGTTCGGCGTCGGAAGCAGCAGCTGCGACTGGCGCAAGCGCCGCAGCGCCGACGCTCAACGCAAGCAGCGCGGCGGCAATAGCCGCGAGACGTCTCATGGTTCGCACGCGGGTTTGCTTATCGCACTCCCGCCTAATGTGGGCGTCGAGGCGGTGGGCCAGTCGGGGACGCCTTCGTCGCGCTGCACGCCAGTGCTGTTGAGCAGGCCGCTCACCATGCGGTAGCAGCCCGCCGCTGCGACGAGGTGCACCAATTCGGCCTCGCTGAAGTGCGACGCCGCCTCGGCCCAGGTGGCGTCGGAGACACAGTCGTCGGAGTAGAGGTCATCGACAACCTGCAGGAGGGCCGCCTCGGACGGCGTCCAGTTGCCCTCAGCAATCGGCCGGGTGACGAGATAGATCTCCTCCTCGGTCATGACTCCGGCTCGGGCAATCAACGTGTGCTGGCCGAACTCGTACACGGACTGGCAGTTCCAGCCCATGCGCAGCACGGCGATCTCCACGTCTCGCCGGGACAGGTCGCCCTTGAACAGGATGGTTTGGGCGAATTCGCCGAATGCCTTGGAGATCGGGCGGCTGTGCGCGATGGTCGCAATGACATTGACGGCGTTTGCGAACGAGGACTCCATGACCTCGCGGGCCCGTTCGGCCACCTTGGGGATCGGTTCAAGGCGAGGTGAAGTCGGTCGTGGCAGGTGCATCGGCAGGCAGTCCTCTCGTCGGCCCCACGAATGTAGGAGACGCCGCCGACGCAAGCTGAAGCGCCAGCGAAACAACTGCAGCCTGCCGCAGGATAATCCGATACAGCTTCGGTGTACCGCAGCCCTCCGTGTTTAGGCTGCGAGCATGACCGAGCCAGCCATCTCGACATTCCCCGTGCCCGACATCGCCGACATTCCCGACGATCTGCGCGAGCGCATGGAGTTGATCCAATCCAAGACCGGCTTCGTGCCCAACGTGTTCCTTGCGCTGGCGCATCGTCCCGAAGAGATGCGGGCGTTCATGGCGTACCACGACGCGCTGATGGAGGGCCCCAGCGGGCTCAGCAAAGCCGAACGCGAGATGATCGTGGTGGCAACCAGCGGGGCCAACAACTGCCTGTACTGCGTGGTGGCCCATGGGGCGATCCTGCGCATCCGCGCCAAGGACCCGCTGCTGGCCGATCAGCTTGCGGTGGACCCCGCCAAGGCCGACCTCACCGAACGGCAACGGGCGATGATCGACTTCGCCTTGAAGATGTGCCGTGAACCGGCGTCAGCGTCGACCGCCGATCACGAAGAGTTGCGGGCACATGGCTTCAGCGACGACGACATCTGGGACATCGGCGCCATCACGGCACTGTTCGCCCTGTCGAACCGCATGGCGCACCTGACGTCCATGCGGCCCAACGACGAGTTCTTCACGATGGGTCGCTAGCGCATCGGCTCCAAGCGCCGCATCACCGCGCTAGCGCACCGGATAGACGAGCTCCCCACGGCCGCAGCGTCGGGTGCAACGACGACGATCTGACCGTCCTGCACCTGGACGGTGCCCATTGGCTTCGCGACGTTGACGCCTCGCTCGTCGAAGCGAATCGGCCCATAGAACGTCTCGACGTCGAGTTCTCGAAGGGCATCGCGTACTTCATCGGTGTCGAGGTCGCCTGCCGCCTCGATCGCGAGGTGCAGCGCAAGGGCAGCCGCTGTCGAGCTGGCGGCCTGGTAGACGGGCCGCTCGCCCCAGAGACTCTCGTAGTAGTCCGCATAGTCCGCAGCGCTTCCGAAGTACGAACCTTCGTAGGCCATCGCGGGCTCCCACTGCGACGGTCCCAGCACGCCATTGACACTGGCGCCGAGGTCGTCGACCAGTTGTGGGTTAGAGGGCCCGACGGTGATGAGCATCGCGTCGGGGCGGATTCCGAGTTCTTGCGCTGAACGCAGGAACAGCACTGCGTCGTTGTAGTGGCCGCCCCCCACGAAGACATCAGGGTCGAGCTCATCGAGCTTCGCCATGAGGTCCGATACGTCGGCGACACCTTCGGGATATGCCTCGACCGTGAGCACCTCGATGCCGTTGGTTTCGAGATGGTGGCGTGCGCCGGCGGCGACAGATGTGGCGAACGGCGTGTCTTCGTGGGCGATGACGGCGGTGCGGGCACCCCGGGCGGCGAGTGCCTCGATGCCCGATCGCGTGTAGTCGGTCGCGGCCGTGGCAACGAGGAACAGGTTGCGGAAGCCCCGGTCGAAAAGCGTGTCTGAAGTGCCGTTGCCTTCCACCATGATGACCTCGCTGGCTTCGGCCACGGCGCTGGCTGTGCTGGTCAGGCTGCTGGAATAAGGGCCGAGCAGGAAGTCGACCTTGTCGCCGTCCATGAGCTGTTGTACGAGCTCGGCGGCGGTGTCAGCGTCGGATTCGTCGTCGTAGTAGATGATCTCCGCCTTGTAGCGGGCGTCGCCGATCCGGATGCCCCCGTATTCCTCGTTGACCCAGCGAACCCACGTGTCATAGCCCTGACGCGAGTCGCTGCCCTCCATGGCGAACCCGCCGGTCTCGCTGAGCGCGGCACCCAGGCGGACGGTTCCGTCGAAACCGTCGTCGCCGTCGCTTCCGGTGCAAGCGACCGCCAGCAGGAGCACAGAGATAAGCAGCGCCAGAGCTCTCGCGGGCCCACTCGTGCGCACGATCCTTCGAGGCTGCCGCATGGCGTTGTTCCGTCCTCACGCGGGCCTGCCGCCCAGACTGCATCGGGAACGCTAGATGGCTGATCGCATCGCGCCACATAGCCTCATCCCGGTCACTCTCGGGCGACTGGTAGAACCCGAACCGTGGAACCCAAGGCGCTACCGGGCCCAGCGTCGGAGCGCATGTCGAAGCAACGGTCCCGCGATACGGGACCAGAGCGCCTGATCCGATCTGCCCTGCACCGGCGAGGTCTGCGCTACTTCGTGCACCGGCGGCCATTGCCCGACGTGCGCCGGGAGGCCGACATCGTGTTCTCCCGGCTGCGGGTGGCGATATTCGTAGACGGCTGCTTCTGGCACGGCTGTCCCACTCACGGCACCAAGCCCCGTCGCAATGCCGAATATTGGGAGACCAAGATCGCCCGCAACCGCGCCCGAGATGCCGACACCGATGCCCGCCTAGAGGCGGCCGGCTGGACACCGGTGCGCGTCTGGGAACACGAAGAACCCAACGCGGCCGCCGACCAAATCGAAGAACTCATCCGCGACCGCGCCCGCCACCTCGGCGGTTGATTCGCGACCCGACGCCTTACCGCCCACGCCGACCTCCCCACAGGGAGTCGATCTTGCATGTGCAGGACATGCAATCGACGTTGTGCAAGAACACCACGCATGAATGTGCGAAAACAGCATTTGAAAGTGTGTAATACCAACATCTGAGATTGTGTGAAATATGTATCTATATATGTGCAGAAGTAGTAGTCTGGCGTTATGGCCAGCTATATTCCTCGGATGGCCGATGCCAGGATTGAGTTCTTGGCGGGGTCTCCTGCAGCGCTGTTCATCACCGGCGCACGTGCCACCGGCAAGACGACGACTGCCCGTCGGCACGCCACAACAGTGATTCAACTGGACAACGCCGATGAGGCTGCCGCCATACGCGCCGATCCCGACACCGCCCTGCGCGATCTCGAACCTCCCATACTGCTCGACGAGTGGCAAACAGTCCCCGAGGTGCTCAGCGCTGTCAAACGGGCTGTGGATCTCGATCGCATCCCGGGCAGATTCATTCTCAGCGGGTCCGTCCGCTCGGCACGCGATCCCTCCTTGTGGCCCGGCACTGGTCGCTTGCTCCCGGTCACGATGCATCCGCTGACAGTGCGGGAACGGGTCGGCGCCATCGGTGTCGAATTCCTCGAGCGTCTGCGTGACCGAGAAGACATCCGGCTGCCGGCGAACCCACCGGACCTGCGTGGCTACGTAGATGCGGCGCTCGAGGGTGGCTTCCCCGAAGCCGTCCTGGAGGGCGAACCGGCGCGCCGAGATGCATGGCTCGATGGCTACCTCAGGCATATGGTGACCCGCGATCCGTCGACTCTGGGTGTTTCGCCCGACAGCAATCGCCTCAGTCGCTTCTTCGGAGCGTACGCGCTCAATACTTCGGGTCTTGCGACCGATGCCACACTCATCAAGGCCGCGAGCATCGACCGGCGAACCGGAGAGTCCTACACACGATTGCTCAGCGACCTCGGCGTCATCGCCGAGTTGCCGGCGTGGCACGGCAACCGGCTCGCTCGCCTCGTCAAGGGACGTAAGCGTCTCGTGGCAGACACCGGCCTGTGGGCTGCTGCTGTCGGGATCGATGCCGCGACGGTGATGTCCAGCGGTGATCTGATCGGGAGACTCCTAGAGACCTTTGTCATCAATCAGCTGCGGGCCGAGACCGCCCTGATGACGCGCGGCCCACAGCTGTGTCACCTGCGAGTGGCGGAGGGCCGCCACGAGGTCGACTTGATCGCCGACTTCGGTGCCCGAGGCATCGTCGCAATCGAGATCAAGGCCACGAACGCGCCCGACGCCAGCGACGCCCGGCACCTTCTCTGGCTGCGCGATGAACTCGGCCCCCAGTTCGTAGCAGGTGCCGTCCTCCACGTCGGCAGTCGCAAGTACCGCCTATCGGACAGCATCGAAGCGATCCCGATCTGCGCCCTGTGGGCCTGACGCCTGCCGAAGTTCAACTCAGAGACGATCCGGTCATGGGTCGCGGAACGGTTACCAACCGACGCGCGCTCCCGTGCATCGCTGAGTGCTCTTCGCGCTGGCCCGGTAAAGGTGCTGTTGTGTTCGTACCACGGCACGGTCCATCCCGCCGCTTCTTCGAGCGCCTGCAACGCAGCGCCAAGCGCATTGCGTATGACGACCTCAAGGCGACTCAGATCCTCGAATAATGCGGCACCGATGCTGATATTCCAGTCGTAGAGGCGCACCGCAGCCCTGACATCTTCCCGCGCGTCAGACGTGTACGGTGCGAGCCTCGGCGTACTGATCCTGCCGACGAGGACATTGAGTTCGTGAGCCGACACATTCACCGCCAGGATGCTAGAGTCGGCAACGAAAACCCCGGAACCGTCAATGCTTCGGCAAACGGCCGGGGTTACGCCGTTTATGGCCGCATTCAGCACGCTCCTGCAACCGCGCCTGCGATGCCGACACCGACGCCCGCATGGAAGCCAGTCGGCTGGACCCCGGTGCGCCGACAGACAAGTGCTCAGGGCACGGGATCCTGGTAGACGTGCCGGTGATGCCAACGAAGATATGAGTCTCTGGGCGCTTCGATGCCTTGCGGCAGGAGCAGTGCTTCCCGCAGGGACTCGCCGAAGTTGTGCTCGACCCCGGTGTCAGCCTCGATGCTTGCTCGCAGCCGCCTGGACCGATGTACGCGCAGTCCTCCGTTCACGGTGATCAGTCCCTTGTCGAACGCAGCATCGTGCGTTGGGCACGCGGCTACTCCGTTGCGCGGGTCGCGTCGCTCTCGGTTGCTCGAATCAGCCCACGGCTTGATGTGTGACGCAACGATGAGACGGTTGCCCTGGAGCGATCTGGGGGCCATGCCGCAGAAGCCGCAGGTGTGGTCGAAGCGTCGCAGCACCTCAGTCGCAAATGCCTTGTGGCCGACCCGGGCACGGTGCTGGACAATCCGGGTCGTCTCAGCAGACGACAGCTCTTGGTTGTACTGCAGCTTGGCAGCGCGGAGCTGTGCCGCCTCCTGCTCGATCATTTCGTCAAATCGTGAATCCGCCAAGTCCTCAAGGCCGAGTAGTGAGTAGTCAGTCACTTGCTCCAGCCGCAAGAAATCGGGTAGTCGTCGGGCACCAATGCCCACGCGGCGCGCCGCCCGCAACGCTGTGCGATACAGATCCAGGAAACGGACGAAGTCGGCCCCCATTTTCATGAAGAACTGAACCTCGTACTTCGCTCCGTTGACTCGAGAACCGTTCAGATTCATCATCTTGCTGGTAATCGAACTCGCCCGGCGCTTGAAGAGGGCAGCGAGATCGTGGACGAGCTGCGGCGCGGTGTAGATCGTCTGCCCGCCATAACGGTGTGGGTCCACTACTGGATCGTCGGACAAGAAGAGCCCGTAGCACAGCACGGTCTCTACCGGCGTGAAGTTGACCTGTCGCTTGCCTGGCGGCGGCATGCGACGCTGCACGATGCTCTGCCACTGCGTGGCCGCCTCAGTTTCAGTGAGGTCCAAGTAGTCGCTCAGCGACGCCACTCGGACAATCTCTCACGTTCGCAGATCCAGCGGACGACACTCGCAGGGCTCGGCGCAACCTCGTAACAACCTGCCATCACGAAACTGCGGCAACGAAGCCAAGATCGCGCACTCCAACACCTCATCGAGGTGTTCTTCGCAGACAAACACGGTGAAATTCAACCTGCCGCAATCGAGCTTCCAGGAAACGCAGTACAGCGCGCCGCGCCCCTTGGGCGGCAACGGACACTCTTCGCAGTCTCGGTAGCCGAAATCGACCGACACGACGAGTCGAGCCCTGCCGCCTGCCTGTGGAATCTCATCGAGCGACGTGGTGAGAGCCATCGATCCTCCTCAATCGATCTGATGGGGCGATACTGCCGGCTCGGATGAGTGGAGTGGTGAATTCCAACGGCCGTCATGGGCGTCACAGGTGAGGGCCGAGCAAGTCCGTCGTCGAAGCTGCGTCAGAGGCCGAGGGCGGTGAGGGGGTCCGTATACGGGATGTTGAGGGCGGCGGCCACGTTGGGCTCGGTGACGTGGCCTTTGTAGACGTTCAGGCCGGCCCGCAGGTGAGGATCGGTGCGCAGGGCGTCGAGGCCGTTCTCGGCGATGGCCAGCACCCTGGGCAGGGTGGCGTCGCTGAGCGCTCGGGTTGAAGTCACCGGCACAGCGCCGGGCATGTTCGCCACGCAGTAGTGCACGACGCCGTCGCAGATGAAGGTTGGCTCGGCATGCGTCGTGGGTTTCGATGTCTCGAAGCAGCCGCCCTGATCGATGGCGACATCCACGACCACTGAACCCGCTCGCATCTGGCGGATCATGTCGGCGGTGACGAGCTTGGGCGCCCGAGCGCCGGTCACCAGCACAGCGCCGATCACCAGGTCAGCGTTGAGCACCTCGGTCTCGACCGTTGCGCGGGTGGAGATGACCGTCACGACCGCGGCGCCAAAGCGCTGCTCGAGGTGATCCAGCACGGCCGGATCGATGTCGAGCACCCGCACGTCAGCACCCATGCCGATGGCAATCTCGGCCGCGTTCTCGCCGACCACTCCCCCGCCGATGACCACCACACGAGCCGGCGGTACCCCAGGAACGCCACCGATCAGCAGGCCGATACCGCCATGCGCTGTTTCCAGCGCCCACGCGCCCGCCTGCACTGCGAGCCGGCCGGCAACCCGAGACATCGGCGCTAGCAACGGCAATCCCCCACGCGAGTCCGTGACCGTCTCATAGGCCACGCATGCCGCGCCGGAGTCCACGAGATCGGCCGTCTGCTCAGGGTCGGGCGCAAGGTGCAGGTAGGCGAAGAGGATCTGACCATCGCCAAGCCGCTTGCGTTCCGACGCCTGAGGCTCCTTGACCTTGACGACGAGCTCCGACTTTTCCCACACCTCGTCACAGGTACCGATGAGAGCGCCCGCGGCTTCGTACTCGGCATCGGAAACTCGAATGCCCGCACCAGCGCCGGATTCCACCAGCACCTGATGCTCGTGCAACACCAGCTCGCGCACAGCGTGGGGCGTCAGCCCAACCCGCTGTTCACCCGCCTTGAGTTCGCCGGGCAATCCGATCAGCATACGGTCACCTCCCAAACAGGTGCCCAACTTCTGTACGCGCCCAGCAAGCAGGCGCCCCCCATTCGGGCTGAATTGCCCGGGCGAAGTCTACGATTCCGCCGATGGGCACCCGTGACCAGGGCACGAGTCGTGACGGCTGGACGTTGCCTGGGCTCGTTCGGGAAGCGGCGAGGTCGCATGGCACCCGCGAGTTTCTCTCATTCGAGGACGGTCGCACGGTCAGCTTCGCCGAGCTTGACGAGCTGACTGACCGGTTGGCAACTGCGCTGGCCGACCTCGGCCTTGAGCCGGGCGATCGGCTGCTGGGCTTGCTCACCAACAGTGCCGAGTTCATGTTGCTGATGATCGCCACCCAGAAGCGGCGGGCGATCTTCGTCCCGGTCAACACCGACCTGCGCGGCGCGTTCCTCGAGCACCAGGTGCGCAACTCCGAACCGCGCATCGTCGCGGTTGATCGCGGCCTGCTGGACCGATTCGACGACGTGAACACCGGCGCAATCTCCTCTCCGGGGGATGACATCGAGACCACGCTGCTGGTCGACGACGGCAGCCGCGGCAGCACCCCGGGAGGAGCGCTGATAGGCACCACGGTGCTGGCGGTCAGTGACCTGCTCGACACCACGACACGGCCCGACGCAGTGCTGGAAGCCAAGCCCAGCGACGTCTGCACGATCATGTACACCTCGGGCACAACGGGTCCCGCCAAGGGTGTGCTCATGCCTCAAGCGCACTGCTACCTGTTCGGCCTCACGACGGCTCAATCGCTGGATATCACGCCCGAGGACCGTTTCTTCTGCTGCATGCCGATGTTCCACGCGAATGGGTTGTTCATGCAGGTCTACGCCTCGCTGCACGCCGGCGCCTCGGTGTTCGTCACCAAGCGGTTCAGCGTGGCGCAGTGGCTCGGCACGGTCATCGACAAGGGCATCACGCTGACGAACGCCCTCGGGGTCATGCCGGAATTCATCTGGCGCAGTCCCCGAACCGAGCGCGACCGGGATCACCAACTGCGCGCAGTCATCGCCCTCCCGGTCGCCGACGAATGGGCTGCCGGGTTCGAGGAGCGCTTCGGTGTGCGCATCGCGCAGGGCTACGGGATGACCGAGGTCAACATGGTCGCCTTCACTAACCCCGCCGATCCGGTGATGTCGGGATGTGCCGGTCCGCCTCTGGATGACTACTTCGAGGTGATCGTCGCCGACCCCGCGACCGATCTTCCGTTACCAGGCAACGAGATTGGCGAGATCCTCGTACGGCCCCGCGTGCCCTTCTGCTTCAACGTGGGCTACCACCAGATGCCCGACAAGACCGTCGCAGCGTGGCGCAACCTGTGGTTCCACACCGGCGACGCCGGCAAGCTCGACGACGCAGGCCGGCTGCACTTCGTGGACCGGCTCAACGACCGCATCCGCCGCCGCGGCGAGAACATCTCCAGCTACGAAGTGGAAACAGTCATCAACGAATACGAAGGCGTCGTCGAGAGTGCCGTGGTCGGGCTGCGTGTCGAAGGGGCCGGCGGCGAAGACGAGGTGCTCGCCGTGGTGGCAGTGGACGGACCGCCCCCCGATCCAGTCGAATTCTTGGACTGGTGTGTGCCCCGGATGCCCCGCCACAGCGTCCCGCGCTACCTGCAGTTCGTCGCCGAGCTGGACAAGACCGCTTCAGGCAAGATCCGCAAGCAGGCAATCCGCGACACCGGCGTCACCGACGACCTCTGGGACCGCGAATCGGTGGGCTACACCGTGGCCCGCGGCTAAGCGGGCACAGACGACACAGTGGCCCGCGGCTAAGCGGGCCCGCCGCCGACGGCTTACAGGTCGGGGCGCAGCAGGACCCTGCCGGTCGTCTTGCGCTCGTGCAGCGCCTGCAGCCCGCCGAGCAGCCCCTCGAGCGGCAATACCTGGCTGACCAGCGGGTCGAGCCTGCCGTCGGCAACCTGGGGCCAGAGCTCGTCGTAACACTCTTCGAGTACCTCGTCCATGCGGCCGCGGTAGCCACCCATGTGCACGCCAACCACCGAGTAGTTCTTGACCAGCAGGTGGTTGGCAGGCGCTTGGGGGATGGTGCCACTGGCGAAGCCCACCACCAGCAGCCGACCTTCCCATGCCACGAGGCGCCGCGCTACGTCGAAGTACTTGCCGCCGACCGGGTCATAGATGATGTCGCAGCCCCGGCCGCCGGTGGCATCCATCACCGACTGGTAGAGGTCGTCGTTGTCGTAGTCGATGACGGTGTCGGCGCCGAGCTCGCGGCAGGTTTGCACCTTTGCAGCGCCGCCCGCGGCGGCGATCACGGTGCATCCCGCAGCCTTGGCCATCTGCACAGCTGCTGAGCCGACGCCGCCAGCGGCCGCCAGCACCAGCACCGTCTCACCGGATTGCATCTGCCCCCGCCGGTACAGCGAGAACCATGCCGTCCCATAGATGACATTGGCAGCACATGCCGCCGGGATCGACACGTCGTCGGGCACGCGCCGTGCCGTTGCGCCCTTGATCAGTGCCTCGCTGGCGTAACCGCCCCAGCCGGCTGTACCCGAGCCGATGACGCGGTCGCCGACCTTCAGATCGCAATCGGGACCGACCTCGACCACCGTGCCCGAAGCTCCCATGCCGGGCGTGAACGGCGGACTCGAACGCACCTGGTAGGTGCCTTGGCAATGCAGGATGTCAGCGAAGTTCAGGTCGGTGGCCTCCACGGTGATGCGCGCCTGGCCAGGCCCTGGCTCGGGCGAGGGGTACTCGCCCAGCTCCAGCACGTCCCACGGGTAGCCCAACTCGTTCAGTCGCCATGCTCTCATGGGGCCGAACCGTACCAACGCGCTGTGGCGACCCGCTGAGCAGCCCCGCCGGTCATGCCCCAAGCCCTGGTACGCCGTGGCGCGTACGCTCGTGGCGGCAGTCGACGCCAATAGTCGAGGGGACGAGATGGCACTCATCGTCGAGCAATCGCCAGTGACAGACGTGATCCCCGTCCTGGACCTGTCGCCCCTGAACCAGACAGCCCCGGACCGGATGGCCGTCGCAGCGCTCGCCAGCGACTTGCGACGTGCGCTGACCGAGGTGGGCTTCTTCTTCATTGTCAACCACGGCGTGCCATGGGAAATGGTGGACGGGATCTTCGACTCGGCCCGGCAGCTGCACGCACTTCCGCAGCCGACGAAGGACTCGATCCCGATGGGGAAGCTGGTCGGCGGCTATCTCGGCATGGGCGGTGGCACCTCGTATGCCTCCGACATCGCGGGACCGGTACGCAAGCCCAACCAGAACGAAGCGTTCTTCTGCCACCGGCACGGATACCACGAGAGCAATCAGTTCCCGCCGCTCGAAGGATTCGCGGCGAGGTGTGAGGCCTATGTCGACCAGGTCATCAACCTTGGCGGTCGGCTGCTGCCAGTGCTGGCCCAGTCGCTGGACTTGTCGCACGACTGGTTCGTGCCGGACTTCGACTCACCGAGCGTGACGCTGCGCATGTCGCACTACCCGCCGATGGACTACTCGGACAACGAGTGGGGCCTCGCCCCCCACCCCGATAGCTCAGTATTCACGTTCCTGCCCGCCAACGACGTGCCGGGGCTGGAGATCCGACCCGCCGGCCATGACTGGATCAGGCCGCCGCAGCTCGCTGAGTCGTACCTGGTCAACAGCGGCGACATGCTGAAACGCTGGACAAATGGCGTGTACCTGTCGACAGCGCATCGGGCCCGCAACCCCACCGATGGCGAACGGTACGCGGCACCATTCTTCTACGGCGCCCGGGATGACGCCGTGGTCGCGCCAGTGCCCACGACGGTCAACGGCGAGGCGCCGGCTCGCTGGGAGCCGATCACTTACGGCGACTACCAGCGCTGGTTCCTGAACCGGAACTACGAGAACGTCACCGGCGAGGCCGTCGGCGAGTCGCCGAGCTAACCAGCGTGGCAGCCTTACTGGGCCTCTCCTAGAGCGTGCGCTACTCCGAAGCGGTCTACTCGAGCACGCCAGCGACGGCCAGTTCGGTAATCCGGTCGGCGTCGTAGCCGAGCAGCTGTTCGAGCACCTCGAAGGTGTGCTCGCCGTAGGTCGGGCCGCCATGGCTGATGCCGTCGGAGCTGCGTGACATCGCGAAGCGGGTGCCTTCCACCCACATCGTGCCGTTCGTACCGTGGGCGACGTTGCGGAAGTGGTTTCGGTGCGCAAGCTGCGGATCGCCAGTCATGATCTCGGAGTTCGCAATCGCATGCGCCGGGACGCCAGCCGCCTGCAGCTCGTCGTGTGCCTCGACGCCGTCTCGCTCAGACGTCCACGCCGTGATCAGCCCAGCGATCTCATCAGCCCGCTCGCGCCGCTCGTCAACGCCGAGTCCGGCAAGTCCGTCAGCACCGATGACTCCGCACAGCGCTCGCCACTGGTCGTCGCTCTCGCAGGCCACCGCAATCCAGCAGTCCTCGCCGGCCGAGGCAAACACGGCGTGCGGCGACATGGCGCGATGGTCGTTGCCGAGCTTGTCGGGCAGGTGCGCATTCACGTTGTAGTCGAGCACCGCCGGGGCGAGGAACGTCATCGACGCTTCCGCCTGGGACAGATCGATGTACTGACCTTCGCCAGTGCGGTCGCGGTGGTCCAGCGCGGCCAGCAAGGCAGCGCTCAGGAACTTCGGCGACACGTAGTCGGTGTAGGCGCCGAACACGCCCGCCGGGTCTCGGTCGGGCCAGCCGGTCATCTCGTAGAAGCCGGACATCGACGCCCCCATCGTGCCGAAACCGGCCAACGACGACAGCGGGCCGCTCTGGCCGAACAGGCAGCTCGACGCCATGATGATGTCGGGCTTGACGGCACGCAGGTCGTCATAGGACAGGCCAAGATCCTGCAGGGCATGGGGTGAGAACGACTCGCACACCACGTCGGCCCAACGCACGAGATCCAGGATCAGGTCGCGGCTCTCGGGCTTGGAGATGTCGATGGTGATACCGAGCTTGCCGGCGTTCATGTTCTGGTAGAGACCGCCGTTGTCGACGCCGGCCTCGTCGTTCAGGAACGGCTGGATGGTCCGGGCCGCTTCGACCTTGTGGGACGACTCGACACGCACCACGGTTGCGCCCCAGTCGGCCAGAACCCGTGTCGATCCCGGACCGGCCATGACCCACATGAAGTCCAGGATCTTGACGTCAGCGAGCGGGAGCGACGGGTCTCGGTGACTCGCATTGGCCGCAGCCACCAGCGCTTCGGACACCGGGACCGCTGCTGCAGCGCTCGCCTCTGCGAGAACCTCGTCGGTGTGCTCGCCCACCGATGGCGGGGGCGTCGAGATGTCCAGCGGGGTGGCGCTGAACTGTGCCAACGGACCTGGATAGCGCACCGATTCGATGCTTCCGGTGGGAATGTCCCGCCAGAAGTCCCGCTCGGTGAACTGGGGCGACTCGACCACATCTGCGACCGTGGTGACGGGCACGATGAGCAGCCGCTTCTCCAGCGCCACCTCCAACAGATCGGCCTTGGTGCGAGTGGCGGTGAAGTCCGCCGCGACCTGCTGGATGCGCTCGTACTCCGTGGGCGGAATGCGGCCGGTGATCACGCCCTCCACGAAGTGGATCCAGTCGATCTCGAGGTCGCTGTCGGCGCAGCCGCCCTGGGTGTGCATCCATTCGAACAGCCGTGCTCCGAAGGGGCCGATGGACTCGCCAAACAGGATGGTCGCCGAGACGTAGCCGTCAGCGGCGGGCGAGCGCAGCCGCACCCGGAACGGCCCGAGCCGTGCCCCGCCGCTCATGCGCAACAATTCCGGCGAGTTGTAGAGGTGGCACAACGTGGCGGACTGGGTGGCCTGGGTCACTGCCTGCTGGGCGCTCACATCGATGTGCTGGCCCTGACCAGTGCGTTTGCGATCCCGGAGCGCGATCAGCGCGGCCACAGCAGCCTCCGCAGATGCGTGCAGGAAGCACTGATCGAGCGGGATGCGCAACGGGGGCCGATCCTCGTCGCCCATGACGTTGGACAACATGCCGGCAGCCGAGATGATCAAGTCCGTGGCTGCCCAGCCCGCCTTGGGTCCGGTTTGGCCGAACGGCGTGATGGACGTGTACACCAGTCCCGGATTGAGCGCTGCAAGATCGTCCGGTCCGAGGCCCCTCTCCGACATGGCGCCGGGCGCATCGGACTCGATCAACACGTCAGCGCTCGCGGCCATGTCGCGCAGCCGCTGCTGATCCTGCAAGTCGTCGAGATCCAGCACCACGCTGCGCTTGCCGCGGTTGTAGGACCAGAACCACAGCGAGGCTTCGGGGTCGCCTTCTCGCCCGGCGACGAACGGCCCGACGGTGCGCGAGGCGGATCCGCCCGGTGGCTCCACCAGGATCACATCCGCGCCGAGATCGGCCAGCAGCGCTCCGGCCATCTGACCCCGATGATCCGACAGGTCCAGTACTCGACAGCCCAGCACGGTGATTCCTTTCGCCGAGGTGGTTTCGCGCAGAACCTAGTGCGCCTGTGTGAGGGCTCCGATCAGCGTTCCAGGACCGGCTGGGCCTCGACGACTCGCAGCATGACCGGGGTGGGGATCACGATGGGCCCGACGGTGCCAGCGAGCCCGGTATTGGATGTCCATCGGACCGTCCAGACCGACTGCACCGCTCCTCGGAAGCGACCGGATCGCCGCGCTGTAGACGCCCGCTGGAAGATGTGGCTACAGGGCGAGCGAGTGCCCGGCACGAGCCACCGCAGCCCCGGCCCTGGGCAGGAAACGAGCGGCGAGCCGTCCCCGGGAACCAGTTGCAAGGCCACTGGCGTTGCAACAAGGGTGACCACAACGCTCCCGGCCGCAACGATCCGCACGATGGGTCGCCAGCTTGCCGCCGGCACCCAGAACCAGGTGTCGACTCCGGCGAGCGTGCGAACGCGCCGCGCCGGCGGCGCGAACAGCGGCACGGGTCGTGGGAACGACAGTGACGACAGTGCTCGGTTGGCAGCGACGCCCACTCGTCGAGCGCGATGGTCTGGATCACGGCTGGACACCACGATGTGCACGCCCTCCAATGCCGGGTCCCGTGCTGGCGGTCGGTCGGGCAGTCCAGAACTGCCGCCACCGAGCGTGAGCGCCGGACCGGCCGCCTCCGCCGGCAGCGCAGCGAGGCTGACGGAACACAGGCATGCCCCCAGCACGATGAATTTCATGAGTTCTCGCACCAGCACACTGTCGTGGCAACCGTCCCGTCAAGCAAGTGGTTTTCGCACTGTCGGCGCAGACGGGCGGCGGGAAGAGGCGGCGAACTAGGTTGCCAGCACTGTTCGTTACCAACTTCTCACTACGAACTCGTCGGACCGGGAGGACCTGCACATGGCCGCAGACGATTTCGCGTACGCCACGACGATGGAGACTGCGGCGGCCATCGCTGCTGGCGACGCCTCCTCCCGAGAGCTGCTCGAAGCCGCGCTCGGGAGAGTCGACCGTCTCGACGGTCCCATCAATGCGGTCGTCGCCCTTGATGCCGAGCGGGCACTGGCTGCCGCCGACGCCGCAGACGCTGCGGTGGCGCGGGGCGACGAACTGGGTCCGCTGCATGGTGTGCCCATCACCATCAAGGACTCGTTCCAGACCGAGGGGCTCGTCACCACGTCGGGTGCCCCGGCGCTGGCCGAATTCGTGCCCGAACGCGACGCCGACCCCGTCGCCCGCTACAAGGCGGCTGGGGCGATCGTGTTCGCCAAGACCAACCTGCCGCTGTTCGCCGGCGACGCCCAGTCCTACAACGAGGTCTACGGCACCACCGCCAACCCGTACAACATCGAGCACACCCCCGGCGGATCCTCGGGCGGGTCAGGCGCCGCGCTGGCCGCTGGCTATACGCCGCTCGAGCTTGGCTCCGACATCGGCGGCTCCATCCGTATCCCGTCGCACTGGTCCGGTGTCAGCGGGCACAAGCCCAGCTACGGCGTCGTCTCGGCGCTCGGCCAGATCCCCGGCATGCCCGGGACGCTCAGCCAAGCCGACATCGCCGTGGCTGGCCCGATGGCCCGTGACGTCGACGACCTCGAGATGGCGCTCGACGTGCTCGCCGGACCAGACGCCTGGAACTCGAAGGCCTACTCGCTGGATCTGCCACCTGCCCGTCACAACGACATATCCGACTTCCGGGTGGCGGTATGGCTGGATGAGGAGTCCTGCCCGATCGACACCCAGTACCGGGAACTGCTGTTGGGGGCCGCCGGTGCCTTGGAGCAGGCGGGTGCCCGGGTTGACATCAATGCTCGCCCGGCATTCACCTACGACAAGGCAGTCGACACCTTCCTGCACCTGCTCTCCGCAGCCGAAGCCGGTACTTGGACGCTTGCGCAGTTGGAAGAGTTCGCCTCCTCGAATGACGAGCCTCAGGGAGATCTGGGCATCTGGTACGCCGCGATGCGGCATCGGGAGTGGCTGAGCTGGCATGAGCGCCGGCTGCAGCAGCGTCGGCGCTGGGAGGACTTCTTCACCAATTGGGACGTAGTGCTGTTGCCGGTGACCCCGACCGCCGCGGTCCGTCACGATCACAGCCGTCCGGCCACTAATCGCAGGATCACCGTGAACGGCGAGACCCGGCCGTACTTCGACATCATCAAGTGGATGGGCCTGACCGGGGTGTCCTGGCTGCCTGCAACCGTGGTGCCCGTCGGCATGGTGCCGGCAGGCACCGGCGAGCACGGCGGGGACCTGCCGGTCGGCGTGCAGATCGCCGGGCCGTTCCTGGAAGACCGCACGACGCTGGCGGTCGGTCGCTTCTTGCAAGAGGCACTGGACGGCTTTCAACGGCCTGCCGGCTTCTGAGCAACGCAGCGCCCATCCAATCGCCTCTCGCCAGAGGTGCGGGCCAAGCTGTCTGGCGAGTTCTCCGACCATGATGCAACCGGCGTTGCACGCGGTGAACGCTCAGGATCCCGCAGGATGGAACGCCGCTGCCACCAGATTCATCCGGAATCACGCAGAGACGCCCCGAAGCCGCTAGAGGAGTCATCCATGGGTACAGGACCGCTCGAAGGCATCACGGTGGTGGACGTCTCCACCGCCGTTGCCGGCGCATGGGTGTCGAGCCACCTCGCCGAGATGGGCGCCGATGTCGTGCTGATCGAGAAGGTGGGCACATCGGACGTCATGCGGCGAACCGGCGCCATCGTGGGCGACCAGTCGGGCAGTTGGGTCCAGATGCACCGCAACAAGCGCGGCATGGATCTCGACATTCGCAACCCCAAGGGACGGGAAATCCTGCTGGAACTTGTCGATTCTGCTGACGTGTTCGTCCAGAACTTCCGGCCCGGCGTGGCCGAGCGTCTCGGCATCGGCTACGCGGACCTGAGCGCCGTCAATGCCGGATTGGTGTACCTGTCGGTGTCGGGCTTCGGTCCCGATGGACCGTATGCACACCAGCCCGTCTTCGACCCGATCATCCAGTCGCTCTCGGGAATGGCCGACGTGCAGGACGGCGATTACGTCAAGTCTGCTGTGGTCGACAAGACCGCAGCGATGACCGGGGCCAATGCGGTGCTCGGGGCGCTGCTGGCACGCGCCAACGGTGCCGACGGCCAGCACGTCGAGGTGAACCTGCTCGACTCGATGCTGTCGTGGATGTGGCTCGACATCTTTTGGAACGAATCAGTGCCCGATGCCCCGCCGACACCCACTTATCAGGAGTGGTACAACCCGTGGAAGACAGCCGACGGTTGGGTGGGCGCCATCTGGGTCACCGAGGCCCAGTACACCCGAGCCTGCGAGGCCCTGTGCGCGCCTCACCTCGTCGGCGACCCACGCTTTGCCACGCGGGCAGCCAGGCTGCAGAACGCCGTCGAACAGCGAGCAGTGTTCGGCAAGCTGTTCGGCGAGCTCACGTCTGCCGAAGTGATCGAAGCCTTGCAGCGGGCCGACGTTCCGTGCGCACCGGTGCTGCGTCTCGCCGAGGTGTTCGACGATCCGCAGGTGCGACACAGCGGAACCGTCATCACCCACGAGCACCCCACAGCGGGCCGCATTCGCACCACTCGCTTCCCCGCTCGATTCAGCGAGACCCCCACCCAGCTGGAACGCTTGGCGCCGGGCAAGGGCGAGCACACCGACGAGGTGCTCGCCGAACTGGGGCGCTCCCCCGCCGACATCGCCATGCTGCGCAAGGACGGCATCGTCGCCTGAGCGCTAGGTGCGCTGGCAACCGCCGGTGCGTGTTGGCGAGGTGGCACGCGGGCGCAGTCAGAGGCGGGCCAGCGCCTCCTGAACTGCCGTTGCAACGAGGCGACCGTCCTGCCAGAAGCGGGCCTCGGCGGTGCCGCGATTCCCGGCCGCCGTGAGCGGTCGCTGCTCGCAGTAGATCCACTCGTCGGCACGAGCGGGTGCATGAAACCACATGGCGTGATCGAGGCTGACCACCTGGACGCCGTCGTCTAGCCAGGTGACGCCGTAGGGCACGATCACGTTGTCGGCAAGGCAGTCGTCGCTCATGTAGGCGATGACCGCTTCATGGATGGCGGGGTCGTCGGGCAACCGGCGGGGAGCTCGGAACCAGTAGTCGATGCCGCCGCGTGGCGACGGTCCCGTCGGGGCCCACGGGGCATAGGCAAGGCGGTATTCCACTGGCCGGGTCATGTATGACCACTGCTCTCCGAAGATCGGGCCCACCTCGGCGATGCACTCCTGAAAGGTGGGCAGTGACTCGGGTGGCGCCACGTCGGATGGCATCGGGCACTCAATGTCGACTGGGCCCGCCTCGGGAACATGGAAAGTCGCCATGAGCTCGAAGATCAGCCGGTCGAACTGGTGCGCTTGCGCACGTCGCGTGCAGAAGGCCCGCCCGTCGCGCACTCGGCCGACGGTGTAGTCCACGTCCGACATGCCGTCGCCGCCCCGCAGGAACACGGCATGTACCGAATTCATCAGCCGTCCTTCATCGACGGTGCGCTGCGCCGCCACGACCGCCTGCGCGAGCACATGGCCGCCGTACAGGCCGAAATCGTCGAAGCCCGAGCCCTTGCCACGAAAGGCATCCGATTCGGCATCGACACGCTGCAGGTCCAGCACGTCGAGCAGCTCATCCAAGGCCACCAAGGTGTCTTTCACGGCCTAGTTCCTTAGCAGATTCCCTGGGCGCAAAGCTGACCCGAGATGGCGAGGGCGAGCCGGCGATGGCGATTGCCACACCGCCAAGACCGAAGATGGATGTGGCTGCGTCAGTTTCGACAGGGCTCCCGTTGCGCACAAGCGAATTTGCTTCCGTCGCAGGTTTGCAGATTTTCAAGTGTTTTCAATAAGTGTCGCAGGCCCAGCCGGAACGAGTTTGATACGGTTACGACATGACAGCCGCGGCGCTCGCTCAGATCGCCACGATGGTGCTCGCTGCACTTGCAATCGTGTGGCACCAACAACGCAGCACCGACAAGGTTCGTGCTGAGGTCGGCGACGTGCGCATAGAGGTCGCTCTCAATGGGCAGAGACTCGCGCGCATTGAGGGCTATCTGGGGATCGGCATGCCCGCAGATGCTGCAGCCGGGGCTGCGGGTTCTGCTGGTTTGTCGTCGTCTCACGCCGCGGAGCCTTCAACTGATCCATAGTGATCTGGAGTACCTCGCCATCGGAGAAGAGGCACTCCACGCACACACCCCAGCTGTGCGAGCGATCCCAACGAACTACATCGCGCCCACAACTAGTCTTTCCGGACCCCGGCGCCCGAGAGGAACCTGATGGTGAAGCCATTCCGCCTGTTGCTTGCAGGCTTGGTCGTTGCAACGATTGCTCACCATTCCCGTCCGTGACAATTGACATTTCGGAGTCGCGGAGTGCGCATTAGTTCTCCGCCGGCCGAGTCTCACGAGGTTTCTTCGTAGCCGGGGGGCGAGACGAATCCGCCGAGCGAGCGCTCGATGAGCGACGCATTGCGGATCGAGCGGCGGTCCCCCTGGACTTCGCGCCGAGTTTACGTAGTGTGAGATACCATCAGAATTTTATGCATATCTCTCACGTACTGTGGTCGCTTCGCCGTAATGGGTTGCGCGCCATGACCCCCCCCCCCCCCGGGACCTTGGCGCTCGGCTTGCGGGAGGTAGGTCGTGACCGCCTCCCGGCGTCTTGCGACGCTCCCGCCGCAGCTCATTGCCTGGCGGTGATTGCCACTGTGGCGATCGTGTTGTGGCTTGCCAACGCCCAGACTCCCGCTCACGCCCAGACTCCGCCTAACCAGTCCCCCACCGGCGCGCCGCGGGTTTTGGCTTCTGCGGAGGATGCGGGGGTGTTGGCTGCGGACGTTTCGCGTGTTGGGGATCCTGACGGGATCCCCAATGTGGGCAATCTGGACGCGACGGGCATCCTGCACGATTTCTCCTATCGGTGGGTCCGGGTCGACAGCGGCACCGGCGTCGAGACCGTGGTGGGCGCCGACTCGGCCCGCTACCGGCGTGTCGCCGCTGATGTCGGCAAGCTGGTCAAGGTGGAGGTGTCGTTCACCGACAAGCTCGGCACCCTCGAGACTGTCACGAGCGGGCCGTTCGGCCCGCTTGCGGGGCTCCCGAGGCTGCCCTCATCGACGCTGGTCGCCAACACGGGCCAGACGCACTCGGCCACGGCGATGATCACCGAGCGGTACGCGATGGGATTCGAGCTGGGCGATCACGGCCAGGGCTATGAGATCTCGGGCGTGTCGATCGAGCTGGCCGCGGTGCCGTCGAGCCTGACCGTGTCGCTGTGGGCGGGCACCGCTCCTGGGCTGTCCGCCGTAGGCGCGAACACCAAGCTGTTCGATTTCGGGAACCCGCCGTCGTTCGCCGTCGGCCTGAACGAGTTCACGGCCCCGGCGGGCGCGTTCGCGTACCAGAACCACGATTACTACGTCGTGCTGTCGGGTTTCGGGTCGTCGCTGTCGATCAAGGAGACGACCTCCGACAATGAGGAAGCGGGCGGCGAGACGGGAGCGACGCTGGGGGACGACGCGGGCTCGCGCGCCGACGTGCTGCGCCTGGCCGTGAAGGGCTCGCCGGACCCGCGGCATCCTGGTCTCGACCTACACGCAAGTCGCGGACAGCCAGGAAGTCGTCTCGATCAGCGACGAGCTCGGTGTCGAGTTCACTGTCGGGACAGCGGATCGCTACGTCATCCGCGGCGTGTCGTTCAGCATCGACGACTCAACAACCCGCAATGGGGGCTTCACCAACCCGTGGGAACTGCGCTCGGGAAGCACCGAGCTGTTCCGGATGGTCAGCACACGCCAGATATACGGCATCAACGAATTCACCGCTCCCCAGGGCGCGACCGTGACAGGAACCGACTCATACGAGTTCTTCCAGGACATCGACTCGGTCGAGCGGATGGGGGGCGTCGCCCTGGGCCGCCACCGTTGCACCTCGTCCACAGCGGTGGACTCGCCGTCGGCGACCGGGGTGACCCTCGACGGCAACACCGGGGTCTTCTCATGCGACCCGCCGCTGATGGCCGTGTTCGGCGAGCCGCTCGCCGCGATGGTCCAGAACCTCGGCCAGACCGACAACAGCTACCAGACTGTCGGCAACGCCACCGCCAAGGTGCTCTCGCAAGGCTTCACCACCAGTTGCTGCGAGACCGACGATTCCGAGTCCGATGCCGCGTTGTACGGGTACCGGCTGCAGGGGATCGGCGTCGACATCGAGGGCTCCGACAGCAGGTTTCCTGACGGGCCGTCGTCGGTGTCGGTGTCGGTGCACGCCGACTCGGGCGGCAAGCCCGGCGAGAAGCTGTTCGACCTCCTCAGCCCCAGCGAGTTCGCGGCCGACCACGCCTTCTTCGAGGCGCCGCCGGACACGCATCTGGCTCCTGACACGTCTTATGTGCTGGTGTGGCGCCACAACAGCGGCACCGTGCACCGGTTGGCGAAGACAGCGAGCGACAGCGAGGACTCGAGCGCTACAGCAGGCTCGGCCATCGCGAACACGTTCTATCGGGGCGCAGGCCTTGACAATCTGACCGCGGACTCAAACAGCGATGTCTTGGAGATCGCGGTGTACACCGTGGTCAACGACAAGGCCCCCTTCGTGGCCCGCGGTGTCCCGGTGACCACGACCTGGCTTCACATTCCCGACGGCGCCGAGGTGGGGGACCAGTTCAGGCTGGTGTTCGTCACACAACGCGCAACGCTTCCCACGTCGGGGGACATAGAGGACTACAACAAATTCGTCCAGGAGGAGGCGGCGGGGACCCTTGTGCGGGGCGAAGCAGTCGCCGTGCCGTACACCGATCCGGTCATCCACAGGGTCGCGTCGCAGTTCAAAGCGGTGGTGTGCACCGCGGCGGTCGACGCGGTGACGAACACCAAGATTGCGGAAGCGGGCGCCATCGCGGTGCCGGTCCACTGGCTGGACGGCGGCTGGCAGGACCGTCCCACGCTGATCGTGGAGCAGTATTCCGATTTCTATGGCGACGAGTGGGTCAACACCGAGCACGGCGCCTATGTCACCGGCAACTCCGCCCATTTCCGCGAGACCGCCATGGTGTGGACCGGGTGCGACGCCTCTGGGGTCGCGGACCCGCTGTTCCCCATGGGAACGAACAACATGGGGCTCATCGCCGCGGGCTCACCGAGAGACCCGGCGGCCAACAACGCTCCAATCGGCGCGGTCGATGCCAGTGTGGGGCGCGTCACCGGCAACGACGACGAATACAGACCGCTGTATGCCATTTCGCCAATCTTCACGGTCGTCCCGTGAGCTGGGGTTGACGGGCTACCACAGCGGCGGGATACAGCGCACCCTTGGCGCTGCTCGGTCAGGGTTCGCGCAGGCGTTCACGACGGGCACGAACACCGGCGGTTACGCGCTGGATGCGGTCGGCATCCAGGTTTCGAGCTTTCCTGATATGTCGAGCGTGGGGGACCAGCTCCAGGTGACCATCAACAGCGCCGCAACCGACGGCGAGCCGGGCGACGCGCACTGCACCTTGACCCATCCGTCGACCTTCACGACACCGGGCGTGATCTCCTTCGACGCGCCCACAGGTGAAAGCGCCTGCCCGCAACTGGTGGCCGAGACCACCTACTTCGTCGTCATCGAGTGGGTCAGCCCGAGCGGAACCGACGCATTTGCGCTCATCCCGCAGACCTATTCCACCGAGGAGTCCGCTGCCAGCGACGAGGACCCCGGAGGTGCGCAAGGCTGGTCGATAGCCGACGACGCCTACTACCTCACCGTCGGCTCTGACACCCGGACATGGAATGCCTACGACGAGACGGCCAGCTTCAAAATCAAAGTGACCGGAACAGTCTCGGAACAGACCACCGACGCTGAGACCGAAACAGACACCGACTCGGAACCGGCTCCCCTCACCGTCAGCGTGACCGTCGCTGCCCCGACGACCCACAACGGCTCGACGGCGTTCACCTTCGACCTCGAGTTCAGCGAGGAGTTCGGCCTGAGCTACAAGACCCTGCGGGACCACGCCTTCAACGTGACGGGCGGATCGGTACAGAAGGTGCAAAGGACCGACAAGCCCAGCAACATCTCCTGGCGCATCACGATCAAGCCCAACTCCACCGGCGACGTGACGATCGAACTCCCGCCAACCACGGACTGCAACACAACAGGGGCCATCTGCACCGGCGACAACAACAAGCTGTCCAACTCGCTGAGCTTCACCGTCTCGGGGCCGAGTATCGGGGCCCAGCGGTTCTGGTCGACTTACCGGCCGGCCAACCTACCCTGAAGTGCGATTCGAGGGGCTCTCACAGCATCCGTAGCCCAGCGCGAATGCCGCTGGGCTACTCGTAGCCGGGCGGCGAGACGAAGCCGTCGAGCGTGCGCTCGATGAGGGCCGCATAGCGGATCGAGCGGCGGTCGCCCAAGTGCGGGGCGACGATCTGGATGCCGACGGGCAGGTTCAGCCCGTCAGCGGTCAGCCCTGCGGGTGCCACCGTGCCCGGCAGGTACACGCTGCAGCTCCAGCCGGCCCAGAACAGCTGATCCACGCCCAGCTCTTGGTGGCCGTCGATGTCGATGGTGCGGGTGGGCCGCGTGCCGGTGTGGTCATGGACGAACGCCGCCGACGCTGCAATCGGACACAGCAGCAGGTCGTAGTCGTCGAAGAATCGCGCCCAGGCTTGCCGGTAACCCTCGCGCTTGTTGTGGTGAGCGAACCACTCACGGTGGCTCATCGTCATCGCGTAATCGACCAGCGACTGGTAGTCCCCCTCGCCGTCGTTGTACCGGTGGGCACGGGACCGCGCGTCGTTCCACATCGCGTCGTCGGCCAGTGCGCCCGTAGCGGCTCGCAGCAGCATGAGGTAGTTCTCGTTGAATTCATGCTGGTCGATGTCGGGCGTGGCTTCGCTGACGTCAGCTCCTGCAGCGGCCAGCGCATCCACCGCCCGCTGCAAGGTGTCGATCATGGCTGTCGAGTTGCGAATCACCGGCGTGTCCAGCATGACGCCCACCCGGAACGCCCCCAACGTGTCGCGATGTTCTGGTCGCAGCGCCACGCGGTAACCGTTCGCGTCGAAGCCGGACGGCCCCCCAAGCACATCAAGCGCCACATCCAGATCGGCGGCGCTGCGCGCCAGCGGGCCGCACACCGCGATATCGCTGCCGACCAGCGCACCAGGCACGGCGTGACCACCGTCGGGCACCAACCCGTAGGTCGGCTTGTGGCCGAATACGCCGCAGTAGTGGGCGGGGTTGCGGATGGAGGCCCCAATGTCCGAGCCCAGTTCCAGCGACGCCATGCCCGTGGCGAGCGCCACTGCTGAGCCGCCCGAGGACCCGCCGGGCACGCGGGTCAGGTCCCACGGATTGTTGGTGCAGCCGTAGACGTCGTTGAAGCTTTGCCAGTCGCCGAGCATGAGCGGCACGTTGGTCTTGCCCCAGATGACCGCGCCCGCCTGCTGTAGCCGAGACACCGTGACGGCGTCGGTGTCGGCCACGTTGGCGGCCCAGGCTGGATTGCCCCACGTCGATGGCGTGCCGGCCCAATCGAAGGCTTCCTTGATGGTCATCGGCACACCGTGTAGCGGCCCCCAGCACTCGCCCGATGCCAGCGCTGCATCGGCGGCGGCGGCCCGCTCGCGCGCCTCGATCACCCGGGTGAGAATCACCGCGTTGACTGCCGGGTTGAAGCGCTCGTACCGCTCGATTGCGCCCTCGAGCGCATCGGCCGCCGACACGCGTCCTCGCCGGATCAGTGACGCCAGCTCGACCGCCGGCATGAGATTCGGATCTGTATTCGTTGCGTCTGTCATCGCGCCGAGACTAGGAGCCAACCGGCGGCTGCGTCCGACTGTCGTCCCCGGCTCAGCCCGAGCCGAGCTCCCCAGCTCAGCCGTTGATGCGCCTCGCCTGCGCGGTCCCGAGAAGGTGGGCTGGCTACAGGCAGAGAGCGTTCCGCAGGATCTCGTCGATCACTCCAAGTCCGAGTGCATCAAGCCGTCCGAGCCTTTCGACGAGGCGATCGGTCGAGACAGCCCGCACTTGCTCAACCTGAAACGCCGTGTCGGTGACCAGACCATTCCTGTTGTCCGGGGAGAACGCCGGATGCAATGGGATCCCACGAATCGCAGACGTTCCCGGGATCACGATGACCATCTGCAGATTTGGATGGTGCAGCCGGTCGTCCGACACGATGAGCGCCGGGCGCTTGAAGGCCTGTTCGGGGTCCTGTGGGTCCGCGCCGAAGTCGACCAGCCAGATATCGCCACGGATCAGATGTCCCTCACGGACCATCGAGACCATCCGCCACCGCCGCGTCCAAGCCCGCACTCTCCCCCAGATACGAGGCCGTTTGCGCGGCGTCCAAGCCATCAAGCGCGTCGCGAACCGACAACCACCATTCCTCACGGCCGAGCCGACTCACCGCGTCGGTGACGACACCGAGCATCGTTGTGCCTCGCTGCTCAGCCAGTCGAGAGATCTCGTCCCGCAACTCCTTGGGAACACGAAGGGTCGTAGTCTCCGAAAGCGCCATGAATGTAGCCTACCTAGGCCGCTGCAAAGAGGCCCGCCTGCGTAGACGCCAGGACGCTCCGATGAGCTGCCAACCCAGGCGTGCACGTTCGAACATCGACCGCGGGCCGGGACTCAGCTCGGCAGCGCGGCCGTGGCGGCTGCCAGGAGATGAGCGATGTCGTCGTCGGTCATCGCCAAGCTGAGACAGCCGACTCGCTTGGGGGAGCTAGGAGTCGCCGGCGCGGCGGTAGGCGTCGAGCACGAGGCCGTGGAAGTGGTGCAGCCCGTGCTCGGACAGGCCCGAGCCGCCTGGGTCGCACACGAGGCGGCCCTGGGTGAATGCCGGTGTGCTCATGCCTCGCTGCACGCTCTCGACCAGCGCGACGTCCTCGGGCTGCAACACCTCGTCGATGTAGCGCATCGACTCGATGTCGGCGGGGGTCAGCTCTGCTGTTTCGAAGTAGAAGTCGATGGTCTCCAGCGTGCGCTCGGGCCCCGCAGGCACGATGTGCAGAACACTGAAGTTGCCGCGACCCGGGTAGCGCATCAGGCAGGTGTTTGGCCACAGCCACCACACGGCAAGGTCCTTCACGCTGGAGCCGTCAACGTTGTAGGCGGCATTGTCCGAATGGCCGGCTCGGGCCATGTGGCTGGAGTAGATGCTGTGGGTGTCGACCCGGTAGGTGTCCATCTCCACCAGCGTCACGAAGTCGGGGTGGGCGATGTGGCAGTGGTAGCACTCGAGGAAATTGTCGACCACGTTCTTCCAGTTGGAGGCGATGTCGTAACCGAAGCGACGGACGTGGGTGAGGTTGTCCACATCGGGCGCCCAGCGAGCGATCTCGTCGCCGAGTCCTTCGGCCTGGGTGGACAGCGGGGCGGCTGACGGGTCGAGGTTGACGTACACAAAGCCGCCGAACTCCTCTGCTTGCACTTCTGTCAGGCAGATGGTGGACGGATCGAAGCCTGCGATGTCGTCGGTGTGGCGTGCCCGGTGCAGACTGCCCGACAGGTCATAGGCCCAGCCGTGGTACGGGCACACAATGCTGGCGGTGTGGCCCGCGCCCGACAGCAGGGCATGGGCCCGGTGCTGGCAGACGTTGTAGAAGGCCCGCAGAACGCCGTCATTGCCGCGCACGACGGCGATTGGCATGCCTGCGACGTCCAGCGCCGTGTAGTCGCCGGGTTCGCGCAGTGACTCGACGTGGCCAACCCATTGCCAGCTACGGGCGAACACCTCTCGCTGCTCGATTTCGTGCCAGCGGGCGTCGGTGTAGGCGTCGGCGTGCAGCGACATCGACTCGGTGGGATCGGGGTCGTACCCGGCGAAGATCCCGATGTCTGCGTCCTCAGTCATGTGGTCGGTCGGCATGTACGGAGAATTATGGGCTCGGCAGAGATGCTTCTGCGGCCACGAGGAAGTGTTCGACGTCGTCGTCGCTCGTGGCCAGGTTCAAACAGCCCAGGCTCTCGGCAATGAAATAGACGCCGTGGGCTTGCATGCGCAGGCCGAACTCGGTGATCTCAGTCGCCTCGTCGCTCGACAGGTGCGAGTCGCGGTAATTGCGGATGGTGCGGGTGTGCGGATGGACCCGGAAGAGACTGCCGGCACCGGTGACCTGCCAGTCGAGACCCGCTTTGTCGAAGATCGACCGCAGCCCGATCCGCACCCCTTCACCGATCTTGTCCAATCGGGCGAAGGCTTCGCGGTCGAGCTGGGCCATCGCGGCGTGTCCGGCAGTCATCGTGATTGGGTTGGCAGCGAAGGTGCCGCTTGATGGAACTTTGGCCCGGTCGCCCGACACGCGAGTGAACATCGACATGGGGCCTTCGCGGCCAGCAATGGCTCCCACGGGGAATCCCCCGCCGATGATCTTGGCCAGCGAGGTGATGTCGGGGTCGATGCCGAGCTTCGTCTGTGCCCCGCCGTATCCGAGCCGGAACGAGATCACCTCGTCGAGCACGAACAGCGCTCCCACCTCCCGGGTGGTCTCGCGAATCGCTGCGATGAACTGCGGATCGATGGCGGGCATCCCCACACGGTTCGGCATGACGTCGAGCAGCACGCCAGCCAGCCGATCGCCGCCGCGTCGGATTGCTGCGCGGGCACCCTCGGCATCGTTGAACGAGATGATGCCGACCTCGTCTTCGACCGACGCGGGCGTGCCGACGGCGTAACGCACGGTGGCGGGCGCCGCAGCGTCACCCCAGTTGGTGGGATCGGGCGACTGGCTGGCTTCCGCGTGGTCGTAGGTGCCGTGATATGCACCCTCCACCTTGATGACATTCGGCCGTCCGGTGTAGGCGCGGGCGGCCTTGAGCGCGCCCATGACGGCCTCGGTCCCCGAATTGCAAAAGCGGATGAGGTCGAAGCTCTCCACCCGGCCGCACAGCAGCTCCGCCAGTTCGATCTCGGCGTCGTTGGGCAGCGAGAACGCTGTCCCCCGGGCCATCCGGGCCCCGACCGCAGCTGCAATCGCCGGGTCGGCGTGGCCGACGATGATCGATGCGAAGTTGTTGTTGCAGTCCAAGTAGCGGTTGCCGTCAACATCGGTCACCCATGCGCCCTCGCCATGGTCGACGTAGATGGGATGGCCTTTCCGAAGCAGCGTTGCTCGCGAGGTGCCGTCGGTGATCGACTGCTGCGCCCGCCGGTACAGCGCCGCGGAGTGATCCGTGGACCATGGCCCCGCCAGGGTTGCCCGGACGGTCATCGGCGCTGAGCTTGCTCAAACATCGGCCAAGTCTGGCACCGGTCCCCCGCAGGGGGCGCGTCTTGCGGCCAAGCAAGGTCAGACAAGCGCCTGACGTACGGTTCCTCACACGACAACACGGCAGTCCAAAATTTCCGCTCTGGCCGCTCGCGTCGCCGGTACAGTTCGGCGCAGCGGCTCCGGACGACGCGGGTCGCCCGGGGAACGGACTTGGAGGCGGAGGTCACCGTGACTGATGAGCGAGCGCAAGTCATCGATGAGGCCATCCGCAATGCAATTGAGAATCATCTCGATTGCGACGGAGGATGGCTTCGAGAGGCGGGCAAGCAAGCAGATGCTGACCTTCCGGCGCTGCAACGTCGCTTCTACAAGATGCTGTCCGAGCACACCGTCACCTTGGGTCCAGGCCTCGTCCCCCAACTCGTCAAGTAGCTCACGGCGAGTAGCCGGGACATTCGAGTGCGCGAGCACCGACGGCACGACAGCGCTTCACCCGACGACCCTCGTCCAAACGGGGCCCGTGATCGTGATCGAGTGTTGTATTGCGATCCCTTCCGACGGCTCCTAGGCGTAACACAAGTTGTCGGAGCCCATGAGGGCCTCACCTTTCATAACCGCCTAACACATTCCATGAAGGTCGGACAGATCGCCCGTCGGCTGGCTGAAGACACTCACCGCAATTTTCAACCCCAGCAAATCGACGATTTGGGCGGCCTAGATCCGGAAGTGGCCGAAGCGGCTGCCCTGGCGCACGATATTGGCCACCCGCCATTCGGCCATGCAACCGAACGCACACTTGACGAACTGGTACGCAATGAAGGGTGCCATGATGGATTTGAGGGCAATGCACAGAGTTTTCGAGTCATAACAAAGCTTGCGTTCACGAAAGCTGATCCCGATACCCCTCCAGGCCTAGATCTGACACGGGCAACCTTGCGCGCTGTGTTGAAGTACCCATGGCTAAGGGATCTGGATTCGAACAACCACCCTAGGATCGACAGCGATCGCAGCAAGAAGTGGAGCGCATACGAAACCGAGCTTGAAGACTTCAAATTCGCGATGGAACTTCAGCCCGCAGACGAGAATCAACGGAGTCTGGAGGCCGAAATCATGGACTGGGCTGATGACGTTACATACGCGGTCCATGATCTTGAGGACTTCTACCGTGCCAACCTCATCCCGCTTCCAACGCTCATCATGGACGAGGACACTGGCTCAGAATTCTTAACAGAGGTATGCAGAGAACGAAATCTCGATAGTGAGCTGGCTCAACAAGCGTTTCAGAACCTGAAGGTGCTCCTTCCGGACACACCATTCATTGGCACGGCTGCCAGTATTGGGCGTCTCTCGGTAATGCGCAGTTCTCTGATCACGACCTTGTTGCAAGCATTTGAGATAGACGAGAACGGCAAAGTCATGGTTCAGCCTGAAGGCCGGACACTCGCCGAGATTCTGAAATACCTCACGCGAAAATTCGTCATCGACGCTCCAAGCCTGAACGCTCAGCGGTATGGCCATAGGCGGATCATCACGGAATTGTTTGATGCCTACTGCGATATCGGCTCCAAGAGCGGACCGAATTCTACGCCGCTCAGCACGCCCTTTTTTGACCGCAAGTTCTATCTGGAATGCCATTCAGCGCGTCGCGCCGCCGATTTCATCGCAAGCCTCACGGACGATCAGGCAATCAGACTGTATAGGCGCATCACGGGTCAATCCCTCGACTCAATTCACTTGCCCATTGCGTGACGTCCACTTGTCACCTCGTCACCGAATACGACGACTGACTCATCACATTTGATGAGCCTGCGCGGAAACGTGGGGATTGGGGTGGTTGAGGGTCCCTGAGCAGGGGTCGAGGCCCTGCTGGGATCGGTGATTGCAAGATCACGATCCAGGAGGGCCTCGATGGCTGCCGATGTTATGCGGGTGCGGTTGCACCTGCGTCAGATACGCGTGCTGAGTGTGCTGGTCGACGAGGTCGACGAGCTGTGTGTGGAGGTCGCGTCCACGGTCCGGCGGGCTCGGTGCCCGGGGTGCGGGCTGGGCGGCGCGGGGGTGCATGACACGCGTCGCCGCGAGATTCGCGATCTGGAGGTGTCGGGTCGGCTGGTGACGCTGGTGTGGCTTAGGCGCCGGTTCGTTTGCGGTGACTGCGACAGGCGCTGGGTGGAGGACCACCCCGAGTTCGAGGGCCGCTTGACGCGGCGTCTGGCGCGCAGGCTGGTCACCGACGCCAAGGTGATGCCGATCCGAGCGGTGGCTCGCCGTCACAAGGTGGGCTGGCACGCGGTGATGACACTGGTGGCGAGCTGGTCGGCGCTGGTCGCGTGCCATCGCCGCGGTCGCCGCTGCCGGGTGCTGCTGGTCGATGAGACCTCGATGCGCAAGCGGCACCGCTATGTGACGGTGATCCAAAACGGCGACACCGGCGAGACCCTGGCCATGGTCCCCCACCGCAGCGCAGCGGCGCTTTCGGGGTTCCGCAGCTCAGGGGCCTCGCTGGTGCAAAGGCGTCAAGGTCGTGGTCTCCGACGGCTCCAAGGCGTACAAGGCCGCCATCGAGGACCGCCTCGGCCACGCCCGTCACGTGCTGGACCGGTTCCATGTGATCCGCTGGTTCAGCGCCGGGCTGACAGCTGTGCGCCGCGACGTCCAGCGCCGACAGCCGCCCGGCGTCAAGCCCGCGTTCGACCGCGAGGTGTTCCGGTCACGGTTCTTGCTGCTGCGCCGCGGCGACCAGCTCAACCCAGCCGACCGTGCACGCCTCGAGAAGCTCTTCGACGACCATCCCCGCCTGCGAGCAGCCTGGGAAGCCCTCCAGGAACTGCACGGCCTCTACCTCGCCGACGACGAACAAGGCGCCCTGGCCGCCCTGGACCGGTTCGCCGATCTCTACGCCACCGGCGAGCTGCCCGAGTTCAGCTCCGTCGTGGACACCGTCATCGCCTGGTCCACCGAGATCCTCGCCTGGCACCACACCGGCCGACCTTCGAACGGCCGAATCGAAGGTGCCAACAACCTCCTCCAAGTGCTGCGAAGAACCGCCCACGGCTTCACCAACCCCGCCAACTTCGCCGCCCGCGGCATCCTCACGACATAATGACCCCCACCGATCCCGGCAGTCCCAATCCCACAAAACCGCGCAGGGCCCATTTGATGCGTGTGCAGACGCCCGACGGGCAGCGCGTGGTGCGCCGCGAGTGCGGCTGCGGGTTTCGTGAGCCGAGTCGAGGCCAAGGGTGCGAGACTGGGCGTGTGAGCAAGTCCACCACGCCTCCTGTAAGCGACAGCTCTACTGGCGGTACTGCCCGCCCACCGGGGCGGCCTGCCGCGCCATGGCGGATCGGCGTGGACGTCGGAGGCACTTTCACCGACCTGGTCCTAGCCGATGCGCGAGGCGCAACGTGGGTAGCGAAGGTGCCTTCAGTGCCTGCAGATCCCAGCCGGGGAGTGCACGCCGCGCTCGCCCGCGTCGCCGTGGATCTCGGCATGCCGCTGGGCGATGTGCTCACCGGCTGCTCGCTGTTCGTCCACGGCTCCACTGTCGCCACCAACACCATGCTCGAGGGAACAGGCGCCGTCGTGGGGCTGATCGGAACCGAGGGATTCCGCGACACCCTGGAGATCCGCCGAGGGATGCGCGAGGACCAGTGGAACCACCGCGCCCCGTACGCGCCTGTGCTGGTGCCCCGGTACCTGCGCGCCACGGTTCCCGGACGCATCGATTCCGATGGCACCGAGCACCAACCGATGGACCTGAGCGGGCTCGACTCGGTGCTTGAGCAGTTCGCCAGCCACGACGTCGAGGCGGTCGCCATCGCGTTCATGAACTCGTTCGTGAACGACTCACACGAGCGCGCCGCTGCCGAAGCCGTGCGTGAGCAGTGGGACGGCACATGGGTGACGACCTCGGCTGCGGTCTCACCGCTCATGGGCGAGTACGAGCGCACCTCCACCACCGTCGTGAACGCCACGCTGTCACCGAAGATCGTGTCCTACCTGCGTTCGCTGAACGATGAGCTCGCGGCGGCTGGATTGCGTCACGCGATCCTGCTGGTGCAGTCGAACGGCGGAGCCGCGTCGGTTGATCAGGTGTCGGGGCGACCCGTGAACCTGCTGCTGAGCGGCCCCGCAGCCGCCGTCGGCGCGCTGAACCTCTACCGCGATGCCGTGGACGCAGCGTTGGTCAGCAATGCAGATGCGTCCACTGTTTCTCACGGCAAAAATGCCGCCTCAGGCGGCAAAAATGCACAGAGTGTGGTCTCCAATGGCAGAACTGCAAGCAGTTCCGCCCTGCCCGGAAACCTCATCTCGATGGAGATCGGGGGAACCTCATGCGATGTGCTGCTCATGTCGGGCGGCGAGGTGGACACCCGCGACGACATCATGATCGCGGGCTACCACGTCTCCACCCCTGCCATCGACATCCACACAATCGGCGCAGGCGGCGGGACCATCGCGGGAGTCGACGAGGCCGGCCTGCTGTACGTGGGGCCACAGGGCGCTGGCGCCGATCCTGGTCCCGCTTGCTATGGCCACGGCGGCACGCTGCCGACCGTCACCGATGCACAGTTGGTCCTGAGTCGCCTTCGCCCCGGTAAATCCGCTGGCGGCACCCTGGATCTCGACATCGACGCGGCCCGCGAAGCAATCCGCACCCATGTGGCCGAACCGCTCGGAATGACGATCGAAGAGGCAGCGGCCGGCATCGTCGAGGTCGTCGAGCAACACCTGCTCAGCGCGACCGAGCACATCTCGATCGAGCGGGGACACTCGCCACGGCGCTTCACGATGGTGGCTGCGGGAGGCGCCGGACCGATGCACGGCGCCTCGGTCGCCGCGGGCCTTGGCTGCGATCGCGTCTATGTGCCCCGTGATGCGGGCGCTCTGTGTGCCATCGGGATGCTGCACTCCGATGTACGCCAGGACTTCACGCGATTCCTGATGGGCTCGCTGGATGAGCTCGACCTCGGCGAGATCGACGCTGGATTCGAGGCCCTGCGCGCTCAAGCGCTCGAGGTGATGAGCGGTGAGGGCTTCGCTGCCGACCAGGTGGCGCTCGACTGCGAGCTGGAACTGCACCACCCCGGCCAGCTCTGGTCCATTCGCGTTCCGGCTCACGGCGAGCCCGGCCCCACGGGGAGCGGGTCTACGGTCGACGCTGCCGCAGTCCGCACGGCATTCGAAGCCGAGTACCAGCGCCTGTACGGGCACGTCCAGTCCGACGGGACGATCATGGTGGCCTCGCTTCGCCTTGTGGCACGCGCCTCCACCGGCGACGTCGCAACAACCGAGACCCCCGCAGCGACCGGCGAGCCACAGCCCATCGAGACGCGTTCGGTGTGGCATGGGCCGTTCGGCTGGTGCGACACGCCCGTCTTCGACGGTGACCTGCTCCAGCGCGGTCACACGATCGACGGTCCGGCGCTCGTCGAGGAACTCACCACAACGGTCGTCGCTCGTCCTGGGGACCGGTTGTGGGTGGACGCCAACGGAGATCTCTTCATCGACCTCGCCCTAGTCGACGAGGACGCGAGCGAGTCGGCACCGGGTGACGCGTCGGTGTCTCGCAGCGTCCAGTCGGGCCGAAGCCGAAGCCAAGCAAACGGCGAGGCAGCGACCGGACTGGACCCGATCGTGCTCGCGGTCATGCAGAACCGGCTCGATCAGATCAGCAAGCACATGGGCTGGGTCATGACGCGCACGGCGCGCAGCACCATCTTCAGCCAGAGCCACGACTTCTCGTGTTATGTGACGACACCCCACGGAACGCTTGTCGCCAATGCCGACGGCATCCCGATTCACACCGGAGGCGGCGGCTTCGCCGTGCGTGCCCTGCTGAAGCGATACGAGGGCCGTATCAATCCCGAGGATGTCTTCCTACTGTCGGATCCCTACGTGGCCGGCGGCAACCACCTGCCCGACTGGGTCATCGCGAGGCCGGTCTTCATCGATGACGATGAGTCGCGTGCCGACGGCGCCGGCGAACCCACGCTCGTCGGTTTCTGCTGCAATCGCGCGCACCAGTCCGACATCGGCGGCGGGCTTGCGGGCACCTACAACCCTGAAGCGACCGAGATCTGGCAGGAAGGCATCCGGCTGCCGGTCATGAAGCTGATAGAAGCCGGCAAGCTCCGTGACGACCTCTGGGAGCTGCTGCTCATCAACTGCCGGACGCCCGAGCTGCTCGACGGCGACTTGCTGGCAATGCTGGGATCGACCCGCATCGGGGCCGAGCGGGTGCTCGGCCTCGTTGCAGAACTGGACATCGAGCCCTACCTGGCCTACCTCGACGGTGTCCTCACGCATGGTGAACGACGCATGCGAACCGCCATCGCGGCGCTGCCCGACGGCACCTACTACGGCGAGGACCGCACCGACAACGACTGCTTCGGCCCCGCCGACATCGCCGTCCGGGTGCAACTCACCGTCGCGGGCGACCAGATGACGCTGGACTTCACCGGCACCGATCCCCAGATCGAGGGTTTCAAGAACAGCTCGGTGGCGAACACCTACTCGTCGGTGTACTTGGCCGTGTCGTCGTTCTTCGACACGTCGATCCCGCGCAACGAGGGCACGTACCGATCCGTGCGGATCATTGCTCCCGAAGGCAGCATCGTGAACGCACTGCCACCTGCTCCGATGACGATGAACACCGTGTTCGTCGCCCACGAGATCGTGATCGCGGTGTGGCAGGCACTCGCGCAGGCCGATCCCGATCGGGCCTGTGCGGCGTGGTCCAAGACGATGCACGGTCACGTCACCGGGCGCCGCGATGACGGCACCACCTGGGTGATGTACCAGTGGCATGCGATGGCAACACCCGGAGCGACCGCCGAACGCGACGGCTTCCCGCAGATGGGCCATCTCATCACGCTCGGCGGCCTCGACCTGCCGAATCTGGAGTTCCACGAGCAGATGTATCCCGTGCGCTACATCCGCCATGAACAGCGCTGCGACAACGCCGGCCCAGGCCAGAAGCGCGGCGGAACAGGCGTGCGCTACGAGGCCGACATTCTCAGACCGGCCATCTGGTCGTTCCGGGCCGAAGGCCTCGACACGCCGTCGGGTCACGGCGTGCGCGGCGGCGGCACCGGCGGCGTCGGTCTGGAGTGGATCGTCCCCGTCGACACTGACGCCGACGGACCGACGTTTGTGCCGCCCAAGTACGGGGTCCAGCGTCTTGGTCCGGCACGCATGATCGCCGACACACCGGGCGGGGGCGGCTGGGGTAACGCACTCGAACGGGAGCCCGCTGCTGTGCTGCGAGACGTGATGGACGACGTCGTCAGCATTGAGGGTGCGCGTCGCGACTATGGCGTCGTCATTGGCGACGACGGCCGATCCATCGACATCGATGCCACCAAGCAACTGCGTGCAAGCGGCCGCACTCCTGCACCGACCGCCTGAGCCCTACACCCAATCCCGCCGTTGGGACCCGACGGTCCGACATCACACTTCGAACACGGAGACGCTCGCCATGACGCTCGTGCTGGTTCACGGCAATCCGGAGACGACCGCCATCTGGGACCCCATGCGGGTCGCGCTCGCGCGCCACGGCGTCGGCCCCGACAATGTCGTAGCTCTCTCACCCCCAGGATTCGGTACACCCGCGCCCAACGGCTTCGGTGCGACCATGAACGAGTACCGGGATTGGCTCGTCACCGAATTGGAAAAGCTGCAGGCGGGCGGCGCAGGGCCGATCGACCTGCTGGGCCACGACTGGGGCGGCGGGCACGTCATGCGCATCGCCATGGAGCGCCCGGACCTGATCCGCTCGTGGTGCACCGATGTCATCGGACTGTTCGATCCCGACTACGAGTGGCACGACGCTGCGCAGGTATGGCAGTCGCCTCGCGGTGAGGCCTCGATCGAGCGCATGATCAACCGCCCTGACGACGAGAGCGTCGCCTTCTACGCCGGATTGGGCATGGGCCCCGAAGTGGCGGCAGCAGTCGTGCCGCATGTCGACGCCGACATGGGCCGGTGCATCTTGGCGCTTTACCGCGACGCCTCCCAGCCGGCCATGTCCGACCTCGGTTTCAACATTGCCGCCGCTGGTCAGCGACCCGGGCTCTGCATCTTGGCGGCAGGCGACCACTTCACCGGCGGCGGTGTCATGCATCGCCGAGTCGCCAAGCGCGCGGGTGCCCGCGTCACCGAGCTGCTCGACGTGGGCCACTGGTGGATGTGCGAGAACCCGGGCTTCGCGGCGCACACCGTGGCGAGCTGGATGACATCGCTCGACAGGGCCAGCGCCGCACCGTTGCGGACCTGAGCCGGTCCGGTCACGACGCCCCCTCCGGCGCACAGCGCCGGTTCATCGTTGGGCTACTGTCGCGGCTGATGCCGGGCCGCGCGCGGCTGGGCACACAGTTCTGACCGCAATCTGGCGCCGCTCGCGGGGCGTCGGCCACAAGGGGGCAAGCGATGGCCGCATCGGGCTCGATCCTGGGGAATCCTGTACAGCGCCGGGAGGATCCCGGGCTGCTGACCGGGGCGAATCATTACGTCGACGATCTCGACATTGATTCGGCGAAGGTTGCGTTCGTGCGCTCGCTCGAGGCACATGCCGTAGTCACCTCGGTCGACACCTCTGACGCGGAGTCGATGCCGGGTGTGCTGGCGGTGTACACCGCCGACAACATGCCCATGGACGCCTTCCAAGGCTTCCCGATGATCGACCCGGCGTACAACCGGCCGCCGCTGGCAGCGGACAGGGTGCGTTACGTCGGCGACCTTGTGGCTGCCGTGGTAGCGGAGTCCCAGAGCGAAGCCAACGATGCGGCCGAGATGGTGAGCGTCGAGTACAGCTCGCTGCCGATCGTGTCCGACATCGAGGCTGCGCTGTCGCCGGACTCGCCGGTTGTGTGGGAGGGCCAGGACTCCAACGTCTGCTTCGCCCACATCGCCCCCGATGCCGAAGTGCAGGACGCGGGTGATCCGTTCGAAGGCGCCGATGCGATGGTGTCCGAGCGCATCGTGACCCAGCGTCTGGCGGGCGTGCCGATGGAGCCCAACGGCTGCGTCGCCGTGCCCGGCGACGGCGGCTCGATGACCTTGTACCTGTCGACGCAGGCGGCCCACTCGATGCGCGACGCGCTCGCGCCGGCGCTGGGCCTTGAAGCCGATCAACTGCGGGTCATTGCGCCGTGGGTGGGTGGCGGCTTCGGCCCCAAGGCGGCCTGCTACGTCGAGTACATCGTGGCTGGCAAGGCAGCCCAGGCCCTCGGCCGGCCGGTCCGCTGGACCGAGACCCGCACCGAGAACATGCTCTCGATGGTGCAGGGCCGCGCCATGGTCATGAACGCCGAGATGGGTGTGCGCAACGACGGCAGCATCGTGGGCTTGCGGGCAAACGTCGTCGCCGACGCTGGGGCGTACCCGGTCATCGGGGCGATCCTGCCGCTGCTCACCGGCATGCTCTCCCAAGCTGTGTACGACATGCCCATGATTCACTTCAAGGCATACACCGTCATCACCAACACCACCCCGATCGGCGCGTACCGGGGTGCGGGACGGCCAGAGGCCACCCAGATGGTCGAGCGCATCCTGGACAAGGCGGCCGCTGCGATCGGCATGGACCCGGCGGAGATGCGCCGCAAGAACTTCCTCCAACCCGACGCCTTCCCTGCGACGTTGCAGACTGGGGTCGTCTACGACTCGGGCGAATACGAGCGGTCGCTGGATGCGGTGCTCGAAGCATCGGGCTATTCCGACCTTCGTGCCCAGCAGCAGGCCCGCCGCGACGCAGGCGACTCGAAGCTGTTGGGCATCGGCGTCTCGTCGTATGTGGAGATCACCGCACCGGTAGGCCTGCACGTGGAGTACGGCAGCACCGAAGTGCACGAGGACGGGACAGCCACGATCCGTGTCGGGACGTCCAGCCACGGCCAAGGCCACGCCACGACTTTCGCCCAGATTGTCGAGGGCGTGCTGGGCATTTCCATGGACGATGTCACCCACATCGACGCCGACACCGCCGAGGTGCCTTCGGGTGCTGGCACGCTGGGTTCGAGGTCGCTGCAGACCGCCGGCTCAGCGGTGTACCTGTCGAGCCAGGCCGTGCTGGAGAGGGGCAAGCAGCTTGCTGCTCACCTGCTTGAAGCCTCCGCCGACGACATCGTGGTCGCCGAAGGCGGATTGGCCGTGGCCGGCGTGCCGACCAGCTCGGTGAGCTGGGCCGACATCGCCAAGCTGGCCAACGACGACAGCGCCCGTCCTTCGGGCATCGAGGCCGGCCTGATGGCCGAGGAGAACTTCGACGGGACCGATGCCACGTTCCCGTTCGGCTCCCACGTCTCCGTGGTCGAGATCGACAGCGACACTGGCGAGGTCGAGCTGCTTCGGCATATCGCTGTCGACGACTGCGGCACCATCATGAACCCGCTCATCGTCAACGGCCAGCAGCACGGCGGCATCGCGCAGGGCATCGCGCAAGCGCTGTTCGAGCACGTGGAATATGACGACGACGCGAACCCGCTGAATGCCAGCATGTTGGACTACCTGATCCCGTCGGCTGCGGAGCTGCCCAGCTTCGAGGTGTCCAACACCGAGACGGCCAGCCCCCGGAACCCGTTGGGTGCCAAGGGCATCGGCGAGTCGGGCACCATCGGCTCGACCCCTGCGGTGCACAACGCCGTGTGCGATGCGGTCGCTCATCTGGGCATCGACCACATCGACATGCCCTGCAGCCCCCAGAACGTCTGGCGGGCCCTGCAAAACGCCTGAACCCCTCTGCGCCGCACCATTTGACGCTCGCGGGGTTGCCTGAGCGCGCACGTCTTCTCGGACGAAGCACGCGGTGATGACGTAGCCTCTGGGCTCGCACACACAGCGTGACCGACCCTGCAAACGGGTTCGGCGCGCCCTCCGAAGGGACTCCCCATGAGCCCAGTTGCAGCAAGCACTGACGCCGCGACCGACCCGGTCATCGTCGCCACCGCCCGCAGCCCGATCGGCCGTGCCTTCAAGGGCTCGCTGACCGAGATGCGGCCCGACGACATGACCGCACAGATCGTCACCAAGCTGCTCGACAAGGTGCCCGATCTCCCTCGCGACGAGATCGAAGACCTGATGCTGGGCTGCGGACAGCCGGGCGGCGAGGCCGGCTTCAACATCGCTCGGGCCTCGGCAATTCTTGCCGGACTTGAGAACGTACCCGGCACGACGGTCAACCGCTACTGCTCGTCGTCGCTGCAGACCATCCGCATGGCAGCACACGCCATCCGCGCCGGCGAAGGCGATGCATTCATCTCCGCAGGCGTCGAATGCGTGAGCCGCTACACCAAGGGCAACTCCGACAGCCTGCCGGGCACGACGAACCCGCAGTTCCAGGCCCCCGGCGAGCGCACCAAGGTTCGCTCTGAGGGCGGCCATGACGACTGGACGCCGGCTGAAGGAGTACTGCCCGACCTGTACATCGCGATGGGTCAGACCGCCGAGAACGTCGCCGAGCACCGCAACGTCAGCCGCCAGGCCATGGACGAGTACGGCGTGATGAGCCAGAACAAGGCCGAGGCGGCCATCGCTCGCGGCTTCTTCGAGATGGACATCACACCGCTCAAGCTGCCCGACGGCACGATCGTCAGCGCCGACGACGGACCGCGTGCGGGCGTGACCTACGACGCCGTCGCGCAGCTCAAGCCGGTGTTCCGGCCCGACGGTCGCGTCACCGCCGCCAATGCCTGCCCACTCAATGACGGAGCCGCAGCGGTGCTGGTGATGAGCCGCAAGCGTGCCGAGGAGTTGGGCATCACCCCGCTGGCGCGCATCATCTCATCTGCGGTCTCGGCGCTGAACCCCGAGATCATGGGCCTGGGTCCCATTGAAGCCTGCAAGAAGGCGCTGGCGCGTGCGGGCATGACCATGGACGACATCGACATGGTTGAGATCAACGAGGCATTCGCCGCCCAGGTGATTCCTTCCGCCGACGAGTTGGGCATCGACATGGTCGATCAGCTCAACCTCCACGGCGGCGCCATCGCCTTGGGCCACCCGTTCGGCATGACCGGCGCACGCATCATGACCACGCTGCTGAACGGTCTCGCCGACCGCGACAAGACCTTCGGGCTCGAGTCGATGTGCGTCGGCGGCGGTCAGGGCATGGCCATGATTGTGGAGCGGCTGAACTAAGACACCGCTTTCCGGGGTGTCTCCCCCGATAACTGCCGCGCCTGACGGCGACGCGTCGGCAACACTGGCCGAGTGAACGCGACCTCGCAGACGGCACCACGGCCTATCGAAATCGTTCCGTCTGTCCTGCCCGCTGACTTCGCGCGCCTCGGTGACGAGTGCGCTGCGTTGGAGCAAGCCGGTGTCGACCGGATCCAGTGGGACGTCATGGACGGCGTCTTCGTGCCGAACCTCACGTTCGGCCCCGACGTCATCGCGGCCTGCCGTCCCCATGCAGGCGTGCTCTTCGAAGCCCACCTCATGGTCGTCGACCCCGACCCGATGCTCGGCGCTTACGTGGATGCCGGCTGCGAGATGCTGATTGTCCACGCCGAGTCGGTCACCCACATGCACCGCACGCTGAGCCGGGTGGCCGAGCTAGGCGCCCAGCCAGCGGTGGCGATCAATCCATCTACGCCAATCGACGCCGTGGCCCATGTGCTCGACCTCGTTGACATGGTGCTCGTGATGACCGTCAACCCGGGTTTCGGCGGTCAGGCGTACATCTCGACAATGGAGCCCAAGATCGCCGCGCTGCGCCAGCTCATCGATCTGAGTGGTTCAGCGGGCGCATCGGGTTCGGGCATCGACATCGAAGTGGACGGCGGCATCTCGGCGGACACCATCAGCGGCGCTGCGGCGGCAGGTGCCAATGTCCTCGTGTCAGGGAGCGCGTTGTACCGCTACGCCGAGGGGCTCGCGCACGGCGTCGCGGACCTGCGGTGCCGCGCGGAGGCTGCGTCCCGAGCGTGATGACCGTGGCAGCTCGCCGGCGTTGGCTCCTCGTTGCTGCCGCCGCCGTGGTGATCGTCCTCGCCGTGCGCGTGACGCTGTTGCGCGACAGCGGGGAACCCTCCGCCGAAGAGTTCTGCGAGGAATTCGCGCACCTGCTGGTGGTCGACGAGCTCAGCTTGACGGTCAACCCGAATGATGACGCAAGCGCCCGCGACGCGATGGACCGCACCGCTCGCCAATTCGCCGACGCCGCAGCAGCCGCACCAGCGGAGATTCGCCCGGACGTGCAGCTGCTGGCCGACCTGACTGCCGCACTTCGAGATGCTGTCGCTGACACAGCCTCACGGGAGACCTTTGACCGCGCCGCTGCGCTGATAGCAGCCCAGGATCCGTTTCTCGAGACCCAAGACGCTGCTGCGCAGCGAGTCATCGACTACGTCACCCGCCATTGCATTGCTGCGCCCGGCTAGACCGGACACACGAGCATTGCTGCGCCCGGCTAGACCGGACGCACGAGCATTGCTGCGCCCGGCTGATCGACCCGGTGGTACGGGCCTAGATCATCTCGCCGCGCTTGACGATCACGTGATCGCACAAGCCGTAGCCCTTGGCCTCCTCGGCGGTGAACCAGCGATCCCGCTCGGAATCGAGCAGGATCTGCTCCACGTCCTGACCGCTGTGAAGAGCAGTGCGTTCTGCCATCAGGCGCTTGATGTACGCCATCTGCTCGGCCTGGATGGCGATGTCAGACGCCTGGCCCCGTACGCCGCCAGATGGCTGGTGCATCATCACCCGGGCGTGCGGCAGGCAGTAGCGCTTGCCCGGCGCACCGGCGGTCAGCAGGAACTGGCCCATCGAGGCACCAAGCCCCAGACAGACCGTGGCCACGTCGCACGCTACGAACTGCATCGTGTCGTAGATGGCCATGCCAGCAGTGACAGATCCGCCGGGGCTGTTGATGTACAGCGAGATGTCCCGGCCGCGATCCTGACCCTCCAGGTACAGCATCTGCGCGCACACGACATTGGCCAGATGATCGTCCACCTCGTCGCCCAGGAACACGATGCGGTCGTCCAGCAGCCGGTTCGAGATCTGGGTCCAGCCGGACACCCCGCCTGACTCGAATGCACGCTCCGAAGCGGGGCTCGGGTGCTGGGCGGATGGAAGGTCGGTCATGCGGCGCAGGTTACCGACGAGGCCATCTTGCCCAGCAGGGCAGGTGCGGGCATGTGCGGGCAGGCGTGTCAGAGCTGCTTGGCCAGTGCACGCAGCGCCCGGCCCCGATGGCTGATCCGATTCTTCGCATCAGCCGTCATCTCGGCGAACGTCAGCGGAGCTGCCTCGTCAGGAACAAAGACAGGGTCGTAGCCGAAGCCGCCGTCGCCGCGGGGTGACGTGGCGATGGTCCCTTCGACGGCGCCGTCGGCCAACAGTTCTCGCCCGTCGCCGAATACGACAGCGACCACGGTGCGAAAGCGGGCAGTGCGCCGCGGCGGGGGCACATCAACCAGTGCCGCCATGAGCTTGGCCAGGTTGGCGACCGGATCCGCTTCGGGCCCCGCATAGCGGGCACTGTGCACGCCGGGTGCGCCGCCGAGCGCGTCGACCTCAAGGCCGGTGTCATCTGCGATGGCCGGCTCGCCGGTGGCTGCATGCACGAATCGGGCCTTGATGAGCGCATTCTCTGCCAGGGTTTCGCCGTCTTCGGCCACGTCACCGAGGTTGCCGGGCCGTGGCACGATTTCCGCTTCCGGCATCGCCGCTCGCAGCACGTCAGCTATCTCGATCGCCTTGTGCGGGTTGGCCGATGCCATTACGAGCCTCATGCCGTCGGGGCCCTCTCAGCGCATGTGTATGGAGTCGTTTGGCCTCAAGATGGCGGCGTGATCAGGGCCGCTCGCTGCAAGTTGACAATCTCGCCGATGCCCGAACGGGCCAGTGCCAGCATCGCCCCGAGCTGGGCATCGTCGAACGGGTCTCCCTCGGCGGTGCCTTGCACCTCGACAAAGCGGCCCCCACCGGTCATCACCACGTTCATGTCCACCTCGGCCCGGGAGTCCTCCTCGTAGGGGAGGTCCAGGCGGGCTTCGCCGTCCACGATGCCCACCGAGATGGCAGCGCATTCGTCGGTGAGCGGGAGTTGGCTGATTGCCCCACTGAGGACCAGGCGGGTGCAGGCGTCGTGCAGGGCCACGTACCCACCGCAGATCGACGCAGTACGCGTACCTCCGTCGGCCTGCAGGACGTCGCAGTCAACGGTGACCTCACGCTCTCCGAGCGCCGCCATGTCGCACACCGCCCGCAGTGCCCGGCCGATCAAGCGCTCGATCTCGAGCGTGCGGCCTTTCTGCTTGCCGCGCTTGGCTTCACGGCCGACGCGCTCGCCGCTGGAGCCGGGCAGCATTGCGTACTCCGCGGTGACCCAGCCAGTCCCTCGGCCGCGCATCCAGCGCGGCACGTTGTCGTCGATGGACACGGTGCACAGCACCTTGGTGCGGCCGAAGGACACCAGTACCGAGCCGGGGGTCTGGTCGGTGAAGTCGCGTTCGAAGGTGACCGGGCGCAGTTGGCCGGGCGTCCGACCATCAGCGCGCGTCACCGCGGGGGTCCGGCCGTCGGTGCGCTCCACAGCGGGGGTCCGGCCTTCACGCCCAGAAGGTCGCGCCAGTGCGGGCAACCGACACATCGCCGCAGAACACTTCGCCCGCCTCCGTGAGATGGTCCTGCGGATCCGAGCCAGGCGGCACATGGGTCACGACGAGTTTTCGTGCACCCACGTCGTTGGCATCAGCCGCCAACCACGCAGCGCTGACGTGGGGGATGTCGGGATTGTCAGTCGCATGGAGCAGCGTTCCCTCCCCCACAACCAGGTCCGGTGCGGGTCGCCCGGCGTCGCGGCTGAGCGCAGCGAGCGCCCAGCCCCGGCCGGTGTCCGAGGTGTACACGATGGACTTGCCGTCGGACTCGAAACGCATTGCAAGCGTCTCGACCGGGTGATCGGTGCGGGAGAACAGGACGTCGATGTCACCGACACGCGCTTTCGACGAGTCCTTCACCATCTCCCAGCCGAAGAGATCCGAGCTGTCGCCGTAGGCCTCGGTGACCTCCCGCACGCCGCTGGTAGCAAGGACGCGAATGCGCTCAATGCCCATGTAGTACTTCGCGGCGTTGTAGACAACCGGCAGCTCGGCGCAGTGATCCGGATGGTGATGGCTCACCAGCAGTGCATCCACGGACTCGAGCGCCACGTGCTGTTGCAGGTTTGCGAACGTGCCAGGGCCGCAGTCCACCCACAGCGTCGTGGAGTCGCTGCGCACGAGGTAGCCGCTGCAGGACTCGCCAGCGGCGGCATAGCTGCCTGAACAACCCAAAACCGTCACCGAGAGCTCGCTCACGGAGGCCGATACTACGCAGGAAGGCGACGCGGCTCACATCGCGCCGGAGTCAGCGAACTTCAGCCCGTTGGGCAGCGCGTTCCTGCTTCGAGCGACCGGAGGATTCCGGTGCCATCCAAAATGCCGGTGAGCCGGCCGCCGCTGGTTGCGAGCAGAACTGAGGCCGGTTCGCTGGCCGTCGCCGGGCGGAAAGTGGCGGCGGGGTATGCCTCGGCCACCTCGCTACGCGTGGCGCCGATGCCGATTCCTTCGGCGGTGCGCAGCAGGTACGGATCGGGTCCGAACGATCCCAACCGCCACGTCATGAAATGCTCTTCGGCGGCATCGCGGTGCTGGTACCCGTCTTCGGGATTCCCGAACAGGGCCAGCACACCCGGCCATTCCACGACTCGCAGGCGGCTGCCGGGACAGTCTCCGTATATCGAGAACGTGTCGATCCATCCGGTGTCGGCCACCGGCTGGCCGAGCGAATTGATCAGCGCACCGAGCGCAGCCTGCACGCCGGCACCGAAGCTCACGAAACCGAGGCCGTCTCCGGCCAGGACCACCCCTTCAGGGTTCGGAACTGCCGCGGCCCCCAGCCGTTCGGATGCGGTTGTCTGAGCCGCGTCCTCACCGGGTGCCGCGGCGGCACCGTCGGCATCGGACGGAACCGTCACCAGTACCGCAGCCGGCCGCTCCGATGACGGTTGTTCCGGCAGCAACGTCGTCTGGGTGATGTCAAGCGACAGCGCAGTCGGGGGCGGCGAGGTGGGGGCAACCAGGACCGGCGGGCTCGTGCACGCAACTGCTGACAGCGCCAGCGTGACAACGAGCGCCGCGACACTGCGGCGGGAACTCATCTCGTCCATCTCGTCAACGGTACGACGGCGACCCAAGAGACCAGCAGCAGGAAATCAGAAACAGGGAATCAGAAGTAGATGACGTGCTCAGCGTTGGCGGCCGCGGCATCGAGGTCGTCAGTCCAGGCACCGACGGAGAGGTACTTCCAGCCGTGGTCGCTCACCACGAACACGATAACGCCTTCGTCGATGCGGGAAGCAGCCTTGCGGGCTCCCGCCAGCGCCGCTCCGCCCGAAATGCCCGAGAAGACGCCCTCAGCCGCCAGCATGCGCGTGGCTTCGATTGATTCGCGTGGGCGGACGATCATCTTGCGATCGAGCAGATTGGCGCCACCCCAGTTCTCAAAGATGGGAGGCACGTACCCGTCGTCGAGGCTGCGCAGCCCTTCGACCTGCTCGCCAGCGGGAGGCTCGACAGCCCACACCTGCACTCCGGGAGCATGCTCCTTCAGGTACCGCCCTACGCCCAGCAGCGTCCCGCTGGTGCCCAGCCCCGCCACGAAGTGGGTGATGTCAGGCACGTCGGCCACGATTTCGGGACCCGTGGTCCGATAGTGAATCTCAGGATTGGCCTCGTTCCCGTACTGGTACAGCATCGTCCAGTCGGGGTTCGCTTCTGCCAGTTCCAAGGCGAGCCGAACGGCGCCGTTGGATCCCTGCTCGGGCGGGCTGTCGATGATCTCGGCACCGAAGATCTCGAGCATCTGGCGCCGTTCCGCAGTGACGTTGCCCGGCAGCACGATCATCACCCGGTAGCCGCGGCGCTGCCCGAGCATGGCCAGCGCAATACCGGTGTTGCCCGACGACGGCTCGATGATCATCGAACCCGGTGAGAGTTGGCCCTCTGCTTCGGCGCGGTCCAGCATTGCCAGCGCCACCCTGTCCTTCACCGAGCCGGTCGGGTTCTGACCTTCAAGCTTGGCGTAGAGCGCAACCGACGGGTTGGGGCTGAGGCCGCTGACATCCAACGTGGGAGTGCCGCCGATCAGCTCGTCGACGGAGCGATAGACGGCCACGAGCTAGCTCAGCGCCGGGGCCGGAGCGATGCCGGCTCAGCCGCCGGCGACGGCTGGCAAGATCGACAGCTCGTCACCATCGGCCAGCGCAGTGTCCATCTGGGAGAGGTACCGCACGTCCTCGTCGTTCACATAGACGTTGACGAAACGATGCAGGCTGCCGTCTTCGGCGAGCAGATTCGGGGCGATGCCAGGGAACTGGCCGACCAGCCACGACACTGCCTCGGCCACGGTGTTCCCCTCGGCGGCGACCCGCGACTGCCCGTTGGCGTGGGGACGCAGGACGGTGGGCAAGCGGACAGTGACAGCCATCGGAGCTCCCGGTTCGGCGGCGTTGGGGTGGACGAACTGTGGCCGGGGGAATCAGATTGCGCCACGGCAATTCCCGACCTGATCACTCAGGATTCTACGGGCCGCGACCGCTGCCTCCTACTGCCGCTCTGGATCGGCAGCGCGAGTGCGGTGACCGCCAGCCGTACCCTCGGGCTGATGGCGAAGGACAGGACCGTCGTGGCGTCGAACCGGCGCGCACGACGCAACTACGAGGTGCTCGACACCTTTGAGTGCGGCATGGTCCTGCGCGGCACCGAAGTGAAGTCGCTGCGCGCCGGCGGGGCCCAGATGGGTGACGCCTACGCCCGCGTGCGCAACGACGAGATGTGGCTGATGGGCATGCACATCGCCCCGTGGATCCACGCATCGCCCACGATGGGACACGACGTCGAGCGCCCCCGCAAGCTGCTCATGCATCGCGCCGAGATCAACCGGCTGCGTGCCCGCACCGAACAGGATCGGTTGCAGCTGATCCCGCTGGAGATCTACTTCCGCGATGGGCACGCCAAGCTAGAACTCGCCTTGGCTCGGGGCCGTCGCATGTACGACAAGCGCCAGGCGATCCGCAAGCGAGAGACCGATCGCGAGGCCCGGCGAGCGCTGCGACATGGGCCCGCCTAACGGCGGCGAGACACGGGTCGGCCAGGCGGCGGCGAGCCACCGGTCGGCGTAACTGGAGCCAGCGGGATCAGGCGAAGGCCGCGGCAGCGATCCGGGCGACCTCGGTGGGCTGATCGAAGTCGGCCTGATGGCCGGCATCGTCCACCAGGTGCGTGCCCACCACGTTCGGCAGCGCCTCAGCCCAGCGCCCCAGGTACGAGACCGGGATGATCCGGTCCTTGGCCCCGTGCACCAACGTCACGGGGTTGGTCACCCGGTGCAATCGGGCCGCCAAGCCCCACTCGGGCAGCGGCCAGATCAACTGCGCCGCGGCCGTCCGCGTGAGGTACCGGTGCACGCCGTGCTCCACCACCATGTCGGCTGGCAGATCGGCCGGATCGTCAAAGAATGCCGCTGAAGCTGCCGCGTCTTCGGTCAGCATGGCCCGCTGCACGCTCAGCGTGGTGCCGAAGGGGTCGGCCACCGAGTCATCGTCATCCCACAAGCCGAATGGCGCCACGAGCACCATCGGCCCGAATGCCTCGGGCCGCACTGCCGCCAACTCGAGCGCCAGCATCGCGCCCACACTGGAAGCCACCAGCGGAGCGCCCGTCAGCCCGGCGAGGTCGACGATCTCGCTCGTGGCAACCACCCAGTCGTGCAGGTTGCGCAGGCCATCGGCCTCGCTCGAACCGGTGAATCCGGGCAGGCTCGGCGCCACCACGCGGTTCGGGGCCGCAGCCAACTCCTCCAGCACGGCGTGCGCCCCGGGATTGCCGAGCATCCCGTGCAAGTAGCCCACCGTGGACCCCTCGCCAAGCTCGACGAGACCGATGTGCCCGTCTCGGTAGGGCAGCGTGGCCGGCGCGAAATGTCCGGCCAGCGGCGAACTGAGGCCTGTCGAACCAGGGCTCACTGGGCGCGGCTCCCCACGGGCGCCAGCTGATGGTCGGTCTTCGGCCACCAGTGGTCCTCGTAGTCGTCCTCAAAGAGACCCGCGACCTCAGGCATCACCTTGGTGGCGTACATCTCGGTGTTCATCTTCACCAGCTCGGGATCCATGTTGCCGAAATGGCTGAAGACCATGAGATGGCCGACGTTCATGGTGGTGGCCAGCTCGTGCACCTGCTCGGTGACCTGGGTGGGATTGCCCAAGATGATGTAGCCCTTGGAGACCATCGCCTCAAACGTCAGCTTCTTGGAGCCATACGACGCCGATGCATTTCCAGATCGGGCAGCACCCGCCTTGGCGGCATCGGCCGCCCTGGCCTCGCTGCGGGCGGTGGCCTCTCGGGCCGCCCGCTCGACCATGCCCTCCACGCCAGCCCGAACGGTGTTGGGCGTCTTGTAACCAGGCGGGTCGGCAAAGCCGGCGTACACATGCAGGCAGGTGTTGAAGAAGTACTCGGCCGGCTCCCGGTACAGGTCCCAGGCCTCCGCCTCGGTGTCGGCCACGGCGATGAACTGGGCGAAGCCACCCTGGAACGGATTCGTCTCCTTGCCCATCTCCTGGACCTTCTTCCAGAAACCCTGCATGGTCCGCAGCCCGGCCTTGTAGCCGAAGTAGCTGAGGTAGCAGTAGACGAGGTCCTCGGCTGCGCACCAGTCCCAGGTGTCCACCGAGCCGCCGCCGGGAATCCAGATTGGCGGGTGCGGCTGCTGCACCGGGCGGGGCCACACGTTGACGTAACGCAGCTTGTTGTAGTTGCCGTTGAAGCTGAAGACCTCGTCGGACGTCCACGCCTGCCGGATCAGGTCCACGCCCTCGTGGTAGCGCTCCCGAAGCGTGGCGGGATTCTGGCCGTAGGCATAAATCGTGTCCATCGGCGAACCCACCGGGAAGCCAGCGATCATCCGCCCGCCGGTGATCGCGTCGAGCATCGCGATCTCCTCGGCCACTCGCAGCGGCGGGTTGTACAGCGCCACAGAGTCGCCCAGCACCACGATGTTGGTGTCAGGGCAGTTGCGTGACAGCGCTGCGGCGATGATGTTCGGGCTCGGCATCAACCCGTAGCCGTTGGAGTGATGCTCGTTGATGCCGACAGCGTCGAACCCACATGTGGCCGCGAACTCGAGCTGGTCGAGATAGGTGTTGTAGGTCCGGTGGCCGACGGTCGGGTCGTAGAGCTTGGGGTCGATGTCAACCCACACCGATCGGTGCTCCGCGGGGAAATCCGGCGGGAGCTCCGGGTACGGCATCAGGTGGAAGAAGATCGACTTCACGGCGTGCTCCTCGTAAGGCTCGACAGGCAGGCGAACGCGGCGGGCAGAAAAAATCTACTCCGCGTTCGACTCTGAGTTGTGACTGGCGTTGCGGCTGATCGAAAGCGCGGCTCAGCCCAGATCGCGCCCGACGATCGACACGTCGTCGGGATTGAAGAAGCCGGGCATGGTCCAGCCGTCGAGGTCGTACTCGGCCATGCACTGGTCGGCGAAGCCTTCGAGCATCTGGGTCATGGAGCCCATGCCTGGCACCTCAAAGTCGGCCACCGCCAGATTCTCGAACCTGATCTGTTCGCTGTTTCCTGCGTAGTTCCGCTCGTACAGCTCGTGGCGGCCGCCGAATTCGCTGGCAGTGGCGTCCCACAAGAGCTTCATGATCTTCATCCGGTCCAGCGCCGGGATGCCGTTCGACCCCCGCACGTACTTCTCGAGATACGGCCGGATCTCGTCCGATTTGAAGTCCGCCGCGTTGGAGTTCACGTAGATCAAGCCAGAGGCCACCACTGACTGGATGATCTCCTTGACCCGCGGATAGAAGTAGGGCGTGAAGGTCCGGTATGCCATGCCGTAGATCAGTGAGGGCTGCACCGCGCCGTTCTCCCACGGATCGGGGCTCTTGCACATGGCGTCGCTGAGCCCCCACATCAGGTTGCGGATGGCGATCACCTCGCCCAGGTTTGCCTGCACCCCCCGGAAGTCACGAGTACCTGTGGCCCGCAGCGCCTTGGACAGCAGACCCGCAATGAAGTCGAGCTTCACGCACAGCCGAGCGAGGCCATGGAACGTGAAGCGGGGAATGAAGCCTGACGCGGGAAAGAAGTTGTTGGCGGTCTCGAGATCGCCGTACAGGAAGACGTTCTCCCAAGGGATGAGCACCTTGTCGAACACCAGGATCGAGTCGTTCTCGTCGAGCCGGCTCGACAACGGGTAATCGAACACGCTGCCGGTCGCTGCCGCCTGCAGCTCGTAGGAGTTGCGGCAGATGAGCTTCACGCCTTCGCAGTCCATCGGCGTCGTGCAGACGATGGCGTACTCGGGCTTCTGGATCGGGACCGGGCCGAAGTGGGCGATGAAGTTGTAGTGCGTCAGTGCCGAACCGGTAGCAACCACCTTGGCGCCCGACACGATCAGACCGTTGTCAGTCTCCCGCTCGACGTGCATGCACACCTCGCCGGCCTCGTCGGCGCCAAGGTGGCGGTCGACCGGTGGATGAACGATGGCGTGGTTCCAGTAGGACACCTCTTCTTGGGAGCGCTTGTACCAGTACTGGGCATTGTCGTAGTAGTCGCCGTAGAACTCAGGGAACGCTCCGAGCGTGCCCAGGAACGAGGCCTTGTAGTCGGGGCTGCGACCCATCCACCCATAGGTCAGGCGCTGCCAGCCTGCAATCGCGTCACGGGCGCCGACGAGATCGTCAGCGCTGTGAGGTACCCGGAAGAACTTGTGCGTCTTGCCGCCAGAGCCGGTGTCGGTATCGCACATCAGCACGTCCTGCTGATCGGGATCGTGGAGCGCGTCGTACAGCCGGGCAATCGAACGCACGCTGTTGCGGAACGCTGGGTGCGTCGTGACGTCGCGCACCTTCTCGCCGTGGAAGTACACCGTGCGGCCGTCGCGCAGGCTCTCGATGTATTCATCCCCGGTCATCGGCGACCATGTCTCGACTGATTCGCTCATTGCTCCCCCTGTCAGGTTCCCACGGATGCGGCCCGACACTAACGCAGGACGCTGACAGGGAGTCTTGCTCAGCGCTGAAACTGAGCCAACTCACTTTAGGGAATGAGCAGGACCTTCCCAGTCGTTGCCCGGCCCTGCAGGGCCTCATGGGCGCTGCGTGCGTCCGACAGTGCGAACCGGGCGCCGATGCGCACGTCGAGGCGACCCTCGGCGATCCATCCGAAGAGGTCGCCCGCTCGGCCCTCGAGCTCGTCGCGGGTGAGCGTGTGATGAGCAAGCGTCGGCCGTGTCAGAAACAGCGATCCCCCGGCGGACAACCGCAGCGGCGCCAGCGGCGGCACCGGTCCCGAGGCGTTGCCGAAGGTGGCCATCGTCCCCCGCGGCGCCAGGACCTCCAGGCCTCGCTCGAACGTGTCAGCGCCGACCCCGTCATAGACCACGTCAAGGGGCCGGGGACCGGCGATCCGCTCCACGGCGTCGCCGAAATCCTCGTCGCGGTAGTTGATGACGTGATCGGCACCGGCACCCGTCGCCAACTCGGCTTTCTCCGCCGAGCCGACCGTCGTGAAGATCTCGGCGCCGCGGAGCTTGGCGATCTGGATGAGCAGCAGCCCGACGCCCCCAGCTCCGGCGTGGATGAGGCAGCGATGCCCAGGCTCCAGCGGGAATGTGGAGCAGGCCAGAAAGTGGGCGGTCATGCCCTGCAGCATCGTCGCCGCTCCCAGCTCGGTGCTGATGCCCTCGGGCAGCATGATCGCCGCCGCGGCTGGCACCCGCGCCTTCTGCGCATACGAACCCGTGTGAGACGTCCACGCCACACGATCGCCGACTGTGAGGCCTTCGACCCCATCGCCCACCTCGGCAACGGCGCCAGCGCCCTCCACGCCCGCGATGAACGGCAACGGCACGGGGTACAGGCCGCTGCGGTGGTAGGTGTCGATGTAGTTGACGCCCGAAGCCTCAAGCTCGACGACGACGGTGCCCGCGTCAGCGACCGGGTCGTCCACCTCGGTCCAGACGAGAGCTTCGGGCCCGCCGGGTTCCGCTACCTGTATCGCTCGCATTCGGGCGGCAAGCTCAGACGTTGCTGAAGTTTGTCTCGTACTCGGTGGTATCGACCAGCAGGTCTTCTTCGGGCAGAATCTTGGCGTAGTTGAGCGCACCGTTGATGTCGTGATCCCAGACCTCGGCCGGCAGCTCGTAGAGCACTTCAACGCCGTAGCCGTTGGGATCGTTGACGTAGACGCTGTGGGTCATGCCATGGTCGACTCGCAGGTTCATCGGGACGTCGTTCTCCTTGAGGAACTGCACCTGCTCCAACCAGGACTCCCGGTCGGGATAGGAGATGGCGATGTGGTTCACCGCGCATGCGCTCTCGAACATGTCCCACTGCTCGGGCGGCGCCGGAAGGTTCGGAAGCTCGACCAAGGCAACGTCGTGGTGATTCACATCATCGATGACACCGCTGTAGAACTGCATCTTCACGGGGGGGACGTCATACTTCTCCGAATCCAAGGCGCCGACCTGCCTGAAGCCCAGCAGGTTGCACCAGAAGTGATGCGACTCCTCCATATCGCGGACGTTCAGCACTAGGTGGTTTATGCCCCGAGGCGTGACCGCAGTGCTGCGCTTCTTGATGGTTTCGCTCATGGGCTACCCTCGCTCGAGAGGACAAGCGGCCGGGGCCTACGGCCGACCGCAGCTTCCTTGCGCTGAGCCTAGCCCCTTGTGCCGGGGAACGTAAAAACCTGACTGCGCTCAGAGCGCCTCGAGTCGAGGCTTGACCTCCGCAGCGATCCACTCAGGGATCGTGTCGTCCTCATGGCAGAAATGCTCGAACACCACCTCATCGAGACCGAGATCACGCAACTGCCCGACCTGGTCGACAAGTTCCTCCACCGAGCCGCGCCACGGACCGTGGCCGGCTGCGATGGCGTCCTCCTGGCTGATGCCCGAGCCCTCGGGAGCCATCATATCCCAGAAGCGTTGCAGCGCCATCCCTTCTTGATGCTCATCGGGGCCGATCGTGGCGAAGATGAGCATCGAGCGGCGGATGTCCGCGGGGTCGCGGCCGAAGTCCTCGCAGTGCGCCGCTAGGGCCTCGTTGGCGGCCCGGTAGTCGTCGAGGTCGAGTGGCATGGCATTCCACTCGTATGCGTGCTCGGCGGCGATGCGCAGCGTGCGCCGCGGCCCGGTACCCCCGATGAGGATCGGCGGGCGTCCCGCGGGCGGGTGGGGCTTCGAGTTCGTGCCGATGATCCGGTAGTGGGTGCCCTCGAACGTGCCCGACTCGGAGTACCACAGCTCCTTCATGAGCGCGATCGCCTCTTCGAGACGGTCGTAGCGCTCGGGGCCTGGCGGGAAGTCGATCCCGTAGATCTCATGCTCATCGGGGTACCAGCCCGCGCCGAGGCCCATGACGAACCGTCCGTCGCCCAGCGAGTCGAGCTGCTGAGCCATCCGCCCGACGTTCACCGGCTGACGGAAGGTGACTGGTGTCACCAACGGGCCGAAGCGGATCCGCTCGGTCTCCTGCGCAGCCATCACGAACGACAGGTAGACGTCGATGGCGTCCTTCTGCTTGCCGTTGAAGTAGTGGTCGGACCGGAACAGCGAATTGAATTCCAGCCGCTCGATGAGCTGGCAGACATGCCGCCACCGCTCCCATCCCAGCGGTGTGGCCTCTCCGATGATGATGCCGACATCCATTGCTCGCTCCCCCTGCGGGCAGGCACCGTTTCTGTCACCCAGACCGGTCACCCGGGCCGGTCACTCCGAAGGGCGATGCGCTGCGCTGTGCATGCGAGCCGGAGCGTAGTCTCGGCGCGGTTCACCTAGAAAAGGCCCGACCGGAAGCTGGAATTCGCCATGGCTGACACCGCTGACACCCGCTCACTGACACTCGCAGGCGCCCGCAAGGCGCTCGATGCCGCGCTGGCCAAGGCCGAGGCCATGGGCAGGCGGTTCTGCATTGCCGTGACCGACCCCTCAGGCGAGCCGATTGCCACTGCCCGCATGGATGGCGCGCCTCGGCTGTCGGCTGGCATCGCCCTCAACAAGGCCTACACGGTCGCCGGCTTTGGCGGCATGCCCAGCGGCAACTGGTGGAATCTCATCAAGGACGAACCCGCGCTGGTGCACGGCATCACCCACACGCCGCGGCTCATCGTGTTCGGCGGTGGTGTCGGGATCTTCGTCGACGGTGCCCTGGTGGGTGCCATCGGTGCCTCAGGCGGTTCGGCTGACGAGGACACCGAGGTCGCCCAGGCAGGCGCCGACGCCTTGGCCGGTTAGCTGAAGCCGTTCATCCGGATCGGGTAAATCCGGGCCTCGAACTCAGCCCTGGCGCTTGGCCAGCCACTCCTCGAACTCGGGGCGCCGGTCCTTCGCGATCGGGAACACGCCGATCGAACTCTCACCCGCAGCGACCCGCTCGATGGCCCACTCTTCTTCGATCTCCTGGGCGTAGGAGTCGTTGGCGACTTCGGGGGCCAGCAGCGCCGGGATCACTACGGCGCCTTCGCCGTCGCCCACGATGATGTCGCCCGGAAGCACGGTGACGCCAGCACAGGCGATCGGCACCTGGTGATCGAGCGGTGTGTGGAGCCGGCCAAGCGTCGCGGCGTGGGACGACTGGTGGTACACGGGCAGGCCGACCTCGGCCACGGCGGGCGTGTCGCGCAGCGCGCCGTCGGTGATGAAACCGGCGCCGCCGAGTTGCTTCACTCGCATGGAGAAGATGTCACCGATCGTTCCGGCATGCGGCTCGCCCCGGGCTTCGACAATCAGCACCTCTTCGGGCTCGATCGATTCGACGGCCTGGCGCTGCGCGTTCGGTCCCTGATGGCGCCGCTCGAAGTCTTCACGCTTGGGCACGAAGCGAAGCGTGTGTGCATAGCCGAGCATTCGCTGGCCCTCGTTGAGCGGCCGCAGCCCGTTCAGGAAGCTGTTCTGCATTCCCCGCCGCTGCATCTGGCCCGCCAGCGTGGCGGTCGACACGGCGTTGAACTTCATGCGCATGTCGTCGGTGAGCGCTACCGGGCGGAATTCTGCGTCGGCCATGGGTTCCCCTTTGTATTGCCCGATCGGGCTTTTCTCATGCTGCGCATTGACTGGCTTCGCGCTGGCAGCAATGTAGCCAAGCCCACCATGCATTGAACCGTTGTGCCCCTTGACAGGCTGTAAGAACTCGAGTGCGTGGGCTGCAATCTTGGCTCCGCTTCCTCGGGCAACCGCCCCAGATACAGCACATTTGCCGAGTGGGCTCAGTTCTTCAAACCGACTTATACTCCGCGCTGGGCGGGGTTCGACATCTCGCTCGCAGGGGGCGCGGGCTCGAAAGAGGCCTGGTTCCCTTCCGGGCGAGATCCCGGGCGCCACACGGAGGGGGAGCACCCATGCTTCGCAAATTGACAGCAATCGCGTTCGTGTTCGTACTCGTAGCCGCAGCCTGCGGAAGCGATGACGACATGGCCGACGACGACATGGCCGAAGGCGACCATCTCGCGTGCGGTCTCGGAAACGGTCAGCAAGCGACCGGTGAACCGATCGTCATCGGCAACGTGACCACCTCCGTTCCCGGCATCGATTTCTCGACCGGTCCGCTCATGATGAAGGCGTTCTTCGACTGCGTGAACGCCAATGGCGGCATTCACGGTCGCCCGCTGGAGATGGTCTGGGAGAACGACAACTTGAATCCTGCGGACGCTGCGGCGGCTGCTCGTAAGCTGGTCGAAACCGACCAGGTCGTGGCCCTCGCTGGAGGCTTCTCGATCCTGGACTGCCCGGTCAACGCCGGCTACTACGAGGAGCAGGGCTACAAAGTCATCGTCTCAGGAGTGCCAGCGGAGTGCTTCAGCTCGCCGAACATCGCTGCGACCAACATGGGACCCGCCTACTCGGCACTCGGTGCGGCCCAGGCAGTGGTGGCCAAGGGCGCAGCTGGCAAGGTCGTGACCACAACTGGCATCACGCCCACCTCGCACTACTACAACTCGCTGGCTGGCATCTACGTCCAGCAGCATGGTCTCGAGTGGGAAGACGTGCAGCACGAGCTGCCGCTCTCCGATGCCACGTCGATTGTGCTTGACCTGGTCAACCGAGCCGGCGACGGCGGCGGGGTGATCCTCAACTTCACGCCGCCGGAGGGTTTGAAGATCCTCAAGGCCGCCGAGGAGCAGGGTCTGATTGACCGGGTTCTCTGGGGTTCGTCCACGCCACTGAACGACAGCTCAGTAGCGGTTGCGCTCGGCCCTGCTTGGGAAGGCAACATCAACGTCAACGCCGAGTTCAGCCTGCTTGACGATCCTCGCCCGGACGTGGAGCTGTACCGGCAGGTGACGGCCCAGTTCAACCCCGACCCGACGCTCGGCAGCTTCCAGCAGATGGGCTTCGTGGCCGGCCAGATCCTCGTGCACGCCCTGCTTGAAATGGACCCGGCCGACCTGGACGACCCGGTAGCGGTCAACGCAGCGATCGGCGCGGTCGCCAACTTCGAGACCGACCACCTGTGCAAGCCGTGGTACTTCGGCGGCCTGCCACTTGGCAATGTGCCCAACAACTGGGACTACAACGTGGTGCCCAACGGCGTCGACCGCATGGTGGACGACAGCGGCTGCTTCGAGATTGCCGAGGTTGATCCGATCCTGATCGCCGTGCGCGACGCGGAGCGGGCCGGCGGCCTCACTGCGGACGAGCCGAACAACTGGACGGGCGGCTTGGGCTCCGGCGGCTGATCCGCCCAATTCACGAACCGAGCTACACCGGATACATCGCTTCGGATGCCCGATACTTCAATACTGCTGCCCTTCATCATCCAGGGCTTGGCATTCGGGGCGATGTATGCGGTAACCGGGACGAGCATCGTCGTCCTGTACCGCACCACCGGTGTGGTGAACCTGGCGTTCGGGGCCATCGGCTCGATGGGCGTCCACATCGTGTGGTCGCTGATGGGCGGCTCGCTGATCCTGCCCGAACCCCGGGCATCTGGATTCGCGATCCTGCTGTACCCCGCGCTCGTGGGCGTCTGCGCGCTGATTTTCCTGATCTACGGATGGTTCTTGGCGCCATTGCTCGACCGGCGTGATGCGCTCGCCAAGTCACTCGGCACGGTGGCGCTTGCGCTGTTCCTGATGGGGATCATGAAGGAGCGCTGGGACACGTCCAAGCCGCGCTCCATGCACTTCCCCAACTCGACGTTCAGAGTCGGCGGCACGGTCGTGACGACCACCCAGGTGCTGGCACTGCTGTTCGCTCTCGCAGTCGTGATTGTCGTGGAGGTCTACCTGCGGCGAACGGAGACCGGCACAGCGATGCGGGCCATCGCGAACAACCGTGAGACGTCGGGCCTGCTGGGCGTCCCGGTACGGCGCGTCGAGGCAATGGCATGGTTCGGGGCGGGCATCCTGTGCGGCTGCGTGTTCCTGCTGTTGCCGTCGCTGTTCAAGAGCATGGACCAGGCCACGCTCACCTGGTTCGTGATCCCGGCATTGGCCGGCGCCATCGTCGGCCAGCTGCGATCGCTGTGGATCACCTTCGGTGCCAGCCTCCTGATCGGAGTGGTGGAGTCGGTGCTGACGCCGTTCCACGGAAATCTGCAATTCCTGGCGACCTACCGCCGGCTCACCCCTGTTGTGATTTCGGTGGTTGCGATCTTGTGGATCTCGCGTCGGCGGACCGTCGTGCTCGCTGGCAGGGAGATGACGTGATGGCCAGCCGAGTGGTGTCGCATTGGGCATTCCAGCCGGCGATCGTCATCGCGCTGTTCGTCTTCGCCCTGTTCGCGATGCCGTCGATCTTCGACGCTACGTGGATCCACAACTTCACCCAGATGGCGACCTTCTCGATCGTGGCAGCCAGCGTGGGAATGCTGTATGGCCGGGTGGGTCTGGTGTCACTCGGCCAGGTTGCCCCCTATGGCATTGGCACCTGGATCACAGTTCGGCTGGCGTTCGCAACCGATGTCCCCTACCCGTTGCTCATGATCGTGGGCGGCATCGGCGCCGCCGTCATCGGCGTGCTCATCGGCCTGCCTGCGCTGCGAGTCAGCGGGCTGTATTTGGCGCTGGTCACGCTCATGCTGGCGGTGGGGGTCGAAATCGTCCTGTTCCAGTTGAAGCTGCCCAACGGCGGCAGCGGCTTTCGGGGTGTTGCAGCGTCGCTCACTGCGATCACGCCGGTGCGACGGCCGGTCTTCGCAGAAACCGATGTTGCCTACTTCCGGTTCGCCGTGGTGGCTGCCTTCATCGTCTTCATGGTGGCGGTGGCCTTCCTCGCAACCAAGCCGGGACGCGCCTGGGCGTCGGTGCGCCAGAGCGAGCCCTCCGCGCTGGCTTCAGGCATCGACATCACCCGCTACAAGCTGATCGCGTTCGGCCTCGCGGCGTTCATGGCCGGCGTGGCGGGTGGATTGTTCGCCGGCCACGTGCAGAACTCGATCGGCATCAACCAGTTCAACCGGCAGGCCGCGCTGCTCCTCATCGCGGTCGTGCTCATGGGTGGCATCAACTCGCTGTGGGGTGCTCTGCTCGCAGCCTTCTTCGCCAAGATCATGCTCGACTTCCTGACCCAGAACGTCATCGGTCACCAGTTCTGGAACGACTTCGCCCTGACCATCTTCGGCATCGGTCTCATGATCAACCTCATCCAGACGACGAAGTCGATGGAAAAGAAGGGCCTGCTCGAGTGATCGAGATCACCGATCTGAGCGTGCAGTTCGGCGGCGTCCGCTCGCTCGACGAGGTGACACTCACGTTTCCCGACGGCACGTGCGGGTTGATCGGCCCCAATGGCGCCGGCAAGACGACGCTGTTCAACGTGCTGTCGGGCTTCGTGACGCCGGTTGCTGGCCGCGTCGAGATCGACGACGTAGACCTGCTTTCGATGACCGACTACCGGCGAGCGCGCTGGGGGCTACGACGCACCTTTCAGACCGTGCAGACCATCGAGAGCCTGACCGTGTACGAGAACGTACGGACAGTCCACGAGCACGCCTCTGAGGGTTCGCGCTCCGAACGGCAAGATGCGGTCGACGACGTCCTGTCATTCGTCGGGTTGACCGATATACGAGATGAGGTAGTGCGCACGCTGCCACAGCGCGACCGGCGCTTCATCGAGGTTGCGCGGGCCATTGTGGGAGAGCCGAGGGTGGTTCTGCTCGACGAACCCGGAGCAGGTCTGCCCGAGGAGGAGACTGAGCAACTGGCCGAGATCATTCGCAATGTTCCGGGACGAACAGGTGCCACTGTGATCTTGGTCGACCACGACATGTCGCTGGTGCAGGCGTGCTGCGAGTGGACGGCGGTGCTCGACTTCGGCCGACTCGTTGCCGCCGGGCCGACTGCCGAAGTGCTACGCGACGAGCGGGTCCTGGCCGCTTACGTCGGCGACGAGGAGACGTGACGATGTCTGACGGCACTGTGGCCAAAGCCGCCGTCTCCGCCAGCGCGGGGTCCAGCCTGGTTCTCACCGATCTGACCGTCGATCGGGGCGGGCGGCCGATGGTGCACGACGTCGCCATCGAAGTGCCGCCGGGCGAGATCACGACGATGCTCGGGCCGAACGGTGCCGGCAAGTCGAGCATTGCCGCGGCCATCGCCGGGCTGGCCCGGGTGCGCTCTGGCCACGTCACCATGGCTGGCGTCGACATCACCAACTGGCGGCCCGAGCGGGTGCGTCACGCCGGAGTATCGGTGGTTCCCGAGGGTCGTCGCCTGCTGACCGATCTGTCCGTGGCCGACAACATGCGGGTGGCGACCTACTCGCTGGACGCCGAGGCTGCCGAGGACGGGATCGAATACGCAAGGTCGCTGTTTCCCGAACTGGACCGTCGCTGGGAGTACTTCGGACGCCTGCTGTCGGGAGGCGAGCAGCAGATGGTGGTGCTGGCCCAAGCGCTGGTGTCGCGGCCGAAGGTGCTCGTTGTGGACGAGCTGTCGCTGGGGTTGGCGCCGATCGTGGTGAAGCGGCTCACGCCAGTGCTCGCCCAAGTGGCCGACAGCGGCGTCGCCGTGCTGTTGATCGAGCAGTTCGCGCAGGTCGCCCTCGGGCTGGCCACCAAGGCGTACGTGCTCGAAGGCGGGCGGATTCGCTACGACGGCAGCGCCGAGGACCTGATCGAGCGACCCGACGTGCTGCACTCGGCGTACCTGCTGCGCGACTGACCTGCCGATGCAGGCGACGAGGAGTAGCAGGTGGCCGCTGCTGGTCCTCGGCGCAGTCTCAGTGGTTGAGGAGCACCCTCACGATGCTGTCCACCTGAGCGCTGACATCACCGCTGAGGGTGCCGAGCCGGTGCACGAGACGGTGGCGGTGAACTGAGCGCAGCAGCTCGCATTGGACATAGCTCGTGTCATCGAGGCCGTTGGATTCGTCGGCTTCGACCTCGACGTGGAGTGAGAGACCTCGCCATGTCGTCGTGAGCGGCACAACGATGACGAGCGGGAAGTCAGAGCCGAAGATGTTCGGCGGCCCCAGGACGAGCACCGGATGACCGAAGGCGGGTTCCCCGGGGTGCGGCTCGCCGAAATCGATCAACCAGAGCTCGTCAACCGATGCCATCGCCGACTTCGGTTGCCGCGGCTTCCGTCAGGTACCCAGCCCAGTCATCAGGGCGTTCGCGCAGCGCTTCAAGCTCGTACTGCACCTGCTCCGCGAAGCGAACTCTCCGCAGCGCCTCAGCGGCGTCCCGCAGCGTCTCGGTGAGCGACCGCCCTGACGCCTTGCTCATCTCCAAGAAGCGCGCGTGCGTCGCGCGGTCCACTCGCACCGTCGTCGTATCCACGTGAGCATCCTATTCTATCGTGTAGACAATTCGTCTACACGAACCTGCGGCGATGGCTTCGCAGAGCTGTTGCGAGGTGATCGGCGTGATCAGGTGGCGGATGCCGAGGTGTGACACCGCGTCGACGACGGCGTTGTGGACGGCGGGAATGGCGCCGATAGTGCCCGACGCGCCGAAGGCGGCAAATGGACTCGACTCACCTGACACTCGACGCCCCGACGCTCCGGCGGCGTTCCTGGCAGACGAGATTGACCTCGACCGCTACTACAGCGACGAGTCGCTTCTGTCGGCAATCCGGCTGCGCCGTAACAGCCGCGCCGCCGACTAGCCCCGATCTACGCCGGTGCCGACTCACGAAAAGACCAGCGCATATCTACGCAGTTATGAGAGCCTGACGCAGCATGAGCGAGACAGGTTCGACACCAAGCGCGAGGAGTCTTTCGCAGACCTGTTGGCAACTGGTGCGGACCTGAGCCAAGGGTTCCCGCCGAGAGCCCTAAAAAGGCGTAACCCCGGCCGTTTGCCGAAGCAGTGACGGTTCCGGGGTCTTCAAAGACAACTCTAGGGTCTGGGAAGAGAATGTCAAGCATCAACTTCCAAGAGGTTGCCGCCCGCCAAACGACACCACGCTTAAAATCGTACTTGCAAGCGGCTGGCGGCGATGTTGAGGCCGCCATTCACTTATACGACTGGAACACCAGCGCGGCCAGTGCTCTACATGGCGATCTTGGTCGCCTGGAAGTCATCTTCCGCAACGCGGTCGACGATGCGCTCCTGAGATACGGATCGGCCAGGGAGTGGCCGGACGTGTGGTACCGGCGAATGCAACTCTTCCCGGGTCGGCACGCTCGGCGGGCCCGAGAAGACATCGCCGACGCCCGGCAACGCGCAACCCGCGGAGGCAGGCGCGCAGAGGTGCACGACCAGGTCATCGCCGGGTTGAACTTCGGATTCTGGCGATACCTGTGCGAACCCCCCTACTTGACCTCGCTGCGGGTGCCCGCAGTCGCGTCGGCGTTCCCGCTGCACCCCGCAGCCCACAACCCCGGACGAGTTCGAGCCGATGTGGCCGACAAGTTCCAGCAGGTGCTCGTGGTCTCGGGACAGGTCGCGTCGATGGATCGGCTCGTGATGCGGGCGTGGGCGAACGGCGAACGGACGTAGGCCAGATGCAGGGCATCCGCCGGCAGCAGGGCGTCGACGTAGGCAGCCAAGCCGGTCAGGAATCCGGGATCTTCCCGCCGCACGACGGCATTGCCGAGCATGCTCATGTTCAGTCCCCGTGGTGCATTGCTGCCCGCACGCTACTTATGAGCGCGCTCATTTCGACTGAGCTACGACCCTCGAACAACTGCACTCTCCGATTCCAGTAGGCGTAGTCTTCCGAGGTCGGCTCGGAATGCCCGCGGCCGAGGGGGGCGGGGCTATGGCCGAGACACCGGGCATGCCGAGCGACCCCTACGGCGGCCGCGGCCTGCCGGACGCCTCCGAGCGTGCGCTGGGCATTCCAGCCGCAGCCGTCGCGATGGTGGGCTGGGCTGCCTCCGGCGTCATCGCCAAGGGGCTGTCCGAGCTGGGCCCGCTGGCTGTCGTGTTCTGGCGGATGTGGCTCTACACCGGCCTGGTGCTGCTGTTCCTGTGGGCGAACGGCACGCCGCTGAAATGGAACTCGATCAAGATCTCGGCGTGGGGCGGCATCTCACTGGCGTTCGACATCATGCTGTTCTTCACGGCGCTGCGGCTGACAACGGTGGCCAATGCGACGGTCGTGGCGTCGCTGCAGCCGCTGCTCATGCTGTATCTGGCGCCGAAACTGTTCGGCGAGCAGCCGCGAGGTCGCCACTGGGGCATAGTGATGATTGCCAGCGGCGGCATCGCCATCGTGGTGTTCGGTTCGTCAGGGATTCCCGAGTGGAGCCTGCTGGGCGATCTGCTGGCAGCGCTGACGCTGTTCGCCTGGACCGGCTACTTCGTGTTCTCCAAGCTGAGCACGCAGAAGATCAGCTCGGCTCAGTACACAGGTGGCAGCGCGCTGGTGTGCTCGCTGGTGTGCTCGCCGTTCGCAATCGGTTCGGGGCAGGTGTTCGACATCCCGTCGCCCGGCGCTTGGGTGTGGCTGGTCATCTTGTCGATCGGGCCCGGCTTTGCCTCTCACATGCTGATGAATTGGTCGCTGGCGCGCATCCCGGCGTGGGTGGGCTCGACGATGACGCTGGCGATCCCGGTCACGAGCACGCTGATGGCCTGGGCGTTCCTCGGCGACGAAGTGTCGCTGTTGCAGTTCGTCGGCATGACCGTGGTGATGTTCTCCCTCGCCGTGGTGGTCGTCGACCAGTCCCGCGGCGCCCGCGCGTAGGAGAGCGCGCTGCGCTTCCGCTTGGCCTCTCAGCAATGCGGAACGGGTTGCGCGGACTAGCGGTTCTGCCAGCGCGGGGGACGGCCCTCAGTGAACGCGCGGGGGCCCTCGGTGGCGTCGTCGGAGGCGAGCATGGCCTCATAGGCGGCGAGCTGGCCCGAGCGCAGCGATTCGAAGGCCTCGGGCAGACCGAGGTGGGCGGTCCGGCGGCCGATCTCGCTGATTGCTGCCACCGACAGCGGCGCTGACAGTGCGACTCGCTTTGCCAAGGCGCGGGTCTCTGGCATCAGATCGCCACCGGTGACCACGGCGTTGACGAGCCCCCAACGCAGCGCTTCGGCGGCATCGAGGCGGCGGCCGGCGTACAGCACTTCGTTGGCCACCACCGGCGGCAGCATTCTGGGAAGGCGCACCGAGGCCGTGTCGGCGATGATGCCCAAGCCGGCCTCGGGCAGCCAGAACCGAGCGGTCTCGGCCGCGACCACCAGATCGGCCGCCAAGACGATCTCGAAACCGCCGCCCACCGCCATGCCGTTCACGGCGCAGATCACCGGCTTGGCCAGTCCTGGCAGCTCGCCGAAACCGCCGAAGCCCCCCTCGCCGTAGTCGGCCTCGAACTCCTCGCCCGCGGCGGCGGCGTTCAGATCCCAGCCCGCAGAGAAGAATCGATCACCGGCGGCGCTGAAGATGGCGACCCGCAGCTCTGGGGTGTCGCGGAACTCGGCGAACACGGCGCTGAGCTCGCGGCTGGTGGCAGCGTCGATGGCATTGGCCTTCGGTCGGTCGAGGGTGACCTCGAGCACCGGCCCGTCGACGACGCTGGTGACGGCAGGACGCGCAGCGTCGGCGCTGGCCTCGGTGGAGCTGGTCATGGTCGGTCAGGCCTCCGGTGGACAGGTTCGATCTCATCACCGCCGGGCCGCGCGACGGTCATCAGCGCGTCGACGGCGACTGCGGATTCTCGGGTCACCAGCAATGGGTTGATCTCGATTTCGGTGATGCTGCGATCAATGCTGACCAGCGAGGTGAGAGCCGACACCGCCTCGACGACGGCGTCCAGTGCTGCGGGGGACTTTCCGCGGTGGCCCGCCAGCAGCGGCCAGATGCGAAGGCTGCGTAGAGCTGAGTGGACATCGGCCGGGTCGGTTGGAAGCAACAACGCGGCAGTGTCGTCGAGCATCTCGACCAGCGTGCCGCCCGCTCCCAACGTCAGCAGCATTCCCACCGGCGGCTCGGAACGGACGCTCACGAGCAACTCTGCCACCGCCTCGGCGACACACTCCTCGACCGTCACGGTTCCGTCGCCGAGAGCGCCGATGCGTGCGGCCGCACTCGCGACATCGTCAAGGTCGTCCAATCCCAGCGCCACTGCGCCGACATCGGACTTGTGTGCAACGCCGGTGGCCTTCACCACCACGGGCAGACCGATCTCAACGGCGGCTGCAGCGGCTTCGGCCGCTGTCACCAGCAACCCGCGAGGCACCGAGATGCCCGCTGCGGCCAGCCGCTCCTTGGCCTCAGACTCCGCCAGCACCGTCTCCGTGAGGACCGGCTCAGCCAGCACCGTCTCAGCCAGCACCGTCTCAGCCAGCACCGACTCAGCCAGGGCGGCGGCTTCCGACGCCGTTGCTTCCCCGCCGCTCGAGGCCCCCTGCAGGTATGGCTCGTGTGCCGGCCGGGCGCTGTGGGCTGGAGCGAACAGCGGGGCCGGTGGCGCGCCCGCGAAGGCGGCGAGCGACTGTCCGAACGCAGCCGCAGCCTCCAAGGCACCCAGTGCAGTGTCGATATCACCACAGGCGCACAGGCCGAGCTCGCCGGCCCGCACACGCGCTTCGTCGGGCAGGTTCTCTGCCAGTGAGGCCGCGACCACGCCGGGAGTGCCGCTGGCGACGCATGCAGCACCGAAGGCATCCAGCGTGGGCCACCAGCGTGATCTGTCGAGTCCCTCAGCCGGCACGTCCAGTAGCACGACAGCGGCGTCGAACGGCGGGGCCGCGGGCGCGCCCCCAGAGGGCTCGGCGGACGGCTCGACGGAGGCTTGCACGTCGCACAGCACGGCGGTGAAGCACTCGGTCAGTCGGGCAGTGTCGCCCCAGATGAAGGTGTGATAGTCGAGCGGGTTGGTTACCGCGACGCGGTGGTCCAGCGCTGCAGCCACCCGGTCCCGATGCTCGAGGGAGAACGCCGGAAACGACAGGTCGCGGACGCGGCTGCGGTCCGCAATCAGCGCCGCCTCGCCGCCGGAGCAGCTCAGCGAGACCAGCCGGTTGCCCCGCAGCGGACCGGTGGCGACCAGCACCGACAGCGTGTCGAGCAGTTCGGGCAACGTGTGCACCCTGCGCACGCCGAGCCGGCGAAACAGAGCGTCGTAGGCGGTGTCGCTGCCAACCAGCGAGGCCGTGTGGGACACGGCGATGACGCCCGACGCCTCGGTGGCACCCAACTTGAGAGCCACGACCGGCAGGCTCCGCTGGTGTGCCACGTCCATCGCGGCAGCGAACCGGTCGATGTCGTCCACCGCCTCCAGATAGAGGCCTACCCCGGTCACGGCCGGATCAGCCACCAACGTTTCCAACGACTCGGCCAGGCCCACATCGGCCTGGTTGCCCAGTGCCAGCACATGGGCGACCGCAAGGCCACGCCGCGCCATGGTGAGGTTCACCGCGACGTTGCCGCTCTGGCTGACAAAGGCGACACCGCGCTCGCAGCGGGCCAGCCCGTGCACGTCGGGCCACAGCGCAGCACCGGTCACCGCCGACAGCGTGCCGTAGCAGTTGGGGCCCACCAGCGGCATGCCAGTGGCGGCTTCGACCAGTTCGCGTTGTGCCACCGCCCCGGCGTCGCCGGTCTCGGCAAAGCCTGAGGCGTAGCACACAGCCGCGCCTGTCCCTGCGGCGGCCAGCTCTCGCACGACCTCTGTGGCGGTGTCGCGGGCCACGGCCACGAAGGCTGCGTCGGCGACGCCAGGCAACTCCGCGACCGACGCGACAGTGGGGGCGCCGCGCAGCTCGTGGCGGGGGTTGACAGCCCACATCTCGCCGTCGAAGCCGAACGAACGGCTGGCCTCGATGGCCAATTCGGCCGCGGTTCCACCGACGAAGGCCAGCGACCGTGGTCGCAGCAGCCGGTCGAGCCGTTCGCTCACCGCTTGCTCACTGCCCGCCTGCACATCGCCCGCCTGCCGCCCGACGACTGCTCAGGAGCCCAGCGGGCGCAGCATGTCGCGGGACACGATGTGACGCTGGATCTCGCTGGTTCCGTCCCAGATCCGGTCGACGCGGGCGTCGCGCCAGATGCGTTCCAGCGGCAGCTCGTCCATCAGGCCCATGCCGCCGAGGATCTGGATCGCCTCATCGGAGACGAACTGCAGCATCTCAGTGGCCGACAGCTTGGCCATCGCCGCATCGGCGTCGGTCATCTCGCCTCTCGCCGACAGCCAGGCGGCTCGGTAGGTCATGAGCTCGGCCTCGGCCAGGCGCAGACGCATGTCGGCCAGCTTGAACGACACCCCCTGGAAGCGGCCGATGCGCTGCCCGAACTGCTCCCGGTTGGCGGCCCAGTCCAGCGCGACTGCCAGTGCCCGGTCGGCTCGCCCCAAACAGGTGGACGCCACCTGCAGGCGGGTGCTGCCGAGCCACTCGTTGGCCACGTCGAATCCCCGGTGCTCGGGACCCAGCAGGTTCGCCGCGGGCACCCGGGCGTCGTCGAAGTTCAAGATGAGATTGTGGTAGCCCCGGTTGGACACGCTGTTGTAGCCCGGCAACCGCTCCACGCCAGGAATGTCGAAGTCCACCAGCAGCGACGAGATCAGCTTGCGGGGCGGACGGCCGTCCGATCCGGCCGGCTCGACGCCGCTGGCTGCGAACAGGATCACGTAGTCGGCGAGGTCGGCGTGACTGATGAAATGCTTGGTGCCGTTCACCACGAAGTCGTCGCCCCGGCGCTCGGCCCGGCAGGTCATGCCCCGCAGGTCGGAGCCCGCGCCCGGTTCGCTCATCGCCAGACACTCCACCCGCTCGCCCCGCACGGTCGGCAATAGGTATTCCTCCACCTGGTCACCGGTGCAGGCGCGCAAGATGTTCGACGGTCGCGCCACGATGTACTGCAGCGCGTAAGCGGTCCAGCCGAAGGCCCGCTCGGCCATGGACAACGTCAGGTCGTCCAGTCCCCCGCCGCCCAGGTCTTCGGGCATGTTGGCCGCATAGATGCCAGCCGCCAGGGACCGTTCGCGAATCTGTTGCACTAACTCGGGGCGCACTTGTCCGGTGCGTTCCACCTCGTCCTCGTAGGGCGCCAGCTCGCGGTTCACGAACGCGCGCACGGTGTCGACCACCATCTCCTGGTCGTCGTCGATGGAGAAATCCAAGGGGTGCTCCTGTTGTGTTGGTCGTGCCGGCGTGGTTTGGATCTCAGGGTGGCTCGGGCGTCAACCGGCGGGAATGGACATGCGCCGGCCTGCCCGGGGCGGCGCGGGCATCGGGGCGTGGGCGGCGGTGATGGCGGCAACAGCCGCTGCTGGGCCCGCCAGCGCAGGCACCGCGCGCCCGGCCTCGGTGCTCACATGCAAGAGCATCTGCTCTGTCGTGCACAACAGCTCTTCGCTGCGGCCTCGGTACATGGCATGGAAGATGTGGAGCCGCTTCGCGTCGCTGCCCAGCACCTGAGTGGTCACCCGCAACGGCTCGCCCAGGGAGGCCTCGCGCAGGTAGTTGATGTGAGTTTCGGCCGTGTAGTACGAGTGGCCGGCCGTGCGATAGTCCTCGTCGATACCCAAGTAGCGGAACAGCATGTCCGACGCCCAGCCGAAGGCCGTGAGGAACGCCGCTTCGGTCATGTGGCCGTTGTAGTCCACCCAGTCCGGCTCGACGACAGTCGAGTACAGCTCGAGCGGAGCGGCGACATGCGCGCCCGGCGTCCAGGGTTGGGCGGTGACGCCGGCTTCGAGGATGCGGGCTTCGCGCTCTGCCACGAGGCGGCCGGCGCCGATGTCGCAGGGGCGCAACGCCCGCATCACCGACAGCAAGTAGTCGTCGCGCAGCTGCTCCAGATCGGCTATCGAGCGTCCGGCGGCCTGGGCCTCGCAGCCGCTCTCCATCGCCACTACCAGCTCTTCGGTCAGCTCGGGCGCTTCCAGATGGGTCCACGGCAGCTTCAGCGCCGGTCCGAACTGGCGCAGCATGTGGCCCATGCCGCCCTCGCCGCCGGCCAAATGGAACGTCAAGTTGGTGCCCATCGCTGCCCACCGCAGACCGGGCCCGTAGATGATGGCGTCGTCCAGTTCGGCGGTGGTGGCCACGCCGTCGTTCACCAAGTGCAGCACCTCTCGCCATAGCGCCTCTTGCAGGCGGTCCGACAGGTAGCCCTCGATCTCGTTGTGCACCACCAGCGGGTGCATGACCAGGTCCTGGTAGTGCGCGACCGCGGCCTCCACCACGGTGGGGCTGGTGGAGTCGCCGGGCACCACCTCCACCAGCGGCAGCAGGTACACCGGGTTGAACGGGTGGCCGATGATGATGCGCTCGCTGTGTCGGCAGCCTTCGGCGAGGCGTGACGGCAGCAATCCTGAGGAGCTGCTGGCGATCACGGTGTCGGGCGCAGCGGCTGCGGCAAGGCGGCGAAGCAGCGGGAGCTTGACGGCCTCGTCCTCGGGGACGCTCTCCTGCACCCAGTTGGCGGCCGCCGCCATGTCCTCAGCAGAGTCGGCCCAGCGCAGTCGGGACGGGTCGGCACCGGGGAATAACCCGAGGCGCGTCGCCGATGGCCAGGCTCGCTCCACTGCTGCGCGCAGCCGGGACTCAGCACCGTCGGCCGGATCCCAGGCGATCACGTCGTGGCCCCGTGCCAGCACGCGCACCGCCCAGCCCGCCCCGATGACGCCCGTCCCTGCCAGCCCAATCGTACGGGCCGATCTGGTGTCCACAGTGGGCACGCTCGCGATCTCCTTCAGGCAGCCACGGCGGGGCGGTGATGGCTCCAGGGGGCGGCTTGTTCCATCTGCGCGGCGATGCGCAGCAGCACGTCCTCGCGGCCAGGTGCGGCCACCAGCTGTACGCCGATCGGCAGGCCTTCGGGCGACATGCCGTCGGGAGTGCCCAGCGGTACCGAGATGGCGGGTTGACCGGTGACGTTGAACTGCGGCAGGTACGGCGTCACCTTTGCCAGCCGCTTGGTCAGCGTGCGCTCGTCTCCCTCGACGAGGTAGCCCACGGGGGGTGGGACAACGCCCAGCGTGGGAGTCAGCAGCAGGTCGAAACCGTCACCGCTGCCGGGCTCGGCGTTCCACCACGAGACCATCCGGCGTGTGAAGTGGTGCAGGCGCTCACGGCTGTCCATGTAGTCGGGGGCGCTGATCTTGGCACCGCGCTGGTAGTTGATCCACGCCACCGGCTCGACGTCGTCTTCGGCCCACGGGCGGCCGAGCACCCCTTCGTAGGACCGCAGAGTCGCCGTCGCGCTGGTGCGGATCACCCGGATGTAGTCGTACATGTAGTCATTGGAGGCCATCGGTTCAGGCAGTCCCGCTTCGACTCGATGCCCGAGTCCGTCGAGAATGCCGGCGGCGGCTTCAGCGGCCTGGGTGCACAGCAGTTCGGTGTCGGCGAACGGGAGGGTCGAGCTGACGCCGATGCGCAGCCGGCCGGGATCCTGGCCGACTTCGGCGACGTAACCGGCGGCAGGCGCAGGGTGCGCCGGCACGTAGGGGTCGCCCGGTTCGGGTCCAGCCAACACGTCGAGCGCCAGTGCTGCGTCGCGCACGGTGAGAGCCACGGCGCCATCGGTGGTGCCGCCTCCCCAGCCCTCGCCGGACGGCGCGCCCGAGATCCGACCCCGCGACGGCTTGAGACCGACGAGCCCGTTGGCGCTGGCCGGGATGCGGATGGAGCCACCGCCGTCGCTGGCATGCGCGATGCGCACGATGCCTGCCGCCACCGCTGCGGCAGCGCCGCCGCTTGAGCCAAGCACCGTGTGGTCGGTGTTCCACGGGTTGCGCGTCGGTCCGTATAACGCCGTCTCGGCTGCGGCAGGACACTGTCCCCCGCCGAGTTCGGGACTGTGGGAGTGCCCAATGCTGACGGCGCCCGCTTCGGCCCAGCGGCGCGCCACGGCGCCGGTCTCGCTGTAGCGGTAGTCGAGCTCGGCCAGCCGACGGTTGCCTTGGTACGCAGGCTCGCCCTCAGCCGGGCAGTGCAGGTCCTTCAGCGCGATCGGCACGCCCGCGAGCAGCCCAGAGTTGTCGCCGCAGGCAGAAAGTGCGGCGGACCGCTGCCGTGCTGTATCGAATTGCGCGGCGCGATGCCGCGCCGTGTCGTAGGTCTGCTCGACGATCGCGTTGATCGTCGGGTTCACCTCTTCGCAGCGTGCGATTGCCTCATCGACCGCCGTGGCAGCGTCGACCTCGCCGGCTCGCACCTGATCGGCCAGCGCCGTCGCATCGTTCATCGTCGTCCCCGTCTGTCGAAGGCTTCGCAGTCCACGGCGCAGTCTCGCGCAGCACCAGATCAGGTCGACGCGTCAAAGAGCTCCACATCGCACTCAATGCCCGGCGCTCGCGACAGTCGGGCATCGCTTGTGAGCAGTGTCGCGCCGGTTTGTTCAGCCAGCGCCACGTACGACGCGTCGCAGGGCGTCAGGTTGTCGCGCAATTCCCAGCAACGAGCGATGAGCGGGGTGTGATCGACGCGTCTGATCCCCACTCTTGCAAGATGGCGCAAACCACGTCGCGCCGCGGCTTCCGAAATCTCGCCACGGCGGTACATCCGACGGAACGCGGAAACAACTTCGAGGTCGAGCACGTGAGGTGCAAGTGCCAGTTCCAGCGAAATGCGACGCAAGGCACGATCAGTGCGCTCGCCGACCGTTCCCACCGCCGTGACGGCGACGCTGGCGTCGACGACGATCAATGCGACTCGCGATCGACGCGAATAATCTCGACAATCATGTCGGGATCGAGGTCGAATTCGCCGTAGGCCAACGCCTCCACACGCTTGACTGCGAGAAGTTCCTCTACCGCTGCCATCTCTGCCTCGCGGCAGACGGCGTCAAGCATGTACTGCTGCAGCGACTGACCGGTTGTAGCTGCTCGTCGCTTCAGCTTGTCGTGCACCTCGTCGGGCACGTGCTTGATCTGGATCGTCGCCATGTGCCCACCTTAACGCCAGAGTGACGCTAGTGGCGCCAATTTAGCGCTATCGAGTCATTGGGCGCAGTTTCGCAATCCAGCACAGCAGGGTCTGTCAGAGCCCGGTTCAGCGGCCTTGCCAGTTGGGCTGACGCTTCTCGGCGAAGGCTCGCGGGCCTTCCTTCACGTCCTCGCTGGCCCTCAGGCGAGTGACGGCCGGATAGGGATGGTGGAACGCTTCGCCGAGCGGCATGTCAAGCCCGCGCATCGCCGCTTGCTTGGTGGCCCGGATGGACAGCGGCGCGCACCGCATGATGTCGTCGATGAGCCGGTCGGTTGCCGCGTCGAGGTCGGCGTAGGGCACCACGTCGTTCACGATGCCCAGCTCCAGTGCCCGCTGCGCACTCATGGTGCGAGCCGTCAGCAGGAACTCCATTGCCAGCTTGAGCGGGATCTGGCGCGGCAGGCGGTGCACTCCCCCGCCGCCCGCGTACAGGCCACGCAGCGGCTCGGTCAGCCCGAACTGGGCATGGTCGGCTGCCACCACAAGATCGCACGCCATCGCTACCTCGAACCCGCCGCCGAGCGCCACGCCGTTCACCTGGGCAATCAGCGGCTTGGGATAGTCGAAGCGCTCGATCAGGCGTGTCACCTGGCTCATCAGCTCGCGGTCAGCGGCCTGGGTCGCCTCGTCGGACTGGCGAACCATCGACAGGTGCTTGAGGTCGCGCCCAGCGCAGAACGCCTGTCGGCCCACCCCGGTGATGACCATCAGCCACACCTCCTCGTCGGCTGCGGCGTGATCCAGGATGTCGGACCACTCCTTGTGGGCTGGCGTGTTGATGGCGTTGCGCACCTCGGGTCTGTTGATGGTGATCCGGGCAACACGTGGCCTGATCTCCTCGTAGACGAAGTACTGCGGTTCGGTTCCCAATGCCTTCATGGCCCGGGATCGTATGCGGCGAGCCCGACGCCGTCGGAGGATGAGCTTGCGAGCGCACGGTTGACGCACGCACTACACAAGGACAACTGGATCACCGGCGGCAGACACAATGCCGAGGACGAGGAGGCAGCGATGTTCGAAGACCACGTGTCAATCGACACCGGCGAGGGCGAGATGAGCACTTTCGTCGTCCATCCCGAGCCGAGCGAGCGCCGGCCGGGGCCGTTCCCCACCGTGCTGTTCCTGATGGATGCGCCGGGCAAGCGCGAAGAACTGCACGACATGGCGCGGCGTATCGCCACCGTCGGGTACTACGTGCTGCTGCCGAACACGACGACTACGTCGACCGCGCGCACTTCGATCGGCTGTGCAAGGCCTTTGCCGACGCAGGTACCGATGCACAGACCTACTGGGTGGACGGCACTCACCACGGATTCGTCTTCCCGCAGCGGCCGGTGTACGACCAGCCAGCCGCCGAGCGCCACTGGGAGTTGCTGCTGGATATGTTCGCCCGCCTCCTGCACTGAGGGGGCCGGCCGGGCCAGCCCTGGAGCAAGCCCGGCGGCGCGGTGCCACACTGTCGCGCCATGGAGACACTTGACTTCGTCCGCAACGTCTCGCCGCCCATCGCAGCACTGGGCTCGAGCTTCTATTTCGATCCCGGCACGCTCGCGCGGGGCAAGGAGGCAGGCCTTGACGGCTTCCGCCTGTATTTCCTGGGCCGCGGCGGCGTGCTTGGCGATGTCGAGGCCGAGGTCGTGCACAGCGCGTTCGGCTACTTCAACTTCGGCCTGGCTTCCAAGATCTGGAACTCCGCCAAGGAAGTGATGCCAGCGCGTGAGGCCGGGACGCTGTACATGGAGTGCGCCGGGGCCTTCGGTGCCTCCAAGCTCGGTGACGTCGAGGGCCTTGACGCCTTCAACGCTGCCGCCGACAAGGTGATCGCTGCGGGCTTGGCGAACTGTGCCGGCCAGGCCCTGTTCGCCGGCACGGCGGCAGAGCCCCGCAGCGATGACACTGCTGCTCGTGCGTTCCAGAACGTGGCTGTCTTGCGCGAATTGCGAGGAAGCCTGCACCTGGTGGCAGTGGTGGCGTCAGGACTGACGCCTGAAACCGCTCACCGGATCCGCCGTCCCGACGACGTGACGATGTTCGGCTGGACCGACGACGTCGAGGTCACCGACGACGACAGGGCTCGCTGGGAAACCGCTGAGGCACTCACCGACGAGTTGTTGGCGCCGATCTACGGGGTGCTCGACGGCGCCGAGGCCACGGCGCTCACTGACGGCGTCGCCAACATCGAAGCCGCTCTCGCCGGCTAGCGCTGACCGATGACGCTGTCTCTCAGCGCTGACGAGGTGCTGGCCACAACCCGGGCTGTCCGGCACCGATTTCAAGCCCGGCCGCCGCAAGCCGTTCGACCAATTCGTCCACGTCAACGGCTGGTAGCCGGCGACGGGCCGACCCGTCAGGGTCGTCGGACCCGCCGAGCGAGGGTGAGGGCGTAGTCGCCCTGCGCGTCGGTCCACATCTGCTGGACGACGAGGCCGGCAGCGCCGAGTTCGGCTCGAACCCGCCCGGGAAGGAATTTCGCGCTGATCTCGGTACGCATCCGCTCGCCCGCTGCGAAGTCGACAGTCATCTCCAGGGCCGGGATGTGCACCGTCTGCGTCCGAGCAGAGCGCAAGCGCATCTCGATCCACTCGTTGTCCGCATCGAACACCGCCTCATGCTCAAAGGCGTCGAGGTCGAAGTCCGCGCCGAGCCTGCGATTGAGCACCGACAGCACGTTGAGGTTGAACTCGGCGGTAACGCCCGCCGCGTCGTTGTACGCGGCTTCTAGGCGGCCGAGGTCCTTGACGAGATCGGTGCCGAGGAGGAACGTATCGCCGGGCCGCATCGCTACCGCAACGGCATCGAGGAAGGCGGGGCGCTTTGTTGGCGCGAAGTTGCCGATGGTGCCACCCAGCAGCATCACCATGCAAGGCGGGCTGGGCTGCCCCGCTCCGGAATCCGCCGGCTCGACGAGCGGCAGGCGACCGAGGTGGTGCTCGAAGTCGCCGACGACGCCGTGCACGCGCAGTCCCGGGTATGCCGAAGCCAGCTCGTCCGCAGCGGTGCGCAAGATCGTTTCGCTGTTGTCGAACGGGACGTAGCGCCGGAGCTGGCCGGCAGCCGCGAACGCGTCGAGCAGGATGCGCGTCTTGTTCGAATTCCCTGAACCCAGCTCGGCCAGGCTGCCTGCGCCCGACGCAGTCACGATGTCGGCAGCTTCACGCTCGAGAATCTCCCGCTCACGTCGGGTCGGGTAGTACTCGTCAAGACGGGTGATCTGGTCGAACAAGTCGCTGCCGTGGTCGTCGTAGAACCACTTCGGCGGCAGCTCCTTGGGACGCGACGACAGGCCCACCGAGACGTCCGCGCGCAGTTCGCGGTCGGCCCAGCCAGCGTCGAGCCAGTTGTCGACCACAGGCGCGCTAACGGGTTGCGCGGCGTGAGCTGAATTCATCACTGGGCGTCGGCGGCGAGGCGCAGGCCCGAGAAGTGCCAGCGGGTGTGGGGGTGGAAAAAGTTGCGATACGTGGGCCGGATGTGAAGCTCGGGCGTCGCGCAGCATCCGCCGCGCAGCACCATCTGGTTGATCATGAACTTGCCGTTGTATTCGCCGACTGCGCCCTGAGCGACGCTGAACCCGGGATAGGCGGTGTAGGGGCTCGACGTCCACTCCCAGACGTCGCCGTACATCTGCTGGACTTCGACCGGCTCATTGCCGAGGGACATCGTGGGACCCTCAGCCGGGACGGGATGCAGGCTGGCACAGCCGCCGATGTTCCCCTTCCGAGGCAAACCCTCCGCAGCGTGCTCCCATTCGAACTCGGTGGGCAGCCGAGCGCCAGCCCAGCGAGCGAACGCATCGGCCTCGTAGTACGACAGATGGCACACCGGCTCCTCGGGCGCAACGGCCTTGAGGCCCTCAAGCGTGAACACCTGCCAGCCGTCATCGGCGAGATACCAGTACGACGGCGCCTCCCAGCCGTGGGCCAACCGCTGGCCCCAGCCGTCGGAGAGCCACAGCGTCGGCGTCTCGTAGCCGCCGTCGGCAATGAACTCGAGCCACTGCGCGCACGTGACCGGGCACTCGGCCAGCCGGAACGGCTCAACCAGCACTCGATGGCGTGGCCCCTCGTTGTCGAACGCAAATCCCGCGCCGTCATGGCCGACGGCAAACTCGCCGCCGTCGAAGCTCGACCAGCGGGCCTTGTCCGCGCACTTCACGGCGCTTCCGTCGGCACGGGTGCATGCGGCGGGTGCCGCCTCACCCGGCGCGCGGTACGCAGGCCACAGCGCTGGATTGCACGACAGCACGTGCTTGATGTCCATCAGGATCAGCTCTTGGTGCTGCTGCTCGTGATGCAGGCCGAGGGTCACGAGATCGGTGACCTCGCTATCAAGTCCGAGGGTGAGCAATCGCTGCATCGCTTCGTCGACATGACGGCGATACGCAGCTACCTCGGCGCACGACGGCCGAGAGAGGTTGCCTCGCTCGGGCCGGGGGTGCCGCTTGCCGATGGTCTCGTAGTACGAGTTGAACAGGAACCCGAACGCGGGGTCGTGCTCGACGTACCCGTGGAGATGCGGCTTGCACAGAAAGGTCTCGAAGAACCATGTGACGTGCGCCCGGTGCCATTTCGTGGGGCTGACATCGGGCATCGTCTGGATGCATTGGTCCTCGTCGCTGAGCGGTGCGGTGAGCGAATCGGTGTGCGCCCGAACCGAGCGGTACGCCTGCAACAGGCTCAAGGAGGAGTCGCTGGTCATAGTTGTCGCCACAGGGCCAGATGGAGGGTAACCGCAATTCATGAAGCCGTCGCATTTGTACGATGGACACCGCTTCATGTTTCGAGCTCGGTGACAGCCGAAATTTGCATAGGCCACGTGTCTGCGTGACACTCAATCGACGCGAGCGAGGCCGTCTGCGGTAAACACGCAGCGCGACGCTTGTGCGCTCGCATTGCCGCCGCCACGCGGCGGACGGCCACCACGCCTGGCAACGATGACTGGGAACAGGGAGACAGCACCGATGGGCCTGAAGAAGCTGTTGATTGCGAACCGGGGAGAGATCGCCGTGCGGGTCGCACGCGCCGCCGCCGAGCTGGGCATCGGCACCGTTGCGGTCTCGGGCGCGGACGATGCTGCCTCGCTTCACACCCGCGTTGCAGACGAGGCCGTCACGCTCGACGGCCGCGGCGTAGCCCCGTACCTCGACGTCGACCAGGTGGTCGGCGCGGCGGTGGCGGCGGGCTGTGACGCAATCCATCCCGGCTACGGCTTCCTGGCGGAGAATCCTGCGCTCGCTGAGGCCTGCGAGTCTGCGGGCGTCGTCTTCGTCGGCCCGACGGCAGGCCAGCTTGCCCTCTTCGGCGACAAGGTGGCTGCACGGCGGCTTGCCGAAGAACACGGCGTGCCCCTCGTGCCGGCCACGAACGGTGCAACCTCGCTCGCGCAAGCCGCTGCATTCGGGGCCGAGCACGGTCCGATGATGATCAAGGCCGTCGCGGGCGGCGGAGGCCGCGGCATGCGGCCGGTCCTGAGGCCCGATGAGCTGGAAGCTGCCTACGAGCGCTGCATCAGCGAGGCGACTGCCGCGTTCGGCCTCGGCGACGTGTACGTCGAACGGCTCATCGGGCGCGCCCGTCACATCGAAGTGCAGATCATCGGAGACAGCGCCGCGGTATCGCACCTCGGCGAGCGTGAGTGCACGCTGCAGCGCCAGAACCAGAAGATCGTCGAGATCGCGCCCTCCCCCAGCCTGTCGCCCTCGACGCGCCAGCGCATCTGCGATGCAGCGGTGGCGATGGCCTCGGGAACGGGATATCGCAGCCTGGGCACTTGGGAGTTCCTGGTTGACGCGGACGATCCCGACACGGTCGCGTTCATCGAGGTGAATGCCCGGATTCAGGTAGAACACACCGTCACCGAGGAGGTGACGGGTGTCGACCTCGTGGCAGCTCAGCTCCGGATCGCGGGCGGAGCGACGCTGGCCGACGTGGACCTGACACAAGCCGACATCGGGGCCCCGCTCGGACACGCCATCCAGTGCCGCGTCAACACCGAGACGATGGCCGACGACGGCACGGCCCGACCCAGTGGCGGCATGCTGACGGCGTTCGAGCCGCCCACCGGACCTGGCATCCGCACTGATACCTACGGCTTTGTGGGCTACGGCACGAATCCGAGTTTCGATTCATTGCTCGCCAAGGTGATCGGCCACAGCCGCAGCAGCGACTATGCCGATGCGGTCCGGCGCACCCGGCGAGCGCTCGGTGAGTTCCGCATCGACGGCGTCGCGACCAACCTGAGCTTCCTGGCTGCGCTCATGGACCGGCCCGAAATCAGCGCCAACGACATCACTACCCGATTCGTCACCGACCACGCGGCCGAGCTGTGCGCCGCCGCTGCCGACGTCGCGTCGCTCTGGGCCCCTGCAGCGTCGAGCGCTGTCTCTGGCGCTGGCGGACTGGCAGGGGCGCGTGTCGACGACGATCCGCTGGCAGTGCTGAGGCACGGCGACATCGACGGCGCCTCCACTGACCGCGCTGCATCCGACGCGGTGCGCGCACAGGCGATGTCCGGTGCTGCTGCGTCGCTTCACGGAGTGCCCGTGGCGACGATCACCGGTCCCGACGGCAGCGTCGGCGTGCCCGCCCCGCTGCAAGGGACCATCGTCTCGATCTCTGTTGCCGAGGGCGACGCGGTTGCTGCGGGCCAGCAGGTGGCGGTGATGGAGGCGATGAAGATGGAGCACGTCGTCACCTCCACGGTCACCGGAGTCGTGCGAATGCTGGGGGTTGCCGCGGGCGACATCGTCTATGAGGGGCACTCGCTGCTGTTCGTCGAGGAAGCCGATGTGGACGTTGCACTCGTCGAAGCGGCCGCAGCGGTCGACTTGGACTACATCCGGCCTGACCTGGCCGAGGTCATGGGCCGGCGAGCCGTGGGCCTCGATGAGCACAAGCCCGAGGCGGTCGCGAAGCGTCACGGCCGCGGCCACCGCACTGCGCGCGAGAACGTCGCCGACCTCGTGGACCCCGGCACCTTCGTGGAGTACAGCCCGCTGATGGTCGCCGCGCAGCGCAAGCGCCGCTCCATGGAGGACCTGATCGCTAACACCCAGGGTGACGGCATGGTCGCAGGCGTGGCCAGCGTCAACGGCGACCTCTTTGGCCCCGAGAAGTCCCAAACCATGGTCATGTCCTACGACTACATGGTGCTGGCGGGGACCCAGGGCGTGAACAACCACCGCAAGAAGGACCGCATGTTCGAGATCGCCGAGCACAATCGCTTGCCGGTCGTCCTGTTGGCCGAGGGAGGCGGCGGGCGACCGGGCGACACCGACGGCCTCGGCGGTCAAGGCCTGGACTGCTGGGCATTCACGTACTTTGCGCAGCTCAGCGGCCTGGTGCCGCTGGTGGGTGTCACCAACGGACGCTGCTTCGCAGGCAACGCGGTGCTGCTGGGCTGCTGCGACGTGATCATCGCGACCGAAGGCTCGAACATCGGCGTCGGAGGCCCGGCCATGATCGAGGGTGGCGGCTTGGGCGTGTTCCGTCCCGAGGAAGTCGGTCCGGTCGACGTGCAGTGGCCCAACGGCGTCATCGACGTGCTCGTCCCCGATGAGGCCGAGGCGATAGTCGCCGCCAAGCGGTACCTGTCGTACTTCCAGGGACCCATCGACGAGTGGGAATGCCACGACCAGCGCGAACTGCGCCATGTCGTTCCTGAGAACCGGCTGCGGGCTTACGACGTGCGCGAGGTCATCGAGAAGCTCTGCGATGTCGACTCGGTGATGGAGATCCGCCGCGGATGGGGACCGGGATGCGTGACGGCGCTCGCACGCATCGAGGGTCGCCCTATCGGCATTGTGGCCAACAACAATCACCACCTCGGCGGTGCCGTCGACGCCGACACCGGCGACAAGGCAGCTCGCTTCATCCAGCTCTGTGACGCGCACGACGTTCCGTTGTTGTTCCTCTGCGACACGCCCGGGATCATGGTCGGCCCCCAAGCCGAGTACGAGGCGACTGTTCGCCATGCCGCACGCATGTTCGTGACGGCGGCCAATGTGGACGTGCCGTTCATGACCATCGTGCTGCGCAAGGGCTACGGCTTGGGCGCACAGGCCATGGCCGGCGGCAGCTTCAAGGCACCGACCTTCACCGTGGCATGGCCGACCGGGGAGTTCGGCGGCATGGGTCTCGAGGGCTTCGTGAAGCTCGGCTATCGAAGGGAGCTCGAGGCCATCGAAGACCCCGCAGAGCGCAAGCGGTCCTACGAGGAGCGTGTCGCCCGTCTGTACCACCAGGGCAAGGCTGTGAACACCGCCGCGTTCTTCGAGATCGACGACGTGATCGACCCCGCCGAGAGCCGCGACTGGATCCGCATGGCCCTGCTCTCAGCGCCCAAGCCGGCGCCACGAACCGGCAAGAAGCGCCCGATGGTCGACACCTGGTAGCACACCGGCGTATGCCGGCCTCGATCGGCCTGCAGGAAGCCGATCAGGTCAAGAGTTCGGCGACGGCGAGTTCTGCGATGCGGTCGCCGTGGTAGCCGAGCACGTCGGTGAGGATGTCGAAGGTGTGCTCGCCGAGGGTCGGGCCGCCATAGGTCACTTGCGCCGGCGTTCGCGACAGCACGAAGCGTGACCCGTCGACGACGGTGGTGCCCTGCTTGGCGTGCGCCACTTCCACCTGCTGGCCCCGGTGGATGACCTGCGGATCGGCCGTGTACTCGGGCGAGTTCTGCACGATGTGGGCCGCCACCTCGACGTCTTGCAGGCGATACATCACCGCCATGCCGTCTTGGGGGCGAGTCCACGCTGAGATCACCGCGTCGAGCTCGTCGTGGCGTTCGTGACGTTGTGCAAGCGTCAGTTCTGCCAGGTCGCCACGCCCCATATGTGCCGCCAGCGACCGCCACTGGACGTCGTCGACGCAGGCGATCGCGATCCAGTTGTCGTCGTGCATCACTGTCTGGGACCCTGCGTCCGGTGCAGCATCGGACACAGTCGCTGCAGTCTGGTAGACGCCTTGGGGCGCGATGTGGCGGTCGCGGTTGGCGACCCGGTGGGCAACACGGCCGTTCACGGTGCGGTCGAGCAATGCCGGTGCCATCAGGTGCAGCGCCGACTCGGCCTGGGAGAAGTCGATGTACTGGCCTTCGCCGGTGCGTCGCCGGTGCGTCGCCGGTGCTCCAGCGCTCCCATCACCGCTGCCACCAACCAGCGCGGCGAGGTGTAGTCGGTGTAGGCGCCGAACGGCCCGCACGGCGCCCGGTCGGGCCAGCCGACCGGGTAGAAGAAGCCCGAGATGGCCGCGGCCATCGTCCCGAAGCCCGCCAGCATCGCCAGCGGCCCGGTCTGACCCATCAGGCAGCTGGACGCCATGATCACATCGGGCCGGTGCTCGCGCACCTGTTCGGGGCCCATCCCCCAACCCGCCATCGCCTTGGGCGAGAACGACTCCACAATCACATCGGCCCAGTCGATGAGGTCCCAGATGACTTCGAGCGCCGGGGGCTTCGACATGTCCAAGCAGATGCCCCGCTTGCCGGCGTTCATGTTGTTGTAGAGCGCCGAGTACTCGGGATCGCCGATGTCGTCGCGGAACGGCTGCAGCGAACGCGCCACCTCCAGCCGGGTCTCCGACTCGACTCGGATGATGTCGGCGCCGTAGTCCGCCAGTACCCGTGACGCCGCGGGCCCGGCCATCGCCCACATGAAGTCGAGCACCTTGACGTTCTCTAACGGGAGGGCCGTCGACGCCACGTGCTCGGTGACGTCGGCCCCGGTGGCCTCGATGCGGGGCCGCGTCCGAGCCCCTGCCGCACCGAGCTCGGCCAGCACCTCATCGGTGTGCTCGCCCAGTTTGGGCGGCGGTCCGAGCGGCTGCATCGGCGTGACGCTGAAGCGGGCATATCGCCCCGGGTAGAGCACGTCAGTTGGGCCGTCATCGCCGAGGTCCTGAGTGACGGTTTCCCAGTACTCGCGTGCCGCCAGCTGGTGCGAGTCGATGACCTCGTCCGCGGTCCATACCGGTGTGATGAGCACCCGTCGGCTCATTGCCGCGTCGAGCAGCTCGGCTTTCGTCTTGGTGGCGAAGAAGTCGTGGAGTACCTGCTTCAGCCGCTCGTATTCCGAGACCGGCTCACGACCATCGAGCAGCATCATGGCGTACTCGGTCCAGTTCTTGTCGCGGGTGGCTTCGTCGCAGTAGCCCTCTTCGTGCACCCAATCCATGAGGTTCTGGGTGAAGGCCCGGAACCCCGGCCCGAACAGGAATGTGACCGAGGCGTGCCCATCGGCGCAGGGCCACATCAGCTGGATGTGCAGGCCCTCCACGAGCACCCCGCCTGCGCTGCGAATCGGCGGTGTCGCGCCGATGGGTGTCGACAGCGCGTACGACTGGCAGGCCTGGTTCATGCTCTGCTGCGCCGACATGTCGACGTGCTGGCCCAGTCCTGAACGTGTTTGCCGCTCCCACAGCGCGATCAATGCAGCACCCGCCGCCTCCGATGCGGCGTTGTGGAACGCCTGCGGGAACAGCCCACCGGTGCGCACCGGCGCCCGGTCGGCGTCGCCGGTCATGGCCATGTTGACCGCCGCCGCCTGCAGCGTGAGGTCCGATGCGGCCCAGTCAGCCTTCGGACCGTCTGAGCCGAACGGCGAGATCGACACGTACACCAACTCGGGATTGATCTCGGCCATCGTGTCGTAGCCGAGGCCGCAGCGGTCCATCACACCCGGGCCGGCTGATTCGATCAGGATGTCGGCCACAGCGGCCAACCCCCGCATCCGGTCGGCGCCTTCGTCGCTGCTCAGGTCAAGCACCACGCTGCGCTTGCCTCGGTTGTACGCCCAGTGGTGCAGCGAGCGCTCGGAATCTTCGACATCGCCGGCGAATGGCCCAAGCCGCCGCGCCTTCGATCCCTCGGGCGGCTCGACCGCGATGACGTCTGCGCCCATCTGGGCGAGGATTGCTCCGGTGAGGTGCCCCCGCTCGTCGGTGAGGTCGAGCACGCGGAACGGGCTCAGCATCGAAACGGCGTCGGCTTCCTCATCGGCTGCGTCAGTCATTCGCCTATTTCAGCACGGACACGCTGTGTTGTTCGGGGTGGAGTGCGCAACCCACTGCAAAGTGCCGAGTGCGCTACTCCAGAAGCTCCGCAATCGCCAGTTCGGCGATGCGGTCGCCGTCGTAAGCGAGCGTCTCAGTCAGGACCTCGAAGGTGTGCTCGCCGAGTGTCGGTCCGCCATAGGTCACCGACGCCGGCGTGCGAGACAGCACGAAGCGGCTGTTCTCGACTGTGGTCGTGCCCTGCTTGCCGTGGCCCACCTCGACGAGGTGCCGGCGGTGCACAATCTGCGGATCGACCGTGAACTCGGGCGAATTCTGCACGATGTGCGCCGCAACACCCGCCGCCTGCAATTCGGCCATCAACTCGTAGCCGTCGCGGCCCCGGGTCCACGCCGAGATGATCTCGTCGAGCTCGTCGTGGCGCGCATGGCGCTCGGCGGCGTTCAGCGAGGCCAGGTCGCTGCGGCCCATCAACCCCGCCAAGGCCGCCCATTGGCCGTCGTTCACACACGAGATAGCGATCCAGTTGTCGTCGTGGTCATCTCCTGGGGGTCCGCCCACAGCGGACCGGTACACACCCTGCGGAGCGAACACCAGGTCCCGGTTGCCCGCCGATTCCCAGATGCGCCCATTGGTGGTGCGCTCGAGCAGCGCCGGTGCCATCAAGTGCAGCGCCGCCTCGGCCTGCGACATATCCACGTACTGGCCCCGGCCGGTCTGGCGTTTGTGCTCCAGCGCCCCCATCACAGCAGCCACCAGCCAGCGAGGCGACGTGTAATCGGTGTAGGCAGCGAATGGCCCAGCCGGCGCCCGGTCGGGCCATCCAACCGGGTAGAAGAACCCCGAGATCGCCGCGGCCATGGTGCCAAAACCGGCCAGCATCGCAAGCGGCCCGGTCTGGCCCATCAGACAGCTCGACGCCATCACCACGTCAGGCCGCCGCTGGTGAATCTGGGACCAGCCCATGCCCCATCCCGCCATGGCCTTAGGCGAGAACGACTCCAGGATCACGTCGGCCCAGTCGATGAGATCCCAGATGACCTCGAGCGCTTCAGACTTGGACATGTCCAGCGCCAAGCCGCGCTTTCCTGCGTTCAGGTTGCTGAACAGACCCGAGCCGTCCGGATCGCCGACATCGTTGTGGAACGGCTGGATCGAACGCACTGCATCGAGCTTGTTGGCCGACTCGACACGGATGATCTCGGCGCCGTAGTCGGCCAGGACTCTGGATGCCGCCGGTCCTGCCATCGCCCACATGAAGTCGAGAATCTTGACACCCTCAAGCGGCGGCGCCGTGATCGAGGCGGCATCGGCGACCTCACGCACCGAGACCGGAACGGTCGGGGTCCGGGCGGCGCCCACAGCGTCAAGCTCGGCCAGAACTTCGTCGGTGTGCTCGCCGAGTCTCGGAGGACGGCCCAGACTCGCGAGCGGGGTCTCACTGAACTTCGCGAAGGCGCCCGGATAGCGCACTGCCGCTGGATCGAAGGAGCCCGCGCGGGCGTCAGACACGACATCGCTGTGGTCGACGTCCTCCCAGTACTGGCGGAACGCCAGCTGCTCGCTGTCGCACACCTCGCCCGTCGTCCACACGGGCGTGATGAGCACACGCCGGGTCATCGCCGCATCCAGCAACTCAGCCTTCGTCTTGGTGGCGAAGAAGTCGGTGAGAACCTGCTTGATCCGCTCGTATTCCGAGACCGGCTCGCGGCCGTCGAGCAGCATCATGGCGTACTCGGTCCAGTTCTTGTCCCGGGTGGCCTCGTCGCAGAAACCCTCTTCGCGAACCCATTCCATGAGGTTCTGAGTGAAGGCGCTGAATCCGGGCCCGAACAGGAAGGTCACCGACGCGTGGCCATCGGCGCATGGCCACATGAGCTGGATGTCGATGCCCTGGAGGCTGGCGCCGCCCGCGATGCGCTTTGTCATCGTGGCGTTCAGCGACGTGTTGAGCGTCGACGACATGGAGGCCTGGCTCATCGACTGCTGCGCGGACATGTCGACGTGCTGGCCGAGCCCCGAGCGGGTCTGGCGATCCCACAGCGCAATGAGTGCGGCACCGGCTCCCTCAGAGGCTGCGTTGTGCATCGCCTGCGGGAGCGTGCCGCCGGCCCGCAACGGAGATCTGTCCTTGTCGCCGGTGATGGCCATGTTCACCGCTGAGGCCTGAAGCGCCAGGTCCGACACGGCCCAGTTGGCCTTCGGGCCGTCGCTGCCGAACGCCGTGATCGAGACATGGATGAGGGCGGGGTTCAGGTCTGCGAGCACGTCGCGGCCCAGACCCATCGCCTCGGCCTGGCCAGGCTCGAACGACTCGAACACGACGTCCGCACCCGCAATGAGCGCCTTGGCTCGCTCGACACCCTCCGGTGTGGAGAGGTCCAGCACCACACTGCGCTTGCCGCGGTTGTAGGACCAGTGGTGCAGCGAGCGCTCGGGATCTTCGACATCGCCGGCAAAGGGACCGAGTCGGCGAGCCGGCGAGCCCTCGGGCGGCTCCACCGCAATGACGTCGGCGCCCATCTGGGCCCAGATCGCCCCGGCCAGGTGCCCCCGTTCGTCGGTGAAGTCGATGATGCGGTAGTCGGCCAGCACACCATCTACGTCTGTGTTCGTTTCTCCACTCATGGGCACATTTCAGCACGCCCACCCATGCCTTCTTGCCGGGAAGTGCAACACCTCGCTCCGGCGTGCAACGGCCAGCCGTGAAACGTCAGCCTTGGTCGTCTTCGGGCGCGCCCCCAGCTGACGACAGCGCGCTGACGAGATCCCCGTACATGATCACGTGCGAGACGGTGACGATGCCGACGGTCACCGGCCAAACCAAGACGACCACGATCGCCAAGGAATACGCGAACGAGAGCGGACTCAGCATCAGCACGACGAAGGCAACTGCCGCGAAGACCATGCGCACTAAGTCGAACAGCACCACTCGGCCCCATGTCGCCAATTTGGTGCGGCCCAGGAGCCGACTCCAGCGGCGCAACGACGGCAACCCAGGCTCGACGTACACCATGACCCACAAGATGGTCAAGAGAGGGCCAATCACTGCGACAACAACGAACGTGATGAGATCCCACACGACGCCGAGCGAGTCAGCGGCCGCAGCAAGCCCCATCCCGACCAGGAACAGCACCGCTTGAATGACGAACAACACGAGATTGACGAGCAGCAGTGCCGGCAGCCGACTGAGCGCGATGCTCACAGCGGTGCTGCCACCGGCATTGATGCCCGTCAGCTCTTGGCGCGCAATCTGGGCGCTCGCGGCGGCTTGGAGAATGCTGAAGAAACTGGCTATGAGCGCCACAAGCAGCAGAACCGCGGCCTGTGGCGTGAAGATGAATTCGAACGACGCCATCCATACTTCGACTTCAGCGGACGTCTCGATCTGGCCATCGAACAGGGCGTCGAGCTTCTCCCAGAATCGGCCATCGAAGAGTTCGTCCATGCCCACGTAGGCGCTCACGAACGCAACGAGCCACAAGGCCGAACCGAGCGTCGCGGCTACGGCCAAGTCGCGCCACCGCCTGCCGACCACTGCGAAGGTGCCCCCCCACAGCGCTCCCACAGAGCGGTGCGCATCAGGTCGCCGGCCACTGTGCCGCGACTCGGACGGCGGTGGGACCGGGCGCGGCCGCATGTCGTCATCAGTCACGGCGAGATGCTAGGTCGGCCGCCGTGCGAGTACGTCGTGGCCAGCTTCTGAACCGTCGTGGAGAGTTGCGTCATCGACAAGGATCGGATCGTCGGCGGACACCCCCGCCAAGTCCACGTACAAGAGGGTGAAGGCAGTCGTCAGGATGGTGATCTCGATGACGGTGGAAAGCGTCCCTAGGAGCACGGTCGCCATCGACCACGCTCCGAACCCAGAGATCTGCCAAGCCGCAGTCAATGCGACACGCACGAGCTGCAACAGCAGTACTCGACCCCAGGTCGCCGCACGCTGACCACGAACGAGTTGGCGAGCTTGACGGAACTTCGGTCGACGGTCCTCCAGCTTGATTGCCGTGAAAAAGACGTTGATCTGCGGAGTGGAATAGGCAACAATGCCGGCGCCCAAGTACAACCACGGCCACAACGCCGCCAGGTCGTGGTCGTAGAGGTATGGAACCAGCAGAAACTGAGGCGCGAAGAACACGGCGCCCACCAAGAGCCCGTACACCAGGTTGACCGTCATGATGCGCGGAAGTCTGCGAACCGCCAGGCGGCCTGCGGCGCCTGCTTGCATCGACCCGCCGCGCACATGCTGCACGACGAGCAGCGCTATTGCAGTACTGAGGAAGTAGGCGCCGAGAGCCGCAACCGGAGCGAGGGCCAGAGCGACCAGGCTGAACGCCGACGCGGACAACGCATCCGACCCGTCGACTTTTGCGAATGACTCGTACGCCCGCCAGCGAACCAGTCCGACGAGTATGAGGATCGCTGCGGCCGGGACAGCCACACGCACCAGCGCAGGCGCTTGGCGCGCAACGAATCTCAACGTGTCGCCGATGAGGGCGGGAATAGGTCGGAGCGTTCTGGGATCGGGCTCGGCGGGCCTGGTCCAGAAGAACGGTTCAGGCGGATCTACGGGCGGCTCCTCGGGCACGTGGACTTCGTCGAGGGCCTTGACCGTGGGATCTGACGAACGATCTGGGGGATCTTCGGCTGTGGTGGCCGCCCGACAGGCACATGGCGAAGCTACTTGCGGCCGTCGGGCAACAGCGGTCCGGCTGGGAACGCTGATCTAGGTTCGGCGCATGGACAACACGGCATCCGGCCTGATCGCACCGCTGCCGGGCAGCCTGCCCCCGCACCGCGTGAAGTACCTGCCGATCGTGGACCGGCCGCGAATCCGGTGGCCGAACGATGCTCGCGTGGCGCTGTGGATCGCGCCGAACGTCGAGCACTACGAGTACCTGCCGCCGCGAGACCCGCAACGCAACACGTGGACACGGTCGCCGCACCCCGACGTGCAGGGGTACGGCTATCGCGACTACGGCAACCGGGTCGGCTTCTGGAGAATGCTTGACGTGCTCGACCGCAATGGAGTGGTCGCCACCGCCTCAACGAATCTGGCCGTGTTCGACCACTACCCCGAAGTCGGTGCCGCCATGGTCGAGCGCGGGTGGGAAATCATGTCCCACGGCATCTACAACACCCGCTACATCTCCTCGATTAACGAGACCGCCGAGCGGACCTTCTACATCGAGTGCATCGAGGCGTTGCGCAGCCACGCCGGTCAACAGCTGCGGGGCATGCTGGGCCCGGCGGTGTCGAACACGGCCCTCACGCCGGACCTCATGGCCGAAGCGGGGTTGATCTACCACGCTGACTGGTTCCACGACGATCAGCCCGTGCCGCTGGCAACCCGCAGCGGTCAGCGTCTCGTGTCGGTGCCGTACTCGATGGAGCTGAACGACGTGCCGGTGTTCACCCAGCACTACGACACCGACGACTTCGTGGCCATGGCGCGAGCCCAGCTCGACGTGCTGCGGCGTGAAGCCGACGACGATGCTGGCGGACGGGTGATGTGCGTGGCGCTGCATCCCTACCTGATGGGCATGCCGCACCGGGTCGACGGGCTTGCGGCGATGCTCGAGTACCTGATGGGCCACGACGACGTGTGGCAGACCACTGCCAGCCAGATTGCGCAGCACTTCATCGACCATCACTACGACGACTTCGCCGCCCACGAGCCTGTCCCGCCTGAACCGCACCCGTCGCGACCGCGCGTGGCGGCGGCTTCGGCCCCGAGCTCACGCCCCGTAGCAGCGTCGCAAGCCCCCTTCGAGTTCGGCCCCGCCCATCATCAGCACGGCATGGACCACCCTTACTACGACTGGTCGCCGCTGCCGAGCCGGGCCCCCTTCGAATGGCCGAACCAGAGCCCTCTTGCCGTTGGCGCGGTCATCGTTCTCGAACACGTCGAGTGGGAGCCGCCGCCGGACGCGTATTCGCTGCGCCGCCGCAGCGGTGGGCTGGCACGCCTGCCCGCTCCGGACTACCCGCAGCTCACGATCCGCGAGTACGGCCACCGGGTCGGCATTTTCCGCTTGCTCGACGTGCTGGAACGCCATGGCATCGCCGCCACCGTCGCTGTCGACGCGTTGACCGCCGAGCACTACAGCTGGTTGGCGTCCTACCTGGTCGAACGGGGCTGCGAGATCACTGGGCGGGGCATCGCAGCGACCCGGCTCATCACTTCGAAGAACTCCGAGACGGACGAGCGGACCGCCATTGCGCAATGCCTCGACGCCATCGAGGGCGCGGCCGGGACTCGGCCCACTACCTGGTTCTCCGCCGAAGGCGTCGAGTCGTTCCGCACCCCGGCGCTGCTGGCCGAAGCCGGCATTGACACCGTGCTCGACTGGCCCAACGACGAGCAGCCATATCTCATGACCACCGACGGTGTCTTGGCCGGGGCTCACCAATCGCCCGCAACGGCGCCCATGGTGTCGCTGCCGCTGTTCCTCGAAGCCGATGACGAATTCGCCCTGTGGCACCGCCGGGCATCGCTGGACAGCTGGCGCGGAATCATCTCCGGCGCTGCAGCCCGCATGCACCGCGATGGCGCCGAGCACCCTGCCGGCGGCCGGCTGCTAATGCTGACGCTGCGGCCCTGGCTCGCTGGCCAACCTTTCCGGGCTCCGGTGCTCGACGATGCGCTCAACCAGGTGACCGCTCTCGGCAACATCCACACCGCAACTGCAACTGACCTGGCCGCACACGCCCGGACCTTCTTCGGCTGAGCAGACGCGCCGAGAGATGACGTCTCGAAACGCCACTGTCACGATTCTTTGCGCAAATTTGCCGTCTGTGGCGGCATTTCTGCGCAGAGTCGTGGCCGTCGAGGCGGCGCCTATGCCAAACGCCAGGCTCCCGGCGTGGGGACACTCAAGCGGAGGTGGTCCCGCAGCGTGGTGCCGTCGTACTCGGTGCGGAAGAGGCCGCGGCGTTGCAGTTCGGGCACGACCAGCTCGACGAAGTCCTCGAAGGCCCCCGGCATGTGCGTCCCGGCGATCACGAACCCGTCGACGGCACGCTCGGTGAACCATTCCTCGAAGTAGTCGGCCAGCTCGATGGGGCCTCCGACAGTGGGATGTGCCAACCGACCCCGGCCCGACACCTTCACGAAGTCGCGCACGGTGGGGTTGGCCCGTCCGGTGATCTGCAACACCTGGTTGCGGATGCCCTGGATGCCGGTCATGGCATCGAGGTCGTCGTCGGACAGCGGCTCATCTAGGTCGCGGCTGGCGAAGTCGAAGTTCAGCCCCTCCGAGAGCAGCGACAGGTCGTCCACCAGCGTCGGCAGCTCGTCGTAGGCGGCGCGGCGGTCTTCGGCCTCGGCCATCGTGCGGCCCACCACGGGGAACGTCAGGTTCGTGATCTTCACCTGGTCGGGATCTCTCCCCAAGGCCTCGATCTGCGACTTCACCGAGGCGTAGTGCGTGGTAGCTGCATCCAGCCGCACGTGAGTCACGAACAGCAGCTCGCCCCAGCGGGCGGCGAAGGTGGTGCCCCGACCGCTCTGGCCGGCCTGGATGACCACCGGATGGCCTTGCGGCGTGCGCGGCACGGTGAACGGCCCCCGCGACGAGAACCAGCGGCCCCGGTGGTCAAGCCGGTGCACTTGGTCGCCGTGCGCATACAGCCCTGCTGCACGGTCCGCTGCAATGGCATCGGCCTCCCAGGTGTCCCAGTGGCCGTGCACCACCTCCATGAACTCGTCGGCACGGTCGTAGCGCTCATCGTGCGCGGGCGCTTGGGCCAGGCCCATATTGCGCGCTTCGTTGTCGTTCACCGACGTGACAACGTTCCACGCAGCGCGCCCGCCGGTGAGATGGTCGAGCGTGGCAAACACGCGGGCCACGTGGAAGGGCTCGTAGTAGGTCGTCGAGTACGTCGCTCCCAGACCGAGCCGGTTGGTGGCCATGCCCATCGCCGTCAGCACCGTGACCGGGTCGAGCTTGACGCAGCGGATGCCCGCCTCGACGGTGTGCCGATGGTCGCCGCCGAACATGTCGGGCATCGCGAGCCGGTCGTCGAAGAAACCGAGGTCGAAGCAGCCGGCTTCGAGCACCTCGCCGATGTGCCGGTAGTAATCGAAGCTGGTCACGTCATGGCGAGCCTCGGGATGCCGCCAAGCCGCAGGGATCGTTGTGCAGTTCTGCGCCTGCAGGAAGCCCACCAACACAATCTGGCGTTGCGCATTCACGCCTAGCGATCGTAGAGAGTCCCGCCGACCGGCGGGCCGGGTCGGCGGGATGCCAGACTCTCCGGCTATGCCGACTGAGACCGCGGCTGGCGAGATCGCGCACGATGACATGCTCCGGGAACGGCTGACGGCGAACCTGGCTCGTCACGACGTGCGCCAGCACCCCGGTGAGGGGCGCAAGCACGCAGCCGTGGCGGTGATCGTGCTCGACAGTGACGCCGAGCAGCATGGCGCCGATCCGGTCATGGGCGGCATCAGCGCCGAGCAGCGTCGCGAGATGCTCGCCGACATCCCCCGCGCGGAGAACGACCCCACGCTCACCGGCGATGTAGAGGGAACTGCGGGGGGCGCTGCGGTGCTACTCACCCGGCGGGGCTCGCACCTGCGCGGCCATGGCGGCCAGTGGGCGCTGCCCGGTGGGCGAGTCGATGACGGCGAGACGGCACTCGAAGCTGCCATGCGGGAAGCCGCCGAGGAAGTCGGCTTGGAGCTCACAAGCGACGATCTGCTGGGCCGCCTCGATGACTACCCCACCCGCTCGGGTTATGTCATCAGCCCCTTCGTGTTCTGGCTGTCGGACGACCGTGATCCGGTAGCGAACCCCGCCGAGGTGGCGTCGTTACACCGAGTCTCGATGCGCGAGCTGACCCGCGATGACTCGCCGCGATTCGTGAGCATCCCCGAGAGCGACCGCCCGGTCGTCCAGATTCCCATCGGCGGCGACCTGATCCACGCACCCACCGGCGCCGTGCTCTACCAGTTCCGAGCAGTCGCCTACGACGGCCTCAACACCCGGGTCGACGAGCTCGAACAGCCAGTGTTCGCTTGGCGTTAGCCAAGCGAACTATCAGACCCAGTGCTTGGCGTTAGCCAAGCGAACTATCAGACCCAGTGCTTGGCGTTAGTCGGCCGTGGTCCTGTCCCGGACCGGTCGTTGACTTCAAATAACAGGAAATTCAGTGGCATAAGCCATCAATTGGCCGAATTGTTACCGAAATTTCGCCAAATTCATAGTCCTCCTGAACATGGAACGAGACCAGTGCGTGGGACGTTTCATTACAGAACCATTACAGGAGGACTGCAAAATGAAGACAAGAAGGTCTTCAGCAAGCCGATTGCTCGCCGGTGCGAGCGCTCTGCTGCTGGTGCTCTTTCTTCCCTCGGCTCCCGCGGAGGCAGCCGACAACATAGCCCGGCAAGAGGTGGTCCCTACCGTCACGATCACCGCCGGAGCGACTACTCACAACGAACCCGACGGCCCGATGAGATTCACGCTCCACGCCAGCCCGGCCCCGGCGACCAATCTCGAGGTGAAGCTCGATTCGCGCCAGACCGGCGTGGTGTTCACCGACGCAATCGAGCGGTCCTTCACCGAGACGATCCCCGCTGGCGAGCCGTCCTACGACTTCGATTTCATCGTCGTGAACGACCTCGTCGTCGAGCCTGAGGGCACCGTCACGATCACCTTGGCCAACAGCGAATCGGACTACGACGCCGGCACACCCTCGGTGGCCGTGACAACGTTGGTCGACGACGACGTGCCAATCACGGTTTCCTGGGATTCATCAACCGTGCACGTCAACGAGAACGCCGGCACGGTAGCGGTTCCGTTCTTCATACGGGTACACGACGGCGAGCCGCCTGGGACCTTCAAGAGTGCTGACGGGGTCCACGAGGGCGTGGCGTTCGTGCTCACGACAGCTTCGGTGACAGCCGATGCGACCATGGATTTCGTCTACCAGTCCTACTTCTATATCTGGGACGTCGGTTCGTTCACCGTGGACGCCTCTGGTGATTACACGCTGAGCGACCAGATCGAGATCATCGACGACAGCGACGACGAACCTGGCGAGACATTCGAGTTGTACTTCGAGTCCCCCCTACCGGCTCCGCTCGACGTCGGCGACACGGTGATCCCCACCGACCGCAAGACGATCGTCATCGCCGACGACGACGGCGTCAACAACGCACCCGAGTTCACTGCCACCGCCGAGCAGATCTCGGTCTCTGAAGACATCGAGGCGGGAACCTTGATCGGCGTTTCGTTTGAGGCCACCGACTTCGACGGTCATGACGTGACGTTCGGGGTCGTCGGCGACGGCTTGCCGTTCGAAATCGACGCCGAGACCGACACTCTCAGGGTCACAGGAGCGCTCGACTTCGAGACACAGGCTGAGTACACGTTCGCCGTCGCTGCCTCCGACGTCATCGGCGGCTCGAGCGAGACGAACGTCACGGTGACCGTCACCAATGTGGACGAACCCGGCGTGGTGAAGCTCGCACCGATGACCCCCGAAGAGGGCGCGGTGGTCGAGGCGACCCTGTCCGACGTCGACGGGCCCGCCGATGAGATGACATGGGAATGGTCGCAGAGCGAGGCCCCCGACGGCGAGTTCGACCCCATCGACGGCCAGACCGACGATCACTACATGACGACCGAGAGCGACGTCGGGATGTACCTGCGTGCCACGGCGACCTACACCGACGGTGAAGGCACTAGCAAGAGCGCCGACGCGACAACGTCGGAGCCGGTGGCGGCCCGCCAAGAAGTCAGTCCGGAAGTCACGATTCGCGCCCTCACCGAGTCAGTTGACGAGAGTGACAGAACGGTCTCAGTCGAATTGAGCATCACTCGCCCGCTCGACGACGATCTGCGGGTGGAGTTGGAGATCACTGATCCCGACAATGAGCTGCTGCACCGAAACGGCGACCCGCTCGTCGTCAGAATTCGAGCGGGCAGCACGAGCCAGACCGCAATCGTCTACATCAACAATGACTCGATCGTCGAGAACGACGGATCAGTGTTGTTCACGATTGTCCTGCCCGAAGATGCTCAGGGCAATACCGCCTACGCGATCGGAAGCCCCGACACCGCGACCGTGGCCATGCACGACGACGACACGAAGGTCACGGTCCTGTACACGGAGAACCCGTTCACTGTGGCTGAAGGAGCAGGCACCGTTGAGCTGCCGATCGCGGTGCGGGTCGACGGCAACCAACCGCCAGGCACCTATGAGCTCGGGGGGATCCACTACGAGGGGCAGGCACTCACGTTCACGGCGACGTCAGGTACGGCGACGAACCCGGCTGATTTCGAACCGCCGCCGGCGTTCATCGATCTGGAACTCGGGAGCTTCGTCCTGCAGGAGTCGGGGAGTTACGAGGCGTCTGGTGTCGCAACGGTGACCATCCTCGACGATGACCTGGTCGAGGAAGGCGAGTCATTCTCCATCGAAGTGGGTCCCGGTCCTGATGTAAGACCCGAGGTGACGCTGCCAGCACAAGCACTGGACGTTGTGATCGAGGACGACGACGGCACGACCGACCCGCCGGATCCACCGCGGCCTCCCTGGCCGCCACCGGACTTTTGCCCGACGCATCCCGACACCGTTGCGGACACCTCGACTCCGCTCAGCGTGGAGGTTGGCGGCAGCGTCGAGGCCCACTTCTGTAGCAAGGACGATGCCGACTGGGTGCAAGTCTTCCTGGAGGCCGGTCAGGCCTACCGCATCGAGGGCACGTTCACCGATCCCGACGGGGAGACGTACATCTTCATCGGCGGCATGCACGAATCTGACGGCTCGCTGATCACCGGATCCCACTCGTTCGACGGCAACCCTTACGGCACCTCGAACACGGCTGGCTACATCAACTTCCGGCCCACCGCGACCGGCATCCACTACATCGTGGTGGGCGACCCGGCCTGGTGGAATTTCGCCCACGCCACGGCCCCCTTGCCCTGGCAGATCGAAGTGCACGAGATCGACCTGCCGCCCGACGATGTGCCCGATGTGCATCAGCTGACGTTCGAGTTCAACAACTACGGGTACTTCGTGCAACAGTTCGAGGGCACGGTCGACACCCACGGCGATCGTGACACCTTCGCTAACGACATCGAGGCCGGTCACCGCTACTTCGTCGAGATGCGCAACCGGAACGACTCGGGCATCTTCAATTGCATTCACGGCATCGCGTCGGCAGAGACACCCGACCAGCCTGGGTCCAACTCGCGCGAGTGCTGGCACCGGGTGGGCTGGAAGGCCAGCCGTTGGATCATCCCCGATGCCGACGGTCGCAAGCTGATCACGGTGGGTTCCGACAACGGAACCGGCGACTACCTGCTGCGTGTCCGGGACTACAGCGCCGTGCCGCCGGGCGTCTGGGACACCCCGCTGCCCGACGGCGATCTCGCCCGGGACACGTCAACCACCGGACTTGTGTACGTCAACGACTCCTGGGTGAACGGCACAGCAGTGCGAGGCGAGATCGACCTCGCAGGTGACAAGGACTGGTTCCGGGTAGAGCTCGAAGGCGGGCGCCGCTACCAGATCGACATACGCGGCGAGGGCAGCGGCGTGGGCACGCTGCGGAACTCCTATATGTGGATCCACGACGCCGCGGGCCAGCGCATCGTCTACGCCAGCGGCGGCGGCCCCTACCTCGAAACCCGGCTGGTCTGGACGCCCCCCAGCCCAGGCACGTACTTCATCCAGGTGGCCGGATCGAGCTACGAGATCGGCACCTTCGACCTGTCCGTCATCGACTTCGAGGATCTCTACACGACACATCGCCCTAGCTAGGCACATTCGGCGCCGGCCCTGCACAAGCAGTCCCCATTGGTTGCAGGGTCGGCGCCTCCCCCTGTACTAGCCGAGCACCGTCACATGCGTGCTCGGTACTAGTGCCGCGTCAGCAAACGTTTGCGCGGTTGACGATGTCGTTGAGTGCTTTGTCGGCGGCGTTGTTGTTGCGCCAGCGGATGTAGCGTCGGATGATCGATGCCTGTTCTGTGTGGGTGGGGTGGTCGGTGCCGTCGACGCAGAAGTAGCGCAGGGCTTGGAAGTGGGCTTCGATGCGGTTGAGCCATGACGCGTAGTGGGGTGTGTAGGCCAGCTCGACGTTGTGGCCTCGGCCCAGTCCCCCACGCGGGAGTCGGCTTTGGTGCTCAGGTGCGGTGACCAGTTGTCCAGCACGATGCCGATGCGCACATCGGGCGGGTACAGGGTGCGCAGGTAGCGGCAGAACTCCAGGAACTGGGTGCGGGCCTTGCGTTTTTTCATGTGCCCGTAGAGCTTGTCGGCGGTGACGTCGTAGCCGGCGAGCAGGTGCCGCACCCCGTGCGGGCGGGTGTAGGTCGCCCGCAGGCGGCGCCGCGGCGCCCGGTGGGGGTCCTTGTGCTTGCCGCCCACCGCAGCCCAGTGCCGCCCCGGGTGGGGCTGGAGGTTCAGCGGCCCGAACTCGTCCATGCAGATCACCACCCCGGGATCGCCGGGCTCGGGCTCGGCTTTGCGGTCCGCGATGTCATAGAGCTGCAGGATCCGGTTCTTCTTCGCCTCGAAGTCGGGATCGTTGGACTGCTTGTAGGTCTTTATCGCTTGAAACGAGACACCCTCCTCGCGCAAAAGGGCCCGCAGGCCCTCATGGCTGATGTCGTCGACCACCCCCTTCGCGACCAGATGCTCTGCGAGCTTTGACAACGACCACGTCCCAAACGGCAACCCGTAATCGGCAGGCCGCCCCAACGCGATCCTGCGGATCTCCGCGCGCTGAGCAGCGTCGAAACGCGGCGGGCGGCCGCCCGCGTAGCGCGGATACAGCGAATCGAACCCATCGGAGTTGAAATTGTGGATCACCTCACGGACCCGGTCCTCGCTCGTGAACGCCAACACAGCGATCTGGCCCACGTCCATGCCCTGCGCGGACCACAACACGACCTGAGCCCGCCGCCACGTCACCACCGACCCCGACGAACGACGCACAATCCTCAACAACCGATTGCCCTCACCACTGTCGATCTCCCTCACACGAACACGCTCAGCCATACCCCCAACAACACCACAACCCACCAGCCCACACGCGGACGCGCCACCCCCAACGTTGCCTGACACGGCACTAGCCGAGCACCGACACATGCGTGCTCGGTACTAGCCGAGCACCGTCACATGCGTGCTCGGTACTAGCCGAGCACCGACATCGACGAGCCGTGGAGATCGCGTCTGCGGGAGAAGGTGCCCATGTCGATGTCGAAACCAGTGTGTTTTCCGGTCACGACGACAGGGTCGGTGTCGTGGTCATGGCCCGCTTCCACAGCTCCGATCAGCTCGGCCATGCAGTGACCGGCCACCGCCGCGTTCTTGAACTGGTTCCCGCTGGTTCCGATGGCCACATAGAAGCCATCAAGCGACGTGCGGTCATAGATAGGGATCCAGTCGTCAGTCACGTCGTACACCCCGACGATTCCCCGCGGCTGGCGGGGGAGGCCAAGGTCCGGCATGCGCCGGGCGAACCGCAGGACGTGGGTTTCCCACTGCTCCCGGCTGAGATCCTGCGAGCAGTCATCGATCTCGTCGGTGCCAAGCCACTCGAAGTCCGTCGCGTCCAGCTCGACGGATCCGATGAGCATGTTGTTGCCTACCTCGGGCCGCACGTAGCAGCCGCAGTCAACGTCGGCCATGACCACGCCGTCATGCTCGAAGTCCGCGCCCGGCGGCGGGGGCACGTGGTACACCTCCTTGCGCAGCGGGCGCGTGGTGATGGACATGTCTGCGACGACGCCAGCGAGCTCGTTGACAGCGCTGCTGTGCGGTCCTGCGACATTCACCACGACCGGCGCCGCCACCTCGGTGCCGTCGGCCAGCACGACGCCTTCGGCCCGGCCGGCGCCAGCGATCCCAGTCACGGTCACGCCGAAGAGGAACTCGGCGCCGGCCAACTCGGCCGCCAGCCGCAGGTTGTGGGCGGCGAGCTGCGGGTCGCCGATGTAGCCGCTTTCGGGCGACCAGAGCGCGCCCCGCAGCTGCGAGGTCGGCTCGGCCCAGAATTGAGGATCGCCGAGCTGGCGGGGCGGGCCGAAACGGGACAGGTCGAGCGGGCCGAGCCGGGCGACGGTCTCGCCGCAATCCCAGATCTCGTAGGGAACGCCGAGCGCATCGAAGTGCGGGACCGGCAGCAGGTGATCCTCAGCGTCGCTGAGCAGGGTCACCATGCCACACTGGCTGAACCCTGCGTAGCCGGCCTCGTCGCACGTCCCGGCGTGCTGCGGCCAGCGCAGCCAGTACTGCAGGCCCTCGTAGGCCATGGCAACTCCGGCCCGAGTTGAATAGGTGAAACGCACGATGGCCGACGAAGCGCTGGTGGAGCCTTGGCCAGCACCGGGGTTGCGGTCAACGCCCAGCACACGCCAGCCGCGCCGAGCCAGCTCGCAGGTGATCGCGGTGCCGATGACGCCCGCTCCGATGACGATGGCGTCGTAGCTCTGCTCGCTCGGACTCATGCCGCTCTGCCTGCCGTCGCACGAGCCCGGCAGCACTGCGGGGGCACTCTCGATCGTCGCACACCCGCCCTCTCAACTGATGCGCATCGGCTTGGCGATCGCTGCGGTGAGCACCTCCGGTTCGCCGTCGGTCACCAACACGTCATCCTCGATGCGGATGCCGCCGAATCCCCGCAATTCTTCCACTCGTTCCCACACCACGCTCTCGGCGAATTTCTCGCGCCGAGCTGGATCGCACAGCAGCGCGTCGATGAAGTAGATGCCCGGCTCGACGGTCGTGACCATGCCGGGTTCGAGACCCCGGTCCGTGCGCAAGTACCGCAATTGCGGGTCATCGCTGCGCTCGTGGCCGGGCGGAAATCCGCTGGCGTCGTGCACTGACAAGCCCAGCAGGTGGCCGAGCCCGTGGGGGAAGAACAGCGCTACAGCGCCCGCAGTCACCAGTTCGGCCGGATCTCCCCGCAGCACTCCCATCTCGACGAGTCCCGCCCCCAACGTGCGTGCAGCGGCCAGGTGCACCTCGCGCCACTGGATGCCGGGGCGGCACATATCAATCGTCTGCTGCTGGGCGCTGAGCACCAGCTTCCACAGGTACTCCTGCTCATCGGTGGGGTCGGCCCCGACCACCATCGTGCGGGTCACGTCGCTGGCGTAACCGCCGAATTGCGCGCCGGCGTCGATCAGCAGCAGGTCGCCTGCCTCCACGGCGCGGGTCGCGGGGCGAAGCGGGTCGTCGCCCGCATAGACATAGTGCAAGTAGGCGCCGTGGGCACCCGATGCCACGATGCTGTCGTAGGCCACACGAGGCGCTCCAGCAGCAAAAAACTGCGACTCCATCCCGATCTGGATCTGTCGTTCGGTCATGCCTGCGACGGCGTTGCGGTACACCCACTCAAAGCCGGCAGCGCTGGCTGCGGCGGCTCGCCGGATGTCGTCGAGCTCGGCTTCGTCCTTGGTCATGCGTTCGAGCGCGACGGCGGCGCTCAGCCGCAACACCGTTGCGGGGGGCGACGGGTCGGACTGATCGTCCGCCGCTGTGTCTTCCTCGGCCGGGTCCGTTGACGTGGCCTCATCCGTGGACGTGTTCTCAGCCGTGGACTCAGCCTCGCCATTCGAGGCGGCAGGCACCACCTCGGGCATCGCAGCACCGGCGCCCAATTCGATGAGCGTGCGGTCGCTGCGCTGCGCCAGCCAGTCCTCTAGCTCTTCGAGCGGCCGGCCGACGGGCGTCGGCGGCTGCTCCCACACGAGCCGTTCGGGACTGAAGCGGGGGCCGAACAATTCCCACTCGCCCGCTGCGGCGTCGAAGGCCAGCGTCGTGCCGGGAGAACCCACCGCCGTCAGGTAGGCCACATCGGGATGCGGCAGGAATGCGAAGTGCTGATCGGTGCCCGACCAGCTCGCCGGCTCGCCCGCACGAAGGAGCACGACCTCGTCGGTCAGCTCCCAGCGCTTGGCCACTCGCGCCCGCCTGTGTGCCAGCGCTTCGTCAGAAGGCTTCACGCGGCGCACCCTAACGCCGCGAGTGCGCCCTCCCCGCGCGATCCCTAGGTTCTTGCCGTGTGACCGAAGACGCCTCACCGGAACCCGATATCTCGCCGCTGCTCGCCAAGACTCTCGCCGCCCGCGACGCCACGCTTGACGAGACTCGCCCCACCGCAGTGGCTCGCCAACACGCTCGTGGCCGCTGGACTGCCCGCGAACGGATTGCCGCTCTCTTCGACCCCGGCACGTTCGTCGAGTACGGGCAACTCGCACAACCTCAGCTGCGCTCGCTCGGCGACGCTCCCGCGGACGGCTTGGTCATGGGCGTCGGGCTCGTCGACGGCGTTTCCGTGTGTGCCTTCACCTACGACTACACGGTGATGGGCGGCAGCCAGAGTCCCCGCAACCACCGCAAGATGGACCGGATGATGGAAGTGGCCGAGCGGAACCGCTGGCCGATCATTTTCTGGTCTGAAGGCGGCGGGGCCCGTGCCAGCGAGTTGCACTATGACGGCGGCATGGTGACCACGTTCGTGCAGCTGGCGCGGCTGTCGGGGTTGGTGCCGATCGTCACCATCCTGTCGGGACCGAGTTTCGCCGGCCAGGCGAACATCGCCGGCACATCCGATGTCATCATCGCAACCAAGGACTCGACGCTGGGACTGTCGGGCCCTCCGCTCGTGATGTCGGCGACCGGCGAGATGCTCACACCCGAAGAGCTCGGGCCGATGTCGATGCATGAGCGAATCGGCACCGTCGAACTCGTCGTCGGGGACGAAGCTGCCGCACTCGATGCTGCGCGGAAGTACTTGTCGTACTTCACCGGAATCGCTGCACCGTCGGCGATGACTGCACCTGACCAGACGCCGCTGCGCACGATGGTGCCCGAGAATCCACGGCGCGCATACGACGTGCGAAAGATCGTGGCCACGCTGGCCGACGAGGGCTCGGTCATGGAGCTGCGGCCGACATTCGGCCGTTGCCTTTCGACATCGCTGTGCCGCATCGAAGGGCACGTCGTGGGCGTGCTTGCGAACAACCCGATGTTCGGTGCAGGTGCCATCGACGCCGAGGGTTCGGCGAAGTTCTCCCGCCACGTCGAACTGTGCAATGCCTACGACATCCCGCTGCTGTTCGTGTGCGACACGCCCGGCTTCATGATCGGCACTGCAGCGGAGGCGACTGCTCTGGTGCGCCACAGCGCTCGGACGCTGATGGCGCTGAGCGCAGCCGACGTGCCAATCCTGACCGTGATCCTGCGAAAGGCGTACGGGCTGGGGTACTACGCCATGGGCTCAGATGCGCTGGCGCCCGACTTGATCGTCGGGTGGCCGACCGCCGAGTTCGGTGGCATGGGCCTCGAGGGAGCCGTGAACATCGTCTACCGAGACGAACTCTCCTCGGCACCCGACGACGCAGCGCGCCGGGAGCTCCGGGAGCAACGGGTCGCGGAGTGGAAGGAGCGCAATACCGGGCTGGAGTTCGCCAGGGCGTTCCTGCTTGACGACATCATCGACCCGGCCGACACGCGGGACCTGGTCGCCCGGCTGCTCGCAACCCTGCCGGCACCACAGCCGCGCACCAGGCGCAAGCACCCGATCGATCCCTGGTAACCGCGCTCTGCTGCTGCTGTTGCTGTTGTTGCGTGGCCTGCTGGGGGCCAGCGACATCGGCAGGAGAACTGACTTCGACGGTGGACCGGCGGCGGATCGGCTCGGTCACCATGGATATCGGAGCGGTCGGCTGAGCGATGATCACTTCGGCGTCAACCTCGGCGTCAGCCGAGCCGTGATAGACGCCGCGCACCGGCGGGACATCGTTGTAGTCGCGGCCATGGCCGATCACCACGTGGCGCTCGCCGACCGATCCGCCATTGGTGGGATCGAGCGCATACCAGCCAGAACCGGGCACAGCGGCCTCGATCCAGGCGTGCGTTTGCACAGACACCGCTGCCGCCCCTGGCTCATTGGAGCCCGAGACGCCGTCTACACCATCGGCGGAACCTGCCGCTTCGGATTCCTCGGCCCACCCCGCCGGTGCAGCCGGAACCTCGTCGGCGCCAGTCCAGTCAAGCCGCGTCTCGTCGAGCGCGAACAGGTAGCCGGACACATAGCGGGCAGGGATGCCGACGCAGCGCAACATGCCCACGGCAAGGTGGGCAAAGTCCTGGCACACACCCCGTCCGCCGTCGATCAACTCCTCCAGCGTCACCCCGATCGAGGTCGAGCCGTGTTCGTAGGTCAGCACGGTGGGCACCGCCTGAACGATCCCGAGCACTTGCTCACGCACGTCATCGGCAGCCGAGCGGATCGCCCACGAGGCCACCTCGTTGATGAGATCTCCCCACTGCACATGTTGCGAACGCGCCAAGTACTCCACGTGTTCGTTGAGGAACTGCTGATCACCGAGTCGCTCGCAGCTCACCGGCTCAGACGCGGCCTCGATCGTCGTCGTCTCGACCGACGCCTCAGCCACCACCAGCAACTCTTCGTGCGGCCCACGCACCCAAAGATGGTCAACCGTGGTGCCGAAATAGTCGCGAGTCGCAAGCACACGAGTCGCCGGCGTTGTGGTCAGCCGGTACGACAGCAACTGTTGGCGCAGGTCGTGGCGCGGACCAACGCGGATCTCGTTTTGCGACTCCGTCACCGGCTCCGCATATTGGAAATGCAACCGGTAAGCGATATCGAGCCTCACAACACTGTGTCCCCGCCATCACCCGGGCGCACAAAGAATGGGTGAACGCCAGCAGCCGGTTGCCATCGAACACGTCGCCGCCGGTCCCCAGGCCTGACTTCAGCAACTCGATCGTCAAGATCGAGCGCTCGAGCAGCCGGCCCACCTCCATGAAGGCATAGCCCTCGTCTCGCATCATCGACTCAGTCATCACGCCGCTCAGCGAACGGCATCCGCGCCGGGCGGTGATGACCGACATCCTCGACACCTCGCCGCCGGTCTGCTCCCGTGTTCCGGCGCTGACCGCTTTGGCGCTCTGCATGAGGATGTGCAGGCTGTTGGCCTCCTCCCACAGCTCCACCGGGATGCGGTCACGCACGATGTGCAGGTTCTCGCGCACGGCCTGCACAGATGCCACCACCGAGCCGGGATGCGAGTCATCGGAAACCAGGAAATCCATGACGGCGTATGGCCCGGTACTGACCCGGGCGGCCACGAATTCCTCCTGCAGCCCAAGCGCCTGCACTAGGCGGCGGGACGCCCGCCGGGCCTCGGTGGGCTGGCGGTGCATGACCGCGCTGGTCTCCACCGACACACACCGGACAATGGTGTCTGCCCGCTCCAGGTAGCGGCCCGCCCACAGCATCGAGTCGGCATGACGCGCCAGGATCATGCGCCCGGCTCCTGCGGAAGCGATCCGTTCGCCACTGCGCCAGGCGTCAGCACCCACGTGTCCTTCGAGCCGCCCCCCTGGGAAGAATTCACGATCAGCGAATCAAGTCGGTCACATACGGGTGGATGGCCTTGTCGTCGGCCATGGCCGCTCCCTCGCCGGTGTAGACGTCGGCAAGGAACCGGTTCAGCGCCGTGACCCGCTGGGCCAAACCCCTCTCGATCTCCCGCCATTCAGCCGCTGCGATCAACCGCGGGGAACAGGTCCATCGGCCAGGTCCGCTCGGTGCCCGTTGAATCGCCGTAGACAGTGAACGTGATGCCTTGGCGGCGGAACTCCTCCTCGATGATGCGTTCTCGGCGCCGCAGCTCGGCCGCGTCCATGCCCGAGAAGCGCTGCACGATCGCCTGGTACAGCGGCCTGATCGTGCCATCGCGCTCGAACGCCTCGTCAAAGGCGAGCGCCTCGGCATCAGGCCTGTGCAGCTCCGCCATGGCCCATTTGATAGCGCGTCCAACTATGGACTTGTGTCAATTGAGGGCGCATCCGTATTCAGCGGCAGGGACGGCCAGCGTTCGCTCCAGCATGTCGATCGTTTGCATGGCCCCGAGGCACTGGCTGACCGAAGCGTTGGGCTCGCGGCCCTCGAGCACCGCCGAGATGAACTCGCGGTCCTGCAATTCGATGCCGTCATTCGAGACTTCCACCCCCGAGAGGTCCACCGGATTGTCGTAGCCGTCGACAAGGTCGTCGTAGCGAGCGAGGTAGGTGCCGTTGTCGCAGATATATCGAAAGAACGTGCCGAGGGGTCCGTTGTTGTTGAACGACAGCGACAGTGTGCACAGAGCGCCTGAGGGGACGTTCATGCCGATCGTCATGTCCATTGCAATGCCCAGCTCAGGGTGCAGCGGGCCTTGCTGCGCCCATCCGGCAGTTATCGGCTCCCCCGTCTGGTAGCCGAACAAGTCGACGGTGTGGCACGAGTGGTGCCACAGCAGGTGATCGGTCCACGTGCGGGGCTTGCCCATCGCGTTTCGATTCTCGCGCCTGAAGAAGAAGGTCTCGACAACGAGGTGCTGCAGCTTCAACTCACGTCTGGTGATGCGCTCGTGGATCCACTGGTGACTGGGATTGAAGCGGCGGGTATGACACACCATCGCAGTGAGGCCCGTCTCATGCTGAACTCGTACCAACTGTTCGCTGTCGGCGAGATTGTCGGCCATCGGTATCTCGACCAGCACGTGCTTGCCTGACCGCATGGTCTCGATGGCCTGAGCAGCATGAAGCGGCGTCGGCGTGGCCAGAATCACAGCATCGGCGTCGAGCGTGAGGGCCTGAGACAAGTCGGTGGTCCAGTGGTCAATCTCGAACTCGTCAGCAAACGCCTCGGTGTCGTCTGCTCTGCCTCCCGTCAGAGCCACTAGGTCGACATCGTCGATCCGACGCAATGCGGCAATGTGCCTGCGCCCGATGGCTCCCTCTCCAGCAAGGATGATCTTCACGGCAGTCCTTTTGGCGACTCTCAACCTCAGCCGAAGTCGTACAGCGTCTCGGGATTGGCGACCAGAATCTGGTGGCGAACGCCCTCGTCAGGGGCGAATGATGCGAGCACATCGACAAGGTCGCCGTCGTCAGGCATGTGGCGCACGTTGGGATGCGGCCAGTCCGTGCCCCACAAGATGCGATCGGGTGCCGCGGCAATGAGCGCCTGGGCATAGGGAACGACGTCGTCGTAGGGCGGCCCGCCATCCGCGGTGAGCCGCTCCGCGCCCGACACCTTGACCCAAGCCCGTTCGTCGCGCATCAACTCGAGCAGGGCCCTGAATGGCTCCTGGTCGAGCCCGGCGTTGGCGTCCACGCGGGCCATGTGGTCGATGACATACGGGCACGGCATGCGGTCGAGCAACTCTGCGTACTTCGGCAGGTCCTTTGCATCGAAGTGCAAGACAATGTGCCACCCGAAAGGTTGTACCCGGTCAACCAGCCCCCAGAACACGCGAAGGTCAGGGGCGCCACCGAGGTGGGCAACGAAGTTGAAGCGAGTGCCGCGCACGCCGGCATCGTGCAGTGCGCCGATGTCGGCATCGCTGAACGTCTCGTCGATCATCGCAACGCCCGCATACCGACCTTTGCCCCGGACAAGCGCGTCGACCATGGCGGAGTTGTCGGTGCCGTGACAGCTGGCCTGCACGAACACCGCCCGCGAGAGTCCCAGACGCCTTTGGAGAACCGCGAAATCGTCGACGCCTGCGTCGGGCGGGGCGTACGTGGTTTCGGGCGCGAACGGAAATGCGTGTGCTGGGCCAAAAACGTGGCAGTGAGCGTCAGTTGCCCCTGCAGGCGGCGTGAACGCGGTAGGCGCGTGGGGCGAGGGATGCGGCGGTGGGATCGTGCGTTTCATCAATGTGGCGTCCTCGGAAGAGCTGCGCTCGGGGGGAACACAAGCCCGTCGAACAGCTTGCGCGCCGTGCGAATGATGCCCGCGTGCCCGACAGCCGGCCCATTGTGACCGTCGCCGATCTCGACACGGGCGACGAAGATGCCGGTGGGGTGCTCGATCGATACGAGATCGGGCTCGGCGCCGGGACGCAGCAGTTCCGCTCCCGTGCCTCCGGGAATTCGCAGGGCTGTTGCCACGCTGACCGCGCCGAGCACGCCGATGGCGTCGTGGCAGCGGTGTGGGATGAAGGTCCTGGTGCAGATGTCCCCGTCCGCACGTGGCAACGACACCAGGGTCATCTTCGGCACCGTCGTCGTGCTGACGTTGCCCAGGTTCATCATCTCGCCGGCCTGCAGACGGAGGCTCTCAAGTCGTTCCCGGAAGGGTGTGTTTGCCTCCAACGTGCCGGGCTCCTCGTCGCCGGCTATGCCGAGGTCGGTCGCCCGCAGCACCACGGTGGGCATGCCGTTGTCCACACAGGTCACCTCGACGCCGTCGATCACGTTGGTGATCCCGCCGGTCGGCAGCAACGCGCCGCAGGCAGAGCCGGCGATGTCCTCGAAGTCGAGGCGGACCTCGGCCGCGGTGCCGGGCACTCCCGAGATAGCTGTCTCGCCTTCATAGACGGGACCATCGCCATCGAGAGGAAACGTGGCGGTCGCGACTGAGCCGGTAACCGTGACGCCAGTGTCCGATGAACCCGCGTTCAACATGCGGATGCGCACCCGCGCCTGCGGGCCGCTTGCTGAGGTGAGCCCGCGTTCGAGGGCGAACTGCCCCACTGCGGCCAGCAGATTGCCGCAGTTCTGCCGATTGCTGACCAACCCGTCGTCCACACCCACCTGCAGGAACAAGTAGTCCACGTCGGCGCCCGGGTCAGTCGACAAAGACACCACGGCCACCTTGGATGTCAGTGGATGCGCACCGCCGATGCCGTCGATTTGACGCGGGTCAGGCGAACCCATGATCCGGGCCAGCAACGAGTCACGTTCGTCTGGATCTTTAGGCAGCTCGTTCGCCACGAAGTAGGCGCCCTTGGACGTTCCGCCCCGCATCACCATGCAGCGCACGCCCTGCGGTGCCACCTCGCAGTCGGCAGGGGTGACGATGGTTTCAGCTGTCATGGCGCGACTCAGGAGTCGTAGGTCCTGCCTGGCGTGGCAATGATCCCGTGACTTCGGTCAATCGACCCACTCCACCCCGAGTTCGACAAGCTTCTGCCGCAGCCCGTACATGTCGAGTCCCAATTCGCCGGCTTGCAGGCGGGTCCGGCTGATTTCCTCGGCGGCGAGCCGTGCGTTCGACTGGTCGAGCGCCCAAGCAGCTTCGGCTCTGGGCACGGCGACAACGCCGTCATCGTCAGCGCAGATGACATCGCCGGGGTGGATGATGACGCCGTCGATGCTGATGGGGGTATTGACCGAACCAGGAGTGCTCTTGACCGTGCCCTCGCAGGACACGTGTCGGGTCCACGCGGCGAAGCCCATCGCCCGCAGATCCATGGTGTCGCGGACGCCCGCATCCATCACGAGGCCCACGACACCGCGGGCCTGCAGAGACGAGGCCAGCAGATCGCCGAACATGCCGTGCGTCGACGGCGCCGTGACAGTGACCACCAGGATGTCGCCGGCTTCGCAGACTTCTACGGCCGCGTGGATCATGAGGTTGTCACCGGGGTGGGACAACACCGTGACTGCCGAGCCGGCAACCTTGGTGCCCTGCTGTATGGGCCGCAGCTCGGGGCCTAAGCAGCAGCGTCGACCGATCGCCTCGTGCACAGTGGCAGTGCCTGCCGCGCCCAGGCCCGTGATGACCTCAGGATCCGCTCGTTCGATTGTGCGAACTACTACATGGCGGGCAGCCATCAGCCCTCCTGCTGTGCTCGTTGGATTCGAATCGTGTCGGCTAAGCGTGGATACACCCGAAAGGCATTCTCGCTGAAGATCAAGCGTCGGGCGTCGTCGCTGACATCCGCTGCGTCGATGTAGCGCTTCGTGTCGTCGAAGTTGAATCCGGTGGTCGGGTCGACGCCCCGGACGGCTCCCACCATCTCGGACGCGAACAGGATGTTCTGTGGGGGAATCACTTCGACAAGCACGTCGATGCCGGCCTGGTGGTACACGCAGGTGTCAAAGAACACATTGCCCAGCAGCAACTCATCGAGCGGCTGAAGGCCCCTGTCCTGCGCCATGCCACGGAACCGGCCCCAGTGGTACGGCACTGCTCCCCCGCCGTGAGGGATCACGAACTTCACGTCGGGATGGTCGACGAACAGATCGGACATCATCATCTGGACAAATGCCGTGGTGTCAGCCCCGAGGTAGTGCGAACTGGTCGCGTGGAAGTTCGGATTGCAGGTATCGCTGACGTGGATCATCGCCGGCACATCGAGCTCTGTCATGGCCTCCCACAGCGGCCACCAGCAACGGTTGCCCAGAGGCGGGCCGGTCCAGAAGCCGCCGGAGGGATCGGGATTGACGTTGCAGCCGATGAAGCCCATCTCGGTGACGCAACGGCGCAATTCCCGCACTGAGCTGTCGATCGGCGCCCCCGGCGATTGGGGCAGCTGGCAGACCGGCACGAAGTTGTCCGGGAACAGATCGCAGACCCGGCGGATGAGCTCGTTGCAGTGTTCGGACCAGAAGCGCGACGTGTGCTCGTTGCCCTCGTGATGACCCATCCATGACGCCCGTGGCGAGAAGATGGTGAGGTCCGAGCCGCGTTCGCGTTGCAGGCGCAGCTGGTTCTGCTCGATGCTCTCGCGAATCTCGTCGTCGCTGATATCGAGCACGCCCTTGGTGCCGACGTGGGACGGGTCAGCTTCGAGTGCGGTGCGCTGGGCGGTGCGGTACTCACCAAGCTGTGGAGGGGCCGTGGTGTAGTGGCCGTGGCAGTCGATGATCACCCTGGCCTCCCCGTCCAAGTTCTGGCGGCACTCCGGTTGCGCACTCTGCTGCGCGCTTCGGGGAGCGACTTCAGTCGCTGACTAGATCGTAGGCGAGCGGTCAGGTTGGCCCCCCGGTATGCCGCTGCTGTCGCAGCCGGTGCGAATCTGCGGGGCTGTGCCCGCCATGACTGATCGCCTGGCTGCACACCGCCAACACACGGACTACCGCCCGAATTACTCAGCAGACTCCTACTCGCGGGACGGCCGGCAATTTCTCGACCCCGCCGTTGGGGCATGCTGTGCGCCCATCTAGCGGCGGAAGAGCCAAGGACCATGGCAGATCCCACAGCAGTCCGCAACACGGTTATCGAGGCGAACGGGCTTCGATTCACCGCGGACGTGGCGGGCCCGGATGAGGGCCCGGCAGTCCTGCTGTTGCATGGCTTTCCTCAGACTCGCCACACCTGGCGTGCCGAATTGACCGCACTTGCGGCGGCGGGGCACCGGGCATGCGCGCCCGATCAGCGTGGCTACTCCGCAGGTGCCCGCCCCGACGGCATCGACAACTACCGCGTCGAACTGCTGGTCGCCGATGCGCTGGGGATCGCCGACAGCCTGGGCGCTGATCGATTTCACATCGTCGGACACGACTGGGGTGGAGCGCTGGCGTGGTTCATCGCAGCACATCTTCCCGAGCGAATCATCTCGCTGACCGTCATCTCGCGGCCCCATCCCGCGGCATTCATGGCAGCCATGCGTGACGACCCGGATCAGCCCCATCGCTCCCGCCATCACCCGGCGTTCCAGCGCCCCGAGGCAACCGATGCGCTGCTAGTCGACAACGCTGGAGCACTGCGGCGTGCGATGGCTCGCAATGCCGTTCCCGAGGCCGACATCGATGCCTATCTGGGCACGCTCTCCGACCGCGACGCACTCGATGCGGCGGTCAACTGGTACCGGGCAATGGGTCAGTCGAGCATCCAGTCCGCGGACACGCCGGCGATCAGCGTGCCAACGATGTTCGTTGGGGGGAACGAAGACACCACTGTCGGTCGCATGGCCGCAGAGAACACCGCCGAGTTCGTGACCGGCCCATACCGATTCGCCGAGCTGCCAGGCGTTAACCACTTCGTCACCGACGAAGCGCCCGGCGCTTTCACTGAGCTGTTGCTCGGTCACCTCGCTCAGCACGGCTGAGCGAGCGAGGCAAGGGTGTGGGCGATACTGGACTCGAACCAGTGACCTCTGCCGTGTGAAGGCAGCGCTCTAACCATCTGAGCCAATCGCCCGTGGGCCGACGATGATAGGCGTTGCCGGAACCGGCGAGCGCACGTCGGTCCGCAGGGAGGCAGCTCGGTGAGCACAGACTCGTACCACACCGCACCAGATCGGTTGGCTCCCCCACCGCCGGGCTGCCCGGTGCACGAGAGTTGGTCGCCGCTCAGCGATGAGTACCTGGCCGATCCGTACCCCATCGCCGCGCAGCTGCGCGAAGACCACCCGGTGTTCTACGCCGCCGAGATGGGTCACGTGGTGGTGACCCGCATGGCCGACATCGAGGCCGTGTTCATGGACCCCGACACCTACGCCTCATCCAATGTGCAAGACCCAATCTTCCCGCTGGCTTCCGGAGCGGCCGAAGTGCTGTCCGCCCCGGACTACAACCCCCAGGCGGTCATGTCGAACCGGGCCGAGCCCGACCATGGGCGCATCCGCGTCCACACCCGGGGCGGATTCTCGGTGCGTCGGCTGCGCACGCTCGAGGACTACATGCGCTCCCGGGCCACCCAGTTGATCGAAAAGATGCTGGCCGGCGAACGGCCGGCCGACTACGTCAAGGCCGTGGCGTTCCCGCTGCCGGCGGAGATCGTGTTCCGCTTCATCGGGTTCCCGCCCGAAGACGACCTGATGCTCAAATCGTGGTGCGTCAACCGCAAGGCTTTCGCCTGGGGCAAGCCCACGCCCGCCGACCAGGCCCACATGGCCGAAGGCATGCTTGCCTACTGGCGCTACTGCCGTGAATTCGTGGCCGAGCGCCATCGCAGCCGCACCGACGACTTCTGCTCGGAACTGCTCGACGCCCACGACGCCGATCCGGATCCCGAAGGCGGCACCGGCCTCACCTACCGAGAAGTCGAGTCGATCATCTACGGGATCTCATTCGCCGGCCACGACCCGGTCACCAACCTGCTGTGCAACACGCTGCGGTGCGTGCTGCCTCGGCGCGACCAATGGGACGCCCTGTCCGCCGACCCGTCGCTCATTCCCACGGCGGTCGAGGAAACCCTGCGATTCGACTCCAGCCAGGTGGCCTGGCGCCGGGTGACCACACGCGACACCGAGCTTGGCGGGGTGCAGTTGCCGAAGGGGACTCGGGTCTTCCTGAATTTTGCAGCGGCGAACCGCGAGCCGTGTGCGTTCGCCGAAACCGACAGCTTCGATGTCAACGACTACGACTTCAACCGGCCCGATCCGCATCGCCACATCAGCTTCGGCAAGGGCATCCACTTCTGCCTGGGAGCCAACCTGGCCCGGATGGAGGCTCGGATCGCACTCGAGATCCTGACCCAGCGGGTGCCGTCGCTGCGGCTGCCGCCGCAGGACTACTGGTCCTTCCCGAACATCACCTTCCGGGGTCCCGAGGAACTCTGGCTCGACTGGGACTGAAATCGACCAGCATCGACGACCTCAGGCGCCGCGGCTCGCCTGCGAGCGCGCATGTCCGCATTGTTCATTGTCACCCTCGACAACGACGTCGGCTACGACCATCACGGCTGGTTGGCGGCGCCCGGGGTGGGGCTGTCCACGGTTTGGAAGTCGCCGGTGGCGTCGGGCACGCGGGCGTAACTCTGGCCCTCGGCGGACTGGCCCTCGTTCCAGTCGACACTGTCTACGTGGGTGCCGTCCAACCGCCAGATGCCCAGTTCCTCGTCGCCGCCCAGGGCGAAGCCGGGCCAGGCGTCCTTGTCCAACCTGAACTGCATGTACGCGCCCGGCCCGATGGTCGTGCCGGCCGGGAAGGCGACCCGCTTGCCGGCGTCCGTGAGGCTGTCGGCCACCTCGAAGCCGTCGAGCGCTATCGGGTCGGGCGATGGGTTGTGCAGCTCGAACCAGTCCAGGGGGTCGCCCTTGGCGGCCACCTCGTTGATGACCAGGCCAATGTCCACCGGAGCCGTGCCGGGGTCGGCGCCCGAGTCGTCCGGGGCGTCGCCACCGCTGGGAGACAGGGAATACCCGTACACGCCGGAGAAGGTGCCGGCGATGGCGGCGCCGGGTGTCGTCCCCGCCGTCGACAGTTCAAGTGCGCCCTCGGTGAAGGGCGAGAAGCTGTCCGGCGCCGACGCTCCGGGCGGGATGGACCATATTCCTCCCGCGATGGCGTCTGCGCCGATGACCAGCGTGGCTCCCGCCGCCAACAGGTCCAGTTCCACGGCCAGCGTCATCCCGGAGACGGAGCCGTCGTCGTTGAGTCCCGCAACGACTATGGACGCGGGCGTGTCAGCCTCCGGAAGCAGGACGCTCTCCTGCGGGCTGGAGTGACCGGCTGAAACTCCCATGCGCTCGGTCGATTCCTCGAACCCGTTCAGCAACAAGTTGTCGATCGTCCCGTTCTCCAGGGGGTTGGGACTCAGGTTGCTTCCCCAAGTCGTCTGGAAGGTGATTTCCAGGGTTCCTGACTCGGCGGAAGGCGGGATGTACGCCGGCTCGGGCCAGTCGGGCGGCGCGGGGGTCAGGTCTGCGAGGATTTCGCCTCTCCGCTTCAGGATGAATTTGCGCACCCGGTCGGTGTCGGCGGCGGCGGCCTGCGTTGCGGACGGGAGAGCGTGCTGTTGCACGATGGCGGCCATCTCGTCCACAACAGCCAGCAGTTCCTCCTCGTCCCAGACGGTGTCCACGATCTCGGTCAGTCGGGCGGCGTACTTGACCCGCCAGTCGGGGTCGTTGTACAGGCGGTTCGGGATGGCGGTGAGGGCCAGCACCGATGGGGGCGGGTTGGCGATGTTGTCGAAGGGATTGGGGTCGTCCTTCAAGTGGAAGGTGTCGTCGGTGCCCCACGGGATGAACACGAAGGGGCCATCAGGCTCACGGTAGAAGTGATAGTTGTTGCGGTCGCCGGCGTACCCGTCCCAGTGCCCCACCAGCACCTCCGTCGCCCAGAACGAGAGGAACCGGTCCAGGTCCACGATCTCGTCCAGCGCCTTCAGACCGGCATCTCTGGGGTCCCCCAGGGCCGCCACGACGGCGTCTATGTCGGACCAGTCGGCGGCGTCGGTGTTGGTCTTCTTCTCTATGGTGCCGCGGTACTCCGGCGTGAAGTCGCTGACCGTGCCCTCGTACAGGTTGCCCGCCGCGCTCTCGAAGTGGCGCGACAGGAACTGGGCCTTGATTTCCTCAACGTGGACGTAGAGCCCCAGGTCCCTTCCGTTGACCGACACGGTGGCGAAGTTGCAGCGGGGCGCGGGACTGCCGGCGGCGGCGAAGACCCGGTACGACAGGCAGGTGTTGACCATGGAGGGGTCCTGGATGCTGTTGTTCAGGGTCATCCGTTCCATGACCCCGCCGAGCGACTGGTCGTCCACGTACTTGTCGAAGCGGAGCTTGAGGGCCGGCTTAGTGTCGCTCTGGGAGCCGAGGAATCCCTTTTTGCGCACGCCGACGTCGGCGTGGGTCTCGCCGTCCACGGTGACCGTGGCCCCGAACCAGTCATAGATGTCGGCAAAGGGCCGGGACAGGCCGTATTCGGCGATTTCTGCGATCACGTCCTGGAACGTCCGGGTCTGGTGGCGCAGGGTGTCCCAATCCTCGACAGCGATTTCGATGCTGATGTCCAGCACACGCTCGAGGGCGAAGTAGGCATCGCTGGGGTGGGCTTCGGCGTCGTCGTCCGGTGTCAGGGTGGGAGTGGCTGTCTGCGCGGGCGCTGGTTCCGGCGCGGTGCTGCTTGTCTCAACGCCCGCCGGGTCGCTTGTGGCGTCTGTCGCCGGAGCTGTCGCGGTCGTGGTGGGGTCGGACGCCTCTGCTGCGGAAGTCGCCGGAGGGGATCCGCCGTCGTCGCTGGTTTCGGCCCCGCAACCAGCCGCAATGATCGCTGACGCTGCCAGCACGGTGGCAAGGCGCCTGCGCATCGCCACAGGCTAAAGGAGCCACGCGAGCAACCCCAGCCGACGCCCCTGGCCCTGCCTTCATGGTTGCCAGTCACACCCCGAGTCAAACCCAGGCCCGACCGCTGACCCTCCCATCATGACTGTCACACCCCCTGTCTACGGTTCCAGTCATGAAGCGGACAGACGTTCGAAGCGATTCGGCAGCCGGAATGCCGACCGGCGCAATGCCGCTGGGTAGCGCTGCTGTGGGCGAGCCGGCTGTGGACGAGCCGCCCATGTTGGCGCTGCCGGTGGAGCCGGCGCTGGTGGTGTCGCCGGTTGGGTCTTCGTCGTCGCCGAAGTCGCCGGCGCTGCCGGTTGGGCCGGTGTGCAGCGCTGGGTCTGTGCTGTCGGTGTTGTGCGGAGCGCGTGATGTAGTCGCCGAGGCATCCGGGGTGCCGCTGAGCGGAGCTGACAGCGACACGCTCACTGCGGTCGTCGCCGTCGCAGCGCGGCTGCGCTCAGCCACCGACGCGCTGATGCTCGCAGCGACCGCTGCATTGGAGGCTGAGCGTGCGGGTTCGGGCCGCACGGCGTTGCGGGATCAGGCGCGTGTGAGCTCGCGCCGCGCCAAGCGCACTGTGGAGACCAGCGAGCAGATCGCCCACATGCCCAATGTCGCACGCGGCCTCGCGGCGGGCGATCTCACCGCCGAACACGCCGAAGTCCTCGCCGATGCCGCACGCCAGACCAGCCCCGAAGCGATCGACACCGCCGCGGAGTTGCTCGAGACCGCTGCTGAGGTCGCACCCGAGGTTCTGCGCACCAACGCCCGAGAGTTCGCGGCCCGCCACGACCCCGATGCGATTCAGACGGTGCTGGATCGTCAGCGCCGAGACCGGTCCGCTGCGCTGTTCATCGATCACAGCACCGGCATGGGCGTGCTGCACGCCCGTTTGGACCCGATCAGCTACACACTGGTGCTCCAAGCAGTCGAGAACTACAACGATGCTCTGTGGCGCCAAGACGGCGGACGCGACGGCACCCCAGCCGAGATTCGCGACAACCCCCAGCGCCTCGCCGACAGCATCTTTGAGATGCTCACCGCCCGCAACGCCCTCCAAACCATCGGCCACCCGGCTGCCCGCACCGCCGACGCCGACGCCGCTCACGCGCCACAAGACGATGACGGGTGCCGCAACAGGCACAACAGCTATGCCGAACCCGGCTCAAGCGGCGGTGCCAGCCGTGATTCTCACGGCGACCCCAAACACCACCGGAGCGACACCGCCAGCCACGACCCGCACGGCGATGGCGATCAGGGCCAGCGCAGCAGTGCAGAGCCTGGCAAGGGCGGCGCTGGTGTGCCTGACGGCGCGGCAGGACGCTCGATCGAGCACTGGCGGGCATCCCGGGCACCCAACCAACTCGTGATCATCGCCGAAATCGGCGTCATCGACGGCACCAAACCCGACGGACTCTGCGAAATGCTCGGCGCCGGACCGGTCCCGCCGCACACCCTCGACAACCTCTCAGCCGACACGCGCATCAGCGGCGCACTGTTCGACCAATCCGGAGAGGTCCTCTGGCTCGGACGCAGCCGCCGACACCCCAGCATCGCTCAACAGCTCGCCATAGCAATACGCGACCGCGGCTGCGTGCTGTGCCGCGCACCCATGCACCGCTGCAAGTTCCACCACATTGACGAATGGGCAGCCGACAACGGCACCACCGACACCCTCAATCTTGCCGCCCTCTGCAACGACTGCCACGACGAGCTCCACAACAACAACCAACGCCTCTACCGACACCGTGGCACCCGCCGATGGACCGCCCTCACCCGCACCGACGACGCTGACGGCGCCGCCGCGACCGCGTCACGAGCAGCCATCCCGCCATACATGCAGCGCGAATAGACCACATCAAGCGGGCAACAACGAAACAGCGCCGACGAAATGGCGCCGACGAGCCAGACACTACGAACCAGCCGCGACGAGGAGCCGCGACGAGGCAGCCACTACGAACCAACCACGACAAGCCAACCACTACGAACCAACCACGACAAGCCAACCACTACGAACCAACCACGACAAGCCAACCACTACGAACCAACCACGACAAGCCAACCACTACGAACCAACCGACAAGCCAACACTACGAACCAACCACTACGAGGCAGCCACGGCTGTCCCGAGTCAAGGGGGCTGCTCAGCTTCGAGGCGGGCAGGTTCGAGGGGCGGCTTGGTCTCAGGCTGGCCAGACGTCGGTGGGCACGTAGACCATGCCGGTCATGATCTTGCGAGCCGTGCGGGTGACACCGCCTGCGTGGATGCGGACGCCATCGGCGCGTCGCTCCGCCAGCAGCGAGACATCGAACTTGCCGCTCGGGTGCTCCATCGTGATCGCCGCATCGGACCGACCTTCAGGGAGCCGCGGCGCTGCGGCGAGCGACGCTGCGACAGTGCCGGGCATCACCGAGGCCGCTGCAACGCAGATCGCACCGGAAACCGCATGGGTCGGATGGCACTGCGTGGGCGTGAAGTAGCGAGAAGCAATGGTGCCGCCGTGCTGTGGCTCCGCCAGCATCCCGAACTTGGGGACGACGCTTTCGGACACGTCGCCGAGACCCATCCGGGAACCGGCCTCGCGGCGAATGGCCTCCATCAGGGCCATGAAGGCGTTGTCGGACTCCAACTCGTCCGGCGTCTCTCGACCGGTGCAGCCAAGATCTGACGCCCGTGCCAGCACCATCGGCATCGCTACGTCAATCAGTGTGATCTCGACCTCGGTCGGGCCGTCGGTGCGCCGACCGGCGACCGTGACCACCTCGCTCGTGCGTCCTGTCGGCAGCATCGAGCAGGCAACTGAGCCTTCGATGCCGCGGAATCGCAGCTCGATCGGCGCTGCCGTGCCGTCGACCCCGTCGATGGCGCAGTCGCCGTCATAGCTCACCTCACCTCCCGGCGTCCGGCAGACGACGTCGATGAAGGTGTCGGTGTTCACGTTGCGGACGATCAACGACGTGCTCGGATCTCCCGCCGACACGAATCCATGCTCGATGGCGAACGGGCCCACGCCGGCCAGCATGTTCCCGCAGGTCGGCTTGGTGTCCACGGTGCCCCAGACGGGGTCGATCTGTGCGAAAAGGTAGTCCACGTCTGCGTCGGGATGAGTCGATGGCCCCACCACGGCCACCTTGCTCGACACGGTCGTGCCGCCGCCCAACCCGTCGATCTGGCGACCCGTGGGACTGCCCATGACCGCGGCTAGCACCGCATCACGCAGCTCTGGATCCGCTGGCAACTCTCCGGCGGCGAAGAACGGCCCGCGCGAGGTGCCCCCACGCATCAGCACGCACGGGATCGACCGCTGCTCGTCGGGCACGGCCTCAGCCTGCCACCTTCAGGACAGGCTCATTGCGTTGGCCAGCTATTGGCACATCGGCGTCAGCCGATGCTTGCAGGCACCTCAACGTCGACTGTGCTCGACGTCGGCTCGGGAATCTCGTCGCCGTCTTCGAGCATCGACTCGATGTGGAATGTCATTGCCTCGCGCATCGACTGGATGGTTTCCTCGCGGGTGCTGCCGACGGCAATGCAGCCGGGCAGATCCGGCGCATACGCCGAGTAGCCCGTACCCGTCGGCTCCAAGATCACGGCATAGGTCAGAGTGGTCATGGCGTTCGTCATTGTGAGTGCCCGTCTCCGATTCCTGCCTGTCTCAGGATGCTTTTCCATGTGCCCGGCGCAACCTCGCTGCTGAACTTGCCGGGAATCGTGACCTTACCCGGCTTGTGTGGGTGCAGATAGTGACGGTGGCTGCCCCGAATGTTCTTGAGGCGCCAGCCGTCGGCGGTGACGATCCGCACTGCCTCTCGCACTGTCGGCACACACGGAATAATGCTCTTTCTATGAGTTTCAGTCTATTTCATTTTACTCGTCCACAGCGAGGACACATCAGCGGGCGGGGCCTGCCAAGCTGGGCGGCGTGAAACTTGCAACTGGAGTCGGATACTGGTCGGCAGGGCCGCCACCGGACGCGCTGGAGACGCTGCAGCTCGCCGAGCGCCTGGACTTCCATTCGTTCTGGACAGCCGAGGCCTACGGCTCGGACGCCCTCACGCCGCTGGCGTGGTGGGGCAGCCACACCGAACGCATCGGCCTGGGCACGGGCATCGTGCAGATCTCGGCACGCACACCAGCCGCGGTGGCCATGGCAGCCATCACGATGGATCACCTCAGCGACGGCCGGTTCATCCTGGGCCTCGGCGTGAGCGGCCCACAGGTGGTCGAGGGCTGGTACGGCCAGCCCTACCCCCGCCCGCTCGCACGCACCCGGGAGTACATCGAGATCATCCGGGCAGTCCTCGAGCGTGACAAGCCCGTCAGCTTCAGCGGCGACCACTACCAGATGCCCTACCCGGGCGGCATGGGCTTGGGCAAGGCGCTGAAGTCGACCGTGCACCCGCTTCGGCCCGACGTGCCGATCTACCTCGGCGCCGAGGGGCCGCGCAACGTGGCGCTGGCGGCAGAGCTCTGCGAGGGCTGGCTGCCGCTGTTCTTCGCCCCGAAGGACAACCAGTTCTACGTGGATGCGCTGAACGCAGGCTTTGCCGCTGCGGGCAAGCCGCACATCGGCGCCGACGGGCGCATTCCGGCCGACATGGACTTCGAAGTCGTCTGCCCGGTGACCATCGTGGCCGACGACGACATCGAACGGGCAGCCAACCGTGTGCGCCCGATGTTGGCGCTGTACATGGGCGGCATGGGTGCCCGCGACGCCAACTTCCATTACGACGTGTTCTGCCGGATGGGCTACCAGCACGTCGCCGACGAGGTCCAGAACTTGTACCTCGATGGGCGCAAGCAGGAAGCCGCAGCAACGATCCCCGTCGAGCTGGTGGAAGAGGTGGCGCTCGTCGGGCCGATGGACAAGATCGCCCGTGACCTGCGCCGCTGGGATGACACGGTGGTGACCACCCTGCAGATTGCCGGTCCTCCACAGCTCCTCGAAGCGATGGCGGAGCTGGTAGCCGACTGAAGCCACTGCCACGGCCGTCGAGTCCCGCTCCGACCGCCTCCAAGGAACGGCTAATTCAAAATCCAACTTTGAATTAGCCGACAACGCGGTAGCCTCAAAGCCATGCTGATCAAGCGAGATTTGGCACCGCGACTGGCAGTGGCAGCCAGAAAGTGGCCCGCAGTCACGCTCACCGGGCCGCGCCAGAGCGGGAAGACGACCCTATGCGCGTCCGTCTTCGGCGACCGCCCGCAAGTGTCGCTCGAAGCGCCCGATGTGCGTGCATTCGCAGCCGAAGACGCTCGGGATTTCTTGGCGCAGTTTCCCGACGGCGCCGTGATCGACGAAGTGCAACGTGTGCCCGAGTTGCTCTCCTACCTGCAGGGAATCATCGATGCCGACCCGGTGCCAGGCCGATGGATCCTGACGGGTTCGCACAATCTCGCTTTGGCTCAATCGGTGAGCCAGAGCCTGGCGGGGCGCACCGCCGTTCTCCGACTGCTGCCGTTGTCCCGCAGCGAAGCGATCCGCTTTCCGGCTCATCCACAACGGCTGGACGAGACGCTGATCGCCGGTGGCTACCCGGCGATCTTCGACAGGGAGCTCGAACCCGCGGAGTGGCTCGCTGCGTACGTGGCCACGTACATCGAGCGGGATGTGAGAACAGTCAGCAACGTCGGAGACCTCGAAGCGTTCCAGCGATTCGTGCAGCTCTGCGCCGGCCGAACCAGCCAGTTGCTCAACTACTCGGCCCTCGCCGCCGACTGCGGCGTATCCCAGCCAACCGCCAAGGCGTGGCTCAGCATTCTGGAAGCCAGCTTCGTGGTCTTTCGCCTTCCGGCGTTCCAGCCGAACCTGCGCAAGCGCCTCGTCCGGATGGCGAAGCTGCATTTTGTCGACACCGGGCTGGCCTGCTGGCTGCTCGGCATCCGCGAGCCTGACCAGCTGCGTTTCCATCCGCTGCGCGGTGCCTTGTTCGAGACCTGGGTCGTCTCGGAGGTGATCAAGCAGCGGGCGAACCAAGGGCTCGCAGGCGGCACCTACCACTACCGCGACCGCAGCGGGACCGAAGTCGACCTCGTCATCAAGTCCGCACGCGGCATCTCACTTGTCGAAGCGAAGGCATCCACGACAGCTTCGACGCGAATGCTGAGCGGACCGACGCGGGTACGGAGCCACCTGGCCAGCGCACATCCGCAGGCAGCGGTCGTCGTGGTCTATGGCGGCGACGACGCCCAGCGGCGCAATGACGGCTCGCTCATTCCGTGGCATGGCCTGCATCGAACCGAGCTGGGCCCGTGACGCGGACAGCGAGTCGGCGCGCGATGATGCTTCGTCATGGACTTGACGGGGAAACTGGCGGTAGTCACCGGAGGCTCGGGCGACATCGGACGAGCTATCTGCCATGCGCTGGCCGCTGCGGGCTCGGACGTGATCGTGACCTATGTGGGCGATCAGGAACGAGCCGAGGCCAGCGCCGAGATTGTGCGTGCAGCCGGCCGCGTTGCCAGCGTGCTGCAGCTCGACCAGCGAGACGAAGCCTCGATCAATGCAGCAGCCGCAACGGTGGCCGAGCACGGCCGCTGTGATGTGCTTGTCAACAACGCTGCGTGGAACATCGGCATTCCGTTCAGGAATCTCGAGATGCTCGACTCCGCAACCTGGGATCGAGTGCAGGAGACCAACCTGCGCGGGCCGTTCCTGCTGACCCGGGCACTCGCAGAGCTGCTGCAGGACGGCGACGGCGGGCGGGTCGTGAACATCGCCTCAGTCGGCGGGCTGTTGCCTGGCTCCAGCAGCATCGCTTACAGCTGCTCGAAAGCGGCGCTCATCCACCTCACTCACTGCATGGCCGTCGCCCTCGCTCCGGCGGTCACCGTCAACTGCGTGGCGCCCGGCCTGGTGGAAGGAACACGCATGGCCGCCCGCCTGCCCGACGAGATCTCCGAGGGTGCCCGGCGGGCAGCGCTGCTGGGACAGGTGGGCAGCCCGATCGACATCGCCAACGCCACCGTGATGCTGTGCGAGGCAGAGTCCATCACCGGACAGACCGTGGTAGTCGATGGCGGCAACCCGGCCGCGATGAACTTCGGCTGAGCAGCCGAGCTCGTCGAGCGGAGCCCCCGTTGACCTCCGCAGGAAACGGTGCGCGATCGCAGCCCAACGTGCTGTTCATCATCACCGACCAGCAGCGAGCAGATCACACCGGCTTCGGCGGCAACGACGTTGTCCGCACCCCCCACCTCGATGCGCTGGCCGCACGGGGCACGGTGTTCGACAACGCCTGGGTGGCGAACCCGGTGTGCATGCCGAACCGCTCCACGATCATGACCGGGCGGATGCCCAGCGCCCACGGCGTGGTGTTCAACGACCGATCGCTCGAACCCGGCGCCAACACACACGTGCGCCAGTTCCGTCAGGCGGGTTACCGCACTGCGCTCATCGGCAAGTCGCACCTGCAGCACGGCATGTCTCGCAATGCGGTGTTTCGGTCGAATCAGGCATCCGGTGCGGTTGACGAGTACTGGCCGGCGGGCTGGGACACGCTCGAAGACGCCGAGCGCTACCTGGACGGTGCACCCGAATTCCCCGACAGCTTCTACGGATTCGAACACGTCGAGCTTGCAATCGACCACGGTGCGCGGGTCAGCGGGCATCACTGTTGTGGGCACTGGACCGCGGCGGCCGGCTGGAAGACCTGATGGTGTCGATGACCGCCGAGTCACCCGCACGGCGCCGCTCCGAGCGCTGGTGGCAGGTGTACGAACCGCCCTACAGCGCCGAGTTCCACTCCAGCGCGTTCGTGACCGAGCGCACCATTGCCTTCATCGAAGATGCTGCCAGGCGGGGCGGTCCCTGGCTGGCGTGGGCCTCGTTCCCCGATCCGCACCACCCGATGTCACCCCCCGGCGAGTGGTTCGACCGGCACAGCCCCGACGACATGGAGCTTCCGGCAACCGTCGACGATCCGCTGGAGGGAGCGCCTCGCTACGTCCAGGCCATCAGCCAGCTTCATCCGAGCAGTCAGCGCAACTGGGTCACGCCGTGCGGTGTGGCCGGCGACCACGAGCTCGTGCGAGAGGCCATGGCCGCCACCTACGGGATGATCGAGATGATCGACGACGGCATCGGCCAGATCCTGGCCGCGCTCGACCGTCTCGGTCAGGCCGACAACACGATCATCGTGTTCACCAGCGACCACGGCGACATGATGGGCGACCACAGCCTGATGCTGAAGGGCTTCCTGCACTACCGCGGCACGCTGGCGGTTCCGATGGTGGTCGTCGACCCGCGGCGCCCCCCGGGCCGCACCGATTCGCTGGCCGGCAGCATCGATCTGGGTCCGACATTGCTCGAACTCGCCGACGTGCGTGGCTACGACGGCATCGGCGGCCGCAGCCTGGTGCCGGTGCTCGATGATGCTGGTGCGAGCGTGCGTGACGAGGTGCTCATCGAAGACGACTTCCCCGGGGCGCTCGTCATAAACCTCCCGATCCCGTCCAAGACCCGCACGCTCGTCACAGCCGATCTGCGGCTGACACGCCACAGCGACGGCTCCGAGCAGCTGTTCGACATGGCGACCGATCCTGACGAGGTGGCGCCGCTCGGCCGCACCGACCCAGCCCGGCGCGCCGAGATGTACGAGCGGCTGGCAGCAGCACTGATGGAAGCGGACGATCTCGCCCGCGGCATGCCGCTGAGTGCCGCCTGACCCTGCCGCGTAGCCTCACCCGATATGCCGACGGACAAGCTCGTCATGGACCACATCGCGGTGGTCAGCGATCATGCCTGGGACAACGTGATCCGCTACAGCCGCGACCTCGGCGGTCGCTGGATCGGCGGCCCCGACAACGACCCGGCATCCCAAGCCGGCGACGACTTCTACTTCTGCCAGATCTCGTTCAACGGCGGCACGAGGATCGAGATCCTCGAGCCGATCGAGCACGAAGGCAGCGACTTCCTCCATCGCTTTCTGGCCCGCAACGGCCCCGGCCCGCACCACTTCACCTTCAAGACGCCCGACTTCGCCGACACCGTCGGCGCCCTGTCCGACGCCGGATACAACGTGATCGGCATCAACGACGAAAACCCGCTGTGGAAGGAAGCCTTCCTGCATCCCAAGGACAGCTGGGGCATTGTCATCCAGATCGCCTGGGACGATGACGGCGGCTGGGATGACGCCTCGCCCCTTCCGCCCACTCACCACGAACAGCCGACGGCGCTCGCTTCGGTCATTCACCTAGCGGCCGATGTGCAGGCCGCTGCAGCAATGTTCGAAGGGCCGCTCGGAATGGAACGGGTGGACGAATGGAAAGACCCCAACATCGGCGTGGCGGTCGAGTTGCGCTCTGGGCCATGGAACCTGCAGCTCATCCAGCCGGCCGATCCGACCATGGCACATTGGATGGGCAACCGATCAGGCCGGCTTCAGCTGCTGCACTTCCAGCTCGACGACCCCGGACTGGTACCCGGCGCACGCCGCGTCAAGCTGTGGGGAGGCGGCGAGCCACAGGACGCGATGTTCGAAGTGCCTCCCGAGCACAACCTCGGCGTCCGCCTCCTGCTCACCGAACCAGCCTGATCACGGGCTCGTCGTAGGCGGCTGCCAGCGGTCGACCGGCACGAGGCAGAGGCGCCGGCCGGCGATCGGGGCCTCGTGCATCACGGCATGGGGATGGCGACAGCGGTCACCGGGGGAAATCGTGATGATCTGGTCGAGCACCCCGTCGTTCTGGTACCAATCGCACGCAACCGTTCGCAGCGTTCCATTGGGCGCCGTCCAGAAGCACTCTCCGACCTCGAGGACTGCGGCCGACGTTTGCTCTCTGTCGCTGCCGGCGGACATGTAGGCGCTCGCCACGAAGATCACGATGCCGAGGGTGGCCGCCACAGCCCACGGCAGCACGCGCACCACGATGGCGGCACCGCGATGGCTGACGACAAAGCCGCCGGGGCCGCCGGGTTCGGTCGTGGTGCCCGTGCGTTCGTGCGCCCAAGGATCTTCGAACTCAGCATCAGACGCCGCTGTACTGCCGGGTTGCGGGGCACTATTGGCGCCGTGGGCCGCAGCGGCAGCTTCAGCCGCGGGCTTGGCGAGTTCAGCGCGCTCGGAGTCGTAGGTGCGTCGCGACTCATCGGTGCCGAGCACTCGCCAGGCTTCGTTCACTGCGCGCATTCGACGGTCTGAACGCTCGCTCTGTGCTTGGGGAACGTCGCCACGTTGATCGGGATGGTTGGCCCGTGCGGCCCTGATCCAGGCGCGCCGGATCTCTGCTGTATCGGCGTCCGGACGCACACCCAGCGTCGCGTAGTGATCGGGCAACTGGGCCACCGTCGGCCTCCCAACTGCGACGCTACATCCGGGCACGAACGGCCATGCCGCTGCAACTGCGATTGCGCAGCGCGCCGCCGGGAACCTTCACCGGAATTGGCAGGGCGCGGCTCGCTACTGTGCGATGCCACGTAAACGCAAGGCGGTACGAAATGTCGGACATCGGATCACGCACCCCCGTCCTGGTCGGTGCCGGGCAGTTCATCCAACGCCCCGAGAACCCTGTCGAGGCGCTTGAGCCCGTGGCGATGATGGGCGAAGCGCTCGCCAACGCGGCCCAGGACGCCGGCGCGCCGGGATTGCCTGCGCGCGCTTCGCACACTTGGGTCATCAAGGGCGCCTGGCCCTACCCGGATCCCGCGGCTCTGCTCAACCAACGATTCGGCGCGACAGGCAAGACCGGGCTGTCGACTGACGGCGGCAACACGCCGCAATCGCTGGTGAACCTGGCCTGCAGTCGCATTGCGGCGGGCGAAGCCGACGTTGTGCTGATCGCTGGCGCGGAGGGCATCTGGAGTCGTCGCCGGGCACGCCGTGCGTCCCAGCGCATTCCCTACACCGACCAGACCGGCGCCGTGCCCGACGAAGTGCTGGGCCGCGACGTCATTATGAACAACAAGGTCGAGGTCGAACGGGGCTTCAGGGATCCCATCAACCTCTACCCCGTCTTCGAATCTGCGTTCCGAGCCTCACGCGGCGAGACCATGGAAGGGCATCGGGACCGGCTTGCGGCGATGTGGGAGAAGTTCAACCAGGCGGCGGTGGCCAACCCGTACTCGTGGATCCGCACTCCGATGACCGCTGAGGAGATCCGCAATCCGAGCCCCACCAACCGTTTCGTGGGCTTCCCCTACACCAAGTCCATGAATTCCAACTGGGACCTCGACCTCGCCGCTGCGCTCATCGTGTGCTCTGCTGAGGCCGCGTCGGCAGCCGGTGTGCCGACCGACCGCTGGCTGTTCCCCCTCGCCGGAACCGATGCCCGCGACACCGATTACGTGTCGCATCGCGGCGACCTGCACAGCTCCCCTGCTATCCGCGTCGCCGGACGCCGAGTCATGGAGCTGGCCGGCGTCGGCGTCGACGACATCGACCACGTCGACCTGTACTCGTGCTTCCCCTCCGCTGTGCAGATCTCTGCCACCGAGCTCGGTCTCGGTCTCGACCGAGACCTCACACTCACCGGCGGGCTGACCTTCGCCGGCGGTCCGCTCAACAACTACGTCACCCACTCCATCGCCACGATGGCCGGCGTACTGCGGGACAACCCCGGAACCGTCGGGCTGTGCTCGGCGAACGGCGGCTACCTCACCAAGCACGCATTCGGCATCTACTCAACGGAGCCGCCCGCGGACGGATTCCGCCATCAGAACTGCCAAGACGAGATCGACCGATTCCCATCTGTCGAGCTCGACGCCGCCTACACCGGCAGCGCAACCGTGGAGGCCTACACGGTGATGCACGGCCGGACTGGACCTGAGGGAGTTGGACCGGAGGTAGCGCTGGCTGCGGTGCGCACGCCGAACGGCCGGCAGTGGGCCCGCAGCACCGACCCGGAACTCATGGCCGAGATGACCAAAACCGAGCACATCGGAACCGGCGTCGTGGTCAACGAGGACTTCGAGTTCGCACCGGCCTGATCAGCAACCGAACCAGCCGTTGTCCACAGGGCCGCTCCACTCACTGCCCACACGTTTTCCACAACCGAAGAACCCACTGGCGCAAGCGCCGATGCTTGCGTACTCTCACCGACGCAGGGCGTACCGCCCCCGCCGCGCCCTGCTCCGGACGCACTGGGGGCGTGAGTTGTCATGTCCGCCGCAAACGGGACCCGATCCTGCAAGCGCTACCTCAACCGAGAGCTCTCCTGGCTGGACTTCAACTACCGCGTCTTGGCACTTGCTTGCGACAGCGATCTGCCGCTGCTCGAGCGCATCAAGTTCGCGGCTATCCATGCGTCAAACCTCGATGAGTTCTTTCAGGTGCGGGTTCCGACGGTGCTCGACTCGATCGACGCCGGAGTGCGGCGGGCAGGCCCGGACGGGCTGACTCCACGAGCCCAGATCAAGGGCATCCGCGCCGCTGCCGCCGAGCAACTCCGTGATGCCTCGGCCCTCTTCGAGGACGAGCTGCGGCCGGCGCTCGCAGCCGAAGGAATCGAGTTTGTCGAGCCGGACGACCTCGACGACACCAACCGCGCATGGGTCGCGCAGCTCTTCGGCGAGCAGGTCTTTCCGGTCCTGACGCCTCTCGCCGTCGACCCTGCGCATCCATTTCCTTACATCTCAGACCTGTCGTTGAACCTCGCCGTGTTCGTGGAGCACTCCCGCAGCAGCCCGTCGTTCGCCCGGGTGAAGGTGCCGCCGATCCTGCCGCGCTTTCTGGCCTTGCCAGACGGGCACCGCTTCATCACGCTGGAGTCAGTCATCGCCGGGCATCTGGGCGACTTGTTCCCCGGTGTGAAGGTGATCAGCCACAGCACGTTCCGGGTCACCCGCGACGCCGATCTCGACATCGACGACACCGAAACCGATGATCTGCTCAAGCACATGGAACTCGAGCTGCGCCAGCGGCGTTTCGGCGGAGCGGTGCGGCTTGAAGCTGCGCCGGACCTGAGCGGGGCTGCACTGGACATGCTGACCCGCGAGCTCAAGCTGACCAACGACGACGTCTACACGTCGAAGGGGCTGCTCGGCCTGTCGGACCTGTTCGAGTTGTACGGGATCGAGCGCGACGATCTGAAGACGCCCGCGCACAACCCGCGCACCCCGCTGCCGCTGCGCGCACCGAGCGAGGCACCGCCACTGCTGAGGGCGGGCACTGGGGGCCGGCGTGGGGCGGCGCCCGAACCGGAGGTCGGAGTCGACTTCTTCGACGTCCTCAAGCGCCAGGACGTCCTGGTGCATCTGCCGTACGAGTCGTTCAACTCCAGCCTCGACGCCTTCATCCGCCAGGCGGCCGTCGATCCCGATGTGCTCGCCATGAAGATGACCATGTACCGGACCTCAGAGCGGACCCGGCTGGTCGACTCGCTCATCCGGGCTGCAGAACGCGGCAAGCAGGTCGTGGTCGTCGTCGAGCTCAAAGCACGCTTCGACGAGCACGCGAACATCGAGTGGGCACGGATTCTGGAACGCGCGGGCGTCCATGTCGCCTACGGGGTCGTCGGACTGAAGACCCACTGCAAGCTGGCGATGGTGGTGCGGCGCGAGCCCCGAGGCATCGCTCACTACTGCTTCATCGGCACCGGCAACTTCAACGCCGACACAGCCCTCATCTACGAGGACCTCGGGCTGCTGACCTCCGATGCCGACTTTGCCGCCGATATCGCAGGACTGTTCAACTCGCTCACCGGCTACAGCCGCAAGACCGACTACCACAAGCTTGCCGTGGCGCCGCACAGCCTCGGCCAGTCGCTCGTGAAGCACATTGCGGCCGAGGCCGCGGAGCCCGATGGCCACATCGTCATGAAGATGAACGCCATCGTGGACAACGAGGTGATCGACGCGCTCTACGGAGCGTCACAGCAGGGCTGTCGCATCGACCTCGTCGTGCGAGGCATCTGCTGCCTGGTTCCGGGCGTGGCCGGCATGAGCGAGAACATTTCCGTGCGCAGCATCGTCGGCCGCTTCCTGGAGCACAGCCGCGTGTATCGGTTCGGCAAGCCCGCACGCGGCCACACGATCCTGCTGGGATCAGCCGACGCCATGCCTCGGAACTTGCGCTACCGCGTGGAAGCGCTGGCGCCGGTGGATTCGCCCGCGCTGGCCGCTGAGCTTACCGAGCTCACCGACATGTACCTCGACGACGGCATCGCTCACTGGGAGCTCGGCAGTGACGGCGAGTGGACCCAGTACTCGGGCACCGACTTGCACGAATTGATGCTGGCGCGCCATGCCGATCGTCGCAGCTAGCGCGTCAGGTGCAGGGCGACGACAGTTGCAGGCGCATCTATCTAGTGCAGGTTGGTAGAATGCTTTCCGTGATTCGCGTCTCGACTCACACAACGCTGCATTCCGCAACCGGGCTGCTCCTTCTTACCTAGGCGGGGACCGCACAGGTCCTCGCCCAACCTCCTGTGCCTCCGGGCCAGGGGGTTTTTTCGTGGCCCAAACCCGATCCGTACCAACTTCCACCGAACCCACCCCCGCCGACTCAGGAGATTCCGATGGCAGACGTCAAGCGCATCAGCGCCCAGCAGCCGAGCCCGATGCCGTACCAGAAGTACGGCACCTACGCCTACGGCGCGCACCTCGGTGACCGCACGTGGCCGGACAAGCTCATCGCCGAGGCACCGCTGTGGTGCTCGGTGGACCTGCGCGACGGCAACCAGGCCCTCATCGACCCGATGGACGTCCCGCGCAAGCGCCAGATGTTCGAGGTACTGGTCGAGATGGGGTTCAAGGAAATCGAGGTTGGTTTCCCCTCGGCCTCGGGGCCGGACTTCGAATTCTGCCGCATGCTGGTCGAAGAGGACCTGGTGCCCGACGACGTCTGGATCCAGGTGCTCACCCAGAGCCGCCCCGAGCTGATCGAGCGGACCTATGAGGCGATAGCGGGCGCGAACAAGGCCATCGTCCACCTGTACAACCCGACGTCGGAGCTGCAGCGCCGGGTCGTCTACCGGCTGGACACCGACGGCATCCGCGACATCGCTGTCACCGGCACACGATTGTGCAAGGAACTGGCGCAGCGGTACGAAGGCGGGGCGATCCGATTCGAGTACTCGCCAGAGTCATTCACCGGCACCGAGATCGACTACGCGCTCGAGGTGTGCAATGCAGTGAGTGCCGAATGGGGCGCCACCGTCGACGACCCGATCATCCTGAATCTGCCTGCGACCGTCGAGATGGCGACGCCGAACACCTACGGCGACCTCATCGAGTACTTCCATCGCAATGTGGACAGTCGCGAGGCCGTCGTGCTGTCGCTGCATCCTCACAACGACCGGGGCTGCGGCGTGGCAGCAGCGGAATTCGGCGTTATGGCGGGTGCCGACCGGGTCGAGGGCACGCTGTTCGGCAACGGCGAGCGCACCGGCAACGTCGACATCATCACGCTCGCCTTGAACCTGTTCAGCCAAGGCGTCGATCCCGAGTTGGACATCAGCCACATCGACCACCTGCGCCGGATTGCGGAGTACTGCAACCAGCTGCCGGTGCATCCTCGCCATCCCTACGGCGGCGATCTCGTCTACACCGCATTCAGCGGCAGCCACCAGGACGCCATCAAGAAGGGCTTCGAAGCGCTGCCCGACGACTACCACTACTGGGAAGTGCCGTACCTGCCCATCGACCCTGTGCATGTGGGACGCACCTACCAGGACGTCATCCGCGTGAACAGCCAGTCGGGCAAGGGCGGCGTGGCCTACGTGATGAAGAACAGCTTCGGCCTGGACCTGCCGCGGCGGCTCCAGATCGAGTTCAGCGGCGTGATCCAGGCGATCACCGACGAGGGCGGAGAGATCCTGCCGGAGGCCATCAAGAAGACCTTCGACGAGGCCTACCTGCACGCGGAGTCGCCGTACACCTACGTCGGCCACCGCAGCTACTTCGACTCGGAGTCCTCGGACGAATCCGAGGTAGAGACCACCATCAAGGGACCTGACGGAGAAGTACGTGCGAAGGGACGCGGCAACGGCCCCCTGTCAGCGTTCAAGAGCGCCTTGGCAGATGCGCTGGGTGTCGACGTCAGCCTCGTCGACTACCACGAGCACGCTGTCGGCGCCGGTGCTGACGCCACGGCTGCGGCCTACGTCGAGATCGAGACCTCGTCGCGTGCTGTGTACTGGGGCGTCGGGCTGCATCCGAACATCGTGACGGCCAGCTTCCGAGCCCTGCTATCGGCGATCAACCGGTCGCACGCTGGGCCCGATTCTGGGGTTCTCGCCCGCTGAGCCCGCTCGTCAGCTTCGCCGGGGGCGCCCTCTTCGGCAGTCGCGTCGGTGACCGGCCTGCTGCCGTGCTCGCGCTGCACGGCTGGGGCCGCACCCATCGAGATCTGCTCGAATGCCTCACCGGCAGCGATGCAATCGCGCTCGACCTGCCCGGCTTTGGGGCCAGCCCCGCACCATCGGCAGCCGGAGGCGCAGCTGCCTATGCCGACGCCGTCGAGCCTGTGCTGGACGAATGCGCATCGCAGGTGGTCGTGCTTGGACACAGTTTCGGCGGCCGGGTGGCGTTGGAGCTGGCTGCACGCCGGCCCGATGCCGTCGCCTCGTTGGTGCTGTGCGGGGTTCCGCTGCTGCGACGCACCGATCGCCCCGCACCACGACCTGCACTGCGTTTCCGCCTCGCTCGCAGATTGCATCGCCGCGGGCTGCTCGCCGACGGCACGATGGAGCGCATGCGCCAGCGATACGGCAGCGCCGACTACCGGGCCGCGAGCGGCATCATGCGTGATGTGCTCGTCACCGTCGTCAACGAGACATACGAAAGCCGGCTGAGCCGCATCGCACAGCCCGTCGAGCTCGTATGGGGTCGCCAAGACGAACCCGTCCCAGTCGAGATCGCGCAGCGGGCCGCCGGAATGCTGGCCGACGCCCGCCTGACCGTCCTGGACGGAGTAGGTCACCTTGTGCCCACCGAGGCGCCAGCCGCGCTGGCAGCGGCCGTGCGCCGGCAACTCGCGCACCTCCCATGAACCAGGTCGTGCTGTGGACCTCGGTGGTGGCCGGTGTGATCGCGGCTTCCCGCTGGCTGCGTGTCGCCCAGCGTGAGCACTACGGCGTAGGGCGAACATCGCGCTTTGCCCGGCGCTGGTGGCTACTCGACCGGAACAACCGTGTGCTGGTGCTTGGCGCTGCCGTCGGAGTGGTGCTGAGCGGCGCCTTCTGGTGGGCGCCGGCGATCACCGCGGTCGCCGTGGCCGTCGGACCCCAGGGTCTCGAGATCCGCGGACGCACCAGCCCACTGGCGTGGACACGGCGGTTGGCCACCTTGGCGACGACGCTGGCGCTGCTGTGGCTCGTGCTGGTCGGCGTGGGCCTGCTGGTGGGGCTGGCGGCGCCGGTCGTGGCAGTGCTGCTGTTCGGCATGCCGCTGTGGGTGGACATCTCGCTTGCGGTCCTGGCGCCGCTTGAGGCCCTCTTGTCCCGTCGCTGGGTGCACCGCGCCCAGCAGCGGCTGGACCACATCGACCCGGTGCGGGTGGCGGTGACGGGTTCGTACGGCAAGACCACCATCAAGGGCTACCTGCGCCAACTGGTCGAAGGAACCCGATCGGTGGTGGCGACGCCGGCCAGCTTCAACAACACGGCGGGTGTGTGTCGCAGCGTCAACGAGCACCTGACGCCGGGCTCCGAGGTATTCGTCGCCGAGATGGGCACGTTCGGGCCCGGCGAGATTGCCGCCATGACCCGCTGGGTACGGCCCTCGGTGTCGCTATTGGCCTCGATCGGTCCCGTCCACCTCGAGCGCTTCGGCAGTCTCGATCGCATCGTGGCGGCCAAAGCGGAGATCTTCGCTACGAGCCGCACAGCGATTCTCAACATCGACGCGTACGGCCTGCGAACAGAGGCCGACCGGCTGGCTGCCTCAGGCCTGCGGGTCATCCGCTGCTCGACGCAGGACCCCAGCGCGGACGTGACGGTTCTGCCAGCCGATGCCCCGCCCGATGGGCCTGCAGCGGCGTCCGGTCCAGCCCAGACGGCCCCCGACGATGCCGTCGGCGTCGGGTTCGACGTGACCTTCAATGAGGCAGTTGTGCCGCGCCGCATCACGTTGTTCGGACGCGAGATCGCCGTCGGACCGCTCGGCGACTCGGCGCCGGCGAACGTGGCGTGCGCTGTGGCTGCGGCGTCGGTGCTGGGCGTTTCGGACTCCGACATCGCCAGCCGCCTTTGCGACCTGCCGACTCCGGAGCACCGTCGCACTAGCGGACGCAGTCCCGGAGGCGTCATCGTCATCGACGACACCTACAACTCCAATCCCGCCGGTGCGCGGGCCGCGCTGGGAATGCTGGCAAACACCGAAGCCGGCCGGCGTGTGATGGTCACCCCCGGCATGGTCGAACTCGGCCGCAGCCAAGCACACGAGAATCGCCTGCTCGGCGAGCACGCCGCCCAGGTTGCCGACGACGTTCTCATCGTGGGCCGCACCAACCGGACTGCGTTGCTGGGCGGCGCAGCCGGCTGGGACAACGCCACAGCACGGCGAGCGACCCGGGGTCGGAATCCGCGCAGCCTGGTTCACGACCGCACCGCGGACCGCGCCACGGTCCGTTGCATGGCCGACCGCGACGAAGCGGTCCGCTGGGTACGCGCACACCTGCGCGCCGGAGACGCCGTCCTCTACGAGAACGACCTCCCCGACCACTACCCCTGATCGGTTCCTACCCATGAGAACATGGCCCACATGGCCGAGCGGCTGAGAACTTGGTGGGCGCGCCCATGACCCGTCCAGGCGTCTGCTTCGGCGGCCCGTCGCCCGAACATGACATCTCGATCCTCACCGGGCTCCAGGCGGTGCACGCGCTCGCCGAAGCGGGACGCAACCCGGTGGCGCTGTACTGGTCGCCGATCGGCACGTGGCACGAAGTCCCGCCCGATCTCGAGGCCTCAGCCTTCGCTGACGGGCTGCCGCGTTCGGCAACCGAGGTTGAGCTGGCAGGCCGCCCCGGGGGCGGTTTCGTGCGAGCCGACCGGCGGCGCCGGCCGGTGCCGGTCGATGTGGTGATCAACTGCTGCCACGGAGGCCCCGGCGAGGACGGCGGCTTGCCGGCCCTGTTCGACCTGGCGGGATTGGCGTACACCGGCCCGGGGCAGCGCAGCGCAGCCATCTGCATGGACAAGCTGGCGTTCAGCGGCGCCACAGAAGCTGCGGGGCTGCGGACGCTGCCGCTGTGGCTGCTCACATCGGAGCAGCCCGACACCGCCGCGCCCGCAGAGCTGGCGGACGGCCCGCTCATTGTCAAACCCCGCTTCGGCGGATCCTCAATCGGGATCGAGATCGTCGCCGACCTCGCGACGGCGCGAGCGCTCGCGCAGTCGTCCCCGCTGCTGCGCGACGGCGCTGTTGTGCAGCGCTACCTCACCGACATCATCGATCTCAACATCTCGGTCCGAACCTGGCCAAAGCTGCGGCTGAGCGCCGTGGAGCGGCCGCTGCGCTCAGACACCACGATCTACACCTACGCCGAGAAGTACCTGACCGGTGGCGGCGGGATGGCGACAGCGCCACGAGAGCTGCCCGCCACGCTGCCGGCGACCATCGAGTCGACGTTGCGTGCGGCGGCAGTCGAAGTGAGCCGCCTCGTCATGGCCCGATCGGTGATGCGCATCGATTTCCTGTGGGATGGCGGCGACGATCCCGGCGGGCTGTGGGTGAATGAGATCAACCCGATCCCCGGCTCGCTGAGCTGGTACTTCTGGTCCGGTGAGGGCGACAGCCTCATCGAGTTGCTCGACGATCTGATCGCCGAGGCGCTCGACGGACCTACCCGTCACTTCCTAACGCAAGGGGCCGACGGCACGGCCCTCCGCTCCGTGGGGACCATCGCCGCAAAGCTGGCGTAGCGATGCTTGGACGGGTGCTGGCGGCTTGCGCTGCAGCGACGCTGCTGGTGCTGGGTTGCAGTACCCCGGACGCATCGGATCCCGCCGGCGATGCTGGCGACGGGACCGACCTCAATGCGTGCGAACGCGCCCGCCTGGCTGCGGCCCTCGGCGTGACTGAGCTGTCTCTGCCGCTCGATCCCATCGACGAGCCGCTTGCAGACATCGCCAGAGACATCTGCGCACTGGACAGCAGCGATCCGGGATCGACCGCGCCGGAAGACACACGGGTGCTCTCTCCCAGCGAACAGCGCGACGCAGCACTGCCCGCTGCTCTCGTGCGTGCCCCCGCGCTGTTCGACCCCGACGACACACCGCCCGGCGACGATACGTCGCTCGACGAATTGTGGATCGCGTGCGGGGAGGGCGCCGCCAGCGCTTGCAACGCACTGTTGTTCGAATCACCTGCCGGCAGCGACTACGAGGCGTTCGCGTTCAGTTGCGGCGGGCGCGAGAACCTGCACTGCAGCGTGCTGCTCGGCGAGACGGGCGCTGACGCTGGCCTGTTGGGCATCGAATTCGGACCCGAGTCTCGGGCTCCAGGCAACATCTCCGAACTGGACGGCTGGTGGGAGGCGTGCGGCGACGCAAGCAGCCGCGCCTGCGCGCAGCTGGTGCTCTCGGCGCCGGGCGGATCGGCCTACGCCAGCTTCGGTTGGACGTGCGGCGGCCGCACCACCCGCGACTGTGCCTCGCTGGTGGGCGACGACGGCTCGCCGCCCGCGCTCGCCGGCCGTTCTCCCCAGGATCCACCTCCGGGCCACGACGAGTACCTCGACCAGCTGTGGGAGCGCTGCGGCGCTACGGACGCAACAGCGTGCCGCGACTTGGCCACCTTCGGACCGCCCGGAAGCGACTACGAACGCTACGCATTGTCGTGCGGCTGGCGGGCAGTGAGAGCCTGCGCTCGACTGTTCGCTGAGTTGAACGCTGAGTCGGTTGTTGAGCCATCCGCATGAGCAGAGGGGGCAGATTGCGCCTGCGTGCACGTATCTGCGCTCCGATGGGGCTAGACAACACCTCGTGATCGCCGACGCGTTGACCGGAAAGCGCATCGCCATCACCGGTGCAACTGGATTCTTGGGCACGGCTCTCGTCGAACGGCTGCTGCGCTCGGTCCCCGACTGCGAGCTGGTGCTGCTGGTGCGGCCGGGCCGCCGTACCGACGTGAACCGCCGTGTCGAGCGGGAGGTCCTGCGCAACGACGCCTTCGAGCGGCTGCGCAGCGCATGGGGCAGCGACTTCGACGACATCTGCGCCCGCCGCATCACGGTCGTGTCCGGTGACGTGAGCGTCGATGGCCTCGCCATGTCCGAAGGGGACCGCGAGTTGCTGTGCAACTGCGATGTCATCATCCACTCGGCCGCCTCCGTCAGCTTCGACAGCCCGCTCGACTCGTCAATCGAGATCAATCTGCTGGGCCCGAATCGCGTGCTCGAGGCCTGCCAGCAGCAAGGCACCGCACCCCACTTGATCGCGGTGTCGACGTGTTACGTCGCCGGAAACCGGCGGGGCTCTGCGGCCGAGGTCTTCCTGGCCGACACGCCATTCTCGATGGACGTGGACTGGCGGGCGGAGGTGGCTGCAGCCAGGCGCACCCGTGCCGACCTCGACGCGGCCAGTCGCACCCCGGACCGCCTGCGTCGCTTCCATCGCGACGCCAGAGATGAGCTCGGCCCCGCCGGCCTGCCGCTGCTCGCCGCCAAGACCGAGCAGCTGCGCCGGGAGTGGGTGGACACCGAGATGGTCACCGCTGGCCGCAGCCGAGCCTCCTCGCTGGGATGGCCTGACGTCTACACGTACTCCAAGGCACTCGGCGAGCAGGCCCTGGTGGAACTGCGGGGCGACGTGCCCATCTCCATCGTGCGCCCATCCATCATCGAATCGGCCTTCTCCGAGCCTTCTCCGGGCTGGATCCGCGGTTTCCGCATGGCAGAGCCGCTGTTCGTGTCATTCGCGAAGGGAGAGCTGGACACCTTCCCGGGCTACCCAGAGGGCGTGATCGACGTCATCCCGGTCGACATGGTTGCGGCTGCGATCATCGCCGTGGCCGCCCGTGGACCGGTGCCCGAGCCAGAGATCTTCCAGGTGGCCTCGGGTGCCGTGAACCCCCTGCGCTTCAAGGTGCTGACCGAGACGACCATGCAATGGTTCCAGGACCATCCGGTCTATGACTCCAAGGGTCATCCCACGGCCAGCACGCAATGGCGCTTCGCCGGCGCGAGCGGCTTGGACAACCAGCTCGACCGTGCCATGTCGCTGTTCAACACAGCCGAGAAGATGGTGCACCGCCTGCCGATGCGGGGCCGCAACGACTTCACCATCCGGCTCGCACAGCGGCGCGCCAGCCTCGAGCAGATCCGCGACTACGTCTTGCTCTACGGCGCCTACGGCAAGTGCGAAGCGCTCTACGAAATCGAGCGCACCACCGAGCTGTGGGAATCACTGCACCCCGCCGACCGCGACAGGTTCGGCTTCGACCCCCGGGTCATCGACTGGCCCACCTACATCGCTGATGTGCATCTGCCGACCGTCATCGCCCAGGCACGTGTCAAGACCACCCCCCAGCCCCGCACCGGGCCGAGCCGCAACGAGCGCCTGCGCACCGCAGTGCTGGACCCGGCCCGCCATTTCGCGGCGTTCGACCTCGAGAACACCCTGATCGCCAGCAACGTGGTGGAAACCTACGCCTGGCTCGCCACCCGGAGGCTCGACTCGGCGGCGCGCCTGCGCTTCACCATGCGCACCCTGGCCGAGACGCCCGGTCTGTGGCGGCGGGACCGCCGCGACCGCACCGACTTCCTGCGCTACTTCTACCGGCGCTACAAGGGCGCTCCGGTGGGCCAGCTCGATGCCGACGCAGCCGAGATGCTGAGCCACCTGTTCTTGACGAAGGCGTTCCCGGCCGGGCTGCGACGAGTGCGTGAGCATCGGGCGGCGGGGCACCGCACGGTGCTCATCACCGGTGCGCTCGAGCTGGCGGTCCAGCCCCTGGCGCCGCTGTTCGACCACATCATCGCTGCGCGCATCGACAGCCGTGACGGGCGTTATACCGGCGAGATGATCGATGTCCCGCCCACCGGCGAGGTACGCGCTCAGATGATGGTCGACTGGGCTTCGGAGGAGGGATTCGACCTCGCCCAGGGCGTGGCGTATGCCGATGCAGCCTCGGACATGCCCATGCTGGAAGCCGTGGGATATCCCGTGGCGGTCAATCCCGAGACCCGGCTGGTCACCATTGCTGACAAGCGGGGCTGGCTGTGCGAGAACTGGGAACGCTCGCCGGGAGGCCCCCGGCCGCTGCTGCCGATCGCGCCGCCGTTCAAAGTGCGCGCCAGCACGGATCGCTTGGACCGAACGCACCGGACACGCCGTGCCCGCACCGCAGTCGGAGCCGGGCAAGAAAGGTCGTGGCGGTGATCGCACGCAAGGGTCTTGTCCTCGACGTGGACCGCACAACCCCGTCGATCCTGTTCCACCACGGCGAGGGTCTGCGCTTGGAGAAGCTGCCCGTCGGCAGCCGGGTCGTGTACCCCAACGAGCCGCTGGAAGCCATACGCGATCCCGAGCGTGCCATCGCCGAGGCCTTGGCGAACCCGCTCGGTGACCGCGATCCGCTCGCCGCCTACATGCATCCGGGCATGAAGCTGACCATCGCCTTCGACGATGTCTCGCTGCCGCTGCCCCCGATGGCCGCCCCCGACATCCGCGGCCGGATCATTGAGCAGGTGCTGGACATGGCGGCCTCTGCCGGCGTCGACGACGTCCACCTCATCGCGGCGCTAGCGCTGCATCGACGCATGACCGAGGCTGAGCTGCGCCACGCCGTCGGCGACCGGGTGTATGACGCCTTCGCCCCCCACGGCCAGCTCTACAACTTCGACGCCGAGGATCCCGACGCGCTCACCCACCTGGGAACAACTGACGCTGGTGAGGAGGTGGTGCTCTCCAAGCGAGCCGTCGAGTCGGACCTGTTGGTGTACGTGAACATCAACTTGGTCTCGATGGACGGCGGCCACAAGAGCGTCGCCACCGGGCTGTCGCCCTATGCGGCGCTGCGCCACCACCACAACGTCCACACGATGCGGCACTCGACCTCGTTCATGGATCCCGAGCACTCCGAGCTGCACACGCGCAACTGGCGCCAAGGTCGGCTGCTGGCCGATGCCGGCGTGAAGTTGTTCCAGATCGAGACGACGCTCAACAACGACACGTTCCCCTCGCAGTACGGCTTCCTGCAGCGGCGCGAATGGGAGATGTCGCCTCGGGACCGCATGATGCTGATGGGCACCAAGACGGCGCTGGATCTCATGTCCCGCCGCCAGGCTCGGCGCATCTTCCACGGCATCCGGGCGCCCTATGGGCTCACCTCGATACAGGCCGGCGAAGTCGAAGCGGTCCATCGCCAGACGCTGGAGAACGTCTACCGGCAGCACCTCGTGCGGGTGGAGGGCCAGACCGACGTGCTCACGATGGGGCTGCCATACCTGTGCCCCTACAACGTCAACTCCATCATGAACCCGATCCTGGTGGCGTGCTTGGGGCTCGGCTACTTCTTCAACCTGTACCGGGGCAAGCCGCTCGTCCGCCACGGCGGGGTGGTGATCATGACGCACCCCACATCGTGGGAGTTCCATCCGGTGCACCATCCCAGCTACATCGATTTCTTCGAAGAGGTGCTGGCCGACACCACCGATCCCGAGATCATCGAGCACCGTTACGAGAAGCGCTATGCCGAAGACGAGTGGTACCGGCACCTGTACCGGACGTCGTACGCCTACCACGGCGTGCATCCGTTCTACATGTGGTACTGGTGCGCGCACGCGCTGGAGCACCTGGGCGGGGTGATCATCGTCGGCGGCGACAAGGCTGCTGTGCAACGCCTGGGTTTCCGTTCAGCATCGACGCTGAACGATGCACTGGAAATGGCGACCGACGTGGTCGGGCATGACCCGTCAATCACCCATATTCACAATCCGCCCATGTTGATGGCGGACGTAGTGTGAGTTCTCGGGGACGTGTAGCGATGAGGCAGGGGGCACCGGTGTTGGTGCGACGACGGGATTGCCGCCGCAGTGCGGACCAGGGCGTGCAGCAGTGAGCGACCCCAACCGTCGCGCCGCCGTGTCGCACCTCGGAGCCAAGCGTGCGCAACGCAAGAAGGCCTCGGTGACCCGTGTCGTGCGCGGCACAGAGTTCCCGCTGCGAGCAGCTGCTACTCCCATGGGCCAGACCCCGCTGCCGGCCAATGTGGGATCGAACTACAACACCGACTGGGCTCGGCGCTTCCCAGCTCGCGTGGCCCGGCGGGTGGCGCGCGACACGGTGGCGCGAGCACTGGTGCGTTACTACGCCCAGCCGACGATCAAGGGCGTCGACCGGCTCAGCGAACTGGACGGGCCGGCAGTGTTTGCCGCCAATCACCAGAGCCACGCCGACACCGCAGTGATCATCACCTCGATTCCCGAGCCGTGGTGCAACAGGCTGGTGGTGGGTGCCGCGGCCGACTATTTCTTCGGGAACCGGGCCACCTCGGCGATCTCTGCGCTGTTCGTCGGTGCCATCCCCATCGAGCGGACTGCGCTCAACCGCCGCACGATCGACAAGGCAGTGACGCTGCTGCGCAGCGGCTGGAGCCTGGTGATCTACCCCGAAGGCGGTCGCTCTCGTGACGGCTGGGGCCAGCAGTTCCGATCGGGTGCAGCGTTCTTGGCCAAGCAGGCCGGCGTGCCCGTGGTGCCCGTGCACATCCGGGGCACTTTCGACATCTTGCGCAAGGGCCGAGCGTGGCCCAGGCGTGCTCGCTCGGTGATCAACTTCGGCCGGCCGCTGGACTTCGGCGAGGACGAGAACAACCGCCGATTCACGCGGCGGCTGCAGGCCGCCGTGGAGGGATTGGCGGACGAAACCGCGACCGGCAACTGGTTCGCGGCGCGCCGACGCCTGCACAGCGCCGACAGCCCCGGCCTCGAGGGCCCTTCGGCATCGGCGTGGCGACGCCGCTGGGCGCTCACCGAGCCCCCGCCAGCCGATGGTGGGCCCGACAGCTCGGCGGTCTCGAAGCGTCGCTGGCCCTACGTCTGACCTGAAGGCATCGCCGTGAAACCGCAGCCAAAGTTGACGTAACGCATCTGGCCCGATCTCCCCTTTGCCTTGTTGAGCAGCCTTGGCGTGGGAGTGTCGAGGCTGATTGCTCGCCGACGCTCAAGTGTCGATAAGCCAGGCGAGGAGGGCGGCGGGGACAGCCATGAGGTCGGGATCTTCGAGGTCGAGCACCGAACGGGTGGCCACGATGCCCCGCCACGGGGAGTCCCGCAGGGTTCGGGTGGCTCGCCTCCATCGGGCGTCGACGTATTTCGACTCAATAGCGCAGCCGCAAAGGCCGGCGCCTACGAAGTCGACCTCGGTTCCCGACTTGTTGCGGTAATGCAGCACTCGGTCGAACTCCAGGTAGCTGCCGGGCTCATCTCGCTCCTGCCCCCGCATCAGAGCCATCCCAAGCTGCTGCTCAGACAGCAGCGAGGAATCGGTCGGGCGATCGGGAACAAGGCGGGTAAAGACTGGATCGATGAAATACAGCTTTTCCTGCGCGCGCAGCTGGGGCTGCAGGTTTTGTGAGCGGTGACATGGCCAGAGGACGAAGGCTTCTCGGAGCGCCGCGATGCGCCGCTGCACTGTGTTGGCCGAGGTGTGAAGGTCGTTGGCCATCGTTGAACGGTTTACTGGCGATCCCAGCCCTCCCGCGAGCCGCTGCAAGAACGCGCCGGTTTGGACGCGGGACCAGTCAGTCTGACTGAGGGCGTCACGGTGGACCAGATCGAGCAGGCTGCGGGACAGCGTCGAGTCACCGGCACCAGCGTTGATGTGATTGGTGACCGCTTGCGGAAAACCGCCAGTCGACAAGTAAGCCTCCCAGGCCATCACCAAGGCGTGCAGCCACGGAACCATCTCATAGGCGGCTTCGCTCAGCCGGTCGGTGCCCAGGTCCGCAACCTGCAGCGGGCCCATGTCTTTCGGAGGCTGTGCTTCGTCTCGGCTCTCGGCACGGAGGCTGGCGAACGTCCGGAATCCCATCGGCAGCAGCACGAGGTCGGGGCTCACAGCGTCGCCCCTCCGTCCCAGCAGCGTCCCGATGGCCGTGCCGAGGTCGGCAGCCGACGACCCGGTGAGCACGACGGTGTCGTCGCCGAAACGGCTGTCGTTGTCGCGGAGCCACTTGATGCGGTGGGGCCATCCGTCGGTGATCGAGGTGATCTCGTCGATGAACCAGTAACGGTGCCCTGGTGCCTGAAACACGGTGGCTGCGTCCACGAGCCGTCCCAAGTCGTCGGCCTGCCAGCCGTCGACCGACATGTAGACGACGAGGCGCGGGTCGACCCCGCCGATGATCAGAGCTTCGATGGCCTTCTTCACCTCCACCGACTTGCCCACCCGCCGCGGCCCCCGCAGGGTGTAGAGGCCGCCGTGAGCAAGGTCGGCCAGCACTTGTGCGGTGTAGCGGAACGGGGCTTGACCGGCCCTCCGCAGGTCGGGATCGTTGTTCGTCCAGCCGTCGGGGTCGCCCCACCAGCGATTGGACTCGCTCAACCGCTGCTGCACCTCGCCATACTGCATTTGCGTACCCGTTTCCCCCGTTGTCGGGCAGTGTATCGAGCACATTCTCGACGGTGGAGAAATTTCCGGGTTATTCCTTCATTCTTTGGAGATTAATACATGTTTTTTCACCACAGTACGGTGAATTATCCAGATTTCGTGACGCACGGGCGACATCGCCAACGCTTGCAGGCACCGCGCTCAGCCTCATGCCGCCATAGCGCTGGGCCGACTGAGACCGGACTGCCGCTGCGGTTCGGGGAGCGTCTCGTATCGTTCGATCCATGCAGTCGATGGCATCTGCGCACGCCGCGATGGGACACGACCCGGCCGGCGTCGAAGGACGTCACATAGCGCCGGGCACCGTTCGCCGGGCGGCAGCCTTGGCACGCCCGTACCGGTCGGCGCTGACGGGAGTCCTGATTGCTCAACTGCTTGGCGCGCTGGCGTTCGTGGTACCGCCGATCCTGTTCGGGCGCATCATCGACGACGCCATCCCGACCGGAGATCGGTGGCAGCTCAACGTGCTGGCCGGGATCATCGTGGCCGCGGCGTTCGCCGAGGCGGGCCTGTCGTTCATCGAGCGCTGGTGGTCGGCGCGTATTGGCGAGGGCCTCATCTTCGACCTGCGAGTGAGCCTGTACGACCACGTGCAGCGGATGCCGGTGGCGTTCTTCACCCACGTGCAGACCGGATCGCTGATCAGTCGCATGAACAACGACGTCATCGGTGCCCAGCGGGCCTTCACCGGCACGCTCAACTCGGTGGTGTCCAACACCATCGTGCTGTCCACGACGCTCGTCGCGATGATGGCGCTGGAGTGGCGGCTGACACTGCTCGCACTGGCACTGTTGCCGGTGTTCATCGCACCCACCAAACGAGTGGGCCGGCGGTTGCAAGCACTGACCCGGCAAAGCATGCAGCACAACGCCTCGATGAACACGGTGATGACCGAACGCCTGAACGTGGCCGGCGCGCTGCTGGTCAAGCTGTTCGGGCGTCATGACGTCGAGCGGGCCGGGTTCAGCCGCACGGCCCGGACGGTGCGCGACATAGGTGTGCGCAGCGCGCTCTACGGGCGGGCGTTCTTCATCGGCCTCAGCCTGGTGGGAGCCGTTGGGGCGGCGATGCTGTATTGGGTGGGTGCGCACCTGGTGATCTCCCGTGCGCTCACCATCGGAACGCTGGTGGCGATGGGGCTGATGGTGGTGCGCATCTACATGCCGCTGACCGGCCTGACGAATGCCCGTGTGGACGTGATGACTGCGCTGGTCTCGTTTGAGCGCGTCTTCGCCGTGCTGGACCTGCCGAACCCGATCGCAGACCGCCCCGATGCCGTCAAACTCGGCGCAGTGGAGGGGCGGATCGAGCTGCGAAACGTGACGTTCACCTATCCCCCTGCCGACAGCAGCGTTCTCGCCGAACTGGGCGGCGTGGCAGCACCGCCCGAGCAACCCAGCGGCGTGGCAGCACCGCCCGAGCAACCCAATGGCGCGCCAGCACCGCCGTCGAGCGATGCTCGGACCGGACCGGTGCTCCAAGACGTGTCCGCAGTCATCGAACCGGGCCAGACGGTCGCGCTCGTCGGGCCGTCGGGCGCAGGCAAGACCACGCTCGCTGCGCTCGTAGTCCGCCTGTACGACATCGACAGCGGCGCGTTGCTCATCGACGGGCACGACGTGCGTGAGGTCACGACGGAGTCCCTGCGGTCCAACATCGGCGTCGTCTCGCAGGACGCGCACCTGTTCCACGACACCATCGCCGCCAACCTGCGCTACGCCCAGCCCGGCGCCACCGACACCGAGCTGCTTGAGGCGTGCCGAGCCGCGCACATCGACGAGCTGATCCTGAGCCTGCCCGACGGCTGGAACACCGTCGTGGGCGAGCGCGGCTACCGGCTGTCGGGCGGCGAGAAGCAGCGTCTGGCCATAGCCCGGGTGCTGTTGAAGCGTCCCGCCATCGTGGTGCTCGACGAGGCCACCAGTCACCTCGACAGCGAGAACGAGGCCTTGGTGCAAAGCGCGCTCGCGACAGCGCTCGCCGGCCGCACTGCGGTCGTCATCGCTCACCGGCTTTCGACCATCACCGACGCCGACCAGATTCTGGTGCTCGATCGTGGGCGCCTCGTCGAGCAGGGTCGCCATCTCGATCTGCTCGCCGCAAATGGCCTCTACGCCGATCTGTACCGCACGCTTGTGGGTACCGATGAGCCCGCTGGTGTCACCTGAGATTTCTCCCCAACGTTGGCGACGCTGCTGCTGGGCCATTGCAGCTCTGACCTTCGGTCTGACGGCCCTCGTTTCCCCGAGCGCGCTTGGGGCCGCAGTCGCCGAGCCGCAGGCCTGGGTCGACGAACCGATCACCGGGCCATGGGCACCCCCAGCACCCATCGACGAACCCAAGTCGCGTTGGCAGGAGCCGGTGCCTGCCGGTATCCATTCGCTGTCCTTCCCGTACTTCACGGGGCTTGAGTTCAACCAGCTGTTCAACACCGCTGCGCTGCCGAACCTGTCGTCGATGTACCGCTCACCGAACATCACCGACTCGGCGGAGATGGACGAACACATACGAGCCAGCGCCGAAGACCGCGGCTATCTGCGCCGACCGTTGCCGGCGAACTACGCGCTGATGCGTCTCATCGATGACGGCCTCGCGCTGCAGCGGCCCGCAGCGGCGGCATGGCTGGCCCTGGCGCAAGACGCTGCCGCGCACGGTTACGAGCTGGAATTGAACTCCGCCTACCGGGGGCACCGGTACCAGCGAGAGGTGTTCTTGCGGCCGTACGAGGCGCCGTATGGGATCGACGATCTTGTGGAGCGCCTGACGATGTCGGCGCCGCCGGGCTACTCCAAGCACCACACGGGGTACGCGATCGACATCGGCCAGCATGGGTATTACAACTTTGGGCGAACCCCCGCCTACGAGTGGCTGTCAGCCGACAACTTCGCCAACGCCAAGAAGCACGGCTGGATCCCGAGCTACCCGCCCGATGGCGGCCAGCAAGGCCCGGTGCCCGAGCCGTGGGAGTTCACCTACGTCGGGCGGGAAGCGATCCTGTGCTTCCACCAACCCCCCGCCGGTGACGACCCCCTCTGCCGCCGCTGAGGGCCGCTGGACGTTCCAGATGCGTCAGAAGCCCAAAAGGCCAGGGGGCGACGCCGTTGCCAGCCTCGCCCCCTTGTCTGGTCTGCCCCAAGAAGTTGAGCCTTCGTCTTTTTTTGGGATTCGGGCTGCTGGGCTCGGCGGGGTCAGGTTAGTAGCAGGCCGCGGGCTTCGAAGTTGGCGTAGTTGGTGAAGCCGTGGGCTCGGCGTCGCAGGACTTGGAGCAGGTTGTTCGTTCCCTCGATGCGTCCGTTGCTGGGCCGTCCTGTGTGGTGCCAGTCGAGGATCTGGGCATGCCAGGCGAGGAACGTGTCGACGGTGTCGCTGAACTCGGGTATCTGGCCGGTGCTGTAGATGTCCGCGAACCGGTCCAGGGCTGCCATCGCGCCGTCGTGGTCGTCGGCGAGATAGAGCTGGTGCAGCTCGCCGAGCGCTTCCCAGGCTGCTTTGAGCCGTGGATGGGCGGCGAACAGGGCGTCAAGGCGGGCCTGGTCGGCGGCGTCGAGCTTGTCGGGTCTGCGCATCAGCAGGAATCTCGCCCGGAACACGTCGCGGTCGAAAGCGGGCTTGGAGCCTTCGGGGCGGCGCTGGACGTCTCGGCGGACCGCGGTGAGCCCTGCTTGGAACCATCTGATGACGTGGAACCGGTCCAGGACGTGGCGGGCATGGCCGAGCTGGGCGTCGATCGCTGCTTTGTACGCCGCCGAGCCGTCGGACACCACGACCTTCACCGCCCGGCACCATCGGTGCCCTTGGGCGGCCAGGAACCCTGACAGTGCTGCCTGGCTGCGGTGGGGAACCATGGCGAGCACCTCGCCGGTGTCGCCGTTCACCAGTACCGTCACATAGCGGTGCCGCTTGCGGATCGAGGTCTCGTCCACCAGCAGCACCCGACACCTTTGCCGGCGCCGGCGGTCGCCGACCAGACCTGCATAGGCGACCACCAGCGCGTTGACCAGCTTCCAGCCCACTCCATGACGGCGGGCCGCCGAGCTGACCGTCATCGCACGGGCGTCTTTGACCAGCCGGCGCGCCAGACGCGCCGTGACACGGCCCTCGAACGCCGGGTGGTCCTCCATGAACCGCCGGCCGCCGCAGACCTCGCAGACCATGCGCCGCTGCTCGAACACCAGCACCACCGGCCGGCCCGACACCTCCAGGTCGCGGATCTCCCGGTCCCGGCGGTCATGGGCCTTCCCGCTCGGGGTCCCGCAATCAGGGCAACACGGGCGGCGCACCGTCGAGCGCACCCGCACCACCAGCCGCTCAGGCGCGTCGACCACCACCCCCAGCACCTCGACACGCGGCAGCCACAACCGCACCGACATAACATCACGCTTCATCGAGGCCCTCCAGGGTTCGGCGTCTGCAAACACCGATCCCAGCAGGGCCTCGACCCCTACAAGCGGACCCTCAACCCACCCTCATCCCAACAAAAGACGAAGGGCCAAGAAGCTTCAAAGAGAGGCCTACAAGGAGCGTACATAGATGACGATATCACCAACCGACCACAGCCCTATTGCGCACCCGTACCGATACAACGGCACCAAGATCCGGGCTCTGCGCTCCTCGATTTCCGAAGAGCGATTCGCGACATTCAAGCAACTGGCTGGCGGCGATCGTCGCAGGGCGCTACAGCTCTATGTTCACAACGCAGCCCTTGGCGCGGCATTTCTTTGGCCGATCCAAGGACTCGAAGTGACGCTACGCAACGCCGTGCATCGAGAAATGAAGTCGACATTCGGCGAGGCCTGGTTTGATGAGCCACGGCTCGGTTCCATTCAACGGAGCAGTATCCAGAGTGCAAGGCGGGCACTTGCGGACGACAAGAAGCCTCAATCTCCCTGAAACCTCATTGCGCAGCTCGGATTCGGATTCTGGGTCGGTTTTTTCAGTAGACACCAAGAAGCGACGTTCTGGAGATCTGCGCTCCACCGTGCATTCAGTCCGAGCCCCCGACGGCGGCAGCTGTACGACCAACTCGACCGGATACGCACCCTGCGGAACCGCATTGCACATCACGAGCCCATCGTCGGGCGGCACTTGGAGCGCGACTTCGAGGGCATCCTGTGGATTCTTCACATGCTGTCCCCAGAAGTGACTTCTTGGGTAGAGCATCACAGTCGTGTTCGTGACCTATTGCAGACTCAGCCTTCGAAGCTGCGTATGGCTTGACTTGTAATAGTCTCGATGGCATTGCGGCCTTCGGCGTCTAGGGCTGCTTGGAGTCGGGGCGAGGGTGCTGAGAGATACACGTCGGCGCCGAGGTGGAGAGCCGCTGCGAGCACTTCGATTCCCCCCACGTTGAGCTGGTGACGCTGGCGGAGCCGCCCGATCAGCGGCCCCAGCTCTCGCAGGCTGACCAGACCAATGCCGGTCGGCAGTTCCAGGAGTGCCTCGGTGGCACGCCGACGCAAGTTCTCGGGCAGTGCGGCGAAGGGCGCAGACAGCGCTCCGGCACGCTCGGCTGTATTGAGAACGGCCTGGCACAGCCTGACGTACCAGTAACCAGTGGTGAACACGGGCTCGTCGGGGCGCGGTGGATCGTCACCGCGCAGGATGGCGCCGAGGAGTTGGTCGTCGACGATCTGGGTCACCAGCCCTCGCTCAACTTCTCTGGGCCGGCTTCACTCGCTTGCGAGGTCGGGGTCGCCGAAGCCGGCTCGTGCAGCTTCCAACTCGGATTCGCCCACAAGGCCAAGAATTTCGCCGCGCAACGACTCGACGCCACCCGGAACGAGCAGGACGGCACCGCCGATGTCGAGGAAGCCCACCCGGCCGCCTTCGTCTAGGCCCCAGCGATGGCGTGCTGCCGCGGGAAGGCTCATTTGGCCCCTGGAAGACACCTTGAGATCACCTGAGTCGGGCATAGCGATGAGTTTACAAGGCATACTTGCTAATTGCCTTGTAAACGGCTGACCTCGGGAAGCCGCTTGCTCGGACGGCTAGCGTCTCGCAGATGGCTGAGGCAATCGCGAGTGAACGGCGTGAGATCGATCCGGACCGGCTGGGCAAGTTCGCCTTCCAGGTGTGGTCCTACAAGATGGGCGAAATGGTGTCGTCGATGCTGCACCTCGGCGACGAACTCGGGCTCTTTCAGGCGCTGGCCGACACTCAGCCAGCCACGAGTCACGATGTCGCCGAGGCGACCGGTCTCAACGAGCGGCTCGTGCGCGAGTGGCTGTACGGGGTCGCAGCGGCCCGCCTCGTCACGCACGACGACGGCGCATTCTCGATGTCCCCAGAGGCTGAAGCACTGCTGGTCGACGAAGAGGGCTCATTGCACTTCGCCATGGGTGCATTCCGTGGCGGTCTCGGCGACTCGGCACTGGACCTGATCATCGAGTCGTTCCGCACGGGAATCGGCATGACCTACGAGCAGCAGGGCCCCCGGGCGGCTGCGGGCCTGGCCCGCACCACCGGCCCGTTCAGCCGTCAGAACCTCACCTCGGTCATCCTGTCTGGCCTTGACGGCGTCGTCGCAAAGCTCGAACGCGGCGCCAAGGTGCTCGACGTGGGCTGCGGCGCCGGTGTCTCGGCATGTTTGATCGCCGAGAAATGGCCGAACGCCGAAGTGGTCGGCTTCGACCCTTCGGCCATCGCCGTTGAACAGGCCCGAGAGCGCGCCGAGGAGGCCGGTCTCGAGAACGCGACGTTCGTAGAGGCGGGAGCGGCCGACGCCCCCAACACCGGCGACTTCGACCTGGCGCTGACGTTCGACTGCCTGCACGACATGCCCCGGCCCGACGTCGCGCTCGAAGCGATCCGGGCCGCACTCGCGCCCGACGGCACGCTGCTCATCAAGGACATTCGCTCCAGGGGCGATTTCTCCCAAGACCAGCGCAACCCGATGCTGGCCATGTTCTATGGGTTCTCGATCACCAGCTGCCTGCAGTCGGCGCTCAGCGAGTCCGGCGGCATGGGACTCGGCACGCTCGGCCTCTATCCGGACAAGGCGCGTGACCTGACGGCGGCTGCCGGGTTCACAGGCTTCGAACAGCACGACTTCAGCGACGCCGCAAACCTGTACTACGAAGTCCGGCCCTGAGGTTCTCTCGATCCGAGTCGGTGGCGGGAACTGCCGATCGGCACCACCGCGGTGAGGATCTCGGCCTCCAGGTATTGCCGGTGGCTGACGTCGCTCGCATAGTGCCGCAGCAGCCGCAGCGCTGCGTCACGCTCGATCGTGGTCTCCATGGTCTCGGCTTCGGGCTCGGCAAGCAGCGCGATGCGTTCCTCGAGGTTCTGCCCTTCGCTCGGAGCGCTCAAGAACTCCAGCACTGTCCCGGAACGGTCCATCCTCATGGTCACTCGCACTCGCCGCCGGGTCGTCGCCAAACCTGAAGAAGCCTGCTCGCTGAGGACGGCGAGCGCTTCCTCTGCTGCAGCTTCGAGTCTCGCCACGCTCTCGGCATCGTGCCGCCGCCTGGCCGCAAAGTTGGTCACGAACTGCGTCAGCTCAGCCGTGCTGCGAGCACTGATCTCGATTTCGAGACTCGCACGACGTCCGGCGAAGCTGTTCGCGACTGCCGCGATGACCAACACCAAGCTCCCAGCTGTGAGGCCGTTCTGAGTCACGGCGTCCCACACGGCCCCCGCAGGCAGCGACAGCACACCGAATTCGACGCACAGACCCACGACGATGGGTGCCACCATCACCAAGGCCTCTCGAAGGCTGCGCAAGCGTTGCACCGAGCCGATCACCACCCGCAGGACCAGGGGAACCAGTGCGACGATGACGTAGGCGGCCAAGATCGGGCGCGGCACAGCCACCGCTATGGCTCTCAGCTTGGGAACAAATGCGGCGAGCAGAAAGAAGCAGCCCGCGATAGCGCCCATGCGACGCGACGCGCACCGCGTCTGGTGAATGAAGGCGGGACCGACGCCCGCGATCGTCACCGGTAAAGCACCCCCGGCACCCGCGAGCATCGTCCCAAGGCCCGTGCGCCAGTTGGCACGCTGGACCTCCCTGAAATCCAGGGCGCGTTGGGTCCGCCACGAGACCATCTGGGTATTCGACGAGATGCCCTGCATGCGAACGAGGATTGCGAACGACACGATGAGGAACGACGGCAGCATCGACAAGAACGTCTCGTAGTCGATGTCCCAGCCCGGGCTGGCGCCGACATCGCCGAACCCGATCCACGCAGCGTCAGCCACGAGATCGAAGTCGTAGGCGCCGAGGACGGCTGCCACGGCAAGTCCCACGCCCAAGCCCATCGCTGGGGCCCAGATGCGCCACGACCTCGGTCCCCAGATCGCGATGAGCACGATCGTTGCAGCGGTCCCGACAATGCTGACCGGCACGAACCAATCGAGTCGCTGCTCCATCGAGCTTCCGGCATCTGCGAGCACCGGCACCAGGGAGGCGAATGCCAGGATCAAAACCGTGCCGCGTACCTGCGGCGTCACCAGCCGACGCAGGTACGACAGCCTCAGTCCGATCACAACCTGGAACAGTCCCGAGACGACGACCAGCGCTGCCAGCGTGGCGGGCCCGCCGCTCGCCAGCGCCAGGATGCAGAACGGCAAGCTGACCAAGTCGACGGTGGCCACGTAGAGGCCGTCGCTGCGCAGGCGCCCCAGGCGCACCGTCAGCAACAGCGTCGTGACACCGCACGCGACCATGGAGACGACGACTGCGCGTGCAGCTACCGCGTGTGTCTCGCCGGCGAGCTGGCTCACCAGCGCCGGCAGGATTGCCAACGGAACGACCATCAGCAACGAAAGCTGGACGGCGACACCCGCGGCGATGCGACCGGTCGGAGTTTCATCCGGCTCATAGGTCGGTGCCAGCGGGGCACCACCCGCAGTCACACAAGAAGACCTTAGTAATGAATGAAATTCATTGCAGAGGCTGCCCTGCTGCAATGGACTCTTTGGCCCAGGAGGTCACGACAGGGTGAACCTCTTAGATTGTTGCCTTGGCCGGCGGGCGCGCCAACCCGCTGCAGTTGCGTACACCTGCCGGCAATTCCGCCTGCGAACGGGGAGTTGTCCATGGCTGTTCACGCGAGTACTCCGATCGAGTTGATCGAAGGGGTGTACGCCGGCCTGGCAGATGCCGTGTCATTCGGGCGTGAGCGGCTGGGGCGAGCGCTCACACTGTCAGAGAAGATCCTCATCGCGCACCTGTCGAGCCGTGAGCAGTCCCTTGAGCGCGCCGTCTCCTATGTCGACCTGGTGCCGGATCGTGTCGCCATGCAGGACGCCACCGCGCAGATGGCGTGGCTGCAGTTCATGACTGCAGGGCTCGACGAGGTAGCGGTGCCCACCACGACGCACTGCGACCACCTGATCCAGGCTCGCGAGGACGGCAAGCGCGACCTGCTGGCGGCCACGGAGAACAACGAAGAGGTGTACGACTTCCTCGAAAGCGTCTGCGCCCGCTACGGCGCGGGATTCTGGAAGCCCGGCAGCGGCATTATCCACCAGGTCGTGCTGGAGCAGTACGCCTTCCCCGGCGGGATGATGATCGGCACCGACAGCCACACCCCCAACGCAGGCGGGCTGGGCATGATCGCCGTGGGCGTCGGCGGCGCGGATGCCGTGGACGTGATGACCGGATTCGCCTGGAACGTGCGCTGGCCCAAGGTGATCGGCGTGAAGCTCCCCGGCGAGCTGTCCGGCTGGAGCGCGCCCAAAGACGTGATCTTGAAGGTGGCCGAGATCCTCACGGTGTCCGGCGGCACTGGCGCCATCGTGGAGTACTTCGGGCCCGGCGCCGAGTCGCTGAGCGCGACTGGCAAAGGGACTATCTGCAATATGGGCGCTGAGATCGGCGCCACCACGTCCCTGTTCGGCTACGACGCTGCGATGTCCCGCTACCTGGCAGCAACCGGGCGTGAGGCGGTCGCCGCCGCGGCCGATGCAGTCGCCGATCACTTACGCCCCGATGACGCCGCCATGGCCGATCCGGAGGCCCACTACGACCAGGTCATCGAGATCGACCTGTCCCAGCTGCGCCCCCACATCAACGGCCCCCACACGCCCGATCTCGCCCGCGAGGTGTCCGCGCTGGGCGCGGAGGCCCGCACCCAGGGCTGGCCGCTCGACATCAGCGCAGCACTCATCGGCAGCTGCACCAACTCGAGCTACGAGGACATCACCCGGGCGGCATCGATCGCCCGTGACGCTGCCGCGAAGGGCCTGCGGGCACGGACACAGCTGCTCGTGACTCCCGGTTCGGAACAGGTGCGCGCCACCATCGAGCGTGACGGCCTGCTTGCCGACTTCGAAGCGCTGGGCGCCACCGTGCTGGCAAACGCCTGCGGACCCTGCATCGGCCAGTGGGACCGCTCCGGCGACGAGGCCTATGTCCCGGGCCAAGCCAACGTGATCGTCACCTCGTACAACCGCAACTTCCCCAAGCGCAACGACGGCGACGCCGCGACGTTGGCGTTTGTGACCTCGCCCGAGACCGTCATGGCGCTGGCGCTGGCGGGAACGCTCGACTTCGACCCGGTTCACGGCGTGCTGCACACCGATTCCGGCGAGCCGGTCTCGCTGCCGACTCCGGTGGGCGTCGAGCTGCCGCCCGCCGGCTTCGACCCAGGCGAGAGCGGCTTTGTGGCCCCGCCCACGGATCGGGCCGGCGTGGATGTGCACGTCTCGCCGAGCTCGGATCGCCTGCAGGTGCTGGCGCCGTTCGAGGCGTGGGACGGCAACGACTACGAAGACCTGTCCGTGCTGGTCAAGGCTCAGGGCAAGTTCACCACCGACCACATCTCGATGGCCGGTCCGTGGCTTCGCTACCGGGGTCACCTCGAGAACATCTCGGGGAACCTGTACTTGGGCGCGGTGAATGCCTTTGAGGGCTACGAAGTGGGCCACGGCAAGAATCAGCTGACCGGCGAGACGCAGCCGTATCCCGAGATCGCGAAGGCGTACCACGAAGCCGGCGTGAACTGGGTAGTGATCGGCGACGAGAACATGGGCGAAGGATCGAGCCGCGAGCACGCCGCGATGGAGCCTCGCTTCCGGGGAGGCCTCGTTGCGCTGTGCCGCAGTTTCGCCCGCATCCACGAGACCAACCTGAAGAAGCAGGGCATGCTGCCGCTCACGTTCGCCGACCCGACCGACTACGACCGCATCGGCGAGGGCGATCGGATCTCGGTGCGGGGCCTTGCCGACCTGGCGCCAGGACGGACCGTCACGGTCGAGGTGCGCAAGCCGTCGGGCGAGACAATCTCATTCGAGACCAACCACACCTTCAGTGCCGAACAGGTGAAGTGGTTCAGGGCCGGCTCGGCACTCAACATCATCCGGGCCTCGCTCTAGTCGGGCTCGGCACTGGCGGCTGGGCACTGGCGGCTGGGCACTGGCGGCTGGGCACTGCTGGATCGGCACGGCTGGAGCACTTCTCGGCCACGGCGCGAGGAAGCCAGCCCGGGGGGAGGGCCGGCTTCTTCGCTGAGGTCTCTGGGCGTGGGTGACGCTTGGACCTGTTGCCGGTCGGAGCGGGGCTTCCGATCCGGCGCTCGTCCGCCTGGGTGGGGGGACACCGTGCGGCGGTGCGATATGTCGAACGGTTTGGGATAACCGCTCAAGAATAAGTTAGCTCTGGCTTTGTTATCGGGCCAGCAGTTAGCGCAGATAGTTTCAATCTCTTTGAGAGATAGCCAGCCGTAACACGCTAGTGTGGCTGAATGGACCTGAAGTACCTCGATGCGCTGTCTGCAGTTGCTGCTCATGGCCGCTTCTCGGCAGCCGCACGAGCGCTGCACACCGTGCAGTCCAACGTGTCGAGCCATATTGCGAAACTCGAGGAAGAGCTGGGCGCGGTGCTCGTGGATCGAGCAGTGGGGTCCTTGACGCCCGAGGGCGAGGTGGTGCTGGCACGCATCAAGCGCATCAACGGCGAGATTGCCTCCATGCGAGCCGACGTGGCGTCGATGACGTCCCATGTCACCGGCGACGTCCATCTCGGCATCATCGGGACCCCCGGCAGGTGGCTGTTGCCGCCGTTTCTGGACGAGTTGCGCCGGCGCCACCCTGATGTCGACGCCACGGTGGTCGACTCCACCACGCTTGCGCTGACACGCCTGCTCGAAGGCGGCGAACTCGACCTCGCCGTGGTGAATGCCCCGGTCGACCACGAGGAGCTGGTCACCACGCCCCTGTTCGCCGAGGAATTCGTCGTCATCGCTCCCACTGGTCACGCACTGGCGGCGCTCGGCGACCGCGAGGTGGGCTTCGCGGAACTCGAACAGCACGAGATGCTGCTCGGTCCGCCCGGTTCTGCGATGCGCATGCTCATCGACTCGGTCGCGGCTCGGCACGGTGTCACGCTGCGGACCTTGGCGCAGCTCGACGGCATTCGGCTGACCGCCACACTGGCCTTTCAGGGCTATGGGCCGGCCATCGTGCCAATCACCTCGATCCCGGTCTGGACCGACCGAGGCGACTGGAGCGTGCTCACCGTTGCAGGCCTGCCTCCCCGCCAGGTCGCGCTGGCCATCCGCCGCCGCGGCATGCTCTCGGCGCCGGCGGCTGCAGCCCGCGATGTGCTCCGCTCGGTGATGCGCAGCGTGTCCCGTCGCATCCCTGGCGTCACTGCTGCGTGAGCCTGGGGGCGTCCGGCCAGCCTGATCCACGACACAACTCGGTGGGGGCATAGCCTCACGGCAGTGGACCTGCAGCTGCGCGCCGGCGCAAGTGGACATGTCACCGCTGGCATCGTCGCCCTCGAAGGGCGCTCGGCCATGCTCATCTCCGCCGACAGTCCTCGCCGGCGCGGCGCCCTCGCGCCAGCCGACAGCGAGACCATCGTCGCCGGCCTTCAGACGGCGCTCGCAAAGCGCCTGCCTGTGGTCCTCATGCTGTCCTCCAGCGGGGCCGACGCGAACTACGGCGTCGCTGCGTTGCACGGCTGGGGCGAGGCCGCACGGGTCCTCGTGCGGTGCTCGGGCGTGGTCCCGATCCTGGCCGGAGTCACGGGACAGGCCATCTCGGGCATCGCGCTGCTGATCGGGCTGTCCGACATCGTCGTGATGTCCGAGGATGCGTACGCCTTTGTGAGCGGCCCCGTCCCGGTGCGCGAGATGACCGGTGTGGCGATCGGGCCTGACGAGCTGGGGGGCGCCTCGATCCATGCCAGCGCTTCGGGGACAGCATCCGCAGTCACCCCGGCCGGCGAGGTGCTCGACGTGCTGACCGAGATGCTCGGCTACCTGCCATCGCACTGCGACGAGTTGCCGCCGCTCATAGAGACCAGCGACCCGCGCGATCGGCCGACACCCGAAGCGGGCGACCTGCTTCCTTCCCAACCGACCGGCGCCTACGACGTCCGCGACATCATCGCCGAGCTCATCGACGACGGCTGCTTCGTCGAGTTGAGAGCGGCCTGGGCGCCGAACTTGGTGACGGGCTTCGCTTCGATGGGTGGCTACGCCGTGGGTGTGCTGGCGAACCAGCCGATGAGCATCGCGGGAACGCTGGACATTGCCGCAAGCCAGAAGGGCGCCCGCTTTGTCAACTTCTGCGACGCCTTCGGCCTGCCGCTGATCACCTTGGTGGACACGCCGGGCTTCTACCCCGGCAAGGACCTCGAGTGGCGCGGGATGATCCGCCACGGCGCCCAGCTTGCCTTCGCCTATGCCCGGGCCACCGTGCCACGGGTCGCTGTCGTGCTGCGCAAGTCGTACGGCGGCGCATACATCGTCATGGACTCCAAGACGATGGGCAACGACGTGTACTTGGCGTGGCCGAGCGCCGAACTCGCCGTGATGGGTGCGTCCCAAGCGGCCCAGATCCTTCGCCGCGGCGCAGATGAGGGCGAGGTCGCCGAATACGTCTCCGATTATGAGGACACGTATCTGAACCCGTATGTCGCAGCCGAGCGAGGTTACGTCGACAACGTCATCGATCCCGCAGTCACACGCCGGGAACTCATCGACACGCTCGACATGCTGGCCACCAAGCGCGAACGGCTGCGCCATCGCCGCCACGACAACTCTCCGCTGTGAGCCTGCAGCCCGAATTCGTGCAGCCCCAACAATCGCAGAAAGACCTCCAATTGGGTACATTCGGCGACGCGAACGAGGGGGACTGATGGCAGAGGACAGCTTCACGATCACCGACAACCGCACGGGACAGTCGGTGACCGCTCCCGTGGTCGACGGCACGATCTCCGCGGCCGCGTTGCGCGAGCTGGACCGGGGTCTGTGGTTCTACGACCCGGCCTACCTCTCGACAGCCAACTGCGACTCCAAGATCACCTACATCGACGGGGATGAGGGAATCCTGCGCTACCGGGGCTACCCCATCGAGCAGCTGGCCGAGCAGTCCAGCTTCCTCGAGGTTGCCTATTTGATCATTCACGGCGAGCTTCCCACCGAGGCCGAGGCAGCCGAGTGGGTCCACCACATCACGTTCCACACCTACGTGCACGAAGACATCACCCGCTTCATCAAGGGCTTCCGCTACGACGCCCACCCGATGGGCACCCTGGTGTCGACGATCGCCGCGCTGTCCACCTTCTACCCCGAGGCGAAGGACATCGACGATCCGTACACGCGGCTGGTGCAGATCATCCGGCTGATGGCCAAGATGCCGACGATGGCGGCGTTCACCTACCGCAACCGGATGGGGCTGCCGTACGAGTACCCGGTGAATCACCTGAGCTACACGGCCAACTTCCTGCGGATGATGTGGAGCGTGGCCGACCCCGACTACGAACCCGACCCGACGCTGACGCGGGCGCTGGACTTGCTGTTCATCCTGCATGCCGACCACGAGCAGAACTGCTCGACCACCACGATGCGCACGGTCGGCTCCAGCCGTGCCGATCCGTTCTCGGCGGTGGCGGCGGCCACCTGCGGCCTGTACGGACCGCTGCACGGCGGCGCAAACGAGCAGGTCATCCGGATGCTGCACGAGATCGGCGACTTCGACAACGTGCCCGCCTACGTCGAGCGGGCGAAGTCCGGCGACGTGCTGCTGCAGGGATTCGGCCACCGCGTCTACAAGAACTACGACCCGCGGGCAAAGATCATCAAGGAGACCGCCGACGCGGTGTTCAAGGTGACCGGGCTGAATCCGTTGCTGGACATCGCCATGAAGCTCGAAGAGGTCGCGCTCAGCGACCCGTACTTCAAGGACCGCCGGTTGTACCCGAACGTGGACTTCTACTCGGGGCTCATCTATGAGGCGATGGGCTTCCCGATGGACATGTTCACGGTGCTGTTCGCTATCGGGCGGACGCCGGGGTGGTTGGCGCACTGGGTGGAGATGCTCGGCGATCCCGAGCAGAAGATCTACCGGCCCCGCCAGAAGTACACGGGTCATGGCGAGCGCGACTACGTGCCGATCGAGTCCCGGTAGCCGTCAGCAGCGCCTGATCGGCGCTAGCTCACATCCAGCAGGATCTTGCCCACGTTTGCGTTGGTTGCCATGTAGTTGTGCGCCTCGGCGATGTCGTCGAGGGCAAAGCGAGAGTCGATGACCGGCCGCAACGAGCCGTCGTCGAATCGGGGCAGCAGCTCGGCGCAGAACCGCTGGTTGGCATCGATCTTCTGCTCGATGGGCCGTGAACGCAGCACGGTGCCGATGAGCGCCGCCCGCTTCGGCAGGAGTGCGCCAAGCGGGAACGTGGCCATCGGCGCACCCATGACGCCAACCTGGATGATGCGTCCCTGGATGCGCACCGACGCGATGTTGCGGGCCAAGTAGTCCCCTCCGATCACGTCGAGGACCACGTCGACGCCACGGCCGCCGGTCCACTCCTTGACCGCCTCGGCAAAGTCGGCCCCGGTGTAGTCGACGACGAGATCGGCCCCGAGGTCGGTGCATGCCGCCACCTTGGAGGTCGAGCAGGTGACCGCTATGCGAGCGCCGATGGCCTTGGCAATCTGGATGGCAGCGGTGCCCACGCCTGACGCTCCGGCGTGCACCAGCGCCGTGCCGCCCGAGGCCAGCCCGCCCTGAGTCATCAGCGCATCGTGGGCCGTCATGAACACTTCGGGAATGGCGGCGGCATCGCGCAGCGTCACCGAGGCGGGGATGCGTTGCAGCATGCGCTCATGGGTCACGACCTGCTCGGCTTTGGCGCCACCGGAGGTGATTCCCATGACCTCGTCGCCGACGGACCACCCGGTGACGAGCCCGCCCAGCGCCGCGATGGTCCCGGCGAACTCCAGGCCCGGAATCTCGATGTCGGGCTTCGGACCCGGAGCGGGGTAGAGGCCCATCCGTTGGAGAAGGTCGGCCCGGTTCATGGCCGTACAGGCCACGTCCACCAGCACTTCGTCGGGTCCGGGCACCGGCGCGGGCACGTCTCGCACCTCGAGCACATCGACACCGCCGTATTCGGGAATCACCACTGCACGCATGAGCGGCGACGGTAGCCCGCCGGTCGTTAGCCTGCGAGCCCGTGCGTACCGATGCCGTCGTAGTGCTGGAGGGTGCGAGGAACTGCCGCGATGTGGGCGGCTATCCCGCGGCGAGCAGTCGACGGGTGCGGATGGGGGCGCTGTTCCGCTCTGATCGGCTGAGCGCGCTGACCGACGACGATCTCTCCGAGCTGGGCAGCCGCGGCATCCGCACGGTCGTGGACTTCCGTGCGGGACCGGAGATCGAGCGGGACCGCTCCCGTTTGTGGCCCGGCGTGACCTCCCATTTTTCGTTGCCGGTCGGCGACACGGTGGACGGCGACATCAGCTTGGTGGATCAAATCCTCGAAGGCCGGCTGCGGTCGGTCTCCGAGGGCGACATGGCCGAGCTCTATCTGAGGATGATCAGCACCTACGGCGAGCGGTTCGCTCAGTTCGTGACGATTGCGGCCGACGTGGACCATCTCCCGATGCTGTTCCACTGCACCGCCGGCAAGGACCGCAGCGGCATCGCATCGGCGCTGCTGCTGGAAGCGCTCGGCGTGAACCGTGACGTCGTGCTCGACGACTACTGCCTGTCCAACGAGCTGCGGTCTCACCAGCGCATCAAGGAGCTGACGCCGCAGTTCGCGCAGATCGGCATCCCGATCGACAACGTGCGGGCGATTCTCAGCGCACCCCGGCGGGTGATGGCGTCAGTCCTGGCAGAGCTCGACAATCGGTTCGGGCGTGCGGGAAGCAACGGCACGCATGCAGGCGCTGAGGGATATCTGCTGGCCCACGGTCTCAACCCCGCAGCACTCGAGATGCTGCGAGCGAACCTGTTGATCTGAGGCGACCAATCGGTGCCCTGACCCTGGGGGTCGAGGCCATCTACTGTCACGACGATGGACTACCGCTGGCCCTCGGAGCTGACTGATCTGGCTGATGAGGCAGCCGCGTGGGTGCGCGAAGCCACGGCGGACCTGTTCACGCTCGACGACGGCTGGCTGGTCGGCTATTCCGACGAGTTCACGCTGCGGCTCGGAGAGCGCGGCTGGATAGGGATGTGCTGGCCGACCTCGGCCGGAGGCGATGCTTGCGAACCGGGTGTCGCGCAACGTGACCTATGCGCCTGCCTACACGATCATGGGCGGCACCACTCAGATCCTGCGCAACATCATCGGCGAGCGCATTCTGCGATTGCCCCGCGAGCCCCGTGTGCCCCGCGGCTAGGGGGCCGCGACCCGTCTAGGGGGCGAAGCGCCAGGTGCTGGGCTCGTCGGTTGCCTCGATGTGGCCGGCAGTGCGCCCGGCGAAGTGAGTGCCGATGACCAGCCGTCCGTCGGACCACCGGGGGAAGGCCTCGAGCCGGGTGGCGGTTGAGGTGCCATCGGCGGAGTAGTCGGCGCTGGAGGCCAGGTCGGGATGGGCGAACTGGAGCGGGTGGTGGATCATGTCGCCCGTAATGACCGCCCGCTCTCCTGCCGACTGGACGATCACGCTGGCGTGGCCCGGGGTGTGGCCAGGCGTCGATTCCAACCAGATCTCGTCGTTGATGCGGTGGTCGGGAGCGACAAGTTCTGCGAGCCCGGCGTCCATGACCGGCTGCACCGAGTCCTCGAAGACCGGGCCGAAGTCCTGCGGTTCCATTCGCCAGTAGTCGTACTCGGCCTGCACGAACAGGTATCGAGCGTTACCGAAGGTCGGTACCCATGCGCCGTCGACAAGCCGGGTGTTCCAGCCGACGTGATCGACGTGCAGATGGGTGCAGACGACGACATCGATCGTCTCGGGCGGGAAACCGGCTGCATCGAGGTCCTCGAGAAACGGGGTGGAGAGCTTCTCGAACGGCGGCGCACCGGGGCGTGACTTGTCGTTGCCGACGCACGTGTCGACGATGATCCGCATGCCCGCCGATTCGATGACCAGCGAGTGCATGGACAGACGCATGCGGCCGTCGTCGGTGACAAAGTCGGGGCGCAGCCAGTCGTAGTCGTCGATGAGGTCCTCAGCACCGGGCAGCAGGATGCCGAAGGGCCAATGCACTTCGAGCTCGGCGATACGGGTGATGCGGGCATCGCCCACGGTCCAGCTGATGGGGGTCGACTTGTCGACGGTCGGCATCGTCGGCTCTCCTCGTGGGGTGTGCGCGCGGTTTCGCGGGCGGGCACGCCACACTATTGCGACGCGATGCCCCGCCGCCGGGGACAAGCCAGTAATCGGACAACCATTTCAACTGCCGGTAAAGGCCGACTCGATCTGAACATGGACGACAATCAGACCCAGCGATCGGATGCCGGATCACCGGAAGCCGCGACCGTAAACATCGACGCCTCGCCCTCCGGCGCCGCCGGGCAGGGTTCCGAACGTGGCGAGCGCTTTCGCGACGCCGCGATCGAAGCCGAACTGGCCACCGGCGAGCGTGAGCCGACCCGGCAGAAGGCCTGGCGAAACTCGGTCATCCGCCTGGCCCGGATTGGACTCGGACTTGGCGTGGTGGTGCTCGGCATCATCCTGATGCCGCTGCCTGGACCGGGAATGCTGGTGATCGCCGTGGGTCTGGCGATCCTGGCCCGTGACGTGGCCTGGGCGGATCGCCTGTTGCGCAAGGTGCGCGAGCGGTTGCCGTCGGACGCCGAGGGCAAGCTGCCTCGCTCGACCGTCATCACGATGATCCTGCTGGCATTGGCGGGCATTGCCCTGTCGATCTGGCTGACCGTGGGCGACATCAACCCGATCGAGGTGGCGCTGTTCTGGCGCGACTGAGTCTGAGCGGCCGGGCAGGTAACGCCGGTCGACTCAGTGAATATGTACTGGGGTGGAGACCTCGCTGAAGAAGTCGTTGCCCTTGTCGTCCACCACGATGAAGGCGGGAAAGTCCTCCACCTCGATCTGCCAGACGGCTTCCATTCCCATCTCGGGATATTCCAGCACCTCAACCTTGCGGATCGAGTCCTTTGCCAGCCGGGCTGCGTGCCCGCCGATCGAACCGAGGTAGAAGCCGCCGTAGCGGGCGCATGCCTCGGTGACCTGGCGGGATCGGTTGCCCTTGGCGAGCATCACGAGGCTGCCGCCGGCAGCCTGGAACTGCTCGACATAGGAGTCCATGCGGCCAGCGGTCGTGGGACCGAACGAGCCTGAGGCGTAGCCCTCGGGGGTCTTGGCGGGTCCGGCGTAGTACACGGGGCGCTCGCGCAGGTAGTCGGGCAGTCCGTCGCCGGCGTCGAGACGCTCCTTCAACTTCGCGTGGGCGATGTCGCGGGCAACCACCAGCGTGCCGGTCAGCGACAGCCGGGTCTTGACAGGGTGCTGGGTGAGCTGGTTGAGGATGGCGTCCATCGGCTGGCTGAGGTCGATCGGAACAACGGCGCTGGACAGCTGCTGCTCTTCCGTGACGGGCAGGAAGCGGGCCGGGTCGGTCTCGAGCTGTTCGAGGAAGATCCCGTCCGCGGTGATGCGTCCGAGCGCTTGACGGTCGGCGGAGCACGACACTGCGATCGCCACGGGGCAACTGGCGCCGTGGCGTGGCAGGCGCACCACCCGCACGTCGTGGCAGAAGTACTTGCCGCCGAACTGCGCCCCGATGCCGAACTCGCGGGTGAGCTCCAGGATGCGCTGCTCCCATTCGAGGTCGCGGAAGCCGTGTCCGGCCTCGCTTCCGGCGGTGGGCAACGTGTCGAGGTACTTTGCCGAGGCGTACTTGGCGACCTTGACGGCGAACTCGGCTGAGGTGCCGCCGATGACAACTGCGAGGTGGTACGGCGGGCAGGCGGCGGTGCCCAGCGTGCGCAGGGTGGTGTCGAGGAAGCGAGTGAGGCTCTCGGGGTTGAGCAGCGCCTTGGTCTCTTGGAACAGGTAGCTCTTGTTGGCCGAGCCGCCTCCTTTGGCCATGAAGACCAGCTCGTATTCGTCGCCCGGGGAGGCGTAGATCTCGATCTGTGCGGGCAGGTTGTTGCCGGTGTTGCGCTCGGTGAACATGTCGAGCGGCGCGAGCTGCGAGTAGCGCAGGTTCGACGTGAGGTAGGTGTCGGCGACTCCTTGGGAGATGGCTTCGGCGTCGTCGAAGTCGGGATTGTCGGCGGTGCCGGTGAGCACGCGTTCGCCCTTGTGTCCCCAGATGATCGCCGTGCCGGTGTCCTGGCAGCTTGGCAGCACTCCCCCGGCGGCGATGTTGGCGTTCTTCAACAGTTCGAGGGCCACGAAGCGGTCGTTGGGAGACGCTTCGGGGTCGTCGAGAATTGCTGCGAGCGAGGCCAAGTGGCCGGTGCGGAACAGGTGGGCCATGTCGCGCATGGCTTCTGCGGTGAGCAGCCTCAGCGCCTCGGGTTCGACCTGCAGGAATCGCCGGCCCGCAGCGGTGATCGTCGACACGTGATCCGACGAGAGGTGCCGGTAGGTCACATCCGCGGGGCCCTTGGGCAACAGTTCCACGTGGGCGTACTCGCTCATCCACCTCATGCTACGGACGCCCGTTGCCCCCGACCGCGGAAAGCGGCATTGCTGCGCCCGAGATGCGCCGGCGTCAGCGCCGTCCGAGGGCACTCGCGACCCTGGTCTGGACCGCGGGAATGTGTGCTTCACCGAACAGCGGGCCCTCCCGGCGTCTGTGCTCGCCGCGCAAAGCTGGTCAGGACCGCGAGAATGTGGCCGTGGCAGGCGTCGAGTCGATCAATGCGATCACATTGCGGACCCCCGACATGGCGGCATCGGTCCGGTTCTATGCGGCCTTGGGTTTCCGGCTCACCTTCGGCGGCAACAATGCGCCGTTCAGCACCCTGAGCAGCGCTGGGTGTTTCGTGAACCTGATCGCCGTGGACAGCCCGGCAGAGGCTGAGACCGGCTGGGGCCGGGTGATCTTCCATGTGGACGACGTAGATGCCCTGTACCAGCAGGCGCTCGACGCGGGCCTGGAACCCCAAGCAGCGCCCATGGATGCGCCCTGGGGCGAGCGCATGTTCCCGATCTTCGATCCTTCCGGGCACGACCTGAGCTTCGCCAAGCGCATTCGTGCCTACGAGGTCGACCACCCCGAACTCTGAGCCAGTCGTCTGAAGGCACGTTGCGGGCATGACGGGTGGCCGGGTGTGCCGGGAAATGTTAGCCGCGGCGTACCGTCGGGACGTGAGTGAAGGGCTGTTCGAAGCTGCCGGCAGGGAACGCTTGGCCCGCCAAGCCCCGCTGGCTGCGCGGCTGCGACCGGCGACGCTCGACGAGATCGTGGGCCAAGACCACCTGCTCGCCCCTGGACGACCGTTGCGGGAGCTGATCGAGTCCGACCGACTGTCGTCGGTGATCCTGTGGGGGCCGCCCGGCACGGGCAAGACCACGCTGGCGCGAGTCGTGGCCGTGAGCACCGCCAAGGAATTCTGCGAGCTGTCGGCCGTCAGCGCCACCGTCAAGGATGTGCGCGAGGTCATTGCCGACGCCCGGGTGCGCATCGGCGAGCACAGCAGGGGCACGATCTTGTTTCTCGACGAAGTGCACCGGTTCAACAAGGCTCAGCAGGACGCTTTGCTGCCGGCGGTCGAGGACGGCCTGATCGTGCTCATCGGCGCCACCACCGAGAATCCCCATTTCGAGGTGAACCCGCCGCTGCTGTCGCGCTCGACGCTGTTCCGCTTGGTGCCGCTCAACGACGCTGCGCTGCGAACACTCATCGACCGGGCGCTGGCTGCAGAGGGCGCGACTGCCGACGACGACGCCATCGACCACATTGCGGCCCGCAGCGGCGGCGACGGCCGCCACGCGCTCACCAGCACCGAAGTCGCGGTCGCTCTCGCCGCCCGCCGCCAATTCGCCGGATCCAACCGCACCTCCGCCACACAAGACCCGACTTCGACGGGCGGGCTTCCGGCAGAAGCGCCTCCTGACACGGCCCGGCCGCATGTCACGCTCGCCGATGCCGAGCACGCTGTCGACGCGAAGGCCGTCCGCTATGGCGCTGATGGCCACTACGACACCATCAGCGCATTCATCAAGTCACTGCGCGGCTCAGACCCCGATGCCGGGCTGTACTGGCTGGCCCGGATGCTCGACGCCGGCGAGGACCCTCGCTTCATCACCCGCCGCATGGTGATCCTGGCGTCGGAGGACATCGGCATGGCCGACAGCACAGCGCTGCTCGTGGCAGAGGCCGCCGCCCGAGCTGTCGAGTACGTCGGCCTGCCCGAAGCTCAGCTGAACCTTGCGCACGCCGTGGTGCGCCTGGCGACGGCACCCAAATCGAACCGGGTAACGGTCGCGCTCAGCCGAGCCAAGGCCGACGCTCGCACCGCGGGAGCCGGCGAGGTGCCGATCCACCTGCGCGACGCCCACTACCGCGGAGCCGCGTCGCTGGGCCACGGCGAGGGCTACCAGTACCCGCACGACGACCCCAGCGGATGGGTGCCCCAGCAGTACCGGCCCGACGAGGTTGCCGGCAACGTCTACTGGGAGCCCTCCGAGCACGGCCGTGAACGCGACCTGCGCCAGCCGGAACCACCAGAGACGGACTCCGGCGCGGAGGCCGATCACAAGTAGGCGGCCCCCTAGCCGTGGTTGAATGACAGGAACGGCTGGGGCACAACGGCATGCTCCAGACCCTTGTGCGGGGGTGTGACAGTCATGATGGGAGGGTCAGCGGTCGGGCCTGGGTTTGACTCGGGGTGTGACGGGCTTGGTGCCTTGTTCGTGATCTGTCGGCCTGGTGTCCCGGCTGCTGGCGCGCACCGACCGGTCGGGCGGACGTGACCTCATAGGAGCCTTGGAGACCGCCTTGACTGTCCTGTCCGCCGTCCCGGCCGATGGTGCCTCGCTCACCCAGTTGGGAGAAAGGCAGGGGTTCATCATGGCTGATCAGCCAGTCGGCGTCTATGGAGGCGTCGACACGCACAAGGAGGTCCACGTCGCTGCGGCGACCGATCAGGCGGGCCGGGTGCTCGCCACGGCGTCGTTCGGGGCGGACCCGGCGGGGTATCGCCGGCTCGCAGAGTGGCTGGGGTCGTTCGGGCCGCTGGTGCGTGTCGGTGTCGAGGGCACCGGCTCCTATGGGGCGGGGCTGACGCGTCATCTGGTCGGCTCGGGCGTCGAGGTGGCCGAGGTGAACCGGCCGAACCGTCAGATGCGTCGCCGCCGCGGCAAGTCCGATGTCGTCGACGCCGAGGCCGCGGCCCGCGCCGCGCTCGCCGGCGACGCGACCACCGCTCCCAAGGGCAGCGACGGGATTGTGGAGTCGATCCGGGCGATCCGGGTCGCGTTGTGCTCGACCCGTGCCCATCGCACCCGCGTCTCCAATCAGATCCGCGATCTTGTCGTCACTGCTCCGGACCGGCTGCGCAGCGCCCTCGAGCCGCTCACGACTGCGCAGCGGGTGGCTCGCTGCGCCCGGTTCCGTCCCGGCGACCCCGCCGAGCCCGCCGAGGCGGCAAAGATCGCCTTGCGCACCCTGGCCCGCCAACATCAGGTCCTCGACGCCGATCTCGACGAGCTGCGCCGCCATCTCGACGAGCTCACCTTGACCGCCAACCCGGCGCTGCGAGCCGCCAAAGGCATCGGCACCGACACGGCGTCGATCCTGCTCATCACCGCCGGCGACAACCCCGAACGGCTCACCGGCGAAGCGTCGTTCGCAGCGCTGTGCGGCGCATCACCCATCGAGGCGTCCTCAGGCAAGACCACCCGCCACCGCCTCAACCCCGGCGGGAACCGCCAAGCCAACCACGCCCTGTGGCGCATCGCCATGGCCCGCCTCGCCACCTGCCCCCGAACACGCGCCTATGCCGGGCGCCGCCAAACAGAAGGCAAATCACGCCGAGAGATCATCCGATGCCTCAAGCGCTACATCGCCCGAGAAGTCTTCGCACTGCTCGCCCACCCCCACCACGCCAACAGCGCCGGCGATCCAGGCGAACTCCGACACCGCCGACAAGCAGCCGGCCTCAGCCTCGCCCACGCCGCCGACCAGCTCAACACCTGGCCCGCAACCATCTCCATGATCGAACGAGGCAAAGCACCCCACCACGCCCTCGTGCCCGCCTACCGCGACTGGCTCAACACACTCCAACCCGCCGCTTGACATCAATAGGAGCATCATGAGCGCAGGCACGGCAACGCTGGGACTGGCCGAGGTGCCCATCGTCAGCTACGAAGACGTCGAGGAGGAAATGGTCGCCTACCGGGCGGCGCGCACAGAACGGGCGATGCAGCTCGGCAATCGCGGCCCGATCCGATTCGCCTCAAAAGGCGACCTGCACCCTGAGATCGCCGAGGCGTATTCACGCTGCGGCTTCTACATCTTCACCGGCGTGCTCGGACCAGACGAGCTGGCCGACATCGAGGCCGACGTCATCGACATGCTGGACCGCTGCCCCACCGCACCCGAAGCGACCACTGACCGTCACGGCCGCCCTGCGCTCGGGGCCGGCCACGAAGGCCGCAACGTCAGCTTCGTCCGCCCGTTGACGGACGCCTACGGCGGCACCGACGTCGCCCACGGCCGTCACCCCTTCAAGATGTTCGAGCCCTCCGCCCCTGTCGGAGCGCCCGAGTGGGTGGTGCAGATCATCAGCGGCTCGCTGCAGTTCTCCGAGGCCTGCCTGCGCGTGTACGGCCACCCCGGCCTGCTCGGTGTCGCGCAAGCGCTGAACGGTCCGGACTTCACGCCCTTCAACGAAGTGGTGTGGATCAAGCAGCCTGGCTTGGGCGGATCGGTGTCATGGCATCAGGACGGCTGGACGCACTGGGACGATCCCGAGCTCGACGAGGGCACCCACGGCTTCAATTTCATGGCCCAGCTGTACGGGTGCGATGCCACCAACGGACTGTGGGTGGTGCCCGGTTCGCACCGCATGGGCAAGGTGGACATCAAGGCCATGTGCATTGCCGCCAGCTCGGATCGGCTGCCCGACGCCGTGCCGGTCGTGTGCGACCCCGGCGATGTGGCGATCACCAGCCGCCAGGCCATCCACGGCTCGTTCGCAAACACGTCCGAACGGCCCAGGGTCACCATCAACTTCGGCTTCCACCGGCGACGTTCGGTGTTCGGGGTGCGCAGCGGCGGTGTCCACAACCCGATCTCGCTGTACGACGAGGCCTACATCGCTGAGCGCTCCCGGGTGATCGGCTGGGCAATCGATGCCCGCGCCAAGCGCTTCGGTGACGAGACGCCGTTTGTGTACCAGCCCAATGTGGGCCGCGAGCACACCTTCGCCTGGGACGACGCCGCCCGCGCAGCGATCCAGGACTACAACCTCAAAGACATCGGTATCTAGCTCGCAGCGGCTGCCATCGGCGCCGGCACACAGAGCGGTTCAGCCCTCGACCGGAATGACGGCGTTGGGTCCGATGCGCAGCGTCACGTTGGCGCCGACGGCCGGGCCATGGGGCGTGATGGCATCCAGCGTGGTCGTGGCCTCGCCCACATCGGCCTCGAGGCGCAACTCATAGCGGTCACCCCTGAAGCGGCGCCGCATCACCACAGCTCCCAACTGCACGACGCCCCCGTCCTGCGCTTCGCCCCCGCTTTGACCGCTGCTGCCGGCGCCGCTGCCCCGGCCACCGCCAGTGTCCCCCACCTCGACCCGATCGGCTCGCAGGACGAACCCAGACTCCCGCCGCGCAGCGCCAGCCAGCACGGGCGGCACCTCGGCATCGAACACGTTGGTGTGGCCCAAGAAACGCGCCACCTGTGCCGTACGAGGATCGGTCCACACCTCTTCAGGCGTGCCGATGCGCAGCAGCCGACCCGTCGCCATCACCGCGATGCGGTCGGCCAGGGCGAAGGCTTCGTGATGGTCGTGCGTGACGTGAACGGCCGTCACGCCCACCTGGTCGAGCACGGGGCGCAGTTCGTCGATGAGCCGCTCACGCAGCAGCCGGTCCAGCGACCCGAACGGCTCGTCGAGCAGCAGCACCCTCGGCTCGGGGGCGAGCGCCCTCGCCAGCGACACCCGCTGGGCCTCGCCGCCCGACAGCGTCGCCACGTCGCGCCCCTCGAAGCCCGACAGGCCGACCAGCGCCAACACCTCGGCAACCCGCCGTCGCCGTTCAGCCAGCGGCACCTTGGCCATGCGCAGCCCGAATGCCACGTTGCCCTCCACGTCGAAGTGCGGGAACAGCACCTCGTCCTGGAACATCAGCCCGATGCCGCGCTGGTCGGGGCGCTGACCGGTGAGGTCTCGGCCGTCGAGCTCGATCCGCCCGGCATTGAGCGGCTGCAGTCCCGCCGCAGCGCGCAGCAGCGTGGTCTTGCCGCAGCCGGACGGGCCGAGCAGCACGACCATCTCACCGTCGCCGACCGCCAGGTCCACCCCGTCGAGCGCCTTGGTCTTGTCAAAGTGGACGTGAGCGCCCGTGATGCGCAACGTCCCGCCGCCAGCTTCTGTTGTGGCCACGACCCTGACGCTACGCACTCCGCAGGGGTCGCCGATCCGGATTTTCTCCAGGCGACCGGCCGACCGCGATGTGTGCGTGAGCGGGCGAAGACGATCCTGACGCAGACTGATGGCAACGGGACGTGCCACGGGAGGATCGGGACATGGCGGATCGGCTGAGCGGACGAACGGCGCTGGTAACAGGGGCGAGCCGGGGTATCGGCGAGCACTGCGCCCGGGCCTTGGCGGCCGACGGGGCACGGGTCGCGCTGGCCGCACGTGCGACCGACGATCTCGAGCGGGTCGCCGCCGATCTGCCTCACGATCCGGTGGTGATCTGCAGCGATCTGAGCGAAGTTGGCGCCGCAGCGGAGTTGGCTGCTGCAGCGGTCGAGGCGCTGGGCGGCATCGATATCCTGGTCAACAACGCCGGCCGGGGCGAACTGCGTGAACCGGGCGGCGATCAGGCCGTGCTGCAGCTGAACTACCTGGCGCCGCTCGAGACCACTCGGGCACTTGCCCGCCAGATGGGCGAGCGAGGACATGGCTCGGTCATTCACATGTCGTCGATTGCCGGCTCTGTCGGTGTGAGCGAGCTGCCCACCTACGGGGCCACCAAGGCAGCCTTGGACTCACTCACCCGCTCGCAAGCGGCCACCTACGGCCGCTTCGGCATCCGGGTGAACGCTGTGGCCCCGGGCCTCATCATCACCGAGATGTGGGAGGCCGGCCGCGAGATCCCCGGCCTTGCCGACGGCCTCGAACGCCATATCGCCCTCGGCCGCTGGGGCGTGCCCGAAGAGATTGCCGACGTGGTCGCCTTTCTCGCCAGCGATGAGGCCCGCTACATCACCGGCCAGACCATCACCGTCGACGGCGGCTACCAAGGCGTCACCGCCTGGGCCAACTACCCCGCGCCCGGCTCGTAAGGACAGCGAGCCAGATCACCATCCGTCTCGCTCTCTGCCGCAGGACCGAGTGCTACGGCAAGATCCGAAACGCTCGACGTTTTTCGGGTCCGTAGCGGTACACCCGGTAGTGGGCGTCGAGCGAGAGCGCGTCGGCGATGCCCAGGCGCTCCATCAACGCCCAGCTCGTGCGGTCTGTCAGCGAGAATCCTTGGTCGGCGAACTTCGGCACGATCTCTGCCGCTGCCTCCAAGTCACTATCGATAGTGCATTCGATACGCGGCAGACCGGCCTGAATCTCGCCGACGACCCGGTCCGCTGCGATGTGATGAAACCTCGCGTTCAAGAGGTTCCACAATTCGGTGAGCACATGATCACTCGTGACGAGGGAGGACGCATGTTCAACCAAGAGCGAACGCGACACTTCGCAGTTGACATCGCCTTCATTCGCTGCTGCAAACCAGATGCTGGTGTCAACGAACACCGCCACCGTGCGTCACAGACCCTTGTCAGCGAACTGCTTGTCGATGGCCTCACTGATCATGGCCTGCTTGCCGACGGCGATGTCGGAACCACCGCCGTCGAACAGCCCGAAGATAACGGATGGATCCCATGCGGGAGCGTCATCTTCAAGATCTCGCGCAACGAGCCGGCGGATGTACTCAGAGAGCGAGATGCCAAGCTCCGCTGCCTTGCGCTTGGCGAGGGCGTGCTGGTTGTCGGACAAGACGATCATGGTGCGCATAGTGCCACTTCAGCATATGCGGCAGAGCATAATTTATGCCGTCAGCCTGCCCGGTCGGCCGCCATTCAGCGAGACCCAGTCGTCAAGCCGGATCGGGTTGGCAAGCTCGACGCCGTGCGGGCGATATGCCGCTGCGACGGTCGACGCCTGAGCCGCCGAGATGCCGCTCAGCGCAAGATGACCTCCCGGGGCGACGCGTGCTGCGATCTCGTGCGCAAGGTCGATCAGAACATCGGCGGTGACGTTGGCGACCACTAGGTCGAATACGCCCAGCTCGGCGTCTCGGGCAGGAGTAACGCTGAAGCTGGCCGTCGCTTCCAGCCCGTTGCGTCGGGCATTGGCCTGAGCGGCCGCCACGGCCGCCGGCTCGATGTCGATGCCCACCGCTTCGGAAGCACCGAGGCGGACGGCAACCAGTGCCAGCACTCCGCTGCCGCATCCGACATCGAGTACGCGTTCAGCCCCCGCCACCTGCCGGACCAGCCACTCGGCGAGCAGCCGGGTGGACGGGTGCGTCCCTGCGCCGAACGCCCCGCCTGGGTCGATCTCGACGACCACCGGCACATCGGCGTCCGCCCACGGAAAGCAGACCGCCAACTGCTCCCCCACTGACACCGGCCGGTTCCGGTTGAACCAGCCGACTGCCTGGGCTTCGTCCGGCGGGCCGAGCACAGCGGCATGGCCATCTGCACGCAGCAGCGCCACCACCTCACGGGCGGTCTGATCGTCGGCCACTCGTACCCGGCTCACCCAACGGCCGCGGCTCCGCAGCTCATGTGAAACGGCCAGCGCAACGGCGCCCAGCACCGGCGGCAGACTCGGCGGGAGCGGCGCACGGCACCCCAACGGCACCGAGTCGGCAAGCACCACGCACGCGCCGCCGACGCTGACGTCGCCACACCTCAAATTGCGGGGAGACTGCTCACTCACACCCGCATTGTCGCCACAAGTCAGCGTCCACGCTGCGTTCGGCCTGTCACAGGCGATCGCTAGGGTGGTATGTCGCCGAGGGAGCCATACCAGCGTGGCTCCCGCAACGACCACCTGGGGGTGATCGGTTTCGACTTTGACGGTTGAAGTGAGAGAAGCGAGCCGTGGTCTCCGGATCCACGTTAAAGAGCCGGAAAAAAATACAAACGCCAACGTCGAACGCGACGATCTGGTGCTCGCAGCCTGACCTCAGGATGTGAGTTCGGCCCGACTGCCCCCGTCCTGCGGGCGTCGGTGCCATCATCTGCAGGGCTCGCCCGCCGCCCGTGCCGACGGGGCGGTGGGGACACTCACAGACGGCTAAGGCGACTGCCAGGGTGTCGCTGCCCTCGGTCGCCCGACAATCGCACAGCGACTGCGCTCGGAGAAGACTCACCGAAACGTTGAAGGACGCGGGTTCGATTCCCGCCACCTCCACGCCGGGTTGTCGGCCAGTTGGATTTGCTTGACTCGGCCAGATCAGAGCGATTTTGGCTGTGTTTTCGGTGTTCTTGCTGCTCATGGACTGAGCTTGAGCGGTTTCAGAGAACGCTGTACACGAATCTGGGCTGCGCGCTGATGGGGCGCCCGGGCGTGGGCGCGACGAGGCAGACGGTCGAGCCGTCTGCCTCTGCTATTGGTGTGAACGGAATTTAGGGTGGTGCCCGGTCGCGGTTGGCTGGTGCGTCGGCGTGGGGCGGGTCGATGTGTGCGGTCGTGGGGCTGAGTGGTGTGGGAGTGTGGTTCGGTTCGGGGGTGTTCTCGGACTCGGTGTTTCGTGGCTGGGTTTGCTCGGTTGTCTGCGTCTGAGCTGTTTCGGTCTCAGTGCCGGTCGGGGTTGGGGCGTCCTGTGGTGTCGTGTCGGTTTCCGCTGCGGTGTCTTGCGTTGTCGCATCGCCTGCTTCGGCTTGTTCGCGGTACTTGCGGGCTTGGCGGATGTTGTGGGCGCATACTGCCGCGGCTGCGGCGATGAGGTGGGCGATGAAGCCGAATTTCTTGCATGATTCGTCCGCGAGCCCGCTTGTGCGCCTGATTTCTTTGTTGACGTTCTCGACTTGGTTGCGACGCCCGTAGCTGCGGCGCCAGGCGCGGGTGCCGAATGCGGCGTTCTGGTATCGGTCGAGTTGTTCGAGTTTCATGGTGACGCTTCCGCCGCAGCATGTGATCTTTCCTTTGGGGGTCGGGACGAGCGGCACGTCGCGTGCGTTGGTGCTCGCTGTGGCGGCGATCTTGACTCGCTCGTCGTGGACGGGGCAGTTCATGCGCTTGCGTCCGTCGTCGTATGTCTGGGTCTCCGTGTACCGGTAGTAGCGGTTGCGAACGGTGTACCAGTCGGCGAGCGCTTCGTCTTTGAGGTTCGCGGGGGGTTTGCGCATCGAGGCCGGCGTCCATGGGTGCAGGCATGTGCCGCAGTGGAATCGCATCTCGTGACCTTCGATGTTGATGACCTTGTGCCGCTTGACTTCGGGCTTGCTGTAGTCCATGACGACGTTGATGCCCAGCTTGTGCAGTTCCCGGTTGAATGTGGACGCCTTGTTGGTGTAGGCGCGGTCTGCGATCACTTCGCGTATGTGCGGCGCGGCGCTTAGGGCCATTGCGATGGCCTCCAGTCCGGCGATGGCGGGGTTCGTCCCTGCGGGCTGGAGGCACAGCCCCAGCACGAAGGGCAGCAGTTCGGGTCCGAAGTCGCCTTTGGCGCGGTCGCCGAAGTAGTGGAATGCCTTGACGGCTACGGCGAGATGGAGGTCGTAGCCGAAGAAGAATCCCGCTACCGATTTGCCTTTGGCGCTCTTGTGGCCGGGGCGTGCATCGATGTCGCTGTTGCTGCGGATGAGACGGTAGTCGGGCCCGAAGTCGCCGAGTTCGGTGCCGTAGACCGCGTCTTCGGGCACTGTCTTGGACAGGTCCGGCTCGGGCAGGTCGGGGGTTTCGAGCGATAGGAGGCGGTGCAGGACCAAGGGGTCGGCTTCTGCTTTCCTGGCCCTTCGTCTTTTGTTGGGATGAGGGTGGGTTGAGGGTCCGCTTGTAGGGGTCGAGGCCCTGCTGGGATCGGTGTTTGCAGACGCCGAACCCTGGAGGGCCTCGATGAAGCGTGATGTTATGTCGGTGCGGTTGTGGCTGCCGCGTGTCGAGGTGCTGGGGGTGGTGGTCGACGCGCCTGAGCGGCTGGTGGTGCGGGTGCGCTCGACGGTGCGCCGCCCGTGTTGCCCTGATTGCGGGACCCCGAGCGGGAAGGCCCATGACCGCCGGGACCGGGAGATCCGCGACCTGGAGGTGTCGGGCCGGCCGGTGGTGCTGGTGTTCGAGCAGCGGCGCATGGTCTGCGAGGTCTGCGGCGGCCGGCGGTTCATGGAGGACCACCCGGCGTTCGAGGGCCGTGTCACGGCGCGTCTGGCGCGCCGGCTGGTCAAAGACGCCCGTGCGATGACGGTCAGCTCGGCGGCCCGCCGTCATGGAGTGGGCTGGAAGCTGGTCAACGCGCTGGTGGTCGCCTATGCAGGTCTGGTCGGCGACCGCCGGCGCCGGCAAAGGTGTCGGGTGCTGCTGGTGGAGGGGACCTCGATCCGCAAGCGGCACCGCTATGTGACGGTACTGGTGAACGGCGACACCGGCGAGGTGCTCGCCATGGTTCCCCACCGCAGCCAGGCAGCACTGTCAGGGTTCCTGGCCGCCCAAGGGCACCGATGGTGCCCGGCGGTGAAGGTCGTGGTGTCCGACGGCTCGGCGGCGTACAAAGCAGCGATCGACGCCCAGCTCGGCCATGCCCGCCACGTCCTGGACCGGTTCCACGTCATCAGATGTTTCCAAGCAGGGCTCACCGCGGTCCGCCGAGACGTCCAGCGCCGCCCCGAAGGCTCCAAGCCCGCTTTCGACCGCGACGTGTTCCGGGCGAGATTCCTGCTGATGCGCAGACCCGACAAGCTCGACGCCGCCGACCAGGCCCGCCTTGACGCCCTGTTCGCCGCCCATCCACGGCTCAAAGCAGCCTGGGAAGCGCTCGGCGAGCTGCACCAGCTCTATCTCGCCGACGACCACGACGGCGCGATGGCAGCCCTGGACCGGTTCGCGGACATCTACAGCACCGGCCAGATACCCGAGTTCAGCGACACCGTCGACACGTTCCTCGCCTGGCATGCCCAGATCCTCGACTGGCACCACACAGGACGGCCCAGCAACGGACGCATCGAGGGAACGAACAACCTGCTCCAAGTCCTGCGACGCCGAGCCCACGGCTTCACCAACTACGCCAACTTCGAAGCCCGCGGCCTGCTACTAACCTGACCCCGCCGAGCCCAGCAGCCCGAATCCCAAAAAAAGACGAAGGCTCGCTTTCCTGAGGATCTCGGCGTTGATCTCCTCGTCGTATGCAAGGAGCACTTTTTCGTCGTCGTCTGTATTGTCTTGTGCGTCGGGATGGGTGCCGGTCTGCTTCGTGACCGTCTTCTCTTTGCGGAAGTCCTTCGAGACCGCCCAGGTCGCGAAGTCGGTTGCGTCCAATGCGAGCGCTGCCACCAGATCGAGATACTCGGTCGGCACCGGGGCGAGCACCAGGCAGCGCACGAACCAATTGACGCCGTAGGTGCGCCCATCGTGCTCGAAGCCCCGGGTGAGGACCCGTTCGAGTTTGCGGAGTTGCTTGCGCACCGTGTCGTAGCTGATGGGGTTCACCAGCCGGTCCTTCATCTGGACTCTGAGCCTCACGGCCACGTCGGGCGGGAGCCCCGCGAGCACTGCGCTGATGTCCGAGACGCTGTAGCTCTTTCCTCGCATGGCGCCGAGCACGAGGCAGACCAGCAGCGCTCTCGCTCGAAGCCTCGACGACGGGCCCGGCAGCGCATCGAACGCCTTCTCGATCCGAGTCGCCAGGTCGAACGCATCGATGACTGCCTCGGCGTCGCGGACGTCTTGATGGCTCGTCAGGATCACGCCGCGGCTCGGGTCCGGATGACGGTCGGGAAGCCTGCACTTCACGAGGCGGCGCAGGTACTCGTCGGCGCCGATCTGGCTCAGATCGACTTCGAGGGGAGCGTTGCGCGGGCGGGGAAGGAGGAGTGCGAGCATCATCATGCGCCCAGCCCCTTGAGCACGGCTTCGTCGTCGTCCATTTCCTCGGCGGCCTGGCGCAGGAGCGCGTCGAGGGTGTCCTTGTGGACTGGTCCGCAGAATCGGCGCAGCGACCTCAGCGACACGTCGGCTCTGAGCTGCGCGGCGATCCAGGTGACACGGGCACGGCGCAGCGACAGCGACCCCAGTCCCTCGACATGCAGCTGCTTGGCGAGGTTCGCTGCTGAGCCGTACACCGACGACGACATGAACCGCTGCCCGCTGGTCTCGCGGACCGCGTCTCGGACGAGTTCGGTGTAGTCGGCGCGGATCGGCACCCAACGCGGATTTGCCCCAGCGACATGCACTTTGAGGCGGCCGGCGCCCACGGCTGCCACATCGCCGGGACCGAGCGCTTCTGCCTCGACGCCGGTGAGCCCGCCGCCCAGCGTCGAGCCGACGAGCCATTTCCACTCTGCGTGGTTCTTCGGCCATTCGAGCGCTGCGGCCTGCCGGAACGAGTCCTCCTCCACGGCGCTGTAGATCTTGGGGGCCTTCACCTTGCCGATGGGTCTGGGCCGCCGCTGTGTGACCGCAGGCGCCACGGCCCGACCGACGCGCCAGATCACCGATTGCTTGGTTCGCCGCGTTGACGCCTCGACGCCCTTGAGGTCCGCGGCGACCCAATGGGCGACGGACTCGGCATGGAAGATGTGATCGAGATCGAGATTGCCGTCCCTCAAGTAGACGGATGCGGTGAGGTCGGCCACCGGCCGCATCCATGTGCGAGCCGATCTCGCGTTTGGCGGCTCGGCGGCCTCCACGCAGCTGCGAACAGTCGCCACGATGGCGTGCAGAGCCTTCTGCTTGGACTTCGGCCAGCCTCGGGGAGACCAGGAGTCGATGGCCGTCTTGACCGCGGTCGTCCCCGAAGCGAACTCCGCGATGCCCAGCCCTCGGTGCTTCCTGCAAGCGAGGGCCGCGTCGCTGTCGGCGTCGACATAGCCAAGTTCGACTGCGCCCTGCATCGCTGCGGACACTGCCCGGCGCCGGCTCTGGGCGGACCGCACGCTCCGGCTCGGCGCCCGCATGCCGTGCACCGGCAAGATCCGGCCTTCCCAATAGCGGATCAACAGATCAGCTGGAATCTCCTCCCAAGACCTCACCGCGTGGCCGAACAGCCAGCGAAGCCATACCCGCACCCGCGGCTCTCGTTCTGCGAGAGCGCCCGGCTCGTCCCGGTACTCGGCGCGAAGCCATGAGATGAGCCGCTGCAAGTCCTCCTCGGGAACTTCGCTGCGGTCGGCGAGCGTTCCGACGAGAATCGCCGGGCTGGTCGTCCGGCTCTGTGCGCATCGCGACGAAGCATCCTTGGGAGCCCTCGCTGCGATTGCTCCGAGAAGCGTGTCGCGGTGTGCTTGTGTGATCAGTCCCGCCAGGTGCGCTTCGCTCACAATGACCCGAGCCGACGAGCGTCTCTCCGAGACTGTCTTCTTGGCAGGCGCCCGGCATGAGCCTCCCGCTCGCACCTTCCTGTTGCACCAATCGCCAAGCCATTCGCCTGGGACGTCTTGCCAAGAGCGAGCACCTCGACCGCTGAAATACGTGCTCATGTGCTCCGCGCGAAGTGACTGTGTCTTCCGGGTCTCAGCCGATGCCGTGTACCGCTGGGCCAGTCGCTCTGATATATATGGGAGCGAAGCCTCAATCGATATGGACTCGCGCGGCAGAGTCTGAGCTGAACCGTCGATCGCTGTAATCTCGGATGAGGAATCAGTTGTCGGACGCGAAGAAATTAGCCCGGGCAGAAACTTCGGTTCCTGCTCGCTGATCGGCGTGTCGTGATTCGCGGAAGTCATATGCATTGGGTATTGGAGACTTGAATTGGTTCTCGTCACCGGCATTGCGGAAACACCGGCAACAAGAACCGCAGATAATAGTTCTAGTGGTGCGGATCTGTCACAAAATAGATCCGCTAATGCATGCATGAACTGCTGTCATCTTCCCGGAAACCACTGGATTTGCGGCGAATTCGCCGTGCCCGGGACTGTCCGAGCGTCGCACGAATCCGCAAGAATGTCTGCGCGATGCGCCTTGCGTTCGCGCGACTGCTGATCCAACCGTCTACGGGTGAACTGCTGAGACGATGATGCGACTCAAAGCGGTTCGCTTTGCGTCGAAGATTCGTATAACAGGACGCTCCGACTATGTATAAATGCGCGCAGGCGGAACATGCTGCCCTCAGGCAAGTGCTCCTGGACTCTCTGCGGGCACCGACACCGGCCGGCAGCGGATCCTGCTTTCAGAAACCGCACCAGACCCGTCAATTTGCATCGCCGATCCCATTGCACCACGCTCACATACAACGGCGATGAATCCCATAACCGTGGCCCGCGACCGCCATATTGGTTTGCCGACCCGCAGTTCCCGGACAACAACCAATGGCCGCCGATCGCGGACTCCTCTAGAGTTGCGTCCGTGAGTCTGGTATTGCTCACGGAGTCTCATATCGGCAGTGCGCCCGGCGAGCGGAAGCGTCAGGCGCACTGCCGAGACTCACCCCGATCAGCGGCTTCGGCTTCTCTGCAGTGATCTGAAGACGATCGCCATACGTGACTCGGTTTCTCAGTCCGCACTGTCCATATCCTGGGAGCGCCCAATTGCCCGCTGATGCATTGTCCAGCGGAAATTAACGGTCGCTTGTCCGATATCACCGAGAAATCTGCATGACTGCATTCATCAGCAGGTCCGCTGCGGCTGACGTGCTTCAGAGTCGAACCGCGAGTGACACAGCTGCATTGCATTGCTGTCTCGTTGCAATAGCACTTGCATTGCTCATGCAGGATCAGACTGAAACCGTCTATTTGACACCTTGGCGCCTCGATCGCATCGCTGCTCCTGAGATCGCGCAACGCATCCCGGACATGCACGAATCGGGAATGCTCACCGGACTGGCAAACGAGGACATCGCAACTGCTGTCGACAGGGTTTTGGTCCAGAGGCTGCGCCGCGACATCGCAAATGTCCGCGCATGCGCCTAAACCGATTACGCAAGGCTTCATGTCCGACTGGATCCTTGCTTCACCTCCCCGCAGGAGACGCCCTCATGCTCAACGGCACACGACTCCGCCACAATGGAATCCGGTGCGGTGAGTGCAGCACTCCGGTGAGCTGCCTCACCGGGCAGACGACTTGTGATTCTTCTCAGACTCTCGCGCAGCCGTCCGGACCGTAGGCCTAGGAGGGTGGTCGGAAAGTCCGGGGGTGGGTCCTCGTGTTGGGGGGCGTGATCGCGGATGATGGTGGGGTGCGCGGTTCGGCTGATGGTCAGGGTTCGATTTTCGATGTCGGGGTGTTGGTGGGCGGCCTGCTCGACACCGAGGGGTTCTTGGTGACGTTGGGGCAGGCTCGGGGCGAGCTGTTCTGTGATGCCGATTTTGATGCGTTGTATGCGTCTGGCCGGGGTCGGCCGTCGCATCCGCCGTCGGTGGTGGCGGCGTTGTTGTTGTTGCAGTTGTTCTATGGCGTGTCGGACCGTGAGGCGCAGCGGCGTTCGCGGTTCGACATGTCGTGGAAAGCGGCTTTGGGTTTGCCGCTGGAGCATCGGGGGATTGCTCATGTGGTGCTGGTGGAGTTCCGGGCGCGTCTGGTTCGCGCCGGGATGGAGTCCTTTTTGGGGGATCGTGTCAAGATCGCTGCCAAGCGCGCCGGGGTGATCGGCCATCGCCGCACGATGGACTCGACCGGTGTGGCGGACTGCGTGCTGACCCAGGACACGATCACGCTCATCAGGTCCGGGGTCCGCAGGTGCGTCGGGGTGCTGGGCGGGATCGACGCCGATGCCGGGGCGGAGCTGGCGGGGCTGTTGTCGCGTGACGACTACGACCGGGGGGCCAAGCCGCAGATCATGTGGGCAGACCCCCAAGCACGGGCGGCTCTGGTCGCGGAGCTGTTCGGCGACGCCGAGACCGTCATCGGGTTCTGCGCCCGTTTCGGGGACCCGGGCCTGGCTGGGGCGGTCGAGCTGTTGAGGGTCGTGGCGGGCCAGGACATCGAGATCGCCGCCGACGACGACGGAGCCCAGACCCCGCGGATAGCTCAACGGGTGGCCCCGGACCGGGTCATCTCCACGGTCGATCCCGACGCTCGGCACGGGCACCGTTCGCGCACCGACCGCTACGACGGCTACAAGCTGCACGTGTCCGCGGATGTGGACTCGGACCTGGTCTGCTCAGCGGCCGCGACGCTCGCGACCACCCACGACGCCGCTGTGATCGAAGACCTCATCGACGCCGACCCGGTCCCGGTCGCCGAGATCATCGCCGACACCCACTACGGATCGGGGCCCACCCGCCAAGCGATGGCCGACCGAGGCATCCACCTCGTCGCCCCCGCCCAGCCGATCCCGGCCCGCGGCGACAAGCTCACCAAAGCCGACTTCGACATCGACCTCGAAGCAGCGACGGTCACCTGCCCGCAAGGGAACACCGCACCCATCCCGCCGCCGCGGGGCGCCAAACGGCGCCAGGCGCGGTTCGCAGCAACCGATTGTGCAGCATGCGAGCTCAAGCCCCGATGCACCACACGCGACGGCGGCCGAATCGTCGAGATCAACCCCCACGAAGAACTCCTCGCCCCCGCAAGAGCGCAACGATGGACACCGGAGTTCCTCAGCCGATACCGACTGCGAACCCAAGCCGAACGCAAAATCGCTCAGATCAAGTCCCGCACCAAAAACGTCCCCTGGCGCGGCCTCGACAAGGCCAACCTGTGGCTCGACCTGCGAATCGCCGCCCTCAACCTCGACCGCGCCGGCCGCCTCGGCATCATCAGGTAAAACACCCGCCCCGACCGGCGACCCCGGCCCCCACTGGCCGACCGACGATGCGCCTGGGCATCATCAAGCAGAACACCCGCGCCCAACCCACCCCGAACCACCGACCAGACAACCGCGCACGCTCAACAAACAACACACACCACACCCCAATTGCCGACCACCCTCCTAGGACTGCGCAGCACCGGCGTGCAAGAACACAGCAAGCGACTCGGACTCAACGAGCACAGTGCCCCGTCACGAGGCGCCGCCTCGGCGCGCAGCGTGGAACCCGCGTTCCGCGCTTGGGTGCCCAACTCTGTCGTCGGAGCAGAGGAGGGACTCCCGGGTAGCGAGGCCAGATCCGCCGAACTATGTCGCTGCCAGCGCAGTTCCGAGTGCTTCGGCAACGGCAGTTCCGAGCGCGGGCGGAACGGCGTTGCCGATCTGACGGTAGATCGCACTCTGAGCACCACGCCATTCCATGTCGACGGGAAAGCCCTGGATGGCGGCTGCCTCCTCAACCGTGATGCGCCGCAGGCGCGGGGGAATCCGTGAGCAGGGAGCACCGCCAGCAGCCAGGTGCGCGTGATAGCGAGTCACCCAGCAATCGTCGAGGCCGTCCAGACACACTTGGTCGACGATCGGGGTGCAATTGCCGCCCATCGACGCGAGAAGGGTCGGAGCGGGCCGGTCAAGCCGCATCGGCCGGCCCGCTCCGTTGAAGAGCATGCCGGCGAACGGCGAGCGCCGCATCACCGGCCTTCTCGCCGGAGTGACGCGTGCCGTGCACACGCTGTCGTTCCCGGGGCTGCGCCAGGGCGGCAGGGCATCCAGCGCGTCCCGGACAGCCGGCGGGCGCTCGGCGCTTGTCGGCGTCGGCGCCTCGAACGAGCTGCCCGGCGGGACGCCGATCAAGAACATTCGCTCTCGGGCTTGAGGCACTCCGTAGCGGGAGGCGTTCAGCAGCAGCACATGCGTCTCGTACCCAAGCTCCGCGGCCTTGTCCCGCAGCCCGTCGAGCAGCCGGGACCATCGCCGATTCGCCGCGAGGGCCTTGACGTTCTCCATGACGAAGCCACGCGGACGAGCGGCTTCCACCGCGTCCAAGAAGCGCCAGACATGCCTGGATCGCGGATCGCCGAGGTCCATCTTGCCCGCTACCGAGAACCCCTGGCACGGCGGCCCGCCGATGACGACGTCAACTTCGACATCGCGAAGATCAGACAAGTGCCGGTCGAGATCGCCGCAGACGCACAAGTGCCCACGCCCGCCGAGATGCGGCAGCCGATCGGCGAGACGCTTCAAGGACGCCGAGTAAGTCTCGATCGCTGACTGGTCGATGTCGATCGAGTACAGGGGGATGTAGCCAGCCGCGACGAAGCCGATGTCAAGGCCGCCTGCTCCGCAATAGAGCGATGCGAGCGTGAATCCCTTGCCGTGCACTGTTGACACCATGGACAATCTCCGTTTGGAGAGTAGGCAGCTTGACGGAACCGGTCCCTCAATTCGCCGCGCTGAACCGGTGCCTGCTTGCCAGGCGAGGCCCATGGGCCAACTCGTCTCCCGATCATGCGGCTGCGCGACCGGCCACCCACCTGTCCTGGTGCCGTGGAGGACGACCTCGCTGCAAGTTCGAGCGACCTTTCGCGCGTCATTCGGGGACTTCAGCTGCCGCTCGACGCCTCAATCGAGCACACCGTCCTGGTGGAGGCGCACCGGGTGCTTCTGGACAAAGGCGTTCCGGCATCCGAGCAGGCGAGCGCCGTGGCCGCTGACATGCGCCGATGAGAAGCCGACGGTGACTGTCCCATACGGCTTGCGCGCCTCATCCACCGCGTTCTCGACGTGGGTTCGTCTGAACTCGACTGAAGGTTCGCCAAGAACTACCTGAAGAACCACGGCAAGCTGTCGCTGGACTTCCGACTCGGATCTCGCGGAGTGAGGCAGCTGCTCAGCAACGCCGATCTAGCGATGCCCCTCCTGACCAACGAGCAGATGTCGTGCGCGCAAGCGGCACGCAATCTCGGAAGCCCGTTCAGCGATGGCGTCTACAACTGGAGGCAGCTGAGGGAAGTCACCTCCGCCGTCTCTGCGCGACGACCGGAAGTGACACGAGCGTCAGCGGAGAATCTGCTTCGCAGCGACCAATGGGACCCACAGCAAGCCGTCAACGAGCACATCATCCGCCGCCGGAACGCCGCCGAAGTGCCGTAAGCGTTCAGCGATCGAATCTCTGAACTGGGCCAGTAGTCCGTGTTCGAATTGGCGCCCGGCGATGCTGACCAGCGGCTTTGCTCGCTCGGCCAAGTCAGCTTTCAATGGCTCAACCGTTGCAGAGGGGGTGCTCTGCACTTCGATTCGGCGCTGTCTAGCTGCTGCGCGTGCCATCCAGACGGTGATTGTGCAGGTCAGAGCGCTGTCCGGTACACCTGCTCGTGCAACCGGAAACGCGGCGGCGCCGAGACTGGAACGCTGATGTTCGGCAGCTGGAACGCACCAGCACCTCCATAAGCATGCGTCTCGGGCCGAATACTGGGACTCGTGGCAGTCGGGAGTCGGAGTGTTCCCGCTGGTCAAAATGACGCAGTCCCGCCGTGCAGCGTTGTGGGCCTCCGGGAACCTCCGCTCACTATGTTCGCCGAGGATGCTGAAGCGCTCCTCTGCCTGCTGTGACGTCGGCCATAAGGGGGCCGCGGCGCGTCACGGGGAGGGAGCCGGCCGGGGCCGAGATCACGGTGGCAGCTGCCGCATCGGCGCCTCTCCCCCAGGCGCCCCCGGCAGGCCGTCCCGGCGCCGATCGCGCCCTGCTCGCCGGGGGGATCGTGCCGGGGCGCTGGCGCGGTCGAACGAATCGGTGGCCGACACATCGATCGCCGACGCTGTCCGCTCCCTGCGCTTGGAGCTCTCGGACCCCAGTCGGGACCTGCCTCGGATCGCCAAGGACCGAGCGGCGACGCCAGCAATCAGCGAAGCTGTGCGCACACTGCACACCGAGCACCGGATCGTCCTCGCAGACGCCGCTGATCCCACGATGTGGCGACAGCTCATCGGACAGGTGGACCTCGTCGTCACTTCCCCGCCGTATTGGAACCTGAAGGAATACTCGCGTCGCGACGGCCAGCTCGGCTCGATCTCCGACTACGAGGAGTTTCTCGATCGTCTCACACCGGTATGGCAGGCCTGCTACGAGGCGCTCACACCGGGAGGACGACTCGTGATCGTCGTCGGCGACGTGTGCCTGTCGCGGCGGCGCAACAACGGACGCCACACCGTCGTGCCGCTGCACGCATCCATCCAGGAGCAATGCCGCAAGATCGGTCTCGACAATCTGGCGCCGATCTTCTGGCACAAGATCGCCAACGCCCGCCACGAGAGCGGCGGCGGCAGCGGGGCCTGCCTCGGCAAGCCGTACGAGCCGAACTCGGTGCTGAAGAACGACATCGAGTACATCCTGATGCAGCGCAAGCCCGGCGGGTACCGGTCAGTGCCGCTCGAGAACAGGGTCCTGAGCGTTATCCCCAAGGATGTCCACAGCCAGTGGTTCCGCCAGATCTGGGACGGGCCGCCAGGCGCGTCCACCAAACAGCACCCTGCTCCGTTCCCCGAGGAACTGTCGGACCGGCTGATCCGCATGTTCAGCTTCGTTGGCGACACTGTCCTCGACCCATTCATGGGATCGGGCACCACACTCGTCAGCGCCGCCAAGTGGGGACGGCACAGCATCGGCATCGACATCGAACCCGCATATGTCGACATGGCACGTGAGCGACTCGAACAGATGCCGAACGCTTGGGTGCTCCCGTGACCATCACGAGGCACGGTGGCGTCGCTCAACTGCCTCGTGTCGCGGTGGTCGAGCCGTGTCCGCTGTCGTCCGGACGCCCATCGCATTGGTGAGATCGCCGCCCTCATCGGAGAGGCGTGAGGCAATGTCTCCGAGTCGGGCGAGTTCTCGGGCGGCATCGGCAACTCGCGGAGTCGGGTCACTGAGTCGCAGGCAACAGTACGGCAGGGCTCAGCGGGACTGCACCGGCTCGGACTCCCGAAAAGACAAGCAAGGGTGGACTCGCATCGTTGCGGCGTCGGCGGAGCCGTCTCCTCTGGTCAGCGTTGAGCCCGCCCCATATGCCGTAGTCCTCTTCGTTGTCGAGCGCGTATTGAAGGCACTCCCTGCGAACCTCGCAGCGATCGCATACTGTGAGGGCGGCGTGGGGTGACTTGCCGGGGCCGATATAGAAGGTGCTCGTATCGGCGCCCTTGCAAGCAGCGTCCGCACGCCAAGAGTCCTGGGATTGAGAGATCAGCCGGTCTAGAATAGTTGTCATTTGCAAATATTGTCATAAAACAACTATTCTTGCGTCAACGCCTTGCCGGGAAGTCAAGAGCCGGCAATCGCTGCAAGATTCTTGGACTCTGATTCGTGCAGTCGCGAAAGGCAGACCTGCGGACTCGCACTGAGCTGAGCTACGCCGAGCACCACTCACGAACGCAAGGGGCCTCGTCGCTGCGGCAACTGGGGCGCGTCGCAGCCAAGATGCCTCTCATTCGCATGGCCTAAGGCAGAAGCGTCGACCTGCATTCCGCACTGCGCACCGCGGCGGGCGACGAACTCGGGAGAACGTGTTCCGCGTCGGCGAAATTGTTCACGACCGTGCGCACCGTTGCCAGGAAACTGTCGATCTCCTTACTGCTGACGCCTCTCAGCAGTTCCGCCTCGAATGCCTCGAAACACTCGCGCATTTCGTCGATGAGATCCCGGCCTTGCTGCGTCAGCTTGAGATGGACCACGCGCCGGTCAGTCGCGGCACGCCTTCTGCGCAGCAACCGACGGTCGACCAGCTTCGTCACGAGGCGGCTTATCCGGGATGCGTCGATCTGCAACTGTCGTGCCAGCTGGGTCGCGTTCCACTCTCCCTGCTCACAGAACAGCCGCAGGACAGCAAATTCCTCTGATTCGAGACCGCAGCGGTCGATCTCGATCGAAGCGCCGGCGCTGATCACGTTCGCCAGTTCCGCGACGGCGCCGCCCAGCACGCCTGTGAGCCTGCTTCCGGCTGCGTCGCCGGACCCGCGCGACGGACACTGCAACTCTTCAGCGGCCATGGCGTGACGAGAGTCTCGGAGACTTGCGGGCAAATTGCATGAATTGCCCGAGACAATAGTGTGAATCAGCACGATTCTCGGTGCTCTCGGGTTCGGCGCCTCCCGAGACCGTCGGCAACGACAAATGCAGCAGCTGCTCAGCCCCTTCCACGGTCCCGGCCTGCCCCGCAGCCGCGCTGCTCCGACCATGATTGCCTCAGCCCGCACCGAGCACTCAGAGTCGCTCAGCAGTACTGCGGGGAGGCTTGCCCGCCGAGCCATGCCCACAGATCAGGATCACTGCCCAGGATCACTCGTGGCGATATGACAAACCCGCAGCAGCATGCTCCTACTGTCCTCGTGTGATTCCTGCCCTGGCAAGCAGGTCTGCTGCCACGCCGGCTTCGCGCCAGGTGGCGTACTGGATGCCTTTGCGTGCGGCGTAGTTCGCCGCGTGGGTGACGAACTCTGCTTCGACGCTGCTCATGTCCGGCTCGGCTTGCATCGCTTCGAGTTGCGCTTCGATGTCTCTACGGTCCTGCATCAGCTCCAGCCGTTTGATCGGCTTGACGCCTGAGGCAAGGCTTGTTTGCGAGTTAGCTCTCGGTGCCCCTGACCTGCGGGTTTGCTCGCCCGTGCGAGCGCCAAAAAGGGGACTCCACATTTGAAATGGGGGGTACTCCACATTTGGGTTTCGCTTGTTCAGAGCGGTTCTGCGCTGCCTCCGAGCAGTGTTTGTGCAGGCCAGGGCCGTATTTTGCAGCGTAACGCTCGATAAGAGGCGTCAATCTCGCCATGACGTGACGCCGCCGATGCCCGCCGCGAGCCGTTTCGCGCTGACTTTTTCGCCTACGGCAGGTCACGACGGCAGGTATTTGCGCTGGTCACAGCATCACGGAGGCGAATGTGGAGCATGTAGGCGTAGATGCCAGATCGCGGTCCGTGGCTGCCTTACGCACGAGGCGAGACGTGCGACGTTGCTTGCTCCGCTCGGTTTCTGAAGCACATCTATGAAATTCGGGTGCGTCTGCAGGTTCGGTGTGTCCATAATCGACCCATGGGCCTTGACATGGACGACTACGGATGCCCCGTAGCGAAACGCCGCGCCCCGGGGTGCTGTTGGGGGCGAAGTCTCGGTTGGGAGACGTGATGGGTCACGCCGAGGACGTGCCCGAGCAGGATCGCCGCGTGTATAGCGCTGTGTCCCGATTCGATCGTCCGGAACCTTCATCCCACTTGCAGCACATGGATTCGCTTCAGCGCAATCTCACACCGGACTTGGGGTATGCCGCGGTGCCACAGAACTATGTCCGTGGACCTGCTCAGGCATCTGCTGTGGCGCTACAGAAACAGATCGGACAGTTCTCGGCACAATTCGTCAACGAGTGGCGAGTGCATGTCGATCCTACGGAAATACTGAACTCTGAGCATCTCGCTGCATTGATCGAAAACGGCTGGTATCTGCCCTTATCGGCACCCGAGAGCGACCTCTGCGCAGCCGCCGAACTCTTTCAGCATGATCCGGCTGGCGCAAACGGGCGGATGTGCCAGTTGGTCACGAATCAAATTGACCGGATTGAAAGAGACGTCGTCCAAGGGTTTCCGAACAGGGCGGCGATACTGCACGACGCGTTTGCAGCACATCGAGAACAGCAGTTCAATCTGTCGGTTCCGGTGTTCTTCACGCAAATCGACGGATTCTGGCATGACCGTTGCAAACGCAGTCTGTTTCACGGAGACATTGAGGAAATCGTCGCTGCCGCTCAAGGCGATCAAGTCGAAGGTGGACTTATTGAGCGCCTGCTGGAAGCTCTGAAGAATCCCAGGTGGAAGATGAAGCAAAGCGAGGGACAACGCGCCGTGGGTTTCTCAGAACTCAACAGGCATCAAGTTCTTCATGGCGAGGTGACCGATTACGGCGCTGAGGAGAACAGCCTCAAAGCGATCGCCCTGCTGCATTTCAGCAGCGTCATCCTGCCGTCACCGGAGGAATGAACGATCGGCTACCCGAGCGGCATCCGTTCGATCCACCATGCCAGCGCCATCGCGGCTGCTTCCCCCGCGTACTTAGAATCCCCGAGTCATGAGCGACAGCGGACACCGGGACCTGGGCGAGATATTCGCCCAACTCGAACATGTGGACGATCCTGACGTTCACGAGAAGGCCAAGACGAACCCGACGCTGGCTGCCGCTTACAAGATGCTGCGACCGGGCAACTGGCTCACTAGCCCTGATTATTCACGAGAATGCCTGTTCAGGGTTTATGGGTTGTGTTTTGGTGTGTCGGGCGGGTGTCAAGGGCCAGTGGGATCTGCCCAGTGGCGGACAGCAGGACTGCCCGTTGGTGGCCAACAGAACTGCCCGGTGGTGGCCAGGTGTTCTGCCCGTGGGTCAGTTGGTCAGTGGCGTCACCCCCTTGCCGGCGGTGGCTTGGGTGAGGCGGATGCTGTCGCCGGCGGTCATGACGACGTGGGCGTGGTGGAGCAGCCGGTCGACGGTGGCGTTGGCGATGGTCTTGGGCATGAGTTCGTCGAACCCGGCGGGGTGAAGGTTGCTCGACAGGGCGATGGAGCGTTTCTCGTAAGCGGCGTCGACGACCCGGTAGAGCGCCTCGGCGGTCTCGGTGGTGACTGGGAGCAGGCCGATGTCGTCGATCACGATGACGTCGGAGCGCATGATCCGCCGGATGGCCTTGGCGGCGGTGTCGTCGGCGCTGTGGCGGCGCACGAGCGCGCCGAGGTGCTCGAGACTGAACCAGGACACCTTGTGGCCGGCATCGACGGCGGCCTGGCCGAGCGCTTCAAGGAAGTGCGTCTTGCCTGTGCCTGATGGTCCGCACACGACGAGGTTCTCGTGGCGGTGGATCCACTCCAGGGTGCGTAGCGCCCGCTGGGTCGGCGCCGGGATCGAGCTGACGGTTCCGTCCCAGATGTCGAAGGTCTTGCCGGTGGGGAACCCGGCCGCTTTGCGCCGGGCCCGGATTGAGGATGCTTGGCGGCCGGCGAGCTCCTCGGCCAGCAGTGCCCTCATTGCTTCGGCCGGTTCCCAGCGTTGTGCCTTGGCGGTGGCCAACAGGTCCGGTGCTGCGGCGCGCATGTGGGGTAGGCGCAGGGCGCGGAGCAAGTCGACGACCTCGTCGATCGGCGCTGGGTTCATCGGTCGCCTCCGAGGCGACCCCAAGCGGCGGTGCCGGGCTGCAGCGAGTGCGCGTCATCGGCGCGCCGGGGTTGTCCGGGCGGGTCAGCAGCCAGGATCGAGGCCAGGTCGCCGTCTGCGAAGCGGCCGAAGGTCGCGGAGTGGCCGAGCGCCCAATCAACGCGGACCTGGCCGTGGAGGCGGGCAAGGGTGACGGCTTGGGCCATCTTGACCTTCATGCGGGTCGTGCCCGCGGCGGCTGCTTCAACGAGCCAGGTGCGGGCGCCGTCTCCGATGGCGAGGAACTCGGTCTCGGCCGCGCTCGTCGGCTTCGGACGCCGCGCCAGTGGCCCAGCCGGGCGTGGCGGGTAGTGGGCGTCGTCGATCATCGGATGCCCGGGTGTCGAACTCTGGTGGCGGGCGACCTCGATTGGGCCTGACGGTGCGCAGTGGGTGACGACGACCTGGTCACCGTCGACGCGCACCCACACCGTCTCATCGGCGAGGGTGTGCGGGACCGAGTAGGTCACGCCGCCGAAGCTGACCGTGGAGCTCCAAGAGACTTTCCGGGTCTCCCCGAGCGCTGCCGTGTATGGGCGTTCGGGCAGCGCGTGCAGCCGGTGCCGTTCCTCGGTGAGCATCTCCACCGGCGCCCGCCGGGTCACCCGATGGACCCGCTCGTTCACCTCAGCGGTGAACGCCTCGCAGGCCTCGACCAGCTCGGCCCAACTGGCGTAGTCGCCGCGCAGGTTCGCGTCGGTTGGCACCAAGTCGGCCTTGGCGACCCGCACCGTCGCCTCGCTGCCGCCTTTGGATTCAGGGTCCGCCGGCACACACGTCGCGACCGTCACGCCGTAGTGGCCGCCGACCGCAACGATCTCCGGATGGCGCACGGCGATCCCGGCGACGTGGTCGATCGTGACCGTGCGCTCGTTGTCGGTGAGCCAATACGTCGCAGCGCCGCCAAAGGCTCGCATCGCCCGATCCACACAGGCGATCACCGTGGGCAGGGTGCGGTCCCAGGTCGCGATCACCACCCGGAACCTCGACCACGCCAGCCACGCGCAAAACAGATTCGTCCGCCGCCCGGCGATGACCGGGCCCGCGCCCCAGTCCCACTGCGCCCACATGCCCGGCTCGGGGATCCACGGCCGATACACCCGCCGCCGACCCGCCCGGAAGCTCTTCTTGGCCTCCGCCACTGCTCGGCGCACCGTGCGATCCGAACCCTCGAACCCCAACGCTTTCAGCTTGGCGTGGCAACGATCGGCGCGGATCTTGCCACAGGAGCGCTCCACCCACTCCTCGATCTTCGGCAGCCACGGATCGATGATCCGTTTCCGCCGCACCGGGCCCACACCCCCCAGCCGACCCTCGTCGCGCTCAGCCACATACGCGGCGACGGTGTGATGCGAACAACCGGCCAGCTCGCCGGCATCCCGGAACGACCCAGTCAGGTCGAACGCTTCCAACATGTTCATGATTTCCTCGCGAGACTTCACTTGCTCCTCCTGCTCGATGGTCACGGTTGTGGTGACCGGCTATTCGAGTAGGAGGAGCACCCCGCCGCGGTGCACCCCGACGGGAAATGGACTTCAACGCGGGCAGTTCTGTTGGCCGCCGCTGGGCAGAACCGTCGGCCGCCAGCGGGCAGCTACATGGCCGCCACTGGGCAGGATCTCATGGCCGCCGACAGGCGGGTTTGTCGGCTTGACGGGACCCGGTGGGTGTTGTTTGGTGCCGCTGGGGTGGTCGCAGGGCCGGTGTTGGACCCTGACATGGGTGTGTGGGCGCGACGGGTCGGCCGCCGCGTGAGCGGCGCTGTTGGCGGCTGGGGGTGCGGGGTGCTCAGTTGGGGTGCTGGGCGGCGAGCAGGCTTCGGGTGCCGGGGTGTGCGGTGGGGAGCCGCAGCCAGGTGCGTCGGCCGGTTTCGCATACGAGCGCGGGCAGGTGCCACAGCTGCCAGCGGAGCCGTTTGGGTGCCGCGCGTTTGAGCGGTCCGGCAAGGCGCTGTGTCTGGAACCAGTGCACGAGCGCGGCGCTGATCATGCACAGCGCTGCCCATGCACAGTTGGCGTCCCAGGCTGTGAAGGGCATGCGGGCCAGTCCGCTGTCTTTGAGGCGGGCTATGGCGTCCTCGACGTCGGCGTGCTTGCGCATGAGACGGTCGAGCCGGGCGGGGCTGCCCGCAGCGTCGGTGAGGAATCCCCAGTAGCGGAAGTTCTCGGACGCGAACAGGCTGCGCTGCGCGCCCGGATGCAAGGGCTCGCGTCGGATGATCAGCCGTGTCCGCGCTGGCCAGCCCGACAGGTCCACCAGGTCGGTGAGCTCGGCGACGTGCGCTTTGGGATGCCGCTGTTTGGGGTTCGGCACCCCCGGCGTCCACCGCCCTGGGTCGCAGCGGGCCGCAGCGATCGCGGCGTCGATGCCTGCTGTGGCCCGGGCGGACATGAAAAACGTCACGTTGCGGCCCCTGCACGCCGCGGCGATACGCGCCGAACAGCCTCCTGAGTCCAAGCGCAGCACCATCTCGCGTCCTGCGAGCGCCAGATCGTCGCCTGCCCGATGGCCTGCCGCGTCAGCGTCGGGCAGCACCGATATCGCAGCGTCGAGCACCTCGACGTGATCGGCGATGCTGTTCGCGGCCGCGTTGCCCGGGCGCAGCTTCGCCCACAACGGCTCCCCGTCCGCGGTCGAGCAGATCATCGGGTGGAACCCGTACCCGCCCTTGAAATGCGGCGCCGCACCCGCCTTGTTGGGCGAGTGGACCTCCACCAGCGTCGAGTCGATGTCGACCACCAACGGACCCGAACCGCGGCGCTGGGACCACACTCGCTCACGCGCCTCGGCCGCGGCTGCCCACAGCCCGCCCAGCGCCGAGGCGTCGATGCCCCGCAGCGCCCGATACAGCGTCGAGTCCGACCCCACCGCCCCGAACAGCTCCCGCTGAGACCGCAGATGCTCGATATCTGTGCACGCCTCACCGCCGCCGGCGAGCACCAACAGCAAATGCGTCAACAGCCGGCCCCGGTCATGGACCGGGGCGCGCTCGCCGCGGCGCGGCACCGCCGCCGACAGCGCCTCGGTCAGCCCGACCCGGTCCGCGAAACCGCCCAAAGCGAACAGCCCCGCACCCCACACCACCCGATCCCCGCCGCCTGCCAGACGCGCGTTTGTCACACTGCTAAGTTTCACCTCGGAGATGCCCCCCTGAACTGCCGACCGCGTGCCTCGACAACACGCATCGTCGCAGATCAGAGGGGCTTTTCCGCGGACTCACACACCCAAGCCCACCAGACTCATGAAAAATCAGGGCTAGTCGCGTCACACCGGAGAATGCGCTGTCGATAGCTGTCGAGAGCGGTATTCCGGTCTGCTGGGTCCCGCCACCACAAGTGCTCACCGATCTTGCTGCAGCAGATCCCGACGACCGCGCGGATGTCCTGCGGGCGAACGAGGCGGGCGTGGTTGAACAGTGCGCTTCGCTGATCGAGGAATCGAACGATCCCGCGATCCGAGGCGCGCAAACTCTGACGAGATGCTCTCTCCGCGCGTACGCCGACAGCCATCACGAGGCGGCGATGGCACTCGCAGTCGCAGTCGCCGAACCGCTGGCGTTCGAGGCGGCTAAGGACCCGCGCGGGTAGGTGGCATCCACCGGTCGTTGGTGTGTCTCGCGTTTGATTGCGAGTGCATTCACCCGCCAACGACCAGTGGAGGCTTTCGGGATCATGACACGCGCTATGGACCCAGAGGTGTCAGACGCGATCTGGGCGGCGGTGGAGCCGCTGGTTCCGCCGCCTGATGACTCTCATCCGTTGGGCTGCCACAACCCCAGAATTCCCGACGAGGTGTGCTTTCGGGGGATCGTGATCCGGCTGGTGACGGGCGCGTCGTGGACCGACATCGAAGCGATCATGGGCCGCGTGGTGTCGGACACCACGCTGCGGCGCCGACGCGACGAGTGGATCGCTGCTGGGGTGTTCGAGCGGCTGCGCTGCGAGGCGCTGGCCGCGTTCGACCGAATCATCGGGCTCGACCTGGGTGTCGTGGCGCTGGACGGGTCGATCCACAAGGCGCCCTGCGGCGGCGAAGGGACCGGCAAAAGCCCCGTGGACCGGGGGAAACTGGGCTGGAAATGGTCAGTGGCCGCCGAACGCCACGGCATCCCGATCGCGTGGAGCATCGACGGCGCCAACCGCAACGACGTCGCCTTGCTCGAACCCACCCTCGACGCCGTGAACGCCACCGGGCTGCACCACGACATCGGCACCTTGAGCCTGGACCGCGGCTACGACTACCCCACGGTGCGCGCCGGGCTCGCCGCCCGCGGGATCACCGACCTCGACATCCAACGACGCGGCACCAAACCGCCGCCCGGCACGCCGCACCGGCTCAGCCTCGGGCTTCGCTGGATCGTCGAGGCCACCAACACCTGGTGGTCCAACTACGGGCAGCTGCGGCGCAACACCGACCGCAAGACCATCCACCGCCACGCCGCCCTGTGCCTGGCCACCACCGTCTTGATCACCGCACGCCTCATCGACCACCGCAACCGCTGGGCAAACCAGTGACAAACACACCTACCGGCTCGGCTCCTAAGAGGCCGCGTCAATAGGCGACCATCCACCAGTCGCCGGGTTGAATCACACCGGGTTTGGTGGAGGCTCTGTTCCTTGAGAGGATGGAGCGATGCCAGGAAATGGGAGATATCCAGCCGAGCTGCGTGAGCGTGCGGTGAGAATGGTGCTCGACAACGAGCGCTGCTATGGGTCGCAGTGGGAGGCGATCTGCTCGGTCGCCGACAAGCTGGGCCCGACCCCGGAGACGGTGCGGCTGTGGGTGCGCCGCGCTGAGATCGACGGCGGGACCCGGGCCGGGGTGACCTCAGCGGAGCGGGCTCGGATCAAAGAGCTCGAAGGCGAGAACCGTGAGCTGCGCCGAGCGAACGAGATATTGAAGGCGGCGTCGGCTTTCTTCGGGGCGGAGCTCGACCGCCAGTCGAAGCGATAGTGGCGTTCATCGACGCCCATCGCGACCGGTTCGGGGTCGAGCCGATCTGCGCTGTGCTCGCCGAGCACGGCGTCGGGATCGCCCCGTCCACCTATTACGCAGCCAGGTGCCGGCCGCCGTCGGCGCGGGCGCAGCGCGACGCCTGGTTGTGCGGAGAGATCGCTCGTGTGCACCGGGACAATTACGACGCGTACGGGGCGGCCAAGGTGTGGGATCACCTCAACCGCGTCGAGGGCATCACGGTGGCTCGCTGCACTGTGGAGCGGCTGATGCGCCAGCTGAGCCTCGAAGGGACCCGCCGAGGTGCCACGGTGCGCACCACCACCAGCGACCCCGACGCCTGCCGGCCCGCGGACCTGGTGAACCGGGATTTCACAGTGCCGGCCCCGAACCGGCTGTGGCTCGCCGATCTCACCTACGTGCGCACCCGCAGCGGCTGGGTGTACGTGTCGTTCATGATCGACGCCTATTCGCGCCGGGTCCTGGGCTGGCAGGCGTCGTGGTCGCTGCGCACCGAGCTGGCGCTCGATGCCTTGGAGATGGCCATCTCGGGGCGCCGCCGCGACGGCCACAGCATCGAGGAGGTGACTCATCACAGCGACCGCGGGTCGCAAGGCGGATTCAATCGGTCGTCGCAACACCTTGATGTGGAGGTGAGCGGTGAGCAGGCAGGCGGGGTGGTTGGTGACGCTGAGGGGGCGGCCGGCGATGAGGTCGCCGGGTCGGCCGCCGATCCGTCGGGATGTTGAGCGGGCGTTCTGGTGTGAGATCGCCAAGGGGCTCACGAGCGAGGATGCCGCGGTCGCGTGCGGTGTGTCGGGTCCTGTGGGGTCGCGCTGGTTCCGCGAGCGTGGTGGCATGCCGAGCATCGATCTGGGTCCGTCGTCGGGCCGGTATCTGTCGTTTCAGGAACGCGAGGAGATCGCTGTGCTGCGCGCGCAAGGCCGCGGGGTTCGGTCGATCGCACGCGTGATCGGACGGTCGCCGTCGACGGTCTCTCGTGAGCTGCGCCGCAACGCAGCCACCCGCGGCGGCAAGCTCGAGTACCGGGCCGGTGTCGCTCAGTGGAAAGCGGAGCTGGCCGCCCGGCGTCCCAAGACTGCGAAACTGGTCGCCGATGAACGGCTCCGCGATTATGTCCAGGACCGGCTCGCTGGCGTGGTTCACAGCGCCGATGGGGCGGTGGTCGGTCCGCCGACAGCGACGTGGAAGGGGCGCAACCGGCCTCGTCGGCAGGACCGAGTGTGGGCTACAGCGTGGAGCCCAGAGCAGATCTCGAACCGGCTGCGGGTCGACTTTCCCGCCGATGAGACGATGAGGATCTCTCCCGAGGCGATCTACCAGGCGCTCTATGTCGAGAGCCGCGGCGCTCTCAAGCGCGAACTGGTGGCTTGCCTGCGCACCGGGCGTGCGCTGCGGGTTCCTCGTGCCCGCGCGCAACAGCGCGCCAGCGGCCATGTCACCGATGAGGCCATGATCAGCGAGCGGCCGCCCGAAGCCGACGATCGGGCCGTGCCCGGGCATTGGGAAGGCGACTTGATCATCGGCGTCGGCAGGTCCGCTATCGGCACCGTTGTGGAGCGAACGACCAGATTCACCGTGCTCGTGCACCTGCCGCGCAAGGAGGGCTGGGGCACCCAGGAACCCGTCAAGAACGGGCCCGCTCTGGGCGGCTACGGCGCCGAGTCGATGCGTGAGGCACTAGCGACGAGCTTCGCGTCGATGCCCGATCAGCTGCGACGGTCGCTCACCTGGGATCGCGGCAAAGAGCTCGCCCAGCACGCCCAGCTCACGATCGACACCGGCCTCGCCGTGTTCTTCGCCGACCCCCACAGCCCCTGGCAGCGCGGCACCAACGAGAACACCAACGGACTGCTGCGCCAGTACTTCCCCAAAGGCACCGACCTCTCCCGATGGAGCAGCGAAGAGCTCGAAGCAGTAGCCGCGATCATCAACTCCCGGCCACGCAAGAACCTCGGCTGGCGCACACCCGCCGAAACCCTCAACGAACACCTACGCTCCCTCCAACAAACCAGTGTTGCGACGACCGATTGAATCCGGTCAATATCTTTCCATTCGCTACAGCCAGCGCCTCGACGACAACGACATCGTCGCCTCGGTCGGAACCCGAGGCGATTCCTATGACAACGCCATGATCGAGAGCTTCAACGGCCTGTTCAAATGGGAGCTCGTCTACCCCCGGGGACCGTGGCAAGGACTGCGCGACGTCGAGTTCGCCACCCTCGAATACGTCGACTGGTACAACCACCGACGCAGCCACAGCGCCCTGCTGCCCGGCCGCGGCAGCTACACCACCCCCGCCGAACACGAAACCGCCTACTACCGTCAAACCGTCACAGCCACCCCGGCCGTGACTCAACAACCCGAGTCTCTACTGAACCCGGGGTGATTCATTGCTCAACTCGACAACCTGCACCCACCATGCGTCGATTCGGCCGCTGGTTCGAACCGGAATGATCGGCTCGGTGACGCCGGCCCACCGTGTCGAGGCTTCCCGCACCGCTGTCAAGGCGGCCTGCCGATCGCCGGCCTTCACCAGATAAGCCGCTCGCGCGGGCAGCACCGCCGCTCGCACGTCTGCTCGGCCGACCAACGTCACCTGATCCACAGCACAACCCGCCCTTGACCCACGCTTTCCCGCGTTCAGGGACGACCGTAGCGACAGCCAAACGAGTTGGCGCTGAACCTAGAGCCGCAGGTCAGCGCCCCGAGAAAATGGGCTGGGTAAGCGATCTCGGCGAAATTGGCAAGCGCATTTTGATGCGGATTGACTGTCGGATCGAGAAACCACAGGTCAGAGGCTTGTCCCTGTATCGGCCGGCAGATCGGACTTGCCATTTCACACCCGAACTGACAAATCCCGAATCATGCTGGTCACAACGTCGGTTCGTGCTGGGCTAGATCGACACAGCATCTTCCCACTTGTCTTTCAATGCGCACATCCCGCAGAAGTGATCCCCAGTTGCCTTCGTGCGGCACGAATCCTTCGATGAGCAGCGCCAGCCGCCTTCGATGCCGCCGCCGCCGTGGAAATCGTGATCCCTGTGTCGCTTGCCGTAGCGCGTCCCGCATCCGCCTGCGCATCGAACGCCCTTGCGGGCGCGCATCAGACGCCTGAGCCGGTGCCGTTCTTCACGCATTCTCGAAACCGCGGCGGCTTCGAGAAGCATGCTTCGCTCCTCCTCCGTCAGGTGATCTGGTAACACCAGGTCATCCGGTGCCCAAGTGCCCACCAACTTGGATCTTGCCGACATGAAGGCGGATTCGAGTTGACGCGCCTTCACTCGCTGACTCATGGTCATGAGTCGCTGGTAGCCCTCAAACATTTGGTTGCGGCGCCAACGGCGAAGCCGGTGCCTCCACGTAAGGTCACGCGTCTGTTCGTTCGTCAACCTGTCGCGCAACTCGTACGCGACCGTGGCATGCAGGAACCGGGTGAGCGCCCAACGGTTGACTCTGGGCCTCGCCTGGATGTACACCAAGATCAACAATGAGACCCCCGCGGCGAGTCCGCCGATGCCGCCCAGCACATCCCAAACGGTCGTATCCGACACGGACTCGGCGTCAACAACCACGAATACCTCCTCGGGACGCGACGCGGACCGCGCAGCGACCCCGATGCCGCCGTACACGCAAGATGCTGTTCATGCATCCCATGCTGCCAATGGGATGTGACACGAACGGCGGCGGCAGTCAGCGGGGTCCACTCCCCCGCACAGGAGGCATTCTACGAACTGGGGTCGGCGTTGACCTCGGCTGCTCAGCATCCGCGGGGACGATCCGAACGCTGCTGGTGATTGAGCGTCTGGAGTGCGAATCAGTGCCCCCTCCCCATCACCCGCCGTAGATATTCCACGGAGCACGGCTTGTCAGGGTGCCGGTGCAGCATGGCGTGCCAGTTCGGACATACAGGCACAAGACCGATGATCGGGTCGGCGGCTGCGCGCCGGCTGTCGGAAAGCGCTCGGTCAATCAGTGCTGTCCGGTTCAGTTGGAGGCAGCATCAGCACCCGGCCGTCTGTGGTCTTGGCTACCACCAGACGCGGCATGCTCGGGTGTCTCCACTCGCGGATGTCCGGTTTGTTGCCCTTGTACTTGTTGCAACGCGGATGCGCCGCTTGGAGGTTCTCCATGCCGTGCAGCACGCTCGTGTAGTAGGTGCCCTGACGGGCTTTGCCGTCCGCGTCGAGTTCGAACACCGCAAACCGCTTCGGAACCACATGCTCGACTTGCGCGCCCTTCAGCTTCATGACGGCACCGCACAGCCCGCATCTCTCCCCGTCGCGAATGTGCAGATAGTCAAGCACCTTGCGGCGATGCGCAGGCTTCCAGCGATCTGTCGCGTCCGGCTCATCCAGTTCGAGGTTCCAGCGCCAGAATCCGTCCATCGCAGCGATCGCCTTCTTCAGAAGTCCCTTCTGAGGTTCAGGCGGCAGACTGCTGAACGGGCACACCTGACCGGTCTCTGCAGCGGCCGGAGGCACCACTGGTACGGGTTCTTCGATCGGCACGATCGAACGGCACTTCGGAAACGCCGAGCAGCCCCAGAATTCGTTCCCGGCGTTGTCCCCCCGCTTGGCGACCCTGCGCACCATCGGCGCGTCGCACTTCGGGCAAGACATCTCTGCGGAGCCTTCGGGGATTCGAGGATCGGTGCGTTCGGAGGTCACGGACAGCTTCCTAGAGAACGTGGACTGTAGTTGGGACCAGCGCCCGCGGGTCGCCGAGCCAAGTGTCCGCTCAGAGTCAGGAGTTGGCTTCCGGGGGCACTGCCAGGACTTCACCGATGCGAGACAGCCAATCCGCTGGCACCCCCCGCTCCTCAGCAACCTCCGCCGCGATCTCGCCGACGATCCGCGGCCCGTCGCGCAGCGCATCATCGATCGTGGCGGTCGTGTCTCCTTCGCGCCACGCCAGGATGACCACTATCAGGTGTTGGCCAGTCGCGTTTGCCCAAGTCAGACGGGGCAAATTTTGGCCGATCCGTGAATCTCCACATGATTTTAGCCGAATCTCCACATTGGCCACGAGAGGGCAAAACCCCTGGTCAGAACGTTACGCGACGCTCCGAAGTCAGGCGCTGCTGGCGCAACTGGGCGCTGAGACTGCCATTTTCAGGGTGAATTCGGGGCGAAATGGGCTTCTTGGGGGGCTGAGCGCTCTCGCAAAGGGCCACGCCGAGGCGATGGCAGTTTGGCGTCGGCTGAGGGCTGATGCTGGCATCTGAGTGCCAGAGGCCGTCAAATGCTTGAGTCATCAAGCGCACACACGGCCTTGACGGCCGTTTCGAACTTGGGCGCGGCGCCCCAAACAGTGGTGGCGACGGCCTCGTCGAATCCTTCTTGCAACGCCGAGTAAGCGGCAGTTCCTGCTTGGAACACCGGGCTGTCCGCGTAACCGCCTGCAGGTCGTGGGGTCACGTTCCTGCCCAACCCGGCCGCCGCTGGCTCCCAAAGGTCGGCCATTCGCTTTCTGATCTCGTCAGCGACCGGCGGCTGAATCGCAAGTGCCCATAGGTCATACAGGTCACGACCGCGCTCTTTGATACCGTCATGATTTCTGTCTTGGGCGCGCCGATGGAGTGCGTCGAACTTGTTGACAGCGATCCATGCCGGTTTCGCGCACGGCATGACGAAGCCTCCCAGCTCAGGGTGCTCCTCGACCCATGCTGATTCACCTTGCAGGCACATCATCGACTTGACCTCGCGAGGCTCAACTAGGCCATCCGCGGAGGCATCGATGATCGATGTCTCAAACTTGATGTACCTCGGGACATCGCCGACCGTGAAGAATGACTTGAGGACCCGCTTGCCTTCGATCATCGGGATTGTGATGTCCGGGTCATCCGTGGCCCATTTCGCGATGCCGGATGAGGCACGCCGTTGTGCGTTGCGTTTCGCCTTGTCGGTATCTGCGACGAACAGCACCCCGTCGATGTCTTCCGAGTACCGGCGAACGAAACGCCATGCCGTCGCCAACGAGGTGCCGCCGCCGAATACCCAAGCCCCGACACGATTGTGGAGGGCACCATCTTCGGGAAGGTGTTTGCTTAACGCGTAGAGCGTGCGGACCAGCCAGTAGTCGTGGATGATCTGCTCTGGAGCAAGTTTCGTCTTTTCCGAGACCATCCCCACGGCCTCGGAAAAGGCCGCTCTGTCACTGGCAAACCCGCTGGAAGCGCTCGGGCCTTCGTCAGTGTCGATGTCGGTGTTGAGCGGAGTCGATTCGTTGAGGGCCTGGTCATAAGCGGCACGGGCAGCTTTCGAGCCGCTGCCATCAGCAGCACTCTTATCACCCTTGGTCCTCACGATGGTGGGGCGCACCGGTCTGCCTTGCCGCATGTGCGCACGGCGATGGTGCTCAGGCACTCAACGGCTTTGCCAACACCGCGCGGGCACGCCAATCAACGAACGAGTCATGATCAGGCATTGACGCGCTCAGGTCCTCCACTCGGGAATGGAACGCATTCGGCTGCCTGATCTCACCTTCGGCACCCCAGCGAAACCGCTCGGTGTCCACTTCGGCACCGTACCGGAGCCGGCCGAGATAGTCGCCGGACGTGATGACCTCGACTGCTTCATCCCAGTCCAAGTCGCCGCTTTCGAACATGCGCACGGCCTCAAGCAGAGTCACTTCGGCCCAACTGAGTTCGTGCCGCCGCTCGTTGTTGCGCTGCACGAATCTTGTGTGCTCCCAAGGTGACCTAGGGGGTCGCCCGACGCACCCGACGTCTTTGCGTCGAGGGTGTTGCGCAGTCCATCCCACCAGATTCAGGGCATTCCAGTTTGCGGCCCCGCCGCCTTCGCCGGCCAAGTAGAGGCTCGCCAAGCGGACGTTCACCGTTCTGGCTTGATCCTGCGGCGAACTGTCTTGATGCCAACACTTGCAGAAGAACCCGCGGGACACGCGCACAAGCGGATGCGCCGGGTCAGTAGCGATACGAGCCAAGGTGAACCGGAGCGAGGGCGACCAACCCGGGATTTCGTCAGTGAAGAAAAACGACTGCGCTGGCAGTTGGTCGATCCAAACCCGCAATTCCACAGCTTCGTCGCTCACAACCGAACCCTACTGGTCGCCACTTGGACGTGCAACTTCGTTGTAACGAACGAAAATACCCACCCAGGGGCGCACGAGGCCAGACGAGCCAAGAACGCAACCCGCCCCAAGACCTACGAGCCTCAACAGTCCGACGAACCGTCCTCCGCGACCCCTCCCTGGACCGACACCGGCGGCTCCGATGCCAGAACACCTCGCGGCACCTCCCTAACAGACGCTTCTCGCGCCACAGATGAGGCAGACGGCCCCCGAACACGTGGCTAAACGCGAAAAACGGGCCGAATCGGATGCAACTGGCCAACACAAACAGGGTGCACTGGCCAAGAAGTGACTATCGGGCCGCTTCCCGGGTGACGGCAGCCTCCGCGCCACCTTGACAATGCATCCGGCTGTGCGGATGCCCAACTGGCCGAGGTGCCGACGGACCCTGCTGTCGGGGTGTTCGAGGGCGTATGCCCGACCCCAGCCGGCCAGCCGGACTGCCGTCTTCACGACCCTGCGCACGATGCGGTCGCAGGCGGCTGCGAGTCGGCCGCGTCGTGGGGGCGGGGGTGGTGCCGACGGCGGCGTCGGTTTGCCGCCGGTGTGGGCGAGCCAGTCATCGGGCAGCCCCATCTCCTCGGCGATCTCAGCGGCCAGCGTCTCGATGAGATCGGCGCCTTCGACCAATGCCTCGTCGATCGTTGCCCCTGTGTCACCGTCACGGTGGACCATGGCGGCCGTCATCCCGTCGCGCACATAAACCCTCGCGTGCATGCCCTGAGCCGCGCGGCGCTCGCCAAGCTCGGTGAGCGCCGCGGCCCTAGCCGGGTCGATCTGGTCCTGCCGGGAGCGTCCGGCGTCACCCTCTGGATCAGTCACTGCAGTCGGCCCGCTGACTCGTTGCTCACCAGGCCCGCCATGTTCGTCTTGTCTGGCATGTCACGCAGCCGGGCGTCTTGTCGGTGCCTGAGGCAAGAAATTCGACGGGTGTCTCGGCAGGCCCGCGGCCTGAAGCCACGAAGCCGCATCACGACACGAACGACACATCGGGCGGAGTATCGAATGCGAGCTGCGCCATGCTCCTGGGAGTCCCGTCCGCGGCGAGACCGACGGCTTGGGTCTGGTCGTTGGCGCGTTCGCGATTCGATTGATGCGAGTGCCCATGGATCACGAGCCTGGGCTGTGTGCGTTCAACGGCTTCGGCGGGCAACTCCCGGCTGGCGACTGTTTCGGCTTGGGCGGCAGGACGAGGGCAGCGGCCATCAGTGTGGCGGCAGCCGCAGTGAGCAGCCGTTTCACTGTTCCTCGAAGCCCCATTCGACGTCCGACGGGCAGTGCTCGTTCAGATGTTGCGAACGACGCGGTGTGTAGTGGCCGCGATGCACGACGGGTTGAGCGGCGGCATTGCGCCGCGGAGTCCGACGAGCCGTCACCGTGGGTGGCTCCGGTGAGAATCTAGGGTCCGGGGACGGTGAGCTGAAGCCGGTAGGAGAGCTTTTTTCCGGCGTCGGTGCAGATGTGTGCCCATGTGGCGCAATCCGTGGCGGCTGCCACGACGATGGTGACGTGGTCGGTGGTGCGGGGCAAGATGGTGATCTCCCACAGGTCCTTGCGTCGTTCGACTCGGGATGCGGTGAGCACCAAGCCTCCGGTGACTTCCACTGAGCGATCCCGAACTTGTATGTAGCCGTTGGCGATGGGTTCGCTGAACGCGAGACGCACAGTGAACGGATCTGATCCGGTGTGGCTTGCGGGAAGATCCTCGAATTCAGCCACCAGGGGTGCGACGCCCTCGGGGGTCAGGTTCTGGGGGGCCTCTGGGACACCGGGACCAAGGTCGTCCTCAGCAACCGGCACGGTCGGCGATTCGGTCGTGACTGTGTTGAGGGGAACGGCTGCTGTGGCCGGCGGTTCGCAGACTGGTTTGAATTCGAAGCCCAGTTGGGCCCAGCGCTTCAGCAGCTCTCTGACAGCCTCGACTGTCTCTTGTCCGGTGTCGTGCATCAGCACAACGTCGAAATACGACACATTGTCGGTCAGCCTCGAGATCATGGTGTCAGCTTTGGCGCCTGCGGAATCTCCGCTGTTCAACGACCATGTGACGACCCTTAGCCCCAGCGACGATGCCCATGCGCTCGTGCGGCTGTCTATGTCGCCGTAGGGAGGGCGCATACACGGCACGCCGCGCTCGCCGAGCAGATCCTGGGCGCGGGTGAGCGTGCTGTTGAAGTCCTCGCGCGAGAGTTCGGTCAGCCGTTCGTGCTGCCAAGCGTGATTGCCGACGCTGTGTCCTTCCGAGGTGATCCTCGCGATCAGCTCCGGATGGAGTGCTGCGCGTGTTCCGTTCACGAAGAACGTCGCCCGAGCGCCGTATTCGGCGAGCAGATCCAAGATCTGAGGGGTAATCGTCGGGCTCGGACCGTCGTCGAAGGTGAGATGGACGATGGGCAGGTGGAATCCGACCTCCCAGAACTGGCCGACAAAAGGCGTCGCGTTGTCGTAGTTCGACCGCCCGCTTGCACCAGCGGCGTTGACCGCCTTGACCCAGTAGGCGTGCAGCACGTCGTGCACCCCTGCGGTGTGAGAGAAGGCGGTTTCCGTGCTTTGAGTCTCGACCACGGTCTCCACCGTCACGCTGAACCGCTCGCCCGGCTGGTGCCGACGCCACCCGACCAGGTAGCCGGTGACGCTGTCGTCGTCGGGTGCATCCCAGGTCAGAAACACCGTGCCGTCGTTGAGCGCCTTGGCCCGCAGGTAGGTCGGCGCCGCAGGCACCTGCATCGGACGATGAACCTCGACGGCTTGGGGCCGGTCGCCCAGGCGACCTCCATCGACCCCATCAAGCTCGAAAGACGCAACATAAACGATGGACTCGGAATCGTCGGGCTCGGACACTTCAGGCCCAGCGGGCTCTTCGCGCTCGGGCTCCGTGGGCTCTGAGGGAGTGTCGACATTGACGTAGCTCGACCGGGGCGACTCGCCGCCCGCGCCCAGGGCGACGACCCGGTAGACGTAGCGCCGCTCCGGTTCCACCGAATCGTCGACATGGGACACCGCCGAAGTGCCGGTGTCCTCCACAAGCGTGGCGAACACCCCCGGCGCGTCGACGTCGCGGTCACGGCGCAGGATCCGGTAGCCGGTGATCGTGCTGTCGCCGGGATCGTTCCAGCTGATTGCGGCCGAGTCATGGGTGACCGAAGTCGCCACCAGCCCCGAAGGACGCTCCGGTGCCGCTGACTGGGCTGCTGCCGGCATCGTCGCCAACGCCGCCAACAGGGCCACCGACAAGATTGCTCCCAGCCCGGTCATCCACCCCACAGTGCGCCCACTGGTCTTCATCCCGGTGATTGAAGCACCTCGCACGAACCCAACGGTGTACCAATCGGGAACACATCAGTCTGTCGAGCAATTTGCATGATCAGCGTGCCTGTTCGGAAGTGTTTCAGGGGCAGGCTATGACACAGCGGTGGTGGATTGGATTCGGCGGGCGACGTCGGGGCTCGAGGCGACTTCGGCATCTCATGACTCGGTGACCCTGGCGGCAGTCAACGAGTTCGGCGAGTCGCCGCGGCCGCGCTATGTCAACGTCGACACCACCGGCCTCAAACAACTCACCTCGCTCCACGTTCGCTGCTTGCACGTCAACCTCTGGACAGGCTCCCTCGACCCCGCCCTTCGGTACGATCGGTGCGAGGCGCCTCAGTACGGCCGCCGCTTCCCAGCTGACGGCATCCGTCGCATCAGCGTGACGACATGTCCTGCTGTCCGGATGCTCATCGAGCCGATGTGGCGACGAACCCTGCTCTCGCGGTGTTCGATGGTGTATGCCCGACCCCAGTCAGCCGGACGGACCGCCAACTTCACGACGCGGCGCCGGATGCGATCGCCGGCAGCGGCGAGGCGTCCGAGTCGTGGCGACGGCGTTGGTGTGCCGCCATCCGGGCGAGCCAGTCGTCGGGCAATCAGCGCTCCTCGACGATCTCAGTGGCCATCTCATCGGCTCTTGGCTGAGTCCGCGGTCCGGCATCAGCGCCTCGACGACGGCGCCCGTCGGTGCTGGGCGACACGATGCGCCCAGAGGAAGGCACCGGTCGCCCTGCGCGGCCGCAGCGCACAACCGCAATGCGAAGCGCTGGCATCGCACCCGTTTCGGACCGATCGCTCATGCGTAAACGGCATGACATCTGCGTCGATTCCAATAGGAACGTGTGATGTGTTGTCACTAGATTGCGCAAGCGCAAGGTGGGCACAGGGATTGGTGATGTCGCGATTGACGTGTCCCTGCTCCTGGCCATACGCGCGCCGATCCGTCGCACCGGCTCTCATCGCGAGCTTGAGCGCCGACGATGACGCCGCCAGTCCACATGGCAGTCTTCGAGCCGTTGCCGGACGCAGTCGTGCAACTCGCGGCATGCCGTGGTGCACCTCCCGAATGGTGGTTCCCCGAGTCGACCCGAGCCGAGACCCGACACGCTTTGGAGATATGCAGCTCCTGTGCGGTACGAGACGACTGTCGGGCATGGGCAGCGCGGCAGCCCCGTTCGCTGCTGCACGGCATCTGGGGAGGCGCTGTGCACGGCCGAACTCCCGATCCCGATCCCAATCCGGAGCATTGCCGCAACTGCCGGGCACGTATCGACGACCGGGTGCCTCAGGCGAGGTACTGCTCGTCGTGCCTGCCCGAACATCGTCGAGCCCGGATGCGCTCAAGTGATCGCAGACGCAGAGGCCGCCCCCAACAGCGGTGCTGCGTCGACTGCGCGCGCAGCATTGAGCACCGAGATCCACGCGCGCTGCGCTGCGAATCGTGTGCACGCGACAACCGACGCATGAAGAACAGGCTGTACATGAGACGAAAAAGCCGTGAGCAGCACTGAAGCGCGCCTCATGCGGCGACGCGAACCACCTTGCATTTGACAGAGGCGGCGGGTGTCCCCGAGCCCGGTGCAGGAGCGGGTGCGGCTGCGGGCGATCTGGGCTCGGGCGCCTTGGTTGTCGCGCAGCCATCTGGCAGCACGGTCCAGAGCTGGGGGCTGCCCAGGCGGCCCAGGCCATGGTGGTAGCCGGGCCGCAGCTGTTCGAGATCGGCGTGAAGCTGGTTGATCTGCCGGGTGCGGTCAGCGACGAGTTCTCGCCGATAGCGCACCAAACGGCGCAGCTCCTCGATGGCTCCATCGGGCCGCGGCGGGGGCAGGCAGTGCTCGCGAAGACCGACCCGGGCGATCGCCAGCGCGTCGCCGGGATCGGTCTTGGAGCCAGTGCGCTGACGACGCCGAGCTGCCGCTGTCATGTGCGGGGGCACCTCGACGACCTCGCTGCCTGCGTCGGCCAGGACCCCAGCAGCGGACCGACGACACCGGCCGCTGTGCGCACCGGAACCGCCCGCAGCAGCGCCCGAAGGCTCCGAGTCAGGTCCCGTCCCGATTCGGGCGAAGCGACCCACACGGGGCGCATGATTCTCGACGCCGGTGATGCCGTTGCGGTCGAGGTCGGTCGCGACGAGGCCTGGTCGGGGCCTCGGCCCGCGGTCCTTGGCTTGCTCGCGTCAAGACTGCGCTTAGAGGGTCAGTGGATAGGTGGGGGTGGGGGTTGCCATCGGTTGCGGTGGTTGATGAGTTTTGTCCCGTGTCAAGTTTGTTGCTCAGGTTTCGGGGGTTTCGGTTTGAGTGTCGGGGGTTTGCTGGTGTGCGTCGAGGGGGCGGGCCCAGTCGAGGCTCTCGTGGGGTCGGATTCGGTTGTATTCGTCGATGAAGTCGGCGGCGTGGTCGGCGAGGCCGATGCCGTCTGCGATGTCGTGGCGGTAGAGCCGTTCGTATTTCAATGCTTCGAACCAGCGTTCGATCACTCCGTTTGTGTGCGGCGACCGGTGCCTGGTTCTTACGTGCGAGAAGTGGGAGCGGTCGGCGAACCAGCGGGCGACGGCCGCTGATTTCATGGCCGGGCCGTTGTCGGTCACGATCACGATCGGGGTCGATCTCGCCGGTGTCGTCGTCGGTGCAGTCCTCGACGAGCCGGTGCCCCAGCAGTTCGCTGGCGCGGGTCTCGGCAGCGTCGAACGCGGCGCACAGGTCCCCGGCGGTCTGGGTTGCGCTCACCGGGCACGCCAACACGAGCTTGGTGACGTAGTCGACCACGCCGCCGAGCTGCCAGGTGCCCTCGGTTCCAGTCTCGAACTCCGAGAAATCGGCCTGCCATACCCGGTTCGGTCTCGACGGGACGTCAGCGAAGACAGCTCTGCGGGCCTTGGCCAGCTGGCGACGCTCGGCCTGGTAGCGGACCGGCTGCAGCAGCCCCCGGCGGGCCATTGCCCGTCTGACCGATGATTGGGACCCGAACTCCCAGCCGGCATGGCGGCCCATCGCCCATATCTTGCGATGCCCCCAAGCCGGCCACTCCGCGGCCAGCTTCGCGACCGCCGGCTCGATCCGGTCCACGACCGGCGCCGGCCACGGCCCCTTGGGCGGGTCACCGGCGCGATGCTTGGCCAACCGGTGCTGATAGGTCCGCCGGGGCACGCCGATGAGAGCCGCGAACCTCGTGATGGGCATGCCCGCGCCAGTGCGGATCATCTCGAGGTCCTCGACGGGGGGAGATACTCCGCCCCTTTCCTCCACACCCGCAACTCCACATGGGCTTCGCCCAAAGCGGCCTTGAGCTCCTCGTTCTCCGCTTCGAGCTCGACCTCGCGAGACGTCCGGCGCTTGCGGCCCTGAGCCAGGCCCTCCCGCCCGGAGTCCAGCAATGCCCGCTTCCAGTTGTGCACCGACTGCTCACTGACTCCGGCCTTGCGGCCAGCCTCAGCCGCGGACAGCTCGCCCCGCAGCACACTCATCACCACCTGGAGCTTCTGCTCCGGGGACCTGTTCGACGGTCTGGTCATCTGTTTCTCCTTGTCCGGAAATCAAACCCGAACCTGAGCAACAAACGATGACACGGGACAAATGTGATAGAATAGTAAGGCCAATGTGACGAAACAGTGACTTCTATATGTGCTCGGTAAGCCTGCTGTCGCGTTGGTGCGAAGGACCGCCGGCTTTTTCTGGTTCTGTTGTTCGTCCGAAGTCGAATGCCGCTCCAAGGCGCCGCGGAAGGCCGGGTTCGGCCACATCTCCGGTCGGCAACAGCAACTGAGCGGTGTCGAACGTCTTCCGGTTCCGTCCAGCGCTGGTCGGCGTTCTGCTGGCCGCCCTCTGCTTGCTCACGGTCGACCACATGGCGGTCGCTCAGACCAGCACCGCTGAGGACTCCGAATGGGACGACCCCGGCGATTCCTCCATCACCCGCTACGAGGTGCTGCGGCGCAACCTGGCTGTCCACGCCCCCGGCCAGTTCGTGACGATCGACTCGAACACCGGCTCGCACGAAACCAGCGAGCAGTCGAACTACGTCCGGGCCGACACGCCTGCGGCTCCCAGCGTCGCGCAGACCGAGGCGGGGAACGGCGTCAGGCAGGTTCTCCCCGATGCCGAATCGACCGATGCCAACCTGAGCGCTCTGAGCGTGGGCGGCGAGAGCGTGGCGGGGTTCGACGCCGAGACCACGTCCTACCAGTTCGGCGTGGCCAACACGGTGTCGCAGGTGACGGTTGCGGGCGTCGCCGCCAACGCCGACGCCACGGTGGCCTACAGCGGGACCGACGCCGACGGGGCCGACGGACACCAGGTGGATCTGAGCGTGGGCCGCAACGACGTGACCGTGACCGTCACCGCCAGTGACGGCGTCAGCACCAGGGACTACACCGTCAGCGTCAACCGAGGGTCGGACGCCCCCTTCGGCTGGAAGGCCGAGGACGACTTCGACACCCTGGAGGCAGCCGAGAACGTCGCAGCCAGGGGCATCTGGTCCGACGGCACGACCATGTGGGTGGGGGACGATGAGAACCGGAAGGAAAAGCTCTTCGCCTACACGCTGGCCACCAAGCAGCGGAATCCCGACGAGGACTTCAACACCCATATCTATCCCGGCAACACCAGCATCAGGGGCATCTGGTCCGACGGCGCGACCATGTGGGTGGTGGACTACAACAGCGATAAGGCCTTCGCCTACGTGCGGCCCGACGTCCCGGATGACGTGAATATGAATGTGGAGCGGGACCAAGACAACGACTTCCTCGCCATCCGTCTCCCGATGCAACGTGGGCCCTATTGGGTCTATGGCCTCTGGTCCGACGGCAGGACCATATGGATCTCGGACCCCGTGTTTGACGGGATCTACGCCTACAACCTGGTCGACCGGCAGCGGGACCCCGACAAGGACATCGACCCCGCGCTGGGGGACGGGAACGCTCGGTCCGGTGACCTCTGGTCCGACGGCACGACCATGTGGGTGTCGGACCGTACAAAGCTCTTCGCCTATGCGTTGGACACTGGGCAGCGGGACTCGGTCAGGGACTTCGTCGCCCTGGCGGTCGAGAACACCTCCCCCGCGGGCATCTGGTCCAACGGCACGACCATGTGGGTGTCGGACCGTTTTGCCGGGAAGATCCACGCCTACAACATGCCCGGCAATCCCGACCTGAGCGCGCTCAGCCTCAGCGCCGGGACCTTGACCCCCACGTTGACCCCCAACTTCCACCGGGTGACTAAATCCTATGCGGCGTCGGTGGAGCATTCGGTGTCCACGATCACGGTGACCGCCACAGCGGTCGATGCGGGCAACGCCACGGTCGAGTTCCTGGACGCCGCCGACATGCCCCTGGTCGACGCCGATATCGTGAACGACGGGCAGCAGGTGAACCTCGTCGTGGGCGACAATACGATCAAGGTCAAGGTGACGGCCGATGACGGCGTCGTGACCCGGACCTCCACGATGATCGTGACCCGCGAACCGCTCAGCACCGACCTGAGCGCTCTGAGCGTGGACGGCAAGAGCGTGGCGGGGTTCGACGCCGATACCACGTCCTACCAGTTCGGCGTGGCCAACACGGTGACACAGGTGACCGTTGCAGGCGTCGCCCTCGACGTCGGCGCCGCAGTTACCTACAGCGGTACGGATGCCAACGGGGCCGACGGACACCAGGTGGATCTGAGCGTAGGCCGCAACGTCGTGACCGTGACCGTCGCCGACAGGGACGGCGGCAACACCAGGGACTACACCGTCAGCATCAACCGGGGCTCGGACGCTCCCTTCGGCTGGAAGGCCGAGGACGACTTCGACACGCTGAAGGCGGCCGGGAACATCGATCCCAGTGGCATCTGGTCCAACGGCACGATCATATGGGTGGTGGACGACGAGGAGAACAAGCTCTACGCCTATGCGCTGGCCACCGGGCAGCACAACGCCGGCAGGGACTTCGATGCCCTGGAGGCGGCCGACAATACAAACCCCAGGGGCATCTGGTCTAACGGTACGACCATGTGGGTGTCGGACCGGTCGGACGAAGAGATCTACGCCTACGCACTGGCCACCGGGCGACGGGATGCCGACAAGGATATCGACAGCCTGGTCTCCGCCGGGAACACCGCCCCCGTGAGCATCTGGTCCGACCGCACGACCATGTGGGTGGCTGATCCAGAGGACGACGAGATCTACGCCTACACGCTGGCCAGCGGGGAGGAGGTGGCCGGCAGGAAGCTCGACACCCTGAATGCTGCCAACAATAGAAGCCCTAGGGGTATCTGGTCCGACCGCACGACCATGTGGGTGGCGGACGAGGAGGATGACAAGCTCTACGCCTACGAACTGGCCACCGGGCAGCGGGACGCCGTCAGAGACTTCGACGACCTGGCGGCGGCCGGAAACAACGACCCCCGTGGCATCTGGTCCAACGGCACCACCATGTGGGTGGTGGACTGGCGCAAAGCCAAGCTTTACGCCTACAACATGCCCGGCAACCCTGACCTGAGCGCGCTCAGCATCAGCGCCGGGACATCGACCCCCACCTGGTCCCCCAGCTTCCAACGGTTGACGACCGCCTATGCGGTGTCGGTGGCGAATTCAGCTTCCACGATCACGGTGACCGCCACGGCGGTCGATGCGGCCAACGCCACGGTCGAGTTCCTGGACGACGCCGACATGCCCCTGCTCGACGCCGACAGCGTGACCGACGGGCAGCAGGTGAACCTCGTCGTGGGCGACAAGACGATCAAGGTCAAAGTGACCGCCGGGGATGGCGTCGTGACCCGGATCTACACGCTGACAGTGACACGTGAGGCGCCGGCGCCAGTCAGTTTCGGATCGTCGTCGTACAGCGTCGGCGAGGGCGAGTCGGTGACGGTGACGGTCAGCCTGGACCAGGCGCTTTCGGGTCAAGTCGTGGTCCCGCTGAACGTGACGGACGGCAGCGGCATCAGCGGCAGCGACTACTCGGGCGTGCCAGCGAGCGTGACGTTCGCAGCCGGCGCGATGTCGGCGACGTTCAGCTTCAGCGCCGGAGATGACGATCTCGTGGAGGCTGACGAGGATGTAACGGTGGCATTCGGCACGCTGCCCGAGGCGGTGATCGAGGGCAGCCCGGCAACGACCACGGTGACGATCACCAACGACGACGTACCGAACTGGGCACTGTCGGCGACTCGGGCGTCGATTACGGAAGCGGCCGTGTCATCGTCAACGGTGTCTGTCAGCAGCGGCGGCGTGACGTTCAGTAGTGAGAAGACGATCAACCTCGGCTTCGCGGGCACAGCGACCAAGGGCACGGACTACACGGTGGCCGACGAGACGCTGACCCTCGCCGCCGGTCGGAGTTCGGTGTCGACGACGGTCAGCGCGCTGGACGACAGCGAGTTAGATGTTGGCGAGACCATCCTGGTCACGGCGACGCTGGGCGGCTCGACGATCGGCACGCAACAGCTCATCACCGTCGTTGACGACGAGCAGGCGGCGACAAGCATCGTGCTCGAGGTGTCGCCATCGGCGGTGGGCGAAGGCGCAGGCGCGGCGACACTGACGGTCGAGGGGACGCTGGACGGCGCGGGACTGACCACCGACACGGTGGTGTCGCTCACGCTGGCGGCAGGCACGGCGACGGAGGGCGACGACTACACGGTCGGATCGGCGACGGCGACGCTCACGATCGCGGCGAGGGCGGTGTCAGGGACGGCCAGCTTCAGGCTGACGCCGGTCGACGACCGGATCGACGACGACGACGAGACCGTGACGATCGCGGCATCGTCGACCTCGACGCTGCCGCTGTCGCCCGCATCGCTGACCGTAACGATCACCGACAACGACGAGCCCAACAACGTACCGGTGTTCGATCCGGCGACGCTCACGCGCCTCCTGGAGGAGAACAGCGGAGCCGGCGTCGCCGTCGGCGCGGCGGTGACCGCGACCGACGCAGACGATGACACGCTGTCGTATTCGCTGGAAGGCACTGACGCCGGGTCGTTTCGGATCGACTCCGCCAGCGGGCAGATCAGCACGGCGCCGGGCGTCACCTACGACCACGAGGCCAGCGGGAACAGCTATGTGCTGACGGTGACCGCCGACGACTCCCGCGGCGGCGAGGCAAGCGCGACGGTCACAATCGAGATCACCGATGTGGACGAGCCGCCGCCCCCGCCTGCCGCGCCGTCGGTGTCGCCGACGCGCGGCGAGACGGACAGCCTGGATGTGTCGTGGATCGCTCCCAGCATGACCGGCCGGCCGGATTTCAGCGGCTACAAGGTGCGCTACAGCAAGGGCAGCCGATGGGCTGACTGGCCGCACACGGGCACTGGCATCGTGGCGACGATCGACGGCCTCGACCCCGACACCAGCTACGACGTGCAGGTGCGCGCCATCAACGATGAGGGCGAGAGCGGCTGGTCCCCGCCGGGCGACGGCTCGACCTTCGCGATAGATGACCCGTGTTTGGAAGTAGGGCCGACGCCGACGGTGGTCGCGGTGACTTCGGTGCCGATCGTGGTCCCGTCGACGACCGATGTCTATTTCGTGCTCTACGTGACGCACCGGCGGGACGGCGCTGAGGTGTGGACGCCGGTCGCGGTGACGTGGGGGAAGACCGGCACGACCACGCTCGGCGAGAACGTGGAAGCCCTGCCCTACACGCGTTACCGGGTGGAGCAGTACGACATCACCGACCCGGCCGACATCGACGGCGACTGTGACGACGACCTGTCCGAGCTCGCGGCCCTGGGCAGAATGAACCCGCTGAACGCGGCGCCCGCGATCTTACGGAATGACGGAGCGGTGGCGATTCCCGATGGCGACACATTCGAGGAGCTCTCCTACACCGAGCCGGGCTCCGACTACGAATATGTGAAGTTCGCGCTGCTCGACATGGACACCGACCACCCGCTGCTCTACTTCATCAACTCGACGACCCACCTGCGGCATCCGGTCGTCTTGTTCCTGGACGCGATCGGCCACACGAATCCGGACCTGCCCTGGGCCATCCTCGGTGAGATCGTCTACGACCCCGACCTGGTCGCGGCCGACGGCACGCAAGGCGTCTACTACTTCTGGTTGAATCGCTACGACGGCCGGTACACGTTCGACCTCTTGGACCGTGCCCATACGATGCTCACCGCCGCGATGCCGCTGCTGGGTGACAACATGCCGATGTATATCCCAAACCACCGGCTGCCGGGCTACCAGGCCGGCCTGGAAACGCTCAGGGCATCGCGCATCCCGCTCCTCTTCAACGAAGACGTCTTCCCCGACACGGACTTCCTGGCCCTCAACTCCGAGGTCGGCTTCGGCCTGCTGCGTGTGATGGACCCGGGCGAGCGTCCCAGTCCGCTCAACATCGTGATCTACGAGTCGCTGCCCAACGAGCTGCCGCGGGTCGGCGGGATCATCACCACGGTGCCGCAAACGCCGCTCTCCCATGTCAACCTGCGCGCGGTGCAAGACAGCGTGCCCAACGCGTACATCAAGGACGCGCTCGGGAAGGATGCGATCGACGCGTTGATCGACAGCTACGTGCGCTACGAGGTGACAGCGGACGGCTACGAGCTGCGGGCGGCGACGCTGGCAGAGGTGAATGCGCACCACGCCGCGTCCCGGCCCGCCCGCGCGCAGGTCCCCGAACGCGACCTCTCGGTCACCGAGATCACCCCGCTCAGCGACATCGGCTTCGACGACTGGCGCGCGTTCGGGGTCAAGGCGGCCAATGTGGCCGTGCTGGGGACGCTGGGCTTTACCGCGGGCACGGTGCCCGAGGGGTTCGCCATCCCGTTCTACTTCTACGACGAGTTCATGAAGAATGCCGTCCTGGCCGCGGAGAAGGTGTTCGGTAAAGGCCAGGGCGCCGAGGAGGACCGATTCACGCTGCCTGCCGGCACGAAGCTGATTGCCGCCGTCGAGGCGATCCTGATTCATCCCAGATTCCAGGCGGACTTCGAGATCCAGGATGAGATGCTGGATGACCTCCGGGAGGTGATCGAAGAAGCCGAGAGTCCGCAATGGATGATCGACGCGCTGACCGCCATGCACGCCGAGGTCCTCCCGGCGGGGCGATCGCTGCGCTACCGCTCCAGCACCAACAATGAGGATCTGCCGGGCTTCAGCGGCGCAGGGCTGTACGACTCCAACACACAGAAGCAGAGCGAGACCGAGAATGAGGGCATCGACAAATCCATGAAGCAGGTCTTCGCCGGCCTCTGGAACTACCGCGCGTTTATCGAGCGTGAGTTTCATCGAATCGACCATCTGGCCACCGCGATGGGTGTGCTGGTGCACCCCAACTACTCCGACGAACTGGCCAACGGCGTCGCTGCAAGCTTCGACCCGATCAGCGGCCTGAACAGCTACTACTACCTCAACTCGCAGCTCGGCGAGGACCTGGTGACGAACCCCGACGCGAGCTCGGAGCCGGAGGAGATCCTCTTGCACAAGAGCGGCGACTTCTACGAGATCCTGGCGACCTCGAACCAGGTAGAGCCGGGCACCCTGCTGATGAGCGACGCGCAGATGAAACAGCTCGCAGAGCACCTCACCGCGATCCACGAGAAATTCGAGGAACTGTACGACCCCGGATCCAACCAACCGTTCGCCATCGAGATCGAGTTCAAGATCACCGTCGCCAACATCCTGGCGATCAAGCAGGCGCGGCCGTGGGTCTTCGCGGCGCCCAACCAGGGCCGCCAACGCGCCACCACGATCGGCACCGGCGGCCCTGGCGGCAGCAGCGGAAGCGGTGGTGGTGGTGGTGGTGGTGGTGATCTTGATGTGGGTGTTGCGGTGTTCATGGTCGCGAATGGGTGGAGCCCGCCCGATGTGGGTGTGGCGTCGGTGCTCGCTGCGCGCACCGACGGTGCGGTGGTGGTGTACACCGCGGGGGACGAGTTGTCGGCTGAGACTGCGCTGCTGCTGCGCGAGGCGTCGCCTGCTGAGGTGGTGATCGTGGGCGGCATTGCTGCGGTGTCACGTGACGTCCGCAGCCAGATCCGCGTGGCGTCGCCCGATTCGGGCATTTCGCGGGTCACCGGCGCGGACCGTGCCGACACCGCCGCGGGCACCGCGCGCCGGATTCTGGGGCCACCTGCGGCGGCCGGCCGGGTCACCCTGATCGTGGCGAATGGATGGTCGCCGCCCGACATCGGTGCTGCGGCGGCGCTGGCTGCGCGCAGCGGACGCTCCGCAGTGCTCTATGTTCGGCGTGACGGCCTGCCCGATGTCTCCGCGTCAGCGCTGCGCGACTACGACGTGGCGCGCGTCGTCCTCATCGGGGGCCCCGCAGCGATCAGCGAGCAAGTGCACGATGCGATCGCTGCAGCAGCCGGCGATGCGAGCATCTCGCGGCTGACCGGCACGGACCGTGTCGACACTGCCGCGCAGGCCGCACGACGCGTGCTGGGCAACCCCGCGTCCGCACCCGAGGGCATCACCTTGGTCATCGCCAACGGCTGGTCCCCGCCCGACATCGGCGTCGCGGCAGCACTCGCTGCGGCCACCGACAACTCCGCGGTCGCATACACCGCCCCAAGCGGTCTGTCGACAGCCACGGCAATGCTCATCAGCCAATACCGGCCCAGCCAGGTCATCATCATCGGCGGCAGCGCAGCAGTCGCCAACAGCGTGCGGGCAGCCATCACCCAGGCAGCACCTCCCAGCGCCGACGTGCGGCGCGTCACCGGCAGCACCCGCACCGACACCGCAGCCCGCGCCGCACGACGCATCCTTGCCGATCCCTGATCTGTCCACCCAGGCGCGCGCTTAGCCCTCATCCACCGATGCGAGACCGTCGCACAACAGCCAATCGCGCTCACCGCTCGACAAGAGAGCGTCTGACAGGCCCTAGAGGCCGCGTGGATAGGCGACCATCCACCAGTCGTCGTGTTGGTCCGGCTGTGATGCCGGGTGCGATTACAACCGACGACATGGTGGAGGTGCTTGGTCATCATGCGCGCTTTGAGCAAGGCGGTGGTGGATGTCATCTGGGCGGCGGCCGAGCCGTTGTTGCCCAGGACACCTGACCGGCATCGGTTGGGCTGCCACCGGCGTCGCGTGTGCGACCGGCTGTGCCTGCGCGGCATCGTCATCCGGCTCGTGACGGGCTGCTCATGGGAGACCGCGGAGATGATCCTCGACGAAGCGGTGTCGGACACCACGCTGCGCACGCGCCGCGACGAATGGGCCGCCGCGGGCGTGTTCGGCAGCCTCGCCGACGAAGCGATCGCCGCGTATGACCGCATCATGGGCCTGCGGCTGGGCGATGTGTGCGTGGAGGGCTCGATCCACAAGGCTCCCTGCGGCGGCCCCGGAACCGGCAAAAGCCCCGTCGACAGGAGCAAGACAGGCTGGAAATGGTCACTGGCCACCGATGCCGCGGGCACTCCCGTCGCGTGGGCCGCCGACGGCGCGAACCGCCACGACACCATCTTGTTCGAGCCCACCGTCGCCGAGATCGCTCGCCGGGGACTGCACCACGACATCGACACCGTGCACCTCGACCGCGGCTACCTCGGCGCCCGCGTCGACCGAGCCGCCGACAAGCTGGGCATCACCGACATCGCCCGGCCAACCAAACACCGCACCGCCGACAACGACGGACCCAAACCAGCGAACGCACCGCTGGGACTGCGCTGGACCGTCGAGCGCACCAACTCATGGCTGTCCAACTTCGGACAGCTACGACGCAACACCGACCGCCGCCCCGAGCACCGCACCGCCCAGCTCGCACTCGCCGTCGCCCTGCTCATCACCGCCAAACTCATCAACCACCGCAACCGATGGCAACCCCCACCCCCACCTATCCACTGACCCTCTAAGCGCAGTCTTGACGCGAGCAAGCCAAGGACCGCGGGCCGAGGCCCCGACCAGGCCTCGTCGCGACCGACCTCGACCGCAACGGCATCACCGGCGTCGAGAATCATGCGCCCCGTGTGGGTCGCTTCGCCCGAATCGGGACGGGACCTGACTCGGAGCCTTCGGGCGCTGCTGCGGGCGGTTCCGGTGCGCACAGCGGCCGGTGTCGTCGGTCCGCTGCTGGGGTCCTGGCCGACGCAGGCAGCGAGGTCGTCGAGGTGCCCCCGCACATGACAGCGGCAGCTCGGCGTCGTCAGCGCACTGGCTCCAAGACCGATCCCGGCGACGCGCTGGCGATCGCCCGGGTCGGTCTTCGCGAGCACTGCCTGCCCCCGCCGCGGCCCGATGGAGCCATCGAGGAGCTGCGCCGTTTGGTGCGCTATCGGCGAGAACTCGTCGCTGACCGCACCCGGCAGATCAACCAGCTTCACGCCGATCTCGAACAGCTGCGGCCCGGCTACCACCATGGCCTGGGCCGCCTGGGCAGCCCCCAGCTCTGGACCGTGCTGCCAGATGGCTGCGCGACAACCAAGGCGCCCGAGCCCAGATCGCCCGCAGCCGCACCCGCTCCTGCACCGGGCTCGGGGACACCCGCCGCCTCTGTCAAATGCAAGGTGGTTCGCGTCGCCGCATGAGGCGCGCTTCAGTGCTGCTCACGGCTTTTTCGTCTCATGTACAGCCTGTTCTTCATGCGTCGGTTGTCGCGTGCACACGATTCGCAGCGCAGCGCGCGTGGATCTCGGTGCTCAATGCTGCGCGCGCAGTCGACGCAGCACCGCTGTTGGGGGCGGCCTCTGCGTCTGCGATCACTTGAGCGCATCCGGGCTCGACGATGTTCGGGCAGGCACGACGAGCAGTACCTCGCCTGAGGCACCCGGTCGTCGATACGTGCCCGGCAGTTGCGGCAATGCTCCGGATTGGGATCGGGATCGGGAGTTCGGCCGTGCACAGCGCCTCCCCAGATGCCGTGCAGCAGCGAACGGGGCTGCCGCGCTGCCCATGCCCGACAGTCGTCTCGTACCGCACAGGAGCTGCATATCTCCAAAGCGTGTCGGGTCTCGGCTCGGGTCGACTCGGGGAACCACCATTCGGGAGGTGCACCACGGCATGCCGCGAGTTGCACGACTGCGTCCGGCAACGGCTCGAAGACTGCCATGTGGACTGGCGGCGTCATCGTCGGCGCTCAAGCTCGCGATGAGAGCCGGTGCGACGGATCGGCGCGCGTATGGCCAGGAGCAGGGACACGTCAATCGCGACATCACCAATCCCTGTGCCCACCTTGCGCTTGCGCAATCTAGTGACAACACATCACACGTTCCTATTGGAATCGACGCAGATGTCATGCCGTTTACGCATGAGCGATCGGTCCGAAACGGGTGCGATGCCAGCGCTTCGCATTGCGGTTGTGCGCTGCGGCCGCGCAGGGCGACCGGTGCCTTCCTCTGGGCGCATCGTGTCGCCCAGCACCGACGGGCGCCGTCGTCGAGGCGCTGATGCCGGACCGCGGACTCAGCCAAGAGCCGATGAGATGGCCACTGAGATCGTCGAGGAGCGCTGATTGCCCGACGACTGGCTCGCCCGGATGGCGGCACACCAACGCCGTCGCCACGACTCGGACGCCTCGCCGCTGCCGGCGATCGCATCCGGCGCCGCGTCGTGAAGTTGGCGGTCCGTCCGGCTGACTGGGGTCGGGCATACACCATCGAACACCGCGAGAGCAGGGTTCGTCGCCACATCGGCTCGATGAGCATCCGGACAGCAGGACATGTCGTCACGCTGATGCGACGGATGCCGTCAGCTGGGAAGCGGCGGCCGTACTGAGGCGCCTCGCACCGATCGTACCGAAGGGCGGGGTCGAGGGAGCCTGTCCAGAGGTTGACGTGCAAGCAGCGAACGTGGAGCGAGGTGAGCTGTTTGAGGCCGGTGGTGTCGACGTTGACATAGCGCGGCCGCGGCGACTCGCCGAACTCGTTGACTGCCGCCAGGGTCACCGAGTCATGAGATGCCGAAGTCGCCTCGAGCCCCGACGTCGCCCGCCGAATCCAATCCACCACCGCTGTGTCATAGCCTGCCCCTGAAACACTTCCGAACAGGCACGCTGATCATGCAAATTGCTCGACAGACTGATGTGTTCCCGATTGGTACACCGTTGGGTTCGTGCGAGGTGCTTCAATCACCGGGATGAAGACCAGTGGGCGCACTGTGGGGTGGATGACCGGGCTGGGAGCAATCTTGTCGGTGGCCCTGTTGGCGGCGTTGGCGACGATGCCGGCAGCAGCCCAGTCAGCGGCACCGGAGCGTCCTTCGGGGCTGGTGGCGACTTCGGTCACCCATGACTCGGCCGCAATCAGCTGGAACGATCCCGGCGACAGCACGATCACCGGCTACCGGATCCTGCGCCGTGACCGCGACGTCGACGCGCCGGGGGTGTTCGCCACGCTTGTGGAGGACACCGGCACTTCGGCGGTGTCCCATGTCGACGATTCGGTGGAACCGGAGCGGCGCTACGTCTACCGGGTCGTCGCCCTGGGCGCGGGCGGCGAGTCGCCCCGGTCGAGCTACGTCAATGTCGACACTCCCTCAGAGCCCACGGAGCCCGAGCGCGAAGAGCCCGCTGGGCCTGAAGTGTCCGAGCCCGACGATTCCGAGTCCATCGTTTATGTTGCGTCTTTCGAGCTTGATGGGGTCGATGGAGGTCGCCTGGGCGACCGGCCCCAAGCCGTCGAGGTTCATCGTCCGATGCAGGTGCCTGCGGCGCCGACCTACCTGCGGGCCAAGGCGCTCAACGACGGCACGGTGTTTCTGACCTGGGATGCACCCGACGACGACAGCGTCACCGGCTACCTGGTCGGGTGGCGTCGGCACCAGCCGGGCGAGCGGTTCAGCGTGACGGTGGAGACCGTGGTCGAGACTCAAAGCACGGAAACCGCCTTCTCTCACACCGCAGGGGTGCACGACGTGCTGCACGCCTACTGGGTCAAGGCGGTCAACGCCGCTGGTGCAAGCGGGCGGTCGAACTACGACAACGCGACGCCTTTTGTCGGCCAGTTCTGGGAGGTCGGATTCCACCTGCCCATCGTCCATCTCACCTTCGACGACGGTCCGAGCCCGACGATTACCCCTCAGATCTTGGATCTGCTCGCCGAATACGGCGCTCGGGCGACGTTCTTCGTGAACGGAACACGCGCAGCACTCCATCCGGAGCTGATCGCGAGGATCACCTCGGAAGGACACAGCGTCGGCAATCACGCTTGGCAGCACGAACGGCTGACCGAGCTCTCGCGCGAGGACTTCAACAGCACGCTCACCCGCGCCCAGGATCTGCTCGGCGAGCGCGGCGTGCCGTGTATGCGCCCTCCCTACGGCGACATAGACAGCCGCACGAGCGCATGGGCATCGTCGCTGGGGCTAAGGGTCGTCACATGGTCGTTGAACAGCGGAGATTCCGCAGGCGCCAAAGCTGACACCATGATCTCGAGGCTGACCGACAATGTGTCGTATTTCGACGTTGTGCTGATGCACGACACCGGACAAGAGACAGTCGAGGCTGTCAGAGAGCTGCTGAAGCGCTGGGCCCAACTGGGCTTCGAATTCAAACCAGTCTGCGAACCGCCGGCCACAGCAGCCGTTCCCCTCAACACAGTCACGACCGAATCGCCGACCGTGCCGGTTGCTGAGGACGACCTTGGTCCCGGTGTCCCAGAGGCCCCCCAGAACCTGACCCCCGAGGGCGTCGCACCCCTGGTGGCTGAATTCGAGGATCTTCCCGCAAGCCACACCGGATCAGATCCGTTCACTGTGCGTCTCGCGTTCAGCGAACCCATCGCCAACGGCTACATACAAGTTCGGGATCGCTCAGTGGAAGTCACCGGAGGCTTGGTGCTCACCGCATCCCGAGTCGAACGACGCAAGGACCTGTGGGAGATCACCATCTTGCCCCGCACCACCGACCACGTCACCATCGTCGTGGCAGCCGCCACGGATTGCGCCACATGGGCACACATCTGCACCGACGCCGGAAAAAAGCTCTCCTACCGGCTTCAGCTCACCGTCCCCGGACCCTAGATTCTCACCGGAGCCACCCACGGTGACGGCTCGTCGGACTCCGCGGCGCAATGCCGCCGCTCAACCCGTCGTGCATCGCGGCCACTACACACCGCGTCGTTCGCAACATCTGAACGAGCACTGCCCGTCGGACGTCGAATGGGGCTTCGAGGAACAGTGAAACGGCTGCTCACTGCGGCTGCCGCCACACTGATGGCCGCTGCCCTCGTCCTGCCGCCCAAGCCGAAACAGTCGCCAGCCGGGAGTTGCCCGCCGAAGCCGTTGAACGCACACAGCCCAGGCTCGTGATCCATGGGCACTCGCATCAATCGAATCGCGAACGCGCCAACGACCAGACCCAAGCCGTCGGTCTCGCCGCGGACGGGACTCCCAGGAGCATGGCGCAGCTCGCATTCGATACTCCGCCCGATGTGTCGTTCGTGTCGTGATGCGGCTTCGTGGCTTCAGGCCGCGGGCCTGCCGAGACACCCGTCGAATTTCTTGCCTCAGGCACCGACAAGACGCCCGGCTGCGTGACATGCCAGACAAGACGAACATGGCGGGCCTGGTGAGCAACGAGTCAGCGGGCCGACTGCAGTGACTGATCCAGAGGGTGACGCCGGACGCTCCCGGCAGGACCAGATCGACCCGGCTAGGGCCGCGGCGCTCACCGAGCTTGGCGAGCGCCGCGCGGCTCAGGGCATGCACGCGAGGGTTTATGTGCGCGACGGGATGACGGCCGCCATGGTCCACCGTGACGGTGACACAGGGGCAACGATCGACGAGGCATTGGTCGAAGGCGCCGATCTCATCGAGACGCTGGCCGCTGAGATCGCCGAGGAGATGGGGCTGCCCGATGACTGGCTCGCCCACACCGGCGGCAAACCGACGCCGCCGTCGGCACCACCCCCGCCCCCACGACGCGGCCGACTCGCAGCCGCCTGCGACCGCATCGTGCGCAGGGTCGTGAAGACGGCAGTCCGGCTGGCCGGCTGGGGTCGGGCATACGCCCTCGAACACCCCGACAGCAGGGTCCGTCGGCACCTCGGCCAGTTGGGCATCCGCACAGCCGGATGCATTGTCAAGGTGGCGCGGAGGCTGCCGTCACCCGGGAAGCGGCCCGATAGTCACTTCTTGGCCAGTGCACCCTGTTTGTGTTGGCCAGTTGCATCCGATTCGGCCCGTTTTTCGCGTTTAGCCACGTGTTCGGGGGCCGTCTGCCTCATCTGTGGCGCGAGAAGCGTCTGTTAGGGAGGTGCCGCGAGGTGTTCTGGCATCGGAGCCGCCGGTGTCGGTCCAGGGAGGGGTCGCGGAGGACGGTTCGTCGGACTGTTGAGGCTCGTAGGTCTTGGGGCGGGTTGCGTTCTTGGCTCGTCTGGCCTCGTGCGCCCCTGGGTGGGTATTTTCGTTCGTTACAACGAAGTTGCACGTCCAAGTGGCGACCAGTAGGGTTCGGTTGTGAGCGACGAAGCTGTGGAATTGCGGGTTTGGATCGACCAACTGCCAGCGCAGTCGTTTTTCTTCACTGACGAAATCCCGGGTTGGTCGCCCTCGCTCCGGTTCACCTTGGCTCGTATCGCTACTGACCCGGCGCATCCGCTTGTGCGCGTGTCCCGCGGGTTCTTCTGCAAGTGTTGGCATCAAGACAGTTCGCCGCAGGATCAAGCCAGAACGGTGAACGTCCGCTTGGCGAGCCTCTACTTGGCCGGCGAAGGCGGCGGGGCCGCAAACTGGAATGCCCTGAATCTGGTGGGATGGACTGCGCAACACCCTCGACGCAAAGACGTCGGGTGCGTCGGGCGACCCCCTAGGTCACCTTGGGAGCACACAAGATTCGTGCAGCGCAACAACGAGCGGCGGCACGAACTCAGTTGGGCCGAAGTGACTCTGCTTGAGGCCGTGCGCATGTTCGAAAGCGGCGACTTGGACTGGGATGAAGCAGTCGAGGTCATCACGTCCGGCGACTATCTCGGCCGGCTCCGGTACGGTGCCGAAGTGGACACCGAGCGGTTTCGCTGGGGTGCCGAAGGTGAGATCAGGCAGCCGAATGCGTTCCATTCCCGAGTGGAGGACCTGAGCGCGTCAATGCCTGATCATGACTCGTTCGTTGATTGGCGTGCCCGCGCGGTGTTGGCAAAGCCGTTGAGTGCCTGAGCACCATCGCCGTGCGCACATGCGGCAAGGCAGACCGGTGCGCCCCACCATCGTGAGGACCAAGGGTGATAAGAGTGCTGCTGATGGCAGCGGCTCGAAAGCTGCCCGTGCCGCTTATGACCAGGCCCTCAACGAATCGACTCCGCTCAACACCGACATCGACACTGACGAAGGCCCGAGCGCTTCCAGCGGGTTTGCCAGTGACAGAGCGGCCTTTTCCGAGGCCGTGGGGATGGTCTCGGAAAAGACGAAACTTGCTCCAGAGCAGATCATCCACGACTACTGGCTGGTCCGCACGCTCTACGCGTTAAGCAAACACCTTCCCGAAGATGGTGCCCTCCACAATCGTGTCGGGGCTTGGGTATTCGGCGGCGGCACCTCGTTGGCGACGGCATGGCGTTTCGTTCGCCGGTACTCGGAAGACATCGACGGGGTGCTGTTCGTCGCAGATACCGACAAGGCGAAACGCAACGCACAACGGCGTGCCTCATCCGGCATCGCGAAATGGGCCACGGATGACCCGGACATCACAATCCCGATGATCGAAGGCAAGCGGGTCCTCAAGTCATTCTTCACGGTCGGCGATGTCCCGAGGTACATCAAGTTTGAGACATCGATCATCGATGCCTCCGCGGATGGCCTAGTTGAGCCTCGCGAGGTCAAGTCGATGATGTGCCTGCAAGGTGAATCAGCATGGGTCGAGGAGCACCCTGAGCTGGGAGGCTTCGTCATGCCGTGCGCGAAACCGGCATGGATCGCTGTCAACAAGTTCGACGCACTCCATCGGCGCGCCCAAGACAGAAATCATGACGGTATCAAAGAGCGCGGTCGTGACCTGTATGACCTATGGGCACTTGCGATTCAGCCGCCGGTCGCTGACGAGATCAGAAAGCGAATGGCCGACCTTTGGGAGCCAGCGGCGGCCGGGTTGGGCAGGAACGTGACCCCACGACCTGCAGGCGGTTACGCGGACAGCCCGGTGTTCCAAGCAGGAACTGCCGCTTACTCGGCGTTGCAAGAAGGATTCGACGAGGCCGTCGCCACCACTGTTTGGGGCGCCGCGCCCAAGTTCGAAACGGCCGTCAAGGCCGTGTGTGCGCTTGATGACTCAAGCATTTGACGGCCTCTGGCACTCAGATGCCAGCATCAGCCCTCAGCCGACGCCAAACTGCCATCGCCTCGGCGTGGCCCTTTGCGAGAGCGCTCAGCCCCCCAAGAAGCCCATTTCGCCCCGAATTCACCCTGAAAATGGCAGTCTCAGCGCCCAGTTGCGCCAGCAGCGCCTGACTTCGGAGCGTCGCGTAACGTTCTGACCAGGGGTTTTGCCCTCTCGTGGCCAATGTGGAGATTCGGCTAAAATCATGTGGAGATTCACGGATCGGCCAAAATTTGCCCCGTCTGACTTGGGCAAACGCGACTGGCCAACACCTGATAGTGGTCATCCTGGCGTGGCGCGAAGGAGACACGACCGCCACGATCGATGATGCGCTGCGCGACGGGCCGCGGATCGTCGGCGAGATCGCGGCGGAGGTTGCTGAGGAGCGGGGGGTGCCAGCGGATTGGCTGTCTCGCATCGGTGAAGTCCTGGCAGTGCCCCCGGAAGCCAACTCCTGACTCTGAGCGGACACTTGGCTCGGCGACCCGCGGGCGCTGGTCCCAACTACAGTCCACGTTCTCTAGGAAGCTGTCCGTGACCTCCGAACGCACCGATCCTCGAATCCCCGAAGGCTCCGCAGAGATGTCTTGCCCGAAGTGCGACGCGCCGATGGTGCGCAGGGTCGCCAAGCGGGGGGACAACGCCGGGAACGAATTCTGGGGCTGCTCGGCGTTTCCGAAGTGCCGTTCGATCGTGCCGATCGAAGAACCCGTACCAGTGGTGCCTCCGGCCGCTGCAGAGACCGGTCAGGTGTGCCCGTTCAGCAGTCTGCCGCCTGAACCTCAGAAGGGACTTCTGAAGAAGGCGATCGCTGCGATGGACGGATTCTGGCGCTGGAACCTCGAACTGGATGAGCCGGACGCGACAGATCGCTGGAAGCCTGCGCATCGCCGCAAGGTGCTTGACTATCTGCACATTCGCGACGGGGAGAGATGCGGGCTGTGCGGTGCCGTCATGAAGCTGAAGGGCGCGCAAGTCGAGCATGTGGTTCCGAAGCGGTTTGCGGTGTTCGAACTCGACGCGGACGGCAAAGCCCGTCAGGGCACCTACTACACGAGCGTGCTGCACGGCATGGAGAACCTCCAAGCGGCGCATCCGCGTTGCAACAAGTACAAGGGCAACAAACCGGACATCCGCGAGTGGAGACACCCGAGCATGCCGCGTCTGGTGGTAGCCAAGACCACAGACGGCCGGGTGCTGATGCTGCCTCCAACTGAACCGGACAGCACTGATTGACCGAGCGCTTTCCGACAGCCGGCGCGCAGCCGCCGACCCGATCATCGGTCTTGTGCCTGTATGTCCGAACTGGCACGCCATGCTGCACCGGCACCCTGACAAGCCGTGCTCCGTGGAATATCTACGGCGGGTGATGGGGAGGGGGCACTGATTCGCACTCCAGACGCTCAATCACCAGCAGCGTTCGGATCGTCCCCGCGGATGCTGAGCAGCCGAGGTCAACGCCGACCCCAGTTCGTAGAATGCCTCCTGTGCGGGGGAGTGGACCCCGCTGACTGCCGCCGCCGTTCGTGTCACATCCCATTGGCAGCATGGGATGCATGAACAGCATCTTGCGTGTACGGCGGCATCGGGGTCGCTGCGCGGTCCGCGTCGCGTCCCGAGGAGGTATTCGTGGTTGTTGACGCCGAGTCCGTGTCGGATACGACCGTTTGGGATGTGCTGGGCGGCATCGGCGGACTCGCCGCGGGGGTCTCATTGTTGATCTTGGTGTACATCCAGGCGAGGCCCAGAGTCAACCGTTGGGCGCTCACCCGGTTCCTGCATGCCACGGTCGCGTACGAGTTGCGCGACAGGTTGACGAACGAACAGACGCGTGACCTTACGTGGAGGCACCGGCTTCGCCGTTGGCGCCGCAACCAAATGTTTGAGGGCTACCAGCGACTCATGACCATGAGTCAGCGAGTGAAGGCGCGTCAACTCGAATCCGCCTTCATGTCGGCAAGATCCAAGTTGGTGGGCACTTGGGCACCGGATGACCTGGTGTTACCAGATCACCTGACGGAGGAGGAGCGAAGCATGCTTCTCGAAGCCGCCGCGGTTTCGAGAATGCGTGAAGAACGGCACCGGCTCAGGCGTCTGATGCGCGCCCGCAAGGGCGTTCGATGCGCAGGCGGATGCGGGACGCGCTACGGCAAGCGACACAGGGATCACGATTTCCACGGCGGCGGCGGCATCGAAGGCGGCTGGCGCTGCTCATCGAAGGATTCGTGCCGCACGAAGGCAACTGGGGATCACTTCTGCGGGATGTGCGCATTGAAAGACAAGTGGGAAGATGCTGTGTCGATCTAGCCCAGCACGAACCGACGTTGTGACCAGCATGATTCGGGATTTGTCAGTTCGGGTGTGAAATGGCAAGTCCGATCTGCCGGCCGATACAGGGACAAGCCTCTGACCTGTGGTTTCTCGATCCGACAGTCAATCCGCATCAAAATGCGCTTGCCAATTTCGCCGAGATCGCTTACCCAGCCCATTTTCTCGGGGCGCTGACCTGCGGCTCTAGGTTCAGCGCCAACTCGTTTGGCTGTCGCTACGGTCGTCCCTGAACGCGGGAAAGCGTGGGTCAAGGGCGGGTTGTGCTGTGGATCAGGTGACGTTGGTCGGCCGAGCAGACGTGCGAGCGGCGGTGCTGCCCGCGCGAGCGGCTTATCTGGTGAAGGCCGGCGATCGGCAGGCCGCCTTGACAGCGGTGCGGGAAGCCTCGACACGGTGGGCCGGCGTCACCGAGCCGATCATTCCGGTTCGAACCAGCGGCCGAATCGACGCATGGTGGGTGCAGGTTGTCGAGTTGAGCAATGAATCACCCCGGGTTCAGTAGAGACTCGGGTTGTTGAGTCACGGCCGGGGTGGCTGTGACGGTTTGACGGTAGTAGGCGGTTTCGTGTTCGGCGGGGGTGGTGTAGCTGCCGCGGCCGGGCAGCAGGGCGCTGTGGCTGCGTCGGTGGTTGTACCAGTCGACGTATTCGAGGGTGGCGAACTCGACGTCGCGCAGTCCTTGCCACGGTCCCCGGGGGTAGACGAGCTCCCATTTGAACAGGCCGTTGAAGCTCTCGATCATGGCGTTGTCATAGGAATCGCCTCGGGTTCCGACCGAGGCGACGATGTCGTTGTCGTCGAGGCGCTGGCTGTAGCGAATGGAAAGATATTGCGACCCGCGGTCGCTGTGATGAGTCACCTCCTCGATGCTGTGGCCGTCGCGGCGGCGCCCCGAGATGGCCATCTCCAAGGCATCGAGCGCCAGCTCGGTGCGCAGCGACCACGACGCCTGCCAGCCCAGGACCCGGCGCGAATAGGCGTCGATCATGAACGACACGTACACCCAGCCGCTGCGGGTGCGCACGTAGGTGAGATCGGCGAGCCACAGCCGGTTCGGGGCCGGCACTGTGAAATCCCGGTTCACCAGGTCCGCGGGCCGGCAGGCGTCGGGGTCGCTGGTGGTGGTGCGCACCGTGGCGCCTCGGCGGGTCCCTTCGAGGCTCAGCTGGCGCATCAGCCGCTCCACAGTGCAGCGAGCCACCGTGATGCCCTCGACGCGGTTGAGGTGATCCCACACCTTGGCCGCCCCGTACGCGTCGTAATTGTCCCGGTGCACACGAGCGATCTCTCCGCACAACCAGGCGTCGCGCTGCGCCCGCGCCGACGGCGGCCGGCACCTGGCTGCGTAATAGGTGGACGGGGCGATCCCGACGCCGTGCTCGGCGAGCACAGCGCAGATCGGCTCGACCCCGAACCGGTCGCGATGGGCGTCGATGAACGCCACTATCGCTTCGACTGGCGGTCGAGCTCCGCCCCGAAGAAAGCCGACGCCGCCTTCAATATCTCGTTCGCTCGGCGCAGCTCACGGTTCTCGCCTTCGAGCTCTTTGATCCGAGCCCGCTCCGCTGAGGTCACCCCGGCCCGGGTCCCGCCGTCGATCTCAGCGCGGCGCACCCACAGCCGCACCGTCTCCGGGGTCGGGCCCAGCTTGTCGGCGACCGAGCAGATCGCCTCCCACTGCGACCCATAGCAGCGCTCGTTGTCGAGCACCATTCTCACCGCACGCTCACGCAGCTCGGCTGGATATCTCCCATTTCCTGGCATCGCTCCATCCTCTCAAGGAACAGAGCCTCCACCAAACCCGGTGTGATTCAACCCGGCGACTGGTGGATGGTCGCCTATTGACGCGGCCTCTTAGGAGCCGAGCCGGTAGGTGTGTTTGTCACTGGTTTGCCCAGCGGTTGCGGTGGTCGATGAGGCGTGCGGTGATCAAGACGGTGGTGGCCAGGCACAGGGCGGCGTGGCGGTGGATGGTCTTGCGGTCGGTGTTGCGCCGCAGCTGCCCGTAGTTGGACCACCAGGTGTTGGTGGCCTCGACGATCCAGCGAAGCCCGAGGCTGAGCCGGTGCGGCGTGCCGGGCGGCGGTTTGGTGCCGCGTCGTTGGATGTCGAGGTCGGTGATCCCGCGGGCGGCGAGCCCGGCGCGCACCGTGGGGTAGTCGTAGCCGCGGTCCAGGCTCAAGGTGCCGATGTCGTGGTGCAGCCCGGTGGCGTTCACGGCGTCGAGGGTGGGTTCGAGCAAGGCGACGTCGTTGCGGTTGGCGCCGTCGATGCTCCACGCGATCGGGATGCCGTGGCGTTCGGCGGCCACTGACCATTTCCAGCCCAGTTTCCCCCGGTCCACGGGGCTTTTGCCGGTCCCTTCGCCGCCGCAGGGCGCCTTGTGGATCGACCCGTCCAGCGCCACGACACCCAGGTCGAGCCCGATGATTCGGTCGAACGCGGCCAGCGCCTCGCAGCGCAGCCGCTCGAACACCCCAGCAGCGATCCACTCGTCGCGTCGGCGCCGCAGCGTGGTGTCCGACACCACGCGGCCCATGATCGCTTCGATGTCGGTCCACGACGCGCCCGTCACCAGCCGGATCACGATCCCCCGAAAGCACACCTCGTCGGGAATTCTGGGGTTGTGGCAGCCCAACGGATGAGAGTCATCAGGCGGCGGAACCAGCGGCTCCACCGCCGCCCAGATCGCGTCTGACACCTCTGGGTCCATAGCGCGTGTCATGATCCCGAAAGCCTCCACTGGTCGTTGGCGGGTGAATGCACTCGCAATCAAACGCGAGACACACCAACGACCGGTGGATGCCACCTACCCGCGCGGGTCCTTAGCCGCCTCGAACGCCAGCGGTTCGGCGACTGCGACTGCGAGTGCCATCGCCGCCTCGTGATGGCTGTCGGCGTACGCGCGGAGAGAGCATCTCGTCAGAGTTTGCGCGCCTCGGATCGCGGGATCGTTCGATTCCTCGATCAGCGAAGCGCACTGTTCAACCACGCCCGCCTCGTTCGCCCGCAGGACATCCGCGCGGTCGTCGGGATCTGCTGCAGCAAGATCGGTGAGCACTTGTGGTGGCGGGACCCAGCAGACCGGAATACCGCTCTCGACAGCTATCGACAGCGCATTCTCCGGTGTGACGCGACTAGCCCTGATTTTTCATGAGTCTGGTGGGCTTGGGTGTGTGAGTCCGCGGAAAAGCCCCTCTGATCTGCGACGATGCGTGTTGTCGAGGCACGCGGTCGGCAGTTCAGGGGGGCATCTCCGAGGTGAAACTTAGCAGTGTGACAAACGCGCGTCTGGCAGGCGGCGGGGATCGGGTGGTGTGGGGTGCGGGGCTGTTCGCTTTGGGCGGTTTCGCGGACCGGGTCGGGCTGACCGAGGCGCTGTCGGCGGCGGTGCCGCGCCGCGGCGAGCGCGCCCCGGTCCATGACCGGGGCCGGCTGTTGGCGCATTTGCTGTTGGTGCTCGCCGGCGGCGGTGAGGCGTGCACAGATATCGAGCATCTGCGGTCTCAGCGGGAGCTGTTCGGGGCGGTGGGGTCGGACTCGACGCTGTATCGGGCGCTGCGGGGCATCGACGCCTCGGCGCTGGGCGGGCTGTGGGCAGCCGCGGCCGAGGCGCGTGAGCGAGTGTGGTCCCAGCGCCGCGGTTCGGGTCCGTTGGTGGTCGACATCGACTCGACGCTGGTGGAGGTCCACTCGCCCAACAAGGCGGGTGCGGCGCCGCATTTCAAGGGCGGGTACGGGTTCCACCCGATGATCTGCTCGACCGCGGACGGGGAGCCGTTGTGGGCGAAGCTGCGCCCGGGCAACGCGGCCGCGAACAGCATCGCCGATCACGTCGAGGTGCTCGACGCTGCGATATCGGTGCTGCCCGACGCTGACGCGGCAGGCCATCGGGCAGGCGACGATCTGGCGCTCGCAGGACGCGAGATGGTGCTGCGCTTGGACTCAGGAGGCTGTTCGGCGCGTATCGCCGCGGCGTGCAGGGACCGCAACGTGACGTTTTTCATGTCCGCCCGGGCCACAGCAGGCATCGACGCCGCGATCGCTGCGGCCCGCTGCGACCCAGGGCGGTGGACGCCGGGGGTGCCGAACCCCAAACAGCGGCATCCCAAAGCGCACGTCGCCGAGCTCACCGACCTGGTGGACCTGTCGGGCTGGCCAGCGCGGACACGGCTGATCATCCGACGCGAGCCCTTGCATCCGGGCGCGCAGCGCAGCCTGTTCGCGTCCGAGAACTTCCGCTACTGGGGATTCCTCACCGACGCTGCGGGCAGCCCCGCCCGGCTCGACCGTCTCATGCGCAAGCACGCCGACGTCGAGGACGCCATAGCCCGCCTCAAAGACAGCGGACTGGCCCGCATGCCCTTCACAGCCTGGGACGCCAACTGTGCATGGGCAGCGCTGTGCATGATCAGCGCCGCGCTCGTGCACTGGTTCCAGACACAGCGCCTTGCCGGACCGCTCAAACGCGCGGCACCCAAACGGCTCCGCTGGCAGCTGTGGCACCTGCCCGCGCTCGTATGCGAAACCGGCCGACGCACCTGGCTGCGGCTCCCCACCGCACACCCCGGCACCCGAAGCCTGCTCGCCGCCCAGCACCCCAACTGAGCACCCCGCACCCCCAGCCGCCAACAGCGCCGCTCACGCGGCGGCCGACCCGTCGCGCCCACACACCCATGTCAGGGTCCAACACCGGCCCTGCGACCACCCCAGCGGCACCAAACAACACCCACCGGGTCCCGTCAAGCCGACAAACCCGCCCGACACACCAAAACACAACCCATAAACCCTGAACAGGCATTCTCGTGAATAATCAGGGCTAGTGAGCCAGTTGCCCGGTCGCAGCATCTTGTAAGCGGCAGCCAGCGTCGGGTTCGTCTTGGCCTTCTCGTGAACGTCAGGATCGTCCACATGTTCGAGTTGGGCGAATATCTCGCCCAGGTCCCGGTGTCCGCTGTCGCTCATGACTCGGGGATTCTAAGTACGCGGGGGAAGCAGCCGCGATGGCGCTGGCATGGTGGATCGAACGGATGCCGCTCGGGTAGCCGATCGTTCATTCCTCCGGTGACGGCAGGATGACGCTGCTGAAATGCAGCAGGGCGATCGCTTTGAGGCTGTTCTCCTCAGCGCCGTAATCGGTCACCTCGCCATGAAGAACTTGATGCCTGTTGAGTTCTGAGAAACCCACGGCGCGTTGTCCCTCGCTTTGCTTCATCTTCCACCTGGGATTCTTCAGAGCTTCCAGCAGGCGCTCAATAAGTCCACCTTCGACTTGATCGCCTTGAGCGGCAGCGACGATTTCCTCAATGTCTCCGTGAAACAGACTGCGTTTGCAACGGTCATGCCAGAATCCGTCGATTTGCGTGAAGAACACCGGAACCGACAGATTGAACTGCTGTTCTCGATGTGCTGCAAACGCGTCGTGCAGTATCGCCGCCCTGTTCGGAAACCCTTGGACGACGTCTCTTTCAATCCGGTCAATTTGATTCGTGACCAACTGGCACATCCGCCCGTTTGCGCCAGCCGGATCATGCTGAAAGAGTTCGGCGGCTGCGCAGAGGTCGCTCTCGGGTGCCGATAAGGGCAGATACCAGCCGTTTTCGATCAATGCAGCGAGATGCTCAGAGTTCAGTATTTCCGTAGGATCGACATGCACTCGCCACTCGTTGACGAATTGTGCCGAGAACTGTCCGATCTGTTTCTGTAGCGCCACAGCAGATGCCTGAGCAGGTCCACGGACATAGTTCTGTGGCACCGCGGCATACCCTGTCGGCGGCCATGAGATCCTGCCCAGTGGCGGCCATGTAGCTGCCCGCTGGCGGCCGACGGTTCTGCCCAGCGGCGGCCAACAGAACTGCCCGCGTTGAAGTCCATTTCCCGTCGGGGTGCACCGCGGCGGGGTGCTCCTCCTACTCGAATAGCCGGTCACCACAACCGTGACCATCGAGCAGGAGGAGCAAGTGAAGTCTCGCGAGGAAATCATGAACATGTTGGAAGCGTTCGACCTGACTGGGTCGTTCCGGGATGCCGGCGAGCTGGCCGGTTGTTCGCATCACACCGTCGCCGCGTATGTGGCTGAGCGCGACGAGGGTCGGCTGGGGGGTGTGGGCCCGGTGCGGCGGAAACGGATCATCGATCCGTGGCTGCCGAAGATCGAGGAGTGGGTGGAGCGCTCCTGTGGCAAGATCCGCGCCGATCGTTGCCACGCCAAGCTGAAAGCGTTGGGGTTCGAGGGTTCGGATCGCACGGTGCGCCGAGCAGTGGCGGAGGCCAAGAAGAGCTTCCGGGCGGGTCGGCGGCGGGTGTATCGGCCGTGGATCCCCGAGCCGGGCATGTGGGCGCAGTGGGACTGGGGCGCGGGCCCGGTCATCGCCGGGCGGCGGACGAATCTGTTTTGCGCGTGGCTGGCGTGGTCGAGGTTCCGGGTGCCGGTCGCGACCTGGGACCGCACCCTGCCCACGGTGATCGCCTGTGTGGATCGGGCGATGCGAGCCTTTGGCGGCGCTGCGACGTATTGGCTCACCGACAACGAGCGCACGGTCACGATCGACCACGTCGCCGGGATCGCCGTGCGCCATCCGGAGATCGTTGCGGTCGGCGGCCACTACGGCGTGACGGTCGCGACGTGTGTGCCGGCGGACCCTGAATCCAAAGGCGGCAGCGAGGCGACGGTGCGGGTCGCCAAGGCCGACTTGGTGCCAACCGACGCGAACCTGCGCGGCGACTACGCCAGTTGGGCCGAGCTGGTCGAGGCCTGCGAGGCGTTCACCGCTGAGGTGAACGAGCGGGTCCATCGGGTGACCCGGCGGGCGCCGGTGGAGATGCTCACCGAGGAACGGCACCGGCTGCACGCGCTGCCCGAACGCCCATACACGGCAGCGCTCGGGGAGACCCGGAAAGTCTCTTGGAGCTCCACGGTCAGCTTCGGCGGCGTGACCTACTCGGTCCCGCACACCCTCGCCGATGAGACGGTGTGGGTGCGCGTCGACGGTGACCAGGTCGTCGTCACCCACTGCGCACCGTCAGGCCCAATCGAGGTCGCCCGCCACCAGAGTTCGACACCCGGGCATCCGATGATCGACGACGCCCACTACCCGCCACGCCCGGCTGGGCCACTGGCGCGGCGTCCGAAGCCGACGAGCGCGGCCGAGACCGAGTTCCTCGCCATCGGAGACGGCGCCCGCACCTGGCTCGTTGAAGCAGCCGCCGCGGGCACGACCCGCATGAAGGTCAAGATGGCCCAAGCCGTCACCCTTGCCCGCCTCCACGGCCAGGTCCGCGTTGATTGGGCGCTCGGCCACTCCGCGATGTTCGGCCGCTTCGCAGACGGCGACCTGGCCTCGATCCTGGCTGCTGACCCGCCCGGACAACCCCGGCGCGCCGATGACGCGCACTCGCTGCAGCCCGGCACCGCCGCTTGGGGTCGCCTCGGAGGCGACCGATGAACCCAGCGCCGATCGACGAGGTCGTCGACTTGCTCCGCGCCCTGCGCCTACCCCACATGCGCGCCGCAGCACCGGACCTGTTGGCCACCGCCAAGGCACAACGCTGGGAACCGGCCGAAGCAATGAGGGCACTGCTGGCCGAGGAGCTCGCCGGCCGCCAAGCATCCTCAATCCGGGCCCGGCGCAAAGCGGCCGGGTTCCCCACCGGCAAGACCTTCGACATCTGGGACGGAACCGTCAGCTCGATCCCGGCGCCGACCCAGCGGGCGCTACGCACCCTGGAGTGGATCCACCGCCACGAGAACCTCGTCGTGTGCGGACCATCAGGCACAGGCAAGACGCACTTCCTTGAAGCGCTCGGCCAGGCCGCCGTCGATGCCGGCCACAAGGTGTCCTGGTTCAGTCTCGAGCACCTCGGCGCGCTCGTGCGCCGCCACAGCGCCGACGACACCGCCGCCAAGGCCATCCGGCGGATCATGCGCTCCGACGTCATCGTGATCGACGACATCGGCCTGCTCCCAGTCACCACCGAGACCGCCGAGGCGCTCTACCGGGTCGTCGACGCCGCTTACGAGAAACGCTCCATCGCCCTGTCGAGCAACCTTCACCCCGCCGGGTTCGACGAACTCATGCCCAAGACCATCGCCAACGCCACCGTCGACCGGCTGCTCCACCACGCCCACGTCGTCATGACCGCCGGCGACAGCATCCGCCTCACCCAAGCCACCGCCGGCAAGGGGGTGACGCCACTGACCAACTGACCCACGGGCAGAACACCTGGCCACCACCGGGCAGTTCTGTTGGCCACCAACGGGCAGTCCTGCTGTCCGCCACTGGGCAGATCCCACTGGCCCTTGACAATACCCCAAGTCCGGTGTGAGATTGCGCTGAAGCGAATCCATGTGCTGCAAGTGGGATGAAGGTTCCGGACGATCGAATCGGGACACAGCGCTATACACGCGGCGATCCTGCTCGGGCACGTCCTCGGCGTGACCCATCACGTCTCCCAACCGAGACTTCGCCCCCAACAGCACCCCGGGGCGCGGCGTTTCGCTACGGGGCATCCGTAGTCGTCCATGTCAAGGCCCATGGGTCGATTATGGACACACCGAACCTGCAGACGCACCCGAATTTCATAGATGTGCTTCAGAAACCGAGCGGAGCAAGCAACGTCGCACGTCTCGCCTCGTGCGTAAGGCAGCCACGGACCGCGATCTGGCATCTACGCCTACATGCTCCACATTCGCCTCCGTGATGCTGTGACCAGCGCAAATACCTGCCGTCGTGACCTGCCGTAGGCGAAAAAGTCAGCGCGAAACGGCTCGCGGCGGGCATCGGCGGCGTCACGTCATGGCGAGATTGACGCCTCTTATCGAGCGTTACGCTGCAAAATACGGCCCTGGCCTGCACAAACACTGCTCGGAGGCAGCGCAGAACCGCTCTGAACAAGCGAAACCCAAATGTGGAGTACCCCCCATTTCAAATGTGGAGTCCCCTTTTTGGCGCTCGCACGGGCGAGCAAACCCGCAGGTCAGGGGCACCGAGAGCTAACTCGCAAACAAGCCTTGCCTCAGGCGTCAAGCCGATCAAACGGCTGGAGCTGATGCAGGACCGTAGAGACATCGAAGCGCAACTCGAAGCGATGCAAGCCGAGCCGGACATGAGCAGCGTCGAAGCAGAGTTCGTCACCCACGCGGCGAACTACGCCGCACGCAAAGGCATCCAGTACGCCACCTGGCGCGAAGCCGGCGTGGCAGCAGACCTGCTTGCCAGGGCAGGAATCACACGAGGACAGTAGGAGCATGCTGCTGCGGGTTTGTCATATCGCCACGAGTGATCCTGGGCAGTGATCCTGATCTGTGGGCATGGCTCGGCGGGCAAGCCTCCCCGCAGTACTGCTGAGCGACTCTGAGTGCTCGGTGCGGGCTGAGGCAATCATGGTCGGAGCAGCGCGGCTGCGGGGCAGGCCGGGACCGTGGAAGGGGCTGAGCAGCTGCTGCATTTGTCGTTGCCGACGGTCTCGGGAGGCGCCGAACCCGAGAGCACCGAGAATCGTGCTGATTCACACTATTGTCTCGGGCAATTCATGCAATTTGCCCGCAAGTCTCCGAGACTCTCGTCACGCCATGGCCGCTGAAGAGTTGCAGTGTCCGTCGCGCGGGTCCGGCGACGCAGCCGGAAGCAGGCTCACAGGCGTGCTGGGCGGCGCCGTCGCGGAACTGGCGAACGTGATCAGCGCCGGCGCTTCGATCGAGATCGACCGCTGCGGTCTCGAATCAGAGGAATTTGCTGTCCTGCGGCTGTTCTGTGAGCAGGGAGAGTGGAACGCGACCCAGCTGGCACGACAGTTGCAGATCGACGCATCCCGGATAAGCCGCCTCGTGACGAAGCTGGTCGACCGTCGGTTGCTGCGCAGAAGGCGTGCCGCGACTGACCGGCGCGTGGTCCATCTCAAGCTGACGCAGCAAGGCCGGGATCTCATCGACGAAATGCGCGAGTGTTTCGAGGCATTCGAGGCGGAACTGCTGAGAGGCGTCAGCAGTAAGGAGATCGACAGTTTCCTGGCAACGGTGCGCACGGTCGTGAACAATTTCGCCGACGCGGAACACGTTCTCCCGAGTTCGTCGCCCGCCGCGGTGCGCAGTGCGGAATGCAGGTCGACGCTTCTGCCTTAGGCCATGCGAATGAGAGGCATCTTGGCTGCGACGCGCCCCAGTTGCCGCAGCGACGAGGCCCCTTGCGTTCGTGAGTGGTGCTCGGCGTAGCTCAGCTCAGTGCGAGTCCGCAGGTCTGCCTTTCGCGACTGCACGAATCAGAGTCCAAGAATCTTGCAGCGATTGCCGGCTCTTGACTTCCCGGCAAGGCGTTGACGCAAGAATAGTTGTTTTATGACAATATTTGCAAATGACAACTATTCTAGACCGGCTGATCTCTCAATCCCAGGACTCTTGGCGTGCGGACGCTGCTTGCAAGGGCGCCGATACGAGCACCTTCTATATCGGCCCCGGCAAGTCACCCCACGCCGCCCTCACAGTATGCGATCGCTGCGAGGTTCGCAGGGAGTGCCTTCAATACGCGCTCGACAACGAAGAGGACTACGGCATATGGGGCGGGCTCAACGCTGACCAGAGGAGACGGCTCCGCCGACGCCGCAACGATGCGAGTCCACCCTTGCTTGTCTTTTCGGGAGTCCGAGCCGGTGCAGTCCCGCTGAGCCCTGCCGTACTGTTGCCTGCGACTCAGTGACCCGACTCCGCGAGTTGCCGATGCCGCCCGAGAGCTCGCCCGACTCGGAGACATTGCCTCACGCCTCTCCGATGAGGGCGGCGATCTCACCAATGCGATGGGCGTCCGGACGACAGCGGACACGGCTCGACCACCGCGACACGAGGCAGTTGAGCGACGCCACCGTGCCTCGTGATGGTCACGGGAGCACCCAAGCGTTCGGCATCTGTTCGAGTCGCTCACGTGCCATGTCGACATATGCGGGTTCGATGTCGATGCCGATGCTGTGCCGTCCCCACTTGGCGGCGCTGACGAGTGTGGTGCCCGATCCCATGAATGGGTCGAGGACAGTGTCGCCAACGAAGCTGAACATGCGGATCAGCCGGTCCGACAGTTCCTCGGGGAACGGAGCAGGGTGCTGTTTGGTGGACGCGCCTGGCGGCCCGTCCCAGATCTGGCGGAACCACTGGCTGTGGACATCCTTGGGGATAACGCTCAGGACCCTGTTCTCGAGCGGCACTGACCGGTACCCGCCGGGCTTGCGCTGCATCAGGATGTACTCGATGTCGTTCTTCAGCACCGAGTTCGGCTCGTACGGCTTGCCGAGGCAGGCCCCGCTGCCGCCGCCGCTCTCGTGGCGGGCGTTGGCGATCTTGTGCCAGAAGATCGGCGCCAGATTGTCGAGACCGATCTTGCGGCATTGCTCCTGGATGGATGCGTGCAGCGGCACGACGGTGTGGCGTCCGTTGTTGCGCCGCCGCGACAGGCACACGTCGCCGACGACGATCACGAGTCGTCCTCCCGGTGTGAGCGCCTCGTAGCAGGCCTGCCATACCGGTGTGAGACGATCGAGAAACTCCTCGTAGTCGGAGATCGAGCCGAGCTGGCCGTCGCGACGCGAGTATTCCTTCAGGTTCCAATACGGCGGGGAAGTGACGACGAGGTCCACCTGTCCGATGAGCTGTCGCCACATCGTGGGATCAGCGGCGTCTGCGAGGACGATCCGGTGCTCGGTGTGCAGTGTGCGCACAGCTTCGCTGATTGCTGGCGTCGCCGCTCGGTCCTTGGCGATCCGAGGCAGGTCCCGACTGGGGTCCGAGAGCTCCAAGCGCAGGGAGCGGACAGCGTCGGCGATCGATGTGTCGGCCACCGATTCGTTCGACCGCGCCAGCGCCCCGGCACGATCCCCCCGGCGAGCAGGGCGCGATCGGCGCCGGGACGGCCTGCCGGGGGCGCCTGGGGGAGAGGCGCCGATGCGGCAGCTGCCACCGTGATCTCGGCCCCGGCCGGCTCCCTCCCCGTGACGCGCCGCGGCCCCCTTATGGCCGACGTCACAGCAGGCAGAGGAGCGCTTCAGCATCCTCGGCGAACATAGTGAGCGGAGGTTCCCGGAGGCCCACAACGCTGCACGGCGGGACTGCGTCATTTTGACCAGCGGGAACACTCCGACTCCCGACTGCCACGAGTCCCAGTATTCGGCCCGAGACGCATGCTTATGGAGGTGCTGGTGCGTTCCAGCTGCCGAACATCAGCGTTCCAGTCTCGGCGCCGCCGCGTTTCCGGTTGCACGAGCAGGTGTACCGGACAGCGCTCTGACCTGCACAATCACCGTCTGGATGGCACGCGCAGCAGCTAGACAGCGCCGAATCGAAGTGCAGAGCACCCCCTCTGCAACGGTTGAGCCATTGAAAGCTGACTTGGCCGAGCGAGCAAAGCCGCTGGTCAGCATCGCCGGGCGCCAATTCGAACACGGACTACTGGCCCAGTTCAGAGATTCGATCGCTGAACGCTTACGGCACTTCGGCGGCGTTCCGGCGGCGGATGATGTGCTCGTTGACGGCTTGCTGTGGGTCCCATTGGTCGCTGCGAAGCAGATTCTCCGCTGACGCTCGTGTCACTTCCGGTCGTCGCGCAGAGACGGCGGAGGTGACTTCCCTCAGCTGCCTCCAGTTGTAGACGCCATCGCTGAACGGGCTTCCGAGATTGCGTGCCGCTTGCGCGCACGACATCTGCTCGTTGGTCAGGAGGGGCATCGCTAGATCGGCGTTGCTGAGCAGCTGCCTCACTCCGCGAGATCCGAGTCGGAAGTCCAGCGACAGCTTGCCGTGGTTCTTCAGGTAGTTCTTGGCGAACCTTCAGTCGAGTTCAGACGAACCCACGTCGAGAACGCGGTGGATGAGGCGCGCAAGCCGTATGGGACAGTCACCGTCGGCTTCTCATCGGCGCATGTCAGCGGCCACGGCGCTCGCCTGCTCGGATGCCGGAACGCCTTTGTCCAGAAGCACCCGGTGCGCCTCCACCAGGACGGTGTGCTCGATTGAGGCGTCGAGCGGCAGCTGAAGTCCCCGAATGACGCGCGAAAGGTCGCTCGAACTTGCAGCGAGGTCGTCCTCCACGGCACCAGGACAGGTGGGTGGCCGGTCGCGCAGCCGCATGATCGGGAGACGAGTTGGCCCATGGGCCTCGCCTGGCAAGCAGGCACCGGTTCAGCGCGGCGAATTGAGGGACCGGTTCCGTCAAGCTGCCTACTCTCCAAACGGAGATTGTCCATGGTGTCAACAGTGCACGGCAAGGGATTCACGCTCGCATCGCTCTATTGCGGAGCAGGCGGCCTTGACATCGGCTTCGTCGCGGCTGGCTACATCCCCCTGTACTCGATCGACATCGACCAGTCAGCGATCGAGACTTACTCGGCGTCCTTGAAGCGTCTCGCCGATCGGCTGCCGCATCTCGGCGGGCGTGGGCACTTGTGCGTCTGCGGCGATCTCGACCGGCACTTGTCTGATCTTCGCGATGTCGAAGTTGACGTCGTCATCGGCGGGCCGCCGTGCCAGGGGTTCTCGGTAGCGGGCAAGATGGACCTCGGCGATCCGCGATCCAGGCATGTCTGGCGCTTCTTGGACGCGGTGGAAGCCGCTCGTCCGCGTGGCTTCGTCATGGAGAACGTCAAGGCCCTCGCGGCGAATCGGCGATGGTCCCGGCTGCTCGACGGGCTGCGGGACAAGGCCGCGGAGCTTGGGTACGAGACGCATGTGCTGCTGCTGAACGCCTCCCGCTACGGAGTGCCTCAAGCCCGAGAGCGAATGTTCTTGATCGGCGTCCCGCCGGGCAGCTCGTTCGAGGCGCCGACGCCGACAAGCGCCGAGCGCCCGCCGGCTGTCCGGGACGCGCTGGATGCCCTGCCGCCCTGGCGCAGCCCCGGGAACGACAGCGTGTGCACGGCACGCGTCACTCCGGCGAGAAGGCCGGTGATGCGGCGCTCGCCGTTCGCCGGCATGCTCTTCAACGGAGCGGGCCGGCCGATGCGGCTTGACCGGCCCGCTCCGACCCTTCTCGCGTCGATGGGCGGCAATTGCACCCCGATCGTCGACCAAGTGTGTCTGGACGGCCTCGACGATTGCTGGGTGACTCGCTATCACGCGCACCTGGCTGCTGGCGGTGCTCCCTGCTCACGGATTCCCCCGCGCCTGCGGCGCATCACGGTTGAGGAGGCAGCCGCCATCCAGGGCTTTCCCGTCGACATGGAATGGCGTGGTGCTCAGAGTGCGATCTACCGTCAGATCGGCAACGCCGTTCCGCCCGCGCTCGGAACTGCCGTTGCCGAAGCACTCGGAACTGCGCTGGCAGCGACATAGTTCGGCGGATCTGGCCTCGCTACCCGGGAGTCCCTCCTCTGCTCCGACGACAGAGTTGGGCACCCAAGCGCGGAACGCGGGTTCCACGCTGCGCGCCGAGGCGGCGCCTCGTGACGGGGCACTGTGCTCGTTGAGTCCGAGTCGCTTGCTGTGTTCTTGCACGCCGGTGCTGCGCAGTCCTAGGAGGGTGGTCGGCAATTGGGGTGTGGTGTGTGTTGTTTGTTGAGCGTGCGCGGTTGTCTGGTCGGTGGTTCGGGGTGGGTTGGGCGCGGGTGTTCTGCTTGATGATGCCCAGGCGCATCGTCGGTCGGCCAGTGGGGGCCGGGGTCGCCGGTCGGGGCGGGTGTTTTACCTGATGATGCCGAGGCGGCCGGCGCGGTCGAGGTTGAGGGCGGCGATTCGCAGGTCGAGCCACAGGTTGGCCTTGTCGAGGCCGCGCCAGGGGACGTTTTTGGTGCGGGACTTGATCTGAGCGATTTTGCGTTCGGCTTGGGTTCGCAGTCGGTATCGGCTGAGGAACTCCGGTGTCCATCGTTGCGCTCTTGCGGGGGCGAGGAGTTCTTCGTGGGGGTTGATCTCGACGATTCGGCCGCCGTCGCGTGTGGTGCATCGGGGCTTGAGCTCGCATGCTGCACAATCGGTTGCTGCGAACCGCGCCTGGCGCCGTTTGGCGCCGCGCGGCGGCGGGATGGGTGCGGTGTTCCCTTGCGGGCAGGTGACCGTCGCTGCTTCGAGGTCGATGTCGAAGTCGGCTTTGGTGAGCTTGTCGCCGCGGGTCGGGATCGGCTGGGCGGGGGCGACGAGGTGGATGCCTCGGTCGGCCATCGCTTGGCGGGTGGGCCCCGATCCGTAGTGGGTGTCGGCGATGATCTCGGCGACCGGGACCGGGTCGGCGTCGATGAGGTCTTCGATCACAGCGGCGTCGTGGGTGGTCGCGAGCGTCGCGGCCGCTGAGCAGACCAGGTCCGAGTCCACATCCGCGGACACGTGCAGCTTGTAGCCGTCGTAGCGGTCGGTGCGCGAACGGTGCCCGTGCCGAGCGTCGGGATCGACCGTGGAGATGACCCGGTCCGGGGCCACCCGTTGAGCTATCCGCGGGGTCTGGGCTCCGTCGTCGTCGGCGGCGATCTCGATGTCCTGGCCCGCCACGACCCTCAACAGCTCGACCGCCCCAGCCAGGCCCGGGTCCCCGAAACGGGCGCAGAACCCGATGACGGTCTCGGCGTCGCCGAACAGCTCCGCGACCAGAGCCGCCCGTGCTTGGGGGTCTGCCCACATGATCTGCGGCTTGGCCCCCCGGTCGTAGTCGTCACGCGACAACAGCCCCGCCAGCTCCGCCCCGGCATCGGCGTCGATCCCGCCCAGCACCCCGACGCACCTGCGGACCCCGGACCTGATGAGCGTGATCGTGTCCTGGGTCAGCACGCAGTCCGCCACACCGGTCGAGTCCATCGTGCGGCGATGGCCGATCACCCCGGCGCGCTTGGCAGCGATCTTGACACGATCCCCCAAAAAGGACTCCATCCCGGCGCGAACCAGACGCGCCCGGAACTCCACCAGCACCACATGAGCAATCCCCCGATGCTCCAGCGGCAAACCCAAAGCCGCTTTCCACGACATGTCGAACCGCGAACGCCGCTGCGCCTCACGGTCCGACACGCCATAGAACAACTGCAACAACAACAAACGCCGCCACCACCGACGGCGGATGCGACGGCCGACCCCGGCCAGACGCATACAACGCATCAAAATCGGCATCACAGAACAGCTCGCCCCGAGCCTGCCCCAACGTCACCAAGAACCCCTCGGTGTCGAGCAGGCCGCCCACCAACACCCCGACATCGAAAATCGAACCCTGACCATCAGCCGAACCGCGCACCCCACCATCATCCGCGATCACGCCCCCCAACACGAGGACCCACCCCCGGACTTTCCGACCACCCTCCTAGGCCTACGGTCCGGACGGCTGCGCGAGAGTCTGAGAAGAATCACAAGTCGTCTGCCCGGTGAGGCAGCTCACCGGAGTGCTGCACTCACCGCACCGGATTCCATTGTGGCGGAGTCGTGTGCCGTTGAGCATGAGGGCGTCTCCTGCGGGGAGGTGAAGCAAGGATCCAGTCGGACATGAAGCCTTGCGTAATCGGTTTAGGCGCATGCGCGGACATTTGCGATGTCGCGGCGCAGCCTCTGGACCAAAACCCTGTCGACAGCAGTTGCGATGTCCTCGTTTGCCAGTCCGGTGAGCATTCCCGATTCGTGCATGTCCGGGATGCGTTGCGCGATCTCAGGAGCAGCGATGCGATCGAGGCGCCAAGGTGTCAAATAGACGGTTTCAGTCTGATCCTGCATGAGCAATGCAAGTGCTATTGCAACGAGACAGCAATGCAATGCAGCTGTGTCACTCGCGGTTCGACTCTGAAGCACGTCAGCCGCAGCGGACCTGCTGATGAATGCAGTCATGCAGATTTCTCGGTGATATCGGACAAGCGACCGTTAATTTCCGCTGGACAATGCATCAGCGGGCAATTGGGCGCTCCCAGGATATGGACAGTGCGGACTGAGAAACCGAGTCACGTATGGCGATCGTCTTCAGATCACTGCAGAGAAGCCGAAGCCGCTGATCGGGGTGAGTCTCGGCAGTGCGCCTGACGCTTCCGCTCGCCGGGCGCACTGCCGATATGAGACTCCGTGAGCAATACCAGACTCACGGACGCAACTCTAGAG